>OZ244911.1:0-2754926 GCA_965221765.1 Flavobacteriaceae bacterium
GAATTATAAAAATTAAAAACAGAACCCACGTTAAATCTTTTGGTCATGTTTAATACGAATTTCTTTTCTGAATGATAGATACTCGATTTATTCTTATTCCCTCTTAGATAAATCAAATCTCGCCTAAAAAACAAACATTATTTCATGACTTTAAAACGTGACTTAGTATTAGGATTGATTTCATAAAAGTTTTTATTCTGAATAGAAAATGGGCTAGTTTTACTTTGTGAAAACTAAATTTCGCAAGTAAAATACTTTCACTCGAAGGACATTTATAAATATTACCATTTCAACTCCTCTTCATTAAGCAAATTCATGCTAGATCCTATATGATAAAATTCTGCTAATCTTTCTAACATTCTATGAAGTCGGTTTTTAAAACAATAAAATAGCTTTTAATTTTCTTCTCATGGGGGTTATTTCAATAATCATTTTCTTTTGAGTCGCTGGTGATTCAGTGATGCGGTGGTTTGATGGGAAAAATCAAAGGATAACCAATTTGAACTTCATACTTCATCTAGAGAGCAAGGTGAAGCTTCCATCTTTTATTTAGAAACCGTTCCGAATTTTAAATCTGAATGAATCACATTCACATGCGGAACGAAATTTCCATCGGGATTGACAATATTCCCTATCATCTAAGAATGTTCTGTACCCCAAAATTAGGACAGCTGTTTAAGTTATATTTTACAGTGAATATTTTTATCCTATGAAGCGAAGACAGCATACACCAGAATTCAAATTCAAGGTGGTCAAGGAAGCCTTCAAAGAACGTCATAGCATCCAAGAACTAGCTCGTCGTTTTGAGGTGCATCCTGTCCAAATATCCACTTGGAAAAAAGAGTTCGATCAACGAGCCAAAGGCTTGTTTCACCGTTCGAATGCTCGAAAATCGGAAGATCAGAAACAAAAACAATTGGATCAATGCTATCAGATCATTGGTCAACAAAAGATTGAAATCGAATTTTTTAAAAAAAACTTATGATGCAATATTCTAGAGCAAAACGTCGTCAGATGGTGGATCGATCGTCTACCTTAAGCATTGTCAGACAATGTGCTTTATTGTCGATCGATCGTAGCGGCTGGTACTATCAAGCTATCGGACCTTCCGAACTTCATGTGCAGTTAGTCAAGCTGGTCAAGAGATATTATATCCTCTATCCCTTTTTTGGGGCTCGACGGATGCTTCGGTGGATTCTCGCGAAACATCCGGAATTCAAACAACTCAATATCAAACGCATCTTCCGTATCTACCAGTTACTCCATATCCGTGCTCTTTACCCCAAAATAAAGACCACTCGAAGAAGCCAAAACCCTGATAATCAGATATTTCCGTATTTATTGAGAAGATTATCTATTGAGACGCCGAACCATGTCTGGGCCACCGATATCACTTACATCAGTGTATTAGGCGGTGGGTTTTACCTCTGTGCCATCATCGACATTTATAGTCGTTTTGTGGTCGGCTTCCATCTTTCCAATAGCATGCACGTGGACTTGTGTTTGGAGGCGTTATACAAGGCGGTGGAACACTATGGTTGTCCGCAAATATTGAATACCGATCAGGGCAGTCAGTTTACTTCGAGGGAATACACCAATGCGGTTCGCCGTTTTTCCATTCGGTGAAGTATGGATGGAAAAGGTAGAGCAACCGATAATGCCTTTATCGAACGATGATGGCATTCGGTCAAACAAGAGTGCACGCCTATGGAACCCTCTGATGATGGTTTGGAGTGCTATCATAAATTGGAAAAATATTTTCGGTTTTATAATTATGAGAGACCACATCAGGGTATTCAATATCAAACGCCCGTTGATCGTTACCAAGAAATCAACCATCATAAAGCATCATGAACCATCAAAAAAACAAACCACTCATTTTAAGTTGGAATGGTTCTTTTTTCAAGCCCCAATTCCAAAGAAAAACACAAGTTGTAGGTAACTTAAATTTGGCCAATAACTGTCCTAACAATGGGGTACACTTCAGAATTCCGAAGATAAAAAAGCAACATAAAGAGGATTAAATATTTCGTGTCCATTGATAATTAAAACCAATTTTTAGAAAAATTAATGTTCAAACCTTGAATCAAAAAAAACAACGTTTTAGGAATCCAACAATTCCAAAAGATAAACCTAAATTTAAGCAATTTTTAAATCTTCGATATTATGGATTTCCCAACTGAAAATTTGTTAGAATATGCTATAAAATCTAGTCATAAGCAATCTTCATTATTGCAGAAAATTGAATTAGAAACCTTCCAAAAGATGAAAAACCCAGAAATGGTCAGCGGCTCCCTACAAGGAAGAGTTTTGAGTTTGTTATCACAATTGGTGAAACCCAAACAAATAATAGAAGTGGGGACCTTTACTGGGTTTTCTACATTATGTTTGGCGGAAGGACTATGCCAAAATGGGATGATTCATACCATCGATATCAATGAAGAGCTAGTCGATATTCAAAAGAGCTATTTTAAAAATTCACCGTATCAGCATCAAATAAAATCATACTTGGGAGATGCTCTTGAAGTCATACCAAGCATATCAAGCAAAATAGATTTAGCATTTATTGATGCAGATAAAAAAAACTATAGGCTTTATTTTGATTTATTGATTGATAAAATGAATCAAAAAGGGTTGATTATATCGGATAATACCCTCTGGAGTGGAAAAGTTTTGAATCCAAATGATGCTGATACCCAAGCCATCGCACAATATAATCAATACCTTGCCAATCATCCCAAAGTTCAAACCGTCTTATTACCTTTCCGAGATGGTCTTAGCTTGAGTTATGTTTTGTGAGATCTCGCTGGATCGAATCTTCAAGGTCCTTGAATCCTTTAGAAATTTTTCCTACTTCTTTTTTGATGTCTTTTGTGACAGATTTCTTGGGATTTTCAATATTTTCGTCTACAGATTTTTGCAGTTCTGTTTTAATTTCATTGGTTGCTTGACGTACTTGCGTCATCCCTTTGGCTAGGGTCCTAGCCAATCCTGGAATTTTATCAGCACCAAAAACCAATAAGAAGATAAAAAAGACAAAAATAATCTCAGGTCCACTAATAAAATATACCACGTTAATTGCAATTACTTAAAAGACCCTACCCAAAATTATTAAAGTATCTTTTGTTATTGAGATCCTTCTCTAAAGCGCTCTAAATCAGTTTTCAATTCCTGCTTTGGCCAACTATTATTTGAAGTATCGATATCAGCCGTTTCTAAATTAGGATCGACGGTTATATTCACAATGGCTTGATTACTAATGACACGCTTATACACTAAATCATCATTTTTTCGCCAAACTTGAACAGGATAGGTGATGTTTTCTGTTGAACCATCTTCATAAGTATATTCCACAATCAATGGCATGACCAATCCACCTGGTTTTTCAAAAGCAATTTCATAAATGTATTTCGAATTATGGAGCGTTTCTAGATTGATGTTATTTTCTTGGATATAATCTTCAACGGATTCTAGTTGCTCATCGGAGGTGGATTCATCTTCAGGAACGATAAACACATCATAATTTGGAGGGAGATCCTCAATAGACATTCCATAACTGCTCAATAGGTCAATGGCATTTTGACCCGGTGTCGAAGAGACTCGATATGTTTTGACATCCTTTACTCCGATATCGACATAATCTGTTGTATAAAACCAACCCCGCCAAAACCAATCTAAATCGACAGCTGAGGCATCTTCCATGGTTCGGAAAAAATCTTCTGGAGTGGGATGTTTAAACATCCAGCGTTGTGCATAAGTTTTAAATGCGTGATCAAATAATTCTCTCCCCATGACGGTTTCTCTTAAAATATTGAGGGCCGTTGCGGGTTTTCCATAGGCATTCGGCCCAAGTTGGTAAACATTTTCTGGATTTGACATGATAGGGGCCAAAAAACTTTGATCTCCAGACATGTAAGGAACAATATCTGCGGGCTTTCCCCTTCTTGATGGATAGCTATCGAGATCTCCAATAGATTCAGGATATACTTTACCAAATTCTTGTTCGGTGACATATTGCATAAAGGTATCCAATCCTTCATCCATCCAACCCCATTGTCTCTCATCAGCATTGACAATCATTGGAAAAAAATTATGTCCAATTTCATGTATAATGACACTAATCATGCCATATTTAATGCGCTCTGAATATTCCCCATTGCTATCAGGACGACCATAATTCCAACAAATCATAGGATATTCCATTCCCTGGTTTCGAGCGTGAACTGATACTGCTTTGGGATATGGATAATCAAAGGTGTGTTTTGAGAACGTCTTTAAGGTTTGAAGGACTGCTTTGGTGGAATATTCTTCCCAAAGGGGATTTCCTTCTTTGGGGTATAAGGATACTGCCATTACCGTATTTTCTCCAATTTCAACCGCTTGCATTTCCCAAATGAATTTTCTAGAAGTGGCAAAAGCAAAATCCCGGACATTATTGGCCACGAATTTCCATGTGGATTTTTTATCAGAAACTTCACTCTCGTTTTCTCGAGCTTCTTCTTCAGTGACTATAAAGATCGGTTGATCATAACTTTTTTGGGCATCACGATATCTTTTGTATTGTTTTGATGTCAGTACTTGTCTTGGATTTTGTAATTCTCCTGTGGCTTCTAATACATGATCTGAAGGAACTGTGATATTGACCTGGTAATCACCGAATTGAAGTGCAAATTCTCCATTCCCCCAAAACTGCATGTTTTGCCATCCTTCAACATCGTCGTACACACATAATCTTGGGAAAAACTGGGCAATCACATAGGCTCTATTCTCGTCTTCAGAAAAATATTCATACCCAGAACGGGCTCTATTTTCTACGTGATTGTTAATATTATACCACCATTTGACTTGAAACTGAAACTGTCCTTTGGAGGCGATGGGACTTGGTAAATCAATCCGCATCATGGTCATATTGATGGTATAAGGAAGATTATTTCCTTCTAGATCTTTGACATATTCGATATTAAATCCGCCATCAAAAGGCTCTTTTAAATACGATGAAACAAATTGCCCAGAGGTCAAAATCGGATCTACTCCACTCCCATTTTTTTCTAAAGTAGGGGAATCTTTTTTGCGAATATTTTGATCCAATTGAACCCATAAATAAGGCAACTCATCTGGTGAATTATTAGTATAAGTAATAGTTTGATGTCCGTAAAGTTTGGTGTTTTCATCATCAAGTTCGATATCCATGATATAATCAACTTTTTGTTGAAAGTAATTGATTCCTGGAGCTCCTGAAGCTGTTCTATAACTGTTTGGCGTGGCAAACTCGTCATAGAGCTGTCGAAATTTATTTTGATTGGTATGACCAAGTTCTCTTTGATGAGATTCTATATCTTGGCCATAGGTAAGGGGGATTGCAAAAAAAGAAAATAAAATGCAATGAAGAAATTGTTTCATTAAATGATGGGATTATGAGATTTCAAAAATAAATATAATTCTCTTTCAAGATTTGAGGGTTATGCCCAAATCTTTTAGATTACAATAATCTATTATTATTTTACGGGAATCACTATTGATGATTTTCCTAAGTGTAACAGGTAACTTTTTCGGTAGTTATTTGATTTGAAATGGATGATATTTTTTTGATCTTCAAACAAATCAAAGAGTACCGTATTAGTGATCCTTAGTGTGTCAATTGTTAAAGCTCGAGTGAGTATTTCCAAATGATATGTTCCTAAATCAAAATCATATTCTTTACCGACAAAATCTAAAGGCAACACATGCTGATTTTGTTTTATGATCAAGTGTTGATTTAGATATTGAATAGAAAGACTATCAACTAATTGCAGATTCGAGTCTGGATCGAGTTTAATGGAACCATGGCGTTGTCTTAAAGCACGTTGCATATCATCGATAAAAATTTTAGTGGTGATATGAATTGAATTTTGACTTTCAAGAAATGTGATGGAAGTGGTACTTACATAAAATTTATGGAGTGAGTCGCTAGAGTTAAATAAAAATAAGGTTCCCAAAAGAAAAAAGACATTCTGAATTCTAGTTTCAACACAAACAAAAAATCTATTTCGGATTGTAGCAATCAATATCTTTGGGACAATCAATGATTTGTTCTCGCCAGCTTCCAGAGGGTTTTTCATTTTTAAATTGATAACACTCTTGGCCAACCCCCTGAATATACGAATATTTAATATAACCACTTGGGACAACCGCATCAGTGGGAAGGATAATGGATTGCTCATCAAAAATCAATTCAATTCGAACACAAACAGGCTTTTGATATTGATTGGCTCGTTTTCTCAATTCACTTTCTAATACAGCCCATTGTCCTCTATTTAAGGATTGATGTTGAAGCGAACAGTTGAGATAAGAAAACGATTCATGCATAAAAGAATCATTATCGACAAATGCAGCAGCTGGTGCCAAATGACCTTTATCCCAAATATTTTTGTAGTAATCATCATCATCTGAGGTATGGACCGAATCGACTTCATAGAAGTTTCTACCATCTCTCGAAGTTCTTGCTTGAAGATTTGGGCGTACCGTATATTCTAACCAGTTGGGTTGTTCCTTAATTTCATTATAAGAGACTCTGAAAATAGGACCTTCTATCAAATAATCTTCATTCTTAGTGTTTTGCTGTGAATTTTCAGATTTTGTCTTATTTTCATTTTCATTTTCATCATCAGAACTTTCAGAATCTTTTAATGTCGTTTCATTATTTGAAATTTCATCGGTTTGATTACTGTTTGTATTCTCATTTTGAGAATCAATATCATCTTTTGAATTTTCAGAATTTGCCGAATCTTCGGATTCTGTATTGCTGTTTTCGGTTTTATCAGAATCTTCTGAATTTGAATCATCATTATGAGAATTTTTTGCACTTTCGGATTTTGACTGAAACTGTCCTTTGGAGGCGATGGGACTTGGTAAATCAATCCGCATCATGGTCATATTGATGGTATAAGGAAGATTATTTCCTTCTAGATCTTTGACATATTCGATATTAAATCCGCCATCAAAAGGCTCTTTTAAATACGATGAAACAAATTGCCCAGAGGTCAAAATCGGATCTACTCCACTCCCATTTTTTTCTAAAGTAGGGGAATCTTTTTTGCGAATATTTTGATCCAATTGAACCCATAAATAAGGCAACTCATCTGGTGAATTATTAGTATAAGTAATAGTTTGATGTCCGTAAAGTTTGGTGTTTTCATCATCAAGTTCGATATCCATGATATAATCAACTTTTTGTTGAAAGTAATTGATTCCTGGAGCTCCTGAAGCTGTTCTATAACTGTTTGGCGTGGCAAACTCGTCATAGAGCTGTCGAAATTTATTTTGATTGGTATGACCAAGTTCTCTTTGATGAGATTCTATATCTTGGCCATAGGTAAGGGGGATTGCAAAAAAAGAAAATAAAATGCAATGAAGAAATTGTTTCATTAAATGATGGGATTATGAGATTTCAAAAATAAATATAATTCTCTTTCAAGATTTGAGGGTTATGCCCAAATCTTTTAGATTACAATAATCTATTATTATTTTACGGGAATCACTATTGATGATTTTCCTAAGTGTAACAGGTAACTTTTTCGGTAGTTATTTGATTTGAAATGGATGATATTTTTTTGATCTTCAAACAAATCAAAGAGTACCGTATTAGTGATCCTTAGTGTGTCAATTGTTAAAGCTCGAGTGAGTATTTCCAAATGATATGTTCCTAAATCAAAATCATATTCTTTACCGACAAAATCTAAAGGCAACACATGCTGATTTTGTTTTATGATCAAGTGTTGATTTAGATATTGAATAGAAAGACTATCAACTAATTGCAGATTCGAGTCTGGATCGAGTTTAATGGAACCATGGCGTTGTCTTAAAGCACGTTGCATATCATCGATAAAAATTTTAGTGGTGATATGAATTGAATTTTGACTTTCAAGAAATGTGATGGAAGTGGTACTTACATAAAATTTATGGAGTGAGTCGCTAGAGTTAAATAAAAATAAGGTTCCCAAAAGAAAAAAGACATTCTGAATTCTAGTTTCAACACAAACAAAAAATCTATTTCGGATTGTAGCAATCAATATCTTTGGGACAATCAATGATTTGTTCTCGCCAGCTTCCAGAGGGTTTTTCATTTTTAAATTGATAACACTCTTGGCCAACCCCCTGAATATACGAATATTTAATATAACCACTTGGGACAACCGCATCAGTGGGAAGGATAATGGATTGCTCATCAAAAATCAATTCAATTCGAACACAAACAGGCTTTTGATATTGATTGGCTCGTTTTCTCAATTCACTTTCTAATACAGCCCATTGTCCTCTATTTAAGGATTGATGTTGAAGCGAACAGTTGAGATAAGAAAACGATTCATGCATAAAAGAATCATTATCGACAAATGCAGCAGCTGGTGCCAAATGACCTTTATCCCAAATATTTTTGTAGTAATCATCATCATCTGAGGTATGGACCGAATCGACTTCATAGAAGTTTCTACCATCTCTCGAAGTTCTTGCTTGAAGATTTGGGCGTACCGTATATTCTAACCAGTTGGGTTGTTCCTTAATTTCATTATAAGAGACTCTGAAAATAGGACCTTCTATCAAATAATCTTCATTCTTAGTGTTTTGCTGTGAATTTTCAGATTTTGTCTTATTTTCATTTTCATTTTCATCATCAGAACTTTCAGAATCTTTTAATGTCGTTTCATTATTTGAAATTTCATCGGTTTGATTACTGTTTGTATTCTCATTTTGAGAATCAATATCATCTTTTGAATTTTCAGAATTTGCCGAATCTTCGGATTCTGTATTGCTGTTTTCGGTTTTATCAGAATCTTCTGAATTTGAATCATCATTATGAGAATTTTTTGCACTTTCGGATTTTGGAGTATTTTCGCTTTCTGATTCTGTGATGATAATTTTATTGGTAGGATGATTAGATAATGTCACATTAGGTTTATCATTGGGGTTTGAAGCGTTGCAGAAGGTTAAAATAACCAACAATATTAGAAATCCATTTATTTGAAAAACCTTTTTAAAAAAAGATATCGATGATGAATGAGCATCCGTCATTTCTTATGGTTTTGGTGTAGATACTTCTGACTTTCGATAACCAAAAAATCGATGAGTTGAAATTGACGGTCTTGACGAAACAATTCTTGACTTTTCATGTTATTGTCAAGGTATTCCAAAAATTCAGTAACTTGCTCTTTGGGTATTTTTAAATCGTTTTCGAAAAATGAAGTTTCAAATACTTCAGGAAGCACTTGGCTAGGTTTGAGAGACATGCGTTGTGTTTCCGATTGATTGGAAAAGATTTGAGAGACAAATTTGGCCAAATTCAAAAAATTTAATCCATGTTCTAATTGATTCTCTTCAACCAGTTCATTGCGAACCCTTGAGTACTGGTCGGTTGTATAATCAAAGCCCTTAAATTGCTCTTCGACAAGATCGATGAAAGCCTTGGTTTGATCGGGTGTGACAACCACTTCATTTAATTCTTGGATGTCTTCATTAACGGCAACAATTAGACGTTTGTTTTGAAGAATTTCTTCAGAAACAGCCACTTCTCTAATGATGTATTGAACAGATGAAAAGATGATTACATCATTCAATGAGGCCATTATTTGAAACTCTCCATCGGAATTGGTTATGGTGGCATCCCCAGTGGTATTGTTTATCACATTTGCGGCCACCACGTTGATATTTTTGTACAAAAGTTTTCCCTGGATGAGTTCTTGGGAGTAGGAAAAGCCAATAGAGCATAAAATCAAGGTTGTCAATAGAAGATATAGTGGCTTCACAAAAACAAAATTACGATAAGGGAGCTAATGAATAAAGGAGCCTTTTCAATAATGCAAAGTCAAAAAATTAGATGCTAGGAGGAACCCATCTTTTCTTCTGTTCATGACAATACATCAAAAAAGAGGTTTTTTAATCTAATCCTTTATCTTATTGGAAATCAAAAGTTTTAATGCAAGAATCTCCCTCTTATTATTTCTAACGCCACATTACATCATTACCTGAACCTAAAATTAGATATAAAATATAGTTTATTTTATCTGTATTTCATCAATCCTCATGGACACAACTCATATAGGATTTTAAAGGTCCCTTGGTGTTGAATTCCAATGACACACGAAGGCACAAAATTCTTGTGCTTTTATCATTTTTTGAATTCAGAATCGTTTAAAACCAAAAAACCTCAACCTCTATAGACCTTATGGGGTGCAATTGCTAAAGGGAGGCAGATTGGCTTGACTTAAGCCTGAATCACTATAAAAAGAAAGACAGAGTATAACATTATTGACAACCCAACCACTAAGGTCTTTATTGAACGCGGTGGCCCGAAAAAACATAAAACTCATATTCGTCACATTACTGACATTCCACTCCCCGATGTCTTGGTTGAAGGCACTCGCTGTATTAAACATCCCTACCATATCAGTCACACTACTGACATTCCACTCCCCGATGTCTTGGTTGAAGGCACTTGCTGTATTAAACATACTACCCATATTGGTCACACTACTGACATTCCATTCCCCGATGTCTTGATCGAAGGCATCAGCATCAGCAAACATGGCATAGGTATTGGTGACACTACTGACATTCCATTCCCCGATGTCTTGGTTGAACGCAGTGGCTTGATTAAACATATGACCCATATTGGTCACACTACTGACATTCCATTCCCCGATGTCTTGGTTGAACGCAGTGGCTTGATTAAACATCCCTAGCATGTTCGTCACGCTACTGACATTCCACGCTCCGATGTCTTGATTGAAGGCCGTGGCTCCTTTAAACATAAAGGTCATGTTATTGACCTGGCGGACATCCCAATCGCCAATGTCTTGGTTGAAGGCATTGGCTCCTTGAAACATCCTGGCCATATTGGTGACCTGGCTAGTATCCCAGGAGCTGATATCTTGATTAAAGGTGGCTTTCCTCCGGAACAAGAAGCTCATATCGGTCACCAGGGAGGTGCACACGGTATTGGTCTGATCAGTGGCCGCCCAGGTTTTGAGGGAGGCATTATCCACGATGGTATAGGTGGTGTCCTCGAGGGTCGCTTTTTGCCCAGCATATTGCGAATGGTTTTGAAGCATGGGATTGATCATGACCGTCACTCCATTGCTATGCTTGACCAGCAAGGGGGGCGGACAATTGGTAAATGTCGGCCGGTGGTCCGGGCTTAATCCTGGAACCGCCTTCCTACAATCGATGACCCGCCCCACCTTCCACTCACTGATGTCTTGCTGGAAGGCGGTAGCCCTAGCAAATAGGTGATTCATGTTCGTGACTTGCGATACATCCCAGGGGCCGATATCTTGATTAAAGGCGGTGGCATCCGCAAAGAGACTTCCCATGTTGGTGACGCTACTGACATCCCAATCACCGATGTCTTGATTGAAGGCGGTGGCTCCTTTAAACATCAAGGTCATGATAGTGACCTTGGAGACCTCCCACGGTCCAATATCTTGATTAAAAGCGGTAGCTTTTTCAAATAGGGCTGCCATGCTGGTGACCTGACTGGTATCCCAGGGGCCGATATCTTGATTAAAAGCGGAGGCTCCTCGAAACATAAAATCCATGGTGGTGACGTTACTGGTATCCCAATGGCTGATATCTTCATTGAAGGTGCTGCTGACGAACCGGCAATTCATTTGTTGTTCATCACAGCCGTGATTGTTAGAGAATAGGCTATTCATATTGGTGACGAAGGTGGTGACGATATTGCTCATGGGCAAGCCTTGGTCTCGTCGATCTCGGATGCTAAAATCATCGACGATGGTATAGGTCACGCCTTGGAAGGTAGGGGTCTTTCCTACCAAATGGTATAGGTTGAGGTCATTAATCTCATCGCGTTGGAATCCTCGGCAGGCTTCCTTGACTTGGATGGTATGACCATTGGGGGCGAATTCGAGGGGTTGGGCACAAGCATCGGCCGCATCGACAGGATCGGGGATGACGGGCTGTGGATTCACGGGGGTAGGATTGCTGGGGGGTGTGCTGGGTGTTGGAGTGGGTGGATTTTCTGTTGTTGGACTGGGTGGGGTCTCGGTTGTTGGGGTGGGTTCTTGCTCTACTGCTTCTTCGAGCAGGGCGCTGACTTGACAATCTTTGGTAGCGATCAAGGTAATGGTGGTCTCATTGGAGCTAAAGCTGCCGCAATCACTATTCCATTCTTCTAAGGTATAGTCGTCATCCACCTCGATGGTAATGCGAACGGTTTGTCCATGGGGGACGGTTTGGGAGGGGGTAATGGTGCCGCCTTCATTGATGGCGGTAGTGATGGTGCGTTGGGCTTTGGTAAATCGGGCTTGGAAGGCACAAGTTCCTATGGCGGTCAAAGATAGTTTGGGCTGGGTTGGATTCTGGAGGGTGGGACAACCGGGGCTTCCATCGGTGGTCCATCGTTCAAAGACATGGTTTTGGTTGGCTTGGGCGTTAAAGACGATGGTTTGTCCTTTGGTGGCTTGGTGCTGTTGTGGCTTTTGGATGGTACCTCCTGGGGAGGCGGTGGCTTGGATGAGATAGGTTTTTGGTTTTAACACGGCAGTCACTTGGCAATCGTTGGTAGCGATAAAGGTGATAGTGTCCTCTTGGGGAGAAAAGCTACCACAATCGCTTTTCCATGCTTCTAAGGTATAGTCGTCCTCCACCTCGATGGTAATGCGGACGGTTTGTCCATGTTCGATGGTTTGGGGAGGGCTAATGGTGCCCCCTTCATTAATAATGGCGGTGGTGATGGTGCGGGGGGCTTTCATGAAGCGGGCTTGCAGGGCACAGGGGCCGGTGACGATGAACGAGAGGGTAGGATCTTGGGGGTTTTCCAAGGTGGGGCATTCCGAAGTTTCTTGTGTTTTCCATCCCGCAAAGACATGATTTTCATCGGCTTGGGCAGTGAACTCCACTTGTTGGCCATGGATGGCTTCTATACGATTGGGATTATTAACAGATCCGCCTAAAGTGGCCGTGGCCTGCACGAGATATTGTTTTTTTTCAAGAATGGCTTGGAGCTGGCAATCCTCGGTAGCGGAAAAGGTGATGGTGAGGTCTTGGGGAGAAAAGGTCCCGCAGTTGTCCGTCCATTGGTTTAGTGTATAGCCCTCTTCGAGGGTTATGGTAATGGTGATTTCTTGGCCATGCTCGATAGTTTGGGTGGGGGTAATGGTACCTCCTGTATTGATGGCGGTAGTGATGGTGCGTTGGACTTTTTGAAAAGCAGCTTGTAATGCGCAGGGCCCTTGGATGACAAAAGAGAGGGTTGGTGGGGTGGGGTCTTCTAGGGTGGGGCAACCCGAATCCCCATCGGTGGTCCAGCCGGCAAAGAGATGGTATTCTTGGGGCAC
The DNA here is from genome assembly GCA_965221765.1 of Flavobacteriaceae bacterium. Taxonomy (GTDB): domain Bacteria; phylum Bacteroidota; class Bacteroidia; order Flavobacteriales; family Flavobacteriaceae; genus Bin25. The sequence continues at coordinate 13,329 of OZ244911.1, forward strand.
GGCTCGAAGGGTGATGGGCTGTCCTTGGGGGCTGCCCTGGGCGGGCAGTCCGGTGACCGTTCCTCCGTCGGTGGTGGTGGCGGTGATGGGATAGTTGATTTTTTCAAAGACTGCCGTGATAGAGCAATGACCGCTGGCCTCAAAACGGAGACTGGCTTCTTGGCTATTGATGGGACAATTGCCCGTCCAGGTTTTGAATTGATAATGTTGGTTAGGGGTGGCAGTGATGGCTACGGACTGTCCACTGGCCATGCGTTGGGTCGGGGTGATGGTCCCACCGATACTCGCCGAGGTCGCTATGGTATAAAATAGGGGGGGGGTAACGGGCTTGGTGCGCACGGAATCTTCGCCACAGGCAAAGAAGATCAAAAGAATCAAGGGCATCGACCAAGAGGGTCTAAGATCGGATAAGCGAGTCATGAGTGGTATGGGTTTAAGTATGGATGATGGGTAAAATTTAAAATTCATCGATAGGAATTCAAGTGAATCTTTGCAAAGATAATCAGTACCCCCCCCCATTTTTGGAAAAATCATGATTTTTTTTTGAGTTTTTAGGGATTTTGGTGATGGGCTATGAAATGAGCCATCATCTAGTTTAGAAAAGTGATTTGTTTTATGCAGGCATTATCATCGAAATAGCAATCGATCGATCAGCGGTGATGGCGTTTTTGAGTGCCTATATCAGTGGGATATAATGTGGGTTCCCTTATTCTCTTTTTAGTGTCTTTCATCAGGGGTTATCGATTGGGTAATCTCTTGAGGTCTTTATTTTTTCCTAACGATGACTATTTGATTCTTCATACATCGTTGTCCGATGAACTACTCATGGTTCGGTGTTGGATTAACGATTCCAATGGATACCTCTGTTCTTGGGTGAGTTTTTTAAAACGTCCAATATGAACCCTTAGAATCTTCCCCTAAAAATCGTTTGGCTGAGCGCATGTTGTACTAGATAGTTGAACATGTCATCATCCCTTTGGCCGTCAGTGGTCGGTGGACTTCATCCATGATGCATTGATAGAGTTTTTTGACCGTTGATACTGAACGAAAATGAGACTATGTGTTGTAATCGGGAATGGCATCTTCCATATCCAAATCACAAAAAGCCGTGAAACATTCAGTCTTTCATGAATACTTTCGTTCGGACATCAGACCGAAATCAACGGCATGTTCAGTAATATCATGGGATGATAGGCTTTTTGACCTCACTGTTTTTCCTTCTTGATAACTTTCTACTAACATGGCTTCTATCGGTTGCCAATTGATGATGTGATGGACTTGATTGAAAAATGATAGATTGTTGTTTGGCTTTGCCCTGTATGGGGATTAAAAAAGCTCATTCGTTTGGATTAAAAAAAATTGAAATGACTCCTATCGCAAACAATACACAAATAGTGAAATGATAAAAACATACAGTCAAGTAAAAAGATAGGGGTTTTAAACTAAATCTTTTTTTAGCGGAAAGCAAAATTTTAGAGCAAAGAACTCTTAAATTTAGATTTATGGTTTCTGCTATAATCTATAAGTGGAAAAGGATCTCATTTGACTTGTTTAATCACCTATTTTAGTTAGATTCAATGCCAAGAAGATAGGAGTTCCGAGTATATTTGTAGAAGTCTATGTGAATTTTATCAAATACTAGAGTAAATTTATTCATGACACGGTTCAATTATAGGCCATCGAAATATTTTGTTTTTCTTTTTTTGATATTCTTTTCTTGTGATGATGATATCATCTCTGTCACCCCTCTCCCCTTAGTTTATAGCATCGCCACGGCATCTGGTGTGGGAGGAGCCATCACGCCTTCCCAAACCATCGAAAAGGGCAAAACAGTCTCTATCACGGCTCTGCCCAATGAGCATTATCAATTCAAAGCATGGGAAGGCGATTGTGGTAAGTTCAGCAATAATGAGACGACGATTGAATTTATCGCTACTAAAGATTGTCAAATTATTGCAGTGCTTGAAGAAGTAGAAGAGACTATAGTGCCAAAAACAGTTGAACCCTTAAATCCTATTAATCCGACACCAAATCCTAATCCACCCACAATTGCCATAGAACCTCAAGCAAAGCCAAAGTCACAGAATGAGGCATATCAATTAGTTGTCGGTGGTATTAATATTCCTTGGGGGATGGCATTTATTTCGGAAACGGAATTTTTGGTCACTGAAAAATCAGGCAGGCTTTATTACGTTAAAAATGAAGAAAAATTTCCTATTGGGGGTTTACCACCAATATATCATAATGGTCAAGGGGGGCTGTTGGATATCGAAGTAGATCCAAACTTTTCTGAAAATCAGTTAATCTATTTTACCATAAGCTTCAGTCCAAAAGGAGTGAATGGAGGGAATACGGCTCTTTATTCAGCACAAATCGATATAGAATCCAAACAACTATCAAATGTGAACCAACTTTTTAGAGGTAAAGAAAATACAACGAGAGGGGTTCATTTTGGTTCTCGTATTATTTTTGATACGGAAGGATATCTTTACTTAACAATCGGCGATCGAGGGCAGAGAGATGTGAATCCCCAAAGCCTCAGTCGGGATGGGGGTAAGGTTCACCGATTGAATAAAGACGGATCGATACCTAATGATAATCCGTTTGTCAATACTGAAAACGCAAATCCTTCAATATTCTCGTATGGTCATCGAAATCCTCAAGGAATGATATTACATCCCCAAACAGGTGAGATATGGATTCATGAACATGGTCCTAGAGGTGGCGATGAGATCAATATCATTGAGGCTGGTAAAAACTATGGTTGGCCGGAAATTACTTATGGAACAAATTATGATGGTTCAATCATCACCAGTTTAACTGAAAAAGATGGTATGGAGCAACCAATTCATTATTGGACTCCATCTATTGCTCCTAGTGGATTTGAAATTGTAACCTCTGAAAGATATAGTAGCTGGAAAAATCAGTTTTTGGTGGGCTCATTAAAGTTTTCATATCTCGAACGGCTTGTCATTGAAAATAATATCGTTATCTCTACCCATAGAGAATTGAACAATATTGGTCGTGTTCGAAGTATTAAACAAGGAATAGATGGATATATTTATGTTGGTGTAGAATCTATGGGTGTTATTCGTATCCTTCCAAAGGAATAAGGGGTTTTTATTTTAGGCCTCCTATTTTTATAATAAACTAAGGGGTTTGAAATTGGGGCCTCATTATCTGTTAAAGTTAATTCCTGCTAAGAATATAAATCTATTGGTAGGCGAATCAATCGATTGATTCTAATGGGCCATCCTAAATGGAACGATGCGCTTAAGTTTCAAAACAGTTGTATTTCATGGTAGAATGCCTTTTCTCTGCCATGAATTTAAATAGGAACTATATACTTAGTTACACGGATTTTTCGTAAATTTAGTGAAAACCAAGTCCATGAATCAACCATTATCCCTCATCAAATTATTTGAATTATTTCCCGATGAACGCCTTACTGAAAAATGGTTAGAACATCAATTATGGGGAAAAACCGTGCAATGTCCCCGATGTTCTTGTTCTAAATCAGTCTCGATTAGAACAAATCGAAAACCCATGCCTTATTGGTGTGGTTTGTGTAAAAAGTATTTTAATATCCGAACCAATACCTTAATGGAACATTCTCGTATTCCTTTGAAAAAATGGATGATGGCCATGTATTTATTTCAAACCGGACCCCAAGGGGTTTCATCGATACAAATGCAAAAGGATTTAAGCATCACTCAAAAATCAGCTTGGTTTTTATTACAACGATTACGAGAGGCTTTTGATAAGAAAACAGAACTGTTTTCTAGTGAAGTCGAGTTGGATGAAACCTATATTGGTGGCTTACGAAAAAATAGGTCATTGAAAAATCGAAGGGCAAAGCACCGCATGGCGAGAGGGGTGGCTGGTAAATCCCCGATCATTGGTATGAAATGTCAACAAACCAAAAAAGTGGTGGCTAAAGCCATTGATTCAACTGATTGTGAAACATTGCATGAGTTTATTAATGACCATACGACTGAAGATGCTACTATTTATACCGATAAACATCGAGGCTATCGCCAACCTAAATAGAGAACATCATTGTATCTTGCACAGCCGATACCAATATGTGGATGGTAAGGTGCACACCAATGGCATTGAAAGTTTTTGGTCAGGGATCAAAAGAGCCACCAAAGGGACTTATCACTATATGAGCCAAAAACATTTGAATTGCTATGTAAAAGAATTCACAGGACGATTTAACCTAAAAGACCTTGATGTAATCGACCAAATGAAATGGTTATTTCAAAATATGGTGGGGAAACAATTGATGGTTCAGGAATTGATAGCTTGGAAATTAATAGAATGGTCAATAAAATTGAAACGAATCATATAACGTAAATCATGCCAAATCAAGATTTAAGAAATGCTCGTCGAAATAGAAACGATGAGTTTTATACTCAATTTGAAGATATTGAAAGAGAACTAAAGCATTATAGGAAACACTTTGAGAATAAAGTAGTGTATTGTAATTGTGATGACCCCTACATATCTAACTTCTTTGAATACTTTGCTAGAGATTTTGAAAATTTAGGATTAAAAAAACTCATTACAACTCGATACAAGAACACCAGTCCGATTGATTTATTTGGTGAAAACGATGAAAATAGAGCCATCAAACTAGAATATTTTGGAGATAAAGACGGCGATGGTTTGCCTTCTATTAATGAAACAAAGGTGACTGAACTTCGAGGAAACGGCGATTTTAGAAGTGAAGAATGTATTGAATTATTAAAACAAGCCGACATTGTGTGCACCAATCCTCCTTTTTCTTTGTTTCGTGAATATGTAAATCAGCTAATGAAATACAATAAAAGATTTTTGATTATCGGACATCAAAATGCTATTTCATATAGGGAAATATTTCCTTACATAAAGGAAAATAAATTTTGGTTAGGTGTTAGTATTAGAAGTGGAGATAGAGAATTTGGTATTCCACCTCACTATGACGCATATTCAAATAGTTTAAGAGTAGATAAGGAAGGAAATAGATACATTAGAGTATCGGGTGTCAGATGGTATACTAATCTTGACCATGACAAAAGAAATGAATTTTTAACCCTTAACAAAAACTACTCATCCGATAATTATCCCCATTACGATAATTACGATGCTATAGAAGTCAGTAAAACAAGAGATATCCCCCAAAATTGGGGGGGGGCAAATGGGCGTGCCCATCTCCTTTCTGAACAAGTATAATCCAAAGCAATTTGAGATAGTGGATATCAATCCACATTTCTTTATGCTTAGGCAAAAAGGTTTGCCTAAACCCAAACAATTAAGAATCAGTGGAAGAAAAGATCCTTACGCTCGTATCTTAATCAAAAACAAAAGCCCTAAAACATGAGTAAAAAAATCAAGCGAATTAAAATCAGGGATATCATTGAGGGCTATCAAGATCATGGAGAGGGAAAAGGGGTCATTGGTTATGGAGGGAAATTAAATATTAGGCCCCCTTATCAAAGAGAATATCTCCACGAGAACAATCAAAAATTCAAAGAAGAATTAATCCAATCAATCTACCATGGAAGACCCATTGGACTGATATACTTTGCCAAAAATAAAGAGGGAAACTTTGAATTAATGGATGGACAACAACGTATGATCACGATATGCAAATTTTGCGAACCCAAAAAATCGTTTTTTATCCATTTAGAAATCAGTCCTGGAAATACCCAGAGAATCAAGTTTAATGTTTTAAAAGCACAACATTTGTCTGAAAAGATTTTGGATTATGAATTAATGGTCTATGAGTTCGAGGGAACGGATATTGAAAAACTAAAATGGTTTCGAACCATCAATAAAGAAATAGAAGTCTTATCAGACCAAGAAATACGAAATTCAGTATACCATGGCCGTTGGTTGAATGATGCCAAGAAATACTTCACATACATGGGTGATACAAACAGAAAAGAAATGTGTCATGAATTGATGGGTAGCAAGGATCGAAAAAGGCATGCTCATTTGGAAAAAATCATTCAATGGAGAATAGGAAGTTCTGATGAAGATCGTATCATGGAGTTTATGGCGACTGAATCAGAAAAAGAAGATGCTAAAGATTTATGGGATTATTTTAGGGAATATATACCAAAGTGGCAAAAGTTCATTCACGATAAACACAGCCTTTCCCCGATCGATTGCAGCTCTTGTAGAGCATTTGTAAATTTTCTTCCTTTGTTTCACCACCATTTCTCCAAGGAATGATGTGGTCTCCGTCCATTTCTTCAAATTCAAATCTTTTATCAGGAAATCGACAATCAGGATGAGCACATCGGCCATCTTGCTTCTCATATTGTTTTCTTTTTTGTTTATCTGAAAAAAGACGGAGTTTTAAGTCTCTTTCATCACTGGTCAATAGATAACGATAAATGCCTTTTTTATTTTGAACTTCATCATCCTGCATTAATTGCTTCACTTTTTCTTCTATTTCATTGGCATCATAATAATCCTTACCATATTGGTTGTATAAGAATCCCCAATCAATCCCTTTCATTTCTCTTCGATAAACCTTAAATATTGATTTTACCCATTGAGCCACCCTTTGAAAATATTCGATGATTTCATTGGCATTGGGCTCTTTGGCGTGTTGATCCATATACGCATCGATTGATTGCTTTGGAGTTTTAGAATCCCCAATCCATTTGATGGCCGTTTCTAAATAATTTTGACGAATGGCTGAACCATTCATATAGTCTTTTCCAAATAGACGATACGCAGGGCAATTCGTTTTAATAAAAAACAATCTAGCTCTAGCAGTCCATGTGCCATGAAAAACAGCATTCCGAAGCTCTTGTTTTTCTAATTTTTCACCGGCAATATTGATGGTTTCAAACCATTTTAATTTTTCGCTAGAGAGACCATCACAGATATAAATATCTAATTCATAATTTAAAACTCGTTCTTGTTCATCATCTTGTAGATTATGAAAATATCTTTCATTAAAGGAAAAGTCTCCTTGATGATATGGAAATCGTTCACTGACAAGTTGTTGGCCATCAATCATTTCATATCGATCATCTCCTACTTTCGCCCAATACATCACATTTAAAGGAAACCCCTCAAATACCGTATTAATTACAGCATCTCGCTGTTTATCTTTGTAAACAAATTCTCGTTGATATAGTGGTCGAATATCCAAACGATGGCCATACCCTTGAACCCCTTCTTCTTGGTTATCAATATAGCCATCAACAAGTTCTCTGATTTTAATTTTATGTTGTGTTATTTTCATAATGAAGGGTTTTTGATTAAGATACGAGCGTAAGGATCTTTTCTTCCACTGATTCTTAATTGTTTGGGTTTAGGCAAACCTTTTTGCCTAAGCATAAAGAAATGTGGATTGATATCCACTATCTCAAATTGCTTGGGATTGTATTTGGTAAGAAAAGTGATTGGTACACCCATATACCCCCCCCCAATTTTTTGGGATATTATTGACCTTACTAACCTCTATGGCATCGTAATTATCATAATGGGGATATGCTTCTTGCGTGTGCTCTTTGTTGAGATATAATACTTTATTTCTTTTGGAATGGGTTAGGTTGGTATAAAAAACCGCATTGGTATTTGCATATCTTTTCCCGTCTTCTTTAATTTCAAAGTTCCTAGAATAATTAATAGGGACTTCAAAATCCATACCTCTTGGAGATACTCCCAACCAAATTTTGTTCTCCTTAATTAATGGAAAAACTTCTTTATAACTGATAGCATTTGTATTCCCAATAATCAAAAACTTTTTATCATATTTCATTAATTGTGCTACATACTCTCGAAATAATGAAAAAGGTGGATTGGTGCAAACAATATCCGCTTCTTTTAAAAACGCAATACTTTCTTGACTTCTAAAATCACCATCACCTTCAAGATACTGAACATCAATTTCTTCATCATCCACCTGTCGATTCTTATTTTTATCTCCTTCATAAATCATATAGCAAGCCTTTTCATCTTGATGTTCCGAAAACTGAATCGGTAATCGATTTTTATAACAAGTGAAAATGACTTTTTTTAATCCTAAATGTTCAAAGTTCCGGGTGAAATACTTAAAAAAATTACTTACTTTGGGATCATCACAATTACAATACACCACTTTACCCCTAAAATGATGCTTGTAATGTTTGAGTTCTTTTTCAATATCGCTTAACTGCGTATAAAACTCATCGTATTTGTTTTTTTTAGCATATGCTAAATTTTGATTATTGCTAGACATAATGATTATTTCCTAATCGAAACAGACAATGCTTCTGGCATCTGTTTTTTGGTTAATCCAGGATTTTCAAAAGACATTTCTAATTCTTTTTTGCTTGGAAGATAAGATGATGGAGGCATTTGAACCTGTTTGGTTTAAACATAACGAGTATCGATTGGTTTGTGTTTCTTGGACTTCACCAGAAAAAGATGGATTGATGGAGTAAAAGTACTCATTTGGTCGAATTAAAATAAAATCATGATTTTACGCTACTAAATCTCGATATAAAAGCCGTTTATTGGCCATGTTTGAAGCCAAATAAGCCATTTTGTCAATCGAAAGCAAATCCTTGATGTTATGCCTTGTGGTGAATTCTTGAACATAACGATTGAGATGTTTTCGACTCATCCAATGGTGAGTCCCATGATAACCTCGTTTGAATAAAGCCCAATGGCTTTCGATACTATTGGTATGCACATCCTCTCGGACATATTCATAGTGACGATGATTGACGGTTTGATGATCTCTTGGAAGTCCCCCCAATAACATCGAGCTTCATCCGTGTAAATCAAACGATCTTCCGTGGTATTTTCCGTAATAAAGGCATGCCGTGTTTGACGATTGGTGTTTTCGACAGAACAAGCGATGATTTTGTTGGTTTCTCGGCATTTCATACCAATGATGGGCGTTTTTCCAACAGCTCATCGCCCCAATGAACTGAATTCCTTTCGTTTGCCACCCATATAGGTTTCATCGACTTCCACCGTTCCTTTTAGCTTTTGTTTTTTGATGTCAAAAGCCCATCGGATGCGTTGCAACAAAAACCATGCGGATTTTTGGGTCATCCCACACGCTTTGGCTAATCGAACCCATGAAATGCCTTTGGTGTTGTTGGTGACGAGATCAATGGCCACAGCCCATACTTGATAACTCCATTGAGAGCCTTCCATCACCGAACCTGTTTTCAATGAAAACTTGGTTTTATGGGGGCAACCACGACAACGATGCCTCATCGATGAATGTTGCAAGATTGACATTTGGGACATCGGATTTGGTTATTCCAAAGTTTCTCTATCAACCATTGTTTCGCTTTTTCTTCCGTGCCAAACAATGTTAAGATGTTCATCAGATGCATACCAATAACTATTTAAATTTCAGTAATTTAAGAAAAATATAGGAGATACAAGTCTTAAAATTCAACTATTTTTGACTAACCTTTGCCACTGTAGAGGTGTTATGCTCAATGCTATTCAAGATATTCTTATCAAAGAATCGATTCCCTATGAGGTTGATGAGTTTTGGACCTCAAAACAAAGACAAGGCAATCGGATTCACGAAATATCTTATCGAGCTTGTTTTAAATCGGAACTTCCAACGTATTTTATTGAACGGTTTAGTCGTCCAAGAGATATTGTTTATGACCCATTTATGGGAAGAGGAACAACACCGATTGAAGCGAACATATTAAATCGAATTCCCTATGGAAATGATTTGTCTCCACTTTCAAAAATATTCACAGAACCAAGAATTAAACCACCGCTATTGTCAGAAATTGATGATCGATTAAATAAAATAGAATTAAAAAATTCTAAAAATTTAGAAAATCAATGGCTACTTCCTTTTTATCATCAAGACACTTTATTACAAATAGAATCACTTCGCCGATATTTTAAACAAAAGAAACAAGAAAACGCTTTAGATGATAGTGACCAATGGATTCAAATGACAGCAATTAATCGATTGTCAGGACATTCCTCTGGTTTTTTTTCAGTAAGAAGTATGCCTCCGAATCAAGCAGTGACGGTTGAAAGACAGAAAATTATTAATCAAAGAAATAACACCATTCCTATTCCCAAGGATATTAAATCAATTATTTATAAAAAATCTAAAATTCTTCTAAAAGACGCACCGTCTAAAGCAAAAAACTATTTATTGTTATCCAACAAATCTCATTTAACACATCAAATACCAAATGAAGTTGTTTCCTTAACGGTCACTTCTCCACCATTTTTAGATCTCGTTGATTACAATAAAGATAATTGGCTTCGGAATTGGTTTATTGATACTCAAGAACCTGATGTAACCATTTTGAAAAATTTAAAAGATTGGATTGATTTCACCTATTTAACATTGAAAGAACTATGTCGAATCACAAAAAACGATGGATATATTGCCTATGAAGTTGGTGAAGTTAGAAATGGGCATTATTATTAGAAAACGCTGTTATTGAAGCCATTAAAGATCTACCATTAAACGTTGTTAAAATCTATATAAATCGCCAAAAATTCACCAAAACTTCAAATACTTGGGGTGTTGTAAATAACAAAAACGGAACAAACACAAATCGAATCGTATTATTACAAAAAAATGACGGAACGAGAAGACCAATTAGAACAGTTACTTGCTAATTTTTTAAAACCTATTGAACATCATCCGTTAGAGATATTTATTAGATCTTGGTTTGGTAAAAAAGTCATCCCTTTTGAAAAGGAGAAAGAAATTGATGTCTTAGATGTTTTAAAAAATTTATGTAAAAAAGCATGTCAAAATACTTTAGAAAAGCCGATTAAAAGAAATCGACCAAATGAAGTCGGAAATGATATTGAAAGATATGTTAAATCAGCGGGTAAATTATTAAATATTGATATTGAATCACCAGATGGTTCCGGATGTCCTAATTTATTATTGACCCATAATAACAAACCATATTATATTGAAGTTAAAACACAAGATTATTCAAAAGTTTTTACCAAAGAGAAAAAAAGTCAAAGATTTTTTTATTTATCACTACCTAAAGATTCAAGAATCGAATTAGATGCTTCTCATTTATTAATTGCTTTTGACATACACACTAAAAATACAACAAGAAAAGCTATAGGATATTATATTTCTGATTGCTATGGATTAATTTGCAATCTTAAATTTGAAGCTCAGTCATATTCTAGATATTTTTTAAACGAACCACACGTGATATACAAAGAACAAACCATCGATTCAACAAGTTTATCATGAAAAAGAAACTACCAAAAATCAAATCCTACGATTCCCAACTAAAGAAAACCGAATTGGAAGATGAATAACAGAGGCGTTGGCGAATTTCAGTGCCTTAGTTCCATAGAACTAGAAAAATTAATTAAACATATGGGATTATGTTGTACTAGGTAGTTGAACATGGCAATGAATTAACACTAAATCCTATCCACCCATGATTTGTTTGTTCTATAGGGGTCTATGCCGGTATGTGATATTTATTGTGTTGATGTTCTTTTCATGTGCGGAAGACCCAGTCCCTATAACAGATACTCCCTTAGTTTATACTATCGCCACGGCATCTAGTGTGGGAGGAGGCATTACGCCTTCCCAAACCATCGAAAAGGGCAAAACAGTCTCTATCACGGCTCTGCCCAATGAGCATTATCAATTCAAAGCATGGGATAGCAATTGCGGACAGTTTAATGACCAAGAAGCCACCATCCGCTTTGAGGTCACCGAGCATTGTTTGATTACGGCGGTCTTTGAAAAGATCTATTATAAGATGACTGCCACTGCTGGAGAAGGTGGTTCTATTCAAGGGCTTTCAACCAATGGATATCCCCAAGGACAAGCCATCACCTTGACGGCCATTCACGAAAAACACTATGTCTTTAGTCAATGGGATATTGAAGCGGCTCCTGGTCATGCGTGTCCTAGCATTTCTAATCCCCAAACCCCCATCATTCGTTTTATCGTCCAAGGCCCTTGTGGCTTGAAGGCCACCTTTCTAAAAGTTCCCCGCACCACCATCACCACCTCGGTGAGCCAAGGAGGCCAGATTACTGAAACCCAAATCGTAGAACATGGCCAAGCGGTGAGCATTACTGTTGCATTAGAAGAGGACTATACTTTCAAAGCATGGAGCGGCACTTGCGGGGAGTTTAATCCTTTGGAAACCACCATCACCTTCACGGCTACCAAAGATTGTGAGATTTCAGCGATTGTAGAACAGAAGACCTATACCATCACCGCTTTGGCCTCCGAAGGGGGGTCGATCATGGCTCCATTGGTCATTGAAAAAACCAAAGGCCAAACCGTTTCGTTTATGGCCGTGGCCGATCAACACCATGAATTTGCTCAATGGAAAACCGATCCCTCCTCGGATTGTCCTGATTTGCTAGAGCCCATGAAGGCAACGATTTCATTTGAAGTGATAGGAAACTGTGTTTTAGAGGCGGTCTTTCTAAAAGCTTCTCGCACCATCACCACCTCGGTGAGCCAAGGAGGCCAGATTACTGAAACCCAAATCGTAGAACATGGCCAAGCGGTGAGCATTACTGTTGCATTAGAAGAGGACTATACTTTCAAAGCATGGAGCGGCACTTGCGGGGAGTTTAATCCTTTGGAAACCACCATCACCTTCACGGCTACCAAAGATTGTGAGATTTCAGCGATTGTAGAACAGAAGACCTATACCATCACCGCTTTGGCCTCCGAAGGGGGGTCGATCATGGCTCCATTGGTCATTGAAAAAACCAAAGGCCAAACCGTTTCGTTTATGGCCGTGGCCGATCAACACCATGAATTTGCTCAATGGAAAACCGATCCCTCCTCGGATTGTCCTGATTTGCTAGAGCCCATGAAGGCAACGATTTCATTTGAAGTGATAGGAAACTGTGTTTTAGAGGCGGTCTTTCTAAAAGCCTCCCGCACCATCACCACCTCGGTGAGCCAAGGAGGCCAGATTACTGAAACCCAAATCGTAGAACATGGCCAAGCGGTGAGCATTACTGTTGCATTAGAAGAGGACTATACTTTCAAAGCATGGAGCGGCACTTGCGGGGAGTTTAATCCTTTGGAAACCACCATCACCTTCACGGCTACCAAAGATTGTGAGATTTCAGCGATTGTAGAACAGAAGACCTATACCATCACCGCTTTGGCCTCCGAAGGGGGGTCGATCATGGCTCCATTGGTCATTGAAAAAACCAAAGGCCAAACCGTTTCGTTTATGGCCGTGGCCGATCAACACCATGAATTTGCTCAATGGAAAACCGATCCCTCCTCGGATTGTCCTGATTTGCTAGAGCCCATGAAGGCAACGATTTCATTTGAAGTGATAGGAAACTGTGTTTTAGAGGCGGTCTTTCTAAAAGCCTCCCGCACCATCACCACCTCGGTGAGCCAAGGAGGCCAGATTACTGAAACCCAAATCGTAGAACATGGCCAAGCGGTGAGCATTACTGTTGCATTAGAAGAGGACTATACTTTCAAAGCATGGAGCGGCACTTGCGGGGAGTTTAATCCTTTGGAAACCACCATCACCTTCACGGCTACCAAAGATTGTGAGATTTCAGCGATTGTAGAACAGAAGACCTATACCATCACCGCTTTGGCCTCCGAAGGGGGGTCGATCATGGCTCCATTGGTCATTGAAAAAACCAAAGGCCAAACCGTTTCGTTTATGGCCGTGGCCGATCAACACCATGAATTTGCTCAATGGAAAACCGATCCCTCCTCGGATTGTCCTGATTTGCTAGAGCCCATGAAGGCAACGATTTCATTTGAAGTGATAGGAAACTGTGTTTTAGAGGCGGTCTTTCTAAAAGCTTCTCGCACCATCACCACCTCGGTGAGCCAAGGAGGCCAGATTACTGAAACCCAAATCGTAGAACATGGCCAAGCGGTGAGCATTACTGTTGCATTAGAAGAAGACTATACCTTCAAAGCATGGAGCGGCACTTGCGGGGAGTTTAATCCTTTGGAAACCACCATCACCTTCACGGCTACCAAAGATTGTGAGATTTCAGCGATTGTAGAACAGAAGACCTATACCATCACCGCTTTGGCCTCCGAAGGGGGGTCGATCATGGCTCCATTGGTCATTGAAAAAACCAAAGGCCAAACCGTTTCGTTTATGGCCGTGGCCGATCAACACCATGAATTTGCTCAATGGAAAACCGATCCCTCCTCGGATTGTCCTGATTTGCTAGAGCCCATGAAGGCAACGATTTCATTTGAAGTGATAGGAAACTGTGTTTTAGAGGCGGTCTTTCTAAAAGCCTCCCGCACCATCACCACCTCAGTGAGCCAAGGAGGCCAGATTACTGAAACCCAAATCGTAGAACATGGCCAAGCGGTGAGCATTACTGTTGCATTAGAAGAGGACTATACTTTCAAAGCATGGAGCGGCACTTGCGGGGAGTTTAATCCTTTGGAAACCACCATCACCTTCACGGCTACCAAAGATTGTGAGATTTCAGCGATTGTAGAACAGAAGACCTATACCATCACCGCTTTGGCCTCCGAAGGGGGGTCGATCATGGCTCCATTGGTCATTGAAAAAACCAAAGGCCAAACCGTTTCGTTTATGGCCGTGGCCGATCAACACCATGAATTTGCTCAATGGAAAACCGATCCCTCCTCGGATTGTCCTGATTTGCTAGAGCCCATGAAGGCAACGATTTCATTTGAAGTGATAGGAAACTGTGTTTTAGAGGCGGTCTTTCTAAAAGCTTCTCGCACCATCATCACATCGGTCAATAAAGGGGGCACCATCACCCCCACCAAAAAGATTCCACATGGTCAATCGGTAAGCATTACCGTGAGTATCGATGAGGGTTATCGGTTCCAAGCCTGGACGAGCGACTGTGGGGATTTTAGTAGTCACCGAGCGACCACTATCACCTTCATGGCCACCAAAGATTGTCAAGTGACCGCTATGCTTGAAGAAGAACCCCTCCCAGTGGATGATTGCTCAAACCCCTTGGAAATAGCTCCCAATGGCCATACCCTCCGGGTCAAGCCCGCTTGTGAAAGCCATCGGACCACTTTGGTGGGACAGATAGTGACCTTCCATGGGGTGGACTATACCATCGTGGATAATGAGAAGATCAAAGAGCAAAGAAATCAAGGCCGATCGATGGCCCATATCGTGACCACCTTTGTAACCGATATGAGGGGTTTATTTTCTAGGAATCAGGGCTGCGATGAACATAATAAGAATTGTCAATTCATCAATAGTACCTTCAATGACAACATCAGTACCTGGGATGTGAGTCAAGTCACCACCATGGATTTGATGTTTTCGGGGGCTCAAGCATTTAATCAAGATATTGGCCACTGGGATGTGAGTAGTGTAACGACCATGGGAGCGATGTTTGATGGGGCTAGTGCCTTTAATCAAGACATTGGCGATTGGACCATAAGTAAGGTCACCGACACAAATAACATGTTTGCTGGGGCCAGTAAATTCAATAAAGACATTGGGGATTGGGACGTATCCAAAGTCACTAGCATGGGTAATATGTTTAGTGGTGCAGTTGCGTTTAATCAGGACATTGGGGATTGGGATGTGGGTAACATCACTAGTATGAGTTCAATGTTTTATCGGGCCAGTGCTTTCAATCAAGACATTAGGGATTGGAATGTGAGCAATGTTACTAACATGTTTAGGATGTTTTATCGGGCCAGTGCTTTCAATCAAGACATTAGGGGTTGGAATGTGAGTAGCGTCACCACTATGACTGCAATGTTTACCGGTGCTAGCGCATTCAATCAGGACCTTAGTGGTTGGATTGTCAACAATGTTAAAAATTGCGCAGGATTTTATTATAGTTCAGCCTTAACTCAACTACAGCTCCCTTTATTTATCCATTGCACCCCTTACACCCCTTAATATGATTAATAAATAGTCGCTCCTTAAAAAGTCTTTTTTAGTTATATTTATATTAGTTTTATTAATAGGAATCTTTGAACTGAACAGGGAGCTGTGTATTTCAATGTAATTGAGCCACTCGTATCACTCAAACTGAGCCATTGATCGGAAAAAGAGCGGTGAGGCCTGTTGAAAGAGCCTCATGTGATAGATTATCTTATCCAAGAAGAGGGGGCACATACCGAGTAGACCTATCCAATGGATGATTATCATTGGGAGGGATTATGATGCCATGTCGACACACCGCTAGATTCGAAACGGATGTTCCAAACATGAAATCTATTGATTCCTTGAGAATCATACCTTGGGATTATCTCGCATTATTTCAAAGATGGAGCCAAATAAATAAAGGATTATCATGGGGATATTCCCACTTAGAAATCCCGAGCCCTTTAAAATCGCACTAGCAATTCAATGCTAAGAGATCTCTTGGAAGCCACTTTATTGGAATCCCTTGACATGGCTAGGGAAGTGAATAGGCCATGGTGTTGATGGCCGTATCATAACCGATATGGGCGTGCTAGTCTGAAAAATCGGACTCTATGTAGAACTTTATAGATAATAAAAAAAACTATATCCCCTAGAACTCTTCGGCTTAGAGAAGTAGCACAGATACACATCAACAGCGAAGAAAAACTATAGATTCGTATGTGTTCCACTCCACCAAAAGGGAAATTTATGAGGTTTGCACCTATATAAGCCGGTCAAATTCTTGTGTAAAACCCCTTACCCTAATGATGTAAGACCTTTTCTTCTTTTTTTAATGGGACATTTTGAGGAACAAAATCTTCTTTATGTTGTGGATTGGAATAATCATAGGCCCAACGGTGAACATGTGGGATTTTACCAAGCCAATTGCCATGATGATGTTTGATTGGTGTAGTCCATTCAAGCGTATTAGAACGCCATGGATTTTGAACCGTCTTTTTGCCATAAAACATGCTATGAATGAAATTATATAAGAAAATCAATTGAGCCAAGCCACCGATTAGTGCAGCCACAGATATAAACACATTGATATCGGCTAAGTCATCAAAATAGGGAAAAGCAGTATTGGTATAGTACCTTCTTGGAAGACCTGCCATACCCACAAAGTGCATGGGATAGAAAATCAAATAAGCTGAAACTACAGTAATCCAAAAATGAACATAACCCAACGTTTTATTCATCATTCTTCCAAACATTTTTGGGAACCAATGATAAACACCAGCAAACAATCCATAGAGTGCTGATATCCCCATGACCAAATGGAAATGGGCCACAACAAAGTACGTATCATGCACATTGATATCTAACGTACTATCACCCAAAATGATTCCAGTAAGACCTCCGGATATAAATGTTGATACCAATCCAATCGAAAATAACATGGCAGGATTGAACTGCAAATTTCCTTTCCAAAGCGTCGATATATAATTAAAGGCTTTAACTGCTGAAGGAATTGCAATCAAAAGCGTGGTGAAGGTAAAAACAGATCCTAAAAATGGATTCATACCTGAAATAAACATGTGATGTCCCCAAACTATGGTTGATAAAAAGGCAATAGCCAACAATGAGGCAATCATGGCTCGATAACCAAAAATGGGTTTTCTAGAGTTGGTGGCAATTATTTCTGAGGTAATCCCTAGCGCTGGCAAAATAACTATATATACTTCGGGATGGCCTAAAAACCAAAACAAATGTTCATATAAAACAGGAGAACCCCCTTGATAGTGTAATACTTCTCCTTGAATAAAAATATCCGATAAAAAGAAGGAAGTACCAAAACTGCGATCCATCAAGAGTAATAAGGCAGCTGATAATAAAACTGGAAAAGATACAATACCAATAATAGCCGTTACTAAAAAAGCCCATATGGTCAAAGGCAATCGAGACATGCTCATGCCTTTGGTTCTCAGATTAATGATGGTCACTACATAGTTTAAAGCTGCTAATAATGAAGATGCAATAAAGACCGCCATGGATAATAACCATAGGGTCATCCCCATGCCTGATCCTGGAATGGATTGGGGTAGGGCACTCAATGGAGGATAAATGGTCCAACCAGCCGAGGCTGGTCCTGCTTCTACAAAAAGAGAAGCCACCATAATAACACTAGAAATAAAAAAAAGCCAATAGGATAGCATATTCAAAAAACCCGAAGCCATATCTCTAGCCCCAATTTGTAAGGGAATCAAAAGATTACTAAAGGTTCCACTGAGTCCTGCAGTCAACACAAAAAAGACCATGATGGTCCCATGTATGGTAATCAATGATAAATAAGCATTGGGATCCATAACGCCATCTTCTGCCCATTTTCCAAGCAACACTTTGAAAATCCAAAAGGGTTTTTCCGGCCAAGCTAACTGAATACGAAATAATAAAGACATCCCAATACCGATAATGCCCATAAATAAACCCGTAATCAAGTACTGCTTGGATATCATCTTATGATCTTGGGAAAAGATGTACTTGGTTATAAAGGTCTCTTTATGATGATGATGTTCCTCGTGATGATTTTCTTCTGAATGTTGATTCATTAATCTATGATAGTATTACTGTATAGTCTGAGCAAAAGTTGGTTGTTGGTCTAGCCAATTTTGAAACTCTTCTTCGGTTTCGATAATGATTTTCATCTGCATGTTATAATGTGAAGCGCCACATATTTTATTGCATAACAACAAATAATCAAATTCGTATGGATCCAGCGGGAACTCTCCTTGGGCAATTAATTCTTGGCTTCTGGCTTCTCTAAGCTTATTGATCTTTTCCACTTTGGCTAGAATAACTGGATCTTGACGCATCTCAACGGTGGTAATGGCTGGTGTATATGCAAATTCAGTAATCATACCGGGAACTGTATTCATTTGGGCTCTGAAATGAGGCATATAGGCCGAATGTAGAACATCTTGAGATCGCATTTTGAAAATCACTTCTCGATGAACTGGTAAATGCAATTCGGTGACTACAATATCGTCCATTCCATTAGGATCCGTAGCATCGATTCCCACTAAGTTCAAGCCACCAAAATCTTGTAAAAATCGCACATTGGCATCTCCTAATTGTCCATCTTTTCCAGCATAACGTGCTTTCCAATTAAACTGTTGAGCATATAATTCTACAATCAAAGTTTCTTCATTTTCCTCAACAGTCATGATTTCCGTCCAAGTATATAACCCATAGAGGATAATACCTGCCAAAACAATCACAGGAATGACCGTCCACCAAAATTCGAGTCGATCATTTTCTGCTAAATAAGATGCTTTTTGATTAGAATCTTTTCCTCTAAACCGATAAGAAAAGTAATGCAATAAGGCTTGAGTGATAATTTGAACAATAAAGATGACTAGATAAGTCAACCACATCAATCGATCATATTCCACACCATGCTCTGAAGCTGATTGTGGCAATAATACATCGTTATAGGCCCAAAAAGAATAAATGGTCAATAAATACAAAAACACCAAAAAAACTATTAGCAACTTGCCTTGGATATCATTATCTTTTGGAGTTGCTATTTGAGTTTTGACCGGTTTTTTCTGTGATAATTCAAAGATTTTGGTCACTTGCCATACGGCAATTGATAATAAAATAAGGGCGATTAAAATCAAAAGGATTGACATCTATTTACTAATAATGAAATCGTTTACTCTCTTCGACAAATGGATCCTTTTTGGCCAACAATGATGCTGCTCCGAGCGATTGAAACACAGTTAGAACGAATAATCCTAAAAAAAATACAAAAGCACCAATCTCTACAAAACCTAAAGACCACTGATCTCCAACGGTACCTGGCATCACCATATTAAACACATCCATGTAATGACCGATGACAATGACGATTCCAGTGACAACGACAATATAGTTTATTCGTTTAAAATCGGTGTTCATCAATACCAATACTGGAAATGCAAAATTGAGGACTAACAAGGATAAAAAGGGTAGTTGATAATCTTCAAATCTAGATATAAAATAAGTGACTTCTTCTGGAATATTTGAATACCAAATCAACATGTATTGACTAAACCACAAATAAGTCCAAAAAATGCTAATACCAAACATGAATTTAGCCAAATCATGGATATGACTGCTATTGACAAAATCTAGATATCCCTTCGATTTTAAATAAATGGTAATAATGGCAATGACTGTAATTCCCGAAACAAACATCGATGCAAAAACATACCAACCAAATAAGGTACTAAACCAATGGGGATCAATGGACATCAACCAATCCCATGACATGACACTGACCGACAAGATATAGAAAACTAAAAATCCAGCCGATAGTCTAAAATTCTTTTTGTGGTAATGGATCCCCGATGTATAATCTTCATCTTGTTTTAAAGAAAATCTTCTTGAATAGGTTCTATACAGACCCCATCCAATCAATATCACCAAGGATCTTAAAATAAATCCATTAATATTTAAGTACCATGTTTTGTTTTGAATAATCACATCGTGTTCTACGACTTTGGGATCCATCCATACAAAGAGATGATTAGCACCGAATACAGAAAATAATAGGATTATAAAAACTATAATTCCGCCCGGAATAACATAAGCCGAAATACTTTCCATCACACGGTATAGTACAATAGGCCATCCCGCTTGAGAAGCTCTTTGAACTGCATAAAAAGCTAAGGTTCCCAGAGCAATAAAAAAGAAAAATAAAGCCGCAACATAAACCGCTGCCCAAGGTTTGTTTTGGAATTGATGCAATAGGTGTTTTCCATGTTTTTCATGACTTTTTTTATCTAGGGCGTATTGATGATAATCCGTTTTTTGATGATCGATTGATCCGACAAAAGAATGCTCTATGTTTTCATGCTGTTCATCTCCTTGATGAGAATGATCTTGGATTGAATCTTGCAAAATACTTTCAGAACCACCATCTGAATGATGCAGTACATCATCATGGGAATCCGATGATATTTCTAAGTCCTGGGGAAACTTTAGATAATCGTTATCATGGATTTGATTATCAGAAGAACCATGGTGAGAATCATCAGAAGATGACCCATGCCCATGATGCGCTGCCGCTGCCTTTTCTTGTGCTTGTTCTACTGTTTTTGGCATGGTCCAAAAACCATAAGCAATGGCGATGGCACCAATTACAATGCATATAATCGAACCTCTTTTTAGAAACTTAGAAAAATGATATTCCATCTATCAGTTATTCAGCATTTGAGTTAGCTTGGTTATCTAATCCTTTTTTAAGTTCTAGAACATAAGCAGAAACTTGCCAACGTTCGTGCCCATTTAGTTGTCCAGCATGAGACCCCATAGCATTGATGCCATGATAAATCACGTGGTAGATGCTACCAGCGGTGATTTCACGATCAGCATAACTAGGAATTCCTAAAAATTTTTCTCTCTGCACCAAAATGCCTTGTCCATCACCTTGTTCACCGTGACATACTGCACAATAAATACCATATAACTCACGCCCTTGGACCAAATCTATTTCTAATGAGTCCAAAGGCAAAACTAAATTCAGCTTGGCCTCTTGATATCCTTCATTGGTATTGGGATAGGGATAGGGATTCCAACCGCGATGAATCGAACCATGGGGTGGTTTTAATGCCGAAATACTATCGCGAAAAGCAGCAGATTCCTGATAAGCTTCATATCCAATGGGTTCATACATATCTGGGAAAAGCTGATAGTTAGGTCTTTTTTTGTTTTGACATCCTGTTAAAAACAATAATCCTAACAACAAGTAATGACTAAATCTTACCACTTTCATTTCAAGATTCGTTTTCTTTGCATACGATTTGGGTTGCTCCTAACTCTTTTAAAAAGAGTTCAATTTTCGATGGACTATCAGTGGTTTCTAAAACCACTAAAAATTTATCATCTGTGGTTTCCTTGATAGGATTTTCAGCTTTTTTAAACGGCCATAATTTGCTTCTTAAATAAAACGTAATCACCATAAGATGAGCAGCAAAAAAGACTGTCATTTCGAATAAAATAGGAATAAAAGCAGGCAAATTTTCAAAATAACTAAACGATGGTTTCCCACCAATATTTTGAGGCCAATCTTCAATCATGATGTAGTTCGTAATTAAAATAGCCACAGCCAATCCTAAACATCCGAACATAAAAGATGCAATGGATATTCGAGTCGCCGATAAACCCATGGCCTTATCAAGACCATGAACTGGAAAAGGGGTATAGACTTCTTCGATGGTATATTTTTTTTTAAGGATGTATTCGATTGCTTTTAATAAAACATCATCATCATCAAATACAGCATGTACTACTTTTCCGCTATCCATCATTATTGGTATTTGTTGATTGGCTCTTGGCTTTATAATACTGCCCCGAAACTTTGAGAATCGTTTTTACTTCTGCTTGAGCTATGACCGGGAACTTTATTGCATAAAGTAAAAATAACGTAAAGAAAAACCCTATCGTTCCTATGAATATTCCAATATCGACAAAAGTTGGTGAAAACATCGTCCATGAAGATGGAATAAAATCCCGATGTAAAGAAGTCACAATAATGACAAATCGTTCAAACCACATACCGATATTCACCACAATAGAAATGATAAATGAAAAAATGATGCTAGTTCTTAACTTTTTAAACCACATAAATTGTGGAGAAAACACATTACAAGTCATCATGGCAAGATAGGCCCACCAATACGGACCCGTCATCCGATTTAAAAACGCATACTGTTCGTACTCTACGCCTGAATACCAAGCAATAAATAACTCAGTGATATAGGCTACTCCTACTATAGATCCGGTGATCATAATGATGATATTCATCAATTCAATGTGCTGAACGGTAATATAGTTCTCTAGTCTTGATACTTTACGCATAATAATCAGTAGGGTTTGTACCATTGCAAATCCAGAAAATATTGCACCAGCAACAAAATACGGAGGGAAAATCGTCGTATGCCAACCCGGTATAACTGATGTAGCAAAGTCAAATGAAACAATCGTATGCACCGATAATACTAATGGTGTTGCTAGTCCAGCTAGTACCAATGATACTTCCTCAAAACGTTGCCAATCTTTGACTCGGCCACTCCAACCAAAACTGAGAATACGGTATATTTTTTTTGAAAATGGTTTAACGGCACGGTCGCGGATCATTGCAAAATCTGGCAGCAATCCAGTCCACCAAAAGACTAGCGAAACCGATAAATAAGTCGATATGGCAAAGACATCCCACAATAGAGGAGAATTAAAATTAACCCATAAAGACCCTAATTGATTGGGAATGGGAACCACCCAAAAAGCCAACCATGGTCTGCCCATATGAATCAATGGAAATAATCCCGCTTGAATGACTGAAAAAATAGTCATGGCTTCAGCCGATCGATTGATTGCCATACGCCAACGTTGACGAAATAGAAGCAATACCGCAGAAATAAGTGTTCCAGCATGTCCTATCCCCACCCACCAAACAAAATTGGTGATATCCCAAGCCCATCCAATGGTTTTATTGAGTCCCCAAACACCGATTCCAGTAGAAATGGTATAGATAATGCATCCTATTCCATATAAAAAAGCCGCTATTGAAATAGAAAATACAATCCACCATTGACGAGTCGGTTTACTCTCAACCGGCCTCGCAATATCCTCAGAGACATTATGATAGGTTTTTTTACCCAACACTAAAGGCGCTCGAATCGGAGATTCGTAATGTGACATTAGATTTCTTTAGTTACTGCGTGATTTTTTGATTTGTCGGTATTACGAACTTTGAGTTGGTACATAACGTTGGGTTTTGTTCCAATACTCTCAATCATATAATATTTGCGTTTAGAATTTTTTAGTTTGGCCACTTTTGACGTTTTATCATTGGCATCACCAAAAACTAGAGCCCCACTAGTACAAGCTTGAGCACAAGCTGTATTAAATTCTCCATCTTTGATTTCTCGCCCTTCTAATTTGGCATCCATGATGGTTTTTTGTGTTCGTTGCATACAAAACGAACACTTTTCCATTACGCCTCTTGAACGAACCACTACATCAGGATTTAATACCATCCGACCCAATGGACTATTCATATGGTAGTCAAATTCTTTGTTTTTATTGTATCGGAACCAATTGAATCGTCGCACCTTGTAAGGACAGTTATTAGCACAATATCGGGTTCCCACACACCGATTATAGGCCATCTGATTTTGACCTTGTCTTCCATGTACAGTGGCTGCAACTGGGCAGACGGTTTCACAAGGGGCGTGATTGCAATGTTGACACATCACGGGCTGAAAGACTACTTGTGGGTTTTCAGTAGCTTTTTCTAGTTTTCGGAAAGTGCCAAAGGCTTCTCCAAACCAAGTGGTTTCTTCAGCTTTTTTATGATCTTCTTTAAAACTATTGTTAGAAGAATAATAGCGATCGATTCGAAGCCAATGCATGTCTCGAGAACGTCTGACTTCACGTTTACCAACAACGGGTACATTATTTTCTGCTTGACAAGCAATCACACAAGCACCGCAACCCGTACAGGCGTTTAAATCAATCGAGAGGTTAAAAAAATGACCAATGGAATGATCGAAAGACCGCCATGAGTCTACTTCTTGAGACCTGACAGATACTTCCATATGATTTTTGGACACATGGACAACCGGATTATAATATTCTTTTTCTTTGGTATTGAACTCCTCTAACGAGGTTTCTTTGATAACTTCTCCCCTTCCCATGACTGTGTTTTGCAATTGAATACAAGCAAATTCATGCATTTTATTTTTGATGGGAGTGATTTCAACATTTTGATGCCGCGTGTTATCTAATAATAACTCAAAGGCATTGACTCCAATTTGCATCTCATTTCTGACACCTTGTTTTCTTCCATAGCCTAGTGCTAATCCTACAGTCTTTGGCGTTTGCCCCGGTTGTATTAATGCTGGTACTTCAAAAGCACGATTTCCAACCTTTATCTGTACAATACTTCCATCAATTGCACCATGGGAATTGGTGGTATTGACAATGCCTATTTTCTTTGCATCAGAAATACTGACCGTTAAATAGTTATCCCAACTAACCCTTGTAATAGGATCAGGCATTTCCTGCAACCAAGGATTGGCTGCTTGTTGTCCATCTCCTAACGAAATTTTCGGATATAGAATCAATGTCATGGGATAATCAATTGCATCGATTAATACAGATGCATCAATGGGTTCAGCACTTTCAGAAAATTCAATGGACTGGGGGAGTTCATTTTTAAGATAAAATCCATCATGAAGAACTTGATTCCAATTCGAATCAATCAAAATATTTTTTTGCCAATAATCCTTAATATAGTCGACATGAGACATCGGGATATTCGCTAGATCCAACAATATCTGTTGAAAATCCTTAGTATGGAATAACGGTCTAATGGTCGGTTGAGCAATATTATAATATCCTTTTTTGGGATGATAATCATTCCATGCTTCCAAATAGTGTGATATCGGTGCAATAAACTTGGCCAATACAGTGGTTTCATCATTAACCGTAGAGAGGGCCAAGCTTAAGTCGAGAGTTTGGATTTGCTGCTCTAGTTGCTGACCAATCGGTGATGTATAAATAGGGTTGACACCATACCAAATCAATCCTTTGATTTGGCCATTAGTGATACCTTGAGAAATCGTTTCAAGAGCCAATGAATCCCCTTTTTTAAAATAAAGTGGTTGGTCTGGTAAAAAGGCGCTGCTTTGGATTTTTTCATTGATGGCCAGTACCATCGATTGGGCCTCTTTGTTTTCTATACCACTAACTACAACAGCTTTTTCAGGATTGATATTAATTTTTTCTAAGATATGATCTACGATGGATTGAATCTCAGAATTTTCATTGCCAATGTCAAATCCCAAACATATATTTTGATAAAGGGAGGCCAATACTTTTTTAAGCTGTGCTGGTTTTAAAGAAATGCGCCTATCCGCATTAGAACCTGTTAAACTCAGATTACTTTCCAAATGAAGATGGTAAGACATGCTGGCCTTTTCTTCTGATTCATCAGGAATTCTTGATTTCACATATAAAGAATCATAACCCCCATTTTGCCAATCACCTAAAAAATCAGCATCAATAGATATAATCACTTTTGAAGAAGAAAAGTCATAATTAGCCATGGCTCTTTCTCCATATTTATCATGATAAGCATCCAATATGCCTTGGGCTGGCAATGCATCATATTGTATGTGCTGTACGTTGGGATATTTAGCAATTAAACGATTGATAATATCCATTGTCGTTGGACTTATAATGGAACTAGTCAATAAAATGACCGTTTGATTCTTTTGATTGAGAACACTTAATTGTTCTCTAACTTGAAGATATAAATCGTCCCAAGAAATATCAGCTTTATTGGCTTTAGGAACTTGAAGTCGTTGGGTATCGTATAGATTGAGAATCGATGCATGAACGCGAGCATTGGTTTGATAAAAATCAGGGGCATCACTGTTGGGTTCTATTTTAATGGGCCTTCCTTCTCTAGTTTTGACTAGAATATTGCTAAAATCGTATCCATCCCAATAACTAGTGGCATAAAAATTAGCATTACCAGGAATTATTTGTTCTGGTTTGACCACATAAGGAACCGATTTTATAACGGGGCCATCACATGCAGCAACCGCTGCTGCAGCGGTAGAAAATCCCAAATATCTTAAAAAATCTCTTCGGGTTGGAGATTGATTATCTGATTCAGACTCTTTTTGTTTTCCAAAAAGATCTGGTGGAAGTTTTTCTACAAATTCACGTTGTTCTAAGTCTGATAAACCTGCATTGGAATCATCTAATTGATGAATCCCTTTCCAATAAATTTTTTCTTCACTCACCTGATTTTATTTAAATCAATAATGACATTTTGCACATTCTAATCCTCCCATTTGAGCAACCGTTAATTGCTCTACACCATATTTTTTTGAAAGTTGTTCATGCACTTTTTGATAATATTCATTACCTAGCAAATCCACATTGGTTTCTCGGTGGCAATCGATGCACCATCCCATGGTCAATGGCGCATATTGATATAAAATCTCCATTTCTTCAACAGGACCATGACAAGTTTGGCAATCAATACCTGCCACTTGAGCATGTTGGGCATGGTTGAAATAAACAAAATCAGGTAAATTGTGTATACGTATCCATCGCACCGGTTGGGTTTGACTCGTATAGACTTGATTTTCTTCATCCCAACCCACTGCGGTATATAGTTTTTTAATTTCTGCCGTATAAAATTCTTGAGTATACCCCGCTGCCAAATCTTCCTCACCGGTATACTCAGCAATATTTTGATGACAATTCATACAGATATTCAAGGATGGAATCCCAGAGTGTTTTGAAACTCGTGCACTAGAATGGCAGTATTTACAGTCAATTTGATTATCTCCAGAATGAATTTTATGTGAAAAGTGAATAGGTTGAATGGGTTGATATCCTTTATCAATCCCTATTTGCATCATATATCCGTAGAGTTGGTACAGTCCCACCAAAAACAACAAAATAACGGAAGAAAGTACCAAAAATTGATTTTTTACAAATGCTTTCCAAATAGGATCGATTTTTGGATCAGGTTTGAAATCACTTTCAACTTGAGTTTTGATTTTTATTAATCGCTTTTGGATGAAATAAAGCATTACAACTAGAAGAACCAATACGATGATCAATCCTATTAAAAATATTTTGTAAATCGTCGGTGTTTCAGGCTGTACCTCTGCTCCTATTGTTACTTGTGCCGTTTGAATGACTTCTGGCACATAATCAGTATAAGCAAGAATATTATCGATATCTTCATCGGATAGTTGAGGAAATGCAGTCATTACCGATTGGTTATATTCTTCAAATAATGCCACGGCAATGGGATCTCCCGCAGAGATCATGGCACTAGAATTTCGAATCCAACTATAGAGCCATTCTCTATCATATCTTTCTGAAGCCCCTGCTAAGGCAGGACCGATGGCTTTTCGATTGACTTTATGACAAGCCGCACAATGGGTATTGAATAGGACTTTTCCTTGTTGAATTGTAGCACCACCTTGTCCCAAAAGTTGAACTGAGTAAATCATCAGAACTAAAAAGAGTGATGATTTCAAGAAAACAATACCCAACCCAGTCCAATCTTTGGAAATCTTCTTAGTACAATCCAATGAACTTCGCGAATTTCATCAGCGGCAAATGTATGCCATATGCCTTTATTAGTTTCTAAAACAAGCCTCGTTTATTAAATTTAGAATAATTCTAAATAATTATATTTTTAATCAGCTGATTCAACTGTAATTTTAACTCCAAGCCCACTATAAAGGCTTAAATTACATTCTATAGTGGTTTTAAAAAGTCTGAATTTGGAAAACAACTAAGGTTAAGGATCTCTTTCCTCATCGAATACTAGGTTGCGTTTTAAATTACTTTTTAACATCACGAATAATTTGTGTATTCTGTCCCCTATTTAATTTCCTTAAAAGGCAATGAAGATAAATCAATTATATAATACAGAAAGCGAATTGTTGTAAGAATAGCAATCGGTATTATCTCTATCATACCTTTCCATGATGTCTATGTCTTCTTCACCCAGACATCGTTTGCATTTATCCAAGACCAAGCAGAAATAAAATTTTATGTATTTTCGTTTTATCATTCAGATGACGACAAACCATGATGATAGTTCTTTACCCATTATTTCTATGGAGCCAACGCCTTTTTATAAAAAGGGGGGGGGTATTTTTGACCCTC
Organism: Flavobacteriaceae bacterium; assembly: GCA_965221765.1. Lineage (GTDB taxonomy): Bacteria > Bacteroidota > Bacteroidia > Flavobacteriales > Flavobacteriaceae > Bin25. Next base: position 41,888 of record OZ244911.1, read on the forward strand.
AGTCTGCTATTCTTGATGGGTTCTTGCGGTAAGACCGATTCGTCCGAACCCACTCCTAGTCTGCCGTCGACTCCCCCCACCTATACCATCACCACCACTGCCACCATAGGGGGCACCATCACTCCCCAGCAACGCCTCCCCCGTGGACAAACCGTCCGCATCACGGCCACCCCTGATGAACATTATCAACTCCAACAATGGACCGGCGATTGTGGTTCCTTCACCGCCACCAAAGACTGCTCCCTGCAAGCCTCCTTTGAGGCCATCCCCTATACCCTCACCGCCACCGCTACCCCGGCGGCACCATCGCCCCGCCAGCCACCCAAACCCTCACCCATGGCCAATCGGCCACCTTTGAGGCCCGACCAGAAGAACACTTTGTCTTTGACCAATGGCAAGCCTCCCCAGAGAGTGCCTGTCCAGCCCTCCAAGACCCCACCCAGCCAACCCTCACCCTGACCGTCCAAGGTCACTGCCAACTCCAAGCCCGCTTTCTCAAAGACCACCGCACCATCACCACCAACGTCCTGGGACCCGGTGGCTCCATCACCCCCACCCTCTAGGCCCCTCTAGGACAAACCATCACCGTGACCCTCACCCTACAACCCCATTATCAACTCCAGCAGTGGCAAAGCGATTGTGGGTCGTTCGACCCCCAACAAAACACCCTAGAACTCCTAGTCCAAAAAGACTGTACCATCACCGCCCGACTCACCCTCGATACCCCTTTGTATCTCGATACCAATGGGCTCACCATCCGAAGCCGACCCCAAGGAGAACGATTCATCGGACAAACCAAGCTCCTGGCCCACCCAGAACACCCAGAGCCCCTAGCCATCCGCATCGTGGATCAAACCGCCCTACGAACCCTCATCCAACAACAAGACTAGTCGGCCCTCGAAACCATCAATACCACCTTTGTTACCAATCTGCGCAATCTCTTCCGGAGCCAAGACACCTTTAATGCCGATATCCGCTCGTGGGATGTCAGCAACGTCACCACCATGCAAAAACTCTTCCAGGGAGCCACCGCTTTCCAACAAGATCTCAGCCAGTGGACCGTCTCACAAGTGACCGATTGCCATCAGTTTGCTCAACAGAGTGCCTTCACCCCCGATGGGTGGCCTCGCTTTACCGCTTGTGATTTACAAGAAATCGAAGAAACCAGAGATTGCCATGGCATCCCCACCCCCATTGATCAACCCTGTCCTAGTCGCCCACAGCCCCAGACCAAAGAGTGCAACCGACAGCAGATTCCCGTGGATGAAGATTGTCTAGCGAGACCCGCCACCAAAACCTGTTGGGATGGTTCGGTGATTCCTCGCTCTCAAAATTGTCCGATGCAAACCAAAGATTGCCATGGCAATCAAATCCCCGCTGGCGATACTTGTCCGCCCTTGCTAAAAAAAGCTACCAATGGGGTCACGGTCATCATCAATCCCGTGCTGCAAAACCCTGCCCAATACGTGGGACGAAAAGCTACCCTCGATGGAACCCAGTATACCATCGTGAATAATGCCTCGCTCAAAGCATGGGCAGCGGCTGATCATACCAATGCCGTGTGTACCACCCTGGTGACCGATATGACAAATCTATTTTCTAATAAAACTAACTTTAATCAAGATATTGGGGATTGGGATGTCAGTAATGTCACCGATATGACTGGTATGTTCACTGATGCTAGAGCCTTTAATCAAGATATTGGGGATTGGGATACGGGTAGCGTGACTAGTATGGTTGGCATGTTTCAATTGACTAGAGCCTTCAATCGAGATATTAGTGCTTGGGATGTGAGTAATGTCACCAACTGTTCGGTGGCGGTATGCTCTTTAAGCTCTGACAAACGACCTAATTTTTCATGTAACATCAGATGCCCATAAGCAACCCGTTAACTTGCAACAGTAAATATTATTTAGTGGCCATAGCTCTTGAGACTTTTGAAAACATAAGCGTTTAACATATCAACAAGAAGAGATGAACTATATTTTCTCGAATCATGTTTTGGCCTATTTCAAGAATGATTCCATACCAATTGTGTCTTGTCCATGTTAAGAATATTGTGTGGCTCTATTTCTTGGTCAAGAAGATTAGTAGAGCATAAAACATGATGATTTTCAAACTTCAAAAAAAGAATGTAAAATATAATTTGAAATAAGTTATTCATCTTTGCTTTAGGGAATTATGTATTTAGTTATACATTCTAGCATGATGTTGGCATCTCTAATTAGTATTGTGTTTCAAATGACTAACTTAGATACACAAAAAATCAAACCAATTCTTTAACTGATATTTTTACCTTGTTTCAAAGAGAAGAATGTGCTAAAAAGTATTTACAGAAAATAAGATGGGGAGATACGCTTCTTTGCCCTGGATGTCATTCTTGTAAGGTGAATCAAATAGAGAGTCAAAAACCAATGCCTTATTTCTATAATCAATGTAGAAAGTATTTCAGTGTAAGAATTGGAACCATCATGGAAGAATCTAGAATTTCTTTGAGGAAATGGATGATTGCTTTGTACTTATTTAAAAGTACGCCAAAAGGAATTGCTTCGACAAGGCTTTCAGAGTATTTAGGAATACAACAACGATCATCTTGGTTTCTACTTCATCGTATCAGAGAAGCTACAAAACAGCCAATAAGTCAGCTTTCAGGAATTGTTGAAGTGGATGAGACGTATATCGGAGGTAAGAGAATTAATATGTCAAAATATTGTCGAATGCAATTATACCATTTGGGTCGAGCAAGTGCTGGTAAAATTTCTGTGGTCGGTGCTTTAAATCGTGAAACGAATCAAATCATTGCCAAAGTGGTGGAACGTACCGATAAAGAAACGACCCATGAATTCATTTATAAGTATACAACCCATGCTGCCGTTGTTTATACCGATGAAGCAAAGTGCTATAATGGATTATATCGAAAACATGGTTTGGTTTGTCATAGCCAACGGGAATTTGTGGATGGAAAAGTCCATACGAATGGCATTGAGTCTTTCTAGGCTCGTATTAAAAGAGCTTATAAAGGGACGTACCATTGGATGAGCCAAAAACATCTCCATCGTTATGTGCAAGAATTCACCACAAGGCATAACATCAAAGCGTTATCTTCCATTGATCAAATGGCTTATTTAGCTTCAAACATGGCCAATAAACGGCTTTTATATCGAGATTTAGTAGCCTAAAACCATGATTTCATTTTAATTCGATCAAATGACTACTTTCACTTCATCAATCCATCTTTTTTTAATGAAGTCCAAGAAACCCAAACCCATCGATGCTCGTTATGTTCAAACCAAACAAGTTCAAATGCCTCCATCATCTTATCGTCCAACCAAAAAAGAATTAGAAAGGCCTTTTGAAAATCCTAGATGAACTAAAAAACAGATGCAAGAAGCGTTGTCTGTTTCGATTAGGAAATAATTTTTTAACTGATAAAAGTTAAAACGCTACCAAGAAAGCAAAATACGATGAATTTTATACACTGTTGCCAAATATAGATGAAGAATTAAAGGAATACAAACCGCATTTTAAGGGTAAGGTCGTTTATTGCAATTGTGATGACCCAAGAGATTCTAATTTTTTTAATATTTTGTAGAAAATTTTGAGCATTAGGTTTAAAAAAGCTGATTGCGACATGTTATCAGAATAAGTCTCTTGTTCAATTTTCGGAACATATTGATAAGCATGTTGTTTATCAAATTTATGAAGGTGATTAAAATGGAAATTTAAGATTAGATGAAGATGAAGTTGATATAAAACAACTAAAAGGAGATGGTGATTTTAGAAGTCTAGAATGTGTTCAACTATTAAAAGAATCCGATATTGTTTGCACAAATCCTCCTTTTTCTTTGTTTGGAGAATATATAAAACAACTCATTAACTACAATAAACAATTCCTTATTATTGGAAACCAAAATGCTATAGGGTATACTGATATATTTCCACTTATTAAAAATAATAAAATAGGGGGGCATTAATAAGGTTAAGGAGTTTAAAACAAAAAAAGAAAACGACAAAGCGAAGTATTGCAATGAAAGAAAAGCATATTTTCAAAAATTTGGATATGTTGGGTGGTTTACCAACTTAAATCATTTAAAAAGAAACAACGCACAATTATACGTATCTAAAAAATATTATGGTAATGAAAGTTCATATCCAAAATATGACAATTATGATGCCATAGAAGTCAACAAAATAAAAAATATTCCAAAAGATTACCCAAGGGTTATGTATGGGGGGCATTACTTTCATGGATTCATATTGCCCCGATCAGTTTGAAATTATAGGTTAATTAGTATCTACAAAAATTGATGCTTATAATTTGGGTTATCCCTATATCAATGGGATAAAAAAAACATGCGAATGCTCATTAAAAATAGAAATTTACAGAGATGATAGAAACTAAAGGTGATATTAAAATATCAATTAAAGACTTTGTTGAAGGATATGAAAACAATAAAGAATTAGGAGTTATTGGGTATAAGGGGACATTAAATATTAGACCAGAATACCAACGAAACTACATTCACGAAAATAATCTTGAATTTAAAGAAAAATTAATACCATCAATTTTTAAGCAGTTACCGATCGGATTGTTTTATTGGGCAGAAAAAGATGATGGTCGTTTTGAGTTGTTAGACACGGACAACAACCAAGTATTACTATCGGAGATTTTATTAAAGGAGACTTTTCAGTAAAACTAAATAATGGCAGATACATATTTTCATCGATTAGATGAAACAAAACAAAAAGATTTTTTAGCATATTCGTTAAAGACTTGTATTGTTAAAGGAGACCATAATGATCAAATGGAATATTTTAAAATGATTAATGCAGGATCTGAGAAATTATCAGATCAAGAATTGAGAAATGCAATTTATTCTAGGACTTGGGTTAATAATGCTAAACGATTTTTTGTAGCAACCGCTAATAATTTCGATGACCACTGTAAAAAACTAATCCCAACAAAAGATCGCAATCGGCAAAAAAATTTAGAAATTATCATATCATGGATTATTAACAGCAAACAAGATGAGGCAATTTGTGATTATATGGGAAGACACATGAAAGATCCTGATGCTGATGAATTGTGGCGATTTTATGAAACATTAGTTGATTGGGTAGAAGAGAGATTTGATGAAACTACTACCTTTGATAAGGCTATTAGAACTACCTAGAATTGGGGAAAACTATACCATCAATATAAAGATAAAAACTTTGATTTTGATTATACTAAAAATCGTTTGATAGAATTGATCCAAATTTTCCAGAACGAATCTGATCCTTTTGAAGGCACCGAATATCCTTTTATTCAACGGATTAATGAACTATATGAATATATTTCAGTAGGTGAAACAGAAGAGAGTAGAAAATTCATTAATAAGCGTAAGTTTTCCATTGATGATATTAAGAGAAAATACGAGGAACAAAGAGCATCATATGTTGATGCCGAAAACAAAATTTGTGATGCCCCTAATTGCTTTGTGAAGATCAAAGACGCACAAGGTGATCATATTCATGCTTATGCCAAAGGGGGTAGAACAATTTATTCTAATCTTCAGATTTTACGTGGACAATGTAATCGTGAAAAATCAAACAGATGAAAATTAAAATTCAATAATGTAAGATAATCAACCACCTTAGTTCTTCCTTCATATTAACCTTTGCCACTTTGGTATATAATTCCCATAATTTAATTGCAAATATTGCGGTTAATAACTCAAAAGCAAGAAATGAAAATCAAATGGATGATCAAAAAGTTATTTTCTTTTCTAATTTAGTTGGAAAAAATAGAAAAAACATTGGTGAAATTGAAGATAGACGTGATAGTGCTCAGCATTATAGAGAAATGAAGTTTCGACTTCATGCTGAATCCACTTACTCAATACTACATCAAACTATCGAAACAAGAAAACGACTTTGCAGACAATTAATAGTTTACGGAAAAGCAGTTAAAACTTTTAAACCAAATATTTAATCATGACGAAATTACTTGATAAGAAAATGCCTTTTGAAGAATTACCAAATCACAAAAAAGTCCCATTAAATTTGCACTTACAAGTTGAAGATTTAGCGAAAACCTTAATGTCAACTTCTAAAAAGACTTTTAATAACCATAAAAATAATTTAAAACAAAATTGAGAAGTATAACTAAATACATAAATCCCTTACTTTAAGATCTCTTTGAATCTAAAATCCTTTAATTTCGTACGGATTTTTTAGTTGGTTGGATGAGATATTTTTTGGATCTATACATTGGCTCGTTTGTCTTTTTATGGTTGGTATTATTACCTCATAAGTCATGGACTCAAGAAATCGAATGGAGCATTGAAATGGACGCTGTGGTTGAGGAATTAATTGAATTTAAAGTCGCTCAAGATAAAATCTTGTTTGCTAATTATCACTACACCATTCAAATAGGTTTTGGAACCCTTAAAGGTATGAATACTTTAAAACAAGATTTTGAGATGAAGTTTCCCCAAATAGATCATCGATTAAAATTTGAAACCCCCAACTATAAACTACATGTGGGGAAAAGCAGAAATCAAGTTTTAATCCATGCCTTATTCAAAGAAATCAAAGCGCACTATCCGAATGCCTTTGTACTCCTAAACACCGAAAGTCGTTAGGGTTAGGATGAAAATTAGGAAATATCAATTATTGGTATGTGGGAGAAGAGATTTTCTTTCGAACTTGTTTCTTTAAAAAGCCTTCAATTTGATCTCCTAAAGTAATGTCATTGAAGTTCTTGACTTGAATCCCACAATCATATCCTTTTGAAACTTCTTTTGCATCGTCTTTAAACCGTTTAAGGGAAGCCATTTCTCCAGTAAATATGACTAAGCCATCTCTAAGAACACGAACAAAACTGTTTTTAACCATTTTGCCATCAGTCACCATACAACCTGCTATGGTTCCTAATCGCGATATTTTATAGGTTTCTCTGATTTCAGCCACTCCTGTTACTTGTTCTTTTAATTCTGGAGAAAGCATGCCTTCCATCGCATCTTTAATATCATCAATGGCATCATAAATGATGGAATAGGTTCTAATATCAATTTTTTCTTTTTCAGCCAAAGTTCTTACATTACCCATGGGGCGCACATTAAATCCGATGACAATAGCATCGGAAGCCGAAGCCAATTGGATGTCTGATTCGGTGATAGCTCCAACCCCTTTATGAATAATTTTAAGTTCAATTTCTTCTGTTGATAGCTGTTCAATAGAATCTGCAAGTGCTTCCACTGAACCATCCACATCTCCTTTTAGGACAATATTGACCAACTGAAAGTTTTCTAATTGCAGTCGACGACCAATTTCGTCTAATGTTAGTTGCTTTTGGGTCTTTAGAGTTTGTTCTCTATCGAGTTGTTTTCTTCCACTAGCGATTAACTTGGCTTCTTTTTCATCCTCCAATACAATAAATGTGCTTCCGGTTTGTGGTGCACTATCTAGTCCTAGTATCGATACTGCAGCTGAAGGACCGGCTTCTTTTAGTCTTTTACCTCTTTCATCCATAAGGGCCCTAGTTTTCCCGCTAACACTGCCTACCAATATGTAGTCTCCCACTTTCAATGTTCCATTTTTAATCAAAACTGTGGTGACAAAACCCCTTCCCTTATCTAGATTAGCTTCTAAAACAACGCCTTCGGCATGTCTTTTAGGATTTGCTTTTAATTCCGATATTTCAGCTTGTAGCAATACTTTTTCTAATAATTCATCGATTCCAATTCCTTTGGTTACTGATATTTCTTGAGATTGATATTTTCCACCCAAATCTTCAACCAACAAATTTCTTTGAGAAAGAGAAATTTTGACTTTTTCCGGATTAGCAGTGGGCTTATCGATTTTGTTGATTGCAAAAATCATTGGAATATCGGCCGCTTGAGCATGATTGATGGCTTCAATCGTTTGAGGTTTAATATCATCATCAGCTGCAATGATAATGATGGCCATATCGGTTACCTGAGCCCCCCTAGCTCGCATCGCAGTAAAGGCTTGATGCCCTGGAGTGTCGATAAACGTTATTTTTTTTCCATTGGGCAATTCGACTCCAGAAGCACCGATATGTTGGGTAATGCTTCCCGCTTCACCAGCAACGATATTAGATTTTGAAATATAATCTAGTAATGAAGTTTTTCCATGGTCAACATGTCCCATAACAGTGACCACTGGTGGACGAGTAACCAAATCAGAATCTTTGTCTTTTTTATCAATAAGGGACGACTCTCTTTCAGATTTCTCAAACTCTAGTTCAATATCATATTCCAAGGCAATAAACTCTAATTCTTCCGGAGTCAATCGCTGGTTCATGGTCGCCATAATACCATTATTCATAGCCTTGGCAATCACATCAGTGGGCGTTGTTCCTAAGATGGAAGCGAACTGACTGACCGTGACATATTCTGTGACTTTGACGATTTTTTTAGCGTCTTTTTCTTTTTCATGAAATTCTTCTTGAACTTTTCTTTCTTCGGCTCTTTTTTTGGCTCTATGTTTAGCCCCTAGCCCCTTTTGCGAAGCAGTTAATTTCTCAAGGGTTTCACTGATTTTTTTGGAAATATCTTCTTCCGTTGGCTGGATAGAAACCGGTTTCTTCTTTTTTTGTTCTACTTCAAAGAGATTGCCGCTTGTTGATCTAGGGCTAATTCTTCTTCTTTTGCGACGCTGTTTGATGACCTGTTCCTTACTAGATTGTTTGTCTCGGACTTCTTTGACTTCTTTTTCTTTGGCTTTGATATTATCCAAATCAATGACTCTTCCCGTATCAATAATACCTGGCTTAGGGTTTTTGGTTGATTGGTCCATGGGTTGTTCGGATGGACCATCCAATGCCTTGGATTCTTTAGGGGGTTTTTCTTCGACTTTTTGCTTGGGTTTTTTGGGTTCCAAATCTTTAAACCCAATCACTTCAGGTGGTTTTAAAGTTTCTCGACCAAGAGGTTTTTGAGTTTTTGGAGACTTAATCGATGTTTTTGCTTTCTTTGTTGGATAGAGTTGCTTTTCTTGGGATATATCTTCTTGAACTATTGCTTGGGGTGGAACCATAGAGGAAGAGTCTTGATCCACCCCATATATCTGTTCTCTTTCTTTTAACTTCTCACGATAGATTTCATCTGTTTTTGCTCTGCGTTCCTTATCATCCGCAAATTCTTGGAGTAATAATTCATAAACAATCTGATCAATTTTAGAATTAATGGATAAGTTTTCGATGGGATTTTGGCTTTTTCCCAAAAATTCCGAAGCCGTTTGAAAAGAAATATTTAATTCTCTTAGAACTTTATTGATTCGATATTTCTTTGTGATTACTGTCATTTTTTCTTTGGTTTGAATCTCCTTTTCAAATTCTTATCAAAAATACAATCCCGCGGTTTAATCCCTTCTTTATTTTTCTAATTCTTCTTTTAAAATTTGTAGTACTTCGGTAACTGTTTCATCTTCTAAATCTGTTCTTCGACATAATTCTTCAAAACTCAATTCCATGACACTTCGCGCGGTATCTAGTCCAACTTTTCGAAATTCATCAATGACCCATTCATCAATTTCGTCTGAAAATTCATTGAGCATGACATCTTCTTCTATACCATCTCGATAAACTTCAATTTCATAGCCTGTAAGTTGTCCTGCCAATTTGATATTGGCTCCTCTTTTTCCAATGGCTTTCGAAACTTCTTGAGCATCTAAAATCACTTCAACCGTTTTGGTTTCTTCATCGATTTTTAGTTGATTGATTTTTGCTGGATTGAGTGCTCGAGTAATGTATAATTGTAAATTATTGGTATAGTTGATTACATCGATGTTTTCATTACATAATTCACGAACGATACCATGAATTCTAGATCCTTTCATTCCAACACAAGCGCCTACGGGATCAATACGATCATCATAAGTTTCAACGGCTACTTTAGCTTTTTCTCCTGGGATACGAACCGCTTTGCGAATTGAAATCAAGCCATCCAGTACTTCAGGGATTTCTAGTTCAAAGAGTTTAATTAAGAATTTAGGAGACGTTCTCGATAAAATAATCCGAGGTTTATTTGTTCTCAGTTCGACACATTCAATAATGCCTCGAACCTCATCCCCTTTTCGAAAATATTCTTTGGGAATTTGTCTGTCTCGAGGTAGAATTAATTCATTGCCTTCATCATCGATTAAAATAATTTCTCTTTGCCTAATATGATGTACTTCTGCACTGTAGATTTCATCTATTAAATCATGAAACTTTTTATAAGCATTGGTGTTGTCATGTTCTAAAACTTTTGTTTTGAGACTTTGGCCTATAAAATGAATGGCTCGCCTACCCAAATCATCGAGTCCGATTTCTTGGGAAACCTCTTCTCCTATTTCGTAGTCTGATTCAATTTTCTGGGCTTCAGATAATCCGATTTGAAGGGATTGATCTTCAATTTGGTCATCTGGAACAATGGTTCTATTTCTTATGATTTCGATATCCCCTTTGGCCACATTGATAATCAAATCAAAGTTCTCATCAGTTCCATATTTACGTACTAAAGCACTTCTAAAAACATCTTCTAGGATAGCAACTAAAGTTTCTCTATCGATTTGTTTTTCGTCTTTAAAGTCCACTATAGACTCAATCAATGCTGTTGTATCCATGATTTATATCAATACTAAATTTATTTATAAGACTTCTATGGCTTTAAAAATTTGGTCATATTCAAAACACTGCTGATGAACCACAGTTCTTTTTCCTTTACCTATTTCTTTTTTTTCTCTCGTTTTCCACACCAGTTCAATATGATCATTATCAACCCGATTTAGTTTTCCTTTGACGGTTTGATGATTATTGGTTGTCACCGATAAATTCCTTCCAATTCGCTTAAAATATTGTCGTTTCAATAGTAAGGGCGTTCCAATACCAACCGATGTCACTTCTATAGAATAATTCAAAGAGTTCTCAAACTGTCGCATATGCAGTTCTAATTGATTGTGTATTCTGACACATTCTGAAAGGGATAATTTTTTATCCGAGTCTAGGACTAAACGAATTTTACCATCTTGACCAATGGTTGTATTGATAGCATACAAATCTCTTTCAGGTTTTAATATTTTTTCCACAATCTGTTTTATGTGATTTATTAAATCCATCTTAATAGGACGGACTTCGGTGGTGAAAATGCAGCACAAATATAATTCAACGATAGGAAATAACTCATCTTTCAGTCAAAACACGATATAATGCCGGTGTGTATCCTCTATCACATCTAATGAAACGCTATTGATTTTTATTTTTGCTATAATGTACTATTCCCATTTTTCTATCGAAGGATTGGGGTTTGAAAAGAATAAGCGTATTCAACAAAACCCTTTTGATAAACTTTTTGAAGTATTCAAAGAATTAATCACTCATACTTCGGGAGATTTTGATGAAGCCATTGATTGGCTCAAAAAACTCAATCAAGAATATGATTTAACCAATTCAGATTATACCATCGAAGATTTTATAGATGATCTACTAAAAAACCATTTTATAGCCCAAGCCAAGCATAAAGGGAATCTAATCGATGCCTTTCAAATTACTCCGAAAACAGAAAAAATTTTGAGACAGCATGCCTTGAATCAAATTTTTGGAAATTTAGAAAAATCCCATTCGGGAAACCATCGCACGAAATTCAAAGGGGACAGTTCAGAAGATTCAGGAGAATCTCGCCCTTATCAATTTGGCGATTCTATAGAACGAATCTTGTTAACAGAAAGTTTAAAAAATGCTCACATCAGAAGTGGCCATCCATCTTTTGATATACGGCAAGAGGATTTGGTCGTTTCTGAAGATTTCTTTTTTACTCAGATCAGCACTGTATTGATGATTGATATTTCACACAGCATGATTCTGTATGGCGAAGACCGCATTACACCAGCTAAAAAAGTAGCCATGGCTCTTGCTGAATTGATTAATACCCGCTATCCCAAAGATCATCTAGAAATTTTAGTTTTTGGCAATGATGCTTGGCTCATAGAATTAAAAGATTTGCCGTATTTGAGAGTGGGGCCATACCATACCAATACGGTTGCTGGTCTTCAATTAGCCATGGAATTATTGCAAAAAAGGAAAAATACCAACAAACAAATCTTTATGATTACCGATGGCAAACCCAGTTGTTTGAAGTTACCACAAGGACATTACTATAAAAACAGTGTCGGACTAGATGATCGAATTCTTCAAAAATGCTATCAAAAAGCGATTGAGGCCAAACGATTAAAAATTCGCATCACCACGTTTATGATAGCTACAGATCCTTATTTGAGAAAGTTTATTCAACAATTTACTCTGTTAAACAAAGGAAAAGCATTTTATACAGGATTGGATCAACTCGGGAAAATGATATTCGAAGATTATGATGCCAATCGAAAAACATCTCTTGGAACATGACCAAGCCAACGATTAAGACTTTAAAAGAACTCCAAGAAAGTTCTTATCAACCAAAATCCATTCAGCAAGAACTCGCTGAAAATCTCAAAAAGAAAATCCTCAACGAGCAGAATGCTTTTGAAGGGATTCATGGATATGAACACACGGTCATTCCTAATTTGGAGCGGGCGATCCTTTCAGGGCACAATATCAACTTGATGGGGCTTCGAGGGCAAGCCAAAACACGTCTGGCAAGGGGGATGACCAATTTATTGGATGAATGGATACCCATCATCAAGGGATCGGAATTGAATGATGACCCTCTAAATCCCATCACCTTAGAAGGGAAAAGTATCATTGACCATGAAAACAATCGAACACCCATCGATTGGCTGCATCGTTCGGAACGTTTTTTTGAAAAATTAGCCACTCCAGATGTCACCGTAGCTGATTTAATTGGAGATATCGACCCTATCAAAGCGGCTCAATTAAAATTGACTTACGCAGACCAACGGGTGATTCATTTTGGTATGATTCCTCGGGCTCATCGATGCATTTTTGCTTTAAACGAACTGCCTGATTTACAAGCTAGAATACAAGTATCTCTATTTTCAATTCTTCAAGAAAAAGAAATCCAAATTCGAGGTTTTAAAATACGATTACCCTTGAATGTCTTTTTTGTTTTTACAGCTAACCCTGAAGATTATACCAATCGAGGGAGCATTGTAACCCCATTAAAAGACCGCATTGGTTCACAAATTTTAACGCATTACCCAAGAAGTATCGATATCGCTAAAACCATCACGCTTCAAGAAGCTCAAGCAAAAAACATCACAACCGATAAGATTACCGTTCCAGAACTTGCCATGGATTTATTAGAACAAATTTCATTTGAAGCTCGAAACAGTGAATATGTCGATAATCGAAGTGGTGTCAGTGCTCGATTAAGTATTTCAGCCTATGAAAATCTCATTTCAAATGCTCAGAGAAGATTACTCAGAACGAAACAAAAAGCCACGCAAGTTAGAATTAGTGACTTTTTAGGGACTATTTCGGCCATCAATGGCAAAATTGAATTGACTTATGAAGGAGAACAATTAGGACCGGAAAAGGTGGCTTTTGAATTGATTAATCAATCCATCAAAACTCTATTGCCAAAACATTTTCCACCGATTAAAAAGTTGACAAAGACAGAAGAAAAAGATCCCTATGATTTTCTAATCCACTGGTTTATGGAAGACCATCAAATCGAATTGACCGATCAAATGACCGACACCAAAAGAAAAAAAATCATCAGCAGTGTTCCTGGACTTGAGGAATTCGTATTGAGTAAATCTAAAAAATTGGATTCAAAAGATGTTTTATTCCATGCTGAATTTCTCTTGTGGGGCATCAGTGCTTATAAAAAAATCAGCCGATACCAAATCAGTGGTGGATATCGTTTTAAAGATTCCATTGGCAGTTATATCAACCGTCTCTGAACATAGGCTCTTTTGATATTTATTTTGATTCTATCATCCTTTTAGTGGAGAGAGGTCTCAATGGTCACAAAAAATAAAATAGAAGTTTTGAAAGCCTCTTACCAAGGGGATGACTTCTCGTAATCTTTCATTGATTCGCTTGGCTTTGACATTGGTTAATAAATCATGAGAAGTTTTTGAAACATCTATGCCCCTCTGATGATGTGCTTGATACTAGTAACTATCATAGAGTGAGTCCATAAGGATAAAATAGCATCCCGCTTGGGCAATATCATTACAGTAAAAAAGCTTTGAGCATCTCTCTGCATTGATAAGCCCATGAATACTTTGAGACTAGTTTTGAGTATGGTCTCAACGATATCTTACTGTTTTTAGGGTGGTCTTTTGAATTTTTTAAAATGGTTCTCGACCTAACATCTCGGACTACAGAAAGTTATCGATATCCTTCTTGTAAGTTTTTTCATCCCACTCAAATTCGGAAAGCGCATCAGATGGCCTCGAACCCATGACCGACCTCTGGATGATCTGACTGACGCGATGGGAATAGCACCCCAATTATTCTGCGGTTTTGTCTTAATATTTGTTGTGGAACATGACTTGAATCGCCCAAGATTTAAAAAATGGGGAAACATCGGCCCATGGTTTTGATACGACAGAGGACTAACTCCGAAAGACTTTAAGCAAATAAAGCATCGCTATGGCAAAAGTCCAAGTGCCGCCATTGACTTTGGCAATTGTATAAAGTTCCGACATCACCTATTTTAGGATAGAGATTATTCCTGCCAACCTAGACCACATCCACCAAAGGATATAATTTTCATTCCAAGGCTAAATTGAGTAATGCGAAGGAGATGACTTGTGGATAAAAGATTGACCAAGCAATAAATTAAAATTGATGGGAGCAAAAAGATTTTGAAATCAGTTTAAAAGTGGGGATTAGAAATCAAATCCTAATCCAAAAGAAATACGCATCCCCTCATCACTATTAAATGCTGAAATATTGCCAGACAACATTTCTGCAGCATTAATAAAAAATCCTCCTCCTAAAGAATTATTCCATTGATTTGTTTCATGGCAATCAAGAGTCGTTCTATTGCAATCCATCCAAACCCGTCCATAATCAATTCCTCCAAAGAAGCCTATTCTTATGGGAAATATTCCCGTTTTCATGTTATTGAACACCCATCGAAAATCGGTGCTTTGAACAAATGAAGTTTTGCCTATAAATCGTTCATTCCGAAACCCCCTAAGTCCATTTTTAGCCCCAATGGTTGCTCCTTGATAAAATTGAAAATCATCACCAATATTGAAATGACCACGAAGGTTTGTCGCTAAAACCAATTGACCACTTGGCACTAAAGGATAATTGAATCCGATCTCAGGAATAATATAGCCATAGCTCTTGGGAGAATTTATATTGAAATTCAATCCTGCGTCAACCGATATCTGAAACCCTAACGTAGGAAAAGCATGATTGTCTTTATTTTCAAAATGATACTTTATCTCACTGCCCATAAATTCTTGCTTTTCAAACACATCTTCATTCTTGGATAAAATATCTAAAAATCGATCTTCGTTTCGTTCAATTTCATTACTCTGATAAAACATGCCTGCTTTTAAACTACCGCCCCATTCGCCTCGCCAGACCAATGAAGGCATTACTTTTAAGGTTTTCATTTTTACTCGATTAAAGTCTAACGACTTTTCTTCTAAATTCTCTGTTCCATTCCCAAATCCAAAGAAGTTGATAGCATAGTTTGGGCTAGTAAATACTGCCTCAATTCCAAAATTTATTTCCTTAAATAGATGGGCAAACTCCCCAGAATACGCAATATCAAAACCTTCTGTAGCGAAATAATATCCCAAATTCATATGATGTTTAGCTGTAAATGGATTTCGTTCAAAACCAAAATGAGTATGAGAGATATTCCAACCTATTTTGAATCCATCATCAGGGTTGGAACCTAGCGATGGGATCATTTGAGTCCCATTTATTTTCAGTTTTTTGAAGTTATAGACATTGGTTTCATAGTCATCACGAAACTTTTGTTTTCCTTTTTTGGTAATGACATCATTTTTTTTGGATTTATAATCATAATAAACAATCCTTTTCCCATTTCTGATATCATAGGTATCTCTATTTTGACCCCCAACTAATCGTACTCTAATTAGATTCGCTCCATTCTCTCCAAATACTTGAAATACATCCTCATCGTCTAGTCCATAAATCCAGATTTCTTTCGTCTGTTCATGAGAATACATCCGTTCATGAAAAATTTCTCCCTTTTCCCCTTTTTGAATCCGAAAAGCCGTTATTTTCGTCATTCCATTCGGCAATCGTTCAATATCAAACCAATCATCTTTGTTAGTTCCTTTAATCACTGAAAGCTTATTTAGAAAGTTAAAGTATCTATCCGATATCTTTTGAAGATTCCCTCGCCTAGCTTTTAACTTTTGTTTGATTTCTTCAACCGTTTCGTCTCGAACCTCTTCTGGCATATTTAAAAATGCATCATCGATAATTTGATCAGTGATGCCCTTTTGAATGATTTTAACTTGCTGGTCCCAAATCGCTTTGTCAGATTGAACGATTAATTCCATATCCAAAGGATAAGGTTCCATATTGACCCCTTTGACATCGACCAAGTCATCAGAATATTTTCTCAGTAGTCTCGAAAACGAAACTAATTTAATGGCAACTCCCAATAAAAATCCATCTGACATGATTGAAAATGCTTGATCCCGATCTCGAGGCATTGGTCGCATGATTTTTTTTTCATCTTCATTAAACTGAATCCATCGCCACTGGTCTTGATGTCGATCCCAATCGCCAATCAACATATCAAACAAACGAGCTCTGATATAAGAGGCTTCATCGAGAATAATGTCTTCATCTTGATGCAACTTTTCTAGCATGTCAGGCGTGCTTAATAATTTATCTTGAAAGCCAAAACTAGCTCGATCACCATGTCCCTCAGACGCGTGCTCCTCAATCATGTACAGTTCATCACCAAACTCTTCATTAAAAGAAGCTAAAGCATTTTGTTTTGGAACATAGTATAGCCTAGGATTGGTATGAAATATACCGACTGCATCTGATAAGTCACCGATGACAAAAGGAGCATATGGATGCGAACCGGTAAAAATATCCAACAATAAACTTTCTGCAACGGTATCATCAAATTGTCCTTCTATATACTGATCCTTAAATAATACTGCCTGTAAATACTGTAATGCCTGCTTTCTCAATGCCCGCATGACATATTGAGCTCCATACTTATCTTCTAGGCGTAGTGATTTAGATTGGTTTCCACCCCCTTTTCTTATGGGTTTTAATCCTCCAAAAAGCGTATCTAGATTGACTGTCGGGGCATTTATTTTTGTGTTATAATATTTTCGATAACGCTCTCCCCATAACCATTTTTTAAAACCTGTTTTATTAGCTTCTTCATCGGTATATATTGAAGCAGAAACACTAGGAGGGAATTCTGACGGATATTCATCGAGTGATTCCCTTAAATCGGGAGGAAATACCTGGCTTTCAAAAACAATTTCATCCTCGTCTACTGAATAAAAACGCACATATGATGATCCGTCATTAAAAACATCTAAACGCACAAATCCATGGTTAGCAAAGCCAAATCGTCCCCCACCAATCAAACGGACCGGAGAAATTATGGACCCTGATCCACTGATGATTTGATGCACATTATCCTCTATCAAATACTGTAAACTATGCTCATGCCCTGATATAAAAATCACTTTTTTATTTGCTTGAGCAAGGGCAACTAGACGTCTTTTCAATTCCCTATAACGCTTATTTTGTATGTCTGCTTGACTGAATCCACTTGTTTTTCTTATCAAATTCTTGAGCGTTCCAAAAAATGGCACCGGTTTTAGACTACTAATTAGTGAATATTGCCCACCATGGGGGCCATTGCTGAACATCGGATGATGCAATGCTACAATCGTCGTTTTGCCCCTGGCTTTTTTAATTAGATTACTAAATTCATTTAATAATCCATCTCGCGTTTTGATATCACAATCATCATTTATTTTTGGATGATGATTCCAATTGGTAATATACCATTGACTATCAATGATGATTAAATCAATCGCCTCTGTAATATGTTTTCGTACAATTGAACACCCATCCTCTGGTAAAAAAGTATTCTTGCCAAGATATTTTTCTACCAAATTTTCTTGTCTTTTTAATCCCTCTAACCCACTGAACCAATCATGATTTCCAGGTAAAAAGATAGTTTTTCCTTTAAAATCTTTGGCGATATCTGTCTGAACTTTTAATCGATGATTGGCTAACTCATAATCTTCTGCCGATTTTTTTGGAATTCCAGATGGATAAACATTATCCCCTAAAAAAATAGCCGTAGCATTTGATGATGAATGATCTAATTCCTTTTTAAATGCCTCGAGTATCGATGGAACTTCATGAAGATTTGCATTACCTGCATCACCCATCAAATAAAAAGAGTGTTGAATTTCTTTATCATGAGGAAAAGACTCTTTGTCTATCAGACGATACTGTGGTTGGTAAGTTGCACAACGCCCCACCAGCAAAAGAATTGCTAAAAAAAATACATTCTTTCTCAAGGACAAAAAGATAGATTAAAGGTTCCCTATTATGAACAATAATACAACCGCTACAAAACCGAACATAAATATCAAATATGAAATCTCAATATTAAAAAAAGCCGATCTAATCTTTTTTTCGAACATATAAATTGCTCTTGCTTGGTTTCCTATTTGAAGTTTTTGATCTTTAACAATCTTATCAAAAGCTTTCTCAAAATCTTCTTCTGATAGATGGGTATTTACTCCAGACGTGAAGATCGTTTCTTCTACTTTTAACTGGCGTTTTTTATTATTTTGTTTGATAAAAAATAAGGTTCCGAAGGAATTTGGCCGAGAAGCATTTAATGCAAATAATAGGGATAAAAAACAACATACAATTAAGATCAATCCAATAAGACTTCCCAATTCTACATCCTTAACATTGTTGTAAAACAAGAAGATTCCCGAAATAATGATGGAATTCATCCGAATCATAATAGAAGCCTTTCTATCAATTATATTAAAAGAATTGATGTATAATCTATTCTGATTTCTTAAAAAAGTCTGAAAAGATTTTCTAGGTTCTTTTCTAGTTTCGAAATTACCTATGCTTGCTTGTTCAGTTTCTTTTAGATTTGTTGGTTTCATTCGAACCAAAGGTACAACAACAATTTATTTTAATCCTTTCAGATTCTATCCTCATTAGAGAATTCCGCCTCTAATTTATCGAATCACTTCAAGGAATCATAGCTATAATAGGATTGTCCAATTCATATCTACTTGATTATCAAATAGGATGCCAACGAAGGATTTTATATTGAATCAAGATTCATCACCAAGAAAGTCAACTGAAATTCATTTCACACAGAAATATCAATTGGTATGTATCCTATTGTCTTTATATTTGCCAAACATCCAATACCTTGAATAAGGATTCTGAAATATGCTAATTGACTTATTGCTTAGCAAGAAGTATTCTCGATCGCCGATTCAAAAACCAAAAAAGAATTATTCTGAATCAGTCACCCGAAGCATTGTAAAAGCTCTAAGTTGGCGTATATTAGGGACTCTTGACACGATTTTGATATCCTACTTTATCACTGGAACCATTATCGAAGCTCTTTCGATTGGGTTCATTGAACTAGTGACAAAAATGGTTTTGTATTTTTTTCATGAAAGAGCATGGAACAAACTCAATTGGGGTAAAAAAAGTGAGTGATGAGTCAACATATCGATCGGCTCAATCAAAAATTTAAAGATATTCCACTAGATCAAGGTCTAGACCTTATTTCTTCTGAAGGCTTCAAAAATATTGTGTTTTCATCATCTCTTGGACAAGAAGATCAGTTATTAACTCATGTTATTTTTACGAATGACTTGCCCATCACTATTTTTACCTTAGATACCGGAAGGTTATTTGAGCAAACCCATGTTTTGCTTGAAAAAACCATATCCAAGTACCAAAAACCGATACAAGTTTATCATCCCAATAACCAGGAACTTGAAACCTTTATAAAAGCCACTGGTGTCAATAGTTTTTATCATAGTGTTGAAAATCGAAAAGCTTGCTGTCGAATTAGAAAAACCAGTGTTTTGAAGCGAGTATTAGAGGAAGCGGACCTTTGGATAACAGGATTGAGAGCCCGACAGAGTCAGCATCGTCAAGAGTTAAACCTATTTCAATGGGATCATCAATTCCAAATAACAAAATATAATCCACTGATTGATTGGACTCTCGATCAGATTACTAACTTTATCATCAAATTTGATATCCCCGAAAATCCATTGCATTCATCAGGATTCGTTTCTATTGGTTGTGCCCCCTGCACTAGACCCATTAAACCGGGAGAAGATATCCGAGCTGGAAGATGGTGGTGGGAAGAAGGTAAAAAAGAGTGTGGTCTTCACTTGAATTAAGCATTTAAATATCCCATGTCGACTATACAATATTTGGAAGAACAAGCCATCTACATCCTAAGGGAAGTGGCTGGGCAATTTCAAAATCCTTGTCTTCTTTTTTCTGGAGGTAAAGATTCTATTGCCTTGCTCCATTTGAGTAAAAAAGCATTTGCTCCTGCAAAAATCCCCTATCCGTTATTGCATATCGATACCGGGCATAATTTTCCAGAAACCATCCAACATCGCGATTATCTAATTAAAAAATACGATGTCACACTGCACGTAGGCTATGTACAAGATAGTATTGATCGGGGTACGGTCATCGAAGAAAAAGGCAGAGATGCTAGTAGAAATTTTTTACAAACAACGACCCTACTAGAAACTATCGATCACTATAACATTGATGCTTGTATCGGTGGGGCGAGGCGAGATGAAGAAAAAGCTAGGGCCAAAGAACGGGTGTTTTCTGTGAGGGATATTTTCGGGCAATGGAATGAAAAACTACAACGACCAGAAGTGTTTGACTTTTTAAATGGATTGATACACCATGGGGAAAATGTGCGTGTTTTCCCCATTTCCAATTGGACCGAATTAGATGTTTGGGAGTATGTACGAGATCAAAAATTAGAATTGCCTTCTATTTATTATGCTCATAAGCGAAAAGTATATCAAAAAAATGGTCAATGGATGCCTGCTAGTGCTTGGTCTCAAATCCCTGAGAACCGCTTAAAAACAAAAATGGTTCGTTTTAGGACTGTTGGTGATTTGAGCTGTACAGCGGCAGTATTATCCAACGCAAAAGACATTATTACCGTTATCGATGAGATCAAAAAATCTTCATTTTCTGAACGAGTCGCACGAATGGATGATCAACGATCTGAAGGGGCTATGGAAGAACGCAAAAAAGTCGGGTATTTCTAGCCATTGAAACAAGTGATTAGAATAGCTACCGCAGGTAGTGTCGATGATGGTAAGAGCACTCTGATTGGTCGTTTGCTCTATGAAACCAAATCTTTAAAAGAAGACCAATTGCAACATATTGAAGAAAAAAGTCGCACAGCACATAAAGGATATATCGACTTTTCCTTGGCTACCGATGGCTTATTGACCGAAAGAAGACAAGGGATTACCATTGATGTTTCCCATATTTATTTTCAAACCAAAACCCAACGATATATTATTGCGGATTCACCGGGTCATGTTGAGTATACGCGCAATATGGTCACTGGAGCTTCAACGGCTCATACTGCCATTATTTTATTAGATGCTCAAAAAGGAGTTTCAGAACAAACCATTAGACACTTTCGAATAACTTCTTTATTGGGGATTCCTCAATTGATATTTGCTATTAATAAAATGGATCTCATCGGATTTTCAAAAAACAAGTTCCATCAAATTCAGAACGATATCTTGGCCTTGAATAAAGACTCGAATGGATTGCATCAACAATTATTTTTTATACCTATTTCAGCACTTCATGGAGATAATATTGTATCCAAAAGTATTAATCTACCTTGGTATGATGGTCATGTACTTATCGATTTAATCGAACAATTAAAAATCGATGAACCATCAACAGAAGATGCTGTTTTAAATGTGCAATATGTCTTGCGCCCAAAAAACAATTCTGGGGCTTTTCAAAGAGGGTATGCTGGAAAAGTGGCTTGTGGAAAATTTACTCAAGATGCCAGTGTCGTGATCTCTCCAGGGAATAACCATTCCACCATTATTAAAATAGAACATCACGGAGATGAAGTCCAAGAGGCCAAAGAATCCGAAAATATTACCTTGTATTTAAGCGATCAACTTGATATTTCAAGAGGTTCGGTGATTGTTTCAAATCCTCATTCTCTTCACAAAACCAATCGATTAAAAGCTACTGTGTGCTGGATGGAAATCGATGTTCTACAACTTGGAAGTAAATATTGGATGCAACACGGAGTGAATCGCATCCTATGCAAAGTCGTTTCAGTAGAAGGGAAAATGAATTTAATCACTGGGGGCATTGAAAATGTCAATATGCTTGATATCAATGATTTGGGTCGAGTAGAATTTCAATTAGCACAAGAATTATTGATGAAACCCTTTTCAGAAAGTAAACCCTTGGGATCTTTTATTCTAATCAATTATTTGACCAACAATACTGCAGGGGTTGGATTTATATGCTGAAAGTTTAAACTGGGAACTATATACTTAGTTACACGGATTTTTCGTAAATTTAGTGAAAACCAAGTCCATGAATCAACCATTATCCCTCATCAAATTATTTGAATTATTTCCCGATGAACGCCTTACTGAAAAATGGTTAGAACATCAATTATGGGGAAAAACCGTGCAATGTCCCCGATGTTCTTGTTCTAAATCAGTCTCGATTAGAACAAATCGAAAACCCATGCCTTATTGGTGTGGTTTGTGTAAAAAGTATTTTAATATCCGAACCAATACCTTAATGGAACATTCTCGTATTCCTTTGAAAAAATGGATGATGGCCATGTATTTATTTCAAACCGGACCCCAAGGGGTTTCATCGATACAAATGCAAAAGGATTTAAGCATCACTCAAAAATCAGCTTGGTTTTTATTACAACGATTACGAGAGGCTTTTGATAAGAAAACAGAACTGTTTTCTAGTGAAGTCGAGTTGGATGAAACCTATATTGGTGGCTTACGAAAAAATAGGTCATTGAAAAATCGAAGGGCAAAGCACCGCATGGCGAGAGGGGTGGCTGGTAAATCCCCGATCATTGGTATGAAATGTCAACAAACCAAAAAAGTGGTGGCTAAAGCCATTGATTCAACTGATTGTGAAACATTGCATGAGTTTATTAATGACCATACGACTGAAGATGCTACTATTTATACCGATAAACATCGAGGCTATCGCCAACCTAAATAGAGAACATCATTGTATCTTGCACAGCCGATACCAATATGTGGATGGTAAGGTGCACACCAATGGCATTGAAAGTTTTTGGTCAGGGATCAAAAGAGCCACCAAAGGGACTTATCACTATATGAGCCAAAAACATTTGAATTGCTATGTAAAAGAATTCATAGGACGATTTAACCTAAAAGACCTTGATGTAATCGACCAAATGAAATGGTTATTTCAAAATATGGTGGGGAAACAATTGATGGTTCAGGAATTGATAGCTTGGAAATTAATAGAATGGTCAATAAAATTGAAACGAATCATATAACGTAAATCATGCCAAATCAAGATTTAAGAAATGCTCGTCGAAATAGAAACGATGAGTTTTATACTCAATTTGAAGATATTGAAAGAGAACTAAAGCATTATAGGAAACACTTTGAGAATAAAGTAGTGTATTGTAATTGTGATGACCCCTACATATCTAACTTCTTTGAATACTTTGCTAGAGATTTTGAAAATTTAGGATTAAAAAAACTCATTACAACTCGATACAAGAACACCAGTCCGATTGATTTATTTGGTGAAAACGATGAAAATAGAGCCATCAAACTAGAATATTTTGGAGATAAAGACGGCGATGGTTTGCCTTCTATTAATGAAACAAAGGTGACTGAACTTCGAGGAAACGGCGATTTTAGAAGTGAAGAATGTATTGAATTATTAAAACAAGCCGACATTGTGTGCACCAATCCTCCTTTTTCTTTGTTTCGTGAATATGTAAATCAGCTAATGAAATACAATAAAAGATTTTTGATTATCGGACATCAAAATGCTATTTCATATAGGGAAATATTTCCTTACATAAAGGAAAATAAATTTTGGTTAGGTGTTAGTATTAGAAGTGGAGATAGAGAATTTGGTATTCCACCTCACTATGACGCATATTCAAATAGTTTAAGAGTAGATAAGGAAGGAAATAGATACATTAGAGTATCGGGTGTCAGATGGTATACTAATCTTGACCATGACAAAAGAAATGAATTTTTAACCCTTAACAAAAACTACTCATCCGATAATTATCCCCATTACGATAATTACGATGCTATAGAAGTCAGTAAAACAAGAGATATCCCCCAAAATTGGGGGGGGCAAATGGGCGTGCCCATCTCCTTTCTGAACAAGTATAATCCAAAGCAGTTTGAGATAATAAAGTTCAGGAAAGGGGATGATGGAAAGGATTTAAGACTAAAGCCTAAAGATTTTCAAAGATTACAAAAATTAGGACTTATTTCAAAAAAGTCAAAATCCCTCTTTTTTAGAATGATCATCAAAAACAAAAGCCCTAAAACATGAGTAAAAAAATCAAGCGAATTAAAATCAGGGATATCATTGAGGGCTATCAAGATCATGGAGAGGGAAAAGGGGTCATTGGTTATGGAGGGAAATTAAATATTAGGCCCCCTTATCAAAGAGAATATCTCCACGAGAACAATCAAAAATTCAAAGAAGAATTAATCCAATCAATCTACCATGGAAGACCCATTGGACTGATATACTTTGCCAAAAATAAAGAGGGAAACTTTGAATTAATGGATGGACAACAACGTATGATCACGATATGCAAATTTTGCGAACCCAAAAAATCGTTTTTTATCCATTTAGAAATCAGTCCTGGAAATACCCAGAGAATCAAGTTTAATGTTTTAAAAGCACAACATTTGTCTGAAAAGATTTTGGATTATGAATTAATGGTCTATGAGTTCGAGGGAACGGATATTGAAAAACTAAAATGGTTTCGAACCATCAATAAAGAAATAGAAGTCTTATCAGACCAAGAAATACGAAATTCAGTATACCATGGCCGTTGGTTGAATGATGCCAAGAAATACTTCACATACATGGGTGATACAAACAGAAAAGAAATGTGTCATGAATTGATGGGTAGCAAGGATCGAAAAAGGCATGCTCATTTGGAAAAAATCATTCAATGGAGAATAGGAAGTTCTGATGAAGATCGTATCATGGAGTTTATGGCGACTGAATCAGAAAAAGAAGATGCTAAAGATTTATGGGATTATTTTAGAACCATTTGGGATTGGCAAAATGATTTATTTGGTGAAGCACCAGATAAAAAATTGAAAGAAAAATTGAATTGGGGGCGTTTATACGCTACTTATGGAAAAAAGGAATATTCTAAACACCATACCAAAGGGAGATTTCAAGAGTTATACGAAATGTATGAAAAGGATGAAGATACTATAGATCAAACGGAATATCCCTTCGTTCAAGTTCCGAGTGGGATCTACGAATACATTTTATCTGGCGAAACAGAGGAAAGTCGCCAATATATCAATAGACGAACGTTTAATGGTAAGGAAAAGAGAAATAAATGGAAGGAGCAGAACAAATTGTTTCCCAATAAAAATCAAATATGTAAGAAACCAAAATGCAATACCCCTATAAATCAATCTCATGGGGATCACATCAAACCCTATTCCAAAGGAGGCCGAACAATTCCACCAAACTTACAGATTTTATGTGCTGAATGCAACAAAAGATTATCAAACAATTAATTTTGGGAACTATATACCAAAGTGGCAAAAACCACTCAAAAATAGTTAAATTTTATGGTTGATGCCTCATTTATTTTTCGTCAATGACTGAAATTTAAATAGTTGTTTTTGTGAATCGTTTGGAATGCCTTGTCCATGATTCATAAATGGGTGAAACAAACTCCCATCAAGATTTTCAAGAACCGAAGGTTTTTTGTAAATTCGTTTTCATCTTATCAATCCAAGAGGAACAAATCGTGGTGGATGCAATCAAGCCCTATCATCCGATTCAAATCGGTGTGTTTGGTTCGGTAGCTCGTGGCGACGACCAGAAAGATAGTGTGTGGATATTGCTTATTCATTAGATGAGCGATTTCGTTTTAGTTTATTCGATTTAGGCGATCTGATTGACGATTTAGAAGCCAAACTCCATCGAAAAGTTGATTTAGTGAATTTTGATGCGATGAGCCCGTTTTTAAAAGAATCTATTCTTAAGGATATGATTTATATTTTTAATGAAACCATCTGTTATTCTCGATGATTCGTTTCGTATAAAGCAAATTCGAAAAGCGATTTCCAAAATCAATCGCTTAATGGATCAATTTGAAAACTATGAAACGTATTTAAATAAGGATTTAATGCAAGATACGTTGATTAAAAACATTGAATTAGTGGGGGAGTATGTTTATCGGATGACGAATGAAGTTAAAAATTCGTTTCTAGAGATTCCGTGGGGTAAAATAGAAAAATGCGTCATTTATTGGTCCATCAATACCATGACGTTCATTTAAAAACAGTTTGGGATACAGCGTTATATCACATTCCCGAATTTGAAAAAGAATTAAATCATGTTGAGAGATGGATAGATGCTCAAAAAAAAGACTAGTTTTTCCCGATAAATTTCCAAGAGATAGAAACCGTGGAGTTCAACTATTTTTGAGTGGTTTTTGCCACTTTAGTATATGGTTCTCTTTAGTTTTAATAAACCTTTCTAACTTCGTAGTTCAATCCAAAAGCCATGAAGCGATCGCTTCGACCGAAGCCCATCAAAATCAAAAAACCCAAGTGGCCACCCAATGATATTCCTAAAGAAGTTGATTTGGAAGTGGAAAAGTTTGCGAAAGCATTGAAACTCCCAAGTTTTACTAAAAAAGAATCATCGGTCGATCACCAATGAGAAAGAACGATTCGGTAATTGATTTTTTGCATTGGTTCTTTAATTGAAAAGGAATATCGTGTAAATAAGTGTATAGTTCCCATGTTCAATCCTGAAAAACTTCACAATAAGCGATACCATTTTAAATTTGTTTTTTATTCGACTGAAGATTTACGCCACGCCCTTTGGATTCTCTTTTGCAATTCAGCGATTTACAAACAGTTCATTGCCTCCTATCAAGTCACCATTGAGGCATCAGAAAAAACCCTAAATATCCGTTATCTTCATCGAGAGAAATGTTTTGAATTAGAAAAAATCATTCACACCAAACAAGATGAAAAACCCTACTATCCTTTCCAATGTGTTTATGTTCTCTTAAATGTTTTTGATGATGACTAATCGCTAAAACTCCACTTCTCCTCAAATCATTAACCCGCTTTAAAATTCTAATATATTTCCGATGACCATTCTAGTGGCTTGAATCAATACAAGAGCACTGACCAATAAGATCCAAAAAAACTCTTCGAATTTGATTACTCGATTCCGTACGGCATTTAATAATAGCACGATGCCTACTACCAATAATTGGGCGGCTTCTACTCCAAAAGCAAATCCGAGCAAAGATTCAAACGCTCCTCCCTGTGGAGTCATTAATCGATAATAACTGCCGAATCCTAGTCCATGAATGGTCCCAAAAACAAAAGTCACTACCCCATAAAACCAATTTCTATTGTGGCTTTTTAATGACCTTTTGCTCGTGAATATATTTTTTGTAGCCACGACGACAATCGATAAAGAAATAAGGAGTTCTATCCAATGATTTGAATGTGGAGCCAGTCCCATGTGAACGATAAACATAGAAATCGTATGTCCAATGGTGAAAATGCTCACAATAATGATTAACTCTTTCCAATGTTTTGAAGCAAAAGGAATTGCTAAAACAATCAAAAACAATACATGATCGAGCGCTTGAAAGTCTAAGACATGAAGAAAACCTAATTCGAAAAAAAATATCAATTGACCGAACATTGGGTATGGGGTTCTTTTAATTCAAATTTAATATCAAAACTTTATGCGCCGACCTTTAACATTTATTGGGTTCAAAATCCTTTTTTCTTTTTTAATTCTTGATAGGCCTCTTGAATTTGTAAAAATTTTTCTTTAGCACTTTGTTTTATCGCTGGATCATTCGATTGGATCCGGTCTGGATGATATTTTTTAGCCATAGTTCGATAAGCCTGTTTGATTTCAGCGACATTAGCATCGGAGCTGATTTCTAAAATGGTATAGGCTGAATCGTCGACCTGAAAAAACATGGCTTTTACACTATCATAATCGGCTTTAGAAATATGAAGAAAACGTGCGATTGTTTCAATTTCTTGAGCCTCGGCAGGACTGATTTTACCATCCGCTTCGGCCACTCGAAACAATACATGCAATAAAGTTGCTCGGAGGCTATATTTTAATTTTTTTGCAAATTCACTAGCGATATCTTCAGAAGTGAGATATAAATAATTAGGATTATTTCGAATGGCACGAATCATGGTATCGACTTGGCCAGGCCCATAGACACTTGAAAAATAACTTCTTATAAATGTTTTTTCACTTTGTAAAATATTGCCATCAACTTTTGCGACTCTCATGGCAAGCAAGAGAATTTTTACTCGTAAATCAAGATGTCTTGCTTCATTTTGATAATAAACATTCGTTCTTGAACCCGCAGAAAAACTAGAAAATAATTTATCTATTAAAAAGCCAACAAAATATCCAATGGTAGCTCCGATAAACCAGGGTCTGATGAAAATCAAACCGAAAAATGCCATTAAGAATCTCAAATCAGAAGTTCTTTAATAGGAGATTGAGATAAAGTGTTATAATTGAACAAATCTAACAAAAACATCCCCTTTGATTAGAATATTTATAACTTTGTAAAAAAATTTCAATGTATCCAGAATCATTAGTGGCGCCAATGCGATTAGAGCTTGTTCAGGCTGGTTTTAATGAACTGTTCACTTCAGAAGAGGTTGATAATGCACTATCCGAAAAAACCACGGCATTGGTCGTTGTGAATTCAGTTTGTGGTTGTGCAGCAGGCAATGCACGTCCTGGTGTGATTTCATCTTTAGCCCATTCTAAGAAACCGGAAAAATTATATACTGTTTTTGCTGGTGTGGATAAAGATGCCACCGATGCGGCTCGATCGAAAATGGCCCCTTTTCCACCGAGTTCACCGAGTATCGCTTTATTCAAAGATGGAATACTTGTGCATATGATTGAAAGACATCATATCGAAGGACGACCTGCCGATTTAATTTCTAGTAATTTGATTGAAGCTTACAATCAGCATTGTTAATCGATAGTTGATCGTTATCTCTATTTACATCAAGGGGAAAACAATTCTAAAGGTTGTTCCTACATCAATTTCTGAGTCATAAGAGATGGTTCCGCCATGGGATAAGATGATGTTTCTTACAATTCCCAAGCCCAGTCCAGTGCCAGAATTTTTTGAGGTGAATTTAGGTTCAAAAATAGTGTTTCTCAATTCGGGATTAATCCCGCAACCATTATCCGTGATTTCGATGACTATTTTATCTTCTAAGCGTTGAAAATTTATTTCAACATACCCTTCTCTTGTGTTAGGAATGGCTTGTTGGGCGTTGAGAATTAGATTATTGAGAACTCGAGTCCACTGATTGACATCGAGGGTATAGATGATTTTTTCGTGAGAAGATTTTATTCGAACATCAAAATTTGTAAAAGAACCAGCCACGAGTATGGTGTGATTGACTAAATCAGACTCGGTCATATTCTTTTTGGGTTCGAGGGTAAAATAAGAAAAGGATTCAGCCAATTCAGACATCGAGTTAATTTGTTCGATCAAAGTCGAAGAGAATTCAGATAATTTCTTTTTAAATTGTTTTGTATTCGGGTTTAATTGTTCACTAAAATCTTGGACAATCAATCGCATAGGGGTTAAGGCATTTTTGACTTCATGGGCGATCTGTCTAGCCATTTCTTTCCAAGCATAATCTTTTTCTTGTTTTACTAATTGATTGGCATTATTGATCAATTGATCAATCATTTTATTGTAAGCTTCGATAAGACCCAATATTTCAATGGGAGCATTGATGATTTCTAATTTTTCGTTTTGACCTTGCAAATCCGTTTGATTTAACTTATTTCTAACGGATTCAATCGACAGGGTGACATACCTCGCTAAAAAGAATGCGAAGATAATCGTCCCAATCAACAACATCATATAGATTTGGTAAAAGGTTTGAAGAAATAAATTCAGCTCATTTTCAGCAATATCAACATCAGAAAAATAGGGATAGAATAATATAGCATATGGTTTATCAAATTGATTAGTCAATATCCGAATTGATGAACTATAGCCATGAACTTCTTCGATATTCGTTTCAAGAATTCGATGATCTGGGGCTTGTTTTAATTGATCGATTAATTCTGCTTTCAAGGAGTAATCATTGGCCATGACTTCCAAAGGAGCAAAAAAAGAAAATATACTTTGTCCATCCATGGAAAACAGAGAATATTTGACACGATGTATTTGGTTGATTTGATTAAAATCACTCTCTAAGTTTTTCCATTGACTAAGATCTGCTCCCACTAGATCGTATTTATCTACTATATAATCAATATGTCGAATAATTTGAGATTCTTTCCTATTGAGACGATTAAAATGATATTTTTCTCTTTGAGCTTCATATTGATAGGCCGTTGTCAAGACAACCAATAATCCTGAAATCACCAATATCAGAATCATCGCGAGAAAAAACTGGACTCGTAGAGATCTTCTCAACAAAAACAGACGTCCCATTTTATCTAATAGTTTCATCCGTTATCCATAACATTGAATCGCCCGATAGAGATTATTTAAAATAATAAAATTTAGATTTTTCATTCCACACACTAACTATAATTGATTCATTGGTTAGTACCAGTTTTTTTAGCCCATATCTGATAATTGATATCTGACGTTTTCAATTCAACAAAGGTATCAATAGAAATCGCTAATTATAAAACTTCCAACCGCACGGGATCTTTTGCTATTTTAAAACCATCATTCCAAATAATGGTAATCATCAATGCCCATGATTAAAAATTTTTTATTTAAACTTGGTTGATATTGATGTCCTATTGTACTTCATCATCCAAAAATGTATCATCGAACAATAAAAAATAAATTATGCTTTATATCTTAGAATGCTGGGATTTCAAAATAGTTCAGTTCTTAAAACTCAAATGCTTATACCTTTGTAAATCCATAAATTATAAGAAAATAAATATTTTAGTAGGGACCGTGAAATCATTAGAAAAATACCTATACATTTATACTGATGAATTATAAAACGCTTTGCATCTTTTTAGTGATTAGTTGCTTTTTGATTATCACCCCTAGTCATAGTCAATGGGTAAAAGAAAAAGGCAAATCCTATATTAAACTCAATACATGGCATCTATTGGCAGATCAGCATTTTACGGATTCTGGTGAATCTGATCCCAATGCTACCAGGGGATTATGGATCAACAGTATTTATTTTCAATATGGTTTGACTAATAGAATCAGTATCATTGGATATATTCCCTTTTCAGTGACCGCCTATCAGTTTGCTCAGGTTTCAAAAACTACAGGCGATATCTTATTGCCAAGAGGAAGTTTATCTAGTTTTGGAGATACTGAATTGGGTATAGAGCTTGGATTATTTAATACCCGAAGTTGGGTATTTTCATCAACGCTAAAAGCCTCATTACCCACTGGTAATTCTGAAGGAATTACCGAAGAAGATACTGATGATAAAGAATTACTAGATATTGGCCCTAGTTTTCAAACAGGTGATGGAGAGTTCAATGTTCAGTTAGGATTCAATATAGGGACAGGATATTCTTTAGGCAATACCCCAAGTTATTTTAAATCAAACCTTGGATATAATTATAGAACCGAAGGGTTTTCAGATGAAGTTCATATCGCTTTAGAAAATGGCTATCAATTTTTAGACAATCGATGGCTTTTGTTGGGATCTTTATACTTGACCAAATCTGTAAAGAATGGCAATCGAGAATCTTTAGATGATGTATCTTTTTTCGTTGATAAACTCGAAAGTTTAGTAGCTCGGTTCGAAACTGCATTTGAACTATTCGACCATTTTGGAATCAGTTTTGGTATCGCTCATCCCATTTGGGGACGATTAGGCTTTGAAGCAACTAGTTTTTCTGGAGGAATCTATCTTGATTATTAATCCAGTGAATTGCAAACAGATGGCCAACTAAATTTTTCTATTAGGATTACACCGGCTTATATCGATACTAGTTTTTCGATTTGAAACTATTTCAGAAACTATTTTTCCAGTGACCGGCCCTAAACTCCAGCCGACCATGGCATGACCCGTGGCAACGATAAGGTTTAAATATCCATTAATTTTTCCTATCAATGGCATTCCATCAGGTGTTAATGATCGAAATCCTACTTGGATATTGCTACACTTTTTAATATTAAAATCAATTGTAGGATAATACGTCTGTGCTGCTCTACGAATGGCCTCTACTCTATTTTTTTTTAATCGCAGATCAAAACCTGAAATTTCCATAGTTCCACCGATTCTAGTCTTCCCAAGCATCGGTGTAATGGCCACCTTAGATTCTGTTAAAATAGCTGGCATCCCAATATCGGTATTATCAATTTGAAAACTATATCCTTTTCCAGGTTGAAGTAATACCTGTCGACCGATCGTTTTTAATAATTTACCGGTCCAAGACCCACTAGCTAAAATAATTTGGTCCGCTTGATAGGTATTATTTTTTGATTGAAGTGATACGGTATTGGATTGAGATTTTTCTAGCTTTTTGATTTTAGTATTAAATTCAAATTGCACTCCGTTTTTTTTAAGATATCGAAACAACTTGTTCATAAAGACATCTGGTGTGCAATGAGCATCATCTTTATACCAGAAAGCCCCTTGAATATTCATCGGAGCCTTCTGCATTTGATCGACTTCTTTTTTTGATAAATGAACCACATCCAATCCTAATTCTCGAGCTCTTTTAGCTAGTTTTTTTTCAGATTCTTCTACTTTGGTTGTCCTATAGGTTTGTAATAACCCCGTTTCAGTAAAACCAAAATCAAAATTTAGCTTTTTATTCAATTCACCATAGAGTGCTTTACTCAAAAAACTCATATTGAGTAAGGTCTTTTCTGAATTTTTTACATTTCTTTTATTGGCATTTAATACAAAACGGATTCCCCATTTAAGAAATTGATAATCTAAATTTGGTTTAATAAATAGCGGTCCTGAAGGATCTAATAAATAGTTAAATGCCGATCTCAAGACTTCAGGATTTACCAAGGTGGTAAAATGACTAGGGGTCATATACCCTGAATTTAGATACGAAGTACCCCTACCAATTTTTGATTGATCATAGACCACCACGTGATGTCCTTCTTCTAAAAGATAATAAGCGCAACTTAAACCCATAATACCTGCCCCTACAATAGCCACTTTTTTTTTCACAATTATTTATATGACTTCAAAACCACAAGCATATTCATCCTTAGGATCTAGAATTATTTGATTATATCCTGTAATTTTTGCTTGAGATTGAATGGATGGTATGATGCCTTTATATGGGCCAATTCGAGCCATCGATTCGACCTTTCCTATAAAAGTCGAACCAATGATACTTTCGTGTACAAAGGTCTCATTGATTTTTAATTTGCTTTTGGCGACCCATTGAGCCATTCGGGCTGAGGTTCCCGTACCACAGGGAGAACGGTCAATGGCTTTTTGACCATATAATACTGCATTTCTAGCAGAAGAAGTACTCTTTTTAGGCTGTCCGGTCCACAATACATGGGAACAAGTTTTAATTTTTGGATCTATAGGATGTTCAATGTGTAATTTTTTATTAATTGCCTTTCTAATTTCTCGTCCCATTTCAATTAATTGTAATGTCGAATACTCTTCTAAATCCCGATAATTGGCTTGGCGATCAATAATGGCATAAAAATTACCACCATAGGCAATATCAACCGATATTTTTCCTAGCACTAATGATTGGATTTCAATCTCTTTTTGGTATAAAAAAGAAGGCACATTGAGCAGTTTTATCCATTGTACTTGGTTATCTTCAATGCTATAGGTTATGGTTATCAATCCAGATGGGGTTTCAATATTCAATACCCCTGGATGCTGGGGCTTGACCAATTTTTTTTCAAGCAACATGGTGGCTATTCCGATTAGTCCATGACCGCACATTGGCAAACAACCACTAGTTTCAATAAACAAGACCGCTACATCATTTTTAGAATCAGATGGTGGATAATAAAATCCACCACTCATCATATCATGACCTCTAGGTTCAAAGACTAGAGCTTTTCTTATCCAATCAAATCGATTGATAAAATCGATTCTTTTTTCTGCTATTGTCGACCCCTTAAGCTTTGGTTTAGGACTTTTGACTAGTCGAACAGGGTTTCCTGCGGTATAGCCATCAATACAATCAAAAACATGAATTTTCTTAGGATTCACAATCAATGAACACCCCAACTACCATTAACATGTCGAATGAGATTTAAAGGATTATCACTCTTTAATGCATCAGGTAGTATTGCTTCTGGACAGTCTTGAAAAGTTATGGGTCTAAGCCACCGATCGATAGCATCGGTTCCTACTGAAGTATAACGAGCATCGGTGGTTGCTGGAAAAGGACCTCCGTGGGTCATGGTTGATTGTACAGCCACACCCGTGGGAACACCACTGTATAATATTCGTCCTGCCAAATGTTTGACGGCGTCCGATATTTTGGAAATTGTTTTATGTTCAGATTGATTGCCTAGAATAGTTATGGTCAACTGTCCAGACAATGAGGGAATAATCTTCAATAAATCAGAAACCCCATCAAACAAAACTATCAGCGTATAGGGTCCGAAAATTTCATGCGTTAAATCAGAATATTTAATCAAATCATTAATCTTTATCACTCCACATGCTCCAAGATTAGGTTTTGATTGGAATAACTTTAGTTGAGGAGAATACTTAGAAAGTCGATTGACTTTATCAGCATAATTTTTTAAAATATTCTGATGGACCATCGGACCTACTTGAGACTGTATGATTTTTGAAATCAATTCATTGACAAAAGGATGATTATTATCATTAGTTTCAATGAAGATAAGTCCAGGATTGGTGCAAAATTGACCCGAACCAAGGAGTACTGAATCGGCTAGTTGTTGTGATAATTCTTGATTGGTATTGAGCTTTTCTTTTAAAATAATCACAGGATTAACACTTCCCATCTCTGCAAATACGGGTATTGGAATGGTTCTTTTTTGAGCCATATCATAGAGGGC
Organism: Flavobacteriaceae bacterium; assembly: GCA_965221765.1. Taxonomy (GTDB): domain Bacteria; phylum Bacteroidota; class Bacteroidia; order Flavobacteriales; family Flavobacteriaceae; genus Bin25. Next base: position 77,155 of record OZ244911.1, read on the forward strand.
TTTTCCTCCAACATCACTCCCTGTAAACCCGACTCCCCTCAGTTTAGGATGCTTGACTAAAACCTCTCCTATAGCATGGCTAGACCCGTGCAGATGAGAAATAGTTCCCAAAGGCAATTGGGACTTTTCGACTGCTTTTATCATACATGATGCAACTAATTCAGAAGTTGCTGCATGATAGGGATGCCCTTTAATTATGACAGGGCAACCGGCTGCTAATGCCGAAATAGTATCCCCTCCGGCTGCCGAAAAAGCCAATGGAAAGTTACTAGCTCCAAATATCCCAATGGGACCAATAGGAACCAACATTTTCCTCAAATCGGGTGTCGTATCCGTTGAATGGTCTATTTTAGCCTGGAGGTATTGGCCTTTTTTAAGGAGTTGAATAAATGTTTTTATTTGTCCTATGGTACGTGCAAATTCTCCATGGGCTCTACCTGGTGGAAAATGCGATTCTGATTGATAGGTCTCAATAATCGATGATTGATGACGTTCTAATTCACTGATGATTTCGACTAGCAATTGAACGATTGTTTTGGGCGATGACTTTTTCAATACCTCAAATGCCAATTCTGCTTGATCTAGAGCCAAATCAACATGATTTGAATCTGCTTCGAAAAACGAAATATCTTGGTATTGATAAAATGATGTTGATGTTATAGGAGAAACATACTTACCGCCAATTTGACTGAGTCCTTTCATAATTTATATGGAAATATTTGGGTGATTTTTTATCGCTTTTTTTAGTATTTGATCAATTTTAGATTTTTGGTCTTCTGGCAATGATAATCTAGGTTTTCGAACAAAACCGGTTCCCATTTGAGTGGTTAATTCGCAGTACTTGATGTTTTGAACCAATTGAGGGGATAAATCCAATTCTAAAAGAGGCATAAACCAACTAAGTAGTTGTTGTGCTTTTTGAATTTCATTTCTTTTTACCAATTCATACAATGCCACCGTTTCTGAAGGAAATGCATTACAAAGTCCAGCAACCCAACCCCGAGCACCTAATACCATACTCTCGAGTGCAATCGTGTCTACACCACACAAAACATGTATGCGATTACCAAATCTAGAAGTTATTCTATGCACATTAGTGACATCTCTTGAAGATTCTTTGATGGCTTGTATATTATGGACTTCTATCAAACTTTCAAGCATGTCAAGGCTGATGTTTATGTTATAATCCACTGGATTATTATAAAGCATGATAGGCAGTGGAGTCGATTGGGCAACTTCTTTAAGAAATTGAACAGTTTCATGCTCTGTTGCCTGGTATCGCATCGGAGGCAATAGCATCAACCCATCCGCCCCACCATACTGGGCTAGTTCGACGGCTCGAATAGCATTTAACGTGGAGGATTCAGCAATATTGACTAATACTGGAATTTTATCATTACATATGGACAATGCCTTTTTGAGAAGACGAGTTTTTTCAACTTGTTGCAAAGTAGATGATTCACCAAGAGACCCGGCTAAGACAACGCCATGTATCCCAGAAGAAATCTGAGCCTTTAAATTATCTGAAAAGGCAACAAGGTCTAATTTTGATTGTTGATTAAACTGCGTAGTGATGGCGGGATAAACACCTTTCCAAGGAACTTTAATTGGTTTTCGCACTTATCCAACTTTGGAGCAAAATTAATCATTTGAAGAACAATTAAATGGGAATCTAGCTGAATCACCCTGTGGTTATTTTTAACTTGCTTTTTATAACGATGTATTCAGATACAAAGTCTTCAAATCTCAACTACTGCTATTATGACTCCCCTTTTGGAATTATTGAAATTTGTTCAATAAATAACTATCTAGTCGGCTTAAAATTTGTCCATGCCATGACCAAAAGCACGGCTGATCTCTCGCCATTTCAACAAAACGTATGCAAGCAATTAAATGATTATTTTTTTCATAACCTAAAGATTTTCAATATTCAAATACGGATTGAAGGGACTGATTTTCAAAATCGAGTTTGGACTTATCTCGACAGTATTCCATATGGAAACACGGTATCTTATCAAACGATTGCTGATGCCATGAATATCCCGAGTTCAATCCGTGCCATAGCCACTAGTATTGGCAAAAATCCAATTTTAATTATTATTCCTTGTCATCGGGTCATCGGCATTGATGGATCATTAAAAGGGTATTCGGGGGGATTGAATCGAAAAGCCAGGTTACTTGATTTAGAAAACAAAACCTATTTTTATTCACTCCCCATCGATAATTAGATCCGATGAATATCTTAAATATTTTATTAAAAGTTCTTTTTGTTATCATCTGTCTTTATAGCGTCATTTACCATCTTGATTATACGTATATCTTAAAAGCCCTACGAGTGACCTACTTTACGGGACATTCCACAGCTTTTTTAGAAGATTATACCTTTTTTGAAAATTCAACGATCAAAGCAACCCATGGCCAACCGTGGCCATTACATGAAAAATATAATATGATTAGATTGTCTCAAGAACATCTTGAATTTCATAAAGAATCCAAATCGATTGCTTTTTTAGTCTTTAAAAACGATCAAATTCTTTTAGAACAATACTATGACGGTTTTTCAAAAAACTCTAAAACCAATTCATTTTCTGTTGCGAAAACTTATGTAGTAGCTCTCTTGGGAAAAGCCATTAAAGAAGGATATGTGAATGGATTAGATCAAAAAGTCATCGACTTTTTACCTCAATTATCTGGTGATTATGCCCACAAAGTCACTATGGGTGATTTGGCCAGTATGTCATCAGGCATGCAATGGAAAGAAGAATACTATTTACCATTCAATGTCACTACAGAATCCTATTTTACTCCTGATTTATACCAATTGATGATGGCCATTCCCATTGAATATGAACCAGGTAGAGCATATCACTATCAAAGTGGAGCGACGCAACTACTGGGATTGGCCTTAGCTAAAGCCACAAAAATGTCTCTTTCAGACTATTTGCAACAATCTATTTGGCATCCTTTGGGTTATCAACATGATGCTTTTTGGCAGTTAGACTCCAAAAAAAATCGAAATGAAAAATCATTTTGTTGTTTAGCCATCCATCCAAGAGACTTTGCAAGATTGGCCAAACTCTATAAAAACCGTGGCCGATGGAAAGGTCAACAAATATTAGATTCAACTTTTGTATCTCGTAGCTTAACCCCACGCTTTGAACAAGCCCCACATTATGGATATGGGATTTGGTTTAAAGAATTCAATAATAAAAGCGCTTTTTTAATGAAGGGACATCTCGGACAATACGTTATCACTTTTCCTTCAGAAGATTTAATCATTGTCCGATTAGGGCATAAAGAATTGTCAGGAGATATCGAAACATTCATGGCCATGGGGTTGGAAGTCATCTCACAATATGAAATGATGTGAACTGATGACACCTTTGAGGTGAAGTGTCCCCCTATCTTCCTACAATTTTTTGGCAAACTTGAGGGATTTGAAAACAAAAACCTGTCAGAAAGCATGCCAATTGACCTCTATCACCTTGGCCATAAAACCCAAAAGGTCAATTTGTTTGATAAATCCCCACACCATCGACCAACTAGAAGTAAGTCAAGGTGTGTGATTTAACGAAAGTATGTCTTTTGATTTCTTAAAACTCTGATAATCAGCGATTTGAGATTTTTAAAAGCCATTGACACTACCTTTTTGTGATTTATTTTGAGTGAAAACAGCTCTATGAACCTTTCAAGTCATCATCAACACGGGCTGTTTTTTTGTAGATGATTGGTTTTTTCAAGTCCCATGAGATACCTTAAGGTTTCTAGCAACTCTTTGGATGTTGCATCCATCAATACTTTTAACTAGGTCTGAGCGTTTTCGGGAAGGGCTGCTTTGGTTCGTACTCGACCATTGAGCTTTTCTTGTAAGCTCCTCCATGAATCATGGCAGTCTTATACTCTTAATCATCTTCTCTAGGTAACTGATCAATGTCATCATTATAATCTCTCTTTAGTTTATTTCGAAGAATTTTAATTTCAATTTTATGTTTTTCATCAGCTCGCTTATCTGCTTTTCGACTATTGATAATGCGAACTATAATCCAAACTGTAGTAGAAGTTGCAAGCAATCCAGTAACCCAAGGATTAATTGCGTCAATAAATGCTGTAACAAATACCAATATAGTTATTCCGGCAACTTCTAAAAAAGATAAATCCACTGCATCGTCCATATACTACAAAATTAAATACTTTTTATATTGCATTAAATCACCATACGGTATACTTTCTAACTTTTATTGTGGTTGCCAAGTTTACCTAAAATCGATTCTCTGAACACATCTCTTCAAGGTTCGTTTTATTTAGGGGCGCGCGAACCCTATAATCAACCTTTACTGATATGGCTTACAATAACAGAATGAAATTTCCTAAACTTTTTTAGTTAAGAGCTTAGCAGTTTAGCAATGGCACTGATGGCTTTTTCAATTTGTTGTTCAGAAGTGGCATACGATAATCTCAAAGCGTTTTGATCACCAAAAGCTGAGCCGGCAACCGTTGCCACTTTCGCGTGTTCTAGAAGAAACAAAGCCATATCCATTGAGTTATTTATGGTAACATCTTTGATTTTAGTGCCATAAAAGGAAGAAATATCTAGAAATAAATAAAACGCACCATCGGGTTTAATGATATTGATTTGGGGGATGGCTTTTAGTAACTCTAATGCAAAATCTCTCCTTTTTTTAAACGCTTCAACCATATACTGAATTTCTGAGACGGGGTGCATCAATGCTGTAATTGCTGCTCTTTGTGCGATGCAATTAGTTCCTGAGGTAAATTGCCCTTGGATCTTTTTACATGCAGTAGCAATCCAATGTGGCCCAGCCATATAACCCAGACGCCAGCCCGTCATGGCAAATACTTTGGATAAACCATTGACTACAATGGTACGATCATACAATTCAGGAATATTGGCCAAACTATAATGTGGAACACCATAATTGATGTGTTCATAAATTTCATCCGATATAATATAAACTTGAGGATGTTCCATCAATACTTGACCAATGGCTAAATAATCTTCTTTGCTATAGACGATTCCACTGGGATTATTTGGAGAATTAAAAATCACTACTTTGGTTTCTGGTGTGATGCTGTGTTTTAATTGCTGAGTTGAAATTTTATATCCCGAATCAATATTAGATGGGATTAATGTTGCATTGGATTGATTTAAAACAGCCATGGCAGAATAAGATACCCAATAGGGACAAGGCAGTAATACCTGATCCCCAGGATCAAGTAGCGCCATTAAAATATTAGCAATGCATTGTTTAGCTCCAGTTGAAACCACAATTTGATTAGGCTCGTATTCTAATTGGTTATCACGTTGTAGTTTATGACAGATGGCTTGACGTAATTCTAAATAGCCATCCACTGGGGTGTATCCATTATAATCTTGCTGGATGGCTTGGATAGCAGCACTTTTTATAAAATCAGGCGTATTAAAATCTGGTTCTCCAATGCTCAGATTGATAATGTCAATTCCCTTTGATTTAATTTCTCTAACTTTATTAGCCATAGCTAAAGTTGCCGATTCAGGCAAATTGATGACTTTTTGTGATAAATCACTCATAATGAAATTTTAATGTACAAATTTAGAAATGATAGTTTCGTATCCTAATGAAAAATTTAAAACGATATTTTTCTCTACTTTCTAACTATCAAGTTGATCAGTTTCAACTATTTGAAAAAGAATTTCGCAAATGGAATAAAAACATCAATTTAGTATCCCGTAAAGACATTCGCTATTTTGAATCTCATCACCTTATTCATAGTTTATCGATTTCAAAAATTTTTGATTTCCCAACGAATACGACGGTAATTGATTTGGGAACCGGTGGCGGGTTGCCAGGAATTCCTTTAGCTATTTTATATCCTAAAACAGAATTCTTATTGGTTGAATCTATCAGAAAAAAAATCACTGTTGTTCGAGAATTAACCCAGTTACTCGAACTAGAAAATGTGATTCCTATTCATGCACGCATTGAAACTATTGAAAAGCAAGTGGATTATATGATTTCTCGCTGGGTTGGATCAGTAAAAGACATCATAGAACTGATTCATATAAAAGGTCGAATCACATTTACCAATCAATCCAAATCAGGATTATGGTTATGGAAAGGAGGAAATCTTAATGAAGAATTACACCAACTGAGGAGAACAAAAGTTTATGAATTAAAAGAAACATTTGAACCCCCTTTTTATTCAACTAAAAAAATTGTCCATATCCCCAAAGCATCCATCATCGCTTATGCCAATCAAAAAAAACTATGCGGGTAATCCTCCCATACCGATATATTATCTCATTGTGAATTAATCAGACAATAGTTTTTTAGAAATTTTAAATAATTTCTTTTTTTGATGCAAGTTCGTCGTCCTGCAAAAGTTCTTCAAGTCTTTTCATATACTCATCCATTTTTTGAAATTGTTTTTGCATCATTGAATCTAGTTCACTATTTCTTGGAGAAGTAAAAAACTGAAATGAATTGTCATTATCAGATTTAGGTAACGACTTCATTTTAAGCTTCATGGGATTTAGATGTTCATTTACTCGAAGCATCAAACTATCGATAGATTGGTCATTTTGTAAAATATTTATTTCCATTTCTGACATTTTCTTTAAAACGCTTGAAGTTAATTCTCCAAGAACACTATCGAGTTTTTGTTGACTGTGAATATCTGAAGACCATATATTTAATTTATCTCGAATAGAATTAAATTCTAGAACACGACCGATGCTATCTGAATCTAATAATTCAAAATCTTCAATCTCATTTCCATAATTAGGCGGAAGAATATACATCGGAGATGGAATCGAGTCCTTTTTCGAAAATTTTATTCTATATTTTTTTCCTGGAATCATGTATAATGAATCATATTGTATCAGATTCCCACTCTCGTCATATTGCTTTGTCACTTTGATTGAACTATCTCTTTCATTGTAATCGAATTGATCTGTATACGATTTTATTTGACCTAATCCTATTAATGGGATACTCAACCAGATGATAATCCATGTTTTCATTTGTATTTGATTTTAATACCAAGACGGAAAACCGTGATTTGAGTTACGTTTTAGACTTAAAATATAAAGTCCAATAAAAAAAAAGGGGGGGGGTGACCCAATTAAAAACCTTCGTTTTTTTTAGATTGTTTAAAAGGGATTATTCATTAAAAACCACCGATTGTCTTTTCCGATTGACCTTTAGTTTGGTCACGTCAGGCCTCGAATAATGTCCTGATGGGTCAAAATTTTGTCTTTCCTGAAATATTTTTGATAGAAAAACTTGTGCCGTAAAGACTCCTTGATCATCAACAATGGGTTTGATCAGCCAGCTGCCATCTGGATTGGCAATACAAGAACCTCCATTAGCTAAAGAATCTGGCGCATTCGAAAGAACTTCTTTTAAATAAGGCGTGTCGGAGGGAAAATCAGTTTTGTTCATTAATGAACTCACAGAAATCACATAGGTTCTACCTTCTCTGGCAATGAATCTGGTGATATCTTTTGTGTTGTGTATTGATCCAGGCCAACTGGCGCAATGTATATTGATTCCTTGGGCATAAAATGAAGAACGAACCAATGGCATCCAATTTTCCCAACAATTTAAACCTCCAAGGGTGAACCCTTTTAATGAATGTGATCTTAATCCATATCCGTCCCCTTGACCCCATACTAATCGTTCATCATAGGTCGGCATTAGTTTACGATGAACACTTTTTATTTCTCCCTTTTGATTTAGATACACCAATGAACAATAAAGACTATGATTCCCACGATCAATAGCTCTTTCGATAACCCCCAAATAAATGGCCATTTTATATTTTTTGCTTAATTGGCTAATCCTATTGAGATGTCCTTTTTCTATGGAAACCGCATTAGAAACATAGTGACTGTACAGGGTTTTATTTAAACGAGTTTCCCATTGAGCACCACCACAGAGGTTGAGCCAAAATGGGTAACCCGGTATCAATCCTTCACCAAAAACTAATAATTCCACTTTTTTTTCGGCAGCTAATTCAATGGTTGAAGCCACTTTTTCAAGAGTTAACTCTCGGTTGAGCCAAACCGGACTAATTTGAGCCATGCCAATCGTTAGTGTTGAATCTTTCATTGATTTTTCATACCGTTATTAGTTAGACAATAACCACAATATTTTAGGATTCGTCTTTTGAAAGGAAAGGATATCGATAATCTATATCGGGAACTAAAGTTTCTTTAATAAGCTGAGGCGAGACCCATCTGAGTAAATTCGATGACCAGCCCGCTTTATCGTTTGTTCCTGAAGCTCTAGATCCTCCAAAAGGTTGTTGACCTACAACGGCTCCAGTTGGTTTATCATTGATATAAAAATTTCCAGCACTTTGTTGCAACTCTTGTAGTGCCATATTGATGGCATCTCTGTTATGAGAAAAAATCGCTCCTGTCAATCCATAAGGAGAGGTTTCATCGACTAATTTCAGTGTTTTTTCAAACTCATTATCCGGATAAATATAAATAGTAACCAAAGGACCAAATAATTCTTGTTCCATGGTTTTGAATTTTGGATTCGTAGTTACCACGACTGTCGGTTCCACAAAGTATCCTACTTGATTATCGCATCCTCCACCGAAAATAATTTGAGCTTCTTTACTAGATTTGATTTCTTTAATTGTCGATTCTAAACGATTATATGCCTTATGGTGAATGACGGAAGCCATGAAGTTTTCAAAATCTCTAGGACTTCCTAATTTTACCGTCTTTAACTCTGAAATCACTAGGTCAAGGACTCTTTCAGCTATGGATTCTGGAAGGTACACCCTTGAAATCGCTGAACATTTTTGACCCTGGTATTCAAATCCTCCCCTGATAATAGCCGTTGAAAGCGCTTTAACAGACGCACTCGGATGGGCCATGACAAAGTCTTTACCTCCTGTTTCACCTACAATTCGAGGATAAGATTTATAATGGTCGATTTTATTCCCAATTTTTTTCCAAATCCCTTTAAATACTTGGGTTGAACCTGTATAATGAACCCCTGCAAAATCTGAAGATTCCAATACGGTATTGGTAATCATTTCAGGATCTCCATAAATAGCATTAATCACCCCACTGGGCAATCCTGCTTTTTGAAATACTTCGATAATAACATTGGCAGAATACACTTGATAATCACTGGGTTTCCAAACAACAGTATTTCCCATCAATGCTACAGAAGCTGGTAAATTACCAGCAATGGCGGTAAAATTAAATGGACTTATCGCATATACAAAACCTTCAAGAGGCCGGTATGAAAGTTTATTTAAAACCCCCTCGGACGAAATGGGTTGGTCCGCATAAATCTGTCGCATGAAATAGACATTAAATCTCAAAAAATCAACTAGTTCACAAGCCGCGTCAATTTCTGCTTGGTAAATGGTTTTGCTTTGACACAACATGGTTGCGGCATTGATTTTACTGCGATATGGACCAGCAATTAATTGAGCTGCTTTTAGAAAAATAGATGCTCTAGATTCCCATGGCATTTGGCCCCATTGGGATTTACTTTTTAGAGCTGTTTCAATAGCTTGCTGGACATGGTTTTGAGATGCCCTATGGTATGTCCCAATTTTATGTTGATGATCATGTGGTGGATATATGGATTCTGTATTGCCTGAAAATACTTCTTCATCTCCGATGTAAAGAGGGATTTCTATCTGTTGGTTGTATAATCGGTCATACTCTTTTTGAACTTCAATGCGTTCCTCTGTGCTAGGTGCATAAGAAAGTACTTTTTCGTTTTTAGGTTGCGAAATTCGAAGAATACCATCAAACATGGTTATAAGTTTTAGACTGCGAATTTAGTGACCGATTATTATTTGAGAAACATCATTATGTAGAGAAACTTAAATAACGTTTGCTAGTGAATTTTGCGGTTCAAAAAAGTAGTTTGAACATACCTAAAGAAACAAACCTCAAATTTTCAATATTTTTAAACTTGACTAGAACCATTACCCTTTGAAGTATTATGATAACAAAATAGTTGATGTTGTGATTGAAGAATTGATAAGCACGTTTAAGCATATACGAAATTTTGTCAGTAGCCAAAATGGAGCATCGTAAATCGCTGAAAATGTGCTGGTTAAAACACCAAAAAAATATTCACTACACTTTTTGGTGTTTTCGCCTTTTAAGAAAAGGGCACTCGATGAACGAGTTTGGGGATCGAAGAGAGACTCTGGTGGTGTGCTTGGAGACTATTTTTTTCGATCACGGTGTAGAACGGTTGTTTTTGGTTGAATAACGGTGTAAACACTACGAATGAATCCCATGAATTAAATCGTAGCAGTGATGGAGGTAATATTATGCTAATAGATTAAGTCGTCGAGGAGTCCATTTCTTCAAGGTAATAAGATTATTAAAAATCTTGTCAGATGTATCAAAGTTTTGATATTACAACTTGATAAAAAAGGAGTTGAAAACCGTTGGGAATTTTTGGATGAAGTTCGAACTCAAAAAACACATGATTGAATTCAAAAAGGGTTATCAAAATAATTATAGACTTGTCTCACAAAAAATCCTTCAACCTAATTGGTCAGGCGGGTATTTTGCCTGATATTTTTTGGAACAGCACATTTTTATAGTTAGAGTATTTATTTCGGGCGTATGTCAGGTGTGTGGATGAGTCGTGGCTTCGGACGAGGAATGTAGAGTTCACGGTGATGAAGTCTTCATTTCGTGGTGCTACGGGGGTTCCTTCGTTCAAGAAGATTAAATCCCCAAAAGATTTATATTTGATAACCGAAGAGGAGCGTTTTGGGCGTGGTTCTCGGAATGACCAGAAGGCTCAGCGGGTAACCATGGAGCAGTTAATTAAAAGCGGTATTTAATTCGCAGGTTATGCCTTTGGTAGGTCATCTTGATTTTTCAGGTTTAGCGGATCAGTTAATCCAAGCGGCTAATAAGATGCGGAATTAGATTGAGAAAAACTCATCTCGTTCTCGCAAGTTAGCGACGGTGACGAATCAGATTGATATTATGATTAAAAAGATGAAGTCTCATCCGAAAGGGAAGGATGAGTTGGGTCGGTTGTTTCAAGAATTAGAGGGGGATATTAAGCGAATTTATAAAGTGTTATCGGATTATAAAAAGTTAGAAGCATCCAAACAGTCCGAAATGAGTAACCTAGAAAACTTGAATCGAGTTGTTGAAGAACGAAATAATTCGATGGATGGAATTGTTGAAAGTCTTGGAAGTGCCGTCGATGAGGTCATATCCCATCTTGAAGAGAAAAAAGAATTGAGAACCGTACGGGAATTTTTAGATGAGTTACGAAATCAAAACGACTGATGAATTCGAAAAAGACTTCAAAAAGTTAAACAAAAAATACCTGTCTCTTCAATAGTGATATTGCTTCTTTGCTTTAAAATTTAAATTGAGGCCCAAAAAAGCAAGGAATCCTATTACAAAACGGTTGTCATAAAGTTAGGATACCAATTCAATCTAAAAATAGTGGTAAATTGGGTGCTGCAAGAGTCACACATTGTATTGGATTTGTAACCAACTTGGTTTATTTACTACTGATATACGATAAAAGCGATAAGGGGACTATTTCAATGAACAAAATAAACAATGAATTGAAACGCTTACCTTGTGAACATCAATCTTTTGATTAGAAGTTATATAGTTTGGCATAGCTTTTATTTCTCGATTTCTATTATTTTATTCTACGCTGATGTTACTCAAAGGGCAAAATAATTCCCTCAAAATCCTTACTTTTGCACAACTCAAAAAGAGTGGATGAGTTTTAGGTACCACCTAAAAATAGATTCTGGAGCGGACATCAATATCAAAGGGAAAGCTGTACTTGAATGCACTGAAGTGCCCCCTTCGGATACTTACACCATCAAGCCAGGTAATTTCTTTTACCTCAATTCAAAATTACTTTTAAAGGAAGGGACCCAGGTAAAAAAAGGGACGCCTTTATTTTTTGATAAAGGAAATCCAGAAGTTCGATTTGTATCCCCCATTGCAGGAACCATCAAAAGCATTGTCCGAGGTGAAAGAAGAAGAGTCCTCGATGTAATCGTGCAAAGAGATGAAAAACAAGACGCATTGTCATTTGATGTACCGGATATAAAACAAGGAAGTAGACAAGATATTGTTGATTTTTTACTGAAAAGTGGCCTATGGCCGTACATCACGCAACGTCCCTACGGCATCATTGCCAACCCTAGTCGAACGCCCAAAGCGATTTATGTTTCATTCGTAGACACAAGACCATTGGGGGTCAATCATCAATTCATTATTCAAGATAAGTACAAAGAATTCCAGTTAGGAATTCAAGCCCTATCAAAATTAGCAGACAAGGTTTATATTGGCTTGCCCTCCGATTACCAAGGAGAGCTGAAATCGATAGAAGGTCCTATTTTTTACAGTATTTCTGGACCCCATCCTGCAGGTAATCTGAGTGTGCATATCAACCGCATCGATCCATTAAATGCAGGTGACATTATTTGGACGATTCATCCCGAAGATGTCGCCAATATTGGGACGTCATTCCTTACAGGTGAATTTTCTGCAGAAAGGACCATTGCGGTGGCGGGAAATGTGGTTCATAATCCAAAATATTTTAAAGTCACTATCGGTCATGAATTATTGCCTTTGCTCAAGGAAGCCAAGGTTGAAATGGATCAAATCAATCGATATATTAATGGAGATGTATTGTCTGGAGAATTTGTTGATTATGAAGATCATATTGGTTATCTCAATAATTTAATCAGTGTCATCCCCGAAGGAGATCAATACCGCATGTTTGGTTGGTTACCTTTCAATGATAATTCTGTTTTAAGTATCTCAAGAACTTCTTTCAATTGGCTTCAAAGAGGCTCCAAACCGGTAGAAGTCAATACCAACCTCAATGGTGAAGAGAGAGCCTTGGTGGTGACTGGAGAAATGGAAAAAGTTTTTCCAATGGATATTTATCCTTTACAATTAATCAAAGCTTGCATGGTTGAAGATATTGAAAAAATGGAAGCTTTGGGCATATTTGAAGTGGTTCCTGAAGATTTTGGGTTGATTGATTTCTCCAATACTTCAAAATTGGAAGCTCAAGAAATTATCAAATCGGGACTTGAATTAATGATCAAAGAAGTAGGTTAGTTTAACGTGAAGAAATTACTAAGACATCGAATCGATGGCATCAAACGAGATCTAAGGAATTCTGATAAACTCAAGAAATTTGTTCCTGCAATCAATGCATTCGATACCTTTTTATTCGTACCAAATGTCACCACAAGAAGTGGGGCTCATATTAGAGATGCGGTTGATACCAAAAGAACGATGATTACCGTAGTCATCGCACTAGTTCCTGCTCTTTTATTTGGTATGTGGAATACCGGTTATCAGCATTTTTCACAGCTGGGAGAACAAGTTTCTATTTTGGAAGCGTTTTGGTTCGGATTTGGTCGTATTTTTCCAATGATTGCCGTTTCATATGCCGTTGGTTTGACCATAGAATTTGGATTTGCTGTATACCGAGGACATGAAGTCAATGAAGGATATTTAGTTTCTGGACTGCTCATTCCCATGACCATGCCCGTTGACATCCCACTTTGGATGGTTGGGGTTTCTGTGGCTTTTGCTGTCATTATTGCCAAAGAAGCTTTTGGAGGAACAGGCATGAATATTTTAAATCCTGCGCTTACTGCACGTGCCTTTGCTTTTTTTGCCTATCCAACGTATATGTCAGGGGATAAAGTTTGGGTGGCAGATGCGACGACCATCGATGCCATCTCTGGTGAAACTATTTTAGGATCGCTAGCCGCCAATAATGCCAATATAGATTATACTTGGTGGGATATGTTTGTTGGAACCATTCCAGGGTCCATTGCTGAAACTTCTACGTTAATGGCCCTCATCGGCGCTGTTATTTTGATTTTTACTGGAGTGGGCTCATGGCGAATCATGTTAGGATGTCTTATCGGTGGGGCGTTCACAGGACTGATTTTTAATCTCCTTGGCGTCAATGCTCTGATGACGTTTCCATTTTATTTACACTTGATTGTTGGTGGATTTGCTTTTGGTATTGTGTTCATGGCCACAGACCCAGTTTCAGCAGCTCAAACCACCAAAGGAAAATGGATTTATGGTATTTTGGTTGGTGTATTTTGTATATTGATTCGGGTCTTTAATCCAGCATATCCAGAGGGGGTGATGTTGGCTATTCTGCTCATGAATGTCTTTGCACCAACCATCGATCACTACGTAGTCAATGCCAATATCAAAAAACGAAAAAAACGATGGCATTTAGCAAAAGCAAATGGCTAAGGTAAATACAGAAACAAACGGATATACTTTTTTGTTTGCATCGGCAATGGTGGTGGTGGTGGCTGCCACATTAGCTTTTACGGCTAGTTCATTAAAAGAAAAACAAGATGTCAATATCCGTCAAGAAAAGATGCAAAATATTCTTTCCACCATTGGAATTGAAACCACTAGACCCGAAGCTGAAATTCTTTACGATCAATACATCATTGAACAAATTTCTTTAGATGGAAATGGGGATATTGACCAAGACATCGATGCCTTCACACTAGATTTAGCTATAGAAACCAAAAAATCTATTACAGAACAACGATTTCCACTTTTCAAAGGAGTTGTTAATGGAGAAAAATACTATATCATTCCATTAAGAGGTTCTGGATTATGGGATGCTATATGGGGATATATTGCCCTAAAAGAAGACCGTAAAACATTAAAAGGGGCGGTATTTGATCATGCGGCAGAAACCGCTGGATTAGGAGCCGAAATTACCCAACCATGGTTTATGAAGCAGTTTGATGATGAAGTACTTTTTGATGATAATCATGAATTTGTCGGCATCAAGCTCACTAAAACCAACAATGACCCAGGGAATACGGATAAATTTGATTTTGAAGTCGATGCTATTTCTGGAGCCACAATCACTGGAGATGGAATCAGTGATATGATTATCGAACGAATGCAACATTATTTGCCTTATTTTGCCAAACTAAATGAGTAAAAAGCCCACTTTATTTTTTATATCCAAAAACCTCAAACCAAAACCCTTATTTTCTCAATCAGAACGAAAGTTATTGGTGGATCCATTGGATGATGATAATCCCATCACGGTTCAAGTACTGGGAATCTGTTCGGCTCTTGCCATTACCGTCCAATTAAGGCCTGCTGTGGTGATGGCCATTTCAGTGGTGTGTGTGATGGCTGCCAGTAACATGATTATTTCGATCTTTAGAAACCTTATTCCATCTCGTATTCGAATCATTGTTCAACTCGTCGTTGTGGCCACGATGGTCATACTAGTCGACCAAATACTTCGGGCTTTTGCTTATGATGTGAGTAAAGAACTATCCATTTTTATCGGATTGATCATCACTAATTGTATTGTTATGGGAAGATTGGAAGCTTTTGCCTTGGGCAACGGTGTCTGGCGATCTTTTCTCGATGGAGTTGGTAATGCCTTAGGATATGGATTGATTTTGATTATGGTGGCCTTCTTTCGTGAACTATTTGGCTCTGGAAATTTAATGGGGGTTCAAATCATCCCTGATTTTATCTATGATTTGGGTTATGAAAATAATGGATTTATGTTGTTTTCACCCATGGCACTGATCACTGTTGGAGTGATCATTTGGATTCAACGGGCTAGAAACCGGAAGTTAGTTGAAGAGTCATAATGAGAAAATAAATGATAGAACAATACGTCAATTTATTTGTTAAAAGCATTTTTATTGAAAATATGGTATTCGCCTATTTTCTAGGGATGTGTTCTTATCTAGCGGTTTCCAAAACTGTTAAAACAGCGGTTGGTTTGGGAGCAGCTGTTATTTTTGTTTTAGGGATTACAGTTCCTATCAACTATTTGCTAGACACCTACCTATTACAACAAGGAGCTTTGGTTTGGTTAGGACCTCAATTTGCTTCTTTAGATTTGAGTTTTTTGAGTTTTATCGTCTTTATTGCTGTGATTGCCTCCATGGTGCAATTGGTTGAAATGATTGTTGAAAAATTTGCTCCTGCATTATATGGTGCTTTGGGTATTTTCCTCCCTTTAATCGCGGTTAACTGTGCTATTTTGGGCGGTTCATTATTCATGCAGCAAAAAGCCTTTGTCTCGGTCTTTGAATCCGGCGTTTATGGCATAGGGTCTGGAGTGGGGTTCTTCTTGGCTATTTTGGCAATTGCTTCTATTCGAGAAAAAATAACCTATTCCAATATTCCAGATCCCCTTCGTGGTCTTGGAATCACATTTATCGTGACGGGACTGATGGCCATCGGATTTATGAGTTTTATGGGTGTTAAATTATAATCCGAGTATGGACATAACCGTTGTCATTGCTAGCGTTTTAGTTTTTGCTTTTGTAGTTTTTTTACTAGTCGCGATGCTCTTGGTGGTCAAACAAAACTTGATGCCTTCTGGACCAGTTCAGTTGGTCATTAATGATGATAAAAATATTGAAGTGACTTCTGGAAACACGCTATTGACAACGCTAAGCAATGCCAAGATATTTCTTCCTTCTGCTTGCGGTGGAGGAGGCACCTGTGTTCAGTGCCGGTGTCAAATTTTCGATGGTGGTGGCGAAATATTACCTACAGAAACCCCTCATTTTTCACGTAAAGAAATCAGTGAAGGATGGCGGCTTGGTTGTCAAGTCAAAGTCAAAGAAGACATGAAAATACAGGTGCCTGATGAGGTATTTGGTATCAAAAAGTGGGAAGCTAAAGTCAAGAGCAATTATAATGTCGCCTCATTTATCAAAGAATTAATCGTTGAGATTCCTGAAGAGATGAACTATAAAGCCGGTGGATATATTCAATTGGAAGTTCCCCGATGCGAAGTAGATTATAAAAACATCGATATATCGGCTCATCCCGAAGAGCATCCTGATAATAAAGATAAATTCCATTTAGAATGGAATAAATTCAAACTGTGGGATTTAAAAATGAAAAATTCGATACCTGTTGAGCGTGCTTATTCGATGGCTTCTTATCCTGCAGAAGGAAAAGAAATCATGCTCAATGTGCGGATTGCTACTCCACCTTTGGATTCGGCTAAAGATAGTTGGAAGCCGGTCAATCCTGGTATTGCCTCCTCGTATATTTTTGGTTTAAATGAAGGGGATACCGTGACTATTTCGGGCCCCTTTGGAGAATTTTTCATCAATGAATCAGAAGCTGAAATGCTCTATGTCGGTGGAGGGGCTGGTATGGCTCCAATGCGTTCTCATCTCTACCATTTATTCCGGACACTCAAAAGCAATCGCAAAGTTACCTTTTGGTACGGAGGTCGTTCTAAAAGAGAATTATTTTATTTGGATCATTTTAAGGCCCTAGAGCGAGATTTTCCAAATTTTAAATTTTATGTCGCACTTTCAGAGCCGACAGAAGAAGATAATTGGATTACAAAAGAGTCGTTGGACGATCTTAAGGGAGATGGATTTGTAGGCTTTGTTCATCAAGTCGTCATCGATCATTATTTAAACCATCATGAATCCCCTGAAGATATAGAAGTTTATTTCTGTGGTCCTCCGCTGATGAATGTTGCCGTACAAAAAATGGCCGAAGATTTTGGGGTGCCTCCAGAAAACATCCGATTTGATGATTTTGGTGGTTAATCAAAACATCGAAAAGCGGCCTTTTTCCCAAGGCATTTTAAAATCAAAAACGTAAAATAAAGTTCCATGCTCTCCATTTCAGTCTTCAAACGCTTCACAATCTTGTTAAATGATCGACTTTCACAGTCCAACAAGTTAAAAAACTTGATGTTCCTTTAATAATATATTTAACAGAATCAGACCCTGATTATAAAGAAAAATTTATTACCCTACATTCATCGTCAATGTTTTACGTACGACAAACCTAGATGTTTTATCGATTCCGAGTAAAAATAGTCCGTGTCCATGTCGGTTGAAACCACGAAACGACTTTGGTTTGGGTTCATGGCGTTTTTGATCTTGAACCCCCTTTCAATCAAACCAAAAAAGACAGTTAATTGAATACCATCAATAAAACAAGGAAAGAACGTGTCACAATAAGTCGGGAACGCCTAATGATTATCGAGTAGAACCATCGAAAAAAGACAAAAAAGTGGTGTTTTTGGATTAAAGGAAAAAGGAACCACCCGATGCATATTAGAACCTACCACTAGTAGACCAATTAGCGGTTGATTTCTTAGCCGGTTTCATCCAAGAGTATAAAACGGTCCAAGGGTTTGCTAGAAGCTAACCAATTCGTCAAAAACCCCCTGCAGGACCATGTCGGTTTGATGAATATCACGCGACATCGTTTGGATTTAGTTACTTAACTCGGAGCCCAAGCGCTGCATGGAGGCATCGCGAACATCGAATTGTTGGAGGTCTTAGAGAAGCGTTGATGATTCGTCCAATGGTATTCAATGGTGCCCGTCGAGGATACTTGAAACACGTATAAAAAACAAGATTACCGTGAAATATTTGCAGATGTCTTTTTGTCGAGTCGGTGCTTGTTGTCGTGAAGCACTTGGAGTTTAGTTTCTATCGACTTCGATTGGTTGGATTTGATGTTATTAAGGCTGATGGGGATTTTGATTTTTTGGCATCTATGGAAGGTAGGGTGTTGTTTCTTTATCTTTATGAGAAAATCTTTCAGTTTTAATGATTGAACCTGGCCCGGCTAAATACTTTCATGGTCGATATGAAGAATTAAACATTTTTCATCGCTTTCTACTTCAAACCAAGCGAGAACAGATGGGGAGTAGTATGCTTGTTCAAGGCCCACCAGGTGTTGGTAAATCCGCTTTAATTCATCAATTAGGCAAAGAAGCCAAAGAAAAAGATTGGATGTATCCGCTTGTGATGTCATCATCTTTCACTTTTTTGATATCCACTCGGTTTTTATCTCGTTTGATTTTCTCCATCAACACATAAACGCCTAAATATTGACTATTGATCGTCACATTATAGAAAGAGGTTCTAGTGGCATAGCGACCGATTTGATTTGATAAATCATAAATCAAAACATTGCGAATCAAGGTTTTATCGATGTAAGGACCATGCAAAATCCAATCTTCTTCTTCAGTATACCATGCTAATTCAACATTAAGATCGTTTCCTTGTTAGTCCCAAGTTTCAAAACCATAGGATTTCTTTTCTAAATGTTTAGATGTAGCTCCTCTTATTTCAATACCAATGAAATGTTTTTCAATCACTTCTTGATTGTTTCATATTTCAAAAATCGATGGTATTTTGGGTTCATCAACGATTTCTTCTCCATGCGTATCGATATAAATATGTGGCAAAGCATCTAATTCACTGGCTTCAACAATTTCAAGATTATCTTCTTGCGATGTTTTGGAATCCGGCATCACATCATCATCACAAGCCATGAAGAAAAACATCCCTGACGTTATCAGCAAATAAAGCTGATAATTTATTGTTGATGGGTAATCCACCCCTTTTTGAAAACAGTTCATTTTGAAATAGACTCCATATCGATACCTTATACCAATTTGCTTTCTGAATTATATGAAATTGATTTACTCTCATTATCGCTTTGAGAGACCAATTGTAGTTTAAAAAACAAAAAACATTTTATGAATTTAAAAAGTAATTCAAAAACGCAACTTAGTATTATCTTACTCTTGAATTACCATTATAAACTGATCAAAGTCATTGAATTTGCACAAATGAAAGAAATGTTCAATACTATTTTTTGATCCATTGGCTAAAAAGAAAAAAGTTTTTTGGGAAATTACATCCTATAGCATCATATTATTTCCAAATCAGGGGACAGAGCCAATTGATTTTCTTCTTCCGTTATCAAAACACCATCCGATCGAAAACAGGTTTCCTTTTGGTCATTTTGTAGATTCCAAATTTCTTCGTTCATCGTTTGGATAGGATGTTTATAACCACTTCAATTATGCTATTTGTTTTGATGATTTGATTTTATTTCTTTTGGTGTTTGGATCGAAGCCATCAGTTGTTGTATTTTGAGACTTGGTTTTTGATCGATGATTTTTAAATACGCCTGATACTCTTGAAGCATCCAAGCTCTTAATGAAGGAATGGGGATTTGATAAAATCCACCTCGACGAATCTGTAAAATACCTCTTGAAATCACTTCTTGAAACATTTTTTCGGGATTTTTGATAATCGGATTCTTTTCAAAATCAGATTGAACCTTTGACCCCATAATGATGTTTTCTTTTCCTTCATTTTCAAAAATGGCGTTAAATATCGACACTCTTTCAGATTCATTTAATTCTTCAAAACGATCATCGTAGTAAATATCTTTCAAAGCTCGCGATTCTTTTAACACTTCCGATAACAAATCATTCGATAATACACCACCATTGTTTTTCACTATGGCCGATGCCACTTGCCCATAACATGAAATATGATGAGCCCATTGGTGTGTTTCTTCTGACATCTGATCAATCCAATGATCTAATTCTAGGGGACTTTCATCCACTCCAGCTCCCTGAACTAGATAATCTTTGAGAATATTTCTTTCTGCCTTTTTATCTAATACACTGAGATTCAACACACAACGACTATTAAATCTCGATATCTTAAATTCCTTGAAAATACTTCTTGTATCACTTAATCCAGCAATTAAAAAAACCAATCCATGTTCTAATTCTAAATTATGAAGATGACTGAATAAATGAGCTGCTTTTTTAATTTCAGGACTATCGGTTTGATTACCAACACTAATCATTTGAGCTTCATCTAAAACCAAGATGAGTGGTCTCTTAATAGCCCGAATCGTTTTAGAAACCGTTCGTTCTGTCCTATCAAAACGCATGTTTCCTACGGCCAATCTAATATTAGCATTGACCTCTTGTGATATTTTTTCATACTTTTTCTCTCGAATCAAAGCATTGTATAATTCGTTCACATTCCATAAAGCTTCTAAATTTAACTTAGCAATTGTCCAACCGTCCTGTTTTCCTGCTTCTTCGAGTTCTCTTAATAACGCGGTTTTGCCAACACCAGGAGCCCCTTGTATTAATATAGAATGACCTTTTTTCTTTTCTTTGGATAGCCTTAAAATATCTTTTACAATATGAATCTCTTTTTTTCTTCCATGAAAATAATCTGCTCGACCTCGATCAGAAACAATGATTATTTTTTTTGAACTCATACCAACAAAGCTAAGGGAATTATCATTCTCAGAGTTTAGCTGTTTTCAGCTATGCTTTTGCCATTTTAGTATATTGTCCCTTTCTTTTTTTAATGGAACGAGCTCTTTATAAATGAAATACCTTTGGATTTTAGTTTTCCATCAAAAATTATGAAACATCTTGGCTGTCTGATTCTAGGAGTTTTTCTTTTCGTTTCATTTTGCTCAACAGAAAAACACAAACTCAAAACAAGAACTGAAAATGAGTATACCTATCAATATGTCACCAACGATCCCAAAAAAACACGTATTTATACTTTAGATAACGGACTCAAAGTATACTTATCACAAGACAAAGCTTCCCCCGTGTACAAGTTTCGATCGCTGTTAAAGTTGGAGGGAAAAATGATCCCAAAGACAATACCGGATTAGCTCATTATTTAGAACACATGATGTTTAAAGGAACTAGTCATTTTGGCACCATGGATTACCAAGCCGAAAAAGTGTTAATAGACTCTATAGAATTACTTTTCGAGCAATACGCCAAATTAACCGATACGGTCGAAAGACAAAAACACTATCAAAAAATTGATGAACTATCTTATCGAGCATCAAGCTATGCCATAGCCAACGAATACGATAAATTGATTTCAGCGATTGGTGGACAATATTTAAATGCCTACACCACTCAAGATCGAACCGTCTACATTGTTGATGTACCATCCAATGAATTGAACCGATTGATAGAAATTGAAGGATTGAGATTTCGAGAAATTGTCAATCGGTTGTTTCATACTGAGCTAGAAACCGTTTATGAAGAAAAAAACAGGTCTCTAGACAACGACAATTAGAAAATATATGAAAGCATCAACACCCTGCTTTTTGAAGAACACCCTTATGGGACCCAAACCGTCATCGGAACTATAGAACACCTAAAGAATCCTTCCATCA
Source organism: Flavobacteriaceae bacterium (assembly GCA_965221765.1). Taxonomy (GTDB): domain Bacteria; phylum Bacteroidota; class Bacteroidia; order Flavobacteriales; family Flavobacteriaceae; genus Bin25. The sequence goes on from OZ244911.1 coordinate 99,206, forward strand.
CCCAAATCAACCATTATTTTGACACTTATTACAAACCCAACAATACCGCCATTTGTATCAGTGGCGATATTGATTTTACCCAAGTGATTGATCTCATTGAAGAGCATTTTGGTCATTGGGAACCAAATCTTGATATCCCTCCATGGGAAACGATAGAAGAGACGCCCATCACCAGTCCAAGGGAAACCCAAGTGATTGGTCCAGATGCTGAACGGGGGTCGATATTGGATTTCTATTTGATGGCTATGGAAGTGATGATTATCTCAAGTTAGTGCTCATGGATATGTTGCTTTCTAATGGAGAGGCTGGATTTATCGATTTGAATCTAATCCAAGCTCAAAAAGTTCTCGATGCCAGTTGCTTCGTTAGTGAAGCCGATGATTATTCAGTACATCGATTATACGGTCAACCCAAACAGGGGCAAACTATCCAAGAAGTGAAAGACTTATTGTTAGGAGAAATAGAAAAAATAAAAAATGGAGAGTTCGAACCTTGGCTCATCGAAGCGGTGATTAATGATTTGAAAAAAATGAAATGCAAAACGAAGAAAATACTGACTTTGCCAATTATTATCGATCAGACCAGATGGTCATGGCTTTTACGACCTCAACCACGTGGCATGAAGTGGTCAATTATTATGACCGATTGTCTGCCATCACTAAGGATGAGTTAGTTGCTTTTGCCAATCAACATTATGGAGAGAACTATGCGTTGGTTTATAAAGAGACTAGAACCGATCCAAACATTCAAAGAGTAGAGAAACCAACAATTACTAAAGTTCAAACCAATACAGAATCCCAATCAAGTTTTTTTAAACAACTCTTGTCAAAAGAAGTCGAAAAGATTCAACCCATATATGTTGATTTCGAGTCCGAATTAGATTTTTATCAAACAAATAGTACCCCCATTATTGCCAAACAAAACAACAAGAACGATCTTTTTGAATTAACTTATCTATTTGAATTGGGCAAAAATAGCCATATCCATTTAAGCATGATTCATAACGATTTGTTGAATATTCTTGGCACTGATGAGTATACTCCTGAAGAAATTCAAAAAAAATTCTATCGTATAGGCAGTAGTTATTCTGTCTTTAGCCCATCAAAAGGAGATCGAACATACATTACCTTCAGTGGATTGAATGAAAATTTGGAAGAATCCGTAGAGTTTTTTGAAGATCTACTTCAAAAGGCCAGCGGTCAACAAGAGGATTTGGATTTACTAGTGGAACAGATTCTCAAATCACGAAACGATGCCAAAAAGAATAAAAATGCTGTTTTTTCTAGACTGAGAAATTATTCTATCTATGGACCCAACAATCCCCAGACCGATCTGCTTTCAGAAAATGAATTAAAGTCATTGACTGTCCATCAACTAACCGATTTATTAAATGATATCTGTCATTATCCTCATCGAATTCTTTATTATGGTTCTTCTTCCGAAAGTGAATTAACTCAACTCATCAATACCTACCACTCAACGACCAATCAGCTACAAATCAATAGTGAACCTAAACCATATCTAGAAAAAGATTATGATACGAGTTAGGTCTTTTGGACCCATTTCGATATGGTGCAATCTGAAATCAATCTCCTGGCAAGATTGGAAACTTTTGATCCTATGAAATCCCCCTATATTGAACTCTATAATGAATACTTTTCAGCTTTGGTATTTCAAGAAATCAGGGAAGCCCAAGGATTGGCCTATGCTGTTTCGTCATACTACAATCAAGGAAGTACAAGTTCAACTATCTAGTTCAACAATAACAACCCTAGTCAATCGTTTGACTAGGGAAGTTACTAAGGTGTCATTTTGACGTTTCAAATACTACTAACTATGAAATATCGAAAACTTAACCAAGAACAAAGGTACGTATTGGAGGCACTCATTGATCAAGGGTTTTCCAATCGAGCTATGGCCGAAGAACTAGGCGTTCATCGGACTACCATTTGGAGAGAACGGCAGCGTCATACCACGAAACGAGGTCCAGATAAGGGATATTACCAAGCCGATACAGCCCAGCGGAAAGCAGTCAAGAGAGAACAGGGAAAGCCTCGTCTCATCAAGTGGACCCGGGCACTCAAAGACGACATCAAATACTGGATGGTGGAAGAACGTTGGAGTCCGCTTACTGGAAAGCCAAGGGCATGGCAGGGGTTTCGACAGAATGCATCGATCGCTGGTGATGGACTGGCAAGCACGGGAACAAAACATCGGAGGCTCCCTACAAACGGTGGTATCTTTATCTACGTCATGGCAAAAGAAGACGTCAGCGTGGGAATTACAAGGGGAATCGAGGAGGTATTCAAGACCGTCCATCGATGTTGAAGCGGATTTAATGATTGGGAGCCAAAGAGGATGTCCCTTACTCGTGTTAACCGATCGGGCTAGCTTGTATACGAAGATTCAAAAGTTGCCTAGTAAAGAGGCGACGCCAGTGGTTCATGCCATCATGGAGAAGATCAAAGAAATAGGCCCTCAGAGGATAAAAACCATGACTTTTGATAATGGGTTGGAATTCGCCAAACACGATCTCATCAAGCAGCCATTTGGCATCAAAACGTTCTTTACGAGACCCTATTCGTCCCAAGAGAAAGGCACGGTTGAAAACCGAATCGGCGTACTGAGACGGTGGTTCAACAAAGGGGAGAGCATTGATGATGATACCGACCAAGAAATACAAATCATTGAAGACAAAATAAATAACAGAGGCGTTCGTCAATTGGATTATCTTAGTCCTATCGAAAAGATAAAATCAACGTGGGATTATGTTGCACTAGATAGTTGAACATGGCAAGTAAAAAAAATCTACCTGATTATTTGCAGTCATATGTAGGCATCCAGCCAGATAAGCAACCAAAAGCCCTGTCTTCCATGTTTAATCTCATCAATACTCCTTTGAGTTCTGAAACAGGTTTTGAGGTCGCTAAAAAGGCCGTACTGAATCAGATTGAAAGTCAACGAATCTCTAATTCCGAAGTGCTAGACCGTTATATTCGACATCAAGATCTTGGATTGACTACTGATCGGAGACAATTGATTTATCAAGAGGTTCAAAACATGAGTTTTCAAGATCTCATCACCTTTCAAAAAAAGTATACCTCCAACAAACAACATAATATCACGTTGATTGGCCATCGAGAGAATATCCATTTTGAAAACTTAGCCCAGTATGGCATCGTTAACGAATTGAATTTGGAACAACTCTTTGGTTATTGAAATTGGTGCCCCTATTCCACAGAATCGAATGGTCTTGAAGCACTCTTTTTTAACATTATTTAGGCGTTTCAGCTCACTTTTTGGATTATTGTTTTGTTTTTGTTGTCAACAATCGGTTGAGCTCACTTCAATAAAAGGACAGGCGCTTGGGACAAGTTATCAAATAAAACTTGATTCAAAATCATTGGATCACTCCGAATTAACTAAGGGATTGGATTCTATTTTTTCCATCATCAATCATTCCATGTCCACTTATGTTCCCACATCATTAATTTCTAAAATAAATTCGGGACACACCCCCATAGTGATAGATGCTCATTTTGAACATGTATTTCGTAGTTCCCAAGAAGTTTGGAAAAAAACCGATGGCTATTTTGATCCAACTGTCGGACCACTCGTAGAGGCTTACGGATTTGGTCCTCAAGGAATTAAAAAACTCAATCAACAACACATCGATTCTTTAAAGCAATTTATTGGATTGGATAGAGTAACCTTAAGTAATGGAGTTTTAACCAAACAATATGCTGAGATTTCATTGGATTTCAATGCCATTGCCAAAGGGTACACCGTCGATATCGTAGGACAATATTTAAAAGGTCTTCAAGTTGAAAATTTTTTGATTGAACTTGGCGGCGAGGTGTTGGTGCAGGGAATGAATCCTCAATCAAAAACCCATTGGTCGATAGGTATTGAAAATCCCATTTTGGATTCACTTCCTAGAATTTTAAAAGTGGTGGAACTAAAAAATCAAGCACAAGCCACTTCAGGGAACTACCGAAAATTTTGGATTGATTCTCTTTCTGGTAAGCGATATGTTCATACAATCAATCCAATAACGGGTCATATTCAAGATTCGAAAGTACTGAGTGTTTCAGTGATTGCTCAAACATGTACCCAAGCAGATGCTATGGCAACTGCCCTACTAGCCATGCCTTTTGAACAAGGTAAAGCTTTGATTCAAAGAGAAAAAGATTTCGAAGCCTTGTGGGTCTATACGGATAAAACTCCAGTTGCCATTCACCAAAGCCCTGGTTTTGGTTTGTAGCGATATTTTTTTTGATTTCATTCAAATCATTTCGGTAAAGAAATAAATGAAGTCTCCTTATCTTTTGGATTTTCAGTAAAATCCTTCGAAATAAATATTGGGATAATATGGGCCTTCATAGTTGATAGAAAATGAATGCTTTCCTAACATGAAAATAAGACCACCGATTCATGTATATTCAGAATTGATGGTATGACAATTTGACAACGATAAGGAAAACAAATAATAATACTCCATCAACTTTCAAAAAAAATGTATTACTTTTGTGTGTAGTTTAGCGCTTAAAGTATAGCATCGATTTAAGAAATGGGGGGGGGGGGTATTTCATTCATTAAGACTATCAAAGAGTAGGTTTACTCTATCATTTCAAACCCTAAACTTTCTATTATTTTATCCATCTGAGCTGATAACATTGGGGCATTGTCGGCGTTTGATTCGATTTTCAATCGATGGGTTACCGTCTTACAAACTTTATACATTCTATCTATTAACTTTTTGCATATGACCATGAAATACTTATTATTCACCATGACCATCGTTTTTGTTTTCGTCTCCTGTTCTAGTGATGATGAAGATCAAATCAAAGAATTACAAAGCCAAGTCAGTAGCTTACAAAGTGACAACACCAAGTTAAAAAGTCAAGTCAGCAGTTTGCAAAGCCAGAACAACAGTTTAAACAATCAGGTGGACCGTTTGGAAAGTGAAAAAAACACGTTGGAACAAGATAAAATCAATTTACAAGGTCAAATCAATACCTTGAAGGATCAAGTCACCAAACTGGAAAGTGACATTACCCAACTCAATGAAAAGGCCGATGTGGATAACGACGCCTTGATTCAGAATCTGAGAAATCAAGTCGAATCTCTTCGTGGTCAAATCACTAATCTGAACCGTGAGATGTCCCAACTCAAGGAGCAAATCACCACCCTCAATAATGAGAAAACAACGCTTAACAACGACATCACCCAACTCAATAACGATATCGATGCGTTGGAAACCAAAAATGAAAGTTTAGAGCGTGAAAACAAGACCCTTAAAAAGGAAACGCCAAATATCGGGAAAATCAATGAAGAATTAGAGGCGACCAAAGAAAAAAATGACCGTTTAGAAAGTGATATAAAGCAACTGAACAATCAAATCACCCAGCTTCAGGAGGGGATCGATGCCTTAGAAACCAAAAATGAGACACTAGAGAATGACCTTCGAGGGATCATCAATAAAACCATCAACCCGTGCGATACCGATGTTTTAAACTGTGAAAATGCGATAAGAAAACACGCCAATGGGGTCACCATTGAAATCAACCCGAATCATCCCAACCCCGAGAGTTTAGTGGGGCAACAAATCAAATTGGAGGATAAAACCTATACGATTGTGAATAACGCTTTATTGAGAAAATGGCATAACACTTTAGATGATATAGTAGAACTAGATGATAGGGATAATGATGTGGTTAATGGATTAACTCTTTATCTTGTGACGACTTTGGTGACGAATATGGGGGCTTTATTTCAAAATAAATTGAACTTTAGTAGTGAGACTGTAGAGAGTTGGGATACTAGTAATGTGACCAATATGAGTGATATGTTTGCGGGTGCATTGAAGTTTAACCAAGATATTGGGAGTTGGGATGTGAGTAATGTAACCAATATGGCAAGGATGTTTAAACAAGCCGAAGTCTTCAACCAAGACATCGGGGACTGGGATGTGAGTCAAGTCACCGATATGAATGGTATGTTTGAGGAAGCTTATACGTTCAATCAATACATCAATGATTGGGATGTGAGTAATGTTACCAATATGGCAGGGATGTTTAGATCAGACTATAGTTTGTCATTCAATCAACCATTGAACCAATGGAATACGAGTAATGTAACGAATATGGATCAGATGTTTCTTATAACCGTTAGTACTCATGGTAATTCTTTTACTCAAGATATAAGCAATTGGAATGTCAGTAAAGTAACAAGATGTGATCGTTTTGGCACGAAAACCTTAGATAGTTCTTATTATCCTCAGTTCGAAAATTGCAGTCCATATTAGTGTGATGAAAAAAGCAAGTAAAGGAGTTTGGTTATTTATATTGTTTATAATTATTGTTATTATCTTATTATTAGCTAAAAAACACTTAGGAAATTAAATGCCATGTTCAACCCGCTGGTGCAACATGATTAAATGTCGACTCTTACAAGAACAATTGCTAAGGGAAAGCGTTCATGAAATAGCCATAACCAACCATTTTCATTTCAAAGCACATCACAATCGAAGGCTTTTGCTACATTTGGGGGTGGCCATTATCACACAGGAACTTTGGGTATTTATCTGATCACGGACCACATGAAAGTCATCACATCGCTTCAGTTATCCAAAGAATTTGATATCACACAAAAATCAACTTGATTTCTATTGCAACACATCCGATTAGCGTTTGAAATTAAAAAAGACAAGGAACCATTTGAAGTGGGTGAAACCTATATTGCTGAATCACGAAAAACATGTCGTTGAAAAAACGAGCCGAATTAAGCACATTAGGTCGATATGTTGTAGGGAAATTTCCTGTTATCAGTATGAAATGTCGAGAAACTAATCAAATCATCGCCTTTTCTGCGGAACATATCGATAGTGAAACATTCCATGAATTTATTACGGCCCATACCACCGATGATAGTTTGATTTATACGGATGAAGTACGGTCTTGTCCAGGGATTCCAAGAGAACATCAAGGTAATATGAATATGTCTAGGATGATATGCATACGAATGGTATTGTGAAAGCCATTGTGCATTATTCAAAAGGGGATATCATGACACATTCAATTGGATGAGCAAAAAACATCTCAATCGTTATGTTCAAAAATTCACCACAAGGCATAATATCAAAGACTTATCCCCAGTCGATAGAATGTCTTACTTGGCTTCACATATGACAGATCATCACAATCAAAACTTCCTGATACCGATGGGAATGATTTCTTTGGAATCCAATCGATACCGATCCAATTCACTTTGTTTTAGTTCGGATGCATAATTGACGAATTCAACCTCAAATCCTATGTTTTCTAATCGAGTTTTGTAATCCATCCCATAGACTCGTACATGGTCATATTGACCAAAGTATTTTTTACGCATTTTTGGGGATTTAATTTGGGGGTTCTCATAGGTGGTTTTGGATTTTAAATTGAGGGGGACCATGGCAATGAGTCCCCCCTTGACTTTCAATATGCGATACAGTTCCCCCATGGCTTGTACATCATTTTCAATATGTTCTAATACATGGTTGCATATGATTAAATCAAATGTCTGATCATCAAACGGCAGATGACAAATATCAACTTTGTGGTCGGCCAGTGGACTAGTTAAATCCGCCGTGATATAATCCCAGTGTTGAATCTTTTTAAATTGTTTTAAGAGTGGTTGTTCAGGAGCAAAATGAATGACTTTTAATTTTCTATCCAACAAGTTTGTTTTGTATTTCAAATAAAGCCATAGCAATCGATGACGCTCTAAAGAAAAGGTGCCCGGACACAACACCTTTTTTCGATAGTTTTTGCCATATCCATATCCAAAAAATATTCTATAACGACTCTGATCAATGGGATCTGTATATTGAGTTCCCGAACAGAGGACTTTTAATATAGGGCGAATCCATTCGCCCATGGTGATCAGAATGACTCTAGGAAATAATTGGAGAATCCATTTCACCGATACAACGATTGGGCTATTATTTGAAAAGGTCTTCTTCTGAAGTATGAACGCCTAATGCTTGATGAACATAGTCAAAAGTAGAAAGCAAATAAGGTTTATTGTTGACCATGGCCACATTATGCTCAAAATGGGCACTTGGTTTTCCGTCGAGGGTAAAAATCGTGGATTTATCTTCTCCCAAAGAAATCCGATAGGTTCCCATATTAATCATGGGTTCAATGGCCAATACCATACCGTTAACTAGCTTTTTTCCTTGACCCATTTTACCATAATTGGGTACTTGTGGTTCCTCATGCAATTCTTTACCAATACCGTGACCTACTAAATCTCTAACAATTCCAAAGCCTTGTAATTTATTGTGTTGTTCAATCGCATAAGAAATATCCCCCACCCGATTGCCGTGGACAAATGCTGAAATCCCTTTATAAAGGGATTCTTTTGTGGTGGTAATCAAATGCTTAATTTCCTCGGAAACATCACCAACTTCAAAAGTATAGGCGTGATCTCCATAAAATCCATTCATCAATACTCCACAATCGATCGAAATGATGTCCCCTTGTTGAAAGGGTTTATCATTGGGAACGCCATGAACCACCACATCATTGGGACTAATGCAGAGGGTATTGGGAAAATCATACATTCCCTTAAAACCCGGAAGACCTCCATGGTCTCTAATAAATTCTTCTGCCAGCCGGTCTAATGCCAAACCATTGGCTCCTGGCACGATCTTTTGAGCTAGTACCCCCAGTGTTCGTGAGACCAATTGGGCGCTTTGCCGAATAAGCTCAATTTCTTCAGATGATTTTAACCGGATTTTGCCCATTTAAAAATCATAATAGGCATCTTGATAGGGTTCTTTTTTGAGGATCTTTGAAAGATCTTGATGAAGGCTTTGTATTGGGAACTCAACGATACGATTTAATTCGATACCATTTTCAAAAAGAATTAACGTAGGGACATGTTGAATATTATAATCTAGTTCCATCCCTTTAGGACTGTCTTTAACTTCGGTCAATGCATACATCTCAATTTTATCATGGGATATTTCTAGAGAATCTAAAATTTTAATCATGGATCCCAATTCTCGATGGGTATCGATACACCAAGTCCCCATAAAAATTTTAGCCGTTAAATTTTGAACATGCGTTATGTGTTGGTCTATCCAATTTTCAGGGATTCGGTACTTTTCATATGAATTTTGATACCATTGGTTATATGTTGGATTCAATTCTAGATTTTTCCGATTGATTTGCCCTACTAAAATGGTGTCATTATCCTTATTGATAATCTGGAGGACATCCAAGGGTTTTAATTCAGAATGGCATGCTGTTTTTTGACCGCAACCTTGAAATAATAATATTGTCAAGCAAAAACAAATACAAATCCTATTTTTCATTGATTCTTTATTAATGATTGGCCATCCATTAAATCTGGTTTTTTAATCCCTATCAAATCTAATACAGTTGGTGCGATATCCCCCAATATTCCAGATTTGACTTCTCTTTTTTTTGAATCCACCAAAATCAGTGGTACTGGATTGGTGGTGTGCGACGTATGGGGCGTGCCATCAGGGTTTTTCATGGTTTCACAATTACCATGATCGGCAATAATGATCGAACTATAATCTTCTTTTGTAGCAGCGTTGATAACGGATGCAACACAGGCATCGACCGTTTCACAGGCCTTGATAGCTGACGAAAGGACTCCTGTATGACCAACCATATCCGGATTGGCAAAATTGACGCAAATAAAATCAGGAAGTTTTTCATGAATATATTCAATCAACTGATCTCTTACTTGATAAGCACTCATTTGAGGTTGCAAATCATAGGTCGCCACCTTCGGGGAAGGACAAATAATACGAGATTCCTTTTCAAAAGGTATTTCTTGACCTCCATTAAAAAAATAGGTCACATGTGGATATTTTTCTGTTTCTGCAATACGAAGTTGCGTTTTACCTTCTTTTGATAGTATCTCCCCCAATGTCTCTTTAATGTGTTGGCGATCAAACAATACCTTTATATTTTTAAATGAATCATCATAGTTTGTCATCGTGACAAAATAGAGATTCATCGGATTCATATCAAATGCATCGATAGCGTGTTGTGATAATACTAAAGTCAATTCTCTGCCTCTATCCGTCCGAAAATTAAAAAATAGGACCACATCACCTGATCGTATTTTACCAAGAGGTTGATCATTAGCATCTATTTTTACGATAGGGGGCAAAAATTCATCGGTGATGCCCTTGTTGTATTGCTGTTGAATCGTATTAGAAAAATCAGTCGTTATCATTCCTTGACCTTTAACCAATAAATCATATGCCTTTTGGATGCGTTCCCATCGATGGTCTCGATCCATAGAATAATAGCGACCGATAACCGAACAAAGTTCACCGACCGATTGATTCATAAATTTTTCTATGCGAGAAACAAAGCCTTTCCCTGATTTAGGATCAACATCTCGACCATCAGTAAAAGCATGTAATTTTATGTTTTGATGTCCTAGAGAGGTTATCGCATCCATCAATCCTTCCAAATGATCAATATGCGAGTGGACCCCGCCATCCGAAAGCAAACCCATCAAATGGATGGGTTTTTGATTTTTTTTAGCATACTCGATAGCTTGAATCAATATCGGATTTTCGATCAGTTGGTTGTTATTGATGGTCCTTGAGATTTTGGCTAAATCTTGATAAATAATCCTTCCAGCACCTAAATTCATGTGGCCGACTTCACTATTTCCCATTTGACCCTGGGGTAAACCAACATGCAATCCATCCGTACGAAGTATTGCATGGTTATATTTTTTATAGAGGCTATCAATAAAAGGCGTTTTAGCTAAATCAGGAGCCGATACCTTTTTATTAGGGGCTATTCCCCATCCATCCAAAATCATCAAAATAACTTTTTGACTCATTATACTTTTTGTAAAAGTAAATGTTTGACTTGCCTCTATTGCTTCATTCAATTGAAAAAATCAGATTATTTTGTGCTCTCCATGCTACACGGTACTGTTTATAAATCGACTGGCAAACATTATTGGGTAAATACTTCCAAAGGACTCTATAAATGTTATTTACCTGGGCGTCTTCATATTAAAAATCAAAATAGCCCTCATCCTATTTCAGTCGGAGATTGGGTTGATATTCAAATCTTAGAAAATCAATCGGATTTATTGGGAATCATTCATTCGAGACATCGTTCCAAAAATTTTCTTAGTCGAAAATCTTCACTGCATCATCAAAAGCGACAAATTATTGCGAGCAATATTGATAATGCATTGGTTATTATCACATTAAAAACTCCCAAAACACATATTAAATTCATTAATCGGTGTTTGGTGAATTTAGAATTTCAACAAATCAACAGTTGTTTAGTCTTTAATAAATTAGATATTTATAATGACCAACAACTGATCAAAGTAGACCAATTAATGACTATTTACCGTAAAATTGGGTATCGGTGTTTTAAAGTATCTGCAAGAATGGGGTCAAATATCCAAAGTTTAAAACGTTTCATGTCAAATAAACTTCATTTATTGATTGGTAATAGCGGTGTTGGTAAATCATCTTTAATCAATAGCATTAATCCTTCACTCAATCTCAAAACAGCCCATCTAACTTCAAAAACACATGTCGGGAGACATACCACAAGAAAGGTCGAAATATTTGAATTGGGTCATCATATTCGTATCATTGATACCCCTGGAATCAAAGGTTATGGATTAATTGATATTCCAAAAAATGAAATTAAGCATCTGTTTCCTGAATTTCTAAAGCGACGAGCCCAGTGTAGTTATTCGGACTGTTGGCATATCAATGAACCCCATTGTTATGTTTTAAAGGCTGTTCACTCTGGAGAAATTGCCTCATCGAGATATAACAGTTATTTGAGTATGTTGCAAACAGATTCGAAGTATCGATAGGATGAGAATTGTTATTCAACGAGTAAGCCAGGCTTCGGTGAGCATAAACCATCTAGAGACACGTTCCATTGAAAAAGGACTCGTGGTCTTACTAGGGATAGAGCATAGAGACGATAATAGTGATGTTGATTGGCTAGTTAATAAATTAGTCCAACTTCGCATCTTCAGTGATTCATCGAATAAAATGAATCGGTCTTTATTAGATGTCCATGGCGAATTGCTCATTATCAGTCAATTTACTTTAATAGCTTCAACCAAAAAAGGAAATAGACCCTCTTTTATTGGCGCTGCCAATCCCGCATTGGCCATTCCATTATACGAACGTTTTATTGAATTAGCCGATGGTGTATTACCTGGAAGAGTTTCACACGGTGAATTTGGTGCTGATATGAAAGTCCATTTAATCAATGATGGTCCCGTGACCATTCTCATGGATTCTAAAAATAGAGAGTAGGTATCCTTTTAGTTTCATAGCTAAATTCCTTAAAATATTACTAGATTATCTGCTATTCGCCCACCGAAGCAATCTTCTAATACCAATTTGCTTTCTGAATTATATGAAATTGATTTACTCTCATTATCGCTTTGAGAGACCAATTGTAGTTTAAAAAACAAAAAACATTTTATGAATTTAAAAAGTAATTCAAAATGCAACTTAGTATAAGAACATAATTTTTTCTTTATTATCCATATTCATCGGGGTAAATCGCGTTGGTGTCATTAAGCTTTTATGGTAAAGTCTTCTCTATCATTCCCCATGACATCATCCCCTACAAATCATTGATTGATTGAAATAGGTAGTATTTTTTACTCGTTTTTACTACTTGAATTAAAAATATGTATCAACCATTAAAGCCATATAATGATTTACCAAGACTTCCAATTCCTTTTGATTTTGAAAATAAAATAATAACAAAACAACTTATTCAATCCGTAGAGGCACTATCAAGTTTAAATGCTTCTGTAAAATTAACCCCAAATCCTGATGTCCTATTGAATAATTTGAGTATTGCTGAAGCAAAAGATAGTTCTCAAATTGAAAATATCGTCACTACAAGTGATGATGTTTATAAAGCCATTTCATTAAAGAAAAAATTAAACCAAGAAACTAAAGAGATTTTAAATTATAGAAATGCTTTGTGGAAAGGAATTGAAAGTCTCAAAAAAAGACCTTTATCTACGAACTCATTTGTAGAAATCGCTGATTTAATTAATGAACATACATCAGGGATTCGCAAAACACCTGGAACGACTCTTAAAAATCAAAAAGAAGAAGTTATATACACCCCACCTCAAGGAGAAGATGTGATACGAGACTTACTAAAAAATATAGAAAATTTCATTCATTATGATACCGATGATTTACATCCTTTAATTAAAATGGGAATCCTCCATTATCAATACGAGTCGATACATCCTTTTTATGATGGTAACGGCCGTTCTAGTCGTATTTTGAATATCCTTTACTTATTAGAAAAAAAAGTCATAGATCATCCATCACTGTATTTAAGTCGGTATCTTTTAAAGCATCGAGATCACTATTATAAGGGACTTCAAGGGGTACGAAATCATCACCATTGGAATGATTGGATATTATTTATGTTAAAAGCAGTTGAAGAAACGACTATATATAATTGCCAACAAATCAGCCAAATCAATCGAATGATGGATGATACCAAAATCTTACTTCATCGAGTGCTTAAAAAGAATATAGATATCGATCGTTTTACAACTATCCTTTATACCCAACCTTATTCTAGACCGAGCCATTTTTTGAATGGCGATATCAAGAATATTAGAACCGTCAATTCCTATCTAAATAAACTCCATCAAATCGGGTTTCTAAAAAAAGAAAAGACCGTATTTGGATCTATCTATTTAAATCAATCCTTATCTCATATTTTGGAACAAAAGCCATTCCATCCAAATCTTTTGAATTTATTGAATCAATATGAATGTAAATATGCCCCGATTATTAATGAAGAATTAAAAAAGACAGCATCACATGAATATGAAAATATAGAAAAGTAAGGGATTTATGTATTTATGTATTTAGTTATACTACTCAATTTCATTTTAAATTATTTTTATGGTTATTAAAAGGCTTTTTAGAAGTTGACATTAATGTTTTCGCTAAATCTTTAACTTGTAAATGCAATTCTAAAGAAATATTTTCATGGTTTGGTACTTCCTCAGAAGGAAGTTTTTTACCAAGTTGTCTTGTCATGATTAAATATTTTGCTTAAAAGTTTTAACTGCTTTTCCATAAACTATTAATTGTCTGCAAAGTCGTTTTCTTATTTCGATAGTTTGATGTAGTATTGAGTAAGTGGATTCAGTATGAAGTCGAAACTTCATTGCTCTATAATGCTGAGCACTATCACGTCTATCTTCAATTTCACCAATGTTTTTTCCATTTAAATTAGAAAAGAAAATAACTTTTTGATCATCCATTTGATGTTCATTTCTTGCTTTTGAGTTATTAACCGCAATATTTGCAGTTAAATTATTGATACCATCATCCTTGTGGAAAACATGAAAAACTTTGTCATTAATATCTGTTTTATTGGTGTCACCAATGAATATGCTTAAATATTTTGCGTTCCCACCATCAAATAACCCCTTATCTAAAAAAGCACTCAATATGTTTTCGTTAGACAATTCTTTTTTCAACTTTCTCCTTGACCTAAAGTATATGGCCATCCCATTTCGATGATTTTAAAATCGGAATACCATTCTCTTATTGGTGTACAATCGTTATAGGACAAAATAAAACCCCTCTTTGTGTTCATGTAATAGTTCTCTGAGTAAATCATGTCTGAATCCTTTGTGGTGAATTGGAAAATTTCTTTGGGGATAAATACCTTTAAACATTTGACGATCTCCTTCAAGAAAATAAGGTGGATCGCAGTGGTACGATGTTTTGATATTGTTTTTTCAAAAGAACCTTGTTTTACTTTTAAACGAGGACATCAAAACCGTCTCACTTTTTCAACCAATCTTTTAAACCTTCGATCATCTTTATATATTTTAGAAATCCATCCTAAAAATCCCGGCCCATAGGATAAATTATGATTAAACCAATCATGAGCTGCTAACTCTAAGTTATTTTCAATTAAAACATTGTTGATCCAATGTTCTTTTAATCTCGATTTCACTTGATTATAATTTTCTTGGGTTGGATTCCATTTCGATATTCGATCAGCCAATGTGATAGGCATTCTTAATTGAATTTTCCAATAATTACATAAAATATCAAATAAATCATACCCTTGAACTTTCATGTTTAATGTATTAGCACAAGCTATTTCAACACTTCCACCACCAATAAACGGCGAAACCAATTGTTGAATACTTGTTGGTATTTGCTCTACAACAAATCCTACCGCTAAACTTTTACCCCCAGCGTATCGAATCGGAAGATTCTGATAGCGACCATAGCGGTACTTCCCTTTACTCTTTAAAGCATCAACAAATGAAGTTTTAATGCTTTGATTCATGGTGTAATAAGCTCTTGATAAGACAGTTTTTTACCAAGGTTTTTTTGATTCAGTCCTTTACCTTAGCGGAAATCCAAAGTTTTAGTTCAAGATCTTAGACAGTCATTTGAGTATGGAATTCGCAAGAAATTAGTTTATTCAATTTCGAACTGTTGATCACGTATCCGAGTATTTTTAGATATCATTTCTTGAACCTCGTCATTAATTAGTTCTTGAAAATAAGGATTAACCTTAGGGTCTTTCTTCTATCGATACTCATAACATATATTTCGCGATTTTCACTGATGCTAAATAGTAAAGTACGCATACCACCCGATTTCCCTGTAGCTCCCTTTGTCCCAACTCTGATTCTATATACAGGTTTTGATAATCGCTTATTAGATTTTGTGTTAATAGGATTGATTTTAATTGTTCTTGAACTAGTGGGGATCGGTATACTGTATAATTTCTAAAAGATCGGATCACGTTCAAAAGTGATGTCACCTTTCAAATGCGCTTTAACTTCACCAAGATGTTTTAAAAGTTCTCCACTAAACTCAAGGTCTTCTTGTTTAGATATTTCTATCGTCGCTTCAAGTAAAAATTCATCTAAATATTTGATAAACTTTCGCTGATCCTGACTATAAAGGTGTATGATGTGGGTTTCTTTTTGATTAGGGATTGCCATTGTTAAATTCATGAATATTATCACTGAGTGAAATGACACTATCACGAGTCGCTAACTCCATTTCTGTCCCCTCAAACAAAGAGACATAATGAGAAAGTATCTTTCTCTTTTCTTTTGGAATTTTCACCAATAAAATATTTTTCAAAACACTTTTTGTACGAAGTTAATCAAATGTGAATCTTCGAATTCTTTATTGTCATCGAACTTACCTATACGCAAGTTTATCCCTTTGCCCCATTAATCAACATAAGGTTCCCCTCAAGGCGTTAACTTGTTTTAAACAGCTTGAAATATTCTTCCATTTGGTCGGTTCTTTGAGATATTTGGAAGTGATCTCTCAATGTTCCATCAGTTCGTTTAACCCCACATAGGGCTCGGTGGTTCGCCTTACTTGTTAAAGTCTCTCCATTTATTTCGTCTGTAGTGCAAAGCCCCCCCCCAATGGAAGTCCGTGCGGGTGATTTTTTCAGTTAGTAGAGCCCCCGTCGGTTTTCCATAAAGCCATGCACGTGAACTCCTTTCATCCATTTTGGGGGAATGTCCTAGTTGTGCTCATGATTTGGATCGTTTCAAAACGAGTTTGAACTACCAACGATCCTATTATAGAATCTTTTTTCTAAGGTTCCACTACGAAAGCTGTGCGTAGAATTTGAAATCGCCATTAAAAAACAAGACACCTAGCTGCTCTAAAATTTTCGAATGTTCGATCCCCTCGGTCAATGACCTTGATTTCTTGAATTCTAAGATGCCATCGCTCGGCTTTTGTATGGGACTGTGAGTAACATAAAGCACGACCAAACACCTTGAAAATGGTTTGAAGTCCTCTTAGCCCCCTGACATACTTCTTGGATGCCGAATGGGATGACAATATCTATCCAAAGTTGGAGATATGTTGAGGGCTCCTTCTAGATGCTTGATTCGAAAAGAGATTTAAAGTTCTCTTTGTGTTTCCAAACGCGTCGGACCTCTCCATAACTTTCTGATGCTTTTTGAAAGACTTCTTTTTTTTCGGTTTGGTTATTGTCGTTTTTCAGGATAGCCAACCGAGCGTTTTTGAGCACCGCATGTCTTTTGACTTCCCTTCGTCTTACTTGATCGATGGCCTTGTTGAGATATGGCATCCCATGAAACCGATCATGAACCAAGGTGACCTTAAGCAGTCATTCTTGGGTAGATTAGTTATCAGGCCACCAATAGGTGATACATCAACATTAATCGAATGCTTGTATCGTTAACAAAAATGTCATCGATTGGCCATGAATCGCCAATCTTCAAGATCCACTCAGAAAATGGCCAAAGTTTTTTCATAAAGAGTGAATTAATGAACCAAAAGTAAAACCATCCATAACTTTCGTAGTAGAACCATTTTTATTAGATGGATTGGAGCCTCAATCATACGCTTTAAAACCTCTCCTCTGCTTTTATCATTATTTGTTGCTTGGATTTATGTTGAATGGTTAGAACTTGAATCAATTTTAGATTCTTCAATAGTTCGAGTAGTTGTTTTTTCCATTTTTTTATTTAATTAGAAGCACAATATTAGAAGTTTAGATAAAGAGATAGTGATTGGTTATAACTCGAAAATGGATTGATGTTTAAAAAGCATTAATTTAGGGTCTTAAAATGCTGGAAACTAAAACTAGTAAAAAGCTGGTAGAGAGGGGAGGTATCAACTCAGGCTATCAATCCAAGATAAGAGTAGGTCAAAAAGTGGAGTAGGAAGGTTGGTATCAGCTTTGATTACGCATAAAAAACTTGCTTAAATTGTCCACATTTGATGATTAGAAGAATGTACCAATGATGAATACACGTGTATTTCGAATAATCGAAAAAAGACGTTTCAAGTAGATAAAAGAGAATAAAATGGTGCTTGATTCTTATTCAGTAAAGTCAAAAAATGGAATGACATAAAAACTCAAGTATAACAAGACAACTTGTGTTGTCTTCAATCTACTCACTCGCAACAAAAACTACTTTATAATTCAATGTGTATAGGATATTGTTGATTTTTATTCATAACTTCGGAATACTATTGGTGGTCACGGTATTTAAAAATTTCTAATGTCTAGAATAAGTTGTTCAATTTTAGTCTTGGTATCCGCCACCTTGTTTTTTTCTTTTTGAATGATATGACTTGGAGCTTTATTGATGAAACTTGGGTTATTCAATTTTTTATTAATCGACTCTAAAAAATGGTTTAATCGCAAAAATTCATTGTTCATTTTTTCAATTTGGGTTTTATCTTTTTCTGAAGAAACTTGGGTTTTTAAATCGGATAAATACTGACAGACCTCGTCAATCGAATCGCCAACTAATCTCTTTTTTAAGATTTTCTTTTTTGATTCAATGGGGATAAAAAATCGGTGAGTTTGAATACTAATTGTTTTTCCTAGATTCGTTGGAGGTTCTCCAATGACCATATTTAAATATTCGATTTTTTCAATACAAGCATGAAAGAAAGTGAGATAATCAGAAGATTTTTTTTTATTGCAAGAAGGTTGGATTTGATAAACTTTTAAAGGCTTGACAAATGGAATTTGATTTTGCTTTCTAAAATTTCTAAATCTTGTGACTAATTGTTTTACAAACCCAAATAATTTAAGTACTTCAGAATTATATTGCTGAGATTTCGGCCATTTGGCATGAATTAAGGGCTTTGCATTTTCTTTCAAATGATGATTGATTTCTTCAGTGATAAACGGCATGAATGGATGCAATAACACCATTAATTTTTCGAAATCTTCAATCACTTGATTATAGATATTTATTGAAATAGGTTGCCCATAGGTTGGTTTGATGATTTCTAATAACCAAGAGCAAAAATCTTCCCAAACCAATTTGTATAGATACATCAAAGCATCCGATATTCGGTATCGCTTAAAAAGTTGATCAATCGTTTCAATGGCTTGGGATAAGCGATGGTCAAACCACTGTAACCCTTGCATTTGAGCAGTACTTGGACTCAATTCAGAATCAATCTGCCAACTTTTTATCAATCGAAAAGCATTCCAAATTTTATTGGCAAAATTCTTTCCTTGTTGGCAAAGTTTTGTATCAAAGAGCAAATCATTTCCTGCATTTGTGGACAACATCAAACCTACTCGAACACCATCTGCTCCATAAGCTTGAATTAATTCGATGGGATCCGGTGAATTTCCTAGTTGTTTGGCCATTTTACGTCCTAAATGATCTCGAACCAATCCTGTTAAAAAAATATTCTGAAATGGTTTTTCATTTCGAAATTCATAACCTGAAATAATCATCCGTGCTACCCAAAAAAATAAGATATCAGGTCCCGTCACTAGATCCTTCGTAGGATAGTAGTAGTTAATTTCAGAATTGTTTGGATACCGAATCCCATCAAAAACTGATATAGGCCATAACCATGATGAAAACCAAGTATCTAATACATCAGGATCTTGAATCAAATCCGCAATTTTTAAATCCGGATTTTGGGAAATAGCCCTCGCTTTTTCGAGTGCTTTTTTTTTGCTTTTGGCCACCACATAATCATGTTTGTTTTTACCATAATAATACACTGGTATTTGATGCCCCCACCAAAGTTGACGTGAAATATTCCAATCCTTGATGTTTTCCATCCAGTATTTATAGGTGTTTAGAAATTTTTTAGGATATAGCTTGATCTCATTATCGACAACAGCATTTAAAGCAGGTTTGGCTAATTCTTTCATGTTTAAAAACCATTGTTCTGATAATCGAGGTTCAATAATAGCATTGGTGCGCTCAGATCTGCCAATATTGGTTTTATAATTTTCAATTTTGTGTATATGCCCTAGAGCTGAGAGTTCTTCCACAATTTTTTCTCGCACCACAAATCGATCTTGATTTTTGTAGTGAAGACCAAATTCATTCAATGTCCCATCATTATTTAAAATATCAATGAATTCGAGTTGGTGTTTTTCCCCTAGTTCTTTATCATTGGGATCATGTGCCGGTGTTACTTTAAGACAACCCGTACCAAATTCGGTATCAACATAAGCATCGCTGATAATAGGAATTTCTCTTTTGGCAATGGGAACAATAGCAGTTTTGCCAATCAATGATTGGTATCTTTGGTCTTTGGGATGAATACAAATGGCGGTATCTCCCAATAGGGTTTCGGGTCTTGTTGTGGCGATAGTGAGATGCTCTCCAGACTCTTTTATTGCGTAATTGATATAATAAAGTTTTCCATTGATTTCTTGGTGGTTGACTTCTTCATCCGAAAGTGTTGTCTGGGCTTGAGGGTCCCAATGGACCATTCGATACCCCTTATAGATGAATCCTTTATTGTATAAATCAATGAACACATTAATGACTGATTCACTCATGGACTCATCTAGCGTGAATTTGGTTCGTCGCCAATCACAACTACAACCAATTTTTTGCAGTTGATTCAATATCTGACCTCCATATTTTTTTGTCCATTGCCATGCGTAATCAATAAATTCTTTTCGAGTCAAATCAGATTTTTTAATGCCTTTATCTTCTATCCATTGAACTACTTTGGCTTCGGTTGCAATCGAAGCATGGTCAGTTCCTGGTACCCAGCAAGCATTGTATCCCAATAATCTAGCCCTCCGAATCAAAATATCTTGTAAGGTATTATTGAGCATATGTCCCATATGCAAGGCACCCGTCACATTAGGTGGAGGAATGACGATGGTGTAGGCTTTTTTATTTTTATCAACATCAGAATCAAAAAGATGTTGGTCCAAATAATATTGATACCATTTTTTTTCAAATTCTGAAGCGTCAAACTTTGATGGAATACTCATTCAGCAAATCAAGAAAGTCACAAAAATAATGTCCTCAAGGAGAAAGAATAGAATTCTAAATTGTTGAAGACATTAAGAATAATAAACTTGCATTAATATCACTCAAGATATAACCACCGAAAATAAATTGTGTTTATGAATTTATTCAAAGAGGTAAATTACTCTCTGCGATCTTTGAATAATATAAAAAAACAGAGTGCCATGAGGAAATCATTTTTCTTTTCAACCCATAGATCCACCCTCGACATGGCTTTTCTTCTAAAAATCACCATAGTTCTCTGTTTTTGGGTTGTTTTTGAGCCAACTAGAGCGATTTCGGGGCTTCTTTTTTCTTTGATTCCTCTTTTAGGCTTGCATTAAAGCCATCTTGCTTGGTAATCTCTTTCAATGATTGACAATCAATTCTAAAACATGTTGATGAGGGACGTTCACTCGTCCTTTGAATCGAGTGACTTGACCGTGAAACCAGTTAGCCCATCCACCGAAGGACTGTTCTCAACCAACCTTCTTGGCTGATGGCTTTGTTTCGTTCTGTTGGAAACTTGGCTAAGGGCTTGTTGCGATAGCCTTTTTCTATCACCCAAGAATCTCTGCCCATGGCCTCCAACCATTGTTCATTCTCTTTTGATGTATCCCCTATATCGGACAAGACTTGTTGTCGTTCGGCTACTAAAAGGCTTTGCATCAAAGCTTGGAAACCTTGACGGTCCTACTCACTGGCCGCTACCGTGTGGTCCCCCAGCATCAAGTCTTTCTCAGGGGTGGCGAAATATCGTTTGTAACTATCGTACGTCTTTTTTCTTTTTTTAAACTAGCGAGCCTCATGATCTGCGTTCGGACTTTTTTCTTCTTGTTGTTCATGATCGCTGTCTTCGGCTGAAAGCTAGGGGTTTCATGTTCGTCTTCTTTTCGGCGAAAAAGGACTAGCGGTGATGCTGATATCCGCCACAGCGGTGCCTTACAGGATGACTTTTTTCAGTGAGTTGTCGGTTGACTTTATCCATGATATGCTGGTAGAGCTTTTTAGCCGTTCATTGGGAACAAAAACGAGACAGCATGCTATGTATGATCAGGAACCGTATCTTCTAGGCCCAAACCACAAAAGCGGTAAAATGCATATTATCTTTGATGAATTCTTCGGTTCGAACCTCCGATTGGTGGAACCCAATAGAGAGGAGTTGCCTATTGAATAAAATCATGGGATGATAGATCTTTTGGCCTCGTTGTTGTTGACTAGACTTATCATTTTCAACGAATAATGCTTCGATGGGTTGCCCATCGATGATCTAGTTTGCTTGATTGAAAAATGGTTGGGTCGTTGTGTGACTTCGACCATGCTGGGGATTAAAAAAACGCATTGGATTGAAAAGATTTAAAATGATGCATCTCGCATACCATATACTACAACAAAATGATAAAAACCAATGGTCAAATAAAAAGACTTAGATTTTGAATCCAATTCATTACCTTAGCGAAAAGTCAACCTTTTAGTGCAAAAGTCTCTCAGTTTCGTTCCAATGAGGCATATCGACAATAGATGGTGACATTCATGGATGAGCAGAATTTTGAAACAAATCAGCTAGTAATCGAAATCGGTTTTGGAGAAAGTAAATCAATGTTGGATTAATTATCCTAGGTTGGCATTGAGCCATTAGATTATTTTCTTATCATCAGTAGAGAAATCAAAAAATTGTAAAATATTTTCTAGTTCAAATGAAAATATTTTTAAGATTAAATTAGGGAAAATAACTCTTCCTCAAACCTATAAAGTTGATGACTTTAAAAGAGATAAAAAATAATGACTTATGGCTTCTATTCATGAGACTCAATATGGGAATTCCATAATATGGATGTAGAAGACCGTTTTAAGAACGTTCCGAAGTTGTTTGATCGTAAACATTTAAACAAATAGGTCAACGAATCCATATCAATACATAGAGGATATGTTTCATTGAGATTCCCATATGATACCATCGTCAAAAACTTGAGTAATTGGAACATAATGTTGGAAGAATTGATAGGAAAAACTCTGAAACATGTTACTATATCGGCCTTTAACCAAACATATCTTGAGCTTGAGTTTAAACAAGGTAAAGTTCAATTTGGTTGGCATCCTTGTCCAAGAATTGTGTTAGAAATAAAATATTCAGATGAAGAAAATGTTTTAGAGTATTTCTTAGGTCAAGATTCAGTGGATGTTTTCGTTGGTGATAAATTGTTAGGGACCATTCCACTACTTTTTGGTTCTAGTACCATAAACCATTTAGGCCGTCAAGGTATTTTTCAAGGAGTTATTCAAGAAAAAGAGGAAGACGATAATAAACTGGTTCAAAAAATTGAGTTTTCAATGACCAATCTCCCATTCAGTTACGGTGAAATCACTCAAAACAAAGACAATGGAAAATTTAGATCGAAGCAAAACCGACTCAGATTTTCAATTTCCAATAGAGTATAAATAGTGATCGATGGCAGATATGACTTAAAAGACAAAATACTAAAAGACCTTAAGAATGCTAGTGGAAGTTGCATCACCCACCATGGATATATGAATTTCGAATTAGGAATGACGATTGATGAAGCAAGAAGTGTTTTAAACACACTTAGATTTTGCTTGAGTTTTTTTGCTGGAAGTCATATTGGAATGGTCTTTGTAGAATTTCATGATGAGGATACATTAATTAATTCCCAGGTATCATATTATACCAAATTTCGACCCTATAAAGACGTTATCAAACCAATTGGTGATCATACGTGGGTTCATTCAAGATTTATAGAGAAAATGCATGAGATTAGAAAAACGGAAAATGATGAACAAGCGCTATCGGATCTTCTTCATTGGTATATTGAGGCAAACTCGAATCAAGGGCATACGGAGGGAAGTCTCATATTAGCACAGGTAGGTATTGAATTACTTTGGAATTGGATCTTATTTGACAAACTTAAAATGGTGACTAAAAACGATAGTGAGAGAATTAGTGCGGTTTCCAAAATTCAAATGCTTTGCACATATGTTGGAATAAATCTAGATGAGAATCAAATATCAGATGACTTTCACAAGTTTAGTAAATCCAAGAAGATGTCTGTTTCAGAAGCTGTAGTGAATTTGAGAAATATGCAAGTACATTCGACAAAATCAAAAAGGGAAAGTTTAAAATTATATTCACAAGATATTGTTTACGAGGCTAGTGAAATACTTCTTGCCATTATCGACCGATACATACTAAACATTGGCGGCTATGAAAAAGGAAGAAACTATTCTAATAGATTAAAACGTAAATATGAACCATTTCATCCACACTTAAAGAATTTGATTTTAATGAAATAATCCAATCTCAAAATGAATAAACGATATGATGTAGCACTATCTTTGCTGGGGAACAGAGAGATTATATTGAAGTCGTAGCAAATTACCTATTATCGAGCGGTATTAGTGTTTATTATGATATTCATAGGAAAAATGATCATTGGGGTGAATCATTAACTGAAATCACGGAATACATTTATGCTGAAAAAAGCCACTGTGTTGTACTGTTTATTTCGAGAGATTACTGTTCCAAGAAATGGCCAAGATTGGAAGCAGAGCAATCTATTAAAGCGATGAATGAGAATCAAATAAAAATACTCCCCATACGGTTTGATGATTCTATATTACTTGGTTTGGATCAGGACATTCAATATCTAAAAGTTGAAGATTATCAGACTCCTCAACTTTTAGCAAAAGAAGTGGCGCAAAAACTTGGGTTTCGACCTTTACGTGGAAAAGATTCGAATATTCCTCCCCCTAAAATGAAAGACTCAAAAGGAGTCGTTAATTTTGATTATAGCAATAATAATGGAATATATATTATAGGCTCCGGAAAAGCCAAATTTGAAACAATGTGGAGTAAGGCAAGTAATACACGTATTTATCTTTACAACGATCCTCCGTCAATTCAAGGAATTACATTGGTAAAAAAGGAATGTCGGACAATTTCAGATGTTTCGGAAGCTAAAAATTTGAATTTCACTTCGAGATGCCGAACGGTCGAGATGAATCAGATTGCCATACTTAGAAATAGCGAAGGACTTTATGCAGCCATTCAGATACTTGAAATTAAAGATGACACTCGTGGCGATCAAAATGATGAAGTTCGATTTCGATATGCAATACAATTAGATGATTCCGATAACTTTTCTAATATTTAAATCTTTATTTGAAGTGTAAGCTACAGTTGAGAATCGTAGTGATTCAAAAAAACTAATAGTCAAACAATGTGGAACTAGAACTGGTTTCTTCCGAATCTTTGCTAGTCCTCTAATTCTTTGGATATGTTATATCTATCTCTGTTATCAAAAAGAGAAACGGCAACATCAATATATCGCTTATAATTCGAGATAAAGTCTTTCCATAAAACAGTATAGATATACGATGGATGATTATCAAAGCATACATTTGAACAACCACAATTACACTCCCTTGTATTAGGATTTTTTATATTAAACATATTCTTTCTCATGATTGGAAAAAGAAAGGAGGTCTTTAGAATCTGACAATCACATTCCACATTTTTTTGCACGAAGTAATCATAAGAGCCATTATTATCAGGTAATACAACGGCCAAAACGGCATTTGTTAAACTTGTCCTATCGCCTCTTGATATTTCTTTTAAAGAATAACTTATTTCCCAGGGAATCCATTGCTCCTTTTCAGATTTACTATTTTCTTTCATTCCTTTTGAAATCAGGACAAGGGTAACAGTACTATCATATATTCTATCTTTTAACTTATCTTCAATTGTAGACGTAGATAAGTCACTTATGTCTTCATCATCTGATTCTCCTTTGTAAATATCATGCTTATCCTCGATAGTATTCTCAAAAATATTGAGATAATCTCGTGGAGTTGTGTCTTTACATATTGGGACACTTGATAGTCTTTCAACCAAGGTGTCAGCATATTTGTACGAAACAAATATTTTCTTACCCATTTAAAATATTGTGTAAAATTATTGCAGTAAATATGATGATTGGTATGCCATAAAACACTCTTAAAGTTTTAGAGAACATTATTTTTGGTATCGAATCTACTTTGCCTTCAAAAGGGGTATAATCAAGAGAGTACAAGTTTTTACTTGTCTTATGCCTATTCTTAACAACCCATTCGTAAAGTTTTCGATAGCACTTTTCTTTGTGCAGGAAAAAACCATCTAAATACCAAAAAAATAGAACTGGTAAAACGAGAATTAAAGAAAAGTACTTTATATCGTTAGTAACTAATGTATCATGAGTCAATACTGAAACCCCAACAATGATTGCAACCATCCAGCCTTTTAAAAGAAAGGAATTATTCGCCATTCTAGAAATGACGTTTTGAATTAAATCAATTTCCTTATGCAATACCTCGTTATCCATAATCTATAATCTTAACCAATCTGAAAGTTCAAGTTTTTTACCTTCAAATTCAAGATAAAATTCACCAACAATAGAATAAATGTAATTATAAGTAATAATTGGATATATCTCTAAATATTTATTACTTGAATATACTTGTTTAGGTTTTTCTGTTATTGGCATCACTACAATATCCTCGAAGAACTTTTTATAATCTCTATAGCCTAGTTCCCAATTTCACCATTTCGAAGAAATAGCACTTTCGGTTGCCAAAAAGATGAATTTATCGCAACTGTTGATTTTTTCTTTTATCCTTTTTGCTGTAAAAGCATTCTTTTTTCTGGCATTTCTGAATCTAATCAATTAATATAAACAGAAACTCCAAGGTCTTCAAGAGTAATACGATTACTTGTTCTGTTAATTCAGTTTTTCCATGTTTATGCGAAAAAAGATGGATACTAAATCGAACTTTTTCCCTCTCTTTCTTGTCTCTATAGCTTTATGATGCAAACTTTTGGATTTCTGTAAATTTTTTTGTCTTGTATTAAATAATAACTCTCTTGGAATAAGGTTGTCTCTGTATAAACGTGTATTGCCTAAAATTGATGATTTAAGTATTTTATTAGGCTGTTTTTAGTATCAGTTTAGGTGGAATAGCATTAGAAAAGTACAATCAAAATAAGAATAATTTAAGTTCATCCAAATAAAGGTTCTAAAACAAAATTAAATTTTAGCATTCGATTTTTTCGTTCCACCACGATTCGCAGTTTTTGACCGGGTTTCTTTTGCAGTTTATGGATGACATCCGATATTTTTAATCTGGAGATAGGCGTCCCATTAATCCGTTTTAAAATATCGCCGGGCTGAATGCCTGCTCGAGCTGCAGGAGATTCCGGTCGGACCTCAAAAATTTCAATGATCGGAATCAGTGCTAGTTGGAATTGTGGTTGTAAAAACACTTCTACACCTGAAAATTGGGGGTCATCAGAGGTGTTGAAGCTTAGATGATTGGTGGGTTCCGTCCGAATCAGTTCGACTCCATTATGCTGTATTTGGAGCCCACTCATATTATAATAAAAAGGGCGCTGATGACGACGGATTGGTTTGAAATATATTTTTTTGTTTTGGTAATCAAACGTTACACGAAAACGTCTGAGTATTTCTCCTCCAATACTTCCGACGCGTCCTTCTAAAATAGATAAATGCTTTAAATTGTCTTCATTAGGATAGGCCACCTTTACTCCTTTGAATATTTTTTCACCGATGCTTATCGAATGTATTTTTCCTCTTTGACCAAAAATATTGCCATTAATGGCTCTTCCTAAAAAATCTTCAAAGACCGGTTCGATAATGTCTACGGCTTCTGAATCAGGAAATAACCAAAGAGAATCTCCCGAGCCGCTGTCAACTAAAAATTTACCTTCAATAGGAAGATGGTCACTTAATTTACCTGAGAGTTCTATATAAGGTTTGTTCTCATGAATTTCTATTGGTATTTCATAACATCGTCGACAGATGCGTTGGGGTTTATGTCCAAACTTTTGGAATTTAATTTGCTCGATTTCATAATTGACCGTAATCAATACACTTGAAAATAAGGAATAACCCAGAATTCCATCAATCTGTGTTCCCATTCTTTTGGCAAATTCAAATTCAGTTTCATCGATTAACAAGATGGTTTGTTGCTCGGCCACAAGATGTTTGATTTTGAGAGTATTTCCAGTTGTGATATGAGCAAGAATAGGATTTCCATCCCCCAATCCTTGTAACATCACTTGTTTGGCATCATCAAGGTTTGGATTTTGTAATTGATTGTTGTTAAAAATCAAGGTAGTATTGACTCCCGAATCCAATAAAAAATATAGTTTTTGTCCATTAACTTCAACCGGCAAAACAATCAAATTATTGATGAGTTCAAAATCGACTCTCTGTCTTTTTTTATTTTCAAGAAACTCAAAATTTATACCAATAGAAGCCGTTATTGGAATAAAACTCCCCATAATAAAACAAACCATAAGGCTTCTAAATCGTTTTATGTTGGTATCTGTCATCGATAAACTCTTTGTAGAAATATATTATTGTTTGGTGGTTTTAAAAACTAATAGAGACGTTCATTCGAAGTTCATCATATCATGATTTTTCATCTACTATTCAGACGGATAAATAGGCTTTTAGTTGCAAAAAATGTTTCACTTTTGCTCAAGAAAAAATCATGCCAAAATTTTCTCATAAAACCGAGCAATTAGAGTTTTCTCCTATTAGAAAATTGGTGGATTATGCCATAGATGCAAAACATCGAGGATTAGAAGTTTTTCACTTGAATATAGGCCAACCAGATATTTCTGCTCCAGATGAATCCTTAAAAAAAATCACGAATAATACGTTGACTTATTTGCCTTATGGGCAATCAGAAGGCACTGAAGAGTATCGAAAAGCCTTGTGTATTTATTATCAAAATCACCATATCAACCTCAGCCCAAAAGATATTATTGTAACCACTGGATCAAGCGAGGCCTTGGTATTTTGTTTTAATGTGATTTGTAATCCAAAAGATCAAGTCATCATCCCCGAACCGTTCTATGCCAACTATAATGGGTTTGCCAAATCTTGTGATGTCGATGTGATTCCCATAGTTTCTGAATTTGATTCTGATTTTAAATTATTGCCAGTCCAAGTCTTTGAAGAGAAAATCACTGATAAAACTCGAGCTATAGTTTTGTGCAACCCTAATAATCCAACAGGATATGTCTGTAATAAACAAGAAATTATTGACTTGTGTGAGCTAGCAGTAAAACATGATTTCTTTTTAATTGTGGATGAGGTCTATCGGGAATTTATTTATGATGGTTCATCCCATTATTCTGTTTTATCATCGGCTAAGTATGCCCAACATACCATTATGATTGATTCTGTTTCAAAACGTTATAGCCTTTGTGGAGCTCGTGTTGGTAGTATTGCTTCAAGAAATCATGAATTTTTGAAGCAAGTATTAAAATTTGCTCAGTTGAGATTATCGCCGCCAACACTTGATATGATTATCAGTCAAGCAGCAATACAATCTTCAAAAAAATATCTCATGGATGCTGTCGACAAATACCGAATAAGAAAAGACATTACGGTTGAATTTTTGAGCCGGATTCCTAATGTTCGGGTCGTGGTTCCTAGGGGAGCATTTTTCTGTATGGCAGAGCTTCCTGTAAAAGATGCTGAAGACTTTTCCAAATATTTATTGACTTCTTTTTCAGACAATCATCAAACGGTGATGCTGGCTCCGGGTTATGGATTCTATTCCGATGATCGCTATGGAAAAAATCAAATTCGAGTTGCTTTTGTTCTAGAAAAAAACAAATTAAAAAGAGCCATTCAAATCATTGAAAAGGGCTTAGAGAGCTATATCGCACAACTAGATGATTAATGGCTCGGATTCAAAGAAATCAATCTCTCTTAAGATATAACACATTTGGTATTAACCATCGGGCATTTTATTTTGCCCATGTCGAGTCAATAGTTCAACTTCAAGAAGTACTTCAAAAAAATAAGACCCATAAGACAACTATACTGGGCGGCGGAAGTAATATTCTGTTTACCAAAGACATCGAAGATAGCTTGGTAATCCATATGGCCAATAAGGGGGTTGAGATGGTATCAAAAACGACAGAGGAGGTTATTGTTGAAATACAAGGAGGTGAAAATTGGCATGAATTTGTGCTTTGGTGTTTAAAAAATAATTTTGGTGGTATTGAAAATTTAGCACTGATTCCTGGACAAGTCGGGGCGGCTCCAATTCAAAACATAGGCGCTTATGGCGTGGAGCTAAAAAGAGTCTTTGTATCATGTCAAGCATTTGATTTGAAAAGTGGAAGCGTGGTCTGGTTTACTAAGAAACAATGTGGTTTTGACTACCGTAACTCGATGTTCAAAAGAGAATTTCCCAATCGATATATTATACTGTCGGTTAGGTTAAAACTGAGTATGAAGAATCATCAACTAGAATATTCTTATGAAAATCTCAAAAAAGAAATGAGAAATCAAAAACCGACAATTGAATCTATTGCAAAAGCGGTCATCTCAATTCGTTCTAGAAAATTACCCGATTCCCTTAAACTAGGAAATGCGGGAAGCTTTTTCAAAAATCCTACCATTTCTCAGTCCAAATTTTCTGAAATCAAATTGATCTATGATGAAGTCCCGCATTTTAAGACTTCTGTCGGAATTAAAATTCCGGCGGGATGGTTAATTGAAAAAGTCAAATTAAAAGGGTATCGACAAGGTGATGCGGGAGTGCATAAAAATCAAGCATTGGTATTGGTGAATTATGGAAAAGCCACTGGGCTAGATATTTTAAGGTTATCTCAACGAGTCAAAAATGAAGTAGATAGGGTTTTTGGGATAAAATTAGAAGAAGAAGTGAGGATAATCTAATGCATAGAGAACGGAAACTAATTGGCATTCTGTATTACTTTTCTAATATATTAGGAAAAAGTGAATACCTTCAATCTGTCGCTATATACAGAAAATTCTTTGAGACCATTAGCTAGTTGTTTTTCAATTCATCAACCATTTCCAATTGTGTATTGTCTATAAATTTTTTCGGACTAGGAGATTTGTTCGGTAGGTTGGAGTTAGGGACTGTATTGCGGTTTGTTTGATGAAAGTGATATCTTTAAGATCTCTTTAAGTCTTTGGATTGATGCCATGCTTGATCCACATAGTCTGATGATATGGTAGTCTTTAAAATCTTTGGCGATTTATTCTGAAAACAGACTCATCATTTGAGTATTGGCATTAGGCCGATGAACGAAGTGACCTTTGCTTTTTCAAGAGAAACAAAGGGATGGCGTACATCGATTGATGCACCACTTATTTGGCCACATGAGATCTATCTTTTTGGAGACACCACAATGCTTTAGGACTATGGATTCGTCTATACGGTTATTGATTTTGCGCCTATTTTTTTCTTTGATGATGTCTTTACTCGATTGGAACGTTTTGTATGGTATCACAAGACCGCTCTAATGTTCACATCATATTCCAGCAGTGGTTCGTTGGTTTGGTCTGTATTACGGCATTATTCTGAATCATCAAAGGATGTTGGGTTTCTATGTTTTTCTTCCGATGGTGGAATGAGTTCATTGCTTTTTCTTCGGTTCGAAAAAGACGGTTTAGGATTTTTAGGAAGGTTTTCAATAATCAATCCAATTTGTTCAATAACCTCTTTTTCACGGATATTGTGTTTCCAAACTAACTCATGGATATAACGTTGTAAGTGCTTTTGACTCCACCAATGATGAGTACCTTTATAAGCACGTTTCACCCTGGCCCAGAAAGACTCGATTCCATTGGTATGAATCTCCCCATCAACAAATGCTCGTAGGCTATGACAAACAACACCATATGTTCGATTCAATCCATGATAACATCGGGCTTCATCCGTATAGATCACCGCATCCGATGTCGTCTGTTGATTAATAAATTCATGGAGGGTTTCTTTGTCTGTATGTTCCACCACTTTGGCGATCACCTGATTAGTTTCTCGGTTCAATGCACCCACTACGGGAAATTTACCCACACTCCCTCGTCCTAAATGATAGAACTGCATGCGACGATATTTCGACATATTGGCTCTTTTGCCCCCAATATACGTCTCGTCCACTTCAACCGTTCTTGAAAGCTGATTCATTGGTTGTTTTGTAGCTTCTCTGATACGATGGAGTAGAAACCAAGCTGATCGTTGTTGTATTCCTAAATACTTCCCAAGTTTTGTCGAAGAAATTCCTTTTGGTGTGTTTTTAAATAAGTATAAAGCCATCATCCATTTTCTCAAAGAAATTCTAGACTCTTCCATGATGGTTCTAGTTCTTACACTGAAATATTTTCTACATTGATTACAGAAATAAGGCATTGGTCTTTGATTCTCTAACGGATTCACTTTACAAGAATGACACCTAGGACACCTAATGTTATCTTCCCACCTTAATTTTTCCAAATACTTTTGAGCATATTCTTCTGTTTTAAATAAATCAAAAATTTCTATTAAGGAATTAGTTTTACTTTTAGTTAGATCTAAATTATTCATTTCAAAATTTTACATTAAAAAACATACTATTATTATGCCAAAGTGTATAACTAAATACATAAATCCCAAAAGTAAGGATATTTAAAACCCATAAATCATCAAACACTAAAAAGAAATTCAAACTCATTGAAAAAGTAGAGTCTACTTGATCTACGGATCACTTATTCATCTATAATTTTTTAAATTCTTATTTTGATAATGCTTTTACCACCACGGTGGATTGACACGGTTTCCGAATGGGCTGAAACAAGATTAAAGTTGATAATATTTCGTATCTTAAGTCTTTGGATTGGGGTTGCCATCACGCCAGTTGATTCTATTTTTAGTTCAATTATTTTAGACTTGATAAACACAAGCCCCGAACATTTACAATAAATTGTATTATGATGCTATTCTTTCCGGTATTCACAAAAAAGATGTTGATCATTTTGATTTATCAATCGTTACCTCTGCCGTAGAAAGAAACATACATTAGTACAAACAATCAAAAAGATTTTTTACTATCTCAAAAACGTTACCCTAAATTTGAATTGTATAATTGTCGGGGTCAAGAACTTTCTTTTGGTTAAGATTGGTAACACCCTATCAATTCTGAAGCTCAATCTACAATTCATACATAAAAATCATGGGGCTGTATATTCAATTTTGTAACGGTTGAAGAATAAAGAGGTCCAATACTCATACACCCGCTTGTTTTTTAGCTATAATGTGGATGTTCCCTTTTACCGTTTGACCAACTTTTACATTCAAATCAACATCTAAAGGTAAATAAAGATCAACTCGGGAACCGAACTTAATGAAGCCTGAATCAGTCCCTTGAATCACTTGTTGATTGACTCGGGCATAATTGATAATCCGACGAGCTACGAATCCAGCAATTTGACAATAAAGAATTTTTCCTAAAGCTTGATTTTCTATAACCACTGCGGTTCGTTCATTTTCAAACGATGACTTTGGATGCCATGCCACCAGGTATTCCCCCCTATGATATTTTGAATAGATGATTTTTCCACCAATGGGATAACGCGTCACATGCACATTGAATGGGGATAAAAAAATCGAGATTTGTATGCGCTGTTGGTTGAAATATTGAGACTCTAAAACGTTTTGAATGGCTATTACTTTTCCATCACAAGGAGCAATGATTTGATTCGGTTCAAGAGTAGGAAGTGGTCGTTTTGGATTTCTAAAAAACCAAAGAATGAGACCTAATAATATCAATAGAGGTAGTTGAATAGATAATTCAACCCAATAATTAATAACCATATTTTCAATCAATAGCACGACGCTAGTTATGATCAAAAAACTCCAAAGGATAGTCCATTGCCCTTCTTTATGAAACATCATCAAATCATCAAAATCAAATACACATAAGTGATACTAAATAAGGTGCTATCCATTCGATCATAAATGCCGCCATGACCAGGTAATATATTGCCGCTGTCCTTGACTTCAGCCAAGCGTTTAAACTTAGAAGCGATTAAATCTCCGAGAGTCGCCAACACAGAAATGATGACAGCGGTAATTAGCACAAACCAAAGGGGATATTCAGATTGAAAATGATACACTACAAGTCCAGTCAAAACAGTTAAAGTAAATCCCCCTATCGTTCCTTCCCAAGTTTTATTAGGAGAAATATGAACCGATAATTTTCTTTTTCCAAAAGTGGAACCAATCAAATAGGCTGCAGAGTCATTAATCCAAACCAACATTAAAAAAGAAAGGGTCAATAAAGATCCTAGTTTTTGATTCAAATCGGTGGTTAAAAACAATAAAAAACAAGGAGCTGCAACATAAAAAGTACTGATTAATAACTTAAGTAATGGAAAGAATTTAAAACTCTTCCCACGCAACAAAAAAAAGAATAATCCAAGATGAACCAATAAGATTAATATCAAAATAATCTCTATGGTTGATGGCTTTATTTGATTGATATAATCAAAGTATAATACAATGGCCAATCCACCAGCTGGAAGAACAGAAAAATAGTCAATTAGTTTGTGGAACTCAGTTAAGGCAAACGTTCCAAGCATCAAAACTATAAAGGCAAAGGCAATGTCAGACAATAATAAAGAGCCCGAAATTATCAGTCCATAGATCAGACCAAAAACACTTCTCGTCAATAATTTTCTCATAGATAGCTAATTACCATGGTCTATCATAAAACTCGATTATTAATCACAAAATGAGATTATGGTTGTATTTTGAGATTTTTACTAAAGTAGGACTTTATGAAACTTTAATAAAAATAACTATTGATGGTTGTTTCATGTCTATCTATTATTCTGTTTTACTATGGAAAATTTTTAAACCCTTAATCTTCCCGACTTAGACCAAGTTTAGTTAACGGGGAAGTTTACTCTTAATCATTTATTTACTTTGGAAGTGCTTTTCATATGGCGGCCAATTTTCTAATCTTCAATTTGATATTCCCAACAAACCACTAAAATGCTTTGTATTGTTCAAAAGCAGGATCCATAAATTATTGCAGTCGATGCAATATATCAACTTCTGTATTAAATTGGGAATCGTATTTTCTTCAACTTTTGATATAGATTGAAAAATCATTTTAACTTCATTAGGTATTTCTAAAACATAGGAAATATACTCGAGTTTTTTCTGACACCTCCTCAAGAACAATCATGAATTCATTTCTCATAATCTCTTATTTTGTCTTGATTTTCTTCTGATTCAAGAATCCATAAACTATGTCAATTGGCTCATACTGATGTATTCCATAGACACTTGGTTTTTCACTTTTATGAGCGGCTTCCCATAGAACCATTGTTTGGAAATCGGTGGATAGAGTTTAAAATTTCAGAATCTAATGGGAACAAATCGTTGACCTCAGTCAAAGAAAACTTTTGGTTCAGTTTAAAAAAAGCTTTGGACTATTCTTCTACTTTTTGAGGCTCTCTTTTTTTACCTTGGATTTAGAAGTTGCTAGCCCATTTGACTTTTTTCGCTTTTCTTCTTTTTTTTGAGCTTCAATTTTTTCTTCTTGAGTCATATGAGGCCTTTTGCCTAAAATATACTCTAAATCATCTTTGAAGATCACTTCTTTTTCAAGCAAACGAGCCGCCAATTGAGATAATTTTTCTCGATACTTCGAAAGTATTTGTTTGGCTCTTTGATATTGTTTTTCAACAATTTTGGAAATTTCTTTATCGATGATTCGGGCTGTTTCTTCTGAATATGGTTTAGTGAAATTATAATCGGTTTGGGTTTGAGGATCGTAATACGTGATGTTTCCCACAGCTGAATTCATTCCATAGACAGAAACAATGGCTCTAGCTTGAGAAGTTACTTTTTGTAAATCACTTAATGCCCCCGTCGAGATTTTATTAAACACAATATCTTCCGCAGCACGTCCACCTAAAGCAGCGCACATTTCATCTAAGATTTGGTCGGTATGCACAATTTGTCTTTCTTCAGGTAAATACCAAGCCGCCCCCAATGATTGTCCTCTAGGAACAATCGTCACTTTGACAAGAGGAGCTGCAAACTCTAGTAACCAACTGACTATGGCATGACCAGATTCATGATAGGCAATGGTCTTTTTTTCTTCTTGAGTAATGATTTTATTTTTCTTTTCTAAGCCACCGACAATACGATCCACAGCATCTAAAAAATCTTGCTTTCCAACGGATTTACTTTTCTTACGCGCAGCAATTAGGGCCGCTTCATTACATACATTGGCAATATCGGCTCCTGAAAATCCGGGGGTTTGTCTAGATAAAAAGTCAAGATCTAAATCTTCTTTGACTTTGATAGGCTTCAGATGAACTTTGAAAATTTCCTTACGCTCGCGCAAATCAGGTAAATCCACAAAGATTTGCCGGTCAAAACGACCAGCTCGCATCAAGGCTTTATCAAGTACATCTGATCGATTGGTGGCCGCTAAAACAATAACATTCGTATCGGTATCAAACCCATCCATTTCTGTGAGCAACTGATTGAGCGTGTTTTCACGTTCATCATTGGTTCCGGTAATAGAGTTTCTACCTCTTGCCCGACCGATAGCATCGATTTCATCAATAAAAATAATAGAAGGTGATTTTTCTTTGGCTTTACTGAACAAATCACGCACCCTAGAAGCTCCAACGCCAACAAACATTTCAACAAAATCTGAACCTGAAAGCGAAAAAAAAGGAACTTTTGCTTCACCTGCTACAGCTTTAGCAAGTAATGTTTTTCCTGTACCTGGCGCTCCAATTAATAACGCTCCTTTAGGAATTTTTCCTCCAAGAGCTGTGTATTTACTTGGATTTTTAAGAAAATCAACGATTTCTTGAACTTCTTCTTTAGCTCCTTCTAAACCGGCAACATCTTTAAAAGATGTTTTGACTTCTGTATTTTGATCAAAAAGACGAGCTTTAGATCGACCGATATTAAATAGATGTGAGGCTGGACTCCCTCCTGAAGAAGAAGACATTCGACGCAAGATATAAATCCATATGATGATAAAAATGATAAATGGAAGAAAATTTAAAAAATAGGAATACCAACGAGTTTCAACCGTACTGAATTGCATTTTGAATTGTATGCCATTGTCTCGTGCAAGCTCTAGTTTTTCTTCAAATCGTTCAAGGCTTCCCACTTCAAATTCATAATGCGGTCCTTTGCTTTTATCACCAAAAATCCCTTTGTTTTTTAAATGTAAATGCTCACTCTTATTGAGTGCATCGAGGGTTAGTGTTACATTAACTCTTGATTTATTTCTTATGATATTCACTTCACCAACATCACCAGCGTTGAGATATCTTTCAAATGTGGAAATATCAATTTTTGATAAATTTTGCCAATTGGAACTATTGCCAAACAATCCTATCCCTAATAGAATCGCTAAAATCACTCCATAAAACCAATACACACTTGGTTTGGGTCTATTGGGTTTTTGAGTTGGTTTTTTATTTTGTTTTTTATCCATACTATAAACTAGACGCTAAAGTGGTGCTTTTTGCATCACCCCAAAGTCCTTCAATATCATAAAACTCTCTTATTTCTTTTTGAAACACATGTACCACCACATCGATATAATCCATCAATACCCATTGTGCGTTTTCTCGACCCTCAACATCGTAAGGACGTTGATTGAGTTTTTTTTTACACCGTCTGTATATTGCCATTTCAATCGCTCGAACATGAGTTGTCGATGTACCATCACAAATGACAAAATAACGACACGGAGCATTTTCAATTTTTAGAAAGTCCAAAAGTATAACATCTAGACCCTTGATTTCATCAATGGCTTCAAATATTGTCGAAACTAGTTCGCTTTTATGAATCAATTTTTGGTCATTCATCTCTTGACCAAATATTTTCGATGTTTACTTTCTTCGATATTTGCTATTCAATGGAACGCTTTCAGTTAATCAAACTCCGTGCCACAACTTCTACCAATGACTACCTTAAAAAAACGGTGTTAAATAATAAAGCCATCAATCCTTGTGTAGTCTGGGCATTGGATCAGACCAAGGGTAGAGGACAAGCCAATAAAACCTGGCTATCAACCCCAAATCATAGTCTTACATTTAGTATCTATCAAACGTTTTTATCCATTTCTCCTTCGCAACACTTTATCATCAATGTACTTGCTTCCTTAACAACTATAGAAACTTTAAATGCATTTGGAATAGATGATCCAAAAATCAAATGGAGTAATGACATTATGGCAGATAATTGCAAAATAGCAGGCATATTGATTGAAAATATAATTGAATCTTCTCAAAAAATAGAGTCCATCATTGGCATTGGGATTAATGTTAACAACAAACAGAGCTATCAAGGGATCCCAATGACCTCAATGCAAATGGTAACTGGAAAATCATTTGAATTAGAAGATATCTTACATCATTTTTTAATACGGTTCCATCATTTCTATGTGCGTTATCAAGCAGGGCATATAGATTCAATACTAGAAGATTTTTCCAATAATCTATGGTCTCGAACCCATTTCAAAACCCTAATGCTCAATGGACAATCAATGCGCGGGAGAGTTTACGGTTTGAATATTGAAGGTCATCTTCTGATTGAACTCGCTAACCTTCAAAAAGTTGTTTATCCCCATCATCAAGTAAAAATTATCCCTTAGCTAAAAAATGCTTTCAAAACCAATTGATTGGGGTTTTTTTCCATAGACTTAACTTTTCCAATTGAGATTGATTGATTTTATTGATATCTTGAGCATAAGTAACCAAATGAGAATAATCGCACAAAGCATGAAGTTTGATATTTTGTTCTTGGAATCTAAGGTACATGCTTTCAAATCCATAGGTAAAAAGGCAAAACATATCACCAACCCCATAGGAATCCGAATCAATCTCTTGGACAACCCCAAGACTGCTTTTACCAGTACTGACTAAATCTTCAATGATAATCAGATTAGTTTTTTTATGGGGTTTTATCTTGGGGGAATGATCTGAATACAAGTTAAAATAGGGTTTATTTAGGTGGTGGGCTATCAAACTACCAATTCCTATGGCACCGGTAGCTACTCCAGCAATATGATATGGTTGGTTTTTATATTTCTTTTGGATTGCTTGCGCCAACCATAAAATCATTTTAGATCGGATATTAGGATACGATAAAATCAGTCGGTTATTACAGTAGATGGGGGATTTTAATCCACTAGTCCATACAAATGGTTGTTTTAAATTCAACTGGATTGCATTTATTTGCAAGAGCATTTTAGCAACTTGTCTCGCAATTTTTTGATTCAAAACCATACTCAAAAGTACATCGTCTGCTTTGACAGAGTGTTAGTTTCTTTAACGCCTAAAAAAAAGAAATCGAAGACCAATCGGATTAGCATCAAGGCAAAGTTCATCAAACTCAACAAACTTGAATCTTTTATCGATGCAATAGATGCTGATGAATTAAATATTTATGATAAAAATCTAAGTGCTCTAGTTTCTCGTTTTGAAAAAACATTTTCAATCGTTTATGCTGCCGGTGGACTAGTCCATGACAACCAGAATAATCTATTATTAATCTATCGCAGAAATAAATGGGATCTACCCAAGGGGAAAATCGATGCTAAAGAAACACCAATGCAAGCAGCTCGTAGAGAGGTTCAAGAAGAAACGGGTGTAATAAATTTAAAAGTAAAAGACCTCATCACCATCAGTCGATACATCTATCAAGACAATGGAAAACCGTTTTTAAAAGTGGTGTATTGGTAC
This sequence comes from Flavobacteriaceae bacterium, assembly GCA_965221765.1. Lineage (GTDB taxonomy): Bacteria > Bacteroidota > Bacteroidia > Flavobacteriales > Flavobacteriaceae > Bin25. The sequence continues at coordinate 138,676 of OZ244911.1, forward strand.
CACATGAAAACTAAATTTCAAGGACCACTAATTCCTGAGACTAAAGAACAAATAACTGAAGTTCAATGGAAGTCAAAATCAGAAATATTAAAAATTACTGAAGATAAAATGTACAAAAACATAGCTCGCCTCATCCAATCTTTACATTAAAGATAAATAACGACTTTTCATGATATAGATTGATAAAAACCTTAGTAGAATTATGCGTTACTTTTAGAAATTCGAACTACATCGGGAACTAACAAGGTATAATCTCCTCCATTGAGAATAATGTCTCTTACCATACTACTACTGATAAAAGATGTGGATAGATCCGTGAGTAAAAACAATGTATCAATCCCTGATAGTTTACGATTTATTTGAGCAACAGATTTTTCAAATTCAAAGTCTGCTGGATTTCGAAGTCCTCTAATGATGATACTAGCTTTTATTGATTTGCAAAAGTCAACGGTCATTCCTTGAAAATCTTTTACTATAACTTTATTGCAATCCTGGTAATTTTTTTTAATAAATGACATTCTTTTTTCTATAGAAAACATATACTCCTTATCGATATTGGTTCCTACTGCGATGACAATTTCTTCAAAATGTGGTAAGGCACGATTGATGATATCTTGATGGCCCAAGGTCAGTGGATCAAAAGAACCAGGAAAAACAGCTCGGTGCATACCCAAAGATAACTCAATTATTCGATGGCACGTCCCACCAAATCACCAAAAAATTCTATTAAATCAATTCCTGCTGATTGAAGCTGCTGTGGAAGAATACTAACACTAGTAAATCCCGGAACTGTATTGACCTCTAGAAGATAAATTTTTTCTTGTTGCACAATAAATTCACTTCTTGTTGCTCCTTTTAAACCCAAATATGAATATATTTTCTTGGCAATCGTTTCAAGCTCATTTTTCTTTTGTTTGGATATTCTTGCCGGCGTGATTTCATCTGATTTTCCTAAGTATTTAGCTTCATAATCAAAAAATGGATTCTGAGAAACTAATTCAGTCATTGGTAATACTACTGTTTTATTTTTCCATGGAACCATCCCGACCGATACTTCGGTTCCTTCTATGGCTTTTTCAATTAATATTCGTCTGTCTAAAACGCTAGCATGTTTAAGTGCTTGTATTAATTGAAGTTTATGTTCAACTTTGCTGATTCCAAAACTACTTCCAGATCTAGCAGGCTTTACAAAACAGGGATATCCAACTTTTTGGCCGACTAAATCAAATGTCGACACATCTAATTTATCTGAGAAAAGATATTTAGGCCGATTAATACCGATTCGTTCTAGTCGCGAAAGACATCGATGTTTATCAAATGTTAGTTGGGCTACTTCTGAATTACAAGAAGTATGAGGTATTTGATGTTTTTCAAAAAGTTTGGCAAGTTCTCCATCCTCTCCTGGAGGACCGTGTATAGCATTGAAAGCCACATCAATCTTATGCTTTTCTGATTTTTCAATGATGGTGAAATCTATCGATAGAAAATCCAATAAATTCTTTTGTAAATCAAATGCGCGATAGCCACTTTTAGAAACTTCTACTAGGTATAATTTCCAACCCATTGGGGCCAATAGAGATTGAATAAATTGAGCACTTTGAAGAGAGATATCAAATTCAGGTCCATAGCCACCATAAAAAATAGCGACATTTTGTTTATTTTTTGATCTCATGGGTTCAAAAGTAATCGATTTGAAAAGGTGGATAATTCATTTAACTTTGTCTAAATTCAAGGTTCATGTTCAAACGTGTTGCCATTTTATTACTTCGACATATTTTAATGATGGGAGTAATAATTGCTATCCTCTCTTGGGGAATTAACTATAGCTTAAAACAATACACAAGACACAATGAACATCAGTTAGTCCCCTCATTAAATGGTTTGTCACTCAATCAAGCTGTTCAAGAATTAAAAAGTCAAGAGTTGCGTTTTCAAGTCATTGATTCTTCTCAATTTTTTCAACATCTTCCTCCCTTTTCAGTCATCGATCAAGTTCCTAAAGCGAACAGTAAGGTAAAAAGAAATCGATTGATTTATCTGACAATCAATCGTTCTAGTCAACCACTAGTGGTTCTGCCTGAATTGGTTCAAGTAACCCTAAGAAATGCCAAAAGTATAATCAGTGCTAGTGGATTATTAATAGGTGATACCACATACATTCAAGATATTGGTAAAGACATGATTCTCAAAGTTAATTTTCAAGGAAAAGAGGTGCAATCAGGATTTCGTCTACCTAAAGGATCTGCAATCGATTTAGTTTTAGGCAATGGAAGACAATGATATTGTTTTCGAAAATCAAAAACTCTACGAACACTTCGCTTTTACTGTTGATAAAGGTCAAAGTCCATACCGAATAGATAAGTTTTTATTGGATAAAATCCCTGATATCACTCGAAATCGGATTCAAAATGCGCTAAAAGAAGGACATATTCAAGTCAATCAATATCAAGTCAAGCCCAACTATCGTGTTAAACCCAATGATGAAATTAAAGTCCTTTTAAACTTTCCCCAATACCAACATATTCTCAAAGCCGAAAAAATCTTTCTAGATATTGTTTATGAAGATCAATCCATCATTGTTATTAACAAATCTTTAGGGATGGTGGTTCATCCAGGACATGGAAACTATAAAGGAACGCTTTTAAATGGATTAATCTACCATTTTAAAGGCTTACCCCTAAACTCAGACAATAAACCAGGACTTGTTCATCGATTAGATAAGGATACTAGCGGGTTATTAGTTATCGCAAAAACAGAATCTTCACTAGATCATCTATCTAAACAATTCAAAGAAAGAACTGTTGACAAAGAATACATTGCCTTGGTCTGGGGCAATTTAAAGGCTGAAAATGGAACCATCGATGCTCCAATTGGTCGAAATCCTCATAACCGCTTGCAAATGACCACATTTGGTTCGACAGAGTTAGGAAAAAAAGCCATTACACATTTTGAAGTTTTACAGCGATTTGGATACACAACTTTGATATCTTGTAAACTAGAAACAGGTCGTACACACCAAATCAGGGTGCATTTAAAATATTTGGGACATCCTTTATTCAATGATCCAAGATATGGTGGAAACCAACTCATTAAAGGGATTGCTACAACAAAGTATAAACAATTTATCCACCATTGCTTCAAAATCTTACCTGGACAAGCTCTTCACGCCAAAACTTTGGGTTTTATTCATCCAAAAACCGGAGATCAAATGCTTTTTGAATCGAAGCTCCCTCATCAGTTCCAAGCTTTGATTCACCGATGGAAAAATTATGCGTCTCAAGATTAATTGCTTTATTTAATGTTGACACAACATGGATTTTATAATTTTGTTATAATCATGCATGACTGATGAGGATTTTTATTTCTCCGGCTAAATCATTAGACTTTGAATCCCAGTCTCCCATCAAAGACTCCACACAGCCCCACTTTGAAGATGAAATTATCCGCATAAGTAGTGTCTTAAAAAAGAAATCCATTCAATCGCTCGCTAAATTGCTCAATATTTCAGATGATTTAGCCTATTTGAACTACCGACGTAATCAAGCATTTGTTTGGCCCAATAAAAATGGCCAAGCCAAACAAGCGCTTTTTGCCTTTACGGGTGATGTCTATCGAGGGGTGGACAGTTTGACTTTGACTCGAGAGCAAATCAATCGATTGCAATCCAAATTGATTATCCTTTCGGGATTATATGGTGTATTACGACCTTTGGATTTGATTCTCCCTTATCGATTGGAAATGGGGACTAAAATTCGAATCGGACGTCACCCAAATTTATATGCGTTTTGGAAAAATAAAATCACTCCAAAACTTGCTAAAGAGATTTCTGAACGTGATTTACTAGTGAATCTATCGAGTAATGAATATGCAAAAGTGATTGATTTTAAAAAACTCAATGGGACTCTCATAACGCCCATTTTCAAAGATTATAAAAATGGTCAGCTAAAAGTCATCCAATTTTTTGCAAAAAAAGCTAGGGGATTGATGGCAAGATATCTTTCAGAAATAGAACATCCTGATTTAGACTATATATTACAATTCAATGCTGAAGGTTATAACTATAGTCCAAAAGAATCTAAAAATCAATTAAATCCTACCTTTATTCGTTAAGTTGCTTTTTAGACTTTTTTCTTTTGCTTCTGCGAACAACAAACAGATCCCTTGTCGATTTCATCTCTTTTGTCTCCATTCCCCATTGTTATCATCGTTCAAGATTATCATTTCAGACTTTAATACTAAAGTCTCTGTAGATCATACCAACTGTCATTATGACAACCGTTTTTTAGAACTGAATTCATTGTTGTAAAACAAGGGTTGCTTAGCAATAGGATCGCTTTTGAATGTAATTTAATTTTAATCCTCATTAAAAATTAAAAAACTGCTTTTTAAAACTTCGATTACTATAAATTTGCCCTCGTTTTAGAAAACCTACCTCTAATAGGGTGGTAATGACCATGATTGCTAAGTCTTTTTTCGTAATGATGTGCACTATGTTCTGCATGTGTTCTTATCTGTGTCGTTGCTACTGTCTGAATTAAAAATAAATATATTTTGAACTCCTTTGGTAGTAGCTAAAACCAAAGGAGTTTTTTATTTATTAATTATTCACAAAAAAAATATTTAAAAATGAGTACAGTACAATTTTCTTTTTCAGGCGAAAGTCAAGGTATTTCTAGATTTGTAGGAAAGGCCAGAGACTTCCAAATAACCATCGATCAACCGCCCGTTAGTGAGTCCGTTGAATCAAATAATCCTTGTCCGGTTGAATATACTTTAGCCGCTTTAGGAGGTTGTGTCAACATTGTGGCACATCACATTGCACAAGAACTAGATATCAATTTGAAATCTCTTAAAATCAAGGTGGATGGAAACTTAAATCCAAATCGCTTTGTCAATGGCGATTCATCCGAAAGGGCTGGATTTACTGATATCACTGTGCATTTAGATGTTGAATCAGATGCTAGTCCTGAGCTTCTTGACAAATGGTTAACCATTGTCAAAGACCGATGTCCCGTATCTGATAATTTGGCAAATCAAACCAAACTTGCCATAGCTGTGTGAGGATTCAATAAAAATTGAATTGATTTAAAGGTGGTGATCCATTATCGTATTATATATTGGATTGCCATCTTTTTTTATTATCTCGAACCATTAAGGTTGGTCAATATGATAGATTTTTATTGATAGAAGTCACTTGCAGTTATCCCATTACGCTATGAGCGTTTTCCCTTGTTTGATTTTATGGAGTCCTCTAGCAAAATGATATCCATTATAAGTACAACTCGGTGATTCCATGTTGATTTCATCTAGCTTTGAATTCAAAATTTTTAAAAAACCTAAAAATCGTGGCGATTTATTAATCAAATTATGGATTGCAATTGCTAAATAGAGGGCGTTTGGTGAAGGCTGATACATTAGAAAATGATGAGCAATTGGTAACATTATTCACGTTCCAACCACTTAGGTCTTGATTGAAAGCAATAGCATCCATAAACATATAGGTCATATCCTTGACGCTCATGGTATTCCAACCACTAATGTTCTGATTGAACGCCCAAGCACTATGAAACATTGAGCTCATGATGGTGACACTACTCACATTCCAACGACTAAGGTCTTGATCGAACGCACGAGCATCAACAAACATATGATTCATATCCGTTACTTTACTCACATCCCATTTGCTGATGTCTTGATCAAACACAGTAGCCACACCGAACATTGATTTCATTGACGTTACACTACTCACATCCCAGTGGCCAATATCTTGATTAAATGCTTGAGCCCCCGAAAACATCAAATCCATGGTGGTGACTTGACTCACATCCCAGGTACTGATGTTGTCATTGAAGGTACTATTGATGAATTGACAATTCTTATTATGTTCATCGCAGCCCTGATTCCTAGAAAATAAACCCCTCATATCGGTTACAAAGGTGGTCACGATATGGGCCATCGATCGGCCTTGATTTCTTTGCTCTTTGATCTTCTCATTATCCACGATGGTATAGTCCACCCCATGGAAGGTCACTATCTGTCCCACCAAAGTGGTCCGATGGCTTTCACAAGCGGGCTTGACCCGGAGGGTATGGCCATTGGGAGCTATTTCCAAGGGGTTTGAGCAATCATCCACTGGGAGGGGTTCTTCTTCAAGCATAGCGGTCACTTGACAATCTTTGGTGGCCATGAAGGTGATAGTGGTCGCTCGGTGACTACTAAAATCCCCACAGTCGCTCGTCCAGGCTTGGAACCGATAACCCTCATCGATACTCACGGTAATGCTTACCGATTGACCATGTGGAATCTTTTTGGTGGGGGTGATGGTGCCCCCTTTATTGACCGATGTGATGATGGTGCGAGAAGCTTTTAGAAAGACCGCCTCTAAAACACAGTTTCCTATCACTTCAAATGAAATCGTTGCCTTCATGGGCTCTAGCAAATCAGGACAATCCGAGGAGGGATCGGTTTTCCATTGAGCAAATTCATGGTGTTGATCGGCCACGGCCATAAACGAAACGGTTTGGCCTTTGGTTTTTTCAATGACCAATGGAGCCATGATCGACCCCCCTTCGGAGGCCAAAGCGGTGATGGTATAGGTCTTCTGTTCTACAATCGCTGAAATCTCACAATCTTTGGTAGCCGTGAAGGTGATGGTGGTTTCCAAAGGATTAAACTCCCCGCAAGTGCCGCTCCATGCTTTGAAAGTATAGTCCTCTTCTAATGCAACAGTAATGCTCACCGCTTGGCCATGTTCTACGATTTGGGTTTCAGTAATCTGGCCTCCTTGGCTCACCGAGGTGGTGATGGTGGTGCGGGGAACTTTTAGAAAGGTGGCCTTCAAGCCACAAGGGCCTTGGACGATAAAACGAATGATGGGGGTTTGGGGATTAGAAATGCTAGGACACGCATGACCAGGAGCCGCTTCAATATCCCATTGACTAAAGACATAGTGTTTTTCGTGAATGGCCGTCAAGGTGATGGCTTGTCCTTGGGGATATCCATTGGTTGAAAGCCCTTGAATAGAACCACCTTCTCCAGCAGTGGCAGTCATCTTATAATAGATCTTTTCAAAGACCGCCGTAATCAAACAATGCTCGGTGACCTCAAAGCGGATGGTGGCTTCTTGGTCATTAAACTGTCCGCAATTGCTATCCCATGCTTTGAATTGATAATGCTCATTGGGCAGAGCCGTGATAGAGACTGTTTTGCCCTTTTCGATGGTTTGGGAAGGCGTAATGCCTCCTCCCACACTAGATGCCGTGGCGATAGTATAAACTAAGGGAGTATCTGTTATAGGGACTGGGTCTTCCGCACATGAAAAGAACATCAACACAATAAATATCACATACCGGCATAGACCCCTATAGAACAAACAAATCATGGGTTGGTTGAATACTAAAATAGGGTTTTATATTACTGTTTTAATGTCTTGGGAAAAAGTTCATTAATCTCAATTTTTCTTCTCCCTTTTGTGATATTTCTTTTAATCCATAGGCTAACTGAAAGAATAAATCATCGAGAATTTCAAGCAGTTTGCTACTGCCAAGAAACTTTTCTCGTAGTTCAGTCCATATCGGATTCACTAAATTGATTTCGGGGTGATAAGAGGGTTCAACCAAGACGATATTCTTTAGAATTTCTAATTCAAGGAGTTGTTGCCATGAAGCTTAATCTACATGATGATGTGATATGCTTTGAAATCCATGGATCCCCTTCTAACAATAGATTCATCATTTGGATAATGGCATGTGGCCAGATGAGAGAAGTAATCTTTGCATTTTAGAGCAAACAAAAGTGTCATCATCTATATTGGCACAGCACTCATCTAGCCAACCGAGGTCGCTCCTTATGGAGATGCCAGGGATTCTGAGGACTGTTGATTCTTCCAAAGCACCCCTCATCCTGCGGATAGGGTTTTTAAAGACCCCTTTAATTTGTGAATCTTCTTTGGGATGATATGAACGGAGAACTACTTTTTGCCAGCCATGTCGATTCAGCAAGCGATAAACCATGTTCTTAGCCACTTTCTTACCGATTCTTTCCCCAAAAGCAGCTTGGATGAAAGCCGTGGTGGTGCGACCTAAAATGGCTTTTTGCCAAAATTCTTTTAAAAAGGCCTTTTTTTCTTCTATCAGAAGATAGCCATATTTTCGACCTTCCTCCCCTATGCTTTCAAATAGTTTAATGCCATACTCATTATAATCCCCTAGCAACTGGGTGATGCGATGTTCTGAAAGAGAACTATAAGTTGCCAACTGTTTGGTTGGTTGATTTTTTCGATGGGCACTGATAATCACTCGGATTTGCTGAACTCGCCAAAAATGATTGATTTTTTTTGAATTTGTTTTAATTCTGATTCCGATGCATGTGGAATAATTTTGGAGTATCGTGCCATATGATAATAGGGAATAAAAAGATAAGATAATCTAGAGCATAAATTAGCACGGGAGTTAATTCATCGAGTTTAGTGTTCTTCAATAAGAATTCGATAGAGTTTTTTACAAAGGTAAAAATTATCCCTTCCAATAAAAAATTTTATAAAAAACTCTTCCTTTTTTTGATTTTTTTCAAGTAAGGATTAGTAAACCAACAACTTTATGGCACAATCCAATGCGGGTTTCGATAGTAGCTTTTTCTGAGGTATGGAGTCTGCTAAAAAACGATTAGTGCCTAGGCTTCTTGATGAGATTGTGCTTGCCAAATGTCAATCCATGATCAAAGATCATAATCTTCATCTAATGGGAGCCATTTTTTGACATGTTCCATGATAGATTTGACGAAAAACTTGACTTCTTTACTAGACCGTTTTGTGATTTATTTGGATGCAACCCGGCAATAGTGTTAAGGGAGATCTTGTTTTGATTCCAATCATTCAATCTGTTTTAAAATAACCAAAACGACGCATCCGCTATTGGGTAATGAATAGTCGCTTATCGACGGATTTTCGATATGTAATCCACTCTCGGTTGTCCTTGTCATTCTCATGCTTAGTTCATCTTTTAATATGATTAGATAGACCTCCTCGTTTGTAGCAAGCATCCCATGTTTAAAAGTCCATCATTGTTGATATATACGCCTACTACGCGTTCGGATTTCTTTACCAACTTGATACAATGTGGTTTTCAATTTTCTCTCATGTCGGTCTTTATCTATGGATTATCGGCTTAATAATATCTCTGTCTTGACCTATTTAACACGATTATGTTTTCGTTATCTCCATCCCATTGTGTGATGAACCTTCGTTCTTTGGTCATGGATTTATTGGGATGTTATTGATTGATAAGTACTTCCAATGGGGACCTCTATTCTCGATTTGGTTTTTGAAACATCTAAATGAAACTTTAGTTGTCTTCCTTAGTCAAACGATTGATTGGGGTGGTTACTGTTCACCAAATTGTTGAACATAGTTCTATTGTACATATGTCAAGTATTTTTCCCTTATTTTTTGGTTTTAGATCAAGTATTTCTATTCAGTAATAACTGCTATTGAAAAAGGCTATATTTCTTTAATTTTGATAAATAATTTATTATAATGAAAATTTATTTTATTTCTTTGATTCATGCCATAGTAATAAGTAGCTTTTCAATGGCACAAGATTGGGAAAAACAATTTGTTGACGATTCTTTTGATGGTTGGCAAATTTTTAGAAATCAAGATAATAGAAAATCTGGTTGGTCTATTGAAAATGGGGTGTTGACATATAACTCCGAAGAAGCCACTGGAAAAGGCAATAAAAGTCTAATTTCGGATGCTACTTATCGAAATTTCGAAATAAAATTTGATTGGAAAGTATCTCCCAAAGGAAATAGTGGTTTTATGTGGGGAGTTAGTTTAGACGAAAAATTTGAACATCCATATGAGTCTGGGCCTGAAATCCAAGTCCTTGATCCTGCTGTATACATAGGCGATCAAGCCAATCAAAAGCATACGGCTGGAGCTCTTTATGGCTTAATTGCTCCTAATACTATAGTGACTAAAGAATCAGGTCAATGGAATAGTTTTCATATCAAAGTCAATTATGATAAAAATCAAGCTGTGGTGATTCATAATGATGTAGAAATTCTCCGTTTTGCATTATATGGGCCACAGTGGGATAAACTCATTGCCCAAAGCAAATTTGCCAATATCGATGGATTTGGGACCTATCAAACCGGTCATTTGGCCTTTCAAGATCATCCAGGGGTAATTTCCTACAAGGATATAAGAATCAATTCTCTAGATTAAGACCTACAGTCTGTAGATGCAAAAATATTATACTAGTTTTTTAGTCTTTTCATTGCTCATTGGCAATGGAATAAAAATTTCTCATATCTATCATTACCATCTCGATGAGTGTCAAAAGATAAATTCACATGATTACTTTCATGATTCCAGTCATCATTTAGAATTTTTTGATCTTTCTATTCTACCGATAATTGAAAATTCATTTTCTTGGAATCATCCATGGATCAACCAAAACCAAAAGAAAATTAGGTTATCTCAAAATGAATATTTAATTCAACGATTCTTTCAATTTATAAGTTTACGGGCTCCCCCATACTAGGCCTTATTTTTTTAGGTTTTGGAAAACACCTAGGAAACAAAATTAAATCCAAAAGTTTTCTAGAATAATTTTTTAATCTTATAACTTATAATGGAAGCACTTTTGCAAAAAAGCCAGTCCTTATTGGCTTACTCAACTTTTATTTTTGGCTTGATTTTTTTAATTTCCTGCTCCAAAGATGATCCTGAAGAAGAACATGATCATGAGGAATTTTCCCATATTGAGTTCAGGATAAAAACTGGAACTACAGAACAAAAACTTACATGGGTTGCAGAAGAAGAACATGAACATGAGGAAGAACATGATGACGATGACCATGAAAGTCATGGTGAATTTGAAGGAGTAGATACTATCAAATTAAAAAATGGAACCAAATCAGAAGTAACAATTAAAATTTGGAACAGACACGATGGGGAAAATGAGGATATTACTGAAGAAATCAAAGAGGAAGTGGATGTGCATCAATTTTTTTATGAATTTTCTCCTGAAATAGTAAAAGTAGAGTCGTCACAATCTGATCTTAAAGATAAAGATGGTATCGAACTTAAATTGTTTACTGATTGGACGCCCTCAAGCATCGGGTCTGGAAAAGTCGAAATCACTCTGATTCATGAACCTACTAACAAAACAGGAACACGAGAACAAGCTGGAGGAGATGCTGATTTCGAGATCATAATTGATTTTATTGTAGAAGAGCAATAATTCTAGTTTTCTACATTCTCTCGTTCAATGGGAGAATGTAGAAAATTAAATTTATCAATGATGGACTTTTCAAATGGGTTGAAAAGATTGAATTTTCTATTGAAGCCCTTTGTGAGATTATTCTGTCCAAAGTGTTTGGCCATTTTTGGAGCGGTGTGTGTTTGTGATAAAACGTGTTCTCAAGGATGTAGTCTCAATTTGGAAGTAGAAGTACTAGATCGAAATGAAGGCACCCCAATTAATAATGCTATACTTTCCACCCAAAATGAGGATCATGAAATCAAAAATTCGAATCAAGGAACAACGATAATCCAAAATATATGTCCTGGTAAATTGCAGTTAATGATTTCGCATCCCAATTATGAAGTCTATTTAAGCCAATATTCAATCGATTCAGATAAAACGTTAAAAATCGAACTAATTCGTAAAGCCATCGAATTAAATCCAGTTAATATCGAACAGTTTTTACACCCTTCAGAAAGTCAAACGCTCTCTGAAAAAATTCTCACACAGAGTCAAATTGATGCCTATTCTCACCAAAATATTTCTGATGTGTTATCCACTCTAAGTGGGGTGTCTTTAGTTCGAATTGGCAATGAAATTTCAAAACCGATTATACATGGTATGTATGGATCAAGAGTGGCCATTGTAGCCGATGGTCATCGATTGAGTGATCAAGAATGGGGCTCTGATCACTCCCCATCCATAGATTTAAATGCCTATGAGGGAGTTCAACTATTAAAAGGAGTCGCTACATTGAAATATGGAGGCGGAACCCCGGGTGGCATTATAATTTTAAATCAACCAATAGTAAAACCGATTGATTCATTGTACGGCAGCATTTCTGTAGTGGGTAGTTCAAACGGTCTTGGAGGATCATTAGCGAGCCGAATAATCAAATCATATCAAAGTGGATTTCATTTTAAAATCAATGGTTCGTACAAAAGAACTAGAGATTTTATTGCCCCTAATTATACATTATCCAACACAGCTAGTTCACGTCAAAATGTGGGTATTCACGTAGTTAAAAAAACAATGCTTAATAGTTGGGAATTTACTGGTTCTGTTTTCAAAAATGAAATCGGTATTCTCAGAGCTGCTCATACCGGTAATGTGAGAGATTTAATCATAGCGATAAATAGAAGCCGTCCTTGGCTAGTAAAAAATCCTACATTTGAAATAAACTCACCTTCGCAAAATGTAACACATTATAGTGCCTTTGGAAAATATTCTAAAAGATTTGATGCTACTTCAAAATTTAATATACTTTATGGTTTTCAACACAACAGAAGAAAGGAATTTGATATCAGACGTGCAGGTCGAAGCAAAATTCCATCATTACATCTTCGATTGATTACCCAAAATATATCAATAGATTATGAACGGTTTTCTAAAGGGTTTTGGGATTTCAATATGGGGACGACTTTTGAGTTACAAGATAATGAGGCAGTACCAGGCACAGGCGTCAGTCCATTGATTCCAGATTATTTTAGATATAAAATAGGATCTTATATTTCTGCGACTTATAAAAAAAATAATGATTTAATCTTCGAATTAGGTGCGAGGTTGGATTACGATAATTTGGATGTTAAAAAATTTTATCAATTAAAAGATTGGGAAAACAGAAAGTACAGTGAAAAATACAGTCATTTTGAAATTCGAAAAACGGCTTCTAGTCAAATTTTGACCAACCCAAAATTAGATTTTTGGAGTTTGGGTATTAATAGTGGGGTTTATAAGAATTTCAAATCGAATATATCTATAAGTCTCAACCACATCTTAAGTCAAAGAACTCCTAATGTAGCAGAACTTTTTTCCGATGGACTGCACCATTCATTAGCAACTATTGAACAAGGTAATTTGGAACTTCGAAAAGAATCCATCCATAAAACTTTGATGGATATCAATAAAAACAGTGGAAAATTGCAATGGGGGATAACACCTTATTTTGCTTTAGCTGAAAATTATATCTATCTAAAACCCATCGGTGCCAAAACCACTATTAGGGGAGCTTTTCCTATTTGGGAATATCTATCAACGGATGCTCAATTTTGGGGAATTGATGTTGATTTAGAATATCAGTTCAAAAGGAATATGACTTACCAATCAACTGTTTCATATGTGGCTGCCAATGAAAGTAAGACCAAAACTCCACTCCTCAATATACCTCCTTTTTCTTTAAACCAGCGATTAAATTATCGGGCTAAATCTAATTTTTCTTTTCAAGTAACTAGTGATTGGATAGCAAAACAAAATAGATATCTTGATACAACCTTTAAAAGTTCATATATTCAAGACGGCCAATTTGTGCAGACCGATATTAACTTAACTTCACCCGTTAAAAGTTATCATCTCCTAGGACTTGAAATCAGGAAAAAATTTATCAACAAAAAGAACTTTTCAATAGAATCTGGGTTGCGTGTACAAAATTTAATGAATCTATCATACCGGGAATATTTAAATCGATTGCGGTACTTTTCAGATGATATTGGTAGATCTATCGAATTACGATTTCAAATTGATTTCTAATTTGAATGATTCAAATCAATCAATCCTTTAGGTAATTTCATGATGAGTTTTTGATTCTTTTGATTTTCTTCCAAAATCAATCCTACATCCAAAGGAATTAGAAATTCAAATCCATCATTAGCAACTTCTAGTAATGGTTGAATGGGACGTTCTATAATGTTTTTAATGGTTCCAATTTTTATTGTTTGGTTATAGATATCATATCCAATTAAATGATTTAAATCTTCTGAGGTATCGATATTCAAATCAACAGTGTTTTTAAACACACACACTTTTTTAAACAATAATTTTTGAGCATTTAGTTCATTGTCAATGCCTAAAAATTTAACTAGAATTTGATTTTTTGAATGGGGTTTAAGTTTCTCGATTTGATAAGGTACAAGGGTATTATCTATATCTATAAACAAGGATTGTAAATTTATAAAGGGGTTTAAATCTAGATGATTTATTTTGATTAATAGTTCTCCCTTGTAGCTAAATTTTTTAGTAGTGTACCCAATGAATAAAATTTCTGATCTTGACATCGATAATTATATTTTTGATCCCCCAAAGCGATATTTCGACCGTTTCACTGTTTATTTATGTTGTGTTGTCCAAAATTAGGATAGTTACTCAAGATGATATATTTTGAATTGAAATTTTCTGATATAAAGTGGGCACATCATACTATAAAATTCAAGGTCGTTAGGGAATCCTTTAAAGAGTTGGTTGCATCGAATAATGAGCCCTTTTGAAACTCCCTTTTAAATATCCAATTGGAAGAACGAGGTTGATAAACGTGCCAGTAGATTATTTCATCGTTAAAACCCTCGAAAATAGGAGGTTCAGAAAGAAAAAGAACGGAATCTATTTTATTAAGCGATTGGAAGTCAGTAGATTCAAATAGAAGTCTTTAAAAAACTGATGATGCAATATACTTTAGTAAAGTATTGTCACATGATGAATCCATATCTTTCCACCTAGAGCATTATCATATAAATCACTTTGTTTTCCCCGATTCAATCTATCGTGATAGTCAGTTAATCAGTTTCTATGGATTAATTATCTAGATTATTAGATGTGTTTTCTTGATTCTCGGATGAATCTTCTTTTTGCTCTTTGGTTTGATCTAAATCTTTTGAACTATCTTCTTAATTTTCTACTTTCTCTTCGGTATCTTGAGAATTAATTTTTTCTTCTATAGCAGACTTTTCTTTTTGAACTGTAGTCTCGGAATGTTCTTGTTTTTCCTTAGCTAATCGCTCTTTCTTCCTTTGGATTTTATCTTGTTTTTCTGTATTCCAAAACTCAAATTTTTCTTTTGCTTGTTCTAGGGTCAAGACTCCTTTATCCACTCCCTTTTTCAAATGAAGTTTTAATAATACGCCCTTGTAGGATAAGATGGATCTAACGGTATTGGTGGGTTGAGCTCCATGTTCAAGCCATTTTATTGCATCATCATGTTGAAGTTTAATTTCCACTGGATTCAGATTGGGGTTATAAGTACCAATCTTTTCGATAAAGCGACCGTCTCTTTTAGAACGTGCATCCGCTACTACAATCCAATAAAAAGGAACTCCCTTTTTACCGTGTCTTTGAAGTCGAAGTTTTACTGCCATAATTATTTCAATTCCGAGCAACTCGTGCTCCATTGTTTTTTCAAGGGTGGCAAAGGTATCAAATAAAGTCAAATTTCAGATTTGGTTTCTGAAGATGTATCTTTTAACTAAAAAATTTTGAGATTCATAGTGAGTCATAGGATTGTATGCTTGAATAAAGAGGAGAATCATCAGATTAAAATCGAGTTGGTGTATACTTAAATTGGGTTGAGTTCATCGCTGCAAAATGGGATCAACGGCATGGATTTTAGGTATTTGAAGAAATCTTACACCAAGCCTAAAATTTCTAAGAAGCCGAGATTATAGATATATTTGCACAAACCCATAAATGGAATACTCTACCGAAAATATTACTGATGATGTAGTCAAATTCACAGCAAAATTTCGAGATAGTGACTATGCACAAGAATTAAAACAAAAGATTAATTCTTACGCACATAAAGCCAATTTACCCGGTTTTCGAAAGGGGAAATTACCTCAAATGATTATCAAAAAAATCAGACCTGGATTTTTTCAAGAAGTGATTGTCGAAAAAGTGGATGAACTGTTCAAGGAGTACCAAAGAAGTATTGATCGAAAACCCTTATTGGGACCTATATTTTCAAATGGAGAAATTAAATATCCCGAAGATGATGCTGTTGATTATGTAACAACTGAACTTATAGTTTATTTTCAACCTCAATTTGAATTGAATCTTGAAATACTTAAAGACCTAATTAAAACTAAAGAGATTGTCACTCCTCAGCTGCTCCATCGAGAAATCGATCGGATGAGAGTCAAATACAGTCAATTTCTTTCCAATGAAAATGATCAAAAAGCCGATGAAAAATATTATAGTTTTTTTGTCTTTGATAAGGATAGAAAAAAGTTGCAAAAACCTTTAAAATTTTCATCTAAACTTCTTAAAGATTCCAAGCAATTAGAAACGGTTAGTCAATATCAAGTGGGAGATAAATTCATTCTAGCCATTAAAGATATTCTAGGTAATGATTTTAAAGAGTGGAATAGAAATTATAATAATCAATTAAAAGAATCACAAGAAGTAGAGTTATCTCAAATTGATTCAATTATTTATGCTGAATTTAATCACTATTTAGTCAAAAAAGAATTTCCATACGTAGAAGGTCTTACAGAGAAAAATTATAAGGATTTATTCAAAGAAGAGTTGCAAAAAAGTTTATCAAAATCGGATGACCATCGATTCTATCAAAAGATAATCGATTACTTGATAGAACAAAAGCCATTTTTACTAGATGAAAAACAGTTTTTTAAGTTTTTGAGCATCAAAGAAGAAATTAAAAAATCTTATACCCAAGAACAACTTCAGCAAATCCAAGAAAGTGAATATAAAAAGTATGTAGAACAGATTATCGAACAACAAATTTTTAATCAAGAAAAATTAAAAATTGATAAGGACTTGCAAAAAAATGCCTATTACCAAAGCCTATATCAGTTATCAGTTTCACAAGGCTTTGATTTTTTTAGACTCAAGGCCAACAATCAGCAAGCTGCAGAAAATTGGATTGAACATCATAGAAACGAAATTCAGTATAGAGCAGATAAAATTGTAATAGAAACTACTATTTTTAATCATTTATCAGAAAAATATCAATTTAAAGAAGAGGAACAAAAAGCAACTTAAATCAAACAATGGTTATGATAGTACTTCAACCAATGGAACAATCATTTTTATGAACTACAAAAAAGAATTTAAAGAATATGCCCTAAAGCATCATCATGTCAATGCCATGCACTATGATAAAATCATAAAAAACATGACGCCATACATCATTGAAGAAAGACAGTTGAATGTGGCTCAGATGGATGTGTTCTCTCGGTTGATGATGGACCGAATTATGTTTTTAGGACAACCAATCAATGATGCAGTTGCTAACGTTGTGCAAGCTCAATTGCTTTTTTTGCAGAGTGTTGATTCTTCGAGAGACATTCAGCTGTATATCAATTCTCCAGGGGGGTCTGTTTATTCAGGTTTAGGAATCTACGATACCATGCAGTATGTCAGTCCTGATGTGGCTACAATTTGTACGGGGATGGCAGCTTCCATGGCTGCTATTTTATTATGTGCTGGAGCAAAGGGCAAACGATCGGTTTTGCCCCATGCAAGAGTAATGATTCATCAACCGTTGGGAGGGGTTCAGGGTCAAGCTTCGGATATTGAAATTACAGCAAGAGAAATTCTCAAATTAAAAGATGAATTATATCAAATAATTTCTAAGCATACCGGACAACCTGTAGAAAAGGTAACCGTAGATAGCGATAGGGATTACTGGCTAAAAGCTCAAGAGGCTCAATCTTATGGAATGGTGGATGAAGTCTTAAACAGTACTAAATCATAAATCATGGCCAAAAATCAATCTGTTAGTTGTTCATTTTGCGGAAGAAGCAAATCGCAAGTAAAATTGCTCATTGAAGGACAATCGGCACATATTTGTGAAAAATGTGTTATTCAAGCAAAAAATATTGTACAAGATGAATTATCTCCAAAGCAAAAGGAATTATTAGAATTCCAACTCAATACACCTAGAGAAATAAAAGAGTATTTAGACCGTTATGTAATTGGTCAAGAAAGAGCCAAAAAAGTATTGGCTGTTGCAGTGTACAATCATTTCAAACGACTGAACAGAAAAACGAAAAACAATATAGTTATTCAGAAGAGTAATATTTTATTGGTGGGACCAACTGGAACGGGTAAAACTTTGATGGCTCAGACTATTGCCAAGCTTCTAAAAGTTCCTATCGCAATTGTTGATGCCACCGTTTTGACGGAAGCGGGATATGTCGGAGAAGATGTTGAGAGTATTTTATCTCGACTGTTACAGGCCGCCGATTATAATGTTGAAAAAGCCCAAAGAGGCATCGTTTTTATTGATGAAATAGATAAGATCGCTCGAAAATCAGGAAATCCATCCATTACCCGTGATGTTTCAGGAGAAGGAGTACAACAAGGTCTGTTAAAACTTTTAGAAGGATCGGTGGTTAATGTTCCACCTAAAGGCGGTCGAAAACATCCCGAACAAAAATTTGTTGAAGTTGATACGACGGACATCCTATTTATTACAGGGGGGGCATTTGATGGTATCGAAAAAATTATTTCTAGAAGATTAAATTTACAATCTATTGGCTATAAAAAATCATCAAAACAAGACCATATTAGCAACGAAAATTTGCTTGAATACATCATTCCTCGTGATGTTAGAGAGTATGGTTTGATTCCAGAAATTGTTGGAAGGCTTCCAATGGTCACCTATCTTAAACAATTGAATAGAGGGGCGTTAATTGAAATTTTGACCAAACCAAAAAATGCGATTATTGACCAATATAAATCAATTTTTTTATTTGATGGTGTGAAATTAAGATTCACTGATGGTGCTTTGAATACGATCGTAGATAAGACTATTCAAGATAACTTGGGAGCTCGGGGGCTTCGTTCGATTTGTGAGGTGGTATTGACCGATGCTATGTTTGAATTACCGGAATTTCATACGAAAGAGTTTGTAGTCACCAAGCAGTATGTCACCAATCAACTGTCAAAAACTAAAATTACAGGATTCAAAGTAGCTTCATAAGGGTAAAAACCCATATTGAATTACCATCGAAGGAGATTGATATTCAACTTTCTTTTCTTACGCTTTTTAATATTTTTATAAATCTTAAGTATTCTATAACTTTTCAATCTCTTTAATAAAGTAATAGAGATACTCGAGTTTTTAATATATATATTTTAAATATTTTTTATGTTACCATAAAATCATTATAGAGATTAGAAGAAAATGTGTAATTATTAACTTTATGAAGAATATCATTATCTATTTCTCATGAAAAACTTCCGCCTCCTTCTTTTTCAGTTTGAGTATCTTTTTTCTGACTTGCCAAAGAAGAAGATGTTTTAATCCCAATAGACCCTATTCCAAATGCTGAATCTGTCATCACAACAGAACCTGAATGGCCACCAGGGGATTTAATGGTTTTAGGGCCACCATTAGAAAATCCGTATTCGGTAGAAAACATGAAAAAGGCACTTAAAAGTTTAAAAAAATCCTCTCGTGCCGAATTACCAGGGGATTATGAAGTAAAAACGACACACTACTATGTGAAATTTCTACCAGAAAATGAAGCCCATTTGGATTCCCTTTCCTTAGATGAAGATTTGATTCTGTATGACTACCCATTGGATCGGAAAATAAAAAAGCTAGGCCATTATTATATCGATCCGGATGCTCCCAAAGACAAACCCATGCCACTTGATGCATCGGTTGAAGTGGATGATGAATTGCCCCAAAGCGTGCCCTATGAAATACTGAGCCATCTTCATCTTCCCAACGATTATGGGGATTATGAATTTATCGAATCCGGGCATCGACGACGATCCTATTTTACAGAATCGCTGGTGGATGAGTCCTTGCGATTGACCAATCATTGGGAAGAGGTGGTCACACCCGCAAAAAATGCTCGATCTAGAAAGTGGACGCCTTGGGGAACCATTAAGACCTATGATTCTTCTGAAGGAAGCAATATCCCTGTCGAAGGGATCAAGGTTCGAGCCAGGCGTTGGTTTACCACGCATACTAGCATTACGAATTCTAGTGGTTATTATCGATGCGATGGTTCTTTTCGACGTCCTGCCAATTATTCATTGAAATTTGAACGGCATGATTTTTAAATTCGGACGAATGCTTGGCTATTGAATACGGCTGGCGTCAATGGTCCCAAAATAGAAAGGTCATGGAATCCCGTTTTCCTAAGTACCAAACCAGAGTCATATTATGCCACCATCTTTAGAGCCGCTCACCATTATTATTATAAGTATATCTATGGGCTCAATAGACCCCCGCAAAATAGTATTTGGAGAACGCAACTAAAATTAAAAGCTTATACAGGGATGAATTCTGAAGATGAATTAATTAATGGAACGTTTGGTAAAGCTAGAAGATTTTTAGGATTAGCGAGCCAAATTCATGTCTATAAATCAAATAGAAAAAGTGATAAAATTTATGGAACTGTTATCCATGAATTAGCACATTCGGCACATTGGGGACAAGGAAACATTATTTTTACTTTTTCAGAAGAAAAAGTAAAAGAGAGTTGGGCAAGAGGTGTTCAGTGGTTTTTAACGAAAACCGTTTATGATGGATATATTCCTAGCTACTCAAAAGTTAAGTATACCGGGGTTGTTCAAGACATGATGGATTCTGATAAAACAAACACTAAAGTTACCGAATCTGTTTCGGGATATACCATTTCACAAATTGAAAACGCATTGATTGGAAAGAAAAAATGGTCTGAGTGGAGAGGCAATATCAAAGCCAAGTATAACAATAGTACGGAAATTCATATAGATGCATTACTTAATCATTGGGATTAATAGCCTTATAGTAATGCTATTCATCTACTTGTCATGTGATAAATATTTATTGCGGAGTTTTTTTTACAAAACTAATTATGTATACCAAAACCATACAGAAGTAGATTTAAAAATAATCGCATACAGCCGTACTAATACAGAATTAATTGATGAATGGAATATTACAACAGGACAACAAATTTTAATCGGTCCTTTAGTCAATGAATTTCCAATACCATTTTATAATTATTTTATAAAGTTAAGAGAAAAATATGAAGATTCAGATTCTGTAGTTATAGAATTCGCAAACAATAAATGTTTAGTTTATAATCGTTATGAAGCAACGGATGGAAATATATTAATTGCCAAAAATTATCAAGGTTTTAAAGAAGTAAAAGTTAAAAAACCAAAAGAGGGTGAACCTATTTTCAATAAACACTCTTTCACCCTCACCTGGATCTTCACCCCAGAAGATGTGGCACAAGCTGTTGATTGTGATATGCTTTGAAATGAAAATGGTTTGGTGATGACTATTTCATGAACACCTCTTTTTAGCAATTGTTCTTGTATGAGACGACATGTGATTCTGTTGCCATAGTGGGATCAAAATGACTTTTTGTTTTGACTCTACTACGAAAGTTGTGGAAAAGTTTTAAACCACCATTGAAAAACAAGATCGCTGTTTTACAATTTTCGAACGTTCGACAGCCGTGAGCAATGGCCTTGCTTTATTGAATTCACCCATTCCATCACTCGGCGTTGGCCTGGGACTGTGGATAATACCGGCATGACCAACGCCTTGAATTTGGTTTTGAACTTTCCTGGCTACTTAACCGATTTCTTGGATGCCGGATTGCCTCATGTTTTCCATCCAATGATTGAGATCTGTTGTAGTTTCCTTCTAGGTGCTCGATTCGAAAAGAGATTGAACATCTGCTTTGAGTTTCCAAATGAGGCAACACTTCTCCACGATTTTCTGGTACTTTTTGAATGATTTCTTTTGGCTTTGTGGTTTGTTTATCGTCATGTTTCAAGATAGCCAACCGATCCTTTTTGAGCCCGCGTGTTGTTTTACTTCCTCTGGCTGTACTTGATTGATGGCCTTGTTGAGGGAGAGAATCCCATGAAACCGATCATGAATCAAAGGCCTCTCAGCCAGGAGTTCTTGGGCTGAGGAGATAGAGGGCCACCACCGATGGATGGTCATGGTTTTGATGTGTGTTCTCTTTTCTTTTGACAATGGACGATGGAGGGAGTTTTGGACAATGGGTGTTGTTTTGTCTTTCCACCAAATCAAGAACCGTCCCTAGAGGCACATCGCTGAGTATCATGACATTACCACAGGCCTCTTTTTGATGGCTTGTTCATCGTAACAAATGGGCGGTCGTAGGGCATCAGAATGCAATGCCATCCCACGAACTAAGGTACGTTTTAAGAGGTCATGGATGGTCTCAAAACTGCAGTAGCTAGGCTACTTGGGTTTGGTTTCTCTCGGTCAAGAAGCGAGTGATGGTCCATGTTTCAAATAACAATGTGAACCAATGAGAGCCATTATGCCTTGGAACCTCGATCGTCTCCCCCCAGAAGACTAGATTCGAGACATCCGACAATGAATCCAACACGCTCTTAGCGAGAATCATCAATAGCAATACCATTGACATGCCAAGAATTACCAATCTTTAAGATTGATTTAAAAAATCGCAACAACTTTCTTCATAAAACAATGTGTGAACCAAAAGTAAGACGACCCATAACTTTTGTAGTAGAAGCAATAGAATTAAGGCATTAAGACTAGTTCAGTGAATAACAATTACATTTGCGCTTACCGTTAGTATCTATAGCGGTATAATAAAAAACAAAAACTTAGATGAAAAAATTACTAGTGATTTCGTTGTGTGTGTTCTTTACCAACCTTCTATTTAGCCAAAGCGGCTTTAAGGTTAGTAGTGTTGAAAATATTGAAAGTTCATTGAATGATGATATGATTAATAACAGATATTCAGCTCAAGGAAATTTTATAGGATATGATACTGTTGAATTCAACTTAAAAGTTGGATATACTAGTGACATGACACAAGAGGAGGCCTTTAGGTGGATTAACCGATCTTTTGATGATATCGTCAAAGTGATTGATGATTGTGCTATGCATCGTTTAGAAGAATTATCTCTAGATGGGGTCTTTGCTAATCTTTTGGGAAAGATTCATCGGGTGGCCTTTTATTTCAAGGATGGAATAAGCTACTTTGTTACATACCAAAAAAATAATTTGTACAGAGCAGAAGGGAAGTGTATTTAAAACAATATAAATTTCTTCGCTTAAATCATTTGAAAATGATAATATCAAAAGAACGCTACCAGAAATTGATCAAGTTTAATTTTATTCGTAAATAAAATGGATAGACTGGGTATTTCGAATAGTTTGGAGAACTAATTATGGCACGTGCCTTATTGTGTTATATAAGCCCATATCTCATATGATTGCAAGAAATATAATTTTTTCGATAATTATATTTTTTTTATTTCATAGGTGTACAAACCAATCGGAAAATCAAAATCATGAAGTTGAAAAAATCACGTTTTGGCATGTTCAACAAAAAGGGGCAAATTACTTTAATAAAACACCAACTCGAGAATGGTTTGAATCCGCGGCCAAAGAAAATATCAGACTAGTGCGATTCGCCTATGAAAAATGGGAAGGAGAACAAAGAGATTTTTTATTAGGGAGTGCCGATAATTATAGTGGTTTAGTTGAAAAGGATTTTCAAAAATTAAAATATTATCTCGATGTTGCCAATGAATTAGGTATTAAAGTCGTCATCAGTCCCTTGAGTTTACCAGGAGCTAGGTATGCCCAATCAAATGGCCGTATTCGGGATGGCAGATTATGGAAAGACCAAAGCTATTTACCTCAAGCCGTAGAGTTTTGGAAAGATTTAGCAAATAGACTCAAAGACCAACCAAACGTGGTGGGTTATAATTTAATCAATGAACCCCATCCAGAATGGTTTTATAATAAAAGAACTTTTTGGGATAAAGGATTCCAAAGATGGTATCAAGATAGAATTGGAAAATCTGGAGATTTAAATTTATTTAATCAACAATTAATAAAAGCCATTAGAACAATTGATGAAAAAACCCCCATTATAGTCGCATCAGGATTATATGCAACACCATGGGCTTTTGAGTATTTAAAGCCAATGGATGATCCCAATATTATCTATTCATTTCATATGTATGAACCTTATTCTTTCACAACTAGAAGAATAAATAACGGAAAGTATCAATATCCAGGTGAAATTCCCATCAGAGAGTTGGATAGTGAAATATTCATAATGAATAAGGAATCGCTACATCAATTTTTGAATCCTGTCAAAGATTGGGTAGAAAAAAATAAAATTCCCTCCAATAGAATCTGGGTAGCAGAATTTGGATGTGATAGAATGACCAAAGGAGCCGAAAATTACCTCAGCGATTTAATAGATATCTTTAATCAAGAAAATTGGCACTGGTCATTTTACGCATACAGAGAAGATGTTTGGGAATCAATGGATTACGAATTAGGAACGCAAAATGTATATTGGAAGTATTGGGATTATTCTGATGCGGGAATACTACATAAAAATTACAATGAAATTTACGCTAGAACAAGTAATAATTCGATTTGGTTGCGATTTAAAAATGAATTTTCAATACTACCCATAAATGACTAAAATTCTTGCTTGACAGTTACTTTATTGCCCTAAAAAACGCCATTTCAATAAAATAATATCAATATAGTGCTGAAATTAGGGAATATATCAATTGTAATGAGGAAGATAAAAGCATAAGATTGCACAGCGTCCTATCCTTGATGGGATTGTGTTATAGACTGAACTAAATCTATTATGAATAAACTACGACACGGGTTGATATTATTTGTTTTTATTTCGGGACAACTTATTTTGTACTGCCAACAGCAAGATAAAATAACGGTTTCTGGTACTGTAACATTTTCAGAAGATGGATTGCCCTTGCCTGGGGTCAATATATTTGAATTAGACGTTAATAATGGGGTTGTTTCAAATTTTGATGGACAGTATCAAATAACTGTTCCTTCAGATTCGCAACTAGTTATTAGTTATATTGGGTTTGAAACCCAGACAATTGCTGTTAATGGACAAGATACCATCCATGTTGTTCTTGACCAACAGGTAGGAACTCTTCAAGATGTGGTGGTCGTGGGTTATGGGACCCAAAGAAAAAGTGATGTTACAGGGGCGGTTTCTTCTATTTCATCAGATCAATTATCGGCAAATCCATTGACTAGTCTTGACCAAGCATTGCAGGGCAAATTATCGGGTATTAATATTATCAATGACAGTGGTGATCCAGGAGGCGGCGTAAGCGTTAGAATTAGGGGACAAGGAACCATTGGAAATTCAGAACCCTTGTATGTGATTGATGGCGTGCCAGTGGTCAATAATGTTGATTCGGAAATTCCTTTGACTGGGGGTAATGGCAAATTATCCAATCCATTGGCTAATCTTAACCCCAATGAAATTGAGACTATTGATATTTTAAAAGATGCTTCAGCATCAGCAATATATGGTGTAAGAGGGGCCAATGGAGTGATTATTATAACCACAAAGAGAGGTTCAAAAGGCGCTCCAGTATTTTCCTTTGATGCATACACCTCATTTCAAAGTGTGAATACGTTAGACCTACTCAAAGCACGAGATTATGCTGATTTAATCCTTGAAATGTTTGATAATGCAGGAGAAGAAGTAGATAACAATAACGAACCAACCAATTTACTAGATTCAAGTTATGTTGTGGATCGGGCCGATTGGCAGGAGGCATTCTTTAAAACGGGGTTGGTTCAGAACTATAATTGGGGAGTATCCGGTGGGAGTGAAGATATCGATTATTATGTTTCAGGAGGATATCATAAAAATGATGCTACGACCATTGGATCCGGTTTTGAACGCTATACTTTGCGTGTTAATTCAAATTATAATTTAGGAAAGTTTCAATTTGGGGAATCATTATCCCTCAGCAGGTCGATTAATCGAAGAGCCCCTTTTTTAGCGGCTCGGTCTCAAATTAGAACCATTATTAAGCACGCACCGACTATTGATATTTATAATGATGAAAATGAAGGCGGATTCAATGGTCCGAGTCCAGGAGATGGCTATGACCGATGGAATACTATTGGACTTGCTGAATTGACCCAACACAATGTAAAACGCAATCGCATCATCGGAAATGTGTATGGAGAATTCGAATTCTTTGATGGATTTTCCTATCGACTAAACCTTGGTCTTGATGCTGTATTTACCAATGGCTCAATCTATCGACCACGCTATTATTTTTCTGAAGGGTTTGAAGAACCAAGTCCAACCTTGCGGGATTATAATACCGAAGAATTAAGTTCTTTAATAGAAAACACCCTTACCTTTAGCAAAAACTTTGGAAATCATAATTTAACGTTTTTGGCTGGATTTACCCAACAAGAATATATCTTTTCGAGATTTTCTGGATTTTCAAGTGCACTATTAGGTAAGGATCTCAGAACCTTTAATACCTCTAGTCGAGATGCTCAAATCGTATTATCAGGATTTGATGATCAATGGGCCATCAGATCCCTTTTAGGCCGGATAAACTATAGTTATAAGGATAAATAT
Organism: Flavobacteriaceae bacterium; assembly: GCA_965221765.1. Classification (GTDB taxonomy): domain Bacteria; phylum Bacteroidota; class Bacteroidia; order Flavobacteriales; family Flavobacteriaceae; genus Bin25. The sequence goes on from OZ244911.1 coordinate 165,074, forward strand.
TTGTTTACGGGCAATATCAGAAGAGACAGTTCGTCAAGGTTTTCTGAAGACAATAGGCATGGGGTATTTCCCTCTTTTTCTCTAGGATGGGTGTTGAGTGAAGAAAAGTTTTTGAAGGACAGTAAGCTGGTTAATAACCTAAAATTAAGAATAGGATATGGTGAGTTAGGAAACCAAGAAATACCACCTTATGGATTTCAATCCACCTTGATTACGTACGCAAACTATGTGTTTGGGAATAGTGTAACTATAGGAGTCACCCCAATAACTTTAGCGAATGAAGACTTGAAATGGGAAACCTCTACTCAAACCAATATTGGTTTGGATTTGGCGATGTATCAAAATAAATTACAGCTGAGTTTTGAATACTTTATCAAGGAAACAAAAGATATTATTCTGCGAGCTCCGCTTCCGGGATCATTGGGAATTACGGAATTACCGCTAGTTAATGCAGGAAATATTGAAAATAAAGGGTTAGAATTCGCTGCGAATTACAGAACTAGTATCGGTGATCTCAGTCTAGAACTGAGTGCCAATGCTACCTTTTTAGAAAATACGGTAAAGTCTCTTGGAATTGGGCTTCCAGTTGAGGGCCGATTCCCTGATGCAGATGGCTCTGTACTACAAGTAATCCGAGAAGGAGAGCCCATCAATAGTTTTATTGGGCATGTGACTGATGGGATTTTTCAAAACCAAGCAGAAGTTGATGCTCATGCAACCCAATCCAATGCAGCCCCTGGGGACATCCGATTTAAAGATTTAGATAATAATGGGGTGATTAATGATGATGATCGAAAAATACTAGGGAAACCAGTCCCTGATATTTCCTATGGTTTTTCGGTTTCACTCAATTATAAAAACTTTGATGTTTCTTTATTTTTTCAAGGTTTGGAAGGCATCGAGATCTATAATGGCTTAAGATATTGGAGCGAGGGTCTTGCTGAAATTACCAATCATACAACCGCGGTGATAGACCGATGGACAGGACCTGGAACGTCTACTACAATTCCACGTGCTGTACTAGGAGATCCAAACTTTAATCGTCGAGCATCTGATCGGTTTCTAGAAGATGGGTCTTTTCTGAGATTAAAAAATATTGCTATTGGATATTCAATACCCCAAGATGCCTTAAATCTCTTTGGAAATGGATTCATATCAAGTTTAAGAATTTATTTTTCCGGACAAAATTTATTGACCTTAACCGACTATTCTGGATATGACCCAGAAATTGGTATTGGATTTAATCAAGGAGTAGAAGTGGCCAATCAAGGGGTAGACTATGGAATTATTCCACAACCAAAAACGGCATTGGTGGGTTTGCAATTAAAATTTTAAATTAAATATCATGAATAATAAAAGGTATAAATACATTATTGGTCTTTCTCTCATCTGTTTAGCCGTATCATCTTGTGAAAAAGACTTTTTGAATCGTGATAATCCGAATGAAATCATCATCAGTGAATTTTATAAAAGTGAGCAAGATGCCTTGCAGGCTTTAAACTCTGTCTATGCAGTATTACAACATCAAGATCTTTTTAAAGAAGCTTATTGGTTTATTTTGGACGGCATGGACGATCATCGCGGATGGATTTCTTTAGAAGATGCCGTCAATGATGTCATGTATCTTTTCAATTTTACACCTCAATTAGCTAGGTCCAATAGTATGTGGAATGCATTGTATCGAGGTATATTTCGGGCTAATTTGGTCATAAATAATGTGGGAGCAATGGAAGATTTTAACTTTAAAAATCGGATTATTGCTGAAGCTCGATTTTTAAGAGGATGGTATTATAATGAATTGGCGACAATGTGGGGAGGGGTTCCAATTGTTTTGGATGAAATTACGGTAGATACCCAATACAATTATCCAAAATCATCTCGACAACAAGTTTATGATCAAGTCGAAGCTGATTTTAAATTTGCAGAAAATAACCTACCAAAAAAATCAGAATACGATTTTTCCGATGCCGGAAGAGCTACTTCGGGGGCAGCAAGTGCCTATTTGGGTAAATCGTATTTATTTCAAAAAAAATGGACTTTGGCAACGCAGCAATTCAAAAAGGTAATTGATTCTGGTGAATATAAACTAATGGAAAAGTATGCTGATAATTTTTCAGCCGGAACAGAAAACAATGAGGAATCGGTATTTGAAATTCAATTTTCTGGAGATGGCACAGCCCTATGGAGTGATGATCAGCCTGACAGTGCAGAACATAATTTTTTGGCCGTTCGATACTTTCGATGGTGGCAGACGGGGGGCATGTTAAACTTTAGAAGAAACCAATACTTTGGTCCTCAGTGGGAAGGGATTGGGCCTCGACGAAAAGCAACTTTTGATGGGGATGGAGTCGCCCCAAGAATAACAAAACATGTTGAATTCAATACCAATATAGCTCAAAAATCCGATGTCAATCTCCGAGACATGAGATATTCTGATGTCTTGTTAATGTATGCTGAAGCATTGAATGAAAATGGACAAACTCAAGAGGCCATAATCCAAATTGACCTCGTGATTGAAAGAGTTCGAAAAGAAGTTGGATTAACTGATGCCTCTGAATCTACTAGTATCACAGAGTTAAAAACAGTGGCGCAATTAACAAGTGGAGATCATAGTGGATGGCCTTTGTTTTTGACTGGCACGGATCAAGATGGCATCAGAAATGTCATCAAGCATCAACGATCTATCGAATTTATGCATGAATGGAAGCGGTATAAAGATTTAGTTCGTTGGGGTGATGCCGCCGATGCGATTATTATTGAAGATGAGAATGGTAATGAAGTTTCTCCATTTGTTGTCGGTAAACATGAATTATTTCCTATTCCACAGGCTGAAATTGACGGAAATGCAGGCTTGACGGCTACCGATCAAAACCCAGGATATTGAATCTTTGAGTATATAACACACCATCGGCATTCAATAACTTCACGGCTAGGAGTTATTAAGGAGTTCTAAAATACAAGTTTATGTTGCATTCAAAACGAGTTGTATTATCACTGTTTATTTTGTTATGGACCGTGTTTTATTTTTCTTGTTCGTTAGATGAAGAAAAAGAATCTGAATCTGATCAAAATGAGTTGCAAAAATCTGATCTTGATCAACTCAATAAACAGTTTTATTTAGGTTCTCATTTAGCACGGGAACCAATGCCGCCGATGGCTGAGATGAAAAGCGATATGGAAATTTTAAAATCCAAGGGATTCAATCTCATCAAACTTCAGCAATCATGGGCTGCTGATGAGCAAATTGAAGGTCAATATGATTTCAGCAAATATGAAGAATTGATTGGCCATGCAAAAGAGTTGGATATGTATGTTTATTTCGGACTGACCATGGAACAAGCTCCAGCATGGTTGTATGAAAAGTATCCGGATGCAAGAATGGTTTCTAGAAGTGGATTAACCATCATGCATGAAGCCCAAGCCCCCGTCCCCGCTGATGGCAAACCAGGTCCAAACTTTGATCATCCTGGGGTCCAATCAGCTCAAAAGAAATTCATTAAAGCTCTGATGGAAACCTTGGGCAAGTATGATAATATTTTGGTATGGAATACATGGCAAGAAGTTGGCTATTGGTCCGAACAGATTGTTGGGGAGCCTATTGACTATAGTGATTACACCCTTTCGGCTTATAGAGATTGGCTCAAAGAAACCTATCGATCATTGGATTCACTAAACGGACAGTGGAATACTCGATACAAAAAATGGGAGCATATCAAACCTAATCGAGGGTATAAGAGACGATTTACGATGCCTCAAGAAGTGAGCTTTAGTTATTTCATGGACAATATTAAAATCACTCGTACCCTTGAAGAAAGAATGAACATCATCAAGCAATACGATCCTTTAAATCGTCCAGTGTTTACGCATTTAGGAAGTTGGAATTATGGGTCAGGCAAAGATTGGCGCTGGGCTCGAGCCAATGATTTTTTAGGATCTTCTTCATATCCAGCATCTAATTGGGGTGAATTTGATGCGTGGGATGATGGTATTGGAAGCCCCCCCATCAAACACATCGCTTTAAAGCATGAAATATGGCGCATGTTGGCTTTACGATTGGATTTTTTACGATCGAGCAATCCGGAGGGAAATCCTGTATGGAGTGCTGAGTTTCAAGGGGGCCCTGTTTCAACAGGTTTTCATAAGGGGAGGGTTCCTTCTAAAGAGGACATGAGACGTTGGTTGTATACTTCGATTGGTGCAGGAGTGAACACGATTTCGTTTTGGGTGGCTAGGGCTGAAATAATGATTCATGAAACCAATGGATTTAGTTTATTGGATAGCGATGGTCAAACCACAGACAGATTAGATGAGGTAGCTCGAATTGGAAAAGCCTTGATTAAACATCAAGATATTTTTTCTCAGCCTTCCTATGCGGGCGGAAGGGTGGCTATTTTTATTAATGAAGATAATCACCAAATATGCAAGAATATGCTAAATGGGGGTCAAAACCTTGAGTATTCTACCAGAGGATGGCATCGTTTATTATGGGAACAAAATATCCCGGTAGATTTTATTGAATCTTCTTATTTAGATGAAATCGATTTGGGTCGATACCATGTGATTATCATGCCTTTTCCATTATCAATTAGCAATCGGGTATTAGAAAAATTGGGCCACTATGTCCAAGAAGGGGGGAATTTAATCAGTGAAGCAGGAATTGCTCGATATTCAAAAAACTCCTATAGCATCCGTGGAGAAATGTCTCAAGCGGCTCAAGAATTATTTGGGGTTAGACAAGTCAGTTTCACCATGGTTCGTGAACCCAATAATGAAAAGAGATGGTCCCCGTGGGATCGGACTTGGGGTGAATTTCTTGAATCAACATTTTTGCAAGGAACCGAGTTATTGGAAGGAGAGCAAACCTTGGCAAATGTCTATATACAGACGTATGATCCAGTCAATAGTACCCCAATCTTTAAATATAACGATCAAGTGGCGGGTACGGTTCGAAATCATGGCAAAGGGAAAGCATGGCTATTGGGAACTTATGTTGGACATAATGGTAATGCCTATAAAAACGAGTCAACCAATCAATTTGTCAAAACACTCTTGGGCCTATGCGATGTTCACCCGGAACACCATGGTGAATTTTTTATCAGAAAAAGAAAAATTGAAGGCAAAGAGGCGATTATAATCACGAACCCAACAGCACATCGACTCACTGAAAATATTTCAGTGGGAACATGGACCAAAGCAACCAACCTCTTTGACCAACCCCTTGAGGTCATTGATAAAACAGTGAAAATTTCACTTGAAAGTTTAGATGTTGAAATTATATTGCTACAATAAGAAGAATCTGAAGATGATTTTCAGAGCATGGATTTTTGGATTTTTATTTTTTGGAATATCGATTTATAATGTGTATTCCAATCAAATAGGCATGTTTAATCATCCAATACCAAGTATAAAATATCAAGATACCATTTTGCCATCGGGTCCTCCGATGGGTTGGAATAGTTGGAATTATTTTGGAAAACATCGAATCAATCAAGAATTGGTCAAGCAAATTATTGATTCTATTGCAGATCAAGGGCTTAAAGAGGCTGGATATGAATATGTTGTTATCGATGGGGGGTGGAGAGATATCAAATTAGGTCCACAGGGCCAGTTGCGAAGCCATCCAGAAAAATTTCCCGATGGTATCAAAGTATTGGTGGATTATGCTCATTCCAAAGGATTGAAGTTTGGACTGCATACCGTCCCTGGATCGCATGACTGCATCAATGATCCAGTGGGAGGATTTGGTAAAGAGGAAATTCATATACAACAGTTGGTTGATTGGGGAATTGACTTTATCAAGCTAGATCTGTGCATTTTAAAAGATGGTTGGACTGAAGATTTATTAAAAGAAACTTATTTCAGATGGCATCGATTGCTCAATGAAAAATTCGATAAACAGATTGTTTTTAGTATTAGTGGGTATAAATTCAGAACATGGAATCCCCAAATAAGTCAGATGTCACGAACCACAGGTGATATCAGTGCTCGAGTTGGGGGGATGTCCGGAACGGATGCTATTTTTGATGGTAGTATCTCTGAAAATGAGTCTACTTGGAAAGTCTATACCATCATGGAAGTGGCAGAAGAAAACAACAAGTGGTATCATTATGCTGGTAATGGCTATTGGAATGATCCTGATATGTTGGTCACAGGAGATCATGGAATGAGTTTTGCGGAACAAAAAAGCCATTTTGCTTTATGGTGCATTATGTCTTCACCATTAATCTTGGGGAATAATCCATTGAACATAAGTCAAGAAGAAAGAAAAATCATATTAAATCAAACAGCTATTCGAATCAATCAAGACCCAACCCAGCAAGGCAGAAGAGTATTACAAGAAGGATCGTCAGAAGTATGGGTAAAAAAATTACGTGATGGCCATGTAGCCGTCTTATTATTGAATCGTTCTAAAGTCGATGAAAAGTTCATCAAAATCGATTTAGAATCATTAGGAATTGATAGAACGGTCGATGTTATTGATGTGTATGAAAATAAAATTCTTGATCAAGCCAATGAATCGATTTCGTATACAATTAAACCACAATCTAGTTTATTTTTGTTAATTGAACACTAAAATATGAGATTATCAACATTGTTATGGCATCGACCGTTGGCGATGATTGCTTTTTTGTCCATTGGCTTACAGTCTCATGGACAAGACCAATCAGAAAAGTATGAACTAAATTATTTAAATGCTAGAAAAGGCATCGGATCTTTTGATCAGAAAGTTGATTTAAAAGATAGGCCGGATATTTATGTCATTACGGTTGATATGCTATCTCCAGATGTTTACTTACCTTCTCGAGAACTTAAAAAGCATATCAATACGCCTCATTTAGATCAGTTGGCTGAATCAGGAACTGTTTTTAGTAAAGCATTTAGTACTTCTCCGCTCTGTGGTCCTTCGAGGGCAACCATTTTGACGGGAAGACATCAATCGTATTTGACCAATGGGGATCGAGCCCCTCTTGGAATGAAACGCAACCTTAGTGAACAAGACATTATTTTTCCAGAATACCTAAAAAAATCGGGTTATGAATTAAAGCATATTGGGAAGTGGCATGTAGGGGCTGAAAAATTTGCGCAAACATTTGGTGAAAGTCAACATGGGTGGGATCGATGGGCGCCCCCGCTTGAAGATGATGAATTGTATGTTTCTTATCTAAACGATAAAAGTATAAAACCACAGAAATATTCCAAAGAAATTTTTGGAATGCAGCATGATCGTCAAACCAAAGGCAATTCCTTGGGTGGTTGGATTGTTCAGCAAGATAATCAGCCATTTCCATTAGAAGCTCATTATTCTGTTTTTTTAGCAGAATTGGCAAAACAAAGACTTGATAATTTTAAACGTAATGATCCTAAGAAACCGGTTTTTTTACAACTAGAATTTTTTGATCCACATCAACCATATTCTATTCCTGCCGGTTTTGAAGAACGTTATGAAACGCTTAAAAAAGTGGTTGAGTTACCTGCAAGTTATCAAAGAGTTATTGATTCAGATTTCTCACAACTAGACGGAGAAGATAAGATTTATGGGTTATATCGTCAATATTGGGGTTTATATGATCAAGAAATGCTCAAGGACTATATTATCGGTCATTTGCTACAAATGGAAGTAGTAGATAAGGCTGTAGGAGTGTTTTTTGAGTATTTAAAAGAAAAGGGATTATGGGAAAATTCAGTCATTATTTTTTATGCAGACCATGGCGACATGAACGGTCGAATGGGCATGGCTGATAAGGGGGTATATTTTCAACCGGATATCTTTCGGCTCCCAATTTATATCAAAGAACCTCGCAACAGTAATCAAGTAAAGGTTGTCGACTCTCCAGTTTCTACTTTGGATATCGGGCCTACGATATTGGACTATGCTGGGATCAAAACTCCTCAACACATGGAAGGAGAAAGTTTAGTTCCCGTGGTAAAAGGGTCTCAACGTTCAAAACTACATCATGTATTTCAAACGGGTTGGCATGTGGGTGTTAACTATGGATTTGGTTATCAATTTCAGGTAGATGAGACACATTGGTTTTATGGTTATAATCTATCGACGGGAACACAAGAAATTTATAATATCGATGCCGATACTCAAATCAATCACTTTTATGATGCGGATAAAGAAGAATTAAGAAAATATATCATCAATGAAGTAGCAAAGATTTTGCAGGCAGATAATCGATGGCTTGGTTACTGGGCTAGTTTTAGACTTCATAATGCGAGTTATTTGCCCATTGCAACCGATGATATGCAAATGTTCAAACCCAAGAAACTAAACTAAAAAGGATTAATACTTATCTAGTATTTATCATTTCAAGTTTTAATTATTCAACCCATTAATACAGCCAAGAAAAACAATAGAAATCGGCTTTTATAAAATCCGCTATTACTAGTTGACCATTAAAAAAGTGAATGATAAGCCAAGAGAAAAGGGGAGCTTGTTTTACTTTGTACTGATCTGCATTATTACTGCTTTTGGGGGATTCTTGTTTGGGTTTGATACGGCAGTAATTTCTGGAGCGATAAGTCCTTTGACCGATTATTTTCATTTAGAAAACAAACCCGTCCTTTTGGGTTGGGTGGTCAGTTCTGTTTTATTGGGAAGTGTCATAGGAGCGGCTTGTTCGGGTATTGCTGACCACATAGGACGAAAAAAAACATTAATTATTGCTGCCACTTTATTTACGCTTTCAGCTTTGGGATCTGCGATGGCTGAAACGCTTTGGATGTTTATCAGTTTCCGATTGATTGGTGGATTGGGTGTAGGGATAGCTGCTATGGTAGTCCCACTGTATATTTCTGAAATTTCTCCACCTAAAATCAGGGGGAGAATGGTTGCGATGTATCAATTATCAATCACTTTTGGCGTGCTAGTGGCTTATTTCAGTAATGAATTTTTTAGATTGATAGCAGAAGGATTTATAGCTAACCAAAATTCATCCGCATTGATGGCATGGTTAATGGGGGATATTTGGCGATTAATGTTAGGTTCAGAATTCATTCCAGCAGTGGCTTTTTTGATCTTACTTTTTCTTATTCCTTTGAGTCCAAGGTATGCCCTTTCTATTGGTCACAAAAATAAAGCCCTTTCTATTTTATCTCGTATCAATGGACAGGCGTCTGCTGTCCAAGAGATTCAAGAGATTAATGCATCATTGAAACTAGAAAAAGGAACTTTTTTTCAATTATTTCAAGCTGAATTGAGAAAGCCCACGTTGATTGCATTATTCTTGGCGATAATTTCTCAATTAAGTGGTATTGACATCATATTGCATTATGGGCCATTAATTTTAGAGCGAGGAGGTCTTACTTTTGGGGAATCGCTCTACGGACAAATCATTTTTGGAATTGTTTTAGTGGTTTTTACGATAGTCGCCATGTGGAAAGTAGATCGGATTGGTAGAAGGAAATTATTACTGATTGGTAATTTTGGGGTTGTCATTTCTCTACTAGTCATTGGATTTTTATTTCATTTAAATCAAAATGTAGAAACTTCGCTCATTATTGCTATTTCCTTTTTTATTGCCAGTTTTTCTTTTTCTTTAGGCCCTATTCCTTGGATTATCATGTCAGAAATTTTCCCAACCAAAATTAGAGGGCGAGCCATGGCGCTAGGGACCCTTGCCTTATTTGGCTCTAATTGGTTTGTGGCTCAAATGTTTCCATGGGTATCACAAGTTCTTGGTGAAAATGGTACCTTTTGGTTACTTGCTGGGTTATCCATGTTAACATTTCCTTTCATCGTAAAAGTTTTGCCTGAGACCAAAGGAAAAACATTAGAAGAAATAGAGAGCCATTGGCGAAGTCGGGGATGAATTAACTTATCATACTATCTAGTAGAACTTGGCGAATACCTGGTTTTAAATATTATACTGCATAATTACTAGAAAAACAACTAAGAAATGAGGTGATGTTCGTTCTTTAAAAATTTGGGAATTATATCCCCTCGTAACCACTAGTTAAAATAAATTTGGAAAAGTGGTTATTATTTCGTACACCCGTGGTATGATTCAAATCAAACAATATGGCAGGAAAAGATTTTAGAAAAAGACCATCACTAGTACAAATAGCCAATAAATTCAACACGGAAGAAAAAGCGAGTAAGTGGTTGGAAAACAAACGATGGCCCAAAGGCAAAGTCGGGTGTCCTTATTGTGGGAGTAGCGAAGACACTGTTGCTTTAAAGCACCCGACACAAACGCATCGATGCAAGGAATGTCGTCGATCGAAAAAGACCAATCAATCTAATGTGAAGACCAATACGATCATGGAACATAGCAATATATCATGCAAATTATGGGTCATTGGCATCTATTTATACTTCGCCAATATCAAGAGTATTTCTTCGATGAAATTACATTGAGAATCACGTAGAAATCAGCCTGATTTTTACTCCATCGATTAAGACAAGCTAGTAGTGATTTAATCAGTAAAAAGTTTGAAGGCACAGTCGAAGTGGGTGAAATGTATCTTAGGGGGAAAAAGAAAGAATATGAGCAATTCCAAACGTGCCGAACTCAAAGATATGGGACGTGGAGCAGTCGGAAAAACAGCTATTTCTAGGATTAAAAATAGAAACACCAATCAAGTTCACTAGGGGTTTCTAATTTGAATTCAATTTTGGGGGATTATATACTAAAAATGATTTTTAGTAAAAAGTGAGTGATGTCTTTTCTTATTGTAACTTTGCCAATAAGAACAATTTTAGTTTAGGACATCGTATTTGAAACAACATTATCAATCATTTTAAACCTTTAAATGATGAGTGCCATCATCAAACAATATCCGCCTTACACGGCAGCTCATATTGCCAACTTTATTCTTTTTTATGGAAAAAAAGATGGATTTCCAATTGATAATTTAAAGCTTCAAAAATTAACCTATATCTTTTTTGGTTGGATGAGTGCATTCATTCCAAAATACCCTTTGTATTTAGACCCTATTTATGCTTGGAAATTCGGGCCTGTTATCAAATCTTTATACAACCAGTACAAGCACTATTATAAAGACCCTATAAAATATGATGACTATGCATGGATTGATATACAATTTAGACACTTATTTGATAACGACAAAGCAGAAATAAATATAATGAACAAGGAAATTTATGAAATCTTAAAACTTCTTTGGGATAAATATAAATCAGCTTCTTCTGGATATTTAGTTGATATAACGCATGAAAAAGGAGGCCCATGGGATAGAACATACGATGGAACTATCGATAAGGTTATTCCCTTAAGAATCATCCAAAATTATTATCAAGGGGTTATTGAACAAATAGGAAAGTAAGGTTTTATTGAGCATGGATCAAAAGGAACCATCTCTTATAGATAAAGTAAAAGGCGTCTTAGACAGTATCCTTGACGATTCTTCATTCAAATCAGAAAATGAAAGTAATCAAAGTAAATATTATCATGATTTTCAAGAACAAAAATTAAAACATCGAAATGAAGAATTTGAAATTTATAAATTAGAGAGAAAACGTAGGATAGAACTTCAAGAAACGTTTTCAAAATGGGCAAAGCGGGTAACGACTATATCATTAGTTTTTATTGGAATTTGCATTTTAACGACAGGTATATGGAATATCATTTGCAATAAGGATTTTCTTCCTAACTATGTACTTTTAGGTATGTTGGGGGCTACTGTAGGTTCTGCTATTTCTGTTTCACTTTTTATTATCAAAAGTCTATTCCCAACTAATCCCTTAAAGGATTTGAAATCACAATAAGTTTTTTAGTAGATTGCATGCCATAGTGTAAAAATCGTTTTGATTTAAATTTTGTTTGTTTTTTTTTTAACGAAATAAACTGATTCAACTGCATTGGTTCCCAATCAAAAAAATAATGAATAAATGTTTTCTAATTTGGGCACTCTAGGTATATAATCCCCATATTAAAGGCAAGGAAATAGCGTATTTGCTATATCTCAGATACTAAATGGTTATGAAGGTATATAATCCCCAAAATTTTATTTCAACAAATAGAAGTTTTGGCTTTGTTCAATCAAATTATTGTAGTATTTCTTGCTCTTTGGATTGATCGTCAAAGTCATATGATTTTTGGATCAATACATGATTTACTTTAGAACATAGTCTGCTAAGTTCTTTGTTGAAAGTTGTGGGCACTACAAAACATCATTTATTCTTTTGAAAGCGATTCATGATAATCCACTAGATAAGCCACTATTTGGCTATAGGTTTCAATTCCATCTTTTTGTCCTTGTGCTTTGAGATATTGATCATAGGCTTTTTCAAAATACTTTTCAAAAGGATTTTGATATCTCTTCCAAAATTGCAAGATTTCTGAGATGTTTTTTTTAATTCCAGGATTGATTTGATGGTATAGTTCGCGAGCCAATTGAGGTTTGTTAATATAGTATTCTCCAATGGTGTACCGAAGCCCCATGAGATATCCAGCATATTGAATATAATGATTGGTATGTTGGGTAGTTGCTTTGAAGGACAAAAAATTGGCTTCATTTTCAGGTGCAATCCCCATTTGATGACTCATTTCATGAGCTGCCGTAGTAATATAACTTAATGCAGGCATTCTCTTATTGACTTGTGATTCGAGGGTAATAGGATTCAAATATCCAGCAAATCCCATATAACTCAAAACCAAACTCCAAAAAGAAGGTTTTATATAAAGTCGATGATAAAAGAATGTTGGAAAATAATTTTCAAAATAAAAACTTTTTGAAGTTTTTAATAAGTCATTAATTTCCTTTTGAGAATAATCAACGGTAATAGGGAGGCTATCATTAAGCGTTAAAGTAGAATGTAAGGCATTGATTTTAGTAATAATGGTTTTTGTGGTAGCGGCTAATTCTTCACTGGTATATGTTAAATCGTATCCTAATTTTTGATTCAATGGAACGCGATGATAATTCAATCCCCAAGTGATATGAAATAAAATATAGAGGCCGCATAAAAATGTGAACAAATGGATGAGGAGGAGTAAAATCCGATGCTTTTTTAATAGCACAAGGCCCTTATAAATGACTAGCGGAATAATCACTATAATTGCAAGAATCAAAAAATCACCAATCGAAAGATTGATGCGACCCAAAACAGAACTAGATAGATAAAATAACTTAGGATAGAAAGTTTGACTATAATATTGCTCAATCAGAAGGGGATACCGCTTCAAGAAATGAATCAATATCACACCAATCAAAAGCATTAATAATAAAAGCCACCGATTGTGATTGATTTTAAAGATCACGATGGAGATACCAATAGTGTAATAGCCTAATCTATTACAAGATTTAAAGGAATTAAATTGTTATCGGATGCGAACTTCAAAAATAAGATCAGTTTTTGGAGGGACCACCGGTGGACTGCCATCTTCTCCATACCCAATTTGCCATGGTATAAACAGAATGCCATTATCTCCTACATTCATTTGTGTTACTCCAGCACGAAACCCTTCGATAAATCCACTTTGCAATAGGCCTTGATCGACCGTCATAGGGCCATAGGAGTCTTCGGGATATTGATTTAATTCTTGGAGTAAATTTTTTTCAGCAATTTCAAAAATTGAAGTGGCCAATAATTCCCCTTCGGTTGTATAAAGGGCATAATCGATATAAAGAACATCTTGATGATTGACTGAATTTTCAGAACCGGATTTAGTAACAATATAGCGTACGCCTTCAGGGGTTTCTTTTGTTTGTCCCATTAAATTTTTGAAATAAGCTAAATTCTCTGCATTAATGGATTTTCTTTTTTCAGCGATTTCTTTTTCTTTTTTTTCTTTTAACTCTTGTGCTATTCGTTCTTCTTCTTCGTGTTTTTCGAGATGTTTTCTCAATATCTCATCAGCATTAAAATGCTTGGCATTTTTTCCATTGCGAATGATTTCAACAGAAAGTATGGTATCTCTTTGTTGAATCGTATCGACGATGCTTTGTCCTTCGATGACATAACCAAAAACAGAATGTAGACTATCCAAATGGGGTGTGGCTCTGTGAGTGATAAAAAATTGACTACCATTGGTATTGGGGCCACTATTGGCCATCGATAAAATGCCAGGCCTATCATGAAGTAAAGATTCATGAAATTCATCCCCGAAATGATAACCAGGGCCTCCTTGCCCTGTCCCCGTAGGATCTCCACCTTGAATCACAAAATCTGGGACTACTCTATGAAATATCAAACCATCATAATACTTTTTACCTCTGAATTCTTGGTCAACAATTGTATTTGTTCCTTCAGCTAGTGAAACAAAGTTTGCCACAGTAACTGGAGCTAATTCAAAATATAAATCCAAAAGGATGGGCCCCTTATTGGTATCTATTTTAGCAAAAAGACCTTTTTGTTGATCCGATTGAGGTTCATTACAAGACATGGTGGTTAGCAAAAGAATAAAGGAAAAGATAATTATATCACGCATGGTTCAAAAATAATCATTCAGAATGGTTTAATATCTCTAGAGTAATCCGTAGTGGCTGGTTAATCCCAATTTTATTTCCATCCCCCAAATACCCAAATCCTAAATAAGATGGACAATAAAATACCGCTTTTTTTCCTTGTTTCATAAGTGGTATGCCTTCTCTGAGAATTGGCAAAATATCTTCTTTATTGACTTGATAAGTTATAGTTTCTATAACATCCCAATCATATATTAATTGTTGGTCAATGGTTTCGATTTTGATTTTAAAATTGATAATATCCCCCGATTCAATATTGGGGGTTTCACTAGATGGATGATCAATAAATGCATACCAAAATCCCTTTTCTGAAGCTTTAAAATCAAGCGTCGCATCCGCTTCAATCCTATTTTGAATTAACTGTAATTCATGCGTATAAATGCGTTTGTTTCTAATAGCCGAAGTATTGACATTGTTTTCTTGGGGTTGATTAATGGGGTATTGTGTTGGAATTTCTTTACATGAGACAATCCCTACGATGAGTAAACATAAAAATAGGTTATGAAAATTCACTCGAAATCTGTTCAATACACTTTTCAAAATGGCCGATTGCCTTTTTCATCGGCCCTTCAAAATATCCACCTGAGGCATGAAAATGGCCACCACCATTAAAATTTTTGGAAGCAAACGCTTGAGTCGAAAAATAATTTTTTGAACGAAATGATATTTTGATTTTTTTTGATTTTGCATCTTCAATAAAAAACACAGAAAGCTCAACATCATCTATGGTCAGACCATAATTTACAAAACCATTCGTATCACCTTTTTTATACCCAAAGGCATTCAAATCATTCTGGGTTAGAGAGATATATACAACCGGTAAGTTATTTACTCTTTGTAGTGATGAAAGAGCCTTTCCTAATAACTGCACGCGACAAAGGGAGTGTTGATGATATATTTTTTGATGAATTTCTCCAATATTGATTCCCATATCTAATAAGATATGGGCCACGAAATGGGTATTAGCAGAAGTAGAGCTATAAGCAAAAGACCCTGTATCGGTTAAAATACCAGTGTACAAGCAAGTCGCAATATCTTGATCCATCAACTCTTTGTTGATTATTTCTATCAACTTATACACCATTTCACAAGTGGATGATTCCTTAGGATTGGAATAGATTAAATCAGCAAAATTTTCTGGAGCATGATGATGATCAATCATAATAATGGTTGCTTTAGATTTTTGGATTATTGGGGCTAGTTTTTCGGTTCTCTCTAGACTATTTAAATCAAGAGCTATGATTATATCAGCATTGATAATGCGATTGATAACTTGGTATCCATGATGGTAATAATTTAAGACATTTTTCATGCCTGGCATCCAAAGCAGGGCTTCAGGACAATCGTTTGGGAGAGTGACCACAGCATCATGCCCTAGTTTGGTCAAGTAGATTTGTAAAGCGATGGAACTCCCCATGGCATCACCATCTGGATTGAAATGAGGTACGAGAACAATCTTTTTAGGATTCGCTAATAGCTGTTTTATAACTGATATGAACTCATTGGTCATCAAAACGAAAATATAAAAATCAAGAGATTCATAGGCATGGGATGTTTTAACATTGGTTAAAATAAGACTCTCCTAACTAGATATTCATCAAGAATTGATGTTTATTTTTGCCCCCTAAAAATTGATGCAATGCAAGAAAACCAAACGTTTACTTTGATTAAACCTGATGTCGTGATTGATGGTCATTTAGGAGAAATTGTTCAATCCATACAGGATGCAGGATTTAAAATAATTGCTATTAAATTAACACGACTTTCAAGGGTCGAAGCAATGGACTTTTACGGCGTACACAAAGAAAAAGCTTTTTTTAAAAAACTAATTGATTTTATGATCAGTGGCCCAATTATTCCTATGGTCTTAGAAAAAGAAAATGCCATAGAGGATTTTCGCAAACTCATCGGAGCAACTAATCCGGCTTTAGCCGAAAAAGGGACGATTCGAGAAAAATTTGGAACATCCATTACTAAAAATGCCATTCATGGATCAGATAGTGTAGATAATGCTGAAATTGAAGGAAGGTTTTATTTTTCAAAAAGAGAACTATTTGTTTGAATTCTGATGTCTTTGACAATCTGATCTTCCAACATGGCATTGAGTTTTTCAAGAATGATTTCTTTTCTAGAAAAAAGTTCTTGTGTTATGCTTGGATTTTTTGTTTCCACATAGAGAGTATTCCATACAAATTCTTTGACTTGAGAAAATTGGGATAGATTATTACCAATTACTTCATTCCACGTATTAAGTACATTGATTTTTTCAACCCCCTTTTTTAAACTCTTTCTTAGTTTATACTTTTCGACAAGAGTGGATAGTGGCGTTGGATGAGATGGTTTTCTAGGAACTTGCTTGGACATTCAAAACAAAATTTTATTTAATGAAGTTGAAAAATTTCAAAATCTGTGGATATGGTGCGGAGGGTTTTTTTGGTTCGATTCAAATGAGTATCGGTCAAGAAGATTTGTGAAAATTCATTTTGATTGATCAAGTTAATGATTTGACCAACTCGTTTTTGATCTAAGCGATCGAAAGCATCATCAAGTAATAGCAATGGCGATTTTTTAGTTTCTGTTTTTAAAAATTCGTGTTGTGCAAATTTAAGTGCTGTTATAAACGATTTTTGTTGTCCTTGACTTCCGTATTTCTTTAATGGATGATTATTCAAATAAAAATTCAATTCATCTCGATGCAAGCCTTTGGAGGTATAACCTAATTCCAAATCTCTAGTAATCGAACTCGTGAGTAATGTGTCAAAATCATGCTCATCCAAGTGACTTTGATAGATTATTTCAACAGATTCTTTGCCAGAACAAATATGGTGATAGTGTTTGTTAAAAAGAGGAACATATTTCTTGATGAATGCATTTCTTTTTTCGTACAAATTATTTCCGTATTTAATGAGTTGTCGATTGAAAGAAATGATTAATGCTTCATCAAATGATTGACTGACTTTACAACTTTTTAAATAGGTATTTCTCTGCTTCAATATTTTGTTATAATGGATTAAAGAATCTAAAAATTCAAAATTCATTTGAGCGATGATCCCATCGATAAATTTTCTTCTATCAGAACTCTTGCCGATGATAATATCTCTATCGATTGGAGATACTAGGACTGTTGGGATTAGTCCAATGTGTTCGGCTAGTTTTTTGTAGGGTTTATGATTTCTAGATAAGATTTTTTTATTCTTAGATTTTTGATAGGAGCATATCACGTTTTCATATTTATTATCATTGGTGAAAGCCCCTTCAATAAAAAAAATATCTTGGTTCAAGGCGAGACAATCTTTTGGGTGAGATAAAAACCCTTTTCCAAAAGACAAGTGGTATATGGTATCTAGCGTATTGGTTTTACCTACGCCATTGGGTCCAATGAAACAATTGACTTTTTTTTTAAACTCAAACACTTGGTCTTCAAAGTTTTTAAACCCTCGAATCTTTAACTGATTTAAAAACATGGTCACGAATAAATACAGATAGACTTTGGATTTCTATAGGTTCTCATTCGAATGGGGGTTCGATTCTAAGAATTGAATGGTTTCTATAACCAATGGAGCAGCAGGATAGACCATATTGTGTCCATACCCTTGCAATTCAAAGAGTTGGGTATTCGGATGACCAATAATCTCCATCATTCGCTGCATGAAAGCATTCTCTTCATAGCGTCCCAATAGTTCCAAATGGCGATCTCCAGTAATCATAATATAGGGAGGAGCTTGTTTTTTTATATGAAAAATTGGAGCCATTTTATCCACCCAAATTTGGTTTTTCGAAAGTCCCATTTCTTTTCGAACCGTAAAATGAGTAATCACGTGTCCGCTCAATGGAATTAGTCCAGCAATATCGTTGCTATCAATGTTATACTTGGCTAAATAATTTTCATCCAAACCAACCATGCTAGTAATATATCCTCCAGCTGAATGACCTGAAATATAGATTTTTGACCGATCTCCTCCATAGTTTTCAATATGATTAAATACCCAAGCAATACTAGCGGCAGCATCATCTAGAATCTCAGAAACTAGGACCTTGGGAGACAATCGATAATTGACATTAACAATAGCTATTTTTTTACTTTTAAAATAGTTTACCATTGACTTTTCTCCTCCAATAAGACTTCCCCCATGGAAATAAATTAAAGTTGGAAAATCACTCATTTGAGTTGGAAAATATAAATCCAAAAAACATCTCTCTTTCATATAAGAATCAATCATTAAGGAATCCATTGTTCTATATGGGATATCTAGGATATGAAGATAGTTTTCAGTTTGTATAGACTGACTAAATCCATAGAGACTAAGACAAAAAACAAAAACTAAAGTTCTAAAACGCATTGTTGGGATAGTTTCACTTTTACTCAAAAAAAGTTAAATACAAATTAGATTAGGAGATGGTACTACTCAATCAATTAATCGATGGGTCGCTAAGGTATCTAAATTCAGCCTTTAAAGCAGCTCAAAAATAGGAGCATTATGAATATAGTGCTTTAGCCACCTACTGATGTTGAATTGTAACCATTTTACAAATATGAAAAAGAGCCAATTTCATGGGTCTAATATTAGCATTTTAATTTAAAATAGTTCATCAAACTTTATTTTAGAATACTTCTATTTTTGGAGAACATTACATTCAACCTCCAATACAGAAGGGGGGGGGAGGGTATAGACCATATGTAGACTTTTTAAGGAGTGACTAGTTAAAAAAACTAATATCTCCGCATTTCGATTTGGAGTCTGTCCAACTAGTTTTAGTTCAAATGAAATTTGATGATGGATTGGTTTTGATTAAATACTTGGTCATAGGGGCCTTGGAATAAAACATTGCCTCCGTGATGTCCACCACCCGGCCCTAACTCGATGAGATAATCTGCCCTTTTTATCAAATCGATATGGTGATCGATAACAATTATGGAATGTCCTTTTTCTATCAATAAGTCGAATGATTTGATGAGCTTTTTTAAATCATGAAAGTGTAATCCAACGGAAGGTTCATCAAATATTAACAACATGTTTTCTCTAGATCTTGTAATCCCTAAATAGGATGCTAATTTCAATCGTTGGGCTTCTCCACCTGACAATGAAGAAGACGATTGTCCTAAACTGATGTATCCCATTCCAACATCTTGGAGGGGCTTTAATTTTTTTGCAATATTGGGTTTATTGTGTTGGCTGAAAAATGATATGGCATCATCCACAGTTAATTCTAGTAGTTGATTAATCGATAGTTTCTGAAATTTAATCTCTCGAATTTCTTTTTTGTATCGGGTGCCATCACAATGTTCACATTTTAATTTGATATCGGCCATGAATTGCATTTCAATTTTTATATAACCATCTCCACTACAATGTTCACAACGACCTCCTTCGATATTAAAAGAAAAATAAGATGCTGGATAATTCATTAGTTTCGAAATATTTTGTGAAGCATAAAGTTCTCTCAAATCTTTCCAAACATCGATATATGTTACTGGATTGGAACGTGAGGACCGATTCAAAACATATTGATCGATGTATTCGACACTAGAGATATCGTCAATAGCCCCATAAAAAGAGTCGTGTGTTAGCGATTCGTTTTGCCTTATACCTATGTGGCTCTGTAGTTCAGGATAAAACGTTTTTTTTAAAAGGGTAGATTTTCCACTTCCTGAAACACCACAGACGACCGTCAAACAATTTAAGGGAAAACGCACATCGATATTATTTAAATTATTTCCTTGGGCCCCTTTAAGAGTGATGAATTTATCCGGTGTTCTAGGATTATTTTTAAAGGGCATTTGAGAATCTCCATTGAGATATTTAGCAGTGAGAGTATTGGATTGTTTAATGACATTTATGGTCCCACTAGCCACAATTTGCCCCCCATTTGTGCCGGCTTCTGGTCCAATATCTAAAATATAATCGGCATTTGATATAATGTCTCTATCGTGTTCAACCACGATGACAGTATTTCCTAAATCTCTTAAAGATTTTAAAATTTCGATGAGCTTCTTATTATCTTGAACATGGAGACCAACCGAAGGTTCATCAAGGATATATATGGACCCTACTAAACTACTACCAAGTGCTGTGGCTAGTTGTATTCTTTGAGATTCGCCTCCTGATAAACTACTTAGTGTTCTATTGAGTGTTAAATAACTTAGCCCAACATTTTCGAGATAAGAAAGCCGATTTTTGATTTCAAGCAATAAGGTCTTAGCGATTTTGTAGTCATGGCCCGAGAGTTCCATGGAGTTAAAAAGCTGACTCAATTCATCGATTGGCATCAATAATAAATCGGGTAAGGAAGTCCCATTCAATTGGACATAATGTGTTTCTGGTCGCAGTCTAGTCCCTTTACAATGGGTACAAACAGAATAATGACGATATTTAGAAATAGTGATTCGATGAGTAAAATCGGTATAATCCGATTCTAATAGTTCAAAAAACTTATGGATTCCACAAAAATCAATATCACCATTCCAAAGAATTTCTTTTGATTCTTCGGATAATTCTTTATAGGGAATATCGGTAGGGACATCCGCATATTTGCCGTTGGTCACGACCAAATCATAATAATAATTATACTTTTCAGATTTCCATGGTGCGATGGCATGATTTTCAATACTAAGAGAAGGATTTGGAACTATAAGACTTTCACTATAACCATAGGCTTCTCCTATTCCATTACAATAAGGACAACTTCCTAGTCGATTATTGAAACTAAAAAAATGGATAGAAGGTTTGGTATAATGGAGACCATCTAATTGATAGCGCTTGGAAAATGCCTTCATCTGTTTGCTTTCGATAATCAAAACTTGGCAATCGCCATTGCCAATTTCAAAAGCAGTTGAAATACTATCTCCAAGTCGGTGGTAGTAAGTCTCTTCAGATTTATGAATCGTCCGTTCGATTACCAATGAAAAATTCCATTTTTTGTTGGCTAATTGGGTTTTTAATTCAACTAATTTGATGATTTTGTTGTTATAAAATACTCTAACATAGCCTTCATTAACTAAATAATTTATTTTTTGGATGGCCATTTTTTTTTTAGGAGCGTTAATGGGAGACATAATTGCGAGTTTTTCTCCTATTCCAATGGTTTTGACATAATTCAAAACATCAGTGACATTTTGTGATTTTACGAGTTGACCGGTCTTTGGACTATAGGTCTTTCCAATTCGAGCATATAAGAGTTTTAAATAATCATAGATTTCAGTTTTAGTCCCAACAGTAGATCTTTTATTACCAGACTGAACTCTTTGTTCAACGGCAATGGTTGGTGCTAATCCTTTAATATAGTCAACTTTAGGTTTATTGATTCTTTCCATGAATTGACGGGTATAAGATGAAAGACTTTCGACAAACCGACGTTGCCCTTCAGCATATATTGTGTCAAAGGCTAAGGAGGTCTTGCCAGACCCGGATAAACCAGTAATGACAATTAATTTTTTGTGTGGCAATACCACATCAATATTCTGCAAATTGTGCATTTGAGCCCCTTTAATAATGAGGTGGGTTTTGTGATTATAATGCTGGATTTCTCGCATAAAGTAAAACGAACTAAATTACTTTATTCAATCTGAATGATATCATTCAATATGGATGTTTTAATAAATATTAGGTAGTCAATAAACACCTTCTTCCTATAGTTTTTGTAATGATGTCTTTGCTGATATCCCAATTTCTTGCTGGGCTATACGTCCGGCCATAGTATATCATTTGAAGATGAAGTTTGTTCCATAATTTTTTTGGAAATAATCGCTTAGCATCTTTTTCTGTTTGTGGAATACTTTTTCCATTTGAAAAATCCCATCGATACATCAATCGATGAATATGCGTGTCAACAGGAAATGCAGGAATTCCAAATGCTTGAGATAGTACCACACTAGCAGTTTTATGACCAACGGCGGGTAATTGCTCAAGCTCTTCCAATGTATGGGGTACTTGACCTTGGTATTTATTGATTAAAATATGAGATAAATGATAAATTCCTTTGGCTTTCATTGGAGATAACCCAATTGGCCTGATGATTTGTTGAATTTCTTCGATAGATAATTTGACCATGTCGTATGGATTTGATGCTTTATCCCAAAGCAAAGGTGTGATTCGATTAACCATCGCGTCGGTAGCTCTAGCTGATAGAAGTACAGCAATTAAAAAGGTATAGTTATCTTGATGGTCAAGGGGTACTTGAATTTTTGGAAATAATTCTTCTAGCTTATGTATTGCAAATTGTACACGTTGTTTTTTTGTCATAAAAGTGGGTTGAATTATCTTTGGTAGCAAAAGTAATACTCATGTTAGAGGTAGGCGAAAAAGCTCCTGATTTTGAGGTGATTGATCACCTTGGAAATACTCATACATTAAATCAATACAAAGGTCAAAAACTAATCATCTTTTTTTATCCCAAAGCATCCACTCCCGCGTGTACTTTAGAGGTTAAAAATCTCAAAGAAGGATTTAAAAATTTACGAAAAAAAGGATTTAAACTATTGGGTGTTAGCCAAGATAACGTTCGTCAGCAAAAAAATTTTGCTCGTAGACATGAATTGCCATTTCCGCTTTTAGCCGATGTAGAAAAACAATTACTAATAGGATTTGGTGTTTACGGATTAAAAAAGTTTATGGGAAAAGAATATCTAGGCATTCGTAGAAAAACGTTTTTAATTGACGAACAAGGTATTGTCACTCATCGAATCGATAAAGTAAAAACTAAAGATCACGCCAACCAAATATTGAGTTTATTCGAGTGAATTTGTTTGGGTATTTAATCCGAACATTTTATTATTAACGATTAATTCTGCAATTCCTTTCGGTAATTTTTCTTCCCATCCTATTTCTCCCGTTTTAATTTGATGGAGAACTTCACGCGAATGAATATCAAGATATTCTTCTTGATAATCTATAATATCCGTAATCATATTATTGTACTTGAAAAATTTGTAAAAATCCTTCATTCTAGGTTTTAATTTTAAATTGTTGGATTCTATAATGGTTCCTGTTTGTTCATCTCTTAGCGGATATAAATAGACTTTGAGATTATTACGAAACATTTTTCCAAAAGCTTCTAATATTCCTCCTTCAACATCTTGGTAATAATCTTCAACGAAAATCTTTAAAAAGTTATCAACTCCCATGCATAGACCCATTTGCTTTTTAGTATACTCGGAAAAATAACTAACCAGTCGGTAGTATTCTTGAAAATGAGAAATCATGACAGTATGGCCTAATGAACAAAGTAGTTTTGCTCGATCCATAAAATCACTTTCATCGATGGTGCCATCATCTTTTCCGCTATTTAATAGGTTGGAAAGTGTAATTTCAAAAATAACTTGTGTATTTTCTTCAGTCACATTTTTTTCAGACAAAAAAATATCATAAGATTTTTCTAACATATCGATGTTCACTTTGGTAACTGGTCGAAAACTTCCTCGAAGAGCCAATATGTTTTTATTATAAAGGATTCGAGAAGGCATCACATTACTACCATTGGGATCAAACATGACCGCTTCGGTCATATTATTTCGGATCAGTTCAAGACTCATCAAACGATTATCTACTTTTTTGAATATAGGACCAGAAAAATTGATGGTGTCAATTTCGATTGAAGTATGATCAATCTGATCATAGAGATACTTTAATATGGATTTGGGAGCATCATGGTAGTAAAAAGCACCATAAACCAAATTGACTCCTAAAATACCGATCACTTCTTGTTGTAATCGAGCTTCGAGTTGTTTGAATCGAACATGTAAGATAATCTCACTATAGGCTTGGTTAGGTTTTAGCTGATACCGAATTCCCATCCAACCATGACCCCTAAATCGTTTGGCAAAATCAATTGTCGCAACAGTATTGGCAAGGGTAAAAAATATTTTTTCAGGATTCTCTATTCTCGGGATTCTTTTTTCTAAGAGCTCAATTTCATGAAGTAGCATCTTATGCAAACGAAATTCCGATACATATTGTCCATTTTTTTCTTGACCATAGATGGTATCGCTAAAATTTTTATCATAAGCACTCATGGTCTTTGCGATGGTTCCAGAAGCGCTCCCTGCTCGAAAAAAATGTCGAGCGACCTCTTGTCCAGCACCGATTTCTGCAAAAGTGCCATAGATGAATTTATTGAGATTAATCTTGAGTGCTTTATAATTAATCGAAGGACGATTGTCCATGATTTTATCTCCTGGTAAATGAGGCACTATACTTAATCTTCGGCGCGTTCAAATTACAAAAACTTAAAATGTCTAAGCATTGGTGAGTACGCTAAAATTTGAATTTTATCAAGACTATAAATTTGATTATTTGATTTATTAAAGATTTAGTTTTAAAGCCATTTATGGTGTTGGAATCATAATTTTGGAGACTATGAAAATTCATCGATCAACAATTTACATAAAATATCGTGCTTGAAATTACTTTTTTAGGTACTGGAACCTCGTATGGATCACCGGTTTTAACGAGTAGTCATGAAGTTTGTTTTTCAAAAGATAAACGAGACAATCGATTGCGAAGCTCTATTTTAATCCAATGGAAAGATTGCAATCTAATCATTGATAGTGGGCCAGACTTTAGACAACAATGTTTGCGTGCAAAACTTCAAAGACTAGATACTCTTTTATTTACCCATGAACATGCCGATCATACAGCAGGATTGGATGATATCCGTGCATTTAATTTTAAACAAGGTACCATTCCTATTTTTTTATCTGAAAGAGTATTGAAATCCTTAAAAAAGAGATATTATTATGTTTTTAATAAACGAATAACCGATAAGGGAAGGCCAAAAGTCAACCCCACCATCATCAAAGATTTGGTTCCTTTTGAGTTTAAAGGAAAACAAATTTTACCCATTGAAGTTAGTCATACAGTGGTTCCAGTATTGGGGTTTAGAATCGATGATTTTGCTTACATAACGGACGTCAAATCCATTGAACCAGAGAAAATAAAATATTTAAAACATCTTCAATTGCTTGTTTTGGGTTGTATTGGTAAAGAACCGCATCCTAATCATCTCAATGTGGACGAAGCTTTGGCGCTAATCAAGGAAATTCAACCAAAACAATGTTATTTTACTCATATCAGTAATCTTATCGGATTTCATGAGACGGTTTCTAAAGAATTGCCACAGAATGTATTTTTAGGCTACGATCAGTTGAAACTAACCATTTGAGTTAGTCAATCAAATTTTGGGAATTGTATACTACTAAAGTGGTACTTGATTTTCAAACTAGGGTATAGTTGTGCTATTTCCCTAAACCCAAGCGCTCTAAAATATAGTTTTTTCTTTATGATCTATAGTCAGCGTGGGATATCTCGATGTCCCACGCTGATCCGAAAACGCCATAGGGGGCTGGTTTTTCAGACCAGCCTGTGGACGTCGGTTATGGTATTGCCATCACCACTGCTTGGTGATTTCTCGAGCCCTATCTAGCGATTCGAATAGATTGGTATCCCATACCTCTTTTCGCATGGATCCATGGTATTGTTCCATCAAGGTATTCTAACGTGGGCTTGCCAGGTGGAATATCACCCATGGTCATGCCTCTTTGTTTGGCCCCGTCTTTGAAATGATGAGCGATGAATTCAGGGCCATGATCCACACGGATCGTCTCAGGTTTTCCTCGCCATGCCATCAAAACATCGAGTTCTTGGACGATCTGTTTCGCATAGAGTGATGGATCGATGCGACATCACAAGGCTTCTCGATGATAATCATCCATGAGATTGAAGACCCGAAAACTTTTTCTAGAAGAAAGTGTATCGTGCATGACATCGGCATGCCAGGTGATAGGAACATCCACAGGGAGTACCTGGGGCTGTTGGACTCGCTGGGGCATTCGATGCTTGGCTTTCCTCCGTCAATGCCATCTTAGAGATACCTATAACCGATCGATTCGTTGGTGATTCCATGGGTGCTTGGGTCATCAAACCAAGATGATAAAACCTCTTCTGAAATCCATCGATAGGATCGGCTGGAACTCATGCGTTCAATAGCCGCTTGATATCATCATGGATGGGAGGGGTTTTGAATCGGTCATCATAGACCGATCAGCTCTAGGTGACCAATCGACAGGCCTGTGGGATACTCATGCCCTCTTCTTGAATCAAGTATTCTACAGCACGACGCTTTTCGACAGGCTTGACCACTTTTTTCCAATAAACGTTTTAACGCTGGATGCTCATAAGCGAAATTCGCGACCATCCGCTTGACATCAGATCACGCCGCCTTGGTCGGTCTTAGGACGTTGAGTTGGTTCTGGTTCATCCCGCCAACTTTGGATTTCCAATGCTAGAAGGTGGGGTGACGGATGGAATGCCTTGGCAGATTTCACGCACTGTTTTACCCTGCTGTTGAAGAGATCAGATCTGGACGATCTGTGATTCTGAAAATTTGTTTTTTTCATCTGTTCAATAGTTGCATGTTAAATTAAATAGTGTATCAAACTCTATTTTAGAATGCTCCTATTTCTGGGGAACCTTACACCATCAAAGAACTATCAAAGCCGTCCTTACCAAAAATAATATTCTAATACATAATGCATTTAATGTCTTCAGTGATGATCCGATTTGGAAATGAAATATCATAAAACCCGCGAAATCGGAAAACAAAAAACGATCTCAAGTGAAGCCAGTAAATTCCGAAGTATTATATTTGGTATGTTGAGTTGCATTTGAAACTTGAAAAGAATTGAAAAATTTTATTTTTTTTGGAAAACCTGGATCTGGAAAAGGAACACAAGCCCAACAGGTAAAACAAAAATATGGGCTGATTCATATTTCAACAGGAGATTTATTTCGAAAGCATATTGCAAATAAAACATCGCTAGGAAAATCGGTTCAAGCGTATTTGGATAGTGGAGCATTGGTTCCAGATCGCGTGACCATTGATATGCTTGAAAATGAATTTCAAAGTATTCAAAATCCGAAGGGATACATATTGGATGGTTTTCCAAGAACAGTCGGTCAAGCCAAAAGTTTAGAACGATTTTTTAATCGTTTAAAATTAAATCTCAACGGCGTTATTTCGATCGAGGTAGATAAACAACGGTTGGTTGATCGACTTTTAAATCGAGGAAAAATTTCGGGGAGAACCGATGATTTGGACAGGGTCAAGATTGACCATCGATTTCAAGAATATGACCTCAAAACAAATCCGCTTATTGAATTTTATCAATCTCGAAATCTCTTTTATCCCATCGATGGTCATGGAACAATTGATGAGATATCTCAACGACTATACCAATTGATTGATTACTTATCATTAGCATGACCGAAGGAAACTTTCTAGATTATGTGCATATCAATGTGCAATCAGGTGATGGAGGTCATGGATCGACTCATTTTCGAAGAGAAAAGTTCATACCTAAAGGCGGGCCGGATGGTGGTGATGGAGGCCGTGGAGGTCATGTGTATATTAAAGCCAATAGACATATTTGGACCCTTTATCCATTCAAATTTAAAAGACATTTTAAAGCACAACATGGAAATCATGGTTCTGATAAAAAAAAAACAGGACAACAAGGACAGGACCTTACCATAGAAGTGCCTATAGGAACCATTGTTAGAAATAAAGAGGATGATCAAAGGGTATTTGATATTTCAGAAGAAAATCAATCAAATATATTAGCCCAGGGGGGGAGAGGAGGCAAAGGAAATTGGCACTTTCGAACCTCAGTTAATCAATCACCGAAATATGCTCAACATGGAGAAAAAGGCCAAGAAAAGCAGTATATTTTGGAATTAAAAATATTAGCAGATGTGGGGCTTGTTGGACTCCCCAATGCAGGAAAATCAACCCTTTTATCTAAAATCACAAAAGCAAAACCGAAAATTGCCAATTATGAATTCACGACCCTAAAACCCAATTTAGGCATTATTCCTTATAAAGAACATCATTCCTTTGTCATGGCTGATATTCCTGGAATTATTCAAGGAGCATCCAAAGGAAAAGGGTTGGGACACCATTTTCTAAGACATATTGAACGAAATTCGGTTTTACTGTATTTGATTTCTTTAGAATCTCAAAACATTGTACAAGTGTTTAATGATTTAACCTATGAATTAAAACAATATAGTAATGATTTGATGGATAAGTCTCAGGCCGTAGCATTAACAAAATCAGATTTATTAGCTCCTAATGAGTACAATCAAATTCTCAAATCATTTCAATTAAAATTTCCTAATATTCCATCCTTGGTCATTAGTAGTCATTTGGGGCATAATCTTGGGGCCATAAAAGACATAATATGGCAATTATTGCAATATTCTCAACCAAAACAAGCCCATCAATAAAGTATAAATGGTGATGACGGCTAGGTATTTTCTAAAAAACAAGATCAACTTATTTAAGCTGTAATTAAAAAAAAATGAGTTTAAAAATTGCT
Organism: Flavobacteriaceae bacterium; assembly: GCA_965221765.1. Taxonomy (GTDB): domain Bacteria; phylum Bacteroidota; class Bacteroidia; order Flavobacteriales; family Flavobacteriaceae; genus Bin25. Next base: position 193,878 of record OZ244911.1, read on the forward strand.
CAAAATCAAGTACAGCAATGGATCGAAAAACATGGGGTTCGATATTTTAACGAATTGACCAATATGGCTCAATTAACGGAAGAAGTCGGTGAAGTAGCTCGGATTATCGCTAGAAAATATGGAGAGCAATCTGAAAAAGAATCGGATAAAAATCTTGATTTAGGTCAAGAACTTGCTGATGTTGTTTTTGTTGTTCTATGTCTAGCCAACCAAACAAATATCGATTTAGAAAAAAAATTTCAAGAAAAATTAGAAATTAAAACCAATCGGGATAAATCCCGACATCATACCAATAAAAAACTCAAAGCATAGATTTGAACCTCAACCTATCATTTCCCATAGAAAAACCACTAAATGGTGTGTTGCAGATTACTGGTTCTAAAAGTCAGTCGAATCGATTATTGATCCTTTTAAAATTATTTGAGTTGGATTTAAAATTGAACAATATTTCTACTTCGGATGATACCCATGTTTTAGTCAAGGCATTAGAAACCAACAAAGGGAGTGTGGATGTTCACCATGCGGGGACTTCCATGAGATTCCTCACATCCTATTTTGCATTGAAAGCGCAAGATGCCATAATTCTTACGGGGTCTAAAAGGATGCAAGAAAGACCGATTTCTATATTGGTGGATGCTTTAAATTCAATGGGAGCCAATATTCGTTATAAAAATAAAAAAGGATTTCCACCGCTTGAAATCAGGCCCGTTGATCAGTTGAATTCAATAGTGAGCTTACAAGCCAATACTTCGAGTCAATACATCTCTTCATTAATGCTCATAGGCGGTTACTTAAAAAATGGATTAGAAATTCAGTTAATTGGAAAAGTGACCTCAAGACCATATATCTTATTAACCCAATATACCTTAGAAAGTATAGGGATAAAATCCACTTTTGTTAATAATACCATTAAAATTTGGCCTTTCAATAAATCCCGAGTTGAACACTTGAATATTGAATCAGATTGGAGTTCAGCCTCTTATCATTATAGTATAGTGGCATTATCTAAACATCCAGAATCAGAATTGAAATTATCTTCTTTTTATAAGAACTCGATACAAGGTGATTCCCATGTCGCAAAAATTTATGCTCAATTAGGGGTTCAAACGGTATTTAATGAGAATCAAATCGTATTGACCAAAACAAAGGAGAAAAATATCCTTGATGATACTATTGATTTAACCCTTTCTAATACGCCCGATCTGGCTCAAACTATTGCTGTAACATGTTTTGGTTTGAAAATAGGTTGTCATCTGAAAGGCCTACATACCTTGAAAATAAAAGAAACCGATCGATTAGAGGCTCTTAAAACTGAATTATCAAAACTAGGAGCTCATATACAAGTCAATAAAAACTCGTTAAGACTATTTCCTAGACGAATTCCCATCAAGCCTTATGTAGCAATTGATACCTATGATGATCATCGGATGGCTCTGGCTTTTGCTACTTTAGGTATGCTAGTGCCTATTCGAATCAATGATGTTGAAGTTGTTTCTAAATCATATCCTCAATACTGGACTGATATTAAAAAAATTCAATTTGAAATTACCTAACCAGCAAAGAAATTTACAGATGCACAAGCTGTTGAGTTAGTATATTCGCGCGCTTTATATTATGAAAAAACTGTCTAAATACATTTACGATTTACCTAAAGAGTTAGTGGCTCAATATCCTACCGATTATAGAGACCAATCTAGACTTTTAGTATATCATACGCAATCTAAAAAAATAGAACATAAAAAATTTTCTGATTTTAAAGATTATTTTCAAGAAGGAGATGTATTAGTTCGAAATGACACCAAAGTTTTTCCTGCAAAACTAATCGCAGAAAAAGAAAAAACAGGAGCGAAAATTCACGTGACTCTCTTAAGAGAACTAAACAAAGAACAGAAACTTTGGGATATTCTAGTAGATCCTGCTCGAAAGATTAGAATTGGAAACAAACTTTATATTAATAAAGATGATGTGAATTTAGAAGCCGAAGTGATTGATAATACAACATCTAGAGGACGAACGCTTCGTTTTTTATTCGCTGGAGAATACGAAGACTATAGAAAAAAACTAGAATATTTAGGCGATGTACCTCTTCCCGCTTACATCAAAAGAGAAGCCAACGAAGAAGATAGGAAGCGGTATCAAACCGTTTATGCGAAACACCCTGGTGCTGTAGCAGCTCCTACAGCTGGATTGCATTTTTCAAAGCAATTATTAAAACGTTTAGAAATTAAAGGGGTCAAAATAGCCGATATGACTTTGCATATCAGTCAGGATACGTTTCGTCCTGTGGATGTAGAAGACTTATCCAAACATAAAATGGGTACTGAAAAAGTCATTATCAATCAAGAAACTGCAGACATAGTCAATGATGCCAAGGCCAATAAAAAAAGAGTTTGTGCCATTGGGACCACTGTGATGCGTGGATTAGAATCATCAGTTTCGACTTCTAGAACTCTCAATGCGTATAACAATCACACTAATAAATTCATATATCCTCCATATACATTTTCTATTGCAGATGCTTTGGTCACTAATTTTCATAGACCAAAATCAACTATTTTAATGATGGTGGCAGCATTTGTTGGTTATGAAGAAACCATGCGTATTTATGATATTGCTAAAAAAGAAAAATACCGTTTTAATTCGTATGGTGATGCGATGCTGGTTGTATGAATACTACACAATGATTTAATTTTCAACTTTTTCAAAGTTGATTTGTGCTTGGTTCATATAATTTCGCTTTTTATGACGCTATAAATGCTCGGAATTAATCAACTAGTTAGATGGTATTTATTTGAATTAGGAATTATCATCATGTAATAGAGCAACAAGAAAAATCATTTAATTTAAGTTGAACTGCAGAGTAAAAACTTTGAATAATCAAAAACCAAATATTCGAGATGCAATGGTTTCTGATTTGGAAAGTTTTATGAAAGCAGCCAATCAATCCTCTTTTCGTACCTCACAAATTTGGCAATGGCTTTGGAAAAAAAAGATAGATTCGTTTGCCCAGATGACCAATCTGCCATTAGAATTGAGAGCACGGTTACAACAGCATTTTGAAGTACGTAATATTCGAATTCATCAGTATCAAATCAGTGAGGATAAAACAATAAAGTTTGCGATTAAATTGACAGATGGACACCTTATTGAATCCGTTTTAATTCCCACTGAAAATAGAGTGACTGTTTGTATCTCTTCACAAGTTGGCTGTAGTTTGGATTGTCAGTTTTGTGCAACTGCAAAAATAAAACGCATTAGAAATCTATATTGGTGGGAAATATATCAACAAGTTCAATTTCTCCTATCTAAAAGCCTTTATTATTTTCAAATGCCCATCACCAATGTGGTGTTTATGGGGATGGGAGAACCGCTAATGAATTTTAATAATGTCATGAGGAGTCTTGGTTTGATGACTTCACCCCTTGGATTAAACATGTCTCCGAGACGTTTTACAGTATCTACTTCGGGCATTCCCAAATTAATCTATCGACTAGCTGATAAAAATACTAGGGTGAATTTGGCGGTTTCATTACATTCTGCAAATCAAGACATTCGAAAAGAAATCATGCCTTTTTCTAAAAAATTCCCTTTGGTTCAATTACTAGATTCGTTGGTTTATTGGTATGATAAGACCAATATCAAAGTAACCTTTGAATATTTAGTATTAAAAAACATCAATGATAAATTGGATGATATAACCCAATTAGTTGATTTTTGTAAGAAAGTACCTTGTAAAGTAAACTTTATTGAATATAATCCTATCGAAAGAGATAGATTTCAAGAAGCCCATTGGAATATTGTTGAGCAATATCAAAAAATTCTTTTGAAACATGGTATTTATTCTAGTATCCGTCGATCAAGAGGTGGCGATATTGATGCAGCTTGTGGACAACTATCTAATAAAATGAGCATTGCGTTGTAAATGAAAACAGCTGAAAAAATCAAACAACCGATTTATCAGGAAATGAAGCAATTCGAGCAAAATTTTTATGACTCGATGAAGTCAAATGTGTCACTATTAGATCGCATTGTCTACTTCATTGTTAATCGCAAAGGAAAGCAGATGCGTCCCATGTTGACCTTATTGACGGCTAAAATGCTGGGCAATGGTCAAATCAATGGGCGAACCTATCTAGGAGCTTCGGTAGTGGAATTAATACATACGGCCACACTAGTTCATGATGATGTGATTGATAATAGTCCAATGAGAAGAAATTTTTATTCATTAAACGCGTTATGGAAAAATAAAATTGCTGTATTGGTTGGGGATTACTTACTTTCCCGAGGAATTTTAAATTGTACTGAAACTAAAAATTTTGACTTATTGGCTGTCATATCAACTGCTATGAGGGAGATGGCCGAAGGCGAACTATTACAATTGGAAAAAAGTCGAACCTTTAATATTCAAGAAACTGAATATTATCAGATCATACGACAAAAGACAGCCGCTTTATTATCGGCTTGTTGTGCTATGGGGGCACTAAGTATTCGTGCCGATCAAAAAGATATCGAACAAATGGAAGCCTTTGGGATGAATGTGGGTATGAGTTTTCAAATCAAAGATGATTTATTTGATTATGGGCCCCGAAAAATTGGAAAACCTCGAGGAATTGATATCAAAGAAAAGAAAATGACCTTACCGTTAATATATGCCATTTCAAAAGCCTCTAAAAAGAATAAAAAATGGCTAATCCATGCTATAAAAAATCACAGCAAAAAACCTAAAGTTGTCAAACAAATTATCAACTTTGTTAGAGAAAGTGGAGGGATACAATACACTTTAAAAAAGATGAATCAATACAAAGAAAAAGCTCATGGCATTTTAATGACATATCCTAAAAATGAATATCGAGATGCCTTAGAACTTATGCTACGCTATGTAATTGACCGTAAATACTAAATGAAGTAAATTTAATAGTCTTATTCGCGTGATTAAAAGAGAAACGATTCAAACGGTATACCAAACAGCACATGTTGTAGATGTTATTCAAGATTTTATCCAATTAAAAAAAGCGGGAGTCAATTATAAAGCATTGAGCCCTTTTACGAATGAAAAGACTCCTAGTTTTGTTGTTTCACCTCAAAAAAATATTTGGAAATGCTTCAGTACTGGAAAAGGAGGGGATTCGGTTAAGTTTTTACAAGAACATGAGCGACTTTCATGGCCAGACGCCATCAAATATTTGGCCAAAAAATATAATATTACCATTCAATACGAAAAGAGTTTTCAACAGGATAAAGAAAAATTAGACAAGAGAGAAAGGCTATTACGTGCCTTAGATTTTTATAAATCGTTATATGAAAAAAATCTTTGGGATACACCAATCAGTGCGATGCCCTTGAATTATCTGCGAAGCCGGGGATTTGAAGATCATACCATTAAAACCTTTGGTTTAGGCTATGCTCCAAAAGCTCGTCAAGAACAATATGATCAAGCCATTAAAAGTGGTATTCAAAAAGAAATCGTTAAAGAACTTGGATTGGTATATGTTACAGAAATTGGTCAGACAATTGATCGTTTTCGAGATCGAATCATCTTTCCAGTGTATTCTCTATCGGGGAGGACTTCAGGATTTGGTGGAAGAATCATTGATTCTAAAAGTGGAGGTGCTAAATACATCAATTCGACTGAAAGTGAAGTCTATCAAAAGAGCCATCTCCTCTATGGTTTATTCCAAGCTCGCCAAGAAATTAGAACTAAAGATGCCTGTTATATCGTGGAAGGATATACTGATGTGATAAAAATGTATCAAAAAGGAATTAAAAATGTCGTGGCTTCAGCGGGTACGGCTTTAACTACTCAACAAATACGCTTAATCAGTAATAACACCAAAAACCTCATTCTCTTATTTGATAGTGATTCTGCGGGTCAATCAGCGGCTCTTCGAAGTATTAATTTGATATTAGAGCAAGGATTAAAAGTTAAAATTTGCGCCTTACCTAAAGATGAAGATCCAGATAGTTTTATTTCAAAAAATACGTTGGAAGCTATCCAAGCATATTTCGAAGCACAATCGGATGATTTTATTGAATACAAAGCCAATCAATTAGGGATTTTAGAAACTGAAGATCCTGGAGAAAAAGCCGAAGTGATTAATCAAATCATTGCTTCCATTGCAATGATTCCCAATTTTATCGAACGGGATTTTTATATCAAAAAAACGGCTAAAACTTTTGAACTCGACCAGCGAAATCTAGCCGATGCACTCGCTCAACAAGTTTCAAAAAATCAACGCTTCGAAAAGCGAGAATTCCCATCAATTTCCTTAAAACCACTGAATGAGCCCCAAAAAAAAGAGGATAAAGGGCAACAAAGCGACCGTTTAAAAAAGAGTTTGGAAGAATTACTAGAAGATTTAATCTTGTATGCTGCTCGAGAAGTCGAATTTGATGAGATTACTACATCTACTGAAAAAGGGGGATTTATGTTCAAAAAACGAAAATCAAAAGTCTATAAAAAAATCGAGAAAATATTTCAAAATGAAAAACTCTTTTATGAAAATGAATTAGATCAACAACTTTTTGATTTATTAATCGAACAATGCAATCGCAAAGGGCATCTAGATGAAGAATTTTTTAGATTATTAGGATCTAAAAATCCCAATGTCATCTCTCGAGTGAGTGCTTTTCAAATGAAGTATGAAGCGTATCCATTGAGCAAATGGAGTGAACTCAATGTTTCAGTTCCCACAATAGATGGAGGTGCAGAGCTTAAAATCAATGAGGATGTATTGAGTTTAAAAAAACTTTTAATTGAACAAAAGATTATAGCATTAGGAAATCAAGTCAAGCAGTTGGATAAAACTTCTAAAAAGGGAGCCTTTCAGTCTAAAGATGGGATTGAAATATTACGTAAAATTGTAGAATATACCGATATCAAAACCCTTATTTCAAAACAACTAGAAAGAATTTTATAACGCAATCATTCAAAAATCTCCTTAGGCATATGACAAATGGGAATAGGAGACATTTTATGTTGGTTCTTTTTTTGAAATTGTCGATAGGTGCTGAAAATAATCTGTTGTTCATCAGAAAGTTCGTTTTGATTGACTGATTGCTTAGATTGATTCATGGCCCATTCCAATGCATCATAATTTGCCCCTAGTTGATCTTGATCGGTTCGGTGATCCGACCAAAGTCCATCAGTTGGTTGGGCTTGCAAAATAGACTTTTCAATCCCTAAATAGGAAGCCAATTGGTATACATGGGATTTAAGCAAATCAGCAATTGGACTAATATCCACGCCACCATCTCCATATTTTGTAAAAAAGCCTACCCCAAAATCTTCTACTTTATTTCCTGTCCCCACCACTAGATATCTGTTGGCACTAGCAAAATAGTAAAGGGTAAGCATGCGGAGTCTTGAACGAGAATTCGCCAAAGATAAATCCAAGTGTTCTGATGATACTTTGTATTGAGACATATGCTCAACAAATGAATCAAACATGGGGGTAAGATTAACAGATTCACTTTCAACATTTGAATAATTGGACTCTAACCAATTAATATGATTCAAGGCCCTATGGACTTGTTGCTTTTCTTGATGGATATTCATTTCTAAACAAAGGGTTTTATAGCCTGTCAATGCACAGAGAGCCGATGTTAATGCAGAATCAACGCCTCCTGATATTCCTACTGTAAACCCATTTAAATTGGATTGATGAATATAATCTATGAGCCAATTTACAATATGGTCAACAGCCTTTTGTGGAGAGTTGATTTGAGGTATTTTGGAATCATTCATAGTTTATTAGATTTAAGGTTTTTAAAATTATAACTCCATTGCAAAAAACTATCATATTTGATCAATTTAGTTTGATTTTGTTTTTTTTATTGGTAGTTGGATTATTTGGTTGCCAAAGTAGAAAAGAACTAAGCATCAATCGGATTGATGTTCCCTTTGAATTTGTTCGTTTTGACCAAAAATTCATCGATACCATCAATGTCTCAATAGAAAATCTCAAACATCAGTATCCTTATTTATTTCATAGTTCTGTTTCGGATAGTCTATGGGAAGCCAAAAGAATCGATGAATTTTTCATTGAGATTCAGCATCAAGTTCATCAAAAATATGAGGATACCAATGATATCAAAGAGGAATTGAATAAGTTGTTTCAACACATCAAATATTTTTTTCCAGAAGTTCAAACACCAACCAAGGTGATTGGTTTAACCAGTGAAATTGATTATGAAACCAAAGTAGTTTATCTAGACTCGATTGTATTGATTGCTTTGGATACATTTTTGGGTTATGAAAACGAACTATATCAAGGCATTCACAATTATATTAGAATGTATTTATCTAAAGAATACATGGTTCCATCAGTTGCAGAAGAATTCGCTAAAAAACTTGTCGGTCCGATTCAATCGAGAAACTTTGTATCGAAAATGATTCATTACGGAAAAATTCTATATGTCATGGAATTATTATTACCGAAAACTCCGTTAAAAATCATTCTAGAGTATACTGAAGAAAAGTATCAATGGGCAAGAGAATATGAAAGAGAAATCTGGTTTTATTTTATTGAAAATGAATTATTGTATAGCACCGACAAGGATTTATCGAAGCGATTTTTAGAGGATGCCCCTTATTCCAAATTTTATTCAGAAATCGATTCTAATTCTTCACCCCGTATTGGCCAATACATCGGTCATCAGATTGTCAAATCATTTTCAAGAAATTTTTCTTCAATATCATTATCCGAACTTATCCAACTTAAGGAAGAAGAATTATTTATTTTGTCTAATTATAAACCACCAAAATAATGTCAAAAGAATCTAAACATCAAATTAATATATCGGTCACGTTGGATGAAAATAAAATACCATCAGAAATCCAAGTGAATTCAACCGAAGATAACTTTGGCAAGCTAAATACCCCATCCATGCTACTCTCTTTATGGGATGGAGAGAACTTAGAAACTCTTAAAATTGATCTTTGGATTAAACAGATGCCCGTTGAAGAGATGAAGATGTTTATACACCAAACCTTAGAGACTTTGGGGGATACTTATCAAAGGGCAACAAGTGATGAAGAAATGGGAAGTGTTTTAAAAGAATTCAGTAGTTATTTTGCTCAAAAACTACAGCTCTATAAATAAATTCATCGTTAGAGATTTATATAAGCAACATTCATTCCCTATATGATGTGTACCAACTATCAACGAATGACTATGCTTACTTGCTTGAATGTTAGGATGACCGTTTGGAATAAAGTTTCAATCCACGATGATTGTCAGTTATCCATAATAATGAAGTTGTGCAGCTCCTCCATTCTAGGCGTTTCATCCAAAATTTGCACATGTCCTCCCGACAAAACCACCAACTTTTCAGCAGGATTTTTTTCGGTTAAAAATTCAATCGTTTCTAAAGGGTAGACACCAACCGATTGGTCTTTTCGGCAGTAATAAAAAGAGCATTGGACAAATCGGTTTGAGACAGTTTTTCAGTGTACCGATTGAATCCTAAACCAGCGTTTAGTTGCGCCATATTTCGCACAAATCTAATTTCATCAGCAGGTAGCACAAGTGGATTTTTTTAACGGTTTTTCCATCTTCATCAAAATAATAGAAATTACCCATGGAATACCCTTTCCATACAATCTCATTCATATCGAGTCTTCCATTCAATGAGACATATTTTCTAGCCGTACTACTACCATAATTCAGCTAATAGTTCATGAACCATAAAGGCCCCATAAGAATGACCAATGACATATACCGTTTTATCCATATCAACGAAATGGTTTACGATTTTTTGAGCAATTTCAACAGAAAGCGAACTTTCTACTTTTGACTGTTCAAAGGTCAAATCAAAATTATGATGTAATGAAGGATTAAGTTGTTGTGATTGAAATGGATAAACAATAAAATCATCAGTAAAAAAAAGAAATTTATCAACCTCTTCTGGTCCGGTTTTTAGATTCAAATCATAATCTCTTTCGACGATGACCCCTCCTTGAAGAAATACCCAAACGGTATCCTTTGTGGAATCGCCTCTGAATTCATATAAATCGTTAATATCTGATGTTATGGGCAAACTCGATATTAGTTTGATTTTTAGAATCGTCTGAATCCGAAGGATCTCCGTTGAGAGAAAAGGATATTTCGACTTCATTATATAGTTTGATATCTATTTGATTATCGTCTATTTTAATTTCATCAATGGTTGTCCCTGGGTATTTTTCAGAAAGATGCTTTTTAATTTTTTCTTTATCACACAAAACAATAAAAGTAGATAGAGCAAAGAGGAGAAAAAATCTAAATTTTCTCATCGCTAGATATTCAAACAACCGAAAAACTATAACGTAGTTAAGAAAAACCTTAAACAACTACCAAATTAATTAAAATCATTAAATAATGATAATTTGGTGTTTTCAATTAATTTTTAAAATCGTGAAATATGTTTTGTTTTTTAGGTTGCATTTGAATTATCTATTAGGGAATGAGACTAAATCAAGTACATGTAATTCAGAAAACAAATTGGTATTAGAAAAAGTTAATACCTATGAAGAATTTTTAATGGATTAGATTATTCAAGATGCGATGATAAAAAATATTGAATTCATTGGTGAATATGTTGATAAGATGACCAATGAAGTAAAATATGCATTTAGATATTCAATGATCAAAAATCGAAACAATGCATCATCGATTAGTGAGTATCACATACTAATTTAAAAAGAAAACTATAAACTTATTTACACGGAATCACTTTTCAATAAAGAACCAACGCTAAAAAATTGATTATAGGATCGTTCCTTCTCTTTGGTAATTTACCCATGATTCTTTTTTAGGAAAGTTTGGGAGCTTTAATGCTTTCGCAAACTTTTCCACTTCTGAATGGACTTCTTTAGGAATATTACTTGGTGGCAATTTGGGCTTTTTGATTTTGATAGGCCTCATATCTCTTAGAGAAAACTACGATATTCGGATTGGTCTTTAATGATTCAAAGACCTCACTATTTCAAAGGTTTTGGTAATGGTTAAAGCATCATATCAAGACGCTTAGAGTTTCGATATTTCAAGCGTTTGTATTGGTCTAGAATGCCAAATGTCTATAATCTTTGATAAAAAGCAATAAAAATCCCAACTCTTAGGAATTGGGATTTTAATTAATGAACCAACCCCAAAGAGTTTGATTTGGTCTATCCAAACCACTCAAAACCACTTAATAAGAATTACTAAGTTAAGGTTTTCTAATCGCTATTTTTTAGATGATAATTTAAAGTCGCAATAACTTCTAAAATATTCTTGATTCCAATTTTAGAAACAGAAGAGGACACCATGGTTTCAGGGATTGGATTCCACTTTTTGGCTAAAATATTTTGATAAGTTTTAATTTGAAAATTTAATTTTTGGGGTTTTAATGAGTCGACTTTAGTAAAAACAATTATAAATGGTAATCCTTTAGAATGCATCCATTTAAAAAATTCTAAATCGATACTTTGAGGTTTAACTTGGCAATCGACTAATACAAAAGTTTGGATTAACTGTTTTCTACGGCTTAAATATTGTTTGATTCGATGACTCAGAATTTTACGCTCATCTTTTGAAATACGAGCATAACCGTAACCAGGTAAATCAACGAGATACCAGGAGTTATTAATTAAAAAATGATTGATCAATAGCGTCTTGCCAGGCGTTGAAGATGTTTTGGCTAGTTTTTTTCGATGACAAAGCGCATTGATTAAACTAGACTTTCCAACATTAGACCGACCAACAAAAGCATATTCAAATAGATTATCAGAAGGAAAAGACCTAGTGTCGGCACTACTAGATATGAATTGAGCCGATTGAATGTCCATGAACTTTATTAAAGCCCGCGCTGAATCAACCAATCAATCAATAAGTCATTAAATGTATGCGGATGTTCCATCATGGGGGCATGACCACACTTATCAATCCAAAATAAATCAGAGTTTGGAAGTAGTTTATGAAACTCTTCGGCCACATCAGGGGGTGTTACAGAATCTTGTTTCCCCCAAATAATAGCAGCTGGTAATTTTAATAAAGTCAATTCTTTGGCCATGTTGTGACGAATAGCACTCTTAGCCAATGCAATGGTTCTAATGAGTTTCATATCATCATTGACTGTTTTATAGACTGAATCAACAATCTCTTTGGTAGCAATTGCTGAATCATAGAATACCTCTTCGGCTTTGGTTTTGATGTATTGATAGTTTTTTCGATTTGGTGCAGCATTTCCTCCAATATTGTTTTCGTATAATCCAGAACTTCCTGTAATAACAATCCCCTTTAATAATTCTTGATAGTCTCGAGCAAACATCAATGCCACATGTCCACCTAAAGAATTTCCAAGAAGGATGGAATCTTTAACCGATATGGCTTCAAAAAATCGAAACAAGTATTTGCAAAGAGATGCAATAGAAGTTTTATGTATGGACATAGAATAAAAGGGTAAATCAGGAATTAAAACTCGATATCCCTTTTTGGGAAAATAGTCGATAACACCATCAAAATTGCTCAATGTCCCCATTAATCCATGAAGTAGAACCAACGCCTGACCTTCACCAACATCAACAAACCGGAATTCTTCGACTTCTTTTAGTTGGCTAGTAATAACATCCATATTTGAAATCGGAAAATATCTAGCGAAATTAAGAAATTTGAGCTTTATGGTCTAAGCGATAGGTGTTTATTCAACCCAAGTCAGCATCAAAAATAATCGTATGATCGAGTAGTTTAATAGAATAATTTGAATTTCGAGGCTATTAAAAAATAATTTTAAAAACGTAAATAACTATCTAATAAACAGTTATGATCAATAAATTTAAATGATCACCTAAAAAAAGTTGCGCATTATGATTTAGTGGGTATTTGTGGGAAAAAGTGGTATTTTTGTTAATCAAGACCAACAGATGTCATTTTTTATTGGAACATATGATTGTAAAGTAGATGCCAAAGGGCGCTTGATGCTTCCAGTTGGATTGAAAAAGCAACTCAACAATTCTATTGATAATGGATTTGTGCTCAAAAGAGCAGTGTTTGGAAAAGGATTAGAACTATATCCTATGGATCAATGGACGGCAGTGAGTCAAAAAATAAATCAACTCAACCGATTTATTCCAAGCAATATAGAGTTCATCAGAGGATTCAATGCAGGTTCTAGAATTGTTGAGATCGATGCTTCGGGTCGTTTATTGATACCAAAAGATTTGGTGACATGGGCAGGAATCTCTAAAGAAATTGTCATAACATCTTCGGTAAATATTTTGGAAATATGGGATAAAAAGACATATGAAGAGTCGCTTATGCCGGCTGAAGAGTTGGGTAAACTAGCGCAACTAGTAATGGGAGATCAACAAGAACTAGACGAGAGTAAGTAAACCATGGATTATCACAAACCTGTTTTATTGAATCAGGCCATGGCTGGTTTGATGATTCGACCAAAGGGGGTCTATGTTGATGCCACCTATGGGTCTGGGGGACATTCTAAAGCCATTATCAACCAATTGAATACCCAGGGAACTTTGTTTGGTTTTGATTGTGATATGGATGCGAAAAAAAATACCATAAGAAACTCAAGATTTGTATTTATCCCATCTAATTTCAAATACATTGAAAATTTTCTAAATGAATACCAAACCCCTCAAGTAGATGGCATTCTAGCAGATTTTGGTGTTTCTTCACATCAAATCGATACTGCCGATAGAGGATTCAGTTTTATGAAAGATGGGCCGCTCGATATGCGAATGAATCAAAGTGCAACATTGACTGCAAAACAAGTCATAAACCATTATGATTCTGATCAACTATCAAATATATTCTACCGATATGGCCAACTAAGAAATGCGAAAAAAGTAGCACAGGTCATCACCACTTATAGAAAAGAAGATGTCATCAATACAACCTTTGATTTGAAAAAAGTAGTCCACCAATGCTTACCCAAAAACAAAGAGTATAAAACATTAGCGAAAATTTTTCAAGCCATACGAATTGAAGTGAATCAAGAACTTGAAGCGATCAAAATTTTTTTAAATCAATGTGCTAGAGTGCTGAAACCCGAGGGGCGATTGGTATGTATCTCATACCATTCACTAGAAGATCGGTTGGTTAAATTTTTTATTCAAACTGGAATGTTTACTAACCAACCCATTAAAGATTTTTATGGAAATATCATTCGACCTTTCAATAAAGTGGAAAAGTTAATTCGACCAACACAGAAAGAAATAGAAATCAACCCAAGAGCTAGAAGTGCCAAATTAAGAATCGCACAAAAGAGATGAATTCGATTATCAAAATATTGAAAGTCGATTTTTTAATCAATAAAAAATCGATTGGTACATGGAAAATGATTGTCTATCTCTCTTTTTTAGGGGCTTTGATGATTACATCCGGACACATTATGGATAAAAAATCATATCAAATTCAAAAATTAGAAAAGCAAGTCGCGATTTTAAAGACCGAATTAATTGATTTGCAAGGTCAGTTATTGGAAGTAAGTAAACTCCCTCCACGATTAGAAATAGCAAAAAGCCAATACATCGAACAATCGATGGAAACCCCAATTGAAATTAAAATTGAAAACATTGGATTATGAATTTTGAAAAAATCAATTTGAGACTTTATTTGATTACGAGCTTCTTATTTATGGTGATGTTATTGCTCATAGGTAAGTTAGTCTATATACAATGGGTGGAGGATAATACACTAGTAGAAATTCCAAAACAAGTTGTCAGAAATTTCATACTTGAACCCGATCGGGGGGATATCTATTCCAGTGACGGAAAAATATTGGCCACATCAGTGTACACTTATGACATCAGATGGGATTCAAAAAGTCCGACAGAAGAGTTGTTTAAAACCTATAAAGTAGAACTTTCTAAAAAATTAAGTGAAATACTCCAACAAAACCAACAAGATATCCTATCGAAATTAGAATCGGCCAGACGATTAGAAAATCGATATCTGTCGATTGCTAAAAAAGTGGATTATCAAACAATGAAAAAAATCAAAGAGCTCCCCGTGTTTAATCGTGGCGAAATAAGTGGAGGATTAATTATAGAGCGTAAAGTTGAACGTAAATTACCCTTTGAAAAATATGCTGCTAGAACCATAGGATATGAAAAGCAACAACCCACAGGCGCTTTTATCAAAACTGGAATTGAAGGAGGATATTCACAGTATTTAAGAGGGGAAGTAGGATTTCGATTAAAAAAAAGAATCGCATCAGGCGTTTGGAAACCCATATCAGATTTTGAATACCGAAAACCTATTCCTGGGGGGAATTTATACACTACTATTGATTCTTATATCCAGAAAACCACACATGAAGCACTTGATCAACAACTAAAAAAATTTGAAGCTTCCTACGGAACAGCAGTGGTGATGGAAGTTAAAACGGGCCAAATAAAAGCCATTGTTAATTTGACAAGAAATCAAGATCATACCTATTCAGAGAAATACAATTATGCACTAGCCAACGCATATGAGCCGGGATCAACCTTTAAAACCTTTGCTTTGATGGTGGCTATGGAAGACAAAAAAATAACTCCTCAAACCAAAGTCAATATTGGTAATGGGCAATTGAGATTTTTTAATAAACACACCATTAGAGATTCGAAACGACCAAAATCACCTCAATTGACGGTTAGTAGAGTATTTGAAACATCTTCCAATGTGGGGGTGGTCAAACTCATCAATGATATCTACGGAGAAGAGCCTGAAAAATTTTTAAGAAGACTTAGCTCAATGGGGATAGACAAACCATTGGGATTGAATATACTAGGGGAACCAAGTCCTTATATCCCAACTCCAAAAGATCAACTTTGGAGTAAAATATCGCTACCATGGATGTCTTATGGATATGGATTGAGTCTAACACCACTTCAATTACTAACGTTTTATAATGGCATCGCCAATGATGGTCAAGTTATTAAACCACAGTTTGTAAAGAGTATTTTAAGATCAGGTGAAGAATCTAAAATCGAATTTGAAAAACAAATTATAAATCCTTCAATGGCTTCCAAATCAACGATTGAAAACATGCAACAGATGTTGAAGGGTGTTGTCGAAAAACCTTGGGGAACCGGCCATAATATCTATAGTTCAACCATTCCTATTGCTGGTAAGACAGGAACGAGTCAAGAAAATTATAATACCGACAATATGAACTATATCTCAAGTTTTGTGGGATATTTCCCAGTAGATCAACCACAGTATTCCATCATCACGGTCATTTTTAATCCAAATCCTAAAAAAGGATTTTATGCCACTACGGTCGCCGCCCCAGTGGTACAAAAAGTAGCTTCAAAAATAATCCCTGCCATACCAGAAGAAGTCTTTCTCAATAGAAGACAAATTACTTCTGTAATAAATATCAATGAGATTCAAGATCCCATTATAATTCCTCCGTTAATTGAATCTCAATCCATATCCCAAGAAGCGGTTGATGTTGTAGCTGCTGGTCAAGTTTCTTTGGAATCAGGACGTGAAGCGGTTGATAAAGCAGCCAAATTTTTAAATAAGGTTGGTCAAAAACTAGGGTTTAAAGTTGTTCCAACGGTGAATAGAAAGGATAAAATTGTGCTATTTGAAAATCAATAATGGTACTTGAGGATTTGTTTGATACAATAGATTATCAAACATTAGGAGATTTTCAGAATATCAAAATCAATGGCATTCAGTTTGATTCACAAAAATGTCAAAGGAATGATCTTTTCATCGCCATTAAAGGAAATTCAGTCGATGGTCATGCATTTATATCCCATGCCGTCGCTCAAAAAGCTAGGGTGGTGGTTTGTCAAAAGTGGCCAGAAGAGGTCTCAAGTAAGGTGTTATATGTTAAAGTAGCATGTACTCAAGAAGCCTTAGGTATCATGGCTCATAATTTTTATGGTAAACCATCCAATGAACTTAATCTGGTAGGAATAACAGGAACCAATGGAAAAACATCTGTCTCTACGCTATTATATCATCTCTATGAATCAGCCGGTCAAAAAAGTGGATTGATTTCAACCATTGAGGTTAGAAATCATCATCAAGTGTTAAAATCCACACGGACTACACCAAATCCATTAAAAATCAATTATCATCTCAGAAAAATGGTCGATTTGGGTGTAGAGCAATGCTTTATGGAAGTTTCTTCTCATGGTATTGATCAAAAGCGGATTAAGGGTTTAAATTTTACTGGAGGTGTCTTCACTAATCTGAGCCATGACCATTTAGACTACCATCTTACTTATAAAAATTACCGAGATACCAAAAAATTATTTTTTGATTCACTAGATACAAAAGCGTTTGCTTTGACCAATAAAGATGATATTAATGGTGATTTCATGCTTCAAAATACCATATCAAAAACCTACAGTTATGGAATATATTCCAATGCCGACTATCAAGGAAAAGTCATAGAACGTCAATTGGATGGGTATTTATTAGAAGTGGATGGTTTAGAATTTTGGACGCATTTAGTCGGCGATTTTAATCTCTATAATGTACTGGCTACTTATGCAACGGCTTTAATATTGGGATATCCAAAACAAAAATTACATCGAGATATCAGCAAATTAAAACCCATAGAAGGCCGGTTTCAGACGATAAAAACCAAGAGAGCCACTATCATTATTGACTATGCGCATACACCAAATGCCTTAAAGAATGTGTTGGATTCTATTCATCAATTAAAAAATAAAAATCAAAAAATCATCACCATTATTGGGTGTGGTGGAAATCGGGATCAATCAAAAAGACCCCTCATGGGCAATATTGCAGTTCAGAATAGTCATCATGTCATTTTTACTTCGGATAATCCTAGAAATGAATCTCCACAGCGAATTATTGAGCAAATGTTCGAGGGAATTAAAGAAAAAAAAGACAGGCAAAAGGTTTTATCTGAAGCTGATCGACAATTGGCGATTGTTAAGGCATATGAATTAGCCTCTGCAGGAGATATCGTTCTTATTGCAGGAAAGGGACATGAAAAGTTCCAAGAAATCAATCAAAAGCAAATGGTTTTTGATGATGTAGAGATTGCAAAAGAAATTTTTAATTAATCCCACCAGTGCTTTATTATTTGTTTGAGCACCTCGAAAGCCATTATGATTTACCGGGTTCGGGTCTTTTTCAGTTTTTAACCTTTAGATCAGCATTTGCTGGCACCATTTCAATCATTTTTACTCTTTTAATTGGAAAAAAAGTCATCGAGGGACTTAAAAAGTTTCAAATTAAAGAAACCGTTCGAGATTTAGGGCTTGAAGGTCAAAAATCTAAAGAAGGAACGCCTACCATGGGGGGAATCATCATTATTATAGCCACATTGATACCCGTGTTATTGATGGCTCAACTTCATAATATTTATATAATCATTTTAATAACCTCTCTTTTATGGATGGGCTTGATTGGTGGATTGGATGATTATTTAAAAGTCAAAAAAAATAATAAAAAAGGAATCAAAGGATTTATAAAAATTGCTGGTCAGGTCGCTCTAGGCATTTTTGTTGGATCGGTCTTTTACTTCCATCCGGAGATTACCGTGCGATCGTATGCTGATTATCAGCTACAAAATCAAGAAATAGTCATTGACCAGCCACTTGATGAAAAGGCAACGATCACGACCATCCCCTTTATAAAAAATAATCAGTTTGATTATAAATCTTTGATTTCATGGATTAGTCAAGATGCTTACAAATACACGTATTTGGTATTTATTCCGATTATCTTTTTCATCATAGCGGCTGTATCTAATGGTGCTAATTTGACCGATGGATTGGATGGCTTGGCTGTGGGTTCATCGGTGATTATATTGGTGGTTTTGGGGGTATTTATATGGGTTTCAGGAAATCTACAATTCGCTGATTATCTCAATATCATGTATATCCCAAACATTGGAGAAATGACCATTTTCTTATCAGCATTCTTGGGAGCGTTGATTGGGTTTTTATGGTTTAATAGCCATCCAGCAAGTGTTTTTATGGGAGATATTGGAAGTTTAACGGTAGGAGCCGTTATATCTGTAATGACGGTATTAGTGAGGAAAGAATTAATTATTCCCCTATTATGTGGTGTATTTTTTATTCAAACGAGTTCGGTCCTATTACAAGTGGGGTATTTCAAATACACTAAAGCTAAGTCCGGAATGGGTAAAAGAATATTTAAGATGGCTCCACTACATCATCACTTTCAGTTCATTGGGCTTCATGAAAGTAAAATAACCATCCGATTTTGGATATTCGGAATCATCTGTGCCATTTTATCTATTATCACATTGAAACTGAGATGAAAAGAGAAAAACTTTTGGTACTAGGAGCTGGGGAAAGTGGACTTGGAGCCGCCATGTTAGCCAAAAAACAAGGTTTTCAGGTCTTTGTTTCAGATCATCTAAAAATTGAGGATAAAAGAAAAAAAACCATAGAAAAATTGGCCATAGAGTGGGAAGAAGGGGGCCATCATTTGGCTCTCATGTCAGAAGCTAGAATTGTTGTGAAAAGTCCGGGCATTCCAAATTCTATACCAATAATCAAAGAATTAAAATCTAAAGGAAAGTTAGTGATGTCTGAAATTGAGTTCGCAGCCCGATATACTGATGCAACCATCATAGGAATTACTGGAACTAATGGGAAAACCACAACGTCGATGATGACCTACCAAATTTTAAAAAAGGCAGGTAAAAATGTGGCTATTGCTGGAAATATAGGCAAGAGTTTTGCACGTATGGTGGCCACAAGTAATTTTGATTATTATGTATTAGAAATCAGCAGTTTTCAATTAGATGATATCTATGATTTCTGCCCAAAAGTTGGTGTGATCACTAATGTATCTAGTGATCACTTGGACCGATATGATTATAGTTTTGAAGCGTATTTAAATGCTAAATTGAGAATATCAAAAAATCAAACCAAGGGAGAGTTTTTAATTCTAAATGTCGATGACTATCATCTCAAAAAATCAATACGAAAATTAAAATCTTCGCCTGAAATCATTCCGGTGAGTTATGATTCATTACGCATGGGAGTTTTTCATCAACATAAAAGCATCATTATCAAAAGAAAGGAACGCGAGACGAAAGTTGATATGACGGATTTACCAGTTTATGGTAAACAACAAGTATATAATTCCATGTTTGCATCAGCCGTTGCTAATGTTTTAAATATTAGTAATAAAGATATTAGAGACAGTTTAATATCGTTTAAGGGGGCCCCACACCGATTAGAAAAAGTACTGACTATTGGTAAAGTAGACTATATCAATGATTCAAAGGCAACAAACATCAATGCAACCTATTTTGCTCTTGATTCGATCCAAACACCGATTATTTGGATTGTTGGAGGTATTGATAAGGGCAATGATTATCATGAATTATTACCCTTGGTCCGCAAAAAAGTCAAAGGCATTGTTTGTTTGGGAAAAAATAATGAGAAATTAATTTCATTTTTTAGCTCTATTTCAGATATTATCTGTTCAACTGATTCAATGCATCAAGCAGTACAAGCTTGTTACAGAATCGCTGAGTATCATGATACCGTGTTATTATCTCCCAGTTGTTCAAGTTTTGATTTATTCAAAAACTATGAAGATCGTGGCAATCAATTCAAGCAAGCCATTAGAAAGTTATAATGATTGTAGGGGGATTTAAAGGCGATAAAGCCTTATGGGTATTTGTGTTTCTATTGGGACTATTTTCTTTATTAACGGCATTTAGTGCTTCGAGCAATCTAGCATACACATTAGGAAATGGAACACCTTATAGTCATTTTGTCAAACATATATTCATATGGATATTGGGATTTGGATTGATGTATTTTTTTCACAATATTCCTTCAGATATTTTAAGAAAGTTAGCTGGGATCCTATTGATTCTATCTCTTTTATTATTGAATCTAGCGGCTGTTCAAAACACTATTATTGGAGGGGTCATTGCTAGTCGATGGATCACCATTCCTTATATAGGGCTGTCATTTCAACCCTCAACACTGGCATTATTGGCACTGATGATTTTTTGCGCCCATATTCTGACATTACACTATAATGAAGGAAAAAGTATTTCCTTATTAAAATCTATTTATTTATTATGGATTCCAATTTTATTGGTTGTTGGTTTGATATTCCCTTTCGATTTATCAACGGCTGCATTGGTGCTATTATCGTCGACTATTATTTTATTTGTCAGTGGATATCAAATCAAATATATTATTTATGTCTTTTCATCGGCGGTCATCATTTTAACTTTGGCTATCTATTTGATTCAATTCACCTCAGATTCGAGTCAACCCAGTAGATATCACACATGGAAAAGCCGAGTCGAAGGATTTTTTGCTGCAGATAATGATCAAATGAATTATCAAATAGTTCGAGCCAAAGCAGCCATTGCTTCAGGAAAGCTCATCGGTCTTGGACCAGGAAAAAGTCGATTTAAAAATATTTTACCCCAGAGTACATCAGATTTTATTTATGCCATTATCGTTGAAGAATATGGATTCGTTGGTGGGGTATTTCTCTTATTGGTTTATTCATTTATACTGTGTAGGATTGTTATTATTGCTTATAATTTGAATGATCTATTTAAAAAATTATTGGTCATCGGTATTGGTATCCCTATCATTATTCAAGCCTTTTTAAATATTGCGGTTTCGCTTCAATTGATTCCTGTAACAGGCTTGCCGCTCCCCTTGATAAGCATGGGTGGAACTAGCATTTGGGTAAAATGTATAGCATTTGGAATTATTTTAGGAATGAGTCAAGGCACTCAAAATAAAAATATGTTTAATGTTAGCCAAATCAAAGGGGTCTGATTGTCCAAAAAAAATCATTGTTTCTGGTGGTGGGACTGGGGGACACCTCTTTCCAGCCTTGGCCATAGCTGAAGAATTTAAAACTCGAAATCTTCAAAACTCCATATTATTTGTTGGTGCCATTGGTAAAATGGAAATGAATCTCATCCCTAAATCTGGGTTTAAAATCAAAGGATTATGGATTGATGGATTCCATCGAAACTCTTATTTGAGAAATCTATTCCTTCCATTAAAAGTATTAATCAGTCTATTACAATCTTTTGTAATTATCAAAAGATTTAAGCCCCATGTTATCATTGGCACTGGCGGATATGCTAGTTTCCCCATTTTAAAAGTCGCCCAATGGCTCAATAAACCAACCGTGATTCAAGAGCAAAATGCTTTGATTGGCATGTCTAATAAATATTTATGGAAAAAAGCCCATAAAATATTTGTAGCCTTTGACTTTAAAAATATCCCATCGAATCAGACAAAACCCATCAATTTGGGAATCCCACTTCGAAGTAAGATTTACAAGAAATCGCACGATAGACCATTGGTATTAAAATCGTTAGGGCTTCATTCAAATAAAAATGTATTACTAGTTTTGGGAGGCTCTCTTGGTGCTAAAGTCATCAATGAAATCATAGAAAAAGAACTTGGATTTATTAAAAAACTGAATTTTCAAATCATATGGCAATGTGGTCAACTCTATGCTCATCAATACACTAAATATAACCATTCAACGATTAAAGTGATGCCCTTTATCTCTGATATTTCAATGGCATACTCTTTAGCTCATATCATCATTTGTCGTGCCGGTGCATCGACCATCGCTGAATTGGCTTGTGTGGGAAAACCCACCATATTTATTCCTTCACCAAATGTTGCTGATAATCACCAATATCATAATGCCATTTGGCTCCAAAATCATAACGCTGCCGTTTTAATAGAAGAAAAGGAATTATCCAACAAATTTAAAAGGGTATTGGGCGAACTAGTAGGAAATCCAAAATGGCAAAAAATGCTTGGCGTTAATTTTAAATCATTTGCTAGACCTCAAGCCACTAGAGACATAGTCAATGAAATTCAAAGTGAGTTGCTGTGATAGGTTCTAGCCAAAAGTATTATTTCATTGGGATAGGGGGGATTGGTATGTCTGGATTGGCAGGTTATCTCAAACATAGGGGATGTCAAGTTGCCGGCTATGATTTAATACCAAGTCCAATGACTGAAAACTTGGGTCATAGAGGTATTGAAATCACTTACTCTTCAAGTGTATCAGATATTCCCAACGGATTTAACCAGTCTGATGTTACGGTTGTTTATACCCCAGCAATCCCCAAAGATCACCATCAATTAACCTATTTTAATCAGACGACTAATACGGTCATCAAGCGAGCAGCACTTTTGGGACAATTGTCTCAAAAAAAACCGATGATTGCGGTTGCTGGCACCCATGGTAAAACCACTACATCGAGTATCATTACTCATTTGTTGATTCATACTGGGGTAAGATTCACAGCTTTTCTTGGTGGGATATTAAGTCAATATCAAACTAATTTCATCGATAAGGGAGACGATTTGGTGGTTGTTGAAGCCGATGAATTTGATCGCTCATTTCTTCATTTATATCCCACTATAGGATGTATCACATCGATGGATGCTGATCATTTGGATATTTATAAAACCCATCAGGCTTTAAAAGATAGTTTTGTTGAATTTTCGTCTCAAATCAAAGAGCATTGCATTGTAAATCACAATCTTAAAATTCAAGGAATAACCTATGGATTAGATCAGCAATCTGATTATTATGCAATGGATGTAGAATGTATTCAAACGGGTTATAAACTGAATATTCATACCCCTTCAAAAGATTACTTTGGGATAAAATTTCATCAAATTGGAAAACATAATTTAAATAATTTGATGTGTGCCATTGCCGCTATTGATCAATTGGATTATCCGATGAACCCTATGATGGGTGCGATTGAAGATTTTCAAGGAATTGAACGAAGAATGCAAATCAAAACCATAGACTCTAAAGTTTTTGTGGATGATTATGCACATCATCCCAGAGAAATACAAGCCGTCTATCAATCGGTAAATCAATTTTATAGAACTAAGAAGCGTTGCGTGATCTTCCAACCTCATCTTTATAGTCGCACTAAAGACTTTATGGATGATTTTGCGACGGTTCTTTCAAAGTTTGATCAAGTGATATTATTGGATATCTACCCAGCTAGAGAATCAGTAATGAAGGGTATTAATTCGGAAGCTTTATTGGGAAAAATCAAAAATTCCAATAAGTCACTGATAGCAAAACAAGATATTTTTAAATCGATTCAGGCTAGTGATGCTCAGATTATATTGTTTTTAGGGGCTGGCGATATCGGTTTAGAGTTTCAAAAGATAACGCAAGAATTTAAACGATTGACATGAAATTCGACTTAAAGGTCATCGCACTCATATTTTTTGTTGTTTTGGTTGTTTTGAGCTCCGTCTTTTCAAAGAAACGAAATGCCAATAGACATGTGGCTGGGGTATTTATTGAAATTGATGAGAACTTGGGTTTTTTAACAAATGCCATTATAAAAAAATCCATTAATGAAATTGAGCAATTTCAAAATCAAAAAATTTTACTTGAACATGTTCAACTATCATCCATTGAAAAACATTTAAATAGAATCAATGGGGTTCATAAAGCTGAAGTGTTTTTATATCCTGATGGAATTTTAGGAGTTTCGGTTCGTTCGAGGAAGCCTCTATTTGAAATCATCGATGGAGAAAATTATTTTGTTGATCAGTACGGCACCGATATTGAAAATATTCTAAAAGTAAAGGCTAATATTCCAAAGTTTATGGGAAGACTAAGTCCAGAAAATAAAATAGAAGTCACCCAATTGATTAAAGATTTGAATAAAGATGATTTTTTTCGAAAAGAATTGGAGTGGGTATCTAAAAATGATGGAAAATATCAACTAAAATTAAAATCCTATCCCTTTGAAGTGATTATGGGATCGAATGATGACTTAAAGAATAAGATGAGAAAATTAAAGGTATTCTGTATCTATTATTCAACAAAACTACCAGCTGGAGATTATAAAAAAATAAGTTTGGAATTTATTAATCAAGTATTAGTTAAAAATTAAAATGCGCAAAAAAAATAAAGACATTGCCGTTGGATTAGACATCGGAACTACCAAAGTGGTAGCATTGGTTGGAAAAAAAAATATCAAAGGAAAAATCGAAGTAATAGGATATGGGCAAACCGAGAGTATGGGGGTACAAAACGGAATGATCAGTGAAATGGCTCAAAGCATTAATTCGATTTGTTTAGCTACTAATAAGGCAAGCAAAAGTTGTAGTATCGAAATCAAGGAGGTTTTAGCCGGAATTGCAGGCCAGTATATCGGAAGTATACAACATTCTGTAACTGTTAAAAGACCTAAGCCAGAAAAGGCCATTGAAGACTACGAACTCAATCAAATGATTAATGAGATTACTTTATTACCGATGGAACCAGGCAATCAAATACTCAATATTCTACCACAACAGTATATTGTTGATGGTTTAGCAACGATGAATCCTATTGGATTGTATGGATCTGACATTGTTGCTAACTACCACCTTGTTTTGGGAAAAATTGCAGCCATTAAAAATGTAGGAAGGTGCATTTTAGATTCAAAACTGAAATTACTTGGATTAACGCTAGAACCTTTGGCCTCTTCGGCGGCTATACTTTCAGACCAAGAACGTCTTAATGGTGTGGCACTAGTGGATATTGGAGGGGGAACCACCGATATTGCCATTTTTAAAGATGGGTTCATTCGTCACAACGCTGTCATTGCCATGGGGGGTATGCTCATTACCAAAGACATTCAAGAAGAATTTAAGATATTATTTAATCAAGCTGAAGAATTAAAAAAGAAAGTTGGTTGTGCAACCCCTATTGCAGTAAAAGATCATCGAAACATCATCTTACCACCATTCAAAGGTCGGAAAGAATTGAAGATATCCATTAGAAGATTAGCAGAAATTATTGAAATGAGATTAAAAAAACTAATTCAAGAAGTTATCTATGAAATCGATCACTGTGGATTGGAAAATCCGAAAAACGTGCTAATCAATGGTATTGTACTGACCGGGGGTGGTTCATTAATGCATCATATCGTACCATTTTTTGAATATCACTGTGGCATGGAAACTAAAATTGGTCAGCCGTCTCATCTCTTAACAAAACAAGGAGAGTTTGATCTTGATAGTCCTATCTATTCAACGGTGATTGGTCTTCTCAATGAAGCGTTATACCATCTAGAATCTAAACCTAAAAGAAATCGAAAAAAGAAACATTATACCGCTGCCATAGAGGAAAAAATATCTCAAGTTATCGAACAGGTATAATAAAAAATTAATAACATGAAAAAGCCAATTCCCAAATCGAATTCCGAAATTCAATTTATTTTACCCAAAACTTTATCAAATCAAGTCAAAGTGGTTGGTATTGGGGGTTGTGGATCCAATTCGGTCAATCATTTGCATAAATTAAATCTCGAAAACATCGATTTGGTTATCTGCAATACCGATGCCCAGGCTTTGGAAAGTAGTTCGGTACCTAATAAATTTCAGTTAGGAGCTAATTTAACGTTTGGAACTGGAGCTGGGGGAGATCCTTTGGTTGGAAAAGAAGCCGCTGAAGAATCACTTTCTGAATTGGAACAAATTGCCGAATCTAGAACCAAAGTCGTTATTTTAACTGCAGGAATGGGTGGAGGCACTGGCACAGGAGCATTACCTGTTATAGCCAAAATGTTACGGAATAAGAATATTTTAACGATTGCAATTGTCACCTTTCCATTTGATTTTGAAGGGACCAAACGATCAAAAATTGCTAAAAGGGGTGTAGAAGAATTGAATAAAAATTTTGATTCATTATTGGTGCTTCGAAATAATATTTTAAAAGATCGTTTTGGTAATTTAACGTTAGGCAATGCGTTTGACAAATCAGATGAAATTTTAATCAAGACCACCAATTGTATATTAAAGGTATTAACTCAAAATTTTAGAATCAATATCGATCTCAAAGATTTAAAATCGGTTTTAAATTCCGAAGGTCAATCCTTCATAGGATATGGAGAATCTTCAGGCGAAAATCGAATACAAAAAGCCCTTGATGAAGTGTTAAATAATCCCTTATTGGCAGAAAGTTTTGTCAATGAAGCCATATTACTAGTGCTTTCAAAAGACTTTGATGTTACTATCAAGGAAATGGAATTGATTACTTCTAAAATCAATAATGAAGCTGGGGATAAAATCAATTATATAGTAGGAATCGGTTCTGATGAAAGTTTAAATGAAGAAATTTCAATTACATTGATTGGTTCTGGTTCTGAAAAAGTCACGGCAGAAGAGGAAGTTAGTTTTCATCTCGATAAAGCGATCGATTTAAAACAAATATTTGAAGATCCTTATTTTGAGCTAGGACTAAAGGGGGGTAAAGATGCAGTAAATCTTCAAAAGAATTCGGAGGTAAATCATTTAGAAGGTCTGATGTTGTCTCCAGAGGAATTAGGTGCAAAATTAGAAGAACACAACCAAGTAGAGAATCTTGAACTCGTCGATATTGAAACCCCTCACCGGCATGAAATGGAGTCATCAACTTCCAAAAAATCTTCACTAGAGAACAAGTCAAAAGAAGAGATCCTAAAAAAGAAAGTAAAATCAAGAAAAGAAAAAAAGAAATCAGAAGCCCACAATCCTTTGACATTTCCTTTTTTTTATGAAAATGAAATAGAGGAAGAAGATTTGGAGATCAAGGAATTAGTAGGGGATATTGAATCGATTGGCGATGTGGAATTTGTATCTAAATCAGAGATTAAAAGGGAAGAAAAAGAATCAAAACCTAAGGATAAAAACGAATTTTATTTTGAAAATTGATACAAGGGCTCAATCTTTCTTGATTTTATATGATTCAATGGTTGGCTATTTAAAAAATCAATTATCGCATCTAAAATATTCCAGCATTCGATTCAATCCGAACCATTGGCCGTTGAGATTTATAGAAATACCTATCCATCAGCTGTTTTAATTAAATTAGTAGTGCCAAAGTTTAATCTAAGTGATTTTTTTATATTCCAAAGGTCACTGGTGTCATTTAATTTTATTGCTTTCATTTCTACAATCAGGTTTTCAATTTGTTGAGATTTGACTTTAGCTGAAAAAACTTAATCATCCAAGAGTGTTTTGAATTTTGGTTGAAATCGATTAATATGATTCTTTGGTACTTGGAATTAATATAAATCTTCGGGGATTTGGGTAAACACTAGATTCCTATTCGAGCGTCACAGTTCTTATCGAAGGATTAAACGGAGAATCAATTAATTTGCCCTCAGAATCTATCAACTCGAGTTTTATAGAAATCTCCCCTTTCGGTAGGCCCTCAATGTAATAAGGAGCCCATTGGTCAATTATAAATTCAGTATCTTGTATGGTAGCTCTCACCTTATTCCCATTAGGAGATATTGTAGTATTGATTAGGTAAAAATCTAAAAGTACTTTTTCGGTATCATCCCCTTTATAGGTCCCTTTTGGTCTACTGTAAAACAGAAGTTCTTGTGTAAGATCAATCTTTTCCCCTTCCCCAATCTGAGTAAGAACATAAGCATTTGGATTTTTAATAGATTCATGGTAGGATCTTGATAGGAATGCTAAAATCACATTGTTTCCTTCTTCCAATTCTTGAGCAAATTCTTGTGAATACTTTGCAAAGTAAGGTCCATTATTAATAATCAGATGGATGTGTTGACCGAGTTCAGAGTTTGCAAGTGCATCATCAAATCGTTTTTGTGTTTGTTCTCCAAGGGTGTAACCTTCTACATGAAACGAAAATAAGTGGTCACTTCCTGCCTGAAAAATGCTATCACTTAATGATAGTTTAGCATCCTCAAATGCGGGAGATCCTTCAAGTTTAGTGATTGAAATTTTAATAGGCCTATCGCATGAAAATAAAAGACAAGCAAAGAGTAAAATAATCAAATTTTTCATAGTTATATTAAAAATTCTAAGCGGATTGTTTTCTATCCAATCACCAAAGGTAAACTATTAAATATAGAAATTAAAATAAAAGGCGGTGATGGACGCTATTAGCGGCTACTTTACCTTTAAATAAAAAACCGTAATAATCATTTCTTCGGATCATTACGGCTGATTCTAGTGGTCCCACCTGGGCTCGAACCAGGGACCAACTGATTATGAGTCAGCTACTCTAACCAACTGAGCTATAGGACCAAAAAGCGGTCAAAGATAACGGATTTAAATGCATAGTAGATCGTGTTTGAGGGGATTAGCTCATTGAATTGACTCCTTGAATGGGGATTCATCAATTGAAATTGATATAAAACAGCATTTATAAGCTTTGCAATAAAGTTTATAAAAAATGGGTTGAGACTTTTAAAATACTTCTCTCGAATTTAGAAATCAATCATATGATGCATAAAAAGGTTTCTAAGGCCATCTACACCAGAAAAATTCGGTTAAATAATATAAAAAAATCCAATGAGTTGGACAACAATAAATAGTTTAACCAAGTTCAAATCCATCAAGAAACATATCTTTTGGATTGACCCAAAAAATATGTTTTCCTATGATATAAGCACTGCCTGAAATGGATGGAAATGGGCCATACTCTTATTCTTTTATAACCACACCAGTAAAAGTTGTACCAAGAGAGAGCTTTGAACCTTAATGGCTTGATTTATTTGAATTTTATTTCTTTTATTTAGCAATGCTAATCGACCCATAAGACCGCTTCCTATAGGGGATCGGTCAATTTGCCCATTAGCAAAAACACAAATATTTTTTGAATACATGATTGGATTTTTGGATGGGGCACAAAAAATTGTACCGTATAAAAAGCTCAAATCCCTTATGAAGGGATGTTTGATTTCAATACAACTATCCATGATAGCAATTTTGATTTTCATATATACCCAGGTCGCTTATTTTTTTAATTTTAGTGGTCTCTAAATTAATCTCTAAAAAATTTTTAGTCAAGTCGGACATATGTTAAAATGCTTCTTTGTAAGCAATATCAAATTTGATTTTTCCGACTTCTGGAATGTGTAATTCACAATCGAGTTTCAAAGTAAAGCTTGGGACTCCTAAAAGACCTATAACAACTAATTCATCAGATTCAATCACTAACCAACTTTTAATTCTTCCACAAGGATCATCGATATAGAAAGTATTTTGGTCTTTGTTGGAAATCCAATTGAGTTAGTAAGCCAATGTGGTCAAAGCAGTAATAGCATGACGACCGCACATGGTCGAGTAACCTTGGTTATGAAAAAACACAACTCTAAATTTTTCCTTTGAATCATTGGGTGGTGTTAAGGCACAGCCATACATCTCTTTATGACACCGTGGTTCATGGGTTAATACTTTTCGATAGTGGTCAAATCGGGTTTGAAAATCTTTTCTAAATGCCAGTGCATTATTTCCTTTTAATGGAGGTGATCCATTACTGATTACCCTTAGAGGTTGACCACAAGTATGTAAATCGATGAACTGTATTTCAAGCCAATTTTTTCCTGGATTGAAATCAAAATTAGGATGAAAGGGCTTGGGTTTTGGTGACATTAGTAAAAAGATTGTAGTAATAACCTTGTCGCTACAAGATCTTCGAGCCCGTATCCTACAAACTTGAATAATGTGATTTGATTTTCAGATTTTCTTCCGAGGTTTTTACCTCCACAAAAATCAAATAAATCAGATGCTATATCATTGATAGAAATCGCTCCTTTTTATTGGAATATCAAGATCACCACTTTGGTTTATATTTTGAAGGGTATCAGCAAATAAAGTAGATTTGATAATGCATTGATTATCGGACTCGTGGTGGTCGGGTTTAAAGGATCCAACCAAATCCAAATTTGATCAGATTTTAGTTACTCCCCTTTGATTAAAGGCATTTTAGATCGTGTTGCAACAGAAATAATATCCACCTGTTTAAAAAATTTTCAATAGGATTGGTTGATGAGATTTTAAAAGTTTGATTTTTTAATCGATCAACAATATCATTAGCTTTTTGAATATTTCTTCCCCAAACAAATACCTTTTTAAGATTTCTAATGCTACGATGGCAATTATTAATGGAATTGTTAGAGCTCCTATGCCAATCATTAATAGTGGATCAGCGGTATTTAAGGATAAATATTTAGAAGCTAAAGCAGAGATTGCAGCTGTTCTTTAGCCTGTCAGACCAGTGGCTTCGATATCTGCTTTTTATTGACCTATAATATTGATGTAGAGATAACTCCCTTGAATTGAAGAGAGCTTGTGTTTAGCATTATTGGGATTGATGGTCACTATCTTAATACCGATATCATTACCATTTTCCCAAGCGGGCATGATTAATAGGGTATTGGGATATGAGCTTAGTTTGTCTGAAATAGTATGATGATTTCGTGCAGGTACGCTGATGGTATTATTAGCAAAAGCTTGTTCTAATAAAGTAATTAGAAAAGGAAAGTCAGTATTATTTTCTGTGAATCGTTCAGAAATGAAATGAGGAGTTATTTTTTTGCGTCAAAAAAAATTAGAAGAACTAGAAGGTTCTTGAATATTTAAAGTGATGAACTTTCTAGATTTTTAAATCAAAAAATATTCGTCAAACTATTGTAGAATAATGAAGTCGTTGTTTTACGATAAATGTATCCAATCCATTAAATAAATGATTAATTCAAAGCAAATGCGTTCCTGGTACGGTTCAATATCTTGTTTAGGATATCGAGTTTTAGATGTAAAAAAAAATCAAGGATAGATGCCATTTAAAATAGTATGTAGTCTATAAAATAAATAAACAAGGAGAATAAAATTTTAATTTTGGCATATGGAACCAAAACTGACTCAACGACAAAAAAAAATCAATCGATTATTACAAAAAATCTTTTCACAATATTTTTTGGAAATTTCAAAAAAAGAGGCTGTTGCGAGCTTAATCATCGGTGTGTCCAATGTCCGGGTTACAGTTGATAGTTCTTTAGCCAAAATTTATTTAAGTGTTTTTCCTACAGATTATGGACAACCAATGATTGATAAACTTGAAAAAAATAGAGCTCAAATCAAATACGATATGGTTAAAAAATATGGAAGACAGATGAAGCGATTTCCAGATATCCATTTTTATTTGGATGATACCCTAGATTATATCCAAGACATTGAACAAGCTATTTTTAGAAATCAAAAGTCTGACATCTCGGAAGAATCGATCTAACTCGTGTTTAATATTTTCTATTGTTATCATTTAAAGTCGCATTCCGGTATCTTTTTTCACCAAATCAACAAACGATTGTCAACCGCATCAATCTACTTGCATTGATTTTAATTACCGTTATTTCAATGGCCTTGTTCGTAGTGTTGAGTGCCTTTGGAGGACTTAAAGAATTTGGATTATCGCTTAATAACTTTTTTTATGCCCCCTATACTGTTTTTCCTGAAGAAGGAAAGTATATCACCATTGATTCATTGGCTTTACAGAGGATCAATCAAAATAAAAAAATCCAAATTGCTACGCCAGAAATCCAAGAAAAAGTATTTTTAAATCGAGGACAAAGAAATCAAGTTGCCTTTATTAAAGGGGTTGAGCCAATTTATAATCAAATTATACCATTGGATACCATCATGCCATATGGTTTTTGGCCAATGGAAGAATCCAAGCAAGTAATCATGGCGTATAGTATTGCTTCAGAATTGGACATTATAGGAACTCTACAAAATGAAGGTATACAAATAATGGTTCCAAAAAAACCAAAGCGTTTGGGGTTTTTTTCAAGAGACTACACCACAGAGGAATTTAATGTCGTCGGTTTTTATCAAATCAGTCAAGAACTTGATGAACGTTATGTCTATAGCTCATTAGAATCGGTTCAAAATCTATTGGAATTAAATCCAAATCAGTATAGTTCACTATTATTAACAACTAGTCAATTTTATTCAATTAAAGAGCTCACTGATTATTTAAATACGTTGATTAAACAACCATTTATAATTAAAACAAAGTTGGAGCAAAATGCAGCTCTTTATAGAATGCTTAATAATGAACAGTTGGCTATTTATTTCATTTTTATATTAATAATGATTATCGCCCTTTTTAATGTGGTGGGCTCATTAATCATGATGATTATAGTCAAAAAACCTCAATTCAACATATTTCTTTCCATGGGATTCACACTCAAACAAATTCGATATATATTTTTTTATGTTGGATTGCAGATTTGTTATATCGGTGTCTTCATTGGCCTTTTATTGGGTTCAATTCTTGTTTTGATTCAAAGTAAAGCCCCCTTTTTGTATGTCCCAGGAACCCATTTGCCATATCCTATTCGTTTTGAATTTACGAATTTATTGCTGGTCTTCTTGACTGTTCTTGTGTTGGGAGTCTTATGTTCTTGGTGGACTACTTATGGTAGTGGAAAACAGAAAACAAAACTAGGTTATAACTAAAGAATTATAATTTTTTCAATACATTTTGGTAAATTTTTTTGATTAAATATCACTCAAGTAGTTTGTCCAAGAGAAAAAACTAAAGTCTTTATGTTGCAATCGATATATTTAATGGGTTATCATGTATAATAGAATTAATTCAAAAGAATTTTATAAAATTCTTTTTTAGCATCATTGACATAGGTGTCGATTGCTCTTTTGAATCTAGTTTGTAAATCCAAGGGCTTTCCTTCTTTGTAATAAAGTCTAGCGATATGTTTGGGTTGAGTTTTAGAATCGACCCACTGTAATTCAAATACATTGTTTTCTAGATAGTTTTGTCCATCGATTATTGCTAAATTGAGACCCCAAAAAAATGAAAATGTTGCTCCAAAAAAATATAATGGAATGCAAAATCGATTTTTGGGTTGTTTGAAGGTCACATGGTACAATGGAATGAAAAAAATCAATACGGGAGCCAATACAATCAATATCAATATTCCTATATTATTTGAAGTTGGCATGAAGTTCAGTCTGTAATTGAATTAAATGTTGTCTTGGTTTCTTCAAGTTCTGGAATTCCTCGAATGATTAAATCATGGTGGTTGACATGGTTTTGGATTTTTCCGGCGAGATATCCCGAAAAGGCCATCAGAACGATTACTGTGGATAAATTATACCAAAACATTTTTCGAGAAGGGCGTTTAAGATAATTCGTTATGCCACCAAGTATGTTCTTCCAAATTAAATCTCTTGGCACTGAAAAGCCAATTACTTTTTCTGCTTGAGATTCTTTTTCATTCATGACAACACTACCCACATTCAGACATTGAATTTAAGGATTTACCATGGTCAAATGGAAATATGATGCAAAAATGCCAAAAATCATCACATTTTTTATATTTTAATTCCTCAAGTTCAAGACCAATCAATTTAATTGGTCGAGGACGAGTTGTTTTTTTGCCAATTTTTGGAACTCAGATTGAAATAGGAAAACTGTAATATCCCCAATATATTTGGTACAACCATTGTTTGTTGCAACCATATGCTTGAATTTGTTTGTGTTTTAGCACATCACTACAATTGCTATTTCAGTCCATCGAGAGGCAAAGATTTAATAAATTTCAATATTTGAGTTATACCTATTGGTTGTTTTTCTTATCATGCTGGCTTCAATAAAGCGTTTTTCTTTATCAAATAAATTATGAGGTTCGTGGATTTAAAATTTTGATATTTATTTTTTAGGAATTTGATTTCCAATCCATAATGAATATGATGGTATAGTAATCAAAAATCCTTATAAGCCAATTCAAATAACAAAAAAAGCCCTTCCATGGAAGGGCTTAAACTTTAAGGATTGACTCTTAATGTTATTAGGGTTATAACCAATCGAGTCGATTAAATTCTTCACCGCCTCTTGTCAAAGCTCCAGCATCATCCGTTGCCGCCTTTGGCAAAGAAGATTTTCTGGGGTTGCCATCAGCAATGGGTAATTCAACAATCGTCCCCGTTCCATAGGCGGTAGCACCAGTAGCTTCAGCTAAAGTTGTTGGTGGTGTTGGTAACGTATAATCCACATCATCGTTACCATCGCTTCCACTATCAGTACTTGCTTCTGCAATTGGATCTCCAACGGTATTTTCTTTTGTCCCAGCCACTTTCGAGGTCAAGGTAATTTGGATGGTATTGGGATCATTTTGGATGCCTACGGTCCTTACTTTGGCATTCCGACCACCAGCGGGATTCAGTGTACTCGTGACACTACCTCTCGCTGTTTCTTTTATTTTATTATCCACATTCACATCGATATTGTCAGAAATCTTTTGTGCATCCAAGACCCCTATACGAGCGCCGCTAACCTCATTGGTATTTAGATCATTATCATGATCATGGTCATATCGAACACTAATACCATAGGGCACCCCAGCAGTCGCCGCCGCTACGCCACGAGTTCGACTAGTCGTGTAATCTGTATTATCATCAGCCCCATGAGGAAATCCGGGGAATGGTGCAATAAGAGCATCGACTATCGCTGTTAACAACGGATCTGAATCAGAAGCAACGTAGGTTTTAGCCTTTTTATTAGAACTAGAAAAATCCACTGCATCCCCATTACCTATCTCTACGGTACTAGAATAGGCTTCGTTTCCTTTACCAATCGTCAATGTAATCGACCCATTGGATGTCGCTGGTAATACATCGCCATCAGTGATGGCTTTAAATCCGATAATAGTTGTCGGATGTCCCCCCACTTCTGCATTGATTTCAACATCATTGGTATCAAAAAAACTTTTGACTTGGGCACTATTGATATCAACGACCCAGTTTCTCACCGAACCGCCATCGGTTAGGTCAATGGCTTTGCTAAAGCGCGTAAAGCCCGTCCCGCCGACACCAATGGTCAGATTCTGCGATCCATCAACGTCATTGACTAAAAACACTCGCTTGGCTTTTCCAGCGGTGCCTTCAATATCGGCCGTGCCTTTTCGGAATAAAATCAAATCCTCATGATTGGCTTGGGTCGTTGCTACTTCAACCGCCGCCGCACTTTTGTTTTGTCCTTTAAACGCCTCGGTGCCATCAAAAGAAATCACCGCTCGCTTGGTATTGGCATGTTGTAAGACCTCGGCTAAATCACTCAAGCCCGTCCCATCGACTATTTTCCCAGCACGGTCTACCGACTCATCCGCTTTTAAAATCTCTTGCGTGATTTCTGTGGCAATCAAATCATTTTTATTGTCTTGGGCACTTTGACCATCATTATAGTCACCATAGCCTGCTTTGCCAATGACAAAACCATCGCCTGTGAACCATTGAGCACCCGTCCCTAAGCGTTGGCTTCCAGGTACCTTAAAAGCTTTAAAACTCACCTTGGCTAAATCATGATTGCCTTTGATATACAATCCCTTGAGTTTATTGACTTTATCAGCCACTAAGGATTCAATATCCGTATTATGCTCAATGGTTAAAATACCATTGGTTCCACTGTCATGCCCTAAGATCAATTCGTCTTCAATACCAGTGCCTGTAATCTCTACCGTATTGATCGATCGAGCCGTGATAATCTCTTGAAGATCTTCCAAGTCACTGACCTTGAGCAACCGTCCCCCATGAATATGGGCTTTTTCAAGCTTGGGCGTATGGTCTTCATTGAGAACCACGACCGTGCCATCGGAGGCTTTGGTGCTCGGATTGCCCCCAATCTGGAGGGTCTTTAAATCCGCCGCATCGCTAAGGGTCAACACATTGATATGAGCCCCATCGGCCGTACCCACCTCTACATGATCGACATCTTCGCTAATTTCTAAATCCGCCCCCTTCACTTTGGGTGCCGTGAGGGTTCGCACTTCCTTGATATGTAGTTTTTCTAAGGTGGTCAACGCGGGTAAAGCCACTTCATCAGGCCCAATGACCGTCAAGAGCTTGCCTGTATTGCCTTTGGCTACACTCTCCAATGCCTGCACATCAATCTCAGCAGAAGTGCCTCCTAAGTCAATGCTTAAGTCGTCGGTATAGGCCGACAAGGCCGAAAGGGTCAACGCTGTCCCTTTTCTTAGATCAATCTCATGCCCTGCAAATTGCGTGAGGGTCGTGAGCTTGGGCAATTGGACCGTTAGGATATCTACACCATCGAGCGAGATAATCCCCGCACTAGTTAATGCCGGATAATGGACATGGGGTTGATCATCATTTAAATCGGTGATGCTGGTCAATTGGCCAAACTTGAGCACCTTGTCTTTGTCTTTATGGGTGATGGTGAGATCTCCATAAATCAAGGTGATCTTAGCCACCCATCCGATGAGCTCATCCAATTCGGTGGCCGATAACTTTTCGGTATTGATGGTAAAGTCACCATTAAATTCGGTCTTATTGCCTAATTGACGCTTGGTGGCTTCCCAACCGCCCGAAGAGGTGATCTCGACCGACCCGCTATGGAATCCCCCATCGCCTAGACTCGCCTCTAACTCTTCTTTGACTTGAGCCAGCTGGGCTTCGATATCGGTTTTGAGCTGATCCAGGTCTTTTTGAGATAAACTCCCAGCGGAAGCTGCTGCCAAGGCTTGTTCTAATGCATTAAGCTTGGTTTGCAACCCGGCTAAGGCCGTATCCAAAGCGGTTTTTTGGGCGGCTGCTAATGCGGTCTGTAAATCGGTTTTTAGTTTATCGATATGGTCTTGCGATAAACTATTGTCCGATGCCTCTTCCAAGGCCTTCTGTAATTTACCAATCTGGGTATTCAGAGCCGTTTGAGCCGTAGATAAGTCTTTACTAACCCTTCCTACCTCTGTACCGATCTCGTCCTTCAGTTCTCCTTGAGCCGTAGATAAGGCCGTACTCACCCCTGCCACCGCTGTGGTGATATCGGTTTGAATACTGGCTCGGATATTCTTGATCTCGGTCTGGAGACCCGTTACCTGACTGGCCACCCCTTGGAGGGTTTGGACCTGGGTGGTTAATGTCGCAATCTGACCATTCAAGTCATCAAAGCGGTCATCATAGTTCTTACAGCCCGCAGCCAATAAGGCCACCGCTGTCAACAGAATAAAAAATTTCTTCATAGTTGAAAATAAATTAAGATTTTATATTGGTTTTTTAT
Source organism: Flavobacteriaceae bacterium (assembly GCA_965221765.1). GTDB lineage: Bacteria > Bacteroidota > Bacteroidia > Flavobacteriales > Flavobacteriaceae > Bin25. The sequence goes on from OZ244911.1 coordinate 231,686, forward strand.
TAGTCAATAAAACATTATTAAACAAAAGTTAGGTATGGACTTCAGAAAAATTGGTTCATCATCTCAAAGAGATGTTAATACAATTATTGTGCCAAAAAGGGTTAAACGATGGGTTTTAATAAAATAAGGCTGAAGAATTAAGATATAGGAGATCGATCAACAAAGGTGGATGTGATAAAGAATACAAAAACAAATTAAGAAGACCGATCAAATGGTTGGACCATCATTAAAAATAGAGTTTAATATTAAAATATATTATATTTGTAATAAAAATAAAAACAGTATACATTTGTCATCTTTAATGTTTGAGCGTATAAAAATCTTTGCAGATTCATCGACATCATGAATGAAATGATATGTTTTTTAAAGCCAAATCTTCTCGGTCATAAGTATTCATAAAATAGACTCTCAATGATGGATACGATTTCTAGTTTGAATATTCATGTTTTTGAAGAAAGCTCAAACATAGAAGTTCACATGATGATTATAGAGCAGTCCATGAACCAGGCCATTTTAGAAAAATTCAAATCGTATCATCTAAATCTTCAAAAAGCATTTGACATAAGCTTGATACAACTCAATGCCAACAGAGATTGGATTGAAGTAATCATTGAAATAGAAGTTCAAACATTTGGTTTTACTGAGATAAAGGGCATTGTATCGATTAACCGATGGACGAATCAAACAAAATGGGAATGTATTATGCATAATCGGAGTCAAATTGTATCAAGGGTTTGTGATCTGATACAACAACTCATAGAAAAAGAGATTGGAACCAAAGGGTTTTTAAATAGGGTGTGCCAATAATGTATAAGATCAATGAAATGCATTTATGAATCCATAAGAGAGATCAAGATTTATTACAAATACACCATGAAGATATTATTCTCAAACATCACAAATTATGAATGATGCCAACAAAGTACAAATCAAAGGAAGATTGGGACAATATCCAAAATTCTATACGAATAAATTAGGATCCATGGTCATCTTAAAAGTAGCTACCCACTTAAGATACATGGATAAATCAGGACAATGGCAGCAAAAAACGACTTGGCACAATGTCAAAGCATTTGGCCCTATTGCTCAAAAAATGCAACATGCCAATAAAGGACAAGAAGTATCGGTTAAAGGGAGACTTGAAAACGCAACAATCCAACGTGATGGTAAAAATCATACATATACCAACATCATTGCTACCAGTGTCGAAGTCCTACCATCTCAAAAAATCCAAAGAGAGCAATCAAAAGATTAAAAAAATAGAAATTGAATTTTTGCGTTTTATGAAATTTATTTTTTCTGAGCTGAATGATAGGGATAAGGAAAAACTATATTTTAGAACGCTTTGGTTAGAGGAAGTAGCGCAATTAAAACCTTTTGACGTTTTATCCACTTTCTTAACCTCGGGCAAAGTATTCGGCTTGTTGTTTTGTATAATCTTCAAGTATCTTTTGGATATCACTTTTTATTCGTTGGAAATTTTCGAATAAAATTTCTTCTTTTTTTTCTTCAAAATCATAATATTTTGGTAGAGTTACAAATGCACGCTTTTCATTTTCAATTTGAGAAACATCTAGATTCACTCTACAATGATATGTTCCCAATCCAGGTCTTAATCGCTTTAGTTGTTTAACAGACAGTGCCTCTTGGGTCAATTTTCCAACGATTTGTCCAGCTTGTAAATCCGCAATTTTAGAAGCAGGAATTAGATAATCTGATTGTTCATTAAATGAAGTTGATACAACACCCCTAGATATCGAATATCCCTTTTTAATTTGTTTGATTTTACCAAACAACTTTTCCAGCCAATCTAAGGTTTCTTTTTTTCTCACTGCACCCGATATGACATTCCCAATGACGGATAGAATCGTTTCGGCTCCAGTTTTTCCATAACCTTCGACTAGCTGTGGTAATTCTTGTATTCCCAAAACAATGGCAACTTTATGGGATCTTGCTGTTGAAATTAAATTTTGAATGCGATGAAAATAGATGGTAGGTAACTCATCGATAATGATTCCGCAAGGATAATTATTGCGTGCATTGACCAGTTTGCTAATTCGGTTGAGTAAAACTGAGTTTGCTGCTGAATTAATGTTTTGGGTTTTTGGATTATTACCAATAATCAATAATGATGGATGGGTTGAATTTGAGATGCCCAAATTAAAATCTTGACCTGAAAATACCCAAGCCGATTCTTTGGTATTGATTCTTGAAATATTGACTTTCAAAGTGCCAATTTGACCTTCTAGCTGATTAAAGGCTTTATTATCATAAGCTGATCGGAAAGGAGATAATAAACTTTCTAATTCATCATTGGTCAATAGCAAATTAAAAATTTCATCATAAGATCGATTTAAAAGAGCCATAACATGAGGGAGAGATGAATATTTTCCATTTTTATATTTACTCAAAAAGAAAATACAAGCGGAGAGATAATTGATAGCTGATTGAGTAAAAAACTGATTGTCACCAGACATTTCGTTTGATTTTCTTAAACTTTCAATCAAACTTTCAGCAGTTTCAATGGCATCTGCGAGTGTTTCAATATATTTTGGAGCCAATGGATTGACTCTACGAGAATGTTCTAAATCCATTAGATTGACCATATGAAACTCAAAAGGTCGATTATCATAATCATCAGGTGGATGGTTTATTAAATAATGGTAATAGGCCATTTGAGCTAAATCAGGATATTTAAAATCGTAGATTAACAAGGTAAAACTTTTTCTAATCAATTGTTTTATAGTTGGACAAATGATAGAATAAGATTTTCCACTACCAGGGGTTCCCAGTACAATAGTCCCACGAAAGGGATTGGTCAGATTTAGCCAACCATTTTTAACTTTATTTTGGTAGGTAAATTTGGTTGGTATATTGATTGAATATTTTGTATCGATTTTAGTTGTTGATTGTTCAAAGCTTTCATTTTCAATATTGAAACGATCATCCAATAATCGCTTTTTTAAAACTTTGGAGCAATTGTCCAACCCAGAATGTAGTAATACAACTCCCATTATTGAAGTGACTCCGTACATTATATCATAATGACTAATCGTTCTAAGACCATCTTGACTTTGGATATAGAACAAGATTGAAATTATGATGAATATTATTCCTAAACCTAATGGTAATAAAACCCCTTTTATTATGTTTGGTTTCATTGTTTTTATGGGTTTTGTACCGATAGAGGTGATGAAGATTAGTAATAAGGTGGCTAATTTCGAATAGATAATGTTATTGAAAATGGCAAATAGTTGTAGTCGGACCATTATTGTTGCTAGTCTAGAAAATTGAGGCAAATCATAAAAGACGTATATCAATGCTTCTAATAACACTAATCCGTAGATGGCAATCTGAAAAAAGGAGTATAGTTTCTTTAAACTTTGAGATTCTTCCAAAAAATCAAACTTGTAAATACAAATATAAAAAATAAATATAACATTCTTTTTATAATTAAATCATTCAATTAATTCAACGAAATCAATAATTTAGATGGAGATGATTTTTGAGTTTTGTCAAAATAATTGCGATTCTATTTCAATGTGCCTAGTATTGGATATTTTGGTGATTTAACTTCTGTAATGATAAAAACAATACATGAAATTAAAAAGACAAAGGATTTTGAACGAATCTCTTTATTTTGGTGAAAAAGTCCCAATTATAATAAAACCAAAAACATAATCCCCAGCTTTTTTCTTGGATAAAGAAAACTCTCTTCTTAGTAGTTTTTTTCCTATAGTGGCATACTAGAATTCAAAGGCTTTTCCAAACGTGGACCAATCCGTCGCATCAACTAGTCACATGGTGGGATGTTTTGGATGGAGTAGAATTTCAAATTTCGATTCGAATAGATAGGGTTATTATGAGGACACTTTTTTGATCCTTTCTACAAGATCTTGTACACTATTTAGGTATTTCCTAGTTGATTTAAAACTCAATATTGGTCAGCATGTAATGATTAAATCTGCAATTTAAAATGGCTGGAGATTAGATTTGGACTTTTTAAGGAGCCGATTAGTTAGTAGAGTTTTAATAAATTTTTTCAATAGCATCATCAATTTTATTAACTAGATTGGTAGAGTTAAAATTTGTAAAAGGGATATTTAGATTAGATAGTACTGTTTCGAATTTTTTAAATCCCAACTCACTCCGTAATTCTACCCCTTCTATCCCTATTTCATTCAGTTGTTTTTTGTTCGTGTCCGATAGTTTATCGGCAATAAATACCTTACTATCTCTACCTATGACAACATCAGCACTTTCTGGATTTCCTTTTCCCATTAATTTTACTTCACACTTGTATTCTTGATCATTCGATATTAGAAAAAAATCAACTTCTCTTTCATAGTTCACTGTGGTCTTTTTCCCCACAGTTTCTTTCTGAAAATACTGGCTTGATACTTCATAGAGTTTGCATAAAACCAACATCAGTGGGGCTTCCACTCTTTTGCCAGCTTTACTCCAAAGGCTTCCTCTTAAAGCAGCACGCTTTACAGCCAATGTATTGATCACAATTAAACTTTCGGTGACATTCAGTTCAACAGAGATTCCCTTCAGTTTGATGTTCAACAATAAGTCTAAATCGAGATCTTCTTTAACTAATTCACTAATACTTTGATGTAGAGAATCATAGTGCTCTTTTGATGCATCTAAAACAATATTCTTTCTAGTCGTGTTATACATATTACCGATGGTTTTCATGTTCAATCCAGAGTTGATTGCAATATCTGTTTTGTCTAAACTATCGTCTAATATGAAATGTTGTTTATACCAATCGATGGTGATGGTTTCGCTATTCAACTTGGCTTCAACTACTTTTTTGAAAAAATCAATTGCAAATTGAAGGAATTAGGCATTGATTAAATTGATTACTTCAACCCTAGAATCTTGCGCTTGTAATAATCTCTTAATAATTTTTTTGGTGACTTGTTCCGTTAACGTCATTTTGACTCAATAAATTCATCAAGTGATAAACACTTCACTTTGTGAGTTTGGAAGAGAGTTGGTTTTCCCATACTCTCTTTCATGTAACGGAAATAGCTCTTATCTTTTTCGGTTAAAAAAAACTTTCTATTCAAATTGATGGCTGTTTTTCCTAATGTTCCACTTCCGGCAAAAGGACCAAACACCAAATCTCCCTTAAAACTATAATATTGAATCACTCGTTTGCATAACTCGGGTGGAAAGACCGCTAAATGTGATTTATTATACACGGGATCAATTTGCCAAACGTTTGTTTTTTCAAAATTCCCTGCCACTTTGCTTTTTTCCACAATATCATTATCATATTGTTTTATGTTCCAATCAATCAATCGATAGGTTGGTTTTCTATAAACCATCACGTATTCCGTCACACAATTCGGCTTATAGCCTAGTGGCTTTCTGTGTTGCATGAAACCACCAACTCTATTTTTCACACTAGCATTTGGCTTCATCCAAATAATATCATCGATGAACTCCCAGCCCATTTTAGTGATGAAATGATGGATATCAAATGGAATGGGATAGCGTTTCGAAGAGTGTCCGCGACTGGCTCTAGGGATGATGATCGGAGATGTGTTGACAATTAAAAAACGCCCTTCTTTCGTCTTTTCCAAGTGTCAATTGAAAAACCTCCTCCAAAAACTCCAAATACGCTTGATAACTAGGATAAATCGAATAATCTTTAGCATTGTAGTATGGTGGGGATGTGAACGTAAGATGAATGCTTTCGTTTGGTATATGCTTCAAGACATCTCGAACATCCCCTTTCACAGCAACATTTTGAAGATATGGATGTGATTCAGTGTGAATCTGAGAACTAGTTTTTGGTTTTTTGTTATCGAAGTACTCTTTATATATCAAACTGCTAACCGTTTCATTTTCATGTGTGATCAATCCTTTTAATTCTTCATCAACATTTTTTTCTCCCTTAAATATCAATAGTCCTCTGATGGCTTGAGTGATTACTTTTGGATCGTCATCGGACAATAGTTTAAATAATAATCGTTTGGATTCAGGACATCGCATCCTACCCAAAGCTGAAGTGGCTTCTCTTCTGAGTTCGGTTATTGCATCTGAACTAGCTATAGCGTATAGTTTTGGAATATATTTTGGGTTTTTTAACTTTCCTAGATTTTTGATGGCCAACCGTTTTACAGAGGTATTGTGATGAGTCAAAAGGCTCAGAAATGTTTTTCCATCGAATGATTTAGGCAGAGAACCCAAACTTTCGAGTACACTCGTTATTCTAGGCGTTCCCTTGTGAGATTCAATGTAACCATAGAGATTACGGATGTTCTCTCTTTTTAAGTGTTCTATTTCCTCTTTAATCAGCATAACTCAAGATATAAATTTATTATTCTAAAGCTTTTTAAAACCGAATAGAACCATTTTCCTTCTTCGGTTTCAATTTCTAAAGGAATGATGTCATGATCCTCATATGCGTCATTTGAAGATTCCAATACGAATGAATAATGATAGTTATCGTGTATACCTAATAATGTCAATTGATGTAAATATCCTATAGTTTGAAATTTTTCTTCATCAACCTAAATGATGATTGCATATGGGTCATATCTCAGATTAGTGTATAGATTATCGTTTTCTTTTTTTTATAGTCGGTCTAATATTCAAACTAGTGAAGTCATTCCCAATACTTAAATTGATGGTTTTGAATTGGCTGACGGCTCTCTATCAAATGTAAATGATTTGAATTCATACCAATTTTCCCTATCATTTAACACAAGCGATATCAAGGCTTTCTTTTCATTATAAAAAATGAGGCTAAATGAATATTTTCTCTAGTGTTAAACTATAACAACCATGCTAACAATCCATGCTGATTTTTTATTCTAGGGGTTGATGTTTAATATCTTGGAAGTATTATGAAAGTTTCAGATTTTCTACTAAATCTAAAAACTTTGAGAAAAACTGTGCTGTACTGATATCAGGAGAACCCTCCGTAGAAAAATATATCAGTGCGATATACTTGATATAGGATACATACTCTAAATTCAATTGCACCGCAAACTTTCGAGTCTCAGAATCTTTTTTTGTTCGTTTTCCTCGGCGACCAATAAAACTGATGTATTGCTCTGGGACTTGTTTAGATTTTTTATCGGATACCAAAAGTTCAAGACAATAACTGAAAAAACCAGCATTAGAACCAGCTATAGAGTAGTTTCCTGAGTTGAATAAGTAGTTTTTTTTAATTCGACTAAAACGATCTTTATCAGTTTGGGAGATGTGCATAATCAATCTTTTCATCGAAGGTCTAGATTGACATTTTGAATTGGTATTAATCTGAGTGGATTTTTTTTGAAGGGATTTATCAAGGAGGATATTAGGATTCATTTTTTAAAACTTTATGTTTGTCCATTAAGGAATTAAATCAATTGTCAGAATTTAAAATCTTTGGTGAGTTCAAAAGATCATTGGCTAGAAAGTGAAATAATCTTAAAACCATTTTAAAACGAACCAAAATTAAAAAATATTATTTCAATTTAAATAATTAGTCGTTAAAGCATATATTATATTTCATAGGATTCTTCATAAGATTTTAACCACAGAGGATTAGAAAAAAATCTTTAAGATAAACTCTTGGCATTTGCGGGCTGATCAGTACGAAAGCCCTAAAGAACACAATCAAAGCAAAGTGGTTGCCATTTAAAAGCCATGAACGAATTGTATGACCAACCGTAAGACCCATTAGACCGATGTATTTGGCAATTATGTGGGATGGAAGAGCACGAGAGGCAAGAGAATAGGATGATTATGACCATCGGTACTTTTTAAAGCCATTGCCACCAAAACAAGACCATCGAATCCGGATTAGAACAGCATTCTTACATGCTCGGCTAGGCATCCAAAGAATAGATCACTGACCGAAAGGATTGAGGAAAGCCTCTAATGGGAAAAACCATGCGAATGATGCATCTAACCCATTGAACCCCCATCCCAGATCAAGAGCAAAGCAAGAGGGAACTCCTTTCGACGATGAGTAGCTATTGAACCACTGATGGGTCTTCTCAAAACACAAGTTGGCCTGCAAGAACACGATTTGATGGGTGTCCAATCACTAAGCATCAAGGTTTATAGAGTCGCGACGGGATGGCCTTGGAAGATAGGCATATGGCACCACAGGTCCAATGGGATTCTTTTGGACGTTTTTATACCGCCGTTATTTTTAGCTCAAAAAACTTAGATATTAAAAATAAGTGAACTACGACCGATAGATAAGACTTTTTAAGAAGCGACTATTGGATTTTACTTATACTATAAAAAACAGATTCAAATGCAATTACAAGTTAATCTATTGTGTAGGGTAGATGTTTTGTTTTTTTAATCCACTGTAAAAATGAATTTAAACTTTCTTCAGATAAGTGGTGACCATCATTGAACTCGCAATAAGTGATATTTTGGTGTGTTTTAGATAAGGTTTCAATAGAATCCCTAGCTAATTCAATAGGTAAGGTAGAATCATGTTTTCCATGGCTTGCATAACATAAAATATGAGGGACTTGCTTGGGGGTAATATTTTTGCTGATGTATCCACTCAGCCCGATGATTCTGCGAAATTTTTCTGGATGATTGAATCCCAATGCCCAACTCAAAACGGCCCCTTGACTAAAACCAATTAAGGTGATGTCTTTGGCCTCAAGATTTAGTGATTTAATATCATGGTTGATGCTGCGGATAATCAATGTCATCGAATGTTTTGCTTGTTCAACATTTTCCCATTTTTTAAAGTGATCACTTGAACTGATATCAAACCAAGCATAACCTCCCCAAGGTAAATTGATGGGACCTTGATAGGAGACAACTGTATATTCTTTGGGCAAATATTGATGGAATGAAAACAAATCTTCTTTATTACTTCCATAACCATGGAGTAACACTAGTAGAGGGCTTTTGTTTCTGTTAGTTCCTTTTCTAATAATGGATTCTAATAACATATATGTTTTGTTAATTCAATATAAGATGATTATCAAGCATTGTTCCGTACACTTTACCTTTTATTTTTTGGTTTATATAAGCACAATTTTTTGAAGTAGAATGAATATGGTCATTGGTAAAAGTATCTATCGTATCGGGATTGAAAATGGTCATGTTCACATTTTGATGGGCTTCGATTTTAGGAGGTTTTAAACCAAAATTTTTTCTCCCTCTTGTCAAATAATCAATCGTTGGATGTAATCCAAATTTTAAATTCAATAATCCAAAAGCGGCTTCTAATCCAATGCTCCCTTCTTTAAGTTCCATAAAATCATGCTCTTTTAATTCAAGATTAATCGGTTCGTGCATGCATGAAATCATGTCTATAGTACCATTTTCAAGCCCCTTAGCTAAAGCATTTATATCTTGCCTAGTTCTTAGTGGAGGAGATTGCTTTAGGTTGGCATCAAAATCCGATAAATCATTGGTTGTGAAAATTAAATGTGGTAAACCAACAGAACTTGAAATTGCAGCTCCCATATTTTTTGCTTGTTTAACTAATTCAATACTTCTGTTACAAGATAATAACTGAAAATGAAGTTTACCCTTAGTATAATATAGCACTTCTAAGTCTCTCAAAACAGCTATTGTTTCAGCTATTTCAGGACTTCCATGGATTCCATAATGCAAACTAAAATCACTTTCACCAAGAGTAGCATTCATATGTAGACTTCCAATTTGTGGAAAAGAAATAATAGTACCGGCAAAACTCTGCACATATTGCAATGCAATTTTCAATAAATAGGGATTATCAATATCTTTTTTATAATCACCAAATGCAATGGCACCAGCTCTATGCATATCAAACAAAGGAGAAAGTTCAGTCCCTCGCATACGATGGGTTAAACTTCCACAAACATGTAATTCACAAGGAGCATTTTTAGCCAATTGCATGATATGTCCTACGGTACTATGGGAATCTATGACCGGTAATGTATTAGGATTGAGAATAATGGTCGTAAAACCACTTTTAGCCGCTGTGAGTAATCCATTTTTTAAAGTTTCTCTTTCTTCATAACCAGGCTCACCGAAGCTAACACAGGGATCAAACCAACCAACCGATGCATGAAGGTTTTCAAATTCGACTAATTGATCACACAAAACATCAATATTCGAATCAATTTTTCGAATAATCCCTTTCTCAATAAAAATGTCTTGAATTTCTTCTGAATGGGTCGAACTAGGATCGACAATTCTAGCTCTCTTAATGAGAACTCTCATGAAGTTGAATCCATCTCTTGGGGGATAAAAATAATTAAAATTAAAGAACTCAAATCATAAAGTGATAATCAAAAGCATATTGGAGTGGTTCATATTGATCCTTAGCAATAATACTGATTAAAAAAGCAAGGAGAGGGATTTTTAAATACCTTTGAGTTTAAATTTGATCTTAGAATTTGGTTTTTTTTGTGCCATAATATTGATGGCATCATCGGATAGTTGTAATATCCTAGGATAGCCCCCTGAGGTTTGACAATCCCGCATCAAAACAATCAAATTACCTGAAAGAGTCAATTGAATAGTGCCAGGTAGAACAGGATTTGATAAGACTGGTTTCAGACTGTTTTTGATTTTTGGTTCGATTAGATAAGCAATTCGGTTACTCGAATGCAAGATTTTAAATTCTTGGTTCAATAGAAGTTGTAATTGCCGTTTACTCAATTGATTAAATTCTTGTCCAGGGTAGACATGAATGACCTCATTAGTCAATATTTGTCGATCAACTTTGACTTGTATTCCTTGAGGATAGGAATTGTTACCTTGATTGATATCAAAAAACTGGTGTCTTTTAATCCGAAAATCTGGTGTTACATTTCGGGACATCGATCGGCTGTTCAAAAAAACCTCGGTGTTGATACCGCCAGAAATAGCTAAATAGGAATAATTTCCAACAAAATTATAACCGACCGAAAGAACATCCCCATGGTTTATTTTAAATGGATTATTGATAGGAACTTCGGTTCGATCATTCACTAGAGGAGAAACTAAAGCACCACTGAAGCAGATATAGGTCGGTTTATGAAATTTTAAAGTCGGGCCTAGTGAAGTACATTCAAATAAAGCAGTATTTGGCTTATTATTTAATAGGAGATTGGCAATTTGAGCGGACTGATGATCCATATAACCAGACTTGGGAACGCCATTGGAATATAATCCAAACCGTCCGATATCTTGAATTGAAGTATATACTCCAGGATTTAAAACTTCAATCATGTGAATAGGTTTTTAATTCTAGTTGATCTATTTGAAAAAATTCTATGGAATCACCAGGCTGGGGAAGTTCTTTTTTATCATAAGATTGATCAAATAGGCGGTAAGGGCTATAACCAATAATATTCCAACCACTTGGACTATTGACTGGATAAATACCTGTTTGATTTCCTCCAATGCCAACTGAGCCGGCCGCTACCTTTTTTCTTGGATTTTTTCTTCTTGGAGAATATAATGCTGAGTGGAGTCCCCCCAAATAAAAAAAACCAGGTAAAAATCCAATGAAATATACGGTATATTTTGATCCGCAGTGATATTGGATGATTTTTTGAGGCGATAGATTTAGTTGTTTGGACATATTTCCCATATCAACAGCATATGGCATTTGATAACAAACAGGAATCTTCCAATTTTTGGATTTTAATTTAAACTTGACACTACTTTTTGTATTGTAAAGCAATTTAATTTCATCCGTTAATTGTTTAATATTTATTATCGGATTTGCAAACTGAATAAGGATACTTGAAAATCCATGAGTAATATCTAAAAAATCAAAATTTCTTTGTAAAACTTTTTTAAACTTCAAAATATCTAATAGAATATCGTAAGAAATTTTCTCTTCCCAATTGATGGTGAGTGCGTTTGGCGTTACCTGAAAAAAAGATATCGGAAACTTATGTTTATTCAGCATGATAGTTTTTTGGCCTCAAAATCGGAAACTAAAGAGTGTAAAATAATTTCAGCATATGGATTATCTCCATGAATGCAATAGGTATCAGCATGGATATCGATATAATTAGATTCAATGGTTAATACTTGATTTTTGACAACCATTCGATGTAGATGTGAAAGAATTTTTCCGTATTCTGTATAACTACTTTCTTTTATTGAGCGATTAACTAATTGATAATTGTTATGATATGCTCGATCGATAAATGCCTCTTTCAAGATTGGAATCTCAACTGACTGAAAAATATGTTCAGTCTTGGCATTATATGGAATTAGTAAATAACCATCTAATTTTAATTCAAAAAAAATTTGCAACATCATATCTGCATAATGTTCTTGATGACTAACGAGATGATATAGGGCACCATGGGGTTTTATGTGATGTAATTTGATTCTTTTGGAATCCAAAATGGTTAGAAAAACTTCTAATTGTTTGATAAGGGATGCTTTTAATTTATCTAAAGGAAGTTTCAAAGGTTTTCGACCAAAATTTTGAGCATCTTCAAAAGATGGATGGGCGCCAATACCAACGTTATATTCAATGGCTAAGTCCATAGTTTGATTCATGGTGTATTTATTACCGGCATGACCACCACAAGCAATACTACAAAGGGATATAAAAGGCATTAATTGTTGATCGTTTCCAATGCCTTCACCCATATCGGCATTGATAATAATTTTATTACTTGGCATTTATATGATCTGAAAAACCGTTAAAAAACTTTTCAAACTAAGTAAAGTTGTCAGTAAAAAAATCAGAATTCCAATCAAGTTTTGAATTCGAGAATTCACATATGGCCCTAATAAATCAGTGCGGTTCATGATGATTAATATCGTTCCAACAATGATTGGAAGTAAAATTCCATTGGTTATTTGAGCAAATTGGATGACTTGAATTAACTGAAAATCTAAAGAAGAAACCACAACCCCAAAAACTAAAACTATTAAAAACAATGTTCTAAATTCTTTTGATTTCAACGAGTTTTTCCATCCAAAACAATTGCAAGTCACATAGGCAGCTGCCAAGGGTGCGGTAATAGCACTTGTTAGTCCGGCAGCAAATAAGCCAAAACCAATAATAGTTTTAGCATGTATCCCCAAAAGAGGTTCTATACCAATTGCCAAATCACTAACATGATGGATGGAAGTTAAATTTGAACCCGCCGCTGTAATAATGATCGATAAAGAAATGATTCCGCCCAGGGAAACTGAAATTATTAAATCCCAAATTCCATTGGATATATTTTTGGGGTTTTTCCATTTTTCTTTTGACAAATTAGCATGTAAAAAAAGATTATAGGGGACAATCGTTGTTCCAATTAAACCAATAACAGTTAATAAACTTCCCTTAGGAAGTTGAGGAACCAATAATCCATTGAGTAATTCTTTGATTGGAGGCATCAAGATAACTGTCGAACTCAAAAAACACAAACTCATTAGCAATACGACACAAATTAAAATACGCTCCAATGTCAGATAATTTCCAACATATAATAGAGCCACAGCAATCATTCCAATGACTAGGGGATATAAATTGACTTTTAATGAATCAATGCTTAAATTAAAATTATTAAAAACAGTTTCTAATCCCAAAACAGCCCCTGAAATATTTCCAGCTTGATATGCTGAATTACCAATGAGGATAGCAGAAATAATCAAAAAAATCAAAACAATTTTTAATGCGGTTGGATTGGTTTTTTTTCGAATGATTTCACTGAGACTGCATTGAGAAACAATCCCTATTCTCATCACCATTTCTTGAAGAAAGATGGTTGCTATAATGGCTAATAACAAAGTCCATAGGAGTTGAAAACCAAATTGAACACCCGCTATGGAGCAAATAGTGAGTGTACCGGGCCCAATAAAGGCTGCTGTAATTAAGGTGGCTGGACCGATGCTTTTAAAAAAACTATTCAACAGCATATTGAATTTAATAATTTTAGGTTTTAATTCACTCAAAGTAATGATACGAAATTCACATTTATACAAAACAAAAGCTTATATCAATGGTGATTTTATTTCTACTTCAACCAACAATAAATTTCCTGTTTATAATCCTTCTAACCATAAGCTTATTGCAAATGTGGTTAATTGCGATACAAGGCTTGCAGAAAAAGCCATAGAATCAGCTCAAAAAGCTCTCAATCCTTGGCAATCATTATCATCAATCGAACGATCAATGATCCTAAGAAAATGGTTTGAGTTGCATATAAAATACATCGATGATCTTGCAGAAATATTAACGATAGAACAAGGAAAACCCTTGAATGAGGCTAGAGGAGAAATCAATTACGGAGCCTCCTTTATTGAATGGTTTGCTGAAGAAGCCAAAAGAGTTTATGGAGATACCATTCCTGGCCACCCACCTAATAAAAAGATTGTAGTCATCAAACAACCAATAGGGGTCGTTGCCGCTATTACTCCTTGGAATTTTCCAAATGCGATGATTACCCGTAAAGTGGCCCCGGCTTTAGCAGCTGGATGTACTGTAATTGTTAAGCCTTCTGAATTAACACCACTTTCGGCATTATCATTAGGGCAGTTAGCCAATGAAGCGGGTTTTCCAAAAGGGGTGTTTAATGTCATTCCATCTCTCCAAGCCCAAGAAATCGGAGAAACTTTTTGCCAAAGCCCCATCATTAAAAAACTATCCTTTACAGGATCCACTAAAGTTGGAAAGTTATTGATGCAACAAAGCGCATCCACAGTAAAAAAACTATCTTTAGAACTAGGAGGAAATGCTCCTTTTATCGTATTTGAAGATGCAGATATTGCCCAAGCCGTAGAATCTGCAGTGGATTCAAAATTTAGAAATGCTGGACAGACATGTGTATGTGCTAATCGAATTTTTGTTCATCGCGATGCCTATGATGAGTTTTCCAATAAGTTTATTCAGAAGGTTAAAAATTTGAAAGTAGGTGATGGATTTGAGCCTGATGTTGATATAGGACCACTGATTAATAAAGAAGCTATTGAATTCATTGACGATTTGGTTGAAGATGCTCTAGAGGGGGGCGCAAAAATTTTCATAGGCCAAAGGGTTCATAGAAAGAAAAAATCTCTCTTTTATAATCCCATCGTATTGACGGATGTCACTTCAAACATGAAGATATTTCATAATGAAATATTTGGTCCCGTGGTTCCTTTATTCAAGTTTTCAAATGAAAAAGAAGTGATAGAATTAGCAAATAATACACCTTACGGATTGGCTTCTTATTTTTTTGGAAAAGATCATTCAAAAATTTGGCGAGTGAGTGAGCAGTTGGAATATGGTATGGTAGGTATTAATACAGGGATGATTTCCACCACATTAGCTCCTTTTGGAGGGGTCAAACAAAGTGGGTTTGGAAAAGAAGGTTCAAAGTATGGTATAGAAGATTATCTCATCACTAAATATCTTTCTTGGTCTATATAATCTACCTTTCGATCTAGAAATGAGGCATTCAGGAGGACTAACTTTAAAAGTAGATCAACTAAAGCAAATGGATGGCAGAATTCATTTATCTCTATATGGTATGAACTTTTCACGCATACGTCAATGAAGGAAATGTTTATAAAATCGGTTCTACTAAAAAAGTTGTGGGGCGTTTTACTTGTGGTCATTAATTAGTCGCTCCTTAAAAACTCAAATAGAGTCCATCACCCCCTTGATATGTGGGATTGAACGGTATCCTACTGGCGAAAACAGGGTTTTGAAATCGGCTAGGAAAGGCGTCTATGGTGTCTAAATTCTTGTAGAAATGATTAAAAAAGTAGCTCTCAAACAACCCTAGTGATTAGACTCGGCATTGAAACGTATTGGCCATCCAAAACACAAGATCCCGTGGCTGGCGGATGCCATCGATTGGTCTTTTTTTGAAAACGCCTTGGAGGCGCTGTCTACCAAAACCGGCCCTCGGGCCCATCCTATTGGAGTGATGGTGGGTGGGTGGATGCTGAAACGGCTTTACTATTTAGGGGATGAAACGCTCATGGATCGCTGGATGGAACATCCTGATAGGCCATCCTTCATGGGTTTTGATGTCATGAACCACCAACCGCCTGGCGATTCCTCTGATGGGCGTCATTCCTAGAGATCGTATGGGTCCATCAGGCGTGGAAAAGATGTTTGCTTATGGGGTCTGGTTGCATCAGAAAGAAATCAAAAAATCTTCATCGGTGGTCTGATCGGATACCACCGTGCAAGGGAACAACGGGAGGGTTTCCACCGATACCCAACGGAACCAAAATGGGATGGACCCATGCCACCAGATGGCCAAAAAAGAAAACATAAAACAACGACAGACGGTTGCCAAGGCCTCCAAAGAACGGGGGCGTCCAACCGTTAACGGGAAGCCTCCCCAACGGGCCAAAAAAGCCCAAAAGGCCACTGCCAAAGGCAAGACCTTCGCGGGCCGACCAGTCCGAGAGCTCGAACGAAAACCAGCTCCCCAACCAAAAGGTCTGTACCCAAAAGAACGGGGTCGGGACCAACGAGTGATCCATCAACAGCGATTCGATCAAAACCAGCCATGCACCGCTGGCATGGCCAAAGGCCAAGCTCATCAAATGGATGCCTTTGGAAATAACGTCGGCTGGATGGTGACGGGAGGTCCGACCATGATCATCACGGCCATCGGTGCTTCGGAGGCAGAGCCCCCAATAGGAATTTAACAACTTTTGCATTCTAGTTTATTAACTTTTAGAATTTATTATAGTGTATCCTCCTTCTCAAAACCCTTTATTTACAAGGGTTTTAGAGACTTTAGGGGGGGGGGAGGATTTGAATACCAAAAGAAAACACATTGCAACTATCACAAAGGATATGTGGTGGCCTGATATCTGCTCAAGAATTACTACCTGAGGTCACCTTGATGCATGATCGGTTTCATTTGATTTAAAATCTCAACAAGGCCATGGACCAAGTACGGTGAAGAGAAGTCAAAAAAACAGGCGGTGCTGAAAAAAACTCAGTTGGCCATCCTAAAAAACGAGGACAACCAAACCGAAAAACAAAAAGAAATCTTCATAGAGAGTACAAGAAAGTAACCTCGAGGTCAGCCGCGTTTGGAAACTCAAAGAGGATTTCAAATCCTTGTTTGAATCGAGTAGCTGGCAGGAGGCCTCACCATACGTCCATCGTTGGATGGATCGCGTCCTTCAGTCCGGCATTCAAGAAGTCTGCCAGGTGGCCAGGAGGTTTCAAAACCATTGTCAAGGCGTTGGTCATGCCTAGTGTCATCCAAAGTCCAACGCCAAGTTGGAGCAATGGAATGGGAGAATTCAAGAAATCAAGGCCATTGGTCGAGGGTATCGAAAGTTCCAAAACTTTAGAGCAGCCGTCTTATTTTTTAATGGCGGTTTGAAACTTGCCCCACAACTTTTGTAGTAGAACCATAAAATCTCATACATATTCCTCATGTTTTTTGTTAAAAAAAATAAAAATCCATCCAACGTTTGAAATAATCAACCTATATCTTAAATTCATGCAAAAATTCTGATGTATCTTGATAAAACTCTAAACGCCTATAACATCATTTATTTTTTATATGAAATGTTACAAGAGATATTGATTTTAATCAATCATCCATACCGATGGAAATTGAAGTTAATGATGGCATCTATCCAATCCTATACCCCTACACAAACTATGAGGAAATTTTACTTTTTAAACTTAAAAAGTGACTCAAAAATGCTCTAAAAAATAGATTTCGAATATCATGAAAAATCTAAAAAAAAAGGATATTAAGCTGTTGGTCTTAGGATTAAAAGAAGGGAATGAAGAAGCCTTCAAAACTCTTTACCAACATTTTTGCACGAAGTTGTATCACTATATTTTTCAGTATGTCAAGTCGGCTCATGTTTCTGAAGAATTAGTTCAAGAAGTCTTTATTAAAATATGGCTAAAAAGATCTGAGTTGAAAGAAAAAAAAGACTTTTCCTCTTTTTTATTTGTAGTGACTCGTAATATGATTTATGATCATTTACGCAAATTGGCAAATAGAAATAAACTACATAAAACATATTTTGAATTTCAAGAACTATTAACTAATAGAACTTTTGATGATGTTCAATTAAAAGAATATGAACGATTTCTGAACAACATCGTTCATACATTATCAAAGCAAAAACAAAAAATCTATATATTAAGTACCAAAGAGGGTAAAAACGATAAAGAAATAGCTGAAATATTAGGGATTAGTTCTAAAACCGTAAAAAATAATCTTTGGGAAATATTAAAAGTGATTAAAGAGCAACTTCGTCTTACTACTTGAGAATGATTTCAGTTCAAACTTTCTTTGAAAGTACATCTTTGAACTTAATTTAAGCTTTTTATTTTGATTTCTGGTCGACTAAAATTTAAATGATCGGGAATTTTTCCTTTGAGAAACGTATTACTATTATCGATTGTGGTGGGCACTTTGGCTAAAAGTTACTAGGATGCGACAATGTCTAAATTAAATATCAAAGGATTACTTTCTAAGTACATAAGCAATAAAGCGTCGAAACATGAACTAGACCTATTGGATGGTTTGCTCAAAGAAAATAAGGCGAAAGGTAAAATAAAAAAAAATCTAAAAAAACAGTGGAAGTTCTTGATGGATAAAGAAGTGACACACGATGATGGGCTGTCTAGGGATTTGCTTAATCAAGTGCTAAAAAAGCTTAGAATTGCTGAAAAAGAAAAAATAATCAAAAGAATCGGTTGGCCTATGGGGTCTAAAATAGCAGCCATTTTTGTTGGTGTCATCACGTTGATTGGATTCATGTATTTCCAATTAAGATCAGAAGAAATTTTGATTATCCCTGATGATAAAATTACCCTTAAACTAGAAGATGGAACTATTAAAATCATCAAAGAAGATGAGACTTCGACTTTATTGGCTAGCGATGGGCGTATCATTGGAAATCAGATTGGAAATAAAATGGTATATACTTCCAGTGAACCATCAAATGATATAATCTATAATATCTTGAAGGTCCCCTATGGAAAAAGATTCGAGTTAACCCTTTCAGATGGGACATTGATTCATTTAAACTCAGGAACTACATTAAAATATCCAATTGAATTTATTACCGAAAAAGGGAGAAGAGAGGTGTTTTTGCAAGGAGAAGCTTTTTTTAAAGTTGCTGAGGACCAATCTTTGCCATTTGTAGTAAATACAGATGGTATCCATTTGAAAGTATTAGGTACAGAATTTAATATTTCTTCTTTTTCTGATAATTCCATGACTTCTGTTGTATTGGTTGAAGGAACCGTTCAATTGCATAAAAACTCTGATTTAGACACATCACCTTTGGTTTTATCTTCTGGATATAAAGCACGAATAAATAGAGATCTAGATGCAGAAATTGAAGTAGAAAAAGTTAATGCGTTGCAATACATCTCATGGATCGATGGAGAACTATTATTTAGAAAAAGCTCATTAGAAAACATTCTTAAAACATTTGAGCGTCACTATAACATCACTATTATTAATCATAATGAAGATTTAAATGATATTTTGTTTAATGCTAGCTTTAAACAAGAACCCATTGAAAATATTCTGACGTATATGGATGATGTGTTGGGTTTAGACTATCGAATCAAAAACAATACTGTGATTATCAATTAAAAAAGTTATCAAACAATATTTCATGAGAACACCACTTTATTTAGCAGTATGTCCTTCTTTATTTATGCAGAGCAGTGTGATGTATGCTTTAAATATCGCGGAAAATAAAACAAGAAAGCCCCTTTATGTTCGGATAAAACGTCAAATTCCAAAATACTTCAAGATAGAAAAAAGCGGAAATAGTACAGATACTTTCCGATAAAATTGCGATAAACTAAAACCATTATTATAAAAAATCCTTAAACTATGAATGAATGTTTTCAGTTGGGTGTCTATCAATTGTCAAAAATTAAACTTGATTTAAAAATGAAAATCTCTGCAGTATTCGTTTTAGTAATCATGTTTAATCTTCAAGCCAATGGCACCTATTCTCAAAAGACTAAAATAAGTCTTAACTACCAAGGTATTTCTACTGAAAATATCTTGGATGTCATTGAACAAACTACAGATTTTAGGTTTGTTTATAAACTCGAGGATGTCAATCTTCAGAGGAAACTTTCTATTAATATAAAAGAAAAATCAATTAGAGATGTATTGTCTATTCTCTTTGATGGCACTGATACTGATTATAAAATTAGGCGATCCCAAGTCATGTTAAAAAAAGGAAAGCCAACAAAAACAAAAGTTGTCGAAACGGCTGAAGTAGTCGTAGAAGACCTTCAACAGTCGGTCAGTGGTAGTGTTACCAACCTCAATGGTGAACCTTTACCGGGAGCAAGCGTTGTAGAAAAGGGAACCGACAATGGCACACAAACTGATTTTGATGGGAACTTCACATTGACATTGAACAGCGATTCTTCCGTGATTGTTATTTCTTATATTGGTTATAAAACACAAGAAGTTGATATCACCACAGATCAGAATCCAACTATAACCCTAGAAGAAGATGCGGCCGCTTTAGACGTCGTAGTCGTTACGGCTATTGGTATTGAACGAAGTAAAAAAGCATTAGGCTATTCAGTGGAAGAGGTTCAAGGTGAAGAAATCGCAAATTCCGGTAGCTCTAATGTTTTAACTTCATTGCAGGGCAAAGGAGCCGGAATCACAATCACTAATACTAGTTCAGGGATTACAGGATCTACTGAAATTGTTTTAAGAGGGGGATCCTCTCTGACTGGTTCTAACGGAGCTTTGATTGTTGTTGATGGGGTGCCTTTCTCGAATAGATCTTTAAGAAATGGCGGAGATTTAAATATTGATTTTGGTAGTGGAATTGCAGATTTAAATTCTCAAGATATCGAATCAATATCTGTATTAAAAGGGGCTAATGCTGCCGCACTATACGGTTCGCGTGCACTTAACGGAGTGGTGATGATTACGACAAAGAGGGGGCAATTGGGAAAACCTAAGTTTTCGTTTTCCTCTCAATTAAGATTTACAGAGATCATGTATTTCCCAGAATTGCAAAATGAATATGGAGCGGGTCGTGGAAGTGTAAATGTTTTTGGAATACTTAAAGAGGATAACGGTCAACCCTATACTGGAGATGATACGAATTATGATGAAAAATCTTGGGGGCCAAAGTTGAATCAAGGACAGTTAGTTCGACGAGATTGGTTGCGAGATCGCCCCATACTTCCTTGGGTATCACATGGTGAGCAATGGAAAGATTTTTTTCAAACTTCTTTGACCAATATTCAAAATTTAAATATTACAGGGGGGACAGAGTCACTAAATTATTACTTATCTTTTTTATACGAAGATGCAGAAGATGTTCAACCGGAATCTACTCAGGATAGATATAATCTAACCCTTCGATTAGGTTCTCAAATCAATGACAATGTTGGCATTGAAGGAAGATTATCATATACCTATTCACAAACACATAATCGACTAAATGTCGGAAGTAGAGAGAGTGTTTATTATACTCTTCTTCAAATGCCTAGAAGCATCTCTCTTGATGATTTAATCCCACACAGATATCCGTTCTCGGGAAAAGATTATTCTTTTTCATTTTTTAGAGATGGCAACAAGGTCGCTTGGAACAGAAGTAGAAATAATCCCTATTGGACAATTTACGAAGACCCCAACGATGATAAAACCAAAAGACTTATCGGATTTACAAAATTGAATCTAAACTTAGTTGATGACCTCGATGGATTTGGAAGGTTGACAGCTTTTTCAAGAATAGGATGGGATAACAGTGAAGTTGATTTTACATCGATACGTGGTAGATCGGAAGCCTATACTTTGGGTAGTTTGAGTGTGACAAAAAACTCATACCTCGAACTAAATACAGACTTTTATGTGACCTACCAAAAATCCTTAGGTGATATAGATTTTACTGCGAACCTCGGGGGCAACAGAAGGTATAACGAGACCGACTTTCGACGTGTTTGGGGTTGGAATTTTCTAACTGATGAAAGAACTAGCTCGAATAACTTGGAAAATAGGGAATTTTCTTCTAGTACCAATAAGCAAGCATTGAATTCACTTTACGGAAGTGTCCAATTTGCATATAGAAATTATTTGTTTTTGGATGTCACTGGAAGGAACGATTGGAGCTCCACGCTGCCTTTAGAAAACAACTCTTTCTTTTATCCCTCTGTCAGTTTAGGATTCGTAGCAACTGATGCCTTAAGGGGACTGAGTTCAGATATTTTACAATACGCCAAGTTGAGAGCTTCATATGCAGAGGTGGGTAATGATTTGGGTATTTATCGAATCAATACCTATTATAATTACGGTACTGATGGTCAAGGGAGATTACAAGCAACGGTTCAAAACTCGGTTGGAAATGAAAATATTGAAGCTGAGATCAACAAATCTTTGGAATTTGGAGCTGATTTTAGGTTCTTAGGAAATAGAGTGGGATTGGATTTTACGTGGTATCGATCGGCAACTGAGAATCAAATAATTGATAATTATCCACAAGCCATATCAACGGGATTCACCAACCTATTGTATAATGTTGGAGAGATTTCAAATACGGGTATTGAGATTTCTTTGTTCACCAGACCGATTCGAACCGAATATTTAAATTGGGATGTCACCCTCAATTATGCAACCAATGAAATGGTCCTTGAAGAATTGAATTTACCAGGAGAAGCCTATTTTAGAATAGAAGATCATATCGAGTATAGTTCTAGAGCTTATGTTGGAAGTAAATTTGGAGATATTTATGGTTATCGGTATCTAAGGGACAGTGAAGGAACCGTCATTGTCAATCAACAAGGTTATCCCGTCATTGACAATAGAAATGGTTCAAATTCGGAAGTAAAAGTTGGAAATATACAACCAGATTTTAGTGCAAGTATCCAAAGTTCTTTGAATTATAAGAATTTAAGTTTTGCATTTTTAATTGATGGAAGCTTTGGAGGAGATGTGTTTAGTGGTACCAAAAGAGAGTTAAACCGAAATGGATACTCAAAAGAATCGTTACAAGGTAGAGATGAGTGGACTTCTGCTGCGGATAATGACCCTAGAAATTTGAGACAACTAGGAGATAGAAATGTCGGCTCACCGCTTGGTGGTTATGATCGCTGGGTTGGAAAATCAGTATTTGGAGTTTTTGGTGCTGATGGGCTTATCCAGTTGGATTCTAATGGTAATCCGATGACTGGATTACGTAATGAAGGAGAAAATGCCATGTATGTCAATCCTGAAAGATATTGGGGTGAAGCGGCAAGGCAAGGATATAGGGCATTTGCTGGAAGTAAAGATGGAGCTACAGAAGAATATCTTGAAGATGGAACGTTCATAAAACTTCGCGAAGTTAGCTTGACGTATGATATCCCTACAAAGTGGTTTGAAAGCATTGGATTGGAACAAGTGAGTTTAAGTCTTGTGGGGCGAAACCTATTTTATCTAAATGATGTCTCAGATTTCTTTGATCCAGATTCATATAGAAGAGGAACCGATTTCAATTCTCTAGGATATGAGCGTAATGGGGCATTCCCATCCATGAGAACTTATTTATTAAACTTGAGAATTAATTTTTAGAAAAATGAAAAAAAACATCATAGCCATAACATTCATTTCGTTAATGAGTTTTTCATGTGAGAAAAACTTTGAAGAGTTCAATACCAATCCACTGAATGCTCAATTGGGATCTGATGAAGTGACCCCTAGGATACAACTTGGCCCAATAACAGAAGCTTTAAAATCAGTTGGACAGGTTAACAATCAAATCGCTCCAGAGTATACCAGACAGTTTTCTTATAATAATAGTAGTTATAGAGTTTCAGAGTTGGTTGCCTTTCAGTGGAATAACATGTGGGAAAGAGTATACAAGATTAATCCAACCATCAATAATGTACTTCAACAAACTATAGAATCTACTAGTCCAGTTGATATCGTGGTTGGAGCGATAACTAAAATATCAAAAGTGTACCTATTTACTGGATTATCTGATTTATATGGACAGATCCCTTATTCGGAAGCCGGACTTATGGATGTTCAGTTTCCAAAATATGATACGCAACAATTTGTTTATAATGATGGTTTTGTATTGATTGATGAAGCCATAGCAAGTCTATCTTCCCAGATTTCGGCTGATGTCCAATTACCGAAAGATGACAGAGTATATGGAGGGGATGTGTCAAAGTGGATTCGATTTGCAAATTCATTGAAATTGAGATTAGCCATGCGATTGAGAGATGTGGATAATGGAACTTCTGCTTCTAAAACTGTTGAGGCGATTCAACATAGTGGGGGACTTATTTCAAATCATGATCAATCAGCTACTATTGAAAATTTTGGTGGTGCTGGCCCCGAACATTCAATTTATCAAATGAGAAATGAACCTTTTCGAATGGCAAAGTTTTTTGTTGATTATCTCATTGGTACCAATGACCCTAGATTACCGATATGGGCAGATCCGGCTGTCAATGGTGGGGGTTATGTTGGAGTAGACAATAGTTTGATTGATTTCCCTAATAATGATAATTTCAGCAAGTTAAGTGCTAACAATATCTTCCAACAAGATTTAGAGGATATTATTTTGATGTATTCAGAATCGGAGTTTTTAAAAGCAGAGGCTTATCTGATCGGACACGGCGTAGGTAAAGACCTCAATGTAGCCAGTGATGCCTATAGAGCTGGCATCAAAGCTTCATTAGAATATTGGGGTGTTGATGAATCGGATGTCACTACTTTTTTGACACAAGATTTTGCAACGCTTAGAGGAAGTGAAGACGCCATGTTAAAACAAATTGCAGAACAAAAATGGGTATCCTTATTTCTTGCAGGTACAGAGTTATGGTCAGAAGTAAGGAGACTAGATTATCCAATATACCCAAGTAGAGCTGGTGTTCCTGGTTATTTTCAAGGGGATACCAATGGAGGAATGCCAACCAGAATGGATTACCCTGAGGATGAAGCTTCCTTGAATGCCGAAAATTATGATTTGGCCAATAGTAACTATCCTAGAGTGATTGCTTCTAAAGTTTGGTGGGATGTGAATTAAAAACACAAATTTCAAGCATCTATTGGATAGTATAGAGTATATAAAAGGGCATATGAAGATTCATATGCCCTTTTTTTTTGAATTTTATCCCAAAGTGGCAAAAACCCATGATGCATTGATTGTTGGTTGAGAATTTTTTTTTGGGGATTTTAATTTTGACTTGTTTAACTTTTTACAGTTCATTTTTTAGCTTTTCTTTGGTATATCATTCCCCATTGATTTCAATAATGTGTTTTTCGCTAAATATTGATCGCCTTCCTTTTTTTTTAACTAGATCGGTTTATACTTGGGACTAGTACACTAATAATGACAAAAAACAAATAAAATAATTAAATTATGAAAATTCTAATTCTCTTAGCTTTGTTCGTATGAACAACAATAAAAGAATATTTGTTTCGGATCGAGGAAGAGCAGCGTATTTTCATGGTCGAAAACTTGAAATTAATTTCTTTAAAAACGCTTTAAAAGAATCTCAAAAAGAAGGAAAAGCTCATTCTATTTTAATACAAGGAGCCCCAGGTGTGGGGAAAACGGCTTTATTAAAAAAACTTGAAAAAATAAGAATAGAATATAGTTGGCATATTGCTAAAATGGAGTTTGAAGCCTTATGGAATCCGAACGAATTTTAATTGGTCAAAAGGAATATAAAAAAACTTCTAAAGAAATCAGCGCGGATATAAGGTTCGCTAAAGGAACCAATCGCTACGAAAAAACAGAAGATATCATACCGTAAACGATTCAATCTATTAAACGTCCTTTAATATTAGTTTTAGACGAAGCTCAGATGATTGGTGTGGGGTTAACAAAAGATAGTCCCGAAATCGGAAAATCAGCTCGTACATTAAATCTCCTTCATAATTTGGAAATAAAACATGGTTTAATTTTTTATTAGCTAGATTGAGTGATACTAGAAAAGTATTTAAATATTTTAAAATTTCTAAATTTAATAAAAATGCTGTGATCCATCTAAATCGATTAGATCAAGAATCTGAAAAAAACATTCTCAGAGATTATGTAGTAAGGGGGGCGCATATAGATAAAAATCATCCGGATTTGAATCATTGGATTCGTCAGCTCTCCCAGGAAATGCATCAATAGGCACAGCATATTTCTTCTTATGGACAAGTAGCTGCGGCTATCATAAACGATAACGATAAAACGCTATCCAATGATTTATTATTATAGAAGTATTAGACCAATCAAAAAATTTAAAAATACGTATTACAATAATCGATTTGAAGAATTAAACCAATCAGAACGAGCTTCGATATTCCATGCTATTTTTGAGAATAAAATTAAAGAAAATATGGTGATGAGTTCAAAAGTGCTATTTGATTTTAAGATGAACCCTATCATTAAACAACCTAAAAAAATGTTTCAAGAGGTGGTTTCTAGGGGCATTTTACAAATTCAGCGAGGTGGATTTTATCACATTCCGATTCCATCTTTAAGAACATGTATGTTGGAAGAATATCAATATTATTTAAAGATAGTGAATGAAAAGCCAAGTCTTAAGATACAACAGTTAATCGCTTCGATTCAAACACCAAAAAAAATAAAATCCAATTGTCAAAAAGCAATAGAATAATGTCTTTACTCACGATGTCTCCTAACGATCAACAATGAAATGAGTTTGAATCCATAGAATGACCAAAAAAAGGTTGGCTTTGGTCGATGTTTGTTGTTTTGATAAATAAAAAAATAATCAATTGGCTTAGCTCCCCTAATTTGTAAATAATTGGCCACTTTAGTATAAAATTCCCTTATATTTTGTAGTAATAATTCATGTCCAATTCAGCATATAGAGCTCGCATCAGAATTCAATTAAAAAGGGAGTAAAGGAGCCAACTGATATAACCATCTAGTTCAAATATCCGATTAAAAATCAGCGTTTAACTTGTAACTTGATAAAACTTTATCTGATTCTTAGAATCATAGAAATGCGAAATAGGGTTCTTTAAAAAATATGATGTAGATTACTTCCATAGGAGATTGGGATGGTCGTCGCATTGATTGAAGCATTGTCTATAATCTTCTTGATGATCTATCACATGATGTGGTTGGTATCACAAAACGTTAAGGGTTTCGAGATATAAATCTTAGTTTAAACAAACTGGTGTAGACGTATCAGTATCCCCATTTGCGATTCAATGGTAATGTATTAGTTGTATATATCACTCAAACTGAGCCATTGATTTCACTCTTATTGAGTCGCCTTTAATCTCGGCTCAATAAAATTTATTTTACTTTTCTTATTCCATTGATTGTAAATTAAAATAACTATTGATTGAGGTTCAAGATTGCATTTATTTTTCCAATTGAATCCTCTTTTTTTCATTCTCATCGATTTTCCTTCTAGAGTGATTCTGTGGGATGAATTGACTAATGGATCGCGTATGGCATCGGCAATCGTTCTTTCACCGATTAGGCCAGGAGGCGACAGGTATCTGTCCAACCATGATGGTTGAATGAACATCATAATGCTCATCCATCAGGTCCATCAAGGACTCTCTGGTTATTCGACCCAAGCCATGTAAACCAAAATCATCGATAATCAACACATCGATTTTCAATAGTTTGCTCAATAGGGTAAAGGAGGTGCCCTCCTGTTTTGCTTGACGCAGTTCTCTAAAAAGAATCGAAGTCTTTCGATACCATGCTTGATGACCAAGAGCTTGTGCTAAATAACTTTTACCGCCCCCGTTAGTCCTGGGTGTCTTTTGCCCTTGGTGCAATGCAATACGATCACGGTGAACATAGATTTCAATTGTTAGATCACTGTAATGAATTTCGACACGTTGCCCGACATAGCCATGTGGCATACTATAATACGATGTATTAGGTGTAAAGTAAAAACATCCCATGGAGGGTTCATTGACTGAACTTTTTTGGAACGTATTTATTAGTAGGAAGGGTTTTCAAAAAAGACTTTTCAGAAGTCAGGAACAACTCTTTCCCACTGACGCCTTGTCGCTGTAAAAGGCTTTGATTGTGTTTTGAGTAATTGCATGATAGGATCATTTCAATCAGTTAATAAAAAAAAGTCATGCCATCCATGGCGTATTTGATCCGTTGATAAACTAAAGAAATCGCATCCTGATCTGTTGGGCGATACGCTCTAGTCAAGCAGACCACTGTCTGATAGTGATTGGCAAAATCTTTGAATTCTCGATGGACTTTGGAGCCCTGTTTGGTGGACTCGATCCACCGCGGCTTTAAGGTTGTCGAGAACCATCATTTGAGGCACACCACCATAAAAAGCCAACGCCCCTAGACAGCAACAAATCAAATCGGATCGTTGTTGACTCCGACAAGCTTGAACATCGGGGTATTGACGATGGGGAAGAATGGCTATAAATAATTCCACATCTTGTTTTTTTGCAGTCGATTTATCCGTGATTTGAAGCTTTTTACCCGAAAAATCAATGTACATTTTCTCACCTATGTAGAGGTTGCGATTTTTTCATCGAGACACCAAGCTGTGCATATGTCTTTTTATAAAGAGCTATCAATTGGTTATATCCATAGAGGGATGCCTCGCCGTATTAGCCTATTCCTTATAATGGTATAAGGATGTAACACCAGGCTTTTTGTGGTTTTGAGGCATCTTCTCGAAAGAACCTAGAAGAGCGTCATAACGAGATAAATCGGTCTCTTGAGGCAATAAAAACAAACGCTCTATAGCCGCGTTATCCATCGAACTTAGTTCTTCGAAGGGGTGTGAACTTTCTTTGACCGTTTTTACATATCGACTGATTGTATTACGTGCAATACCAGTCGCCCGAGCCATCGAAGGAATACTTAAACCCTTCAAGTGACCAATGATGATTTGTTTGAAATCCATGGATTTAATTTTTATTGACATTGAAAAAAATGAAAAATTATTCCGAAAGTTAGCCTTAAGTAAGATGACTCAATTACACTGAAATACAAAGTATTAGCCAATCGAAATCAAAATACTCTAGTAAAAACGAATCGATTGTCTCTATGAATCCTTAGGGATTTTTTGACTACTAAATCAAAGATCACCAAAAAGGCGTGGGTATCAATGATTTCTTAATCGAGTTGTATCAAAGAGTCCTATCAAACTAGAGCGATAAATACGGGTTTCATTAGTATTTTAGAAGGATGCTTTGTGGTCGGTTATTACTTTTCCAGTACCATCTAGATGGACTTGTATTTGGAAACGTGATACAAACTTTCGAACGATATAGTGGTCTCCAAATACGAACCAAAGCAGTTAGTTTAAAAGAAATTAGAGCCGTTGCAGATTTTTTTATTTGATTGAGTATGCATAAGAAAAGTCGACTTATCGATGACGCTGATATCAATTATAAATGGTTGGAGAAATACATTCGGATCCCCACTGAACCATCGAAAGGATGGTTTCATGAGATAATAAATTGGGATAATACATTCGAATTTTAATTTCGAATAAAAAAATTAATTTAGTGAAAATTCAGTCAATCGAGATGAACAATCTGAAAAAACACGAGATTAAATCTTTGGTAATTGAATTGCAAAAAGGCAATAAGAAAGCTTTTAAATCTCTCTTTGATATCTTTCATTTGAGAGTGTATCATTATATTCTCTCGTTTGTAAAATCTTTCCAAACTGCTGAAGATTTGACTCAAGAGATTTTTCTTAAAGTATGGACGAAGAGGATTCAATTGAATGATAACAAAGATTTTTCCTCTTTTCTGTTTGTAATGACACGCAATCTTGTCTATGATCACTTACGAAAATCAAAAAGCAAACGGGAGTTTATTAAAAAATATTTCGAATTTAAAGAAATGCAATTGTCCTATTCAACGGACGATATAGTACAATTGAACGAATATGAAAGGTATTTGAACCAAATCATTAAAAAACTACCCAAACAAAAACAAAAAATATACATCTTGTCTCGAAAAGAGGGGAAAAACAATCAAGAAATCGCACAAATTCTTGGAATTACGACCAAATCGGTAAAAAACAGCCTATGGGAAACATTAAAAATCATAAAAGAACAACTGAAGCCTATAATTTATAATAACTAGCGACCTGTATTGGTTGTAGTCCTTGGAAATAAGTTATTAATTTTAGTTTTTCTCTGTATTGTGATATTTCGTTGAATCGATCGGTTAATTTTGACGGATTCATGGAGAATTTCAAATAATTTATTATCCAAGAATTTTTCTTATGTTTCTACGAATATCTGCACAATAAGATATGGTTTATGGTGACAATTTTTCCTATAATGGGATGCCTCTTTTCGGTATTTATTGGCACATGGCAATATCAATAAAGTAGCCTTTGCTTTTTCATGACAAACAAAGGGATAGGAGCCTTGATTGTCGCATCACATGCTTACCCAAATGGGATCTCTCTGTTTTTGATAGGACCACGATTATTTAGGTCGATAAATTCTTCCAAAGCACCTCTCATTCTCTATCCATCAACAACTTGCTCTTGCTCATGGTTCTCGGTTAATCATAATTCTTTACTCGCCTGCCTATTTTTTAAGGGCTTTGGAGCGGTGCTTAATTTTTCTTAGAATGATACATGGGCAGGGACGGCTTTGGTCCAATCATGACTTTTAATAAATCTTAGGCTGTTTTCACTTTCTTGCCGATTTTTTTCTCAAAAGCCCTTTTTATGGTAGTAGTGGCATGATGGGGTCTAAGAATACTTTTTTTATCGTTCTATGGTGTGAGAGCAATGTTTGTTATCATCCTATATCAATTAAGCGATGCAGTTGTATATCAGAGAAGGGTAGGGAGACGATGGTTAAAATGATTGTATTTTCCGTTGGTTATGTTATGGATGAGTAGTTGGATTTGCTGATTACGGCAAAAAATTTGAATCGGGTTTAATTTTTTTTAATCCTATTTCTGTTCTATCAGAATGACTTTGATGTATTATTTCATCATAAAATAGGGATAGTAAAAGGCAAGAAATGAAGAAAAAATACAGAACACTTATAAGTGTCAGATGATAACTCAAACCATTTGATATAAATGCCGTCACTTCTGATATTTAGTTTTTTAGATGGCACATCGAATTTCTAATACCATAGATTAAATTCTCATTTCATGGGACTTTACTAGCGATATATCGTATTGTATAATAAGAATCATAAATACAAATAATAGTTTTTAAATGTCAGACAAAAAAATAAAAGATTTACTTTCTAAATATACTAACGATACTGCGAATAAAGAAGAACTTGAAGTACTGTATAGTTTTTTGAAGAGTAAGCAGAATACGGATCAAATGAGAGAAGCATTAGATCATTATTGGAAAATATCGGCGAATAAGGATTTTAATGATAAGAATATTTCATCCAATGAATTATTTGAGAAAATCATGAATCAAGTTCACCTCAAAGAACGAGTGTCATTAAAAAAGAAAAAGTATTGGCCCACATGGTCAAAAGTTGCTGCAGTAGCCATCGGTATGATTGTATTGGCGGGATATGGTTATTTCAGAATAAACCAAGAGGAAGTTTTAGTTATTCCAGATGAAAGCATCACTTTAGAACTAGATGATGGCTCCATAGAAGTGATTCATGATGACGGTTCTAAGAGTTTGGTGGATAAAAAAGGGAATGTTATTGGTAGTCACTATGGAAATAAATTAGTATATAATGCTCAAGGAATTTCAGAAGAGTTAACGCATAATACATTAACAGTACCAAATGGAAAAAGATTTGAATTACTACTTTCTGATGGCAGTTTAATACATCTCAATTCTGGAAGTTCAATAAAATATCCCGTTGACTTTGTAAATTCTAAAGGCATGAGACAGGTTTATTTGAATGGGGAGGCCTACTTTAAAGTAGCAAAAGATGAAACAATGCCCTTTGTTGTCAACACAGAAGGTATTGATGTACAAGTGTTAGGTACGGAGTTCAATGTCTCTTCTTATGCCGATAACGCTTCTACCCAGGTGGTTTTAGTTGAAGGTTCTGTACAATTAACCAATAATTCGGCCCTTACCACAGATCAATCTCCTTTGATTTTACAAAAAGGCTATAAAGGACAATTAAGCAAAGAATTAAATGCCGAGATATTTGTTGAAAAAGTAGAAATAGAACAATATATCTCATGGCGATATGGTCATCTTTTGTTTAGATCAAGTTCTTTGGAAAACATGCTCAAAACCTTTGAGAGACATTATAACATCACCATTTTAAATCATAGTGAAGAGTTGAATGACATTTTATTCAACGCAACGTTTAAACAAGAACCGATTGAAAATGTTTTGAGGTATCTCGATAAAATTTTAGGCTTAGATTATCAAATTAAAGACAATACGGTAATCATCTACTGAATGCTCTATAAGTGAAATCCTAATATCATTTCTAATTGAATTGATAATAAAAAGTGTACAAACAAGCCCATGATTGAAGTAAAAATAGGGAGTATAAATTAAAAAAATATAAAAAGTCGAAAAATGCTTCAAACAATTTCCGACAGAATAGAATATGATTCAAATGAGATACAATAACCATAAATGGATTAAATAAATATGAAAAAATCACCTAGATTAAGTATGCTTTTCTTGCGAAAAATGAAACTTGATTTAAAAATGAAGCTTACAGGGGTATTCATTTTGTCTTTTGTAGTCAATCTGAATGCTACCACAACGTATTCACAAAAGACTAGAATTAGTCTCAATCGAGATCTTATAACGATTGAAGCGGTCTTGAATGAGATTGAAAAGAACACAGATTTCAGTTTTGTTTATAAACTTGATGATGTTAATCTGCAAAGAAAAGTATCTGTTGACATGAAAAATAAACGGTTAAATACCATTTTAGAATTTCTATTTGATAAAACGGATACTGAATTTTTAATCTTTGATAAACAGGTTATTCTCAGAAAAGAAACGGTTAATGAAGTACAATCCATTGAAATGGATGGAATAAAATCTGAAATGATACAGTTTTCGGTCCGAGGAAGGATAAATGATGAAACAGGTCAACCCTTACCTGGAGCCACTGTAATAGAAAGGGGAACGACCAATGGAACACAATCAGACCTTGATGGTAATTTCATTATAAACCTCCAAAATGAAGATGCCGTATTAATAATTTCATATATCGGATTAAAAACGCTTGAAGTTGAAGTCAATGGACAAACACAATTCAATATCGTTCTTCAAGAAGACACCGCAGGATTGGATGAAGTAGTTCTGATAGGATATGGTACCGCCAAGAGGTCTGACGTAACAGGAGCACTTGAAAGAGTAGATGCTGATGCTTTGACTGCTTTTCCAGTGGCTAATGTTGAACAAGGATTAAAAGGTCGTGCTGCAGGGGTTAATGTCGTCCAAACATCAGGACAACCTGGAGCACCTGTTTCAGTACAAATTCGGGGTGGAAACTCCATAACCGGTGATAATAGCCCATTATATGTATTAGATGGCTTTCCGATTTCTAGAGGATTAGATTTTCTTAATCCTTCTGATGTCCAATCGATTGATATTCTCAAGGATGCATCCGCGACAGCTATATATGGTGCAAGAGGTGCTAATGGGGTGATTATCATTACTACAAAATCCGGACAGGCCGGTAAAAGTTCTATTGAATGGCATAGTTATTATAGTATTCAAGAGGTTATCAACACGTATGACTTACTTGATGGGGAACAATATGCACAAATAGCCAATACTAAATTTACCAATAGTGGAGAACAACCCCCCTTTAATTTAGGTAGTCTAGATAATCCCAATACGGATTGGCAAGATGTGATTTTTAGGACGGCTCCTATTCAAAATCATAATCTAACATTTAATGGTGGTAATGAAAAGACTACATACTCGACATCATTCAATTATTTCCAACAAGAAGGGATTATTATAAGTTCAGGTTTGGAAAGAGGATCTTTACGACTAAATATTAACCATCAAGTAAATGATGGGGTCAGATTAACCACGAGCATGGTAGGGACTCGAGAGCATAATCAAAATGCTACGGTAAATAATGGCACCAGAGGGAACAATGTATTTTCAGCTGCTTTGGCAGCTTCGCCTTTAGTGAGGCCCTTGGATCAAAATGGAAGTCCAACCATCTTGTCAGAATTTACCATAGGCCCGAATGTCCTTCAAAATCCACTATCGTTTGCTGAAGTCCGGAATGATGATTATTCAACCACAATCTTTGCTAATGCATCCATTGAATTTCAATTAACAGATTATTTGAAACTGAGAATAGCTGGTGGGACTGAACAAGACTTTGCAGAAAGAAATTTTTATTCTCCAAGTTCTTTGACATTGACTTCACCAACTGGAACAGCAAGAACTATATTTTCTAGAAATATCTCATATCTCAATGAAAATACGTTATCCTTTGATAAGATCTTAGGCAATGGTAGAGATAATATATCAGCTGTTTTTGGTTTTACCTTTCAAAATTTCGAAAATAAGTTCAATCAGCAAGGTGGCGTTGGATTTATCAATGATATTCTAGAGAATAATGCTTTGGGTTCAGCACAAACCACGAGCCCGAATATATCGAGTGTCAATGAAAGTAAATTATTGTCTTGGCTAGGCCGTATTAATTATAGTTTGAATGACAAATATTTATTTACAGCAAGTATTAGAGCGGATGGTTCTTCAAGGTTTGGAGAAAATAATAAATGGGCTGTTTTTCCATCGGGAGCTTTTGCTTGGAAGTTAAATAATGAACCTTTTCTTCAGGATAGTGAAACCATTTCAGACCTTAAATTGAGATTGAGCTATGGAGAAACCGGCAATCAATCCATTCCACCTTTTGGTTCTTTAGATCGATTGGCCCCAGTGATAGCAAGTTTTGGTGGATCTGATGTGGTTGGTTTTGCCCCTTCTCAATTGCCTAATGAAGATTTAAAGTGGGAAACGACGGCTCAATTTGATGCTGGTATTGATATTGCTTTACATGATGGAAAGTACCGTTTCACATTGGATTTTTATGACAAACAAACAAGAGATTTATTGGTATTAGTTCCTTTGGCTGGTTCAACAGGTTTTAGCGAGCAGTTGGTCAATGCAGGAGATATCAAAAATACGGGTATAGAATTTTCGGCAGCAGCCGATTTTGAATTTGGTCAATTAGAATGGAATGTATCGGGTCAAATTTCAATGAACCAGAATGAGGTTACTGAATTGCCATCTGATATTTTCTTGACTCAAGATTTCCGTCTTCTGACTAGTTTAGCAAGAGTTGGTCAACCTCTAGGCGTTTTCTATGGTTTTGTTGAAGATGGCTTGGAATCCGATGGAGAAATTAAATATATGGATTTTGATAGCGATGGCGTCATCAGCAATAAAGATCAAAGAGTTATTGGTGATCCATATCCTGATTTTATAATTGGATTGAATAATACGTTTAGTTGGAACAAATTTCAATTAAACATGTATTGGCAGGGTTCTATTGGGAACGAATTATTTTGGGAAACAGGAAATAATGTGGCCAATTCTTTCAATTTTGATGAAAATCAAATTATTGATGTGTTGGATCATTGGTCTCCAGCTAATACTAGTGCCCAGTACCCCATCCCTAGTAGTGGAACAGTTTATAGGCCATCAGATCGCTTTGTTCATGATGCTTCCTATGTTCGATTAAAAAACATACAATTAACCTATCATGTATCAGCAGGTAGTTTTTTGCCAAATGCAGTTGAATCGTTGCAAGTTTATGTGAGTGGTCAAAATTTGATAACGCTAACCGATTATATAGGATTGGATCCGGAAGTTAATACACTTGCCCAGACCGGATCATTTGTTATTGGTGCTGACCGTACGGGTTATCCTTCAGCTAAAATCTATACTCTCGGACTCAACATTGTATTTTAAATGATAACCTTTAAAACAGAAGTAATGAAAAAATTATTAATCATATTATTTGTTGGATTATTTGTGATGCGGTGTGAAGAAAACTTACAAGAAGTTCCAGAAAGTTTTTTGACTCAAAACAATTTTATCAATGATCCAAATTATGCCATTTCCACGCTCAATTCAATCTATGCAACTTTTGATCGCGGCAATAGTTATCCGCTGATACTGTTTATGGCACTTTTAGAAAATAGAGCAGAATATTCAGACGGTCGAGGGAGTCAAGTACCTATCAGCATTTATGATAAACCATTGGATAATACCAATCAAGTCCGTGCATTTAATTGTTGGAATGATATTTATAATGGGATTAATAGAGCCAATAATTTATTAGACAATATCGATGCCGTTACCGAGTTAGATCCGGGATTAAAGGCCCGCTATATTGCAGAGGCAAAATTTTTACGTGCTTACTTTTATAGTGATTTGGTTAAATATTGGGGTGCTGTTCCATTAAGAACCAAAGTATTTGTTGATTTAGCGGATTTACCTGCACCAAGAACTCCGGCTGGTGAAATATGGCGTTTTATCATTGATGAATTAATCCAAGCCATCCCGGACTTACCGCAGGCGATTCCTCCGACATCAGAAGTGGGTAGAGCCAATGCGTGGGCAGCACGTATGTTACTGGCCAATGCATACTTAAATACACAAGATTGGAATAATGCTAGAGCTCAAGCAGATTTTGTGATTAAAAACAGTCCCTATAGTTTGGTCCAAGTAAATTCTTCAGAAGATTTTTTAAATATTTATGGACCTGAAGTAACCACCCATTCAGAAGATATATGGTCATTCCAATTTACAGGCGTTAATGGCACTTCATTGCCTACATTTATTGCCCCTGGTGCCGTACCAGGTTTTTCAGTGGCTGGTTATCGTGCCTGGTTGCCTGTTTCAACATCAATATTAAGCTCTTGGGATAACAATGATTTAAGAAGAAATTTTAATTTATACAATGCTCAAGACATCGTCGAAACAGGGGTGACTTTTAGTGAGTGGGCACTGTTTGGTAAATGGCGTGATGGTGGCGCCCCGACAGCAGGTAGTAATCGTAATAATATCCCAGTATTTCGTTTGGCAGAAGCGTATCTCATCTATGCAGAAGCCTCAAATGAAGTAGAGGCTAGCCCATCAGCCTTAGCTTATGAACGATTGAATACCATAAGACGCAGAGGATATGGGTTGCCTTTAGGAATATCTAGTGAAATTGATGTGCCATCCGGATTATCATCTAATGAATTTAGAAGTAAAGTATTAGAAGAAAGAGCCTATGAATTTGTTTTAGAACTCAAACGATGGAATGACTTATTAAGAACTGGAACTGCTCGTGAGGCTGTGGAGGCTACTGGAAAGACCTTTATGGATTTCAGTTTACTGTTCCCTATCCCCTTTGATGAAATCAATAATAATCCAGCCTTATCTGAATCCGATCAAAATCCGGGCTATTGATGGCATCACATAATGGTCATACTCAATAAATGAATTTTTAATTTAGAAGAAAGGGAATGCCTCTATAGGTCTTCTCTTTTTTGATGATCATTGGTGAATATTCAATATCAAGTAGCTATGAATACCAATTTATTTTCTGTATTATATAATTGATTTACTATCATTCTGTTTTTGAGAAAGCAAATGCAGTATAAAAAAAGCATTAATACAGTTATTTTGTGAATGAGTCCATTCTACTTTTGGATTAGAAGGCCACGATATAGTATCCCCAGATTGAGGGTTTTTATATCTTTGGGAAAAGAAGCGATGTGATGTTTATTGAACGTGGTCCAGCCAAATACTTTCACGGAAGAAAAGCTGAATTAAGAACTTTTGACCAGTTATTGAACGAAACCAAACAGTACCAAATAGGAAGTAGTGTTTTAATTCAAGGCCCACCTGGTGTTGGAAAAACAGCCTTAATCGAAGAACATGAAAAACAAGCTCGAAAAAAAAATTGGCAGGTCTTTAAATTATCCAATGAATGTTTATCGGATCCTAAAGAATTATTCACCAAATTGACAAAAAAAGCCAAGCCGAAAGAGTTTGAAAAAACATTTGGTTTTGATCTCCATATTTTTAAGGGGAATTTGACAAAAAAATCGATCCCTGAAACCAATGCTATTAATGAATCTATTATTCTTTCAAAACCGACCATGTTATGGTTGGATGAAGTACAAACTTTAGAAGATTTTTTAGAACATGTCGATAAACCAAAGATTACTTCTTTTTTAAATACCTATCATAATTTAAAATCAAAAAAAGGATTTATTTTTTTATTGGGTGGTTTAGGTCATTCTCAAGAAATATTACGACAATTAGGGATCTCTCGATTTAATACGGGTTGTATCCATTATTTACAACCATTAGAACCTCAAGCCGAACGGCAAATATTACATGATTGGCTGACTAGAGAATTAAAAACTCCTAGCGGTGTGACCCGATGGATTGATCAAATCACACAACAAACCGATCAATGGCCTCGACATATTAAATCCTATTGTAATGCGATATTTCATTTTTTAGATATTGGCGAATCATTAACCGATAGAAAACTAAAACAAGTCATGAATTATGGTCATGAGTTCAAGCAAACCTATTATCAACAACGATGTCATGGCCTAGAATATGAAAATCGACAATTAGTAGCCTCCACATTAAATAGATTACCTGATTGGTTTTCAAAAAGAAATATCGTCGATTTATTTTCAAAATCACTTTTTGAAAAAGCATCAGAAGTATTATATCAAAAAATATTATCCAAGGGCATTATTCATCTTGATGAACAAGGGAAATTATCGGTACCTATTCCTTCTTTACGTACGTTTTTAATTCACGAATATGGTCTATCAAATCGATAAATCCCACCATCGAATGAATTATTGTGATAAAAGAAAAACTAATTCAAGATAACCGTGTGTCCCCCATTAAAAAAAACAAAAGTCATTGCATGACTTTAGAACGTAGTTTAAAATGCAATATAGTATAAAGTGGTTTGGTTAGGATTATAAAAGGCGACCATTGATTTAACCTTGATGTTATGGCCACTGGGTTTCAATCCCTTGATTTCTTATAATATTTTGAAAATCGGCAATCATTTGTTGACTTTGATACATCTTCTGTGGTGAGATATTTTTGTTCATTAAATAAGGTATCAAAATACCAATGGCTTCTCCAATACTCCATTCGACCGGATGCAAACGATAGCATCCATTGGTAATATGGGTTGTTCCGATATTTTTATTGGCTGGAAAAAGATTTTCTATTTTCACGGGAATCAGAGCCCCTAAGGGAATCTGAAAAGGTAGTGAATAAAAGTCGATATAATTATCTCCTGCCGTGCTTGGATGGAGATCGATATGATAATAGCCAATACCTACGCTATCATGATAGAATTTTGATTTTAAATCTTTTCTAGAACGTTGAGTTATTTGTGATCGCTGCTTTACGCCAACGTGTGGTTCTATAATCGTGAACAAGGCTTTGATTCTTCTAGATTCTCGAATATAAGGATATTTCGCCAGACCATCTTTTGTTCCCATAATATCATGCCGAAGTCTTAGCCCAGGCCAACCTTTTCCACCATTAGGTCTAGGGGCTTGGGTTTGTAACCAATAAAGTAAGGAGAGACTTAATTGTTTGCCTTTATAAACGTGATAATCAAAATCATTTCTGCTGACATCGACAATATTGCCTAAAAAATAATCATTTTGGGGCCAGTTTACAATACAGATATCTCCCTGATAAAATCTTGGTTTAAAATTATTTTTGTCAATGATTCTCCTATAACCCCATAAGTTTAAAACATCATCCATTGGAGTGCCTCGAGGATCAAATCCCAAATCTTTTTTTTCTAAAGTTTTGGGATTGGAATAATTAAGTTCTAAATATTTTCCAGGCCAAGGGGGAGACATTTGAGGTACAAAATCCTTCCAAAATTTATAATCTTCTGGCTGATCGATTTTCCAATCTTCACCATCGATATAATCCATGGCAAAACAAGAGGTAAAGGCTTGATTATTATTCGGATTATATTCTTTGGCTGCATGAAGTTCCCCTGTTTGCTCGAATGATTCAGCACCAGTTACATAAGCCGTATTAGTTAATGGCAATAAATCACCTAATTCAGTAGCATCTATAAAGTATTGGCCAATCAATAGTTTTTGATGGTTATCAACCGTACTTTTGACGGTTAAGCTTTTGACTCGACTTCCGATGGTATGAGCTTTAATGACTCTGTATTCTCTCAATATTAGAAGCCTACGGGCACTCACATATGGAGCCAACATTTCTTCTAGTACATGCAGTGCGACTCTAGGTTCATGAGCGATGGCAGAAACCACAGCATTTCCTGGATTTAGCAAAGAATTAGCTTTTGCTGATTCCGTAAGGGGATAATGCTGACGATAATAATTTCTAATCGATTTTCGGAACTCTCTATAAAGAGCCGTGGCGCCATGGGTTTCAATCCACTGATGCTCATCGGGTGGAACTCCCTGTTGGGTCAGTTGACCGCCAATCCAATCGGTTTCTTCAGTGAGGATGACGGTTAGCCCATTTCTTAAGGCTGCATGAGCTGCAGCACAACCGCCAAGTCCTCCACCAGCAATGATGACATCGGCATTTAGAGAATTAGGTGAAGAACTCAAGTCAATGTCAGTATCCGTTTTTTTATTGAACTTCATAGATTGAGGTAAGGGGAGCATTAATATTCCTCCACTAGATACTATATTTCTAATAAACCCCCTTCGTTTCATTAATTGACGATGATTTATGAATCCTCAAACCAAAAATTTTCTATTTCTTCGAGGGACTTTCCTGCCGTTTCTGGGATATATTTCCACATGATAAATAAATAGGGTAAACACATTAAAGCGAATAATAAAAAAGCTCCTGAAGGCCCGATAGTTTCAAGCAACCATGGCGTTAATTGGCCAACTAAGTATGTACCCACCCAAAGCGAAAAGCCAGCAATAGACATGGCAATGCCTCGAATGAGATTGGGATACATTTCAGATAGTAAGACAAAAATAACCGCTGAGATACTGATGGCGGTGCAGAATACATAAGATAAAAACAACACCAATAAAAAAATGCTGCCAACACCGATTTTTTCTGAAAACTTAAAATATAAACTAATCAATAGCAATGATGCTATCATTCCTGAAACACCAAAATAAACTAGTTTTTTTCTACCCAAACGATCAATGATAAAGAGAGCTAAAACAGTTGTTAAGACATTGACTAATCCAACCCATACTTGATAATAAAGGGCATCTCCGCCGGATAATCCAGCCTGTTCAAAAATGCTAGGGCCATAGTATAAAACGACATTGACTCCCATGAACTGTCCCAAAATGGCGATGCATACTCCCAAAATAATCGGTTTTAATACTTTGGGGTTAAAAAGCAATTTCATAGAAGATATTGAAGACCTTTTATCAAATTTTAATACGGATTTTACTTTTTGTTTTCCGATTTCTATAGAATTATAAATTTTTGAAAATATTTTTTCAGCTTTTCTCGACTTGTTTTTAATGACCAACCATCGTGGACTTTCAGGAATAAATAATATCGTAATTAGAAATAAAAATGCTGGTAGTAACTCCATACCGAGCATCGATCTCCAAACTTCATCGTGGAAAATTAATTGTAATTGTGGAGATAAAAAAATAACATCAGCATTGGAATAGTTTAATAATTGAAAATTCATCAAATAAGCTCCTAGGAACCCAATGGTAATAGCTAATTGATATAAGGCAACCAACCCCCCTCTTATATTTTCAAAAGCCACTTCGGATATATATATAGGAGAGACTATAGAAACCATCCCGATTCCCATGCCTCCGATGATTCGATAAAGCACCAAAATGTCAAAACTAGAAGATAGAGCGCATCCTAAAGCCGAAGCAGAAAATAGTAATGCTGAGATTAGCATTACCTTTTTTCTGCCTATATGATCACTCAAATACCCTGCCATGGAGACACCGATTATACAACCAATTAAAGCACAGCCTACATACCAACCTTGCTCTAAAGAGTTTAATCCAAATTGTTGGGTTACATTAGAGATAGTACCCGATATGACAGCGGTATCATAACCAAATAAAAAACCACCGATTGCTGCAATAAAGGCTAAAAAAATAACATAAAGCATGGCTTGGTCTGTTTCATTTTAAATATTGAAGTATTCTTTATACCGATTGTATAGATGCCCAGCTTGTCGATAGGCCGATTGGGGACTCATAAAATGTGAAAA
The DNA here is from genome assembly GCA_965221765.1 of Flavobacteriaceae bacterium. Lineage (GTDB taxonomy): Bacteria > Bacteroidota > Bacteroidia > Flavobacteriales > Flavobacteriaceae > Bin25. The sequence continues at coordinate 273,708 of OZ244911.1, forward strand.
TTCAAATGTGATGGCCTTATCATAGTGTGCTCTTTTGGCGGCTTCTAGTTTTAGTTTAAGTTTTTCAAATTTGATGGGAAAGAATTTGATGGGCATATCTCGGTCAAATGATTCAGCATTGGTCCAACAATCGATATCATATCGGTCAGCCAACTTTTTATTGACTTCAAAAAAGATGTCTAGTTCATCATAATCAATATGACCATCTTGAAATGCACAAGCATCAATGACTTGGTGAATGCCTGAAAATATAGTATTCCATTCTTCCTCATGTTCTTTGATAGAAACAGCCTCAGATTTACTTAGTGTACTTGAAGCGGCAGCAACGGCCTTTTTCCCATCGATATATGGTGAAATAAAGGTGGGGAGTCCATTAGAAACATCTTTACATTGTTTTCCTAAAGCATAAAATGATTCGATGGCTCCTTTGGTCCTTCTACTAATTTCACCACTCAAATACCATCCTTGAAAACTCTTGTATCGACTCCCATAGTGTTCCCAAACTTCATCGATAACATAACGATTTGATTCAATTTCTTTGGTTAAGTCTCCAGTATCCCAAAATTCTCCAGAGTCATATAACCCAAAAAAGAATTTCATTCCGTGTTTATCAGCAAGTTTCAAAAAAAGTCCTAGTAAATCCATAGGGGGCTTGTAGCATCCCTTAGAAATAAGATACTCGGAAGGATAAGTGATAAACTTGCGGTAACCGGATCGAATCATGATGACGGTATCAATTCCAATTGCTTTCATATACTGAAAATCTTGATCCCATTCTTTTTCACCCCAGTTTTGATGTGGAATATCATGAGAAATTTCGTCAATAAAAGTGCCAGTAATTCGAAGTCCTTTGTTATTATTTAAATTTAAAAAAGAATTTGCCTCTTTTTGTTTTTCGATTCCATGGATAGGATTAATCAACGGAAGTGCAGATACCGACATCAGGGAGATACCTGATTTTTTGATAAAAGATCTTCTATTAAATTGGTTTGAAAATTTCATTTTAAATTGGGATTTTGTTTTCGTGAGTATAAGTACTTGACCCGGAAACCAAGTTAAAAAATTTTTTACTTTGTTGGGTGTATATTGTCCACTTAATCATTATGCCCTAAATCAAAGATTATTCAAGAATCAAATTAAATCGACAGAACTCATGGAGCTTATCTCAAAGGCAGTAATCTATAAAAAAGAGTTACTAGAAAATATCATTCCCTTTTGGACAAACCATTCTATCGATGCAAAATATGGCGGTTATTTTAGTTGTCTCGATCGCCAAGGGCAGATATTTGATACCGATAAGTTTATTTGGTTACAAGCTAGACAAGTTTGGATGTTTGCCACATTATACAATAAAGTTGAATCAAAAAAAGAATGGTTAGACATCGCATTGCATGGTGCTAAATTTTTAGAAGAACATGGTTATGACTCTAATTTTGATTGGTATTTTAGTCTTGATAGAAAAGGAACTCCTTTAGTTCAACCCTATAATATATTTTCAAACACATTTGCTGCTATGGCATTTGGTCAGTTGCATTTGATAACCAAGAATAAAAAATATTCTGAAATTGCAGTAAAAACTTTTCAGAGAATCCTTGAGAGAAAAGGAAACCCTAAAGGATCCTATAACAAAGTCTATCCAAATACTAGACCACTGAAAAATTTTGCTCTTCCTATGATTTTATCCAATCTCTGTTTGGAAATAGAACATCTTATTAACCCTAGTCTAGTCCATGACCTCATCGATACAGCAATCCATGAAGTCATGGAAGTATTTTATCATTCAAAGTGGGGATTAATTTTAGAAAATGTGACTGATAAAGGAGAGTTTTCAAATAGTTTCGAAGGTCGATTGCTCAATCCTGGACATGCCATTGAAGCCATGTGGTTTATCATGGATTTGGGAGTACGACTCCATCGAAGAGATCTCATTGAAAAAGCAGTTGAAATCACGATTGGTACTTTAAATTATGGGTGGGATAGAACATATGGAGGTATTTTTTACTTTCTAGATATCAAAGGTCATCCACCCCAACAATTGGAGTGGGATCAAAAACTGTGGTGGGTACATATAGAAGCCATGATTAGTCTTTTAAAAGGCTACCAACTAATAAAAAATCCAAAATGCAAAGAATGGTTTTTAATACTTGAAGATTACGTTTGGAATCACTTCAAAGATGATCATAATCAAGAATGGTTTGGATATCTCAACAGAAAAGGAGAAGTCCTTTTAAATTTAAAAGGAGGAAAATGGAAAGGTTGTTTTCATGTACCAAGGGGACTCTATCAATGTTGGAAAACACTTGAAAAAATTAATCATCACTAGTAGAATTGAGGGCTTTATGTTGATACGATTGAATTAGGAAACCTGAATGACGATATTCAATTAGCATGCTCAAAGCAAAAGTTAGAGTTGAATAAGATAAATCAGTTGAACCAAAGTGACTTGGCTGGGTCTCGAACCCAGGACCCTCTCCTTAAAAGGGAGATGCTCTACCAACTGAGCTACCAAGTCTGGTTTCAACAGAAATTCAAGATTGAAATCTGTTAAAACGGTTTGCAAAACTAAGAAAATAAATGGGGGGGGGCTGATTTTCAAGCTTTTGAATTTTTTAAAATGGCCTATTAGAACGGACCAAAGCAAGACTAAATTTTAATAATGGGAGACTATAGGACTAGCTATAATTTAGATATGAATTATTTAAAATTTCAATCTATTTTTAGTATGGATAACATAAGAAATGATTTCTTTGAGATTAATAGAAATTTAGTAGAGTCTATCCAACAAAAACAACATAAAGGCAAATTGATTGATGGTAGATTAAAGTTTGCACAAAGAATGGCTGAGGGATTGAAGGACTATAATATGTCAGCAAGTTCCCTAGATAACAAAACTGATTCAAAAACTCAATGAATGCCGTTCTAGGCAGTTTTGTATTGGTAATTATCGGATTGATACTACAATTTACCACCCTAGAATAAGACCACTCAAAGGGCGTGGTTTTTTTATCCAATTGTCTAAATCTACTCTTTTAATTTTAACCTAATTTTTCCTATGAAATTTCTAAAAATCCTATCAATGCTCGTTCTAATTTTACTAGTAATGGGGGGGGGGGGGTGCCAAAAGAATGAACCAACAGCAATGCCGTTGGCACCTATCCAAAACAATAGTCAATCCATTGGTTTAGAAGACCTTGAATTAGAACCACGCTATGAGTACCAAGAAAAATATACCGAGTCACAATTAGACTCTTTGGTAGAGGCTATTATTTCAAAAAATCCAACAATTGATAAAGTTCAATCGATTGATAAGGATATTCATTATTCAGAGAGAAATAAAAAAAGACAAGGTAAATGCGGTCTAGATCAAGATGGCAACCTTAGAAATCCTTTGTATTTAGATGCTAATGGCGTGACGATTAAAGCCCGAAAATGCAATCGAGATATGATAGGGGAAAAATGGGAGTTAAACGGCGTGGAGTATGAAATTGTAGATAATGAATCATTGAGAGAATTGGTTAAAAATGAAAAAGATGTTAGTAAAGTGGTAACCACTTTTGTAACCGATCTAAATAGGTTATTTCATGATCGCCAGGTTTTATATGATATTACTAGTTGGGATACCAGCCAGGTAACCGACATGGGATATCTGTTTTATGGGCAACAGATTTTTAATCAAGATATTGGTAATTGGAATACCAGCCAGGTAAATAATATGGTTCTAATGTTTAGAAGTGCAAGGGACTTCAACAAAGATATTGGCAACTGGGATACCAGCCAAGTGCAGGTAATGTATGAAATGTTTCATCTTGCAGAATCTTTTAACCAAGATATTAGTAATTGGGATACCATCCAAGCAACTGAACTTTTTGCCAATGATGAACGCTTAATAAAACATGATAATGGCGTAACGATGATGCTCAAACCAAATCTATTAGAAGAAGAAAAAAAGAGTTTGGTAGGCAAAAAATTACGCTTTGAATTAGACAGATACACCATTTTTGATGAGAGCCTATTGAGGAGTATGATTGAAACGAACCAAGATGTTTCATTGGTGATTACGTCTTTGGTTACGGATATGAGTGAAATGTTTTACAAGGCTGAATCTTTTAACCAAGATGTCAGCCATTGGGATGTGATTAATGTCATCGATATGAATGCGATGTTTTATTATGGAAGGTCATTTAATCAAGATATTGGGGATTGGAATGTGAGTGGTGTAACTGATATGAGTTCTATGTTTCAAGGAGCCGAATCATTTAACCAAGATATTAGTGGTTGGGATGTTAGTAGATTAACCACATGCTTTGGTTTCTATGATAGTTCAGAACTAAGCCAAGAGAATTTACCAGCCTTTACAAAATGTAACTTTTAATTAAGAACGGTATTTAAGCATAGATTATGGCTTGGGAAGGTAGTCTTGATTTTTCAGGTTTAGCGGATCGGTTAATAAAAAAGATGCGTCAAATTTGGAAAGAGATTGGGATTAAAGCGGAACTTATTTCAAGTATCGAACTAGAGATATCGGATAAATTTTTAGCAGTAGCAGAAGAAATGGTAGAGATAGTAGTAGAAAAAACAGTAGAAAAATAACACGATATATTTTGCACCCCAGAATAAAGCCGTTTGTTCAGCAAAAACTTTAGACAGGGGTTACTTTTAGCCCCACGCCCTGAATCCCTATACATCAAAGGGACGGGGTAGACGGACAGGGAACTACCAGCAATCCATAACTACCTACAGCTAATAAAATCCTAAACAGGATAGGTTTTTGTTTATCAATTAAGTTATACAATATCCTTTTGTTAGATATGTACTTATGATATTATTACAAGTTTAACAATGCATTACCTTTTCATATTTTTGGGATTATTTTTTCAATAGGTAGTTAGGCGAAATATTTTAACGGAAAGGAACAAGAAAAACACTTGTTAAAAGCCATGATCTCAAGCCAAAGAAAAAAATCAAGAAGAAGTTCAAGATTTTTCAGATGAAAAAATCATTGACTTTTTATATAAAAAATAGGATTTATATAGATTTGAAGAACTGTTTGAAAAAAAATTAAAAAATCGAGTTTTTCACCAAGATGAAAACAAAAGAGATATCTTTCCCATTCCTTCTGTGTGAAATTGGTTGGTTTCAGGTCAATGGAAGTGTAGATAAGAAAATTATATTCAAAGGAGTAAAATCTAATGATTTTTCAATTAAAAAGATATTGAGAACGATAATCGAAGGAAACGTTATTAAATCAATTTTGTTCTATCCTAAATAACGGTTTGACGTCTTAATAATGCACTAGTTTCTTTTTGAAATCGAAAGAAGAATGTTTGATTTTTTAGTTGAATGGTATTAATTCCTCTGTAAATCAATCTTATGATTTGTACTTTAATGGGCTATATGGGTTCTGGAAAGTCAGCGGTTGGAAAACAGTTGGCTAGTGAAAGAAAAGTTGAATTTATTGATCTAGATCGTTTTATCGAATCTAAAGAAAATACGACTGTCGTTAATTTGATAAAACAAAGTCATCTTCTATTCAGAAAGTTAGAAAGTTTTTATTTAGAAAAAATTTTAACATCGAATCAGTCTATTGTATTGAGTCTAGGCGGAGGGACTCCAGTTTATGGTGAAAATTTAAAACTCTTATCTAATAACATGAATGTCAAGAGTTTTTATCTCCAAGCTAGCGTTATGGAGCTTTCTAAAAGAATTTTTAAAAATCGTTTGTCAAGACCTTTAATTCCAAATGAAATTGATTCAATAGAAACAATAAAAGATTTTATTGGCAAGCATCTAATCGAACGAATCCATTATTATACTCAAGCCGACTTTAGTATTAACACAAACGGTAAAACCTTGAAAACCATCGTTTTAGAAATTAACCAAAAGTTAAATTCTTTGACTAGTTAATCAGAGTCATTTGAGATAGACACCACTGTTTTCCCCTTCAAAGATCACTTCGATGTGTTCTTGCGAAGTGGTAGATAAAGAAATCCCCTTAAAATCTACTTTAACAGGAAATTCGCCATGACTTCTATTGACCAAAACTACCGTTTTTATTTTTGAGGGACTATCTTTCAGAAAATATCCAACGGCATAAATCATTGTTTTACCTGAATTGAGAACATCATCAATAAGAATAATAGGGTGTGAATTGATATCATATTGTTCAGGAATGATTTTAATAGAATGAGTAGGATTGACTTTATCTAATTCTAATTCGATAAAATCAATTTGTCTATCAGAAATGGTGCTCAGAACATGCAGAATCATCTTGGCAAATTTTACGCCTTTAGGAGCTATTCCCACTAGAAAAATCTTTTTATCTTGATAGTGTTCCTCAAAGATTTGCCAAGCAATTCGTTTGGTAATTGCTTTTATATCCGATAAATTTTTGACTTTGACTTTACTTTCATTCATTTTCATTAGACACGTAGTTGAAATTTTAAATTATCAAATCGATTTTTCTTCTTTCTTTTTTGGTTGGCCTACCGGTCCCTTTTTGACGTAAAGGGGATTGAATAAGTTGAATTGATTTCACGATCGCTAAATCATCATCATTTAAGTAATTACAATATAATCCTACCATTTTTGCATTTACTCTTGAATTTGGAAAATCTACCACTTGGAATGTATGCCAAAATTGATTTTTCCTAATTTTTAATCTATCATTTATAGAAATATTAATAGAAGGTTTTACTTTGATATTATTGACTTTTACTAGTCCCTTTTTGCATTGAATGGTTGCCGATGATCTTGTTTTAAAGATTCGGACATACCATAAAAACTGATCAATTCTCATATTTTATATCACTACAAAAGTATGATTATCGTACCTTGCGATAATATTTTGAGGGTGAAAAATGGCTTTAAAATTCAAATTAATATTCAGTATAATTTTGGTTTCTATTTTTATTATTGGGTGTCAAAAGGAAAACAAAGTTGAACCACCTCGTGATCCTGCAGAACAGATTATAGCAGATCAATTAGCGCTAAAAAATTATTTGAGTACCCATTTCTATAATTATGAAGATTTCAGCAATAATTCTCAAAATATCAATCTTTCAGTTAAAATTGATACCATAATGGGAGAAAATGCTGATCGAATTCCATTAATGGATCAAGTACAAAGTAAAAAAATACTATACCGACACAGTGATAATCAAGAAATAACCTATGATTATTATTATTTAATTCTTCGAGAAGGAAAAGGCTCTAGTCCACATATTGTTGACTCTACTTTTGTTACCTACAGAGGTGAACTCCTATCACGTTTACAGTTTGACGTAAGATTAAGCCCCATCTGGATGGATTTAACAAGAGTAATTAGAGGATTCAGTGAGGGCATCTCATTATTAAAAACAGGCGATTTTAAAATCAATGAAGACAATACAGTAGATTTTTTTGATTTTGGTCAAGGGGTCTTTTTCTTTCCATCTGGATTAGGATATTATTCGAGTTCTACCCCAAGTATACCAGCATATTCTCCACTAGTTTTTCAAGTATCTCTTTACACTTTAAAAGAAACAGATCATGATGGTGATGGTGTATTGAGTAAAAACGAATACGATAGGGATTCTGATGGAATCCCTGATGACACTGATGAAGATGGTATTCCGGATTATTTAGATGCTACTTAAAGTTGTTCTCCCAATTTTATAGCAAGGGCCAATATGAGATAATCTGGTCTAGTGTCTAGCGTTCCAATTTTATTTGCGGCTTCTCCCAATAATTCTACTTCTTTACTTTTTAATCCTCTATGGTATGTTAAAGAAAGATCAAAATTTCCTAAATGCAAACGGGCTCCAAGATGTAATCCATAGGTAATATTATCTTTAAATTCATCAAATTTAATTCCTTTGAGATTTTGTTCTGTGGTATAATGGAAGGTGGGTCCAGCATAGCCACTTGCAAATGGCACAAAACGATAGCCAAAAGAAAGGGGTAATTCTAAACTAGATTCTTTGTATTCCAAGTCATCTTGTTCCACTTTGTGCCATGTATATCCTAGCTGTGGACGAACATAAAACATCAACCCTCCAGTTTCAAAAAAGGCACCAACATTATAACCTATGGTTTCTTGCTTCAACTTTTTTGTAGATATATCTGTTGGTAAAGTTTTGCTTGGAGAAAGTTTGGCTCCGGCACTAAAACCATAAGAAGCTTGACCAAAGCCAAATGAAGAACCAAAACTAAAAATTAGTAGTATAATGAAAATTCGTTTTGAATCGTACATTTTATTTTCGTTTTAATAAGTCAATAGACTTGTTAACGATATCTTCTGAAGAAAGACCATATTTTTTCATTAGTTCTGTAGGAGTTCCTGATTCGCCAAAAGTATCCTGGGTAGCAATATAATCTTGAATAACAGGATATTTTTTTGATAGTATTCGAGCAACGGTTTCCCCTAAGCCACCATGATAATTATGTTCTTCCGCAGTAATGATACAATTGGTTTTTTGGACGGAATCTATAATAATTTGTTCATCGATAGGTTTGATGGTGTGAATATTGATGATTTCAGCAGAAATTCCTTTTTTATTCAGAATTTCCCTAGCCAGTAAGGCTTCCCATACCAAATGTCCAGTAGCTACTATGGTAATATCTTTTCCAGATTCAAGCAAAATTCCCTTTCCTATTTCAAATCCTAACTCCGGCGTAGTAAAATTAGGCACTTTAGGTCTTCCAAATCGAAGATATACAGGCCCTTTATGTTCAGCAATGGCAATCGTAGCTGTTTTGGTTTGATTAAAGTCACAGGGATTAATGACCGTCATTCCGGGTAGCATTTTCATCAATCCAATATCTTCTAAGATTTGATGAGTAGCACCATCTTCCCCCAAAGTGATCCCGGCATGTGATGCACAGATTTTGACATTTTTATCGGAATAAGCAATCGATTGCCTAATCTGATCATAAACACGACCAGTTGAAAAATTCGCAAATGTTCCAGTGAATGGAATCCATCCCCCAATTGTCAATCCAGCAGCAACCCCCATCATATTGGCTTCGGCAATTCCCACCTGAAAAAATCGATTTGGAAATTGTTGTTTAAAATCTGACATTTTAAGTGAACCTGTCAAATCAGCACAAAGGGCTACGACCCTAGGATTGGTTTGGCCTAGCTGAGACAATCCTTCTCCGAATCCACTTCGAGTATCTATATTTCCACTATTTTGAAAAGAAGTTTGCATTTTAATAGTCGCCTAATGAAGTGGATGGATTTTGATCTAAAGCTATTTGGAGTTGCTGGTCATTTGGAGCAATACCATGCCATTGATGGGAATGCATCATAAAATCAACCCCATTGCCCATCTTGGTTTTCATAATAATCACAATGGGCTTAGAATTTTTTGAATGTTTTACAGCTTTTTCTAGGGCTTCTTTGACAGCATACAAATCATTTCCTTGATTATTGATAAGAACTTTCCATCCAAAAGATTTGAATTTTTCTTCTAAATCCCCCAACGGTAGTACATCATTAGTCGCCCCATCAATTTGTTGACCATTATAATCAATAGTAACAATTAAATTATCTACGTGATTACCAGCTGCAAACATGATAGCTTCCCAATTTTGCCCTTCTTGTAATTCACCATCTCCTAAAAGAGCATACACCAAGGCAGAATCTTGATTTAATTTTTTTGAAAGTGCAGCCCCAACCGCTACCGATAGACCTTGTCCAAGTGAACCACTTGCAACGCGTATGCCAGGTAATCCTTCATGGGTAGTGGGATGTCCTTGGAGTCGTGAATTGATTTTTCTAAAACTAACCAACTCAGCAACTGGAAAGAAACCACTTCGTGCTAAAACACTATAAAATACAGGAGAAATATGACCATTTGAAAGAAAAAATACATCTTGACCTACTCCGTCCATTTCAAATGGTAGTTGATAGTTCATATGACTTTGAAAAAGGATGATAAAGAACTCAGTACAACCCAATGAACCTCCTGGATGTCCTGATTTAGCTCCATGTACCATCCGAACGATATCTCTTCTTGTTTGGATTACCTTTTCATTCAAAGGATGTGATTTTGACATCTAAAACTATTGCGCTAAAATTAAAGAATTTTAAGTCCTTATTATCTACCTAAAATTCAATTATAAATAAAAATTTTCAAAAAACACAAGTAATTTTTTATTGACAAAAAAGAATGTAATACCATAAACTAACCAAGTGCTACCATTTATTTGTGTTGAATGGGGATTTTGAGGTATGAACTTTCAGTTTATTCAATGATTTGTGACCCAAGAGAAGTTAAAACAACTTATCCGAAAAGGCCAACATTTTTGGCGTGTGTAACAGATCCAAGTGATCATCAATACGCAATGGAAAAACCAAACCGCCCAACAACTAAGCCGCTTATAGCAAGTTCTCCAAACACAGTATCCAGCAGTTATTGTGAGCCTATATAACTAGAAGAATCTCTTGATATTTGAAAGCTAAGGACAAGGTGGCCGAAAGTAGGGCTATCTGTCCCTTGAAGAAGAAAAGACCTTTTTAGAAGGTTTTCGACAACAAGCGGCTAGAGATTATCACCACAGATGTCATTCAAGCCCCTTTTGAGAAAAAAATCGATAAGAAAGTGGCGAAGAGCATGATCTACAGATTCTTCAAGTGTCATCATTGGCTTGAAGTGGTTCCTCGGCCGTATCACCCCCCCCCTAAAGGATCTCAAGCGTCAAGAAGACTTTAAAAAACTTACCCAAGCATCATCAATGAGAAACTATGGCACTAGGAATCCGTTTTTTTAGCGTCCAAGACGAAAGTCGATTTTGGGCGAATCAATATCCCCAAGAAAGCATGTTGTCCTCCAAAGGATCGCTCCCAAGTGGTCAAAAACAAGTAGTACGTCAATACATCCGTGTATGCCTACACTTTTATTTGTCCTAAAAAAGCCAAGGCGACGTCATTGATTTTACCCGATGCCAATACCGAGATGAAGGCTCTCTTTTTAGAACCAATCGCCAAGGATTTTAAAGACGACAATATCATCATGCAGGTCGACCAAGCCCAATGGTATCAATCCAAAGATTTAAATATCCCCGAAAATATCGCTTGGATCGAACCACACCTACAGTATAGAACTCAACCCCGTCGAGCAAATATGGACCGAGGTTCGAAAAAAGTTTTTGGATAACCAACTCTTTGAAACACTAGAGGATTTGAAAGTTCAACGGGCTTATGGACTAAAAGAGATTACTGAATACGGAAAAAGATGGACATCCGCAACGAACTTTCTGCATATTATAAATATAATTCAGAAAGCTAATTAGTATTAGAAGCTCATTCACTTAATGAAGGGCACCTTCGATAGCAACGCCTGCCATCCCAAGGTTGTTTTAAGTAGGCAACAACCTTGGGATGCACAGTTCTTACACCATTAGGTATTTGATTGGGTCTTTGACTTCCTCTTTCAACTTTCTTTTCTCTTTTGGTGGCTTTCATCAGTGGTTTATCGACTGGGTAGTACCCTTTGTTTTGACTTCTTCATAACGAATATGGCTATTTGGTTCCCGGTATAACGTTTTCCGATAGATTTCTCATGGTTCGGAGGTAGATTTGTTGGTGCGTCTTTGATAGATAAGTGCTTCCAATGGATACCTTTGTTTTGAGTTTGGCTTTTGAAACATCCAAGACGAACTCTTAAATCCGAATTATTCATACTCCTTGTTAGAGAACCAATAGCATCAGCAATAGAGTCTCAAGATGCTTTGGATTCCCTTTTCAACAAATCACGTGATTCTATTCTCTTGATCGATGGCTTTTGTTCTCCAAAAAGCATGATTGGTGAACCATGTCGACCGTATTTTGTTCTTTCAAGGCCAAGTTGGACCCTATGAATCATCCCCATTTATGAAAAAGAGGAGATAACGGTGTTGGTTGATAGCCCAGCGAAGTGAATAAGAGATTTTTGAAGAGCTCCTGATACACCACAAACTCTTGGAACACTGCATCCCAATCTTCGATTTCTTGATGTGGAAGATGGCCGAGATTTTCAACAAAAACCAACGAATACTGTCGATTTGCCAATTGTTGACTCTTGTTAACTGTTGAAGCTACGGTCGTTACTTCACGCTGCTTCCACTCCCCGTGTATTCTTTCGGTAGACTCTCCTTTATGATCTTGTTGTTCTTTCTTTTCAAGGGCCTCCATTGGTGCCCGAACGTCCATCGGGATATTGTAGGCCATGATGCTGAGAATCCATCGATAACGGTTCGCTCGGAAATCATGGTGGTACATCCGTGAAGCAAAACACCTATTGTTGACTTCCTTGATTCGGTTTTCACTAGTGTCCCCCCCCCCCCCTTTTGAACATAAACATCTTGGTACATTGCCAAGGCAGTACTTGGTAAGTTGGTTACAATAAAACACGTGTTAAGAGCAAGACCGGTACTCTCTATTTTCACCACCATCTGTTCTTGATGTGCCTAATGTTGGGCTTGATACTCAAAGGGTTGCTAGGTCATGTGTTTTTCTATCTTTTGAACCTTTACTGCTAGCCTCTTGTTCTTGGGAATCCCAATGACATCACTGGCCTCAACACTTCGTGCCAAGGCATACAGTGCCACACTGCTATACCCCGCGTCGGCTCGAAAACAAATGTTGATGTCTAGATGTTCTTTCCGAATGATGCCCACCATCCACTTGGCCGTCTGCGCATTGACTAGACTAAGTATCCCCAATAGAACCTTTCCCGTCTGGCCATCATGAAAAAAATGGGGTGATAGATCACACGACGATAATACCCATTAAAAAAGGATAGTGGTTACCGGTCGTGTGTATTGGTATTGGTCGATTCAGCATCAATGGTGATGTCTTAACGTTTCTCGGGGTGGCGTTTCTGGGCATAGACGGTGACCAAATCTCTGGACTTTTCATGCTGTTTTCGAAACGAGATAGGGTGGGTTGGGAAGCCAGCTTGCCGAGTAAAAGCTTAAACATGGCATCCCATCGGAGTCGTTTCACACCATGGGCATCGGGATCACCTAAAATGAGTTGATAGACTCGTTGACGAAAGAGTTTTGGAATCGAATGATGAATTAAATGCTAGAGGATAGTATCTTGAATCACTAGACTGATTGGTTGAATGGCACCTCGTTTTTTTCTAGCTTATGAATCAATAGGAGTACCCCATCGGAAGAAGGTTACCCCCTAAAAGTTTAAATGGACGGCTTTTTGGCCACTACAGAAAGTCGCTTTTTGACGTGTTTTTTATGGAAAATAGGTATAGGAATGAATCTTAAAACCATAAGATACGTTTTTTTGAGGAAATGATGGTCATGCTTTTGGAGATCTTTTGGCTGGCATCTCATGGCTGAAATTTATTTTTTAGAGGAAAAGTTTTGTTGAAAACAATCTAAAAACACTTTCATAAGGAATGAAAATGCTTTCAATCAAGGGAATTGTCTTCAAAAGCCCCACTTTTGTATGAATTATTCGGGTAAAGACTATCCCTATTCAATCGTCTGGCTTTGGGATATTCATGTTGCACTAGATAGTTGAACTTAGGATATCATTAAAAAAGGAAAAAATATCGATTCGATTATTTATGATGATAATTCATCAGCTCGTGCTTGTAGAATACTTACCCAACATGGTGTCATTGACACACCAGTTTTTATGCCAGTAGGAACTTTGGGAACGGTGAAAGGACTATCTCAAGAGCAATTGAGCCATCCCATAGGAGCCCAAATAATTCTTGCTAATACTTACCATTTGTATCTAAGACCTGGAACGGAAATTTTAAAGAAAGCTGGAGGCATCCATCAATTTATTTCATGGTCTAAACCTATTTTAACGGATTCAGGAGGATATCAAGTCTATTCATTAGCAGATAGAAGAAAAATTGATGAACATGGGGTACAATTTAAATCTCATATCGATGGATCAATACATGTTTTTACTCCCGAAAATGCAGTTTCTATTCAACGAAAGATTGGAGCAGACATCATGATGGCTTTTGATGAATGCACTCCCTATCCAATATCACATAAAGAAGCTCAGTTATCGATGGATAGGACACATCGGTGGTTGGATAGAGGGTTAAATAAATTCAATGAGTCTACTCAGTGGTATGGTTATCAGCAGATTTTTGTACCGATTGTACAAGGAAGTGTTTATACAGATCTTCGAAAATCATCGGCTGAGTGTATCAGTCAAAAAAAGGCTTCCATCAATGCTATTGGTGGATTATCCGTTGGTGAGCCCATCGATTTGATGTATCAAATGACTCAAGAAGTCTGTGGAATTCTCCCCAAAAGCAAACCACGTTATTTAATGGGGGTAGGGACTCCTTTAAATATTCTTGAGTGTATTTCTATGGGGGTTGATATGTTTGATTGTGTCATGCCGACTCGTAATGGTCGCAATGGTATGCTGTTTACAATCGATGGTATAATCAATATCAAAAACCAAAAGTGGAAATCAGATTTTTCCCACATTGATACCAATGAGTATAGTTTAATTGGTTCCCAGTACACTAAAGCGTATTTGAGACACTTGTTTTCAGTGAATGAACTATTGGGAAAACAAATTGCTAGTATTCACAATCTAAGTTTTTATAGTTGGTTAACTAATCAGGCAAGGAAAAGAATCATTGATGGTAGTTTTGTTGCTTGGAAGAATCGAATCTCCAAAAACTTGGATAAAAGGCTTTGAATTGAAAATTCTTGACAAGTATATTCTCAAAAAGTATATTGGAACATTTTTTGTGTTGATTCTTTTATTTATTCCCATTGGAATCATGGTGGACTTGTCTGAAAAGATTGACAAATTCAAAGCCAATAAGGTCCCTTTTGATGAAACCTTGTGGTATTATATTGATTTTACTTGGTATTTTGCCAATCTTCTCTATCCGATTTTTTTGTTTCTAGCCATTATTTGGTTTACATCTAAAATGGCTAATAATACCGAAGTCATTGCCATCTTGAGTTCAGGCGTTTCGTTTGGTAGATTTTTGAGACCATTTTTAATGGGTGCAAGCCTTATCTGTCTCTTAGCTATTATAGTTTCTCTCTATATAGCTCCAGCTGCTAGCAAGGGATATAATGAATTTCGATATAAATATTTAAGTCGGAATGTTGAGAGATTTACAGAGGATGTCTTTCAACAAATTAACGATCATGAATATGTCTACGTGAGTAATTATGACCCTATTCGTAAAAGTGCAGATAATTTTGTGTTGACCCATTTTCAAGGAAATGAGATGAGATTTAAGATAAAAGCGTCTAGTATCCGTTGGCAAAATGAAGATAGTTTATTTCGATTAACTAGATATAACAAAAGAAAATTTAATCAACGTGGAGAAGTTTATATTCAAGAAACATTAAAAGATACTGTATTTGATTTTTCAATTGAAGATTTAGCCCCGGTCAATTATGTCGCCGAAACCTTATCTCTTGGACAACTAATAGGATTTATTAAACTCGAAAGAGAGCGTGGATCCCCTTTAATCAATAGACACGTGTTGAATTTTCATAAACGATGGAGCATTCCGTTATCAGTTTTTGTCTTGACGTTTATTGCCGTGGCAGTAGCATCTAAAAAAAGAAGGGGTGGCACTGGATTTAATTTAGCATTGGGGGTGACTTTAGGATTTTTATTTGTCTTTTTTGATAAAGTCTTGGGTGTTCTAGTCGCAAAATCAACATTTTCACCAATCATTGCGGCATGGTTTCCTTTGTTTTTATTTGCATGTATTGGATTATATCTTTTACGAAAAACAACTTCGCAATAGCTTTTTTAATTTATCTAGTTAAAACCTTCTGTGGATTGAAGTACTCCATAATCTCCACGTAACACCTTGTAGAAATAGGGGATAAATCTCCATCTAAAATAAGAGGATAATATTGTTGCACTATTGGCAAGAATATATATCTACTAAGATTACAACTTAAATTCATCATATTCATTCATTTTGATGTTGATCATATTCTAAAGGAAAGGGCACTTTCAAGCTTTGACGTCTTCTTTGATGATTATAGAATTCAAAATAGCCTCATAGCTATTTATAGCAGTCGATACCATCGAAAGAAGACTTGATAGATACATTTTCATATTTGACACTGGCCATCAATTCAATTAAAACATGATCAATACAATACCATTTTCCATCCATATGCCATGTGTATCTACTTTAGGAACCCATCGGTATTCATTAAAGCATTAGACTGAATGCCTTGATCGGTCTTAAATATTTGAGGCCTTCCGTAACGATTGATTCAATACGAAAACATAAAATTCAGTGGCCACGGAATTAGATAAATCTCAGTCAAGCCCCTAACGACTATAATGACTGATAACTGCATACCGATAAACATATTCCTTGTATGGCAATGAAGTGATGTCAGTTGCCAAACTTGATTCGAACGGATAATCGTTAAATCTTTTTGAAGGCATGTAAATGTTTGGTGATTAGAACTCGTTTTCTTTTACTCTTGTTCTCGACTTGAGATAGAAGCTATGACGTTATAACGGATGATTATAGATTTGTATTCAACGTATCATTGATTTTTTATCCCTTGTCCGTGTTTAAGCATGGGTTATTCTTCAAACCCCTAAAAGAATCGTTCGTCGATTCAATGCAGATTCTCTTGCAATAGAATCGTCATATCTATTGCAATCAATAGCCCTATGGAGTACATTGCTACACAGTGCTCAACGATTCGTTTTTTAATCTACATAGACTACCACATTAACTGATCACATGATCATTCATAGGCTTCATATAAATTCAGCTTCAACTTTTTATTGCTCCATGATGTTCAAATAGCCATGTTATTTTTCTAATCAAATTGCTAAATATTTCTCGACCAATGAAATACTATCGGGACCTTCTTAATCAAAGGAGCACTTCTAATTGGCCGTTTGGGATGGATAAAATTGAACTGTTTGGATAGCTCTTCATTAAATTATAATGTTTTTTCATTGCCTTTTTGCCCCCCTCCTTTTTACTTTGAGCCATCATTATTTCACTGTATTACTCATTAAAGTTTAATTATTAAATGGAACTTATCAAAGTGCCAGAAAATATTGGAAAAGTGCAGATAATAAGATTATTAATAGATTCAATAAACTTTTGATTCATGGAGGGCTGGTGATTGTTATAAATTTACATTTTGAAATCAGAATTAAATTATATGGAATATTTAGAATTTGAAAAACCCATCATGGCACTAACAGATCAACTTCAAAAGTGCATTGAACTTGGCAAAGAAAATGGAGTAGATGTTTCTGATACCGCCAAACAGCTTAAAAAAAAAATAGAGAGCACCAAGAAAGAAATCTATAAAAAATTAACACCATGGCAAAAGGTCCAATTATCTAGACACCCCAATAGACCCTATACCCTAGATTATATCAATTCCCTTTGTGGAGATACATTTTTAGAATTACACGGTGATAGAAATATTGCTGACGATAAGGCCATGGTGGGAGGATTAGGAAAAGTTGGAGGACAGAGTTTTATGATCATTGGTACCCAAAAAGGATATGATACTCAAACAAGGCAATATCGAAATTTTGGGATGGCCAATCCACAAGGTTATCGAAAAGCCTTGCGATTGATGAAATCTGCTGAAAAATTTCAGATTCCAATTCTAACATTAATTGATACGCCAGGGGCGTTCCCAGGTATTGAAGCCGAAGAAAGAGGCCAGGGTGAAGCCATCGCTCGTAACATCTATGAAATGATGAATTTAAAAGTTCCTATTATCGTGACGATCATTGGAGAAGGGGCATCGGGTGGAGCTTTGGGAATAGGTGTTGGAGATCGAATTTTAATGCTTGAAAATACTTGGTATTCTGTTATTTCACCTGAGTCTTGCTCTTCGATATTATGGCGAAGTTGGGAACACAAAGAAGAAATGGCCCAGCAATTAAAATTGACAGCTCAAGACATGAAAACAGCACAAATCATAGATCTCATTGTTGAAGAACCTCTAGGTGGAGCGCATTATGATCGAAAAAAAATGTTTGGTACTCTAGAAGAACACGTTTTGAGTTGTTTTAATCAAATAAAAATGATTCCCTTGGTTGAACTTCTTAAGCAACGGAGAAAAAAGTATACGGCTATCGGGAATTTTACAATCCAATCATAGAGTACTTGAAAATATGACAAATGATTGGTGAAATACTGTTAAATTTTTGTAAATAACTTTTGAAATGACATTGAAATTATGATAAATCGTCTCTTTACTTTTGGTGCATGAGTTTAACGGAAAATAATCCTAAACAGCAAAAAAAAGCGAATGTAATTCCACTAGTAAAAGGCAAGTTACCACCCCAAGCCATCGAAATTGAAGAAGCTGTGATTAGTGGGATTTTAATCGATAGAACGGCTTTTGAAAGAATCAATGAAATCATTGAATCGGAAATGTTCTATAAAGAACAACATAAATTAATTTTTGAAGCAGCTACTACGCTCTATCGATCAAAGGATAGTGTTATTGATTTAAAAACAATCACACAACAACTCATAGCAGATAATACGATAAACCGCGTTGGTGGCGGTACGTTTTTGATTAAAATGAGTCAATCCATTGCTTCAGCGGCTCATATCGAATATCACGCTAGAATTATTCAAGAAAAATTTATTTTAAGATCTCTTATTGAAGTTTCAGATAAAATAATTGAAAAATCATATGATGAAACACATGATGTTTTTGAAACTATTCAATTTGCGGAAACTCAAATCTATAATGCTACAAAAAATAAAATTAAAACTCAACCGGTTGCAGCTAAACATTTGATTGAAAAATTAGCAGAACAAATTGAGAGAATAAAAAAACAAGGCGGATCAATAGGAATTGAATCTGGATTTCATGAGTTCGACAGATTCACAAGTGGATTTCAAAAAAGTGATTTGATTGTGCTTGCAGCAAGACCAGGTATGGGAAAAACAGCCTTTATGTTGTCCATGGCTAGAAAAATGGCGATTAAAAAAAACTATACCGTAGCTATATTTTCATTAGAAATGTCTGCCATGCAACTGATTACTCGAATGGTATCAGCTCAAACCAAGATTCCATTTGAAAAAGTACGAGATGGTGCCCTTGATTCAGATGGGTTTGGTCAGGTTGTCGAAACCATCAATACATTGGGAGATTACCCAATTTATATCGATGAAACCCCTCAGCTATCGATCTATGAATTACGTTCTAAAGCAAGACGGTTGAAAACAGCTTCTAATATTGATATTATTTTGGTTGATTATTTACAATTAATGACGGTAAGCAATCGAGGGTATAATCAAAATAGAGAACAAACTATTTCTCAAATTTCTAGCTCTGTTAAGGCCTTAGCGAAAGAATTAGATATTCCCATTGTTGCCCTTTCACAATTGAATCGGGCTGTAGAAAAAAGAGAAAAATCTAGACCACAATTATCTGATTTAAGAGAATCGGGAGCCATTGAGCAAGACGCCGACATTGTTGCATTTTTATACCGTCCGGAATATTATAAATTCGAAACTTGGGAGGATGGTAGTTCTACAGAAGGTCAAGCAGAAATCATTATTTCTAAACATCGAAATGGCGCTATTGGAAGTTTTCGATTAGGATTTAATGGGAAAATAAGCAATTTTTCTAATGATTTTTCATCAGCCGGCTACAAACCCATGAACACTGAAAAAATCCCTTCAAAAATGAATGATCATAAAACAAATCAAAGATTCCAAAATTCTATTTCTCTTCAAAATGATAATTCCAATGATGAGAATCCCTCTTCCCAGTGGAGTCAAAAAAAATCTGAAAACGGCCAAGAGAGTGAAGAACCATTCTAGTTAAAAGTAGTATTGAAATTAGTGGTCGATATCATATTTGGGATAATTTTGACTAAGGGTTTAAAACCAGCATTAATTGGAGGTATTAAACTCTAAGGATCTTTGGAACTGTATTATTGGCAAGTTCATGGTTTGCAGTCAGGTTTCTTTCTGAAATGAAAGTTAGTGTGAATATCCCATAAAATATAACAGAAGAGAATACAGCCAAATTAATCGATAAAATTCTGAGCAGAATTTCGAAAAAAATATGAAAGTTTATGTTGCAGTTCCCAAAAAGCCGGGGATCAAGTCAAAGAAAAAAGCTCTATTGAGTTACGCGTTCCATCATCTAATTCCGATTTTGAGTTTTAAACGAAATTATTTTTGTATTGAAGTATATCAATTGTGGCTATACTTTAATTTTCGTTCAATGGATGCAATCATTTCAGTTGCAATGTCTTTTCCGGTAGCATTTTCAATCCCTTCTAAACCAGGAGATGAATTAACTTCTAAAAGTAGTGGTCCTTTATTGGATCTGATGATATCGACACCAGCTACTGAAAGATTAAGAGCTTTTGCTGCACGGACAGCTAAAATTCGCTCGTCGGCTTTTATTTTAGCTTTGGTAGCAATACCTCCTAAATGCACATTGGCTCTAAATTCTCCTGAAGTTGCTTCCCGTTGAATCGAGCCAACAACTTTATTATCTACAACAAAACAACGCAAGTCTTTACCCTCTGCTTCTTTAATAAATTCTTGAACCAATATATTGGCTTGTAGACTTTTAAAAGCATTGATGACACTTTCTGCAGCCTTAGCCGTTTCAGCCAATACCACTCCTTTGCCTTGAGCACTCTCCAAAACTTTAACTACAAGTGGAGCTCCCCCCACCATTGAAATAAGATCTTTGGTGTCTTGGGGTGATTTTGCCATGCCGGTGGTCGGCACATTTAATTTATTGATTGAAAAAATTTGAGAAGAATATAATTTATCTCTTGATTTGGCAATGGACTCAGCAGAATTCAAGCAATAGGTACCAATGGAATGGAATTGTCTTAATAAGGCACAACCATAAAATGTCATAGAAGGTCTGATTCTAGGAATTACAGCATCTAAATGATCTAATACACTACCATCTCGATAACGAATTTCAGGGGTATCGGTGTCCAGTCGCATATAACAATGTTGAAGATTATAAAAGTGCATGGTATGCCCCCTAGCATTGCCAGCTTCGATAATTCGTTTATTGGAATATAGATTTCGATTGGTAGCTAATAATCCAATATGGAGTCCCGTTTTATTTAAAATCAGATGACAATAGAGATCATTGAGTTGTGTTTTGGATATTTTTTTTAGAATTTGATTTTGATTGGGATCAATGATAAAGCGTCCTTTGAGGGCTTCTCGTCCTAATAGCATCCGAAAGTCCATGCCTTCGCGATTGGCTAGTGTTAATTCAATATCAAACTGAATAGTTCCAATCGTTAAGGGGGTTTTAATAACAAATCGTTTTTCAACAATGCCAGAAGAACTTTTGATATTTCGGATATCTATGACTTTCGCTTTACAATCAACGGCAATGCTCAAATTATCTTCGAAAGGGTTGACTTCAAATTCCACCCATAAATCCCCTTTAACTTTTTTTCGCTTGATATTTTTGGCCTGAATTGACGATGTTTTCGCCCCAGAATCAACTCTAGCTAGGATGGCGGGTATGTTTAATTCATTAAATGAACACCATTCGTATTCCCCTATGGTGGTATGTTTAATTTCCTATGGATTTGACTTCTAGTAAAAGTAATTAATCTTAAAGACTTTAGAATAATAGAAATTGAAAAAACCTCAATTTTTCGAGGTCAATATTTTTCATATTGCTTGAATATCTCAGTATCATCAACATAATATTTCCTTGATTTTGAAGTTTTTGACTCTAGATGGAGTCATTTTAGACTTGTTTAAGAATATTACCTCTCTCATGGTCTCATTTTTTATTGGGAGTCCAAAATTTTAGTGTAGAAATCTCTCTTATTAAAGTTTTAATCAAACTCATTACCATGGAACAATAAATGAATTAGAAGACAAAAAGAAGTTGCAATGAAGCTTTAAATTAAAACCATTAATGTTGTTTTTATAGACATTACGATGCGAAACTTGTCAAGTCATTAACTTGCGACTTATTAGTTTGCTTCAGGTTAATCGATTCCACCAACAACAATGAACAAACACTTTTCTTATTGTCTTTTCATAATCTGTTGTCATTTCGTTTTCGCACAAGACTATTGGACTGTTGCTAAAGCACCATCTTCACATTCAATTGATATGATAGAAGATCAACATTGGAATTATTATCGGTTAAATCTAGAGATGTTTAATCAGAATATAAGAGAGAGAACTCAAAATAATATAGTCAAATTACCCAATGAAAATGGTGAGTTTGAATCATTTGAAATCCACGTTGTGAATGTATTATCACCAGCATTACAACAAAAGTATTTTCGAATCAAAACTTTTGAAGGTTGGAGTCTAACGAGAAAAGATGTAAAAGTTCGAATTACAGTATCAGGCCAAGGGCTTAATCAGTGGCTAATCTTACCAGATGGAAAACAATACTTTGTACAGCCAAGTTGGCTAGACTCGGAATTGCATGTGGGGTATTTAAAATCAGAGAAACGACCAGCAGTCAATTGTCAAAAACATCGTGATTATGATGTGGTCAAATCAAAAGTCAACAAACCATCTTCTAAAACTACTTTTAATACTAATAAATATATTTTGAGACTAGCTATTGCTGTAACTAGCGATTACACTCAAATATTTTCAGATAATGATGATACCAATGGCACCAAAAAAGAAGATGCCTTTGCCGCAGTGGTTAGTACAATCAATAGAATCAATGAAATTTTTCGAAGAGATATTCAAATTGAATTTCAATTGGTATCAGATACCAATCTAATTTTTGATAATCCTGATACGGATCCTTTTGAAGAATTGGATGCCTTTGAAGCTGGTAGGGTCATCAGAGAGATTTTGCCTATAGATAGTTATGATATAGGTCATGCCTTTGCTGCTCAAGGTCCCTATGGTGAAGCATGTACGGCATGTTTGTGTACTAGGATTAAGGCAGAAGGCTTATCATCTCATAATTTTAAATCTGAAGATGGAAAAGAGTTTATGAATGATTTTTTTGATATTGATTTTGTCAGTCATGAAATAGGCCATCAATTAGGCGCTTGGCATACCTTTTCATTGTATGAAGAATATTTCAATGCAAATGTTGAACCCGCTAGTGGGTCTACCATCATGGGTTATGCAGGGGTTGCTAATGTCAATAATATTCAAGAAAATTCAAGTCCCTATTTTCATTTTAAATCTATTCAGCATATGCGAGGTCATTTGCTGTTTTCAGAATGTTTAAAACAAAAAGAGGCGATAAAACTAGAAAAATTAATCGTTGAAAATTTAGGACTCAGTTACGATATTCCAATGGGAACCCCTTTTGAACTTTCAATCCCTAATATTCAGATTCCACAGGATTACAAAGTAATTTATAATTGGGAGCAACTTGATAATGGAACAGTCAATCGAGAAGACTTTCTTTCTACAAATCTTATTGGGTCTATTGCTCGATCTTACCCACCTAAAAAAGCCCCGAATAGAATAATACCTCGTTTAGAACGAATAAAGTCTGGAAAATTAGCCGTGCAATCACCACCTAGTGAATTGGATACAAATCAATGGGAAACTGTTCCTGAGGTCGAAAGACATCTTAAGTGGGGATTATCAATGAGAGCAAATAAAGAAAAGGAATATGCCGTGTTTTTAGATTCTTTGTACATCAATGTTTGGGAAAATGCAAGGGATTTTAAATTGAATTTAAATGAACAAGAACATCAAATATGGAAATCCGGTGAATTAAAAGAAATTTTTTGGAATGTTGGGAAGACAGATCAATCCCCCATCAATACCACAAAGGTTGATATTTTACTATCGACCGATGGTGGTCTAAAGTATGATTATGTTCTTTCGAAAGACACTCCCAATGATGGTCAAGAGATTGTTCGAGTTCCAGGAAATATTGAGACAGATGATGCGCGTATAAAAATTCTACCGACTAATTCGATTTATTTCTCGGTGAATCCGTTTCCCATCAATATTGTCAAAAGACCTTTTATACTAAGTATTGATCCGTTATATACCGTTTCATGTAATCAAGATGAGATTCAATTTAAATATACGATTGAACGGTATGATGGTTATGATGAGTCTATTGAATTGAACCTAGAGAATATTCCACAAGGGATTTGGGCAGAATTCAATCCTCAAGGAAATATGGAACGAGAGCAGGAAGGAAGTTTTATCCTTCGGGGATTAGATCAGCTTGAATTAGGATCTTATGATATTTCACTGAGAGCTGTTTCAAATTCTTTTGACTTTCAATTTCAATCAAGATTGGAAGTCAAAGGCTTAACCATAGATACGCCATTGCTTCTTGGTCCTATTGATAATCATCAACAAACTTCATTGACTCCATTATTGCAATGGCAACCGATTCCTAATGCAGAAACGTATGTGATAGAGATTAGCAAAACATCTGATTTTCAGACACTTCTGTTAACTAGAAAAACGCGTGATAATCAATTTTTAGTGCCCCAATTAGACTCTCTGAGCACGTATTATTGGCGAGTTAAAGCATTCAGCGATTGTAGTGAATCTACATATAGTTCAACTAGTGAATTTACTACCGATGAATTGGTTTGTCAATCGGTTTCTTTTATCAATGAGCCCATAGAAATTCCATCGATTGGAATAAGAGAACTTTCATTTGTTATAGGCATTGATACTGAAATTGTTGATGTGAATGTACTTCTGGATATAAATCATATTTTTTTAGAAGAATTAAACATATCATTAATTAGTCCACAGGGCATTCAAATTCCCTTGATGTCAAGTAATAGAAAATCATTTGAGGAACGAATAAGAATCACTTTTGATCAACAAGCTGTAAATCATGTGTCGGAAGATCTTTTACAACAAGATGGGGTATACCGACCATTAGGAAATTTGAATCAATTGAACAATATCATTGCCAAAGGGGAGTGGAAAATTCGATTTTTTGATCGACAAGAAAATGTCGGGGGCACTATTTTTAATGCAACCCTTGATTTTTGCTTAAAAGGATCCCCAACCCCTGATACAGACCAAGATGGGATAAATGATTTAGATGATAACTGTCCTTCTGTGGCAAATCTTGATCAAAAGGATATTGATCGAAATGGTATTGGTGATTTGTGTGATTATCGCTCACCAAGAAACTTTACCATATCAAAAAAAGATGTTAGTTGCCAAGGAAAATCCAATGGTGAAATTCAAATCCATGCTCGAGCTCCCCTGAATTATCAAGCATTAATTTCCGGCCCCAATAATTTTGAAAGGTTCATAAATTTTTCAGAATCCGTATCGCTTTCTAATTTGTCTCCAGGAGTCTATGATATGGTCATTCTCACGCAGACTTTTTCTAATTTCTTATATGAATTTTCTGCCCAGATTGATGAACCATCCCCCTTATCAGTAGCCATTTCTATGAATAAAACGACCAATGATATAGAATTAAATTTACATGGAGCCAATGCTTATACCATTGATTTTAATAGTGAGTCTTTTCAAACCACAGATTCTCAATATCGGTTTAGGGCAAAAAATTCATGGACTAAAATTCAAGTCAAAACAGATAATCCCTGCCAAGGAATCTTTCAACAATGGATTAATACAGACAATAATCCAAAGGTTTTTCCCAATCCAGTGGATGATCAACTAAATGTGTTGCTTCCTAACAATTCAATATTTAATATCCAATTATTTAATGCATCTGGTGACCTTTTAGCCCAGAAAAAAGATATTATAACAAATTCAAGCCCATTGATGCATTCGATTTCAATCAATGCATATCCTTCGGGGGTGTATGTTTTAGTGATTGAAAATAAACAGAGTAATCAGCAATTTAAAATCATTAAAAAATGATTTTTAATACCAATAGGTTTAGGATTTTAATGATGGGATTTGTTTTCATAGGACTAGACTGCTCATCCTCTATTGATCCACCCATACAACCGGCAGCTGCTATACTAGCTGCTCCTATTAGTGGTGATGTCTGTACAACGGCCACCGTATTAAATAATACGATCAGTCAAGTAAGATTTCAATGGTCGAATGCTCTTGATACAGATTCTTATCAGCTGGTCATCGAAAATCAATCAACCAATAACAAAATAACTAAACCGATGATAGCCAATACCATGTCAACCGTCGAATTAACTCGCGGATTTGCATATCGTTGGTGGATTATTACATCTAGTGAAAAAACAAGTAATACGGGCATGAGTGAAATATGGCAGTTTTATCTAGAAGGCGTCGAATCATCGGACTATATTCCTTTTTCTGCAATATTAATCGAGCCCACTCATAATCAGCGCATTGATTTACCGGTAGACCAAATTTTAAAATTTACTTGGCAGGGCAATGATTTAGATAATGATATTGATTATTATAATTTGTTTTTATCTGAAAATTTTCATTCTCAAACCATTGAAAATATCACTCAAGAAGAATTTTCTATGGAATTAAAACGAGGTACCATCTATCAATGGTCTGTGAGGACTATTGATAAAAAAGGAAATACCTCATTTTCTGAAAGTCGGTTTTTTAATACTTCTAATTGATAGAATGATACATCTCAATAATATTATTGCCAAAGTCAATTTATTTTAAAAATAAGTTAAGTCTGCAGATAGTTTAAACTAGCACGAAGTGTACTCCAATAATGATTACGTCAGATCTGAGATCAAACCAATATTTTTTGGCGCGATATTTGAGGCATGTTCGTTATTACCTAACAAGGTGTTTACAGTGAGTAAAATAATAATTACCCCCCCCCCGAAAATCTTCTAGCGAGTTGCTATTCTAGAGCCCTTTGGCCTAGCAATCTATCTCTTTATTTTTTGTATTCCCATGGGGGCTTGATGCTGTATGGCATTCTAATGAACCTGGTAGGAATCCACGCATTTGAGGCTCTTACAGAGTCATTTCGGGGCTTTTGGCCAAGCCATCCAATACATTATAATCATGATTAATATTTTTTTATATGAAAAAACTTTTTATTCTGTTCACAGTAGTGGCCTTATTGGCTGCGGGCTGTAAGAACTATGATGACCGCTTTGATGACTTGAATGGTCAGATTGCGGCATTAACCACCCAGGTCCAAACCCTCCAAGGGGTGGCCAGTCAGGTAACGGGTCTCCAGACCGAGATCAGTAATATCCGAGCCAGTATTCAAAGCGATATCACCACAGCGGTGGCAGGGGTCGTTCATGTTGCACTAGATAGTTGAACATGACAAGACTTTTTAAGGAGCGACTAACTAAAAAATCAACCAATCAATGAAATATTTATCAATCTTATTATCGATGCCTGTGCTATTATGCTTTGTAATGGGGTGTCAAAAACGGGAACCAAACTCAATGCCGTTGGTTCCAATCCAAAACAACAATCCAGCCAGTCCATTTGAATCTGAATTAGAATTAGAGCCTATACTGGAACCCCGCTATGAGTACCAAGAAAAATATACCGAGGTGCAATTGGATTCTTTGGTAGCGGCTATTCTTTCAAAGAATCAAATGCCTGACAAGATTCAAACAACCGATAAGGATATTTATTATTCTGATAGGAATAACAGACAAGGTAAATGCGGTCTAGATCAAGATGGCAACCTTAGAAATCCTTTGTATTTAGATGCTAATGGCGTGACGATTAAAGCCCGAAAATGCAATCGAAATATGATCGGAGAGAAATGGGAGTTAAACGGCGTGGAGTATGAAATCGTCAGTAATAAAAGGCTGAGATTTATGATTAAAAGGGGATGGGATATTAGCAAAGTGGTAACCACTTTTGTAACTAATATGAATCGGTTATTCACATCCGAGAGATTCGGTACACGTGGTGTTCGATATGATATTACTAGTTGGGATACCAGCCAGGTAACCGACATGGGATATCTGTTTTATGGGCAACAGATTTTTAATCAAGATATTAGCAATTGGGATACCAGTCAAGTAAAGAATATGGTTCGAATGTTTCATCTTGCAGAATATTTTAACCAAGATATTGGCAACTGGGATACGAGTCAAGTGCAGGTAATGTATGGAATGTTTCGTGGTGCACAATATTTTAACCAAGATATAGGAGGTTGGGATACGAGTAAGGTGCAAAGTATGGGGAGAATGTTTTATAGAGCAGGCTTGTTTAACCAAGATATAGGCGAGTGGGATACCAGTAAGGTTTTAGATATGAGTGATATGTTTTGTGATGCAAAATCATTTAACCAAGATATAGGCGAGTGGGATACCAGTAAGGTTTTAGATATGAGTGATATGTTTTGTGATGCAAAATTATTTAACCAAGATATAGGCGAGTGGGATACCAGTAAGGTTTTAGATATGAGTGATATGTTTTGTGATGCAAAATCATTTAACCAAGATATAGGCGAGTGGGATACCAGTAAGGTTTTAGATATGAGTGATATGTTTTGTGATGCAAAATCATTTAACCAAGATATAGGCGAGTGGGATACCAGTAAGGTTTTAGATATGAGTGATATGTTTTGTGATGCAAAATTATTTAACCAAGATATAGGCGAGTGGGATACCAGTAAGGTTTTAGATATGAGTGGTATGTTTTATAATCTCTATTTTACAAATTCTAAAACGATGAAGTCTGATTCTGATTTTAACCAAGATATAGGGGATTGGGATACCAGTAAGGTCACCGATATGAGTTATATGTTTAATCATGCAGAATTATTTAACCAAGATATTAGCAATTGGGATACGAGCCAAGTGCAAAGTATGGCTTTGATGTTTGGTAATGCAGAATTATTTAACCAAGATATAGGAGATTGGAATACCAGTCGAGTAACCGATATGCGGGCTATGTTTAGTAATGCAGAATTATTTAACCAAGATATAGGAGATTGGGATACGAGTCAGGTAACTGATATGAGTTCTATGTTTAGTAATGCAGAATTATTTAACCAAGATATAGGGGATTGGGATACCAGTAAGGTCACCAATATGGCTTTTATGTTTCAAGAGGCTACAAGTTTTAACCAAGATATCGGGGACTGGGATACGAGCCAGGTAACCAATATGGCTTTTATGTTTGGTCGGCGTCCAAATGCTCGCCCTTCTCGTATTTATTATTGGGGGGATCCCAATTGGGTTCCAAATCCGGCTATAAGTTTTAACCAAGATATAGGGGATTGGGATACCAGTAAGGTCACCGATATGAGTTATATGTTTAGTAATGCAGAATTATTTAACCAAGATATAGGGGATTGGGATACCAGTAAGGTCACCAATATGAGTTATATGTTTTATGGAGCCAAATCATTTAACCAAGATATTGGTAATTGGAATACCAGCCAAGTGCAAGGTATGGGGTATATGTTTTATAGAGCCACATCTAACCAAGACCTTAGTCAGTGGAATGTCAGCAATGTATTATATTGTTTTAATTTCTATGCTACTGTATTTGGACGAGAACACCGCTTGCCTAAATTCAAATGCACCTTATATTGATTATAGGGATAGTCTACTAAAACCTTGGGATGTTAGAGAGTGGAGTGTTATTAGCTCCAATTAGTTAGAAAAGGATAAAGATTCTGAGAATTGGTTTGTAAAATCTCACTAGACTTATAAAAACTTTCAAGGAGTATATTATCCAATAGATGAAATTTCTAACAATTGTATCAATATCCGTTCTGATTTTACTAGTAATGGGGTGTCAAAAAAATGAATCCAGTTCAGATTCTAATAAACCAAGTTCAGATGAATCAAGTTTATTTTGCAATAAAGACCAAAATCCTTTGTATCTAGATGATAATGGCGTGACGATTAAAGCCCGAAAATGCAATCGAGATATGATAGGTGAGAAATGGGAGTTTCGAGGTGAGATTTATGAGATTGTGGATAATGAATCATTGAGAGAAATGGTTAAAAATGATGAGGATTATAGTAAAGTAGTAACCACTTCGGTAACCAATATGAATTGGTTATTTTCTGGTAGAGATTTTGTTCGATATGATATTACTAGTTGGGATACCAGCCAAGTAACCACTATGTGGAGTATGTTTGTTGGGGCAGAATCATTTAACCAAGATATAGGCGAGTGGGATACCAGCCAAGTAATCGATATGGGAGGTATGTTTTATGAAGCCAAATCATTTAACCAAGATATAGGGGATTGGGATACCAGTAAGGTATTAGATGTGAGGTGGATGTTTTATCAAGCTGATAGTTTTAACCAAGATATAGGGGATTGGGATACCAGTAAGGTATTAGATGTGAGGTGGATGTTTTATCAAGCTGATAGTTTTAACCAAGATATAGGCGAGTGGAATACGAGCGAGGTAACCCGTATGGATGAGATGTTTAAGGATGCAAAATCATTTGACCAAGATATTAGTGGTTGGAGTGTCAATAATGTTAAAAATTGTTCTTTTTTTTCTAATCGTTCAAGCTTAAGTCAAGCCTATCATCCTACCTTTAGGAATTGCACCCCATAAGGTCTATGAATATAGATGTGGAGGTTTTTTAATCGATTGTTTTTTGTTTTTAGACGATATTAAATTCAAAACGAGATGAAAACACAAGAGTTTTGCACCTAAGGGATGCATTGGAATTTTATCAATGAGGATTGATTACTCGTAGATAAAAGAAAAAATTGGTATATCATCATTTGAGTAAAAAGAGGTCTAAAATGACCACAGAAGAATGAAATTGAAGTTTTAAGGTTGTCAATATTTCGAAAGCCTATTGCTACCGAGGGCTTCTTGAGTTTTTCCATTGATCACCGATTTTACGTATTTAGTCGCTGCTTAAAAACTCAAATAGAGTCCATCGTTCATATGTGGGATTGAATGCTGCCCTACTTGCGAAGATAGGGGTTTGAAATCTGCAAGTAAATGCGTATCTTGGTCTCAAAACCTTGTAGAAATAATCAAAAAAATAGCCCCCCAACAGCCCCCGTTATTGGACTGGGAATTTAAACGTATTCTCCATCCAAAACATAAGATCAAGTGGCTGGCTGATGCCATGGATTGGTCTTTTTTTTGAAAACGCCTTTGGTTCCTTTTATTCCCCAAAGGGCCCTCCAGCCAAGCCCATTGGGTTGATGGTGGGTGGTTGTATGCTGAAACGGCTTTACCATCTAGGGGGTCAAACCCTCATGGAACGGTGGATTGAACATCCTACCCTGCCGTACTTCACGGGTGTTGATGTCATGAAACACCAACCCCCTGGCGATTCTTCTGATGGGCGAAAAAGGGATGGACGCCATCATTGCTTATGGGGTCTCGTTGCATCAGAAAGAAATCAAAAAATCATCGATGGTCTGATCAGATACCACCGTACCAGGGAACAACGTGAGGTTTCCGACCGATGCCCAACGGAATCAAAAAGTCATCGACCAATGCCACTAGATGGCCAAAAAAAATAAAACAACGGCAGACGGTTGCCAACCCCTCCAAAGAACGGGGGTGTCAAACCGTTAACGGGAAGCCTCCCCGACGAGCTAAAAAAGCTAAAAGGCCACGTCTAATCGCAAGACCTGTCGGCCGACCAGTGCGGGAATGAAAACGAAAACTACCCTCTCTGCAACCGAGCCCATACCAAAAAGAACTCGATCGGTACCAACGAATCATCCATCAACAGTGATTTGATAACAACAAAATCAATGCCATCCACCAGCCATTCACGGCTGCTATGGCCAAAGGCAAAGCTCATCAACCGTATGCATTTGGAAACAACGTGGGACTGATGACCACGGGAGGTCAGAAAATGATGATCACGGCCATCGGTGCTTTTGAGGGCAACCCGCATGATAGCTAGACCATCCCACCCTTATTGGAACAACACGAATCCATTGTGGGGCGAGCTCTCAAAGAATTGGTGGTTGATCGAGGGGAACTCGGAAGACGTCCGATGGGGAATACCAAGAGATCAATGCTAGGTCAACCATTGAAAAGCCATACCCCCTATCAAAAACAAAAGGAGCGGAAAAAGTTTCGACGCCCAGCAGCCATGGAGCCGCTGATGGGCCATCTTAAAACAGAACATCGCATGGGAGAAAACGATCTGATGGGCGTCCAATCCCCAACCATCAATGTCTATTTGGCTGGGAGAGGGTGGCATTTGAAGAACTTCATGGAACCACTAATTCAAGAGGTTCTTTTTGCTTTTTCAGGTGGTCTCCATATTCAGCTCAAAAAACTCCGATAATAAAAATAAGTTAACGACAACGGATAAAAAAGACTTTTTAAGGAGCGACTATCTAACGCTCAAACGGCTCTGAATGACAAGATTACTGACTTACAGGATGACTTGAAAAATGCATCGGCCAATAGTTTATCGCAAGACGATATCGACCAACTAAAAGCCGATTTAGAGACAGCATTAGGGGAGGCCCAGCGAGTCGCTTTGGATACGGCCTTAGCCGGGTTGCAAACCAAGCTTAATGCATTAGAACAAGCCTTGGCAGCAGCTTCCGCTGGGAGTTTATCTCAAAAAGACCTGGATCAGCTCAAAACCGATATCGAAGCCCAGCTGGCTCAAGTCAAAGAAGAGTTAGAGGCGAGTCTAGGCGATGGGGGATTCCATAGCGGGTCGGTCGAGATCACCTCTTCGGGCGGTTGGGAAGCCACCAAGCGTCAATTAGGCAATAAGACCGAATTTAATGGTGACTTTACCATCAATACCGAAAAGTTATCGGCCACCGAATTGGATGAGCTCATCGGATGGGTGGCTAAGATCACCTTGATTTATGGAGATCTCACCATCACCCATAAAGACAAAGACAAGGTGCTCAAGTTTGGCCAATTGACCAGCATCACCGATTTAAATGATGATCAACCCCATGTCCATTATCCGGCATTAACTAGTGCGGGGATTATCTCGCTCGATGGTGTAGATATCCTAACGGTCCAATTGCCCAAGCTCACGACCCTCACGCAATTTGCAGGGCATGAGATTGATCTAAGAAAAGGGACAGCGTTGACCCTTTCGGCCTTGTCGGCCTATACCGACGACTTAAGCATTGACTTAGGAGGCACTTCTGCTGAGATTGATGTGCAGGCATTGGAGAGTGTAGCCAAAGGCAGTAAAGGCAAGCTCTTGACGGTCATTGGGCCTGATGAAGTGGCTTTACCCGCGTTGACCACCTTAGAAAAACTACATATCAAGGAAGTGCGAACCCTCACGGCACCCAAAGTGAAGGGGGCGGATTTAGAAATTAGCGAAGATGTCGATCATGTAGAGGTGGGTACGGCCGATGGGGCTCATATCAATGTGTTGACCCTTAGCGATGCGGCGGATTTAAAGACCCTCCAGATTGGGGGCAATCCGAGCACCAAAGCCTCCGATGGCACGGTCGTGGTTCTCAATGAAGACCATACGCCCAAGCTTGAAAAAGCCCATATTCATGGGGGACGGTTGCTCAAGGTCAGTGACTTGGAAGATCTTCAAGAGATTATCACGGCTCGATCGATCAATACGGTAGAGATTACAGGCACTGGTATTGAAGACGAATTGATCTTAGGGCATGACAGTGGAACCAATGGTATTTTAACCATTGAGCATAATACGGATATTGAATCCTTAGTGGCTGATAAAGTCAATAAACTCAAGGGATTGTATATCAAAGGCAATCATGATTTAGCCAAGGTGAGTTTTAAAGCTTTTAAGGTACCTGGAAGCCAACGCTTAGGGACGGGTGCTCAATGGTTCACAGGCGATGGTTTTGTCATTGGCAAAGCAGGCTATGGTGACTATAATGATGGTCAAAGTGCCCAAGACAATAAAAATGATTTGATTGCCACAGAAATCACGCAAGAGATTTTAAAAGCGGATGAGTCGGTAGACCGTGCTGGGAAAATAGTCGATGGGACGGGCTTGAGTGATTTAGCCGAGGTCTTACAACATGCCAATACCAAGCGAGCGGTGATTTCTTTTGATGGCACCGAGGCGTTTAAAGGACAAAACAAAAGTGCGGCGGCGGTTGAAGTAGCAACGACCCAAGCCAATCATGAGGATTTGATTTTATTCCGAAAAGGCACGGCCGATATTGAAGGCACCGCTGGAAAAGCCAAGCGAGTGTTTTTAGTCAATGACGTTGATGGATCGCAGAATCTGACCATTGGTGTCGGCGGGACGGGCTTTACGCGCTTTAGCAAAGCCATTGACCTAACCGATGGCGGTTCGGTGAGAAACTGGGTCGTTGATATCAATAGTGCCCAAGTCAAAAGTTTTTTTGATACCAATGATGTTGAAATCAATGCAGAAGTGGGGGGACATCCGACAACTATTATCGGATTTAAAGCCATCACTGATGGCGATGTATTACCAGCGACATCCAATGGGTCGATTACATTGACGATTGGTAAAGGAAACGAAGCCTATTCTAGTACCGTAGAGATAGGTAATGGGGATGCAGTGGATTTTTCTAGTTCTAATAAAAAGGCTAAAACCTACGTTGCTTCTGATTCAGATCCGTTGTTAACAGCGATAGTCGATGCTCTTATTGCACCATTCCCCGGATTTCCTCATGGGGCTGATGATAATACAGATTACACGACTAGTCGAACTCGTGGCGTAGCGGCGGCGACTGCTGGGGTGCCCTATGGTATTAGTGTTCGATATGACCATGATCATGATAATGATCTAAATACCAATGAGGTTAGCGGCGCTCGTATAGGGGTCTTGGATGCACAAAAGATTTCTGACAATATCGATGTGAATGTGGATAATAAAATAAAAGAAACAGCGAGAGGTAGTGTCACGAGTACACTGAATCCCGCTGGTGGTCGGAATGCCAAAGTAAGGACCGTAGGCATCCAAAATGATCCCAATACCATCCAAATTACCTTGACCTCGAAAGTGGCTGGGACAAAAGAAAATACCGTTGGAGATCCAATTGCAGAAGCAAGTACTGATAGTGGAAGCGATGGTAACGATGATGTGGATTATACGTTACCAACACCACCAACAACTTTAGCTGAAGCTACTGGTGCTACCGCCTATGGAACGGGGACGATTGTTGAATTACCCATTGCTGATGGCAATCCCAGAAAATCTTCTTTGCCAAAGGCGGCAACGGATGATGCTGGAGCTTTGACAAGAGGCGGTGAAGAATTTAATCGACTCGATTGGTTATAATTTTTTTAAGCATATAAAATTGGTCTAATGAGAGCCCCTTTTAGTATTTTTTTAGTTGAAAATAAATTAAGATTTTATATTGGTTAATCATAATCTTTTCAAATAAAAGGGGCTTTTGTTCTTGGCACGAAACCCTCCCATTTGGGAGGGTTTTTGTTTTTAGGAAAGGATTGCAAATAGAAATGTTGTTCTGAAGCTACAAGAGTAAAATAGTAGTATTTCAGTGGACTATTCATCCATCAAGATCATTGCAGAACTTGATAACAAATACTTATAACTAGAACCTTCGAAGGTGAATCAAGAATTGCAATAAAAGGCCCTTTATAGATCTAAATTGAAGCCTCTTTTTGACCATGCATCATTAAATAAGCTTTGAGAAAAGAATCGATATCGCCATTGAGAACCCCTTGGGTATCTGATGTTTCATGATGGGTTCGGACATCTTTAACTAAATGATAGGGGTGTAGAACATAATTTCTAATTTGAGATCCCCATTCATTTTTTTTCTTGGATTGTTCGATTTCAGAGCGAGCGGTATTTCTTTTATCGATTTCTATTTGATAAAGCTGTGATTTGAGCAGTTGCATGGCTTTGTTTTTATTCTCTAACTGAGAGCGGGTTTGAGAATTTTCAATCA
This sequence comes from Flavobacteriaceae bacterium, assembly GCA_965221765.1. Taxonomy (GTDB): domain Bacteria; phylum Bacteroidota; class Bacteroidia; order Flavobacteriales; family Flavobacteriaceae; genus Bin25. Next base: position 309,365 of record OZ244911.1, read on the forward strand.
TAATCCCCGTCGGAAAGTGTCTTAGTCGAACGGCTGTTTCAACTTTATTGACATTTTGTCCTCCCGCTCCACTAGCTCGCATGGTTTCCCATGAAATATCGGAAGGATTGATATCGATTGTGATTTGATTGTCAACCAAAGGATAAACATAGACTGAAGCAAAAGAGGTATGTCTTTTGGCATTGCTATCAAAAGGGGATATGCGAACCAATCGATGCACCCCATTTTCGCTTTTTAACCATCCAAAGGCATAGTCTCCCCCGATTTCGATGCTCACTTTTTTAATGCCAGTTACATCACCAGGTAGAGAATTTAATTCTTTTAAATCATAGCCTTTATGTTGAGCCCACATAAGATACATACGTTGGAGCATAGCAACCCAATCACAACTTTCAGTCCCTCCAGAACCAGCGGTTATTTGAAGTATGGCACTGAGACGATCTTCTTCCTTGGAAAGCATGTTTTTAAATTCTAATCTTTCGAGTAAATCATGGGAAGCATTAAAAATGGCATTCAATTCTTCATGGGTTTCATCTTGTTCTATAAATTCGAATAATACATCGAGTTCATCAATTTTTTCTTGAAGTTGATCACATAGATCAATCCAAGTTTTTAATTGTTGAATTTCTTTGAGGATCTGCTGACTTTCATGAGGGTTTTCCCAAAAATTGGGATCAAGTGTTTTTTCTTCTAAAGTTTGTATTTCAATTTTTTTGTCATTCAAGTCAAAGATGTTGCCTTAAAGAATCTGCTCGATTTTTTAAGGACTTGATCTGTTCAGGTGTAATCATTGGTCAACTAATGCTTAGTAAAAACAAATAAGAAAATTATGGTGTTTAAGAGTTTTTGAATATAAATCTCTAATAAAGTATTATTGCAAATAATCTACAAATATAAATGCAAAATCAAGGCCTGATTCCCAATTATTACTTAAAATCGAGATTCTTTTAAGTGTATGAAAGATAATTTCAATCCAATGGCTTTTAAAATTTATTGCTCGATAGTATTATTGCTTTCCCTGGAAATGGTGGCTCAAACCAAAGAGATTAAAAAATTTGAAAGTCAAATCATTAAAAATGCCAAGGTCTATGAGGGCTTTTTTGATTTCTATTACTTGGAAAGTAAAGATGCTATTTATCTTGAAGTCAATCAACTTGAAAATGATTTTTTATTGGTTTGTTCTCTAAGCCAAGGAATAGGATCCAATGATATTGGACTAGATCGAGGACAACTGGGAGCTAATAGAGTGGTATACTTTAAAAAAGCTGGTAATAAATTATTGCTTGTTCAACCTAATTGGACCTATCGAGCAATTACTGAAAATAGATTGGAAAAGCAATCGGTACAAGAAGCGTTTGCTAAATCAGTATTATATGGTTTTCCTATTGAAGAAGATTATGGAGTATCTTTTCTTATAGATATCACCCCCTTTTTGATGCAGGATTTCCATGGAGTGAGTCAAAGATTATTAGAAACTGGTCAAGGAAATTATCAACTAGATCCCTCTCGGTCTGCAATCGAATTATCACGCGTTAGGGCATTTCCTAAAAATATTGAGTTTGATGTATTACAAACATTTAAAGGACAATCCAAAGGAGCCTGGATCCAGTCAGTTACGCCACATTCTAATTTGGTGACAGTCCATCAACACTATTCCTTGATTGAATTACCTGATTCAAATTTTGAACCTCGAGAATTTGATGCTAGAGCCGGTTCCATTCCTTTTATATTCTATGATTATGCCACTCCAGTGCATCAGCCCACAAGTAAAAAATATATTATTCGTCATCGACTTAAAAAAAAGAATCCTGAATTAGAAACTTCTGAGGCCTTGGAACCCATTACATATTATTTAGATAATGGTGTTCCCGAACCAGTCCGATCTGCTTTGATTGATGGAGCCAAATGGTGGAATCAAGCCTTTGAAGCCATTGGATTTCATAAGGCATTTCAGGTGAAGATTCTCCCTGCTGATGTCGATCCTTTAGATGTGCGTTATAATGTCATTCAATGGGTTCACCGTTCAACCCGAGGTTGGAGTTATGGGGCTAGTGTCGTGGACCCTAGAATAGGAGAGATCATTAAGGGACATGTCAGTCTTGGAAGTCTTCGAATACGACAAGATTATATGATTGCACTTGGTCTTATCCCCAATCCATTTGAAGAAAATCAGGAATTCAATCAAAAAGCGTTAGATATGGCCTTGGCTAGAATTCGTCAACTTTCGGCTCATGAAATTGGACATACCCTTGGATTTGCTCATAATTTTGCTTATAGCACAAGCCATCGATCATCAGTCATGGATTATCCCCATCCCAAAATAGACCTAGTCGATAATCAAATAAGTTTAGAAGATGCTTATGATGATACAATAGGGTATTGGGATCAAGTATCTGTGGCTTATGCCTACAGTGATTTTCCCGATGGGATAGATCATAAAAAAATGCTTAATGGCATATTAGAAACAGCGATTAAAAATGGAGAAACCTTTATAACAGATGCCGATGCGAGACCACTAGGAGGAGCTCATCCCAAAGCTCATCTTTGGGATAATGGCCCCGAGGTGATCGGAGAAACTAAAAAAATCCTTAAAATTAGAACCCATGCCTTACAAAACTTTTCTTTAAATCATCTACGTGAAAATGAAAGCTATGCTTTACTTTCTGATCGGTTGGTTCCAATCTATTTGATGCATCGTTATCAAGCCGAAGCTCTAGTTAAATTAATTGGTGGCGTTGATTATGATTATGGAGTCAAGGGACCGATCGAATCAAAAGTTAGCATTGTTGATGGTGATACGCAAAGAAAAGCACTAGCCCTTTACCAACTAATGCTGTCACCACAGCAGTTAATGATCCCCAAGCATTTACATCAATATCTCTTACCTAGGCCTTATGGTTATCCCAACACAAGAGAGAATTTGCTATCACAAACTGGAGTTGTATTTGATTATTTAGGAGCTGCCAATACATTAAGCGATCGATTGATTCAGATGCTGTTATACCCTCAAAGAGCATCAAGATTAGTGCAACAAGCCGGATTGAATAAAAATCAATTGAGTTTACCAGAAGTATTAGAAAGCTTAATTGACATGGCTTTCTATTCCAAATTTAGTTCTATGCACGAAAGACAAATCAATCAAATGGTTCAGCAAAATCTGCTGAAACATCTTATGAAATTGGGTAGCGACTCTAGTGTTTACGGACAAGTAAATGCTATTGTTTATCATTATTTACAGGTTTTGAATCAACTGTTTAAAAAGGATAATGCCATTGAATATAGTCACTATTATTCATATTCTATTGAACATTATCTTAAACATCTAACGATTATAACTGAATCAAAAAGCCAACGCATCCCCGATGGATCGCCTATCGGAACGATTTATTGTGATTATGAAATTTGGTAGTTCGTGCAAATCAATCTAATCAGTGATACAGTAACAGTTCCTTCAAAAGGAATGCTTCAGTATATGTTGGAAGCCAAGGTTGGGGATGATGTATTCAAACAGGATCCCAGCATGATTTCTTTAGAGCAAAAAGTGGCAACTATGTTTGGAAAAGAAAAGGGGATGTTTTTTCCTTCTGGAACAATGTCGAACCAAGTGGCTGTTGGTCTAAATACGAATCCCGGAGATCAATTAATTTGTGATACACATACCCATATTTATCATTATGAAGCCGGAGGAGCTTCCGCTAATTGGGGTGTTTCTTGTCATTTAGTCCATGGAGATAAAGGACGGCTTAGAGCATCACAGATTGAATCTAAAATCAATAACAAATCATTTTATCATACCCCTCAAACCAAATTGGTATGTATCGAAAATACCTGCAATCGAGCAGGAGGAACATATTACGAATTTGAAGATCTCATTGAAATCCACGCCTTATGCAAGCAATATGATTTGCATCTACACTTGGATGGAGCTAGAATTTGGAATGCCCTAGTGGAAACAAATCAAAAGCCGGAAGATTATGGCAACTTATTTGATACGATTAGTGTCTGTTTTAGTAAGGGGTTGGGGGCGCCGATCGGTTCGATGTTACTGTATGATGAAAAGTATTCGCAAAAAGCCTTGCGATTAAGAACTCGATTGGGAGGAAATATGAGGCAATCGGGATATTTAGCAGTTTGTGCAGATTATGCATTAGATCATCATTTTCATGGTCTTAAAAATGATCATAAAAAAGCAAAAGAAATTGCCCTTTCAATGGAATCTTGTTCTTTTGTCAATCATGTGGAATACCCCCAAACAAACATCATTATTTTTTCATTAAATGAACGATTAAGCGAATCAAAATTTATTGATTGGCTTATAAAAAATAATATTCTTATTCTATCCCTTGGAAAAGGACGATTAAGAATCGTCACTCACAGAGATTACACAGATCAACAACATGATTGGTTTTTAAGAATATTGAAATCTTTTGATACCAAAGGAGTTTCATAGTAAGAAATATAAAAAATAAAACGCATGTCTCTACTTGATTTTTCAGTCAGTCCTCCACAACCTAAAAAAATCCCAAAGAAATTAACCAAACATGGTCATTCTCGAATGGATGATTATTACTGGTTAAAAGAACGTGAAAATCCACAAGTATTGGAATATTTAAAAAAGGAAGAAGCCTATTATAAAAAGGTGACAAAAAAGATATCCCATAATGCAGATGTATTGTTTGAAGAATTAAAATCTCGGATCAAACAAGATGATTCATCAGTGCCTTATTTTTTTAATGGTTATTGGTATATCACTCGATTTGAAAAAGAAAAGCAGTATCCCATATTCGTTAGAAAAAAAGATACGATGCAAGACCCAGAAGAAATTTTATTTGATTGTAATAAACTAGCTCAAGGCCACTCCTATTTCGATTTGAGATCTTTTTCAATAAGCCCCGATAATACGAAAGCTGCATTTGGTACCGATACACAAGGAAGACGATTATATCAAATACAGATTAAAGATTTAAATACGGATGAGATATTAGCCTTCAAGGTAGAAAATACCAATGGTCGGGGAGTATGGGCAAATGATAATAAACATATTTTCTATACTGAAAAAGATCAAAAAACGTTGCGAACTCAAGAAGTTTTTCGTGTCAACATTGAATTACCTGATGAGAAACCTCATTCAGTCTATTTTGAAAAAGATGAAACATTTTCTCTTTTTTGTAGTAGTACAAAATCTCGGGAGTATATTTTTATTTCTTCTACAAGCACACTGACTACAGAGCATCGGTTTATAAAATCAGATAAACCACTTGGAGATTTTGAATTGATTCAAGCTCGTGTTCGTGGATTGGAATATTTTGTATCTCAATACAAGGAATACTTCTATATTCTGACTAATGCAGATGGGGCCAAAAATTTTAAGGTTGTTAAAACAAGTATTGCATATCCTTCCAAAGAACATTGGGAAGTCGTTATCCCACATCGTCATCATACGCTATTGGAAGATGTGGATTTATTTGAAGAGTATATTGTAATCACCGAAAGAAGAACTGGCTTGTCAAAAATCCGAATTAAGCGTTGGGATGAATCCGAAGATTTTTATATTCCAATGAAGGGAGAAACATATTGTACGTACACAGGCTTCAACCCACAATTTGATAGTCAAAAATTGAGATATGGATATACCTCCATGGCCACTCCTAATTCAATATTTGAATTTGATATGGTTAATAAAACCACCAAGTTACTCAAACAAACTCAGGTATTGGATAAAGAATTCAATCCTTCAAATTACATCGAGGAAAGACAATGGGCTATAGCTAGAGATGGTACTAAAATTCCTATATCCATGGTATATCATAAAAATACCAAAAGAGATCGTTCAACTCCATTCGTTTTATATGCCTATGGCGCGTATGGTCATACCATCGATCCCGGTTTTTCTACTAATCGATTGACTCTACTGGACCGAGGATTCGTCTTCGCCATTGCTCATGTACGTGGTGGCGAGTATTTGGGTAGGAAATGGTATGAGACCGGAAAACTATTATGTAAGAAAAATAGTTTTTATGATTTTATCGACTGCTCTCAATTTTTGATTAACAAAAGTTATACCTCTGCAAATCATCTTTATGCCTGTGGAGGGTCTGCTGGTGGCCTATTAATTGGCGCGATTATTAATGAAGCACCAGAACTATATAAGGGGGTCATCGCCTCTGTTCCATTTGTCGATGTTGTGACTACCATGTTAGATGAAACCATTCCCTTGACTACTTCAGAATACGATGAGTGGGGAAATCCGAATGATGAATTATTTTATAAGTATTTACTTTCTTATTCGCCATATGATAATATAAAACCGCAGACTTATCCTCATGTCTATGTCACCACGGGATTAAATGATTCTCAAGTTCAATATTGGGAGCCAGTAAAATGGGTGACAAAAATTCGTGAGAATAACACCGGGAATCACTTGGTGTTACTAGATATCAATTTTTCTTCAGGGCATGGCGGGGCTTCTGGAAGATTTGATATTTTAAAAGAAATCGCTAGGCAGTACAACTTTATTCTAAGCACTGAAAACAAAGAAATAATATAAATCAATGAGCTTGATTAAAAAAGTGGATATTCATTCCAGCGATTTAATTTCTTATTTTCAGCGAAAGAATTGATATGGTTCTAATGTTGTGTTTTAATCTTTAGATGTCGCAAGTAATAAATCCAATCGATAGCATTGTTGATTTAATTGGTAATACACCATTGATTAAACTTTCAAAATCGGTTGCCCCCCTGATTGGAAATTATTTTGCCAAATGGGAAGGGGCCAATCCAGGTCATTCTATCAAAGATAGAATAGCTTTATACATCATAGAAAAAGCTGAAAAAATAGGTCTATTAAAACCAGGTTCAACTGTTATTGAAACAACATCGGGGAATACCGGTTTTAGTTTGGCCATGATTGCTATAAAAAAAGGTTATCAATGTGTTTTAGCGGTCAACTCTAAGGCATCAGAAGATAAGATTAATATGCTACGTGCAATGAAGGCATTGGTATGGGTATGCCCTGCAAAAGTTTCTGCTCAAGATCCCAATTCTTATTATAATGTGGCAAAGCATTTGACAAAAAAATTCAAAAATGCGATTTATATCAATCAATATTTTAATGATTTGAATGTTGAAGCACACTATCATACCACTGGACCAGAAATATGGAATCAAACGGCTGGAAAAGTTACTCATTTGATTGCCTCAAGTGGCACTGGTGGAACTATTTCCGGCGTTGGAAAATACTTGAAAGAAAAAAATCCAAACATCAAAATCATAGGAGTCGATGCCTATGGTTCTGTTTTAAAAAAGTATCATGAAACAGGTGAAGTGGACCCGAGTGAAATCTATTATTACCGCATCGAAGGAATGGGAAAAAATCTTATTCCATCAACTACTAAATTTCAATACATTGATAAGTACATCAAAGTCGACGATGAAAATAGTGCTTATAAAAGCAGGCTAATATCAAGTTCAGAAGGAATATTTGTTGGGTATACTTCAGGAGGGGTCTTGCAAGCGGCTTATCAGTTAGACCTGGATGATGAATTTAAACCTAATAGTTGTGTTGTTTTAATTTTTCCTGATCATGGTTCGAGATACATCACTAGAATTTATTCTGATAAATGGATGAAACAAGAAGGGTTTTGCCAAAAAGAAGAAAAATTATAATAAAAATCGAATATATTTAATAATCAATCTAAATCAAAATGAGAGACTTATTTGAAAAAAGGACAAAAAATATGGGGCCCCTTGGAATGTATAAGGACTTAGCAGAAGGGTTCTTTATTTTCCCCAAAATAACTGGTGAAGTAGGAAATCGGATGCGATTTAATGGAAGAGAGATTATCACTTGGAGTGTCAATAATTATTTAGGACTAGCCAATCATCCAGAGGTTCGAAAAGCGGATGCAGAAGCTGCTAAAAAATATGGTTCTGCCTATCCGATGGGAGCTAGGATGATGTCGGGACAAACTGAATTACATGAACAATTAGAACAGCAATTGGCTGAGTTTGTTGAAAAGGAGGCGGCTTATTTGCTCAATTTTGGTTACCAGGGGGTTATTTCAATAATTGATGCTCTTGTGGATAAAGATGATGTTATTGTATATGATGTGGATAGTCATGCTTGTATTGTCGATGGGGTTCGATTGCATCCAGGAAAACGATTTGCTTTTCGACATAATAATCCTGAAAGTTTAGAAAAAAATCTTCAAAGAGCAACCAAGGTTACTAAACAAACTGGAGGTGGAATATTAGTGATATCAGAAGGCGTCTTTGGAATGCGTGGAACACAAGGAATTATTAAAGAAATCGTGGCATTAAAAAAGAAATTCAACTTTAGATTTTTTGTTGATGATGCTCATGGGTTTGGTGTATTAGGAAAAAATGGGAGGGGAATAGGTTCTGAACAACAGGTTCAAAATAGCATCGATCTTTATTTTTCAACTTTTGCTAAGGCAATGGCTGCGACAGGTGCATTTATTGCAGGAGATAAAAGCATAATCGATTATTTGCGATACAATATGAGATCTCAGATTTTTGCCAAATCATTGCAAATGGTTTTGGTTGAAGGGGCGATTAAGCGATTAGAACTTTTGAGTAAAAATGATGATTTGAGAAATCGACTTTGGACTAATGTTCATTCGTTACAGAAGGCGTTAAAAAAGCAAGGATTTGATACAGGAACGACGGCGAGTTGTATTACTCCTGTTTTTTTGAAAGGCTCTCCTGTTGAGGTCGCGCTATTAACAAAAGAATTAAGAGAAGACTATGGAATTTTTTGTTCAATTGTCATTTACCCGGTCGTACCAAAGGATATGATATTACTCCGATTAATTCCTACAGCGGTTCACACGCAACAAGATATCGATAGGACCATAGACGCTTTTGTTGGTGTACGTGCTAAGCTCAATTCTGGGGAATATAAAAAAAGTTTAAGTCACTTATTTCAAGAAATGCAGTCCTTAAATTCCCCAAAATAAACATGCACAACAGTGACGGGGCTTGAAAATCATCATGTAGCACTAGATAGTTGAACTTAGATATTTATTTTCTTGAATAAGGAACACGGATATCTCAAAGGTATCAAAAACTATACCGTCGATAGATTATCACTTTCTATAAACGGTTAGAATTTAGTTGCATTGTTGACATTCGTATAGGATTCCCCATAAAATGCTTTATAGACTGATATTATTTTCAATGGTTTGTTTTCTATATTCTAAAGGAACAATCTCTTTGGTTTTTTTAAATTGTCTACTAAAATGAGAAATGCTTTCATAACCACATTCGTATCCAACTTGCGTGATGCTAAGATTATTTTCTAATATCAATTTACAAGCATAACCGATTCGTATTTCCCTAATGAAATCAAAATAGGTTTTTCCTGTACTCTTTTTAAAAAATCGACAAAATGAGGATTTGCTCATGTGTATCAGAGCTGAAACTTCTTCCAAGCATATTTTATTTCTAAAATTATTCATGGCATATTCAATGGTTACATTGATTTTTTTAGCATTTTTTTTATTAAAGAAATTGACAAATCCCTCACTTGATAGCTTTTTTATGTTTTTAATTTTTGACAAACAATCTAATACATTGAGTAATCCCAATATTCGATTAAACTCTTTGTGATGAATTAAATCAATGATGTTATTGATTAAGGGAGATTCTTCATCAATTGTAAAGGCCGTGCCAAACTTTGAGTTATCCAAAAGACGTTTTATCTTGGTGGCTTCTGGACAGTTAAAAATTTTTTCTCCCAAAAAGCTTTCAGTAAAGTGAATCACACAAGCAAAAGATTCTTTATAAGATTGATAATCCGTTTCAAGTTCTTTCCAAAAATGGGGTAAATTCGGCCCGACTAAAACCAGTTCTCGATGATCAAAGTTGGAAATATTATCCCCCATATACCTTGTCCCCTTACTGTTCATGATTAAGATTAATTCGTATTCAGGATGATAATGCCATGGCGTTTCAAAAGCAGGAGGTGTTTCAAGCGAAGAGGAATAAGTCAAAGACTCTGAAAGCGTAATTTTTTTATATATTGGCTTCATATTAGCACATTGTATCAATTATGTCATTATAATTGACAATAAAGTACCAAGATAAGTAAATATCGTAATGACTTAACCTATTTGTGAAACTTACATTTGCTAACTTGTCAATTCGTTCTAATGACTATTTCATTCCAAAATAAGGTAGTCATAGTTACTGGAGGGACTTCAGGAATAGGAAAAGCCTCCAGCCTTCAGTTTTTGGAGTCCAAAGCTAAGGTTATTGTATTGGGAAGAAAAAAGAAAAAAATAGAAAATGAATTATCTCGATACATAGGTCAATTATATTTTTATCCACTTGATCTTTCTAACCATCAAGAAATAAAATCAATTTTTCAAGAAATTGGCAATAAATTCAAGACCATAGATGTATTGGTAAACAATGCAGGAATCCAAACTTATGGCAATCTATTGGATACGGATGAAGAGTTATGGGACAAGACATTGAGTATCAATCTAAAAAGTATCTACTTGTGCTCAAAATATGTTTTACCATTGATGAATGATTCCAATAGTCCAGTGATTATCAATATTGGTAGTGCTCAAGGCTTCGTCTCTCAAAAGAATGTATTGGCCTATACCACAAGTAAAGAAGCGGTTCATGGTTTAACCAGATCGATAGCAATCGATTTTGCTCCTAAAGTACGGTGTTTGGCTGTTTGCCCAGGTGCGGTTTATACCCCGATGTTAGAAGCTGATATCGCCACATTTAAAGATCAAGAGTCTATCATCGAAGAAACCAGCAAAATACACCTCTTAGAAAGAATCGCTAGGGCGGATGAAATTGCAAATTTTATCACTTTTTTAGCAAGCGATAAGGCTAGTTTTATAACAGGTCATACCTACAGAGTGGATGGAGGTATTGGATTAAAAATTGAGGGGACCTAGTAACATGACGATCCCTGAGGTTATTTGTAATCAACGTTTTATCTGTGGAGAAGGACCGATTTGGCATCCAAATAGACATGAGATCTATTGGACCGACAGCGATGGTAAAAGCATTTGTTGCTATTGCGAAAAAACACAAAATTGGAAAGAGTTATATCAAGATTTTAATGCAAGCTCTCTTGCATTACATGAGGATGGCGGACTAGTTTTTGGGTGCCGAAATGGGTTTTACCATGTCAATAGTAAAAAAAAGCAAGTGCCTATTGCAGAATATTTTGAAGGCAATCCGATTTTAAATATCAATGATATTATTATTGATTCAGTTGGAAGAATATATGGTGGACAAGAATGTTATCAATCAGATCGAGACTATACGACAGGTTTTTTATATAGAATCGATATTGATGGAACCATTGCTATTATTGAGGAAGGGTTACATCTATCAAACGGCATGGGATTTAGTCCAGATTCCACTTTATTTTACTTGATTGATACGATTGCTAGGACAATCTATGTTTATGATTTTGATGTAAAGACTGGTAGCATTTCAAATAAGCGAATTTTTACCACTTTGGATTTCAATGATGGGCTACCGGATGGGATGACAGTCGATACCGACGGCTATGTTTGGGTCGCTAGATTTTTGGGTTCTGGAATTACTAGATATACCCCTTGTGGAGATATTGATCGCAGGATACAATTACCTTGTGCTCAACCGACCTCTTTGACTTTTGGGGGTATCGATTATAACCATCTCTATATCACTTCAGCCAGTCTCTATTGGCAAACCGATTTGGCTCCCCCGAGGCATGATTTTAAAAGCCATCGAGGAGGTGAATTATACAGAATGAGATTAGATATTCAGGGAAAACCAGAATTTTTTGCTAAAACAAGATTTAGAATAAACGAATAATAATGAAAATCACACACATAGAGTGTCACATTTTAGTGGTACCCGATTTAAATGAAAACGCTACTTCATCATCTCAAGATAATATTGTGGTTAAGGTCCATACCGATGAAGGAATTATTGGAATTGGAGAAACAGATACCGGTCCATGGCTGGCCAAAGCAGCTATTGAAGCCCCCGGAAGTCATACAATGGCTATCGGCATGAAAGATATTTTAATTGGACAAAATCCGTTTGATACGGCGGCGTTATGGGAAAAACTATATACCTATACGGCTATGAGTGGCCGAAGGGGAGCGGTTATTTGTGCCATGGGGGCAATTGATATGGCACTTTGGGATATTAAGGGAAAAGCACTAGGGCTACCAGTTTATAAACTGATGGGAGGTTCCAACAAAGAATTTATTGAACCCTATGCATCACTTCAGCCTCATGGTGAGTCCGTTCATGAATATGGTGATTCATTAATTGAATGGACTAAAAAAGCCAAAGCACTGGGTTTTAATGCCGCTAAATTAGAATGTACGTTAGGGGGCCCTTATAGTCATCATGGACTGCAGGGAGATGATAAAGATATGACTGGAATTATTGCAGCTTGTAGAGATGTGGTGGGTTATGATTTTAAATTAATGGTCGATGTACAATATTTATGGTACGATGCAAAATCAGCTCTTAGAACGATTAGAGACTGGGATAGGTTGGATTTATATTTTTTGGAAACACCTTTACAAATTGATAATCTGAGTGGTTATGCCACACTTGTAAGAGAAGCTCCGATGAGAATTGCTGCTGGAGAATGGCAAAATACAAGATTTGAGTTTTTAGATTTACTAGATAAGGCAATGATTGATGTGGCTCAACCGGATGTTGGTCGTGTCGGTGGTTTAACCGAAGCTCTTAGGGTTTGTCATTTGGCGCAAGACCGAGGACGTTTAATTGTTCCGCATTGTTGGAAAACGGGAATTGGTATTGCTGCCTCTACTCATTTAGCAGCAGTCGCTACGAATTGTCCTTTAATAGAGTATTTACCTGCTGAGTTATGTGATTCATCGTTACGTGTCGAATTAGTCGAAAGTTCTTCACTGGTGGAAAGAGGGAAAATTTCTTTGCCCAAAATACCAGGTTTAGGCATCCAATTAAATACGGATGCCGTTGAAAAATACACGGTAGATACCCAAATTCTAGTCTAAGTACTTGTCATTTTCGGTTAGAGCAATCGATGCTATCATCGCTCAGTAAATAGAACTTTTCAATTTGCCTTTGATTCCTAATCAGATTTAATCTTTGGCATCATTAATCCAATAAAAACCCATTCCTAAGCAATAATAAATTGTATATCTAATGCTGAATGGATGAAAAAGAAAAGTATAAAGCGTGCCCCACGATGCTTGATTTTTACTCAAATATTGAAAGGAGATGAGATTATTAAAAAGATTGAATCAACTCATGGAGAGTCATCCCAAAAACCAAAAACTTCTAAAAACCCAATAAAAAATGGATTGTATATTGGTGTTAAAATAAAACTAACGGAAAGTAAATTAGTTTGGGAACCCTATTTATTGATAGCCAAATTCTTTTTCGATGACTCTACTTTAGGCGTTGTAAAATTGGTTTGAATTTTAGCCTGAATTTTAGCTCCTTTTTGGATTTCCAGATTTTTTGAAACTAAATCACCTTTAATCTGACCTTTTTCTCCAATTGATATCGTTTCATCTACTTTTAAATTACCAAATAAAATCCCATAAATAATGGCTTCTTGTGCGGTTACTGAGCCATCGATTTCTCCGGTTTTTCCCAGTACTAGAGTACCTTTAACATGTAATGTTCCTTTAAATTTTCCATCAATTCGAATATCACATCCACATTCGATAGAACCCTCAAATTTTGTTTTTTGGTCAATGATGTTGATTTCAATATTTTTCCCAACATCTTTTAACCCTTTCCCTACGAGTTTTGTCATTTTTTAAAAACTTTATGGAAATACAAACTTAAAAATTTTTATTCACCTTTTGTGTGTTTGAAAATCAGATATTCAATTACAAGTTTGGCAAGTTAATATAAACTATTTAGAGGGATTAGATTTTAGCAAAATCATTAAAATGCCATGATCTTTTGAACTTAATATCAACTGTCATTTCAAAAAAAACGATTATCGTATTTTTGAAGCAAATTTTAACAATGAAAGCAACCTTTTTTACGCTATTACTTACAGTATGCCTTGTATTCAATATTCAAGGTCAAAATTTCAATGATTTAGATGTTAGTCCTATGGATATGGTTTCTTTTCCCACTAGTCATATAAATTCGAATAAATCTATTAGAGTCATATATAGTCGACCTCAATTAAAAGGAAGAGAATTAACTGCCTTAACTCCGGAAGGCAAGGTATGGAGAACGGGAGCCAATGAGGCCACTGAAATTACGCTTTATCAGGATGTTTCCATCGGTGAAACAGAAGTTAAAGCAGGAACGTACTCGCTTTATACGATTCCGGGTGAAGAATCTTGGACCGTTATTATTAATTCAGCAACCAATGTATGGGGGGCTTATGGATATAATAAAGATTTGGATGTGGCTCGTATTGCTGTTCCGGTTCAAAAATTAGAAACTCCAGTAGAAGTTCTTTCCATGGCTTTTCAAAAAGTAGATAAAGGAGCCCATCTTCATATCGCTTGGGGACATGTGCATATTGCGGTTCCATTTACAAAATCATAGTTGACTTGTCGACTCAAACTTTTTCAGTTTGAGTTAGTGGAATTTAATGGAGGTGGGCGGGATTGATGGTTTTTTAATGTGAAGTGTGACACCAATGCGATTGAAGCGCAATTGAGGCGATCATGAAGCGATTCATCAGTGATGCAACAATTAGGCTAATTGACGCGATTCAAATTTTATAGTAAGAAGCAACACCCTTTAAACTTGACTTCAGAATTTTTTTTCTACCAATTCTTTTAATTCTCTATAAGCGGTGCCTCTTGATACATCAAACATCTCTTGATATTTTTTATTCGTTATTTTCCCTTTATCTTTTACATATCGAATCGCCTTAACTTGTCTTTCTTTTAATCCCTTTGTTTTAATTAGATCTGTGGATAAGTGTTCTTTGTAAAGGGTTACTAAAATACCGCCATTAAACTCTTTGATTTCAGGTTCTGGGAGTCCGTTTTCTAAGCATGAGTTGATTATTTTTAGTGTGCCACGTCCCCAAGAATCGATATAACCAGCCTTAAAACAAACATCAGCAATCAATGGATTTCTTGGCTTGGAAACATGGTGTACTTTTAAACTCTCTTCGTCAAGTCCTTCTGGTAGAGGGCCTTCGTTCCAGATCGATAATTTGTCATCATAGACCCTCATTTGAATTTTCGCTCCTATATAAGTTCTATGAATCATAGCGTTCAACAACATTTCTCGGATAGCTGCTATTGGATATTCACCTTTTTCTATTCTTTGTAACCCTTCAAAACTAACTCGTTGAACTAAGAATTTATTGTTTAAAATCCTAGGGACTTGAAATAACAACCAAGTAATATTTCCTTCTATTTGCTCATGAAAAAGAAGATCTGCATCATCTTTTCCAAAACGCCCAATTTGTATAGCTACATTTGGATAAAATTTGTTCGGATCTTTCCCAAACAGAATCAATGCTCCTCGCTTCATTTTACCATTCTCCAATATACGGAGTTTTTCTAATAATTCTTGATTGGATACCCCATGGCTTGCAGGCATTCGGCCACTGATGTACGCATCCTTTAAAAAAAGTTCAACACTTGAATTTTCAATATCTTTCATCGTCGCACGCTCTTCAACAATTTCATCCCATGTTTTCCCTGCTTTTTTTAGTAAGAATTCATTCAATTCCTTTTAGCTCTGTTTTTACACTTCCAGAACGATAGTAATAACGCCCTCTAAGGGATATAGGAACTAAGTAGGGATGCACAATAATTTCAATACATTCTTGATCCTTTTCAATGAGAGCATTTATATCACAAATAATACCTAAATGATTTTGGATTTTTAATGGGATTGTTTCCAATAATTTTTTTACCCCTTTTATTCTTACAAAATTTCCTTTATCATCTTTGCCTATGTATATCTTACCACCCTGAGCATTGGCAAAACCACATATCCATTTTAGATGGTCATCATGCCAACTCTGTTTATACTCGATGTTTTGTTTTTCTGACATATTTTTCGATTATTGATTGTGAATCGTTTCGCTATTAGCGAATTGAGTTTAATGTGGGGACAAAACTACATTTCGTGATAAGAGCATCTTGTTATAGCCATGTTCAACTCGCTAGTGCAACATGATCCCACGTTGATTTTATCTTTTCCAAGGGACTGATGTAGTCAAATTTAAATATTCTAAAAGAAATAAATAATTTTAAAAATTTGCTAATTAAATTAAAATAAATCTAACAGATATTTAAATAAAAAAGAAATCAACTATTTTTTATGTAATGAATTCCTAAATATCTTTAAAACAACTAATGACCTAAAAAATCAAATTTTTAAGATTCAATACTTTTTTGCAGAGCCTTTTCAAAAATTTTTAAAGATTGGATGATTTGTTGATGGGTTACAACAAGAGGTGGAATCCATCGAATAGTATTGGAATGGGTCCCACAAGTCAAAAGCAATAATTTTTGTTTGAGGCAATAGGATTGTACTTTTTGGGCTATTTCTTTATGGCTGAATTCAATTCCTATCATCAATCCTAATCCCCTGACATCACGAATAGGTTGATATGCTGCACCCATTTCTTTGAGCCTTTGTAGCAAAAAAGCGCCTTGAAGTCGAGCATTTTCAATTAAATTTTCTTCGATGAGGACATCGATTGTTTGGATGGCTACTGCAATGGGAATCAAACTGCCTCCACCATAGGTGCCGCCGTGGGCCCCTGGTGGCCATTGTGACATTAATTCTTTCGAGGCACCAATGGCTGAAATGGGTAATCCACTCCCCATGCCTTTGGCCATTACCAAGATATCGGGCTTGACATTGGCATATTGATGACAAAAAAACTTTCCTGTGCGACCAAATCCACTCTGGACCTCATCAATGATTAATAGAATTTCATTATCATCGCAAATCTTTCTCAACTTTCTGAGAAATTTTATTGGAACAGGCTTATACCCCCCTTCTCCAAGTACAGGTTCAATAATGATAGCTGCTACTTCAGAAGGATCGGTTTGGCTCTTTAGTAAGTGTTGAAGTTGATCGATACAATAATCGACTGTGCATTGTTCATCCATTCCAAAATCACCGGGATATGGGAATGGAGCTACAAAAATCCCTGAAGGTAGAGGTTGATATCCTCGACGATAAATCGTATTAGAAGTAGTCATGGCCATTGTTAGATGCGTACGACCGTGAAAACTTCCTTGAAAAACAATGATATGGGGACGTTTACTAGTCGATTTCGCCAATTTTATGGCTGCTTCTGTTGCTTCCGCACCACTGTTAGAAAAGAAAAACTGATTAATCGAATCAGGCGTGTGTTCATGGAGTTTCTGGGCCAATGTTCCTGCCAGTGGTGAAAGCATACAATTCATTTGTGCAAAAAGCAAATCGCTCGATTGTTTTTGTATGGATTGAACAATTTTTGGATGACAATGGCCTGTATTTGTCACCCCAATACCGGAAGTAAAATCCATGTATTGATTATCATTTTTATCATATAAATAAACGCCTTGACCTTTGACGGGATGAATAGTCGCAAGTCGAGACCAAACCGTGGATAAATATCCTAATTCAATATCTTGTGACATACGATTTAACTTCTATTAATAGTTTAACCAAACGGTTTTTTCTTGTGTATATAGATCAATGGCACTTTTCCCCATTTCTTTTCCAATGCCACTTTCTTTAAAACCCCCAAAAGGGACTGCCGGAGAAAATTGATCCCATCCATTAATCCATATAGTTCCAGCCTTGATATCATTGGCAAATTGTAGTGCCGTGGAATGATTTTTTGTCCAAACGCCGGCTGCCAATCCATAAGGAGAATTATTAGCCCGATGAATAACTTGATCATACGAATCAAATGAAGAAACCACAACTACAGGACCAAAAATTTCTTCATTTACAATCGTTAAGCGGTCATTTTGATGTGAAAAAATAGTCGGTTCAATAAAATACCCATTTTTTAAGTGATGATCATTCAAACGATGCCCGCCACAAATCAAATCAGCTCCTTCTTTTTGTCCATTGTCGATATAGTCCAATACCAAGTTGAATTGATTTTGATCGATTAAAGGGCCTAAATCTGGGTTTTCTAATCCATGACCGATACTTAGTTTTTTGGATTGTTGTATCAATTGGTCAATGACTTGATCGAAAATAGGTTTTTCAATAAAAACTCGAGAACCTAATGTGCATTCTTGACCTGTATTATAAAAACTTGACCAATGCAAACTTTGTATTACCTTTTCAATATCAGCATCTGAAAAAATCACATTAGGTGATTTTCCACCCAACTCCAAAGATAATTTTTTAAGGGAATAATGTGCATTTTGTTGACTGATGAATTTTCCAGTTTTTGTAGATCCAGTAAAACTGATTTTATGTACTCGATGATGTCTTACCAATGCTATACCAGTAGGATCTCCATCACCGGTAATGATATTGATGACCCCTTTTGGAAAGCCTGCTTCTTGGATAAGTTTTCCCAAGTAAAGAGCTGAAAGAGATGTTTTTTCAGAGGGCTTTAAAACACAACAATTCCCACAAGCCAATGCAGGGGCTAATTTCCATGATGCGATCATCAGAGGAAAATTCCATGGGATAATCAATCCGACAACGCCTAATGGTTCTTTTTGAGTATATACCAAGGCATCTTTTGAAATAGGATGCATAGTTCCTTCAATTTTGGTAGCCCAACCGGCATAATATCGAAAATGATGGATACTCGCATCGATATCATACTGAGCTTTACTTAAAGGTTTTCCATTATCGATAGTTTCTAGTTCAGTCAAGGTTTGTTGATCTCTTTCTATAAGATCAGCTAATCGAAAGATTAAAGATGATCTTTCCACGGCTGATACTCTTTTCCAATGATTTTCAAAGGATTTATTGGCGGAATCTACTGCAAAGTCAACATCACAAGCTTCAGCCAATGGAATTTGTGAAATTTCCTGATTATTCGATGGATTGATGGCCGCAAAATATTGTTTGTTTTGAGGATCAACCCATTGTCCATTAATCAATAATTTTTTGGGGTCTCTTAAAAAATCAGTTGTTTTATTCGATAGTTTGCTAGAAATTGACATTTATGATGTGTTTAATGATAATTGATCGATATAATGTAGAATGGACCAGAGTAGAACATTAGCTCCATTGAAAGCATCTGTTTTTGTAATCGATTCTTTTTCGTTATGCGAAACGCCCTCTTTACAAGGAATAAAAATCATGGCCGTGGGCATCACTTTAGAAAGATAAACGGCATCATGTCCTGCTCCACTGACTATTTCCAAAGAGCTTAATTCTAGTGAGTGGACTGATTTTTTAATGGCCTTGATAGATTGTAAATCAAATGCTATTGGAGGACAATGCCATATTTCTTGGATATTGATTTCTAGACTAGTTGCATTTTGACATTCTTTAATGATTTGATTCACACCATGATGCATCTGGCTTAGGATGTCCTTATGGGGATGTCTTAGATCGATGGCCATAGAAATTGAATTAGGAACCGTATTTTGAGTTCCTGGGAGGGCATTGATTTTTCCAATGGTCATCCGAGCATCTTCACCAAATCGGTCACATAAATTGTAGAGTGAAGATAATAACGTTGGTAATATTCTAATGGGATCTTTTCTCATATTCATGGGAAAAGGGCCAGCATGAACTTCTTGGCCTTCAACCGTTAATTCATACCATCTAATTCCTAAGACCCCTTGGACGATACCAATCGATGTTTTTTGTTTTTCTAAAATCGGTCCTTGTTCAATATGTAATTCAAAATATCCAGAGCACTTTTGATGGTATGGAATCCCTCTGCCTAAATAACCAATTTTTTCAAGAGCTTTTTTAATGGTCATCCCATTTTCATCGGTTCTTTTGTGGGCATAATCAAGTGAAAATACATTTCCAAAGACGCCAGATGAAATCATGGCAGGTGTAAACCGAGATCCTTCTTCGGAGGTCCAAGACACCAATTCTAGGGGGTATTTTGGCGTATATTTATTTTCGATGAGCGTTTCAATCAATTCCAAACCCGCCAAGACTCCCAATGAACCATCATACTTACCACCAGTGGGTTGGCTGTCTAAATGACTGCCAAATAAAATAGGTGGGAGCGTATTATCCAATCCCTCCAAGCGCACGAATATGTTTCCCATCGAATCAACACGAGTATGACATCCAATAGACTTTGCCCATTGAAGTAATAAATCTCTAGAAAGTTTGTCTTGGTGGGTTAAAGCCAATCGATTGACCCCACCATTTGGGGTAGCTCCGATTCTAGCCATGGTATGAATTCGATCCCAAAGTCTTTGTCCATTAATCCTAAGCGTTATCAAGAGATTTTATATTAAAGCAAAATAATGGTAGGGTTTCGTAAAAAATTCAATTCAAATTTATGATAAGTTAAATCATATAGTGCCATGTGAACAACCCCACCCAAGCTATTGATCTTGGAAGATATCGTTCTATCATCATTTACGTGGAAAGGGATAAAACGCTTCAAAATGAAAGATTAAGTAGCTATCCAATGACTCATTTCTACAAAATAAAAACTAAAGAAAAATAACCTTATCATACAACTATGAAGAGTTTGGTATAGATTGATGTTCGTTTAAATAAAAATAGAGAGGAATTATATCTTTGATTCTATCACGATTAGTGTGGATAGAGTTTTAGCCTGCCAAAGAAAAACAAGACCGCCGATTGAAAGTTTTCGAACTTTCGATATCCTCTTGCCACGGTTTTGATTGGTTGGATTTTTCCATTGATTCGTTCGGCTCGAGCATTGCTTTGTTTGAAAGTCAAGGCATGGATAATCCCATTGAGAGGTCTTTGGAACATCTTGGCCACCTCCGTGACTTCTTGAATATCCGTCGCCTGGATTTGGTTCCAACCAAGAGGTTAATTACTCTTTGGCTTGTATGATATCGAGAGCCTGTAAAATAGTTTTAAAATCCTCACCGATTTTCACGGTTTAAATGCACCGTAAAAAACCACTTTTTTCTGAGTTTTCTTTTTACCAAAGCCCATATTTATTGGCATTCTCGCTCTCCTTGATCGAATAGAGCGTGTTTTGTTACGGTCTATTGAGCGTATTTATCGATTCGTTGAATGATCTGGCGAATCTCCATTTCAAGGCATCATCCCCTAAAATAGCTTAAAATAGGGATGTTTTGTGGCTAGCGATAGTTTTTCATCTTGTTAAATTAAATAACCGGAAATAAAGCCTCTTCATTATTTCCAAAACCCCCAACTGACTGCTCACAAGCGATACGAAGTGCTCCGTATGTATTTTGTAGACCAGGCCTCACCCATGAGGTAGCCAAAATCTTTGGATACGGATACCGAGCCTTTACTTCTTTGGTGACTGATTTTAAGCAAGCTCTCAAGCAGATCCCTTCTTTGTAGCCAAGAAAAAAGGAAGGCCCTCTTCGATGGATCAGCTGGCATTGGTTCAAACCATTGTTGGTTTCCGAAAACACTATGATTCGGTTGAAGATATCAAAGTGAAGTTGGATGCCGCTGGGGAAAAAGTTTCTGAACAGACGATGTATTCCATCTTAAAAAAAAACAAGATTTTGCCCGTTTGCCCAAACGGAGCCAACAAGTCCAACGAGAGCGTTCCCATCGGGTAATCCCCGTTCC
The DNA here is from genome assembly GCA_965221765.1 of Flavobacteriaceae bacterium. Lineage (GTDB taxonomy): Bacteria > Bacteroidota > Bacteroidia > Flavobacteriales > Flavobacteriaceae > Bin25. The sequence continues at coordinate 331,049 of OZ244911.1, forward strand.
CAAGAGGGAGTCCCTTTCTTTGGTGAAAGCAGAAACGTTCCAAACCGCCGTTGGTGGTGTGTTGTGCTTTCTGCCGTTATCCGTCACGTGGGTTTGGATGTCCTCATCGAACAAAGCCGCTATCCAAAAACCCAAACCCTCTCTTGGGGGGGCGTCTATTCTCTACTAATAATGAACGTTTATTGGATAATTACAATTATTATCGAAAAAAACTAAAACGGGTACAAAGTCTCGAAAAGCGTTTGCTAAGACAACTGGAGGATGATTAGGATGACTTTTTTTTACAAAAAACAGACAATGAGAACCAAAGGAATTTAGAACACAAGGAGAAGACGATTCTATTTGAATTAAATCTTGTTCGCCAATAATTAAAAACAGCCACTCTTCCCGCCGATGTTGACTACTTGGAAAGCGAGTTCAAACATTACCAAAAGCGGTATCAAGCGGTGTTGGAACAAATCGAGGCACTCTAAAGTGTTTCGCTGTGTTATTTCCATCGGGGCCAGCCGATGGACAAACCACTAGCAAGTGAGATGATGACTAATTTCCAAACGAACGATCAGGGCATATTGTAAACCGCTTCAACGACTTCCATAATACTATTTACTTACAATTAATGATGGAGACCTTTGCACTAAAATTTTGACTTTCTGCTAAAAAAAAGGATTTGATTGAAAATCCTTTATTTTTATTTGACAATTTGTTTTTGTACATCGAACGCGTGATGAATCACTTCAAATCTTATCAATCCAAACAAATGAGTTTTTTAACCCTTATCAAGGTCGGAGCCGTACAAAGACCCAACAGTTTTTTGATCAAGTCAAATGACATCATCGATTGACCACCGATGGAGGCTTTATTGGTCGAAAACGATTAATCCGGCAAAAAACAACAAGACCAAAAGGCGAATCATACCATTTTATTACTGAACATGTCGTTGATTTCGGTCTAGTTCAACCTTTCGTATGTCCAAACTCAAGAATTCACTAATGACCACATCCGTTTCATGGTTTTTTATGATTTAGACATGGTCGAGGTCGTTCCCAATCATAGCACCTAGTTTTATTTTCGTTCGGCATTAACGGCCAAATGATCTACCAACGCATCATAAATGAAGTCTACCGACAGTTAACCCAAAAGGGGGTACCATTCAAAGAATGGCGGTGGTGGATGCCAAGATTACAGATAGTCTTTTTTCTCCCAAAAGGCCAACCCAAAACGATGGACTAAGATCGAAACAAAAATAAGCGTAAAGAGCTAGAGCTTCAAGCCGAAGAGATTTATCATGATAAACAAGAAGACCGTCTCAATGCAGATCATTAATCCCGCTGATTAAGGAAGATAAAAAAGACCTATAATGGGTATCAATGGTGCATCGCCACGACCGAGAAAGGCTTGATGCTAATATCAATTTGCTTTCTGAATTATATGAACTTGATTTACTCTCATTATCGTTTTAGAGACCAATTGTAGTTTAAAAAACAAAAAATATTTTATGAATTTAAAAAGTAATTCAAAACGCAACTTAGTATTAGTTAGACCGAACAAGGTGGCTCAATTTGACCGTATTATACATTCCTATGTTTCGCCAACCATGGTTTCAATTGTTTGTAGATGGTGTTTTTGTCCGTCTTTTTTTTGAAGATTGTTTGGATGCTAGCCATGGTGATGATGCCTTTTTTCATGGTATTCTATTGAAAATTTTTCAAAAACGCCTTTTTTCTTGGATCGATCAATAGATGCATTTTCGACCGTCTTGACCAACTGTCAAATAATTTTTGACCTAGTTTTTGTGATACCGTTGCAAACACTTGAGGATGCCATGTTTGGTTATGTACCGTAGCAGCTGCCCGTTGAGTCACTGATTGAGTTTTACATTGGGTTTGGATTCATACGCTTGGATTGCTAAAAACGCCAAGCACTAGCAGTTTTTTTGTCACTGAATAACCTCAACTTCCTAATCATAAAGTTTGATTGGAGTCCATTGTAGTACAAAATCATTCAATCCATCGGTCATTCAGCTCTTTGATACAAGAAAAAACGCCAACTCATCCCATCATAATGGGACGATGGGATGGATTCGGAGAGAGAGGAATACCCCAAAAAAGGAAGTTTGTCATTATGATTGACAAACTTCCTTTTGGATATTTTAAATACAGATCGTCACCAATCTGGATTTTGAGTCAAATTGGAGTTTAACTTAATTTGTCTTTCAGGAATTGGGAACAGCAAAATTTTACCTTGTGGGGCATTGATGCCTTCAGCTTGTACTTCATTAAGAAATTCCCCTCGACGTTTTAAATCCCAAGCTCTTTGACCTTCAAAAGCGAGTTCATAACGTCTTTCTTCTAAAACAGCAGATCGAAATTCTTGTTGGCTTAATCTAGATAAATCAGGTAAATCACTGGTGGATTCAACGCCAGAACCATCAGTTCTAGCTCGCTTTCTCACAGCATTAATCCATGTGTATTTTTCATTATTGTCCGCATCTACTTCATTCAACGCTTCTGCTGCTATTAGAAGAACATCCGCATAACGAATAATTGGTAAACTAAATTCCGTCCTGGTCAATTGATCTCGATAATAATCAAATTTATTAATCAAATAGGGAAAGTTATCACCGTATACTTCCTGCATTGTCACGGCATCGGTTCCATTAGCATGCAAGTATTTGTCGGCGATTGTAACGGATGTTCTGTAGGATGAATGACTTTCTTTTAAAAAAGATGCTGAGGGAGCGAAATTACCAGGCACGACAGAACTAGTCCAAAAAGAATATCGATAATTGCCTGCAGGTGCTCTAGGTCCAAACAATCCAGGAATATTGCTAGTAGTTTCTCCATCAATTCTCGGTAACTGCCAAATGTGCTCTTGGCTATATTTATTTTCTCGTTTAAAAATCGCTGCATAATCTTCCAATAAGCTGTGAGTACCATTCTGAATGACATTTTGTGCGTGTGTTAAGGCATTAGCATAATCACCACGATACAAATAAATTCGAGCTAGTAGAGAATGGACGACATTGGCATTTAATTCACCAGGGGAGCTAGTTGTTGGTAATGTTGTAGCGGCTTCATTCAAATCACTGAAAATTAAATCATAGACTTCAGATTCAGGCGTTCGTGCTGATTCAAAATCTTCTAGAGTGATTTCGGAATCAGTATATATTGGCACATCCCCCATGGCTCGAACTAAATTCCAGTGGTAAATCGCCCGAAGCGCCTTTGCTTGGGAGACAATAACGGCCTTTTGCTGTTCATTGATCCGAACTCTACCAGCATTGTCGATAACTAAATTGGAGCGATAAATACCTCGATAGGCATTACTCCATAAACCGCTAGTAAAATTATTGTCAAAAGTGAACTGATCCACACTGATGAAATCAGGGACGATGGGAGAATGAGTTAAATCGTCTGCGACGAGATCGCCATAATATAGAATAGTCAAATCACTATAAACACCGTACAAACTTGAATAGGCAGCGGTCAGCATGGCTTCAAGATCTTTGCTTGATTGAGGATAACTTTCGCTACTGAGAGCACTTGGTGGATTTTCTGTTAAGACATCTTCGCAAGCCAATAAAGTGACTATCGAAAAAACACAAAGTGTATGTTTTATGAGTTTAAATGTTTTCATTTTTTCTGTATGTTGAGTTAAAATGTAAATGTGAAGCCCAATCGAACACTCTTTGCAACAGGGTAACCGCCATTATCAACTCCCAATTGCACATTACTGGTAGAATACAAATCGACTTCGGGATCATATCCAGTATAGTTCGTCAAGGTGATTAAATTGTCCCCAGCAATATAAACTTGTGCGCTATCAAAAGTGCCTAGTCCCCACGCCTCTAATTGTGCTGAGGTAAAATCGTAAGAGAGATTGATGGTCTTTAACCGAATATAGGAGCCATCTTGAACATCTCGACTACTAAAGTTTTTCCATTCACCAGCATTTGTTAATGGAGCTTCAATGGTCGTGCTGGTTCCAGGACCTTGCCATCTTTCTTCAAAAACTCGTCTGTAGACATTATGTTTTTGTGGTTTTGACAACAAACCAATCCCATTGAGATCAGCAATATCATTCCCGTAACTTCCATTGACAAATAAATAAAGAGTCCAATTTTGATACTGCAAATCATTAGAGAATCCAAAAATAAAATCGGGATTTGGATTTCCAATAATGGCTCTATCATCAGAATTTCTTCTGAATCCATCGCCATTTAAATCGGCATATTGGGGAAGTCCTGGAATATTGATTCCTCCCACAGTACTTCCTTCAGCAAGAATCTCTTCTTCAGAATCCCAAATGCCATCAAAAATGTAGCCCCAAAACAAACCAATTTCTTCGCCAGGTCGAATCAGAGTACGCCCCCACGCTGATTCACCGCGTCCAATACCATTGATAATCTCTTCGGTTCCAGGTTGGAGTTCCAAAACTTTACTTCGATTAAAGGAAATATTGAAACTCGAATTCCAATTAAATTTTTGACCCAATTTATTATAACCAATGGTCAGTTCAAAACCCTTATTTTCAACGCTTCCTACATTATCTAATTGAGATCCAAAACCAGTTGCTTGGGTCCCCACGGGTCGGCTCAGCAACAAATCGGTCGTTGTTTTGACATAATACTCTGCAGTGAGGTTCAGCGAATTGTCGAAAAATCCTAAATCAATCGCCCCATTGATTTGTTCTGTACTTTCCCATTTCAAATCCGAATTCGCTAAAAATGATGGGGCAAAACCGATTACTGGAGCTCCACCAACAAAAGTTCTTACCGTTCCATACTGTGCGATGGATTGATAATTACCGATATTATTATTCCCGGAAATGCCAAAACTTCCTCTTAGTTTCAAATAACTTAATCCTCCTAAATCTTGTAAAAAGTTTTCTTCGGATACAGTCCAACCTAAACCTACAGAAGGAAACCAACCCCATTTGTTATTAATCCCAAATCGGGAAGAACCATCTCTTCGCAAAGTCCAAGTAAAACTGTATTTGTCATGAAATTGTATCGGACTCTTCCCAAATAGGATAACAAACCGTTTTCACTGACAAAACTTCCAGAAGGTCTTGGATTTGATCCAGACCCTAGATTATTAAATTCTAAGATATCATTAATAAAATCTTGAGTTTGAGCGGAAAAACTTTCTCTTTTATTGGTTTGAATGGAATGCAATAAAGTGAGATCTAATCGATGAATCCCCCAACTTTTGTTATAATTGAGACTATAATCATTAAGGATATTGGTGTTATCTCCACCCAAAATGGTTGCTTGACCATTGTGGTTAATGGTCTGTGTTTCGACAGTTGTTGGGGCATAAAGTTGTCTTTTGGAATGCAGTAAGTCCAAACCAAAATGAGCTTTAAAGTTTAAGCCTTCGATAATGTCGTATTGCACATAGGCGGTTGATAGAATACGAGTGACGCGCCCCACATCCGTTCTTGTGGTGGCAATCGAAACAGGATTTTCTAAAACCTTAACACTCTCATCATGATTATGGACAAAATTACCATTTGCATCCCGCACAGGAATGACCGGAGTGGCTGTTTGTGCATTCCACAGTGGCGTATCCGCCGTGAAACCAGTCCCATCCGTTGGCACTCGATTGCTAATGGAACGATTGGCATTGACATTGAGTCCCAAACTCAATCGATTGCCAAATTGTTGGTTGAAGTTCACTTTCACGCCCGCTCGTTTAAAATTAGATTCGATAATGATGCCATCTTGATCTAGGTAGTCTCCAGAAATCAAGTAGGTGCTTTTTTCATTACCGCCACTGACAGATAAATTGACTCGATGAGTCAATGCGGTTCTAAAAATTTCATCCTGCCAATCGGTTCCTTCTCCAAGTTCTTCTGGAAGCGGTTTTTTGACCCCGTCATAGATTGGAAGTCGATTATTATTGGCTGCCCATTCATTAGTCAAAATGGCAATTTCTTCTGCATTCGCTAAATCCAACTTATTTCTGACGGTTGAAATTTGAGTGGAATAGCCAAGATCTAATTTAGCACGACCTGGAGCACCTCTTCTAGTGGTTATAATCACAACGCCATTGGCTCCACGTGCTCCATAAATGGCTGTTGCAGAAGCATCTTTGAGAATCGTAATCGATTCGATTTCACTATCACTTAAAGACAATAGAGGGTTTGCCGTATTTAAATCTTCAGGCAGTGGAAAGCCATCCACAACATACAAAGGCTGGCTCCCCGAATTAATGGAACTGGTTCCACGAATCCTGATTCTGATGCCGCCTCCAGGCTCATTATTTGAGGCTTTGATATCGACGCCCGCTGCACGCCCTTGAATAGAGTGTAAAAAATTATTCGATGGGGTTTTTTGTACATCTTCAGCCGATACAGAAACAATAGATCCCGTAAGATCTCTTCTTCTTGCTGTTCCATAACCAACCACCACCACTTCTTCTATTGCAGAATCTAAAGACATGATGACAATGATATTGGAGATATCAGATTCATTACTCACATTCACTTCCGTGGTCACATAGCCAATATAGGACACCGATAAAATCGCATCTCGGCTATCAATATAAATTGAAAACTGACCATCAAAATCCGTTTGCGTTCCGTTAGTGGTGCCTTTTTCAACGATGTTGGCACCAGGAAGTGGTTGGCTGTTTTCGTCTAAAACTTGACCAGAAATCTGAATTTGTGGAACGAGCCCGTTCGGCGAGGTTTTTAATTTAAGTGGGATGAGTAATTTGGCTTTTTTATCCCGAATTGCTTTGTCATCCGTCGACTCATACGCTATGGCGTTAGATTCAAGTACAAAATAGGGGGGGCATCGCTTTGACGCTCCCCTTTTCAAGAAATTTTTCTTGAGAATCGACCAACAAATGAGCGTCTTTTGAAAACGAATGACTTGGACTTAATCCAAGTAAAAAAGTACTACAGAAAAGAACGAGTGTCCTCAAGATCTTGACCCGAAATGACACTGAAAAATATTGTAGCCACTTCTTGTAAAAAGAGTTTTCCATAAGTTTGATTTTATAGTTAACATGTTTGAAATTTAGTGTGTCGTATTTTATTGTTCTGTCAAATTTACGAAAGTGATTGGAATATTTTCGAAAATACGAACATTCCAACATATGGTTTTATGAACAACATCATGTTCCACAATTTATTACAACCCAAGCCTCTGTTGATTGGATTTTCCATGATTTGTGTTTTTTGATCGGCAACATCATTGATGCTTTTCTTTCTAATCAATCACCGTCTCAACACTCCGATTCCGCTTCTAACATTGCTTTTCTTTTCGAAACGAATCAATTCTACTTCCGAATATTTCAATGCCGAATGGCTTTTTCATGAGATTGTCTTTGATTCATGCCAAACCATTCTTTTTGTTCATGATTTTCATCAACTGTAATCTAACTTTTCGCGTTTTCTCGAGGATCGCTTGAACGGATGCTCGCATGGACTTTTGATTCGGTAGTTGTTGTATTTTGGGGTTCCAACAGAAATCGATTCGACCACACCAATCATGCCGTTCGCTTCAAAATCGCCCAAACAAATTCGTTTGTCTACCACCGCAAAACGATGATTCATCAATTAATGCTTTTGGATTCCTCTTCTTTTTCTCACCTTGGCTTTTTTTGGCATGACGTCGATAGAAATCCAAGCTTTGGCTAGGACGTTTTTGAGACACGCTAATTAAAGATGGTTTTATTTTTTCTTTTAATGTAACAAATCAATATCAAAATAGTTTTGGTAGACAAAATAACCAAATAAACCTATTGTTTTCATCTAATAAGATTCGTGTTTCCACTAACCCCATGATCAAACTTGAAGATATCCACAAATCCTACAAAATGGGCAATTCGTATCTACATGCTCTGAAAGGAATCAATTTTGAGGTCGAAAGTGGAGAGTTAGTAGCTATTATGGGTTCTGTATAATCAAGTCAAGTGAACCCACCCCTGTGGGTGGGTTCACTTTCGAAAAAAATTTTTCTTATCCCTGCTCCCTTTTTAACTTTCTTAATGATTCGCCATTTAGGGTGATTCGATATGATGAATTCACCATGCGGTCCCATAAGGCATCGGCGATGGTTCCTTCACCAATAATCCCATGCCACTCCGCTACCGGTCATTGTCCTATCGTGATGGTCGACTGGCTTTGATATCCTTCATCGATACTATCCATCAAAAACGCTCTAGCGTGGCGATGGAGTCTCTGTAAACCAACATCATCCATCATCAATACCTCGGCTTTGAGCAACCAATCAAACCATTTGAGATCGGGGCCATCGGTCTTGCCTTGAAGCAATGCTTATATCAATTTGCTTTCTGAATTATATGAACTTGATTTACTCTCATTATCGTTTTAGAGACCAATTGTAGTTTAAAAAACAAAAAATATTTTATGAATTTAAAAAGTAATTCAAAACGCAACTTAGTATAAGGTACATACTGTGGCCGGCAATGAGCATGACCCCCAAGGTCTCAAGCCTTTGATGGAAGGCCTTTCGGTCGAAGAACGAAGACGAGTGTTGGCCGATAAAGATTATCCATCAGAAAAGAATGACCAACTCCTAGAGGATGTGGAGAGCGAATTCTTGGTAATGGAAAAAAGAGATCGCAACAAGCCCTTGACCAAGGAACAGAAAGAACGAAATAACCCCATCAGTAACGAACTCTAGGAACGAACAAATTGTTGGTTTCACGATCTAATGTCGAGATCCATAAGGTGTGTGATTAATGTGGTCAAATTGAGCCAACCTAAAAAGAGGCATCAAGGAAATAAGAAGCCCACAACCCATTATTCGACTCAAAAATAAATGACTATAGAGTCAAATAGGACAAAATCAAGGCAATATCGTCGTTTTTTGCCGGCGATGGATGTCCAATGCAGTGGACCAGTATGATGAATTTGAAAAAAAGTTTTTTAGCAGCATCTCATTTTTTTGAAATTCGCATTATTCAAAAGTCTCAAGGATATAATCCTAATTTGAGAAAATAAATTTTAAGGAGCCACTAATTGAATTATGATAAGTCATTTGAATATTATTATTTTAAACTCCTCATTTGATTTCTAACAAGATTGAAGAAAAACCCCATGCCGAGTAATGATTATTGGGTAAAAGATAAAAATCACTTAATACATCCATATACTGATTTTCGATTATTTCAGAAAAGAGGATCGACCATTTTTATATCGGGAGTAGATCATTTCATTGAAGACCATCAAGGCAAACGATATTTAGATGCTATTGCCGGTTTATGGTGTGTCAATATTGGACATGGAAACCAAGAAATGGCCCAGGGTCTTGCCCAGCAAGCTTCTAAGTTGGCATATTATAACACATTTGGAGGCGCCTCATCGCCTCCAGCGGCAGATTTGGCTTATACCCTAGCTCAATATGCATCCAAGCCAATCAATAAAACATTTTTTTCGACAGGGGGTTCTATGGCCAATGATACAGCTATCAAAATCATTCATTATTATTTTAATTTATTGGGCAAACCAAAAAAGAAAAAAATAATCGTTCGTAATCTAGGATACCACGGAAGCACCTATTTATCTCATGCTCTAACAGGTATCTCTTCAACCCATATCGGGTTTGATTTACCACTTAATGAACTAACGGTGAGAGTTTCTGCTCCCTATAGTTATCGCAAGCCAAAAGATATTGAAGAACATCAATTTTGTGATTATTTAATCTATGAATTAAAAGAAAAAATCGAATCGGTCGGTCCTGAAAATATTGGTGGATTGATTGCTGAACCCATCATGGGTGCAGGCGGGATTATTGTGCCACCTAAAAACTACCTCCTGAGAGTCCGAGAAATTTGCTCTCACTACGAAATTCTTTATATATCCGATGAAGTGGTTACGGCTTTTGGTCGATTAGGACATATGGTGGCATCAGAAAGTCATTTTGGTATCATCCCCGATATACTAGTGCTTGCCAAAGGAATTTCTTCTGGGTATATACCACTCGGAGCAACGATGATTTCAGACGATATTTATGATGTCATCAGCCAACCCAAAAAATCAAACCCTTATTTTTCTCATGGATTTACCTATTCGGGTCATCCATTGGCTTGTTGGTCAGGATTGCTCAATATCGAAATTCTAAAAAAGAGAGAGCTGTTGCATCATGTGCAACAATTACACCCATATTTTTTGAATACCATAAAAACACTAGAAAAATATCCCATTGTCGGTGAAGTTCGTGGAAGTCATTTTATGATTGGAATTGAATTTGTAAAAGATAAAATCACAAAAGAAATCTTCGACGAGAATGCTTATGATGTGAGTGATAAAATTTACCAGTATGCGAAATCCCTTGGAGCGATTGTTCGTCCGATCGGACCGATGATTATCTTGTCTCCTCCACTTACCTTTGACCAAAAATCAATTGATCAGTTGGTTGAAATTTTATCAATAGCCATTGAAAGAGTCATCAAAGAAATTTAATACCATGAGAGGCAATACAATAATCCATTCACTTTTGCTGGTCATTACTTCAGCTATTTCAATAATATTCATCTCTTGTGATGAATCAGTTAGTGAAATCACAGTGATGAGATCTCCTGCTGAATACGAAAAACAAGAAGCCATTTGGTTTATATGGAATCCCCATGATCACAAGCGAGGAGAATCAAATTCTGAAGTGGTAAGTCAATTATTGGAAATAACCCTTGAAAGTCAAAAAGTAGTACTAGCGGTTGCCGATTCTTTAGTTTATAAAGATGCCTTAGGCTATCTATCTCCTCATATTAGTGCTCATGATAATTTAGATTTTGCTTTTATTCCTTCAATTCAATTTTGGGCTAGAGATATGGGCCCTGTCTTTGTCATACTAGAGGATGGAGAACTAGGCGTTGCTGATTTTGAATTTAATTTATGGGGATATGCGGATTCATCAGATCCAGATAATTTGGTGGAAGAAGCCTTTGATCGAAAAGCTGCAGAGCATTTGAAATTACCAATTATCAAGTCTAATATTATCAGTGAAGGAGGAAATCGAGAAATTAATTCACAAGGGGTCCTCATTACAGTAGAAAAAGTAGAAACAGAGCGTAATCCAACATTAACTCTCAATGAATTAGAAGAAGAATATTCACGCGTGCTGGGTATTCAAAAAACTATCTGGTTAAAACAAGGGCTTAAGGAAGATGAACATACATTCTTGGGTCCTATAGAAACCAATGAAGATTTTAGAGCCTACACAACAGTGACAACCAATGGTCATATTGATGAATTTGCTCGTTTTGTCAATGACTCTACCATCTTGCTGGCACAAGTTGATTCTTTACAATTGGCATCGAAGGATCCTATAGCCATAGAAAATCACCGTCGATTAGAAGAAAACTATGAGATTTTAAAACAGGCCACTGATATCAATGGGGATCCATTTGAGATTATTCGAATTCCGATGCCAGATCCTATTTTTATGGATATGAGACCAGGGGATGAGGTTTATGATTATATTAAAACATTAGACTATCAAAGTGATATTGAATTTCCAACTGGGCAAACCATAAAAGTGATTGCGGCAGCTAGTTATTTAAATTATATCATCGCTAATAAAGTTGTGTTGGGACAAAAATATTGTCGCGGAGAATGTCCGGATCGGGTCAGAGAACGAGATATAAAAGCCGAGCAAATTTTACAGCAAGCATTTCCCAATAGAAAAATATACATGATTGATGCATTGGCTATTAACCTTGGGGGAGGGGGTATTCATTGCGTTACAATCCATCAACCTTCGATATAGAAAATGAGGTATTCGAAATTTGTTAGTAAGGTTTTAATCCCGGGAATTTTATTGGCGATGACCAATTGCCAACGAAATCAATCGAAAAGCCAGGACCAAATAATTGATGAACCATTAGACCAACAACTCAATGAAGTGTTTGTCAATCAAGATGTATTGGGACTTTCAGTCGTACTGATAGAAAATGGTCAGTTATCTTACCAAAAACATTTAGGAACTATTCATCCAGATAGCGATGAAAATTTAAATGGGGCCACCAAATTTCGAATAGCTTCTATTTCTAAAATTATTCCTTCATTGGCAATCATGCAATTGGTTGAGCAAGATTTGGTCTATTTGGACGAAGATGTTTCAGAGTATTTGGGATGGGAATTGAGAAACCCAAATCATCCCAATAGTCCTATTACTCTCCGCCAATTACTATCACATACTAGTAGCATTCGAGATGGTGAGAAGTATTCAAATTTTGCTGCTCATATGACTGAAAAGAAATTGCATCTTTCAGAATTATTTCAAGTTGGTGGAGAATATTACATGGATAGCATGTTTGATACTAGAAAACCTGGCACCTATTTCACGTATAGTAATTGCGCTTGGGGACTAGTAGCTTCTGTTATTGAAAAGGTGACTGGCCAACGTTTTGATATGTATACCCAAGAGCATATTTTCCAACCACTGAACATCACGGCATCATTTAATGTGAGTGAGATTTACGATACCTATCCATTGGCAGGGTTGTATCGATTTCAAGACCATCAATGGGTCAACCAAGTCGATGATTATCGAAAGAATTCACCTATTCCAAGAATTTTTGATGGATATGAACTTGGACAAAATGGACTTTTGTTTGGCCCCCAAGGTAATTTAAGAGCTTCAACAGATGATTTGGTTGGATTGGCACAGTTATTTTTTAATCAAGGAACCGTTGATGGAAATCAAATCATATCGAAAGATAGTTTGGATCAAATGCTTCAAATTCAATGGTCGTATGATGATTCCAATGGGGAAACATGGGATGGATTTTTCAATGCATATGGTTTGGGAATTCATATATTGACTAACCAGCTAGGAAAAGACATTGTTTTTCCTAGATTGAACATGGTGGGACATCCTGGAATTGCTTATGGACTGCTCAGTGATTTCTATCTTGATATAGAATCACAAACAGGCATTGTGTTTCTTACCAATGGAAAAAAACAAAAATTTTCATACGGTATCAATTCATCATTTTATCGCATTGAAGAAATTGTATTTGAAACTGTTTATCCCTATTTAAAAAAATCTCAATAGATACTTTAGTGGATCATTATGGTCTTATCAGTTTATTGCCAACAGTTCTAGTTATTGGATTGGCCATATGGAGTAAAAAAACTTTTGAATCACTATTGGGGGGCTGTCTTTTAGGATTTATTATTTTGTCCCCAACGGGATTTTTTTCTATAGCGACTGATACCCTGCTTTCTGTCATGCAAGACCCCACCATCGGATGGGTCTTATTGGTCTGTGGATTATTTGGCTCATTGATTTTTCTGCTGACAATATCTGGAGGAACCAAAGCTTTTTCTACCATGATGCTTCGACTTGTAAAAGGACGGAAAAGTGCATTGATTACGACCTGGATGATGGGGTTAGTCATTTTTATTGATGATTATTTAAATGCGTTAACTGTTGGAAGTACCATGAGAAAACTTACCGATAAATACAAAGTTTCAAGAGAAATGTTAGCATATGTTGTCGATTCAACGGCAGCTCCTATCTGTGTTTTAATTCCACTATCCACATGGGCTATTTTTATTTCAGGATTATTAGAAAACCAGGAGTTAGTAGCGGTTGGACAAGGAATAGAATTATATTTTCAAATCATTCCATTTATACTGTATGCTTGGATTGCCGTCCTATTAGTTCCTTTGGTTTCAATAGGTTGGATTCCATTGATAGGGCCCATGAAAAAATCAGAAATAAGAGCTCAAAGCGGTGAGTTAGTTCCTAAAGGATCTCAATCCATTGATATTATTGTTAAGTCTCATGAAATCAAAAATCCCCAAATAGCATATTTTATATTGCCGATTATTGTCTTAATAGGGGCCACGATATTTTTTGATATTGATGCCTTAAAAGGCATTTTATTTGCTTTGTTTTTTACCGTTTTGTACTATAGCATTTTTAAAGTTAGTTCACTTCTTCAGTCTATAGAAGGTATTTTTAAGGGATTCAAAAGCATGATTTATGCTTTGGCCATTGTCTTGATGTCTTTTGTATTAAAGGAAGTGAATGATGGTCTTGGATTGACCAATTACATCATTGAAGTGGTCTCTCCAGTGTTAACCAAAGAATTATTACCGGGTTTGGCTTTTGTTTCACTCAGTTTGATTGCTTTTGCGACGGGTTCTTTTTGGGGAGTCTATGCTATTTCATTTCCGATTATTCTTCCACTTGCTCACAGTTTAGAGGTCAACACATTATTGGCAATAGGTTCGGTGATAAGCGCCGGAACTTTTGGGTCACATGCTTGTTTTTATGGTGATTCAACCGTGCTGAGCGCTAGTGCTTCAGGTTGTAATAATATGGCTCATGCCATCACTCAATTGCCTTATGTACTACTTAGTGGTTTGGTTAGTCTTATTGGGTTTTTAATACTCGGATATGCGATATGATAGTATAGGGTGTTCTAAATTTTATCAATAAAGGGATTCTACTAGCTATATGTTCCCTAAGTAAATATTACGATCAAGAGTTACTATTAGCTTCTTCAATGATTGATCGTATTGAATTTATGGCATATAAAGGCACATTGATTAAGTCATCTTGTTTTCTGTAGTTGGACATTGAAGTTCTAATAGGTAGTGAATGCATATAACGTTTTTTAAAAGATTTAAGACTTTTGGCTTGCAAATTTTCGGAAGCTTTAACTTCAATAGGAACTACTTTTCCTGAATATTGTATGACAAAATCTACTTCTGCATTGGCTCTATTGGCCGACCAATAAAAAATTGGAAGATATCCTATAGTTTTTAATTGTTGTTGTACATATTGTTCTGTTAATGTGCTACTCCCCTAAACCCAAGCGCTCCGAAATATAGTTTTTTTCTTTATGATCTATAGTCAGCGTGGGACATCTCGATGTCCCATGCTGATCCGAAAACGCCATAGGGGGCTGGTTTTTCAGACCAGCCTGTGGACGTCGGTTATGGTATTGCCATCACCACTGCTTGGTGATTTCTCGAGCCCTATCTAGCGATTCGAATAGATTGGTATCCCATACCTCTTTTCGCATGGATCCATGGTATTGTTCCATCAAGGTATTCTAACGTGGGCTTGCCAGGTGGAATATCACCCATGGTCATGCCTCTTTGTTTGGCCCCGTCTTTGAAATGATGAGCGATGAATTCAGGGCCATGATCCACACGGATCGTCTCAGGTTTTCCTCGCCATGCCATCAAAACATCGAGTTCTTGGACGATCTGTTTCGCATAGAGTGATGGATCGATGCGACATCACAAGGCTTCTCGATGATAATCATCCATGAGATTGAAGACCCGAAAACTTTTTCTAGAAGAAAGTGTATCGTGCATGACATCGGCATGCCAGGTGATAGGAACATCCACAGGGAGTACCTGGGGCTGTTGGACTCGCTGGGGCATTCGATGCTTGGCTTTCCTCCGTCAATGCCATCTTAGAGATACCTATAACCGATCGATTCGTTGGTGATTCCATGGGTGCTTGGGTCATCAAACCAAGATGATAAAACCTCTTCTGAAATCCATCGATAGGATCGGCTGGAACTCATGCGTTCAATAGCCGCTTGATATCATCATGGATGGGAGGGGTTTTCAATGGGACTTATACGCTTAACTAAAATTATTTTTTAGGTTTTTTAGATTTTGGTTTAGAATCGATTGATAGAAATTAATTAAATGGGGATTAGAATCACTAACTAAAGCTATTCCTTGAATTTTAATATGAGGAACTCCAATATATTTTTTCATTTTTCTTTATTTATCATCAATGGGTCATTACGCAATCTGTTTCATGTACTATAACTTCTATTGACTTGAATTATTTAATTTTCTTTTTTTCCTTACAAGTTGTCCATAGAACAAGACGAAGGAGGCTAAATAGCTTAATTGATTTTGCTTTCATTTTTCAACAACAAATATTATAGAGCTTCCCCCATATCAGTTCGGATAATCCAATAAGTCTTGGTGCAGAATTTTATTTTTCCATCCTTATAGTCTTTTTTCAAAATATCTCTAATATCGGGCGTACTCAGATAATAACCATCATAACTCTCACCATGTTTATACTCGATTTTGATCAATCCTCGTTGAACAACTTCTGCATATCTAGCTCTAAAATGATGTAACAATTTGATGGCGTTGATACATTAAGTTTCATGCTTGAACTGACCACTTGGAATTAAAACATCAGTAAATAAACGGCATTGCTTTTTTGTTTTCTTTGGCAAGATCCCAAACATCGAATAAACGTATACTCATAATTATAAATTTTATATTGGCAAATACATTATGAATTACAATATATTTTACAATCAAAAATAAAATAAGACGGCACAAGGAATAAGATGAAAAAAACACAAAAAGTAGAAAGATTAAATCGACAATTTTCTATCGATATTAGCCGTATCAAACAAGCCGATAAACCTATCGATCATATCTTAAAACGTAAAACAAAAAAGAAAGAACCCTTAAAATCAAAAGAAAAATTTATTCAAATTATTCGCTTTTCGGTTCCTCTGACCGTGCTTTCACGTTATGAGCAATGTCAACACGAACCACAAGCACAATCAATTCTTGACCGAATCAGAGAACTATGGTTTCAAGAACCAACATTAAGAGGTATCCAAAGATCTTAACTCAAATTTCATAAGCGATATGGGTCGATAATGGCTTTTAACGAAACTTTTCTAATTTCGTCATTTAAAATCAAATCATGGCGAAAGAACCTAGCGAAAAATTACCTTTTGAATCATTACCAAATGACGAAAAGATTCCTTTAGCATTACGCTTAAAAGTGCATGCGGTAATGAGTGATGTCTTTCGTGAAGATAGGAGTGAAGCAAAGCCAAAACCTTAATCGATGGCTTTAGATCGAGGAAAAAATGACATTTTTCATGGGCGACAAAAAGAAATCAAACAATTTGAGTTTTTCAAAAACCAATTAGAAAAAGAGAACTCTCGCACTTCTTTTTTGATTCAAGGCCCACCAGGTGCGGGGAAAACGACCTTATCGGAAAAGTGTTATGAATTAGCCCAACAACAAGGTTGGCGTGTGGTTCGTGTTGACATTGCTGACTTATTAGACCTTAAAAGATTTCGTCAACGATTAGGCCGAGAACCTTTTTGGAAATTTTGGGAAAAACGAAAAATAGAGTTTCCTTTAGGTGTTGATTCTGTCAGCGTAAAGATTAAAATCGATTTCGATCGACAAACATTGATCAAAACCTTAAATGCGGTATCCAAACCAACGATTGTTGGTTTAGATGAGGCTCAAACATTAGGAAGTAATCGTTTATCAAGGGAAGCTCAACACACTCTTGAAACAGTTTTAGATCAATTACATAATGTAAGGGGAAAAGCTAAAAACCCGATCATTTTTTTTATGAATGGTTTAGGTCGAACTAGAGATATTGTGTTTGAATATGGGATTTCTAGATTTGCATCCAAATCGATCATTGCTTTAGAATCATTAGATCAAAAAGCCGAACGACAAATTTTACGAGATTGGATGATTCAAAAAGCAGGTCTTTCTCCGAATCAATCGAATTTTCATCATTGGCTAGATGAAATCAGTCAACAGACTCATCAATGGCCAGTCCATATCGCATCTTATGGAATGGAATTGGTTGAATACATTGAGAAACAAGGTAAAACATTGAATGAAGAAGGACTTCAAATTGTATTGGAAAACGGCTTGAAAGCAAAAGAAACCTATTACGATCACCGAACTCGTGTTTGGCCGAAAGAGGTGTGCGAATCCTTTGCCTCTTTTTTGTCCCAAACGAAACAAACTTTATTTTCTCATGCATCTCTTATCCATCATTTTGAAAAATCATTCGATAAAGAAAAAGCTCAAGCATTATTGAATCAAGGATTGCATTTTGGAATGATTCACGAAACGAAACAAAGAGATTATAGCGTACCAGTACCTTCCATGCAGTCTTGGTTTCTTCGTGAATATTTGCCAGAAAAAGAAAAAAGAAAGACACTTTTTGAAAATAAAAAAGAGTTCTAGAAAACCAAGATTATCAAAACAGTCCATATAGATAATAATTTTTGCCACTTTGGTACATACTTCCCTTATTTTAAACGGTTTAATCATAAATCATAAGCAAAATCATTTCAAGGATTCAAAACACTTAAAATCATCATTTAAATTTATGCTTGAATTCATCGGCTACGTACGTTATTTCTTTTTCATATTTTTCTATAAATCGATAGCTGGCGACTAATCCAAAACACCAAACTTTTATTTTTCGTACTCCCTTGAGTAATAAAGATCCCTCAAGAATAGCCCACGGATAAGAATTGTTTTTCTGAAATTTCTTCTGAACTCTATATTTTTCTTCTAGTTGGTAACTCATCTCACGTGGTTTATTCATATTTGAAAATTCTTCATACGATTGGCGGTTAAAAAATAATAGTCCTTCAATCGATTGATTTCTATCGATGAGTTTAAGGAATTCATTAAGAAGCTTTTTTTTCAATTTGGGATGTTTTTCAAATTTCCGCAATAAAAGTTTTTGGCTGACTTCCCATAATGGCAAAAGATCAAAAAAAGCATAATGCTCTTTCGATAGTCCCAATTTTTCAGCAAAATCTCTATGCCTCTCATAATGGTTATGATATATACGTGCTAATTTTTCAAGTTTACAGATGTGTTCTTTATGTTGCTCAAAGTTCTTGAAACTCAAAAAATCATTAAATTGTTCTTGAGACTCTTTTTTATATCCATTTAATCTCAAACGATATAGTTCACTCAAATCATCGCAAACTTCTTTTGAAAATTCGGCATGTTGTTTATAAGAATTTGAAGAATTGATTCCCAAAATCAGATACTGAGGGCTGTTATGATCAACCCGTACAAGTTTTGGTCCTGGAAAGAAATACTCTTTTTCTTCTATTGAAAGCCGATTATAAATGTCATAAATGGTTTTTAAATATTGTTCCATGATAGAATACGTAAATATATCGGCTCTAGTAAAAACTAAAATGATTTGTCATTGAATACAAAATCGAATGCTATAAAAGTCTTGAATTTTACAAGTTTGCCAAACAAAGTTTGGATCAAATAACAAATCACTCCCAATTAGATTGAGTAAGAATTTAGAACATTATTGCTGGTGCCTTAGCCATTCAAAGCCATCATAGACTGAAGGATGCCAATAAGGTGCTCATCGTTTCTTCTGAACTGCCCGCTATTTCTTTGATACTTTGTTTAAAACACAGTTTATTCAGCCGAAACACTTTTTCTCATTTCACAACATGAACTTTACTAGGGATGCCTTTTTCTATGCAACGAATCATGATGCTTTTAGAAATGGGTAAATAATGGTGGATTTGATGATCTCGTCTTTGATGGTTTGGAAAGTCCTTGATCACCCCACCATCGCCAATGATAAAATCATTGTTTGGATTATAAAGAAATGAAAGAACCCGGTTCTTCAAAAATTCATTACTAAATAGGTCTTTACGTAGTCAATCGGGATCATTCATCTGTGTTCGCACACCTCTTGTTAATAATTCATTAAAATCCTCTCTTGAGACTAAGTTGTTTGTCATTTCTATGAGAGGGGTATGAAAACCATCTAGTTCTGCTTGATGAAGCATTTCTCTTAAAGGAATCGTTTCATTGATGGTTCTCATTTTCATATACCTATCGCTGTAGCGAGATCTTAAACTAGAGCTCAATAAATAGCGTTTTATTGTTGTTATTTTTATCGGTTCTAGTGGAATGGTGGTGCGATGATGTATGGCAATGGATCTATTGATTTCACAAGTTATCTTGGCCATTTGACTTTCTACTGCAGATAACTTACTTTCTACTTCTTTGGAGTTCTTATTCCCATCATTTTCATCCAGTGTCGGAGTTATGAAATGATTCTCTTCCCAAAAACAATTGTTCGGATGCCTTTTTTTGATTTCTTTCAAATCCTTTCGATAAAGAAACAACAAACTGCCCTTGTTCTTAGGATTCTCTGTAAAACGTCTTAAAATAAATTTCGGAATGATATGAGATTTCATGACTCACCACATCAATGAATTTTTCCAACTAAAAGAAGTAATGGGAGAAAAGTTTTTTATTCATGGAGCCATTGATTTATGCAGAGCTTTCTTGAAGTCGTTTTTTTACTTTATGAATCGTGGCATGAGAAGTAGATAATCGATGGGCAATATCTCGAAAAGATTTTCCTTTGTTGAGCAAGGATTTGATTTTTTGATTTTTTTCTTTACTCAGAAATTTTTCAGTGGTCTCCACCGAACCGATGCCTCTTCCCATATATTTCCATGGGGACAGGGCTTTGGCTTTGGCAATGCCTTCTTTTTGCCGAGCTTTCATCATCGATATTTCAAAAGAAGACATGCTCACCAAGATTTCAAGCAATAATTTTGATGAAATATCTTGTTGTCCTTTTTCATCGAGATTTTGAATAGTGGGCTTTTGACAAATCACCCGAATATTTTGATGGGTAAATTATTCCCAGCGGGTCAACACATCCACCGTATTTCTTCCCAATCGATCCATCGAATGGATATGAAGTTCTTTTAATTTTTTGATTTGTTTTCCTCCTGGGCGTTCCCAAAAAGGCATCAATCTCGAAGTCTTGTCTCGAATGATATAATCAAACTTTTCAGCATCATTTAATTGACGTTGGTCCGTCTGTTCGAGTGTGGAAACTCGAGTATAGAAAATTCTCATTAACAATAGCAGGTCTGACCACAAAGATACCATTTTACGGCAGACCCCAAACGGTAACAGTTTCTAGCCTTCCATCCATTTCAAAATAGGGTGTTTTAGACGATAGCCTTAAAGAGTAACGGTTTTAATGCCTTGGAGAGGATGTGATAAAAACGGGTGGGGGTTCAACAGTCAACACCAAAGCATTGAATAATGAATGATGGGGATTTCATCGAAGCACCCCAAACAATGGCTAATCACCCATGAGGTGTCAAAAAATCATCGAGATCGTCCCAAAGAGGGGGCTTGTCTGATGGCTGGGCCATATTGATCAATTAAAAAGGACCGTAAGGAAGGGATCGGAACCGAACAAATCCCCTGTTGATCCATATGAACGATTCCTTTTGATAGAACGGTTTGATATAAATCACTAGCCTTTTCTGATGATAGGGTTTTAGAAAATAATGCAATCAACTCTTCCATATCAAATTGTTCAGGTAATTGTTTCACGGTAGAAGCAATGAATGCTCTAGTTTTTCGATGAAATCCATCACATCGTTGTTGGTAATAGGTGTGTTTTAAATCATCACCATGTTTTAAAACTTGTTTTAATCGTTGATTGGTTAATGTTTCACCAACTTCTAAAAATTCACAAAGAGCATTACAATAAGATTGAATATGGCGAGGCCAACGATCGGTTCGTTTGATAATTTCTTGTATCCAAGTGGTGGTATCACTCGGTGTTTTGATTTCTTTGGTGAGCCAGTCATGAATAATCGATTGCTCGGCATCGGGTTCTAATCGTTGCAAATAACGAACACAACCCGTATTAAACCGAGAAATACCAAATGTTCGAAGTATTTCTTTGGTCATGCTCAATCCGCCTAATAAAAGAATAAAACCATGTTTTGATTCTACATTATGATAGGTATTGAAAAAATCAGAAATACGTTCTCTTTTTTCATCGGATAAAAACCCACCTAATGTTTGAGCTTCATCTAAATATAATACCGTGGGCTTGGATTGAATCATCGCTTCATTCAAGTAATCTGTCTCTTTTGATGTTTGAGATTCTAGAGCCACTTTGAACAATTTGAGATCGATGCCATAGGTGGTTTGAATGTCTTGAGCATTTTTATTTTGAGTGATTCGTCGAAATAATTCTTGTGCATCATATAACGAACGGTTGGTCAACCGAATGACATGCCAATGATTGTTTTGAGCTATTTTTCGATATTCATGAATCAAGGCAGATTTTCCGACCCCTGGTGGACCTTGAAGGAGAACACTACTACCGATGCCCCGATGAACGGTTTGAAGCATGAGATGTTGAAAATCATTAATTTCTTGATGTCGACCATGAAAATATTTGGCTGGACCTCGTTCAATCATAATGCTTCGATTTTTCGTAAAAATACGACAAGACACTCCAATGATCGGGATCTCCAAAGTTTTCTATTTAGGTTAGAAGCATCAAAAGAGAAGGGAATTATTTTTGCACAGAAACCCGAAGGTTCTAGATAAAATAGTGTGGTTACTCCCCCTTAGTCTACTTTTGTTGGTCCATTGTAAAACTAATCCAACCGAAACATATCGAGCGGAATTACTAGTGAAACTAGAGGCGCTCAAGACATTCAATGATACCCAACTGCGCGATCAATGTGATCAATATCCCAAGCCGGATCCCAACGGCGATGAAAGCGGTTTTGAGTGTTATAAGGTATGGATGAAGAGGCTTATCTCAGAGAAATTCGTCAAACCATCCAAACCATGCCTTTGATTACAGAAGAAGCATATGATGGTTATGCCTCACTCATGGACGATCGAGAAGGATATCTCCAATACCGGGTTTTCCGATACAAACAAATGCTTGACGAATACCAAGAGTACTGTTCCAGGAAGAAGAAATAGAAACCCATTCAGAACGGATTCAAAGAATCCCTGAGTTGTTGTAGGCGATCTTTTTCATCCCAAATCATCAGATATTGAGTTGAATTAATCGATAGTCATAAACCGATAGGCTTCAGGTGACCAATCGACAGGCCTTACCACTTTTTTTCTAATAAACGTTTTAACGCCTGATGCTCAAGAGCGAGATTGGCAACCATCTGCTTGACATCAGATCACGCTGCTTTGGTCGGTCTTAGGACGTTGAGTTGGTTCTGGTTCATCCCGCCATAGTTGAATTTCCATCGGTAGAAGGTGTGGTGACGGGGATGGAATACTCTCGGCAGATCTCTTGCACCGTTTGGCTCTCTTGTGGAGAGATCAGATCTGGACGATCTGTGATTCTGAAAATTTGATTTTTTTCATCTGTTCAATAGTTGCATGTTAAATTAAAATAGTTCATCAAGCTCTATTTTAGAATGCTTCTATTTTTGGGGAACCTTACAAAATTGTTGGTGTCCAATAAAATGAAATCCATGCTACGAATGTTTTGCTAGGTTGAAACCATATTTTCAAAAAATATTTTGAATCAGTGTTCTCTCTTTTTCAATAACTCATGGTGCTAGTATTTCTATAAGACTTCCATAAAGAATCTAACATAATAGATGGTTTAGAAAAAATGTGATTTCATAAGACACATAGAATTAAAATCATTAGTATGTAAAAAGTGATTTCACAGATTTTGATTAGTCGACTAAGTTGTAACTTGGGCCTCTTTTAATAGTCAAAACCATTATAGAATCCATTCAACATGGAGGAAATTAAAAAAGCAAACAAAAGTAAACTTGTATACTGCGTATCGAACAAAGTATTGGTATGTACATTGGGAGGTACATTAAGCCATTGGATAGGGATGCCAAAGCATTGGTAGATTGATTTAATTGAGAAATTATGATGGGATTCATTGGGTTAACTTTTAATTTAAAGTGTCATGGGAAAGCAATTGATTTATCAAAAACTCATTGGTTAAAATATGAGTAAAAACCAAAACTTACAGAGAGCAAGAAGGCTAATCAATGATGAGTTTTATACGCAATTTGAAGATATCAATGCGGAGTTACAACATTATAAGCACCACTTCAAAAACAAAGTAGTTTATTGTAATTGTGATGACCCTACTGTGAGCAATTTTTTCAGATATTTTTCATTAAACTTTGAACATTTGGGATTAAAAAAACTGATTGCCACGTGTTATAAAAATCAACAACGAGATTTATTTAGCCAGCACGATGTAGAAAAAGCCATTTATCTTGAATACAAAGGGGATAGAGATGGTAATCGCAGGCCTGATTCTGAAGAAATAGAGGTTAAGGCATTGGATGGGAATGGCGATTTTAGAAGTGAAGAATGTATTGAATTATTAAAACAAGCCGACATTGTGTGCACCAATCCCCCTTTTTCACTATTCAGACAATATGTATCTCAATTGACTAAATACAACAAAAAGTTTTTGATTATAGGCTCCCAAAATGCAATTACATATAAAGAAATATTTCCTGTTATTAAAAGTAACGATATATGGTTGGGTGTAAATAGCGTTAAAGAATTTGAGGTTAAAGAAAATAACCCTAAAGCTAAATATTGTCATGACAGAAAAAAACATTTTCAGAAATTTGGAAATGTTGTTTGGTTTACAAATATTGAACATAATAAGCGTAATGAATTCTTATACCTTAACAAAGAATACACTCAACAAGCATATCCCCATTATGATAATTACGACGCCATAGAGGTTAGTAGGGTCAATAATATCCCAAAAAATTGGGGGGGGGTATATGGGTGTACCAATCACTTTTCTTACCAAATACAATTCCAAGCAATTTGAGATCGTTGGAACAACCGATGTAGCAAATTATAGAGTGGGTTACAAGGATGGAATAACTAAATTTAAGGGGGGGGGGTAGTCAATGGGAGACAGGTGTTCAAAAGACTTTTGATAAAGTTGATAGATCCCCAATAGTTGGAGAGATTAATGGTGAAAAAACATATCGAAGAATTCTAATCAAAAACAAAAATCCTGAGTTATGATACGAATTGAACATAAAACCATAGAAATTAGGGAGATCATAGATGGCTATAAAATTGATGAACATGGCGGTATCAGAGGCTTTGGTGGTAATTTAGACATTAGGCCACAATACCAACGAGAATACATCCATGAAAACAATCTTGAATTTCAAAAAAAATTAATTGATTCGATTTATAATGAATTGCCAATTGGCGTTTTTTATTGGGCAGAAAAACAAGACGGAACATATGAGTTATTGGACGGACAACAACGAATAATTACAATTTGTAAGTATGTAGTCGATAGAAGTTTTAGTATAAAAATCAGCGATGCTGAAAATTATTTTTTCAATTTAGACGATACCAACCAAAAGAAAATTTTAGACTATAGATTAATGATTTTTATATGCAAAGGAAACTATGATGATAAAATGAATTGGTTTAAGACCATTAATACTGGCTCTGAAAGATTAAGTGACCAAGAATTAAGAAATGCCATTTATAGTGGTTCTTGGGTAAATAGTGCCAAGCGATATTTTACGGCAAGAGGAAATCATGCCGAAGATTGCAATAAGTTAATGCCTGGTCGCGATAGGATAAGACAGAAGCATCTTGAAATCGCTATTTCATGGCATATTAATGATAAAGACGATGCCATCAATGCGTTCATGGCTAAAAATCAAAATAAAGAGTCCGCAAAAGAATTATGGGATTGGTATCGAAAGCTACTAAACTGGGTAGAAAAAATTTTTGGAGCCAATATAGCCATTGATAAAAAGGTTAGAACAACCATAGATTGGGGAGAACTTTGGCATCAATACCATGAAAAACACTATGATTCAAAACACACTCAAACAAGATTGCACTCTCTTTTTAAAATGCATGAAAAAGAAGAAGATGGGGTGGATAATACGGAATATCCGTTTATTCAAATTCCCAAAGGCATATATCAATATATTTTAGAAGGTGAAACGATAGAAAGTAGGAAGTATATTAATAAAACAAGTTTTTCAAAATCTGAAAAGCAAAAAAAATGGAAAGAACAAAATAAAAAATTTGAGGGGGAAAATAGGATTTGTAAACAGGAAAATTGTAATTCTCCATTTAATCAATCTCATGGCGATCATATCACGCCTCGATCAAAAGGGGGAAGAACCATTTTTAGTAATCTTCAAATGTTATGCGAATCTTGTAATAGAAAGAAATCAGATAGTTAGAAGTTTATTCTAAAATAGTTTTTTCAAAATCTAAATCAGCCTTTGGCACTTTGTATAATTCCTTATAGTTTGATTCGGTTTCTTAAAAAGGTTCTATTCTACAAATGTTGTTCTTATTTTTGAATTAATCAATGATTTATTCCATGAGCAAGTTACATCACACGCATCAAGATTTGGTCAATGATATTGGAGAGTTACTTAAGGGGGCTAAATACACTGCTTTAAAACAAGTTGATAATATTTTGGTAAAAACATATTGGAATATCGGAAAGTATTTGATAGAGTATGAACAAAGAGGAAAGAAAAAAGCTGAATATGGTATGGCATTGATAGACTCTGTTTCAAGAGGTCTTAAAGAAAAACATGGAAGAGGTTTTAGCCGTTCGAACATACAAAATATGCGTTTATTCTACTTAAGGTTTCCAAATTGCCAGACAGTGTCTAGCAAATTATCTTGGTCTCACTATGTTGAATTATTGAGCATCACAGATGAGTTGGCATTTTCTTTTTATCTCAAACAATCTCAATTAGAAAATTGGTCGGTTAGAGAACTCAAAAGACAAATAAAATCATCTTTATTTGAGCGATTAGCACTTAGTAAGAACAAACGCAGTATTATAGAATTATCACAAAAAGGACAACTAGCAAAAAATCCTAAGGATATCATAAAGGACCCATATATTTTTGAGTTTTTACAAATTCCAGAAAAAAATCAATGGTTTGAAAAAGATTTGGAAGAAGCAATCATTAATCAATTAGGTCAAGTAATTTTAGAATTAGGAAAAGGCTTTGCATTTGTCAGTAAACAATATCGCATAACGTTAGATAATAATCACTTTTATGTAGACTTAGTCTTTTATCACCATATTCTTAAGTGTTTTGTCTTGATTGACTTAAAAAATAGAAAAGTGAATCATCAAGATATCGGACAAATGAATTTGTATCTCAATTATTTTACTTCTGAAGAGAATATAGAAAATGATAACCCACCCATAGGGATTGTACTAGGAGCAGATAAAAACGATATCTTGGTTGAATACGCAACGACAGGTATTACAAATCAGTTGTTTGTTTCTAAGTATAAGCTATACCTTCCTAACAAAGAGTTATTAAAACGAGAGGTAAAAAAGATAATGAATAATGGTAAATAAAATCGAAAGTGTTTTTATTTTTTAGAGTAAAATTTTTTCATTATTCCTTATTAATTAAAAATTACACCTAAAGCGGATATCTTTTTTGAGAATATGATTCGCTCCAATCATGATATTTCAATAAGCGACAGATTGTGATTTAGGCCACTTTCTTTCTGATTTTCTCTTCAAAAAAATAACTAGGATGCTAGCTGGGCGATGATTTGGTTTAAAATGGCTTTTTGTCGAAGCGCATCTAAAAATTTCTTTTCTCGTGGAGAGTTTTAGTGAATAGTCCAATGATAAAGACGATCAATAAAAAGGTAATACAGAACAATAGTTCGTACAGATGCCTATCCCCATTGATGTCAGAGAAAACTATGTCAGTAGACTAAACTCACTGAGAAACAATGCTAACCTTTTCAGTAAAATCGAGAAATTCCCAATTATCCTTGGTTTAACATAAATTATTACCAATTTTGCTTCGTATTAAAATAGATATCTATCCATCATGTTGATATCTCTTAATGCGACAATCACCACCAAATTATAAAAATTTCAGAACATATTTGGATTGAAATCACTGGTATAGTGATATGTGTTTTTAAAATCAATATCAGATTTTCTAGTTCGATTTATAAATCTTGATTTTTCTTTTTGACAAATTGAAACAATAAACAAAAAGATCATCCAAGCCTTATTCAGTCAATAGATAACTTATTGAATAGCATAAAAAAACCAGTAAAATTTAAAAATGATTTGAGATGTTTAACGATTATACAATCATCAAAAACTCTAGGAGTTTCAAAATTAGAAAGGTAAAAAGATTTCTAAAAATTTAGTCTGATATATTACATTTGCACCGCCATTAAAAAAGGCTTTTGTTTTGAGTAATCCACTGAGGAGAATCAAAATTTATTATCATTTTTTGGCTCTCGTTTTGTTGACTTCGAGCCAAGTTTTTGCATCATCAAAAAATCCTCAAACGCGCCAGGACTACAAGGCTGAAATCGAAGCGTATATACAACACCATATATTGGATAATCATGATTTTAATATATTCAGCTACACGGATCGGCAAGGTGAAAAAGTGTATCTTTCCATACCGCTTTTGGTGATTTTATGGGATCGTGATGTCGGATTAATCAGTTTTTCTTCATCCAAGTTTAAACATGGAAAATCTATAGTTCCGGCAAAAGGCAAACACTATAAAGTGTATCATAGTAGAATTTATCAAACCGATGCAGAAGGAAAAATTCTCTATGACCAAGAAGGGAAAGTTACCAACTACCGACCAATAGATTTTTCAATTACCAAGAGTGTTGTCTCCATAGTTTTGGTTAGCTTATTGATGTTTTGGTTTTTTTATAAACATGCCAAATCGTATGAAAAGAATGACTTGATGCCCACCGGTTTGGGAAGGTTTTTAGAACCAATTATTTTGTTTGTCAGAGATGAAATTGCGATTATGAGTATCGGTGAAAAACATCACCATCGATTTATGAGTTATCTGTTGACACTCTTCTTTTTTATAGTCATTTTAAATCTCATCGGATTATCTCCTTTTGGCATTAATGTCACTGGTAATATCGCGGTGACTTTTTGTTTGGCGATTATCACGTTTATCATCACTAATGTTAAAGGAAATCGTAATTACTGGGCTCATATTTTTTGGATGCCTGGGGTCCCTTATTACATCAGGCCCGTTTTGATGCCCATTGAATTATTGGGTGTGTTTATCAAACCATTTACACTCATGGTGCGTCTATATGCCAATATGGCGGCTGGTCATATTGTTTTGATGACTCTAATCAGTCTGATTTTTGTCTTTGATGGTATATTCGCCAAGGGGATGGGGTTTTTACTCTCCTTTGTCATTGCTAACCTCAAAATATTAGTGGCTATTTTACAAGCTTATGTGTTTACTGTACTTTCTGCAGTCTATTTTGGTTTTGCAGTCGCTGAAAAACATTAAATAATCATATTAACAATCTTTAAATAAATAATTATTATGGAAATTCCAGAAATCGTAGGTGCCGGTCTCATCGTTATCGGTGTGGGTATTGGTGTGGGCGCTATAGGTCGGGGAGCTACTGAAGCTATTGGTCGTCAACCCGATGCATTTGGTAAAATCAATATTGCCATGCTCATTGCAGCAGCATTGGTTGAAGGTATTGGTTTTGCAGCTCTCTTCTTGGCTTAACGGGATTAGACTTTTATGGAAAAGTTGATCACAGAATTTTCGATTGGTCTGTTTTTCTGGCAATCGCTGATTTTTTTAATTATCCTTTTTGTTTTAAAGCGTTATGCATGGAAGCCAATACTTTCAGCAGTAAGACAACGTGAAGAGACCATCAGAGGATCGCTTGATGAAGCGAGAAAAGTCAAAAAAGAAATGGCAGATCTTCAATCGGAAAATAAAAAAGTTCTCAAAGAAGCCTATCAACAGCGTGATGAAATATTACGAATAGCCAATAATTCTAGTGCTAAAATCATCAATTCAGCGAAAGAAGAAGCTAGATTAGAAGCTCAAAAAATCTTGCAAAATGCCTATAGTGATATTGAAGCTGAAAAGCAAAATGCACTTTCGGATTTAAAAGGTCATGTGGGTGAAATTGCGGTGTTAATTGCAAAAAAAGTATTGGAAGATGATCTTTCAGATCAAAAAAAGCAGCAAAAACTGATTAAAAATTTATTAAAAGAGATCAGTTTGAACTAAATGAAATCATCTATTGTCGCCATACGGTATGCAAAAGCATTTTATGACTTTGCGGTAGAAAAAAACAAGACTTCTACATTTATTTCGGAATGTGAGTTCTTATACCAGTTAGTCAATGAATCTGTTGAGTTACGACAACTTTTGAAATTTTCACCGTATTCTTTACAAAAGAGAAAAGAGATATTACTTGAATTGATAAAAAATCCATCAGAAATCGCATTAAAAATGTTCGATCTTTTGGCTCTTAATAATCGATTGGACATTATACAAGAAATTTCAAATCAAGTCATCAAAATAGATTACCAAGCTAAAGGAATAATTAAAGTGAATGTTACAACGGCCATTAAACTCGATGAAACTTTAATAAACCAAGTTCATGAAACCATCAATAAAATCGTCAAAGGTCCAGTAGAATTGAATAATCGGATCGATTCAAAAATTATTGGAGGGTTTATTATAAATTTCAAAGATTTACAATATGATGCGAGTATTGCCAACAAAGTCAAAGACATTAAAAACACAATAGTTCAAGCTTAATTTTATAACATAAACATGGAAAAGATAAAACCATCTGAAATATCATCGATTCTTAAATCTCAATTAAAAGATGCTGATATTTCTCAAAAAATGGAAGAAACCGGATTGGTTCTTGAGGTGGGGGATGGTATAGCAAGAGTATTTGGTCTTTCTCGAGCTCAATATGGGGAATTGGTCAAATTTGAAAGCGGGGTAGAAGGAATGGTCCTCAATTTAGAGATTGATCATGTGGGAGTGGTCCTTTTAGAACCTTCTATTGAAATCAGAGAAGGAGATAAAGTCACTAGGACCAAACGGATTGCCTCTATTAGAGTGGGAGAAGGATTGATAGGACGTGTTGTTAATACTTTAGGACGTCCCATTGATGGAAAAGGACCCATTGAAGGCCCATTATATGAAATGCCGCTGGAACGAAAAGCTCCCGGTGTGATCTACAGACAACCCGTTAACGAACCCTTACAAACGGGGATAAAGGCTATTGATTCAATGATTCCCATCGGTCGGGGGCAAAGAGAATTAGTCATTGGAGACCGACAAACTGGAAAAACAACAGTCTGTATTGATACCATATTGAATCAAAAAGAATTTTATGATTCTGGTGAACCCGTATATTGTATCTACGTGGCTATCGGACTCAAAGCATCCACCGTTGCTTCCATTGTCAAAACGCTTCAGGAGTATGGTGCCATGGCGTATACTACGGTGATTGTTGCTTCAGCATCAGATCCTGCCCCTATGCAAGTTTATGCCCCTTTTGCTGGAGCTTCCATTGGAGAGTACTTTAGGGATTTAGGGAAACCAGCATTGATTGTTTATGATGATTTATCCAAGCAAGCCGTGGCATATAGAGAAGTGTCTTTATTATTGAGAAGACCCCCCGGTCGAGAAGCATATCCTGGAGATGTCTTTTATCTACATTCTCGTTTGTTAGAAAGAGCCGCTAAAATCATCAATAATGATGCAATAGCTCAGCAGATGAATGATTTACCATCGAGTATTAAAGACCAAGTAAAAGGGGGCGGATCGCTGACGGCTTTACCAATCATTGAAACGCAAGCTGGAGATGTTTCAGCCTATATTCCCACCAATGTCATTTCTATAACAGATGGTCAAATATTTTTAGAAACAGATTTATTTAATGCTGGAATTCGCCCAGCCATTAATGTGGGTATTTCTGTTTCAAGAGTTGGTGGTAGCGCGCAAATTAAAACGATGAAGGCGGTGGCTGGCACATTAAAAATCAACCAAGCACAATTCCGTGAATTCGAAGCTTTTGCCCAGTTTGGATCTGATTTAGACCAACAAACTTCAATGATTATTGAAAAAGGAAAGAGAAATGTAGAAATTTTGAAACAAGATCAAAATGATTCTTATCCTGTTGAAGAGCAAATCGCCATTATTTATTCAGGAACTCAAGGTTTAATTTCAGAAATACCAGTGAATCGGGTAAAAGATTTTGAAAGAGCTTTATTGGGTGAACTGAGAGAAAATCACAATGCGTTATTAAAAAGTTTAAAAACTACCAAACTAGAGAGAAGAAAATTACCTAAAAAAGTTGTCAAAGCATTAGAAGCCGTGATTGAAAAAATTGTCAACCAATACAACAAATAATCGGTGTCTAATTTAAAAGAAATACGCAGTCGGATTTCTTCGGTTGATTCTACCAAAAAAATCACTCGAGCCATGAAAATGGTGGCCTCTGCCAAATTAAAAAAGGCTCAAAGAGAAATTACTGCCGTACGACCCTATGCAGAAAAGCTTAATGAATTGGTTATAGAATTTGGTAGCACTTTGGATTCGGAAATACAAAGTCCGTATACTAGTCTGAGAACAGAAAAAAAGGTATTACTGATTCCCATAACTTCTAATCGAGGGCTCTGTGGCGCATTCAATACCAATGTGGCTAAACAAGTCAGAAAATTAATTCATCAAGAAGAAGCTAATAAGGATTTTAAACTGATGGTTATTGGGAAAAAAGGTCAAGAATTGCTATCAAAACATGCAACCATAATAGAAAGTCATACCGCGATTTTTGATGATTTGAGTTATTCAAATTCAGTTAATATCATTCAACCTGTGATGAATTGGTACCAAGAAGAAAAAGTAGACAAGGTTCTTCTATTATATAATAGGTTCAAGAATGTGGCCACTCAGGAATTAATTGTTGAACAGTTTTTGCCTATTAGCCCTCCTCCCTCAAAAGAAATCCAAAGCTCAAACTTTATTTATGAACCGAGTATCCAAAAAATCGTCCAAGAAATATTGCCAAAAGCTTTAAAGATTCAGTTTTATAAATCCCTAAGGGATTCATTGGCTGCAGAACAAGCGGCTCGAATGAATGCTATGCATATCGCGACTGAAAATGCTACTGAGGTTTTAGATCAATTAAAACTCACATATAATAAAGCTAGGCAAGCAGCGATTACCTCAGAAATATTAGAAATTGTCAGTGGAGCAGAGGCCCTCAATAATTAAAACTTTTATAATTTTTAGTATCATTGAAGAACGAAATTCATTGATATGAAAAGAATTCTCCTCATTGCGGGCTCCAATAGTTCAAATTCTATCAACAGAACCCTATTGAAGTATGTCGCCGGGAAAATTAAAAACGCATCCTTTAAGGAATTATTGATGACTGACTTTGAATTGCCTTTATATGGTATTGACTATGAAAAGCAAAATGGAATCCCTTCACTGGCCCATCAGTTTAAATTAGAAATCAAAGCTTGTCATGGAATTCTTATTTCATTGGCAGAACATAATGGTGCCTATACCGTTGCTTTTAAAAATATTCTCGATTGGATTTCTAGAATAGAATCCGATGTTTGGTTAAACAAACCAATGTTCGTCCTGGCCACTTCACCTGGAAAACGAGGAGCTAGAGGGGTATTGGAAATGTTTTACAGCAGATATAGTTTAGTCAATGATAACCTACTAGGTAAATTTTCATTGCCTTCTTTTTCAAAAAATTTTAATAAATCTAAAAATTTATTAAAAGAGCCCTACCAATCTGAATTAGGGTCATTGATTGAAAAGTTTCAATGGATGATTGATTCGTAATCGATTAGCAACAAAGTATTTACAGACGACGTAAAAAAAATTGAAAGAGCGCCTATCATTTTTGATTTTCAAAGCATGGTTGCCATTCTATTATTGTAAAAATTGATTATTCTGTTAAAAATAATTGATAAAGCATGGTTATGAAGTTTTAGAAAAAAATAGAATATGCATGGAAGTGTATCAATCAATTATGGTGTTATCAAATCAGTGAAATGTCGCTTAAAATCTCCATCCTTATAAGTTTTAAAAAAGATGGGGGATACTAGGTTGGGGTTCTTTTTTTGGATAAAAAACACCAATAATCATAAACGGATTTTTACCGCTATTATGCTATTTTAAAGTGGTTCCTAAGAAAAAGTACAAATCACATTCGTTGATAAATTGGACTTCATATTTTTTTTTAACCTCATTGATTGCTTCTTGTTGGTCACCACCACTACGTTTTAAACAATTCCAATATAAAGCTCCAATTTCCCAATCTACAATTTGTAGTTTTCTTATTTTACCGATACAATCTTTAAACCAATAACGAAATAGATACGGAAGAGGCTTTGCAGGTTTAACTTTCCAAAAACTGTCAAGATTTAATTTTAACTGTCTCGGTTGGTTTTGTATTTTTCTGATTTTATCTTCATCTACCTTTTCTACTTCAAATCTGAGAATTTCTGTAGGCTTAAATGTAGCCAAAGACACTTTTTTGTCACTTTTTGACGCTTTTATTAATAAGTCCATATTTTCATAGACATGATGAAGGCAATATTTTTTTCTTTCAGACCAATGATATTTTGTGTCGATATGGCCGATTACTTTTAAATCATTTAAATCATTTGGAGAATAACTTTCTGGTCGAAAATCGTTCTTCCTCTTTTCTAAATCAAGTTCAATCCAACTGTACTTATAAGATTTAACTGTTTTATCCGTTCGTAACCCTTTCAAAAAATCGATAGTCACGGGATAGATTCTTATCCATTCTTTTTTTTCCGAAAAACCAGCTGTACATACCAAATCTTCTTGGTATTTTTTAGATAGATTGGGATAAGCTAATACAGTGATAAATACTTTTTTAAGAGCCAACTATAGGTGTTTGAGTTCATATGTCCATTTAGAATGGGAGGCGATACTTTCGGCTAAATGCTTTCGATGGCATTTAGATATTTCAGCTTCAAAACAAGTCAAAGCCACTCGATGATGAGATTGTAGTAAATCAGATATTTTTTCTTGAGTGGAAAAAGTATTCTTTAGAGTCGTTTTTTTATAATCATCAAAAAGAACTTGGTAATCATTTTCGTCTTGAAGTCTTTTACGTTTTTCCGATTGAATTCCAACTTCGGGCAAATGCATATAGAGAATGCCTAAACTTTTGCAAAAACGTTTGAGAAACGATTGACTAAATCCAAACTTCATACTCATTGGATTATTTCGGACATCGATTAAAAGCTTCACATCATGACGTAATAATCGATTATAATACTCTTCGACAGATATCCCTTCATAACCAATGGTAAAAAGGATGGTATCATTTGATTTTGGTCGTTTCGATTGAATGAATGCATATTCTTCATCACATAATAATTCCTTTGCTATGATACTATTGATTGCCCAATAAGGGAATGTCGTATAGATATATTTCAATAAATCATTGGTATTAAATCCTTTGAATTTTTCAATCACCTTTGAAATCACTATCTGATCTTGATTTTTTAACAAAGGAAAAAAGTTATTTCGATCAACTACAGAGTAGAAGTTATTCTTCTCCGCAAGAAATCCGTGTTCAACCATTTTATTTAAATCGGAAGATGCCGTAAATGAATAACATCCATATTTAAAGGGAACAAAATCATATGAGGGTTTATTTTGGTTTCTTGTAGTTATGAATAAAAGTTTTTGAATTTGTAATGTATCTAAATGCCCTCCGAGTTGTTCAATCAAGACTAAAATGATTTTTCTTCTATAAAACATTTGGATGCTATATAATTGCTTTTAAAGTATCAGCAAAGAATGAAAGAATTCATGAATCACATAAAGCGAGGTTCTATTGACAAAGAGATTATTCAAGTGGAATCTTAATCTATTGTTGATGTAGTTTGTAATTCATTGACAATCTGTTCAAGACCTATTTTACGAGAGCCCTTAAACAAAAGGTATTTTATTTTTTGTTGATTCATAATTTTTAATAACGAACCAACAACGGCTTGAGATGATTCAAAGGTTTTAATTCTAGTGTCTGAAAACTTACAATCTGGGAAAATCGTTCCCACTAAAAAGATAAAATTCAGATCAGAATCCAAGCATTGATCGATAATATTTTGATGTTCCTTTTCTTGATACTCTCCTAATTCAAGCATATCACCCAATATAACCCCAGCTTTTTTTTGATCCATGGATAAAAATGAATCCAAAGATGCTTGCATGCTATCGGGATTGGCATTGTATGCATCGAGAACAATGTCAACCCCTCTAATTTTGATTTTTTGAGAACGATTTTGCTTCGGTTCATATCGGCGCAGAGCGTTTTCAATATTTCGTATTGGAACTTTTAAAATATGACCTAAAGTGATAGCAGCTGCTATATTAGGAACATTGTATGCTCCATATAGGTTGGTTTTGTACACCAGGTTCTTATGGGTGACGGTTACTTTTTTTGTTTTATCATCCGAGTGATAAATCAACTCTAAGTCTTTTTTCTGTCCACCAAACGAATAAACCAATCCATAATTGGCAGTATATTTATTTTGAATAGGATCGTCTTTATTGATTAGAATATATTTTTGATTTGCTATTAAATAGTTATAGAGTTCGGTTTTTCCGCTGATGACTCCTTCAAGACTTTGAAATCCTTCAAGATGTGCTTTACCAAAATTGGTGATGTATCCATAATCAGGTTCTACAATTTTACATAGGAATGCAATTTCACCGACGGCGCTAGCCCCCATTTCAATGATGCCAAATTTTGTTTCTTTGGTCAATTTTAAAAGGGTTAGTGGAACGCCAATATGATTGTTATAATTACCCTCGGTTGCAATGATATCATATGTAGTTTCGAGTATTGATTTTATCAATTCTTTGGTGGTTGTTTTGCCATTGCTTCCAGTGATGGCAATAATGATAGTTTCACATCCCGATCTCCTATGGAAATTGGCTAATTTTTGGAGTGTTTTTAAAACATCTTTAACGAAGATTATTTTTTTATTCGGATTATGGACTCTTCCTTTTTGAGCCACCACATAAGTGCACTCCTTAGATAGAGCTTGATTGATGAATTGGTGACCATCCGTATTTTTTCCTTGAAGTGCAAAAAATAGGTTGCCCTTTTTTAATGTTCGGGTATCTATAGAAACCCCAGTAGATTCTAAGAACTTATCATGAAGTTCAAAAAGATTCATCAATTAAAAAAACATTAAAGTAATTTTTGACCATCCATGATCATTGGTATTAGAAACTCAAAAGAAGATACCAAGTATTAATAGCCCATAGGATTAACGTCTAATAATAGACTTACGTCTGTTATTATAATCCAAAAAAGTACGAGCACATCTAAATCCAATATCGTTGGTCGATAGATATTGTGGCAGAAATCTTCTTTTGGCAGGATCTAACCAATAGGATCTATCTTTCCATGATCCTCCTTTATAAATTCTTGATTGATCAGATATTAGCCGTGGACTAAAGTTAGAAGTATTATTTTGACTATTAATTTCTCCACTTGGATTTAGAGTCACTTGAATATATCTTGGAATATGATACCGGTTATCATGATCTCTGATGGGGCCAAGATCATCGATATGGGGTCTCATAACTATTTCATTATCAGTAATTTCTGAATATTGTATTGCTTCGGGTGTGGATTGAACGATAGGCCTTCCACTAGGAAGAGTGTCTATGCGAAAATATTCGTTGGGATAGAGGGTATTTTTCCCATCAGGTCCTATAACTTCTTTTAAAGTAGTATCGTTTCTATGGTAGTTCAAACCTTTGTCTTGATTATCAACTGTTGGACGATAGATATCCAGTACCCATTCAGATACATTTCCAAGCATGTTGTATAATCCGAAATCATTAGGAGGATACGATTTTACATTTGTAGTTATTGTGCTGCTCCCTGAGGTGGCTTCAAAACTTCCTTGGCTTGATTTGAAATTTGCAAGTAAACCTTTATTAGAACTTCCATATTGACCAAATATTGAGGAAGAGTTAAGTCTTCTCATAATGCCTGATTGTCTTTTTTTGGAATCAATTGCAAGAGCAGCATATTCCCATTCGACTTCTGTTGGTAATCTAAATTTTGGCTGTTGAAGTCCTGATTCAAGTCGGGTCGGTAAATCGATAGTATTATCAATATCTATGTTATCAAATAGAGGTGCCATATTTTCTGGTTTAAAAAGCGCATCAGGAACCTTCAAAAAAACAGAGGTATTAAAGTTTTGTTGATCTTCATTGATAAGAGTAGCTTCATTAGCCCGATCAGTTCGCCATTCAGCATATTGAACTGCTTGTAACCAATTAACCCCCACAACAGGGTATTCGGCATATGCCGGATGTCGAAAATAAAATTGAGTTAATTCATCAAAATATCCAAGGGGACTCTTCCATGCCAATGTATCTGGCAGTGCACTTTCGTGGATTAATTTATAGTGTGAATTAGAACTTGGAAAGACTTCTTTTAACCAATTGGTATATTCTAAGTACATGGCATTAGTTACTTCAGTTTCATCCATACAAAATGACCTCACTTCCTGTTGTGAGGGTATTTGATTCCACTCATTAAGTACATCATTATTAATCAATCCTTTGGTAAAAGATCCCCCTTCAATAAAAAGGAGTCCTTCTCCACATAATCCACGGGTTTTGAATGGCTTCCTCTTATTTTCAACATTCCCTCCAAAAACATCTTCAACGAAAGTACACGCTGCGAAACTCAGTGATAAGACGATAAGAATTATGAACGAAGTCGTAAAAAGTTTCATTAAAAAATCACTCTAATTTTTCAGAGCAAGATAAAGGAATTATAGCTTAAAATACAAACCATATTAAAATTTGAACTATTGAAATTTTATGCAGAAATAATCAATTTCATGTAGTTGAAACCAAACCTCAATGTTATTTTCATAACTTTTTCATAATCATCATTCTATTATTAAACTAGTGTCGTTTAGCCTTTAAACTCTGCAATGAAATTCGAATAAAAAGTGTAACTCTTGAATGAGTGTAAAATATGCTCCATCCACGGTTTTGTTTTGAATTATAGAGACCTTTGAATAATGCAAAATCAAAAAAAATGGGGTGTGATTAGAAAACCATGTTTCTTTTTTAGGCAATAGATCCACTCATTGGACCTTGCTTTCCTCCAAAAAACCACGATATTTCTCTGATTTTTACCTATTTGGCTCGTTTTTTCATCATTTTTGAGCCCAATAAGGCGTTGAGGACTTCTTTTTTCGATGATATCCCTTTCTAGGTTTGCATGAGAACCATCATACTTGGTGATCTCTTCAAATGATAGGCCATGGACTCTAAAACAGGTTGATGATGGACTTTCTCCAGTCCTTTGAGTCGGGTCACTTGACAATGAAACCAGAGAGCTAGGCCCCCAAAGATCTGTTCGACCACCTAGCGTTCTTGGCTGATGGCCTTGTTTCGTTCTTTCTGTGACTTGGTCAACGACTAGTTACGATCACCCTTTTCCATCACTAAATAAGTACTCCCCATCGCCTCTAAGAGTTGGTCATTTTCTTTTGATTGGGCGCCTTTATTGGCCAAGATTCGTTTTCGTTCTTCCACCGAAAGGCCTTCTATCAAAGGCTGGAGGCCTTGGCGATCCTGCTCATTGGCCGCCACCGTGTGTATCTTGGCATCAAGCATTTCTCAGCGGTGGCCATGCCGTTGGTACTCATCATACGTCTTTTTCCTTTTTTTTTGAACCCAAGATCTTCTTCTAGTTGCTCATGATCGCTTTCTTCGGCTTGGAGCTCTGACTCTTCTCGCTGGTCTTCTTTTCGATCTTGATTCATCGTTTTGGGTTTCCTTTTGGGGGGACCAGGGACTGGTGGTGATGCTGGCATCCACCACCACCGTGCCTTGCATGATCACTTGTTTTTCAGTGAGCAGTTGATGGACTTTGTCCATGATGCTTTGATAGACCTTTTTGGCCGTTCACTCCGAACGAAAATGAGACAAGGTGCTATGATACTGGAACCATATCTTCCATGTCTAAATCACAAAAAGCCGTGAATCGAATGTGGTCTTTAATGAATTCTTTGGTCCGAACATCTGATCAATCAAACCAGACAGAGAGGAGTTGCCTATTCAATAATATCATGGGATAATCAACTTTTTGGCCTCGTTGTTTTTTGCGGGATGTATAGTTCTCGACCAATAAAGCCTCGATTGGTGGCCAATCGATGAGGTCATTGATTAGATTAAAAAACGGTTGGGTCGTTGTGCGGCGACGCCCTTGATGGGGATTAAAAAAACGCATGGGTTGGGATTGATACGATTTATAAAGGTTGCCTATCAAGTACCGTATACCAAAAAAAATGATAAAAACCAATGGTCAAATAAAAAGAGAGGGATACTAGTCCAAATTCTTTATTTCAGCGGAAAGCACTAAATTTTAGTGCAAAGGTCTCACATAATACTTTACGATGAATTAGATCGTATTTAATATGCATAATTAGGGTGTTACACTAGATAGTTGAACTTGTACTTGATAACGTGACCTTGAAAAGTATTGTTCTATGGAATTGATTATACTTGATTGTGGATGAATTTATTTTGTTGTTAAAAATATAAAACCTTACAAGTGCTACTCAAGAAAAAAGAAAAACATCAGAAACATCTCGCAAAGTCGTATATAGGCAAACCAACTGTCAAGACTTCAGATAAGTAATTGAACTTCGATACCAAAGAATTCGGAGATAGACTACATCCATCAGAGTAAATTAAATCAATTCACTTATGACAAATCAACCAGCTACAATAGAGGATATCAAAGAACTCTTAAAACCTATTGAAACTCGATTAGATCGAATTGAAAGCAATGTCAGTGAATTACATCATAAATTCGATGCTCTTAATCATAAAATAGGAATTCATCGAGGCTTTCTTTGGGTTTATGGAATTGCACTAGGGATTATCTTTATAGGAATAGTCAATTTGCTTATTCAAATGGCATTGAATTAAAGCATATACTCAAAAAAATATCCAAACAATAAAAAAACCTTGCAGAACTTTGTCAAAAACAACCCTCTCTAGGGAGTCTACAAATTTTTAAAAAAGATTTAACATTTTGGAAGGCAATCCGCTCTATTATTGTTCAATTCGTTAACGGCTTTCCTTTTACAGCTCGAAAAACAAGGTTTTTCACGCCTATTTTTTGAATCATACCATCGGAAACTGTTCAATGCGTTGTCTTTTTTGATTTTGGGGAAATTCTAGTTAATATCTATTCATTTCAAGCCTTCTTTTCTTCGGTTCTTTGGACGTTCTATCTCGATTGTGATGTTCATTAAAAGTAAACCCAACACCCTCAAAGATGGCTCCCAACCAGTTTTCTATGCGCTTTGTGAAACTATTCGTCTGGGTGGGGCTGCCCAACAAAAGACCATGCTGAACTGAGGCCGGGATGTTCCCATCCCCAAACAAGATTGGCCGGAGGGTTCTATCACGATTGGTGTGGATAGCACAGATATATATACTTATTATGCATTGAATTAGTTTTGACGTATTTATTCTAAGTTAGGGACACTTTAACGCTCATTGCTGAAGCCAATCTTCAACTCGGTACTGATTGAAAGATTGAATGGGTCAACTTGACTTTATTATACACCAACACCCTCCTCGGATGAAAGCCATCTGACAAGCCATGATTCTCCATCGATAACTGTCAAAAAACCAAGACGGTAATCGAAAAAATAGTCTCTAGGTACCACTAGAGCCCCTCTTTGATCGCCAAACTCGTTCATCGAGTGCCCTTTTCTCAAAAGGAGGGGGCACAAAAAAAAGTGTAGTGAATGTTTTTTGCTTTGTTTTAACAAGCGCATATTCAGCGATTTATGATGTCATATTTTGGCAACTGACAAAGTTCCGGAGAGCTATCCCTTGAAGGAAGTCTATATCGAGGTATTCCCTATACAAGCTCAAAACGAATTATTTGACATGCATCAACAAAAAATCAGACGAATTTATGATGTTGATAATCCATGTGAGGTCAAAACCTGATCAAAAAAACAGAACTCTAAATAGAACAAGAACTTCAGATATGAGATATATGACAAAGTGTATTTTAAGAGAACAATCAAATACCAAAGCATTTGTTTAAACTTATGAGGCCAAGAACCTGGTATTATTTCGATTGGTTTTATAAAAATTATCATCAAGGATTTTAAGCATCGATTATAGATATTTGACTCCAAAAAAATGTAGCCCAGCTATAAACAGTATTATCGCTATAAATAAGGGTGTGAAAAAAGTCCATTTTTCCCAATCATAAATTTCATTATCAAGCATAAACCGAGGTCTGAAATATAGAAAGTATAAGACGATCTTTCCGAGGAGCATTCCAAAGTAAATCAGTAATGGAAGTTGTACATTGACTTTTAAAACAAAATGTAGTATTCCAAGAGTCATTAAAAGAATGGCTCCATGCAT
Source organism: Flavobacteriaceae bacterium (assembly GCA_965221765.1). Lineage (GTDB taxonomy): Bacteria > Bacteroidota > Bacteroidia > Flavobacteriales > Flavobacteriaceae > Bin25. Next base: position 372,971 of record OZ244911.1, read on the forward strand.
TAGATAGCTCACCCAAATACTCGGGACCATGGGAAGTAAATTATGCGTGAATAAAATATAATAATGAATCAATCCACTTGAGAGAAAAACGATAAAAACCAACAATAAAAAATTAATAAAGAATTTAGACAATTATCGAAATTTTTTGGTTTGTCTATAGAGACTACTAATAATAACAATCATTCCGATGATAACTAGTCCAAAAGTGTAGATTTTATCTTGATTGTTGTGTTTGTTATCTAACCATAACCCCAAGCGAACACTCAAAAACATCACTATTGCAACTTGAAATACCAAGCTGCTAAATAGAAACCAACGTCTATAAGAGCTATTCATGAAGATATTGTATAATCAGAATCCTTCTATTCTGAAAGAGTACATTTCCCCTTAAAATTGGCTCCTTGTTCAATACTCAAATGGGTATAATTTAAATTTCCATTGACCCGGGCAGTTGGAGATAAAGAAATCTTTTTACTAGCAGTTAAGTCTCCTTCAAATGTTCCATGGATATCGATACAATGGCTTTTAATATCTCCTTTAACCTTTGAGTTTTCTCCTAAAAAAACATTACCGTCTGTTACGATATTCCCCTTAATATGGCCATCAATATGAATATCAGATTTTGAAGTGAAGTTTCCGTTGATAAAATTTTGCTTGCCTAATATGGTTTTTGACTTGGCTCCCATCAATCATTTTTGCGAATTTAAAAATATTAAAAAGTTGTCATACTTAAAATTTTGATTTTCTAGGGATGATAGAATAGTCTTATAACTCTTGAAGTTTATGTTCTAATTCATAATAAGCATCAATATTTTCGGTATTTAAAAAATAAGTTTTTCGCTTTTCTAATAGTGCTTTGGATTGTTCTATCAAACCAAATAAGCCATACAAATTGATTAATTCAATGGTCTTTTGAGTAATCAGTTGCTTGGCATCAACCAAATCATTTTTGAAGTCAAGAATCTTTTTCTTGTATTGATTCCAAAGAATCTCTCTTTCTTGAACACTGATTTGATTGGAGGAAAAATCAATGCGTTGTTCATAGTTTCCCTCTAGGAGTGCACTGTATCGCCAATTATCACGATTGGGTCTTTCGCCCCATTGATTTATAAAAATTTGGGAATTCCCCAAAAAATCCGATAAGTCTTTGTTGATTGGAATGTCTGATGATTTATCAACCATGGCTGTCTTTTGGGCTGTAAATTGAGATAATATTTTTTCAATATTTTGATTATAATGAAGATTTAATTCTTTTTCAGTCATCGATGCCAAGTCAATAGAATCGATAATCATTTTAATGTGATGATCAAGGTTGATTAGTTTGAGTAATGAATTCTGTTGATTAATGAGCAATGTATCATCTGATGATTCATTTTTAATCATCGCATTTAATGATGCTAAAGCGTCTTTAAAATTTTCGGTTTCTAATTCTAAAAGGTAGATTGAATTCAGATTATTTTGGATTGTAAATCGATCAGTCCTTTGAGAATTATTGGATAACAAAAAAAACTCTTTGGCTTTTTGAAATTGGTTTTGATTGTAAAAGTGGTTCCCTAATTTATTATGAATATAATGGGCAAATTTTCGGAATTTTTTATGTTTTAATAATTCATGGTATTGAACCAATTGGGTTTGGAGAGATAGATTCTGATCGTATTGGATGAGTGATAATTTTCCATGCAGGGCATACAGATGATTTGAATTTTGATTTGCTAGTCGTTCAAAATACTCCATGGCGGCGTTATATTGATTCAGCTGAACTAAAACATTGGCAAAAGTGAATTGGATTCTCAATGGAGGGTTATTAGGATTGTATAGTATCGGTTCAATAACGTTTAATGCGAGCTGATAATCTTTTTCATTGAGATATGACTGGGCCAGTAATTGTTGCAATGCTATTTTCTCTGAGTTACCAATAAAATTTGAATTTTGGAATTCTTCAATCTTTTGAATGGCTTGTTGATTTTTATTTTCGCTTACAAGTGTTTTAATGGTCCAATAAAGCAATTGAAAATTTAATGGGGATTCTATTTTTTCAAATTCAATTTGATGTAATAGTTCAAGATTGGATGCTTTCTTATTTTGGAAATAACATGATTTTAACAGCATCAAATGTGCTTTCAGTATATGTGATTGTTCCCAAATGGGCTTATTTTCTATGGTATGCAACTCCAAAACCCTAGTTGCCCTATTCTCTGTAAAAGAAAAATAACGGCTTAATTCATTTGAATAAGGTGGATCGATTAAACGGATATCATAAAAGTTTGGAACATAATCTTGGTTTAATTTTTCAATTCCTAGCTCTAGTGCTTTATTTCCATTATAAAGCAAATTATAATTCGATGCCATTTTGTGATAGTATGGTTGTTTAAATAAACCACAACCACTAGAAATCAATAACAAAACAAAAATCAAATAAAACGTCCTTCGTTTGTAGACCATTTTTATAGAGACACTCAATGGTGGAAGGGACTGATTTAAATATCGAGGGTAATCCCTACATAATAGGTTCTCAATGGAGCCGGTTCATAAAAGCGATTTCCAAACGCATTGATTCGAAGGTTATCCGAGTAGTGTTCATTAAATAAATTTTGAACTCCAAAAATGAAGTTCAGATCATTGTTTAAGACTTTTAAACCGTATCTTCCAGAAATATCAAATATTTGATAAGGGTCGATTTTCACTTGGTTAAAATCATCGGCATAAAGATTTCCGACCAAAGAGCCCTTGAATATAAATTTCCATGGCCCCAACTGATGACTCTCCATATGAATATTTAATTGCTGAAGTGGAAGTCCAGGGAGACGATTTCCTGATAAATCCATACCATCGAGGGTATATTCTTGAAAGCTAATGTTTGAATAGGAGTAAGCTAATTTTCCAATAAAATATTTGAACCCTTGCTTATAAAATAATTCAATTCCGGTTCGGTGCGTTTTGCCACTATTTCTGTATAAAATACGATTAGATAATGATGAAGCTTCGTAGGGAATGATTTCATTAGAGGTTATAATATGAAATAAAACAAGTTCTAATTGAGTTAATGATTGTTGTCGTTTCCACCCAATTTCGTAATTCCAAGCTCTATTGGCTTCTAAATCAAAATTTAATCCTTCCTCAACTAAATTAGAAGAAAATTCACTGAGAGTGGGGGTCTCAAAGCTGCTTGAACTATGAATAAATAATAGATGACTTCCCATTTTATATCCAAGTCCAATCGTTGGATTCCAGGAGTTAAATGTTTGCTTTGAATGTATAGAACTCGCACCAATACTTTGTTGATGATATCCCAATCCTCCTTGAATGGCCAAATCATTATATCTCCATCTTCCAGTCCAAAACAAAGAACTAGAAGAAAAAGTTTCGGTTTGATCAAAAGTTGTGGACCCTTTTATTCCATCATTATTTTCAAATCTTTTCCTTTCATCGTTTTGGTCATTGTATTCAAAGCCAAATTGCATTTCAAAATTTTGTTTTTCATATGAAAGGCGGCTATTGATTCCAAAGTAAAACCGATCCAGTGAGACAATACCACCATTAAAAAATGGAAGTTGGCCATAAAAATCTCGAATAGATAAATAACCTCCATTCATTAAAGACCAATTTTTATGGAATTGATAATACCAGGTACTTCCTAATTTAAAATGTTGGATAGTTTCATAGGCATTAAATTGTATGTTCCTAGATCTCGCCTGGGCTCTATTTTGTTGATATTCGGAAAAGGTTAGCCCGCCAGCGTCTTGCGCAATGGGACTGTCAGTAAAATTTATTTGACTTTTAATAACAGAACAGTTATTAAAATGGTGAGAAATTTTAGCATTAAATATACGCTGTTTGTATTGGCTATGGTTTCGATAGCCATCAGAATTGGTTAAGTTCTGATAAAAAATTGCTGATGTGGCATCATTTTTTAATCCAACAATGACCTCTATCGAATTCAAATTATTTGCTCCATGAGTATATCTGAGATGTGCTTTTTTATTGATGAGACTGTCAATGGTGGTCATATAAATTACCCCACCGGCCGCATTGCCATAGATGCTTGCCGATGGTCCTCTGAGAACCTCAATAGTATTTAATAACCCTAGTGGTATATTATCAACTTGACCTTGGCCATCTGGAGTGGTCTCTGGAATACCATCTACTACCAGCTTGATTCCTCGAATACCAAATGCAGCTCGTGACCCAAATCCTCTTATTGAAACTCGAATATCCTGGGCATAATTATTTTTATTGAGACTAAACACGCCCGGTATCTCACTCATGTATTCTCCTAGCGAAACTTGACTTTTTAAATTTTGATTATCAAATAGTTGAACTTGAGTGACGGCTCTAGGAATTTCTTGATTTATTGCATTTAGTTTTAATGCACGAAGTTCAATAGTTGAAAGAAAAATGATGGAGTCAAGTTGATTTTGACTATAAAGATTAATCCCTAGCAATGAAATAAATAGGATAGAAAAAAAATGTTGAAGTTGAAAAAATTGATGCATGGTATCTGTCTAAATTACTCTTAAGTGTGTTAGGAATTCTCATTTAATTTCAATACTGAAGTAGACTCTTGCAACTCTATGGTACAAAGTGGTTTGTTCCAAAAAATAATACTATCAATATTGATGTAAGATTTCTCAAAAATAGGAGCATTCTAAAATATAGTTCGATGAACTATACTAATTGGGAAATTATACACCAAAACTTGATATAAGACTAACGTATTGACCGTTAATTTAGCAATGGTTTGAAGCCCCGTAGATTGATCTTTTTTTGAGGTATAAAAGACATCTGAATCGTATTATCGCATGATGGAAGCATCCATGATTGATTTATTATCAATCTTTTTAGATCTAATATATTCTCTACAAATGAGGTACTCTTTTTCTAATGGAAGCACATGATTAATGATGAGACCATGGGTTTCTTTAAAATTCAATGTAGGATACTGATGAGCCATTCGATTGCAAATACGAACTAAAGAATCCATCGAATTACAGGATATTCTTAAACGATAGGAGAATAAGTTTTATGGACTATTATTCACATTTCCTCGCCAATGAGAGAAGGTTAAAAACAAACAAACTTTTGAGTTGTTAAACCAGAAATAAAATGATGTTGATTTTTAATAGAAGGAATGACCCAATGCGATTCTTCAAAATAGGTTTGAATATTATTACATCGTTGCAATAATCTCTTTTGTAGCCTCTTTGTCATTAAAAGATATAATAGATTCTTTCAAAATATCTTTTTCAGCATTTGATGTAATATCATCATAATGAAGAAAGTTCACTTCACAATGAAACTAGTTTTCTAATTCTAAAATAATTTCTGTGATATCTATTAAATCCACTTCTTGATGGAATTCATATAATAATTCAATAAAATCGTCTTCCAAATCATAAGCATTATAAGCAATCCGAATCGGATCATAAGGGTTCATCGTTTGGATGATGATATCTTGTTGTTTACTAGTTAGCATGGTGATGCCTTGAATATCAAAAGGATACGATAAAAATATGAAAGACAAGTTATCATGTTCAGCAAGCGCAAATTTTTGTCACTTTGGTATCTAATTCTCTTTTTAAAATACGAAATAGGTCATAAATATTTACTTTCAGATTTTCAGATGAATCGTTTAGATTTTAATGACTAATCTGAAGATTAACGGTATCATTGAGTTGGATTTGTAATGATGTTAAATCATTAATTAGGGATTCTATTTTTGGTTTAAAACTCTCTAAAGTCGAAAGGTCATTCCTTTCATAAGGATCTTGAGCTAAATCGAATAAAAGTGTTTTTTGAATGTTAGGATAAACAATTAACTTGTAGCTATCCTTTTGGATCATACGTTGTAAATGTCTGTAGGCTCCGTAAATTCCATCATCATAATGTCCTTCTATATTTTCTTGATTAACAATATCCATGAGTGAGTGAAAAAAGACATGATTAGGGATCTCAATATTTGCAAGTTCTAACGTGGTGGGCATGACATCTTGTAAATAAATATCTTGAGGGGCACTCTGACCACCTTGAATTCCTGGACCTGCCATAATAAAAGGCACACGCACTGAATGATCGTACATGCTTTGTTTTCCTAAAAGTCCATGACTGCCTACTGAAAGTCCATGATCGGCTGTAAAAAAGATATAGGTATTGTCCATGAACCCAGATTGCTCAAGTTTATCTAATATCAGTCCAATCTGAGTATCTAAATGGGAGATAATGGCATAATATTCTTGAATATGGGTTCTTACCGCATGTGGTGTCCGTGGAAATGGAGCCAATGATTCATCTCGTAATAATAGGTCATTACCTATGTCATCTTTATAAGGGTATTCTTCAAGGAAATTGCTCGGCAAATCGATATCTTCTAACGGGTAAAGATCGACATATTCTTTGGGAGCTTGCCTAGGGTCATGAGGTGCATTGAAAGATAGATACATAAAAAATGGATCGGCCTTTTCTTGGGCTTCTTCAAGAAATGCAAAGGCATCATCTCTAACGACTTCAGACCAATGGGTTCCTCCTTCCCAAAATCCACCATGGATGGAATCACTTGGAGACCAACTTTGATCGTTCTCATCGATTGGTCGAGCATATCCAATGGGGAATAAAGCGTTGGTATCTTTTCCCAACCGATAGGCTTCTTGAATTTCCTGAAACGGGGTCTCCATTCGCTGATCTCCTGGCATTCCTGGTCGCTCAGTACCCACTCGTTGAAAAACAGAGTCCACCGCTAGATTCACATGCCATTTACCGGTCATAAAAGTTTGATATCCATTCTTTTCCAATAACTTTGGCCATGTTTGATCTACAGCCACCGAATCACTATCAGACCAATTTTTTGCGGCTTTATGGGCATCCCAGATAGATAATCCTGATATAATCATCGAACGAGAAGCTACACATATTGCTCCATTCCAACCACCCATATTATAAGTATTAGTAAAAGAAATCCCCATTTTAGCAAGTCGATTTATATGAGGGGTTTGAACAACCGAATTACCTAAATAACCTAAGGCATTGTAGGATAAATCATCAGCAAAAAGAAATATAAAATTTGGTTTTTTATCAATCCGATCATTTGTACAAGAGACGATAATAAAGATTATTAAAAGCCATTTATGTATAGAAAAAAGTAAAATTGAATGGTTCATTTAATGAAAAATAGAGTCTAAATATAATAGATAATTTGAAAAATGGTTGCACTATAGATGCAATGGGGAGCATTCGATGAATATGGAGAGGTTAAATTATTCTGTGAATTTTAGACCCTTCAAACTGAAAAGTAATTTTGCTTTTTTAAAAGCGTTATAGGATATGTTTTAGTAAACCATAATAAATTCGCAAAATCCGGTTTAAAATTCATATCTCATTCGGAGTCTTTCTATTTAGTGTTATTGGAATAGCACAAACTATTTTGGTGGGAACCGTCACTGATGAATCCAATTTGCCGTTGCCTGGAGCCTCCATTTTAAATCAAGTCTCTGGGCTTGGAGCTATTACTGATTTTGATGGGAATTTTCAAATAGAAGTGAATCACAATGATCAGTTGGTCGTATCCTACTTAGGGTATGAAGATTAAATTTTACAACAACCATTTATTGAAAATATTCTTGTTCAATTGATACGATCCACATCTTTGGAGGAAGTTGTCATCACGGCATTGGGTATCCCAAGAGTTGAAAAAGCACTTGGGTATTCCCTACAAAAAATATCAGCGCAACAAATAATGACGGTTCGATCTTCTAATATAATCGGATCACTCCATGGAAAAGTAGCTAGAGTGAGCATACGCAGTTCTTCGGCAGGACCTGCAGCATCAGCCAATATTACCATAGGGGGTATTTCATCACTTACAGGAAATAATCAACCTTTGTTTGTTGTTAACGGAATGCCAATAACCAATGATTTGTATAGTTTCGATGATGGACTCAATGGCTCGACTACTATCGATTTTGGAAATGCAGCTCAAGTCATCAATGCCGATGATGTGCATGAGATAAATATTCTAAAAGGGCCTGCAGCTTCAGCACTTTATGGATCGAGGGCTGCCAATGGAGTGGTACTGGTTGAAACTAAAACAGGAAATACACAACCCAAAGGATTAGGCGTGGAGTTGAATACTAGCATTACTTTTTATAGTCCTTTGAAACTTCCTAATTATCAAAACAAATATGGATATGGAGGGGGTGGAAAGTACAGTTATTTGGATGGTTCAACATATATAGGGCCTTATGAACACTACGATGCTTATGCTGAAAATTGGGGACCTGAAATGAATGGACAGAACATTATACAATTCCATTCTAATGGCCAACGTACCCTTTCATCCGGCACCAAATAATATTCGAGAATTTTACAGACGAGGCATTACCCATATCTCGAATGTATCGATTAATAATATCAATGAATTGAATCAGAGTAGATTTTCTTATACGCATTTGCGTAATGAAGGTATTTTACCTAATACTGAATTGAGTAGAAACACCTTTCAAGCAAGTGTTGGTAAAACGCTATTTGATGAGAAACTATACATACAATTTAATTCTTCTTTTGTCCGTTCCTACTTCTGATAATATCCCTAATTCAGGATATGATGAATCTTCTTCGGTAATGTATATTTTTCTTTGGTACCCACGTCAAGTTCAAAACAAACATATGAAGCCGTATTGGCAACCTGGAAAAGAAGGAATGCAGCAACGCTATATTGAAAATCTATGGGGGGGGGTGATAATCCCTATTTCGTTTTAAATGAAAATACCAATGCGTTTCAAAGCAACCGATTGATTTGAAATGTTCATTTAAGTTATAAAATTAACAGATTTGCTGATATCAGCATTCATTATGGTGTCGATTATTTGAATGAACAACGTCAATTCCGAAGAGCCCCCCCCAACTAAGGTGGTATTGAATGGCAGCTATAGAGAAGATGAAATATCCTTTAGAGAAAGCAATGCAGAATTTTTATTTAATCTAAATCAGACACCTGATACAGAAAATCATTTTGATATTGATCTCAGATTTGGTGGAAATTTAATGTCCCAGAAATCACAAAATGGTATTGCCAATAATCCGGAACTCCAAATATTTGGTACTGATGAATCAATCTAAACGCTAATAAATGCACGAAGTGTCGTATTGGTAGAATCTCTAAAAAATAACGCAAAAATCAATAGTCTATTTGGCTTATTTTCCTTGGACTATAAAAACTGGGCATATTTAGATATTACTTACCGCAATGATTGGGCCATCACTGATCCAAGTATGGATATTGATGCATCGAATTTCTCATATGGATATCCTTCGCTATCCTATAGTTTTATTTTTAGTGAATTATTCAATTTGCCAGTCGCTATTGACTTTCTAAAATTCAGAGCTTCCTACGCAGAGGTAGGAAATAGCGCTCGTCCTTATTCATTCCAAAACACCTTTACTCCAGAACCTCCCTATGGCAGTAGCCCAGTTTTTAGAACCAACCGAACCATTTCAGATCCTGATTTAAAAAATGAAACGACCACGGCTTCTGAACTTGGGCTAGATATTCGATGTCTCAAAAGCAAACTCAACTTAGATGTGACATATTATCGTATGAAGAGTTTTGATCAGATTATTTCACTTCCTGTTGGCAGAACGAGCGGTTATGATTTTTATTTAACCAATGGTGGTGAAATCAGTAATAAGGGCATCGAAATATCATTGGAAACCAATCTAGGGAGTTCCTCCGGTCTACAGTGGGCTAACACCATCAACTTTACGAGCAATCGATCGATGGTCGAATCACTCCCAGAGGTCATAAAAAGCGGGCAATATTCTATCGTTGCCGATCTTTTTCCTAATGATCCAGGGAGCTCAGATTTGGAGTTTGTCGCCAAAGAAGGAGAACTTTTAGGACAATTGGTTGGGCTTGGATTTCAGCGGGGTCCTGATGGACAAATCATCCATGAAAATGGGTTACCATTGATAACTTCTGAAAAAGTTTCTGCAGGATCTTATCAACCTGATTTTTTGATAGGCTCCTACCATCAGTTTAATTTTAAAAATTTCTCGTTGTCGATTTTATTTGATGGACAAGTTGGAGGGCTTGTTTATTCTCGACAACATGCATTATTGGCTACGGGCGGTTCTATTGTAAATGATGACGATCCAAATTTACCGCTCAATACCCTAGATGGTCGAACTGTTTATTCTGTGAGTTATGAAAATGGGTCAGTGAATCCGACTTATACTTTGGTTCAACAAGGAGGTGTAATTGGTCTAGGTTTGATGGTTAATCAAAACGGTAGTTTGGTTCCAAATGATGTTATTGTTCCGGCTGGTGGAGCTAGTTATACGGGCTATTTTTATAACTACTATGGCAATGGCTTTAATCGAGATAATATCGAAGCAGCTACATACGATGCGACCTATTTTAAATTAAGAGAAGTGAGTTTGAGTTATCAGTTCAATTCTGAATTAATCAAATCGTGGGGATTACAGTCCGCTACGATATCCCTCATAGTTAAAAATTTGCTTCTGTTGAGCGATGTTCCTACCATAGATCCAGAGGTGTACTCTATCAGAAATGGTTTGTTTATTAATGGTTTTGAAAGCAATTCTATACCAACAGTAAGAAGTTTTGGATTGAATATGAATTTAATGCTATAATGAAAAAGTGTTTTTCAAATTCATTAGTGTTGAGTTTGTTTCTATTGGGGATAGCTACGTGTGATGATTTTGAAGAACTCAATAAAAATCCAAATGAGCCGACCAATGTTTCTACTTTGGTATTGCTAACTTCAGCGATGAGATTAAGTGTAGACACAGCTAATAAAGCCGCTTTTTTACTTTCTAATAATATTGCTCAATTAACGGATAGAACACTTCGTCGTGAAGTCGATCAATACCAATGGAATGCTTTTCTAGTGGTTTGGGAAGGATTTTATGAGAGTTTAACCGATGTCGAATCAGTGATTACTCAATCCGTTGAACAAGGAAATGAAAAACAAGCAGGGGTGGCCCATGTATTGAGAGCATGGATTTTTTCTCAATTAACTAATGCGTATGGGGATATCCCGTACTCACAAGTTGTCAAAGGAGGAGAATTGGCTTTTACTCCAAGTTATGATCGGCAAGAAGACATTTATATGGATTTACTCAATAAGCTCAATACTGCCATAGGGCTTTTGGGAAGAAGTGGCATTATTGAAGGAGATATCCTTTATCAAGGAAAGGCAGATTATTGGATTCGGTTTGCAAATTCCCTTAGTCTCAGATTATTGATGTATTCTTCTGAAAAGCAAAATGTCTCTCAAGACTTTAATCGTATTATACAATCTGGACAAATAATCAATTCTATTGAGCAGCAGGCCGTTTTAGATTATCCTGATGTTTTTCCAAACCAATTTTATTCATTACCCCTAAAGCAAGGTGATTTTGATGATGTAAATCTATCCCAAACATCATTGAATGTTTTAAAGAGGTATCAAGATCCTGGATTAAATAGATATGCACGACCGGATAATTTAGAATTTGACACCCCAATATTTTCAGGTTATCCCAATGGATTGGGAGGGCAATCTGGCTCACGCTTGGGATTATCTTATTTTGATTATCCTGGGCATATGACAGCTACTGAATTTGGTTTGCCGTATGCTGATGGGATACTGATGACATATAGTGAAGTCGAGTTTTTAATTGCCGAAGGCATCCTCAATGGATGGGTTCAAGGAGAAATGAGGGAGCATTATAAAATGGGAATCAAAGCATCCCATCAATATTATCAAGTCAACTATAGTCCTTTTGGGTGGACTGATTTTGAAGATTTTTATGAAAATTCGGGTGTTCAGTACCAACAACCAATGGATTTATGGGAACAAAAATGGTTGGGTCTTTATTTCACAACTTTAAATCCTTATTATGAACTGAGAAGATGGTATGTTGCCAGGTGGGGGATGGGATGGCATTTCTTTTATTGGACCGCCTCAAGGGAATAATAGTAATAATTTTCAACTACCGTTTCGATTTTTATATCCCGGTCAACAACAAAGTTTAAACCAAGAAAACTATAACGAAGCGATTTCTCGGTATCAAGTCAATAATCGAATCAATGGTAAAATGTGGATTATCAATATCCCTCACTTTAAAAAGTATTTTTTAATCTACCCTCGGGTATTCTATCCGGCTATCATCACGATGGTTCTTTTTATCACGATTGTTATTATTGGTGGTAGTGCCGTAGAAGAATTTTTTAAACACATTCATGGAACGGTGACCAAATATACTAGTTGGTTATTTATTGTAGGAGTCAATTTATTTGTTCTTACTAGTCTTTGGGTTGCTTTTGGAAAATATGGTCAATATAAATTAGGAGGAAAAGACACCCAGCCTGAATTCAGTTTGTTTTCATGGTTATCCATGTTATTTTCTGCAGGATTGGGTATCGGCCTGCTTTATTATGGTGTTTATGAAACTATTTCGCATTATGTCAATACTCCCATAGAAACTTTAAATGAACCCCAAAAAGCTATCCAGTCCTTATCATTGACCTATTTGCACTAGGGCGTCCATGGTTGGGCCATCTATTGTGTTTTAGGTCTGGCTCTGGGCTATTATACCTATAATAAAAAATTACCATTTGCTATTCGAAGTATTTTTTTCCATTATTAGGTAAAAAAATATACTCGATTTATGGAGATATCATTGACATCATTGCCATTGTAACGACATTATTTGGTATTGCGACTTCATTGGGAATTGGATTAACTCAATTGGCAACAGGAATCAATTATGTATTTGGTATTCAAGCGGGTATTGAATTACAAATCGTCATCATTACTGTGATAACCCTTATTGCCACGATATCCGTCATCACCGGATTAAAAAAAGGGATTCTTTTTTTAAGCCAATTAAATATCATTCTAGCCACTCTCTTTTTAATCATCATCTTGTTTTTGTCAGATACGTTCGGAATCATTAGAATATTCATCGAAAGTTTAGGCATGTATTTCCAGCGTTTTATCGAATTGAGTACGTGGTCTTCTGCGTTTATCAATCCTCAGTGGCAAAACCAATGGTCTATTTTTTACTATGCTTGGTGGGTGGCCTGGGCTCCCTTTGTAGGGATGTTTATTGCTCGAATTTCAAAAGGACATTCATTGAGGGAATTTGTTTTAGGAGTTATTGCCGTTTCTGTTTTTTATCTTTTTTTTGGTTTAGCACCCTTGGTGGATCGGCATTAATCTTAGAAATAGAAACCCCCGGTATTATTTCAACGGATGTTTTAAATGATGGTTCAACTGCTATGTTTGGTTTTTTAAAGCAGTTTCCCTGGTCGATCATCACTAGCTTGATGGCATTGATTGTCGTGGCTATCTTTTTTATTACATCATCGGATAGTGGATATTTGGTGATTGATAGTATTTTAACAGGAGGAAAATTAAATCCTCCTATTGGTCAACGAATTTTATGGACCGTTACCGAAGGCATTGTGGCTATTGCTCTGCTCATCGGTGGGGGCTCAGTGCGATGCAAGCGGTCAATGTCAGTTTAGGAATTCTCTTTTTTTGGTGACTTATTCATTGATACGATCGATTAGAAGAATTCATAGAGAAGTCAGTCGCCAAAATCAAAGGCATAAAAAAGCTAACTCTGATCCATAATCCGTATTTTGATTTATTACCTTATGGTCGTCATGTTCAATTGAACATGATGATGCCAAAAATCAAATCATCAGTCTTTATATTTGTGCAATAAACAGTTCAAAAATGGCACAGTCAAAAACCATAGCAATTATCTATGAAAATATTTCACATGAACTAGAAAATCCTGGAGATAAAACCATTTTAGATGTCGCTTTGGATTCCGGTTTGGAGGTTCCTTATTCTTGTCAAGGTGGGGTTTGCAGTACTTGCGTGGCTCGTATTGAACAAGGAGAAGCATCCATGAAAAACAATGAGATTCTGACGGATCGAGAAATTTCTGAAGGTCTTGTTTTATGCTGTCAAGCAATCCCCTCCACAGATTATATAAGGGTTAATTTTGATGATAGTTTTTGATTGATGCCGATTCTTTGTTGTTTGGCACGGGACCAATAAAAGTTTAAAACAAGGGACCTATAAGGAAATCCTACACTACTTTTTGATTTGTTTTTCTAATTCTCCAAGTTTATTCAATATCATTTGTTGGGTTTCATTGACTTTTTGGAGTAGATTTTCTTCAGATTCATCGATTTCTTTTTCAATCGTTTCTTTCACTTGAAGTTTTTCCCAAACTTGACTGGTCATCACTGCAATAAAAACATTGAGCGTGACTAAAACCAAAACAAAGGCATAAGAAATAAAGTAAGGAATCGATATCCATTGAGCAAGCCCTTGGAAATCTCTTATTTCGACATAGGCTTCATTATATCCATCAATTAATATGGCCATTAAGGAAAAAAATGCATGGTGCAAACTGCTAAAATCTAATGTTCCAAGATTTTGTTGATTGAATAAGAACATTCCTACAACCGCATAAATAAAGAGGATGATGGCAATTAAAAATCCGAATACAAAAACTGTCTGAGTGGTTTGAAAGATTTTATGTGAAATCGTTTTTAGTTCTTTATTGATCGAAATCAATCTTAACAATCGAAAGATTCGAATCAATCGAGCGATAAAGATTAATTCGGAATAACCCAAATGGATGATAAATGTCCCTAGAAGAGATCCTAATAAAATCAGCCCATCAAATGTGAGCCATCGGATTTCTTCTTTGACATGGAGGTATCGATACTTTTGATCGATTTGATTTTTCCCAATCTGTCTTTGACTCAATCTGAGTTTTTTGAGCCTTAAATAAAATTCAATAGAAAAAAGCAATGTGATGAAATACTCAAGCCCATGAAATACATCTAGCACAGTTGGACTACCAAATTCATAAGTCTGTATTCCTATGATAGCCGAAGAAGTAAAAATCAGATAGGTAGAAAATAATTCTAAGTGCTTGGTTTGAATCATAGGTTAAATAATTTCATTCTATAGATGGTTATGGAATGAAGTTGGGAGCCAAAAGTAAAGGCAAAATCATAATCAATCGTATCCAAGGAATTTTTTGATTCACTACCAATCAAGATTTGAAAATTTTTTCAAAATGAGATTTTTGGTTTCTTCTACAATCAAAAATAAATCACTTTCTTCCTCAATCAGTATATCATTAACTAATTCAAGCGCCCAGTCATTGATTAATTCTATAGAATTATCAGCCATTAGTTTGAATTCATTACATTTTAATAAGATGGATTCTATTGGGTGATAATCTCTCGACAATAGAAATTTCAATAGTTCAAAATTTTTACTATCGAGACCAAAACTTTCGTTCAGAACTTCTGATTCATGACTTTCTTCTATTTCATCTTCCTTAAAAATATTTTTTAAGTGATTCTTAATCTGACTTGTTTCTTTAATCTTTTTTTCTATTATACCCTTACGTATTACAAAATCACGCTCTTTTAACCTTATGTTTTCTCTAGAAAAAGTGATGCTATTATAATTGAGAATTTTTCCTTCTTTGTATTAAATAGTTCAATTCTTTGGAAAAATCATTTTCGGCTATTCTTAACCAATATACCATTTAATCTATTCTTAGTGATGGAGTTTACAAATCCATTATCATTGGGTACTAGGTACTCAAGCATATTTGCAAGAATCCTTTTTTCTTTACTAACGAGATTTGAAATTCTTTTGTTAAGAAAATCTCCCAAATTAAATTCAATATGAAAGAGCCAATAAGCATAGGCGTTTAATAATTTTTTCTCAGTTTCATTAATATTCTTTTTACAGTTAATGTAATTATTCAAAGGAAGAAGGATATCCAAATATTTTGTTGATGAAGAATTAAACTAGACTGCAGACGAAATAATAATTTGATAGAAATCAGTTTGTTTTCTTTTAATGAATGGAAGTTTTTTATTGGAAAATTCAAATAGTACATATTGATTGTAAGGATTTGATTCTATGATATGAAATTCTGATATTGGGGATACACCATAACCTATGTCTTGAATTAAGAGTTTAAGTATTGTGGTTTCAACTTCCAAAACACTTGATTCTATTGTATTAGTTAAAAATCCTATGAGTTCTTGAAAATCAACTAAATAGTAATGACCCATTTGATGAGAAAGAATCCAATTTCGTATTCTATTGAGTTCAATCTTTCGATTTTTGATTGAATTTTTAAACCTTTGAAAATCGTAATCGTCAACAAGGTTGCTCGACTTTTCATCAAATTTTAGGCTGATTGTTTTTAAATAGTTATGAATTTTTTCGACTCTGCTATTAACCTTTGTTCCAATATGTATGAAATCTCTTTGAGCCTTTATGGGTAATTTTCCAGCATAAAATTCTTTGTTAATTACAACTTCTGTTGGACAAGATGTGCAATGAATTGAGTAGGTGATTATTTCATGAAACCCTTTGGTTTCAATAATCCACTTCTCTTTTAGAGAAGAATCAAAATAATCGTAAAATATTTTTTTAAACTCATCGAAATTAAAATAAGATTTATCACCATTATAAATCTGATGATTGAATATAAACCAACCAAAGGCAATTTCTTTTGAGATAGGTGTTTTAGAAGTAGCGTGTTTTGCGAACAAAAATTTAAGTAATAAATTTGGCTTCATTGGATTTACAAGCAACCAATCTAAATCAACTTGATTCAGATTTTTTATCGCCATTATTTCTAGTAGTTGCCTTATTTGAAACGATATTTTTTTATGATTTATGAAATGAGCATAAAGAGTTTTTAATTTTAAAAAAAGATTTCTGTATTCAACATTATCGACTAAATTTTCGTTTGTATCATGCAAGACTCTTCTTTGAATCCCATTAAAATAGTGTTGAAATCCATTAATAGTTAATCTATTGTAATTTTTATCTGATTCTATCCAAGCTAAAAATGATTTGTACTCAACAACTGGGATTTTCATCCAAAAGTTCTCATTTGTTGTAAAGTCAATGTTAGGAATAAAGGGTTTATTTTCTTGCCGTCCTATTTCAGATCCCAATAATTCAATATTTGGAATCAATACCCTTTGTTCTAAATCCGAATAATAAAAGTTTCCTAAAGAACTAGAAAATCCATAAAATGAAATTTGTTCTCCAGGTTTTATCCATCGAAAATTTTGAGATCTCAATTATGAATTAGTATTTAGATCAAAAAAAGTGGATTATTGTAAATAAAATTTAATCTAATTTCTCTGTTGTAAATCAAGTTGTCAAAGAATTAATTAAATATCTCAGAACCTAATTGACTTTCTATGCTTTTTGGATAAGTCATCAATGTATCTTTTAAAAAGGTCTTTCTACTAAGTAAATGATCCAATACAATGTCAAAACTCTCTTCTGTTGGATGTTTGCTGATTGGGTAGTAGATATTCACATTTTTATCTTGCCCTATTCTGTAAGCCCTATCATTTGCTTGGGATTCTTTGGCAGGATTCCAATCTCTTTCTAAATGAAAAATGTGATTGGCAGCAGTAATGTTCAGACCGACGCCAGGCGCTCTTGGTGATAAAATAATAATGTTAAATCCGTTTTGCTTGGAAAATTTATTGATTAAACCAATTCTTGTTTCATCTATATTGTCCGATTCGGTTTTAGTTATTCCAGAAATGATGTCAAGAGAAACATTAAACTCTCTATATATACAGTTTTTGAGTACATACTGAATGGAACGAGAAATCACAAATATGATTAATTTTTCATCAAGATTTTTGACTTTGGTAATGATTGCGTACAGTGCTTCAAGACGGGCAGATTCAAACCAAAACTCTTCTTTTGTGATGTTATTAATTATACTAGAGTTATTGGTGAAGGTCAGTCTTGGGTGTAACATACAAGCACGGATTCGGTTGAGGTGGACTAAAGTTGATGATCTTTTATGCTCATTCAATTTCAGTTTTCTTATTTCATCCAGGTTGATTAATTGAGATGAAGGCATCATTTTATCAAGAGCACTGTCATATTCAGCGTTATCAGATTTTAGCCCTTTAAATAATTTCTTTTGGGGAAGTTTATTTCCAAGTTTATCCTTTAGCTCTTCATTTGTTCTGCGGATTAAAAATGGCAAACTCGCATAGTAAAGATCTTTTCCTAATTTGAGTTTAAAGGATTCATTCTTGTTCAATGGTCGAACATATGCATCCACAAATTCTTCACTAGTTCCTAACAATTCAGGATTACAAGTATCCATCAGACACCAAAATTCTTGCAATTTATTTTCTACTGGAGTTCCTGTTGAAATAATGTTTAAATCTGATTTGAGAGCTTTTGCTGTTATTGTTGCAATAGTATTTGGGTTTTTAATTCGTTGTCCTTCATCAAAGATGACACAATGAAAATCGATTAATCCTATAGAGAATTTATATCGAGCCATTGTTTCATAGTTCGTTAAGATGAGTCTACCGGGTAAATCTAAGGCAGTTTCACCAAAACCATCTTTTTTGATTTTTAGTCTTCGTTCCATTTCTTTAAGCTGAGGTTCACCAGGTGTATGTTCTTGTTTGATTTCATCTTCGTACTTAGTTAATTTGAATTTGTCCAAATCTGCTTGAGTATTGAGAATAATAATATCAGTAAAGAACCCTATATTGAAAAACTTTTCATACTCTTTCTTCCAGTTTTTCAATAAAGTAACTGGTGCAACGACCATAAAGGATTTATCAATTTTTTTATTAACCTCACCATGATAGTCGACAATATATTTCATTCCAAGAAGACATGTTAAAGTCTTCCCCAAACCCATGTCATCTGCTAAAACTCCTCCTCGCAACGACTCAACGGTCCGGTGGCGTCACCCGTAATAATGCCTTTACAGTGACCGGTACGGGAGTGTCTTTAGTCACTAGTTTTACAGTTGCTCTCCAGTCGTATCTTCAAGTATTTCTGATGGTCACTTCGACACGACGGTTACGTTACGCATGGGAGTTGTCTAGGTCGACTGGTGGTATTGTCAGCGTTTCTTTTCAAATCATGGCACGAAATACGGGAGGCAATGTTTCGATTAACGGCACGATTGATTTTTATTAATCACCCACTAAAACCAATCACAATACCAGCAATCAAATGATTTGGCCCTCTTTCTTATTTAAGGTTTCGCCATCCTCACCCTGAGTTAGCGATGGCCACGACGATGACGATGATAGCCCCAATAATACAGATCAGGTACCAGTACCAGGGGCCTTTAAAGTCTCTCCACCAGTCCTCTGGGGTATCGGGAAAGAGATCTTTTGGTGGTTTTTTCACGATGGTTTGTTTCTTAAATCTTGGAGTAAGGTTTCGGCCGACTGCAATAATTTTAAGGCGTTTGTGTCGATGTTCTTTGTTTTTTGGCTACCTATTGTCAAGTCTTTTTCATTGTCTTAAAATGGCTCTTTGCTAAGATTATGAAAGGATTGAAGTTTGTTAAGGTTGGACAACTCTTTTGTGAGTTTATTAAGCAGATGGCTTTATTTGAGTTAAATAAGCCCCCTGCCATCTTAGTAATAAGCGTGATATGGACATTAATTGTCCCACTATGCCTTCCTGTCCTATAATTCAGGGTATCAAACTTACGGTGTAAACTTCTGAAATCTGTTTTGACTTGTTTAATATAATTTGAGACAATTTTTATATCCTCTTTGGTAGCTGGTCGTTGGTTTTGCATGATGCTTATGATTGATGTTTTTCAATAATTTTTCCATCAATATCGGTTGTATGATTTTCTATTAATGCCCCCTTAAATTATTTTAATTAACTCCGCATAATACATATAGCTGTTTTTCGATTAGATTGCTACGAATATACCAAAAAACGTTATCAAAATGCTGTTTACTGTAATTAAATAGTCGCTCCTTAAAAAGTTTTTTTTACCAGTTGTCGTTCACTTGTTTTTATTATCGAAGTTCTTTGAACTGAAAATAGAGCCCCTCTGAAAAAGTAAAAAAGAACCTATTGAACTAGTGGTTTCATGAATTTCTTCCAATGCCACCCCGTAGCCGCCAAATAGGCCTTCATCGTTGGCCATGGGGCGCCCATCCAATCGTTTTCCTGCAGTCGATGTTCTGTTTTGAGGGGGCCAATCAGTGGCTCCATGGCCGCTGGGCGTCGACCCTTTTTCCGCTTCTTTTGTTTTGGATAGGGGGGGATCCCTTTTCAATGGTTTGCCTGGCATCGATCTCTTGGTATGGCCGATCGGAGGTTTTCCTCGACCCCCTCGATCATACACTAGTTCTTTGGACGCTCGACCGACGATGGATTCCTATGGTTCCCACCAGGGTTGGATGGTTTGGCGGTCATGCGGGTGGCCCTCCAAAGCACCGATGGCCGTGATGATCATGGTTGGCCTTTCCGTCGCCATCCAGCCGACGTTATTTCCAAAGGCATCCATTTGATGAGCTTGGCCTTTGGCCATGCCAGCGGTGCATGGCTGGTTTTGATCGAATCGCTGTTGATGGATCACTCGTTGGTCCCGACCCCGTTCTTTTGGGTACAGACCTTTTGGTTGGGGAGCTGGTTTTCGTTCGAGCTCTCGGACTGGTCGGCCCGCGAAGGTCTTGCCTTTGGCAGTGGCCTTTTGGGCTTTTTTGGCCCGTTGGGGAGGCTTCCCGTTAACGGTTGGACGCCCCCGTTCTTTGGAGGCCTTGGCAACCGTCTGTCGTTGTTTTATGTTTTCTTTTTTGGCCATCTGGTGGCATGGGTCCATCCCATTTTGGTTCCGTTGGGCATCGGTGGAAACCCTCCCGTTGTTCCCTTGCACGGTGGTATCCGATCAGACCACCGATGAAGATTTTTTGATTTCTTTCTGATGCAACCAGACCCCATAAGCAAACATCTTTTCCACGCCTGATGGACCCATACGATCTCTAGGAATGACGCCCATCAGAGGAATCGCCAGGCGGTTGGTGGTTCATGACATCAAAACCCATGAAGGATGGCCTATCAGGATGTTCCATCCAGCGATCCATGAGCGTTTCATCCCCTAAATAGTAAAGCCGTTTCAGCATCCAACCACCCACCATCACTCCAATAGGATGGGCCCGAGGGCCGGTTTTGGTAGACAGCGCCTCCAAGGCGTTTTCAAAAAAAGACCAATCGATGGCATCCGCCAGCCACGGGATCTTGTGTTTTGGATGGCCAATACGTTTCAATGCCGAGTCTAATCACTAGGGTTGTTTGAGAGCTACTTTTTTAATCATTTCTACAAGAATTTAGACACCATAGACGCCTTTCCTAGCCGATTTCAAAACCCTGTTTTCGCCAGTAGGATACCGTTCAATCCCACATATCAAGGGGGTGATGGACTCTATTTGAGTTTTTAAGGAGCGACTACTTAGCATCACATTCGTTAAGGTAATGGTCAATCCCAAAGTCCCTGATGTATGCGATAAATTACCACTGTCCACACGGACAAAAGAAATGGTCGGAGCTGGTCTGGGTTTGGGACGTCCTGGCTCCGTCACCGTCTCAAAATCTGAATCCGAACGACGGCGTCCCATTCGTTCCTGGACACTCACCGTAATCCTTAACGTTTCCGACCTTGTCAATGTGTTGGCTAGATACACAAAAGAACTTGTATAAACACTATCAGCGCTGACATTCCTTGAAATCGATGTCGCAACAAAGATGTTGGTCACTGACACTGGAACACCACCAATGGCATGTTCAATTTCATAACTGAAGTTGATGGTGCCACCACCTTGAGACACCGAGGGCAAACTTCGTAAGGTGACTTGTATATTGGGCGGTCGTTCCAATTGAGTAAAGGTGACTGAATCAGAATCGGTGCTTCCTGTGTCAAAAGACAGCTCTGCATCCACCCTTGCCGTAATGCTTAAATCTCGGTCCGAACCACTATCATACCACTAAAATCAATTTTGACAATGCTTTTTGCAATCAGTATTTTATTAGGAAATTCTTTGTGTAGTCAGAGAAACTATTTAACCGATATAGAAGATCTTTATCCATCAGCTGACGGATACCAAATTTGACGCTAAATATAAAGGCAATATTATGCTACTCCCCTAAACCGAAGCGCTCTAAAATATAGTTTTTTCTTTATGATATATATTCGGCGTGGGACATCGAGATTTCCTACGCTGGCTCAAAAATGCCTTAGGGGTCTAGTTTTTCAGACTAGCATGTGGACGTCGGTTATTGTATGGTCATAACCACTGCCTCGTGATTACTCTAGCCGTATCCAGCGATTCGAAAATAGAGGCGTCCAATACCTCTTTTCGTATGGATCCATTGTACCGTTCAATCAAGGTATTCTACGTGGGCTTGCCAGGTTGAATAGAACCAATGGTCAAGCCTCTTTGATTGGCCTAGTCTTTGAAATTATGGCTATAAACTCAGAGCCATGATCCACACGGATATCGTCTGAGTTTTTCCTCACCATGTCATCAAAACATCGAGCTCTTGGACGATCTGTTTCGAATTTAACGATGTATCGATGCGACATCACAAGAATTCTCTATGATGATCGTCAATCACATGAAATAGTCGAAAACTCTTTATAGAGGAAAGCGTATCGTGCATGAAATCAGCACTCCAGGTGATGTTACCATCCACAGGTAGAACATGGGGCTGCTTGACTCGCTGAGGCACTCGACGCTTGGCTTTCCTCCGTCAATTCCATCCCAAAGACACCTACAAACGATCGATCCGTTTGTGGTTCCATGTTTCTTTGGTCATCAAACGAAGGTGATGGAACATCTTCCGAAACCCATAGGTCGGATATGCTTGAGCTAATGCCCCCAATAACCCCTTGATGTGATGATTGATGGGAGGCGTTTTGAATCGGTCATCATAGACCGATCGACAGGCCTGTCGGATACTCATGCCTTCTTTTTGGATGAGATATGCTACAGCTCGACGCTTTTCGACAGGCCTGACCACTTTTTTCCAATCAACGTTTGAACGCCTGATGCTCATAAGCGAGATTGGCGTCCATCCGCTTGAAACCAGATCACGCCGCCTTGGTCTGTCTCAGGACTTTGAGTTGGTTCTGGTTCATCCCGCCATATTTGGATTTCCAACTGTAGAAGGTGGGATGACTGATCGAATGCTCGCGGCAGATATCACTTACCGTTCGGCCCTCCTGTTGCAAAGATCAGATCTTGACGATCTGTGATTCAGAACATTGGCTTTTTTTCATGGACTTAATATTTACCTTTTAAATTAAAAATAGTTCATCAAACTCTATTTTAGAATGCTCCTATTTTTGGGGAACCTTACAGTCTTTGTATTTGTAATTTGGTTGACTCATGAATTCTATAGGTATGGGAGATTTCTAAATGGTTGTTAACTATTATAAACGACCGCAAATGATCGATGACGGCTATTTATTGAATGAAAAAAACATTTGATTATAGAATTTGATTGATCCGATAGATGATCATATCTGGTGATATGGAGTGCATGGCGTTTTTATATTCGATAGGTAATTTTTTTCCAAAAACTGACGTTGGGATTTTGGGGTATATGGTGCGATCCAATAGCATTTGATGCTTGTCCGATTGACCAATGGGTTTGAATCCTAAGAAAGGGTGAGTCATGCCCCAAATAGTTAATACTTTCACGCCATAATTTGCAGCCATATGTCCATTGGCAGAATCCATACTCACCATCAAATCTAGTTTTGAAATCAAGTCCAATTGCTTTTCCAATGACCAAGAAGAGGTATTGATGATATTGAATTTTTGACTCCAAGAATCCAAAAATTCAGTTTCACTTGGAGCTCCAAAAAGAAGTAATTCAAAATTGTTTTCATAGAGTTTATCAACAACATGTTCCATTAATTCTAAAGGATAGGATTTGCCTGCATGCTGACTAAAGGGGGCTATGCCGATTTTCTTTTTATCGTTCTGTGAATATTTAGTTGAAATAGTGGATGGTGATACTTCAACTGAAATTGGAAATCCTAATGACTTGAAGACATCGGCATACCGTTGGTAGGTGGGTTTTAAAGGATAAAAATCCTTTTTGGGATAGCTCGTTAGGATTTTTTTTTCTTTTCTTCCTTTGTCAATAATGGCCACCCGATTGCCTCGTAGGCCCAAAAAAAATCTCAATAATTTAGACCGAATCACATCATGACAATCTGCTGTATAACTAAAAGATTCTTTTTGTAATCTCCTTGAAAATCGAACTAATTCGACAAACTTTGGA
The DNA here is from genome assembly GCA_965221765.1 of Flavobacteriaceae bacterium. Taxonomy (GTDB): domain Bacteria; phylum Bacteroidota; class Bacteroidia; order Flavobacteriales; family Flavobacteriaceae; genus Bin25. Next base: position 397,135 of record OZ244911.1, read on the forward strand.
AGTTTTAAACCTTTTGAAATGGGAATAATCTCCACATTTTTTAATTCTTTAAAAAGGGGAGCTACTATTTTAGGGGTGACCAACAAAACTTTGACATGGTGTTGTTGGGTTAGAGACTTTAATACCGGAACCAAAATGGCAATATCTCCTAAAGCCGAAAATCTTAAAACTAGTATTGTGGGAATTAGATGAGAAATCGAATCAGTTTTTTGAATAAAGGGCTGGATTTAGATTTTTATCGTTATACATTTTCATTTGCATAAAAGGCTTAAAAATGATGTTTCCTTGCTTAATAAATTTTAGTAATTGATCAATAGCTATCATGAGTTGCTCTTGTTGTGCTATTAGAACCCTTAGTCTGTTATTACACTGATCAACGTGCTTTTTCGAGGCGTCTAAACGATGGCATTCTTCTTTCATGTGAAAAATTCTCAGTGCTAAAATTGAAAATCGATCAATAGCCCATGCAGGGGTTTCTGTATTATGGTAGGCCTCTTTTTTAGGTTTGATGTCCTGAAATGCTTTGAAAAAAAAGAAATCCAAAGCTTCTACTGTATCGGTTCGTTTTTGATTGGAGCGATCGATGAGTCGCTTTATTTCCATCCCTTTGATCGGAGAAATATTAGGCATGCGAATGATATCTTCTAAATGCCATTGAATGGTATCTATCCAGCATTTGCTATACAATAGGTGTTGGATTTTATCTTTTTCAAATGGGTTGTTTTCTGTTTGATTCAAATCATCATACACATGATAATCATCAATGGCTTGATTGAATATGTTTAACGTATTAGAACTGAAATTTTGGATATCAAAGCCAAGCATAAACTCAAAATAGAAAAACTAAAATACACATTGAAGCAGAATTACAAAAAAAACAATCAAACGGCTTGAAAATCGAACTCGATGATTAATTTTGATGAAAATAAAAAATTATGATGCGAAATTTTTGGGAATCGATAGCCTTTATTTTTGAAACCTACTTGTTTATTCCATTTGAACAACTAAGGCTCCTAGAAGAATCGAGTTGGAGTGTCTCTAATACCATTAATTGGCTTTTTTTATTCATTGGTTTGCTAGCGACAATCTATTGGATTGGACAATTAAATCTGTTTGATAAAAATGGTGGAGAAGATAAAACCATTACCGCACATTCTTTCTTATAAATCATAACCGATATCCCTTCGAATATATTTTCGATTAAAGTGGATTGATTCCATTCTTCTATAAGATCTTTCTAGGGCTTGGTGGTGATTATTTCCTAAAGAGGTGACGGTTAAAACTCGTCCTCCATTGGTTAAAATACGATCATTTTTCCCCATTTGAGTTCCTGCATGAAAAATAAATGTATTATCTGTTTGGGTTTCTTCTATACCGGTAATATGTTCTCCGGTAGTATAATTGGTTGGGTACCCTCCTGAGACAGCCATTACGGTTGCAGCCGATTGCGGATTGATATCCAACTGAATTTCTGAAAGAGTGTTATTGGCTAAGGCTAAGAAAATATCCATGAGATCATTATTAATTCTTGGAATGACGACCTCGGCTTCTGGATCCCCAAATCGAACATTATATTCCATGACTTTTGGTTGTCCATGAACATTGGTAAGTCCGATAAACAACACGCCTTTAAATCCTAGGTTTTCTTGTTTGATTCCATGGACGGTTGGTATGACAATTTCATTTTCTATTTTTCGATGTATTTTTGGGGTAATAAATGGAATAGGTGAAACCGCTCCCATGCCTCCAGTATTTAAACCCGAATCTTTTTCACCAATACGTTTATAATCTTTGGCGAAAGGTAAGATGAGATAAGAATTTTGATCAATCAACACGAAACATGACATTTCGATCCCATTAAGATATTCTTCAATCACTACTGTTTTTGATGCTTTTCCAAATTGGCCACCAAGCATTTCTTCTAAAGAGCTCTCAGCTTTTTTCTGATAATCTAATATCATGACCCCTTTTCCAGCAGCCAACCCATCAGCTTTTAAAACATAAGGAGGATATTGATTCTGTAAAAACGCTTTTCCTTGATCAATGGTTTCTTTGGTTATACTGATCGATCTTGCAGTTGGAATATTATATTTTTTCATAAAGGCTTTGGCATAGGCTTTACTTGATTCGAGGATGGCTCCCTTTTTGGTGGGGCCTATAATCATCACATTTTCAAGTGAAGATTCACGTTGAAAAAAATCTACAATACCTTGTTCAAGTGGATTTTCTGGTCCAACAATGACCATTCTGATTTCATGTTGAAGCACAATTTTTTTGATTTGGTCAAAATCTGATGTACTGACTTCAAAACATTTTCCAATACTAGCCATTCCAACATTTCCAGGGAGGGCAAAGATGTCACGTACCCTCGAACTACGATTTAATTTCCAAGCTAAAGCGTGTTCTCGAGCACCACCACCAATGATTAAAACATTCATAACTCTTTTTTACAAATTTATTGAAGCTAGGAAGTTTTAGAGACTAAAATTTTGTTAAAAATTCGTCCACTCTATTTTTTAGCAATTCTTTGAGTTTTAAATGATTTGTTTTTATTGTTATTGAATTGAAGTCAAAATGGATTAAATCGTTACTGGAACAAACATGAAAAAAGTCCGAAAGCCCTCTTAATCGACTTTGATGATTGATGTGGTTTAATCCATCATCTAAAAATAGTACCGGTACGTTCATTGCTATGGCTGGTAAGGCCGTATGGATTCTGGAAGTAATGACCAATTCTACTTGATTAATTTTCTTAAGATAATCCAAAGCAAGTTCTTTTGGACTTTTAGTCCTTAGACTCTTGGCATTGATGATTTGAGATACTGTTGTAATGGGTACATCAATTTTTTTTAATGCATTACTGAGTTTTCTGTTGGCCCTTTGGTATTTCCAATATTTTAATGGTAATTTCATGATTTGTATCATCCAATCAATAGGATTATTCAATGGTTTTAGAATGGGTCTTAGCCGATCTAAAGCACTGGCTACAAGGATTCCAGAAGAACGAGATGTTTCCAAATCAAAAAATGACTTTTCGTATGCCAGGGTAATGCATCCTGAAAAGTAGGTTTTCACTCCAAATTTTTGCAGCAAATCGCTAGTATAAAAATCGCGACAACCAATGGGTTCAAATTTTTTAAAGTAAGCAATAGACTCAGGGGTAGTCAATATCTTCGATGCCCTTGGTGTGATATGAAACGAAATAAAAAGAGGAATGATATCCTTTGAAGGAGGCCAATGTTTGGGATGTTCTAAAAACCAACCGTTGCAGATTAATCTAACTTTTGGTCCTTTGTACTTATCCAATTGTTCTCTATCTAATTCTATGAAATCCATGTTCCACAGATACCTAAAAACCAGCGATTGAATCCAATCGCCTAAATTCTGAGAATTAGAATAAGCAATGATGGCCGTATCCATACGGGTATTCATTAAGATTGTAAAAAAACATTAAAAGCCTTAATACGTTTGGAAATAGGATATTTCTTCATGATTCTTTTTCTTGCTTCGGATCCCAAATTCATGCTAGCAGAATGAATGAACTCAATGGTTTTTTCAATCGGGATGGCGTCATTAAATAAATATCCAGTGGGACCAATGGTATCAGGCATTCCAAAAACACCGTTAGCTATTGGAATACATTCACAAAGCATGGCCTCACAAAGAACATTGGGCAATCCTTCATTGGAAGACCCTTGAAAATAGAATTTACTTTTTTGATAATATTCTCGGAGTATTTTTTCAGAACAACGTGGATAATATTCAAGATTTTTGAGTTGAGGAGCTTTTAATGAATAGATTAAACTTTGATTCATTCCAACAATGATAAATCGAAATTCTTTGAGCTTTTGAGCCAATGATATAAACAAATCGATTCCTTTTAATTGATACGTTCTTTCATCTTCAATAATGCCAACGGTCAAAATAATGGATTCCTTTGAATTTTCACTAGGTTTCCAAAAATTTGAATCGTACCCAGTGGGCACTTCAACGATGGGAGTTTTTAGATTAGGTAAAAAATTTTTAATCCCTGAGTTGATATGAGATCGCTTGTTGGCATAGGGACATCCAACGGCTAAACTTTGGTGTACAACCCAGATATTGGAACAATGTTTATAGTTCCATCGAGCTAATCTTTGTCGTAAATTGGGCTTTAAAAATAATCCGTAATGAATCTTTGAATTGCTAATAGCATCATAGCCTCCAACGATAATTAAACTTTTGACTGAAAATAACTTGGCAAAAAAGATGAGAAAAAAACCATGGTAATCATTAAACCAAGAAATGACGTGTTTGGATCTAGCGATAAACCGTAAACACATAAATAATTCTTTTATTCGACCTAAAATAAATCCAACCCAATGTTTACTAGGTTTTGTATGGATTAGTTGCAAATGACAATCTAATGAAGATAAAATTTCAACATCTCTTTGAACAAATGATCTTTTAATCCCTAAGGCCATGATAACCAATGGTTTTTTACTCACTCTTTGGGTTTTCAGAAATGATATAGGGTTTTAACCCTTGGACTAAATCTCTATTATTTGATAATCGAGGCACTTTATTTTGACCGCCTTGTTTTCCTATTGATTTCATATAGTTACTGAAACCTCCAATTTTAATAGGGATGATTTCAAGAGGCTTAATGACCTTTCCAATAACTAAATCTTTATAATAAATGTTTTTTGATTGAAGTGCTTGGTCAATCAGAGATTCGAATTTTTCCTTGTTTTGAGGCGGTTTTTGAAATTCTATAAACCATTGATGTAGAGGTAACCCCAATGGAGGATTGACCTGAGGAGCTACACTAAATTCATTGACTTCAACAGAATATTCATAGGTATCTAAAGCTGAATTTAAAGCATATTCTACTTCCGAACCAATAACATGTTCACCAAAGGCAGAAATAAAGTGTTTTACTCGCCCAGTGACTATTATTCGATAAGGTTGAATACTAGTAAACTGAACGGTATCACCAATATTATAAGCCCAAAGTCCTGCATTTGATGATAATATGAGGACATAATCAATGTGTAGTTCTACATCTTCAAGGGGGATTCGATTAGGACTTGAATTATTGATTTCCTTTAATTTAATAAATTCATAAAACAAGCCACCGTTAACAAGTAATAATAAATCATTTCGATATTGATTGTCTTGATAAGCTATGAATCCTTCAGAGGCAGGATAGGTCTCGATGGAATCAATTTTTTTGCCGATCAAAGATTCAATACTCTGACGATAGGGTTGGAAATTCACCCCACCATGGATAAAAAGTGAAAAATCTTTAAGGTGATGTCCAATCGGTTTTTTTACTTTCACCATCATTCTTTCAAAATACATTTTAACCCACGGAGGAATCCCGGCTATGACGGTCATTCGTTCTGATAAAGTCTCCTCTACTATGTTATCTATTTTTTCTTCCCAATCTTCTATCGTATTCGTTTTCCAGCTAGGCATTCTATTTTTTTGTAAATATCGTGGTATGTGGTGTGCAACGATACCGGAAAGTCTTCCAATAGCTAATCCATTTTTGTATTCAAGGGCTGGGCTTCCTTGTAAAAAAATTTGTTTTCCAGTTACAAAATCCGTCTTCTTTGTTTGATGTATATAATTCAAAATAGCATCTCTAGCGGCTTTGATATGGTAGGGTAGCGATTCTTTAGTGATGGGGATATATTTAATTCCTGATGTCGTGCCGGAAGTTTTTGATAAGTATTGGGGTTGACCTGGCCATAATATACTTTTTTGCCCTGATAATATGGCATCTATATATGGTCTGATATCTTCATAAGTGCTTACTGGAATGAAGTTCTTAAAATCTTCATAGTTATGAATCTTGTGAAAATGGTGATCTTTCCCAAATTGAGTTCTACCCCCTTTTTTAATTAGAGATTGAAAAATATCACTTTGGGCATCAATCGGATGATTAATCCAATGTTTATTTCTGCGGATGACATAACGTGCCAAAATTTTTGCCAATAGTTGTTTCACAATTTTATTTTATTAAACAGAATTTGGATGTAGAATTTTAGGTTAACTAATCACAATCTAAAAATATCTATAAAGTGATTATAAGTTAGATAGGATATTTTATTGATTCGATTCTAGTTAGATTGAACTAGAAAAATAATCATTCATGCGATCGAGAATTTAAAAGAGGTTGGTTTAAAATTTCCCAAACCATCATGAATTTCATTTAAAAATGAAAAAACCATATGAAATTGGTACCGTGGAATTGGATTTAGATTTCGCTTTAAGATTAAAAAGCGAAAAAATTAGAAGGATTAATAGGGTGATTATCAATCCACATTTCAAAATGAAGATGATGTCCTGTTGATAACTCTCCAGTATCTCCTCCAAAAGCGAGGATTTCTCCGGCCGATACTCTCTGACCTTGTTTTTTCTTTAATGAAGAATTATGTTTGAAAACGGTCAGAAAGTTATCTGTATGTTTTACTATAATAACAAATCCAGTTTCTAAAGTATACTCCGAAAATATAACCATTCCATCGGCAACAGACACTATTGGACTGTATTGAGAAACGGCGATATCAACCCCATAATGATTATCACTTGGATTGTAATCACCTGTGATAACTCCTTGCACTGGAGTAATTAAATTATCCCCAATGCTAAATCCTAAATTTGGATTTAATGGTGGCACTTCGATATCCAATGAATGATCTTCAACAATATTAGGAGATAGATCATTTGGATTTTCTTCTTTTATTAGAGTTTCTTCAAATGGTGAATTCGCAATAATTTCATGATTTAAATCTTGAAATAATAAATTTCCAGTAAGAGTTCCTTCAATTTTGTTGATATACTGGGCCGTTTGAAGTTGAATATATGTTAAAGAATCTATTTTTTGTTGCCAACTTCGGATGGTTTCACTGACTTTTATACCATAGGATTCATTTAATGTTCTATTCATATTAGAAAATGCTATAATCACCCCAATAAGCACCGATAGACTGAAAATAAGCGCGGATCTGATGATTTTAAACCTACTTTTTAATTTATCTAAAGGATATTTTAATTTATCAGAGATGTAACTAATTTCTGGGCCATATATAGGATTCTTGTTAGTCATATCAAATCACCATGGAGCATTTACACTGCCTACAAAGTTAGCGAAGCCCAAAGTGAAAATATAGGGTTACATCGATTGATGAATACATGCTATTAGACTCTATGGGGTACTCACTAAACAGAACCGTAAAGTATAGTTTTTCTTTATGATTTTCATTCAACGTGGAAAACATAGATTTCCCAGGCTGATCCCAAAATGCCATAGGAATTTGATTTTTTAGATCAGTATGTGGATGTTCTTATAATACGGCTATCACCATTGCCTGGTGATTTCTATAGCCATATCAAAAGATTCAAATAGAGAAGATTCCAATACTTCTTTACATAGCATCAAAGCCCTATATTGTTTAATCAAAGGGTTCGCATGAACTTTGCACATTGAATACAAACAATACCAATGGTCTTTTGTTTTGTCCATTCTTTAAAATGATAAGCCATGAACTCGGGCCTATTCTTCACATGAATTTTCTGAGGTTTTCCTGTCCATTCAGTCAAAAGCATCTAGTGTTTGTCTCGAATAATTCATATGGGAAGTGGATCTTTTGAAGGCAATTTACTTGGTAGATTCCATTTTCATCTCATATGAACGGTGTTTTAGAATCTAGTTTTTTGTGGATTGGTTTCAACAAAACTCTTCTTCTGAAAAATGAATATGAACCATGAAATGCCATCAAAAACACGACTAAAAGCATGGTCTTGATTTCCTAAAAAAGTTGTGTTTTGTGGTTCTCATACGTTTTCTTTCAACCATTTTCAATGAACAAAGGACGTTAAAAAGCGGCTTTTCACATGGGCAAAAAAGCCGTCCATTTGAACGTTAAGGGAGAACAACCTTCTTCCGATGGGGGGGGGGCTCCTTTTGATTCACAAACTAGAAAAAAGCGGGGATATATTCAACCCATCAGTTAGGTGATTCAAGAGATCCATCTCCGTAACTTGATCCATCATTCGATTCCAAAGTTTTTTGGTCAACGAGTGTATCCATTGATTCTAGGCGATCCCGATGGCAATGATGTAGAACCACTCCGATGGGATGCTGTTTTTAAACGTTTACTCGGTAAGCTGGCTTTACAACCTACCTAATCTTGTTTCGAAAACAGTGTGAAACGCCCAGAGATATGGGCTTTGTGCCGACAGATGGTCACCGTCTATGCCCAGAAACTCCAAGCTGAGAAATGTCGAGAAATCACGATTGATTTTGATTCGACCAATACCAACCCGCATGGCCGGCAACCAATGGCCTTTTTTAATGGGTATTACTAGCGGGTGATCTACAACCCCATTTTTTTTATGATGGTCAGACGGGAGAGATTATTTTGGGCGTACTTCGTCCAGGCAATGCGCAGTCGACCAAGTGGATTGTGGGCCTATTACAGCGGATGGTGGCCATCATTCGGAAAGAAAATCCAGACATCAAGATTTATTTTCGAGTTGATACCGGCGACAGCCGTGCGTCACTGTATGCCTTGGCACGATGCGTGGGAGGTGTCTATGCCATCGGGATCTCCAAGAACAAGTGGCTATCGGCAAAGGTCCAAGAGATCGAAAAACACGTCTCGTGGCAAAGCTTTGAGTATCAAGTCCAGCATTGGGGGCACATCAAGAGCGGATGGTGGTGAAAGAGTACTGGCCGTGTTCTCAACATGCGGTGTCTTGTCACCAATCTACCAGGCAGCGCCAAGGAAATCTATCAAGATGTTTATGTTCAAAGAGGATAGGTTAGTGAAAACAGGATTAAAGAAGTCAACAATAGGTGTTTTGCTTCACGGATGTCCAACCATCATTTCTGGGCGAACCCTTGTCGATGGATGCTCAGCATCATGGCCGACAAGGTGACCATCGATGTTCGGACACAAATTGAGGCTCTAGAAAATAAAGAACAACAAGAGGCTACCCAACAAGACCACATGGGGAACCCACCGAAAGAAGACACGGGGAGTGAAAAGAGCGTGAAGGAACGACGGTGGCTCCGGCCGTTAAAAAGAGCCAAGCATTGGCAAATCGATAACATTCGGTTGTTTTTACTGAAGATGGTGGCCATCGTCCACATCAAGAAATCGAGGGTTGTGATGCAGTGTTCCAAGGGTTTGGTGCATCAAGAACTCTTCAAAAGCCTATCATTGACTTCACTGGGCCATCAACCAACACCGTTATCTTCTCTTTGTTCATCAATGGGGATGGCCCATAGGGTGCAACTTGGCCTTGAAAGAACAAAATATGGCCGATAGGGTCCGCCAATCATGCTTTTTGGGAAACAAAGGCACCCCATCAAGAGGATTTGACGGTGTGATTTATTGAAAAAGGGTATCCAAAGCATCTTGAGACTCCAATGCTGATGCTATTGGTTCTCGAACAAGGAGCATGAATAATTCGGGTTGTATGACTTGTTTCGAGTTTAAGGATATATCGACAGCACAGCAATCCTTATCGATGAGCTTGTCCATCACATTAAATATCGAAAAGCTCTTTTGTCTCATGTATGAAATTGCCATTCTAGGTGAAATTGTAATCCACAAGTAACAAGCGAGGTTGTATCATCTGCTTCTAGTACTTTGTGTTTGATTTCCCTCCGCCAATTCAATCCTAATGCCACATATAATACGAAGTTGCGTCTTAAATTACTATTTAAAGTCTTAAAATCACGTTTATCTGCTTTACGTATGAGAGAATGAGAATAAATCAGGTACATATATGACAGAAAATAAATCGGTACAAGAATCAATCCATCGGTGGTTCTGAGTCGCTTTGGACAACAAACCAATACGATAAAATATCCCCCCCCTATAAAGGCATATATTTTAGGGATCATGCGTTCAATAACCCATGGATGTGCTCATTGATGGGAGGGTTTTAAATCGATCGCTATACACTGATAAACGCAATGATAAAAATTAATAGGCCTGCTAGATATGCATTCGCTTTTCTTAGGGTAAGGCACCGTTGAGAACCGAATTGGGAATTCTCATAAGAGGGTTTACTATATGGGAAAGCATCGATGATTCCATATATGGAGAAGTAGAATCAATAGAAGACTAGATAAACAACTAAGGCGGTTGTCAATCTGAACAAATTAACCTCATAGAAAAGATAGAACCAACATGGAACCATCTTGTACCAGAGGGGTTGAACAAGGCATTATTTTTTCACATGCTATAAGTTATCAATTAGTACGTTGAAAAGTTTTTAAGCTTTATATATGGCATCTATAAACCCGCATGGCTATCAGAATAAATTGATAAAAGCAAACTATATTTGCTACCTCTTGGTCTGGTAGTTCAGTTGGTTAGAATACATGCCTGTCACGCATGGGGTCGCGGGTTCGAGTCCCGTCCAGACCGCATTTAAGAGTATTAAAAAGTAGGTTCTACCTTGGTTTATTTTGAATGGGTTCTTTAGTGCCCTCATCTTAAATATTTTTAATTGATGATGGATTGACTTTGATTGGATTGATGGATAAGGATTTTTATAATTCGCACATCAATCAACATGAGATACCGATTGGGTGATTCTTCTGAATCTTTACGGTTTACTTAAAAAGTATGAATATTTTTAGAAAATTTACAAGATAGGTTGCGATATTTAAGTAATGTTGATAACCAAAAGTATGATGATTTTTTAAGTGATGTGTTGAATTTATCAGTGCGGGTTGATTATCGTAAAAAATTTTTGATTATATTAAAAATCTTTTAATAAAATAAGAGATTTTTGCACTAAAATAAAGGATTTGGATTAGCATCCCTCTCTTTTTATTTGACCATTTGTTTTTATTATTTTTTTGGTATACGGTATGCAATATTTCAAATCCTATCAATCCAAACCAATGCGTTTTTTGAATTCCCATCAAGGGCGTCGCCGCACAACGCCCCAACCGTTTTTTAATCAAATCAACGACCTCATCGATTGGCCACCAATCGATGCTTTACGAGTCGAAAACTATACATCCGGCAAAAAACAACGAGGTCAAAAATCTGATCATCCCATGATATTATTGAAAATGCCGTTGATTTCGGTCTGGTTCAATTGATCGGATTTCCGGACCCAAGAATTCATTAAAGATCGCATTCGATTCACTGCTTTTTGTGATTTAGACTTGTGAAGATGCCCTTCCCAACCATAGCACTCGGTCTCGTTTCCGTTCGGAATGGACGGCCAAAACGATTTATCAACACATCATGGAGGAAGTCCATCGACAGTTCACCCCAAAAAAGGTCATCATTCAAGGCACGGCCGTGGTGGATGTCCGCATTACCACTAGTCCCTAGTCGCCTAAACGATGGCTCAAGCTCGAAAAGAAGACCAGCGTGAAGAGCCAGAGCTTCAAGCCGAGGAAAACTATCATGAGCAACTAGAAGAAGACCGTCCCCATGCCGACCATGAAGCTCGTTGGTTTAAAAAAAGGAAAACGACCTAGGATGCTTACCAACGGCCCATCGCCACCACCGAAAAAGGCCTAATGCTAGGGGTGCACACGGTGGTAGCCAATGAGTAGGACCGTCAGGGTCTCCAGCTCTTGATGGAAGGCCTTTCGGTGGAAGAACAATTACACGATTGTTTACGTCGGAGTCGATCAGATGATTGGGGATGTCCGATGACCGAAAAACAATTGAGTTGTTATGAAGTCTATGAAAAAGCGAAAGAATGGGAATATTTAACACATCCTCTATCAGAATAAGATAATAAACCATGACTACTTTAGAAAAACAAAAGCAATGGGTACAATCGGTGTGTGATTGGATAGAAACCAAAGGAGATCCCTATGTCAATCTGAAGTTTTATTTGAATGCTGATCAACGTCGATGGTGCTGGAATTGGATTCAATTTTTGGAAGCTATCGAAAAACTACAAACATTGCATCAATCTCACCAAACAATGGATCAACGATCTTTCCGCACTATGCGAAAGACATGGTCTTACGCTCAAAAACATTATTTTAATCCAACCACTTTATTAAGTCAATGAAAACGATTTGGACTTCGTTCGATAAACGACAATTTTTAAATAAAGTTGAAGAATATCAAAAGGCGTTGGGAAAATTCCGATTAGATCAACAATCAGTGATTTATTATTTAGTTCATCAAAGTACAGCGATGGAAGGAAGTACTTTGACTCAAATAGAAGCCGAACATTTAGTACGACACGGCATGAAAACAGGAAGAGATACTCAATCAGAAGCCATGGTAAAGAATTATTCTGATGGTCTATTTCAAATGCTTTATTGGACTCGACAAAAACAAACCATTGGATTTAAACAATTACAAGAACTAAATCATCTCGTCATGAAAGACAACGGATTATTGAGACAATTAAATACTGGAGAAATGATCAATACAGCATTAGGTGATTTAAGACATGATCTTGTCTATCGGGGAAGACAGCATCAATTTCCACCAGCAGAACGAATGAAAACAGAGTTATCTCATTATTTAAAACGATGGGCCGAGGTGTTACAACGACCTAAAAACATCATTTCAGCGTATCAAATAGCTTTTGAAATGCATTACCACGTATTACGATGTCACCCCTTTTGGGATGGGAATAGTCGAACCTCTCGGTTACTACAAAATTTTGTTGAAAAGTGGTATCGAGTGCCATTGAGTACAGTATTAGTTTCTCAAAAAGCCCTATACAAGCAAACGTTATTATCTGCTTGGACATTAAATGAACCGAAAATGTTTATCAACTACATGTATCATCAAACATTATTATTCTTTGATTTTGTACAACGAGAGTTAGATATTCATCCTGAGCAAATCAAAGAAAAACAAAATACTACTTCGTCATTGATTCCTTAATTGATGAAAAAATAACAAGTCTTAATCGAAGATATTTACTTGTTTTGGTCGGTACTAGGAGAAACCCTATGTGACGCCTTATCAATTATCTGATGGGATATCGATAGATTGCCCATCGTTTATTCGTCAATTTTTAATCAACCAAGACCAAACTCAAAAAAAAGAAGTTCTCAACGCCGTATTCGGCTCAAAAATGAGGTGAAAAATGAGCCAAATCGGCCAAAATCAGAGAAATATCGTGATTTTTTGGAGGAAAGTGAGGTCAAATGAGTGGATCTATTGGCTGAAAAAGAAACATGGTTTCCTCCTAGCACCCCATTTTTTTGATTTTGCATTATTCAAAGGTCTCAGAAATGCATGAGTAGTCAAAAAGAATAAAATGGTTGGGCAATTTCATACTCAACACTATCATTATTGTGGCTTATGTGATTGCGCTGATTTGGTTTATCCATTTACGATAAAAGTATTATGAGCAATCAAAAAGATGTAGGGGGAATTTGACTAGCAAAAGAGCATCATCAATTTGTTGTACATTTTTCCAGTGATGAATTGGTTTGCCTAAAATGGGTGAAAGAGATATTGCTTAGGGCCATCGAAGATTCATCAGCAATGTCATTTAGACCACTTTTAACACAAAATATTTGTTCATTGCCTGAATTTAGGCATGCAAACCACGATTCAGAAATAAAATTATTTGAAGTGCCATGGCCAAATCAGATAATCGGTATACTTTAATACTTGCATATTGGCTCATCAAGTATCTTCAAAGCGATTCAAACATGGAATGTTCATGTCTATTGGACTTATCAGCATCGAGAAGAGTTTAAAAACTTTTTTAACTGTCTTGAAACCAAAGAAGCCAATGGAGTACTTTTGTGAATGGGCTAAGTGTGTTATCAAAGAAATTGTGAATAAACGATACTTGTCAATGAAATTTAAAAGGCGTGATGTATGCGCTTATTTTTGAATAATCCAATGACTAGAGCAGAACGAATCCATGTGAAATACAAGAAGTCTTGAGCATTGTTAGATGCTTCTGAAACTTAAAATATTAGAAATGGCATGCTATTTCATGGGGGCAGACTTCTACCCGCGTTTATTGGGATAGAACTAATTTTAAGTGTTAAAAGTTTTGTAAACTTGAAACCGTGTGATTTTAATCTTTAAAAAATTAGGTATAATCATTAGTTTCCACTTTCTCGAATTTTATTTATCCAAAGGATATTAAGTATTCTATAATGATTGTTTTTTTATTTTTCTAAAACCTTATTCAAATAATGAATAACTTGCCTCCATTGGTTCTAAATTTCTTGGGACAAAATAATTCATAAAGGAACTATATGAATAAATGCACATGAAGTTGTCAAACAAGTATTTCAAATCCCAATATCCACATCAAATCCAAAAGCATAAAGAAACTTATTGGAGATAAATAAATCCCTAAATTAAAAAGTAATGATAAAATATTATATACCCATCTTGTTGATATTTTTATTTGCCATACGATTAAATGCCAAAAATATCCATGTGAAAACTGTGGATGAATTACAAGCCACTATTTTAATCGCAAAAGCTGGAGATCGTATTATTTTGGAGGATGGCAATTATTCAGATAAGGTATTTTATCTAAGAAATGATGGGGGAAAAGGACAACCTATAACCATTGAAGCTAAAAATCCAGGGAAGGCCATATTTTCAGGTAAGTCGGGATTCTATATTTATGGAAGTCATTGGATTATAAAAGGGCTATTCTTTAAGGATGGTCAACATACTGATGAATTGTATACCATTACTCATCCCGCTCAATACAATATTTTTGTTATTTACGGAGATTATATTCGTATTACCGAATGTGCAATTCATAACTTTTTCCCCCATGAGGTTAAAAGAGGAAGATATATTTCTTCAGAATTTGGTCCTAAGGGATTTCCTCAGCACATAAGAATAGACCATTGCAGTTTTATTTCTGATGAAAGAATTGAGAATGGACAGTTCATCGCTATCAATAACTCGTTTCCCATTCGTTTATTTTTCAAGCATAATAGCAAACGAGCCAAATTCTTTGAAAGAGATAATGATTATATTGATATTTTAAAACATTATCCCGATGCCATTGCTGATGCAGGGCAGCCGTTGTATGCACGTTTAGATCATAATTATTTTGGTATTTATGGAGGTTCGATTACAAGATGGGGACACTTTGGGGACGCGTTTGATTTAAGTAACCTTCTATCTGAATTTGAAAAATATAAAACCTTAAAACCTAGCCCGAATCTAATCGACAAAAAATATATTGATTCTTTTGAGACTTGGAACGATGCATTAAACTTAATCCCAGAAAAATATCGAAAGAAATATCGCGCTTGGGGAGGGGTTATTTTTGACAATAATTTAGTTGAAGGTCAACGCGTCGGAGACGCAGAACGCATTTGTAGTAAGGTTGGGCAAAATATATACTATAACAATACTTTTTATAATGATATAGGACAGCTTAGTTTACGAGGAGGAACGCAAGAGGTGATTATTGATAATTACTTTTTGTCAGATTTATCTTTTACAGAATCTGTAACTGGTAGAATTGTAGGTTGGGGACAATTACATACAGTGGTTGGTAATTATTTTAGAGTGAACAAAAAAGCGGGTCTTGCCATGACGTCTGGTCGTGATGGACGAGACACGGGACATGATACTTTTGCCCATGGAATTATTGCCTATAATACTTTTGAAATTCTTGCTCCAGATGCATTTTCATTGGATTTAAGAAGTAAATACGATAGAAGACAAACATTGAAAACAGAAAATTCAGAGTTTGCTTACACTACTATTTATGGAAATATTTTTAAAGGCAATACGTTTATTCATACCAATCCAAATAAGGATGAGAGTTACCAATTTAAATATTTGTATGATGTAATGATTGAAGAGAATATTTGGGAAAACAATTATTCTATTGGCGCCCATTTGGCTAGACGATATAAAACAAACCCCCAATGGCATTTTATGACTCCTGAGCAACTGCGTTCGATTGAAAAAACAGAATTGACAAGTGAAATTATTAAAACTTTTCCAGGTATAGAAGCCATCGATTCATCAATAATTTCAAAAAATAAGGCAGGTTTCTATACAAACCTTGATGTGGAAAGAAAAACACTAAGAATTAAAAATTTACCAACTTTTCCACTTAGTATTTCTGAACTTTGTCAAGGAAAGTTAGTGCCAATTAAATTTAAAGGATACTTGTTGCCTGGAGTAGAAGATATAGATTTATCTGATTTTAAAAAATCTTATGATGCTAACCGTCCTCTTAAATATGATGAAGTTGGGCCAAAATGGTTGATAGGTACGCTTTCTAAAATTGGACCTGAAATCAGGAATTCAGGTATCAAATAGAAAATCAATTTGATGCTCCTCGTCTTTAAACCAAAATTATTGCAATTGAAGTCGGATATTTTTTAATTTCTACGGTTTTTTATGAGGTCCATTTGTTGGATTCCCCAAAAGGGTTATTCTTGACAAAGTTCGGTTGAGACTAATCTGGATTTGTCCCATATATTGAAGGTTTAGAAAATGATTGTATTCATTTCACCGATGAAAATGAGATGAATTTTCAATACAAGTGTTCCTCTCTGGAGATTTTTGATTGATAAAAGTTATTAAAAACTTTGGGAGAACTAAAGTTTTCTAATCCAAATATTTCTAAAACTCACTAGATCACCATGATCTTGAAGGTAAAGTTTACGATCTAAGCGTGTTTCACTACCATCACCAGGCATTTGATCTCGTCCCGATTTAGGGGTTCCGATGTATTCAGTAGTTCCTAAAAGTTTGATGTTATTTTGAACCAAAACACCATTATGAAAAACGGTCATTCGTCCATTGGTTTTTAGATTACCGTCAGAATCAAAAGTGGGCTCTATAAAAATGATTTCATAAACCTGCCATTCTTGGGGAGACTTGGTAGCATTAACTAGAGGGATGTATTGTTTGTAAACGGATGCAGCTTGACCATTTGAATAAGTTTGATTGTTATAACTATCAAGAATTTGGACTTCGTATCGACGTTGGAAAAACACGCCACTGTTGCCCCGACCTTGACCTTCTCCTTTGACAATTTGAGGAGCTTTCCATTCTAAGTGTAATTGAATTGAACCATGATTATCGATGGTTTCAATTCCTCCAGTTCCTGGTTTAACAGTCATAGAGCCATCATCATTCATCGTCCATAATGCGGGACTCCCATCTCCTTTTGCACTTTGCCATTTCGATAAATCCGTTCCATCGAAAAGAATAATGGCATCACTAGGAATATTATTTTCATTAAATGATACCATAGCCGGTATGGGTTGCCAAACTTCTGTTTCTCGAGGATCTGATAATTCTTTTTTTTGAGCTGTATTGATTCCCAACCCAATCGAAAACAAAAAAAATAGAGAAAGCATAAATTGTTCAAGAGATTTGTGGTAATTCATAACCATATATAATAGTGATTTGAAAAGATTTTTTGTTAACATAATTATCTGTAAATTCCACTTTTCGTGGACTATATACTTAAGTGCCAAAAGGCGGGTACTTTCATGAAGTGATTTTCGTTTGTTATTATATTATACCCTCATTATTAGTTTTTTCATAGTTGAATAGGCTAGTT
Organism: Flavobacteriaceae bacterium; assembly: GCA_965221765.1. GTDB lineage: Bacteria > Bacteroidota > Bacteroidia > Flavobacteriales > Flavobacteriaceae > Bin25. The sequence continues at coordinate 414,667 of OZ244911.1, forward strand.
TTGTTGGTGATATTTTTTTGTTAGTATTTTGGGGATTTCCCTAGTGGCTAATCTTATAATAAACATCCTAATAAAACTTTTTCTTTATTTAAAATCTATATCCTCAACTAAATGCTGAAAATATTTTTTGCTTTTTTAAGCCACATTTATTTTTCAATTCTAAAACTTGTCGAAAAGCTATTTTCACTAACTTTTTTTGAGTGGTATTAATACACATCTCCGCTCTGTTCGATGGATAGTCGTAGGATTTGATACTTTTAAAAGTATTCTTAATGAAAGTAAAACAAAATAAAGATAAGAAAACAGAAATTGATTCTTTAGTTGGGAGTAATTAATAAGCCATTATTGATAGGGGGTATGCTGGCAGCTTTAGTATACTCTCTTTGTGTAATTTCTGCAATGACTGTTGTATACTCTTCTTCGGTCGCCACTATAAAATGGTCAATTGTTCGGGGTGCTTGTTCTTTTTTTCATCTGCCTTACTCACTTTTTCAAGTGTAATCAAGAAATTAGTAGATTGACTATATACCTGCTTAAGAGCAGCGCCTTCATGTGCTGCTTGCTTCCACCGATCACGAGCTTTGGTTTTGCACGATATAGAAATAGGGTATTTTCTGTGGTATAAGAACCAATCAAAAACAGCTAAGGGAACGTGCTCTATAACGGCTTGATAATACATATGTTGAACACCATTCATTGCGAGGGTTTCCCCAATTACATACTCGAAATAAAGACCATGTGTTGATCTATCGGGTTTTTTTGCTAAAGTGAAAACATAACTGTGATAAATTTCCATCATTTTACTTACAAATACATGAGGCTTTAAGTCATCCTCTTTTAAGGTGCCAAGTAGATCTAAATAAATCTTTTTAGCTTTGGTATTATTTAAACAATGGGCTATACGAGACTTCAAATTGAACTTTTCTACGATAAAACATTTTTTGATATTCAGGTGAAATATCATTAAGCAAATAAGGCAATTCAAGATTGATTGCCGCTAAACCGATGGTGCCACTGCCTGCAAATGGATCTGCAATCAACCCATTGGCAAGTTTCGCCATTCTTGTGGCTATTTCAAGAGGAAAAGGAGCTGGATGTGGATTTTTAAATTCAGGATTAATCCGCCACACATCTCCCCAATATCTCATCTCTGCAACGTACTTTTTAGGAAGTCTCCAGTTTTTACCTGCGATTACATAAATCAGTTCATAAATTGGTGGAAGCATTGAAGGGCGTTTTCCTCCCTGATTATGAGTACTTCCTCGATTCCAGATGATAGTTTGTCTAATAGGAAAACCTTCAATAATTCGTTCACGCCGATCTTCCTGCAAATTCTTAATTTTTCTCCCTATGTTATACAAAATAACGCCATCATCCCCTATACAATCCATTGCGGCAAATAACATCTCTCGTTGCCAAGAGATGTACTTATCCTCCGGTAAATTATCTTCAAAATGGGAGTAATTATCAGTCATTAATTTACTATTCTTCCAATTTGAACCAGGTTTTTTTCCACGCCCATTAAAAGCTTTATTGTAAGGCGGTGAAGTTGCAATCCCCTTTACCGGTAAATCTTTTATTCTTTTCAGAAAATCAATAACATCTCCAACAGAATAAGTGTTAAGAGGAATACCCACTCCATTGTACTCTTTTTGTCGTTTATTAATCGTTTCTTGTTGAATAATCTCCACGATTGTTTCCTATAGATTTTTTATTAATTGAATATTTAATGGTGGTTTACTCTTGGCCCCCTTGATAAACCATTATGTTGAATCAATTTCGTATCGGTTAAAATATTAGCCGGCATTGCATGTATCATAAACCCCATAGCTCCAACGTATGAATACATCATATATTCAATTAAAGTTAATTACAAAGGTATAGCACTCTCGTTGTAAAATCTAATTATTTAGCAATGAGGGATATAAGCCCTTTTTAAAATACTTATTGTTCACTTTCAGCTTGCCGATGAAGGCATCAAGGGTTTCTGTCAATGATTCTGTTTTATCGATATTAGATTTTATGGCCTTTTTCTCAAACCATGTTACCATATAAACCAAACCCGTGCGCTTCCATTTAGAAATCATGATAGTAGACACTTGATAGTGGACAGACATTTCTGTTGAAGTCCTGCGTTCTCGAATCGCATCGCGATAGCCACCGTAGTTTTGAATTTTGAAGGTGTTTTCGACCTGCTGATATGTTACGTATTTTTAGCGATGGATACCAACCTAAATTTAACTGATTTAGTGGTCTAAAAATTGCGGAGACCTACAGCTTAGACATCATCATCTAAAATATTTTTTGATTTAAACTTCATGATTTGTTATGCTTGAAATCAAGAAGCCTTAAAATATTCTGAATTAAAATCATCATAGTAGGAATTAAATTAAAATATCATCCGCATTTAAATGCAGGTCGATAAGAATAAAGTTATTTCGTAATTTTCCAAATATTCTAAACTAAATTCATGAAAAATTCTCCATTGGTCTCTAAAAAAATTCTCTTACCCTTTGTGCTAGTGACAACTATGTTTGCTCTTTGGGGATTTGCCAATGACATCACCAATCCAATGGTTTCGTCATTTAAAAAAGTTCTTGAGCTAAGTAATACACAAGCATCTTGGGTGCAAGCAGCATTTTATGGAGGATATTTTACGATGGCCTTACCAGCAGCTTATGTCGTAAGAAAGTATTCTTATAAAAAAGGATTGATAGTTGGACTGTTATTGTATTCGCTAGGGGCATTACTATTTTTTCCTGCCACCATGACTGAAAGCTATGGCTTTTTTTTATTGGCTCTCTATATTTTAACATTTGGCCTTGCTTTTTTAGAAACCACTGCCAATCCCTTTATAATGGCAATGGGGCCAGAAAAAACAGCCACTCAGAGATTAAATTTGGCTCAATCATTTAATCCTCTTGGAGCTTTATCAGGATTATTTGTTGCTCAAACTTTTATCCTAGGAGCATTGCAATCAGATGATTTAGACTCAAGTGGTCAAAGTATTTATGAAAATCTAACTGAAACTGCTAAAGCAGCCATACGAACTGCAGATTTAGAAGTCATCAGAAATCCATATGTGGCACTCGGTATTTTTGTCTTGATTATGCTTTTTGTAGTTTCAATAGTTAAAATGCCTGAAAGAAAAGAGCAGAGATTATCCACAAATATGGCCATATCCATTAGGAGGATATTCAAAAAAGAGAGATTCCTCGGAGGAGTCATTGCTCAAATGTTTTATGTAGGAGCTCAAATCATGTGTTGGACATATATTTATCATTACGCTGAAAATCTTGGTATCGATAATCGAACAGCGGTTAACTATGCTTATGTTGCCCTGGGTATATTTTTGTTGGGACGATTTATGTGTACCTATCTTTTGAAATTCATCAATTCTGGCAGGTTATTGATGCTATTGAGCTTTTTGGCAACTTTCTTTTGTTTGGGAACCATATTTATTGAAGGAATATATGGTCTTTATTCATTGGTAATGGTTTCATTTTGCATGTCGTTGATGTTTCCTACAATTTATGGTATAGCATTACATGGTCTGGGAGATGATGCTAAAACAGGTTCAGCCTTTTTGGTGATGGCTATTGTAGGAGGGGCTTTTATGCCAGTTTTACAAGGGAAGATCCTTGATGTAGGAGGTTCGGGGTATGCCGATAATATTATTTTAGGAGTTCCTGAGGTCAACTTTTCATTTATTCTTCCTCTGTTTTGCTTTTTGGTCGTCGCAATTTATGGGTTTCGATCCATCCGTTACAGTTCTACCAAATAGTCTGAACTATACTTTTTTATATTCCAATGGCGACTAGAGTATTGAAAAATAAGTTTTTATATCAACCGAATTAATACCTATAAATACATGAAAAACTATGCACTTGCAGTCGATATGCCCAATGATCCACAACTCATTGAAGAGTATATCGAATATCATAAAAATGTATGGCCTGAAATATTAAAAAGTATTCGAGATTCTGGGATAACCAACATGAAAATTTATCATATTGGAAATCGACTTTACATGCATATAACAGTCAATGAAAATTTTAACTTTGAACAAAAGAATAAGATGGATTTAGCAAATCCGATCGTTCAAAAATGGGAAAAACTAATGAGTCAATTTCAAATACCCATCCCCTGGGCAAAACCAGGACAAAAATGGACTCCGCTACAATTAATTTTTGATTATTAATAGATAACTTCATTGAAACTCTACAAAAGCCCTCATCATCTGTATTTAGAAATTGATAATCATTGGTTTAAAACTCGAAACATCAACTTCGATACACTAATCAATCGAGAAGAATTGCATCAATATTTAATGGACCAATCTAAAAATTGGACTCGTTGTCAACCCCCTAATTTTGAGCACATAGATCCTCCGTTAAATCATCAAGAAATCTGGGCGGCCGGCGTGACTTACATGCGCAGTCGTACTGCTCGAATGGATGAATCAAAAGATTCTGGAGCATCGAAGTTTTATGATATGGTGTATTATGCGGATCGTCCAGAATTATTTTATAAAGGAAATCGGTACCGATGTGTCGGTCATAATCAACCAATAGCCATTAGAAAAGATTCGACATGGAATGTCCCTGAACCCGAATTAACCCTATTTGTTTCTTCTTCCAAAACAATTGAAGGGTACACTGTTGGTAATGATGTTAGCTCAAGAAGTATCGAGGGTCAAAATCCACTTTATTTACCCCAAGCTAAAGTGTATAATCGGAGTTCAAGTTTAGGGCCTTGCTTATACATTCCCAATTCTCCCATATCTCAAAAGACAATTATTAAAATCACGATTACTAGAAAAAATCAAATCATCTATCAAGAACAGATATCAATTTCAAAAATAAAAAGAGATTTAGTTGAATTGGTTGATTATTTATTTCGGGATCAGAGTTTTCCCAACGGAGTATTTCTTATGACGGGTACTTGTATGGTTCCTGATGAAAGTTTTACGCTTAAAATCGATGATCAAGTGGACATACACATCGATGGGATCGGTACGCTCACCAATATGGTGTCTGTCTAGGATTTAGACAATATCTCATAAAGTATAATAGCCAATCATTCCTAATTAATAATTTCATGCCTAACGGTTAGTCATTAGTCAATACAGAAAATTATAACAATTTAAAGGCAAAAGTCTCCAAAGAGTCAAGCCAGCTAAATTTCTGTGGTAATTTTTTTCTTATTGATAGTGATTTTGGCCTTTAATCTGTGCCTTTATGTTGTGTTTCCTATAGAATTTGACGTTACGGTTTGATTTAAAGAATAGTCACAAGTTATCATCAAAAGTAAAGAAACGGATATTCATTCAGAAATACAAACTCAATGAACCCTAGCTCTAGATTCATTGAATGACAAGTTATAGGATGACTCAGCTTGGTTTATTAAAAATTTTAGCCTAAAAATCTATTATATTTTATCTTTGCCTTAAATTAAGTCAAAAAAAATGAGTGCAATTATTACTCAAAAATCGGGAAACCCAATATTTGGTTCAAAAGCGTTTGATAGAACTAAAAGTTCTGATTTAAACAATACCATGACATTAAGCGGTACTTTAAATAAAATTTTTATGAGTATTGGTTTAATGGTTGCAGTTGGTCTTTTGACCTATCAATCCATGACGTTAGGTTGGATTATTGGCACTGCTATTGCTGGTTTTATTGTTGCCATGATTACGGTTTTTAAAAAGCAATGGGCTCCAACGACTGTTCCTATCTATGCAATTTTAGAAGGAGCTTTTTTAGGTGGAATCTCTGCAGTTTTTGGAGCAATGTATCAAGGCATTGTTTTTCAAGCCATATTCATCACACTTGCTATTTTAGTAACGATGCTCATGTTGTATCGCTCAGGAGTCATTAAAGTCACCAATAAATTGAGGCTGGGAATAATGGCGGCTACAGGAGGTGTTTTTCTGTTTTATTTCGCTAGTTTTATTTTGAGTTTTTTTGGTGTTAATATCAGTGTTTTAGACCCGACTAATGCTTCTATGATGGCCATCGGTATCAATTTAGTGATTATTGTGATTGCTGCTCTTAATTTGGTTTTGGATTTTGATTTTATCGATCGAGCATCAAAAGAAAAACTTCCAAAATATATGGAATGGTATGGTGCCTTTGGACTCCTTGTAACATTAATTTGGCTGTATTTAGAAATTCTTAGACTGCTTGCTCGCCTAAATTCTAGGCAATAGAAATACTAAATATTAGGATGGGACCAATATTATATCGTTTATGAGGTTGAGATTTTCATGTGACTTTTAATCATATCCATCTCATAATCAATTAAAAAAAGTATTTAAACACGTTTTACCCATTTTTATTGTATCCTTTTTAGATACCAAACTAAATGGTCGATGAGCCGCTTTGCCAAAGACTAAATTGGTTTCAAAATCATCAATCTTAACTCGGTATCTCTCTAAGTTATAGGGCTTTGTTCGGAGATTTCCTTCCTTGGTATAATTTGTTGAATAGATAATTTCTTTTGATAAAAGATGCAAGGGTTCTAGATATGCTATCGCTACCGAAAGAATAATCAATTGAGGTTTAATTTCCACCATCAGTCTTTTCCAAAATTCAAATCCATCCTTTATCAACAATGATTTTTGATATTGGGATAGTTTCCCCCAAGTAGGATTGGTTGCTAGCGGTGAACCAATATCGGTGTGTAGGACTTTATCGTATGAATTATCAGGATAATAACTACACTTGAGACCATTTAAAAAAGTCTCAAATGAAGGTTTAAACCATCGATTGTAAGGCCTATATTTAAAATAATTGTTTAGGGACTTTACAAGTGTTTCCCCGGTTGTTTCGTATTGAGGAAATCTAAAATAGGAATAGTTTTGATCATGTGATAATCTGAATTCTTTAACCGATGGATTCAAGGCCACTGTAACGACCTTTTTATTTTGACTGACAAAGGATTCTAAATCACCAAAAAATAAAATTGGAAGGCTTGGTTTGACCACAAAATCGTAATGATCCATTTTTTGATAATAAGCCATGATATCTTCGATCAGTCCTTTGGATAATGTCATAAGCATCAGTTTCACCGAAAATAGAAGAATTCTATGATATAGTTTGATGAACTATTTTAATCTAAAACGCAACTTCGTATTAAAAAAACTTTGAGAAAAAATACTTCGTGAACATTTTAGAATTCATAAAGGAGGTGTGGGGAGGGATACTACAGATGGTTATTTCGTTCGTTTTTATTTGCCGGATACATTGATAGGTCTTATTCTTATAGATTTGAGGCTTGATGACTGCCGATTCCCTTCTACCAAAGAGGTCGTAATGGTATGTTTTCCAGGAGTTTTAAATTCTAAAATGCCCATATTGTAGTATGCATATTTATGGGTAGCACCTTGTTGGTTCTGAACTGAAATGCCTTCATCAGTGACGGTTTTCCATACCAATCTGTTTTCACCGGAATAACATAGGTCTAAATAATAATAACCCAATTTTTGTACGTTTATTTCCCAAGTAACCTTCCCATTTTCTTCCCAATTACTGACTTGATTTGTATGCTTCCATTCTCCAAATTTTTCCATCCATCTTATCTGTTTTTCTTGAGCGTTTTCAGATTTTCCTAAAGCGACCGGTATTATGTTTTCCATATTAGGATGAAGACCAATGTCGGAATTCATGTTTAAAGAACTTATATTTTCTTTTAACCTCACTTCAATTACAGAAATTAGATTATCGGGGGCTTTTTTAGGAATATTAAAAATGATCCAGTCCTTTACTTTATTATATGAAACACGATTTAATCCTGAAGTATTTAGAATAGATGCCGATTCTATATCACTCTCCAAATTTGGAAGATATAGTTTTCCATCTTGAGGCCAGTCAAATACATGAAGAAATAATGATTTTTCTTTGGTTGTAATATCTCCCCATGGTAATTGATATCCCAAAGGAGAACTTCCTGCTGCATATATAACTTGAGGATATTTTTCTATCCACTGTCCTACTTCTCTTAAAAAAGTTTTTCCAATTAAAGGCACTTCTCCATTTGAATCTGGCCCCACATTTAATAAGTAGCTTCCCCCTCTAGCCACCGTGCTTATAAGTCTTTTTAAAATTTCTTTTGAACTTTTAAAATTTTTATCATACCAAACAAAAGACCAAGAGTCGTTAATCGTGTCTGCGGTTTCCCATAGCCCATCAATATTTTTTAATGGCACTTCCATATCTCCCTTACTTATATAATCACCCATCCCATGACCAATTCTACTACACATCATGGCTTTGGGTTGAAGCTTTCTTACCATGTCTGCCAATTCTACAATATATTTTTTGGGCATCTTTCCAGGAGTGTCAAACCACACAAAATCTATTTGCCCATAATTTGTGCAGATCTCTTTTACCTGTGGCAGGCATTTTTGATAGAAATAATCCTCAAAGTATACCTTATTCCCCTCATCATCTATTTTCGGTCCTCTGCCACCACCCGGAGTCGTCCAGTCTTGAAAATGTGAATAATAAAAACCAAATCCCAAGCCCAATTCACGACAAGCCGCAGATAGTTCATGCATTGGATCTCTTGCAAAAGGAGTTGCATCGACTATATTAAAACCACTCACTTTAGATTTAAACATGGCAAACCCTTCATGATGCTTGCTAGTAATAATGATGTATTTCATACCAGCATCTTTAGCTAGTTTGGCTATTTCTCTAGCATTAAATTTTATGGGGTTAAACTGTTTTGCTACAGCCATATATTCTTTAGGTGGAATATTGGCAACTCTCGGACTCATCAACCATTCACCAATGCCATAATAGGTTTTCCCATCCCACACCCCTGCTAAATTGGAATAAAGTCCCCAATGTATGAACATAGCGAAGTTGCCTTCATCGAAGAGTTTACCTTTTCCATTTTTAAGAGCATCGAGCTTCAGTTGTTCTTCACCCCACATCTGATCCATTGTGTTTTGGTCTTTTATTTGAGCAAAAAGGCTATGGAATGAAAATAGGAGTATTAGGCTGAAAGGTTTTATGAAATAAAACCGCCTATAAATATCGTTGTTTGGATTCATAAACTAAAATTGATAGAGATGTTAATATAATTGGCCCTTATCTTACTTTTTGTAAGAGTTTAATATAAAAAAGATGGAATTCACTGAAAATCTCTATCCAATAACATCAGTCTCCTAAGTATTTCTTATAATTAGACATATTTTTAGCGTATTTAAAGCTGTTTTAATCGTCATTTTGATTCTAGTTTGTTCATCATTGGCATCTATTTTTTGATTTGATAAATTTTCAATTTCAAGAAAATGAAAAGTTCAACAAACTGACGGCATGACAATTTAAAATAAATCTCAACAAAAATCTGCCCACCATTCATGGTGGTTCTTATAAATCAAGATTCTTTGAATAGGGCAATTAATCTTTTGGAAATAACGCAGTTCTATATTTTGGAAGGCTTGACTTCATTTTTCTCTACGTATACATAAAAGGCGCTAGAAAGCGCTCCATCTTCTAATTCTAACCAAGCCAATAACTCTGTTTTTCCTTTTGGCACGGATAGTTGAAAGTCTACAGATTTCTTTGAATTATCGACATCAATTGACATTTCTTGGTTTCCAATTTTTATAAATGCCTTTTTGAATTTCATGGCTTTTCCATTAATGCGAGCGTTTTCTGTGGCGGTCGCTGGATATCCATCTAAAACCTCAGATCCCAAAGCGAGTCCACTTTCCATTGGCCAACGTGATATCTTAAATAAATAATTCCCTTCTTGAACAAAATCAACTTGGAAAGGGGCTGGTTTGATTGGTTGTCCACGCCTTATTCTCATTTGATTATAATGCGGAAAATAACCAACTGTTTTAATATCATGACAGGTTAATACATCTATGGGATTTACTCCCAATAGTATGCTGGAATATTTAGTTTCTTTAATAACGCTTTCCCACCAAGAATCGTAAAATGTATTCATAGCTTCTAATCTTTTTGGGTGTTTATCTGCTATATTTTTTGATTGTCCAGGATCTTCACTTATATCATACAATTCTTTCCCATTCACCAACCTCCACTGACCTTGCATGACACAACTTTTCTTTCCTTTTTTTGGCCATGAGATTCGTTGTGTATCAGTAACCAAGTATCGATCCTTCGGTTTGGTTCCCCTTAATATGTAATCGCTTAGATCTGTCCCATCCATCACTTTATTGGGAGAGTATTTTAAACCTGCAAGGGAAACGATAGTAGGCAATATATCGACATGCGCTGTTAATTCATCGAGTGATTTTCCTGCTTCCAAATTTCTATTTGGCCATTGTATAATAAAAGGTACTCTATGACCTCCATCATATACGCTGGCCTTGGTTCCGCGCATTCCTGCATTATAGCCATGAATTTGTCTAGTTTTATTATTAACTCTATAACCATGTGATGTTCCATTATCTGTAGTGAATATAACAATAGTGTTATCCCTAATATCTAAATCATCTAGCTTTTTTAACAACTTTGAGAAGTTATCATCTATATTGGTAATCATGCCATAAAACCGCTTTTGTGTTTCCAATAGTGTTTCCTCATCTTGATATAGATTATAATATTCAACCGGAACATTAAAAGGAGAGTGTGGTGCATTTAAACTAACATAACATAAAAAAGGATGGTCTTTTTTACTTTCAATAAACTTAATAGCTTCATCGAACCAAACATCAGTACAATAACCTTCGGTTTTTTCTGGAATACCATTTCTAAAATAGGTATCATCAAAATAATTGTTGTTCCAATAGTCTGGTGTTCCACCAATACCTCCTCCTCCATGATAAAATGTTTCTTCAAAACCTCGACCCTGTGGAGTAAAAGGATGGTTGTCTCCTAAATGCCATTTGCCAAACATTCCTGTTTTATATCCGTTATTCTTAAATACATTGGCTAGTGTTACCTCTTCTTGATTTAAGATAGAAGCTCCCATGATGGTGTGCCATACACCATTTCTATTACCATTTCTGCCTGTGAGTAACCCAGCTCTTGTGGGGGAACAAGTTGTACCAACATGGTAATTAGTTAGACGAATGCCTTGTAATGCAAATTGATCGATGGCAGGAGTTTTAATAATAGGATTTCCTGTATGCCCCAAGTCTCCATAGCCTTGGTCATCAGTAATTACGAGTATAACATTGGGTAATTCTGATATTGTTCTTGTCGATTGTGTTTGAAAGAAAATAAATGTAAAGCATAAAATAGTGAAAAACAGCGATATTCCCATGGGTTTATTTTTTATAGTGATTTCTATGTGTTGTTCCTATTGTTGGTTTGTTATCAAATCATAAGTTTATAAGACGTAGGCAAGGTTCATTTTCTAATAGAATTAGTTTTTATACTCACTATCCATAGTAAATGGATGAGCTTAAATATCAAATCATTCAATGAAAAGCTCTTTTTTTTGGATTTTTTCAAGATGTACTTTCATAGATTTGACCAATTCAATATTTTGTTCGGCTACATTGATTTTTTGTGCAATATCATTTTTTAAATCAAAAAGTTGAACCGAATCAGTGGTTGCTTGGTACCCAAATTTAGTCTCAATCCATTTTGGTGGTTTTGTATGATACCCTGAATTATGGTTTATAAATAGCCATCTTCCCTTTCTTAACGCATATCTCTCTTTCCGAGTATTTTGTACAGTAGCCGGTCTTATATTTTTTGAAGTTTTATTACCTAGCCAAAGCCCTGAGAAATCATAACTATCATGGGCTAATCCTTTTGGGAGATCTATATCAATTAAATGGGCCAAAGTGCTTAAAATATCGACTTGACTAAATACTTCATCACTAATGCTTCCTGGTTTGATTTTTTTTGGCCAACGAACTATAAAGGGGACATGATGTCCTCCTTCATAAATATCTCGTTTTAATCCCCTAAATGGAGCTGAACTATGATGGTTAAAATTTTTTATTCTTTTATAAGCGTATTTTTCAGGACCGTTATCAGAAGAAAAGATTACGATGGTATTCCTAGATGTTCCCGTCTCTTCCAAAGCATTCAAGATTTCACCAACACACCAATCTGTTTGATAAACAAAATCACCATATGGTCCAGCCTTGGACTTTCCATGAAATTCTTTATTAGGGACAATCGGTGCGTGTGGAGATGGAAAGGCCATATAAAGAAAAAAAGGTTCAGACTTATGTTTCTGGTTTTTTACGTATGATACCGCATTTTCTGTCAGAGTGGGTAATACGTTATAAAAATCCCAATTCTCGATGGCAGGTCCTGGCCTTGCGTGCCAAGTACCTTCTAGTGCTACACCCAATCCGGATTGGCTTGTTAAGGTAGTCGTAGGTGCTGTTAAAACTTTATCATTTTCTATCCAAGCATAAGGTGGAAAGTTAATTGTTCCATCTCCAAAATAGTAATCAAATCCTATAGAACATGGTCCACCTGGAATTGATCTAGACCAATCGTAGGCCTCTGATGGCCAAATTTCGATGTTTTTTTAAATAATGGAACTGTTTCTTTGGTCTTGAATTCGGGTTTACGTATAGCATCCCAATCCCAGCCCAAATGCCATTTACCTATAGCTGCGGTACTATATCCATTGGCTTTTAAAATCCTTGGGAGGGTTTGTTGATTTGATCGAAACACCGAAGGTCCCATTGATTTAACAAAGGCATGAAAATCACGCCAATGATACCGACCTGTTAATAGAGCGTATCTGCTAGGTGAACAGATTCCTGATGAACTATGTGCATCGGTCATTAGTAACCCTTCATTAGCGAGCTTATCAAGATGAGGGGTAGGTATTTTTGACTTTGGATTTTGTATCCCTAAATCACCATAGCCCATATCATCTGCATATAAAATAATTATGTTTGGATATGGTTTAGATGAACGTGGCTTTTTATGGGATGAAAGAAATAAACAGTATACTAAAAGGTAAAGAACATACCGTCCCCTAATTTTGGAAGTCCCTATCCGTTTCATAATCATTTTGAGTTTTTAATAGACAATCAATTTTCTCAAGTTACATCTTTATCATTCTGCTTATCCATGCTAGTAATTTGTTTTAAAAGTTCTTTTATTTGGTTCCACCACTTTTATTGGGTAGGGCTAGTTTTACTTGAACGAACCATATGATGTAGGAATATATTTTCAGTAAAATTCCCTAAGAGTATAGCAAACCGGCCAACACTGAGTGTGGGCAAAGTATTGAATCAACCAAATAAAAATTTGAATCCTTTTGATGTTTCTAGTTCGTATGGAATATACAAATATAATGATTATTTATTTCCTTCACTTTGGAGTTCTCATCAAACCATCATCTAAAGTCCAGCTTCAGTTAGACATGGAGTATACGATGGAACTGATCAATGATAATGAGCAACCAACCGTTTTGGAATTGTCTATTACTGATATCGAAATTGTCTTATGCTTATCCTAAAATGGGTTAAGAGGCTATCATTCATGATTATCGGAAAAAGCTTGTTTGTCCTCATTGAGTTATTTTTCGGAGCAACACACCATTCATGGTTTTGTATCTCGTGTCCGTTGTTATGATAGTAGGTCAAAAGCATTTAGTACCGTTGGCAGAGATTTACACTATTTCACTATTGATTTTGAGTTCTAGGTGATAAAAGTTTGCTTTAAGCCAAGCTCATGCATCTAGAATAACTACGTGGCTTCGTTGTGTGTCCGTACCATTAGATTGGATCATCCATAGCTATTGCGGCTTGAAGATTGGCCAAACTTTATCTTGACAAATTATATCACTAAAGCATCGATGAAAAAGTCTGTCAAGGACGATATCATTACTCTATGGAACTTTGTCAGAAATAACACTTTTAGGGAATCCAAAAATTTAAAAAAGATTGACCATTCAGAAAGCCACCAGTACTCCATTATTGAATTTTTTAGCGATTTCTATTCCTTGTCATTTTTGAGTTTTTCGTTTTGCAGTTAATCTTTATTCGTTTAACCTCATGATTTCTTTGTACATTACCACATTAAATCCATATTTACTTAAGAGGAATAGCGATTCAAGAGTCCAATCAAATACTACCAATATTTTTGTTTTGGGAAGACGGCTTTCCCGCTGTGCCATCATCGATCGATACCGTGGTTTTGTCCTCGGCTTTGATGTTTCCAATACCATGCCGGTGGACTGGTGTTCGGAAGTTTTCTATAAAGCCATGGAACGTTATGGTTGTCCCCTAATATGGAATACCAATCGGGGGATTCAATGGACTTCCAAGCAATATACTAGCCCCATCAGTCGTTTTTCTTTGAGTTCAGTATGGAGGGTAGAGCAAGAGCGACGGGCCATGCCTTTATCGAACGATTATGGCATTGGATGAAACAAGAGTGCACTCCTACCGAACCCTCTGATGATGCTTTGTAGTACGACAATAAATTAGAAACATAGTTTTGGTTTTATAACTATTGAGAGACCATATCAAGGAATCTAATACCAAACGCTAGTCAATCTTTACCAAGCAATCAATAAAACATAAATCATCATGCACCATCGAAAAAGTCAAAAAAAACTATCGTTCATTCTAAATTGGAATGGGGCTTTTTCAAGCCCAAATTCGAAATAAAAACAAGCGTTATAGATCATTTAAATTTGGTCAGAAATGTCCTAACAATGGGTGTATTTCACTCATCCACACAAATTGTCAAAGAACCATAATTTTTGATTAGTCGCTCCTTAAAAACTCAAATAGAGTCCATCACCCCCTTGATATGTGGGATTGAACGGTATCCTACTGGCGAAAACAGGGTTTTGAAATCGGCTAGGAAAGGCGTCTATGGTGTCTAAATTCTTGTAGAAATGATTAAAAAAGTAGCTCTCAAACAACCCTAGTGATTAGACTCGGCATTGAAACGTATTGGCCATCCAAAACACAAGATCCCGTGGCTGGCGGATGCCATCGATTGGTCTTTTTTTGAAAACGCCTTGGAGGCGCTGTCTACCAAAACCGGCCCTCGGGCCCATCCTATTGGAGTGATGGTGGGTGGTTGGATGCTGAAACGGCTTTACTATTTAGGGGATGAAACGCTCATGGATCGCTGGATGGAACATCCTGATAGGCCATCCTTCATGGGTTTTGATGTCATGAACCACCAACCGCCTGGCGATTCCTCTGATGGGCGTCATTCCTAGAGATCGTATGGGTCCATCAGGCGTGGAAAAGATGTTTGCTTATGGGGTCTGGTTGCATCAGAAAGAAATCAAAAAATCTTCATCGGTGGTCTGATCGGATACCACCGTGCAAGGGAACAACGGGAGGGTTTCCACCGATGCCCAACGGAACCAAAATGGGATGGACCCATGCCACCAGATGGCCAAAAAAGAAAACATAAAACAACGACAGACGGTTGCCAAGGCCTCCAAAGAACGGGGGCGTCCAACCGTTAACGGGAAGCCTCCCCAACGGGCCAAAAAAGCCCAAAAGGCCACTGCCAAAGGCAAGACCTTCGCGGGCCGACCAGTCCGAGAGCTCGAACGAAAACCAGCTCCCCAACCAAAAGGTCTGTACCCAAAAGAACGGGGTCGGGACCAACGAGTGATCCATCAACAGCGATTCGATCAAAACCAGCCATGCACCGCTGGCATGGCCAAAGGCCAAGCTCATCAAATGGATGCCTTTGGAAATAACGTCGGCTGGATGGCGACGGAAAGGCCAACCATGATCATCACGGCCATCGGTGCTTTGGAGGGCCACCCGCATGACCGCCAAACCATCCAACCCTGGTGGGAACCATAGGAATCCATCGTCGGTCGAGCGTCCAAAGAACTAGTGTATGATCGAGGGGGTCGAGGAAAACCTCCGATCGGCCATACCAAGAGATCGATGCCAGGCAAACCATTGAAAAGGGATCCCCCCCCCCTATCCAAAACAAAAGAAGCGGAAAAAGGGTCGACGCCCAGCGGCCATGGAGCCACTGATTGGCCCCCTCAAAACAGAACATCGACTGCAGGAAAACGATTGGATGGGCGCCCCATGGCCAACGATGAAGGCCTATTTGGCGGCTACGGGGTGGCATTGGAAGAAATTCATGAAACCACTAGTTCAATAGGTTCTTTTTTACTTTTTCAGAGGGGCTCTATTTTCAGTTCAAAGAACTTCGATAATAAAAACAAGTGAACGACAACTGGTAAAAAAAACTTTTTAAGGAGCGACTAATTAATCAACTTGTCAATGGAATAAACCAATATGTTAGATTATTGGTGTTTAAACTTCATCTCTTCTCTTTCTTTCGAAAAGCACTCCTTGGAGGGTTCCTTAGGCAACGTCATTTCGAAAGCGATTAGCTTTGCAAGCAAAGAACTTACTTTTTCTGGGTATTGATCTGATAAATCTTTTTGTTCTGCCCAATCCGAATGAATATGATATAACTCCGTTTGACCTGTTTTATGGTTTGTAAGAAGCTTCCAATTATCTTCTTGAATGGCAGCTCCAGGCCAAAAATTAGGTTTGTTCGATTTAGCTTTTAGCCATTGCCAATAAATAGGTTTCTGCCTTATAAATTCTTCACCTTTAAGCGCTCTTATAATATTTACTCCATCTGGTTGATAATCTTTTGGTAATGGGGCGTTTGCTATACTTAAAAACGTTGGTAATAAGTCGACGGTGACTAATTCAGTCTTCTTGTCAACGACACCTGCAGGGATTGTTTTTGGCCATCTTACAATAAAAGGTACACGAACTCCTCCTGCGAATAAAGAACGTTTTTCACCTTTTAATCCATCGGTTTCTCCGACTGAATAGTAGGTGCCAAGCCCCGGTCCTGTAGAGTTATCATCTAGTCTTTTCCTGGTTCCCGTTGTTTCTGGGCCATTGTCTGAGGAAAACAAGATGAGGGTATTATTATCAATACCTAATTCCTTTAAAGTTGTGAATAGATCTCCAATCCTAGCATCATATTCAGCAACCACAGAAGCATAAACCTGTTCTTGCTCATCCAAATAAGCAAACTGATTCATATATTTCTTTTTTGGATAATGAGGTGTGTGAGTAGCATGCAGCCATGCATTAATAAAAAAGGGGGTATTTTTATTTCGTTTCACAAAATCAATTGTTTTGTATATTGTAGAATCCACATGCATTTGAATTAGATTACTTGATAAATTAAATGCTCCATACTCATCGTATCCATAACTGAAAGGTGAGGGAGCATCGTTCACATGGGTGTTGGATAAATGCCATTTACCAAAATGGGCTGTTTTATACCCAGCGTCTTTAAGCATTCTAGGTAATGATGGTGCTTTGGGGTCTAACCAATCAGGCATGCCTCTTTTTATGTGGGATTCCACAGATGCAAAATGTCCATGTACACTGTGTCTAGCAGGATATTGTCCCGTGATAACAGCTACTCTACTTGGCGAACATACGGGACTGACAACTGAAAAATTTTGAAAATCGATCCCTTCAGCAGCCATTCTATCTAAATTAGGAGTTTTACAAAATCTACTTCCATGAATTCCTAAGTCACCATATCCCCAATCGTCTGCAAAAATAAAAATGATGTTTGGCCTTGTCTCTGAATCAGAAATAGGTTTTAAACCACTTTTGTTTGATTTACAAGCAGCAATAGTTAACAATACTAAAACCGATATTAATTTCGCCTTTATGGTGTTCATTTAATGGATGTTTGATAATTAAAACATAATAATTTAAATCATTCCGTGATATGTCAAGTAAATTGGAATACTTTATGAATAATATTTGGAACCTTTGAATAAGGAAAGATAAAAAAAATCAAGAGCTATTGGAAGGTTGCCCCAAAATAAGAGCATTCTAACTAGTCGCTCCTTAAAAACTCAAATAGAGTCTATCACCCCCTTGATATGTGGGATTGAATGGTGCCCTATTAGCGAAGACTGGGTTTTGAAATTGGCCAGTAAATACGTCTCTTGGTCTCAAAACCTTGCAGAAATGATCAAAAAAGTAGTCCCCAAACAGCCCTAGTTATTCGACTGAGAATTCAATGCGATGCTCCATCCAAAACACAAGATCCCGTGGCTGGCGGATGCCATCGATTGGTCTTTTTTTGAAAACGCCTTGGAGCCCTTGTCTACCAAAACAGGCCTCGGGCCCATCCCATGGGGGTGATGGTGGGTGGTTGGATGCTGAAACGGCTTGACCATCGAGGCGATGAAACGCTCATGGGTCGCTGGATTGAAAATCCTACCAGGCCGTCCTTCACGGGTTTTGATGTCATGAACCACCAGCCCCCTGGCGATCCCTCTGATGGGCGTCACTCCTAGAGATCGTATGGGGCCAGCAAGGATGGAAACGATCGTTGCTTATGGGGTCTCGTGGCATCCAAAGGCAATCAGGAAGTCCTCATCGATGGTGTGATCCGATACCACCGTCCAAGGGAACCATGTGAGGTTTCCGACCGATGCCCAGTGGAATAAAAAGGGTATCGATCCGTGCCACCAGATGGCCAAAAAAGAAAAGATCCCACAGAGACCAACCGATGCCAACCCCTCGAAAGAACGGGTGCGTCAAACCTTCCATGGGCCGCCTCCTCGACGAGATCAAAAAGCCAACAAGGCCATCGCCAAACGCAAGACCATCGCTGGCCGACTAGTGCGGGAGTTAAAACGAAAACTCGCTCCTCTGCAACGGATTCCATACCAAAAAGAGCTGGATCAGTACCAACGAGGGATCCATCAACAACGATTCGATCAAGACAACATCGATGCCCTTCACCAGCCGTTCAAGGCTTAAATGACCAAAGGGAAGGCTCATCAACCATATGAATTTGGGAATCCAGTCGGCTGGATGGCGATGGGAGGGCCATCCGCATGATCGCCAAACCATCCCACCCGTATGGGAACCATAGGAATCCATCATCGGTCTAGCTCCTCAAGAACGGATCGATGATCGAGGCGGTCGAGGAAAACGTTCCGACGCCAAGCGGCCATGGAGCCACTCATCGGCTATCTCAAAACAGAACATCGCCTGGGAGAAAACAATCGGATGGGCACCCCATCGCCAACGATGAAGGCCTCTTGGGCGGCGACAGGGTGGCCTTGGAAGACATTCATGGAACCACGAGTCCAAGCGATTCTTTTTTACTTTTTCAGAAGGGCTTCATTGGTAGCTCAAAGCACTTTGATCATCACAAAGAAGTTAACTATAACGGCTAAAAAAGAGTTTTTAAGGAGCCACTAAATATGACATATCGAAAACTCAACCAAGCACAGAGGTCTGTATTGGAAACATTGATTCATCAGGGATTTTCCCATCAAGCCATCGCCGAAGAATGAGGGGCTCATCGGACGACCGTATGGAGAGAACCAGACCGCAATACCGTCAAAAAAGCTAAAGACAAAGGCGTTTATCCAGCCGATACCGCACAGCGGAAAGCGGTCCAAAGAGAAACGGCCCCCCCCCCGTCGGATCCAATGGACTCGGGCACTCCAAGAAGACATCAAACGCTTGATGGTGGAAGAGCCTTGGAGCCCTGAACGGATGGCCGCCTATTGGAAGACGCATGGGATGGTGGGCGTTTCGACAGAACGTATCGATGGCTGGTTGTCGACCATGAAGCAGAGTCACAAGACCATCGATGTGTCTTACAAACGGTGATATCTCTATCATCCTCATGCCAAAAGAAGACGTTAACGTGGGAACGACCAGGGGCACCGAGGCGGTATTGAAGATTGTCCATCGATGGATCAGCATCCCGCTATGGTGGAAGAGCGTATCCGCTTTGGCGATGTTGAAGCGGAGGTAATGATGGGGAACCAAAAAGGATGTCCCTTACTAGTCTAGACCGATTGGGCCGGTGGGCATACCAAGATTCAAAAGCGGCCTAGTAAGGAGGCGACTCCAGTAGTTCAGGCGATGATAAAAACCATCAAAGAAATCGAACCCCAAGTGATGAAAGCCATCCCCTTTCATAAGGGGTTGGCATTGGCCAAGCCCGATCTTATCAAGCAGCCGTTTGGCATTGAAGCATACTTTACCAAACCGTATTCATCTCAGGAAAAGCCTTCGAAGTGTGAATGCGATTTATAGGATTCATGTGACAACGATTGATTCTTTTTATAATTTCTTCAATAATTTGAATATCCCACCCATAGTGTTGATATTGCGGTTATCTTGATTAAAGGTGGCTTTATTCTGAAAGAGGGGGCTCATATCGGTCACTAGGGTGGTACACTAGGCATCGGTATTATCGGCGGCCTACTAATTCTTTGGGGTTGGCATTATCCACGATGGTATACTCGGTGTCCTCGAGGGTGTATTGATCTCCCACATGGAACGAAGGGTCTTCTAGCAAGGGATTGAGCAAGACCATCACCCCATTGCGATGCTTGACCAGCAAGGTTAGAAAGAATTAATTTTTTCTATCATGGATAGGCGTACATTCTAGTACTCTGCCGACAATATTAGCATTTAAAAAAAATCATGGACTGTAACCCGACTAACACTTTCGACTTCTAGTCCCAAATCAGTTAAGAGTTCACGGATTTGATGGGGTTTTAATTCAGTGTTTATAAACTTTTTTAGCCAATTATTTGAAATTTTCATTTTTAAGGTAATAAAGCAAATATAACGAGGGCGATTGATATCAGATAGGGATCATGCTAATATTTTATATCCTCTTATTTTCAGAGCGACTTGGTTTAACTGGCTGTCCCCAAATGATGCCAAGTTGATTTCATAAAGTTTTGAATTTAATAGTTTCCGAAGACAGCCAGTAATAGGTCATAAAAATCTAAAAAGGATCATCCATTGATCGATCATCTATGGGGTGCAATCACTAAATGGAGGCCGATTGGAGTTAGTTAAGCTGGAGCTAGAAGAAAATCCTGTGCACTCTGTCACACGACTGACCGTCCAACCACTAAGGTCTTGATTGAAGGCAGACGCATCATTAAACATGTTCGCCATATCCGTCACACTACTGACCGTCTAATTGCCGATGTTTCCATTGAAGGCCCGAGCACCTATAAACATGCCATACATATTGGTCACACTACTGACCGTCCAATCGCTAATATCTTGGTTGAAAGTACGGGCCTCTTCAAACATATAAGTCATATTGGTCACACTACTGACATCCCAATCACCAATGTCTTGATTAAAGCTATTGGCATTAAAAAACAGGCTACTCGTATCCGTCACATTACCAACCTTATCCCCCCACTCTCCAATATTCCCATCGAAGACCGGAGTATTGTTAAACATCGCTATCATATTGGTCACCTGACTGACATCCCACTTCCCGATGTCTTGGTTGAAGGCAAATGCTTCAAAAAACATGGCATACATATCCGTCACACTACTGACATCCCAATCGCCAATGTCTTGATTGAACCCATGAGCACGCGAAAGCATATACCCCATATCGGTCACATTGCTGACATCATCCCCCCACTCTCCGATATTCCCATTGAAGGCAGATGCTTGATAAAACATGGCATACATACTGGTCACCTGACTGACCGTCCAATCGCCAATGTCTTGGTTGAAGACATTCGCATCGACAAACATATAATTCATATTGGTCACTTGGCTGGTATCCCACGAGCCGATATCTTGGTTAAAGGTGGCTTTATTCCGAAAGAGACTGCTCATATCGGTCACAAGGGGGTGCACACGGCATGGGTCTGGTCATCGGCTGCCCAGGTCTTGAGGGCGGCATTATCCATCTATGGTATACTCGGTGCCATCGAGGGTGTATTTTTGCCCCACATGGGACGACGAGTCTTTTAGCACGGGATTGAGCAGGACGGTCACGCCATTGCTATGCTTGACCAGCAAAGTCGGCGTGGGACAATTGGTGGTGCATGTAAAATGGGGTTGATAGGTCGACAGTGAGCCGCAGGCGGCCTCCAAACAAGCCGTGACTTGACTCACGGTCCATCCACTGATATTTTGATTGAAAGCCGTCGCCCCTTTAAACATCCGCGCCATATTGATCACGCTACTGACGGTCCACCCGCTGATATCTTGGTTAAAGGCCGCCGCATTTTGAAACATCGACTCCATTGTGGTGAAGCTGCTGGTATCCCAATCCCCAATGTTTTGATTGAAAGTGGTCTTAATCGAAAATAAAGAACTCATATCCGTGACCAAGGTGGTGCACACGGCACTGGTCTCATCGTCGGCTGCCCAGGTCTTGAGCGATGCATTATCCACGATGGTATACTCGGTGCCATCGACCGTCGCTTTTTGCCCCGAATACTGCGAAGGGTTTTAAAGCATGGGATTAATCATGATCGTCACCCCATTGGCATGCTGGACTAGCAATGAGCGACAAGTATCCCCCATGGGGGATACTTGTCCATGACAATCTTTGGTTTGGGGCTGGGGGGCAGGACAATCCTCATCGATGGGAATCTGTTGTCCATTACAGTCTTTGGTCTGGGGATTGCTGGGTGTTGGACTAGGTGGGGTCTCGGGTGTGGGGGTGGGTTCCTCCTCGACTTTTTGTAGCACGGCGGTCACTTGGCAATCGTTGGTGGCGGTGATGGTGGTGTCCTGGGGAGAAAAGGGGCCACAATCGCTTTCCCATGCTTTTAATGTATAATCTTCATCCACCTCGACGGTAATGGTTACCGTTTGGCCATGGGGGACGGTTTGGGTTTCAGTAATCTAGCCGCCTTCATTTACCGAGGTGGTGATGGTGCGTTGGACTTTGGTAAAGATCTCTTGCAGGGTGCAGGGGCCCGTCACGATGAACGAGAGGATGGGATCTTGGGGATTTTCAATCGTGGGACACGCTGAGGCGGCCTCGGTTTGCCATCGAGCAAAGACATGATACTCATCGGCTACGGCGGTGAAGGTGACCGTCTGGCCGTTGGTGGCCTGGCGGCTGGTGTGGCCATCAATGGATCCGCCTTCGGTGGAGTTGGCTTGGAGGGGATATTGTTTTTTTTTCGAGGATGGCTTGGAGTTGACAGTCTTTGGTGGCCGGGAAGGTGATGGTGGTCTCTTGGGGAGAAAAGGTGCCGCAATCGCTATCCCATGCTTTTAATGTATAGTCTTCCTCGAGGGTGAGGGTAATTTGGACTTCTTGGCCATGTTCAACGGTAGTGGTGGGGGTCATCTGGCCCCCTTCATGGATGGCGGTGGTGATGATGCGGGGGCTTTTTTAAAGGCGGCTGGTCATGGCCACGCCGCCATGGTCGGCCGGCTCCTCCCACGTCAGATGGATCACCGTTTGCCCGTCTGCCACAATAGCTATATTCCTCTGGGTGGGCCCGGCACTACGGCCGGATCAGTCGTGGCATTGACCGAGCTAGTCCAGGCGCTGGAACCACGGTTGTTGGAGACCCGAAGACGATAATGGTCGGTGGTACTGGCCGAACGACCCCTCCTCCTATGAGCGTAGCTTGTTCCAATGATACTGCCCCCACCAAGTTGAATCCATTGGCGGGGAGTCTTATTCTGAGAATACTGCAACTCATAGCCCGTGATCGGCAGACCGCCCGTATTGGTTGGGGCGGCCCAACTTAGGTTGATGGTGGTTCGACCGGATGCCGTGGCGGTAAAGCCCGTCGGTAAACCGGGCGGCGCCCCTGCCGTGGTGATGGCCGTGGCACTACTGGACGCGCCCCCCGATCCTCGGGAATTAATCGCACGGACCCTGTAAAACCGCTGCGTCGATGGCGAGAGCCCCGCATGGGTGAAGTCGGTTTTGGTGTTGCCCGTGTTGTTGATCAAAGTCCTAAAGACGGATTCGGATGGCAGCCTTGACTCAATCCGGTATCCCGTGATGGCGGCACCACCGTTATCGTCGGGAGCCGTCCATGTTAACTTGATCTTCGTCGCCCCGTCGGCCGTGGCCGTTAAGCCCGTCGGGGCGGCGGGGGCCTTGATCGCCGCGGTGGTGGGTTGAACGAATTTGAACGAACCATCACTACCAATGCGATTAATGGGTTGTACACTTATGGTGTATTTCGTAGATGCTAGTAGACCACTGACCGTATAGCTTCTAACTGTTGGTTCAAGATCAACGAAGGTTTCAGTGCTAAAGTCCTCGCCAAGAAAAACGCGTACCCTATATTTAGTGATCGGGCTACCCCCTGTTTCTGATGGGGCGGTCCACGAAATCTCAATGGTGGAAGGACCCGTAACCGTTGCCGTAAGGGAGGCAGGTGGGCCCGGTTTGGTCGCCGCCGCGGTGGTGGGTTGAACGAATTTGAACGAACCATCACTACCAATGCGATTAATGGGTTGTACACTTATGGTGTATTTCGTAGATGCTAGTAGACCACTGACCGTATAGCTTCTAACTGTTGGTTCAAGATCAACGAAGGTTTCAGTGCTAAAGTCCTCGCCAAGAAAAACGCGTACCCTATATTTAGTGATCGGGCTACCCCCTGTTTCTGATGGGGCGGTCCACGAAATCTCAATGGTGGAAGGACCCGTAACCGTTGCCGTAAGGGAGGCAGGTGGGCCCGGTTTGCTCACCGCATTGGTCGTCCCTGAAACGACATCGGACCAGGGGCCATCCCCGTCGGAATCCGTACTTCGGACCCGGATATAGCGCGTGGTGCCCGGCGAGAGGCTCGTGAAAAGAGTACTCGTTACTTGGCCTACCACCGTGCGTAAATCCTTCCAGTCTTTGGTGCCATCGGCTGACCACTCCACCTCATGTTGTGTGATGGCTTTATTCCCATTGGGGTTGGCCGTCCAGGAAATTTCAAGCGTTCCTCTCGCATCAGCCCCGGTATTATAGGGCTGGACGGTCACACCTGTGGGTTTTCCGGGCTGGAGTTTGTCGACCTTATTGGGCGTCTTTTCATGGGAGCGTGCTAGAGCTACATCAGAAAAAAAAGTCGTCGTTGAAGCAATAACATCATCCCCTCCACGCTTAGCCTCACCGTAACGCACGACCTCTGATGCACTCCGCGGCCCATCAGTATCACCGAGTAGCGAAAAAATGGGGGGGGGCCAATGGCCTGATCGTCACGGTAGATTCCTCACAGCAAAAAAAGATGAAAAACAGAAAAAGGAGTGCCCAAGCCAATCGCCTATGGATGTCATGTATCATTAGTGAATGGGTTTTGATGCCAAAGATAAGCCAATCGCCTATGGATGTCATGTATCATTAGTGAATGGGTTTTGATGCCAAAGATAAGCCAATCGCCTATGGATGTCATGTATCATTAGTGAATGGGTTTTGATGCCAAAGATAAGCCAATCGCCTATGGATGTCATGTATCATTAGTGAATGGGTTTTGATGCCAAAGATAAGCCAATCGCCTATGGATGTCATGTATCATTAGTGAATGGGTTTTGATGCCAAAGATAAGCCAATCGCCTATGGATGTCATGTATCATTAGTGAATGGGTTTTGATGCCAAAGATAAGCCAATCGCCTATGGATGTCATGTATCATTAGTGAATGGGTTTTGATGCCAAAGATAAGCCAATCGCCTATGGATGTCATGTATCATTAGTGAATGGGTTTTGATGCCAAAGATAAGCCAATCGCCCCCCCCCATATCTTCAAGTCCTGGTTCTTCTTTCCATTGGTGGCCCTTCGGAGGCCCAGGCTTCCATCTTCTTTGGCCATGACGTTGATCCGTTTTAGTGTATAATAAAGTCAAGTTAGCCCACCCCATAAAATCAAACTGACCCACCCCTAGGGGTGGGTCGAATTTCGGAAAAATTTCCTTAATCCTTCCCCTTTCTTCTTTTCTTTTCATTTTTCTCAATGATTCCCCCATGAGCGCGATTCGA
Organism: Flavobacteriaceae bacterium; assembly: GCA_965221765.1. Classification (GTDB taxonomy): domain Bacteria; phylum Bacteroidota; class Bacteroidia; order Flavobacteriales; family Flavobacteriaceae; genus Bin25. The sequence goes on from OZ244911.1 coordinate 440,369, forward strand.
TGTGATGAATTCACCATGCGATCTAATAGCGCATCAGCAATGGTTCCTTCACCCATAATCGCATTCCATACCGGTACTTGTCCTACCATGATGGTGGATTTATTCTGGTAGCGTTCATCAATGATGTCCATCAAGGACTCTTTAGCCTGTCGGTCAAGCCCTTGTCATCCAAAATCATCAATGATCAATAAGGTTGCTTTCAGCAACCGATATAATGATTTGAGATAGGGGCCATCCGTCTTGCCTTGTCGCAACTCGCTAAATAAACGAGCACTATTCCGATAAAAAGTCTTGTGCCCCATCAGATAGGTTTGATGACCAAGGGCTTGGGCTAAATAACTCTTTCCTACACCTGTAGGCCCCGTGATCATGATGTTTTCTTGGCGATTCAGAAACTGTAAAGTGCCAGGTCGTCCAAACATATTTCGATCAAGCTGACGGCCCGACGTGTAGTCCACTTGGGCTAAAGAAGCTTGAAAGCGAAAACCAGCCTCCTCTAATCATCGCTTGATGCGACGATCATGACGGGCTTCATACTCACTATCCACACAGTAAAGAAACGTACTGATCGATGGTGGTTTCAGTCAACTGATGGGATGTCAGATATTGACTGTGCAACTGAGCCATCACGGATAACCGCAGATGTTTCAGTCGTTCAATAGTTTGTTGATGATTCATAAACGAATCGTCATGTTATGATTCTTTGTTATTGATAGGCTTGTGGTCCTCGGATATGGGCATGATAAGGATGATCCACCACACGAGCGTATGGCTCATAATGGTACCGTAGCGTAAAGCCGGCATCATTCTGCGATGGATGGGTTTGTTCTAAATAAGGCAGAAGTGTTTCATAACGCTTCTGATATCCCAAAGAAGAAGATAAAAATAGGGCTTGAAGGGTTCCATGGTCCATTTTTTGGACATCTTCCATGGTATAAGAACTATCTTGAAACCACCTTAAATAGCGGCCAACAGTATGGCATGAAATACCCGTGTGTTTCGCTATAGAGCGAAGACTCATCTGATTCGAATAACCAATAATAATTTGTTTTAAAGTCATGAGACTAATCGATTTTGGCATAATGCATAGAATTAAAATGGCTATGCATATAAATAGTGGCTCCTTAAAAACTCTTTTTTAGCCGTTATAGTTAACTTCTTTGTGATGATCAAAGTGCTTTGAGCTACCAATGAAGCCCTTCTGAAAAAGTAAAAAAGAATCGCTTGGACTCGTGGTTCCATGAATGTCTTCCAAGGCCACCCTGTCGCCGCCCAAGAGGCCTTCATCGTTGGCGATGGGGTGCCCATCCGATTGTTTTCTCCCAGGCGATGTTCTGTTTTGAGATAGCCGATGAGTGGCTCCATGGCCGCTTGGCGTCGGAACGTTTTCCTCGACCGCCTCGATCATCGATCCGTTCTTGAGGAGCTAGACCGATGATGGATTCCTATGGTTCCCATACGGGTGGGATGGTTTGGCGATCATGCGGATGGCCCTCCCATCGCCATCCAGCCGACTGGATTCCCAAATTCATATGGTTGATGAGCCTTCCCTTTGGTCATTTAAGCCTTGAACGGCTGGTGAAGGGCATCGATGTTGTCTTGATCGAATCGTTGTTGATGGATCCCTCGTTGGTACTGATCCAGCTCTTTTTGGTATGGAATCCGTTGCAGAGGAGCGAGTTTTCGTTTTAACTCCCGCACTAGTCGGCCAGCGATGGTCTTGCGTTTGGCGATGGCCTTGTTGGCTTTTTGATCTCGTCGAGGAGGCGGCCCATGGAAGGTTTGACGCACCCGTTCTTTCGAGGGGTTGGCATCGGTTGGTCTCTGTGGGATCTTTTCTTTTTTGGCCATCTGGTGGCACGGATCGATACCCTTTTTATTCCACTGGGCATCGGTCGGAAACCTCACATGGTTCCCTTGGACGGTGGTATCGGATCACACCATCGATGAGGACTTCCTGATTGCCTTTGGATGCCACGAGACCCCATAAGCAACGATCGTTTCCATCCTTGCTGGCCCCATACGATCTCTAGGAGTGACGCCCATCAGAGGGATCGCCAGGGGGCTGGTGGTTCATGACATCAAAACCCGTGAAGGACGGCCTGGTAGGATTTTCAATCCAGCGACCCATGAGCGTTTCATCGCCTCGATGGTCAAGCCGTTTCAGCATCCAACCACCCACCATCACCCCCATGGGATGGGCCCGAGGCCTGTTTTGGTAGACAAGGGCTCCAAGGCGTTTTCAAAAAAAGACCAATCGATGGCATCCGCCAGCCACGGGATCTTGTGTTTTGGATGGAGCATCGCATTGAATTCTCAGTCGAATAACTAGGGCTGTTTGGGGACTACTTTTTTGATCATTTCTGCAAGGTTTTGAGACCAAGAGACGTATTTACTGGCCAATTTCAAAACCCAGTCTTCGCTAATAGGGCACCATTCAATCCCACATATCAAGGGGGTGATAGACTCTATTTGAGTTTTTAAGGAGCGACTAAATAATTTTTTCCTACCCTCAAGAGGCCCATAAAGTCACATGGACCCTGGGTCAGTGTGACTTTAATGGGTGGGTCAGTTTGAGCTTTATTATCTACCGATTTCAAAACCCTGTTTTCGCCAGTAGGGCATCATTCAATCCCCATATGAAGGGGATGATGGACTCTATTTGAGTTTTTAAGGAGCGACTAAAATAGAGTTTAATGAACTATTTTAATTTAGAATGCAATGATGAAACCCATGAAAAAATTAAATTTTCAGAATCACAGATCATCAAGATTTCATTCCTCTAGCAAGAGGGCCAGTGTATATAGCAGACCTATCCAGTGATTGCATGGCCTTGATCGGTGGATGACGATTGATTCAAAACGCCTTAGATTAACGATCATCTCCTGGGGCTTGTTAAAAGCCATAGCCCAAGAACATCCGCCCGATGGATTTCGGAAGATGTTTTATCGACTTCGTTGGATGATCAAAGCAACATACAACACCAACGGATTCATCGTTGGGTGGTGTCTTTGGGATGGCATTGATGGCAGAATCCCCAATGATTGAAGCCATTCCAGGTACTTCTTGTGGATGGTCATAGCACTTTGGTGTGCCGATGTCATGCATGACCTGCTGTCCTCAAGAAGGAGCTTTCGACCATTTCATGGAATGGATGATGATCGAGAGGTATTATGGTATGATGTATTGAAATCCGTTAAACTCGAAACGAGTGGTCCAAACATTCGATGGCTTGATGGCATAGCGAGGAAAGTCTTAGGCCATACGGTTGGATCTTGGTTTTAGTTTATCGCTCATCACTTCAAAGATTGGGCTAAAGAAAAAGGTATTATTGATGATATCTTACCCAGCAAGCCCACAGTGAATCCCTTGGTGGAACGGTACCATGGTTCGGTGCGTAAAGAGGTATTGGGGACTATCTTATTTGGATCTTTAGAGCCGACTATAGAAATCACAAGGCCATGATGATGGCTGTATCATCACCAACGTCTGTAGGCGAGTCTGAACAATCGCCTCCCACCAATAACATTTCTGAGTTAGCATGGGACAGTGAGATATCACACGATGAATTATAGATTATAAACAAAAAACTATATTCTTAGAGAGGTTCAATTTATGAGAATAGCACAGTATAATATCTGTTGTGGTACCTCCAGGAATCGAACCAGGGACACACGGATTTTCAGTCCGTTGCTCTACCAACTGAGCTAAGGTACCTCCACTAAAGGGCGTGCAAAATTAGAATAAATATCTACACGCAAAATAACCATCCGCTTCCACATGGTATGATTTTTCAATCATTTAGATTCTACGGATTAATGCCTCGAAAACCGTACTTGTAAATAAATTTGTTTGGTGAATAAAAAATATAGAGGTTACTAGCAATAGGATAATGGATTTATGAAGAAATCGAAAATAATTATTGACTCAGGAAATTCATTAATCAAAGCTTATGTATTTGAAAAGGAAAAAATAATCTTTCAAAAGATTTTAAAAAAAGAAACTCTTAATCAAGAATTATTAGGCTTAAAAATGCGATTTCCTTCAATTAGAAGAGGTATTATTTCAGATGTATCGGGAATAATTATAAAAGATGAGATAGAGCAATATTGGAATAATGCTTGGTTTTTGAACTGTAACAATAATCTCAAATTACCGTTTACCACCAAATATACTACGTTGAATACTTTAGGTTCAGATCGGATTGCTTTACTATCGGGAGCTACACTAGAAGATAAAAATGCAACCAAGTTAATTTTGGATTTGGGGAGCTGTATAACATATGATATTTTGGATCAATACAATGTACACCAAGGTGGGGCCATTTCTCCTGGATATGAAATGCGATATCAGATATTAAAAAATCAAACCGGTCAATTACCGGATCTGAAAATGCAGTATCCCAATAATCTTTGGGGGAAAACCACAGATCAAAGCATACATTCTGGAATCCACTTTGGAATCCAACAAGAAATCACGCATCGTATTGAAAAAGCCAAAACCCAATTCCATCCGCTGAAAGTCATCGGAACAGGGGGCAATATCAATCGGATAGACTATGTCATTAAAAATAAGATATTTGTAAATCCTTTATTAATTGCAGAAGGACTCAATTATTTACTAGAATTAAACAGTTAAGAACTCATAGTTGGATTTTACTATTGGTAGTTCTTGTTGGAGTTGAATCATCAATTTCCCAAACAGGAACCGTATCTCCATATTCTTTTGCTGGACTAGGGGAACAAAATTTTAGAGGAACTCAGGTTACTCGATTTATGGGAGGTTTAGATGTTTATAGTGATTCCATCCATGTGAATTTGAATAACCCAGCTGCTTACGGAAAACTTAAATTCACAACCTATTCACTAGGGATAAACTATAATACTAATCTGTTGTCTAGTGGCGATGATCATACGGCCCTCAATGGTGCCGGTATTGATTATTTGTCCATTGGAATTCCAACAAAACGATTTGGTTTTGGTTTTGGAATCATTCCTTTAACTTCTGTTGGGTATAAAATTGAAAGTGTGGAAGAATCAGAAAATGGAGTGTTTAATAATCAATTTGAAGGTAGTGGAGGGGTGAATCAAGCATTTTTTTCTCTAGGAGTTCCAATTTTTAAAGAATTTCGAATAGGAATAACCGTATTTTATAATTTTGGTAGTATCGATTATTTACGTTCTCAGTTCATAGAAGGAGTGGATATCGTTACTTCTTCAGATGAAAGTTCTAAAATCAATGGATGGAGTTATCAGTTTTCATCAGAATTTGATATTACATTATTTGAGCAAATTAGTTTGAGTGGACTTTTTAGTTTTCAACCCCAAGCCAATTTAAACTCTGAAAATCAAAGAGTTTATTTTACTCGTTCATTAGAAAAAGGATCAATAGAAGACTTCAATGAAATTGATTTAAGCAATCAAAATCTTGATAAAACGGAAAAATTTTTAACCCAAACTTTTAAAATTGGCATTGGATTAGGTCAAAAACAAAAATGGTTTATGGGCACTCAATTGAATTTGTTGAATTTTGGTAATTTTAGGTCTGAATTTCCAATACGTGATAATGTGACTTATCAAGAGGCAAGACAATGGATAATCGGCGGATTTTATATTCCGGATTATACTTCACTGACGAGTTATTTTAGCCGTATTGTTTATCGCTTGGGATTTCGAACAGAAAGTTTGGGTATCCTCATTGATGGCCAATCGTTGAGGATGAATGCTATTTCTTTTGGTTTTGGTTTACCAATTCAAGGGCTTTCAAATGCCAATATCGGCTTAGAAATTGGAAGTAGTGGTAAAAATCAAAATGGGTTGGTTGCTCATTCAACCGTGGCACTAAGAATTGGTCTCTCACTAAATGACTTATGGTTCATAAAAAGGAAGTATAATTAATTTCATTAAGTATGAAGCTATTAAAGAAAACGATATATCTGTTTTCAATTTTGTTGGTTGTTTTAATGTTTCAAATGAACATCAAAGCCCAATCAAATGATGAATGTTTGCAACAATTATCAATTTTTGCTGAGTATGCTAAGGTTAAAAACTATGATGCTGCTTTAAGCCCTTGGAGAGAAGTTCGTAAAAATTGTCCTTCAGCCAATGCCGCAATCTATTCTTATGGAGAAAGAATTTTACAACAACTCATTGAAAATTCAGAAGGTCAAGAAAAAGATCAACTCATTGCTGATTTGATTTCATTGTATGATCAATGGGTAATGTATTTTCCCAAAAGAAAAGGAGTTTCTGAAGTAGGAGGCATTATGGGTAAAAAAGCACAGGCTCTTTTAGATTACGAAATGGCAGACATCAAAACGATTTATTTGAGTTTTAAGGAAGCCTATGAATCAGATCCTAATAGCTTTACCAATCCTAAGCATATCTATAATTATTTTAAATCCTTGCACGATTTATTCAAACAAAAAAATCCTTTGGTGAGTGAAGAATTACTTTTTGAAGTATATGAAGATTTATCTGAAAAGTTTGTTAAAGAAGGAGATAATTATTCAAAGAGGCTCGACGAGTTAATTAATAAAGAAAATCAAGAGACTATACTTTCTAATGTTGAACAAAGAAATAAAAAAGCCTTTGGTTCTTATATCAATGCGTTTTCAATATTTCATTCAAATATGGATAAGATCATCGCTAGAGAAGCTTCTTGCGAAAATTTAATTCCCTTTTACCAGAGAAATTTAGCCGAGAATAAAAACGATTTAATTTGGGTTAAACGAGCCACATCTAGAATGTACACCAAGGATTGTACAGATTCTGATTTATTTGTCATGCTGGTCGAAACCATGCATCAATTAGAACCGTCTGCTGATTCTGCTTACTTTTTGGGTTATTTAACTGACAAATCTGGAAACACTCAAGAAGCTTTAAAGTATTATCGAGAATCCATAGAACTTGAAGAGGATGCTTATAAAAGAGCTACTATTCTTTACCGACTTGGTTTAGAATTTAAAAAAGTAAAAAATTTTAGTGCGGCTAGAAATTATTTTCAAAGAGCCTTGAAAGATCGTCCTTCATTGGGGAAAGCCTATTTAGCAATAGCAAACATGTATGCTTCTAGCGCCAACAATTGTGGAGAAACACAATTTGAAAAAAGAGCCATTTATTGGTTAGCTGCTGATGAAGCCCGAAAAGCAGCTCGTGTAGATCCATCTATAAAACGAGATACTAATAAATTCATTGAAAGTTATATGGGACGAGCCCCTTCTAAAACCGATATTTTTACTGAAGGAATGGAGGGAAAAACAGTAACTTTCAATTGTTGGGTAGGAAAGACGGTCACGGTACCAAGTTTGTCGAAATAAATACTGCAAAAACTAATTTTTATTTTGGCATTTTCGATTTGATTTTTGAGTGAAATACCAAATAAGTTTTACTCCAAGGAATCAAAAATTTCTTTCGTTATTTCAATTGTTGGGAATTATCATAGTGATTGGAGTAGTCTCGTGTAAGGATACGCAAGAACAAAATCAGACACAAGATCATCTCAAATATTTACCAGTGGGTGTCGCCTATGATATTAATTTTGTTTATACCGATTCGGCACGCGTTGAAGCTATCTTAAAAGCTCCTATCCATGTAGATTATTCTAATTTAGATTTTCAGTATTCAGAATTCCCTCAAGGATTGGAAATCACTTTTTTTGACTTTCAAGGCAATGAAAATCATGTGTATGCCAATTATGGATTAATTTATAATCAAATGCGGATTGCAGACTTACAAAAAGGAGTTCGTTTACTATCTCATGATGGGGCTCAATTGACTACCCAACAGTTGTATTGGGATTCAAAAAACAAATGGCTGTTTACAGAAGAAGCCTTTAATTTTAAAAACCAAGATTATGAATTTAATGGTCAACGACTTGATGCTGACAGAGATTTTTCAAATTACCAATCTGGAGAACTTATGGGATCCCTTTTTATTCAGGATGAAGAACCTATAGATACCACGTTAACTGATGAGTAAAGTTTTTAGATTTTCCGAAATTGTTTATTGGATTATTGTTGTCTTATGTATTATTGAAGTATCTCTCAAGTGGGAATCTAATCCACAAAGGGCAAAATTATTTTTAGTATTTGGGGTGGTCTCGGTATTTATGGCACTTTTCCGCAGGCGATGGAGGAAGCGATTTCAAAATAGATCTTGATGAATCAAATGATTTTGATTGATTCGTTGATTATTCTTCTATGTGTTGCTTTTTCTGCCTTTTTTTCTGGTGTTGAAATTGCTTTTGTATCTGCCAATCCTTTTTTCTTAGCCATTGAAGAAAGAAAAAAGGGGTTTTATGGGCGAGTTGTTAAACTGATTTCAAAAAAACCATCACGATTTATTACTACGATGTTAGTCGGTAATAATATCGCATTGGTTTTATATGGGATTTTCATGGGTGAAAAAATATTGAGTTTGTTTTATCCAAATTTGATTACTAAAGACATTACTCCCAATGTATTATTGATTCAAACATTAATCTCAGCCGGAATTATATTGATTTTTGCAGAATTTATACCTAAGCTTTTTAGTCAAGTTTATGCTGAATATTTTCTTAAATTTTTAATAATACCTGGGGTTTTTTTTTATTGGTTGTTATTTCCAATAACGTTTATTACTCAAAAATTTTCTGATTTTGTATTATTTAAATTATTTAAAACACAAAGCGATCAAGTTCAAGAAAATTTTTCGAAATTAGAATTGGGTAGTTATATTGAACAACAACTAGAATCACTTGATCGTGAAAAAATTGATTCAGAAATTGAAATTTTTCGAAATGCCCTTGAATTTTCAACCACGAGTGCACGTGAAGTATTAATACCGAGAACTGAATTGATCGCTGTTGATAGCAATGAAAATTTGGATTCATTGAGAAAAATGTTTATTAGTTCAGGCAAATCAAAAATTTTAGTCTATCAAAATGATATCGATTCAGTTATTGGTTATATCCATGCATTTGATATGTTTAAAAAAATAGAAAATATAAAAGATAATATTAGAGAGATTGATTACGTCCCTGAAACCATGCCTATCAATCAAATTTTAAAAATCTTAAATCAAAATCATAGAAGCATTGCTGTAGTACTTGATGAATATGGATTAACTGAAGGGATTGTGACTTTAGAAGATATTGTTGAAGAGCTCTTTGGTGAAATTCAAGATGAGCATGATCAAGAAGAAAAAGATGCCCATAAAAAAATCACAGACAATAAGTACGAATTTGATGCCCGCCTTGAAGTCGATTTTATCAATCAGGCATATCGTCTAGAACTTCCAGAATCTGATCAATACGAAACTTTAGGGGGACTCATTTTTAGTCACTATGGTGATATTCCACAGAAAAATCAAGTGATTCATATTTTTGGTTATCAGTGTACTATTTTGGATGTATCTGATAAAAGAATAAAGAGAATTAAACTCGAAGTAGGCTCCAAATCTTAATTAAAAAACTATCGTTTTATTTTTTCCATTTCGATTATTGCATAAACAATCTTTTATGAGTTGGGTTTCTATCACGATTGGTATGGAAAGCGATAATATAATAATACCATGTTCAACGATCTAGTGCAACTTGACCCCTTGCTGATGTTATCTCTTCCAATGCCAAGCTAGTCTAAATTAGCGATTGTCTCCTTGATTCATATTATCTTCAATGATTTATATTTTTTAATCGATACTTTTGGGAACTATATACTCTATTACACAGATTTTTCGTAATTGGATATTGAGATTTAAAGATGAAAAAGTAGGATTATTTGACACTAAAGGAGGAAAGACTGCAGAAAATACAGAGGGACGGATACAACAGCAAAAGTCTCTATATAATTAAGAAGAAAACCAAATGGAAAATGATGAAGGGGTTTTATAGTCTATGATACTTTGAAGCTTTTGAGTCTCGCTGAAGAATAGGCAGGGTGGGACACAATAATGGATGGATCATTGCTTGCGAAAAATATCTCAATGATGATAGATACTTGATTTTCGATAATCACAAGGCTAGGTCTCATGCCTCATTTTAGTTCAAACATAAGAAGTTGCCAACATAAGCGATATACAAATCAACAACGACTCATTTTTTATCATGGTTGAACCGTTCAGTCTTTCTGTGAGTTCCTAACTGAAACTTAGTTTGAATAATGATTGTTGAGATATTCGTAAAACAAAATGAATGCTTCAAAACTAATTCTAAATGAACGATAATTATCTTATGTATCCCATATGGATTGTGTTAGAACCATTGGTTTCAATAACTCGGCGATTTCAATTTTAAATCATTGGTGTAATTTCGCAACTTAAAATTTTAATATGGCCATCCTTGGAAAAATAAGACAGCGGTCAATCATTTTAATAATCGTTATTGCCATGGCCTTGTTTGCATTTGTAATTTCTGGTGTCATCACCCAACCAGGAACTTCTTTAGCCTCGGTCAAACCAATAGCGGTGGTTAATAAACAAGACATCGATATTGATCTTTTCAGACAACAAGTAGAACAATTACAACGATCTAATCCAGGGATTTCAACCATTCAAGCGGTCAATTATGTTTACGGTGATATGACTTTTACCACATTAATGGAGCAACAATATGAAAAATTAGGCATTGCTATTGGACCAGAACAATTAGAGCAATTATTGCGTTCAAATGACCAAATAACCAACTCTCCTGAATTTCAAAATGAGCTGGGTGAATTTGATTTTGGAAAGTTTCGTCAATATGTTTCAAATTTAAAAAACATCAATCCAACGAGTTACCAAATATGGAATGAGCAAGAGCAAGACCTGCTTTCAGTGGCTAAGTTAGAAGTATACAGTGATTTGATAAGGTCTAGCAATATGTTTTCTCAATCTTTTGCCAAACTATATAATAAAATTGAAAATGATAATGTAAATATCGAATATATTTTAATTCCTTATGACCATATTGAAGATAGTTTGGTCCAGGTAAGTCAGCAAGAAATTGAAAAGCACTACAAAGAAAATATTGACGACTTTAAAGAAGACCCTTTTCGGTCAGTCCATTTAGCCATTTTCGAAAACAAACCAACTGATGAAGATAAGGAAGTCATCAGAGTTCGCTTAGAATCGCTCAAAGAAGAGCGAATTAGTTATAACGAAGTTTCAAAGTTAACCGATACTATTCTAGGTTTTTCTCAAGTCACTGAAATTCGAGATTTTATTGATCGTCATTCTGAAATACCATTTGACTCGGTTTACCAAGCAAAAGGAGATTTAAACAATGATTATGCGGATTTATTATTTGGATTGGAAAAAGACGAAGTCTTTGGGCCCTATGAAGTGGATAATCAATTTGTGTTAAGTCGAGTAATTGATAAAAAAAAGAATGGAAACATTAGGGCAAGTCATATTTTAATTTCTTATCAGGGGGCTCTTCGAGCTGAAGAAGACCAGTTGCGATCTAAAGATCAAGCGGAGCGTTTGGCTAGAAATTTACTTGGACAAGTCCGATCCAATCCCAACAGTTTTTCTCAACTAGCTGAAGAAAATTCTGATGGGCCTACCGCAACAGCTGGTGGGGATTTAGGATTTTTTAAAGAAGGTGAAATGGCCGATGAATTTTATGATTTCTGCAATAGTAATCGTATTGGAACTATTGGCTTGGTTGAAACCGAATTTGGTTATCATGTGGTTCAAGTTGTTGAAAAAGATGATTTGATTTTACTAGGAAATATCGTTGCTGAAATTATTCCTTCCAATCAAACATCCAATGAAACTTTTCGGAAAGCAACGCAATTTGAAATGGATGTTAAGCAGGAACCTAATCGGTTTAAAGAAATCGCTACAGAAAATTCATTTGATTATGGAGAACCAAACAAGATTTATCCGATGGATCAACAAATGGGTGCCATTGAACAAACTCGAGAGGCTGTCCAATGGATTTTTGATAAATCAACAAAAGTTTATGATTATCAACGATTTACATATTCTGAAGGCTATATTGTAGTCCAGTTATTAGAAATTAGTGATGATGGCACACTCCCTTTATATGAAGTCTCTGATCAAATAGAACGTATCATTGAAGAAGATAAAAAAGTTAATTTGATAAAACAAAAGTTTTCCCACTTTGAATTACTTGAAGATCTGCAAGAACAACATTCAGATTTTGAAATCAATCCAGCATCTGCCTTAAATCAAAAAAGCTCGACTATAGTTGGTGCTGGGGAAGAGCCCAATGTGGTTGGTGTAGCCTTTGGTCTTAAAGAAAATGAAACTTCAGAATTGATAAGGGGAAATGCAGGGGTTTATAAAATAAAGGTTTTAAAAGTCAACCCCTCCGAAGAATTAGAAGATTTTCAAAGTTATGCCATCAGTTTAAGCAATAGTATTAATGATCAGGTAATGGAAAAAGTTGTTGATGCTATTGAAAACGAATCTAAAATAAAAGACAATCGAACTAGTTATTACTAGTATTCTATTCTCAAGATTTTATATTGTGATTTCATTTTAAAATTTTAAACCATAATTGTAGTTCTTAAAAATCTCAGAGGCTCGTCTACTATTCATTTGAACAGTAAATTCTGATTAGGAATAAAAAAATAAAAACCGGGTTAACTTTTCTTATTCGAAATATATTCTAAACTATAGAATTGATACAACTTTCCTTTTTACCATAAGAAATCCGATAAACAAGCCAGAAGTTATCATCTAATTAATCACCGATATTTCATGAAAAATTGATTTAGAAAACGAATATGATATAAAAAATATGGTATTGGCATAATTATTGAATGAAGTAGCAATACCTGGTATTGTATTGTGATTATGAGAACTAAAAAAAATATCAAATCCAAATTTTACTCTAGCAATTGGCAGTGTTCAGTTAAAGTAGAAAAGGATGTGGAATACTATGAACTTAGATTCATATCTGATAAAGATGTTGAAGGCTGGGTTAAAAAAACAGATGCAATAAATCCAGAATTTATCTTTAGTGCCTTTTTGATGTGGAACCAAAATCTTATTGTGATCCAAAAAAATGAAGAGTCATTTATAGCCATTCCAATTGGTAATCAACTGATTGCAAACATAGATGATGAATTGATGGTATTCAGTAAAGTGGCTTAATGAAACTAGACCAAGTCTAGTCTACAATAGGCAAATAACATACAACCCCTTGTTAGAGAAAAATCCGTTAGAAACTGTTAGAGGTTATTTGAAGTTAATTACTACCTTAAATAGCTAGTACAACATTATAATACGTAATCAAAAAATATGAGTCATTGTATTAAATCACTAAATTTAAAAACAGTGGAATAGCCTTTACTTTTAAAGTAATCAATAGAATCTAAGTTCCCAGAGGCTAACACAAAGTCTCCATTCCAAGCTCCCAAACTCTTAACGACACCTTTGTAGTCATAAAACAATTTGCTTTGAATTGTTTCAGTTTGAAGAGTTTTTGAAAGTATTTTTTCGTGAAGACTAATCAAGTTATTAAAAAGTATTAATTCACTACATCCGAGCAGTTTTTCGGTGATTTCACTAATTCTTTGGATATCTTTATTACTGACTTTAGTCTTTTTGAATTTATGAATTTCACGAGGGGTGTTTTGTTTTCTATTGAGATGAACTAGATATAAAAAAGGCAAAAACGATGGATTAAATTCTACGGTTTCTGAAAGTCTATGACTACCAAATGTTTGATAAACGATTGGCCTTTTGAATTGTGCAACTGCTATATCGTACAAACTTCCTGAAGTCGTTCTTTTTCCTAGATGAAATGGATTAATCTTTGCCCAATTTGCCACATTATGAATCAAAGTTGATGAACTCCCTAATCCCCAACTCAAATCAAACTCTAAATGGGTTTGAACCCTCCCTGAGATTCGTCTGATAAAATTTGAGTTTAATCGACAACTAGTTTTTAATAGGTTTAATAAGAGAGGAAGATATGTTTTATTTAAAACGCTTATAACTTTAAAGTCGGGTAACTTTAATTCAGTTTCAAACCAAAGGGTCCCTCTACAATCAAAACTTTGCCATTGAAGTTTACAAGAGTCATTGGATTGAAACTCTAATGATTGTCCATATTTGGTAGGAATCGCTAAAGATTTTGTCCCATGCAATACGAAATACTCTCCAGTTATTAAAAGTTTTCCGCAACTATAATAGCGTTCAATCATCAATTGATTTTAAATACGTATCAACAGCCTTAACGCTGATTTCTTTATTATGGAAATAGTCGATTGCTATTTGTTTTTGTTCTTTGCTTGCCTTGAGTTGATTTAAAATACTATTTAAGTGTATTTTCATATGACCCTTTTGTATTCCTGTAGTGATGAGGGAATTTATGGCAGCAAAATTCTGGGCTAATCCTGCTGTGGCAATAATTTCCATTAGTTGCTCTGCATTGGGCCATCCCAATAATTCGTGTCCCCACTGAACCAGTGGATGTAATTTGGTTAGGCCACCGATGGTTCCAATCGAAAGAGGAATCGTCATTTTAAAATGAAAAATATCTTGATTAATTGATGCTAAACTCAAAGATTTATATGAACCGTCTTTTGAAGCATAACTATGTATCGAAGCCTCAACAGATCTAAAGTCATTTCCAGTAGCAATAACAACAGCATCGATTCCATTTAATATTCCTTTATTATGTGTAACTGCCCTGGATTTATTTATTAAAGCAATTTGGCAAGCAAGTACAAATTTTTTAGCATAATTTTCAGAATCTTCAAGATTTTGACAAAGATCTCTAATAGGACATGCTACATGAACTGAAACAACACACTCGGGCGTATAATTGGACAAGATGGACATGATGATTTCAAATTCTTGATTTTTAGAAAATAATCTAGAATTTTGAAAATAAATAGATGTCCAAGTATTGGCCATTTTTTCCAAACAAGTATTGATAAAATTAGCTCCCATAGCATCCCCGGTTTTAAAATCAACATCTATTTGATAATAATTTGGTATTTCTTTGGTACTATCGATGAGTTTTACTGATTGTATACCACCACCTCGCTTTCGCATATTATGGGCTATTTCGTCAGTTGATGTAATTAATGCAGATTTATTTCTCTTAAACAGTTGGTCGATGGTATTAGGATTTCCATTAAAGGTAAAATGAATTTGACCTTTTTTAACTTGGTTTAAAACTTTTACCTTAAACCCCCCTCTAGAATACCAAAACTTAGCAGCATTTGCAGCAGCGGCTACTACGCTACTTTCTTCCGAGACCATTGGTAAACAATATGTTTTTTGATTGATTAAAAAATTCGGAGCTACTGAGAAGGGAAGAACAAAATTAGAGAGGTTGTTTTCAGAAAATTGGCTGTGTATTTCTTGAAGATATTTGTCTTGCAATAAATATGAGGTCAAAAGGGATTGAGCATTCTGCTCATCTTCAAAATATTGTTGGGTTATTAATTTTATTTTTTCATCAGTAGAAATCTTTGAAAAACTTCGGATTAACTTATTCATTTAAATTTTGATTGTGTAATATCCCTCAAAAATAGGAGCATTTCAAACATATAGTTTTATAACATATTTTAAAATAAAATGCTTCTATGAAATCCATGAAAAAATCGAATTTTCACAAATCATCAAAATCTGATTCCTCCACTAGAGGGTTGGTAAGGCGGGGAGTGAAACCTCTGCTGTGAGCATCGTTTTAGTCACCTTACATTCTATCATCGCAAATCCAATTACGGTGGTATGATCTGATGTTCAGCCTATAGTTGCTCATCTATTCCACGAGCATCATGTATTAAAACGTTTATTGAAAAAAGTGCGAAGGCCTTTCGAAAATCCTAGTGCTGTGGAATTCCTCATTCAAAGAGAAGGGATACGTATCCGATGGACCTTTTGAGAGCATTTACATGCTATTTATCGATTCAAAATGTTTCCAAAAGAAGCATGGAAACATCAACGGATAGTTTGTTTATAGGTGTCTTTAGAATTGCATTGGCGGAGAAAAGTCAAGCATCGAGCCCCCCTCCAATGAGTTGTGCAATCTCAGATTTTATCAATCAGTGGTCATATCACCTAACGTGTTGATTTCATTTATGATGCGTTATCCTTTGGAAAGCGTTTTCGGGTCTTCCATGACATGGAAGATCACTATCGAGAAGGACTGTTATGCCGTATTGATACGACATTATATTTGAAATGGGTCATACAAGCATTGAATATGTTGATCCAATGGCCAGCAAAGCCTCATATTATCTCGATGGATTATGAGCCTGAGTTTATCGCTCACCACTAGAGACCTTTGCACTAAAATTTAGTGCTTTCCGCTGAAATAAAGAATTTGGACTAGTATCCCTCTCTTTTTATTTGACCATTGGTTTTTATCATTTTTTTTGGTATACGGTACTTGATAGGCAACCTTTATAAATCGTATCAATCCCAACCCATGCGTTTTTTTAATCCCCATCAAGGGCGTCGCCGCACAACGACCCAACCGTTTTTTAATCTAATCAATGACCTCATCGATTGGCCACCAATCGAGGCTTTATTGGTCGAGAACTATACATCCCGCAAAAAACAACGAGGCCAAAAAGTTGATTATCCCATGATATTATTGAATAGGCAACTCCTCTCTGTCTGGTTTGATTGATCAGATGTTCGGACCAAAGAATTCATTAAAGACCACATTCGATTCACGGCTTTTTGTGATTTAGACATGGAAGATATGGTTCCAGTATCATAGCACCTTGTCTCATTTTCGTTCGGAGTGAACGGCCAAAAAGGTCTATCAAAGCATCATGGACAAAGTCCATCAACTGCTCACTGAAAAACAAGTGATCATGCAAGGCACGGTGGTGGTGGATGCCAGCATCACCACCAGTCCCTGGTCCCCCCAAAAGGAAACCCAAAACGATGAATCAAGATCGAAAAGAAGACCAGCGAGAAGAGTCAGAGCTCCAAGCCGAAGAAAGCGATCATGAGCAACTAGAAGAAGATCTTGGGTTCAAAAAAAAAGGAAAAAGACGTATGATGAGTACCAACGGCATGGCCACCGCTGAGAAATGCTTGATGCCAAGATACACACGGTGGCGGCCAATGAGCAGGATCGCCAAGGCCTCCAGCCTTTGATAGAAGGCCTTTCGGTGGAAGAACGAAAACGAATCTTGGCCAATAAAGGCGCCCAATCAAAAGAAAATGACCAACTCTTAGAGGCGATGGGGAGTACTTATTTAGTGATGGAAAAGGGTGATCGTAACTAGTCGTTGACCAAGTCACAGAAAGAACGAAACAAGGCCATCAGCCAAGAACGCTAGGTGGTCGAACAGATCTTTGGGGGCCTAGCTCTCTGGTTTCATTGTCAAGTGACCCGACTCAAAGGACTGGAGAAAGTCCATCATCAACCTGTTTTAGAGTCCATGGCCTATCATTTGAAGAGATCACCAAGTATGATGGTTCTCATGCAAACCTAGAAAGGGATATCATCGAAAAAAGAAGTCCTCAACGCCTTATTGGGCTCAAAAATGATGAAAAAACGAGCCAAATAGGTAAAAATCAGAGAAATATCGTGGTTTTTTGGAGGAAAGCAAGGTCCAATGAGTGGATCTATTGCCTAAAAAAGAAACATGGTTTTCTAATCACACCCCATTTTTTTTGATTTTGCATTATTCAAAGGTCTCCACTATTATAAGACTGGGCAAAACATAGCTATAGAAATCACTAAGCCATGGTGATAGCCGTATAACAACCGACGGTCACATACTAGTCTGGAAAATCGGACTTCAGTAGAATTTATAGATAATAAAGAAAAAAAATTTTATAAAAACTTAATAATCACGGTCTATTTAGTAGTCAAGGCTTGCAGTTACTAAATGGAGGATGATTTGATTGGCTTAAACCCGAATGAGTAGAAAATGATGTGCAAGATGTAACACTACTCACATCCCACCCAGTAAGGTCTTTGTCAAAGTCAGAAGCTCGAAAAAACATATTAGACATATCGGTGACCTCACTGACATCCCAAGCACTAATATTTTGATTGAAAGCACTAGCTTCTCGAAACATTTGATTCATATTGCTCACACTACTTGTTTTCCAACCTCCAATATTTCCATTGAACGATACAGCAATATAAAACATGCCATCCATAGTGCTCACGCTACCCGTATCCCAATCCCCAATATCTTGATTAAAGTTAGTTTTATTAGAAAATAGATTTGTCATATCGGTCACCAGGGTGGTACACACGGCATTGGTATGATCAGCCGCTGCCCATGCTTTGAGCGAGGCATTATTCACGATGGTATACTGGGTTCCATCGAGGGTAGCTTTTCGTCCCACGTATTGGGCAGGGTTTTGCAGCACGGGATTGATGATGACCGTGACCCCATTGGTAGCTTTTTTTAGCAAGGGCGGACAAGTATCGCCAGCGGGGATTTGATTGCCATGGCAATCTTTGGTTTGCATCGGACAATTTTGAGAGCGAGGAATCACCGAACCATCCCAACAGGTTTTGGTGGCGGGTCTCGCTAGACAATCTTCATCCACGGGAATCTGCTGTCGGTTGCACTCTTTGGTCTGGGGCTGTGGGCGACTAGGACAGGGTTGATCAATGGGGGTGGGGATGCCATGGCAATCTCTGGTTTCTTCGATTTCTTGTAAATCACAAGCGGTAAAGCGAGGCCACCCATCGGGGGTGAAGGCACTCTGTTGAGCAAACTGATGGCAATCGGTCACTTGTGAGACGGTCCACTGGCTGAGATCTTGTTGGAAAGCGGTGGCTCCTTGGAACATCTGTCGCATGGTGGTGACCTTGCGGACGTCCCACTGGCCGATATCTTGATTAAAGGCGGTGGCTCCCTGGAAGAGTTTTTGCATGGTGGTGACGTTGCTGACATCCCACGAGCGGATATCGGCATTAAAGGTGTCTTGGCTCCGGAAGAGATTGCGCAGATTGGTAACAAAGGTGGTATTGATGGTTTCGAGGGCCGACCAGTCTTGTTGTTGGATGAGGGTTCGTAGGGCGGTTTGATCCACGATGCGGATGGCTAGGGGCTCTGGGTGTTCTGGGTGGGCCAGGAGCTTGGTTTGTCCGATGAATCGTTCTCCTTGGGGTCGGCTTCGGATGGTGAGCCCATTGGTATCGAGATACAAAGGGGTATCGAGGGTGAGTCGGGCGGTGATGGTACAGTCTTTTTGGACTAGGAGTTCTAGGGTGTTTTGTTGGGGGTCGAACGACCCACAATCGCTTTGCCACTGCTGGAGTTGATAATGGGGTTGTAGGGTGAGGGTCACGGTTTGTCCGTAGCGGGTGGCGATGGGTGAGGCGGGGGTGATGGTGCCACCGGGGGAGGTCTGGACGGTGAGGGTATGGGGGATGGCCTCAAAGGAGGCTTGCAGGGAGCAGTCTTTGGTGGCGGTGAAGGTGATGGTGCTTTGGGTGGCGGTGAAGGAACCACAATCGCCGGTCCATTGTTGGAGTTGATAGCCTGGTTGGAGCGTGATGTTGATGGTGATGGTTTGGCCATGGGGGACGGTTTGGGTGGGGGTGATGGTGCCGCCTGTAGTGGCGGTGGTAGTGATGGTGCGGGGGGCTTTGAGAAAGCGGGCTTGGAGTTGGCAGTGACCTTGGACGGTCAGGGTGAGGGTTGGCTGGGTGGGGTCTTGGAGGGCTGGACAGGCACTCTCTGGGGAGGCTTGCCATTGGTCAAAGACAAAGTGTTCTTCTGGTCGGGCCTCAAAGGTGGCCGATTGGCCATGGGTGAGGGTTTGGGTGGCTGGCGGGGCGATGGTGCCGCCGGGGTAGCGGTGGCGGTGAGGGTATAGGGGATGGCCTCAAAGGAGGCTTGCAGGGAGCAGTCTTTGGTGGCGGTGAAGGAACCACAATCGCCGGTCCATTGTTGGAGTTGATAATGTTCATCAGGGGTGGCCGTGATGCGGACGGTTTGTCCACGGGGGAGGCGTTGCTGGGGAGTGATGGTGCCCCCTATGGTGGCAGTGGTGGTGATGGTATAGGTGGGGGGAGTCGACGGCAGACTAGGAGTGGGTTCGGACGAATCGGTCTTACCGCAAGAACCCATCAAGAATAGCAGACTGAGGGTCAAAAATACCCCCCCCCTTTTTTATAAAAAGGCGTTGGCTCCATAGAAATAATGGGTAAAGAACTATCATCATGGTTTGTCGTCATCTGAATGATAAAACGAAAATAAAAAATTATTTCTAATCGAATGAGGCACATCAATAGCTTTTATTTCATGGTAAGGATTATAATTAATGGGAATTATATACCAAAGTGGCAATGGCTTATCCTCCCAATTTCTTCATCTAATTTTTTATCAGTGTCTAAAAAATGATTCTCAGATCGTTTTTTGTATTCATATCCCATCCGAACTTTCTCAGAGATTTCTTGTTGTTTTTCTAATGAAACAATGGGAATCATAACACGACGAATTAATTCAGGATTCCAATGTTTTATGATAGCTCCCGTCATTCCTCTATGAGCTTGATTGCGAACAAATTTAGAATTCAAAGTAGCGTATAAATATCGAGGAAGCACAACATCTTCATCTAAAACATTCAAATGTAGAATAGCAGATGAAGTGATAGCGTTTAAATCATTTTCTAAGTAATAGGCTGTGCCAACTCGGCCGTCTTTTGTAAATAAAATCGTGTTTCTTCTCAGTATTAAATTTTCTAAATCATTATTCATTACATATTCATTTGAAAGATATTTCATATTCTCGTTTCTTATCTCATGTTCATGTAAATTTTGCACTCTTATGAATGGTATTCCTGTTTCTGAATAATTTTCTGAGCCAGGTTCAATTGATTTGTTAACAGAACAAATCTCACCTAATTCAATAAAATCATCGTTATGATGAGTGATAGTCGTATAGGGGGCGTATTTTTTCTCATAATATTCTGCATCTAATCGATGGTATCTATTTAGTGAATTTGAAAGATTGACAATATTAATATTCAATGATTTTATCAAACTTTTAAATTTTTTTTCATTATGAGGCTCATCAGCAAAAGACAATTTCTCCCTTCTAGAAAATTCCATAAACGCTTCAGATAAGCCATCTGGTATATGTGAAGCATGATTATGTAAATCATGATCAATGATAAGATGTCCAAATTGATCTAAATTGGGTTGCCCATTGGAATCCCTCGTGTAGATATAGTTTCCTCTACTGTCTTTTCCACTTTTATGTGATACACCAAAAAAAATGGGATAATCATTTTTTCTTGGACAGTGAATATCATCCCATTTTTGAGCAAATAAAACGCTGGTTTTGGGACTTGTATGTGGTTTAAATGTATTATCCCCTAAACTAATCACGGCTAAAATTCGAGATTTTTCTGAAATCATTTCCCTCACACGGCTCTCTATTTTTAAGTTGGTAAATATTCCTTGTGGTAATACAATGGCTAATCTCCCACCTGGTTTTACAAAATCAAAATTTCTTTCTATGAATAAAATTTCACGCCTCATTCTATCTTTAACTCTTCCATTTGCTGTTATTCCAAAATCGTATTCTCTTAGAATTCTTCTTTCTTCAATTCTACCAGCAAATGGTGGGTTTGCCATTAAAATATCAAATTTGAATTTTCTATCACTTTCTCTATCTTCTCTAAGCCTCATTAATCTCTTATAACCTTTACCGTAGGTTTGTTGCCATGTAGGATCCTTTTCTTTATCCCTCCATCTACTAAAATCAAGTGTGTTCAAGTGTAGAACGTTCGTTTCACCATCTCCAGCAATGAGATTAAGCGTTCTAGCTACTCGAACAGCTTTTTCATCAAAATCAATTCCAAATATTTTTAAGACGTCCTCTTTATCCTTATTTCGTAATTCTTTGTTGCTAAAAAGATGTCCTATTATTTTAAAAATGGTATGAATAGGAAATCCACAACTTCCAGATGCTGTGTCAATCATATATTCTCCCTTTTTAGGATGAAGCATTTGAACGCACATATCAATGACATGACGAGGTGTGAAAAATTGCCCTTTATCCCCTTTGGCTACTTTAGTTACTAAGTATTCAAATGCTTCATCTACCACCAATAAATTTGAATTGAATAATTTGATGTCTTGTAAATATCCTACACAGACAGATAGATGACTATCAGAAAGTTCGATCTTAGAGTCTTCTGTAAAAACACCTTGCCATTTATTTTTTGCTTTATAGAATAAATGTTCTAAATTTTCTTTGAGATTTCCATCAGCTTGATCTGTATTTCTAAACTCTAATTCCCTCAACCTAGAATCATCATATTCGTTTAAACAATTTTTAATATTATCAAAGTTTTGAGATTCAAATTCACTTATATTTTGCTCAAGAAAACCTTCAATTTTGTTTTTATCCTCCATGCTTAAAAACTCATCATATAGCTTTATGAAAATCAGTTTAAAGACTTCTTCAAAAGAATCTACCCCTGCATTAGATAACACAGCATCTTCTATTTCTGTTATGATATTCTTTAATGACTTACGAGTTGTAGCAATTTTATCGTTAATTATCAAATGTTTTAACGTATATCGATTCTCAAGGATACTCTTTAGTGTTTTACCTGATTTAGGTAAATCCCTAATCTCTATAAATCTGGTTGGTCTTTCCTCTTTTTGGTAATAATGTATTTTATTTCCATTTGTCCAAATAGCAATGGGGGCTGCCGTAGCATTGCAATAGCTTTTTAATTGATTGATCCCCTCCCTTTTTGACGGGCTTTTTAATTCGATAACGACATATGGATCAGCATCACTTTGTTTATCATAGATTACAATATCTATTCGTTTTGGGCTTATTCCAGACCCAAATGTTATAGGAACTTCAACACCGATTAAATTTTTAGAATAATTATATTCACTAATGAGTTTTGCGATATACAATTGACGAACAATCTCTTCAGGTTTGAGTTCAATGCCTTGCCCTCGAATAATACAGGGGGCTAAGTAAATTGTTTTTCCTTCTTTTGTATCAGAATAAATTTTACTGTTCAACTCATTGATTTCATTTTTTGAAAAAATGCTGAGTGTTGAATTAGTTTTTTTTAGGATTTTGTGAATAAAATCGGGGGGGGGTATTTTCTAAATTAGCCATCATTGATAAATTTTTTAGAGTTCTACTTCCTAATCGGGACAGACAATGCTTCTGGCATCTGTTTTTTGGTTAATCCAGGATTTTCAAAAGACATTTCTAATTCTTTTTTGCTTGGAAGATAAGATGATGGAGGCATTTGAACCTGTTTGGTTTAAACATAACGAGTATCGATTGGTTTGTGTTTCTTGGACTTCACCAGAAAAAGATGGATTGATGGAGTAAAAGTACTCATTTGGTCGAATTAAAATAAAATCATGATTTTACGCTACTAAATCTCGATATAAAAGCCGTTTATTGGCCATGTTTGAAGCCAAATAAGCCATTTTGTCAATCGAAAGCAAATCCTTGATGTTATGCCTTGTGGTGAATTCTTGAACATAACGATTGAGATGTTTTCGACTCATCCAATGGTGAGTCCCATGATAACCTCGTTTGAATAAAGCCCAATGGCTTTCGATACTATTGGTATGCACATCCTCTCGGACATATTCATAGTGACGATGATTGACGGTTTGATGATCTCTTGGAAGTCCCCCCAATAACATCGAGCTTCATCCGTGTAAATCAAACGATCTTCCGTGGTATTTTCCGTAATAAAGGCATGCCGTGTTTGACGATTGGTGTTTTCGACAGAACAAGCGATGATTTTGTTGGTTTCTCGGCATTTCATACCAATGATGGGCGTTTTTCCAACAGCTCATCGCCCCAATGAACTGAATTCCTTTCGTTTGCCACCCATATAGGTTTCATCGACTTCCACCGTTCCTTTTAGCTTTTGTTTTTTGATGTCAAAAGCCCATCGGATGCGTTGCAACAAAAACCATGCGGATTTTTGGGTCATCCCACACGCTTTGGCTAATCGAACCCATGAAATGCCTTTGGTGTTGTTGGTGACGAGATAAATAGCGACTGCCCAAATTTGATAACTCCATTGAGAACCTTCCATGACCGAACCTGTTTTTATCGAAAACTTGGTTTTATGGGGACAATCACGACAACGATAGTCCATGGTAGCATGTTTTGTGCCACATTGAATGTTGCAAGATTGACATTTGGGACATCGGATTTGGTTATTCCAAAGTTTCTCTATCAACCATTGTTTCGCTTTTTCTTCCGTGCCAAACAATGTTAAGACGTTCATCAAATGCATACCAATAACTATTTAATTAGCAACAAGTTACGAAAAATAAAGGAGATAGAAATCTTAAAATTCAACTATTTTTAAGTGGGTTTTGCCACTTTGGTATATAATTCCCTAATTAATGCATTTAAAAACTGTTTTTGCCCCCCCCAATTAAAAAAAGTGTTACTAAATTAGAAAAAGATTTGTAGGGATGGAAAAATATTTTTTGATCTCACTAGATATATTTCTATAATTCTTTTAGGTACTGCCTTAGAAAATATTTTATACGTTAAGCTGTGTGTAGGTATCTTTCGAGGATATTTATCTATCATACATAAAGGAAATGATCTTGATGTAAAGTCGATTGGTAAAAAACCAAATGAAAATCAAATGAATTAAAAACTTAGTGATTATCAAGGTTTAAAATCTTGAGGTTATTGGAAAAACCGTCATATTTTATTAAGATTCCTATAATATTATAAATATTCCAATAGTTTAAATTGACTAATTTGGACATTTATACAAATACTAACATTCATAATGAACACCATTAAGTTGATTTTGAGCAACATGTTACTGGGAGTATTCTCAATCACAATTATTGCTCAAGAAAAAACACTCACAATTGAACAAATTTGGAGCGGAGAATTTCAAGCCCAACGATTACAAGATATTAAATCAATGAACAATTCCAAGCAATATACCGTTATTGAATTGGATTATAAAAGTGGGTATTCAGCAGTTAAAAAACTTGATTATTTAGATAGTGATTTTCAAGAAATAGTGGTTGAATCAGATGCTGATAAAGGAATCCCATTTTTTACGAGTTATATATTTTCAGAAGATGAATCTAAAATTTTATTGGCCTCACAGGTAGAATCCATATACCGACGCTCAACAATGGCCATCTATTATCTATTTGATATAGAAAATCAATCTATTGCCAAAATTTCAGATCGTAAAATTCAATCGCCATTACTTTCGCCCGATGGAACCAAGATCGCTTATGTCTATCAACGAAATCTGTTGGTTAAGGATTTAACTTTAGACCAAGTTATTCTCATTACCAATGATGGGGATCATCAAACCATTAATGGTTTGACCGATTGGGTTTATGAAGAAGAATTTGGGTTTGTGAGAGCTTTTGATTGGAGTTTTGATGGCCAATACATTTCATTTCTAAAGTTTGACGAATCTAATGTTCCTGAATATTCAATGGACTTTTATAATGGAAATCTCTATCCCATACAATATGAATTTCGGTATCCCAAAGCTGGTGAAGAAAATTCAATAGTCACGGTTCATTTGTATGATGTAAAAACTCAACAAATACAAGAGATTGATATTAATGATTCTGAATTAGAATACATAGCCAGAATGAGATTTGATCTGTGGAATAATATCATTTATCTTCAAACGCTCAATCGTCATCAAAATCATTTGAAGCTTTGGACCTATCACATTGATAATAACGCTTTAAATCTATTGCATCAAGAAAAAGATAAAGCGTATGTTTCGGTACAAGATCAAATAGAAATTTTAGAAGATGGAAGCTTTCTTTGGATGAGCGAAAAAGATGGGTATAATCATATATACTATTATGATCAACAAGGGAAGTTAATTAGGCAAGTTACAAATGGAAATTGGGAGGTTACAGATTTGTTGAAGTTCAATAAAAAAGAAAATGAAATCTATTATCAGTCGGTTGAAGGATCTTCAGTAGGAAGGGCCATCTATGCCATCGGTTTAAATGGAAAATCCAAACGATTATTGTCCCCACAAAAAGGATTCAATGGAGCTAACTTTAATGCCGATGGTAACTTCTTTATTCATTCGTATTCTGATAGTCAAACCCCACCTATTTATAATCTAGTGCGTTCAAAGGATGGCGAAATTTTACGAGAACTACTCAATAACAAACCCTTGATTGAAAAGCTTAAGGAGTATAATCTTTCTAAAAAAGAATTTAATACCATTAGTATCAATGGCCACCAATTAAATAGTTATATGATTAAACCAACTCGCTTTGATCCCAATAAGAAATATCCAGTTCTCGTATACCAGTATTCTGGACCTGGTTCCCAACAAGTGAGTGATCGATGGATAAGTTCCAATGATTTATGGCATTTGTTATTAGCTAAAAAAGGCTATATCATTGCTTGTATTGACCCGAGAGGGACAGGTTATAAAGGACGAGATTTTAAAAAAATGACCTATTTGAATTTAGTAAAATATGAAACGGAAGATCAAATTGCTTTTGGTCGATTTCTATCAAAATTATCATTCGTTGATTCAGATAAAATCGGGATTTGGGGATGGAGTTTTGGGGGACATGTCTCAAGTCAATCCATATTACTAGGTCATGATGTATTTAGTTTAGCAATTGCTGTTGCTCCAGTGACTAACTGGCGTTTTTATGATACGATTTATACCGAACGGTTTATGCGAACACCTCAAGAAAACCCCGATGGTTACGATCAAAATGCGCCGCTTAATCATGTTGAAAAACTAAAAGGAGATTACCTGATCATTCACGGTTCAGGAGATGATAATGTTCATCTTCAAAACACCATGGAAATGGCTAGTAAACTGATTCAAGCCAATAAACCCTTTGATATGATGATTTATCCTGATAAAAATCATGGTATTTATGGTGGTAATACAAGAAATCATGTATTTAATAAAATGACCCAATTTATCTCTGAAAATTTATAATCACATGTTAGATCAACAGCAAAAAACAGTTTTTGGCCACCCACCAGGATTAATGGTTTTATTTTTTACCGAATTGTGGGAGCGTTTTTCTTATTATGGTATGCGTGCCCTTTTCACCCTTTTTTTAGTTGCTGAGACTACTGTTGAAAATCCAGGTTTTGGATGGACCAATGCCCAAGCTATTGAACTCTATGGTTGGTATACGATGTTGGTTTATTTGTCTTCTGTCCTTGGTGGAATCATTGCAGATCGATTATTAGGACAAAGAAAAACAGTTTTTTTAGGGGGCGTCTTTTTATGTTTGGGTCATGGAATATTGGCATTAGAAGGAGTAAATAGTTTTTATGTAGGATGTGCTTTTATCATTTTAGGGGTTGGTTGTTTAAAACCCAATATCTCTTCTATGGTTGGTGGATTATATCGCCAAGGTGATCGGAGACGTGATTTAGGATTTTATATTTTCTATATGGGTATTAATATAGGGGGATTTACCGCCCCTATTTTATGCGGATGGGTTGGAGAAACGTTTAATTGGCATTATGGATTTGGATTGGCAGCCATCGGAATGATCATTGGTCAGATTGTTTATATGTACGGCCAAAAATACTTGCATGGTGTCGGTGATTATGTAGGTAAGAAAAACCATCCTGATCACCAAGCTCTTAAACGAAAGTTAACGTCCATTGAAAAAGATCGGGTTAAAGTTTTGTTGATTTCTTTTTTATTAATCATCTTTTTTTGGGGCGCTTTTGAACAAGCTGGCGGATTAATGAATCTCTATGCTAGCCAAAAAACCGATCGAGTGCTTATGGGATGGGAAGTTCCTGCCTCATGGTTTCAGTCATTAAACTCATTTTTCATTATTACCCTTGCGGTTTTAATAGGAGGATTTTGGATGAAGTGGAAAGCCAAAGGACGCGAAGCTTCCTCTCTTTTTAAGATGGCCATTGGATTATTAATTATGAGTTGGGGATTTTTATTCATGCGTTTTGCCGCTTCGGATTATCAAATTGCTGGTTCTTCACCGATGTATTGGTTGGTATTGGCTTACTTATTTCATACGATTGGTGAATTATGTGCCTCTCCAGTATCTCTTTCGTTTATTACAAAATTGGCCCCCATCAAATATGCTTCGATTATCATGGGTTTGTATTGGGCCGCTACAGGACTGGGTAATAAATTAGCTGCTTTTTTAGGAAAATATGCCCAGACAGCAGGCGAGAAAGAAATTTTCACTGGTATTTTCATCACTTGTTCAATAGTGGCGATTCTCGTAATTTTACTTCTTAAAAAACTCAAAAAACTCACACACGGTGCTGAAGATAAAGAAATCTAAATATCTGTATTTTAGAGACTTCACAGTTTTTATTTTACTATCCTTTCCGCTGACACTTTTAGGACAACAAGTTCAGTGGTTGAGTATAGAACAGGCTTTAGAACTTCAAAAAAAAGAACCAAAAAAGATTTTTATGGATATCTATACTGATTGGTGTGGTCCATGCAAAATGATGGATATATTAACCTATAGTAATAAGGATGTCATCGAGTATGTCAATAAAAATTTTTATCCAGTAAAATTCAATGGCGAGGGCAATGAAGAATTTGAGCATTTAGGCATCCGTTATTCCAATCCCCAATATGTTGCAACAAAGCGGAAGAATAAAATGCATGAGTTTGCTCAATTTTTGGGTGTCCAAGGCTATCCAGTTGTAATTTTTTTTAATGAAAAAAATGAACCGATTTTACCAGTGATGGGAGTATTGGATCCTGCTCAATTGGAATTATACTTGAAATTCGTCAATTCAAATGATTATTTATCGGTTACCAATGAACAACAAATGAACCAATATGTTGAAAATTTTCAATACGAATTTGAAACCTTTAATCGTTTGTAGTATTTAAATCACCATAAATGAAATGAGCTACATTTTTACTTGCTCCGGCGTTTCCCATTTTCTGTTGAAGTAATCCATACCCCTGGTTAAAATAAGTTTTCTTTTCATCAGTCATCAATAATTGTAAATGGTGATTGACTAATTTGGCAACGCATTTTGTTTGAATTAACTCGGTTAAAAAGGGTTTCTCTAGAATAAGATTCACCAATGAAATATATTTTAGTTTTACTAAAAACCGGGCCATGATAAAACTCATCCAACTGGTCTTGTAGCAAACCACTTGAGGAACTTTAAAAAGAGCTGTTTCTAAAGTTGCTGTTCCACTAGTAACCAAGGCAGCCTTAGCGATACTAAGGAGATCATAGGTAGCATCATCGACGATAATTACTTTAGAATTGCGACACATTCTCTGGTAAACCCCTAGTGGGATTGAAGATACTTTAGCAATCAAAAAAGTCCACTGAGGATTTTGTTTAATAACCCGAAGATAGATCGGTAATATTCGTTTGACTTCTTGTTTTCTGCTTCCAGGTAAAAGAGCAATGATAGGTTTAGATTGGGGGATTTGATATTGTTTAAAAATTTCATTGGATTTTTGGTGTCTAGGAATATAATCCATCAATGGATGGCCAACATATTCCACATCAAAGTCATGATGGGTTTGATAAAATGATTGTTCAAATGGTAATATCACAAAGAGTTTATCGACATATCGTTTGAGTTTTTTGACTCGATTTTCTTTCCAGGCCCAAACCTGTGGACCGATATAATAATAGACTGAAAAATTGTGCCCCTTAGCCCATTTGGCCATGGGTAGATTAAATCCAGGATAGTCCACTAGTATGATCGCATGGGGATTAAATGATAATATGTCAAGCTTGCAAAAGCTAAAGTTTTTTAGAATCAATCTAATATTGATTAAGACTTCTAAAAACCCCATAAAAGCCAGATCTTTAATGTCTTTGACAATAAAAGCATTGGAATTTCGAAGATGTTGTCCACCCCATGCTCGAATTTGGGCACCCGAGTCTAGTTTTTTCAGATGGTTCACCAAATGAGCTCCATGTAAATCCCCGGATTGTTCTCCAGTAATGATGTAATAACGCATTAATAATGAATTAAGAAAAAAATTGAAAGACAAATAACAAAAAACAAGCGACGACTATTCCACCTGCAAAATGCAATTTGTTTTTAGAGAGTGCCAATAAGAAAATGGGAATATTTATGAGTGATGCAAGGGCAATGAGTCCTCCTAGTTTTCGATATTGGTATAATTGAATGATGATTTGATCTAATTCGACTTGACTTCGTATACTGACAATCATCATCACTAATACACTAGTCCATAGCAATCCAGAGAGAATTCCAATAAGGAAAAGTTTGTTTTTTATGAATTCCATGCTTTTAATTCATTAATACCATCATGCGCTGTTAAATTATTATGAATCGGAGATAATTAAAACAAAAGTATTTTCTAATCCCCAAAGAGTAGTGTCTTTCTCACGATCAAGATGGATAAAATTTCCGGTAAGCCAATAATACTTTTGACCTTGTGGGTTCTTACGTTGATTAAAGATTTCTTTCCATGAAGTATCAGCTCGTCGACATATCTTTATTTCTTTCATTGGGTTTGGTTTTAATTAGGAAGTATTCACATTGAGAACCACACTGGAAGGCATTTTTTTCAACGAATAGTTCTGAAGTATAAATCACTGCCGATATAGGCCATTTAAAATGAGTATTCCATAAAGAATCATGTGAAAATATAGTGGATGATTCCTTGGATACTAGCTTTGATAGGAGCCGACATGGTTTCAGAATAGATGATAGCCGTTGATGCGTTTTGTCCATGATAGATTCTAGAAACACACCAATCAAGTTTTTTAGAAAGTCATTTATTAATGGCAGTGATAACACAATTGATAAGAGTTCTAGAACAATTATATTTAATTTGAGGACATCATTAACCATGCGTCTATCAACATGTAAGGGGATATTGATGGTCATGTAGGTCCTATTCCCAATTGAGAATTTTTAAGATCCACAGCCCATACTTGACCAATCTGATGCGTGAAATCGATTAAAACGCAGATATCTTTTGTATGAATACCTTACATCATTGGTCACGAACATCGAGTCAACTGTGTTTCGAAAGCAAAGGTATTGGTTTATCTATTGCTAAATATTCTCATGGTATTCAAAAATTTTAATATCCTATCGATATGCAAAGAATAAATCATGCATTAATAATTTTTCTATCGTCAGTAATAATGATAACTTTGTTGCTCAAAAATTAGTAATGAATTCATTTAAATGGCTATTTACGCTAGTATTGATTGGCAGTTTGCTGTTAGGATTAGGGACTGAAAGAAAAAATTCAGACAGAGAAGAACTCTTAATCGAAATTGTTACTAGTGTATTGGATAAATGGCATTACTCATCGGATGATATTGAATTCGATGATGCTTTTTCAGAAAAATTATTTGATGAATTTCTCAAAGAAATTGATGGAAATAAGCAGTGGTTATTAAAAAGTGATCTTAGAAATTTAAATCGATACAAATACCAATTGGATGATGAACTCAATCAATTGAACATTGAGTTTTTTGATGAAGCGTATCAAACTCTCATGGAAAGAATTGCATTGGTTGAAGGATTCTATGAAGAACTACTTGAAAAACCTTTTGATTTTTCTAAAGATGAATCGTTTGACTTGAATGCAGATAATATTGATTATGCTAGTTCCATTGAGGAACTAAAAAATAATTGGCGCAAGCGTGCCAAATTTTACACATTAAATCGCTTTGTGGATAAAAAAGAACAAGAAAAACAGAACAAAGAAAAAGATGAGACCTATCAAATTAAATCCGATGAGACACTAGAAGAAGAATCACGAAAAACCACCAAAGAAAATCTCGATATTTTATTTAGTAATTTCAAAGATTTAAAGAGAAAAAATTGGTTTACCCTCTATATTAATACACTAGCTAGTCAATTTGATCCGCATACGAACTATTTTGCTCCTGCAGAAAAAGAACGTTTTGATATGGGCATATCAGGCAAGTACGAAGGCATTGGTGCTCGACTCCAAAAAAGAGATCAAGAGGTCCAGGTTATCGAAGTGATTCTAGGGGGTCCTATTTGGAAAGATAATTTATTAGAAGTGGGCGATGTGATTTTGCAAGTATCTCAAAAAGGAGAGGAACCGATCAATATTTCAGGCATGATACTCGATGATGCGGTTAAATTAATAAAAGGACCTAAAGGAACCCAAGTCATTTTAACTGTTCGACGAGTGGATGGAACCATTGAAAAAGTCCTTGTGATTCGAGATCAGGTAGAACTAGAACAGACGTATGCTAAATCTCTTGTAATCGAAAGTGGTGGAAAAAATTATGGATTGATTGAACTACCTAAATTCTATGTTGATTTTAGTGATTCAAAACAGCGCGATGCAGCAAAAGATGTCGCTATAGAAATCAAACAACTTAAAAAACA
This sequence comes from Flavobacteriaceae bacterium, assembly GCA_965221765.1. Classification (GTDB taxonomy): domain Bacteria; phylum Bacteroidota; class Bacteroidia; order Flavobacteriales; family Flavobacteriaceae; genus Bin25. The sequence goes on from OZ244911.1 coordinate 472,632, forward strand.
AAATGTACAAGGGATTGTTTTGGATTTAAGAAATAATGGAGGTGGAGCTCTTCGAACAGCCGTTGAAATGACTGGGTTTTTTATTGAAAAAGGCCCTGTTGTTCAAGTCAAAAGTACTGGAGGAAAAAAAGAAGTTCTAGAAGATACGGATCCATCTATTTTATGGAATGGCCCTTTGGTATTGCTAGTCAATGAATTTTCTGCCTCGGCCTCAGAAATAGTTGCTGGAGCCTTACAAGATTATAAAAGAGCCATCATCATTGGGAGTTCACAGACTTTTGGAAAAGGAACCGTTCAAAATTTAGTTGACTTGGATCGGATGTTACGCAATCAATCTTCATCCGATCCTCTAGGAGCTTTAAAGTTAACAACCGATATGTATTATAGAGTCAATGGAAAATCGACTCAATTAGAAGGTGTAAAAAGTGATATTACCTATATCGATCGCTATGCTTACCTTGAGATGGGTGAAAAAGATCAAGAAAATCCAATAGCATGGAATTCTATTAATCCAGTGGATTTTAAACCTTTTTCTTATTTAAAAAATTATGAGTATGCCATTGAAAGAAGTCATCAACGATTAAAAGAAAATCCGTATGTTCACTTGATTGAACAACAAGCTCAATGGATCAAGTCCCAGCAAGAAGATGATGTGGTTTCGCTGAATTTTGAAGAATATAGTAAGGAAAAGAGTGAAAATCGAGAAACCGCAAAGAAATTTGAAAGGATAGAAGAATTCCGTTCTGATAACACATTTACTTGGTTTCCAGAATTTAATTTGAATTCATCTACCCACAATGCCCAAGAATTCAAAGAGAGAAGAGATAATTGGGTAAAAAGGATTGAATCGGATATTTATATTGATGAAGCTATTGAAGTTCTCAAGGATTTAAATACTCCAAGCCCGGTCATACCTATTGTTGCTCAAAATCAAGGACAGTAGATTCGTTGGTTATCAACCCAAAGAGAGTACTTCGTGTACTACTATTTTTCTCGGTAGTTTAACATGACTAGCGTTTAGTCATAGTTTCAAATAAAAGGGGCTTCTTATGAAGCATAAAACCTTCCCATTTGGGAGATTGATGTTATTTTAATGTCATCTCATAAGCATCGAGATTCCTTAGTTTTGATTGAATGATTAGGGTTTAATTTTTGAGGAATCCTTCAATTATTTCAATACAAAATTTTATATCCAATGGTCAATAAAAACTTGATTTTTACACTATTTTTATCCTTGTTTTCTAATTAGGTTTATTTTCACATGAGTATTACTGATAAAGTTTTTACAATTTTCCAGCAAAGCGACTTAGATTTTAAAGGTCAACTGCAGAAAATATGTGAGTTATTGGCAAAGCAAAATCAAGCATATGATTGGGTTGGATTTTATATGGTTAATCCATCAAAAAAAACGCTTTGCTTAAAGGCTTATTATGGAGAATCAACGCAACATACTGAAATTCCTTTTGGAAAAGGCATCTGTGGACAAGTGGCTGAAACTAATCAAGTTTTTATCTCTCCCGATGTAACTCTTGAATCCAACTACTTATCTTGTAGTCCAAAAGTAAGAAGTGAAATCGTTTATCCTATTTTAATCAATGACCAAAATGTGGGACAAATAGATATCGATTCTCATCAAAAAAATGCGTTTAATTCAAGAGACGAATTCCTATTAAAAGGGATTTGCGAACTTGTTGCAAAAAATTTTCCTACTAGCTTATAATCACTGAGAAAATGAGCCAAAATATTCGGAAAATTAAAAGAGCATTAATTTCTGTTTATGAAAAAAATGGATTAGATCAAGTCATCAAAACGCTAGATCATCTCAATATTAAATTATATTCTACTGGGGGGACCTATCAGTTTATCAAAGATTTAGGAATTCACGTAACCTCTGTTGAAGAATTAACGGGTTATCCATCGATTCTAGGAGGGCGGGTCAAAACACTACACCCAAAAGTTTTTGGAGGAATCCTTAATCGATCTAGTCACGCTAGAGATCTCCGAGATATCGAAAAATATAATATTTCCACCTTTGACCTGGTGGTAGTAGATCTCTATCCATTTGAGCAAACGCTTGAGAATCGAAATGCAACTCATGAGGATTTGATCGAACAAATCGATATCGGTGGGGCATCTCTTATTCGGTCGGCGGCGAAAAATTATAATGATATTTTATGTGTTTCGAATCGAAGTCAATATGCCGATTTGATTCAGCTTTTGCATGATAATGATGGTGGTTCAACAATAGAACAAAGAAAGACCTTTGCTCATCAAGTTTTTTTACAGACACACCAGTACGATGGATTGATAGCTCGATATTTTGCCTTGGGTCAAAATGGTTCTACAGCCAATAACAAATCCTTGAGGTATGGGGAAAACCCGCACCAAAAAGCAGAATTTCAAGGTGATTTAAATCAAGTCATCGAACAATTACAAGGAAAAGATATTTCTTATAATAATTTGCTCGATGTTGAAGCTGCACTATGGTTGATTTTAGAATTTGATCAAACAGAAAACGTATTTGCAATTTTCAAACACAACAATGCCTGTGGTATCAGTCAATCGGAATCGGTTTCCCAAAGTTTTAAAAAAGCACTCCAAGCGGACCCCTTATCTGCATTTGGTGGGGTATTGATTACCAATCAGACTCTCGATTTAAAAACGGCAGAACTCATTGCTCCTATTTTTATCGAAGTGATGATTGCCAAAGACTATGAGTCCAAGGCTCTTGATTTACTTCAAAAAAAGAAGAATTTAATTATTTTAAAATCTAAAATTTCCCAATTACCTATAACCCAATTTAGAAGTTGTCTTAATGGCGTTTTAAAACAAGACTTTGATTATAAGACCGATACCAATGAAGATTTGAAGTTCGTTACTACTAAGGCACCAAATTCAAATCAAGTGAAAAATCTCTTATTTGCTTCAAAAATCTGCAAGCATACCAAATCAAATGCCATTGTACTGGTTAAAAATCAACAATTATTGGCTTCGGGAATGGGTCAAACTTCTCGAGTAGATGCTCTGCGTCATGCTATTGCAAAAGCGAAAACACATAAACTAGACTTAACAGGAGCAGTTATGGCTAGTGAAGCATTTTTCCCATTTCCTGATTGTGTAGAAATTGCATATCAACATGGCATTCAAGCTGTCATCCAACCCGGAGGTTCAAAAAATGATCAATTATCAATTGATTATTGTAATCAACATCAAATACCAATGGTATTTTCAGGCATCAGACATTTTAAACACTAATCAACAGAAAGCAAAAAATTAATGGGATTTTTTAAAGAAGAAATAGCAATCGATTTGGGAACGGCCAATACACTAATCATCCATAATAATCAAGTGGTAATCAATAGCCCGTCGGTTGTGGCCATCAACATCAAATCCAATAAAATAGTGGCTATTGGTGCCCAAGCGGTGCAATGGGAGGGGAGAACCCATGATGAGATTAAAGTAATCCGACCACTAAAAGATGGCGTGATAGCAGACTTTTTGGCTTCAGAACAGTTGATAAAAAACCTCGTTAGTCAAATTCCAGCCTTACAAAAAAGAATATTTCCACCATCATTACGTATTGTTATTTGTGTTCCATCGGGTATTACACCTGTTGAACGAAAAGCCGTTATCGAATCTGCAGAAAGAGTCAATGGAAGAGAAGTTTTTCTCATTGATGAACCCATGGCGGCTGCAATCGGTTTGGGGATCAATATTTCGATGCCGAAAGGGATACTCATAGTGGATATTGGTGGGGGAACCACAGAAATTGCTGTTATTTCGCTATTTGGTATCGTCTGTGGAACTTCTATTCGAGTGGCTGGAAATACCTTTACAAGAGATATCATTCAATATGTTGCGGATATCTATGGTACGAGCATCGGCGATTATACTGCAGAAAGAATTAAAATTCAGCTTGGAAGTGTATTACAAGACATCAAAGACCCTCCTAAACCCATTAAAGTCTATGGAAAATTAATAGTTAGTGGCGAGCCATTGGAAATTGAAGTTTCTCATGTGGATGTTGCAAAAGCCATTGAAAACTCTATTTCCCGAATGGAAAAAGCTATTATTCGTGTGTTGGCTCAAACCCCTCCTGAATTAACCGCAGATATTCTTGAAAATGGAATTTATTTGGCGGGTGGTGGAAGCCTGATCCGGGGACTAGTAAAACGACTTTCAAAAACAACAAAAATGAAAGTCACCTTAGGGGATGATCCTTTAGCAGCGGTTGTTAAAGGTACCGGAATTGCTTTAAAAGAGTTTGATTATTATAGGCCAATTTTGGAAGACCATTAAAAATGGATCGCTTGATTCTACTTTTTATACGCTTTCGAAACTTTTTTCTCTATTTATTTTTATTAAGTCTCTCACTCATCTATGCATTTCAGAGTTCAAATCCACTCAGCGATAACTTAACTCGATTGTCTCTTGTATTAATTGCCCCAATTCATCATTCAGCAAATTCTGTTTATGGATATTTTGGTTTAAAAAAGAATAATGATTCCCTATTAACAGAGATCCGTGAATTAAAAGAATTCAAAATTAATCATCACGCATCTATAAAATTTTTAGTTGATGATTCAGTAAGAATTGATATGAATCGATATCATTTGCATAATGCTAATATTATTTATTCAACTAGAAATTTTGATGTGAATTTTTTTATAATCGATAAAGGAAAAAATGATGGCATTAGATCTGAAATGGGGGTGATTCACCATGATGGGGTATTGGGCATTACCAAAGATATTAGTCCAAATTATTCAAGAGTTATCTCCATATTACATAAAGATATCCGCATCAATATTCGGAATCAGCAAACCAAAGATGTTGGTATCATGAGATGGTCTATGATCACACCAACAAAAATGGAGGTTTCTGATTTTCAAAAGTCAAAAAAAATCTCATTGAATGATACCATTATAACTAGTGGTATTTCTTCTTTTTTTCCAGCATCAATACCGTTGGGTATTATTTCTAAAATCGATTCAGTAAGTGATCCCATTTATTATCGATTGGAAGTTGAGCTTTTTGAGAATCCTTTTTCACAACGTTGGGCATATATTGTTGAAGATTTAAAAAAGATTGAAATAGATTCTCTGCTTTTGCCGATTTAATGATATCGTCAACATTTCAATTGATTTATTTCTTCCCTTTGTTTGTGATAGGACAGGTCTTTATTTTCAATAACTTTAATTTATGGTACTCCATTAATCCGCAGGTATATATTTTATATTTATTATTTCTTCCCATCACTATAAATCAAATTGTTTTATTGTTGATTGGATTTTTTATGGGGGCTTGCATTGATTTACTACTAGATTTACCAGCCACCAATACCATTGCTACAATCACAATCTTATTAGTAAGACCGCTAATGATCAATGTGTTTTATAATAAAAATCAGAACAAGCTTATTGTCGAAAATAGAATTGTAAAACTTTATGAAAATATTGGAGTGATTATTTCGTTCATTGTTTTACATCAATTAATTTATTTCGTATTAGAATTTTCAGTGATTCAAAACTTTGTTGGGTTTTTTAAAAATTTTGTATTAACTAGTCTTATTTCATTGTTATTTATTTGGACCCTTGTAGGGTTTAAACTTTATTCGAATGACCGTTAAAAAGGCACTGATTATTCTGACTGCAATCATTTCAGTTGTCTTGATTTTCACTCTTTTTAATATTCAAATCATCAGTACTTGGGGAATGAATTATACAGATCGAATAACCATTAAAAATCAAGAAGTTAAATCAGGACGAGGAGAAATTTATGATCGATATGGTAATCTTCTAGTGACCAATAAAGTGGTGTATAATTTAATGATGATTCCTAATAAATTAGAAAAATTTGATACCATAAAATTTGCTCAAACTATCGGAATTAGCCCCTCTGATTTAAAAAATCAAATCCAAAGAGCAAAGAATTACTCTACGTTTTTAAGTTCTGAAATCAGAACTAATCTTTCTGATTCTGCTAGTGTATCACTCAATGAAAAACTATGGCAATTTCCAGGGTTTTATTTAGAAAAAAACTTAGTAAGAGACTATAAAACAACTGCAGCATATAGTCTATTAGGTTACTCCAATGAGGTAACTCAAGATGAAATAGACCAACAAAACAGTCCATATAGTTTGAGAGACAATATTGGAAGAAGTGGTATTGAGAAACAGTACGAATCTCAATTAAGAGGGCGTAAAGGTCTTCGGTATTTTCTTGTTGACAAATTCAATAGAGAAATTAATAGTTATGGGAATGGTGAATTTGATATTCCTATTGAAAAATCTGAAAATTTAACCTTGACTATCGACAAAAATCTTCAACAATATGGTTTTGATTTAATGAATAATAAAAGAGGAGCTATTGTAGCTATAGAACCACAAAGTGGAGAAGTTTTAGCATTGATTAGTCGACCTAGTTTTGATTCGGATTCTTTGCAAAGATCAAAGGATGGAAAATATTTTAACACATTGTATAATGACACATTAAATAGACCGTTTTATAATCGAGCCTTACAAGCGGAATATGCTCCAGGATCAATCTTTAAAGTTCTCAATGGTCTAATTGGTTTGCAAGAAAATATTGTAACGACTCAAACCAATTACTCGTGCAATTTTGGCTATCGATATGCTCCCAATGCCCACATGGGGTGCCGATGTCCATTGGGAACTAAAAATAATATGATTCAAAGTATATTGAAATCATGTAATTCGTATCATGCTCAACTATATACCCAATTAATTGATTCAGAAAGTTCTCCTAGAGTGGCCGTCAATAAATGGAGTCATCATGTTATGAGTTTTGGTATGGGCGATTATTTGAACTATGATTTACCTCAAGGAAGTTCAGGATTTGTGCCGGATGGGGACTATTATTCAAGGATTTATGATGATTTTTTTTGGACGGGATCTTCAATAATTTCAAATGCTATTGGACAAGGTGAAATACTAGTAACGCCTATTCAATTGGCTAACTTTACAGCAGCTGTTGCCAACCGAGGTTTTTATTATACCCCCCATTTTGTTAAAAAAATTGGACAAACCCCAACTCAATTCAATGACTTGAAGCGATTCACGACCATCGATTCGATTCACTTTAAACCGATTATTGAAGGAATGCATCGAACAACAACCAGCGGAAATGCTAGGATTGCTAATATTCAATCATTTGATGTTTGTGGCAAATCAGGAACTGTAGAAAATTTTATTATACTCAATGGTAAAAAGACTCAATTGACCGATCATTCGGTCTTTATTGGTTTTGCTCCCAAAGATGATCCTAAAGTAGCCATTGCAGTTTATGTTGAAAATGGCTATTGGTCCACAAGATGGGCAGCACCAATAGCTAGTTTGATGATTGAAAAGTATTTGATAGGGCATACTAAAAGAAAAAATCTAGAAAATAGAATGCTTGAGGGATCTCTAGTTGCAGAATACCTAAAACCTTTATTGGGTACAGACTTTGCGATTAATCAATGAGTCTCAATGCTCACTTTTATCGATTTGACTTGCTCAGTCTATTCAGTTATCTATTATTACTAATTATCAGTTTAATCATGATACATTCAGTGACTTATGATAAAATGTTTTCTCAAGATGGATTGAGTTTTGACCCTCTTTTTTACAAGCATCTATTTTCTATTTTGTTGGTTTTGTCGGTTGGTAGTGGCTTCTATTTTTTGAACATTAATTTTCTTATAAATTATTCAATCATCTCGTATGCTATTGTCATTGGAATGTTGATAGGCCTTTTTATTTTGGGTCAATCTGTAGCTGGATCACAATCTTGGTATCGATTGTATGGCATTGGCGTCCAACCTTCAGAACTAGCCAAACTGACTACTGCATTAATGGTGGCAAAGATATTTCATAATTCTCATAGGACATTTAAACGTAAAAATATGATTTGGGTAGTGAGCATTATTGCATTACCTATGCTTTTGATTTTATTGCAACCCGATTTTGGAACGGCCTTGACCTTTTTGTTTTTGGGTTTATTATTATATGGGCAAGGGTTAAATCTTTTTTCATTTTTATCGGTATTGTATATGGCTATCCTTTTTATGATGACCTTGGTATTAGGATCCATAAGGTCCACTATTATCGTTTTGTTATTGGTATATATCTCCTACTTTGTTTTAAGAAGATATAAGATTCGGTGGTCAAGGACTTTATTGATTTTAATCGCAGTTTGTTCATTAGGTATCATTTTGATTTCTGGTTTTATATATCAAAATCTCATGGAGTCGCATCATCGAGATCGTATCGAAGTTTTTTTAGGATTGAAAAGAGATAATCAGAATATTGGTTATCATTTGCATCAATCAAAGATGGCCATAGAGGATGGCCGTTTATTGGGTACCGGTTTGTATAAAGGGCCAAGAACACTAGGGAATTTCATTCCCGAACAACACAACGATTATATTTTTACAGCCATTGCAGAACAATGGGGTTTTTTGGGAAGTTTATTATTAATTGGACTTTATACTCTTTTAATTTACAGAGTTATCACAAGAGCTAGTTTGCATCGAAGTCGGTTTAAAAAAACCTTTTCTTATGGCTTTGCTTGTTTTTTATTAGCACACTTTTTTATCAATATTGGAATGAATATTGGTCTAGTTCCAACCATAGGGATTCCTCTCCCATATATGAGCTATGGGGGATCTAATCTATTGACCTTTACACTGTTTTTAGCTATTTATTTATCCATGGATTATCGAAGATTATCAGTTAAGTCTTTGGATACCCCCCCCTATAAATCTAAATTCTAGAGTTCTTTGTAACATTATTACCACTTGATACGTCAATACTGAAATTTATAGATGGTTCGGTTTATTGCTTATGGATTTATTCGGATTTACGAAGATTTTTATAAAGCCTCTATTCATTTTCTCCGGCTAGGATATTTAGAATTAAATCATAACAGCAGGAGGTATAAAGAACTAAAGTGATTTTAAAGTGAAGACCTATTATTGGTATCATCTTTTTTTCTTGTTTGTAGTAGCCATATTTCCGATTAATTCCCAAGAATTAGTTTCGGGTAGAATACTAACAAATGATGGTCAAAAGACTCAAGCAGTCAGTGAAGCTAGAATCCAATGGTTAGATGATATCAAGTATACCAAAAGTGATTCTGAGGGCTTTTTTGAACTAATCCATAGGCCAAATAATGCTCAAATTATCATAAGCCATCCAGATTTTATTTCAGATACCCTTGATGTAAAATCCGAGCATGAAATTTTACATTTTCTATTACCCAAACAAAATCTTGGAGAAGTTCAGTTGGTGCAATCAAAAAAATCCATGATGCAATCATATGTTGAAATTGGAAATATAGTCAACATAGCTAGCGATGAACTATTAAAAGCGGCTTGTTGCACACTAGCTGAAAGTTTTGAAACCAATCCATCGATAGATAGCTATTATGCGGATGCCATCACTGGCGTAAGACAAATCAGAATGCTTGGTTTGAATTCAAATCAGATTTTATTATCAAATGAAAATATTCCCATCACAAGATCTATCAGTCAACCATTGGAATATTCTTTTATACCTGGTCCTCAAATTGAAAACATTCAAATTTCAAAAGGTGTTGGAAGTGTTGTTGGAACCTATGAATCTTTGGGAGGAGAAATCAATGTAGAACTTAATAAACCCATGACCGATCACCGATTATATGTCAATTTATTTCAAATGTTACACGGTCGATTTGAACTAAACCTAAGCAAAGCCATAAGATTAAATGATGGGTTTTATACAAGTTTGTATGGACATTTTAATCGACATGACAAATCATTGGATCATAATGATGATGGTTTCATCGACAACCCATTGGTTGAACAGATTAATGTATTCAATCGATGGCAGTACCTAGACCTTAAAAAGGGTTTTGTAATATTGGGCAGTTTTCGCTATGTCGATGATCAAAAAAAAGCAGGGCAGTTCGGTTCAAATTTCGATTTGAATAAACCTGAAAATCAATTTTGGAAAAGTTTGATAAATACTCATCGATTCGATGGATTAATAAAGTTTGGCTATGTGAATCCTCAAATACCTTACAGAAGTACTGGCCTTCAACTCGCCTATGGTTATAACCATCAAAATTCTTTTTTTAGTCAAAGGATTTTTGATATAAAGCATAATAGTCTTTATGCCAATGTGATTTATAGTTCTATTCTTTTCAATACAAAAACAACCTTCAAAACAGGCCTAGCATTTGGTGTGGACACTATAGATCAAAAAATCATAGCGGATGAAACCTTTGGAAATACAGATATATCACATATAGGCTCTTATTTCGAAGTGACTCATAATAACTTGAATGGCACTAGTGTGATGGCCGGTATCCGAATGGATGTGCATTCCGATTTTGGATTTTTTATAACCCCTAGATTTAATTTAAGACATCAATTATTTGAAGAGACGCAGTTGAGATTATCAGTTGGAAGTGGTCGAAAAACATCATTTTATATGGCAGAAAACCAGCAGTTATTTGCATCAAATAGAAAAATTATCATTGATAATGATATGGGTGAATTTGGAAAAAATATGATTTGGAATGTCGGAGGTAGTCTGACCCAAAAAATTGATTTGTTTGGCCATGACAGTCGATGGATTGTGGATTACTATGCTACCAATTATCGTTCTCAAACGATTATAGATTGGGAAACGCCTGGAGAAGTTTCTTTTTATAAATCACCGGGTAAGGCGAAAGCAAACAGTTTCCAAATTCAATATCATCACATACCATCGAGAGAAATTGATGTTCGTCTTGCATACAGATATGATGATATCAAAACAAGTTATCACGATGGCTATAAAACACTCCCATTAAGGCCTAAGCATCGATTGTTTTTTAATTTGAGTTGGGTATCAACTCCTAAATTCAATGGTGCTCTGTGGAGAACTAATCTAACGATGCAACATGTTGGTAAGCAACGGTTGGTAAAAACATCCATCAATAGCAGTGAATCGTATTCTCAATCTTATCAATTATTCAATGCCCAGCTAAACAGAAAAATCAACCAACAAATAGAGATCTATATTGGTGGTGAAAATCTAGGGTCATTTACTCAAAAATCACCTATTATTTTGGCAGATAATCCTAAAGATGTTCTTTTTGATGCCTCACAAATCTATGGGCCAGTATTCGGATTAATGTCGTATATTGGCCTAAGATGGCAATTGTAAAATTTTAATCATCAATTCAATGAATTTGGGAGCACTCATTTTGAGTGGTTTGTTAGGTTTTAGTTTTTTAATGGTCCCACAAGATCTCCAAAGAAATCAAAGGGCAAACTTTGTTGTATTGGGTAATTGTACCATGTGTAAAGATAGAATCGAAACATCTGTGTTGAATTTATCGGGTGTGAAATATGGTTCTTGGAATATAGAAACCAAGTATTTTAAGACGATTTTCAATCAAAAAAAAATAAATCTTCAAGAAATTCATAATGCTATCGCGAAATCGGGTCATGATACGCCTTTAGCCAAGGCAAAAGATTCTATATATCAAGCCTTACCCCTTTGCTGTCTTTATAAAAGAAAAGATATCCGTGAACCACTATCACATCAAAACCAATGATTATTCTAAGGGCAAGCATAGGTCAGATGGATTATGTTTTATAAAACGATATTCCTCAAAGTGCTTTGGTTCATAGGCTTAGCCTCTCCTCTTAACCCAATAATTGGCAGCAGAATGTGGGGTTATTGACATACCAAGGAGTACTTTCCAATATTTATGTTAAGTAAAACTTGATGTTTTTTGTGGTTTCTCTGTAGCATGATGGATTCTACTGAATTTCTCTGATATTTATAAGTAGTTTTACCAGGTGAATTTTAAATCGAGAAGTTTAAGTTGAAAAATGATAAGCATGAAAAATATGATCTAGCTTATCTCAAGATGGCGGAGGTGTGGGGTCAGTTATCCTATTGTAAAAGAAAACAAGTTGGAGCTCTCATTGTCAAAGGCAAGATGATTATTTCAGATGGATATAATGGGACCCCTTCAGGATTTGAAAATATTTGTGAAGATGAAAATCATCAAACCAAATGGTATGTCTTGCATGCAGAAGCCAATGCTATTTTAAAAGTTGCAAAGTCGACTCAATCATGTAGTGGTGCCACGTTGTATTTAACCCTCTCTCCCTGTAAAGAATGTTGCAAACTAATTCATCAGTCGGGAATCACTCGTGTCGTTTATGCTAGGAAATACAAGGATTCTTCGGGTTTGGAATTTTTAAAAAGAGCAGGAGTGGAACTCAAATATTTACCCTTAAACAATAACCAAGATGACTAAGTGGCTCCGAAATTATAAATATACTGTGACAGTTATATTTTTTTTATGTGGCCTTTTCATCGGGGTGAATTTGGATTCATTCCCATTGAAAAGTAAAAATCAAGACGCCAAAAGTATAGAAAAACTAATTACACTATTAACATATATAGACCAAGATTATGTAGAAAATATTGATATGGATAGCTTGGTCAATAAAATTATTATCGATGTAGACAAAGAAATTAAAAGGGATTCGATTTCAAACTAAAGGATGAAAATTAGATTAGCAATTCTTTTTTTACTGATTTTAGGTTTCGGGTTGACGGTTGGTATGTGGGTCAATCCCAACATATCCATAAATCAACAAACCGCTATTATTGAATCTGAGAGCATCAAAAAAATAGATGATTATTTCAATGAGATCGCCTCATTAGATTCTAAAAAAAATCAAATACAACCAATTATTGAACATGTTATTGATGATATATTTAAAAATTTAGATCCTCATTCGAGCTATATACCAGATGCCTTAAATCAAGGATTCATGGAAGAAATGATTGGTGAGTTTGAAGGAATCGGCATTCGATTTTCAATCATTCAAGATACTGTAACTGTTTTGCAAGTCTTTGAAAATGGACCTAGTGATCAAGCCGGTTTGCTTTCTGGAGATCGCATTGTGTATATTGGAAAGACATCCATTGATTCTACTTTTTTATCTCAAAATGATGTTACTCAATTGCTCAAAGGACCGGCAAAAACGCAAGTAGATGTTACAGTATACAGAAAGCACGTAGATCGTTTGTTTGATTTTGAAATCCTTCGAGATAAGGTGGATATTCCAAGTGTTACCAGTAGTTATATGATTGATTCTGAAACGGGTTACATCAAATTAGAACAATTTAGTGAAACGACGATTGAAGAATTCGGTGTTGCCTTGAGAGAGTTGACAAAGCAAAAAATCAATCACCTAATAATTGATTTACGAAATAATCTTGGAGGAATTTTACAGCAAGCCATTGGTATGGGTGATTTATTACTTTCTCCTAATAGTCCAATTGTTATAGTAGAGAGTAATAATGGAGAGAAAATTACTTATAAAGCCGAATCCATCAAGGGGTTTTATGGAAAGCTCTATATACTAGTCAATGGGGGTTCTGCTTCTGCAAGCGAAATATTGGCAGGAGCCATCCAGGATAATCATAGAGGGTTGATTATCGGTCATCGAACTTATGGAAAAGGGTTGGTTCAGTATCAAACTAAAATAGCCGACGCCGATTATCTCCGATTAACTACCTCTCGATTTTATACGCCCTCTGGAAGGTCAATTCAAAAACCTTATAAACAAGGAATCTTAAATGAATCTTTTGAGTTTGAAATGACTCCCCAAACAAAGGAATTTGTAGAAGATAGTTTAAATCAAACCGTAAGCGATCCCAGCCCTCAGGAGTTAGATACATTACTTTATCAAGGTGGTATTATGCCTGATATTGATATCAATAATACGCTGACTAAAGATGAATATTTAAAAGAGCAGATGAAATCAATTTATTATGATACGTTATTAATCGATTCTTTCTTACTAGATCAAATACCATATAACAATATTGCTACACTTGCGAGTAAAGCTCTTTTTTTTAGCAAACCTCTTCCAGATGGAGACTTCTATTTTGAAAAATTCCTGAATTATTTAGAGAATCGTATTTATATTGATACGGATGTGGTAAGAGCTAATAAAAAATCAACGATAATCGCAATCAAGGCTCATATCGGTCGTCTTGTTTTTAATGAAGATATGTACCATCGCATCAAGAATTCTGATGATCTATTTGTCAATACAGTGCTAGAAGAAATCTCAAAATCCGAGGAGCTGTTTCCCTAATTTCTTTAGGAAATGGTAATAAGATGTTTAGTACGTCGGTTTATATAGTTACTAAACGATTAAATCGGCCTGGGATTCTGTTACACTAGTCGAAGAGTATGGTATATTTAGAAATCAAAAAAATAACTAGGTAGAAGATTTTGATTTTTGAGATAGCCTATTTCTAATGCGCTTGGAAAGGATTAATAATCCTAACATCAACAAACCACATAGACAACTAACAAAACCAATCGTCGATACTATATTTTCCGGTGCTAGGAATTCAAAATTTACTATTTGAGTCAAATTAAAAATACAAAGAGCCAATAATAAAAGCATTGAAATTTTGTAGAACATCAAGAAATTGGGTTTAAAACAAAAATACCAAAGGTAGCCGTGAAATTAGTTATTAAGTCGCCTAAAAATAAGATGTATTATATACTAAGAATTACCATGGGTTGAGATTAAAATAGTACTTTAGGGAACTATCTAATCCAAGAGAAATGAGTTTTAGAAATAGGTTTTTTCAACTAGTAGCGGTGTGTTTTATCGCATTAAGCATGATGGCACTGGTTAGAGGGCAATCGTACCAACCAAGTCCGCAAAATCTTAAAGCTAGAGAATGGTTTCAAGATGCCAAATATGGATTATTTATTCATTGGGGAGTCTATAGTATTCTAGGTGATGGTGAATGGGTGATGAACAATCAAGATATTTCAGTTGATGCGTATAAAAAACTTCCAACATTTTTTAATCCAACATTTTTTAATCCAAAAGAGTGGGTTCAAATGGCCAAAGATGGTGGGATGAAATATATTACCATCACTTCTCGACATCATGATGGATTTTCCATGTTTGACAGTCAAGCTTCAGAGTACAATATTGTAGATAATACTCCTTATGGAAAAGATGTTTTGAAAATATTAGCTGATGAATGTCAAAAACAAGGAATTAAACTATTTTTTTATTATTCATTATTGGATTGGAAACGAGGAGATTATTACCCTAGGGGTAGAACAGGACTAGGTATAAAAGGTCGATCTACTGGAAAATGGGAAGATTATATCATTTTTATGAAGCGTCAACTTACTGAATTATTGACCAACTATGGACATATTGCTGGCATTTGGCTTGACGGTCATTGGGATCAAGTGGATTGGGATGGTAAGGCATTTGGTGATTTAAATGTGGATTGGCATTATGATGAAATATATCCCCTAATTCACCAATTACAACCTCATGCATTAATAGGAAATAATCATCATTTAGCACCTATTGAAGGCGAAGATTTTCAGATGTTTGAAAAAGACTTGCCTGGCGTAAATACAACTGGATGGGGGACCTCGGCCGGAGATATTGGAAATCTACCATTAGAAGTTTGTCAAACTATTAATGGTTCATGGGGATTTAATCTTCAAGATGATCAGCATAAAACCACCAAAGAATTAATTCAATTACTGGTTCAATCGGCAGGTTATGGAAGCAATTTATTACTCAATGTAGGCCCGATGCCCAACGGAAAAATACAAGAAATTCATAATGAAAGAATTCGAGAAGTTGGTCAGTGGTTAAAAAAATATGGTCAGACGATTTATGGTACCAGAAAAGGGCCCACATTACCCAATGATGAGTATGTCTCAACAAGAAAAGAAAACATCATATATATCCATGTGTTAAATCCAGAAATTAATATTTTACATATCGAGGACAAAGTACCAGAATTAAAATCTGTGGTATTTTTTGATACCAATGAGCCACTGCCATACCAGAACAATGTATCGGGATTATCAATCGATTTGAGTGATCAAAATTTGAATGAAATAAATCGTATCATTGTTTTAGAGCTTCAAAATTAGTTCTAAAGGAGAATCGCGATTTTCCCAATCAAAGAGATATTTAGTTTACCAAATAAACCGAAAATATTGCCCAAAAATTAGGATTGAATACTAAATGACCAAGGATTGATTTGAAGATCGTTTATATCCAAAAATTTCAATGCTTTGATGATTAATTTCAACTAGGGCAAAACAATTATTGTCTAAACCGGAATAATCCACCATACCTAGTTGTGTGATATAGTGGGTTCCTTTGATGAGTTGAAAACGTTCTTGATGGACATGCCCTTGAAAGACGGCAATAACATTGCCATGAGATAGAAATAACTTTTGAATTTCTTGATAGTTATTGATATGAAATTGATAACCTTTTCTGAAATATTCAAAAAGTGGATGATGGCAAAATACCAATACCATCTTGTTTGTGTTTTCTAATAAATCCTTTTCTAACCAATCGATTTCTTTGTTGGGGATATTGGTATTTTGAAAGTTGATAGGAGACTTATAAAAATGATCAATCCCATCTTCAGTATAATTGGCATCCAAAACAATACAATGAAATTGATTAAAATCAAAGGAGTAATAGGAATTTGTTTTCGGAATGTTTGTGTTCTCAATACCATTTAAGAACTGGGATTTGGTAATGCTATCCACATCATGATTTCCAACACAATGGTAGGTTGGACCATTGAAATTCGAAAATTCAGATTCTATGATTTTCAGATAATTCAAGGTATCTTGTTCTTTTTTGTTTTCATCTTCATCTTTCATATCTCCAAGATGCATGATAAAATCAACTTTTTTTTGGTTCATAATTTCAACAAATTCTCTCATTTTAAGATGAGATTCATTATAAAAACGAGTTCCTCGATGTGGTCTATTAGCATAATGGGAATCTGCTGTCAGACCAAAACGTAATAACATAGGATTCTTTTTTTTGTCGTCAAGGAAAACCCGGAGGTCATGGCTAGTGTGGTCAAAGACGATTGCCAAATAAATCTTCTTCGATTGAAGGTCCATTGAGAGGATAAATTTTTAGGGGGGCGTCACCGTTAAAATAGAACTTTATATTTTATTACCCGGCGTTGCTTTTCAACAAAAAGTCTTCCTCATAAAACAACTATCAGATGATTTTTTCTGTGTTGATGATTTACAACTCGCTCTTTTCTATGAAAATTGAGGAGTTTCAACACTTTCGATAATTTTTATCCTTCCAAATGAATTTATTTGGTAATATCACACGGTGGCAATTTCGGTTTTTTTATTCTGAATGGCTTTCATCTCTATTGGTCAGACCACGAAGTTATAAAATTTTTATTAAGGTGAATTATATGGAAGAGCCCTTTTCACTAGAATTTCGTTTTTCTGCTGAGATAAAGAATGTGGTCCAAAATTCCTATCCTTTTATTTGACCATTTGTTTTTGGACTATGGTATGCCATCGGAACCATTCCAAGCCTATTCAATCGAGCCCATGCGTTTTTTTAATCTCTATCAAGGGCGAAGCCAAACAACCACCAGCCGTTGTTTAATCAATTCTATAAAATCATCGATGGCCCCCTTATCGAATCTTTACTAGTTGAACATGAGCAATGAAGTAAAAAACAACGAGGCCAAAAAGCCGATTATGCCATGATCTAGTTGAAAATGCCATTGATTTCGGTATAGTTGAACCTCTCGGAGGTTCGAACCAAAGCATTCATGAAGGATCACATTTGTTTTATGGTTTTTGGTGATTTAGACATGGCAGATGCGGCTCCCGATCATAGCACATTATCTCGGTTTCGTTCCGAGTTAACGGCCAAAAAGTGATATCAACGCTCATGAATGAGGTTCATCGGCCATGGACTGAAAAACAACATCATTCAAGGCACGGTCGTGGTGGATGTGCGTATCACTGCGAGTTCTTTTTCACCCAAAAGCCGCTGTGAAAAGCTAGAACTACGAGTAGAAGAGAGCGATCATGAGCAACAAGAGGAAGCGAGTTTCCATGCCGACCATCAAGCCCATTGGTTGAACAAGAGGAAAAAGACGTACGATGCTTATCAATGGCACATGATCACTACCAAAGAAGACTTGATGTTACGAAGGTACACACGGTATCCGCCCATCAGCAGATCGTCAGGGATTACCGCCTTGGATGGAAGGTCTTTCGGTTGCCGAACGAAAACGATTTTTGGTCGATAAAGGCGATCCATCAGAAACGAAGGATCCGATCTTAGAGGCCATGGGGAGTATTTCTTGGGTGATAGAAAAAGGTTAATGCCATAAGCCCTGGACCAAACAGTAGAAAGGACGAAATAACCCCATCAGCAAAGAATGTTGGCTAGTCGAACAGATTTAGGAGACTGGCTTGTTGGTTTCATGGTCAAGTAACCCGATTCAAGGGATTGGAGAAAGTCCATCACCAACCTATGTTGGAGTCGATGGCTTATGATTTGAAGAGATCATCTAGCATGATGGCTTCTCCCTCATGCCAGTCTAAAAAGGAGATCAAGGATTAAACTCTCTATTTGGCTCGTTTTTCCCCTCATTTTTGAGCTGAATACGGCGTTGAGGGCTTCTTTTTGCCTAAGAAAAAGATGTTCCTCTAGATACATTTGGCTCTGTAGATGATTTAATTTTTTTAGAATAAATTGGTGGGGTAATCTCTTTTTTTAGAGTCTTATCTCTTTTCGCTGTTTGAGTTGTAACTTGTTTGATTAGATAAGTTTGAAGTAGCCAATCTTTCATGGAAGGAATTGACAATTCATAACTACCTCCAATCATTCGATGAATACAACCGTCTTTTACTAAGGTCTGAAAAATACTATTGCTTTGTTTCTCAGAAGTACACTTTTTTAAATAAGAAATAAACTCTCTTCGAGTAAAATCTTCCTGATTTTGTTTTTGAAATAAAAAAGAAGCTATTTTTTTTTGATCTTCAGGTTCTACCCCTCGACACCTTCGATCATAATACTTGTATCGTTTTTGAGTGCCTAATTTCAAAACTGTATTTAATTTTTCTTGATTTAAAGAATGTCCATATTCTTGTAAATAAGTAATACAAGTATTCCCATAACTTGTAATATGTGAAGGCCAACCATGAGTTTGCTCACTAATTTGATGAATCCAATGATCTAATTGAGGGTCTTTTGGGGAAACTTTCCCTTCTTTCACTAAATAATCATATATAATCTTTTTTTCTGATACTTTATCTAAGGCTTTCAAACGAATAATAGAATCATCAGCAGAACGAGAGATGCCATACTCTTCTAAAACTTCTTCTGTTCGTCCTAAACCATTCATTAAAAAAATAATAGGATTTTTTGCTTGTTTTCGTTGATTATGTAATTCATCTAACACATCTCGTAAAACGCCTTTTTGCTCAATCGTTAATGCGCTATGTCCTAATAGTTGCGCTTCATCAAAATGAAGAATCGTAGGGCGATGAATCGCGTTCAAGGTTTTAACAAACGTATGATAATCAAAATTAATTTTAATAGCACTATAAACTCCTTCGATACCTAATGGAATGTTCAACTGACGTTCTCGCCAAAATTTTAATCGAGGTTCTCGCCCAACAGCCTTACGAAATGCTTTAAGATTGAGTAACGTTGGAATATTCATAACAACTACCTGCCACCCTTGTTTCTCGGCTAATTCACCATATTTCTCTGCTAACGTTGTTTTTCCAGCTCCAGGAGAACCTTGAATTAAAAAAGAAGTTCGAGTTTTTTGTTTTATAATACCCTCTAAAAAAAATCGGAACTGTTTTAGTTCTTGTTCCCGCCCATGAAATATAGAATAAGCTCCTCGATTGATGATCATAAAACAACTATTCTAATAAAGTCAATACTTCATTCGCTAATAATGATAGGAAATTATATGCCCAGGTGACAAAAACAAGTCAATAATCGTTGATTTTGATGGTTCTTATATCATCTTTTTTCGTAAGTTACTGAAATTTAAATAGTTATTTGTATGAATTTGATGAAATACCTTTGGTATTATTGGTGACAAGATAAATGTCGACCTGCCATGTTTGGTAACTCAATTTAGAGCCTTCCATCACTGAACTTGTTTTCATCGAAAATTCGGTTTGATGGGGGCAGTCACGACAACGATGCGTCATCGATGAGTGTTTTGAACCACATTGAATGTTGCATATCGAGTACGATATACAAAAAAATGATAAGAATAAATTGTCAAATAAAAAGAGAGGGATACTAGTCCAAATCCTTTATTTTAACGAAAAGCCAAAATTTTAGTGCAAATGTCTCATAGGATAAAAGTCAAAACGGAAAAGTGCATCAAGTCAATATGGGCCTGATAGGAAAACCCGAAAAACTTGATTTAATAGCAGATATAACCAACGAATTTAAAACGCCTATTTATAGCATTTTAACGGTGCCAAAAGAACAACTAATCGGCGGAAAGGTCGTGCATCTATAACAAGAAATCTTGCTAAAGACACTTTTGATGTGTTTCAAATGATGGAAAATAAGGTATCTTTTGAAGCATATCGAGAAAGCATGGTTGATGAAATAATTTCTTCTGGAACACAACCATTCAAAATTTTAAATCCTTTATTTAATCAAATTCCAAAAGATTGGCAGGAGCAACTAGAGTCATTAGGGATAACCATTACGATTCTTTCAAACATCTAATAAGTTAGAAAAGAAATAAACAATCGGGTCAATAGAATGCTATCAGATAATGATGGCTTTTATCTATTAGCCCATAGTATAGGAGTGATTGGAAAAACAGATTACAAGTTCAAAAATTCTCCTTCTGTAAAATATAGAAGCCATATTGCGTTAAGCTATCCTATATCCCATGAACAAGAGCATAAACATCAAGTGGATGAATTAATCAAAATCTTTACTTTTTCCAGACCTTTAGATTCAAAAACAAAACGTTTATATGATTTTTTCATCAGTTCTCGTTCGAAAGGAATTCAAGGGAAGCGAAAGAATCATTTCAAAACAAAAGAGCACCATCCTTTTGAAGATTTTTTCTAAAAAATTTCAAATATCCTTTCCTACTCCCAATATTTTCCATCATGGAACAAAGCAGACCATAAAAAAACATGACTGAGACTGTGTCTCTTGAGAATATTCTTTCAAAAGGGGATTAGACAAAAAACGCCATTAATAGTTCACCACAAAATGAAGGAACTACCAATGCACAACTCATCGCCTGAATAAGAAATAAAAAACACCTATGAAAATCGTGGTGATACTCCCACCGATTCCAGTAATCCATCGGTTATTATTGGCATTGATATAGGATTGTTTTTCGGTAAGGTTCCAATGTTCTTCCATTTTGGACAATTGTTGATGGATATTTTCGACAGCGTATAAGATGCCTTGATTCGGCACTTCTTTTTTCATAATTTAATGGTTAGCAAACCCCACCGGTAAACGAAAATAAGAAACGTTTAAAAAACTTAAAACGAATCCGACAAAATATGTGGTATATTGGATAGCACTAACTCCTTATATCATGAAAAACCGTCTCTACTTGTTGCTTTTTTTATTAGTTGTCTTCACAAAATGTGCTTCTGATAAAATTACTTTAGAAGAACGGGACGGATTTATTGAATATGTTTTAGACATACAGAAACAAGTTTCTGAAGAATTGGACATCGAAGTTTTGTTTTCTAAGGATCCTCTTGGAAATCAAACAGCTCGTTTTATGCTGTCTGGAAGAGACCAACAAGCTGCAGGTTGGGGACATTGGGTGACCTTACTGAAAAGAGATAGCGGTGAGCTGTCTATTCAATAAGGGGGGACCACGTGTGGAAGTCGTATAAAGTGTGGATCACTCATAATGGATTGTTTCGAAAATGGTATGGATGCTTTAATAAGCGATGAAGGATGTGAAGGGGAATCAGGTAAATATTGCGTCACTTGTGTCCCAGAAGGTTCAGTTCCCCCAGGATTAGATCCAGGGGTTGGGTAGTGGATTTAATAGCAAAAACTTTTAACTCTATCAGAGCACATTATTGAAGTCTTTTATTGCTTGAACGATGTCCTGCAAATCGCCTTGCACCCATTCTAACTTATTCTGGAATATTTCGTGGATATGTTTTTCGGTTTCTCTGAACAAAGGGGTTTATAGAACAAATTCTTTTTTTACAGGAACGTAAGGGATGATCAATTTGATAAGCATTCAAACTACCTTTTCAATCTTTAGCGATACCGACTTTGAACATATTGGGGAACGCTGGATTAGAAATCACATAAACCCATTTTTCTCTCGATGGTCCTTTTCTAGATCGGTGCGTTTGGGGGGGGTGAAGTAAAACAATGAATTTCGTTTAGATTTTTGAAAATCACATTGCCGAAATTGGCTTCATCCGTTGAGCGTTTTTTGACTGTAAAGTTCCCAAAAATAGGAGCATTCTAAAATATAGTTTGATAAACTATTTTAATTTAAAATGCTAATATTAAGTCCATGAAAAAAGCAAATTTCTGAATTGTGAGGTTCCCCAAAAACTACCATTAGTTAAAAAACCAATCCATAACTTATCTCTATCGATGAAAGGATCATACAATCCTTTAAGATAATTTTTTAATTGTCCTTTTTGCACTCCATGTTTTTTATTTTTAGCCGATGGGTTAGCTTTCCCTCTTTCTTTAATTAATTATACTACTATATTTAATTGTTCACAACATAAATCACAATTACCTATATCCCTTTTATTGCATAATCTTCATTCCATTCTAATTCTTTGTTTATTGATTCTAACACATATCTTAACTTCGATTAGATTCCTTTTTCCTTTTTGTTTAGAAAAAGAGGGTCTTTGATCTTTTCTTTTTGATATTTATTCCTTTTGAAGATTTTACTTTTTAATCGTTTGCCATACTCAAATCGTTGGTGCAACATTGACAACCTTAGTCAAACAGAAGACTTTGAAAGTAGTGGGGCTCGGGTTACGAACAAAGTAGTTTGCAGGTTTCCCCAACTGTAGAAATCTAAGCATCATATAAATAATATAAATGTATGCCTGATTGGTGAGTATTCTGTGCGGATTCCATCGAAAGATGGATGGTCGGGGTGGCAGGATTCGAACCTACGATCTCCTGCTCCCAAAGCAGGCGCGATAACCGGGCTTCGCTACACCCCGAAAAAAGGCTAACAAATATAATTTTATAGTCTTAATTCACGAAGATTATGAAATACCAATCAAAGTCTAGAGGTCGATCTCGACCGTTGAAATCGACGGAAGAAAGTACCTACTCCATGAAAGATGGCTTGAAAAAATTCTTTGAAATGAAAGGAATATATATTGTTTTTAGCCGCATAAAATTCTTTTTTAACTTCCGATTTTAAATCTTCTAAGTCTAAAAAAACGCCATGCATTCTCGCACGCTGGTTTTCTGTATTGGCTTTCGGAATGATCATCCAAAGAACAAAATAACACAAAACAACTGTTCCTAAAGAGATCAAAGCAAGTATGATAGCAATGATTCGCAACCATACAAGATCGATAGATAAATAATGACCTAAGCCGGCAATAACTCCTCCGATAACTCGATCTTCAGGATCACGATATAGTTTTTTATACGGAGATCTTTCAGAGTTTTTAAAATTCTTTTTCCCTGTATAATGAGCGCTGAGTTTTGTGTCCAAATATTCAATAGATTTCATTGCATCTTCGGCTGAAATAACATGCTTAGGGTCATTATTTTTAATTTTTAGTAGAAATTCTGCCAAGAGTTGTTCTAGATTCTCATAAGTCAAGTCGGTATAACGCAATCGGTTTCGAAATCTAGACAACATACGTTTAAGCATGCGATAAGCTATTTCATCAGACTCAAAACAGTGTTTCCCAAGTTGGATTTTAAAAACTCTATTCACTTTTGGTATGGTTTATTTTACAATCAAATTTTTTCAACATTAATATCATCAAAATGACTTGTACAGTTAAGATTTTGTTACAAATTCACCGCAAATTTAGAGAAAATGGTAGAAAAGTTCATTTTTTACTAATTAAAGTCATCTAGTGTTAGTTCATCATTAGGATGATAGTTATTTCATTTACAATAACATAGAAGAATGAAAGATGTTTTAAATCGATTGGATTAAGTTTTTAGAGGATAAGAATTCAACTTTTAACATTTTGTAAACATTTTCATTAAAAAATTAGTTCTAAATTCACTTTGTAAAATATTTGTTATGCCTAGGACTCTTCGTTTCAAATACACCAAAGCGCTTTTGCAAAAAGTCAGTTTCAACAAAAGATTATTTTATAAAGAACTCGATAAAGCCTATGATAATTTAAACTATGATGAATCGATTCTATTAAATCGTTGGGTTTTATCTCATATTCGGCGGAATCCACAACTCAATAACTAATTCTTTTCTTATTATCTAATCTCTAATTTCACTCAAACTAATTAGTCTATTAGTTTTGTATTGAATTTGAATCTTGATTGTAGCTCTATTTAATATCTGCAAACCAATTCATTTTTTAAATCCAAATCTAGTTAAAAGTGTTTAAAAAGAACTTGTTTAATCAATATCTAATAGTTAAAAAAACGGTGATTATTGTTTTTGGATTATTGTCTTATCCAAGATATGCCGATCGATTAAAAATTATGGGAAGCGAAAATTTAAAAGATTTGCCAGATCGAAATGTCTTGTTTGTTGCAAACCATCATACTCATTTTGGTGATGTCATTGCCATTCTACACGTGTTTTATGCAACCCTTAATGGCAGAAAAAACAATCTCAATAGAAGGTGGTATATCTTACGTCCCAAACTCAATATTTACTTTGTCGCGGCTAGAGAAACCATGCGAAAGGGAATTTTACCAAGAATATTTGCTTATGCCGGTTCTATTTCCATTGAACGAACATGGCGAGAAGCAGGAAAAGCTATCAATCGACCTGTGAAGTTAAGTGATGTTCAAAAAGTAAAAAAAGGGCTCCAAGAAGGATGGGTGATTTTATTTCCTCAAGGCACCACCAAAGACTTTTCACCCGTGAGAGAAGGATCGACTCATTTTATTAAATCCGAAAAACCAGTTGTTGTGCCGTTGGTATTAAAAGGGTTTCGAGAAGCATACACAAAAAGTGGCTTAATCACAAAAAACAGGGTGGTAGAAATCGCTATCCATATTAAAAAACAACTCGATATTGACTATGAAAATGCGACAACCGAAGAATTAGTAGATTTGTTAGGTTATGCTATAGAACAACACCCTAGTATGAAGCCGAAATTAAAAAATGGCCATTAGATTAAAATGTTAACCTGTGATTTTACCACTTAATGAGTCATACTTTCTTTCTAAAAAAGAATAGATCTCAATTCTAAATCATAACCGAATTTTTTATTCTAAAAGATTATACGATTCAAATCACTAGAATGGACTTCTATACATTCTACTCTTGCATAGAAAATAGCAATTCTAAATCATAGATCATTAGGCCTATTTGATCTTCTGGAATGGGGATTTCTTCGTGCTCAAAATACATATAGTCTGCTTCTAAAGATTTATTAGCACTCGGTGCAATTTCTTGTAATGCTCGAGCTAATAATGGTTCGTGAGAGTCTCCAATAGTACCGAGGCTTAGAATCCTCTCTCTTATTTCATAATTAGGGACTAAACCATCTTCATATTGATAAAATCCTTCTGAATTTGCCGTTTTTAATACGATGGGTTGCAATGCAAATTTGTGATTTGGATTGACAGGGTTTTTTGGATTTCTTCGGTTCCAATAATCACCTGGATGAGCATTCCCCACATCATAAAGCGTTAGCGAACCATCATTTTTTCCAACGGTCTGATCTCCGACTATAATTACATCCATATAAGGTTCAAGGGCATTAATGACTAATTCACTGGCGGATGCCGTTCTAGAACTAGTAATAAAGAACACCCTTTCTAAATCCAATTTATTGATGTTTATTTCTTCATCCCCCGGTACCACATTCATAAATTTTGCAATATCCCCTTCTTCTCCATAAAACGTACGCAGAACTTTTGAATTCCAAAAAGTTTTTGAAAAAACATCATTAGACCCTTTTCCAGAAATGGCCGATGCGAGAAGCTGTGCAGTAGCGATACTCCCACCTGGGTTGTACCTCAAATCAACAATTAAATCAGAGATCCCTTGATGTTTAAATTCACCAAAAATATCATTGATTTCTCTGTGTCTTACATCATTATTGACAAATTGGTTGTAGAATAAATACCCGATTTTTTGACCACCTCTTTCAATAATGTCATTAAAAACAATTGGATTTTTTACAAAATCTTCTTCTTTTGTCAAGGTTATTTTGGTATCGGTATTCTTAAATTCTTGCTTTTCAGTATCATAATTTGCAACGGTGATCGTAAAGGAATCCCCATCAGTTAAATTCATGTAATTATTAAAATTTAGTGCTTGATCATTGATATGGGTAAAGAGCATCCCTCGTTGAACCCCTTGTTTTTCAGCATTGGAATCTAGATGAACCAATTGCACAAATCCATACAAATCCTCATTGATATCTCTGTCAATATATGCCAATCGATACTGCATACCATGATCTTTAGAGACTCCCTGAAAGCTCTTTTCTTGTTCAATATAATCGTCGATAAACCAGCTAAATCTGTCATCATCATGTCGCAATGCCTGAAAAAAATCTTCAGCTTTTGAATTTTCTTTAATGAATTTGATGTATTGACTTCTGTTATTTCCCCTCGAATCACTTAACAAAGGAACATCTCGTTGCCAGAAGTACCAAAAATTCATCGCTTGCCATACAAAATCACTAACCTCATACTTAGGATTTTCTAAATCGGCTTCATCTTGAGTTTGTTTGCTATTAGAAGATTCTTGTTTCGATGAATGATTAGCAAGTTCTTCATTGGGGTTCCCTTCTTTATTACATGAAATAAAACATATTAGGAAAAAAGATAAAAATCCTGCCGTGAAAAATAAAGTCAGCTTTTGGTTCATTAATAGGTGATATACAAAAAATAGAACGATAAATTAATTACCAAGTTAAAAAATTTGAAAGGGGGCGAATGGTTTAAAATCCGTCGAGATTCCTCAATATAGTGGAATCAAACTAAAAAATTAAACGCTTATTCTTGTTTTGAAAATGGCATATCTAAATCATAGATTAAGATGCCGGTCTGGTCCTCCGGTCGACTAAAAATTTTAAATTCTATATCGTTGAACTCATTTTCAAAATCTCTACTACTTATGGGGGCAATCAGTTGTAATACGCGAGCCAACAATGGTTCGCTAGTATTCCCAATGGTCCCGAGGTTCAAAATCCTTTCTGATATCTCATAGTTAGGTTCTAACCCATTTTCGAATTGATAGAATCCTTCAGAATTTCCGGATTTTACC
Organism: Flavobacteriaceae bacterium; assembly: GCA_965221765.1. Classification (GTDB taxonomy): domain Bacteria; phylum Bacteroidota; class Bacteroidia; order Flavobacteriales; family Flavobacteriaceae; genus Bin25. The sequence continues at coordinate 499,946 of OZ244911.1, forward strand.
ACTAAAGGTTGAATCGCATTTTTATGATTAGGATTGACGGTCCCATTTTGCCTACGCCAATAGCCACTGGGATGAATATCTTCCATATCATACAAGGTAAAAGAACCATCATTTTTCCCTACAGTCTTCTCTCCAACTTGGATGACTTCCATGTGCGGTTTTAAGTTGTTGATCAGTTGCTCACTAGCTGAAGCGCTCCGTTCTGTAGTAATAAAATATACTCGCTCCAAATCTAATTTATTAATGCTGATACTCATTTCAGAATCACGCAATGGAACATCATCATAGAAGTATTCAATCTCACCATCAGCCCCATCAAACCATCGATTAAGGACATTGCGATTCCAAAACGATTTAGAAATAATATCATCACTTCCTTTACCGGATATGGCCGAGGCGATAAAATTTGAAATAGCACTACTCCCACCGGAGTTATATCGTAGATCAACAATTAAATCAGTGATATTTTTAGTTTTAAAATCACCAAAAATATCATTGAGTTGCCTATTTCTTTGATTATTAAAAACAAATTGATTATAAAATAAATACCCGATTTTTTGACCACCTCTTTCAATAATGTCATTAAAAACAATTGGATTTTTTACAAAATCTTCTTCTTTTGTCAAGGTTATTTTGGTATCGGTATTCTTAAATTCTTGCTTTTCAGTATCATAATTTGCAACGGTGATCGTAAAGGAATCCCCATCAGTTAAATTCATGTAATTATTAAAATTTAGTGCTTGATCATTGATATGGGTAAAGAGCATCCCTCGTTGAACCCCTTGTTTTTCAGCATTGGAACCTTTGTGAACCAATTGCACAAATCCAAATAAATCAGGATTTACATCTCGATTAATGTATGATAATCGAAATTGCATGCCATGATCTTTAGAGATTCCTTGAAAGCTCTTTTCTTGTTCAATATAATCGTCGATAAACCAGCTAAATCTGTCATCATCATGTTGCAATGCCTGAAAAAAATCTTCAGCATTTGAATTTTCTTTAATGAGTTTGATGTATTGATTTCTGTTTTCACCAACAGAATTCGCTAATAAATCAACATCACCTTGCCAATAATAGAAAAAATTCATTGCACGCCATACAAAATCACTGATTTCATATGCAGGTTTTTCTAAGTCTGCTTCATCTTGAACGATTCCAAGTTGTCTTTTTAAATCGTTGACTTCAATTTGCAATTTTGAGATATCAGAAGAGTTTGGAAGGGTTTTAATATCATTTTCTAATTGCGTGATTTTATTTTGTAAATCTTGCAATTTGCCCTCATCGGAGGTCTTGGATATTTCATTTTCTAATTGCGTGATTTTACTTTGTAAGTTCTGTGCTGAAATTTGAGAAATTTGGGATTCTAAATCATCGATTTGTTTTTGATAATCATTACAACTAATAAACATCAATAGCGATATAAATCCGATAGGTCGCATTTTAATAAATTTAGTTTTCATTATAAAAGTTAGGTTCAAAGATTAATCGAATGGAAATATTTAATGATAGCTATTCGAATTATTAGCTTCACTTTTGCATTGGCAAGATAATTCAATATCAAACTATTAATTCACTGCAGAATCAAAGATGTTCAAACTCTCATTAGAGAGTCATAATTTATTAAAAATAACTATCCTAATTATGGGCACTTAACACACCACCACACTAATTTCTCTTTCCATTATTTGGAATGGGTGGCAATATAACTAATAAGATTACATTTTTCACATGCTTGATGTGATATTTCTATGTTTCATTTTACAAAAACATCCCCTGAAATAAAAAACCAAAGTGAAGCTTTTTTTGAATTTGTAACATAAAAATTGAAAATTCGTCTTACATTTCAGAACCTAAAATACAATGGTGTTGTCCGTAGACAATGATTTAATTCATTCACTAGAGGCCGTAAGAGATAAGATTTACGTTACTGCTCAAAAACTTTTGGTTTCAAAAGATGAAGCTGAAGATGCTACTCAAGATATTTTATTAAAACTGTGGGAGATGGATAGAGCCAAGATTAAAACACTAAAAAATATCGAAGCCTATTCGGTCACTATGGTTAAAAACTACTGTATAGATCGCCTCAAGTCCAAACAAGCACAACAACTGCCATTGGATAACACCATCAAATTTAAAAGCAATTCGCTTGATTTGGATAAGTCAATTGATATGAAAGATAGGTATAATCAGATTGAGTCTTTAATCAACCAATTGCCAAAAAGAGAACGAGCAGTTTTGAAAATGAGAGATTTTGAACAGCTAGAGTTCAAGCGTATTGCAAAGAGAATGAATATACCTGAAGGATCTGTTCGAGTTTATTTATCTAGAGCAAGAATGAGATTAAGAAAAGAATTTATAAAAATCGAGAATTATGGAATATATAAATCACAATCATCTACTTGACAAGTATTTTAAAGGTCAAAGCACGTTAGAAGAAGAGAAAGCAATTAAAGAGTTGCTCTCAAAGAGATTTGATAGTTCTGATCGATATTCCGAAATGGGAGCCTATTTCAGTTATGTTTCTCACAAACAAAAAAAATCAAAAATTATTAAGTTAAGATGGCGTAATACCTATCGTATTGCAGGTGTGGTGGCAGTGGCAGCAAGTATTTGTATTGCCTTCTTTTTACCCTTCGGAAACTTTACAAAACAAAATACGCCAACAGAACAAGTGGTTTATTTGTCTGATATAGAACAACAAGAGCTCCTAGAATCGTATCAACATTTTAAGTCTTACATGATCAATGCTTCAGAAAAATTGAATCAGGGTATGAATTCGGTGGCCCATATCGATCGATTTCAAACTGTCAAAACATATCTTGAATCAGAATAATAAAGTATCATTTGAAAAATGAAAAAATATTTCTTAGCCCTTCTTGTTACTATCACTTGTGGAACCCTTTTTGCTCAAGATATTTTTGAGAGATTTTATGATTATGAGGATGTCACCTTGGTATCGCTGAATGATCAACTTTTCAAGATTATTGCCAATATGCAACTAGATTTAGATACCCCAGCCGATGAAGAAATCTATGATATTATCAGTAATATCCGAAGTTTTAATCTCATTGAATCAAGAAATGGTAAAGTTAATATGGAGTTAAAAAAATGGCTTAATAGCTGTACAAATCATGGCTATGTCGAATTGATGAACATCCGAGATCATAATAGCGATGTGCGGTTTTATGTCAAACAAGGGGAATATCAAAATACCTTTGAACAATTTGTCATGTATGTTTCCAATATTGATGATCTTCCAGGCGTCCCAGAAGAAATTAATGCTTTAGAAACCGTTGTGTTTTCACTTGAAGGAGATATCGATATCAACCAAATATCAGATATAGCCAATCGATTAGATTTTCCAGGCGCTGAAATAATTAAAGAATCTGTCGAGAAAAAAAATAAATGAACCTGACCCATATTTCGTTGAAATTAATCGTGTTGTTCAGTATTTTTTACTTGGTTGGTTGTCAAAACTTTTATAAGCCGACGCTCCAAAAATATTTTGTAGAAAAAATGGATGATTCTCAATTCATGATTATCGACATTCCTTTGGTTTCTTTTGAGGATTATTTTGAAAATCCCGAGATAAAAGAACTAGAGGTTATTAAAACCATTAAAAAATTAAATATTTTATTGTTTTTACCCCGAGAATCATCACCTAGCAAGATTCAATATGAAAGAAATCAAGTCGATGAAATATTAAAAGCACAAGATTATGAATCGTTAGTCTCCATCGCAAGTAATGATGTCAACGTTAGACTGATGATTGATAGTAAGGATGATAAAATAAGTGAGGCCTTAATACAATTTCATCAGAAAGATGCTTTTTTTGGACTTATCCGAGTTTTAGGGAAAAATATTAAGGCTGAAAGAATCATTCCTTTATTTGCTGAACTAAATTTAGGCGTATTTAATGATACATTTGGAGGTTCTTTAAATAATGATGTTGAAAATGTTTTATCAAATTTGATTGAAGCTTTTAAATATGACAGATAATATGACTAGGTTCTGGTGATTTTCAAAGCAATAAATAAAGCATTGGAAGTCGTTTAAAACCGTAAGTTGTATTACATTTGGTATGTCATACTAAGAGTCTCAAAGAATTTTATAACTATTACTATGAAACCTCATATTGCCAGTTTAATCAATGCCCTTTTGCTCATTGTATTATCACTCTGGGCTTATTTTGTATCTAACTCCCCCTCAATGACCTCATTGATTCCCACAGTAGTCGGCCTTATTTTATTGGCTCTTCATGGCGGATTAAAAAATCAAAATAAGTTGGCATCCCATACGGTAGTAATCTTGACTTTTTTAATAAGCATTGGCCTTATCCAACCATTAATTGGAGTTTTAAGTCAAAATAATATAATTGGCATTTTTAGGGTCGGATTAATGATTTTGAGTAGTATCATCGCTTTGGTCATATTTATAAACAGTTTTATCAAAGTTCGAAGAGGGAAGTCTTCTTGACTTAACGACTTGACTTTTTGGTATCAAGTTCTTCGGATATCAAATATTGAGGTTTGATTTGTCTATTCCCCAAAAGCATTTCTCCTAAAAAAGCAGCAATAAAAAACTGTCCACCTAAAATAATGAGGGTGAGGGCTAAGTAAAATTCTGGTCGTTCTGTAATTAAGCGGGCCTTTGTATCAAAATAAAGTTTATCAATACCTAAGTAGCCAATAAAAAGAATTCCCAATATAAAAACCATCAGTCCAACAATTCCAAAAAAATGCATGGGTCGTTTGCCAAATCGTTTTAAAAACCAAATTGTCAAAAGATCTAAAAATCCTTTGATAAATCGATCGGTACCATATTTTGATTTTCCATACTTGCGTGCTTGATGCCTAACGGGTTTCTCATCAATTTTATTAAATCCATTAATGGATGCTAACACAGGAATATATCGGTGCATATCACCGTATAATTCTAAAGATTGAGCCACTTGTTTTCGATAAACTTTGATGCCACAATTAAAGTCATGAATTTTAATTCCAGAAACCCATCGGGCTGCACCGTTGAACAATTTGGAAGGCATATTTTTAAATAGTTTTGAATCATAACGTTTTTTTTTCCATCCAGAAACGATATGCAATTGCTGGTTTTCAAGTTTGTCTAACATGATGGCTATTTCTTCAGGAGAATCTTGTAAGTCGGCATCCATCGTTGCAATAAACTCTGTTTTTGCTCTTTGAAATCCAACATATAGTGCAGAGGCTTTTCCATAATTATTGGAAAAGCGAATACCCCTCACGTTATTATCGATTTGAAAAATCTGCTGAATTATTGTCCATGAATTATCAGTACTACCATCATCTATGAAAAGAATTTGATAGGAATACTGGCTTGAATTTTCAAATGATTGTTTTATCCATTGATGTAATTCAAAGAGAGACTCCGCTTCATTGTACAATGGTATAATGATGCAAACACGTTTTTTTGTTGTTGCGGTATTCACACGACTAATATCTTATTTTCCCTCTAAAAACCAAAAGCCATCTCGCACAGAATATATGATGTGTGATGATTTGAAAAAGTCAAAATGGTAATATAATGTTTAAATATAGAGCTTTTAATCTGACGTCGGATTCAAACAGTCCATCTAATGAATGCGATAGTTCATCCAATAGATAAAACCTAATGCATCATGGATTGAACTATTTTATACTCGGGTGACTACAGTTATGCTATTCTTTTATTATATCTTCAAGGTTTTCCGCTTTTTTTCTTTTCAATATGAATCCAGTAATTAATCCAAAGATGAGCCCAGTAATCACACTAAAAATCAAAGCAATTCCCACAAAAAACAGAGGCTTCCGACCCATTTCTTGACCACTTCGGTATCGATCAATCATTTCATCAGAAACTTCAGGATTGTTTGCAAGATATTGATCCATGATTTCATTAATTTGTCTTTCAACCATTCCTGGATCCATATAATTGGTCAAAATGAAATAGTAGAGCATGAAAATAATAGTACTGACAAGACTGATGATGATGGCTATTTTTATAGACTGAGGGATTGTTAAAAACCCATTGCGTTTCCGAAATTCTAAAAGTCCAAAAACAATAACCACAATGGATATGATAGCGCCAATGAATTGTAGTGACCTATCTTGGCTATCATGCATGTCCATTACATAAAGAATTAATGCCCACACAATACTTATCCCCCCAAGGATAAGACCGTAGCGAAAAACTAAACTTGTATAATTTGTCATAGTTGTTAATGATATGGTTCTATCAAAGTTAAAAAATAATTCAAACTCAAAATTTTCATGTTTTTATAGACAGCAATTATTCTTGAAACGGTATAAGAATAACTCGATTTGCAGTTTTACACCTAAAATCATGAGGGATAATACCCCCCCCCTTACAAGTTATTGTTAATCATTGTACATTTGTGAACCATGTCAAATCAAAAATGAAAAAAGGTATTCATCCAGAAAATTATCGGTTGGTCGCGTTTAAAGATATGTCCAATGATGATGTTTTTGTTACAAAATCTACTGCTGTTTCAAAAGAAAATATCGAAGTTGATGGAATTAGTTATCCACTAGTAAAACTAGAAATTTCTAGAACCTCGCATCCGTATTATACTGGCAAATCTAAATTGATAGATACGGCAGGTAGAATTGATAAATTCAATAGCAAATACGGAAAACCCAAATCTTAAAAACTCTTTGATTTCAGATAATCAATCATTGTTTTTGCAGATGAATTTTGTAAAATAGGGTTGTAAACTAAAAATAGAATACCCTGCATAATCAGCGAAAAACAACATACTGAAAAAAAAACAAAAGTTGCATTCACAACCCTTGGATGTAAACTTAACTTTTCTGAAACATCAACTATCGCTAGAAGTTTTGAGAGTCCCACTTACCAAAGAGTTGGATTTGATCAATCGGCTGACATTTATGTCATTAATACGTGTTCTGTTACTGAAAATGCGGATAAAAAGCTAACTAGGTTGGTTCGAAAATCAATAAAAAATAATCCCTTTGCTAAAGTTGCTGTTACGGGTTGTTTTGCTCAATTAAAACCGCAGAAAGTATCAGAAATAGAGGGTGTTAATTTAGTGGTAGGAACTGAAAAAAAATTTCAACTTCACGAACTAATTGAAAATCTATCAAGTGCTGATGCCCCTCAAGTATATTCTTGTGATATATCCCAAACCCGGGTATTTAATAAAAGTTATTCTATAGCAGATCGAACCCGAACATTTCTTAAAATTCAAGATGGTTGTGACTATAAATGTAGTTTTTGTACGATCCCCATGGCCAGGGGAACATCAAGGAGCGATTCTATAGAAAATATTATCGAAAATATAAGGTATTTACATGATCATAACATTAAAGAAATTGTATTAACAGGAGTCAATGTTGGTGATTATGGAAAAACGAATCCATCTTCAAGTAAAAAAGAATGGCATTTATATGATTTACTCAAATCAATTGAAGGTTTAGATGAATGTCCAAGAATACGTATTTCATCCATTGAACCTAATCTTTTAAACAATCAAATCATTGAACTGATGAATTCTAGTTCATATTTTGTACCACATTTTCATATCCCACTTCAAAGTGGAAGTGATCATATCCTAAAATTGATGCGTAGACGATATAACACAAGATTATATGCAAAATGCATTAAAAAAATAAAAAGTTCAATGCCAGATGCATGCATTGGAGCTGATGTCATCGTGGGTTTTTTTGGAGAAACCCAAACTGAATTTGATAAAACCATTGATTTTATAAAACGACTAGAGCTATCCTATTTGCATGTTTTTCCTTATTCTGAAAGACCCAATACGACGGCCATGGATTATTATGATTGGCCTATTGTACCATTTGCAATCAGAAAACAAAGAAGAAATATTTTAGCACAACTTTCTAAAGAAAAAAAAATAAGATTTTATGAATCACAACTCCATAAGCCCAAAACGGTATTATTCGAATCTCAAAACAACAATGGATATGCTACTGGGTACACGGAAAATTATGTTAAAGTAAGAACTCCTTGGAATCCTCAACTAGCAAATAAACTTATAGAGTGCAAACCAGTAAAAATTGATAACCAAGGATTTGTAAGAGCAGAATTTTAAACTCTCACACCGACCGGCAATAATTTTTTAAATTCTCGATTTTTTCGCATATAATCAACAACCGTTGGGCAGGTTGGTACTAATCGAGTTCTGCCTTCAGAAAGCATACGGAGTACTTTTTCAATGAATAGATCAACAAACCCATTTTCGCTATACCCTTTAGGAACACTCACTTTTGTAAGAAATATTTTTCTTTCTTGCTCTACATATTCTATGGTAGCTAACTGATTATCTATGGTGGTTTCGAATTGACGCAACAATTCATTTTTACAGATTTCTATATTGAACATTTATCTAAAAAACTAAAAGGGATTCTTAAAAAGAGTTGCAAATTTCTAGCATCTAATTGGTGTTACAAATTTAATGAAAAACAATAGATTTTGATGCATTGTTGAGAGTTTTTTGACTGAACTCATGACGTTAATCTAAAACGTAAAAAGTTCATCCCCAACATAGAGATTAACTAAGCATCTTAAAGGATTAATTTTAGACGTTTTAAATGTATTCGATTCGTATATAATCCAAATGAATTCATAAATTTGTTTGACAATCAAATCTGATTTTTTGAATAAAAAACATCGTTGGGTTTTTATTTTTTTGCCTTTGATTTTTCTTTTACTAGGAAGAAATCAATTAAAGCCACAGGATATAAATGATTTAGATTCATTAAACACCAACAAACATCATCAAGACCAATTTAGACTGAAAGAATTTATTTCAGAAAATCAATTAGATTTAACCCATGATCTTGAAAAAACTAGCCATAGTTATCATGTGGGGTCCCTTAAAATTCCAGAAGATATCAATTTTGCGGGGGAACTGGTTCCCATTGAACAAAACGATGTTAAAGAGCGACTAGACCGAGAATTATTAGTCAATACGTATTGGCAATCCAATATGATTTTATTGATTAAAAGAGGCTATAAGTACTTTCCATTTATTGAAGAAATACTTCTTCAATATGGCGTTCCAAAAGATTTTAAATATTTGGCTTTGATAGAAAGTGGGTTTTTAAATGCCACATCTCCAGCGGGAGCTCGTGGATTTTGGCAAATCATGAAAAATACGGCTCGAGAATATGGTTTAGAAGTCAATAGTAATGTCGATGAACGGCTCAATTTAGAACTAGCAACTCATGCCGCTTGTAAGTATCTTTTAAAAGCCAAAGAGAAATTTGATAATTGGACCTTAGTAGCCGCGAGTTATAACCGAGGAATGTCTGGATTAGAGCGTGCTTTGAAAAGTCAAAAAGTTGATAATTATTATGATTTGTGGCTCAATGAAGAAACCTCTCGTTATGTATTTAGAATACTAGCGGTAAAAGATATATTTCAAAAGTATAGGAATCAATACGGATTTGATATCGCTAAAGAAGATCACTATTTATTACCACCATTAAGAAAAATTACTATCGATAGTGCCATTGGGGATTTGGTCGATTTTTCGGCTAAGATGGGAATGACTTATAAAGAATTGAAAATTTATAATCCTTGGTTGATACAGCGTCATCTAATCAATAATTCTAGAAAAACTTATCATATTTACATCAAAGATACCACTTAGAGAGTCTACATACTATCAATCATATAGAAATACGAAGCCAACAAATCAATAGCAATGAATAACTACTATCTAACAAACAAAGAAATACTACAAGTCTACATAAACAAAAGAAAAGAGGGGTTTACGGAACATATAGCCAATCCAAATAGAGAACAGTTAAATTAAGACGATGGACTGGAATGAATACCCAACTTATCTTAAAGTATTTTATATCCTTGCTTTTATAGCACTATGTATTGCAGGTATCCTATTATAGTTTTAACCAATAATAAAAAATCCCTACACCCAACTAAATGGATACCAAACTAACCGACTTAATACATCAATTACACGAGGAACAAGGCGACTTTTGTGGTAGTTTGGATCGATGCACCCATACTATGAACCAATTATCAAACCAATTAGATGAATTAGAAAAACGGAGAAATTTTATACTATCTATCCAAAGTGAGGTATCAGCGAATTATAAAGCCATGCAAAAAGACTTTATCAAACTGAATCATACGATTAAACAGGTAGTTAATACATACATAGAACAAAACCCAGAATAAAGCTGTTTATTTAGCAAAAATTTTATAAGGGGGTTACTTTGGAGATCACGCCCCGAATCCATATACATCAAAGGGACGGGGTATAAGACGGACAGGAACTACCAACAATCCCTAACTACTACGATTAAAACAATCCTACCAGGACAGGTTTTTATTTTATCAATTAAGTTAAACAAATACGAGTATCGGATATTATTCGAATCCCAACAATATTTCCACTGCAAAAGGTTCGTAGTTTGAAAATCTACTCTGATAGCGGTGCAAAGGTTTATCGGATTGATATTACAATTTACCACCCTAGAATAAGACCACTCAAAGGGCGTGGTTTTTTTATCCAATTGTCTAAATCTACTCTTTTAATTTTAACCTAATTTTTCCTATGAAATTTCTAAAAATCCTATCAATGCTCGTTCTAATTTTACTAGTAATGGGGGGGGGTGCCAAAAGAATGAACCAACAGCAATGCCGTTGGCACCTATCCAAAACAATAGTCAATCCATTGGTTTAGAAGACCTTGAATTAGAACCACGCTATGAGTACCAAGAAAAATATACCGAGTCACAATTAGATTCTTTGGTAGCGGCTATTCTTTCAAAAAATCCAACAATTGATAAAGTTCAATCGATTGATAAGGATATTCATTATTCAGAGAGAAATAAAAAAAGACAAGGTAAATGCGGTCTAGATCAAGATGGCAACCTTAGAAATCCTTTGTATTTAGATGCTAATGGCGTGACGATTAAAGCCCGAAAATGCAATCGAAATATGATCGGAGAGAAATGGGAGTTAAACGGCGTGGAGTATGAAATCGTCAGTAATAAAAGGCTGAGATTTATGATTAAAAGGGGATGGGATATTAGCAAAGTGGTAACCACTTTTGTAACTAATATGAATCGGTTATTCACATCCGAGAGATTCGGTACACGTGGTGTTCGATATGATATTACTAGTTGGGATACCAGCCAGGTAACCGACATGGGATATCTGTTTTATGGGCAACAGATTTTTAATCAAGATATTAGCAATTGGGATACCAGTCAAGTAAAGAATATGGTTCGAATGTTTCATCTTGCAGAATATTTTAACCAAGATATTGGGAGTTGGGATACGAGTCAAGTGCAGGTAATGTATGGAATGTTTCGTCAAGCAGAATCATTTAACCAAGATATAGGGGATTGGGATACCAGTAAGGTGCAAAGTATGGGGAGAATGTTTTATAGAGCAGGCTTGTTTAACCAAGATATAGGCGAGTGGGATACCAGTAAGGTTTTAGATATGAGTGATATGTTTTGTGATGCAAAATTATTTAACCAAGATATAGGCGAGTGGGATACCAGTAAGGTTTTAGATATGAGTGGTATGTTTTATAATCTCTATTTTACAAATTCTAAAACGATGAAGTCTGATTCTGATTTTAACCAAGATATAGGCGAGTGGGATACCAGTAAGGTTTTAGATATGAGTGATATGTTTTGTGATGCAAAATTATTTAACCAAGATATAGGCGAGTGGGATACCAGTAAGGTTTTAGATATGAGTGGTATGTTTTATAATCTCTATTTTACAAATTCTAAAACGATGAAGTCTGATTCTGATTTTAACCAAGATATAGGGGATTGGGATACCAGTAAGGTCACCGATATGAGTTATATGTTTTGTGATGCAGAATTATTTAACCAAGATATTAGCAATTGGGATACGAGCCAAGTGCAAAGTATGGCTTTGATGTTTAGTAATGCAGAATTATTTAACCAAGATATAGGAGATTGGAATACCAGTCGAGTAACCGATATGCGGGCTATGTTTAGTAATGCAGAATTATTTAACCAAGATATAGGAGATTGGGATACGAGTCAGGTAACTGATATGAGTTCTATGTTTAGTAATGCAGAATTATTTAACCAAGATATAGGGGATTGGGATACCAGTAAGGTCACCAATATGGCTTTTATGTTTCAAGAGGCTACAAGTTTTAACCAAGATATCGGGGACTGGGATACGAGCCAGGTAACCAATATGGCTTTTATGTTTGGTCGGCGTCCATATGTTCGCCCTTCTCTTATTTATTATTGGGATCCCAATTGGGTTCCAAATCCGGCTATAAGTTTTAACCAAGATATAGGAGATTGGGATACCAGTAAGGTCACCGATATGAGTTATATGTTTAGTAATGCAGAATTATTTAACCAAGATATAGGAGATTGGGATACCAGTAAGGTCACCGATATGAGTTATATGTTTTATGGAGCCAAATCATTTAACCAAGATATTAGCAATTGGGATACGAGCCAAGTGCAAGGTATGAGTTATATGTTTTATGGAGCCAAATCATTTAACCAAGACCTTAGTCAGTGGAATGTCAGCAATGTATTATATTGTTTTAATACTGTATTTGGACGAGAACACCGCTTGCCTAAATTCAAATGCACCTTATATTGATTATAGGGATAGTCTACTAAAACCTTGGGATGTTAGAGAGTGGAGTGTTATTAGCTCCAATTAGTTAGAAAAGGATAAAGATTCTGAGAATTGGTTTGTAAAATCTCACTAGACTTATAAAAACTTTCAAGGAGTATATTATCCAATAGATGAAATTTCTAACAATTGTATCAATATCCGTTCTGATTTTACTAGTAATGGGGTGTCAAAAAAATGAATCCAGTTCAGATTCTAATAAACCAAGTTCAGATGAATCAAGTTTATTTTGCAATAAAGACCAAAATCCTTTGTATCTAGATGATAATGGCGTGACGATTAAAGCCCGAAAATGCAATCGAGATATGATAGGTGAGAAATGGGAGTTTCGAGGTGAGATTTATGAGATTGTGGATAATGAATCATTGAGAGAAATGGTTAAAAATGATGAGGATTATAGTAAAGTAGTAACCACTTCGGTAACCAATATGAATTGGTTATTTTCTGGTAGAGATTTTGTTCGATATGATATTACTAGTTGGGATACCAGCCAAGTAACCACTATGTGGAGTATGTTTGTTGGGGCAGAATCATTTAACCAAGATATAGGCGATTGGGATACCAGCCAAGTAATCGATATGGGAGGTATGTTTTATGAAGCCAAATCATTTAACCAAGATATAGGGGATTGGGATACCAGTAAGGTATTAGATGTGAGGTGGATGTTTTATCAAGCTGATAGTTTTAACCAAGATATAGGCGAGTGGAATACGAGCGAGGTAACCCGTATGGATGAGATGTTTAAGGATGCAAAATCATTTGACCAAGATATTAGTGGTTGGAGTGTCAATAATGTTAAAAATTGTTCTTTTTTTTCTAATCGTTCAAGCTTAAGTCAAGCCTATCATCCTACCTTTAGGAATTGCACCCCATAAGGTCTATGAATATAGATGTGGAGGTTTTTTAATCGATTGTTTTTTGTTTTTAGACGATATTAAATTCAAAACGAGATGAAAACACAAGAGTTTTGCACCTAAGGGATGCATTGGAATTTTATCAATGAGGATTGATTACTCGTAGATAAAAGAAAAAATTGGTATATCATCATTTGAGTAAAAAGAGGTCTAAAATGACCACAGAAGAATGAAATTGAAGTTTTAAGGTTGTCAATATTTCGAAAGCCTATTGCTACCGAGGGCTTCTTGAGTTTTTCCATTGATCACCGATTTTACGTATTTAGTCGCTGCTTAAAAACTCAAATAGAGTCCATCGTTCATATGTGGGATTGAATGCTGCCCTACTTGCGAAGATAGGGGTTTGAAATCTGCAAGTAAATGCGTATCTTGGTCTCAAAACCTTGTAGAAATAATCAAAAAAATAGCCCCCCAACAGCCCCCGTTATTGGACTGGGAATTTAAACGTATTCTCCATCCAAAACATAAGATCAAGTGGCTGGCTGATGCCATGGATTGGTCTTTTTTTGAAAACGCCTTTGGTTCCTTTTATTCCCCAAAGGGCCGTCTAGTCAAGCCCATTGGGTTGATGGTTGTATGCTGAAACGGCTTTACCATCTAGGGGGTCAAACCCTCATGGAACGGTGGATTGAAAACCCTACCCTGCCGTACTTCACGGGTGTTGATGTCATGAAACACCAACCCCCTGGCGATCCTTCTGATGGGAGTCACTTTAGAGACCGTATTGGCCAAGCAGGCATGAAAAAGATCTTTGCTTAATCGGTTCATTTAAATCAAAAGGAAATCAAGAAGTCTTCATCGATGGTCTGATCAGATACCACCGTACCAGGGAACAACGTGAGGTTTCCGACCGATGCCCAACGGAATCAAAAAGTCATCGACCAATGCCACTAGATGGCCAAAAAAAATAAAACAACGGCAGACGGTTGCCAACCCCTCCAAAGAACGGGGGTGTCAAACCGTTAACGGGAAGCCTCCCCGACGAGCTAAAAAAGCTAAAAGGCCACGTCTAATCGCAAGACCTGTCGGCCGACCAGTGCGGGAATGAAAACGAAAACTACCCTCTCTGCAACCGAGCCCATACCAAAAAGAACTCGATCGGTACCAACGAATCATCCATCAACAGTGATTTGATAACAACAAAATCAATGCCATCCACCAGCCATTCACGACTGCTATGGCCAAAGGCAAAGCTCATCAACCGTATGCATTTGGAAACAACGTGGGACTGATGACCACGGGAGGTCAGAAAATGATCATCGCGGCCATCGGTGCTTTTGAGGGCAACCCTCATGACCGTAAGACCATCCCACCCTTATTGGAACAACACGAATCCATTGTGGGGCGAGCTCTCAAAGAATTGGTGGTTGATCGAGGGGAACTCGGAAGACGTCCGATGGGAAACACCAAGAGATCAATGCCAGGTCAACCATTGAAAAGCCATACCCCCCTATCAAAAACAAAAGGAGCGGAAAAAGTTTCGACGCCCAGCAGCCATGGAGCCGCTGATGGGCCATCTTAAAACAGAACATCGCATGGGATAAAACGATCTGATGGGCGTCCAATCCCCAACCATCAATGTCTATTTGGCTGGGAGAGGGTGGCATTTGAAGAACTTCATGGAACCACTAATTCAAGAGGTTCTTTTTGCTTTTTCAGGTGGTCTCCATATTCAGCTCAAAAAACTCCGATAATAAAAATAAGTTAACGACAACGGATAAAAAAGACTTTTTAAGGAGCGACTATCTAACGCTCAAACGGCTCTGAATGACAAGATTACTGACTTACAGGATGACTTGAAAAATGCATCGGCCAATAGTTTATCGCAAGACGATATCGATAAACTAGAAACCGATTTACAGACCGCATTAGCAGCCGCCCAAAAAACCGCTTTGGCTACTGAATTAGGCAAATTGGAAGGCAAGCTTAATGCATTAGAACAAGCCTTGGCAGCAGCTTCCGCTGGGAGTTTATCTCAAAAAGACCTGGATCAGCTCAAAACCGATATCGAAGCCCAGCTGGCTCAAGTCAAAGAAGAGTTAGAGGCGAGTCTAGGCGATGGGGGATTCCATAGCGGGTCGGTCGAGATCACCTCTTCGGGCGGTTGGGAAGCCACCAAGCGTCAATTAGGCAATAAGACCGAATTTAATGGTGACTTTACCATCAATACCGAAAAGTTATCGGCCACCGAATTGGATGAGCTCATCGGATGGGTGGCTAAGATCACCTTGATTTATGGAGATCTCACCATCACCCATAAAGACAAAGACAAGGTGCTCAAGTTTGGCCAATTGACCAGCATCACCGATTTAAATGATGATCAACCCCATGTCCATTATCCGGCATTAACTAGTGCGGGGATTATCTCGCTCGATGGTGGAGATATCCTAACGGTCCAATTGCCCAAGCTCACGACCCTCACGCAATTTGCAGGGCATGAGATTGATCTAAGAAAAGGGAAAGCGTTGACCCTTTCGGCCTTGTCGGCCTATACCGACGACTTAAGCATTGACTTAGGAGGCACTTCTGCTGAGATTGATGTGCAGGCATTGGAGAGTGTAGCCAAAGGCAATACAGGCAAGCTCTTGACGGTCATTGGGCCTGATGAAGTGGCTTTACCCGCGTTGACCACCTTAGAAAAACTACATATCAAGGAAGTGCGAACCCTCACGGCACCCAAAGTGAAGGGGGCGGATTTAGAAATTAGCGAAGATGTCGATCATGTAGAGGTGGGTACGGCCGATGGGGCTCGTATCAATTTGTTGACCCTTAGCAATGCGGCGGATTTAAAGACCCTCCAGATTGGGGGCAATCCGAGCACCAAAGCCTCCGATGGCACGGTCGTGGTTCTCAATGAAGACCATACGCCCAAGCTTGAAAAAGCCCATATTCATGGGGGACGGTCGCTCACGGTCAGTGACTTGGAAGATCTTCAAGAGATTATCACGGCTCGATCGATCAATACGGTAGCGATTACAGGCACTGGTATTGAAGACGAATTGGTCTTGGGACATCAAAGCAGTGCCGGAGGGATATTAATCATCGAAAAAAATAAAGATATCACCTCCTTAGTGGCTGATAAAGTCAATAAACTCAAGGTCTTGCGGATTCTTGGCAATGAAGATTTAGCAACGATTAGTTTTAAGGCTTTAAAAGCAGGAGCCAGACAAAGCTTTGGCAAGCCCAACTGGGATGATGGCGATGCGGTGCTCATTGGGGCCACCACCTATGGCAATACCAATGGCTTTGGCTTTGAGGCGGCCAATAGCAATGATCTAGTGGCTAGTAAATTTTTGTATGAGACTAAAAAGTCCGATGGTCGGACCATCGATAAACAAGGTGATATTGAAGATACCTCCGGGCTCTCGGATCTTGAAGATTTTTTAAGCCATGCGGAGATTCGCCGAGCGGTAGTGTCGTATGATAAGGCCGAGTCTTTTCGTGATGCGGATGGAGCGACGGCTGACGATGTCGAAAATGCAGCAGGCGGTAAACTGCTCTTGATTGGCAAAGGCTTGGCAGGGGCGACTACCTCTGCTGGAAAAGCCAAGCGAGTGTTTCTTATTGCAGGGGGTGGCCTCTCGCCTTCTAGCCCTGGTACGATTACCATTGGCATCCGTGGTGGGATTTCTAAAGCGGTTGCCTTGACTCCTGGGGGTTCGGTAAAAAACTGGGTCAATGATCTCAATGCAAAAGAAGTCAAAGACTTTTTTAAAGTCAATGAGATTACCGTAGAGTCACGAGTTGGGGGGCGTCCGATAGGAAGTTTACAGTTGGCAACCAATGGTACCTTCACCCATACGCAAGGTGATGATGATATTTCCAATGATTTAGGCGGCTCTTTTAAATTGACCATCGGAGAATATTCTCATGAGGTCATCTTATCGGATGGTACGGAGGCCGACAAACCCTTTTCGGCCACCAACAAAAAGGCCATCACCTATGTGGATGCGGATGACTCTTCTGAATTTAGTACTCTTGTTGAGTTATTATCAAAGCTAGATGAGCCATTTCATTATGCCACTAGCTTTGCAGATCCTGCCACTAAAGGACTAGATAGCAATGGCAAGCCCCTAGTGCCGATTGGTATGAATAATATTGATGGTCAGTATATTGTTTATAGCCTCCATGATCATCAACCCATCGACAAGCCGATTACAGTCACCTGGGAAAATAAGCTGGATCAAAATGGTTTCTTTAACATCTTGGATGAATCCAATAAAGACATTAATAATGAGGACTCGATCTTATTGGTTATTTTGACTTCGGATGTACCTGGTGCGGGCGATAAATCGACTATTGGGCATCCACAAAAAGGCATTGGAGAGATTGGTCTATTATCTCCACTCGTTTCAACAACGAATGGAGAAGCCTATATCATAAGTAGCGAGGGCACTGACCTTGCAAGGGAATTGACCATTGGCGATGTGCTGGTCAAGTCGAGTCTTCCTCAAGCAGGCACCGATGATGTACAAGCTACAGAAGGACCTGAAGACCTCAGTCGAATCGGTTGGTTGTAAAATGAATATGAACTAAAAGTCATCGCTTTAAATTTCAAAGCCCTTCCACAGAAGGGCTTTTTTTACTTCAGTAATCATTGAGTTCTAAAGATACATTGGCAAATTATGATTGATGCATAGATCATTATAAAACATCATGTATCCAACTAGATAATGGAATTGATGTTTTCTAATATCATGGCACTGTTGAAAACCAAATCGGCATAGTGAGAAAGCGGTTCACACAAAAAGGAGATAGTCATGATGATGATACGGATCAAGAAATACAAATCATTGAAAATAAAATGGTTCTACCATCATTCATGTGGATAGAGATAAAAAAGCCTCTAAATGAAAAGCCATGATTCAAAAGCCCATCATGGCTGCCTTAAGGTTCATCATATGGTCATTTTGGTTAGATGAGGACCCCCAATGAGCCCGATGAATCTATCGATCAACGCCCGCATCATAAAAAGGCTTCTGAGTTATCTATTCCGTGAAGTATTCTCTTATTGGAATCCCCCATCATTGGCGTGGCAAGAGATCTATATGGCCACAGAAGAATAAAATAGAAGCTCGGAGATTTTCATCGTTTCGGAATCCTCTGGCAATCGTAATCATTTCTTGAATTTTTCCATTGCTTCGTTCGGTTCTAGCATTAGATTGTTTGTCGATCATAGCGTGTAATACCCTATCAAGAGGCTTTCGAAACATCTGTGCTACTCGGATGAGGTACTGGATGCCCGTATCCATCACATGTTGATACCAAAGCGTAAAATAACAGCATGCTTAGGTGATGTCTAGACTGTTTAAAAAGGCTTTAAACACGTTCTCTGGATTGGTAGGCGATGCCCACTTTGAGATTGGCATTGACGATATTTTTGAAAAGATCTTTTTGCTTTTCGGTACGGTTTTCTAGATTTTTTAAAACGGCATATCGGTTGTTTTTCAAAACATCGGGATGCTCTTTGACTTCCCATCGACGAGTTTGATCGATGCCATGATGATAGTGTTTCAACCAATGAAATCGATCATCAATGAGTTGGGCTTGAGGGAATACTTGCTTTCGAGCCTGTAGAGAAGGCAGCCACATATCGGCAGTCAAGGTTTTGACCGACTTTCTTTGATCTTTAGGTACCCCCGTTTTTGAATAAATCAACGGCCATTTTTTGCAATCTTCCTTTGGTGATATCTAAGATTGCCCCGGATGGGCATTACTGAACACAGAGAGGTACTAGTGTCCTTTTTTATAGGCTTTTTCATCCACACTCAAATGCTCGGAAACCACATCCGATCGCCTAGCTAATCCACGAGCAACCGAACGCTTGACCATCCCCGGCGGATGGTGTTATAGCAACCTCTTAATGGCTCTGCCGTTTTACATTGATTTTTATTAAAGAGTATGACTTGAATCGCCCAAGATTCAAAGCGATGGGTGAACCGATTGGAAACGTCGGCCCAAGAGACCTTAAGGATTTTGACGCCAGCAGAAGATTGAACGCGAGGGACATGGCAACAAATAAAACATCGGTATTGAAACAAAATCCAAAGGACGCCATTGGCGTCCTTGACGTTGATTATAGAGAGGGGCGATCTCACCCGGTTTTGGGGCAGATGAGATCCCCACCACCATGGGTCATATCGACCATGACTACCTAGTTCTCCTAGTCAATATAAAAATCGATGACCAACCCATCGTCACCTAGTTCCAAGACCTTGGTCATGAAATCTTTAGTTCGTTCGACGGGTTGTAGGTTGTCTTCCATAGTAGAAAATTGATTCAAGAATCAAAACTAAAATAACCGTCAATAACGAGCCTCTTAAATCACTCCATTTCTGGAGAATGGGGACAACAAAAAATCACCGTTCCATACAAATAGTGGTAGAACCAATAAAATCAATAACAGAAGTGCTCATAAATCTCAACAACTAGTCGCTTGGAAAAGATTAAATCATACAGAATCCATGTTGCACTAGCGGGTGGAGCATGGCGAGTACTTAAAAATAAATTAGGTTCTATCATGATGTGTACAGAAATAAGGCTACAAACCATGAAATACTAAGGCATTTTTAAAGCGTTGAAAGCCGCTAGCAATGGTCATGATGGCTTGCATTTTACCATTGATTTGAAAGACTTTGGCATTGGATAGCTCACAAAAACAAGTGCGTTTATGATGCATCTTCAATGTCTTAGAAAGATTTTGAGAACTTAGATCACTTCCATGACCTTCTTGGATGAGAACACTCATTGTTCATAGGTAGAAGTTTGTCAATGGCTTCTTTTCCATCGACCGCATTCAAAAAAACTTTAGCATTTTTAATGAGTAATGATGGCAAGGTACCAAATATAAAAATGTATCGATCACGTCTTCTTCAGATGGTATCGAGTGTTATAAACAACGAAAAGATTATTCTAGATGCTATCATCAAAGAAGACATCAAAGTTTGCAGGAGGGGTTCCCATAGAATTTGACCAACATCAAAAAGTAATCTGATAGAATAACTACAAATCAAACTTGTATTACAATCCTAAGATACTAATTTGAGAAGTAGACATCAAAAGTTTTAAAACTATCAATTAAATACATACCTTTGATTTAAATCTAGTTGCTTAAAGTTTCACAAGAAATCCAAACATTATGATTTCAATTCCGATTATAGGAGTTTGGGAGGTTTTATTGTTGGCATTGTAGCAATTATAACAGAACATAATCGCAAAAAAAAGTTGACATTATATCCAACATGCCCAAAGATACTCCTTCTTATACTAAGTTGTGTTTTAAATTCATAAAACATTTTTTGTTTTTTAAACTAAACTTAATTTATCTAAGAGGTTCATGAGGTTAAGTCAAGTACACACAATTCAGAAAACAAATTGGTATTACAATGGTGATTTTATTTTAAAATTTCGTGCATTACTCATTGGGGTCGGCATTATAGTTTGCTTAATGGGGTGAGACTATATTCATTCTACCATTGAATGGATGCCATACGAATGGCTTGCCTATTTGATTGGGCGAATCGCGTTGGCACTCGTTTACTTTGTGAGTAAAAATCTAAAAAAGAACTAATTCAATATGACTCATTTGTTCATTATTCTACTTTCTTTAACCCTTGATTAAGTTTGTTTTAATTCTCGAATTTTGAAATTATTTTTTATTCACGCAAATGGCTAGAGTTCTTACTGGAGTTCAATCGACTGGAATTCCACATTTAGGTAATTTATTGGGAGCCATTATTCCAGCAGTGAACATGTCAAAAAATGATGAAAATGATTCATTTCTATTTATTGCTGATCTCCATTCATTAACTCAAATAAAAGACGCAAATCAATTAAAAAAAAATACGCTTTATACAGCAGCCGCATGGTTGGCATGTGGATTGGATACCCAAAAAACTGTTTTTTACCGACAGAGTGATGTGTGTCAAACAACTGAACTTTCGTGGTATTTGCAATGTTTTTTCCCTTATCAACGGTTGACGCTAGCTCACTCTTTTAAAGACAAGTCCGATACACTTGAAAATATCAACGGAGGGCTATTTAATTATCCATTATTAATGGCAGCTGATATCTTATTATATGATGCCGATGTGGTTCCAGTTGGTAAAGACCAAAAACAACACATCGAAATCACTAGGGATGTTGCCAAACGAATCAATCACTTAATGGGACCGACTTTGATCGTCCCAAAAGCTCAAATTCTAGAAGATATCCAATTGATTCCTGGAACCGATGGCCAAAAGATGAGTAAATCCAAGAATAATATTATTTCTGTGTTTGAAGATATTAAAACACTCCAAAAACAAGTTATGTCGATTCAAACCGATAGCAAAGGGGTTCATGAAGTAAAAGATCCAACGAATTGTAATGTTTTTAAAATTTATTCTTTAGTGGCTCCAAGACATGAAATCAATAAATTAAAAACCCATTATTTAAATGGAACCATCGGATATGGTGATGCTAAAAAATTATTAATTCAAACCCTTTGGTCCCATTTTGAAATCCCTATAAAACGTTTTCACCATTATATGAGCCATCCAGAAAAGATAGAAGATTTATTGTACCAAGGAGCTCAAAAGGCCAAAAAAACAGCCAACAAGACCCTTCTAAGGGTTCGTCAAAAATTGGGTTATTATACTTAGGATATGGCTATTTTTTTAAAACTTCGATAATCGATTCTTGGATACTTTCGTATTAATTCAAAAATCAAAAGACATTTATCTCTCGGAAGTTTATTTTCTAAACAACCCTTTTTTTGTAATATATACCAGTTGTATAATTTAACTCCAGGTCCCGTTACTTTGCTTGGTGCAGGAAAATGGTTGTGTTTTTCTAAATAGGAAACCAATCGACTGAATACATCATACCAATCTTCTCGTTTTATGGGGGAGTCGAGTTCCAATACTTCATACCTCTTGGAATAAACTTTGTTTTCTAATCCTACATAGCCTCCCTTATAAAATACAAATGGATTGGGAGATTTCAATCTTAGATTCGTACTAATGCTACTGAGGGTGGTGTTTGGTCTATATTGCACGACAAACTGAACGATTTGCTTGATTTTTATAGGTTCAGAATATTCTTGTAAATATTGGGTTACAATTTCACGAATAGTCCCTCCTTTAAAGTTTTCTAGTTTTCCCTCCCATTTTTGAAGTGCAAAAACACTCGATCTTCCAATCGGAATAAATCCATAGGCTCTTTTTAAACTCGATCGAATCTGCCCTATTTTAAATTCTCTTTGGGGATAAAGTTTATTCAATTCATCTTTGATTTCTTGAACATGCGCTGGACGACCAATGGCTTCTAACGCTTTGCTACAAAATTCATGATGTAACATGAATGAATTTCTTTTAATCACTAATGCTCCATTATCGATACTAATGGCTTCAAATTCTTTGAGAAATATCTTTTTTACTAACTGATAAATCGTTTGGGATTTAATCAAATTATAGGATCGAATAAATCGATCAACAAAAGAGATAAAATTTATTTTTTTATCGACGGCATGCCTTTTGATTACTTCGTGGTGTAGAGTATCCATCATTGAAGTAAAATCGACACACTGAACTATCAAATTCTGAATCAAATAAATATTTTTCCAATTATGACGTTTTCTTGATTTAGAAACTCGAAACTTAAAAACATCGTAAAATTCACCAACCATTTCCACTTTGTGACTCAAACAATATCCTAAAATGACTTGAATAAAATGATGGCTGAATTTGGTATCGTTTTTTTGATTGATTTTAAAATATTGTTGGGGGGTCAATTTAATCATTGGAGCATCTGTATCAATACCATACTTTGACTGCAAATCTTCTTCTAGCTTCTTTAGCACAGACAAACCGTATTTTAAATTTTCTTGAAAACTAAGCTTTAGTTGCCGCACTCTTTCTTTTGTCAGATTGAATTTATTGGTTAACTCATCTAGATGAATATTCTCCTTAGTACTAGAATAAATCTTAAATGACCCCAAATACACCTGTTGTTTAACAGCATCAAACATCAGTTTGTTTTCCAATAGGTATTCCACAATTTTAAAGACAGAATCCATTAATCGTGTTTCGAGTGGGAAGTCATGATTTTTAAATGCTAAGCACAAAATGAACCTATTTCTATGAGCTTTGATAAGTTCTTGATCTTTCAGTTTATAAATCCAAGTTAAAAACTGCTCATAAGATTCTAAAAATGATATTAGTTTTGGAGCCGTACTCTTTCCTACATTTTTAATTGAACTCATCTCTAGACGTTCCGATGGAAGACAACAAAAGATTATATTTCTGACTGAAAAATCATTTCCAACAATGTTTTTAAATGCATTTTGGGTTCTTTTATCCAACTGTTTTAATTCAAATTGAATATAGTACTGCATGACTTGCTCTTGCAATTGATTCAATTCAAGCGTCAGTAATTCGACGGATGATAGTTTTTTGTTTTTCATTTACTGTTTAAAAAACTAGAATGAAAATGAAATTTCTTCTCTACCAAGTAGTATTAAATGTACCAAAGTCGTGTAATTGGATTCAAAAGTAATTCAATCCTTTAGTGAATATTACATAAATAAATTATTTAACACTTTATTAACATAATTTATTTAATCCTTGTTTTAGTCCCTATATTTTCATATATTATGATGCCTAATCCATAAATGGCAAGGGGGTTGTTGGATTACTTTGAGACACTGAGCTAGCAAAAAGATTAAGTTCACGAATACTAATTTATGTTCTGTATTCTTTTGCACTTGATTTTACTTTCATTGTTTATAAATGAAATGAATACACTATGAAACGCAAAGCCCCTATTTCCTCACGTTGAAAAATAATTTAAAACACAAATTAGTGTACGATAAGAGTGTGATCAAAAAATGATTGAAATCCACCAACTCTGGTAAAAATTTCATGGTGTCAATTCGCTCTGATTTTGATCAAAAAATTTAAAATCTAAATACTGAAATCGTTCTCTAGCGATGATTCTTATCCATTTTCCAAATTGAAAAAACCATTTAGTTCTCAATGATGGAAATCCCTTTTTTAGGTAGGCAGCCACAATCGGGTCTACATGGAGATATACTGATTTTCTTTTATTGGATGAATTACCAATCACTTTTTTTAATGTTTGAGAAATATCACTGATGATTAAAACTGGGGCCATGATCCTATTTTGAGAAACATCACTTGATGAAGAGTCTAAGGATTTATGTACTCTAATTCGTTGACGTGAAATTTGAACCAACCCCAATTTGGTGGGAGGATAAATTCGATGTTTAGCGACATCATTTTTCATTTCTTGATTTAACTTTTCAATGAGCTGATGACGCTCTGATGATTTTTTTAAATCGATAAAATCAATGATGATAATTCCTCCTAAATCACGCAACCGTATTTGTCGAGCAATTTCTTCGGTAGCAATCATATTGACTCCAAATGCTGTTTCAGATTCGCTATTGGATTTATTATAGTGTCTTCCACTATTAACATCAATTACATGAAGTGCTTCGGTGGATTCAATGGTTAAATACCCTCCATTTTTAGTATTTACTGTTTTTCCAAAAACAGAATTTATTTGCTTATTAATCTTGAAATATTCAAAGATTGGACTGGGTTTGTGATGGTATTTTAGTATTTGTTTTTTTTGAGGAGCTATTGTTTTAAGATAACTTGAAATAGTTTCATAATGAGCAATATCATCAACCCAAATAGAAGAAAACTCATCATTATATCGGTCTCGAATAATCGCTAAGGTTTTGTCTATTTCACTGAGCAATTTTTCAGGTTTTCCATTATTCTTTTTGATTTTATTTATCAACAACTTCCAACGCTCTATACAGATATTCAAATCTTGTTCAATGCTCTGATGAGATTGTCCGATGGCACTAGTTCTGACAATAATACCAAAATTTTTAGGCTTGATTTGAAGCAAGAACTTGGTGAGCTTATTTTTATCAGCACGCGATCTGATTTTTTGTGAAAAAGATATCCGATTAGATACCGGGAGTAAAACAACATATCTACCAGCAATAGAAATTTCTCCTGAAAGGCGGGGCCCCTTAGAAGAAATCGGTTCCTTAATCACTTGGACAAGCAACCGATCAGAACGATTGATAACCTGAGAAATATTCCCTTCTTTGTTAAGGGTTTTATTTAGTTTTGGAAGATGTAATCCATTTTTCCATTTTTTTTTAGTGATTAGTTGTTTGACAAGATGATTATAACTTGGAAATTCAATTCCCAAATCACGATAGGGTAGAAATCCTGTTTTGGGTTGATTGAGTTCTATAAATGCTGCATTTAAGCCACTAGCAACTTTTGTAACCCGTCCAATAAAAATATCATTAACACAAACCGAATATTCATTTTCTTCTCGATGCAATTCTGCAAGTTTGCCATCTTCTAAAAGAGCAATTTCTAGATTAGAAGATTTTGATCGAATAAATAATTCTTTTTTCAAAGCCTTAAATTCTTAAATCAAAACATATTAGTTTTTGATCAATTAAGAAAAACAGAATACACCCTCCCGGTCAAATGGCATCAGTTGGACTAATTATGGGAGAACTTTTAGCATTATGCATATTTCAAATTAAATGAGACCTAATTTGAATTCCCATATTATTTCTTTTTTTTATGCCGGTTGGCTCTTCTCCTTTTTTTTCGCTTGTGGGTTGCCACTTTATGACGCTTTCTCTTCTTACCGCTTGGCATAGATTATAAAATTTGAATTAAAGTGTGTGTTTTAATTTAGATTGGACCCCTAGAGAAAAAACCCTAGCAGGTTTGAATGTTGGGACGTGTCTTTTAGGAATGAGAATAGGTTCTTTTTTGGTAATATTTCTTCCAATTTTAGCAGCTTTTTTTTTGACGACAAAACTTCCAAATCCCCGCAAATAAACATTTTCTCCTCGCTCCATTGAACCTTTGATTTCAAACATGAACTTCTCAATAATTATTTTTACATCGACTTTATCAACTCCTAACTCTTTCGATATATTAGTTACAATGTCAATTTTTGTCATGTTCTTAGGTTTCAATGGAAGGCAAATATAAATAAATAGCAAAAGTGACACATCAAATTTTGATTTTTGAAATCATGTAATGGGAACTCATGCGCATTTTACCGAAAATATAATTCATTGGTATCAACTGAATTACCGAGATTTACCTTGGCGAAAAAACCCAAATCCCTATTTGATTTGGGTTTCTGAAATCATACTACAACAAACTCAAGTTCGACAAGGCATCCCTTTTTATGAAAAATTCGTAAATCATTTTCCAAGCATTAAACAATTAGCTGATGCATCTCAGCAAGATGTATTAGAACTATGGCAAGGATTAGGATATTATCAACGGGCAATCAATCTTCATAAAACAGCCCAAATTATTTTGAATAGTTATGATGGTATTTTCCCCTCCAACTATAAACAACTCACTGATCTTCCGGGTATTGGAGATTATACGGCTAGTGCTATTTTATCTATTTGTTTTCGAAAACCCTTTGGCGTTGTCGATGGAAACGTCTATCGATTTTTTGCAAGGTACTTTGGAATTGATATTCCACTCGGTAGTTCGATAGCATTTAAAACCTTTAAAGATTTATCCAATCAATTTCTCGATTTAGATTCCCCCGGATTGTATAATCAAGCCATCATGGAATATGGGGCTTTGGTTTGTACCTATCAAAATCCAAAGTGTCTTAACTGTATATTTCAAGAGAAATGCTATGCCTTTCATCAAAATAAAATCCACCAGTTACCGGTAAAAAAGTCCAAAAACACTATTAAAAACCGGTTTTTTAATTATCTCGTTATTAAAACCCCTCAAGGGCAATATGTTCTTGAAAAAAGAAAAACCAACGATATTTGGCCTAGTTTATATCAATTTCCATTGATAGAATCAAATTCAGAATTAAAAACCGCTCATCAACTCATTGCTGAAATGGGGTCACTGAAATCTGCCATTACCATGAAGACTACAATTGAAAAATGGAATCAAAGATCCATCATTCATCCATTGAGCCATCAAAAATTATTTATCATATTTTGGATTATTCATGATCTCCATACAACTTTTGATGAGACCTATTGGATTAAACAATTATCGGCTAAACCCTTTCCTATTGTTTTAAGTAACTTCGTAAAAAAATTCTTTATGAAGACTTTATAATATTTGGTATTGTTGAGTCCTCCCATTTTTCTTCACGACATTCAGCGTTGAATTTAGCTTAACCTCTTGACAGAATTTCCAGTTTTTGCTCCAATTATCACATTTGTTTTATTGATTTGCACCGGTTTGATATCCGGATCTGAAGTCGCTTTTTTTTCATTGAATATTAAACTCATTGAACAACAACATAAAAATCAAAAATTTATTGGACGACTAAAAAGATTATTATCCAACCCTCGAAAATTACTCGCTACCATCTTAATCACTAATAATTTTCTCAATATTGGCATTGTATTGTTGTTTGCTTATCTGTTTCAGTTTATTCATCTAGGCGATTTAGCAGCCGTATTGGTATTTCTTATTGAAGTGGTTGTAATCACTAGTTTCTTGCTGATTTTTGCTGAAATCCTGCCAAAAACCTTCGCCAATCGCAATCCATTATTATTTGCAAGATTTGTGTTGATTCCCTTAGATTTTATCGATCGTTATGTCGTTTATGCGATTTCTAAACCCATGAGTTTATTTGGTTCGTATTTTGAACAAAAATTTGGGAATCGAACGCAAACTTTTTCACTAGATAAAGTTTCAGAAGCACTATCTCTCACTCGAGATGAAGAAACTTCTGAAGAGGAACAAAAAATTTTAAAGGGAATCCTCAATTTCGGAAATATTGAAGCCAAACAAATCATGTGCCCTCGAGTCGAAATATCATCTATCGACTGGAATATGTCAACCTCAAAAGTCATCGATCAAATTGCCAATAGTAACTATTCACGAATTCCAGTACAAAAAGAAAATCTCGATGAGATTAAAGGGATTCTCTATATCAAGGATTTACTCTCCCATGTCAATGAACCACACTTTAATTGGCAAGAGGTATTGAGACCTCCTTACTATGTTCCTGAAAATAAAAAACTAGATGATCTTCTGATCAGCTTTAAAAAAGAAAAAATTCATATGGCCATTTTAGTTGACGAATATGGTGGCACTTCTGGTCTAATTACCCTTGAAGATATTTTAGAACAAGTGGTGGGAGATATTCACGATGAACATGATGAGAAAATAAAATTACAGTACAAAAAAATTGATGAAGCCAACTATCAATTTGATGCTAAAATCAATTTGATGGATTTTTTTAAAGTCATTGGGCCTAAACGAATCAATGTATTTAATCCCGTCATTGGAGATGCGGAATCCCTTGGAGGATTAATATTAGAAATTAATAAAGAATTTCCTTTGGTTGGCACCGAAATTGAGTTCAAACAATATAAATTCACCATAGAAAAAATAGTAGATAATCGAATCTCTCAAGTTGGTATAAGCATCCCCATCAATTAGTTTCAATGAAGTTAGTCATTAGGTTCGTTGGATTCACCGTATTGTTTGTTTGTTTTTTCAATTGTAGGCAGGCGAGACTTCCTAAACCAAAAGGATATTTAGCCTTAGAATATCCCAAACCGATCTACCATTCATTGGATGGATTACTGAATTATTCGTTTGATTATAATACCATCGCCCAACCCATTATATCGCCTCATGAATCATTACGGATTTATTATCCATTGATGAAAGCAACAATTTATATCAATTATAGAAAAATTAAAAATAATCTAGATTCATTATTGTACGATGCGTATTTAGTGCCCTATCGCCACTTGAATAAAGCTGAAGAGATTCCTGAAAAGGTATTTATCAATCACCACCGAAGGGTTTATGGTCAACTATTTAGTATTATCGGCAATGCCGCCTCTCAACAACAGTTTTTTCTCACCGATAGCCTCCATCATTTCATATTGGGAAGTCTTTACTTTTATGCTCATCCCAACTATGATTCTATCTATCCAGCAGTAAAGTATATCGAAAAAGATATCATCAGAATAATAGAATCATTCCAATGGAATTAAACTTTTCTTTATTGGTCAATATTCCAATCGATCACTTTAAATCGAGATTCTAAATCTTCTACTGTTTTAATAAAATCTAGTAGCTCTGCCAATTTGGAATCAAAAGAAATTGATGCCACTTTGGTTTCAAAGTTGACTTGAGCACTTGACACTCCATTTAATTCATTGAGTTGGTTTTCAATGACTTTGGCACATCCTATTTCACAAACCATACCATCAATAGTCAAAAAAGCCAATGCATTGGCTTGGACTGGCTCTGAAGGGTTTTCATTATCAAGGGTGACGATTGGAGGGTTTGAAGTGTTTTTGCAAGCACTGACTACTACGATTAGAAAAAGTATCCATAATGCTGTTGAAAAAAACGATTTAATTCTCATGATTCTTAGATGCATTACAATTTTGTATTTAGCAATCATATGTTAATATAAATATTTCAAACTCAAAACTCTATAAAAGCATGCTTCAACTCTAAGGACTAAAGCATGGTATTCATTTTATTATGAACCTCTTTTTTAATGATACGTATTACAAATTGAAGGATTAGAACTTAATCAAACACCGAATCATCAAGTTCCACATTGAATTCTATAGATTTTAATTCAGCAACTATATCAATTCCCATTTGATTAGTACTCATGGTATATGGAATTAAAATCCCTTCTATTTCTTTATAATCCTTCAACCTGACGTCAGTTTCAATAACTTGACCTTCCACTTCAGCGGTTGTACTAATTTGAATCAATAACTTGGTCTCTGTATCATAAACATGTGAGAGATTATCACTGATTTTGATATGATGTCCTATGGCATCTCCCACTTTAATAGCTCCTAAATATTCAAGATTTTCAATATCAAACTTTAACTCTGGAAATGGATATGATTGCAGTATAGATACTTCTAATTCTGGACCTTCTATTTCTATTCGTTGCCCCATGACTTCTGAATATGAAGAGTGATCTGATACCACTGCTTTTTGAATGACTTGTCCACCCATTTTAGAAATATTCAGTGATTTTCCTTCTACTGATTTAATTCCCTCGGCTTCAATCATCATTCCCTGGACTTCGGCCACATGAAGCGCCTTTATATTTTCGATTTTTTCTAAAGATTCTCTTCCTCCGATGGTCGCTAGGTATGAATCAATAATACTACCAACTGAAAATCCTTCAGGCACATCAATACCATAATTTGGTCTATCAATCGTATTCCCCCACTTATCATAATAATTTACTTTTAATTTGGTTCCATTGATTTCGATATTTTCTAGTGCTTGTAATACATCACGGCCTTTACCTGTAACAATTATTCGAGCATTTTCTAATGGAAAATATGTTTGTGCTACCCGTTGGATGTCTTCTACTGTCACATTTTGAATGTTTTGCAAATAGGTCCTATAAAAGTCGCTAGGAAGTCCTTCAGTAATTATATTATAGGCATAATTGGCAATCGTAGAAGGATTTTCTAAAGATCGAACAAAACTTCCGAGATATTTAGCTCTGACCAGATTCAATTCTTCATCAGAAACCGGTTGATTTTTCAATTTCTCTAGTTCTGATAAAATTTGAACTACAGAACTATCCGTTACAGTATTTCTTACACTGGTGGAAGCTGAAAATGTTTCAACCGTATGATGTCTAAAACTATAAGATGAATAGGCCCCATACGTATACCCTTTATCTTCTCTCAAGTTCAAAAATAAACGAGCTTCAGCTCCTCCTCCTAAAATTTGATTGGCTTTCAAAATAGCAAAGTAATCAGGATGTGTTCTAGCGACTTCTGTTGTATAATTCACCGTGATTTCAGATTGAACCGCATTGGGCATATCGACAAATTCTATAACGGCAAATTCAGGATTTTTAGGAACCGGTAATGGTTTAGGTTCTACTGAAGCAGTTGTGGTCCAATGACCAAAATGCTGGTTAGCTAAATCTTTTGCTTCACCCAATGTAATATTGCCAACGAATACAAGATAGGCTCTATTGACATCAAAATTTTCTTTGTACAGCTCCTGAACATCTTCTAGGGTCACGTTATTGACCGATTCTTCGGATATATACTCCCCGAAAGGATGATCAGCCCCATAAGTGACGATATCTCCTACTCTGTTTGCAGCTGCTTGGACGCTGTTTTCAGCCGTTTTAAGTCCAGAGATTAATTCATCTCTTTCTTTGATAAATTCTTCTTGAGTAAAGTTGGGATTTAGGGCGGCATCTGCAAACATTTCAAAGATTCGAGGAAAATACCGGGTCAACGAACTCGCCGAGCCTCCCGATGAATTTATATTAACACTAGCGCCCATAAAATCCACTTCATCATAAAATGCTTCCATTGGGATATCAAGAGATCCCTTACCAATGAGACTCCCTAATAAACTACTAACCCCAACTTTATCACCATATGATTTGGGTTTGTTATCAATACGTAAACTAACACTCACTCGAGGTAGTTTGTTATTCTCGACAACGAGAACCGTTATCCCATTTTGGGTCATAAATTGTTGAGGATCTCCGATATTGATTTCAGGAGTAGGACCTGGTTTTGGCATGATGCTTCTATCAATTTGTGCACT
Organism: Flavobacteriaceae bacterium; assembly: GCA_965221765.1. Taxonomy (GTDB): domain Bacteria; phylum Bacteroidota; class Bacteroidia; order Flavobacteriales; family Flavobacteriaceae; genus Bin25. The sequence goes on from OZ244911.1 coordinate 532,194, forward strand.
CAGTTGGGCACAAATCATAAAACCGGTTATAATTGATATTTTTTTCATGTTTTTTTTATTCCGATGGTTCTGATTCTTGATTATCATTATTCGATTCAGGCAAATAATCTAGAACTAATCGTTGATTTGGATTTAAAAACTTTTGAGCTGCCGTTCTAATTTCTTCTCTCGTAATCGAGCGATATTCATCGATTTCGGTATTGACCAAATTCGTATCCCCCAATATTTTATACGCTTCTGCTAATGAATTAGCAATCCCTGCAATCGAAGAGTTTGAATTCACAAAATTATCTTCATAGATATTAAGCAATTTTTGATAATCTCTTTCTGAAATCAAATCAGTCTGTAATTTTTTGATTTCATCATCGATTTCGACCAATAAATCCCCTAATTGGTGTTCTCCTTGGGGCAGGGCTAGAATGACATAGGTTCCATAATCTTCCCCACCATCATTAAAGGCAGCCACTTGCAATGCCATTTTTTTATCTTCTACCAATCGTTTATACAATTTCGAACTATTTCCTTCACTAAGGTATGTCGATATCATATCCATGACTTTGGCTTCTCGCGATTTGATTCCCGGTATACGATAGGCCGTAAAAATGGCTGGAACTTGAATATTTGAATCAAAGGTTTTAGCAAATATTGTTTCTGTGATGGGTTGTTCAATTGGAAAGTTTCTTATAATCTCTTTTCCTTTGGGAATGGGACCAAAATAATCGTCGATCCACTTTTTAGTTTGACTGATATCAATATCCCCCGCTACAGTCAATACTGCATTATTTGGAATATAATACTTTTTATTAAAGGCTATAAATTCTTCGAGAGTGGCCGCATCCAAGTGTTCCATTTTTCCAATGGTAGAATTCTTATAAGGATGATCAACAAAGAGATAACTTTTGACTACTTCATACCAACGACCATAGGGCGAATTATCATACCGTAATCGACGTTCTTCTTTGACCACTTCATTTTGTGTATCGACCCCTATTTGATCGATTACAGGATGAAGCATTCGCTCAGATTCCATCCATAATCCTAATTCCAAACTATTGGAAGGAAAGCTTTCATAGTAATAGGTGAAATCTTGTGTCGTATATGCATTATTTGATCCCCCATGAGATGTTACAATATTGAACCATTTTCCTTTTTCAATATTTTTTGTTCCTTCGAAAAGCAAGTGTTCGAAGAAATGTGCAAATCCCGTTCTTTCTGGATCTTCATCCTTTGCCCCCACATGATATAGGACAGAAACCGTCACAACGGGAGCATTATTGTCTTGGTGAAGAATGACATGAAGACCATTATCAAGTTTGTATTCAATAAATTCCACTTGCTGACTTTTTAAACCAAAGCCTAGAACCAATAAAACGAAGAGAATAAAATGTTTTTCCATTTTTCTTGTATTATTTTTCATTTTACTTTTTAGATCCGCAATTTAATAATTGTAGGGCAAATCAAATTGATTTTGAGGCCATTAGACTCAATGATTAAGGCGAGATAACCTCGAACGTGTTAATTATTTTTTCAATCTATTATTAGAAGTATTCTACGTTCTAGTAGATTCTGTATGAAAAAGGCTGTTCTGAGACTTTTGAATAATAGAAAATCAGAAAAATGAGGTGCCACGAGAACCTCTATTTTCTTTTTCAGCCAATAGATCCCATTATTTGATATTGCTTTCCTCTAAAAAATAACGATTTGCCTCTAATTTTAATTTCTTTGCCTCGTTTTCGTGTCCTATTTGAGCCCCAATAGGATGTTCAAGGCTTCTTATATTTCCTTGATGCTTTTTTAAATCGCTTTAAATGATTAGCGATAAATTTCAAGATAGGTTGATAATGAATGCTATCCAACCCTTTGAATCGGGTCACTTAACTGTGAAACTCATGAGTTAAGTCTCCAACAATTTATTCGACCATCTGGCGTTGGTGATGGGATTGTATCGTTCTTCCTATTCCTTGGTCAAGAACTAATCACTCTTTTCTGATGGATAGCCCTTATCCGCCGAATCTCCTTTTTGTTCCACCACCAAAGGCCCTTCCATCAATGGCCATCGACCTTGATAATCATGCGCAGCCCCATGGTAGACCCTCTAATATCACGTCTTTTTGGAAATGGCCCTATGCCATTGATTCCCATTCATAGGTCTTGTCCCTCTCTCTGTTTGAGCCAATGGGCTTCATGATCTGCATTGGGATGGTCTTCCTATTGTTTTTCATGGTCCCCTTTCATCGGCTTGGAGTTCTGGCTCTTCAGAGTCGTTTTCATTTCGGTCTTGAGCCATCATTTTGGGTTGACCTTTGGGTGAAAAAAGATTCGCTGTGATGTGGGCATCAATCTATCACAGTCGTTTTGTGGTTGGGATTTGTCAAATGAATGGTTTCATAATTTGGTCTTTACGCTATTGAATCAAATCAATGGATCGGTACGGTATCCCTCGGATATTGAATACCGACTAGGGGAGTCCATTGACGGCTAAAAATTATATCCATGGGGCATCATAAGGAAATATCCCATGGCGGATGGATGGAAAGGGCATTGTATTGATCATGTATTCATTAAATAGTTATGGCGAAGTGTCAAAAATGAATAGGGCATCTTAAGCCTTTTTCCGATGGTATCGAATATTATCAAAAACACATCGGGGATTAGCAGAACGCTTTTCATGCGGATAGCACCAACATCATCAAAACGTTTAAAATGAAAAATTGAAGTTATAGTTGTAAACGACATGATTTATTCCAGGCCATAGGACAGCAAAATCATGCATTTATTTCGCTAGCGATTGATAACTTATTTTTACCAAAAAGTTATAGGAAAATAAGGGGTGCTTAAAAGCCAATCTACTAGCTAGCAAGGCTTAGAACTGTCGTAAAGATGCTAAGGATATCCAACAAGCGCAACAGTCTTTTTCGCTTTGCTAAACGGCTTGAGGGCCAAAGGAATCGAAGAAATTATGAAGACGGCCAAAATATTCCAAAGTCATCTCAATGAGATTATCAACGTCCTAATCTTTAAACGATTCCAAGCTAACGTCAAACGAATCCATGAAAAAATCTAACCCATCAAAGCCTTCACAAGAGGTTATCGAAGGCTCAAAAATTCCGAACTTGCGGTCTTGTTTTTCTCTGGCGATCAATCTCTATCCCCATAAATCGTGATAGAACCTATTTAATTTGCAAGATTATAATGCCTTTGATTCTTTCTAAATCCTTTTGTTTTTATAGTTCAATTTTATTGGTGCTCATATTGTCTATTGGTTGTGATTCAACTAAAAAAGTAATCCCTTCTCCACAACCCATTAAAGCTATCGATGTGGCTTCTCTAATCGATGAAATTCAAAGAGCTTATCCAAAACATAAAGCATTAAATATTAGAGGAACCGCTTCGTATACCAATGGGACTATTTCAGAAAAAATCAATGTCCAGTTGAGAATGATTCAAAACAAAGCCGTTTGGATTAATGCGGTGATGATTGTTCCCATTGCAAGAATTTTGGTAACACCTCAAGCTATTCAGTTTTATGAACGCTTTCAAAAAACATATTTCAAAGATGATTACCAAACCATCCGAGCTTTTTTAAACAATGACCAAGTAAATTTTCAAATGATAGAAAATCTTTTATTGGCAAAACCACTAGTCGATATTTCCAATATAAAATGGAAAACCATCGATAATCCCATCCATTATATATTAATTGCTCAAAGAACAGAAGGCAAAACAATCCCTACTTTATTCGTAGATCCAAAAAGTTTTTCAATCCAAGAACAGCGAATTCTCTTGCCTGGAACGACCAATACGCTTAATATCCGCTATAAAAATTATATCACCATTGGAGGCAACGATTTTCCAAGAATTATTGAAATGTCAATAATAGGTCCTCAACAAACGATGCAAATAATCATTGAATATAAGCAAATCAACCTCTTTGATCAAGAGGTGGCGATTCCCTTTAAAATTCCTGAAAACTACCAGCCGATTATACTTTCGAAATGAAATACTTCCTATATTTTTTTTTCATCCTATTAGGATCTAGTAATCTATTGGGTCAAAAATTTCAAAGTCGAAAACATCAACTCATAGAAAAACAAAAAGAACTCCAAACAGAAATTCGCGAACTCAATGCCTTGATGAGTAAGATAAAAATTGATTCAAGAGATGTTTTGGTCAATCTAGAAGAAACCAATCTAAAAGTCCATAAACTCAATGAACTAATCGAGATTAATAACCAACAAACGATCATTTTAGATTCATTATCTGTCACCTTAGAATATCAGAAGATAGCACAGCAAAAAACATTAGATCAATTAAAAGTCAATTATGCTGCAGTCATCAAAGCCGCTTATAAGAGTAGAATTGATAAAAATGCTTGGATGATGATATTGTTTTCTAAAAGTTTTATACAAGGTTATAAACGCCATCAGTACATGCAACACTATGTCAATAATCGAAAAAACATGAAAAATGAAATCGAACAAAGGGTATCGGTTATAGAAACAAAAACGGATTCCTTGCGAACCATCCGACAAGCTAAAAAAGAATTGCTCAATGTTCAAAGAGAACGATTAAAAGATTTAGAAACAGAAAAATTTCAACAGAGATTATTGCTTAGATCATTTAGCCGACAAGAAGAAAACTTTGTAAATCAAATCAATCAAAAACGAGCACTCAATGAACAGCTCGAATTAGAAATACAAAGTTTAGTCGAACAGGTCGTGGCTTCAGAATCCGATGATCCTATAAATTTTGGCGGCGATTTTCATACTTTTAAAGGAAAATTACCATGGCCTGTCGAAGAGGGGGTGGTGACAAGAAAATTTGGGCGTCAATATCATCCCATTGTTCCTACTATCATTATTGAAAACCTTGGAATCACCATGGCAACCGAACCCAATTCATTGGTCAGATCGGTTTTCGATGGAAAAGTGGTCTCTATTTTATCTTTTCGAGGGAGCAATTATTCTGTATTGATACAACACGGACAATACATCACGGTTTATAAAAATTTAGTCGATTTAAAAGTTGAATCAGGACAAGCTGTTGATGCTTTACAAGCCATTGGAAATGCATTTACGAATCAAAAAACTGGAAGGTCGAGTTTTACTTTTAGTCTTTTTGAAAAGACCCAAGCAAAAAATCCAATCCATTGGTTACGTAGTAGAAGTTGATTAATCTTCTTTTAAAATCCAAGCATCGGCTGTGATATTCTGTCGAATTTTATTTAACGAATCTAATGCTTGGTTCACTGAATCATAGTATCCAGTAATGACTCTGATACGAGATTGACCGGTTCGATTGGATATGCGGGTTTCTATATTTTGGGTTTTTAAATTTTCAATGAACTGATGAGCTTCATTTTGGGTACTAAAAGAACCGATTACAATTGCAAAAATTTCACTTTCAATAGCTGGGATTGCTTGTGTTTTAATCGTATCTATAATGTGAGCTGATGGGATGATTTCGTTGGGGATTGAATCGAGTTCATTCGATGGTATCTCATCATTGGTTTTAGTGATGTTCGATGACTCCAGAGACTGCTCAACGTCAACAAAGAAATAATATACGCCAAGAGAACCTACAATTAACCCAGCTATAAATGACAAAGTCAATGTGATTTTTATTGGAACCGTTTTCCTTCTAGGATAAAATGAATTTCCTGATTTGATGTTCTTTTTGGGAGATGTCTGTTTGGTATCAAAAACTATATTGCCCGTATTTTGTTTATCTATAATATTTGATTTTGGTGATGGGTTTGGTGAATCTTTTGAAGGGGTTTGAGGGTGGGCTAATCTTTTAGTTGATTCTGTTTTTGAAGGAGATGCATTTTGTTTGGATTTTGAATTTTGATTGGCAACTATCGAAGTGGTTTTTGGAAGTGCTTTGGATTTTTTTTGAAGTTTTTGGCTTTGTTGGACCGATGTAGTCATAATTTGTGATGGAAGACCAAAATTTTCGGACACAGTGATACCAGCTTTTAACCCTTGAAAATCGATTCTGTTTTGATTGAGTTTAAACGTTCCGATACCGGTGATTTGGTAAGAGCCTTTTTTAATTTGAGATTTCCAATAACCTACCGATCCTTGTATTTTTTTGAGAGCTAATGCATATGAAATTTGATTTTTTTCTGCAAGGAATTCTGCTAGCTCTCGGTCATTTATATGACGTGTTGAATCAAATGAATCAATAATTCTTTTTTTTGAATAATAGGTCCCCGTTTGATTCGAAAAGGCTTTTTTTTCTTTGATAATAAAGGTCCCAAAGTAGGGTACCGTCAATTGGTTTTTGGTTTCTAGTAATTCTAAAATGACCTTTTGGACCTCCATTTTATGCTCCAAATCAAGTTCAAAACTAAGTGATTGATTCTTATTTTTCGAAAAGTCCATGGATTATATTAAACCATCTAATTTTGATTGTCTGCCTATTCTATGGACAATGTGACAACAAATGCATTGATGAGTTTAAAGGAATACAAAAAAAAACTAGCGTTTTACTGTCAATATCAAGATCGATGTCATCAAGAGGTCAATATGAAAATGAGACAACTCAAAGTGCCTTATGGTTATCGAGGAGAATTAAAACAATATCTGATCGAAGAAAATTTTTTAAATGAAAAACGTTTTGTAGAATCTTTTGTCATCGGAAAATTCAATCAATCCCATTGGGGTAATTTGCGATTGACTAGAGAACTAAAAGCAAGAGAAATTTCAGACTACTTGGTTCAATATGGATTAAATTTAGTCGATTCGAAAGACTATATCGAGCAATTTATTTTGGTCTTGGAAAAAGCTAAAAGAACCTATCGAGATATCCCCCCTATAAAAGCAAAAAAACAAATCGTTGATTACCTAAAGCGAAGAGGGTGGGAACCTCAATTAATCCTTGAATATCTAGATTAATTATTCAATCAATAAAATCGCTTTATTGTTTTGCATTTCAAATATTCCAGACTTGATTTCAAAGGTCCAATAAACTCCTTGATTTTCAACATGGAATTGATTATTATTCATTATAATGGGTTGATCTGAAGCAATTTTTACCGTTCCTTTTTCCAAAGTCGAAACTATGGGGGAATGGTTATCAAGTACTTGAAATGAACCGGCCGTTCCTGGGACGCCTATACTCTGAACATTTTGTGATAACAAGACGGCTTCAGGTGATATAATCTCTAAATGCATTTGTTCTGATTACGATTTAGAAAGTGTATTATGAGCTTCAAACACATCTTCAATAGTCCCTTTCAAAGAAAACGCGTTGACACTGACATGATCTAGTTCTCCATCCATAATCATATTAAATCCTTTGATGGTATCTTTGATATCAACCAAAACCCCAGGCGTATTGGTAAACTGCTCTGCAACATGAAATGGTTGGGATAAAAATCGCTCTACTTTTCGAGCCCTTTCAACAGCCGTTCGATCTTCTTCAGAAAGTTCATCCATGCCTAGTATGGCGATGATATCTAGTAATTCCTTATAGCGTTGAAGCAACTTTTTGACTCGCTGAGCACAATTATAGTGCTCTTGACCAACCACTTCGGGAATTAAAATGCGCGATGTCGATGCCAATGGATCAATGGCTGGAAAGATCCCCAATTCAAATAATTTCCTTGAAAGAACCGTAGTGGCATCTAAATGAGCAAAGGTGGTGGCGGGGGCCGGATCTGTTAAATCATCGGCTGGCACATACACAGCTTGAACAGAGGTTATGGATCCTTTTTTAGTTGACGTAATCCGCTCTTGCATCGCACCCATTTCAGTTGATAGGGTTGGTTGATAACCCACAGCAGAAGGCATCCGTCCTAAAAGGGCCGATACTTCCGAACCAGCTTGGGTAAAACGGAAAATATTGTCAACAAAGAACAGCACATCTTTTCCTTGTGCCTCCCCGGCTCCATCTCTAAAATATTCTGCAATGGCCAATCCTGATAATGCCACACGCGCACGAGCCCCTGGTGGTTCATTCATCTGACCAAAAACAAATGTGGCCTTTGAATTTTTTAATTCTTGATAATCAACTTTTGATAAATCCCAACCCCCTTCTTCCATAGACTTTAAAAATTCATCTCCGTATCGAACGATTCCCGATTCGAGCATTTCTCGCATCAAGTCGTTTCCTTCTCTAGTTCGTTCACCTACTCCCGCAAAAACCGATAGTCCACCATGTCCTTTAGCAATATTATTAATTAATTCTTGTATCAGTACTGTCTTGCCTACTCCTGCACCACCAAAAAGTCCAATCTTCCCTCCCTTGGCATAAGGCTCGATCAAATCAATGACTTTAATACCAGTAAATAAGACTTCAGTTGAAGTCGATAGTTCTTTAAAAGCGGGGGCAGAACGGTGAATTGGTAATCCACGATCTCCTTTTTTTTCTAATGGCGACATGCCATCAATAGCATCACCAACTACATTGAACAAACGGCCATAAATCCCATCGCCAATTGGCATTTGAATAGGAGCATTGGTGGCTTTGACTCGACGTCCCCGATAAAGTCCATCTGTAGAATCCATCGAAATCGTTCTAACCGTATCTTCACCAATATGCGACTGTACTTCTAGCACCAATGTAGCGCCTCCTTCACGCTCGATTTCTAAAGAATCATAAATCTTGGGTAATTGGCCTCCGGATGGAAAAACCACGTCGACCACAGGCCCAATTACTTGGGAAACTTTACCAGTGGTTTGGGTCATCTTTTATTGAATTTTTCGGCCACAAATATAAGAGACTTCCTCCTAAATTTTATCAAGGGGATTATATCATTAAGTTCCAAAAGCCATCGGAGTTTTTTAAGTCCACCATCGGTTCTAAAAATTCACTATACGCATGTAGAATTGCAGATTCAAATTCAACGTTCATGACCAAGATCTGATTTTTTTTCTAATATCGCTTTTTTTGAGGTCGTAAAAATAATTTCTTTTTGGGGACGACATTGTTGCACTCTGGCTTGTAAAAATCGAATGGTTTGATTCATCATAAATGCTTGAAAATAAGACACATCACGGGTATCTTGACTACGATAAAGAGCTGCCCAATACTTCGGTTTATCTTTTAATAACACAATACTTAAAGGACATTGATGATAATGTTGGATATAATTCATCAATAATCGAGATAGTCGACTATTCCCATTAATAAATGGATGAATGGTGACCAATCGCATTTGAGCTTCAAACGCTAATTGGTAAATTTTAAAAATATCATTCTCCAATGTTTGGATACGTTCATTAATTTCCTCTATCAGATCAATGGTGTGTCTCACAACGGTCGTATAATCATAACCAGAACGACGAGGTTCAACACCATACGTGACATAGCATCGTCGAAATTCACCGATTCGTGGATCAAACGTTCCACCGATCGCCCGTACAATCGAAGATTCATTTTTTAAAATTTGTCCGGAAAGATCTTGAATCGAATCTTTTCTTAATGGTTTTTTTTCTTCCGCATCTTGCAATATTCGTAACAACGCTTGATGATGATCTTCCACTCTAGTAATCAAGTGCGGACTCGATACATAATCAGGATAAATGGCATGTTTTAAAATCATGATCGTATCCACTTGAGAATAAGGAATGCCTTCTAATCGACAACTATGATAAGTGATAGCCATCCGATTAAAATCATGATAATTCGTATCATATTCTGTCCGTTCCAAATATTCAGAACATAAAGAAATCAATTCTTTTTCTCTCATTTTAACGATTCATACCTCATAAGTCTAGACAATATGTTCCAATCCCATTCCCACGATAAAAAGTCGTTTTGTAACCAAAAGCTTTGGAACTTAAGTATATAATCCCCTTTATCATAGGAGTTTACAAAAAGATGTTAATTTTTAAAACCGATAACGAACCGTTGCAAGGACTCGTGTTCCCACTTTTGGCATCCGAGGGTACAGCGAATATTCGGTATTGAAAAGATTATCTATATTCATAGAAATAGAAAAGTCTTTTAGACTCAAGCCGACATTGGCATTGACGATAAACCTGGAATCAACCTCTCCATCATACAACGGAGACAATAAAGATTCAAATTTTGAAGAATACAGAGATCCCATTCCGAAATTGAATCCATTGGTAGGATTATAATTAAACCCGAGGCGAAGACGGTGTATTGGTTTATTTAAGCCGAAAAAATCTGATTCCGTTGCTTCGGGGCCCAGTTCTTGACCTCTCCATATATTTTGACTGACCCATGAATAATTGGCATACGCTGAAATATCTTGACTAAATGTTATTCTACTTCCAAAATCTATTCCCGTATAGGATACTTTTTCAATATTACTATCAGAATAGGAATAAATCACCACAGGTTTTTCTCGATTTGGATTTTTATCACTGCGTACAACAGCGAGCACTCCTGCTTGATTTTGATCGCCATTGGGGCCATAAACCAATTGCTCCAAGCCTTCAATAGCTCCATTATACAGTGGCTGAACTGCTGTTGTCCAAAGTAACTGAACGACTTGATCGACTGATGGGATGGGATTTGGACCAACAACTCCGGCTGGTAATCCCGTTGAAGGCACTCTCAATGCCCCATAAATATTTTGAACATATTGCAACATATGAGCTTGGATCACAGTATTTAAACCACCCCCATTTTTAATCGAATTTCTTACGTCGGTTTTTAAACTAGGAAATGCAACTAGTGGCGTGACCTGTCTGATTAGAGTGAAATCGCTCCCCGTCAAATTAAAAACATCTAATGATAACTGAACTTTATCTCCAATTATGCCTTTCCACCCAATTTCAAAATTCACTTCACTTCTTAGTTTGGCTTCTTTCGTACTCTTGGGTTCAAGAGGTTGACCGTTAACACCAATGGTTGCTCCTGTTGTGATATCTCCTGCCAGGGCTAGTTTTGTTAATAATTCTTGGCTTTGCATATGTCCAGAAAAACTAGGCAAGAGACTAGGATTTATTCCTAGACTCTGAGCAAATCGATTAACACCAGCATCAACAGCTTGCCAGGGCGTTAAGCCCCCTAAACTAGCATTGGGAATCCCGAATTGTTGATGGAATATCCCAACAACCGTAGCATAATTGACCCCTAAACCAGTTTGATTTGGAATCAATGGTTCTAAAAATTGTATCTCAGGATCTCTTGGAATATTAATCGGGTTTTTTCCGCCATAAAGCCATAGGTCTAATCGTTCCTCTGGTATAAATACAAAATCTGTATACAATTCAATTGCACTAGGGGTGATGTATGTTTGACTAAATGAAGCTCTAAAGGTATGTTTTGGATTGGGGTTGAAGACCAAAGCAGTATTGGGTGAAAAACTCACTTCACTACTATATTCATAGTGATCAAATCGTCCAGATAATACCAAATCCAATTGGGGAAGAATCTCTGATTTGGTTTGCAAATATGCCCCCGTAATGGTTAAATCATCATTGACATCGTTTCTTCCAAAAATAGCTGGAGAATCAAATTTTCCCGAACGTCTTTCAACGCCTAAAGTATATTCGGTATTGATGAATGATAGTTGATTGTTGTATTGGATTTGGATTTCAGTTTGAGTGCGATCAATCACTGCTTCCCCACCAGTATAATAAAGAAACCCCTTTTCGTCGGGGTTGTTGATATTGGAATTATAAACAAGTTGAACAAAGAAATTATCGTTTTGAGCTCGCGCTTGAAAGAAAATATCATTCGCATCTTGATACACTGGGCCACGATCTGTCCAAAAATTTACTTTCATATTAGCGATTCCTCCAACCGTTGTGATATTGAAATTATTATTAAGTTTAAAATACAATGAACCATCCGCTCTAATAGAGGTATTGTAGGGATTATATTCATCAATTTCAAATTCTTCATCAGAGTTTACAAGTCCCTTTTGTATGGGGACATCCCATTCTCCATTTTGCTGATATCCAATATTGATTTTATAGCCAAAATTTTTCTTTGCATTGGTGCCTGCACTTCTTATTTGGGTTCTGTAGGTATCCAAATTTCCTCCCGTGAGTTCAATTTCGGTTCCTGGATATTTAAACGGATCTTTTGAAAGAAAATGCACCACTCCCGATGAAACCCCTGGTCCATAAAGACTCGAAATAGGACCTCGAACCACCTCCACTCGCTCTAAATCAAGTGCATTGAGTGTTGTGGCATTTTGATCAAACACATTCAATCCCGTTTGGACAATTCCACGATAGTCAAGCATCACATAAGCATCTGATGTTAATACGCCAGCAGGTCCTCTCAAATTGACATTCACTCGACTACCTGATTGTCGATGCACGTCTATACCTGCTAAATTTTCTAAGTAAAGGGTGGGGTTATGTAGTGGCTTGCTAGCTATTTCTCTTGCATAAATCACCGATACTGAATTAGTAGCATCTTGGATTCTTTCAAGCCTTCGTCCTGCAGTTACAATGACTTCATCAAGATTTTGACCCTCTTGAAGGTATATCACCAATTCTTGGTTTTCAGCAAATAACTCCAATTCTTTAGCCACATATCCTGATTGATAAACTCCCAAAATAACTGGAAACGAATTCGGTGTGGGTAAGGTGAATTTTCCATCAAAATCAGTCAAGGTATTCGATTGATTTTGAATGACAACAGAAGCAGAAACGATTGGAATTCCTTCAGAATCAAGCACTTTTCCCGAAATTTGAGCTCTTAAAGAAAGCCCCTGAAAAAGAAAAAATATTTGACTAGCCGTCGCGCAGGTTATTAAAATCTTTTTTTTCATTGTTTTTACATTAGTTTTTTATCTATTTGTAGTTAAATGATTTACATAGTCATAAATATGACCTTGTTTTTTTTAGCAAACACGACAAACAAATGCGAATTTAACCAACATTGAAGTCAGTTTTTAATTCTGTAAACCATCTTGCAAAATCACTTTGCTATATCACTATTAAAAGTGCGTGCAAATTTATTAACATTCTTTACTTTAAAAGAGTGGTCGTTTACGGTAGAAAGAACATCCCCAAAAATGCTGGTATTATCTATTGTGCCAATCACTGTAATGGATTTTTAGATGCCCTTCTATTAGGGGCATACACTCCCGGAAAGGTCATTTCATTAACTAGAAGTGATGTATTTCATAAACGATTTTCTTGGTTTTTAAGTGCTATTGGCATGGTTCCTGTCTATCGGATGCAAGATGGGTACCGACAACTTTCAAAAAATCAAGATTTATTTGTTCAGTGCCGAGAAGTTCTAGGAAATAAAAAATCCATCATCATGTTTCCTGAAGCGGGACAAAATTTAAACCGATATCTAAAACCCTTATCTAAAGGAAGTAGTCGACTAGCATTGGAATCTCAAAGGGAATATCCGTCAACCGACATCTATTTGCAGCCTATTGGACTTAATTACAGCCATTTGACGGCTCCAAGAGGAACGGTACATTTGGTGTTTGGGAAACCCATTTTAGTCCGTAATTTTCTTTCGGAAGTAAAAAAACAGCCGATTATCATCAACGAATTAAAAGAAGAACTCACTCAAGCAATTAAAAAAAACTTATGGCTCCCTGAAATTGAAGAGGGGTTCCAAGATCAATGGCGATTTGTGGACAACAAATCCGCTCGATTCCATTTTCATCTTCTAAAAAAAGAATTGCCACACCATCACCCCAAAAAACCTCCAAAGATCAAATCCACTTTGTTAATCCATTTATTAGAAATTCCAAATTGGATTATTTACCAAATTCTTAAAACAGTTCTCAATCTCTTTGATACCCAGTTATTTTATAATTCAATGAAATATGCTTTCGGCGCTATCGTTTTCCCATTGTATTGGGTGATCATTGGATTGATTTTATGGCTTTTTGCTGGATTATGGATTGGATTATTTTGTCTCGGTGTTTGTGTAGGAGGTCTTTTTTTACGTCAATTACTCATTGCAAAGTGATTAAACCCCAATCAACAACCCGTGATTTGACTTTCAAAATTCACTTGTAATCTCTTTTTCATTTAAACTGCGGTCTATTTTTGATTTTTGACTTTAATTTTGCGCTGTGCATGATGTCATTATAATCGGAGGAGGGCCCATTGGTTTGGCTTGTGGTATTGAAGCGACTAAAAAAGGATTATCTTATATCATCATCGAAAAGGGATGTTTGGTCAATTCACTATACAATTATCCATTGAATATGACCTTTTTTTCTACTTCTGATCGCTTGGAAATAGGTGATGTTCCCTTTGTATCTCATAATCCCAAACCCACTCGTTTTGAAGCATTAGAATACTACCGTCGGGTGGCATCCAATTGGAACTTACACCTCCATTTGTATGAACCAGTGTATGAAATCCTTTCGCTAAATGGAGGGTATTCCATCGTTACTTCAAAGCAGAACTACAAAACCCAAAATGTAGTCATTGCAACCGGATTCTACGATTATCCCTATCTATTGAATGTGCCTGGCGAAGACTTGCCTAAAGTGCACCATTATTATAAAGAACCTCATCCATTTTATTCGATGGATGTTGCGGTCATCGGTTCTGCAAATTCTGCAGTTGATGTTGCCTTGGAAACCTATCGGAAAGGAGCAAAATCAGTGACAATGATTATTCGTGAGTCAGAAATTGGTAAAAATGTGAAGTATTGGGTTCGCCCCGATATTGTCAACCGGATTGAGACAAAAGAAATCATCGCTTATTTTAATTCCACTGTACTGGAAATCAAACCCCATTCATTGATTTTTCAAACGGTTGACAGCATGAAAGAAATTCCAAATGACTTTGTATTGGCCATGACTGGTTATAAACCCAACTATCATTTTTTAGAATCTCTTTTAATCAAAATCAACAAAGATTCATACAGAACGCCTCAATACAATCCAAAAACGATGGAATCCAATATCGAAGGTATTTTTTTAGCTGGAGTGGTTTGCGGAGGATTAAAAACCAACAAATGGTTTATCGAAAACTCTAGAATTCATGCCCAATTAATTTCTGAAGCAATCCATTCCAAAACCAATACTGTTAGCTCCTAGTGTGACCACTACCATGATTCCTCATTCTTTATAACATTCAAGTTGTCTTTCATCCAATATATCGATAACCATAGGTCCTTTCAATACTTTACGATGTGAGAAACTTGCCTTTGGTCATCACGCTTAAAATTCTATATTCAATGATTCGAAATCTAGTGTTTGCTCTTAGTATTTGTTTTACTTGCATAACAAATGCTCAAGTAGAGCGAGCCAAGGATACGATTCGAATTGCTAATGAAGAAATTGAATATGAAATTATTATTATCGATGTTGGCTTTAATAGCTGGGTACTGACCAATGCCAAACCAAGAAATTTTTATTCACAACAATACCTCGAGACTAAAAATAGAATCTTTGTTTTGAGTTGGAATCAAAGAGTTTTGAGTTTTTACAATACCAAACTGTACGACTTTCAAATTGATTATGATTCTAGAATCGATTATGGTTATGAAGTCAATTATTTACTCTACCACTACTTTCTCTTTTTTCAACAAAAGTATGGTCAAACGCTATAGATGTTGACCTCCTCATAAGTCCGCATCCATCTTTAGTTAGTGAAAGAGAAAACATAACCATTTGGCTACTAGCACCCTATAACTTCTATAATGAAACTGATGGAGTAGATTAAAACGAAAAACGCTATTCTAAGACAAACCAGATGACATCCCAAGCATTTCAAGAGCTCATTAAACCATCATAAACTATAGTTGAGTATAGATGATTTCTAATTCAACTTTTTTGTTTTGTAAAGAACTCTCTGGATTAGAACCCACCAAAACAATACCCAAAGGATTAATGATGGCCGATTGAGGATAGTCTATGGGTTGTGTTTGATCATTTAATTTAAGTGCTTGACTAATGGCTAAATTATTGATGTCTGAAATTGCAACCAGTCCTAATTCAACATTTTGGGCATCATTTCTAAGTATATTGAAAATATGATCGGTGATGCGAAATTTAAATAAGACGGGGTTGTCTTGTTCATCTAGCTGTAAAATACCTCCAAATCTCTCTTTATTAGGATCTGGGTTGTTGGTGTTTTGATTATTTTGAAATTCACCATAATCACTCAATGGCATGCCCGTGTTGTAGTCATAGAGATATAATCTTCTTGCCAAGAATGATTCTTTAGGAGTTGTTGGATCTACATGAAACACTATACTAGCTTCGTTGATTAACCAAAAATTAGCTCTTAATTCTTGAAGTGTTTGATTGAGTTGATCATCCGTCTGGGTTTCAAAAAGTCTCAATACTCCATGAAGTTGCCCCCCTTGAATATAAATTTTATCGGTAGGGGTGCCTTCTTTTGAACTATTGATTCGCTTTGTGATTTGATCATTGATTGCTTGATTTTCTAATATATTTAATCTTAGACCATTGACATTGATAAGAAATTGTGATTTTTCAACAATTGTTTGAGAAGTATCATCAGAATCTATTTTATCATATTGATAATGAATTCGAATTACAGCTCTATTCATATCAAGAATCATATAGAGATCATCAGAAAATGAATCAGCATTAGGTTGGATGATAATTCCTTTGAAATATTCACGAAACCTCCCTGTA
Organism: Flavobacteriaceae bacterium; assembly: GCA_965221765.1. Taxonomy (GTDB): domain Bacteria; phylum Bacteroidota; class Bacteroidia; order Flavobacteriales; family Flavobacteriaceae; genus Bin25. The sequence continues at coordinate 548,722 of OZ244911.1, forward strand.
GACTCTAATTCTGAACTCCCTTCTTTGGATAAAACATGGTTTTGAAAAAAAGTGATGTCTAAGGGGATTCGTATTCTAGGAGTTAATCGCGTTTCTGCTCTTGTGGTTTCATCGACATTGAGGGTGTTGGGATCATCAGATTCATAATTGATTCTGATTTCTTCAAAATCTAAAGTCATCTGATGATCTGCCAATAATTCCCCAACAAATCCTTGTTTATATGGATCCTGGTTGGTATAATAAATTTCTTGACTTTCAAAATTATCAGTTGGATCGAGCTCATTGAGATAATAGGTGAGTTCATAAACTTTTAAATTAAACGTAGCAAACCGATTCCCATAGATTGAATCGATAGTATACACTTGGTTTTCTGTATCATAAGCCGTATTATCCGTGTCTTGATTGTCATTGATGCCATCACCATCACTATCTTCTGATAAAGGATTGGTATTTCTTTGGCTTTCAATAAAATCGGTGATGCCATCACCATCCGAATCGCTATTAGGATTATTGAGATCTACATCTCTAGAGTCAATCACTCCATCACGATCAGTATCTTGTTGGTTTGTAAAAAAAGGGAGTTCTAAAAACACCTGCGTTACTCGTTCATTTTCCTGTATCACTTCATCTTGAGTGTCTTCAGAAAGCTGATGAAAATCGCCAAAACGAGGACGGTCTGATATCGTTAAAGCAGATATGATTTTTGCAGTGCTTCTACCAAAAATCGGATGGTCTATTTTCCCAAGTTGTGCAGTCGGTAGTCCATTGGCTTGAACGGCTAGATTTTTTCTTTGAAAAGTATAAATTGGAAACCGTTGTTTTCCCGAAATCAGTTTCTGTCCTTCGAAGAGAGATTTCCCAACGATATGGTATTCTCTCTCACATCCCATCAAAACACCAAACATCGTGATGCAACAAATAAATCTAAGGAAATGCTTCACTTATTTGAATAAACTCTATGAAAATTCACGATTGAAAAAATCGATTACACGTTGGTCTTGACTCGATTCTTCAGAAGTTAAATGAGGTTTTCTTTCTGTTTTTATCTGTTTAATTAACTGTTGATCAATCTCTTGTTGGGCAACGATAACACCATCGGAATATCTAATTCCTATGGATAATAACTCGGAAGCATCTACAATCGATGAATGGTTTAAACCAATATCAAAAATCTTATCATATTCTAGTTTCTCATTGAATTGCTTATTCAAATGACCAGAAAAAACATCTTGATATAATGAACTGATAATTTTGCTGTTTTTGAAGAGCAAATCATCTTTGTATTTGGTTTTGAGGTACAAAGGAAATAAAGAAGTAAACCAGCCATGCAAGTGAATATAATTAGGGACCCAATTCAACTTTTTTACGGTTTCAATAACTCCTTTTGTAAAGAATATCATGCGCTCATCATTATCTGAAAAATATTTTCCAGATGAGTCTTTGAGATAGCCTTTTCGCTTAAAATAGTCATCGCTATCGATAAAGTATACTTGCATACGAAGCTTGGGAATCGAAGCTACTTTAATATACAAAGGATAATCATAATTATTAATCACCAAATTAATTCCAGAGAGTCTTATGACTTCATGCAACTGATGCCTTCTTTCATTAATCGAGCCATATCGGGGGATAAATATTCGCGTTTGACCCCCCGCTTGATTGATGCTCTTACCTAGTTCAAAGGCCTTTACTGCTGAAATGGATTGAGGCATATAAGGCACGACATCTGATGAAACTATCAGTATTTTTTTACCTTTTAAAACCTTCGTCTTTGGCGACATAACAATTTACAAAGTTAAAACAACCATAAGACTTTGATTATAGGATGCTAAATTGGCTGTCGATTTTATGCTACCAATGCATCCCATCGTAACCAAAGAAAAACTACGTGATGAAATTCAAAAAAAAGAGCCCTCTAGTTTAGGGTTTGTCCCAACGATGGGGGCCTTACACAAGGGACATTTAAGTCTGATCCATCAATCAACGATGGAAAATGAATTAACTATTGTGAGCCTGTTTATAAATCCAACTCAGTTCAATAATCAGGATGATTTAAATCATTATCCCAGGATGCTTGACCAAGATTTATTACAATTGACTAGATATGGCAAAAACTTATTGATCTTCACGCCCACAACGAAAGAAATCTATGGTTTAGAGATCACGGCAAAAAAATTTGATTTTATGGGTTTAGATCAACATATGGAAGGAAGAGCAAGGCCTAATCACTTTCAAGGCGTAGCTACCGTGGTTCAAATATTGATTGATATCATCCAACCCCACAAGATGTATTTGGGAGAAAAAGATTTTCAACAATTACAGATTCTTCGTTTAATAAAACGCCAACTTCAATGGAAGACTAAAATAGTGGCTTGTCCTATCATTCGAGAACCTCATGGGCTGGCCATGAGTTCTCGAAACATTAAATTATCGCAAGAGTTGAGAATCCAGTCTCAAAGTATTTATCACTCCCTATTATATGCTAAAAAAGCGATTGAAACATCTCCCATTAATCTTATTAAGAGGACCGTTACAAATACCATCCACCGATTACCAAATTTAAAGTTGGATTATTTTGAAATTGTAGAACCCCATACCTTGATTCCCATTTCAAAAGCACAAAAGGGCAAATCCTATCGAGGTTGTATAGCAGTATATGCTCATAATATTCGATTGATTGACAATATTGAAATCTGCTGTTAACCCATCATGCCCTTTACATTAGAATGATATCTTTGTTTGATCAATTCCATTGGGTTTGATAATTGGTAGTTTTTTGAAGTTACTGAGCAACTTTGCATAGCATCCATCAATCGCCCACAGGCTCATCATTGAAAAAAAATAAAATAATCATTCAAATAATCAAAGTCTTGGGTCCCCTAGTATTAGGGATATTTTTTATTTATATCACTTATCGAGTCACGACCTTCGAAGAACGACAAGATATTTTTACTCATTTATTACAAACTCCCCCATGGGTGGTTTTATTGTCGATTTTATTTGGCTTATTGAGTCATTTATCCCGATCCTTTCGTTGGCATTACATGTTGACTCCTATGGGTTATAAAACAAAAACAATCAATAATTTTTTGTCCATCATGGTAGCCTATTTGGCTAATATTGGGATTCCGAGAAGTGGCGAGATTTTAAGAGCCTCAACTATTGCAAGCTATGAAAAAGTTCCTTTTGCTATGGCCATGGGAAATATCGTTGCCGAACGTATAATTGATTTATTGATGTTAGGGATTTTTATTTTAGTTGCCTTTGTTCTTAATGTTAAGATTATCAATCAAATTTTGGTTGAAAATCTTGAATCTTGGTTAGAATCCGCTTTTATTATTTCAATTGTCCTTATATTACTATACCGACTAATCCAATATCTCAAAAAAAGAATTAAAAGCAAAAAGGCTAATCGAATTCGAAATTTTTATAATCAGTTTATTCAGGGGGTTCAAATCCTATCACAAATGCCCAATAAATTATTTTACATCCTTCATTCAATATTTATTTGGATGATGTATTTCTTAATGTTTTATGTGGTCAAATTTGCAATACAAGACACCTATGATATTTCTTTAGATGTTTTATTGCCAGCATTTATAATAGGGGTTTTGACCATTGCGACAACAAATGGTGGCTTAGGGGTATATCCTCTCGCTATTGGCGCCTATTTTATTTCTGTGGATATTTCTCAAGAATACGGTTTGGCTTTTGGATGGATCGTTTGGACCATCCAGACAGTATTGGTTGTGGTTATAGGAGGGTTGTCTTTTGTGGCTTTACCTCTTGTCAATAAATCTTTGACCTCTAGATCCTAAATTGATGAAAAAGAGTAAAACCACATATGTCTGTCAAGCCTGTGAGACTCGGCACCTCCAATGGCAAGGCCAGTGTTCTTCTTGTCATCAATGGCAAACCATCATCAAACAAGTTGTGGACGATTCCCCGATTAACACCTGGGCTGATTCAGATGTTTTGTCAAAAACATCGAAACCGATTAAAATCGAAGAGATAGCAATTCAAAACAGCCCTAGAATACGGACCAAGGATAAAGAATTTAATCGAGTTTTGGGAGGAGGAATTGTCTTAGGGTCCATGATTTTAATTGGAGGAGAACCTGGTATTGGGAAGTCCACCTTACTCTTGCAAATCTCATTAGACCTTCCACAAAAGGTGCTTTATGTCAGTGGTGAAGAAAGTGCCCAACAAATCAGATTACGCTCTAATCGAATTGGGAAAAATAAAAATAATTGTTATGTATTGGCTCAAACCAATCTCGATCATATTTTTAGTCAAATAAAACCATTATCTCCTCAGTTGGTCGTCATCGATTCGATTCAAACCTTGACCACCCCATTAGTCGATTCTTCTGCGGCATCCATTACTCAAGTCCGAACTTGTACCGCCCAATTATTAGAATTTGCTAAAACCGAAAATATTCCAGTGATCTTGATTGGCCATATCACTAAAGAAGGACATTTGGCAGGACCTAAGGTATTAGAACACATGGTTGACACGGTATTACTTTTTGAAGGAGATCGAAATTATTCACACCGTATTTTAAGAACTCAAAAAAATCGATTTGGACCTGCCTTCGAACTAGGAATCTATCAAATGAACCATGATGGCTTGACCATCGTTGATAATCCAAGTGAAATTTTAATCAGCCAAAAAGGGGATCAATCTAGTGGGTATTCCATTGCGGTTACTGTTGAAGGGATTCGTCCTTTACTAATTGAAGTACAAGCTCTAGTCAGTAAAGCCGTTTATGGAACTCCTCAAAGGAGCTCGACAGGATTTAATGGCAAAAGACTTCATATGCTACTAGCTATTTTGGAAAAAAAAGTAGGGTTTTCATTTGGTGATCAGGATGTTTTTGTGAATATTACTGGCGGAATCAGAGTCGAAGAACCCGCTATTGATTTAGCCGTCATTATGGCTGTTCTTTCAAGTTACTTTGATTTGGCCGTATCTCAATGGGTTTGTTTTGCTGCTGAAATCGGTTTATCCGGCGAAATCAGAGCCGTTCCTAAAATAGACACTCGCATTAAAGAAGCTCAAAAAAGGGGATATACGGATTTTGCTTTATCGGATCACAATATAACATCCGATTATAATGACAAAATTAACTTGCAACGGTTTGATAGCATTGAAAAAATTATCAGACACTTTTTTAGACCTTAAACTTCTTCTATTTTAAATCAACATCGACCAAAGATTCATCATGGAAAAAATCATCAATAATTTTTTAAATGCGGTTGAAGCTCGGAATCGAAATCAACCAGAATTTATGCAAGCCGTTTCTGAGGTAGTCGAAACCGTTATTCCTTATATCGTTTCACAAAAAATCTACTACGGCCAAAATATTTTACTGCGGATGGTGGAGCCTGAAAGGGTGATTTCCTTTCGGGTGGCATGGGTGGATGAAACCGGAGAAATCCGGGTCAATAGAGGTTATCGAGTAGAAATGAATTCTGCTATTGGACCATACAAAGGCGGCTTGCGTTTTCATCCCAATGTAAATCTGAGTATTTTAAAATTTTTGGCATTTGAACAAATTTTTAAAAATGCCTTAACCACCCTTCCCATGGGTGGTGGAAAAGGTGGTTCGGATTTTAATCCCAAAGGAAAATCCGATATTGATGTGATGCGGTTTTGTCAAAGTTTTATGACCGAACTAGCTAGGCATATTGGTCCAAACAGAGATATTCCAGCGGGAGATATTGGTGTGGGTAGTCGAGAAATCGGCTATATGTTCGGGCAATACAAACGTCTTAGAAATGAATTCACAGGAGTATTAACTGGCAAAGGACTCACATGGGGTGGATCTTTGATTCGGTCTGAAGCCACTGGTTATGGGGTGGTGTATTTTATAGAAAATATGTTGCAAAATGTCGGTCAGAGCATTGAAGGTAAAACAGTCGTGGTATCGGGTTCTGGTAATGTGGCTCAATATGCCACTGAAAAAGCCATTACCATGGGAGCCAAGGTTTTGACCATGTCTGATTCTTCCGGATACATCTTTGATCAAGATGGCATTGACCAAGAAAAACTCCAATACATTATGGATATAAAAAACAATAAAAGAGACCGTATAAAACAATATGTTAGGCAATATCCTAGAGCCACTTACCATGAGGGACAAACACCTTGGAAGGTCCCTTGTCAAATTGCAATTCCTTGCGCCACTCAAAATGAATTGCTAGAAAACGATGCCAAAGCACTCATTAAAAACCAATGTATTGCTGTTGGAGAAGGTGCTAATATGCCCTCTGATCATGGAGCAATCAATCAATTTTTAAATTCCAAAGTACTGTTTGCACCTGGAAAAGCATCCAATGCTGGAGGGGTGGCTGTTTCAGGATTGGAAATGGCTCAGAATTCTCTTCGTTTCAGTTGGACTAGAGAACAAGTCGATGAACGTCTAAAAGTCATTATGAATGATATTCACCAATCTTGTTTGGATTATGGCCTAGTGAAAAAAAAGATTAATTATGTCAAAGGAGCCAATATTGCCGGATTTATTAAAGTTGCAGATGCGATGTTAGCACAAGGTGTTGTGTAAGTTTAAAATTGCCAATGATTGTGGTTCAAGCACTCATTTTACGGACCCTACACTTCGGTGAAAGTTCTTTGATTGTCAATTGTTATACCAAACAATTTGGGTATCAATCTTATATTTTGAAAGGAATTCGAAAATTCAGAAATAAACCAAGATTAAAAAAGGCTCTTTTTCAAACCACCAATATATTAGAAATAGTGACTAAAAAATATCCTAGTGATCAGCTAGGGTATTTAAAAGAAGCTCGAATGGCCTATATATATAAGAAAATTCCAATCAATTATCAAAAAAAAACAATCATTCTGTTTTTGTTTGAATTATTGTATCAATTACTGAGAAAGGAAGATGGGGTTAACACACAACTTTACAATTTTGTTGCTGAAAATTTAAAATGGTATGACCATCATGATGGAGTTGATTCTTTCTTCTTGAAGTTTTTAGTCGATATTACCAAGCACTTGGGCTATTTCCCTGATATAAGGAATCGTAATGCGATATATTTTGATTTGGAAAAATCTCAATTAACAGATCAATTGCCTCGAGGAAACTATTTAGAAGGGCTTCAAAAGGATATGTGGTTATATTTTCTAGGTACAAGTTTTGATGAACTTAAGTTTAGGAGTTTTAATCCTTTAGAGCAAAAACAGATGCTTAAAAGTGTCTTTGACTACTATAGTCACCATTTTTTAAACTTTAAGGTTCCTTATTCAATCAAACTATTACATGAAGTCATCGCTAGTTAAATTGAGCTTTACTCTTGGATTCTTTGGGATTGGAATTTTAGGATATTCCCAAACTATCATTATCAAAGATCGTCAAACCCAAGAGCCATTAGAATCCGTAGTGATTGTCGATCAAGAACTGAATTCAACCATTACGGATGCTCAAGGGATAGCCAACATCAGCGACTTAAATTCTGGAGATTTATTGACTATTTCAAGATTGGGTTATCAAGACTACCAATTTGTCAACGATTCATCTCAAATAAATATTCATGTATCATTAGAACAAGAACCTAAATCACTTAATGAAATTATATTATCGGTCGCTCGGAGTGAAATTTCAAGAAATCAAGTGGCTGAAAAAGTCAGTATCATCTCCAAACGAGACATCGAGTTTTTTCGTCCTTCTACTGGTGCAGAATTGATGAGACTCAGTCCGGGAGTTCGGTTGCAGAAGTCTCAAGGTGGCGGAGGAAGTCCTGTATTGAGAGGACTTGAAGCCAATCGAATTCTCATGGTTGTTGATGGTATACGAATGAACAATGCTATTTACCGATCTGGACATCATCACTACGCGTTATCTATTGACCCTCATACCATAGAAAGGGTCGAAGTGACTTTTGGTTCTTCTTCAGTAGGTTATGGCTCTGATGGGCTAGGGGGGGTCGTCCATTACTATACCAAAACCCCTCGATTGAATGCTGATGGGCATAATAATTTCACTCTCAATAGTAATTTGAGTACTGCTGATAAGCAAATTATCAATAATATTTCACTTGAATGGGGGTTTGAAAAATGGGGGTCACTGACCAGTTTTACTTATTCTGATTTTGGTGATATCAAAATGGGGGCTGTTCGAAACCATGGATTCAAACATTGGGGATTGGTCCCTCTTTACTCGAGAAGTAATCGCGATATTTTTGCTCCAAATATCATTATCAATCCGGATCCTTTAATTCAAAAAAATTCAGGATATCAACAATTGGATATTTTTCAAAAATTTATTTATCAACTAGATACCGATCAACAACTTGCTTTAAACCTTCAATTTTCTACCACGACTGATATCCCACGATTTGATCGTCTAGTTGAAACCCGAAATGATTTTTTACGATATGCCGAATGGTATTATGGTCCCCAAAAAAGATTTTTACTCAGTGGACAATATAAGTTTTATTCTAATTGGATTGTTTTAAATAAGGGAATCATTACCATAGGATATCAAAACGTTAAAGAATCTCGCATCAACCGGTTGTTCACTTCATTGGAACGAAATATTCAAGAAGAAGATGTTGATGTGTTTAGTTTGAATGCCGACTTTGATTTCAAAATCAATGAAACTCATAAGTTTTCTTATGGATTGGAAGCCACATTGAATACCGTTAGTTCATTTGCTCTTGCTTATACAATCGCTTATGATGAAACTATATTGGATACACCTTATGACCCTAATCTTATAGAAATAACAAATTCTATTTTGGATGTGCCTATCATTGCTATTTTTGGTTCGAGAGCCATTCCAAGTCGATATCCTAGTGATTATAGTTATTTGGGAACAATGGCTGCCTATGCCAATTGGGTATGGAAATTCAATCCAAAATTCAGTTTGAATATAGGATTTCGAATGAATTATGTTGAAGTATTTGCCAAATGGAATGACATTGCGAATATCGATGCTTTGCTTGACCAAACCCATGTTATTAATATTGTTTCTAGTGAAACCGTTTCATTAATCTATCGTCCAAATAATCAGATACAATGGAATTTTATCTTATCGAGTGGATTTCGTAGTCCTAATATCGATGATTTAGGAAAAATTCGACAAAGTGGTCTTGATTTATTAGTTCCAAATAATTTTTTAAAGGCAGAATATGCTTACAATTTAGATATTGGTATCGACAAACGATTCAATCAATCGAATAACTTTATTTCCATTAGAGCGTATGGGACAATCCTTTCACGACATATTGGAAGAGATCAGTTCCAAATTATTACGGATGAATCCACCGAAGATAAAAGCACCATACTTTATAATGATCAAGAACTCCGAACCATCGCTAATAAAAATCTCGGAGATCGATACCTTTATGGAGCGACTTTTGATACTAGGATTACTTTATTTAAACATTTAGATCTTCTTTCTAGTTTAACCTATACCGAAAGCATTAAACATGATACCTACGGTCCTTTACCATCTATTTCTCCTTTATTTGGTTCTACCAAGTTGGAATTCCATCATCATAAGTTTCGAGCTTTTTTAGGGCTTGAATTTAGTGATGCCAAAAGTCCTAAAGATTACAGTATAGGAGGCGAAGATGGTCTTGAAGAAACTCCTCGAAATTTAGGTGATGGAAAATACTCATACCATGGAACTCCTTCATGGATGACGCTTAATTTTAATAGTCAAGTTCAAATTACCAAAAAGGCCATCATCAAACTAGGATTTGAAAATATTTTTGATATTCACTACAAGCCCTTTGCTTCAGGAATTTCTTCCCCCGGTCGAAACTTTAAAATCGGATTACACTACCAATTTTGAACGAGGCTCCAGGCAATTTATACCAATTGGTTTTCTGTATTTTAGGTACTTGATTTTCCCGGATTTCCTTTTATAGAAAGTAACTACAGTGTAAACAACAAAAATTATTTCATGACTTTAAAAAGTAATCTAAACCGCAACTTAGTATTAGGAATCTGTTTAGATTAGGAAACCTAACTTCAAAAAGAATTACTTAATATGGTATGATTGAACTTAAATTAGACGTAACTATACTTACGTCTTTACAACACTTTAAAAATCAGAGCAGTTAAATCTTAAGAAGAACCTCTACTCAAAACGAACTAAAACGCACAAAGCATATATCAAGGACTACTTGTTGAAATAATATAATGATGTCAAGAATCGATGTTTCTCTAGATTTGCTTCGTTGGACGATTAAACGAAATAACCTTCAAATAGGCGATTATCTAAAAAACCGCTGCAACTCTTTCATTGGATTCATGGTGAAAAATCACTGATTTTCAAGCAGTTGAAAAAGTTTGCCAAACAAACCTATACGCCACTATGATACTTTTTTCTATCGGAAGTTCCAAAAGAAAAAACTTCCATTTTATATTATCGTACAATATCTAAATCATCCCATCAGAAGATAAGCCTTCATCTTAGAAGCCCGATTTATGAGATGTAAAGAAGGCAAGATTGGTTGTCTGAACGATTCAAAGTAATAGACGCTGGAGCTTTAGATCTTGTTGGAACTGCTTGTTTAACAGATAATCCGGAATCTGTAGAAAAAAATAGAAACCAACTGAGCATCAATCAAGATTGGCTACAATCGATTAGCTCAATAGAAAAGGCTGTGTGAAAGTTTCGATCAAAAATTGAAGATTTAAGAATCATGGCTGTGATTAATGATGTGGTAGGAAGTAATCATAATCGTAAACTGAGAGTTGAAGAATTCCGTGGGTTTGCGTTAGTGGATAATTATGACCCTCTCATATTCGTTAACGGGGCCGACTCAAAATCAGCCCAAATGTTTATCCTAGCTCATGAACTAGCCCATAGTTGGCTTGGCGAAGAGGGAAAATCTCAGGGTTTAAGTTTTTATCCTCTAATCATTCAACTATAGGACAATGATGCAACAAAGTTGCACCTGAGCTATTGGTGGTAAAAAATCATTTCAAAGAAGATTGAAATAAAAGTTCTCAATTCCCTAATCGATACAAAAACATAGCCAATAAATTCAAAGTAAGTCCCATCGTTATTGGTCTCAGAGCATTGGAGTGTGAATTCATAAGTAAAAAGGAATATTTAGAATTTCATGAAAATTATTCTAGTCTTAGCAAATCCAATAAGACAAAATCAAAGGGTAGTGGAATTATTATAAGAATCTGAATTTTAAGGTAGGGAAATTATTTGCCACTGAGCTTGCCATCGCAACAAGGGAAGGGTGGTTAGGATATCAAAAAGCATTCGATTTAATGGGAGAAAAAAGAGATGTTTTTAAAAATTATTCCGAAGAGGAGTTAGGAATCCCTTTTCAATAATGATACATCAAAAATATTTGTTGGATACAGACGTTTTTGTAAGCGCAGTGAATAGTTATTACTCGTTTCACATTTATCCTATATTTTGAAGTAGTATAATATTTTAGTGAAAAGGGGAGCCTTTCCAGCATCGATTTAGTCGGGCGAGAAATAACATCAGAAGATGTAGTTCAATGGATAAAAGACAAGGTTCCATATCATTTTTTCATTGATATTTCAAAACATAATACACTTTGGCAAGCACATGATGAATGATATCAAAACGACAACACCATATAGAAATAGCGCGCCATTGATAAGTTTTTTAATAGAGCAGATGTTTGGTTAATAGCAGTAACTAAAGTTCTAGGATATCAAGTGATTACAAACGAAGTTCGTGCTCCGAATTCAAAAAAAGATATAAAAACTCTAGATCTCTGAGAGAGATACAATGTTGATTATGGGAATACTTTTAATCTGCTCAAAGATCTAAATATCTGTTTCGATGAATTCTAAAAGTGAGGATTGCTCATAATGTACGGTTTTGTAATCCTAAAATACAATGTTTGAGATTATAATGGATATAGCATTTTCTAGAACACAGACCAATTACTGATTGGGCTGTTGATTGATGACTTGTGTATTTGATTTCTAAATTTACTTATCTAAGTCCACTCATTTTTTCGTGATCAGATAATTCACCAAGAAGGTTAGGTTGAGTAAAATATAGGGTACAAGTTTGCTTATTTTCGCATTCCTAAATTTAGAAAATGTCTCAGTTTCCTGAATATGATGATTTGGATCTTGGGAAGGTTGCCAATCAGGTACTGAAATCATGGGACATTGAAAAAGTCTTTCAAAAAAGCATCGATTCCAAGAAGAATTCTCCTTCATATGTATTCTATGAAGGCCCCCCTTCAGCCAATGGAATGCCCGGTATTCATCATGTGATGGCTCGGACCATTAAAGACCTTTTTTGTCGATACAAAACCCAAAAAGGATTCAAGGTTGAACGTAAAGCTGGCTGGGATACTCATGGGTTACCCGTTGAACTACAGGTTGAAAAACAATTAGGGATTACTAAAGAAGACATTGGTAAAAAAATTTCTGTTCAACAATACAATCAAGAATGTCAAAAAGCAGTGATGCGTTATACCGATGCATGGAACCAATTGACCAAGCATATTGGGTTTTGGGTCGATATGGAAAATCCATACATCACCTACCAGCCAAAATATATTGAATCCGTTTGGTGGCTACTACAACAGATTTACAATCAGGGATTGCTCTATAAAAGTTATACTATCCAGCCTTATTCTCCTATGGCTGGTACAGGCTTATCAACGCATGAATTAAATCAACCCGATGCTTATAAACCAATAAAAGATGTTTCAATTACAGCACAGTTTAAAGCGGTTGATGCGAGTCTACCCAACGTTTTAAGAGATTCGGTGCCCTTGTATTTTTTAGCTTGGACGACCACCCCATGGACGCTCCCTTCCAATACCGCTTTAACGGTAGGTCCCAAAATCAAGTATAACATTGTCTTGACATATAATCAATATACTTTTAAAAAAATACGAATTATTTATGCTTCAGGATTACAAAATAAGCTGTTGAAAACCCCCTACTATGAATTACAAAATATCGAAGACTTCAATGCTCTTAAACCAAGTAAAAAAGGCCTTCCCTATGTAAAATTAAACCAAATAGTTGGGGCCGATTTAATGGGCATTCGTTATCATAAATTATGGAAGGAAGGGCCGGAACCGGCTCAAAATCCCGAAAACGCATATAGAATCATCAGTGGCGATTTTGTAACCACCCAAGAAGGATCAGGAATTGTTCATACAGCCCCAACATTTGGTGTTGATGACATGAAAGTAGCTCAACAAGCATCCCCCTCTGTTCCCGCACTTTTGGTTAGAGATAAAAATAATGAACTAGTTCCTTTGGTGGATTTAAAAGGGCGTTTTGTTTCTCAAATGGGCTCTTTGTCAGGTAAATTCGTTAAACATCAATTTTACAGAGAAGGACAAGAACCAGAAAAATCGGTAGATACTGAAATAGCCATTGTATTAAAACAAGATAACCGAGCTTTTTGGGTTGAAAAATATAGCCACTCATATCCTCATTGTTGGCGAACGGATAAACCAATACTTTATTATCCCTTAAATTCATGGTTTATTAAGGTTTCTTCTATTAGAGAAAAAATGGTTTCCTTAAATCAGCAAATTAATTGGAAACCAAAAGCAACAGGTCAAAAGCGCTTTGCCAATTGGTTGGCAAATGCTAGTGATTGGAATTTATCAAGATCTCGATTTTGGGGAACCCCCCTGCCCATATGGAGAACTAAAGACCAGAAAGAAACCAAAGTCATCGGCTCCCTATCGGAATTGATTGATGGCATTGAATTTTCAATCAAAAAAGGGCTTATGAATTCTAATCCATTTGCTGATTTTAAAGTAGGCGACTATTCAAAAGAAAACTATGATAAGATCGATTTTCATAGTCATGTGGTCGATCAAATTATTCTTTCGACAGATGATGGGTTGCCAATGTATCGAGAATCCGATTTAATTGATGTATGGTTTGATTCCGGATCCATGCCTTATGCTCAATGGCATTATCCATTTGAAAATAAAAGTAAAATAGACCATAATGAATTTTATCCCGCCGACTATATCGCAGAAGGGGTTGATCAAACTAGAGGATGGTTTTATACCCTCCATGCCATCGGAGCCCTAGTATTTGATCGTATTACCTATAAAAATGTCGTTTCCAACGGTTTGATTCTAGACCCATTCGGTCGGAAAATGGCTAAAAAACTTGGAAACTCTGTGAATCCATTCGAAACCTTGGAGACCTATGGGCCTGATGCGTTGCGTTGGTATTTAATTTCTAACGCTAATCCTTGGGACGATTTTAGATTTAATGCCCAAGGCATTGATCAAATCAGAAAAAAGTTTTTCCATACGCTCTATAATATTTATTCCTTTTTTGTCATTTATGCTAATATTGATAGGTATCAAGGTAAGCATTGTAATATCCATCAAAAAAACATTACCGAATTAGATGCTTGGATTCTTTCAGAGCTCAATTCTTTGATTGATCGGGTCGATTGTTATTTTGAAGATTATGAACCCACCAAAGCGGCCCGAGAAATCTCTGATTTTGTATTAGAAAAACTCAGCAATTGGTATGTTAGACTATCGAGAAGACGATTTTGGAAAGATAAATTTACCAAAGACAAACAATCGGCTTACGGCGTATTGCATCATTGTTTGATTACTATTGCCAAACTAAGTGCTCCCATTGCCCCATTCTATATGGATCGTCTCTATTGTGATTTGGTCATCAATCAAAAAAATAAAGCAATTTCGGTTCATCTTGATTCATTTCCCAAAGCCAATCCAATATTTATTGATAAACCATTGGAGGAGAAAATCAATTTAGCAAGAACCATCACTTCTTTGGCACTATCCCTGAGAAAAACACACCAAATAAAAGTGCGTCAGCCACTTCAAAAATTATTGATTCCTATTGTTGATCATAATCACAAAAAACTAATGAACTCCATTGTTGATCAAATCAAAGCAGAAATCAATGTCAAAGAGGTTGAACTCATCGATGGCAATCACCCCATTTTAGAAAAAGAACTAAAACCAAATTTTAAAACCCTTGGGCCAAAATATGGTTCTCAAGTTTCCAAAATCGCTAATCAAATTCAACAACTCAATCAAAATCAAATCTTAGAATTAGAATCCAAAGAATCTATTTTTTTAGAAATCGACGGCAATCAAATTGAAGTGACACTCGATGATGTTGCCATAGAGTTTAGAGATATTCAAGGGTGGGAAGTCATTCAGAATGACGGGATTATCTTGAGTTTGGATATGAGAATAAATCAACAATTAAAATTTGAAGGCATTGCAAGAGAGTTTGTTAATCGAGTTCAAAATCTTCGGAAATCCCAAAAATTTGAAATCACTGATAGAATTGAAATATTTTTGGAAAAAAACAATTTTTTAGAAGAGGTCATTAACCAAAATTATGAGTACATTGTCAATGAAACTCTTGCGAAAAAATTAAGTTTTGAAATTAGTTTACAAAATGCCCACAAGATTTCAATTGACCAATATGAAATTAATTTAATGATTAAAAGAACTGCATTATGAGTACCATTGAAACAAAATTGAAATACTCTGATCAAGAATTAGAAGAGTTCAAAGAATTGATTGAAACCAAAATTCATAATGCTCAAAAAGAACTAGAATTTCTTAAAAGAGCGTTCATGAACGATAGCAATAATGGAACAGAAGATACCTCGCCTACTTTTAAAGCCTATGAAGAAGGTTCTACCACTTTATCTAAGGAAGCCAATGCTCAATTGGCCCTACGACAAGAAAAATTTATACGCGATTTAAAGAATGCCTTGGTGCGTATTGAAAATAAAACCTATGGCATTTGTAGAGTTACTGGGAAATTGATCAATCGAGAAAGGCTATTATTGGTTCCGCATGCTACTTTATCAATAGAAGCTAAAAAGAGAAAAAAATAAAAATAGCACTACTTTTTATTTATTTGGGAATTGGATGTTCGTTATCTGGGCAGTCCATTTTCAGTAAGCAAATTTCTATCGATGACACCTCTCGTGCAGAGTTTCATTTGCCATGGGTTCATCAACTAGAAGTCATGGGTTCCGATGCTGCCACTGAAATTGAATTGACCTATGGTCGTTTTGGAGAGTATCAAGCTGCAAGTACGATTACATTTAATAAATCAAATGATATCTTAATTGCTCATGAAAAACCTAATCCAAATTTTGAATTTATCGGCGATAAATTAAGTGCTCATAAACTATATGCCACTACAGCAAAACTTATAGTTCCTAGTGGATTAAATCTTCATATAATGGTTGGTCATTGTCAAGTAAATATCAAAGGAGATCTTGACCATATCCATCTTCAATTAAAATCTGGATTTTGCTCATTCGAAGCCATGACGCTCAAGAGTTCTATAGAATCCATAGAGGCCAATATTTGTGTATCCAATGAATTAATCAATGTTAATGCTTTCAGCAAACATGGACTAGTTTCAACCCATTATGATATAGGGTATGCATCCAATTTAGATATCGGGACTTCTTGGGGAGATGTCTTTCATTAAGAACTGTAAGTTTCTATTTTTAGCCCTTGACAAGAAAAGTTAACGTGATATTAAAAAAGGTAAGCATTCATTGGGTGGTATTGGTCATTTTGGGGGTTTTGCTACTAGATCAGGGTCTCAAATTTTATATCAAACTCAATCACCCCATCAGCAGTTATCTCTCACCGTCGATTATCGATTGGGGATTTTTTAGAGTGTTATTTGTTGAGAATCCAGGGATGGCTCTTGGAACAAGAGTCAGTGATATCATTCCGATTGGAGATGAAGATACGGCTAAATTAATTCTCACTTTTTTTCGAATTATTGTCATTACGGGGATTGGATTATGGTTATTTTTTAGAGTGATCCAAAAGCAATCTCGTTTATTAAAGTGGTCGGTGGCTTTGATTTTTGCGGGAGCCCTTGGAAATTTAATCGACTCTGTGTTTTATGGCATTGTTTTTTCACACAGCTATGGACAAGTCGCTGAATTTTTACCCCAACAAGGTTATGCCCCACTCTTTTTAGGACATGTGGTAGACTTTATACAATTCCCCTTGGTCACTTGGGTTTGGCCACAATGGGTTCCGTTTTTGGGAGGTGAATCCTACACCTTTTTTCAATATGTATTTAATATCGCCGATACAGCGATTAGCACAGGGGTATTGATGATTTTAGTTTTTAGTAAGCGCATTACTCGAGTGAATAACCCTCCAATGACAACCGAAATCCAAGATGAATCTTGATTTTTAACTTGTATTTTGTAACCCGTCATAAACTACTTTTTTATTTAAAACGAGGTGAATTACAAAAAACTTTTTGTACCGATTAATCATTCCCATTAACCAACAACAATCTATAAATTTCACTAGTAACTAGAATAATTACCATCTTCAAATAGGTGGGTAAAATCAATTTGTTCGAAACAAAAGCGTTAAGGGTTCATTTTTAGGCTCCAACTAACTTTCATTAATCAGTTTTTAATTTTTTGAAGTACTTCTTGGATTTTTTCCTCGTTGGGAAATCTTCCACATAGTGAACACAAAGTCTCTTAATTCAATAGAATAAGCCCCTTTTAACTGATTCCATGTATCTGCTATGTTCGAGAAAAATAGGACTCATTCGGATGTTTCGATAACCCTTGGTTATTGCTTTTATAGTTCTTCACATCCTTTTGGAGAACATCTAATAGTAGTTCTTCAAACGCATTAGAGTTGAAAAAGCCCTAATTTCAGAGTTTTGTAACATGAGACATAGGTCGTATACATGTCTTATTTTTTTCTTTAAGTGTATGATCGGATTGTCGACATAAGAAAAACGTACCAAACTCATTATTTTTTCACAGAGGGTTCTTTTTGGTTCAAGTACATTTAGTTTAGAAGGTTGTAATTCGTATTGTGCAATCAACTGAAGTTGTTTTTTATCACTCATCATATCGTGCTCATAAGAACTAACCGTTTTTTAGGGTATATGAATTAAAGCTGCCGAGCCAAGAAGCTTCCACAATGATTTTGTCTCTAACTTGGCTAAAAGGACCATCAAAAGCTTTCTTATAGACGTGATCTGTTTTGCGGTTCATTCCTTTTTTTGAGTGATATCATCAACATCCACCTCGGGTAGATACAAGCTTAGTATCTTACTGATGTGTCTTATTTTCTTCTTGAGTTGGTTAGGCATTTCATTTTCTTTCCTTAAATACAACCAAATCTATGTCTTCAGAAAAACGATCAATTAAACCATAACATTTTGATGGTGAAGTTCCCCCTTTAAACACCGTTTCTTCACTTAGTTCACTATTAAAAATAAGTTTCAGAGCGTAAGTAACCTAGTAATCTTTTTTCACATAAATATCAAGAATGTCTAATCTTTTGGCAGTCACGCGAATGGCACCTTTAAACAAATCGATATTGTTGTGTAGTTTCATTTAATGCTCCAATTTTCTGCTTTAGTTAATACTTCATTCACTTTGGGAATATTGTAAGTACTGATGGGGTTTAACGTGAGACGTAACTTGTCTGTTAATTCACTATTTCCAATGGTTTCCAAAATAGATCCCAATAATGCCCTTGTATAGGGGGGTATTTTTAGCCAATCTCACAAGTTTTCCTTGATCTTCACTAGATAAGTTTTTTATTATTTCTAACATTCTCTTACATACTGATTGTATTGTAGCATCTAGTATTTTTTTATGTTGCGCAGAATGTCTACTATTTGTAGTAAGAAAATATTCTCTCCGGTGATGATGTTTTTTTTGATGAATGGATATGGTATAGCGACCCCTTGTAAATGCTGGGCGCACATCATTTTTACCAATTTGAATCGTATTGGGGATTTGTGTTGTTAAACTAAGAGCGTTATAAGTACTAGTTCCTATTAAATAACCAATTTCCCGTCTTTTTGCAAAAGGTCTTTTACAATCTGCGTTTGCTCTGGATCTAGAGTGCCGAAAATGGTGGTTTTCGGTTTATAGTATTTTCTTTTTGAGAGTTTTTCGATTTTTCTTGATTTTACTAAGTCTGTTCAACACTTTGATAATAGCCTCCCTATTATTCACATTGGGTTTAAAATTCTTATAAGTGAAAAATACCCTTTTGGAAATCTCTTTATATTATCCTTTATAAATAGGGTGGTTTTCAATTAATTGTACTTTTCGAAAAATATAAAATGTCCAATTTATATATTAAACAACTAGACATTATTTATGTGACTAATGAAGTTTTTCAAATATTCGCCAACAATTTTGGATAGAGAATCAATATCATCTCTTAAATTGGGACAAAGAACAACTTAATGAATAAATCATATTTCATCGACGACTCTCTTGTGTGTTTTTATAGGGGGTTCATCCAACCCATCTATAATGGGTTCATACATAAAAGGGTTAAGGGGATCCCCCTTAGGGCCATTAAAAGAGTCTCTTCAATGATTAAAATAACACTGTTCATCATAGGATTTATCCATAAACTTCTTGACTCCCTTTCCAGTCTAAGATTCAACCTTTGATTTTGTATCTTTTACTCTATCAAAATGATATTGTTTCCTCTTGACCTCATATTCCAGTCGAGAAAGAATTTCTTTTTTATCTTTTGAAGATGAAACCACATCAATACGAAATCCTAATTGTTGTTTTAAATAGCAATTTCGATGAGGTTCTTGGGAAATCGTAAACCATAGATGGAGATTACCAACTTCATGAACCAATACATAACGGTCCACCTCATCCCAATAATCACGAGGGCAGCCATTATTCAATAAAATTTTTTCAGTCCATCGAGAACCATAAACATAGTCCTTACTGATGGATTCTAAATCCACAATATGGCCAGGTTGTAAATCGATCATGCTGATGGTTTTGGTTTTAATGGTCCGAGTGGTTTCTTTTTCATTTTTTTCAGATTGTAGAACAATAGTTTTCATTTCTTTTTTAATAACTGGTTTTAAGCTTATTGATGAAGATACGACATTATCGAATGACTCCATACCGTTGCCTAGCCAATATGTAAGGTTCCCCCAAAATAGGAGCATTCAAAATAGAGTTTGAATCTATAAAATGGCCCAAAAGAAGACTGTTTTCGGTTGATGGTTTTTTGATAACTGAAAAAGAAAGTCAATGGGCTTATAACCTGATTTGGAAATAATCTGCCACTTTAGTGTGTGATTCTTTTTTTTATAGTCTAAAAATTTAATCTGTTGCGTTTTTATTGAACAATAGCTTACCGTTTATCCTTATTTTATGTCTATCCGGTTGAAGTATGCATTGGGCTTATATTATCTACAAGTATTGGTTTAGATTATATGTTAAATTCTGAATGGTGTATTCTTAGAAATTCATTTACTTTAGGGTTCTCTTTTTTGAACTAAAATATACTTTATACCCTCAAGAAAAACAACATTTTAAATAAATTCTGATGTCGCAAATGGAACCCATATTAAAAGAAAACAAAGATCGATTCGTCATTTTTCCAATCCAACACATCGATCTTTGGACTTGGTATAAAATCTGTGAAGCTAGTTTTTGGACCGCTGAAGAAATTGACTTGAGTAATGATATCACCGACTGGAATGATAAATTGAATGATGACGAACGGTACTTCATCAAGCATATATTGGCTTTTTTCGCCGCTTCCGATGGTATTGTTAATGAAAATTTAGCTGAAAATTTTGTCAATGAAGTGCAATTCACTGAAGCAAAGTTTTTTTATGGGTTTCAAATCATGATGGAAAACATTCATTCCGAAACCTATTCATTATTAATTGAAACGTATGTCGAAGATCCCGAAGAAAAAGACCGGCTATTTAAAGCTATTGAAGTGTTCCCAGCTATTAAAAAGAAAGCGGATTGGGCACTAAAATGGATTGAGTCAGATTCTTTTGCTGAACGCTTGATTGCTTTTGCAGCCGTTGAAGGAATTTTCTTTTCTGGTGCATTTTGTTCTATTTTTTGGCTCAAAAAAAGAGGATTGATGCCGGGGTTGACTTTCTCCAATGAATTGATTTCTCGAGATGAAGGAATGCATTGTGACTTTGCTGTGCATGTCCATAACAACCATTTGGTTAATAAAGTCCCTAAAAATAGAATTCGAGAAATTCTAGTCGATGCCTTAAATATCGAACGAGAATTCATCACAGAATCTCTTCCTGTCCGATTGATTGGTATGAATGCTAATCTGATGACACAATATCTTGAATTTGTTACCGACCGATTGCTCGTTCAATTGGAAGTAGAAAAAGAATACCATGTGGAAAATCCATTTGATTTCATGGAAATCATTTCTATCGAAGGGAAAACCAACTTTTTTGAAAAGAAAGTTGCTGAATATCAAAAGGCAGGGGTCAAAAGATCGGCTAGTGATATCGCTTCAGGTATCAAAGAATTTGGCACTGATGAAGAATTTTAATACCCCTAGAACCCATTAAATCAATATAGAGCAATGTTTGTCATAAAAAGAGGTGGGCGGAAAGAAGCCGTCATGCTAGATAAAATTACTGCGCGGGTAGCTCAGTTGTGTTATGGTTTAAGTGATATCGTTGAGCCAGTACGTGTGACTTTAAAAGTCATCGAGGGAATGTATGATGGGGTTACCACCTCAGAACTAGACAATTTAGCTGCTGAAATCGCTGCTACTCTAGCCACAACGCATCCAGATTATGCCCTTTTAGCTGCCCGAATTGCTGTTTCTAACCTCCATAAAAACACAGAAAAGTCATTTTCCAAAACCATGGAGTCCCTCTATTCGTATGTCAATCCTAAAACCAATAAAAAAGCGCCACTACTTTCGGATGAAGTCTATAAAATCATTGAAAATAATGCTGAAAAACTAGATTCTCATATTATCACTAGTCGAGATTATGACTATGATTATTTCGGGTTTAAAACCCTAGAGCGATCCTATCTACTGAGAATTAATAATCAAGTGGTAGAACGGCCACAACACATGCTCATGAGAGTTAGTGTAGGGATACACTTTGATGATATTGAGGCCGTTTTGGAAACTTATGAAATGATGTCCAAACGCTATTTTACTCATGCAACACCGACTTTATTCAATTCTGGCACTCCAAAACCTCAAATGTCTTCTTGTTTTTTATTGACCATGCAAGACGATAGTATAGAAGGCATCTACAACACACTAAAACAAACTGCGAAAATTTCTCAATCTGCTGGAGGAATTGGCTTATCCGTTCACAACATCAGGGCTACTGGTTCCTATATTGCTGGAACCAATGGCACCTCTAATGGAATTGTTCCTATGCTCCGTGTCTTTAATGATACCGCAAGGTATGTTGATCAGGGGGGGGGGAAACGAAAAGGATCTTTTGCTATTTATATCGAGCCCTGGCATGCAGATATTTTAGAATTTCTTGACTTAAAAAAGAATCATGGAAAAGAAGAAATGCGTGCGCGAGATTTATTTTATGCCATGTGGGTGCCTGATTTATTTATGAAAAGAGTGGAAAATGATGAGAAATGGACCTTGATGTGCCCCAATGAGTGTCCTAGTCTTTATGATATCCATGGAGAAAAATTTGAAAAGCTTTATGAGCATTATGAATCTGAAAATAAAGGTCGAAAGCAAATTGATGCTCGAAAATTATGGTTTAAAATTCTAGAATCTCAAATCGAAACAGGGACGCCTTATATGCTCTATAAAGATCATGCCAATAGAAAATCAAATCAAAAGAACTTAGGAACTATTCGTTCTTCGAACTTATGCGCCGAAATCATAGAGTACACTTCAAAAGATGAAATAGCTGTCTGTAATTTAGCATCCATCGCTTTGCCAATGTATGTGACTGAACATGGAGAATTTGACCATGACGAATTATACAAAGTCACTAGATTGATTACGCGGAACCTCAATCGAGTCATCGATAGAAACTATTATCCCGTCATTGAAGCCAAAAATTCCAATATTAGACATCGGCCCATTGGGATTGGGGTCCAAGGTCTTGCCGATACCTTCATCAAGCTACGTTATCCTTTTACTTCTGATGAAGCTCAAAAGTTAAATAAAGATATTTTTGAAACCATTTATTTTGCTGCCGTCACGGCCTCTTATGAAGAAGCTCTTAAGGATGGCCCCTATCAATCATTTAAAGGATCCCCTATTTCAAAAGGGGAATTTCAATATAATTTATGGGGATTAACAGATGAGGATATGAGTGGTCGCTGGGATTGGGCGTATCTTCGTAAAAAAGTGGTGAAGCATGGTGTTCGAAATTCATTATTATTATCCCCAATGCCCACAGCTTCTACATCTCAAATCCTTGGAAACAATGAGTGTATCGAACCTTATACCACCAACATGTACGCTAGAAGAGTGATTTCTGGTGAATTTGTTGTGGTCAATAAACATTTATTAAAAGATTTGGTTGATATGGGATTATGGAACGAAGATTTAAAACAAGAATTGATGCGATCCAATGGATCCATACAGCATATTGAAGGGATTCCAAATGATTTAAAAGAGTTGTACCGAACCGTTTGGGAGTTAAAAATGAAAGACATCATCGATATGGCTAGACATCGAGGTTATTTTATTGATCAAAGCCAATCATTAAATCTCTTCATGGAAGATCCCACCGAAAAGAAATTGACTTCAATGCATTTTTATGCTTGGCGCTCAGGACTTAAAACTGGCATGTATTATTTGCGTACCAAAGCGGCTGTTGACCCAACCAAATTCACCATTGATATCACCAAAAAGCAAGTAGAAAAAGTAAAAGTGGCAGAAACGACGGTCAAGCCAAAAACTGACGCGACCAAGCAAAATGTCCCCACTGAACCCATTAATCCAGAAGAGCTGAGAAGTTTAATCGACACTAGTCGTGGAGGAGACCAAGATGATTGCGAAATGTGCGGCAGTTAAATATGAATCATTTTACTCCTCTATAAAGAGTTTTATTCGTTATAATCTTCGCAATTATATTTTTTAGCGATAACTTCCCTATGGAACCGAAACTCATCTTTAATATCTTTTCGAACACTTTCTAGGGGAACTCTTTCTTCTAATATTTTAATGCCTAAATTGATGTTTGATGCATATGGATGAACGAAATTCCTTATCGCTTTGACTCCACTGTTGTTTTTGATTATCAATTCCTAAAACTTCTTTTTTGAGATCTCTAAGCGATTGCATTTCTGCATTTTCTCTTGTTTTTCTTTATACGCTTTCTATTTCGAAGCTACATTTTCAAGAAAAATAAACAATCTGAAATAGATTCGCAATGAAAACAATGCATAAACCAATCGTTAGCCAAGGATATCAAAAGTCCATTTAAGGTAATTCACATCTTGTTGCATGTACTATAAAATGGTTATATCCGACATGTTTGTATGATTTCATTTGCAATATACGCCTTTCATTATCTTGAATCATAAAAAACGATATCAGCCCTTTATCCATTGTGATTCTTTGACAAAATATATAGAACCTAATGCATCGTTTATTGATAACTCTACCATTGGGCACCGTTTAAACCAAGTTTATCAGACATTCATGATGATTATGCGATCTTTTATTTTCTGGGTGTATCTTTATCCCTAGATAGCAGACTTTGAAAGATAATTCATCGTATCGTCTTGAAAACCTAATTTCTCTTGAACAATGTCCTTTGTGATTTCAATTTTCTGATTTCTATATCGATGAATTTCAAATCTATATTCCTTTAATACCTTTTCACAAATGGCTTGTAAGCCCCTAGCACCTTTTTTTCATTAATAGCTTGAACCGCTACTTCCTCCAAAGCTTCTTGAGTAAACTCTAACTGAATCCTATCAACTGAAAATATTAGTTTGTATTGTTTTATGATCGAGTTTTTTGGTTCTGTTAAAATTCTAACCAAGGCTTCTATATCTAGTGGATTCGTATGAGTAATGTTGGGGATTCTACCTATAAGTTCAGGGATATAATTATATTTTTAAGTCCTCTGTCGTAACATGGGATAGTACATACTCTTTTTGACACTTGTTTTTCGGATTTTTATTAAATCCTAATTGCACTCCACCTCTTCTTCTTTCAATAATTTTATCTAATCCCTCATGAGCGCCCGTACAAATGAATAACATATTGGTTGTATCCAAATTGATATCCCCACTTCTACTCCCATTGGTTCTCCCTCCTATTGGAATATTCATGACACTACCTTCAAACATTTTTAATAGTTCTGATTGAATATTGGTCACTAATTTCCATAAAATCGAAGCTCTTCCACAGACTTTGTCAATCTCATCGATATAGACAATCCCCCATTGGGCTTCTTCTGTTTCAAACTTCGTTAGTGGTTGAATGAGGCTCTCAACATCATTTCCTAGATAACTAGTCTCAGAAATATTCGTCATCGATCCTTCTGCAAATGGAATATTCATGATATGACACAAGCTTCTTACCATTTCAGTCTTTCCGGTTCCCGATGGACCGAGCATCAATACATTTGATTTTTTGACTTCATGTCCCCATTGAAACAACTTTTTTCGCTGTAAATGATCATAAACTGAGACACAGAGGACTAGCTTGATCTTGTCCAATGATGTATTTATCCAACTTCTTTTTAATTTCTAATGGCGAATGAAACTCGAGTTTGTGATAATTATCACTTTCTTGTTCATCTTAATATTTAAACTGTTATTTTGTTCTGATATGTCCCTATTTAATTGATTGGTGAATTTGTTATCCATTATTTAACTCATCATTTCATGAATTTTATTACTTGCCATGTTCAACGATCTAGTTCCCATTATTCTTTAGTTACTCGCTTTCTCGAGATTTGACTTTCCGCTTGTCTTTACCCATAATTTATCTCCGAATTTTATAGATAATTGACGCTATAACATTGAAACTAGATATTATTTTAAAACCGTAGAATTACAAATTAAATTTATTTATAATAAATTATAGAGACCTTTGAATAATGCAAAATCAAAAAAAATGGGGTGTGATGGGGAAATTATTTTTTCTTTTCAGCCATTGAGTCTCTCATTCGATGTGATTTTCTTCCAAAAAATCACGCTATTTTTCTGATTTTGGCCTCTTTGGCTCCTTTTTCCCCTCATGGTTGAGCCGAATACGGCTTTGAGAACTTCTTTTTCGATCATCTCCCTTTTTAAGTTGGCATGAGAGCCATCATACTCGGTGATCTCTTTCAATGCTAGGCCATCGACTCCAAAATAGGTTGATGATGGACTTTTTCCAGTCCCTTGAGTCGGGTCACTTGACCCTAGAACCAGCGAGCCAAACCACCAACGGTCTGTTCCACCACCCAAGGTTCTTTACTGATGGGGTTGTTTCGTTCTTTCTGTGGCTCGGTCAAGGGCTTGTGACCATAGCCCTTTTCCATCACTAAGGATGCACTCCCCATGGCCTCTAAGAGCTGGGCATTTTCTTTTGATGGGTCCCCTTTATCGGCCAAGACTCGTTGTCGTTCTTCGACCCAAAGGCCTTCCATCAAAGGCTGGAGACCTCTGGACGGTCCTGTTCATTGGCAGCCACCGTATGCACCCCCCCCCCTAAAATCAAGCCTTTTTCGGTCGTGGCCATGGGCCGTTTATACCCATCGTACGTCTTTTTTCTTTTTTTAAACCAACGGGCTTCATGGTCGGCGTTGGGACGGTCTTCCTGTTTTTCTTCATCATAACTCTGTTCAGCTTGAAGTTCTGACTCTTCACGCTGGTCTTCTTTTGGGTCTTGAGTCATTTTTTTGGGTTGACTTTTGGGGGTGAAGGGACCGGTGGTGATGCAGGCATCCACCACCGCCCTGCCTTGAATGATCACGGCCTTTTGGGTGAGTTGTCCATGGACTTGCTCCATGATCTTTTGATAGCGCTTTTTGGCCGTCAACGCCGAACGAAAGCCAGACCGCCTGCTGTAATCGGGGACGGCATCTTCCCTATCTAAACCACAAAAAGCCGTGAAACGGATGCGGTCTTTAATGAACTCTTGGGTTCGAACATCCCAGAGGTGGAACCCGACAGAGAGGAGTGGCCTATTCAACAAAATCATCGGATGATCAGCCTTTTGGCCTCGTTGTTTTTTGCCCAATGTATCGTTTTCAACCCATAAAGCCTCCAGGGGCTCCCAATCGATCAGGTCATGGACTTGATTGAACAACGGTGGGGTCGTTGTGCGACTCCGCCCTTGATGGAGATTCAAAAAACGCATGGGGTTGGATTCATACGATTTGAAGTGATTCATCACGCGTACCATAGACCAAAAAAAAATGATAAAAACCAATGGTCAAATAAAAAAAAGAGATTTCGACCCAAACCCTTTATCTTAGCAAAAAACCGAAATTTTAGGGCAAAGGTCTCTTATTGTATATTACAAAACTTGTTTTGTATTTGAATTACCCTAAAGTACTTCTTAGCTTTGTTTTTGCTAAACAATTTGGGTTCATTATCTATCCACCATCAAATATGGAAATGAACAAAACAAAAAAGATATCAATCTCCCTCATTCAAAATCAACTCGTGTCATTCGCCTGGTCATTCCCCATTCAGTAAAAGATCGCTTTGAAGAGCGTTATTGGTCTTAACTAAAAAAAGAGCGAGCCTATGGGAAAACGAGCCGACATGATTTTATTGCTCTAGTCATTGATTTTCTGGATGATAAAAATTTAACCCCAGCTCCAAAAGATTTTGTTCGGTGGATCACTCGAAAAGGGAAACCGTCTCTTTCATCGTTCAAATAACCGATGAACATTATAACAACTATTTAAAACTGATATATCATTTCGATCTAGGAAAAAAAGAGCCAACAGTATCCTCATTTATTCCACAATTTTTAGAAATGGCTTCGGAAAAATTAGGCTATCCTTAATTTTTTTCGCCACACCAAAATCTATCTTTTCGAATTCCCTTTCCTATTCAAAATATGCTGGATTCATCGAGCCATTTCTGCTCCAATAATCCAAAACATTTCCGATTTATTCAAAATTTTATACGACATGACTTCCTATTGAAGTCCAAAGAAAGACTCTCAGTTCAATCGATTTTATCAGTCAAACCTAATGCTTTTTTGTTGATTCTATATTCCAATATGAACTTAATGTTAACTAAATAAGAATTTTATATTATCTTTGAGTTAACTAAATATTATCAAATGATGAAAATAACTATTTTTTTACTGTGTTTCGCTGTATTCACTATGGCCATATCCCAAGAAACTGAAAGAAGTATTTCATACCATCAAGAAGGGAATGTGATTCAATTTATGGAATATCACAATAATGGAAAATTAGCTCAAATTGGTCAAATTCGTGATCATTTAAATGATGGATTGTGGTCCGCTTATGATGATGATGGGCGAAAAATTGCTGAAGGACGTTATGAGAAAGGAATGCGGGTTTCTAAGTGGTTTTTTTGGGATGATGATTCATTAATTGAAGTCGATTTTGAAGACAACAAAATTATCAAAGTGATTCGTTGGGGTCAAAGTCAAATTATCGCTGCTACTCAAAATCTTTGATGATTATAATGTCCATCTGATTCCTAATCTATATTGACACTTTGGTTTTTAGATTTTCTTTGTTCTAACTGATATTTTTTTAAAACATTGCGATGGCTTCTGATGATAAGCAGCACTACAACTAAAGCAATGGCTATGACAGAAATGAGTTTCCCAATGTGTAAAAGAGTCAATATGATAGCACTAACAGTAAACGCAGCGATGGCAGTGATAAACCATCCACCAATAACATTAATCACCCCAGAAACTCGATGAACGGCACTTCCTTTTTGCCATGCTCGATCGGCCAACGAGGTACCCATAGCAACCATAAAAGTGACATAGGTGGTTGATAAGGGCAATTTTAATGTTGTGGCCCATGAAATCAATAATGCCGCCACAACCAAATTGATGGAGGCTCTGATTTGATCAAAAGCAGGTCGAATTACATTGATTCGAGCTAACTCAATGGGCTGAAATCGCTGGGTCATCCAAGATTTAAGTTTTAATGGTAATAATCCAACCAATAATTGATTAACGCTATTGAAGGCTCTTACTAGACCGATGGCCAATAGATTTGATTTAAAGCGTTCATCTACTTGATGTTGATTTGAGAGATCAATCGATGTTTTGACCACTCTCTTTGCTTTAGCATTGACCCAAAGGGTCACCACCATGATTACTCCGGCAATGATAAGAAAGATGATGGGGGTTTTTACTTGACCAGCCATATCTACCATCGAAAATTCAGTTGCTGAAATACCCGAGGCTATCCAAATTTGAAATGACTGAAAAGCCGCTATCGGGACCCCGATAAAATTGACCAAATCATTTCCAGCAAAAGCCAATGCAAGAGCAAATGTTCCAACGCCAATAATCAACTTATAAATATTCACTTTTGCTAGCGTCTGTAATAAATGTGAGATGAAAGTCCAAAATAAAGTGCTGAATCCTAGAACAACTAAACTATTGGTTTGAATGTATTCTGGTAGCGATAATCCACCAAGTGAATCATAGGTCATCTCTGCATAAGCGCTTCCCTTGATGCCCTTTATAAAAATAAAATAACCCAAAGCGGATAGTGCAATACCTCCAAATAGTGCGTTCATCCATTTTCGCCATTTGTTTATTTGAAAACCCAATGCCAATCGAACAATCCATTGGATGATTGATCCCGCCGTAAATGCAATACCCACCGAAAGCAAAATGCCGATGATGATTTCTAATGATTGATCGGTATTGATATAATTATAAAGGAAGGAGATTCCTTGTTCCGACTCCAAAAGTTTGATGACCGACATGGCTACAGCCGCCCCCAAAAGCTCAAAAACAATCGATACCGTGGTCGATGTTGGCAGACCTAATGTATTGAAAAAATCAAGCAATAAAATATCGGTCAACATGACGGCTAAAAAAATAAAAATGATTTCGTCAAAAAAAAACTCTGATGGATTGAAAATTCCTTTTCTGGCAACTTCCATCATTCCGCTAGAAAAAATCGCCCCAACGATAATTCCCAAACTAGCATAAATCATGAGCCTCCTAAAAGGAATCACTCGTGAACCAATGGCAGAACTCAAAAAATTGACAGCATCATTGCTGACCCCCACAATTAAATCTCCTATTGCCAGCAGACAAATCAGAATGACAATCAGTAAAAAAACATATTCCATTAAAGATAGTCGATGCTTATAACCCCAATATTATAAAGAAATTTGATACCCTATCGATAGACTAGTGCCAGGATCTCGAAATCGAAAATATTGATCTTTAGCTCCAAAAGATTGATATAAACTTTCTCTTTTATCTCCCAAAATATTTTCTACTTTGAAAGTTAGAGAGGTATTGTTTTTAAAATTTTTTATCACATTTAGGCTCAAGTCATTGAATGGCATGGTATAGACATCGGGATAAAACCCATCACCGACCACTTCAAGTGTTTTTCCTTGAACATTAAAATATAAGCCGGCTTGAAGTCCTTTCTCACTCTGATCATAGGTTATGCCGGTATTGATTAAAAATGGCGATTGTCCTTGCAATTCTCTACCATCATCCAATGTTTCACCCTCTCTCAGTGCATTAGTTCGTAAATCTCTTTCATCGGCACTGAACGGCTCGTCTGAAATGATATAGGACCCATTAAAACTTAAACTGAAATATTTCAATATTGGAATCCATTCGGAAAGTCGTTTTCTCAATTCTAATTCAGCACCATAAATAGTTGCATCGCCAAGATTACGTGGGGTATAGTTTGAAGTGGCCGCTCTGACAAACCCTATTTCGATGGGATTGATTAAATTTTTATAAAATAAACTGAAAGCAAATAGTTGAGCAGATTGTGCATAATTTTCATATCGGATATCATAATTATCGATATATGCGGGTTTAATATCAATATTCCCAATAAAAGTCAAATTTGAAATAGGATCAAATATTGCTGCAATAGAAGCTTCTTTAAAACTTGGTCGAGCCGTGGTTTTGGAATATGCTAACCTCAAATTTGAATTTTGAGTTAAAGAATAGATCACATTGATCGATGGAAACAAATCTGTTTTATTCATTAATTCTTGATTTTCAAAAACAAGGCCTCTTTGACTATTTTCTCCAGTATAGAACACCCTATAATTTTCTACTCTTAAACCAATGATTGATTTAATCTTTTCTGAAACATTAAACTCATTAGAAATATAACCCGCTATATTTTCTTGAATTGAACTAAACTTATTAACATCTTGTCTGATGGTCGTATTGGCATTGAAGAACGTTCCTTTTGGATTATCTATGGATACGATATTATCCGCCGATAAAATTCTATTCGGATCTCCATTAATTCGATCCCAATGTCTTGAAGACGTATAATTAGTACTAATAGAAAACTCATCGATATAAAAATCTCGTTCTTTTTGTGAAACATACCCCCCCAATTTTAATAACGCATCTCGACCAAATAAAGAATATCTTTGGGTAACATTAAGTTTTCCGACCATGTTCAATTCGTCTAAGTAACGCCATATCCTTTTTGGCTCCGCATTGTTTGGAATGCTAAACTCTTCATTTTCATCTTGAAAGGCTGTATTGCGGATATCTTTATCATGGATTTTAGCGAGAGTGGCTGAACCCGTCCATTCAATTTTAAATTGACCATTATTGAAATTATGCAATCCTGAGAGTTGGATATTAGAAATAGAACGCTCAAAATATTCAAGGCTATATTTATTGAAGTCTATAAAGTCAGAAAATCTAGTTTCTTGACGAAAATCACCGGCCGTACTTTGTCCATTTTGGATATGAAACACATTTAATTTAAATCGACTCATCCCTGTTTTAAAAGATAACCCTAGCAATCCATTAGCAATGACATCATTTTCTCCTATAGATCCAAACTGGATACGATTTTTTTCAAACTCAAAAACGAATGTATCTGAATTGAGATTATAGATATTGTTTCGAGCTTCTTCAAAATAAGATTGACTCTTTTTGTAAGCCACCGAAAACAACACCCCTAGTTCCGATTCGTTACCTACAGAATATCGATTCGCTAGGCCCAAACTAAATCCATAATCCATGGCACTATTATTTGTCAATGGGCCCATTTGGGGATCAAATCTTTGCGCTAAAGACGAAATTCGATTGATAGATCCTAGTCCAGTACTAATTGTGGGATCTAATTCAACACCTAACCTCGGATTAGAATCATCAGCAATTTGATCTTCTAGCGGATTGGCTCTTTTTCCATCATCAAATCCCAACCAATCAGTAGCACTACCTTCATAACCTAGGAACTGATTGTTAAAATGCATTTTGGGATTGTACTCGATACTGGCTGAAACTAAAATTTCTTTTGAAGCAGGAATATCTTTTGTAATAATATCGATAACGCCCCCTGTAAAATCAGCTGGTAAATCGGCACGAGCTGACTTAGTGATCTGAATATTTGAAAGCATATTGGTCGGGAAAAGATCCATTTGGACTGTGTTTTTATCGGGATCCAAACCTGGTATATCCACACCATTAAGTATGGATTTTGAATACCGATCTCCCAAGCCTCGCACATAAACGTATTTGCCTCCTTGAACAGAAACGCCAGGGACTCTTTTTACAGCATTAGCGATTGTTGAAGCACCTACTTTTTTAAAAGATTGAGCTGATAGCCCATCCATGAGACTAGCTGATTTTTTTTGAATTTCCAAAACCGATGCTTCAGAATTGGTGTCGGCTTCGACACTAATAATGACTTCTTCCAATCCAGAAGCGGCTGATAATAGGACAATATCGAGTACCGCATAATCTCCTTCAGAAACTTTGATTCCTAAGATCTCTTTTGTCTGATACCCAATAAATGATGCGAGTATACTATAGGTGCCGGTATTCAAATCAATACTAAAATTGCCGTCAAAATCAGTGATTACTCCTTGATCTGTCTCTTTGATGATGATGTTGGCAAAAGGAAGAGGTTCATTAAAGTCTCCATCTATAATTTTTCCTGAAATACCTTGTTGCGTATAACCGACAAACCCAATGATTAATGGGATAAGTAGAGCGTATTTATTTAGTAGCATTTTAGAGTTATAATATTAAATATGGATTTCGTCATTATAAATAAAAAAATGCCCAAAGGTATTGGGCATTTATATTTTATTCCATCGATTGAAGGTTTTTATCGAGACTTATGCCATTGAGTCCAAGCAAATTCGTTAATATTTGCTCCTTGATCTCTGCCATCTTCAACAATTTGTGCAAAATCGCTTGCATCTGTTCCAAACGAAGTTGTATTACTCTTATCAGCAAAAATACTGGCAAGTGTTGACGAGGGACAATTAGGCGCTTTAACGATAAATAAGTTTCTAAAGGCTAATAAGCCCTCTGCGTAATTTGCTGCCACTGCTTGATTGTCTAATTCAAAATCTTGACCAACTGCAAAATGCTTGAATGTGACTTTATCGAGGATCCCTTGAGCATTTGAACGAAAGTCTGCCAGTTCTCCTTTTTCTCCGCCTAGGGATTCACAATTTTTATTCGTTGCACCATAAATGGTCGTATTCGTCAGTGTAAAACCCCCATCTAAGGAGCCCTCAGGACCATCGATTTCTAATCCATGATCTGAAGCTCCTGTTAAGACAACTATTGAATTATAAATCGTTCCCATATAGGCTTGATCAATATCAATAGCATCGTCACCTTGTCCCCAAACCATAAGATTGGAAGCGTTCACTGTTCCGCCGAAAAATTCGATTCCATCATCTTTGTTATTAATGACCTCAATATTATTAATAATCGTTTGACTACCCACACTACCCAATGTCAATCCATTGATTTCGTTTCCTTCTCCAATATCGGAACCCCCATATCTTATTGAAACATATTCCATCACACCTGAGTTATCATTGGAATTATCCCCTCCATATAATCCATTGATATCATCGGTTGGAATTCCTTCAATTTGGACTTGTTTAACATCGTTTTTAAAAGAACCGGGGGCATGACCTAATACGATGAATCCTCCCCACTGTCCTCTCACATCGGCTCCAGGTCTTTCAGCATTCGTTGCATAAGTACCATCTGCTTGTATTTTATCGGCTTGATATGTCATGATAATTGGTCTTTCTGCTGTTCCCAATGCATAAATCTTTCCTCCTCTAGCAACCAAAAGTGCTGATGCATCAGCTCCGGTTCCAGGAGATCCTTTTATCACGGTCCCAGCTGGAATTGTTAATATCTTTCCATTAGGGACTGTAACCCTTCCGTCTAATATGTATATATTTCCTGCAACTAAGGTTTGGTCTTGATCTAAAATACCAGAAAGAGTTATGGTTTCACTTTCTGTTTTTGTATCGGCGACCAATTTTTGTATCCCTCTAATTAGTTCAACCTCAGTACCTCCTGCATTAAAAGCAGAAACAAGATCTCGAAATCCAGTTGAAATATTTTCTAAAAGCTCAGAGTTTCCGCTTTTTGCAATTTCAGACTGATTACCGATCAATGCAGCAACTTCATCGATTGCATTTCTAAATTGTTGTACTGTTTGTTGGAATACAGATTGGGGAACACCTTCTGTATTAGCTACTAAATCCCCTTCAAGTTTTGACACCTGATCTCGCAAAGATGTAATGGTACTATTAGCATTGGTTAAACTACTTTCAGCAGTGGTTTTAGCTTTATCAGCATCATTTAATTGATCTTGAAGCGTGCTAACCTGCTCACGTAGACTCTCTAGCTCGTCTTCATTGTCATCACAACTGACAAAAACAAACCCCATCGCTAAAAAAACCATAGGGAAATAATAAATTAATTTCATGAGAATGATTAGATTTTTGATGTTGTGAAAATAAATGCCCAACATCAAGCGTATTTTACCAAATTATTAAATTTTCAATCCCTCATGTTAACTTAATGTTATTTTTTCAATACTGGTTTT
This sequence comes from Flavobacteriaceae bacterium, assembly GCA_965221765.1. Taxonomy (GTDB): domain Bacteria; phylum Bacteroidota; class Bacteroidia; order Flavobacteriales; family Flavobacteriaceae; genus Bin25. The sequence continues at coordinate 583,534 of OZ244911.1, forward strand.
AACAATAAAGTAACTTTTAGAACTTATCTTTTTGAATATCAAATATTTAAAATGTTATTTGAGTTTTTATTAACCTTTTTAAACCATCCAAAACATCATGCTCATAAATGCATCAAAAAATACTCTACCCAGCATTTTTTATTCTGAATTACAGTTATCTTTAAAATCAAAAATCAATGTTTCGTTGGGCACTCATTATCGTCTTTTTATTATTGACATGGTATAGTTCACAAACCATTCGAACTGCATTGAACAGCCGAACTTGGCAATTGGTTTATGTAGGAAGTGTTCTATTAATATACGGGATGACTTTTTGGTTATTGTTGTTTTTTCCACGTCAGAATCAATTAGGCATCTTTAGACAGTATCTCATCGGATTATCGATGGGATTGATGGTGTTTCAAGTACTCATTGTATTTTTTTTGTTTCTTGAAGATATTGTTAGACTATTTCAAGGAATCATTGCCTATTTTTCAAAAGGCACTCGGATCGACGATTTCTTTTTGCCTCAGAGAAGAACTTTTATTTCAAAAATTGCTGTATTAGTTGGTGCTATTCCATTGAGCTCAATCATTTATGGGATGTTTCGAGGGAAATATCATTATCGAATTCATGAGTACACTTTGACCTTTGAAGATTTACCCGCCTCTTTCGATGGCTTTACAATCACCCAAATTTCAGATTTACATACGGGCAGTTTTGATAATAAAGAAAAAGTGGCTTATGGATTTGAATTAATCAATCAACTAGAATCTGATATCATTTTTTTTACTGGCGATTTGGTCAATGATCGGGCCTCAGAAGTGGACCCCTATAAATCTATATTTTCTTCTTTGAAAGCTAAAGAAGGTATCTTTTCAGTTTTAGGGAATCATGATTATGGAGATTATACAGCATGGGAATCACCACTAGAAAAAGAAAAAAATCTACTGGCCATGTATCAACTTCATCAAGAACTAGGCTGGCATCTGTTATTAAATGAATTCACTATCATTGACAGAAATGGTGAACAAATTGCTATTGTGGGTGTAGAAAACTGGGGTACTGGTCGTTTTAGAAAATCGGGAGATCTCCAAAAAGCACTCGAAAATCTTTCGGAAGATAAATTCAAAATTTTATTATCTCATGATCCATCGCATTGGGATGCCAAAGTTTTATCGTCCCCTAATCCTATTCATTTGACACTAAGCGGGCATACTCATGGGATGCAATTCGGTATTGAAATTCCTAGCGTTATCAAGTGGAGTCCCGTCTCTTGGCGTTATAAGCAATGGGCGGGAATCTATCAACAAAGAGATCGATACCTCAATGTTAATCGAGGGTTTGGATACATCGCCTATCCAGGAAGGGTTGGCATCTATCCTGAAATTACCAAAATCACCCTCAAAAGAGCTTGATTGAGAAGTACCATCGATTTTCTAATTTTTAATGATTACTCCATTCCAAAGATGTTATGAAAAATACTTGAGAGTTCGGTTTTTATCTTCCATGGATTTGTCTCCCTTGTAATATAATTCTATAAACGTTATTGTGTTTTCTTTTTTATCAAATGCATAAATAAGGCTCATGCCTGAATTAATTCCTTTCGATTTAATACTCCTTATAGGCGAATTTCTTTCGTTTAATGATAACTGTTGATATCCCCAAGCCACCTATTCTAAAACTCCATGGAGGCTTTTCATTTGGATTCTCTTGCAATAATTTCTTGATAATTCCCAAATCTTCGGAGAGAGATTTAAATCGTCTTTTGGATAATTTCCTTAACTCTTTTTCAAACTCATCCAATGAGTCAAAATTCATCATTTATATCATACTCCCGAACGGTATACGGCTCTTCTCTATAAAATGCTAATTCATAATCTATAACTTCATTAGGTTCGGTTACCCTCCAAGGAATATCATTGTGCGAATACTCGCTAATGTCTTTCGCTGATTTGTTTAATAATTGATCCATCACATTATCGATGACTTTTTTCTCTCTTTGATGGAGTATTTTTAAACTTGGTGTTATGCAAGGAATGTATTTAATCCTAGGGAAATCCACAACTTGAATGGCCTTTTCTAATACCAAATTTGATTTTTTAAGCTCATCCAAGATTTGATTGAAATGTTTTGGCACAGGCCCATGTTCAAACTTAAGATATGTTTCTCCTATCATCTGCTCTTCATATGGTTCATAATGATTGAAATCTGAATAATATAAAAGTTTACAAATCATCGTTTTTCCTACATTAGGTTTGTCTTTACAAGAGTAGATGATATAAAATAAAACCTCTTTAAACTTCTCTATATTTAATTTAGGTTCTGAAATCCTTTCTTGATATTCACTTAAAGATTTCATCATGTGGTTGTATGTATTGTTAGGATTTTTCTTTTTCTCTGCTCATTAACATTTGCCAGCCATCATAAAAGAGGCCATCGAATATCATTAATGACTATTTCTCCCAAAACTATTATGGTAACTATCCTCTCTTTTCATAATAAAATGTGAATTCTGTTTATTTGCAAACACGATCCATAAGATGGACAACACCTTAGTGTCCTTATTGTGAATTTTAATTACTTGAAAATTGAAAATCCCCATAATTGATCTTTTTGCTGGACCTGGAGGTTTGGGTGAGGGATTTTCCAAATTTGAGCATGAAGGTAATGGCGGTTTCGATGTTGCATTATCTATTGAAAATGAATCGAATGCTCACAAAACATTAGAACTAAGAAGTTTTTTTCGAAAATTCACTTCTAATCAAGTTCCAAAAGAGTACTACTCCATCATGCAAGAAAAAGATTTGAAAAAAAGAAGTCAACTAAGACAATCCCTATTTGAAAAATACCCTCAACAAGCTCAAAAAGCTAAGCTCGAGGCTTGGCAGACAACTTTAGGACAAACCACAATAAAAGAAGTGGATCAAAGAGTGCGTGAAGTATTAGCAGGAAAAGAAAATTGGGTTTTAATTGGAGGGCCTCCCTGTCAAGCATACTCATTGGCTGCTAGAGGACGACTAAATCCTAAAACAATTGAAGCCGATGAAAGATTGCATCTCTACAAAGAATTTGTAAGAATTGTTGCGGTGTACAGTCCTTCTGTTTTCCTAATGGAAAATGTCAAAGGGTTATTGTCATCGAAATCAAGAGGAGAAAGAATCTTTCCTAAAATCCTTTCTTATTTAGAATCTCCAAAGTTACTTTTTAATGTAGGACGCTATTGCTATAAATTGTACTCGTTATGTCAAGAGCAAGAAGATAAAAATAACGTTCATTCTAAATATCTCATTAAATCTGAGAATTTTGGTATACCACAAAAAAGACACAGAGTGTTTGTATTGGGAATAAGAGAAGATATTAGCATGAAACCTCGTAATTTAGTGCAGTCTAAAACGACTGTTAGCGTGTCTGATGTAATTGCTGATTTGCCGATGATAAGAGCTAGTATAAATCGTTCTCTTGTGGTGGATAAGAATAGTTTTGATTCAAAAAGAAGACAATACAAAAAAGAAGAAGATAGTTTTCAAAATTGGTTCAAAATAATGAGCACACACTATAAGGATATTAGCGATTACTTGCATATGGGTAATATTAATAAATTTGCCCCCCCCCATTAAATTCTGGTGCAGAATTTGTAAAAGGTCATACTCCTTCTAAGCTCAATCCCCTTTGTGATTGGTATCGTGATGAGAACATAAAAGGAGTTTCAAATCACGAGTCGAGATCTCACCTTGTTCAAGATTTAAAACGATATTTATTCTCGGCATTATGGGCCAAAAAACACAAAAAGTCGCCAACCCTTTCAGATTATAAAAACACATGCGAGGATTTACTTCCCCACCATAAAAATGCTACATCTGGAAAGTTTTCAGATCGTTTTCGAGTTCAACTTGAAAATGAACCGGCTTTTACCATAACTAGTCATATTTCTGTGGATGGCCATTACTACATCCATTATGACCCTTTACAATGCCGAAGCTTTACGGTCAGAGAAGCTGCGAGAATACAAACCTTCCCTGATAATTACTTGTTCTGTGGAAGCAGAACAGCACAATACAAACAAATCGGTAATGCTGTTCCTCCTCTACTAGCAAAACAAATAGCCGCAATTGTTTTCAACATATTAAGGCCTATTGGTAGTGATACGAATCAAGAAGAGACTTAAAATAACAATGTTAAGATGAAACATCTCAAAGATTTGGACTATAACGATACACCACCAAATGCTGCAACAATGATTAATTCATTTAGAAGTTTCGGTTATGATTTAAAAACAGCAATAGCAGATGTAGTTGATAACAGTATTTCGGCATTGGCAAAAAACATATGGATTGATTACAAGTGGAAAGGGGGTAGTTCATGGGTTACCATTACAGATGATGGTTATGGAATGGATGGAAAAACATTAATTGAAGCCATGAGACCAGGTAGTAAAAACCCTCTTGATGAACGCGATGAAAAAGACTTGGGACGCTTTGGTCTTGGATTGAAAACATCTTCTTTTTCACAATGCAAATGCTTAACGGTTGTCGCTAAAAAACTCGGATATAATCTAATCAAACGACATTGGGATTTGGATTATGTTAATGACTCAGGAATATGGCGAATACACGATTATTTATCTGAAGATTATTTCACTCATCGACTTCAAAAGCTTGAAAGTGGAACAACAGTCATATGGGAGAAAATGGATCTGCTTTTAGGAGGATTAAGCATTAAAACTGAGAATGAAACCGCAATGAAGGCTTTTCTAAAAGAATTTGAAGAGGTTGAAAACCATCTCAGTTTAGTATTTCATCGCTATATCGATAGAAAGAAGCTAAATATTTGGATTAATGATCACAAGATAAAGGCATGGGATCCATTTATGAAAGAGGCTGACGGAACACAGAAAATTGCAGAAGAAAAATTAGATAACAGGCAAATACAGATTAGATGTTATGTGATTCCTCATAGTTCCAAAATAAGGGAAGAAGATTATAAGGAAACAAGAATAAATCAATGGTATGATTTGCAGGGGTTTTATATCTACAGAAATAATCGGCTTTTACTTTATGGAGATTGGTTAAAACTCTTCCCTAAAAAAGAATATTTTAAAAATGCTCGAATTCTTGTTGATATCCCAAACACCTTGGATAGTCATTGGAAAATTGATATCAAAAAAGCAAAAGCAACTCCACCAGTAACAGTTCGAAGTGATTTAAAAAGATTGGGGCTATTGACTCGGAAGCATGCTGCTAAAGTCCATCAGTTTAGAGAGTTCATCCCCCCTTATAGACCTCATTTAAAGTTCCAATCCGTATGGCATGCCATTAGAAATAGGGACGGCATCATGCAATACAAGATTAATACAAGGCACACTATAATCGAAAACCTATTGAATAGGAACCAAATAAGCAAACGTGATTTTATAAAAGTGTTGTATCTCGTGGCACAAACCATACCCATTGAATCTATCATTCAATCTTATGATGAATATCCAAATCATCATGATTGTATTCTTCACAAAGAATTAGAGCTTAAGACAATTGAATTTGCTAAAGATCTTTTTGAAACCTTGCTTTCTAGGGGGGAAACAAAAGAAAAAGCGAAACAAGAGATTTTAAGACTTGAACCATTCAACAACTATCCTCAACTAGAAAAGTACTTGGTGTGATGACCTCCGATTACCATAAAGCTATCAGTATATGCCTCACAATTTTGGAAGGTCCTTCAAGTAGCCCATCCTATGAAAAAATAAAAAGTACCGCTACAGATCCATTAATCCTAAAAAAATATCCAAATGTTGATTCAAATGAACTTGTGGCCGAACTACAGAGTATTTTTAAAATTGAATACTTTGATTCAAAAGAATTAGTAAGACGAGATATTAAACCTTGGATTAGAGAAATGAAATCTTCGATTGAGTGGGAGTTATGGAATCGATATACAAAACATCTCAAAAATGAGAATCCAACTTTCCCAATCCACAAACTTGATGATTATACCGATAGAATTTTAGATAAATGTATCAATCCCAAAGAGAAAGGCCCTTGGGATTCTAGAGGAATGGTTGTTGGAAATGTTCAATCCGGAAAAACCGCAAATTATATCGGTCTCATAAATAAAGCAACTGATGCGGGTTATAAAATGATTATCGTGATTGCAGGGGTTCAAAATACTCTTAGAGCTCAAACTCAACTTCGAATTGACCAAGGTTATATTGGAAGGGATAGTGCGGAGTATATAGAAAAACGCAGAAGAAAAGTCATTGGAGTCGGAAAATTTACAGCTAAAAAAGTTATTTATTCCTACACTTCTTCCGTTTCAAATGGGGACTTCAATAAAAATATAGCAATGAGATTGAATGTCCCAATTCATGGTGAAAGCCCGACCGTCGTTGTCATTAAGAAAAACAAATCCATTCTTGAAAATTTAATTCTTTGGCTTGAAGGATTTGTTCAAGCCAATGAGCATGTTGATCCGAAAATAGCAGACGTTCCTTTATTGGTCATCGACGATGAAGCTGACAATGCATCCGTTAATTCAGGGACACAGTTGGATGTGAAGACGATAAATCGCTTGATACGAACACTTTTGAATTTATTTACCCAAAGTTGCTACATAGGTTATACTGCTACCCCCTATGCGAACTTATTTATCCCTTCAGATTGGAGTAATGATCTCAGAACAAATATCAATGGAAGTAACTTACTAGTTGGGGAAGATTTATTTCCTCGTGATTTCATCATTAACATTCCCGCTCCTTCAAACCATATTGGAGGCCCTCAATTGTTTGGATTGAGACATACGCATCTAGGTGAAGATTCTGAAGGATTAAATTTAATCCGTACGGTAAATGATAGTAGCCCACACTTTCCACAAAAAATTAATAAGGAGAATGAAAAAAACCTCCCCAATGAACTTCCATTATCACTTAAAGAAGCGATACAAACTTTTATTCTGACGTGTGCCATTAGACGTGTGAGAAATCAAAAAGAAAGTCACAATTCAATGCTTATCCATGTCTCACTTCGTGTTCAATGGATTGATAGAATATCTTTCTTAGTCAATGAAACGGTTCGAGATTATGTTCGACAGATCAAGTCAAAACAAGGTGGCCTTTTACGAAAAATGAAATGTTTATACGAACAAGATTTTATCAAAACCACTGAGTCTGTAATAGAAAACATGAGCTATGAGGACAAAAGAATTAAAAAACATAACTGGGCTCAAGTACAGCAAGAATTATATCCTGCTGCATCCAAAATTGATGTGAGAGCCGTTCATGGAGAAAAGAGAATTAAAAATTTAGAATATGATGGGGTACAAGAAATCAATTATCGCGACTATGAAAAAGGGCTGTCTATCATTACAGTTGGTGGAAATAAACTCTCAAGGGGCATCACTTTGGAGGGACTCTCGGTGAGTTATTTCTTGAGGACAAGTCGAATGTATGATTCCTTGATGCAAATGGGGAGATGGTTTGGGTATCGACCTGGATATGTTGATTTATGTCGCCTTTATACTACCGATACTTTGGCAAATTGGTTTCGCCATATTACTCTAGCTACTGAGGAAATGAAAAACGATTTTGATGAAATGGCTTTAAACAATAAAAGTCCAAAAGATTTTCAACTTAAAGTGAAAAAACATCCAGGGATGCTAAGCATCACCTCCATTTCAAAGATGAGAGGGCATGAAACTTTAAAAGTTGGTTTTTCGGGTAAAACAATTCAAACTCATGAATTTTTAAATTCTGCTAAAATGGTTGAAGCCAATTATGAGGTATTTAAAGATTTTATTTCCAATTTAAATACCCCCGAAACAAAAAAAACAAAAAGTGGAGCAGTCAATGCATTGCTTTGGAGGGATGTAAGTGTGGACTTAATTCAAAAGTTTTTAAATAAATACCAATCACCATTAACCCTCAGAAAAAAACAACTAAGTGATTACATACAAAAACAAAACAAAAATGGCAATCTAAAATCCTGGCCAGTGGCGTTAATCTTAACTTCAAAAAAACAAGCAATGTTTAAAAAGAAAAATAAACTTTTCTCAACTCAAAAAGTTTTATTTGAATGGAATGGCGGTGAAGAAAATGGTGGAATTCCATATCGAAAATTGTGTAGAAGTAACGGCAAGTTATCTGTTAAAGGGAATAAAAACGCCATTTTAGGGCCTAATGACCGAAAGATTGATCTATACGTTGATGCTAAAAAAGAAAGCCAAATGACCGAAATAAGAAAAAGATTAAAACAACCACTACTTGCCATTTTACCAATTGACTCTCGAATCAGCGAAAACCTCAACTCGAAAATTCCAATCATCGGTTTTGGACTGATTTTTCCTCAACTAGAAGATGAAGAAGTTGTGGAATATGCGGCTAGGCCTTTTGAAGATTACGATAACAACCTTCAAGAAGATGACGATAGAGCTGAATATGAAAATTAATCTCAATGACATTTGGTCTCGACTAGAATCTCAGACCGATAAAAATGTGCCAAAACAGCATGTAAAATCAGTTGGACAAATGCAATGTTTTATCGGTTTTGTTGGTCATACCAATAGTAAACTGTTTCAATGTGACATTCCGAAAGAAGTTCAAAGTGAAGCCGACAATCAGAGAAAATTTAGAGGAGTGGATATGTACACCATATCCAAACATGATTCTAAGCAAAGAAGTTTTATTATTCTTTTAGCTGAAGAAGCTCTAGAAGGAGTTTTTACACTTTTTATCGAAGATTTACTCAAAAGACTTGATTCAGTTGGAGATGATGAAAGTAAGGGATTTGTTGCTATAAATAAGAGAATCGACTATTGGCAACGGTTATTTGAAAAAGTGCCTAATGGACTACTGTCTAGAGAAAAGCAAAGAGGTCTTTATGGAGAGTTATATGTCTTAAAAACATTGCTCAATGAAGGAAAAAATCCTGAAAAAGCAATCAAAAGCTGGGTTGGGGCTGAAGGATTAAGACAAGATTTTTTATTTGAAAATAACGCTTTAGAAATTAAGACTCAATTGATAGCTAGCACATCAATATCCATATCCAATGAATTTCAACTCGACTACACCGTGTTAGAAAATCTCTATTTGTCTGTTATCCTTCTCAATGAGTCCAAGGGAAATGAAAATACGATTTATCAAATCATCTATGAAATTCAAGAACTATTAGTGCATGATTTTGAGTTGATGGATGAGTTTAAACAAAAACTTGCGTTTTTGGGAATTACAGAAAAAACAGCGTTTAATCATTATAATCAAACAAATTTCTCAGTAAAACAAACAACTTACTATAAAATCGATGATGGATTTCCTTTGCTTATTAATCCCCTCATTAACAATGATGCAATCTATAGTGTAAGATACAAAATACATAATAGTAGCTGTGCTCAATTCAAAATAGATAAAGACCTAGCATTGGCATTTCTTGATAATTATAAATCAGTACAATGAAGCATATCGATTTCGAACTCGCTAAGTTTCAAAAAGAAATACACCACGAAGTGAATTCACGGGCTTCTTCTGCCGAAGAGGGAGCGACTAAAGAAGGGGTTTTTTCAGAATATATTTTGGAATTTCTGAGTGAAGCTGAGGAAACGAGTGCAACGAGAATTTGTTACTACGAAAGAGAAAATAGATGGGAAAACATAGAATGTAAAATCAACGGATATGCTGTTGAAGAGGGCTTTGATGGGAAGGCTTACGATGGTGTGGGGTACGAAACCATAGATTTATTTATTACTTATTACAAGGAAAGTTTAGAGCCTTTTCATTTACTTAAACCTGAATTTGAAAACTTGATTAAATGGCCTTCTTGTTTTCTTGGAGATTCCTTAAGAGGACATTTGACCGATGAAATAGAAGAATCAAATGAAGCTTATGGACTATCCAAATTAATTCGAGATTCTCGTAAAGAACTCTCACGCGCAAATATCTTTATCCTTTCTAATGGAATTATTAGACATGATCCGCCAACAAATTTCGCAATTAAGGGATTTGAAGATTTAAATATCATTTTTCACGTTTGGGATATTGAGCGTTTGCTACGACTTTCGCAATCAAAATACAACCGAGAGCCTATAGAAATAGATTTTTTAAAGGATATGCAAGTGAAGATTCCTTGTCTCCAAATGCCTTTAAAAAATGATTTATATGAATGTTATTTGGCAATTATGACAGGCAGTGTTTTGTCTAATCTATATCACAATTACGGATCAAGATTGCTTGAAAGCAATGTAAGAGCTTTTTTACAACAAAGAGGAAAAATCAATCGAGGAATACGAGACACCATTTTACGCGAGCCAGAAATGTTTTTAACTTATAATAATGGTTTAGCAACTAGTGCTCAAGAGGTTAAAACAGAAAAAGGGGATAATGGTCAACTATACATCACTAGAATAAAAGATTTTCAAATAGTCAACGGCGGGCAAACGACAGCTTCTCTTTTTTATACCTATAAGAATTACAAGGATAAGGCCGACTTATCTAAAGTGCTTGTGCAATTAAAACTCACGGTCATTAAAGATGAAGAGAAGAAAAATGAGATGGTCCCCAAAATAGCAAGATACGCCAATAGTCAAAATAAAGTTTCTGAACTAGACCTCTCTTCAAACAATCCGTTTCTTCAGCGGCTTGAGGAGTTGTCTAAGACTACATATGCTCAAAATACTGATGATCCAAACAAACTGACCCTTTGGTTTTTTGAAAGAGTTCGAGGCCAATATCAAGAAGAGCTCAATAAGCGCCCCACAAGAAGTACTGAAAATGCTTTTAAAATGAAATTTCCTAGACATCAAATCATCATTAAATCCGAGGTTGCCAAGTTTATGAATATTTGGAAACTTTATCCCTATGAAGTTTCGAGAGGGAGTCAAAAAAATTACATAACATTCATGAAAGGAGTTGAAAAGGAATTTTCAAGCAGAAAAAAACCTGGACGTGTTTATTGGGAAGATTTAGTTGCCAACGCGATTATATTCAAAACAGCAGATAAATTATTTGGAAGGAAAAATAAAAATCCAATTGGAGATACATTAATCAAGTCATATACTGTTACGTATACGTTGTCTTTTTTACATCATCTAACAAATAATTTGATAGATCTTGAATTGATATGGAAAAAACAAACTCTTGAAGAAGATTTTCAAGAAGAGATTAAAAAAGGATTGAAATACGTATATGACTTCTTTGAGTCATTGAATGCGCCATTAGTTTCTGAAGCTGCAAAAAGGAAGGAGACATGGAATAAACTAATCAAAATAATCGATGGTCATGGTCATCCATTTGATATGCGCGTGCTTAGTAAATATTTTACTACCAAAGAAAAGAAAATACAAAGAAATGATTTAGATAAAAACCATTCAGTCAAGCCCAAGAGTTTTGATAACTTAGAAACAATTTACTCCCTAGGAACTAAATTTTGGGATGGCTTAGGCACTTTTAATGTTCGTGAGAAATATTTATCAGATTTCAAAGAAAACATAGTGAAAAGTATTTCTGAAAAATATAATTCCCGAAAGAGTTTGACGCCGACTGAAATAAGACATGGGATAAATATTATCAACACATTAAATAAAAAAAACATAGATTTTGAAAGTATTAGAGATTTAAGCAAAATTGAAAATGACCAAGTAATTGATCTTTCTAAGATTTACTATAAGTTGTTTTTAATCTCTGATGCCGAATGGGAAGATAAAATAGAACTTGGAATGCAAACACAAAAACTAAATGATAATGAAATCAGCACCATGAAGGCCGTTCAATTGAAATTAAAGAGAGAAGGTTCTAAAGAAGTAGTCATTGACTTTGAACGATTGCAGATTGTATATGATTCCCTGCAAAAATTAGAAAGATATAGAAAAGTATAGTTGGTCTTTGGTTTAGGCTTCTTTGTATAAGGGGGGGGGTAAAAGAAACATAACGAGTTATAAATCTTCAATGTCAATATCAAATAGCTTTAGGGTTTGATGGAAACGTTCTGATATTTGACTTTGGAAATCAGTAGTATCATTAGCCTCGATCATATCAACTATATTATTATACTGCGCAAGAATATCCGTTAGTTGATTGAGGTATAACTCAAAACTTTCGTCAGGAATACGCGTATAGACTTCGGCTCTAGAAGCATATTGTTGTGTAATTTTAAGTGCCGTTTCTTGAGCTTTTTGGATGGCCCCACTTTGGTAATAGGCATCTACAAATTCGGACATAGGCGTATAGAATTCATATTCTCCATAGAGGTCCGTAAATGGGGTAGTGCTTTGAATAAATTGATCTATATATACTTCGTATTTCTCAATATCTGCATTCTCAAAAATTGTTCTCAAAGCGGTTCGATATCTTTCGATTTCAGTTAAAATTTCTGAAAGAATCATATTCTGTCGATTAAACGATAACGAACTGAAATAAGCCAATCGATCCATATATTTTTCAGAAACTGTTTCAAATAAATCTCTAGCCCTTTGGGGGTTATCAATTTTATAAAAGGTGTCAATAAAGGGATGTAACAAGGAATAATAGCCAAAAAAATCAATAGGCATTTTTTCTAATGCCAATTGAATCACCTCTTGGGCCTTATCAAATTTTTCTTCTTTTACCAACTGATTAGCAAGACGTGCAATATGACTTCTATAAGTGATGCTATTCTTACGCGTTTCAGGATCATGATAAATATTGGGGTCTTCTGAATTTCCCCATTGCCATTGCGTGACAATGGAATACATTTTTTCTGAATCGATTTTCCCCATTAAATAGGGATTGGATGGATCTAATGGTGTTTTAATAGGAACTAATTTATACACCATTCCTTCTAATTCAAGATACTCTTTCATCCAAATGTACTCAGAAGCTTCAAAACTTCCTCCGGTAAAATAAATAGGTCTTTTCCAATCATTATTAGCCAAAATATCCAACATCATGACTTGATTTTTAGTTAATCCTGAAGTTGGTAGATCAATATCGATATGTGAAACAATTTTAGATTCATTTTCAGGCCTAACAATTCCATATTTTAAAACATTTTCTTTATTGATAGGAACCCGTATTTTATTGGTTGGATAGTAAATCATTTCTTGCTGACTCAATGGTAGGTATGAAAAATCGGACTCCATTTCCTCTAATATATGACGGTATCTAGTTTTAGGATGATCACTTGATATCCAATTGACAAAGTCTTTGATATCCCAACGGATGGTATCATTAACCGGATGAAATCGAACATATTCTCGAGTTCCATAGGCATATTGTTTATGGTTCAATTGAGAAGGGATTGGGTTGCTTTCATAAGTTTTCCTTTTCATTTGATCTATATACCAATAGGTAGCTAGTAATGACGTATTGATGGTTCGAACATCGGTTCGGATGCCTTCAATTTCTTGAGCATACCAAAGTGAAAAAGTATCATTATCACCAATAGTAAATATCATGGTTCCCGCATCTTCTTGAAGTGATTTTAAATAGGTTTTAGACATCGACTGGGCCGTATAACGATTGGATCGATCATGATCATCCCAATTTTCAGCAAACATCAACAAAGGCACACACAGTAGCGCCACCAAGACCATCAAAGGTCGCATCAAATGTGGTTTGAAACGTTGCCAAAGCTTGGTCAAGTAGTAAGTCCCTAGGCTAATACCAATGGAAAATACATAAAACGATCCCACCAAGGCATAATCACGTTCTCGAGGTTCAAAAGGACGTTCATTTAAATAAACCTTGAGCGCCAAGCCTGTAAATAAAAATAAAATCAAGAGCTTCCAAAAGGTTTTTTTATCTTGATTATAGAGAAAAATAAAGCCTAAAACCCCAAACAGAAGCGGTAAAAAATAATACGTATTGCGTGCTTTGTTGTTTAAGGTATCTTGATCTAGAGCCGACTGATTTCCTAGTCTTACTTTATCTATAAATGGAATTCCACTAATCCAATTCCCATTCAAAATAGAATAGTCTCCTTGTATATCGTTTTGACGTCCTGTAAAATTCCACATAAAATAACGCCAATACATATATCCCATTTGAAAATTGAGCAGAAAGGCGAGATTATCAATCAGTGTGGGTTTTGATATCTCCAAATACCTTCCGTAAGATCTGAAAAACTCATCATAATCTTCTCCTGTCAATAATCCTTGTTGCCCTCGAAGCTGAAAGTCACTAATAATATTTCGTAATTGTTGACTAGCTCCATATTCGGGTAATATTGAAAAATCTAGTGGGCCAATAAAGTTCATATAGTTGGCCGCGTTCTGTGTGCTCCAAAGTCTTGGAAGCAGTCCTTTGTGGTCTGAATGGCTATTGATTCGAGCCCCTTGCCAATTATTGACCACCACATACTTCCTATTTTCGTTATCTTTTTCATACTTGGGTTTATCATCTCGAAATGGTTTAATCGGATCTTGACCCGCGTACATATCCGAGAACATAGGGCCATAAAATAGATACGTATCTGGATACTGTTCCATTCGATAGTAGGCTAAAAGAGTTCTTGCATCAGAAGGGTCATTTTGGTTGATCACCGTATTGGCATTGGCTCTAATTGGAAGCATCATCCATGAAGAAAACCCAATGAATAGAAATAAAACACACAAAAAGGCTGTATTCAAATGCACCCAATTTCTTTTTGCTGTCAAACGAAGAGATAACACAAAAATCAATACAATCAGTAGGCCGGCAAAAATGGTTCCACTATTAAAAGGGAGCCCCAAAGTATTGACAAAAAACACTTCAGTTTCTCCAAAAAAAGCTAATGTATTGGGTAGTAATAATTTGAATATGAATAATAAGATGGCAATGGATATTACATTGGCTAGTAAAAATCCTTTGACCGTGGTTCTCGAAAAATTTCTAAAATAATAGACCATTCCTATGGTGGGAATTGCTAATAGAGCCATAAAATGGACCCCAAATGAAAAACCAATCACAAGCGACATCAATACCAACCATTGATGCCCTTTTGGCTTGAACATATCTTTCTCCCAACGCAATGCTAACCAAAACAAGATGGCTAGAAAACACATGGCCATGGCATACACTTCTGCTTCAACAGCATTAAACCAAAAACTATCCGAAAAACAAAATGCTAAGGATCCGACAGTAGCACTCCCCCAAAAAGAGATTTTTGACGCTATACTTTTTAAAGACGTAAAAGCAGATAATTTTCTAAGCAGAATGGTAGTTGTCCAAAACATAAAAAGTATAGTAAAAGCACTTGAAATGACCGACATAAAGTTGACCATGAGAGCAACTTTTTCTGGACTTGAAGCAAAGGTTGCAAAAAAAGCACCTACCATCTGAAAAAATGGAGCCCCTGGAGGATGTCCTACTTGGAGTTTTGCTGAAGTAGAAATATATTCACTAGCATCCCAAAAACTTGAAGTGGGTTCAACAGTAGAACCAAATGTAATTAGAGCAATAATGAAAATACACCAACCCCAGATATTATTCCAACGTTTGTAACTATTTTCATCCATGCATTATTATTAAAAAGATGGGGGACTAAAATAAGCATTATACGAGCCTTTATTTGAGAATCATAAGCTAACTACAAATTAGCACTATATTGATTTAACCTTGTCTTTGCAGTCAACAATAACCTACGATTGCCTATCCTATTTTAATCCTTATGCAGTAAAAGCAGATTGAGGTTTGCATATCAAAATCCATGTCACCTTGTTATTGATTTATCGAGAAGTTTTGAAATATTAAAAAATCTGAATTTTTGAGGGATATCCCCTTAGCATTAGGCAAAAAACTCAATCCAATTAACACAACATTTCCGATTTTGATGTTTTCAACTTCATTTTGAGTTGTTTTAGACTCGATGAGGGCTTTTGGGGACTTATTTTTCTTGAACCCCATTTTTAGTGAAGTAGAAAACAAGGGCTTATAGAATCGAGTCATACTTTCTATAAACCTCAAAAATTTAAAGTACCTTTACGTGTTATCTTTTGACTAAGCAGTGCTAACAAAATTTTAATTTCCAAAATCAAATGAATAGAGATATGGAAAACCAACACGCCAATAAAAGCGACATAAAAGAGTTAAAAAGCGACATAAAAGAGTTAAAAAGCGACATAAAAGAGTTAAAAAGCGACATAAAAGAGTTATTAAATCCTATAAATACTCGACTAGAAAATATAGAAACCGAAGTTCGAGAATTACATAGTAAGTTCGATACCATCAACCATAGAACAGGAAGACATGGAAGTTTTATTTGGATATATGGTATTGTCTTGGGACTTATATTAAGTGGAATCATAACTAAAGCCTTTCAATTAGTGGATTAAAGATTTACATAAATTTCCAATATCAAAAGAGACCAATGATCTAACTCAATGGAATTTTCAATTTGAATCGAACTCATAGATTTTTTTAGGAGTAATTAAATAATTGAGTTTTTGATCTGCAGAATGGATATTTTCAATTGATTGAATCGGAGCAAAAAATCCCAATCCAATTTTTAATGTTGCCGGGGCACACTGATTTAAAAACCGGTCATAAAACCCTTTTCCATAACCCAATCTGTATCCCTTTTGATCTGCTACAATTAAAGGCAAAAAAGCAACTTGTATTACTTCTATACTCGCTTGATTTGATTCCATAGGTTCTGGAATAAACCATTGATTATTTCTCAATACTGTGTTTTTAGTAAATGGATATAGTTCTAGTTCTTTTCCATTAACTTTTGGCACAAATACTCGTTTTTTCTCTTTCCACAGCATATCAATCAGTTGAAACGTTTTCACTTCTTTATGATTCGGATTTTCAGAAGTGAGATAAACATGGTAACTCTGATAGGACCATATATCGAGGGATCTGGTTTGATTGGTTATCATTTCGGAATATTTGGTATGCATTTGATCTGATAAAACAAATCTTTGATGACCATAATAATTTCGAAGTTCTTGTTTATTTCCTTTTTGCATGTCTTGTAGAACAGTCAGTCTATGCACTTCTATGGACTAATGCACCATTGAGTCCTTCATAGTTTATCACTTGCTCTGAATTTTTTCTATGATATCATTTGTGGCATTGCTAGTGAAGAATCTTCTTTAAGCGTCCACTTGCTACTCTACTGAACAAAGCTTGCATGATTAACTCTTTTCTTCTAATAGAATCTTTCAAGAAGGATAAATAGAAATACGTTAACATAAATCTTTCTTCACAATCTCGAGCCAGGTGAACAGAACTGAATATTGCTTTATTTATAACTCTTGTAGCAAAAGCCATACACCAAATGAAAGTAATATTGATTATCGACCATCTGATTGCTATGCTCATATCATTTTAAAAATAGCTCATAAATTCTGTTCTAGTGTGTTCAAATGTAATACACCTAACGAGATAGTTGCAATCAGAATAACTAAGGTAAACCGACTTGGAGTATTCAATTTTTTATACCTTTTTGATCAGTACTTTGCTGATTCTTCATTCGTTTATTTAAATCTACGCTAAAAGTTTTGAAATCTCTATTTTCATCATCAAAACACTTATTAAAAGCTTTTTCTCTATTTTTTTAATGCATCTATATGGATGTTCCGTGGACTTTTCGTCAATGCTTTTTAGGGGTTCTAATTCACTCGCAAGTTTTGGTAGGCTGTTTTGAAATCGTGTTAATAGATTAGATAACCTCTCCCTATTTCTTATTTCATTCATTGTTTTCAAATCCTTTAATTTAAGTTTGTAAGCGATTACATATCCATATAACATCACCTATTTTTTTATCCCTCTGACGTATTCGATGATATAATCATATGTGATACTATACGATTTAGGATGGGTTTTAATTAAAAAACCGGTTTCCGGATAATCAAATATGAAACTATTTTGAGTGTTTTTGTATTTGAGTTTCTACTCGATTAAACAAATAATTCTATTTGGAATCGATTTCTGTTGAGTTCCCGGATGAATTTATAATGCCTATCAGCTGATTTTTTATGGACCAAAAATGATTTTTGAATTAATCTGTTCTCTTGGTAAGTTTTCGCCTAGTGTTACCCAACCGCTGATTTTTGTTGATTTACAACTTGATGTATATGGGCAAAGCCTTTGAATTAGTATTCAAATGGCTGTAGTTTAAATCAAATTCAACTGCGTTGAACGACTTGGTATTTACTGATTGGCTTATTTTCTTAATTCAGTTGGCATCATAATTATCCGATTTATTGCTATTTTGATGGACATTCATAGATAACAATATGAAGATACTCTTTCAACTTGCTGAGATTTATTTAAAACCCTTTTCGGTCAATGATTATATACCATTACAACGAATCTGCTTTTAATTTAAAGTCATGTTTCCTCACCATAAACCTAATGTTTAGTTTTGCTTTTGGATAACCAAAAAGTTGAATTCAGTAAAAAATATTTGTTGTATTGGAGCAGGCTATGTGGGGGGACCTACCATGGCCGTCATCGCATTAAAATGTCCAGATATAACTGTCACTGTTGTCGATATTGATCAAAAGAAGATAAACGCATGGAATTCCCAAGACTTATCTCAATTACCGGTTTATGAACCAGGACTTCAAGAAATAGTTCAAAAAGTACGAGGAAAAAACTTGTTTTTTAGCGGTGATATTGATCACGCCATATTAGAATCAGAAATGATATTCATGGCCGTGAATACTCCTACCAAAACCAGCGGTGAGGGAAAAGGAATGGCTGCTGACTTAACCTATGTGGAACAATGTGCCAAGCGAATTGGAAGAATCGCTCGAACCGATAAAATTGTCATTGAAAAGTCAACGCTTCCAGTTAGAACAGCAGAAAAAATCAAAGAAGTCCTCAAACGAGAAAATCAAACTGTGCACTTTGAAGTGCTTTCCAACCCTGAATTTCTAGCAGAAGGTACCGCCATTGAAGATCTATTTTATTCCGATAGAGTTCTTATAGGTGGAGATCCAACACCAAGGGGTCAAAAAGCCATCAGACAATTGGTTAATATCTATCAGCGTTGGATTCCAAAAGAAAAAATCCTAACTTCCAATATTTGGTCAGCAGAATTATCCAAATTAGCTTCTAATGCCATGTTAGCACAGAGAATTTCTTCAATCAATGCCCTAAGTGCTCTTTGTGAAAAAACTGGAGCCAATATTCATGAAGTTGCCCAAGCTATTGGGATGGACCAACGAATTGGGCCTATGTTTTTAAAGTGTTCGATAGCCTTTGGAGGAAGTTGTTTTAAAAAGGATGTGCTCAATTTGGTATATATGTGCAAAACTTTAGGATTAAATCAAGTGGCCGATTATTGGGAAAGCATAATACACATCAATCACTACCAAACCCATCGTTTTACAGATTTGATTGTTGAGCATCTAGCAGGAGTTGCCAAAGGGCAACCTAGACAACAAACCGCATGTATCCTAGGATGGGCTTTTAAAAAGAATACCAACGATTCTCGAGAATCACCTGCTATAAAAATAGGCTACAAACTCTTATCATTAGGTTTTAGGGTATCGGTTTATGATCCCATGGTTGCCCGAAAAAGAATCACTTCTGACTTATTGTTTTACCATCATGAATCAGAACAATCGTCTTCTAATTTCAATCAAAAAATCAAAGCATTAACTATCCATTCTTGTTCACAAGACGCTATAGAACAAGCTTCTGCTATTGCCATTGTTACCGAATGGGATGAATTCAAACATCTTGATTGGAATCATATCATCAATGGCTCAAAAAACCAATTAAAAGTTTTTGATGGTCGTGATATCGTCGATTCGACATCCATCGACAATACGCAATTCCTCTATAAAATAGGCGTCGATTTATAAGTTCTAACCCATGGCATTATCGCTTAATTTTTGAATTTCTTCAAATATTTTTTTTCCTCTTTGTTTTCCTAAAAAATTTTGGAATTCGATCAAAGGAGTCGTTTCAATTCGTTTTAATGATTTAAATTTTCCAAGCAATTTGCCTTTGGTTTTTTCACCGACACCAGGAATGAGATCTAATTTTGAAGCTATACTGCTTTTAGACCTTTTGATGCGGTGATGATTCAAACTGAACCTATGAGCCTCATCACGAGCCATTTGAATGATTTTAAGAGTTTCCGATCTTTTATCGATATAAAGAGGGTGTGAATCATTTTGAAGAAAAATCTCTTCTAATTTTTTAGCAATTCCAATAGCAGTAATTTTGTCCTTTAATCCTAATACTTCTAAACTTTTCAAACAAGAAGTAAGTTGTCCTTTCCCACCATCGACAATAATTAATTCGGGTAATGAAATGCGTTCATCCACCAATCTCTTATAACGTCTTAAAATCACTTCCTCCATCGATGCAAAATCGTCAGGTCCAGTGACCGTTTTAATATTATAGTGTCGATATTCTTTTTTACTAGGTTTGCCATTTCGGAAAACTATACAAGCAGACACTGGATTAGTGCCTTGGATATTGGAGTTATCAAAACATTCGATATGACGGGGTTCAACCTTGAGTCGTAAATCTTTTTTCATTTGATACATAATCCGATTGGCATGACGATTGGGGTCGGTTATTTTAATTTGTTTGAATCGTTCTATTCGAAAATACTTGGCATTTCTCAGAGATAATTCGATTAACTTTTTTTTATCTCCTTTTTGTGGAACTTTAATCACTGTTTGTTGATCTAAAATAAATGGATGTGAGGCGATAATATTATTTGAATGACTATCAAATCGCTGTCGCAGTTCGACGACCGCCAAGGTCAATAGTTTTGAATGATTTTCATCTAATTTTTTTTTGATTTCTATAGTATGACATCGGACAACAGCCCCGTGATTGACTTGGAGATAATTCACATAAGCAAACGTTGAGTCTGAAATAATGCTATAGACATCTAAATTGCGAATTGTTGGATGCACAATCATCGATTTTTTTTGATAGCTCTCAAGGCTCTCAATTTTTTCTTTAATCTCTTGAGCTTTTTCAAATTCTTGATTATCTGCAAACATTTTCATCTCTTTTTTTAAACCTTTTAAAGAATCTTTAAAATTTCCATTGAAAATTTTTCTCACTTGTTGGATGTTTTGATTATACGCTAGTTCTTTAATTTTTGCTTCGCAAGGTCCCTTACAGTTTCCAATGTGATACTCTAGACACACTTTGTACTTCTTCCGAGCTATTTTTTCTTCACTTAAATCGTAATTACAACTTCTCAATGGATATAATTCATTGGTTAATTCCATCAGAGTTCGTACTGTGGTGAAGTTTGGATAGGGGCCAAAGTATTCTGAACCATCATTGATTTTTTTTCGAGTATAAAAAACTCTTGGAAAACGTTCTTTTTTAATACAAAGCCAAGGGTAGGTTTTACCATCTTTGAGCATCACATTAAACCGAGGTTGGTATTGCTTTATCAAATTATTTTCTAGCAACAAGGCATCAAACTCAGACTCAACCACAGTAGTTGTCAAACGTTTGATCTGACTGACCATCACTTTGGTTTTTCTATTCTCGTGTTTAATTTTAAAATATGACTTCACCCTTTTGTTTAAATCTTTGGATTTCCCAACATAAAGTAACTTGCCATTCTGATCATAAAATTGATAGACGCCACATTCATGTGGTAAGTCATTAATCTGAGATTCTAATTCTGTCATCCGTTATGAATTATCTAATATGGAGTAAAAAATCTAACTATTACGATACGCTATCCTAAATTAAATCAGCAAATCTAATTGCAATATCCATCGTTTTATGTTTTTATAACTTCATCATTAATTCCCGAGACTGATGTTTTATCAAAGTTTTTTGTTTGCACAACAGATTATCACTTATTTGTTAATTGGATTACTTGGGCTTTGTATCCTTCTAGGAACTCTATTTTTTTATAAAAATAAAAACCCTTCAAAATATTATTTTTCAATCGTTCGATATTCTCTAATATTAGCATACTTACATGCCATCTTATTAACAATCCATTACTTTTTCTCCCCCTATTATACGCTTTGGAAACAACTAGAATTATCTGAAATTTTCAATTCCTCAGTTCAACGATTTATACTTATAGAACAACCCCTAGTAAATTTTCTAGCAGTTTTTTTAGTTACCATTGGTTATACTTTACAATTAAGGCAACTAAATCCTAAAAAATTATTTTTTCGAATCATTATTTTTTATGGATTAAGTATTCTTTGTTTTTCATTTGGGGCTTCTATTCAATTTTGATTTAGGAATTTGTTGTAGTCCTCCGATGATAGCAGTCTAAACCCCACAATGGAATAACATGGCATTTCTAAATTTTTAAAGCTTTAAAAACCTCTATGTTCATAAAAATTGCCTATGTAGGCCCCTAAACTGGTTCCACACCTTTCGAGATATAACCAAAAATATTTACCTTTGATCCTTCCATGACAACCATTACGATATGTTTCATTAAGCGTCTCCTTTTAAACCCAGGGTTTCCCCATAAAATGGGGGGGGGCTGTAGCCCTCGGTGGCCTATGCCTACTCTTTTCCTGCGGTAAGACCGATTCGTCCGAACCCACTCCTAGTCTGCCGTCGACTCCCCCCACCTATACCATCACCACCACTGCCACCATAGGCGGCACCATCACCCCCACCCAAACCGTCCCCCATGGCCAAACCATCACCGTGACCCTCACCCTACAACCCCATTATCAACTCCAGCAGTGGCAAAGCGATTGTGGGTCGTTCGACCCACAACAAAACACCCTAGAACTCCTAGTCCAAAAAGACTGTACCATCACCGCCCGACTCACCCTCGATACCCCTTTGTATCTCGATACCAATGGGCTCACCATCCGAAGCCGACCCCAAGGAGAACGATTCATCGGACAAACCAAGCTCCTGGCCCACCCAGAACACCCAGAGCCCCTAGCCATCCGCATCGTGGATCAAACCGCCCTACGAACCCTCATCCAACAACAAGACTGGTCGGCCCTCGAAACCATCAATACCACCTTTGTTACCAATCTGCGCAATCTCTTCCGGAGCCAAGACACCTTTAATGCCGATATCCGCTCGTGGGATGTCAGCAACGTCACCACCATGCAAAAACTCTTCCAGGGAGCCACCGCTTTCCAACAAGATCTCAGCCAGTGGACCGTCTCACAAGTGACCGATTGCCATCAGTTTGCTCAACAGAGTGCCTTCACCCCCGATGGGTGGCCTCGCTTTACCGCTTGTGATTTACAAGAAATCGAAGAAACCAGAGATTGCCATGGCATCCCCACCCCCATTGATCAACCCTGTCCTAGTCGCCCACAGCCCCAGACCAAAGAGTGCAACCGACAGCAGATTCCCGTGGATGAAGATTGTCTAGCGAGACCCGCCACCAAAACCTGTTGGGATGGTTCGGTGATTCCTCGCTCTCAAAATTGTCCGATGCAAACCAAAGATTGCCATGGCAATCAAATCCCCGCTGGCGATACTTGTCCGCCCTTGCTAAAAAAAGCTACCAATGGGGTCACGGTCATCATCAATCCCGTGCTGCAAAACCCTGCCCAATACGTGGGACGAAAAGCTACCCTCGATGGAACCCAGTATACCATCGTGAATAATGCCTCGCTCAAAGCATGGGCAGCGGCTGATCATACCAATGCCGTGTGTACCACCCTGGTGACCGATATGACAAATCTATTTTCTAATAAAACTAACTTTAATCAAGATATTGGGGATTGGGATGTCAGTAATGTCACCGATATGACTGGTATGTTCACTGATGCTAGAGCCTTTAATCGAGATATTGGGGATTGGGATACGGGTAGCGTGACTAGTATGGTTGGCATGTTTCAATTGACTAGAGCCTTCAATCGAGATATTAGTGCTTGGGATGTGAGTAATGTCAAAAATATGGATGGCATGTTTCAATTGACTAGAGCCTTCAATCGAGATATTAGTGCTTGGGATGTGAGTAGCGTGACTAGTATGAAGCTTATGTTTTTTCGAGCCACGTCTTTCAATCAAGATATCAGTCGCTGGATCGTCAGTGGCGTTACCAGTTGCAATAATATTTTTCTTAATTCAGTCTTAATTCCATCACGCCGTCCTTCGTTTAATAATTGCGAACCATAATTGATGAATCAATAGACCATGATTTTTAAGCCTTTTTGAAATATTTTTATTCGATAAGTGGAAAGCATATGTCGGATGGGCTAAAGCGTATGTAATCCATGATTGATTCCACTTAGATTAAGTACTTCATCTATCGACACCGTGGGACAAATAAAAATCACGAATCATCCTAAAAAATGGCCTTTTGCTCTCTTAGAAGAATCCAGAGAGCAGAACCGAAAAACAAAACCTCATCCTCCAAGCGATTCAAAAAACCAATCGATAAGTCAGCAAAGCTTGGAAATGTCGTGGCTATTTTCAATACCAAAGGTACCCAATGTGCCAAAGATTGGGTTTTGGTTTGGTGACCCGATGGCTAGGTGGGCAAGATATTTTTAACCCATCGACACTATCATCACGGCACTATCCTTTAAACAATAGAACCACAGAGTATAGCGGGTCCATGGAAAAATCCAACAAATCAAAACAGTCGCAAGGAGCTATCGAACGTTTGAAAACCTTTAATCGGCTGTCCTATTTTTCTCTAGTCGGTTCAATCTCAATCTACCCATATGGGAATAGAATCCAAGATTTTATCCTCTTTATTTATACACTTGTTGATTCACAGTCCAATCCCAAAGAACAACGCTATAGGAATTGCTTTTATAACGCGTGGTTTGAATTTCTTTAAAGCCTCGTAATAAATGAGCTTTGAGAGATCCCGAGTTTTTTTTATCAATCGAAGTAATACAATAATGATAGTCATTACCATAGGTCTGTTGAAATTTTTTATAAATATGTTGAGCCATTTTCTGTCGCCGATGTGATTTAGCAACACATAGTTGTCCCACAACGATATACTTAGATTCCCTAAGTAGTTTCGATTGATACATTGTATTATCAATGAAATTTATCAAATCATCTAACAGATGATTGATTCCCACAGAACTTTTAGTAGCCGCCAAAGCGTAGCCAATGATTTTATTATTATCCATGGCTATAACTGATGAAGCTGTTTCATGCAATGCTTTTAAATCATCAATCGAATAATTTATAGTAATGAATCCTTGCGCAATAAGTTCTTTTTCGGTGAGATTGGATCGGTGATTTTCAGATAAAAGATTCTTAATTCCCTTGAGATCATCTACTGATTGCGATGTTCTAATATGGATCAAAATAGAATTTTAAACCTCGTTTTAATACATTCGATCTAAGTGAACCTGATGCAAAAGGGGTTCCCCAATGCGAACCCTTCGAAAGTTTTCCAAAACTTGATGGATTCCTTCTTTAGGAGAAGAAAAACTAGCATTATGTGGTGTAATCATGATTTTGTGATTGTTCCACAGTAGACTATCTGAAGGTAACGGTTCTTCTTCAAAAACATCAAGACAAGCTCCAGTTAAAATACCCCGATTAATGGCTTCTAAGATATCCTTTTCCTTTTGAATTTTTCCACGAGCCACATTGATTAAATAGGTAGGCTGTCTAAACTTTTTAAATAAATCCATCGAAAGCATTCCTTTTGTTTTTTCTGTCAGTGGTGCAGTACACACCAATACATTGATTTGTGATAAAAATGAATCTAATTGATTTCCACTATAGGTGGGAAAATTAGCTTTTTTCGGACTTAAACTATATCCGATTACTTGATGGCCCAAAAACTGTAGTTTTTTGGCAGCATCCATCCCCAAATGACCAATTCCAAGCACACCTATGCAAAGCTCTCGTTCATCAAAGTCATATTGCTTCCATTGTTTAACCTGTTTCAATTCGATAAAATCATACCAATGGCGATGATAGTTTAATACTCCTGTGATAATATAATTACTCATTGAAAAAGCCATTTGTGGATCTACAATGCGACAAATGGGAATCTTGGTTGATATGGATTGATCCCACACGATATGATCTGCTCCAGCCCCCATCGAATAAATCAATTTTAGGTTTTTAAAATTTGAATATTTGATTCCTTGATTTCCCCAAACCATAATACACTGGACCTGATCCTGAAAAGGAGATTGATTGCCAATATCCAAAGGAATATGGGGAGCTATTTTTTTAAAAGACTTGATCCATCTAGCTTGTGGTTCCTTAGGAGCTGCAATTAAAAATCGCATTATTTGAAATTAAAATGGATTCAAAAATAAACATCATAGGCCCAATTTGATAATTTGTATCTGACGAATATTTGTAACATTTTATTGATTTTTTTATTCTAAATGATGGGAAATGATTTGGTTAATTTTGTATTGACAAAGATGAAAATTAAATCCTTGATTTTGATGCTGTTGGTTATTCCTTATGGGGGATTTTTAATGCCATCTTTTGGACAAACCCCCACCGATAATCGACGAATTATCAATCTTTTTAATACTGAAAACCAAGAATCTAATGCCCCTAATTTACTACCTCAAACCAAACGCTCTTTTTTATCTGGTAACACGGTTAACCCTTTTCAACCCCAAAGTAATCAAATAACCACAGTCAATAATTGGAATATGACTGGTGGAGAAAATTTTATTGATCCAGGGGAAAAATATCTCAGAAAGTTAAATACCGCCCATAATTCTAATGCGAATGAAGATAAATCATTGATGAGTAGAGTTGATGTTTTTCTTGGTGATATTCGAGATAATGGGGATTTTGTTCAAATTGCCCTCAGAGACCATGAATATCCAGATGGAGACTTAATTCGAGTCTATGTCAATGACATCGAGGTTTTTCCAAGGGTTCTTTTACATGAACGATATTCGATTCTTCAGGTTCAACTAGCCCCTGGGTTTAATAAATTGGATTTTCTTGCACTCAACCAAGGTTCTTCAGGGCCAAATACAGCAGAAATTAAAGTATTTAACGATCACGGAAATTTGGTTGGCAATGACCGGTGGTATATGGCGACAGGTGTTAAAGCAACCTACTTGGTAGTCAAAGAATAATCTATTTTGCTGACCGACTTTTTCCAATTTTTTGAAAATCTTCTCAACTCTTTAATCCGCCCTTTTGAATGGGTGATGCTTCTACTGATCGTTGGCGGAGGCATCTACTTGGTCTTCCATTCTCGATTGGCTCCACTTAGAAGAATCTCTAAAGGATTTAAACTGCTAATGTCTGTAGATCAAAAACAAGGGATTTCCCGTTTTAAAGTTTTATCTGCTGTTTTAGCTGCAACTGTTGGACTAGGCAATATATCGGGAGTGGCCATCGCCATTTATATGGGCGGACCAGGGGTGTTGGTTTGGATGTGGTTGACGGCCATCGTGGGGATGATTATCAAGTTTTATTCTTGTTCGTTATCGGTTCAACTTCGAGCTAAAGACCCTCAGGGTCAGTGGTTGGGAGGCCCAATGTATTACATGGATTTAGGCATTAAACGCTATGGAAAATCCATGGCCATTTGGTTTTCTATCGCTGGATTATTTGGCGTTCTTCCTGCATTCACCGCCAATCAAATGACAGCTTCGATCATCAATGTAGTTCAGCCTAATCAATACTTAGAATTTAGTGACTTTTATTGGAAACTCATTTTGGGAATCATTTTTTGTGTTATCAGTGCTGTTGTCATATTTGGTGGATTAAAAAAAATAGTCCAAGTCACTTCTTCACTAGTGCCTTCCATGGTAGGAGTTTATTTCTTATTAGGAGGATATATCCTATTGACCCATCGTTCTCAAATTATTCCTTCATTTGGAATCATCTTCCGTGAGGCCTTTGATTTTGAGACGGCGGTCACCGGTGGGTTTTGGGGATTGGTTTTATTGGGAATACGAAGAGCTGTTTTTTCTAATGAATCAGGGGTAGGCAATGCACCAATGTATCATGGACAATCCCAAAGTGAAAAAGGAACTGATGAAGGCTTGGTGGCCATGCTAGGTCCTTTATTTGATACTATTTTGGTTTGCACCATCACCGGATTGGTACTAATAATTTCACAAGCTTATCTCATCGATGATTTAAATGGCATTACATTGACTTTAGAGGCCTTTCGGTCCTTATTTTATGGGTTTGGGGATGAATTACTTTTATTAATGGTGCTGGTTTTTGGTATTTCTACACTGCTGACCTATTCTTATTATGGTGTCAAATGCTTAGGGTATTTAACTCAGCCCAAATGGGGCTATCTATATAACTACTTTTATATCGCTAGTATCGTACTTTCATCAATCGTTACTGTTGAAATCGTTGTCGGCATCATCGATTTGTCATTTGCCCTGATGTGTATTCCCAATATGATTGCTTTACTTTATTTAGCCAATCGCGTACGCAACGAAATGAAACAAAGACAGTGGCTCAGTCGATAGCGACTTCATCTTGATAGTCTACGTGGGATCATCAAGAAGATAAAATCAACATGAGGTTCTATTGAGCTTCGTAGTTGAACATGGCCATTGTATATAAAAATGATTCATGAATTGAATAAAAATTTTTATACCTTGCTAAGTACTTAAACTTTCATGATATGAAACTATTAGGAATTTTACTCGTTATTATCGGTATTGTCGTGGGATTACAATTTGTTTTGGAGCCCATTTTACATACCGCAACCCCTAAAACTCCATTCAGCCCCAATTGGAAGTATGTGAACATTGCCACGATGACTGCCATCGTTATTGGATTGGTTGTCAGTTCATTACAAACAAAAAAGCCAGAAGGATCCTCTGCAAGTTGTGGCCCCTGCACTCGCAACAATGTGTATTGCGCAGGATATTTTGTTCTTTTACTCCTATTTATTTGGAACTATGCCCAATTATTCAATGAAAATTATACAGAATTAGTCGCAACTAAGGAGGTGCATTCGTTGATATGGGTCATTATTGATGTTTCTGTGATTTTACTTTCTATTTCACTTGGAAAAGATTTATTGCAATCGAAACCATCAAGTTAAATTCTTACACTCGATAAATCAGAAGATGATTCTCTTATGCTTTAATTTATAACTGATGGATTGAATTGGTAAATGCAAATAGACAGGGATTAGGCTAGTCTTTTCAGCAAGAACAGTTTTTATTTAAATCCATAATAAGAGTTGAAAACGGTGAATTAGCATGATAAAGAGATGAACCTAAATTTTCATTGGGCGTGTTTTCAGTACTTTTATGAGTGAAATTCTCACAGTTATTCATGTCTGATGGTTTCTTTTTCTAGATTTGATTAATGCATTTCAAATGCATTGACTTATAGAAAAACGATTCCATGAAGTTAAAGTCATCTATAGGGAATCGATAATCTTTTAAATGCATGACTTATAATTTTTATACCTCCCTCAAAAATTGGGTTGAACATTACTTCTTTTTTGCGGATTTTTTGAAGTTTTGATTCTTGGGATTATTCTAATTGGCTAAAAAAACGATATGCATTTTTGGGGGAACAGAGTTTGATATTGATTATTACACATAAAAATCTCATTTTTTTGATTAAAATTTCAAGTAAATTGGTTTTCTTAAGTTTCATGAAATTTCTCGGCACTTTAGTCCTTCTTATAGGGGGTTTGGTAGGCCTTCGGTTGGTATTAGAACCCATACTATATCCTTCAGCACTCTAGTCCCCTTCTAGTTCAACCATGGAAATATGGTAATTATGCGATGATTTTGGGAGTTTTTATTAGACTAATTGTCACGTCATTTAAACTAAATCAAGTAAAAGAGTCTTCCCAAAACTCTAATTAGAGGTTCTCGAGAAAAAATCAATCGATTGGTTTTATTGCCATGGCATCTCTATTCTCATGGAACGATGCTCTAATTCATACCCAAGGTTTTGTAGAAATGGCCAAAACGCAAACCCGTCGTGAAATCATATGGGAAATTATAGATGTTTCTTTGATTTTACTATCGGTTTCTCTTCGAAAAGATTTGTTATGTTCACCCCATGATTTATAATTCATTGCATTAAAAACGAGAGAGTCTTTTTATCCAAACTCAAAACAAACGATTATGATTCCACATAAACGGGAAAATGTAGGACAATTCCGTAGTGAACAATCTTGATATGCTAAAAAAAAGAATTAAATTTACAATATGAGAGCTGGAGGAACAAACGAAGCTTTTTTAGCGTACTTCATCACCTTGTTTAGTTGGCAGTTTCTAACTCCTGTATTCACCGTTTTGGCTTCTACGGCAACAATAACTATAGTCATCATCACCATTGTAAGAGGGGGTAGAAGAGCTAAACGTGAAATAGCTCAAGAGAAAAGAGAGATAGCTCAAGAGAAAAGAGAGATAGCTCAAGAGAAAAGAGAGATAGCTCAAGAATTGAGAGAAAAAGAGATGCATGAAGAACAAAAGGCTATAATCAAAGCCCAAGAGAATAGAAAGGAAGAAAAACATCGACTTGAAATGAAAATTCTCGAACAAAAACTAAAGGCGAATGCTAAGAATAACAAAGGGTGAGTGAGGTAAGAAAAAAAGATGATGTGGATTAGTTTATACTCTATTCTTTCCAAACCGAAACACCCCCCCCCCACAAATCTTTAATCCCTCCATCGCTAGATGATACTAGTAATAACTCTCATGGGTGTTTGCTCTATATAGGCTATGTTCTACTCATGTCCCGTCATGATTTTTTACTTTCGTATTTTGATGGTAAATGATTGATTCTGAGATTTCGGCTAACTATCAAGCTTGGTTGAGTCCCCCTTTTGATGCCCAAACTAGAAACCAAGTAAAAAAGCTTCAAAGAAATCCTGTGCAACTAACAGAGGCTTTTGCAAAAAATCTTGAATTTGGAACTGGTGGGATTCGAGGAATCATGGGAGTAGGAACAAACCGAATCAACCGATATACTTTGGGTAGATCGACCCAAGGATTGTGCAATTATCTGAAGTCCGCTCATAAAGATGAGTCCATCACATCAGTTGTGGCCTATGATTGTCGAAAGAATAGTTATCAATTAGCAAAAGCGGTTGCCAATGTATTTGCAGCTAACGGAGTCAAATGTTTTCTATTTTCAAAATTGAGAACCACTCCTGAACTTTCATTTGCGGTTCGATATCTAAAGGCTCACTGTGGTATTGTCATTACGGCTTCTCACAACCCCCCTCGATATAATGGATATAAAGTTTATGGACCTGATGGCGGGCAGATTGTCTCTCCCATCGATCAATACATCATCGATGCCATTCATGGTATATCATTTAATGACATACGATTTGAAGCCAACGAAGATTTCATTGAACTCATCGATAAAAAAATTGATATCCCGTACTTCAATACTGTTTTGGAGGTTGCTAGAATCAACACTAGTAGCCATAAAAGTTTAAAGGTTGTATTTACTTCACTTCATGGGACGAGTATCACGGCTATTCCTACGGTATTGGAAAAAGCTGGATATCACCAGTTACAAATTGTTAAACAACAAGCCCAAATAGATGGCGATTTTCCAACCGTCGAATCTCCAAATCCCGAAGAGGTTAAAGCCTTTTCTATGGCATTTGAATTGGCTAAACAAAACGATGCTGAAATCGTTATTGGGACAGATCCTGATGGAGATCGATTAGGGGTAGGGGTTAAAACTTCCGATGGCCATTATAAACTGTTATCTGGAAACCAAACCATGGTTTTGATGACAGAATTTTTATTACATCATAAAAAACAAAAAGGGCAGTTGAATCGAAACTCTTTTATCGCTACCACGGTAGTTTCAACACCTTTGATGGAAAAAATTGCCCATCATTATGGTATTGAATGTAAAATTTGTTTAACGGGTTTTAAATGGATTGGTAAAATGATTCAAGATTTTCAAGACCAAGAGTTCATCTGTGGTGGAGAAGAAAGTTTTGGCTTTTTAGTGGGAGATGCCGTTCGAGATAAAGATGCTGTTTCAGCAACCCTATTGATTTGTGAAATCGCTCAGATTTTAAAAGATAAAGGCCATAATTTACTCGAATATCTTTCTGAAATTTATAGCAAATATGGTCTTTTCCATGAAGATTTGTTATCCTTGACCAAAGAAGGAATCTCTGGTTTTCAAGAAATTCAACAACAACTCAAACATCTTCGGGAATTTCCTCCTAAAATATTGGCCAATCAACCCCTTGTCAGAATGAATGACTTTGAATCGTCAGAAAGTTTTGATGTTCAAACCAAGCAAGTTCAATCCATTGAATTACCCTCATCAAACATGCTTCAATTCATTACTCGAAACCATTCCAAAGTGACCATTCGACCTAGTGGAACAGAACCCAAAATAAAATTTTATTTCAGTGTCCAAAGACCCTATCAATCTAACTACTCTCTTTTAGAACAATTAGATCAATTGGCTGAAGAAATTGGATTATTGAAACAAGATTTTAATCTTTCTCCATGAAACTATTAAAGCAATTTTTTGCTTTTGGATTTCCCTATAAAGGCTATGCGGCTCTCAACATCCTATTTAACTTTTTATATGCCCTATTTAGTGGCTTGGCTTTTATTTCTCTTATTCCCATGTTAGATGTGTTGTTTGGTACCAATCAACCTCAAACCTCACCACCAGTATACCATGGCCTTGAAAACTTTACAATCTATCTCAAATCCTATATAGATTATTATATACACCAACATTTTGATAATAATACCAATCAACTCTTAATTTTTGTTATCGCTATTGTTTTAACCACTTTTTTATTGAAAAACTTGAGCAATTATTTGGCATTATTTTTCATCACCTTTTTAAGAAATGGTATTCTTAGAGATTTAAGAAATCAATTATATCACAAAATCATCCATCTTCCGGTATCTTATTTTTCAGAGAAGAAAAAAGGAGATTTAATTTCTCGAATGACCAATGACGTTAATGAAGTACACGTATCTTTTTTGTCTATGTTGGAGGTTTTAGTAAGAGATCCCTTGACCATTTTGTTTTCTATTTTTTTCATGTTTACCATCAGTATCCCATTGACTTTGGTTGTTTTGGTATTTATTCCAATTTCTGGTTTTTTAATCACCCAAATTGGAAAACGGCTCAAAAAAGATTCCGATTTATTACAACAACAACAAGGACGCTTTATGTCAATCATGGATGAAACCATCGAAGGACAAACCGTCATCAAATCATTTCGTGCTGAAAATAGATTTATCACGGCCTTTATAACGGCTACCAAACGATTTTATCGCTTTTCTAATCGCTTTTTTCATCGTTCAAATTTAGCTTCTCCTATGAGCGAATTTTTAGGGATTTGTATCATCGGTGTTTTACTTTGGATTGGGGGGCAAGAAGTGCTTAAAAATGGTTCACTCTCTGGTGCATTTTTTATCTCTTATATGGGATTGGCTTATAATATTTTGACTCCTGCCAAAAACATTAGCAAAGCCTACTACAGTATCCGAAAAGCAGAGGCTGCTGGAGAACGGATTTTTGAAGTTTTAGAAATTCCTTCACAAAAAGACCACAAACAAGCCATCAATAAAAATGATTTTAACCATCAAATCATATTTGATCAGGTCTATTTTAAATATCGAGATCAGTGGGTTTTAGACGATCTATCTTTTACAATTAAAAAGGGTCAAATGGTGGCCTTGGTGGGGGCATCAGGAAGTGGTAAAACCACCATCGCCAATATTCTATTGGGATTCCAATCCATCCAAAAAGGGCATCTTAAAATCGATGATATCCCCATTGATGAAATCAAACGATCAAGTTTATACGAGCTCATCGGTTCGGTCGATCAACACTCTATTTTATTTCATGACACGGTGACCAATAATTTAAACATTGGTAAATCCGATGCCACTCAAACAGAACTCACCGAGGCAGCAAGAGTTGCCAATGCTCATGAATTTATACAACAACTGCCCAATCAATACCATTCGAACATTGGTGAAGGAGGAGCTAATAAGCTTTCAGGAGGACAAAAGCAGCGATTGTGTATTGCTCGTGCAGTTGTTAAAAACCCACAGATATTAATTCTCGATGAAGCTACTTCATCATTAGATACAGAAAGTGAAAAATTGGTTCAACAAGCACTAGAAAAACTCATGAAAGGACGCACAACACTCGTCATTGCACACCGATTATCAACCGTTGTAAAAGCCGATAAGATTTTAGTGCTCGATAAAGGAACCATTGCTGAATTTGGAACCCACTCCGAACTCATTAATAAGCCAAGCATCTATAAAAAATTGGTTAATCTCCAAAACTTGACATAATGGTTGTCGATTGATAAAAAAAAAGCGATCCATCGACCGCTTTGAGTGTTTTCACAACGGAATAATCCTTATTGTGAATTGGAATCAAAATGCAAATATAAACTTCTTGGCTGAATTATCTTGATGAAAGGCTTTTCAAGGGGTGTTTTCAAACCTTAGAAGTTCTTCAACATGTTGTCTAGAATTTGATAATCTAGGCACCTTGTGTTGACCCCCTAGTTTATTTTTACTAGCCAACCAATCATAAAATAAATTTTCTCTAGCCATGTGAATCACTGGCAAGTCAACGGTGATGTTTTTATATCGTTTGGCTTGATAATCAGAATTTAAATTTTGCAAGGCTTGGTCTAAATCTATCGTAAATTGACTTAGATCTTTAGGAGGTGATTTAAATTCGATAATCCACTGATGGCTGCCCTTAGAACCACTATCCATATAGATGGGAGCCACGGTATAATCTGAAATTAAACTCTGGTGTTTTTTATTGACTTGCTCTAATGCTTTTTCAGCATTATCAATAATCAATTCTTCGCCAAAAGCATTGATATGGCTTTTCGTTCTGCCAGTGACTTGAACCCGATAAGGACTCAATGAAGTAAACACGACAGTATCCCCTATTCGATAACGCCAAAGACCCGCATTGGTAGTAATCACCACTTCATATTGTAGACCCAATTCAACGCTATCAATGGCCACAATTTTATTTTTGACTGCCTTTTTATCGACTCCTAAAGGAATAAATTCATAAAAAATACCATAATCTAACATCAACAGCAAATCATTTTCAAAATTTCGGTCTTGAATAGCTAAGAATCCCTCAGAAGCATTATATATCTCATAGTATTTGAACTCGGCATCGGGAATCAATCGTTCAAATTGACTTTTATAGGGATTAAAACTAACCCCTCCATGAAAATATACTTCCAAATTTGGCCATACCTGCTTGATATGTTCTCTTTTAGTAAACTTTATAATCTCATTCAGAAGAGATAACATCCATGAAGGGACTCCTGCCATTCCTGTGACCTTCTGTCTAACTGTTTTTTTAACGATTGCCTTGATTTTTGATTCCCATTCACTCATCAAAGAAACCGACTGATTGGGAGTACTGCTGAGTTTTGCCCAAAAAGGAAGATTATCGATAATGATAGCTGATAAATCGCCATAATAACTATTATGTTTATGATATAATTCATGGCTTCCTCCTAATTTTAAATTTTTTCCAGCCAATAGTTGTGATTTTGGATTATTATGGAAATACAATGAAAGCATGTCTTTTCCCGCTTTATAATGACAACTTTCTAAAGCTTGGGTGCTGACTGGAATATATTTGCTTTTATCATTAGTGGTCCCACTAGATTTTGCAAACCATTTGATGTGGGTAGGCCAAAAAATATTTTGTTCTCCTTGGCGACAACGATCGATAAGATGGGTGATTTGTTCGTATTCTACAATCGGAATGCGCTGTTTGAAAGTATCATAATTATCAATAGAGGCAAAATCATATTGCTTTCCTAATTGGGTATTCGAAGCCACTTTTAATAATTCCAACATCAGTTCCATTTGGACTTCTACTGGATATTTTATAAATAATTCAATTTGATGAATTCTCTTTTTTAATAACCATGAAGCAATCAAATGAAACCAAGGGTGTGGCATACGGTTGATGTATCTTTGGGAGTAAAATTAGCAATTATAAAAGCCAAAAATGATTCAAGGGGTATTAACCAAAATGCAATCTCAATACCACAAACAACGTCCCGTAGACTACTTTTTGGGGTTTAAAACTTCTTTTGTTCATCTTAATCAATTCATTGGTAAACACATTTCCATGATACCGCAAGGCTGTCAATGCTTGGGATGTGGTAACACCTTCACTCCATATGATGCCCCTTTTTTCTTTCGGAGAGGTTATTGTGGCAACTGCTTTTCTCAAAGACCCGAAATGGGGGATTGGGTAATTTCTCCGGAATTGAGTCAATCTCATTTAGGGATTGAAGATCGGGATTTGGCCTACGAAAAAAAATACCAACTCCAACCACACATCGTTTATTTGGCATCCACTAGCAAAATTAAAGTTGGCGTCACTCGTAAAGAAAATGCCATCACCCGGTGGATTGACCAAGGGGCAAGTCAAGCCATGGTTCTCATAGAAGTTCCCAATCGATATTTGGCTGGTATTACTGAGGTCTCACTCAAAGAATACTATGCCAGCGCGACCCCTTGGCGACAAATGCTCAAAGGAGACCATATCGAAGTAGACTGGGCTAAAGAACAGCTTCATGCCTTAAGGCTAGTCCCAAATCAAGTTAAAAAATATATCAAACCTACTGCAGAGCCTCATGCCATTCAAGTCCATTACCCAGTTAAAATAAAACCAACCAAGCCAAAGTCTTCTAGATTTGACTTTCATAAAACCAAACGACCTATTGAGGGTATTTTACAAGGTATTCGAGGGCAGTATTTGCTTTTTAATAACCAACAAGTATTTAATGTTCGACGGCATGAAGGATTTCAGGTCAAGATTGATATTAAAAGTTAATCCTAGATTGGTAAACAAAACAAATCCATATAAAGTTTATTTGATGGCTCCATGTTCTTGAAATAACTTTGGAAAGCATCCATCATTCTTTAGGAAATAATGATTCATCAAATGTTTTGATTAGCCCCCCTTCATGGGGTTCTTCAATCGAAATTACTTGATAGTTTTGACCTTCAATAGCTCTTCTTGAAGAGACACCAGTAATTAAATTCAGAGCTCTTTTTACCAAAAGATCCTCGGCATCTCCCAATGGTTTTAGTTCTACTAAATTCTCTTTGATTTTATTGAAACTTGAAGGCGTAAACCCATCATATCCATAAGATTCACCTGAAGAATTGGTCACGGATGATATCACAACATTTAAAACAAAGTTGTGATCCGTATTGAGATCTCCCGATATTCTATGATAATTTCTCGGCGAATCATTATGGTCAAATAAGTACAATGTTGCCAAATGCTTACCAACTGTTTGTTCGCCAATGACTGTCACATTCACATAAGGGGATATTCCACTGATGACAACTTCACTCGCTGAGGCCGTTCTACTACTAGTAAGAACATAGACATTTGAAACATTCAATTTATTGACAGGCACTGTTTTAGATGAGTCTAAATAATCGATAAAATACTGTTTTTGAGACCCACCATTAATATTAGAGTTATACTTTGATTGGATAAATACACTTGAAGAACTTTGTCCTGAAATCATTGATGCCAAAGCAACTGCAGTCGATAGATATCCACCTCCATTATACCTTAAATCCAATATCAAATCCGTAATCGGTTCATCGGCAAATGTTTTAAACACCGTATTTAAACCAGAAACCTCTTGATGAAATTGATAGTAGGCTAGATACCCGATCTTCTTAGATCCTTTTGAGATGATAGAATGAGCCATGATTGGATTTCTAATTACTCGTAATTGTTTAGAAATGCTGACGGTTCGATTCAAATCGACTACTTCAACCGGATTATCCAAATCGACACTAAGTCTCAAGTCCACCATTTTTAGGCTTAGGGTATTGGCGTTTAATAACCGATGGTAATTGCTAAGAGTGAGTCGCGTGCCATTGACATGAGAAAAAAAATCACCTCTTGAAACTTTTCCATCGGCAGGCGTTCCAGGAAAAGCAAACTGCACAACACCAACTAAATTAGAAGAATTACTAGAATACCTTAATAGTTGAAATAGTAGCCCATTGTCAAATCTTGCTGCAGAATGCACACTAGCGATATTGCTTACAGTTGTTGAATAACTATAAAGATCTCCGCCTCTTTGACCTCTTTTATACAATAAATCGCTAAAAAACCGACTATGATTTGAATTTTGTTTAATAAATCGTTTATAATCATCCTCAGGATTAGCTTTTGAATCAGCCAAATTTGGAACATCTCCTTGCCATAAATAATAATGATTCAAGGCCTTCCATACAAAATCACTTCTCTCATAGGTTGAAGACTCTAAATCGATATTGACCGGTGGTGGGGGTTTGATTGTGATCTCATATTCGATTTCAAAAACATGATTATCATACGTGACTTTTAAAATGATTGTTGCGGTTCCTTTAGATTTTGGAATGATTTGTCCCGTACTAGGATCAACGGTTAGTATTGATGATTTATTGGAGTCTTTTAAACGCCAGCTATAAGAATCCGCATTGGTGAAAATATCTTGCTCATTTTTAAAATTAAAAGTCAAGCTAGGACTGGATCCTCCCAAAATCACTTCATCATTAGAAGGTTTTCCGGTGATGGTTAATTCACGAACCTTTATTTCTAAAGAATCTTCAAATGTCAAGCCACCATAGGTTGCCGAAAGCTTGACTTGATAAGTCCCTACAGCATTGGCTCTAAAGATTCCACTAGAATTTGCCTTGGTCCATCCAATACTTTTGGGCGTTAAATCACTGCCCCCATCATCGCCATTGGTAAATGAATATCCTAATAAGACATCCTCTCCCACCAAGATTCCCTCGGTAATTTCATTGAGCCTCAGGGTGGGCTGAACAATAGTTATGGCAACAGAAGTGGCTTGAATGTTTTGATTATTATAGATGGCTTGGGCAGAAATATTGGCAGTTCCTTTAGATAATGGGGATAATATGCCATTATTAATGTTGGCAACGGATTTATCATCACTAGTCCATGTAATTTTATACTCGGATTCACTGACTATCTCTCCATATTCATTCCGTAATGTGGCTGATAGCGGTTGGTTCGCCGTACCATTTTGGGGAATAATGATGTTTTGATTAAAGGAATCCATACCAAAGGTAATATCCGTCATTACTGAAGTAGTAATTGTGGTTGTATAATCTGCTCCTTTGTAGTTAAAACGAGCATTGATGCGTTTGTCTTTTCCAGGCTTGTTTACTTTGAGTTTCCCTCCTATAAATTCAAAAAAATCAGAACTCCATGAAACTGTGGGGTTTGATGTCGTTGCTTTTTCATTAGTGAAGCGGACTCCCAAGGTATGGTCGGCTTGCCCCACTTTTAAATCTGGAATATCTTGTATGGTGAATGAAATCACTTCTATCAAACTAGATTGCTGATATACTTGACCTTTAAACACGGTTTTTACGACTACAGAAGTTGACCCTGCAGATACTGGACTGATTTGACCTTGATGATTGATTATTACAACGTCTGTATCATAATTCTCATAGGAAATAATTTGACTATTGGTACGATTTGAACTAAATTGATCTGTAAATATTGGATTCAAATCATGCGTATCTCGGTTCAGTTGCAAAGGGATGTTGGGGCTTGTAATCGTCAATTCAGGTTCTACTTCAACCAAGATGGAGATTTGTTCAGTTAGGCCTTGAACCGTTACTGATATGGTTGTGCGTCCAGGTGAAATAGCCGTTAACAGATTTAGTTTTTCATTAAAACTTACCACATTCGAATTGCCGATAGACCAAGTCCCATGGGGTTGAGGAGAACTCGGTTGACCTGTTTGATCTCTATACGTGAAATAAAGGGGAATGCTTTTGCCTTGAAGCAATGTTTGGCTTGATTGAGTAAGTTCTAAT
The DNA here is from genome assembly GCA_965221765.1 of Flavobacteriaceae bacterium. Lineage (GTDB taxonomy): Bacteria > Bacteroidota > Bacteroidia > Flavobacteriales > Flavobacteriaceae > Bin25. Next base: position 623,188 of record OZ244911.1, read on the forward strand.
TCAGGTTCCACCTCCATTTTGACTAAAATCGTATGGGAAGCTACGGGCCCTTGATTTCCGATTTGAACCGTGATGGTCACCTCCCCTTCATGGACGACGGTTAGTATTCCATCTTTATCGATTTTTAATTTGTCTTCATCATCACTAGTCCAAATGATATTAGATGGTACTCTTCGATTTCCATCTTCATCGGTATATTTAATTTGCAGTTGGATGGGATCTGTTTGTAATGTGGATATTTCATTTGGTGGATTGACAATCTCTACCTTTGATTCTTGTTTAACAATCATTGCCCATTCATTTTGAGCCAATAACATCCCATTTTGATAAGCCGAGACCGTAATTTTGACTTGATCGGGTTTTAAAGGGGTCATCATCCCACTAGAATCAATTTCTAAGGCTTCAGAATTACTACTTTCCCATTCAACCGCCTCTAGCGTCACCGTATTTCCTTTCTCATCAATAAAACGATATCCTAATTGAATTGGCCCTTGTGTGGTTCGAATGACCTCTATGGGGGTTTCATTTGGAAATTCAAAATGAATGACTGGATTTTGCTCCACGATGATTTCTTGAGTTTTTCTCATATAATCTTTCCCATCATCAGAAATTATTAACGTCAAATAGACCGATCCTGGTTTATTCAACGTGAAATTGCCTTGACAATCAATAATTAAAACCTCCGTATTGCTACTTTTCCAACAAAAAGAATCGGGTATTTCTTCAAAGCCCTTTTCATTGGTAAATTCAAAGTCTCCAATTTGCATCGGCTTGCTCCCATCAATTCTAAGATGGTGAGCAATAGAGGGTACTACCACGACTGCTTGTTGACTGATTTCAATTTCTATTTGATCTTTATATTGTTTTCCTTTAAAATCAAAAGTGACCGAAACCGTAACAATCCCTACTTTTTGGGGCATTAATTTCCCCGTGGTTTGTTCAATTTCTAAAATCTCTTGGTCATTACTTTTCCATTGAATACGCCCTACACTCGCATCAATTACCTGACCCATGGCATCAATATATTGAACTTTTAACGGATTTAAATTTTGGTTTTCAATTTTTATCTCGGTATTGGTATTGATAATCTCCAAGGAAGGTTCTTGAATAATTTCAATTTCAATCTCTTCTGAATATGGTACTCCATCCAGTTCAAAGACCACCCTTATGACGGCTATTCCAGGTTTTATAGGATTTAAATGTCCATGATCCGAAACAATTTCTAAAATCTCTCGATGGCGACTCTCCCACAGAATCTTGCCATTATTAGGATCGATATTTTGACCTTTTTGATTGATAAACTCAATAGATAACGGGATTAAATCTTTATTTCCAATTTTCACCGCTGAATTAGAATTGATAATTTCTAAGACGGGTTCTTGTAGAACTTCAATTTCGATTTCTTTTGAATATTGTTCTTCATCGATTTCAAAGATTACTTTCACAATGACTGTTCCTGGTTTTATTGGATTTAACTGACCTGTTTGAGAATCAATGATTAAAATTTCTTGGTCGCTACTCTCCCATCGTATTGTACTGGTATTGGTATCAATCGATTGCCCTTTTTTATTAATATACTGAACTCTTAAAGGTTCTATCCCCTTACTCTCTATTTTTATCTCGGTATTGGGATTGATGATTTCCAAGGAGGGTTCTTGGATGACTTCAACTTCAATAGAAGATTGATAATCTTTATTTTCATGCGTTACCGTCAAATAGACCTTTGTTGTTCCAGGCTTTAAGGGCTGAATAACTCCGTTCTCATTGATGCTGAGAATAGGTTCTTCTGTCGAATCCACATTCCAAATGATCTTTGAGGGCGTCAATTTGGTATTGATTTGATCAACTAGTTGAAAACTCAGTATTGTTGGAATCGGGGCCCCAATCAAAACTGGCAAATCGCCAGTGCTACTAATGTTTAAGAAGCCTTCAATGAGAACACTAGCGGTAAATTCTTGTTTTAGGATTGCCCCATAATGAGTAATAACACTCGCAGTAATGACTGCCGTTCCTGGTTTTAGAGGGGTTAATTTTCCCGATTGGGCATCAACCGAAATAACCAAGGGATTAGAACTCACCCAAGTTATAGCCCTTTGGGTATTGATTTTTCCTGTCTGGTCATAATACTGAACCTGTAAGATTGGTGATTGACCAATATTTAAAACCTGTTCTTTAGGTGATATGGCCCTTAATTCTGAATCAATGATTGGAATCTCTTCTTCTTGACAAGCAAAAATCAAAAAGACAAAAAATACCGTTGTAAAAACAAAATTTAATCGCCAACCAATCAAAACACCATCGCTTTGAATGCTGCAAAGATATGAGATTTAATCCCTAAAAGGCGTTTAAACCAAACGTTATTGAAGAATGAAATTCTTTTTAATGCGCTCCTTTGGTTTCGTATTTTCTGTCAATTTTATTCGAAAAATGGCTGCATGTCAATTGGCGTCAATTTTCGATATTTTCCCAATGGCATATCCAGTATAATATGATGAATTCTGACTCTCTGTAGAAAAATCACTCGATATTCTAAAAATTGGCACATTCTTCGAATTTGTCGATTGAGCCCTTGCTTTAAAATGATTCGAAACGCCATATTCGACAGTTGTTCTACACGACATTGTTGGGTAGTGGTATTCAAAATGGGTACGCCGCTTGACATTTTTTTGATAAACTCTGAGCTGATGGGTCGATGGACTCTAACGAGATATTCTTTTTCGATTTGATGTTGTGTTCTAAGGATTTTATTGACCACCGATCCATCATCGGTCAACAGAATTAATCCTTGGCTATTTTTATCCAATCGACCGATGGGAAAAATTCGTTTGGGATAGTTGATATAATCGATGATATTGTATTTTTCTTTTTCAGAATCGGTGGTAGATATAATTCCTTTGGGCTTATTAAAAGCTAAATAGGTATTTATTTTCGGCTTGGACTTTATAAGGGTACTATCGAGAAAAATCTTATCCGTTGGCAAAACCTTTTGGCCCAGGAATGCTTTTCTCCCATTGACCATCACCCGACCTTGTTGGATCAATTGATCTGCTTTTCTTCGAGAACATCCCCCATACTGACTGAGAAATCTATTGAGACGAATCGCCTCTTGGGCTATGGTATTTTTCAAAATTATATTTCAATAATCTCTTGTCTTCCCAAACCATAACGTTTGCGATACCACATCACGATGAGATAGATTATCGGCGTATCCACCATAGCGATGATGACTTTAAAAATAAAACCTGAAAGAATCAGTCCCCAGGCCATGGACCAAGGCAAAATACCAAAGACAGCAAATAAGGAAATGACTACGGTGGTATCAACAAATTGTGAAGTGACGGTTGAAAAGTTATTTCGAAGCCATAAAAAGCGGCCTTTGGTTAATTTTTTCAAAAAATGATATAAATTAATGTCCAACGTCTGGGCTAAAAAATAGGCCGTCATCGAACCAATAATCGCTAATGGCGTAGCGGCAAACACTCTTGAAAACGTATCATTATCGATTGGTGAATCCGCCATGATGGGCAATCCCAATGATATATAAATGATGAGTAATGAAAATATGGAAGCAAAGATGCCCGCCAAAACCATTTCAGACGCTTTTTTCTTTCCATAAATTTCAGAGATTACATCTGTAATCAAAAAGGTTATCGGATAGGGTAAAATCCCGACTGATAATTCAAATAGGCGAACCCCTGCGATATGAATTTCAAAAGGAAAAGGGTACCAATAAAAAAATTTTTGAATAATCAAATTAGAAACCACCAAAGAGCAGATAAACAATCCAGTGAAATATAGATAAATTCGAAAGTGAAATGTTCGATTAATAGGTTTTTTCATTTACCTCAATTGGATATGAAAAGGCAAAATCGCTTGTAGTCCGTCCTGAACCAATTGCAATTTTTCTAATTCATCCATTAACTGATTGGTCATTGCTGTATGAATCCATGGTGCTTGAGAAGTTTTGGATTGATAGGTACCTTGTAATGCATTTAAATAACTTTCCCAGCTGCTTTCAAAGCGCGGGTATTCCGTAATCGAATACTCCGTGAGATTGGCCAATGTTGCTGCTTTTTCTATCGCTAGTGATAAATCACCATGAGCATCGATAAGTCCTTTTTCCAAGGCTTGTTTTCCAGACCAAACCCTTCCTTGAGCGATTTCTTCTACTTGGTCTAAGGTCATCCTTCTTCCCTGTGCGACGCGTTCTTTGAATATCGTATAAATTTTATCTATTTCTTTGACTTGCACTGACCGAAATCCTGGCTGAATTCCTTCAAATAGACTATAATCTAGTGCATGATCATGGGTGGTGACATGCTGAGCATTGATGCCTATGTCATCAAAAAAATCTTTAGCATTGAGAAGGCTAAAAACCACGCCGATGGAGCCTGTAATGGTTTTTGGATCTGCAATGATTTGATCAGCCCCTGTCGCCATATAATAGCCTCCTGAAGCCGCCATATCGCCCATTGAAACCACCACGGGTTTTTCTTCTTTTACATCTTCAACACATTGCCAAATGATTTCTGAGGCTAAGGCCGATCCGCCAGGGGAGTTAATCCGCAAGACTACCCCCTTGACCGATTTTCGATTTTTGATGTTTCTAAGCGTTTTACAGATGGACCGACTGCCGATGGTTCCTTCAAAAGCATCATCTCCAAGAAGGATGATTCCTTGAGCATAGACCACCGCAATCCGATGATCCGCACTCATCGAACGTGTTCGATTCAGATGACTGCTCTCATTGAGGGAGACTTTTTCAATGGCATCATCTAGTTGAAGGCCTAGTTTTTCTTTAACCAAGAGATCAAAATCTTCTTTATTAACCAGCGTATCGACCAATCCCAAGGCAAGAGCTTCTTGCACAATACCCGCTTCTAGATTATGCGCTATTTGATCGATCCGATGTTCTGTTAGATTTCGAGAAGTGGCAATCTCTTCTCGAAGCCCATGCCATATATCAAACAGTAATTCACTGAGTTGAGTTCGGTTTTCTGGACTCATTTGATTGTTCAGATAAGGCTCTCCTGCACTTTTATAACGACCATTACGAATGACTTCCATACGAATGCCATATTTATCCTGAATATCTTTATAATACAATACTTCAGCTACCAACCCTTTGAATGAAAAGATACCCATGGGATGGACTGCCAATGTATCGGCCACCGATGAAAGATAATATCCTCTTTGGGTATAAAATTCATCATAAGCATAGATGAATTTACCACTCGATTTGAAGTCCTCTAAAGCATCTCTTATGCTTGCCACTTGGGTCCATCCTGCTTGGGGTAGTCCTGCTTTTAAGACTATTCCTTTGATGCGATCATCATCTCGGGCTCTTTCAATAGCATCGGTTACTTTATTGAGTCCCACTTGACCAAAATCCAATCCCAATAGATCCATGAGTTCTTCTTCAATGGGTGAAGTACGATCTCGAATCATCTTGTTGAGATTTAAGTTTAAAATACTATTATCCTCAATATTTGATGTTGTATCACTAGGTGACAACGAAACAAATGCCGAAATAGCACCCAAAACAAAGAGAAAAACAACAAAAAGCAACAAAAAAGCTGTGATAACGCCAAAAAATGAAGCAAGGAAAACCCGAAAAAAATTCATGAACTTATATTGGGACGCAAAAGTAAACGATATCTACCTTTCCCATGGTATCCAAACTTTGGCTTGATACACATCAAGCGGTCAAAAACAACGAATTAATCAGTTAGTTTTCACTATGAAATCATTCTTCAAATGCTTGTTCAAAAAGCTCCAAAACATCATCTAAGACTAACTGGTGTTTTACATTTCTAGCCTGAATCTTAGCAATCTGAAGTGATTCTAATGCAAAAAGGCTCTGGTTTCATTCATTGAAACGTTTCTACTGTCATGATGTGGTGTTTTCTAAAATGTTATGAGAGAACATAGGGTATAAAAGATCCATAATCAATAGAATAAGTAAAACAAATCGAAAAAAACGAAATATCAAACTGAATAAGAAGTAATTACGATTCAAAGACAACTATACCGTCAAAGTCATGTAGATACACAAGAACATCCAATCTCCTTGATTTTGAAAAGTAATTCAATTTTCATCATCGCCATCGTCAACTTCCTTGGTGTCTTCATTTTCCTGATTTGGATTTTTACCCCCTCTCAACTTTTTCATACGAAATTCATGTTCCTTACGTTCCCACTCGTGCTTTTCTTCATTTCTTTTCTCTTGTGCCTTTTCACGTTTGTCTTTACGATCGTCTTTGATACTTTTTATAACACTAAAAACAATTAATACAGTCAAAGAGGCTACGGGAATCACCCAATCACTAAATAAATAAGCAGACACAATCGTTATCATGCTCAATCCAATGATCTCTAAAAATCCAACATCGACTGTTCGATTCATATCACGAAATTAAACTTTTTTCATTTTTAACTCATATTTTCTTATTGTTTCTTGTCATACCCATGAAATGTTTGGGAATTATATACTTTCATCACCATTCTTTACCGAATGATCCTTTCCGTCCGATGGACACTTCATGGTGTTCAGCCCCTCATTCATACGAATGATGGGGTTTACAAACACTCCGTGTCCGTTTGACCTTGTCCCCATCCTCGAGGCCAATATATTTTTCGCCGCATTCATATCCGCATTCGATTCATCACCACATTGTTGACAAACAAACTTCGATGGTGTTACACGATTTCGCAGACGGGTATCCCCACAACCATGACATCGCTGAGACGTATACGCTGGCGGCACTTGATGAATGACAGCACGTTCGGATACCTGTCGTTCTAATTGATACCATCCCGTGCCTAAGATGACGCGATTCAAACCTAATTTCGCTTTCACATTCTTGCCCGGTGAAGCGATCATACCCGATGCCGATGCGGTCATGCCTTTGGTTTTCAGGTCTTCCATGACCACCGATGTACTGCAGCGAGCGATTTGATTCGCCATCTGTTTTAAATCATTATTTCTGATGTTTTTGATTTGGAGGTGTTTTCGATTGATCGTCTACGCTATTTTTTGGTAACGAGCACTCCCTTCTTTCTTTTTGGCTTTTTGTTTTTGCCATGTTTTCATTCTTTTTTCTAATCGAGACGTGTCGATTAATCGATAAATATGACCTCGATCATCCTATTTTGTCTCACATGACGATCAATACCCATGCCGATTTGATCTTCTGTTTGCGGTATCGCATCCACATGATAGGTGATATGGAAATACCATTTTCCTGTCGTTGATTGAGTGATCCGAGCTATTGTGGTGAGTATTGCATTTTGATAACAATTTCATGGTTGGTGATATTGGATTCATGGGATGTCTTGCCCTTTTTTAATTCTAAAATAGACCCCATCGGCTTTGAATTTGAATGGATCACCATTGATTTCAACCGGTATCGATGGTCGATGTCTATTTTTACTTTTCCATTGGGGAAACCCTCTTTTTCCTTGAATAAAAGAAGTATAAGCCATCGATAAATCTTTCAATACCAAACGAGTGACCACTTGTGGATAATCTTTTAACCATTGAAATGAAGGGTTTTTCTTATGCTGCACATACCATCGACACCATTAAAAATAACTAAAATCAGATGGTCCTGTTTCTTGGTATGGTTGATTTAAAGATTCTAACGCTTGATTCCATACCGAACGATTCGCTCCCGCCATCGCATACAATAAACGATCACTTGGTTTCGTCGTTCGAATACGATATCGTCATGTGATCTTTGTCTTCACTCTATAAAGATACGAATGGATTGGTTATGAAAGTATATAGTCGCTCCTTAAAAAGTTTTTTTTACCAGTTGTCGTTCACTTGTTTTTATTATCGAAGTTCTTTGAACTGAAAATAGAGCCCCTCTGAAAAAGTAAAAAAGAACCTATTGAACTAGTGGTTTCATGAATTTCTTCCAATGCCACCCCGTAGCCGCCAAATAGGCCTTCATCGTTGGCCATGGGGCGCCCATCCAATCGTTTTCCTGCAGTCGATGTTCTGTTTTGAGGGGGCCAATCAGTGGCTCCATGGCCGCTGGGCGTCGACCCTTTTTCCGCTTCTTTTGTTTTGGATAGGGGGGGATCCCTTTTCAATGGTTTGCCTGGCATCGATCTCTTGGTATGGCCGATCGGAGGTTTTCCTCGACCCCCTCGATCATACACTAGTTCTTTGGACGCTCGACCGACGATGGATTCCTATGGTTCCCACCAGGGTTGGATGGTTTGGCGGTCATGCGGGTGGCCCTCCAAAGCACCGATGGCCGTGATGATCATGGTTGGCCTTTCCGTCGCCATCCAGCCGACGTTATTTCCAAAGGCATCCATTTGATGAGCTTGGCCTTTGGCCATGCCAGCGGTGCATGGCTGGTTTTGATCGAATCGCTGTTGATGGATCACTCGTTGGTCCCGACCCCGTTCTTTTGGGTACAGACCTTTTGGTTGGGGAGCTGGTTTTCGTTCGAGCTCTCGGACTGGTCGGCCCGCGAAGGTCTTGCCTTTGGCAGTGGCCTTTTGGGCTTTTTTGGCCCGTTGGGGAGGCTTCCCGTTAACGGTTGGACGCCCCCGTTCTTTGGAGGCCTTGGCAACCGTCTGTCGTTGTTTTATGTTTTCTTTTTTGGCCATCTGGTGGCATGGGTCCATCCCATTTTGGTTCCGTTGGGCATCGGTGGAAACCCTCCCGTTGTTCCCTTGCACGGTGGTATCCGATCAGACCACCGATGAAGATTTTTTGATTTCTTTCTGATGCAACCAGACCCCATAAGCAAACATCTTTTCCACGCCTGATGGACCCATACGATCTCTAGGAATGACGCCCATCAGAGGAATCGCCAGGCGGTTGGTGGTTCATGACATCAAAACCCATGAAGGATGGCCTATCAGGATGTTCCATCCAGCGATCCATGAGCGTTTCATCCCCTAAATAGTAAAGCCGTTTCAGCATCCAACCACCCACCATCACTCCAATAGGATGGGCCCGAGGGCCGGTTTTGGTAGACAGCGCCTCCAAGGCGTTTTCAAAAAAAGACCAATCGATGGCATCCGCCAGCCACGGGATCTTGTGTTTTGGATGGCCAATACGTTTCAATGCCGAGTCTAATCACTAGGGTTGTTTGAGAGCTACTTTTTTAATCATTTCTACAAGAATTTAGACACCATAGACGCCTTTCCTAGCCGATTTCAAAACCCTGTTTTCGCCAGTAGGATACCGTTCAATCCCACATATCAAGGGGGTGATGGACTCTATTTGAGTTTTTAAGGAGCGACTAAATAATTCCCAAATGTTTCCTTTCTAAATAGGCTATCATTGATAAACTCTATTACCCATCGATGTCTATTGAAAAATTTGCTGAAATTCATGAAACAACATGCCGTTGAATGGTATCGAAACACCATTCAAACAAGTATGCCAAGAGGCAGATGGGGAGAATAGGGATCTTCATCTATTGACAGGGGGGGGAGCTATTGCATTAGCGAACGGAACATGGTTATTCCTAAAATGATATTTTGAAGTCTCCTAATTTGGAAGGCCTTACAGAAGTGTATCAACCTCCATCTATTTTGGATGTGCAAACTTTATAAAAAAAGTCCCACATAAATATAGATGCCGAATTTGAAACATTGAATGAATGTTTCGTTCCAAACTGAGGTATTTCAATGGCCCCTTGCACTCGATCTAGCGTCCTTTGATGCACTCCTTGTATTTCATTGCCAAGCACCAAAGCATAATGCCTATTTTTTTTTGGTTTAAACTCGAATAATGAAATAGACTCATCGGTTTGTTCCAATGCTAAAACATGTATATTTTGTTTTTCAAGTCGTTGAATGACCTCCAAACTATTTTGCACATATTCCCAATGAACGCTCTGTGTAGAGCCTAAGGCCGTTTTTTGAATGCCGCGATGGGGAGGTTTTCCACTAAAACCAGTGAGATAGATGGTATTGATTCGAAAACCATCAGCCGAGCGAAAAATAGATCCAATATTAGATAAGCTTCTGATATTTTCTAAAATCAACGACAAATTTAATTTCGGTAAACACTTGAATTGCTCAATAGAAATGCGCTTTATTTCTTGGGGGTTTCGTTTTTTCAAATTAATTATTTAAATTTTTATTTTCTTTATACTTTATTTGCACATGGAATTATTCATCTGTTAGTCTTTATTTTTTATTTTGAGCAAACTTAAATCAAGAAAAAAAACTAAAAACTTCATCGAAACGCCACTCATGAAGCAATACCGAGATATCAAGTCTCGGTATCCCGATGCCATATTGCTTTTTCGAGTGGGGGATTTCTATGAAACCTTTGGGCAAGATGCCATCACTATTTCGGAGGTGTTGGGCATCGTACTGACCAAAAGAAATATCGGTCATGCTTCTGAAATCGAACTAGCTGGATTTCCGCATCATTCATTGGATACTTATCTCCCTCGTTTGGTCAAAACGAAAACTCGAGTGGCTATTTGCGAACAATTAGAAGATCCCCAAAAAACCAAAACACTGGTCAAACGAGGGGTTGTTGAATTAGTAACGCCAGGGGTTCAATTCAATGATACGAATTTAGAACAAAAAGAAAATAATTTTCTGTCTGCCATCTGTTTTGACAAGAATATTGGAGTGGCTTTTCTTGATGTATCAACTGGCGGTTTTTGGGTTTCTGAAGGAGGCCAATCAGACATCCGTGCACTTGTTGAAAAACTAAATCCTTCTGAGGTTTTAGTTTCTAAACCTCAAAAATCAAAATTCATTCAAACTTTTGGATCGAAATTACACGGTCAATACCTTATGGATTGGGCATTTGAATCCGATTCAACCACGCAAAGAATCCTCGACCATTTTCAAATCCAATCATTACAGAGCTATGGCATTCAACCGATGCATGAAGGGCTTCGATCTGCAGGAGCCATTCTTTATTACTTGGGTGAAACTCATCATCGTCAACTAGATCATATCACGAGCATTAAAGTCATTGGCAATCAAGATTATATGGGCTTGGATTCATTTACCACCACCAATCTTGAAATCTTCCATCCCACCACGTGTGGTGGCCAGGCTTTAATCCATGTGATTGATAAAACCCAAACCCCCATGGGGGGACGTTTAATGAAATCATGGTTGCGTTTTCCTTTAAAAGAAAAGTTCAAAATTGAACAAAGACATGAAGTGGTTGAGTATTTTACCGAAACGCCTGAGTTACTAGCCGATATTATATATCAACTGAAAGGTATGTGTGATATTGGTCGGATAGCCTCTAAAATCGCCACTACTAAAATCACGCCAAGGCAATTGGTTTTTTTAAGCAAATCATTACAAAAAGTATTGCAATTAAAACAATCTATAGAATCTACTTCATCTGAACTTTTAAAGCAAAATATCGGCATCTTTCAAAATCCACAGAAAATCATCGACTTGATTGGTTCCACCTTATTGGAAGAGCCCGCCCAGTCCATCACCAAAGGCCAAGTGATTGCTAACGGATTTAATCAAAAGCTCGATCAATTGAGAGCCTTTAAATCATCCACCGAAGAGCATTTATCCCAAATGTTGAAAGATGAAATCAAGGCTACGGGAATACAGAGTTTGAAAATTTCAAAAAACAATGTTTTTGGCTATTATTTGGAAGTTCGCAATACCTATAAAGACAGCGTTCCAGATCATTGGATTCGAAAACAGACCTTGGTCAATGGAGAGCGTTATATCAATCAAACCTTGAAGAAGTTTGAAGAACAGATTGTCAGTACAGAAGAAAATATATATCGCTTAGAAACTGAACTATATCATCATTTGATTCAACGATTAAAACATCAAATTTCCCTTTTACAACAAATCACCGCCATCGCTGCCAAATTAGATTGCCTAAGCAACTTTGCTATGATTGCTTCCAAAAATAATTATTGCAAACCCGAATTCACAACAGATTCTAAAATAGACATCACTAGTGCTAGGCATCCTGTGATAGAAGTCCTTCATCACTTGGATAATCCTTTTATCAGCAATGATATTTATTTGGATAAATATCAGCAGCAAATCATCATGATTACGGGTCCCAATATGTCCGGAAAGAGTGTCATTTTAAGAAAAACGGCTCTCATCAGTCTCATGGCGCAAATTGGATCGTTTGTCCCAGCTCAAAAAGCGGTCCTTCCGGTGCTCGATAAAATTTTCACTCGTGTTGGAACTAGTGATAATATTTCTATGGGAGAATCTACCTTTATGGTTGAAATGAATGAAACAGCCAATATTTTAAATACCATGACTAGTCATAGTCTCATTTTATTGGATGAAATCGGTCGAGGCACCAGTACTTATGATGGTATTTCAATTGCATGGGCGATTACTCATTTTTTACATGAACATCCCCATCAACCCTTGGTGTTATTTGCTACGCACTACCATGAATTGAATGAACTAACCAATAGTTTAGAGCGAGTAAAAAACTATAATGTTTCAGTAAAAGAAACCAAAGATAAAGTGCTATTTCTTCGAAAATTAGTCCCTGGCGGCAGCGCTCATAGTTTTGGCATTCATGTTGCCAAAATGGCTGGAATTCCCACATTTGTCATTCAATTAGCATATCAAAAATTAAGCTCTCTAGAAGCCACTCATGGCCATGCTCCAAACAATACTACTCCTCAAGGAGTCCAGCTCACTCTCTTAGACCGTGGATTTTCAAAAACCAATAAACTAATCAAAAAGATATCTACTATTGATATCAACCAATTAACCCCATTGGAGGCCCTCCAGCAATTGAGCGAATTTCAAAAAGAGGTCCAAAAACTATAATCCAATGAATCTTAATCAAACGCAACTCATTTCCATTGATGCAAAGCAAATCGCAAGTGATGTTGAATCTTTTTACTTTTGTGTGCCTTTTGCGAAAGTAGCTCAGTTGGCCAGAGCATCACCTTGCCATGGTGAGGGTCGCGGGTTCGAATCCCGTCTTTCGCTCACATGATTGCTCGGGTGGTGGAATTGGTAGACACGTTGGACTTAAAATCCAATGACTATTGCGGTCGTGCGGGTTCAAGTCCCGCCCCGAGTACTTTTTGTCAGTTTGGGCAAAGTTTATTTTGAATAGAGAGTTTAATTGCTCCAGAGAAACAGAAACAAAATTAAATCGAAGGGTCTAATTCTTCTCAAAATTGCAAAGTGGATTGAACATGGCAACTGCTTAATATGAATGGAGATTTAAGAAACAGAATAGAAGCAAAAGACACCGACATTCGGAGTTTACTCAGAGAGCAGAAGTTCTATATTGATTATTTTCAAAGAGAATATCGTTGGGAAGAAAAACATATCAAAACACTGGTTGAAGATTTAACCAATGTGTTCTTATCAGTCTATCAAAGGGGGGATTATCGAAAAAGCGTTGCCTCTTACCAAAACTACTATTTGGGGCCAGTAGTGATGAGTAAAAACGATGTTAGAAAGTCTATCATTGATGGACAACAACGAATCACATCTATTACATTAATTCTAATATATCTCAAACATTTACAAAAAGAAGACTATAGTAGAGTAGATGATTTAATATTTTCTGAGACTTTCGGAGAAAGGTCGTTTAATATAATTGATGAAGATCGTAGGGAGTGTATGAGCTATCTTTACGAAAAGGGGAGCTACTCTCCTAAAGAAACAGATAGTGAAACTGTAAGGAATTTAGCCAAACGCTATGAAGATATCGCTACAGTATTTCCTGATGATATTGCAAATCATTGCTTGCCACATTTTATAGATTGGCTAAAATTAAAAGTGATTGTGGTAGAAATAACAGCTTATTCAGATGAAAATGCATATACCATTTTCGAAACCATGAATGATAGAGGTCTAAGTCTTACTTCAACTGAAATGTTAAAAGGGTACGTACTATCTCAAATCACCAACCATGAACAACGAAATGAAATAAATGAAATTTGGAAAGTAAAGATTCAAAGACTTAATGAATTCGAAAAACACGCTGACCAAAGCTTTTTTCAAGCGTGGTTCAGAGGAAAATATGCTCAATCTATAAGATCTGGTGGAGTTAGTTCGGAAAATAAAGACTTTGAAAATATAGCGACAAGATTTCACAATTGGTTTAAAAATAATCACCAAAACATTTTCGAATTGACAAATTCAGATGATTTTTATCATTTCTTTAAAAATGAATTTCCTTTTTATGTTGATCGATACCTTCAAATTAAAGAAGCAAGTCGTGCTTACAACCCTAGTTTACAACATGTGTTTTATATCAAAAATTGGGGGATAGCAGATTCTTTAAAAGAGCCTTTGCTTTTATGTGCCATTGATTCTTTGAGTGATGATTATAACCTACAAAAGATAGATTTAGTAGCAAAATATATTGAAACTTTTACAGTACGAAGAAGTATTAATTTTAGAAAGTTTAGCGCTTCCTCCATTAGATATACTATGTTCATGCTGATTAAAAAAATTAGGAATAACAGCTATGATGAACTTAAAAAAACCATACTTGAAGAGGCCGATAAAATACCTGAAACATTCGATGGTATTTCAGATTTTAGACTCAAAAAAATGAATAGAAAGTTTGTAAAACATTTACTCTCTCGAATTTCTAGTTTTGTTGACAAGCTTGCTGGAATAGGAACTTCTTATGAGAGTTACCAATTTCCTAGTGAAACGCCATTTGAAATTGAGCATTTATTGGGTAGTAACAGAAATAACAGAAATGATATGAAGACGAAAATGAATTTGAACATTGGAGAAATAAAATAGGGGCCTTAATCCTAATACCTCAAGGTCAAAACCAATCATACAGTAATTTATCATATGAGGACAAATTAGAGTACTACATAAGAGAAAACACCTATGCTCAAACCCTTCATCACTTGTTTTACCAGAGGAACCCCAATTTTTTACAAAATGAAATAGTCAATTCTTTGCAGTTTAAACCTCATCCGCAGTTTTTAAGATCAGATATTAATGAAAGAACTGAATTACTAAAAAAGATATGTCAAGTGATTTGGAAGTTTTAAAAAGTTAATTACCTTACAAATAGCATAATTTCGTTTAAATTTTTTCTAAGCTTGAGAAATTTAGTCTTTTATCGCTTTTAACTTTTCCTCTGCTTTAAGAAGTAGTTCGGGAGTTGCTTTGACCTTTCCATCTAACGGACCAATAGCATCTAAATTTTTAATTTCTTTTTTTGCTTGGACTCCCATGCCTTTTAGTTCAATTACTCTAGATATCAATCCATCATGACCCGATAGTTGTTTTGTTGCTTTATCGTAATTTGACCATGCATCTTGAAGATTGCTTCCTATCTTTAGCATAGATTCTGAAAAATTAGCTAGTTTTTCATAGACTAATGCTCCTTGCTTAGCTATTTTATCCGCATCTTTTGATAGGCGGTCGCTTTTCCATAAATCAAAAACTATTTTTAACGATATCAATAGATAAAGTGGGTTCATCAATATGACTCTTTTTTTATAAGCGTATTCCCATAAATTAGAATCGAATTCTAAGGCTGCGTTTAATGCATTTTCATTTGGCACAAACATGATGACAAAATCGGGGGTATTCGGTATTTGATCGTATGCTTTATCGTGAAGTTCGTCAATGTGTTTTTTTATCGAAGCGACATGAGCTTTGATGTATTGATTATGCTGTTCTTTTGTTATATCTTCCCGAAATGAATCTGTAAAATCTTTAATAGAAACTTTTGAATCTATAATTAAAATTCGTTCATCCGGATAAAAAATAACTGCATCGGGCCTCATTTTTTTATCTGTTTTTCTTGAGGGATTATCTAATTGGTGTTGTAGTGAATATTCTCTGCCGCATTCCAATCCTGAGTTTTCTAAAACTCTTTTTAGTATGTGTTCACCCCAATCACCCATCATTTTGGAATCCCCTTTGAGTGCTTGTGTTAAATTTTGAGCATCTTCTGATAGTTTTAAGTTCAAACTCTTTAATTCATGAACTTTTTCTCCAAGAGAAAATCTTTCCTTTCCTTCAGACTCAACCTCTTTTCTAAACTTTTCAATGTTTTCCTTGAATGGCTTGAGCAAGGCTTCTATTTTTTCAGATGCAGAATCAGAATATTTTTTAGAATTTTTCTCTAAAATTTCACTCCCGATGATTTTTAGTTGGTCTTTTAGTGCTTCTTCTTGTTTTTCTTTTAGATTTTCATTGATCTTTTTAGCTTGTTCTAAAACACGGATGTTTACCTCCGCCTCCTTTAGATTTTTTTCAGACAACTCTAGTTTTTTTGAAATTTTTATGCTTTTACTAACAAAAAATAACACCAAGAGAAACAAAAATCCAATTAAAGCTCCCAAAAATATTACTGTATTTTCCATTCTCTCTAATTCAAGAAATCACACACAAAAAAGCCAAAAACAGTTGTATTCAAATGATTTAGGAAATCTGTTTTTCAGCAAACTAATGTTAGTAAACAAAAATAAATTCTTTTCTAACGAACTCATTCGAATCATCTCCTTCAAGATTGATATCGTATCTACTTTGGTTCTTGTCTTCTTTTCCTTCAGAGAACTTTACACTACATCTGTTAAGTCCTCTTCACTATAATTTTCAAACCACCAAACGTTTTGCTCCATTTTTTCCCTACAAAATGAATGATTCTCCACAATCCATGCTTATCGTTACGGAGATATTTTTGGATTTTTATTCCCCCATTTCTAATTCCCCTTCTACCTAACTCAAAGATATCAACGATGAGGTTTCAACATATCATTTCCTTATAATAATTCATAGACCAATCTCCCTTAATCATCAATTCATGATAATCTTGACATTTTTGTATACTTTCTCCTAATTTAACGTTACAAAATCAAACTTTGATTTTTCTTTGAGAATCATAAAATTTATCAAATCCCTTGATTTCTTGTTCAATTAACACTCTATTCGATTAATTTTCTAAAATCAATGATAATGCCACTTACAATACAATCGCTAGTCATTGGATTGTTTTTCCTTTTTCATAAAGAAAAACAAAACATTGAAACTGAAAAACCTAACATCATCATCATTTTTACAGATGATCAAGGTTATGGTGATCTGAGTTCTTACGGAGCAACTGAATACCAAACCCCAAACATAGATGAACTAGCTAATAATGGTATTCGATTTACTAATTTTTATGTTCCTAGAACCGTATGCACGCCATCCCGAGCAGCCTTACTTACAGGGCGTTATCCCATTCGATCGAATTTACATGAGGGCGTTCTCTTTCCATTTTCTAAAACAGGTTTACTTCCTGAAGAGTACACCATGGCAGAAATGTTGAAAGATATTGGGTATCAAACGGCTTGTATCGGAAAATGGCATTTAGGACACTTGCCTGAATTCATGCCTACAAAACAAGGTTTTGACTATTATTTCGGCATTCCTTACTCAAATGATATGGATTCCCATTATTATAAATCCAAAGATTTTCAATCGCCTCCTTTGCCATTATATGAAAATGAGATACTGATAGAATCCGGTCCCGATCAACATTATCTAACGAAAAGGTTTACTGATATGGCCATTGATTTTATTCAGAACCGAGACAAAAACACTCCCTTTTTTCTTTATTTAGCTCATATTATGCCACATATCCCACTTTTTGCATCTGAAGATTTCATGGGGCTGACCGAATATGGCATGTATGGTGATGTGATTTCTGAAATTGATTGGAATATTGGAAAAATAACCGATTTTTTATCAAAGCAAGGTTTATTGAATAATACCATAATCATATTTACTTCTGATAATGGACCTCATGAAGCCAAAAATAAGGGATCAGCAAAACCTTTACGAGGATGGAAAGCACAAACTTGGGAAGGAGGACAACGGGTACCTGGAATTATTTCATGGCCAAAGAAAATTCCAAAGAACGCTGTAATTTCTGAACCTATATCAACTCTGGATTTGATGCCGACACTGGCTAGTTTTACCGAAGCTTCTCTTCCAATCGATAAACCAAGCGATGGTAGAAACATTGGTGCTTTACTTTTCAATCCAACCCTTGAACTCGAAGAGAATCCTTTTTTCTATTTCGCTAGAAATGGTCAACTAGAAGCTATAAGACTAGGAAAGTGGAAACTTCACGTAGCTAAAAGTTTGGGTTGGGATCATCAAATTAAAGATTTTAGCGTTTCTTTATATGATCTTGAAAGCGACATAGGAGAAAGAGATAATTTAGCAAGTCAATATCCTGAAACTGTTCTAAATCTTAAAAAATTAATCGATGCGTTTGAATAGCAATTCTACTATCCTCCTCTCTTTCTTATTTGATTCGCATGAATCCTTACTTTTATTCATCCTTGCTAAATGATAAAACGATAACCCATTCATTATGAAATATTATACTCTTTTGAGTTTCATTTTCTTAACAAGCCAAGTTTGCTTAGGTCAAAATTCATCACAGACATCGGTTGATCTGCCAGATCCAGTTTATCCAATTCCAACTCAAAAGCAACTCGATTGGCAAGAACTTGAGTTCTATGGATTTATCCATTTTACAGTCAATACATTCACTGATAAAGAATGGGGATTTGGTGATGAATCACCTGAAGTATTTAATCCTACTGAACTCGATCCCCGGCAGTGGGCAAAAGTCGCTAAAGAAGCTGGCATGACTGGATTGATATTAACCGCCAAACATCATGATGGATTTTGTTTATGGCCTTCAGAGTACACCGAACATTCGGTAAAAAATTCTCCTTGGAAAAATGGAAAAGGAGATGTTGTCCAAGAATTTTATGATGCGTGTCAAGAATATGGATTAAAATTCGGCGTTTATCTTTCTCCTTGGGATCGAAATCATCCTGAATACGGAAGAGAAGAATATATCACTTATTTTAGAAATCAATTAAAAGAATTGCTCACGGGTTATGGTGAAGTATTTGAAATGTGGTTTGATGGAGCCAATGGGGGTAGTGGTTACTATGGTGGAGCGAATGAAACTAGGAGAATCAATACTCTGGAATACTATGATTGGGAGGAAACATACAAGTTAATTTATGACTGGTCCCCCAACACATTGGTATGGGGAGTCGGTCCTGCCGAAGCTCGTTGGATTGGAAATGAACGTGGAATCGCTAATAAAACCAATTGGAGCATGCTTCGGCAAAAGGACAATCTTGCAGGCAAGGTTCATTATACAGAATTTATGTCCGGACATATTGATGGTGAAGCATGGGTGCCTGGCGAAGCTGATGTTTCTATTCGTCCTGGATGGTTTTATCACCAAAGTGAAGATGATAAAGTTCGTTCTCTTGAAGAGATGGTGGATATTTATTATAAATCCATAGGTCGCAATGCCACTTTGCTTTTAAATATTCCACCGGATCAAAGAGGTCTATTTCATGACAATGATATTGAACGACTCCATGAAATGGTTCATGTCATTAAAGAAGATTTAAAAACAAATCTGTTGACTGGAATTACTGTCACAGCATCAAACACTAGAGGAAATATCCATGATAAATTTGGTACTCAAAATTTAATTGATGGGGATAAAGACAGCTACTGGACAACCGATGATGGAGTGATTCAATCTGAGATTATTTTTGAATTTGAAGTACCCACAGTCATTAATCGGGTTTTACTGCAAGAATATATCGCTTTAGGTCAACGAGTTAAAGAGTTTGAGGTATTGGCTAAAGTTGATGATCGATGGCTTACCATTGCAAGTGAAACAACCATTGGATATAAAAGAATCTTAAGAACTGAAAATGTGAGCGCTCAAACTCTAAAAATAGTCATCAAAGATGCGAGAGGCATTCCCGTTTTATCGAATATAGAGGCCTTTCATGCTCCTCGATTTGTTCGGAATCCTCAAATTCAACGAGATGGTGACGGGATCGTTTCAATAGAAGCAGAAAAACCAACCGATAACATTTATTTCACAATCGATGGTTCAGAACCCACATTGGATAGTTCAAAGTATACCGAATCGTTTTCAATGCCTAACCGAGGTGTCATTAAAGCCTTTGCATATGATGAAATCAATGATCAATCTAGTGCGATTATTCATCAAGGATTTGGATCTCTTAAAACCGATTGGAAGATTATTAAACTTATAGGAGGTTCTGAAGAGAATGCCCAGCGAATCATTGATGGGGATTACAGCACACGCTGGACATCAGATTCTGATCCTAAAGCCGAATTTTCTATTACGATTGACTTGAATCGAATCGTCAATGTAAAAGGCTTTACCTATATGCCAAGAAGTGAAAAACATGATTTAAAGCATATCTCAAATTTTGCTTTTTATGTCAGTAATGATAATTCTAATTGGACAAAAGTTTCTGAAGGAGAGTTTTCAAACATTGTCCATAATCCAATTCTACAATCGATAGAAATTGAACCAGTTGATGTCCAATATATTCGCCTGATTTCAGTAAAAAGTACCGATGATAGTGGACAAATCGCCATTGCTGAAATTGGCATTGTTGAATAGTTCTATTTAACTTGTGGTTTTAAAAACCCACAACATTAAATCTTGACTAAATATTAAAGACGTCAAACAAAAAGCCTCGTGTAATATCTTTGTTTTTATATCAACTATTACAGATTTAAATTATTTTTATGAAACGTGTTTTAGGTTTAGACCTTGGGGTTGGATCCATTGGTTGGGCTCTCGTGAATGAAAAAGAAGAGAATACTGAAGAGTCCAGTATCGTGAAACTTGGAGTTCGAGTAATTCAATATAACACTTTTGGAAAATCCGATGGAACTGAATCGAATGAACCTGAAAAAGACTTTGCGAAAGGAAGAGGGCTTTCTCCAAATGCAAGCAGAACAAAATATCGTGGTGCTCGACGTCGGCTCCAGCGATACAAACTAAGAAGAGAGTATCTAAAAAAACTATTGATAAAACATGGGTTCATCACCTCGGAAACACCGTTGACTGAAATTGGAAAGGATACAACTCATCAAACTTTAATGTTACGTTCTAAAGCTGCAGATTCACAAGTCGGACTAGAACAATTGGCTAGAGTTTTACTGACTATTAATAAAAAAAGAGGGTATAAAAGTAATCGTAAGGGGGTTTTAGGTGATGAAGGAAAATCGATTGATAACTTCACTGTTGCTAAAGAACTTTACGATAATCAAATGACACCTGGTGCGTATGTCTTAAAAAAACTCTTACCTCATGGAATAACTCATCTTCCAACGATACCAGAATTTTATAGATCTGATTTAGAAGACGAGTTTAAATGTATTTGGGAAAAACAACGTGAATTTTACCCACAAATCTTAACCTTTGGATTATTTGATGATTTAAAAGGAAAAAATAAGTCACAAACTTGGGCAATATGCAAAGAGCCTTTTAAAATTGTTGGAATAAAAGATTCGGGTAATCCGATTGACAAAAAAAGATTACTTTATCAAAGGAGAGTTAGAGGGATTAATGAACGATTAGAGTTAGAAGAGTTGGCTATTGCACTCCAAGAAATAAACAATGATATCAACAAGAGTAGTCATTATTTAGGTTCTATTTCTGACCGTAGCAAACAACTATATATTAAAAAGCTTACGGTAGGGCAATTTCTCTTCAAAGAGTTTAAAGCTGACCCTCATTATTCTAAAAAAAATAAGATTTTCTATAGACAAGATTATTTAGATGAATTCGAAAAAATTTGGGAAACTCAAAAAATTTACTACCCCTCTTTACTAACTAAACAACTAAAAAAAGAAATTCGAGATTGTGTCATTTTCTATCAAAGACCTTTAAAATCTATGAAAAGTGAGTTGAGTTTGTGTCAATTCGAAAATTGGCAGAAAGAAATCGCTGACTCTAATACCGGTGAGATAAAAACAAGAACAGTTGGTCAAAAAGTAATTCCAAAATCGTCTCCATTATTTCAAGAATTTAGGATATGGCAAAATCTCAACAATCTCGAATTCAAAAATTCAGAATCACTACCCAATATAAATTTCAAGAGTTTAGATAACGATTTAAAAGAAAGGGTTTTTAACGAACTGAATATAAAAAGTAAACTGAAACCCGATGCTATATTGAAGATTATTGATGTTGGGAATGTTTCAAACTGGAGATGTAATTTTAAGGAAATTGAAGGAAACCGAATCAATGAAAAATTTTTTGAAGTTTATCATAAAATATTATTAGAAGATGGCCAAGGTCTTGATTGGAACAGATTATCTGCTTCTGAAAAAACCCTAAAACTAGAACAAGTCTTTTCTAAAATTGGCATTAAAACAGATGTTTTAAAGTTTGATTCATCAATCCAGCAACTTGATAAACAAGCTAATTACAAAATATGGCACATCCTTTATTCGGCTGATGAACCTTTCACTGTACGTGATGAAGATAAAATTCAATATGGGATCTCAAATGTGAACATTATAAAAATTTTACATCAACGTTATGGCTTTCCAATCGAGTTTGCCAAAGAGCTTTCCAACATTACTTTCAGTAAGGATTATGGTAATCTTTCAGCAAGAGCAATTCGGAAGATATTGCCAAAGTTAAAGGAGGGATATACATATTCT
The DNA here is from genome assembly GCA_965221765.1 of Flavobacteriaceae bacterium. Taxonomy (GTDB): domain Bacteria; phylum Bacteroidota; class Bacteroidia; order Flavobacteriales; family Flavobacteriaceae; genus Bin25. The sequence continues at coordinate 645,676 of OZ244911.1, forward strand.
AAAGCATGTGAATTAGCCGGTTACAATCACTCAAATAGTCTCACGAAGGAAGATTTACAAAATAAAATTGTAAAACATAGATTATATCTTCTTCCAAAAAATAGTTTACGAAATCCAGTTGTAGAAAAAATACTCAATCAAATGGTTAATGTAGTAAATCAAGTGATAGACAGTTATGGTAAACCTGATGAAATAAGAATTGAGTTAGCTAGAAAGTTAAAACAGTCAGCTGCTGAAAGGAAGAGGATGACAGATGGAATTGAAGCTGCCACAAAAAAGAATGGCGATATTAAAACTAAAATACGTGCTGATTTTGGGATTCAAAATCCTACTCGTAATGATATTATCCGTTACAAACTTTGGGAAGAATTAGAGTCTCGAGGATACAAAGATATTTTTATAAACCAACCAATAAAACACCAAGATTTATTCTCAAATAAAATTGAAATTGAGCATATTATTCCCAAGTCTCTTCTGTTTAATGATTCTTTTTCAAATAAAACTCTTGCATACAGTAATGTCAACAAAGACAAGAGTGATAGAACTGCTTTCGATTTTATTTCTCAAGATTATGGAAATGATTTAGATGATTATAAATCACGAGTTGAAAGCTTGTTCAAGAATAAAAAAATCTCAAAAGCTAAGCGCAATAATCTTCTGATGAGTCAGAATGAAGTTCCAGATGACTTTATCGAAAGAGATTTGCGAAATAGTCAATATATCGCTAAAAAGGCAAAAGATATGTTACAAGAGTTAACTCGCAACAATGTTGTTGTCACCTCTGGAAAAATTACTGATGAACTTCGTAAGGATTGGGGAATAATCAACGTGATTAAAGAATTAAACTTACCACGTTACAAATCATTAGGGCGAACAAGGCTATTAGAGAGAAGGAATGGACAAAATGTTGAAGTTATTGAAGATTGGACAAAACGTGAAGATCATCGTCATCATGCAATGGATGCTCTAACGGTTGCTTATACAACTCATAACCACATTCAATATTTAAACAATTTGCATGCAAGAAAAGATAATCAATCCCATAAAAAAGCAAGTATTATCGCCATTGAGAAAGCGATTAAAGAAAAAAATAAAAAGGGTCAAAGTAAGTTCAAATCACCTATCAGCAATATGCGTTCGGCAGCCAAAAAGCACCTTCAATCAATTTTGATCTCATTTAATTCTCAAAACAAAGTGGTGACACAAAACATCAATCAAATTTCTTTGGGAAAAAATAAAACATTAGATAAAACCCAACTAACACCTCGTGGACAACTTCACAAAGAAACTGTTTATGGGAAAATTAAAAGACAAAAGCCCAAACCCATCAAAATATCAAAAAGTTTTGGAATAGATAAAGCAAATTTAATTTGTAACCCGAAAATCCGAGAACTTGTTCAAGTTCGATTGAAGCAATATGATTTAAATCCCCAATTGGCTTTTAATACAAAGAATTTAAAAAATGATCCTCTAATTTTCAATAATACGCCATTAAAAGACGTAGTTTGTTTTGAAGAAATTTATACAATAAAAAAGCCAATTTCCAAGGATATTAATATCGAAAAAGTAGTTGATCAAAACATTAAGAAAGTCCTTAAAAGAAGAATTGAGCAATTTAATGGAAATAAGAAATTGGCCTTTTCGGACTTAGATAAAAACCCCATATGGATCAATAAATTAAAAGGAATTAAAATTAAGAGCGTTAAGGTAGAAGGGGTCCGTGAAACCGTATCATTAAGGAATTCTAAAAATCATTTAGGACGTAAAATACCCCTCGAAAACACTAGTATAAAACCAGCTGATTTTGTTTCCACAGGAAATAATCACAACATAGCGATTTATGAAGACAACGATGGGCTTTTGCAAGAAAAAGTAACCCCTTTTTACGAAGCAGTGAGAAGGGTTAATGAAGGTTTGAAACCAATTGATTACACATACATGTCTGAAAGAGGATGGAAATTTCAATTTACCCTAAAAAAAAATGAAATGTTTGTTTTCCCATCCCATAAAGATAATTTCCATCCTAATGAAATTGATTTAACTGATACGAAAAATTATTCTTTGATATCTAAGCATTTATTTCGGGTGCAAAAAATCTCCAAAAGAAATTATGTTTTCAGACATCATCTTGAAACTTCAGTGACGACTGATTTAGATTTTACTTTCAAATTGATTAAAACCCCCAATAAATTAAGAGGAATAGTCAAAGTTAGAATTAATCACATAGGAAATATCGTAAACGTAGGCGAGTACTAAAAATGATTTGAAACGAACACTCTTTTTTAGTCAGCCAGCATATCTGAGTACACGATATGAGCAGTTATTAGTAAGTTATCTCGATTCCCAAAAAAAATCTATTTCCGTACCTATTGAAGATATCGCTTTGATTGTTTTGGAAAACCTTCAGATCACAATTACCAATAGTCTCATTTCAAAACTTGCAGAAAATAAAGTTGTAATTATTACGTGTGATGGTCAACATATGCCTCTTGCAATGACTAATCCGATTGTTGGTAATACTCTCCAATCTGAACGAATAAGACACCAAATTAATGCCAGTTTACCGTTAAGAAAACAAATTTGGAAACAAACAATAGTTTCTAAAATTGAAAATCAAGCTGCTCATTTAATCAAAAAGAATAAAAATGCAATTCGTCTAATTCGAATCAGTGAAAAGGTCAAAAGTGATGATAGCTCAAATTGTGAAGCCATTGCTGCAGCTTACTATTTTCAAAATATCTTTGATATTGAAAATTTTAGTAGAAAGCGATTTGGAATTCCGCCTAATAATCTTTTGAACTATGGTTATTCCATTTTAAGGGGCGTTGCAGCAAGATCAGTGATTAGTACTGGATTATTAGTCACCTACGGAGTTAGACATAAGAATAAGTACAATCCATTTTGTTTGGCTGATGATATTATTGAGCCTTACAGACCTTTTGTTGATTTATTAGTCAATGATATTATTGAATCCAAGGTAAACCTTGAGTCCTTAAATTCTGAAATTAAAAATTATCTGCTTGGACTTCCTACTATTAATGTTTTAATCAATCGTAAGAAAAGTCCATTGATTAATGCTATGAGTATTACAACCAATAGCCTCTACGAATGTTTTGCTTCAATAAGAAGGAATGTGATTTATCCAAGTTTTCCTTAGTTTTAAGAAACTCATTTTTTCATCAACATTCGTTTTGTGCAAAAAGAAAACTTTTCTCGGTTTAATCAATATAGAAATATGTGGATTCTAGTATTTTATGATTTGCCAACTGAAACTAGATTAGAACGTAAGGTTGCAAGTGATTTTAGAAAGGCCTTACTTAAGGATGGCTTTACTATGTTTCAGTTCAGTATTTACAAGCGATTTTGTTTTAGCCTTGAAAATGCTGAAGTACATATAAAACGAACCAAATTTAATCTTCCCAAAAAAGGGAACATTGGGATAATGAAAATCACTGACAAACAGTTTGGAATGATTGAACTCTATGAAGGACGTAAAGGGACTCCATCACAAAAAACCATCCCACAGTTACAACTTTTTTAAAAGAAAAATAACGTCTCATTCGAACCTTTACTGTAAAGGTTCGATTCTTTTTTTATTTTCTGAAAACACACGTAAATCACAGCCACCCAGTCACTTATGACTGGGTGGGGCTGTGATTTCCTTCGGAAAATTAATGTTTTGAAACCAATTCACAACTCAGCGGTACCTAATAACCCCCTGTTTGGCGCTGTGATTTCCTTCGGAAAATTAATGTTTTGAAACCAATTCACAACACCATCTGACTTAAGCTGCGAAATCCAACAGCTGTGATTTCCTTCGGAAAATTAATGTTTTGAAACCAATTCACAACACCTTGTCTAAGAGCAAACCACTGCCTCGAGCTGTGATTTCCTTCGGAAAATTAATGTTTTGAAACCAATTCACAACTAGTTTGGTATGGTAACGCTTTGTTTTTGAGCTGTGATTTCCTTCGGAAAATTAATGTTTTGAAACCAATTCACAACTCCTATTTGACACACCTTTCTTATTCTCTCGCTGTGATTTCCTTCGGAAAATTAATGTTTTGAAACCAATTCACAACGAATACCTTTTTCATGTATTCTTTTGGTAAGCTGTGATTTCCTTCGGAAAATTAATGTTTTGAAACCAATTCACAACTGGTCATTAAAAAATATATTTTCTTTTTTAATTAAATATCCTTGATCTAAAGAATGAAGATAGTCAAAGCTAGTGATATCTATTTTTAAATCTAAAGATTCTTCAATCTCTGCAATAGCATTCATTAACTTAAAATAACCTTTAGATTCTTGAAGTGTATATAGTAATTCTAACTCTTTTGTTTTTTCATTATAAAATCCAATACCTAATTTAATTGGATTTAACGGCTTTAATTTATCTGTGATGATTTCTTTTTGTCTTTCAGATAACATGATTTAGAATTTGAGCATAAGACAGAAATAACCGATTATTTTCAAACAAAAAAACTTCATCGATAAGCCTTTCCAATCATAGAAGGATAAACGAGAAAAGATGATGGGGTATCGGATGATTCGTAGCGGATTGTTTTTTTATTTTTTTGTAGGCCTCCTTTATTTTTCATCTATCTATTTTCTATGAGTTCCTAAACTTGTTAAACTGAAACATAGTTTTTTATTTTCAGTGTATGGATTCATGACGTTAATTTTGAGATTTCTAATAAAGGGATTTGCACCAACATTTGCCGATGGATGAACCGTTGGTCGGTTTTGATTTCTACCAAACCGGAACGATAATCCACCGGGTGGGTTTTTCAACCGAATGACCATTTCATAATTTTCGATAAGTTTTTTGGTGAGGGATAGGAGTCTATTTTTTCGGCATAAACTTTCTTTTTATGTTGTTACCCCGCTACGACTGGATTGGTCAAATAGAGTTTTGCTATTTAAATGAGAAAACACCAAATTGTAATTTACTTTGGAAATGTAAAAGCCCTTGAAACTAATTTAAAACTGAAAACGATGAAAGTTGCATTTTTCAATCCAAAGACAATGGCAATTAGGGCTCCGATGATTAATTAAACTATAAAAACTTTATGATTGTTTTAAAAAATTAAAAATTTTATTTTCTACCAACATGGCTGCATTATCCATGCAGTATGAGACCTCTAGTTTTTGGGTTTTTATTTGGAGAACAACCACTAGGTTTTTATAGCCATCGAGAGATTCAAATTCTGAAGAGCCACAGATGATGACCACTTTACTCTGTGGACTGAATTCAGCCATACTGAGAATTCCTTGAACAAATTTTCCATTGAAGGATTGAGAATCCAATCGTCCCTCGCCAGTGATGATATAATCATAATGGCTAGTTTTAATGGTTTTTAAAAGTTGGTGTTTTTGACTCAAAAAATCAAACCCCCGAATAAATTCAGCATCTAAAAATACTTTTAACCCATAAGCCGTTCCTCCCGCCGCTCCAGCTCCCTTGGTGCCGGCATCCTTTTTCCCCAATTTTCGAATCACTAGCGCATCCAACTTTTGTAGCCCTTGATCTAATTGTTTGATTTCTTCATCCGATGCTCCTTTCTGTTTTGCATAAATATAAGCGGCTCCAGATAGGCCAAAAAGGGGATTTTCAACATCATTAACGGCATAAACGGCTATATTTTGAAAGATTTCTCCATTGTTAGGTCTTGAGATGTCTGATAGGATCTGGAGGCTCGATGCATTACAATGAGTGATTTCATGATGGTCCCTGTCAAAAAATTGATACCCTAGTTCTTGTGCCAAGCCGATGCCCCCATCATTGGTCACGCTTCCGCCAATACCGACATAGACTCGCTTAGCCCCCTTCAAGATAGCATCTCGAATTTGAATACCGATTCCATGAGTGCTGCTGTTCATGATTTGTAAATGATTCTTATCAATCGAAGAAAAGCCGCAGGTATTGGCCAATTCAATAAAAGCCGTCTTGCTTTTTGAATCTAGTAAATAATATGATGCGATGGGTTGGCCACACGCATTGACTGATTGAATGGGAATCCTTCGATAATTTCCTATGGAATCAATAGCATCTAAAAAGCCATCGCCTCCATCCGACACTTGAATCGATTGAATCCTTGCCTGTTGATCGGCCTTAATAATGCCATTGGTCAATGCATCAATGACCCCTTGAGAGGTTAGTGAACTTTTAAACTTATCTGGAATAAGAAGGTATTTCATCCTCCAATTTCTTAAGGACAATTTACGGTATTTGAAAGAGTGTAAGATTTGATTTGAAATAAACCAAATCCCATGGAGATGATTAAAATTTTTTGGAATTTGATGGTTCGATTTTACTCCCAATGATTGGTTTAATTTTGTGGCATTCTTCTTTAGATTGATGGTCTTATTGTTTACTGACCAAAAAAGAATCCAATCTCCTATTTACGCGGTATCTGCTTGCAAACCGCTTGACTCAAAATCGATTCAAAAGTTAGAATGGTTGCTGGATTGTATGCTCTCTAATCAACAGAATATCGTTGGTGATTTTACTGGACCCATTAAAAGCATGATGACCCCTTGGAGTTCTAATGCGGTTGACATCACCAAATCAATGGGGATTGATGGGATTGAACGTATTGAAATTTATACTCCATTTTCAAATCATACGGACATTGATCCAATGTTAGAGGAACAATATTCTGTTTTAAATCAAACCCTCTTTGAGACCAATCAAATGCCTCCATCTTCCCTTTTGATTGAAGATTTAGACCAGTACAATCAAAAAGAAGGATTGGCTTTAAGCCATCAAGAAATTGAGTATTTAAAAAAAATATCAATCCAATATAATCGTCTTCTGACCGATACTGAAGTCTTTGGCTTTTCTCAGGTCAATTCAGAACATTGCCGACATAAAATATTTAATGGTCTTTTTATTATCGATGGGAAAGAAAAATCAGAAAGTTTATTTGAATTAATCAAAAAAACATCAACAATAAATCCCAATGAAATTGTCTCAGCCTATTCAGATAATGTTGCTTTTATCAAAGGACCTCTAATCAATGAATTCACTCCTCGATTTGATAAAATCCATCCCATTTACCAATGCAAAACGGTTGATAGTGTGATTTCAATTAAAGCAGAAACGCATAACTTTCCGACAACAGTTGAACCATTTAATGGGGCTGCAACGGGAAGTGGTGGAGAAATCAGAGATCGCATGGCCGGAGGCCAAGGCTCAGTTCCTTTGGCTGGAACAGCCGTTTATATGACGCCTTACTCGAGAATTAGCAACCGATCCTGGGAGAATAAAATAGATGCACGAAAATGGCGATATCAAACCCCACTATATATTTTAATCAAAGCTTCCAACGGAGCTTCTGATTTTGGAAACAAATTTGGACAACCCTTGATTTGCGGATCTCTATTGACTTTTGAACACCAACAACAAAATAAAACCTGGTCATATGATAAAACCATCATGTTGGCCGGTGGTGTTGGGTACGGTTATGCATCACAAGCCCTTAAAAAGAAAGCTACAGCAGATGATTTGGTGCTTTTACTTGGTGGAGATAATTATCGCATTGGAATGGGAGGCGCTGCAGTCTCTTCTGTAGATACCGGGATGTCAGATCAAAGGCTAGAACTCAATGCCGTACAACGGTCTAATCCCGAAATGCAAAAACGAGTAGCCAATACGATTCGACTCCTAGTTGAAAGGACATCCAATCCGATTATTTCAATTCATGATCATGGGGCAGGAGGCCACTTGAATTGTTTTACCGAACTCATGAGTGAAACTGGTGGAACGATTGATATCGATTCTTTACCTATTGGCGATCCAACCCTATCAGCAAAAGAAATTTTAGGCAATGAATCGCAGGAACGCATGGGATTGATTATTAAGCCTAAAGACCTTGCTTTGGTTCAATCGATCGCTTCTAGAGAACGTTGCCCTTGCTATGTTGTTGGGAAAATCACTGATAATCAACGACTGATTTTTAAAAAGAATGCTGAAGAACATCCCGTATTTGATTTAACCACCACAGCATTATTTTCTGGAACCCCCAAAAGCATTCTAAACGATGTTTCGACAAAAACAATTTTTAAAGCCATTGCCTATGATAACCTGAAAATACATCACTATTTAGAGCAGGTTCTAAGTCTTGAATCGGTTTCATGCAAAGATTGGTTGACCAATAAAGTTGATCGATGCGTCGGAGGACGAGTGGCCAAACAACAAACGGTAGGAGAACTCCAATTACCACTCAATAATTGTGGCGTCATTGCCCTGGACTATCGTTCACAAAAAGGAATTGCCACAGCCATAGGACATGCTCCAATGGCCGGACTGATTGATGCCGCAGTTGGAAGCGAATTGGCCATTACCGAAAGTTTGACCAACCTAGTTTGGGCTCCATTAGAAAAAGGATTAACATCGGTTAGTTTATCGGCCAATTGGATGTGGCCATGCAATCACCCAAATGAAAATGCAAGACTTTATGAAGCGGTTCAAGCCGCTAGTGATTTTGCCATTGAACTTGGGATTAATATTCCAACCGGTAAAGATTCTCTTTCGATGGTTCAAGAATATCCTAATAAAAAGGTATTAGCTCCAGGAACCGTCATTATTTCAGCGACAGGACAATGCAATGCCATCACCAAAATTGTCGAACCGGTATTAAAAATAGATGGCGGAGATTTATATTATATTGATCTTTCCCAAAATCCCAAAAATCTCGGCGGGTCTGCTTTTGCACAAACTTTAAACTCGGTTGGCACTATCCCTCCAAAAGTTTGTTCTCCTACTTATTTAAAAACGGTTTTTAATCACCTTCAAGCACTAATCAAAGTCAACCAAATTATTTCAGGGCATGATATTTCAGCTGGCGGATTGATTACGGCTCTTTTAGAAATGTGTTTTCCAACGATTGATATTGGTCTTGATATTGATCTCTCAGCGATAGATGCTATTGATATTATTTCGGTATTATTTTCTGAAAATCCCGGGCTATTAATCCAATCAGACCATCCATTAGATAAACTATTAGAAAAACAAAATATCCATTGCAAAAAACTTGGTAAGGTCATTTCTAAAGCCCAACTAAACATCAAATACCACCAAGAGCATTATTGCTTTGATATCAATCACCTTCGGGCAATTTGGTTTGACCCATCATATCAACTCGATAAGCATCAAACTCCTAAATCACTGGCTGATAAAAGAAAACAAAATATTGGTCAATACCCTTTAACCTTTCAATTTCCATCTCATTTTTCAGGGGCATTAGATTCTGTCTCAAATCCTAGAAAGTTTAAAGCTGCCGTCCTTAGAGAACAAGGAAGTAATTCAGAAAGAGAATTGGCTTATGCCTTGTATTTAGCTGGTTTTGAGGTATTGGATGTGCACATGACCGATTTAATTGATGGACGAATTGATTTTCGAGACATCCACTTTTTAGGTGCCGTTGGCGGTTTTTCATATTCCGATGTATTGGGATCGGCAAAGGGATGGGCGGGTTCTTTTCTATACAATCCAACAGCAAAAAGAACTCTTGAAGCATTCTATAAGAGATCTAATACCCTATCCCTTGGTGTTTGTAATGGTTGTCAACTTTTTATAGAATTGAATTTAATCCATCCGAAACATCCCCTTCCATCAAAAATGCTTTTTAACCAATCTAGAAAATTTGAATGCCAATTCACTTCGGTTGATATTTTCGATTCACCATCGATTATGCTTCAAGGATTAGAAGGGTCCCGATTAGGCATTTGGGCAGCCCATGGAGAAGGTCGTTTTTATTTACCCTTAAAGGAATCTCAGTACAATATTGTTGGAAAATATTTTGAAAATCAATATCCCCGAAATCCCAATGGTTCAGATTATAATACCGCGATGATTTGCTCTGATGATGGTAGACACTTGGCTACCATGCCCCATATCGAACGTTCTACATTCCCCTGGAATTGGGCATACTATCCCCATCATCGAAAAACAGATCAAGTCAGTCCATGGTTGATGGCATTTCAAAATGCTTACCGTTGGCTGCAAAAAAATGGATGAACATCCGATTCTTACTTAACTTTGTATTTTCTAATGGTGCTCTTTCATGATTCCTGTCAGAATTTTTGATTTTCTTGATTATCAAGTAGAAAACTTGCCTCTTGAGCGTTCTATTTCTACAAAAGTTGATGGCCAATGGAAAAGTCATTCTTCTAAAGAGTTTAAACATATTGGAAGTAGGATGGCCAAGGCATTGATTTCTAAAGGAATAAAGCCTGGAGAAAATATTGCTCTTATTTCAACCACCAATCGATCTGAATGGAATATTATGGATTATGCCATCAGTTGTATTGGTGCCGTCTCAGTACCACTGTATCCGAATATTACCCACAGTGAATATGAATACGTTCTAAACCACTCCCAGTGCATGTATTGCTTTGTTTCAGATAAAGGATTGTATGATACAATCAATACGGTGAAATCCAAAGTGAATACTCTTAAATACCTCTATACCTTTGATGAGATTGAAGGATTTCCCCATTGGAAAAATCTATTGGAATTTGAAAAATCGAGTGCATTAGATCGTGAACTATCCAATCGAAAAGCCGGCGTGAGAAGTAGTCATTTAGCGACCATCATTTATACTTCTGGAACGACTGGCGTCCCCAAGGGAGTCATGTTATCACACAATAATTTAGTTTCAAATGTGCTTTCTTCAACAAAGCGAATTCCTTTTGATCGCGGCACTGGAAAAGCACTGAGTTTTTTACCCGTCTGTCATAGTTTTGAACGCATCATCCATTATATCTATATTTTTAATGGCATTGAAATTTATTTTGCAGAATCTCTTGAAAAGCTATCTGATAATCTCAAGGAAGTCCAACCCTATATCATTACGGCTGTCCCAAGACTCATCGAAAAGGTTTTTGACCGAATTATCGCTAGAGGGAAGGCCTTAAAAGGAATCAAAAGAACTCTGTTTTTTTGGGCCGTGGATTTAGGCTTAAAATACCAGCCTTATGGTGTAAATGGAAGAATCTATGAATACCAATTAAGACTGGCTCGAAAACTGATTTTTTCTAAATGGCGAGAAGGATTGGGAGGTAATTTACATTACTTGGTATCCGGTAGTGCCCCACTACAACCTCGCTTGGCAAAAGTCTTTACAGCAGCAGGAATGACCGTGATGGAAGGCTATGGATTAACCGAAACTTCACCTGTTGTTTCTGTTAATGACATGCGCGGTGGGAATCTGCGTTTTGGTACGGTTGGAAAACCCATCAGCGGCATTCAAGTAAGGATTGCCAATGATGGAGAAATTATTGTCAAAGGTCCCAATGTCATGCAGGGATATTATCGACAAGACGATTTGACAAAAGAAGTTCTCAAAAAAGATGAATTCTATACAGGTGATATTGGGGAATTGGATGAAGATGGATTTTTAAAAATTACCGATAGAAAAAAAGAAATATTTAAAAATTCGGCTGGAAAGTATATTTCACCTCAAGGGGTTGAGAATATTTTAAAACAATCTCTCTTTATCGAGCATATAATGGTCATTGGAGCCAATCAAAAAATGCCTTCCGCGTTAATCAATATTGATATCGCTTATTCTATTGGCTGGCTAAAATCCCAAAATATTGAATCTGGTTTAAAGCGTCGAGATTTAATAACCATTCCTCAATTAAAAGAGGCTATAAAAAAAGATATTGTGGTTCTCAATGCCAAACTTAATGAATGGGAACAGATAACAAAATTCGAACTAGTCGACTCAGAGTGGTCTGTTGAAAGTGGCCATCTAACCCCAACCATGAAATTAAAACGTGCTATGATAGAAAAATCTCATAAAGCCCTTATTGACAAACTCTTAATCTAAAATTCAAAACTTAAATTTGAATGTAAAATCACTTTAGTCCTCTTGCTAGAGACAAGAGTGTAGATTTTATTTGTTTTTATAATTTCATGATGGATTGTGTGCCTCTGCCAATTGGCAGAATACGTCTTGCATCAACATAATCCCTTTTCGCAATTTCTTTAGTCAAGTGTGTATCATTTTAATCACTTGTAACAAAAAAAACAGTCGATTAATCGAGGTGATTGATCCTTCTTCTTATCTGTCTTTGATAACTTTTCAATCGTAACTAGGTAGTCGGCTGATTAAAAAGTCTTTTTTCAGTTGTATTTATATGCCATGTTCAACTATCTAGTGCAACACGACTCCATGTCAATTTTATCTTTTGGGTGGGACTAAGGTAGCTCAATGGACGAACACATCGATGATTCATCTATCTTCGATGAGTTGTATTTCATAGTCGGTATCATCAATGCTTTCCCCCCTTTGCGAACCACCGTCTCAGTACGCCGATTCAGTTTCCAACACAACAACTTCCATCTTCTTTGGTTCTAAAGCGTTTGATTAATACAGATTCGTTATAAAGTCTTTTATAGTTTTAGCGTTATCTTCTTGAATCAGTTGGGTTTTTCTTTGTGATATTTTTAATCTTGAATCTTCTGATATGAATTAAACATTTATTTCTAATTTTTGTCATCCATAACTTTAGCTATGCGCACGCTCCTTTTGTTTTTTGTATGGTCTATTGGTTGTTTATCAATCTATGGACAAGCCAAAGATTCTATCCTATATCAAATTATCGATGCTGTTTCAAAAGAGCGTCTAAAAAATGATGTCGAAACTTTGGTCGGTTTTGGCACTCGACATACACTAAGTGATACTATTTCAGATAGCCGAGGCATTGGTGCAGCAAGACGGTGGGTAAAAGCCGAATTTGAAAAAATCAGTGCAACGTGTGAAGACTGTTTGGATGTTTTTTATCAAAAAACCTTTCATACCAGCCAAGATGGCCCAAGAATCATCAAAGATGTATGGATTAAGAATGTTGTTGCCATTCAAAAAGGAAAGACCAATCCCAATCACTACATCCTTATCGGTGGGCATTTAGATTCAAGAATTTCTTCGCCTACCAATTATACCGACGATGCACCGGGAGCTAATGATGATGCCTCTGGAGTGGCTGCAACCATAGAAGCTGCTCGAATTTTATCCCAATATAAATTTCATAATAGCCTTGTCTATGTTGCTTTCTCCGGTGAAGAACAAGGCTTGTTTGGAGCCAAAGGGATGACTCAATATGCACAAGATAATCATTGGAATATTATCGGCGTACTCAATAATGATATGATTGGAAATATTCATGGGATTAATGGGGTCATCGATAATCGAACATTTCGAATCTTTTCCGAACCAATCTCTCCTAATTTAAGCGAAGCTCAACGCCAAAGTTTACGCTTTTATGGCGGAGATGCCGACGGGATATCAAGGCAATTAGCTCGTTATATTCATAACACCACCATTGATTATCTACCACATCTAAATCCCAAAATGATTTTTCGTTTAGATCGTTTCGGTCGTGGAGGAGATCAAAGACCTTTTACAGATGTAGGGTTTGCTGGTATTCGAATTATGGAAGCCCACGAAAACTACCGAAGACAACACCAGGATCTCCGGATAGAAAATGGCATCGCTTATGGCGATGTTATTGAAGGGATCGATTTTGAATACACTCGAAACCTTACGGCCGTCAATTGCATTAATTTGGCATCATTAGCTTGGGCTCCACTTGGTGTTCGGGATTTAAATATCGGAGGGGTTATTGAACCTTCTACTAAATTAAAATGGACCAAAGTTGATGATTCTAATGTTTTAGGATATAATATTTATTGGCGAGAAACCACTAGTCCCCAATGGGAATACAGTCGGTATGTCGGCGATGTTGATCAATACACTTTACAAGGTATCGTTATCGACAATTACCAATTTGGAGTCTCTACCGTTGGAAAAAATGGTTTTGAAAGTGTTGTGGTTTATCCTAAGGGTGTTTTTCGATAATCATGGCTTTGTAAATTTGAAATAGGTTCATCAAAAAATAAGATGACCTTTAGAAATTGCTTTATCGGCTATAAAGGAGAGTCTAAACGTATTAAAGCCAATGCAGTACAATTCACGGTTTTCACTGAACAAAGCGCTTAGAAAATACTTTTTTTGCATATTGTTTTTATTATTTTTTTGTGTGCCAAACGCCGTGTGTATCACTTTAAACAAAGGAAAAAGTGAGACCAAGTCATGAGTAAAGAACGTTGGCTAGTAGAACAAAATCCAGAATAGGAATATCAATATCATGGATATTCCCTCTTTTAAGGTTTTAATAACGTTAGATCTAGTATCTTGCTATAGTTTTCAAATCTTGAACACAGAATCAATTTAAGATATATGTTTAGAAATTTTTTAAAGCTTGTTGCGCTGTTCTTATATTGTTTGATATTGGTATCCGCTACAACCGATGAATCGAGTCGAAATATCAACCCTCCAAATATCATATATGTGCTTGCGGATGATTTAGGATATGCCGATATCCAAGGTTTCAGCAGTCCCGAATACTCAAAGATTAAAACCCCTCATCTCTTTAAAATGGGAGAAGAAGGCATGAGATTTACCGATGCACATACTTCTTCATCAGTTTGTACTCCCACTCGATATAGCATTTTAACTGGCCGATATAATTGGCGATCGACCTTGAAAAGGGGTGTGATGTGGGGTTATGACGATGCGCTGATTGATACCGAACGAACTACGGTTGCTTCCTTATTATCAGACCATGGCTACCATACGGCCTTTATTGGCAAATGGCATTTAGGATGGAATTGGGCTAAAGACGAAAATGGAGAAGTTGATTTTACAAAACCTATTTCAAACAGTCCCAATGATCTTGGATTTGATTATGCCTACGGACACGTTGCCTCCTTAGACATGCCACCTTATGTTTATGTTGAAGATGAAAAAGTGACATCGGTTCCAGAAGCCGATGATGTGATTGCCGAAAAAAAGGGATATGAATTCTGGCGCGAGGGAATCATCGCCCCCGACTTTAAACATGAAGATGTGACCCCTAATTTTTTTAGAAGAACATTCAAATATATTGAAGAAAGAGCTCAAACGGATACTCCATTTTTTTTATACCTCCCGCTTCCCTCTCCGCACACGCCTATACTTCCGCTAGAAAAATGGCAAGGGAAAAGTGGATTAAATCCTTATGGTGACTTTGTCATGATGATTGATGATTATATGGGGGATTTGTTTAGCGTCTTAAAAGAAAATAACGTCGATGATAATACATTGGTCATATTCACCAGTGATAATGGTTGTTCTCCTGAAGCTAATTTTGCAGAATTAAGAGCTAAAGGCCATCGGCCTAGTTATCCCTTTAGGGGGCATAAAGCAGATATTTATGAAGGTGGACATCGCGTCCCATTTGTCGTCCGATGGCCAAATACTGTAAAAGCAGGGGCCGTTAACAATCAAACCATTTCAACAACGGACTTGATGGCCACAGTGGCCAGCTTGGTCGATTATGAGTTAAAAGACAACGAAGGTGAAGATAGTTATAACATGCTACCTCTTTTGACGAATCAAAAGTTAACTAGTTCTTTTCGTGAGGCGACAGTACACCATTCTATGGGGGGTACTTTTGCCATTCGTAAAGGCGATTGGAAATTAATCATGACAGGAGGTTCAGGAGGATGGAGTAAACCGAATTCAAAACAAGCCCAAGCTCAGGGACTTCCACCCATACAGTTATATAATCTGGGTGACAATCCGTATGAAGATCCTCAACAAAATAATCTCCAAAATGCTTATCCTGAAAAAGTAGACGAACTTAAGTCTCTTTTGAATCAATATATTTTAGATGGTAGAAGTACACCGGGATCTGTTCAATCGAATGATGGAGAAAAAGAAATTTGGGATCAACTTTGGTGGTTGCTTTAGCTCCCCAAAAATGGTAAGATATTAAGTTGTTTTTTATTCAGTTTGGCATCGGCAGGAAATCTTACCTTGTTTTCGCACAGGGGAGCATCCGATAACATCATCGATGATTGGATGATTTTTTTGATGCATTTGGACTTTTTAAAGAGGGCCTAAATCGGCAAAGTGATATTGATTAACGACTCCTTATCATCCCATCCTTGGTGTCTTTGAAACCGTATTTAATTGATAGAACCGTAGTCGACACCTATTTTCTGTTTCATTTGTTAGATATTTATTCTATTTTCGACTATCGGTTTGTTTTAAGAAAAATGCCGAATTAGGAAATAATCGGTACCTTTGCGATACCTCTCATGTGTTTTCATACATAAGTGGAAAATGGTTAATGAAGCCCCGTATTTCGTATATGCGGGGTTTTTGTTTGGGCTACTGATGCTAAGACCATTGATATTAGCACTCATTCATCACTAAATTATTTATTATAAAATCATTATTACAACATTTTTATGACGCTCTTGAAGAGAAGCATGTAACTCTGATTCATATTCCTTGGTTGTAATCAACCATTCTTCTTTAAGGATATGTTCAAACTCTCTACACGACGCCCTATAGGTGCTGTGATTTTTTTCTTTTTATTCCATGACGTGGGGCAGGATAGATGAACATGGCTTCTATTTTTTAGGTTCCTATTCTCAAATTTGGTTATTAATAGTTATAAAATGTAAGCCCCCCCCCCATTATTTTTTGTATACAAACAAAGGCTGTTCTTACAGAAAAACAGATGGCTTATTCTAAACCACTTGCTGCAATTTAATCATGATTGAAAAAGGGGACCGGTGATGAGAGTCATAATACGAAAGTCAAATGAAATATAAAAGGTACCAATCCCAAAACAAATGTAATGTGTTCATCTTTTGAATCAGTTTCTTATTGACTCAAAGGATTTAGCAAAACCCTTTTTCCTTCATCCATTGATCATTGAATATTTTATTGACATACCTACTGCCCGAATCATGAAAAAGGGTGACGACAACATCAGATTTTTTGAATTTGTGTTTTACTTGGATTAATCCTGCCATGGCGGCACCGCTGGAATTTCCAACCCAAATACCCTCTTTTTTGGCTAATTCACGCGTATAAATAGCGGCATCTTTGTCGGTGACTTGTTCAATATGATCAATAAGCGAAAAATCAACATTGGCTGGGATAACATCTTCACCAATTCCCTCGGTGATATACGGTTTGACTTGGTTTAAATCATATTCCCCTGTTTCAAAATACTTTTTAAAAACAGATCCATAGGGATCAATCCCAATGATTTTAACACTTGGTTTGTTTTTTTTGAGATATTTGGCAATTCCAGAAATAGTCCCACCGGTTCCTATTCCAACAATAAAATGGGTGATTTTGCCATCGGTCTGCTTCCATATTTCTGGGCCCGTTTGTTCATAGTGCGTTTGTCGATTGGATAAGTTATCGTACTGATTGGGATACCATGCATTTTCTATTTCTTGTGATAAACGCTTGGCAACACTATAATAGGATTGAGGATCTTGGGGAAGTACATCGGTCGGGCAAACCACTACTTGAGCTCCCAAAGCTTTTAATGAATCTATCTTTTGCTGAGACTGTTTATCATTGGTTACACAGATGAGTTGATATCCTTTGATAATGGCTGCTAAAGCAAGTCCCATCCCGGTATTCCCTGATGTCCCTTCAACGATGGTCGCGCCTGGTTTTAATAACTTTTTTTGTTCCGCATCTTCAATCATTTTCAGTCCAATCCTGTCTTTGGCTGAATTTCCTGGATTAAAGGTTTCTAGTTTAGCTAAAAATAATCCTGGGATTCCTTCAACGATATTGTTGAGTTTTACCAAAGGGGTATTTCCGATGGTTTGAAGAATATTTTCTGAGTAGTTCATTTTCTAAGAACAAAATTAGACCAGATTAGAATGTCCACTCACAATTCTTTCGTATGGGTTGCAAAAAAGTTTCTGTTTTAAGTGGATCATTGATCCCATCGAATTCATTTTGACCGGGGATTGATCGTATCCTAATTTGGACTTCCTTGCTAGAGGACTCTCAGCGTTTTTGCAGGTGCAATACGCATGACCACCAAGGTTGGCAACCATAGTAGGAAGGCACAAACCAATAAAAATAAAGCGTTAATGCCCAAAACTTGCCACAATGTAAGATGCACAGGCGCGCTTGAAACAAAATATGTCTCAGGATTTAAACGAATCCAAGACCATTGTTTTTGAGAAAAATAAAATAACAACGCCAATGCATTTCCAATCAATAATCCACGAATCATGATCAATACCCCATTGACTAAAAATACTTGTTGAATGATTTTGTTAGTGGCCCCTAATGCCTTGAATAATCCAATCATGGTGGTCCTTTCAAAAACTAAAGCCAATAAAGCTGTTGACATGTTCATGACCGCGACAACAACCATAATGATTAAAATAATTAAAATATTGAAATCAAATAAAGAAATCCATTGAAAAACTAGGCTATAACGATTCAAAAGAGAAACCGTGGTTAAATCGATAGGTAATTCTTGATATAGTTTTTGAGATAGGTCTTCGACTTGGGCAAAATCATCGATTAGAATTTGATACCCACCAATTTCATTTTCGTTCCAGCGATTGATGGTTTGAATATGACCAAGGTCGCCGATGATGAGATGATGATCGATATCGGGAAAACCGGAATTAAACAAGCCACTGATCCTAAATATTCTCCGGTTCGGATATTGCTGATGCCTATCGGTCAGAAAAATAGCATCTACCTGATCTTGAAGATCCAATTCTAGTCTAGAAGCTAGGGTTTGTGAAATCAAAATTTCATTAGAAACCTGGGTTTTTAAATTGGGAAAAGTCCCTTCGACAAGAAAGTCTTCAATTAAATTCCAATGGTAGGTGCTATCGACTCCCTTAAACAAAATGCCTTCAAATGCTTCTGAAGTTTTTAACATCCCTGATTTTATAGCATAAGGATAAAACGCTTTAATCTCTTTCTGAGAATACAGATGTTCTCTGACTTCGGATTGATCCGTTATTGGAAACTTAGAAATTTTTTGGCTGTCATCTTTGATATGTACCACCGACAAATGCCCATTGAAGGCGACTACTTTCTGCTGGATTTTTTCTTGCATTCCTTTACCAATAGCAAATGCAATCATAATCATCAGAATCCCCAAGGCCACAGCAAGGGTAGCAATAGTGACTATTTTAGTTGATACATTACCTTTGTTTCCGTCGTATTGACGCATTCTTTTTGCAAGTAAAACAACCAAATCATAGTTACGAAAGAGGTGTAATCCGTTCTTCAAAAATTGAGGTTTTATCTAATTAAAAAAAGAATCAAAACATAAATTATTTCCCACAATGAGTTTTTCCAAAAGTACATTATTGTTTTTTTTATGTTTGGTTGCTTGTGCCACCCAAAAAAAAACCATCCAACCGCTTCCCATTAAACCGGGGGCAGAAAATCTCGACTTATACCTACAAACCATAGCGGATAAACAAGTTGGTTTGGTGGCCAATCAAAGTAGCATCGTTAAGGCTGCTGGTGATTTTGTTCATTTAGTTGATACCCTTCAAACTCTTGGGATTTCATTGGTAAAAGTCTTTGCTCCCGAGCATGGTTTTAGAGGCCTTGCTGATGCCGGAGAAAAAATTGAAAATCAAATCGATTCTAAAAGTGGTTTACCTATTTATTCTCTTTATGGACAAAATTATAAGCCAACGGCTAAGTCATTAGAAGGCATCGACATCATGCTATTTGATTTACAAGATGTGGGAGTTCGATTCTATACCTATTTATCGACTCTCCACTATGTCATGGAAGCCTGTGCAGAAAACGATATTCCCTTAATTGTATTAGATCGTCCCAATCCAAATATTCATCTAGTGGATGGGCCAGTACTAGACATGATGTTTTCGAGTTTTGTAGGGATGCATCCTGTGCCCATTAGTTATGGCATGACCATTGGTGAATATGCCCAAATGATTAATGGACAACAATGGCTAAAAGATAAGATAAAAACTGATTTAACGGTTATTCCTATTAAACATTATACTAGAAACAGTGAGTATGCCCCTCCCATAAAACCCTCTCCTAATTTGCCAAATCTTCAATCCATCTATCTATATCCTAGCCTTTGCTTGTTAGAACCAACGGTCATTAGTGTTGGAAGAGGCACCAACCAACCATTCCAAATATTTGGACATCCTAACTTATGGATTAGGGATTTTTCATTTACCCCTCAACCCAATCAAGGAGCTAAAAATCCCAAACACAATGGTCAACTTTGTTATGGTAAGAATCTTTCAGATGTTCCCAAACCAACTAAAATTGAGCTAGATTGGCTTTTGGATGCTTATGCCTATTTTCCGGATAAAGATTCATTTTTTTTAAATGGATTTAATCGAATTGCAGGCAATGATTTGCTTCAAATTCAGATTAAAAATGGGTACAATGCAGAACAAATCCGGAATTCATGGAAAAAAGATCTTGAGGCATTTAAAAAAATTAGAGCCATTTATTTGATGTATCCTGAAAACTAAGGAATCTCCAAATACTTATGAATTTGAAGGGATACCATCCATCGGGGATTTTTTTTTATAAAGTCCACAATCATTGGCATCATCTGATGTCTTTTGCTCCACTCTGGCTGTAAAAACAACAGACACTTGGAAGAGACCTTATGACTTTGTTCTATGGCAAATTGAAAATCGGACGTATTATAAACGATCACTTTGAGCTCATGGGCTAATTCATATGCTTTGGCCATAGGTAATTTTCTTTTTTTGGGAGATAAGCAAAGCCAGTCCCAACTTCCACTGATTGGGTATGCTCCCGATGTCTCTATATGGACCTTGATATCCCTTGATTTCAGTGCTTGAGTCAATGGGCTCATGTTCCACATGAAAGGTTCTCCTCCCGTGACAACCACTATTTTCAAGTGATCCGGTATCGCATTGATCATTTGTTTAATAGGGGTTGGTTGGTGATCAGAAGCATCCCAACTTGCTTTGACATCGCACCAATGACAACCGACATGGCATCCTCCTAATCGAATAAAATAAGCCGCTTTTCCTTGATGATAGCCCTCGCCTTGTATGGTATGAAAAGCTTTCATGAGAGGAAGTATTTTCCCTATTTTGTAGGAATCAATGAGTTTGGATTGCAAACCTTCTTTTATCTTGATAAGCCTCGGGTTGAAGAATTATATTTGGTATAAAAATACGCATGGCAAGATTATCTCCGTTTCATCTGGCTATTCTAGTCAATGATTTAGAAAAATGTAAATTATTTTATCAAACCACCTTGGGCTGTACTTTGGGAAGAAGCTCAGATCAGTGGGCCGATTATAACTTTTTTGGACATCAATTGGTCCTTCATTATGATGCCCATCATCAACCGGAATTATATCACAATGAAGTGGATGGACATGCTGTTCCAGTGCCTCATTTTGGAGTGGTTCTTCACTGGGAAGATTTTAATACGTTGGTCAATCACCTCAACAAGGTTGGTATCCAATTCATAATTGAACCCTATCTTCGGTTTAAAGGATTAAAAGGAGAGCAAAAAACCATGTTTTTTTATGATCCCTCGGGAAATGCTCTAGAATTTAAGTCATTTAAACATCCCCATCAACTTTTTTCGACTTGAGTCCATGGCATGTTCAACCCACTAGTGCAACACAATCCCTAGTCGATTGAATCCTTTAGACCGGTCTTAGTGGCTAGATTCATTTCTTTGACAAGCCAATAAGGTATTTTTTAATAACATGGCAATGGTCATCGGGCCCACTCCACCAGGGACCGGTGTCATGGCTTTGGCTTTTTTTGAAACCGTTTCAAATTCTACATCGCCTTTTAAGACATATCCTCTTTTTGTATTTGGATCAGAAACTCGAGTAATACCAACATCAATAATCACAACCCCTTCTTTAACCATATGGCCTTTTAAAAACTCAGGGTTGCCTAGGGCCGTGATAATAATATCGGCCGTTTTAGTGATTCGGATTAAATCTTTTGTTCGACTATGAGCCAGGGTAACTGTGGCATTGGCATATTTTTTTTTCTGACTCATCAAAATGCTAATGGGTCTTCCTACAATATGACTTCTTCCAATCACCACGCAATGTTTTGAGGTCGATTCAATTTGATAGCGCTCCATTAATTCCATAATCCCATAGGGGGTGGCAGAAATAAATGTTGGCATTTCTAGTGCCATTTTTCCAAAATTAAATGGATGAAATCCATCGACATCTTTATTAGGATCCACATTCATCAATACTTTTTGCTCATCAATATGTTTTGGGAGCGGTAATTGAACGATATACCCATCAATGTCATTGTCCTGGTTTAATTGGTCAATCACTGACATCAATTCATTTTGAGAAATAGTTTTTTCTCTAGCAATTAAAGTGGATTTGAAACCGACTTTTTGACAAGCGATGACTTTGCTATTAACATAGGTTTGGCTAGCCCCATCATCGCCCACTAAAACAGCCGCTAAATGAGGTTTTTTTAATCCTTTAAGATTCCGTTTTTCAACTTCTTCTTTAATTTCTTCTTTTATAATCTGAGCGATCTTTTTCCCATCGATGATTGTCATATGGTTTATTAAAACTTTATTTTAGAAAGCATTTTGGCTTTTCCACCGATGCCCATTTTCATGATTTTGCTCAATTGTTGATGTACTTTAAGTAATTGATTCACACTAGCAATATCCCTACCGGATCCTTTTGCAATTCTAATTTTACGACTATGATTGATGACCTTAGGATGGGATCGTTCTAAAAAAGTCATCGAGTCATAGATATATTTCATTTCTTTTAAAAATTGATCGGTTTGCTGACCATTGGCTTGATTTCTGATTTGATTTGGTAATAGGTGACTCATGGCTTTTAGACCCCCCATTTTATTGATGCCTTGCAATTGAGTCATCAAATCATTGAGGTCAAATTGATTTTTAGACGCTTTTTTTAATATTTTTTCAGCTTGTTGATGATCAAAGGCTTCTTTTGATTTTTCAACCAAAGAGACAATATCTCCCATTCCAAGGATTCGTTTGGCCATTCTTTCCGGATGAAAAGCTTCTAAATCGTCAAGTTTCTCACCCGTTCCAACATATTTGATGGGTTTTTCTACAGTGGTCATTACTGACAACGCAGCTCCACCTCTAGCATCGGAATCTAGTTTGCTTAAAATAACACCATCAAAATCGATTTGTTCATGAAATTTTTTGGCCGTATGAACAGCATCCTGACCCATCATTGCATCCAAAACAAATAAGGTTTGATTCGGTTGAATTTGATGTTTGATTTGTTTTAATTCCGTCATCATCTTTTGATCAATGGCTAAACGTCCTGCTGTATCAATGATGATGACATTATTTCTATTGGTTTTTGCTTCAGTTAGCGATTGTCTTGCAATTTCTATTGGATTTTTTATAGTTTGATTAGCATAGAAATGAACTTGTGCTTTTTGGGATAAAATTTCTAGTTGTTCAATAGCCCCCGGTCGGTAGACATCACAACCCACCAACAATGGGGTTTTTTGATGTTTTTGTTTTAGTTCATGGGCTAGTTTCGCCGCTATCGTTGTTTTTCCAGTCCCTTGAAGTCCCATTAATAAAATAATTAGGGGGGTTCCTTGGAAAGGAAGGGGACTATTTTTACTCCCCATGAGTTGGGTCAGCTCATCATGAACAATTTTGATAAAAAGTTGTTTGGGTTGGAGGCTACTTTGAACTTTTTGACCGATGGCTTTTTGTTTGATGCGTTTAATAAACTCATTTGAAATTTTATAACTCACATCGGCTTCCAATAATGCCCTTCTAACTTCTTTTAATGTCTGTCCAATATTGACTTCCGTGATTTTTCCTTGGCCTTTTAAAACTTTAAATGCCCCATTAAGCCGGTTGGTCAGATTAGTAAACATACCAAAAAATTGAATTCGCAAATTTACGAATACTACTCCTCAACACTTCTATGTATTCCTCCCATAAAAATAGAGCAGAGAATATTCTTTCATTTTTATATTGTATTTTGACAACCATGAATCCTAAAGAACTACCACTCAAGGCGGCCTTAATTCCCATCATCGGACTCATCGGATTACTATCCTACAATGTTTTTGTTTTCAAAGATGATGCCTTGGGTGGCTCCAATCAATTTATTTTTTTAATTGGAGGTGTTATTGCCGCAATTGTTGGATTTACCTATGGAATCCCTTACAAGATCATGCTAGAAAAAATTTCTGATGGTATAAAATCTGTTTCAGCCGGTATTTTGATTTTATTATTTGTTGGCGCCTTGGCTGGAACTTGGTTGATCAGCGGGATCATTCCTGCCATGGTTTATTATGGATTGCTGGTGTTGCATCCAAGCATTTTTTTGCCCGCATGTATTGTGATCTGTAGTTTAATCTCCCTGGCAACTGGTAGTTCATGGACCACTTCCGCCACGGTGGGTATTGCCTTAATCGGTATTGGAAATGCACTAGGGGTGCCCATGGGAATGACGGCTGGCGCTGTTATTTCAGGAGCCTATTTTGGTGATAAATTATCGCCATTGAGTGATACGACCAATCTTGCTGCGGCCATGTCTGGATCCGAATTATTTACTCATATCCGGTATATGACTCATACTACCGTTCCGAGTATTTTGATTACCCTCATCGTATTTTTAATCCTCAGCTTTACCATAAATCCCCAACAGGCAACCGATACTTCAGCCATTACCGCATCCATTGCAGAAACATTCAATCTCAATGCTTTATTGTTTTTAGTTCCATTCACCGTGATTTTTTTGATTATTAAAAAATCACCTCCATTAACCGCTTTGATGATTGGCATCTTGATGGCTATTGTTTTTGCACTGATTTTTCAACGACCATTGTTAATTGAATTATCCCCCCAAGGGGAATTAAATTTTGAAAATGGATACCGATTAATACTTGATGCCATAACGACTAACACTGAAATACCCTCGAGTCACGTCGTCTTAAGTGATTTATTTGTCACTGGTGGCATGCAAGGAATGCTGGGAACCATATGGTTGATTTTATGTGCCATGTTTTTTGGAGGAATTTTAGATGCCATTGGGGCTCTTGCTTCTATCAGCCGAGCTCTTTTGAAATGGGCAGAAAATACCTTTCAATTAATCTTGTCAACGGTAGCCACTTCTTTGGCTGTCAATATTTCTGCTTCAGATCAATATTTATCCATTATCATTCCTGGAAAGATGTTTGCTGATTCTTATCGTGAGCGGTATTTGGCACCAGAAAATCTTAGCCGTACCTTAGAAGATGGTGGAACAGTTACGTCGGTTCTTGTTCCATGGAATACTTGTGGGGCTTATCAATCTAGTGTGCTGGGAGTGGGGGTTGGAGAATATTTTTTATATGCTGTTTTTAATTGGATTAGCCCTTTTATGACCTTATTTTATGCCTTTTTTAAAATAAAACTAAGCCGGTTAATCTATCGACATTAACTATATTCTCTAACCTATCTAAGGTAATTAGGGCTATTCTTATTCTCTCTCATTCACAAGCTTTTAACCCTCTTGATCAAAACAAGTCTTCAAGGATAGGAGTACCCATGACTTTTTAATCATTGAAATTTAGAATCTCTTGTTGTATTTAAACTCTCTCCACAAGGTTAATTTCTAAATTTGTCTTTAACTCTTGATTACACCATTCTATGCGATCGGATCAACATGTCCGAAAATTAAAATCACAAAAATTCAGAGAAATCAGAATCATCTCTGGAATTTTTTTGATTATTGGTTCGGTACTACTGCTATTGGCTTGTATCTCTTTTTTGATTTATTGGAAACAAGATTTTTCAACTCAAGCATTTCTTCACGACCGATCTGTTTCTGTAGAAAATTTATTGAGCAAAGTGGGATCGAGTATATCTCATTTTTTAATCTATGATCTTTTTGGGATCGCTAGTTTTTTATTTCCCTATCTCTTATTTAAGAGTGGCATCAATTTAATTGCCAATAAAAAAGCATCCCGGTTCTTCTATATCTGGATCAAAGGACTACTTCGCATATTATGGCTTAGTGTTTGTCTTGGTTTTTTAAATAATTATAATCCGATGCTAGGAGGAGTTGTGGGATATGAGATCAATGATTATTTGATCGATTATGTCGGATTTATTGGATTGATTGGCATTCTATTTTTTATCTTTTTGAGCTTTGCTGTTATTGAATGGAATTATCAACCCGAGCTTCAAAAAGTCAAAAAATTAAAACCCAACGTCAAAAAAAAACCATCTCTAACCATCAAACCCAAAACTCGACCCCGAGTTTCTGGTCTTTCAAAACATAAAAAGGAACCCAAAGAAAAACCTCGGCAATCCCAACTGATTTCTAATGCTTTTGATCCAAGATCAACCATGCCCGGTTATATGATGCCTCATCATAACTTGCTCAAATCAAGTCATAACTATAATACCGCCATTGATGAATCAGAACTCAGAACCAATAAAAGAATCATACAGCAAACGCTAGAAAGTCATAAACTCAAAGTGAGCATTGTCAAAGCAACGGTTGGTCCTACCGTAACGCTTTATGAATTGGTTCCAGAAAAGGGGGTTCGTATCGGTGGAATCCAAAATAGAGAAAAAGACATCGCCTTGGCACTTTCTGCCATTAGTATCCGAATCATTGCTCCTATTCCAGGCAAAGGAACGGTTGGAATTGAAGTCCCCAATAGAAAACCCACTACAGTTCCCATCAAGGCAGTTTTACAGGCGCCTACATTTAGAGAAATCGTCAATAAAAAATCGATGGAATTACCCATTTCCCTAGGCAAAACCGTCAGTTCAGAAAATTTTGAAATAGACTTGGCTCAAATGCCTCACCTATTAGTCGCAGGAGCCACTGGACAAGGGAAATCCGTTGGTCTCAATACCATCATCATGTCTTTACTTTTTACTAAACATCCACAAGAAGTAAAGTTTGTCATGATTGATCCCAAAATGGTCGAACTCAAAGTCTATAGCAAATTGACTAGTCATTTTTTGGCCAAAATGCCTGATGTTTTTGAATCCGTGATTACCAACAATCAAGAAGCCAAAGATACGCTTAAGTCCCTATGTGAAGAAATGACCAATCGCTATACGCTTTTGAAAACAGCCGCTTGTCGAAATATCATGGAATATAATCTTAAAATAAGAAACCGTTCTCTTTCAGATTCTGATGGACACCGTTTTCTTCCATACATCGTTTTAATTATCGACGAATTTGCTGATCTAATCATGGCCTCTGGGAAAGAAGTAGAGCTAGCCATTACACGTTTAGCCCAATTATCAAGAGCGGTTGGGATTCATCTAATCATTGCTACCCAACGGCCATCGGTCAACGTGATTACAGGACTTATCAAAGCTAATTTTCCTGCCCGAATTGCTTTTAAAGTGGTGTCCAATACCGATTCTAGAACTATTTTAGATCAATCCGGAGCCAACCAATTGATTGGTCGTGGTGATATGCTCTTTTCGTTTCAGGCTAAAACCACTCGAATCCAATGTGCCTATGTGGGCACATCGGAAGTCGAACGTGTTGTCGCGTTTATTTCAGTCCAAAAAGGGCCTACGCAACCCTATTTATTACCAGAAGTAAAACAAGACAATGAAGACGGCAATAGTTTTAGCGATAATGGACAAATAGATACCCTCTTTGTTGAAGCGGCTCAACTCATTGTCGAAACACAAAAAGGATCAACTTCTCATATCCAAAGAAAATTATCTATCGGATATAACCGAGCCGGTCGCATTATGGATCAATTAGAAAAAGCCAATGTTGTAGGCCCCGCTAAAGGCAGTAAACCTCGAAATGTATTGATCCCTAGCCTAGATGAATTAAATGCTCATTTAGAAGATTTAAGTATTGAAGTTTAACTCGTTTTCTCTATTAAACCCATGATAACCGCTCCTGTTTTTTTTAAATTAAATCATCCCACTTTTCAATTTAGGTGTGGATTTAAGCGTTGTATTTGGATTTTAATTTTGCTTTTTTGGAGACCAATTCTATCGGCTCAAACGCATCAAAAAGCCGATGATATCATCGGAGCCACCATTGATTATTATCACGAATTTGATGATATCTCGGTTAATTTTACCTACCGAGATTCATCGAACAATTCTGATGGGATCAATAATCCAATCATGGGCTCTATTTTTATGAAGGATAGTTTATTCGTAGTGTCTATTGATGGGCTTGAAATGCGTTCTGATGGACTTGATCTGTATACCATCACTTCAGAAAACCGTGAAGTATATCGTAGTTCAATCCATGATTCTGAACAACTTCCTTTTCATTTACTAACCCTATTATCCTATTTGCAAAATAATTTTAAAGCCCATTTAGACCATCCTGAGCATGATTTAAATGATCAGCATTACATTGTATTGACTCCGTATGATGAAATCGAATCGATTGAAGCTGTTTTTTTAATGATCGATCAAAATACCCATGAATTATTCATGTTACGCATGATGTATTCTGATAATACCTCGTCTTCAATTGCTTTTGATAATTATGTCTATAACCGTGGCTTATCAACTGATTTTTTTGTTTTTAATCCCGATGATTATCCTAATTATATCCTCATTGAGTAAATGAAAATCATTGATCGTTATATCACGTTTTCATATCTCAAGCGATTGGTCGGTGTGTTTATTATCTGCATGGTAATCTTCATTATTCAGACCTTTTGGCTCTACATCGATGAATTAGCGGGGAAAGGCTTGGATTTTATGACCATTGCTCGGTTTTTATTTTATTTTTTTCCACGACTTGTTCCATTGGTATTACCTCTTTCGGTGATTTTAGCTTCATTAATGACCTTTGGTTCATTGGCCGAACATTCCGAATTTGTTGCCATGAAATCTAGTGGGGTAGCTCTTTGGAGACCCTTCATTGTTCTGGTCATCGTACATGTCATGATTGGCATTGGAGCGTTTATTTTTTCAAATGAGGTCATTCCTTATGGGGAGCGCAAGTCTTATGCATTAAGAAAAAATCTAGCCAAAAAAAAACCGGCTCTAGCCATTCGTGAAGGCATGTTCAATGAAGTAGGAATCTATAATATCAAAGTCGAACGAATGCATGGTCAAAATGATGAATTTTTAGAAGACATCATCATTCATCAATACCATCCTGAAGGAAAAAATAATTTGGTCATCAAGGCGAACCGGGGAGAATTAAGTGGTAAAACAACCAGCGACAATCTCCAATTGATTCTCTATGATGGAAATCGCTATGAAGATTTAGAGCCGGAAGATCAACAAGCGCTGAGTCGATTTCCTCATACGACGGTCCATTTTAAAAAGTACGTCATGAATATTGATATCTCGGATATCAACAATATCGATCTTTATCAACAAGGCGAAACTTCAAATTATAGAACCTATAATATTGATTTATTAAACTTTCATATTGACTCATTACACAACAACATTCAAGAACGTGTTACTGGTCAAGTCATTAATATTATTGCAACTAGTCCTATCTCTAATATTCAAGAAAAAACTCAGGAGCCAAGCATCATTATTGATACGGTTCCCAATCAAGTTTTGGATTTTGTCGATCCGGGCTCTTCATTTTATCGACTTCGAGCGGTCCAAAGCGCAATGGATGAATTAAGAAATCATTCTGGGATTTTAAAAGTCAATCAAAATGAAGTCGATGTATTGACGCGTTGGTTGAATGCACATATCATCACCCTACACGATAAATTTGCTTTGAGTTTTTCTTGTGTTTTTTTATTCCTTATCGGAGGATCACTGGGAGCTATCATTCGTAAAGGGGGTATTGGTCTTCCCTTTGTATTATCTATTTTTTTGTTTTTAACCTATCATTATATTGGAATGTTTGCTAAGAATGCGGCTGAAGATGGCAGTATATCACCCATCCTAGGCAGTTGGGTTTCGACTGCCATTGTTGGGCTGTTGGCTTTATTTTTGTCTAACCGAGCATCCTCTGATAAAGAAGTCTTTGATTTGGCCTATTTCTATATCCGTTTAAAACGCATATTGATGTACTTTCCGTTATTGGTTTTCTCCCTTCCAAAAAAAATTCTCAGCCGATGACTTTTGATACCATTTCTGATGCAATCCAATCCATCAAACGGGGAGAAGTTATCGTCGTTGTGGATGATGCCGATCGAGAAAATGAAGGAGATTTTGTGGCTGCCGCTCAAAAAGTTACGCCTAAGTTAATCAACTTTATGGCCACCTATGGGAGAGGGCTTATTTGTGTCCCTCTGAGTCAAGAGCGATGTGAAGCATTGCATTTAGAAAAAATGGCTTCGAATAATACCGACCCCATGCAAACAGCTTTTACCGTATCGGTTGATTTAAAAGGCAATGGGGTCACCACCGGCATTTCAGCAGAAGACCGGTCCAAAACCATCCAAGCATTGGTTAATTCTTCAAGCCGTCCCGAAGATTTTGTTATTCCAGGACATGTTTTTCCATTGATGGCAAAACCCGGCGGTGTTTTACGTCGAACAGGGCATACCGAAGCGGCTATTGATTTTGCTACCTTGGCCGGATTTAAACCGGCTGGCGTGATTGTTGAAATCATGAATCCCGATGGATCGATGGCTCGTGTTCCTCAATTAAAAAAAATCGCTCAAACGCATCATCTCAAAATGGTATCGATTGAAGATTTGGTCTCTTATCGCATGCAACACGATCGTCTCATCGATAAGAAGTTAGATACTAACCTCTCCACATATTATGGGGAATTTCGATTACGGGCCTACCAACAGACGACCAATGGGGTCATTCATTTTGCTTTAACTAAAGGCCTATGGAACAGAAGTGAAGCCATTGCCACTCGTATTGAATCGTCAAGAGTCAGCAATGACTTGATCACCCAATTGATCAGTGGAAACAGTTCTAAACTGAATGCTATTTTCAAGGTCATCAACCAACAACAAAAGGGAGTCATTCTATTTATTAGCAAAGAGCAAGATTCTGAAGATCTCTTATCTCGATTTATGGCATTACAAAAAATGCAATCTTCGGGAGATCAGCAATCGATTCCTGCCATTTCGATGGATAATCGAGATTTTGGTATTGGAGCTCAAATTTTAGGGGATATCGGCATTGGTCGTCTTCGGGTCATCAGTAATTCAATCCAAAAACAACGGGTTGGAATTATGGGCTATGGGCTTGAAATCACCGATTATATTCCATATTGATTTCTACATAGAAAATTCCATATCTCTCCCATAAAAATCTCTAAGATTCCCAAAATCCATACCTTTGCCTTGGAGAAATGGCAGAGTGGTCGAATGCGGCGGTCTTGAAAACCGTTGAGGGGTCACACCCTCCGGGGGTTCGAATCCCTCTTTCTCCGCAAATTCCTTGAACTAAAATACCCCTCTCTTTTACTACTCTGAAGCGTTTCAGTTAAATCTATGAGACCTTTGAATAATGCAAAATCAAAAAAAATGGGGTGTGATGGGGAAATTATTTTTTCTTTTCAGCCATTGAGTCTCTCATTCGATGTGATTTTCTTCCAAAAAATCACGCTATTTTTCTGATTTTGGCCTCTTTGGCTCCTTTTTCCCCTCATGGTTGAGCCGAATACGGCTTTGAGAACTTCTTTTTCGATCATCTCCCTTTTTAAGTTGGCATGAGAGCCATCATACTCGGTGATCTCTTTCAATGCTAGGCCATCGACTCCAAAATAGGTTGATGATGGACTTTTTCCAGTCCCTTGAGTCGGGTCACTTGACCCTAGAACCAGCGAGCCAAACCACCAACGGTCTGTTCCACCACCCAAGGTTCTTTACTGATGGGGTTGTTTCGTTCTTTCTGTGGCTCGGTCAAGGGCTTGTGACCATAGCCCTTTTCCATCACTAAGGATGCACTCCCCATGGCCTCTAAGAGCTGGGCATTTTCTTTTGATGGGTCCCCTTTATCGGCCAAGACTCGTTGTCGTTCTTCGACCCAAAGGCCTTCCATCAAAGGCTGGAGACCTCTGGACGGTCCTGTTCATTGGCAGCCACCGTATGCACCCCCCCCCTAAAATCAAGCCTTTTTCGGTCGTGGCCATGGGCCGTTTATACCCATCGTACGTCTTTTTTCTTTTTTTAAACCAACGGGCTTCATGGTCGGCGTTGGGACGGTCTTCCTGTTTTTCTTCATCATAACTCTGTTCAGCTTGAAGTTCTGACTCTTCACGCTGGTCTTCTTTTGGGTCTTGAGTCATTTTTTTGGGTTGACTTTTGGGGGTGAAGGGACCGGTGGTGATGCAGGCATCCACCACCGCCCTGCCTTGAATGATCACGGCCTTTTGGGTGAGTTGTCCATGGACTTGCTCCATGATCTTTTGATAGCGCTTTTTGGCCGTCAACGCCGAACGAAAGCCAGACCGCCTGCTGTAATCGGGGACGGCATCTTCCCTATCTAAACCACAAAAAGCCGTGAAACGGATGCGGTCTTTAATGAACTCTTGGGTTCGAACATCCCAGAGGTGGAACCCGACAGAGAGGAGTGGCCTATTCAACAAAATCATCGGATGATCAGCCTTTTGGCCTCGTTGTTTTTTGCCCAATGTATCGTTTTCAACCCATAAAGCCTCCAGGGGCTCCCAATCGATCAGGTCATGGACTTGATTGAACAACGGTGGGGTCGTTGTGCGACTCCGCCCTTGATGGAGATTCAAAAAACGCATGGGGTTGGATTCATACGATTTGAAGTGATTCATCACGCGTACCATAGACCAAAAAAAAATGATAAAAACCAATGGTCAAATAAAAAAAAGAGATTTCGACCCAAACCCTTTATCTTAGCAAAAAACCGAAATTTTAGGGCAAAGGTCTCTCTATTTGAAATGACTTGGCAATTCATCCATTTGATTCTACCCAAAATATCGTCTGCCAATACCAATCCCCTCCCGATGCTTTTATATCTCTTCCGTTAATTTTGATTGAATCCTTACGAACTTTACAAATCTTTGTTTACGATTGCATTTTTATTGATTTATACCTTTCTTCAAGTCCTAGATATTCATAACAAAAAATGTCATGAGCTGTTATATCGAGAAATAATATGTATTCCGTACCAATAAGAAATTCATAAAACACATCAAGAAGTTCTTTTTTTAACGCTCAGTATTTCCACAATTTCTCTGTAAAAACTTTTTCTTCTTTCTCCCAAAATGGAAAAAAGTCAAAAAAGCATATTTTCCTCAATTAATCCTAGATTTTTCCAGAATAATTATGCTTTTGGAAAAGTATATGGTATTTATGCGTTACTGTTTAGGTAATATTTTAAGTTGATAAACCATCTTCATTATTAGAATTATATCCTTTACTTTTTTGCAAGTTTTTTTGGCATCTCTTTCTGTAGAACTCCATTAATTGATCTTATGTTCAACCATCTTGGGCAACATGTGCCTCCCTACAAACAATTGATTAGAGAAAATACTAAAAGCACATATAGATGTTTCAAAATCGAACCAAAACAAAGGGTGTTTATTCATCAAGCACCCGTCTATGGAGCCACGGATGACTAGTGGGCCGTTCATCGAGTAAGGGTATGGAAAGAGAAAAAATCGCCTACCATCTATAGGAAGTCAAGACCGATGTTCTTAAGTCACCAAGAGAGAAAAGGAATCCACATAATGTCCCTCTGAATTAAGACTCCATACCGTCCAGCGGACCATTCCACCATCGCTGATCATGGATTGGCCTCTCACTGTTTTGTACATAAAATAAAGCATAATTCCAAAGGCAGCCTTTACCAAAATGATACCAATATCAACATCCCTAAAAAAATCATTATTTTTTTTCAAAGGGGGGGGTAATTATTATCTTTGGAAAGATTCACTTGAATTCTTATCGATGAATTTTAAATTTTACCCATCATCCATGCTTAAACCCATGCTACTCATGACTCGCTTATCCGATGCTAGATCCTCTTGGTCGATGCCCTTTATTCTTTTGATCTTCTTTTCTTGTGGAAAAGATGATTCACCTGAAAACCCGGTTACCCCCCCCCTATTTTATACCATAGCCACCTCGGCGAGTATCGGTGGGAACATCACCCCCACCCAAAACGTCCCCCATGGCCAAACCGTCCGCATTACGGTCGATGTGGATGACGGCTATACATTACAGGAATGGGAAAGCGATTGCGGCACCTTTAGCTCGAGTGAGACCACCATTGATTTTATCGCTACCAACGATTGCCAAGTGACCGCCGTGCTACAAGCCATGGAAGAGGAACCAATATCCCAAACCAAAGATTGTAATGGACAACAGATTCCCATCAATGATACTTGTCCTAATTTGCTAGTCAAGCATCGCAATGGGGTGACCGTGATGATCAATCCCTTGCTTCAAAACCATTCGCAGTATGCTGGACGAAAAGCGACGGTCGATGACACCGAGTATACCATCGTGACCAATACCACCCTGAAAACCCTGGTGGCTGCCGATAATACCGATGCCAAGTGCACCACCCTGGTAACCGATATGAGCAGTCTCTTTAGGAATAAAGCCACCTTTAACCAAGATATCAGCTCCTGGGATGTGAGCAATGTCACCATCATGGATTCCTTGTTTAAAGGGGCGACGGCTTTCGATCAAAATATCAGCAAATGGGATGTGAGTCGTGTGACGGATATGGGTTATATGTTTTACGAAGCTAGTGCCTTCAACCAAGACATCGGAGACTGGAATACCAGCCAGGTCACCACGATGAGTCGTATGTTTCGAGGGGCCAGCGCGTTCGACCAAGACATCGGGGATTGGGATGTCCAGAACGTCACCGATATGAGATCGATGTTCTATGGTGCCCGTGAGTTCAATCACGATATTGGAGATTGGAATATGAGTAACGTAACAGATATCGCAGGCATGTTCTATGAAGCCAGTGCTTTCAACCAAGACATCGGGGATTGGGATCTGGGTAAGGTCACTGAAATATATGCTCTGTTCTATAGAGCTAGTACCTTCAATCAAAATATCGGGGAGTGGGATGTCAGCGACGTAGAAAATATGAGTTATGTGTTTTATGAAGCCAATGCTTTCAACCAAGACATCGGGGATTGGGATATGGATCAAGTGACCAATATGTACGGCATGTTTTATGATGTCAGTGCCTTTAATAAAGACATCAGCTCCTGGGATGTGAGTAATGTGACCGATATGAGTTATATGTTGACTAATAGCAAGGAGTTCAACCAAAACCTTAGTGGGTGGACGGTCAGTAAGGTGACCTCTTGCACAGCCTTCGCTAGTGGTTCAGCTTTGAGTCAAGCACATCGGCCTACATTTACCAATTGTACCCCCATGAGTGAATCCATCAAAGGTCGGATGATGCTTCCGTTTTTTTGAATGATTATTTTTTGTTTTCAAAAGAGGCTAAATTGAAACCCAGATGAAGTAAATAGAGGATTCAGTGGCACCCCATCGCTGAACAGGACCATGGTTGGCATGACTATTTCATGGTGTTTATGGACCTCTTAGGTGTAGAAAGACCTAACCAACGATTTTTGAGACTTTTTCATCGTCATGACAGGATACTGATGATTGAAAATCATGCACTTTGTCACCTATGGGATAACCTTACAAAAGGACCACTAGAGTCTTCAAATTGAACCGCGATGAATGAGGTGATAAACGTTTTATTTTTAAGATTATCTTCGCAAAAGGTAGAACAACATCTCTTCATGGAAGAGACAATGAAAAAATAGGTGCCATAAGGCTTCTCATACGGATAGAAAAATAAACAGTCGCATGGTTTTTTTAATTCACGATTGGCCAAGTGTTGGAACAACGGCATGGCTAAGAAGAGTTTAAACCCATCGCTATCGATGAAAATGGGGATGCCCAAGAATTAAAAAAATATTTGAAACGAGATTGGAAAATAAAAGTTTTCAAAAGAAAAGTAGGCGTCGATGGTGTTGGTTCGGAAAAAGATATTGAGTTTTCCAAAAAATCAGTATTGTGCCTTTTAGAATCAGTAAAAAATCTTCCTTTAAAAAAGAAGTGATATTGGAAAATCTTGAAGATTTATTTGAAAGATTTGTTGAAAAATTCTTTTTTCATCGGATTGAAGATGGAAGATATATTGTCCATCTTCCATCGATGCACCATGGGTTGGTTTCTAGTCCTTGGAAAGTCAAAGTTAAAGACATGACACCGAAAGAGACAAAGCAATTAAAAAGTTTTTGACAAGGAGATGTTAAAGTTCATAAACATCAAACAGTGGTATTGTTGGACTATGGAAGTACTTCAAGATAAGATACTTTGAACCAAATTATCCGTTGAACATGAAAATCAAATCGGTTTGTTCTATTTTAAATGATTGGTGTCCATCATCTAATGCAGAAGATTTTGATAATGTAGGATTATTGATCGGTCATCCAGAAATAGAATGCACGGGGATTTTAATCAGTCTGGATACCACCGCTGCTATCATCCAAGAAGCTATTGAAAAGCAATGCAACTTGATCATCAGTTTCCATCCAATCATTTTTTCAGGGCTGAAAAAACTGACGGCTCATTCCTATGTCCAAAAAACCATCATCAAAGCCATAGAACATAAAATTGCTGTTTATGCTATTCATACCGCCTTGGATCATCACAAAGATGGCGTGAGTCAAACCATGGCTAAAAAAATAGGCTTGGAAACGACTACAGTATTTATTCCCCAAAAAAAAAATCTCTTAAAATTAAGTACCTATGTGCCCCAACAACACTCAGAAAAAGTATTGACCGCTCTTCATTATGCTGGTGCTGGAAAAATCGGTGATTATGATCAATGTAGTTTTATTAGTAATGGAATAGGAAGTTTTCGGGGCAATCAACAAAGCCATCCTGCGGTCGGAAAACCCCAAGAAAAATCGAGCGTTTCTGAAAATCAAATTCAAGTAGTCTTTCATAAGCAGTATCATCATCAAATCATCAAAGCGTTATTAGAAAGTCATCCTTATGAAGAAGTTGCCTACGAGGTTTATACTCTAGAAAATACAAGTCATGAAACCGGATTGGGAATCATGGGCTCTTTTAAAAAACCCATCAGCGAAAATGATTTTTTGCAATTATTAAAAACAACCTTCGAATCCCCTATGATTCGCCATAGCCCATTGCTTAAAAAAACGATTCAACAGGTGGTGCTAGTCGGAGGCTCAGGAAGTTTTGCTATTAAACACTTGACATCCGTTGACGTTGACGCTTTTGTTACTGCAGATTTAAAATACCATCATTTTTTTCAAGCAGAAAACAAAATACTATTTTGTGATATTGGCCATTATGAGAGTGAACAATTCACCCCACATTTGATTTATGATTTTCTTAAAAGTAAATTATCTAATTTTGCCGTCTATTTATCAAACGTTCGGACTAATCCAGTTTATTATTTCTCATAGAAAATGAATGGGATCGGGATGCTCTTTACCTAATGCACTAATAATTGCATCTCTTTTATTTTCCAATTCAATCGAGATACAGACCATAGTTTACTCCCTTCTAAAATATCCAACTTATTTTTTGAATGAAATGGGGGGGGGCTCCATACATTATATTGCCTTTGTCAAACCCGATTAAAAGGGATGGATTATCGATTGGATTTAATTCCTCCTTTAGGTCAAAAATCGTCTTGTATTCTTGTTCTTTAAATGTTTCTAATTTTTCTTTTAAGGAAATACACAATTCTTCTAGTGGAATCTTGTCCGTTATGTAATTCAAATCGTAAATATCCTTTTTTGAAATTCGATTACTCGCACTCATTAGTTTTAAGATACCGACATCTTTTTCCGATAACATTTTGATGCTTTCTACACCATTTCGTTTTTGAAAGTTTTGTAATGCTTCTGCTTTAATCTATCTTTTTGAGGTATATAAAATCTTCCAAAAACAAATTGGTCATCCACTTTACAGGGGAATTCAAACATATCGATATCTACGTTAAACACTTCCCTAGCCACTTTAAATAGTCGCTCCTTAAAAAGTGTTTTTTACCCGTTGTCGTTCACTTATTTTTATTATTGAAGTTCTTTGAACTGAAAATGAAGTCCCTCTGAAAAAATAAAAAAGAACCTCTTGCACTAGTGGTTCTATGCATTTCTTTAAATGCCACCTTGTAGCGGCTAAATAGGCATTGATGGTTGGCCATTGGGCGCCCATCAGATCGTTTTCTTGCAGGCGGTATTCTGTTTTGAAGTGGCCAATGAGTGGCTCCATGGCGGCTCGACGTCAGCATTTTTTCTGCTGCTTGTGTTGTTGATACGGGGTATGGCTTTTCAATGGTTGACCTGGCATCGAACGCTTGGTATGGCCCATCGGACGTTTTCCGCGTCCGCCTCGATCGACCACCAATTCTTTGGGAGCTTGGCCCACGATCGATGGATGTTGTTCTAACAAGGATTCGATAGTTTGGCGATCATGAGGGTTGCCCTCAAAAGCACCGATAGCCGTGATGATCATGGTTGGGCCTCCCGTGGCCATCCGTCCCACTTTATTTCCCAATGCAACTATTTGATGAGCCTTGCCTTTGGCCATGCCAGCGGTCAAAGGCTGGTGGATGGCAACCACGTTGTGGTTATCGCATCGCTGTGGATCGATGACTCGTTGGTACCGATCGAACGCTTCTTGGTATTGGCTTTTTTGTTGGGGAGATCGTTTTCGCCCGAGCTCTCAGACTAGTCGCCCCGCGAAAGTCTTGCCATTGGCGATGGCCTTTTTGGCTTTTTGAGCTCGTCGGAGAGGCTGCCCATGAACGGTTTGACGCATCCGTTCTTTCGAGGAGTTGGCATCGGTTGGCCGTTGTATTATCTTTTTTTTGGCTATTTTGTGGCATTGGTCGATAATCTTTTTATTCTGTTGGGCGTCGGTCGGAACCATCCCGTTGTTCTCTTGAACGGTGGTATCGGATCAGACCATCGATAAAGACTTCTTGATTTTCTTTTGATGCAAACCAACCCAATCAGCAACGATCTTTTCTATCCTTGCTGGACCGATACGATCTCTAATAGGACGCCCATTAGAGGGATCGCCAGGCGGTTGGTGTTTCATGACATCAAAACCCGTGAAGTATTGCATGGTAGGATGTTCAATCCAGCGATCCATGAGCGTTTGATCACCCAGATGGCCAAGCCGTTTCAGCATGAAACAACCCACCATCACCCCCATGGGATGGGCCCGACGACCGGTTTTGGCCTACCAGGGCTCCAAGGCCTTTTCAAAAGTAGACTAGTCGATCGCATCAGCCAGCCACTTGATCTTGTGTTTTGGATGGAGAATACGTTTAAATTCTGAGTCCCCAATCATGGCGGTTGTTTGGGGGCTATTTTTTTGATTATTTCTGCCAGCTTTTGAGACCGAGATACACATTTTCTTGCAGATTTCAAAACCCTGTCTTGGCCAGTAGGGCACCATTCAATCCCCCATATAAAGGAGATGATGCACTCTATTTGAGTTTTTAAGGAGCGACTATTTAGAGTTTCACTCCCTGACCATCAGGTTAAAACCTTCTAAAATTATAAAGCGATATCTTCTTTTTTAGCAATCGTCTCATTCCACTGACCTCGAACAGAATCCCAATGTTCATGATTCTCTATCCACCAATTTTGGGCCGCTACGCATTTTTCCTCTTCAACCTTTTTATAAACATTATGTCCTTTTTCTTGGGCTAGTAACACATCGGTTTCACCGTTTCTTCTGATGACTTTTTTATTGTCTTGATCGTGAATCCATAAATCATTGTATATCAAAACATGGTTGGTTCGAACCAGCACATTGTAATCGTTCCTTGTGGTATGTTCTCTTCTCGGTAAAGGAGCATCTGCATCGCTTTCCCATGAGCTTTTGCCATCGATATGTACCCACGTGGCTGTTCCTTCATATCTTGGGGAATCGTCCACTTGAGCCACTCGCTGTGTCCATTTTCCTTTGACTTGGTCGGATGTGTAAGAAACATAATTCCAACGGTTATCCGCATCATATGTGTAGCCATCTTGATTTTCAAAGAGCCAATCTTGTCGCCAGTGTTTCACAATCATTTGATTTTGTTCAGGACCAACAATCAGAAGGTGCTGCATGACAATTTTATCTTCATAATCTTCAAGTAGTTGGACCCATTCTAAGGCTTTTTCTTGTTTTACTTTTGAGGGTTTGTAAAGTGAATCTATAGCATAATTAAATGTTTCTGCAAAATTGAATCCCACTTCATAACACCCACACATACTTTTTATAGCTTGTCGATCCAAGTCCATCTTTGTCAACACTTCTTTCATAGCACTTTGTGAAAAAACAATTCCATAGGTCAACAAAAACACCAATGCAGTTTGAATAGTTTGCTTCATCTGTGTATATTTTAAGTTTTTTCTTTTCCTATAAAAAACTAATACCATTGTTTATTCTAAAATCGGAAAATGGTTGCAAACTTATTTATAATAATTCTAAATAAAAAATAAATTAAAAAATTTTTTTAAACTAAATCATAGATTAGAGCATCTTTTTTTCTTGACTTTTAATTTTAGTCTTGTTGACATGATCCGTTTCATCTATCATTTCAATTACTCATTTCAGTTTGTGTTTTATTTTCTCCCATTATTTCTACAATATATTTTCTCTATAGTTTTAATTCTGCTATACTTGATTCCATATATGATAAATGATTTCTAAACCTTTGATTCTCTCAACAATCTGACCGCTTTTCTTTCAAAAAGCTTAACAAATAAAGGAATTGCCTCGATCTTGTTTTGGGGTGATAACGAGATTTGATTCTTTGAAGTAGAATTCAACTTAAACCGGCTTCTTAAGGGTTGATAATTTCAACCAATAAGTGCAACGTAAACTAGGTAGAAACTCACATTTTCAAGTCATATTTGAATCTTATTCTTGTTTTTAATAGGAGCCCTAATCAATAAATCATCAGCAACAAGGCTTCATATGTATTGAATTTAGAGAAACCTCTGAATTAGTTGCCATGTTCAATTAAATTGGCTATGATTTTTAAGATTGCTCAACTATTTGAGCTAAGCATTTGTTTTTCTTGCTTGCTTCATTGCCCTTTTATGAATTTCGATAAGCCATAATCATTCAACGAGAAAACAAAATTGCGTGAAGCACAAAAAACTTCTTTGATTGATTTAAAACTTGGTGTCCTTGATTCGGGAATCTGACAAGTTGAAAATCAATAGCCTACGACTAGACAGTTAGTGATTTTCCAATGTCTAATAGGATTAATTCCAATCCTTTGTTTTTAAAATAGTCAGTTGCTACTTTATGGTCTATGACAATGGGTGGAAAAGTATCAAAATGACACCCAAGAATCTTTGAGGCTTGAACAAACTCAGCAGCTATCGTAGCATCTTGATAGCCCATGGTGAAATTATCTCCAATGGGTAGAATGGCCAAGTCAAGCTTGGGACATATCTCCGGTATCAGCTTCATATCGATGGTCAAGGCGGTATCTCCAGCGATGTATATGCAGGTATTATCCTTTCCTGGATCTTCATTCCAAATGACAAAACCTCCTGGATTGCCACCATAGGTGCCATCAGGCAATACCGAAGAGTGAATCGCATTAACGTATTTTACCCAACCAAAGTCAAATTGGTATCGCCCTCCATGATTCATTGGGTGGCCTTGAATTCCTTTATTCTCATACCAACTGATAATCTCAAAATTAGATATGAGATTTGCCCCCAGATTTTTTGGCAATACTTTCTACATCAAGAACATGATCTTGGTGACCGTGAGTCAGTAGAATAAAATCGGGTTTTAACTCGTCTAAGTCGATATTTTTCGCCATGTGGTTAGCACTGATAAAAGGGTCAATCACTAATTCACAGCCATTAAATTTTATTTGAAATCCGCCATGTCCTAGATATCGAATTTCCATAGTCGAAAATTGTTTTTTATGGAATTAAAATTACATCTTTTCCCATCAAACTCTTATCAGATTAAATCCCTAATGGGACCTAAGATTTTTGTTACGACCAACTATTGTTTTTTTATTTGGGATTCCCAATTGTTTACACTCGATATGGTCCAGATCTCTAAACTCTAAAAATGCTTTATCCTATGGAATAGATTTCGAAATCGAGTATGAAGCAACTCAAAATACTTATGACCCATTGGTCCAAATCGCCATAAAGCGGAAAGTTGCAAGAGCACACCGTAATGTGGTGTTTTACACAGGGGTATTTATAGGCGGCCGCTCCCATTGGCACTAGGGATTCGACATCTTTTGATTTAAGGGCAAAGCGATTTTTCAAGAAAAAGACGATTTGATTTTTTAGGGTTTTATTGCAGTGAATTTTGCAATTTTTTAAAATTTGATAGCCTCCGCGCAATAGTTTTTAGTGCCAAAGATGTCATTGTATCGATGGGCTAAAGTTATTTTAAAAAATTAAGAGATATAGGAATATCCTATTTTCAACAAAAGAAGAGCCCTTATTTTTTGGTTAGTTACTAACTTTATGATACTATTAACTTTATGTTTATCATGAAATCTCCACGAATTCTATTTTTAATCCTTTTCACGCTCTCCTTTTTGACTTGTCAAAAAGAAGCCTTTGAAAGAACTCAAATACACTTTGAAGAAAGTCAAATTGATCCAAATTTCATTGATATCGATGAGATAAAAAAATAGCTGAGAACATCTCTTTTTCCAATACCAAGAACAATACTTATTTGAAGAGAAGCCGCAAGAAAAAAGTTGCTGAAGTAACACCAGTTGACTCTAACAAGAAAAAACCATCTTACTACATCATTAATTACGAAGGAGGTGGATATATGATATTAACTAGTGATAAAAGAGCTATTCCAGTTTTAGCATTTTCCAATCAAGGATATTTTAACATCAAATCGAAATGGTTTCCGAGCTTATTAGTCGAATGGTTAGAATCTCAAGATGAATATATTCAAGTGTTACGTAAAGACGAGTATGGAGATGAAACCATCATTGTGCCTGAAGAAGCGACAACTGAAGATATTAAAGATTTTATAACAACAAGCACTAATGCACCATCTAAAGCTGGTTATAATAAAAGATTAAATTTAACGACTCAATATGGCCCTTTATTAGAAACAACTTGGGGTCAGTGGGACGGATTCAACAACTTTACGCCTCATATTGGATGTAATAGTTCGAATAGGAGAGCCCCATCAGGCTGTGTGGCCACAGCGATGGCTCAAATCATGAAACTTTATGAACATCCTTCAACCTATAATTGGTCTTTAATGCCTAACCGTGTAGGATCTGATGAGACATCGCGATTGATTAAGGATATTGGAGACGCCGTGAATATGATTTGGGACTGTAATGGCTCTAGTGCTTATATGAGTGATGTGCCAAGTGCTTTTACAACGGATTTTAATTATAAATCAGTTCGTTTGGGGAGGTTTAGTGTTATAAACACATTCAACGAATTAAAAAAGGGGTACCCTGTCATCTTTGCTGGAGGCGGAAGTAAAAAGAGTTGGATTTCTTTTAATGCATATCAGGGGGGTCATGCTTGGGTTTGCGATGGAATTAGGAAATATTACGGTCAAATTCGTGGGTATGATCCTAGGACTAGAACGACCTTTCATAGTATTATAAAATCTTGGACTTATCGAATGAATTGGGGATGGAGCGGAGTGTATGATGGATGGTTTTCTTCAGGTTGGAACGTATCCAACAAATCGTTTAATTATAATAAGGAGATGGTGTATAAAATTAGAAAGGAATAGACTCGACACCATGAAAAAAATTGCCATTATATTTTTGATTATGCCTTTTATATCGTCGTGTCAAAAAGAAGAAAAAAGAGGAGATGACGATTTGATCTGTTGTGTATTAATAGATGCAACGATGCATTTTATGGTTCAAAATACCGATGGAACCGATTTATTAAATCCTGAGATTGGAAAAATTGATATTAATACAATAAAAATTTTTTATGAATCGAAGGATGGAAGATTACAAGAAGTCAACAACCCCAATCTGACAGTTTCTAAACGTTATACCATCATAACCCCTGAATCGAAAAATTCAGAGTTTTATGAGGTGGTGATTCATTTGAACACACAACAACATAAAGACAACATTTCATACACTTATATCCAATGGACTGAAAATGACATGGATCAAGTGAAAACTCAATTTGACCGATCTCATGGCAACATGCTCGCCGAGAAAATATGGATTAATCATGACTTTGTTTGGCAAAGAGGTTTAGAGCCTTTAATCATATTGATTAAATAATTAAAATATATACTCTAAAAAATAGAAATACATCCAGGGCAAATAGACATTTTGTTTCTATTGCAAAAGAATAAAAGCCTATGAGTATGGGGATCATATTCTCATACTATCGATGAGTCATGGTGTTTGGTTAAAAAAAGAGTGACATTCTGTAGGAAAAATTTAACATTTGAAGGGGGGTTTTCTTCGAAAGTTTACTCATATTTGTCGCCTAGATAATCAATTTCACATATGAGAAAAACACTTTTCTTTTTTATGCCTTTTGATGGGTATTTTGTTATGCACCATTGCTTGTCAAAAAGAAACCACAGCTGATTCAGTCGAACCAACTATAGACTCTATATGGACTGCGGCTCCAAAACTAGAACCGGAACCACTACCACCCGGCGATGAGATGATTTTAGGAGATCCCATTGATTCGCCTCATACCGTTGAAAACATGAAAAAGGCTCTCAAAAGCCTGCGTCATCAGCGAGAGCAGAACTTCCTAAAGATTATCAAATCACTACAACGCATCATTATATCAAGCTGTATCCGCAATCGGATGCTCATATTGATACGCTATCTCAATATCGACATTTAATCCTTTTTAACTATCCCCTCGATCGAGAGATTATTCGTGGGGGTTCTTATTATGTCGACCCCAATGCTCCCAAAGACAAACCTCTTCCCCTCTATACGACGATTCGAGTAGATGATAAATTACCTCCAAGTGTACCCTATGAAATCATTCTGAAATTACACAACCCCCAAGAAACAGAAGACTATGATATCGTCGAAATAGCTCACCGAAACCATAGTTTCTTTGACTTATTAGAACAAGAATCTTATCGGTTGACCAACCAAGATGATCGTCCATCGAAAAACACCCATTATGCCAAAAGATCATGGATTCCATCGGGGACCATCAAAGCCTATGATTCAACAAAAGGAGCTTATGTGGGC
Source organism: Flavobacteriaceae bacterium (assembly GCA_965221765.1). Taxonomy (GTDB): domain Bacteria; phylum Bacteroidota; class Bacteroidia; order Flavobacteriales; family Flavobacteriaceae; genus Bin25. The sequence goes on from OZ244911.1 coordinate 690,675, forward strand.
GTCCAAGGATTAAAAATTCAATTGAGAAGTGCCGTATTTTTTTTTCCGAAAAGAGAGGATATTTTTACGGACAGTAATGGCTATTTCAGAGCCACCAAATCTTTTGGAAGAAGTGTTAACTACTCGTTCCGATTTGAAAGACATGATTTTCGAATACGATATCCCGGAAGAAGTAGTTCGATTCAAGTCGAATCCGGAAAAAGGAGTTCTTCTTGGAATCTCAGCTATCAACAATTCGATCCCAAAGCCTATTATGCGACCATATTTCGAGGAGCTCAACACTATTATTACGAATATAAAAGGCTTAACCCGACCTCCGCTAAATAAAGTCTTTAGAGCTCAATTAAAAATAGAAGCTCCCCTTGGATTAAGTCCTGATGGCGATAACATCGGCGGTAAATTTAATCCTACAAAAAAGTTTTTAAGAATCAATAATCCCGTTACGATATACAATTTTAATCGATCGACGGAGAGTATTTATGCAAGCATCATCCATGAACTAGCACATGCCGTCCATTGGAAAATAGACAACCATGATTATCGAGAATCGTCTATAAAACTTATTGAAAGTTGGGCAAGAGGGGTTGAACGAGAATTAACCGAAATGATATATTCTAGTTATAAACCATACTATGTAGACAACTACACTGGAGTCGTTGAAGACATGATTGATACCGATAAAAATATCCCGACAGCCATCAATGAATCGGTTTCGGGCTACACGATCTCTCAGATTGAAAAAACATTAAAAGGGGTGCGCACATGGAATGCCTGGCGAGATAAGATCAAATCCAAGTACAATAATCCTACAGAACAATATCTCGATGCGCTATTTTCTAATTGGTAGTCTATGGCTGATGATCCTACTTTTTATCGAATGTCGGAAGTATCCGCCTCGAATCTCCTATGGATACACGGTTTATTGGCGCTATGAAAACCAATCGGGAGTTCATCTTAGCATAGAAGCCTACAATCTATTGGGTGATCAATTTGAAAAATGGGAAGTTCGGAATCAGGTAACCTCTTTTTCTCCACCAGTCTATCATGCTGACGGGATCACTCCATTTTTTCTAAGATCAAACACCAATTACATTGCTGATTCTATCGTCGTAAGATTTGAAAACGGAAAATGTTTGATGTATACAAAACAACTTAACTACGAGGATCGAAATATCTTTGATATCGAACGCTATAATGAGTATGAACAAGTGGTTATTAAAAACCCCAGTCCTGGAGGGCCATACTACAAAAACGGACCCATGATGATCCTCACTTGGACCTTCACACCCGAAGATGTGGCACAAGCTGTTGATTGTGATATGCTTTGAAATAAAAATAGGGTAATGATCGCTATCCCTTCAATGGCTTTATTTAAGCCATCCTTTTGGTAAAAAAGTTCAATCTCTCAAGAATGTTATTGGCATTTCATTAAATCCAAGGTTCTATCACGATTGATGTGGATGTCGGACATACTACATAAAGAAAAAGTTTTCGGTAAGAGAACAAAATCTTTTGAAGTTATTACCTTAGAGCAAGGAAAAGTCTATTTCAAATGGCGTTAGATTGACGGATAAACTGAAACAAAGTTTATTGCGTATTTAATTTGACAAGACTTTTATAGAAGATTAACTACCCAATGATGATTTTCAACAAACTGTTGAATTACATTTGTTCCCCCATTAAATGACCCTAAATGCATTATGCCAAAACTTTCAGATAAAGAAAAACGAGAACTCATAGAATATTTGAAATCTGATCAACCGATTCCTGATAAATATCGCTTTGTATTATTTGACTCTAAACAACAAGTTGAATTATTATGGAATGGAAAATCTAATCAGGTGACCGATGTTGTCCTACCTTTTCAAACCATTGAACAAATTGATGAACCGAGGTCTGAAAAATCTAGTTATTTCATTGATGCTTTATTCGATAACACCGGTCGACAGACCAAAGGTTGGGCCAATAAATTAATCTATGGAAACAACAAATACATCCTTTCTTCTCTGAAAAATGGACCTCTCCGTAAGGAAATAGAAGACAATGGAGGCATCAAACTGATTTATATCGACCCTCCCTTCGATGTGGGGGCTGATTTCCATTTAAACATAAAAATGGGGGGGGGGCTGGCCAAATCTAACTACGAAAAAAGCCCTAATATACTTGAACAAATAGCCTACCGAGATACGTGGGGAGATGGTCAAAATTCATATCTCTCTATGATGTATGAACGGTTGGTTTTGATGAGAGATTTACTCTCTGAAGATGGATCAATTTATGTTCATTGCGATTGGAGAGTTAATTCACTACTGCGTCTTGTTTTGGATGAGGTATTTGGGAAACATAATTTTAGAAATGAGATTATTTGGCATTATGGTAAGATGGCTAATTCAGAAAAAAACTTTTCTTTTAATCATGACACCATTTTTAGATATTCAAAAACTGATAATTTCTATTTCAAACCAATAAAAGGTGGAGAGTCTGAATATAAAGAACGATATAAGAGATATTTGAGGGATAATAAAATTTTTTGGAAAGATGTTAAACATTCAACAGACAAACTGATTCTCAAGAGGAAACGAAAAGTAGAAAAAGAATTAAAAAAAGTGGTTAATGATAATACCATATTCTTTGACTTCAATAAAGAATTCAAATTACAATCAGATGTTATTTATGTGTCAATCATCAAGGGAAATGCAGAAGAAAGGACTGATTACCCTACTCAAAAACCAAAAAAGTTGCTAGAACGAATAATCAAGGCATCTTCAAACCAAGGAGATATCGTCTGTGATTTTTTTGGAGGAAGTGGGACCACTGCGGCTGTTAGTGAAAAACTCAATCGAAAATGGATTTGTGCTGATCTTGGAAAATTTGCCATTCATACCACTAGAAAACGAATCATCGAAGTTCAAAGAGATAGTAAGAGTAAAGGGTCTCCTTATCGCCCTTTTGAATTATTAAACCTTGGAAAGTATCACCGGGAGTATTTTATTTATGACTCGAATGAGCACTCGAAATTAGACCAAATCAAAAGGCTTGAAAAAGAAAAGCAGTTCGAGAAACTAGTGCTTCAAGCTTACCAAGCTCAACCCATTCAAAACTTCCGAACATTCAGTGGAAAGAAAAATCTTCGAATGGTTTCGATTGGTCCCGTAAACCAACCAGTCGATTGCAAGTAGAAGAAATCATCAATGAATGCATTACCCACAAAATCACCAAAGTCGATTTACTCGCTTTTGAATATGAAATGGGACTTTTTCCTAGCATCCGTGAAGACGCTTCTGAAATGGGTGTTGACATAGATTTTTTAAAAATCCCCAATCACATCTTTGATAAACGAACTGTTCAGAAAAAAGAAGTGCAATTCTATGATGTTTCATACATAGAAGTCAAACCAATTATAAAAGAAAAGATGCTTTCAATCCAGTTATCCGATTTCAAAACATTTCATAATCTCGATAATTTAGAAAAAGTTTCAAAATCTTTACGCCCTGGAAAAAACAAAGTCATTGTTGTGGAAGGGAACCTAATCCAGGTGTCAAAAGATAAATCTGGTAATATTCATCAAAACGTGTTGACTCAAAAATGGGTCGATTGGATTGATTACTGGAGTGTCGACTTTGATTTTGAAAATAGAAAAGAACTCATTCGAGTAAAAAACGAAAAAAACAGTGATTATAAACAAAAATGGACTGGAAATTATATTTTCGATAATGAATGGCAATCCTTTAGAACAAAATCCAATCCCAAACTTGAATTAACAACAACTCCGCCTCGTACAATTAAAAAAGCCACTGCAAAAGTGGCTGTTAAAGTAGTAGACATCTTTGGTAATGATACCATGAAAGTCATCCATATCAGAATGAAATAACATGGGACTACCAAAAACTTTCCTTCTTCACCATACAGCATTCTCCGTTCTTCTCAAAGATGGACTCCTAATAAAGATGATGCTGACCAAAAGAAATCCTTAGCTCCTCTTGTTGAACAAGTGCGACAAGAAGTTGAGTTATGGCGTAACAACGGCTACCCAGGTCTTTCTAGAACAACCAATGCATTATTGGAATATTGGTTTGAAACACTACACTTTCTTTCTGATGGAAGCCAGTTCCAATATTTCTTTTCGCAAAGAGAATCTGTTGAATCCATTATCTATATCTATGAAATCAAAAAATTTAGAAAACCTCTTGATCTGCTTTATTTTGATCATACAGGTTCTCTTACTCCCAACCTCTTCAAGGAAACATGGTTGAGACTGGTTTGCAAACAAGCCACAGGCACCGGCAAAACCAAAGTGCTTTCTCTATTGATCACATGGTGCTATTTTCATAAAAATATGAGGCCCATTCTAAACTATCAACCAATTTTCTACTGATAACGCCTAATATCATTGTCTTGGACAGAATAAGAAGTGATTTTGAGGGATTAAATATCTTCTCTCAAGACCCATTAATTCCAAAAGATGGCTTTTATGGGAAAAATTGGAAAACTGATTTTCGAATCACACTACACATTCAAGACGATTTAAAACCCAAAAGTCCGGATGGTAATATTTTCTTATCCAACATCCATAGGGTTTATGAAAAAACAGATGCAGAACCTTCTTTTGATGATGATAATGTAACCGATTACTTTATCGGTCCAAAACCCGTTTCAAAAATGATCGAGTCCAAGTATAATTTGAGTGAACTAGTTCGAGGGATTGATGATTTAGTGATTCTCAATGATGAGGCCCATCATATTCATGATTCGAAACTCTCATGGTTTTCTTCTATTCAAGACATACACCATAATCTATTACAAAAAGAGAAAGGCTTATCGCTGCAAATAGATGTTACGGCAACACCCAAAAAGCCCGATGGGAGCGTGTTTCCTCATGTGATTTCAGATTATCCTCTAGTCGAAGCGATTGCTCAAGGGGTTGTCAAAGCTCCCATGATTCCCAATGAAGAATCTCGAGCAGTATTAAAAATAGAAAATACGGGAGATTTTGCTGGAGATCATGCAAGTTTTCTACAGCTGGGAGTCGTTGAATGGCAAAAAGCATTTGAATCTCATCAAGAAAAAAATAAAAAAGCGGTTTTGTTTGTGATGGTTGATGAAACCAAAAACTGTGAAAAAGTAAAGAATTATCTTGAATTGCGATACAAAGAGTTAACAGGAAAAGTTTTTATCATTCATACCAAAAAAGATGGTACCTTCTATGAGTCCTCAACATCAAAAAAAGAAACAGAATTAAAAAAACTAAGACGGATCGCCAATGAGATTGACAAAAACTCCAATCAATACACCGTCATTGTTTCTGTTCTCATGTTGAAAGAAGGATGGGATGTTAAAAATGTAACGACCATTGTTGGATTAAGGGCTTATACTAGTAAATCTAAAATACTGCCAGAACAAACCTTGGGCCGAGGGCTTCGAAGAATGTACTTTGGAGACGTCTCTGTTAAAGAAAATCTTTCAGTTATTGGTACCCCCAATTTTATTGAATTTGTCAATCAAATCAAGCATGATGGGGTCATTTTAAGAGAAAAAGAAATGGGGAAACCCAAGGCCAAGCCCTTGATGATAAACGTTGATGATGATAATCCGTTGAAAAAAAATTCTGATTTAGATATTAGTATTCCAATACTCAATGGTCGCATTCAACTACTATATCAAAGTCTAAAATATCTTGAATTAGAATCCATTAATATAGAATCAAAAGACTTAAAAAGCTTCAAGGACGAAAAAGCCATTGAGGTCTGTTTTAAGAATTTTATTGAAGAAACCGATTCTCATTATTCTAAACTGCCAAAAGATTTCAAAATCGACGCGCACCATATTTTAACTTATTTGACCAATGAAATTTCAACCCATGTGCACCTTGTTGGAGAAAAGGCTCATTTGTATGAAAAAATCAAGCTTTTTATTTCTAAAAAATTATTTGGTCATACGGTAAAACTTGACGAATATGTTATTCTCAGAAATATTTTAAGACCGGGTATTATCACAGAATTATTAAACGCTTTTAAAAAAGCCATCGTTGAACTTATGGCCAGAAGAGCAAAATCTTCTCAAATCACCAATACCATTACCCTTTCTGAAAAAAGACATTTCATGGTACATAACGCTAAAAAATACAAACCCACCAAATGCGTGTTTAATTACGTGGTTGGCGATTCTCATTTTGAAATTGACTTTGCTACATTTTTAGATAAAGCCCCCGATGTTGTCTCCTTTACCAAGTGTTTTAAAAACCTGAATTTTAAACTAGAATATGTTGACTTTGATGGGAAGATCGTCGATTATTATCCAGATTTTGTGATTAAACTAAAATCAGGAGAAATCTATGTTGTCGAAACCAAGGGCGATTATTTTATTGATAATAACACCGATATAAAAAGGAATCGATTGAAATTTTGGTGTACGGACGCTTCGAACCTGACCAACACCCCATGGAAAGAAGCCTTCATTCGCTCTAGTCTATGGGAAACCTATAAGTCCCAACTATCCACATTTGAAGAGGTGCTACGTCTAACAAGTAAAGACGCCACTACGTAAGGATACTGTCGGAGATTAGATCATCATCCTATATTTCTGTATTTTCTACTGACAAATTGTCGGTTATTGCGTATTGATGACTAACTTTGCATTCTTAAAAACCTCAGATGGAGAAAAAGATTCAAACACATCATGATATTCATATCTATATTTTGTAAACAATACGATGCTTCAAAATTTAAATGATATGTCGGAAATGGCAGAGTGTCTAATCGAAAAAAACAAGAAAATGAAGTCTGCTTATATAGAAACTTATGGTTGTCAGATGAATTTTGCTGACTCCGAGGTTGTGGCTTCTGTACTGCAAAAATCAGGATATCAGATGTGTCAACAACCCCATGAGGCTGATTTGATTCTTTTAAATACTTGTTCCATCCGAGAAAAAGCAGAGTTGCGAATTAGAAATCGCCTTTCGGCATTGAAATTTTATCAAAAGCAAAACCCTCAACTAAAAATTGGTGTTCTTGGGTGTATGGCCGAACGGTTAAAACATCAATTTTTGGAAGAAGAAAAAATGGTTGATTTAGTGGTGGGGCCTGATGCTTATAGAGATTTACCTCATCTTTTATATGAAGTTGAAAACCATCGAGAAGCCGTCAATGTATTACTTTCCAAAGAAGAAACTTATGGAGGCATCGCTCCCGTACGATTGAATTCAAATGGGGTTAGTGCTTTTGTTTCGATAACAAGAGGATGTGATAACATGTGTACCTTTTGCGTTGTTCCATTTACTAGAGGGCGAGAACGGAGCCGTCAACCCCAAAGTATTCTTTCAGAAATTGAATCCCTAGCCAAACAAGGCTATCAAGAAATTACTTTGCTGGGGCAAAATGTTGATAGTTATATTTGGTATGGCGGAGGACTAAAAAAAGATTTTCATAAAGCAACTGCTATACAAAAGAAAACCGCCATATCTTTTGATCAATTACTGTCTTTGGTAGCGAAATCTTTTCCTCATCTCCGAATTCGTTTTACCACCTCCAATCCTCAAGATATGACGCTAGATGTGCTACATACGATTGCTGAATATGAGAATATTTGCAAACACATCCATCTGCCCGTTCAATCCGGAAGCGACCGTATCTTAAAATTGATGAATCGACAACATACTCGGGAAGATTACCTTCAGTTGATTGATTCTATTCGCACGATTCTTCCTGATTGTAGCATTTCTCATGATATGATCAGTGGTTTTCCGACCGAAACCCTCCAAGATCATCGAGATACCTTGACCTTGATGGGCGATATAAAATATGATTATGGTTTTATGTTTGTCTATTCCGAGCGACCCAACACCATGGCGGCTAGAAAATTAAAAGATGACCTACCGCTTGAAGAAAAGAAAAGACGACTAAATGAAATTATTGAACTACAGCAACAGCACAGTCACTATCGAACCAAGCAAATGATTGGAAAAACATGCCAAGTGCTCATAGAAAAAACCTCAAAAAAATCAGACCACTATTGGAGTGGCCGAACATCCCAAAATACTGTCGTTGTCTTTCCAAAAGGGAATCAAAAAATAGGTGATTTGGTAGATATTAAAATTGAACATGCGACGCCAACCACTTTATTGGGGATTGAACTAAAATATGCAAAAGCCCTTTAGAAACGAATGAGTATTCCGATTCAAAACATCAAGCAACGCTTCGAAATCATTGGGAATGATCCACGATTAATTGTGGCAATTGAAACGGCCTATAAAATTGCTGCTTCTGATATTTCTGCTCTCATCGTTGGAGAAAGTGGTGTTGGGAAAGAAAGTATTCCTAAAATAATTCATCAATACTCCCATCGTAAACACGCTAAATATATTGCTGTAAACTGTGGGGCGATTCCTGAAGGGACCATTGATAGTGAACTATTTGGCCATGAAAAAGGGGCTTTTACTGGAGCGACACAAGCTCGAGCCGGCTATTTTGAAGTAGCTGATAAAGGGACACTATTTCTCGATGAAGTGGGCGAATTGCCCCTATCGACTCAAGTACGACTATTAAGAGTCCTTGAATCTGGAGAGTTTATCCGGGTAGGGTCTTCTAAAGTTCAAAAATCCGATATTCGCATCATTGCCGCTACCAATGTCGACATTCAGAAAGCTCTTGATACCAAAAAATTTCGAGAAGATCTGTATTACCGATTGTGCAGTGTGCAAATTTTTCTACCGCCCCTAAGAGAACGAGGGGACGATATTTATTTATTGTTTCGAAAGTTTGCTTCTGAATTTGGCACCAAATACCGTCGCCCCAATATACAATTGGATGAAAACGCCAAAAAAATCATACTCAATCATCGTTGGAAAGGGAATATTCGGGAACTAAGAAACATTGTCGAGCAACTTTCAGTACTCGAAATGGATCCCATCATTTCAGAACAAACTCTAAAAACCAATGTACCCAATATGGCAGGACGCCTTCCAATGGTTCTTTCCCAAAGCAGCTCTGAGGAGCAGCCTTTTGCCGATCGAGAAGTATTGTACAAACTCTTATTCGATATGAAACGAGAACTGAATGATTTGAGAGGTTTGGTTTTGGAAATATTAAATCAAAAAGATTCTTCTATCAAACTAGAAGGTAAAGAATCGATTGTCAAAAGACTTTTTGGAAACGAGTCCAATGAAAAAAGAGAACTTTCTAAATCAGAAAATATGACATATCCCACTGAGAGAGAAATTAAAACCATTGAACCCGATCAAAATGAATATCGATTTGTAGAAGAATTAGAAGACCAACCCGTGTCTCTTCAAGAAAAGGAAATTGAAATGATTAAAAGCGCACTTTCGCGTAGTAATGGCAAGCGTCGACTAGCGGCCCAAGAACTTGGCATTTCTGAAAGAACACTCTACCGTAAAATCAAAAGCTATAATCTAAGTCACGATGAACTTATTGACTAAGCCCCTTACTTTTGTCTTTTTCTGTTCTTGGGGACTCATGACTGTAACGTGTGGTATTTATAGTTTTACTGGGGCTTCTATTCCTCCAGGAACTAGTACTTTTCAAGTAGATTTTTTTGAAAATCAAGCGGGAAATCGACCCGGTTCGACCGTTGAGCCCGGTTTAGATCAAGATTTTACGGTGGCACTACAAGACATCATCAATAATCAATCGACACTTGATTTAGTCACTCGAAATGGAGACTTGATTTATCAAGGTGAGATTATAGAATACAGCGTGACACCCATGTCGGCTACGGCTGAAATTACAGCGTCTCAAAACCGATTAAAAATGCGGGTGGACTTTCGATTCATCAATACCAAAAATGAAGAAGACGATTTTGAGAAATCCTACCAATTTCATTATGACTATCCAGCAGAATTACAAGTTTTCGATATTCGGGAGGAAGCCCATGAGGCGATTTTTGAACGAATCACTCAGGATATTTTTAATGATACCCTTGCCAAATGGTAAATCAGTTCACATCTCTCTTTGGATTTGAAAATCTCAAGATCGATGAAATAAAATCAACCCTTGATTCTATTATTTCCAAGCATCCCTATTTTCATTTAGCCCAATTATACCGTCTTCAATTATATAAACAGACATCTTCCAATCAAAAATATTTATCTCAAGTGGCTGTTAATACCTATCAAAGACGCTTATTAAAACATAGCTTAGAACAATCATCAACTGAAGAAAAACCACCAACGACTTCGATTAAAAAAGAATCGGTACCATCAAAAACCATCGATGAATTAACCCCTATTCCTAATTCGGCCAAAGTGATTCGACCCCACCCAATTTCATCTGTTTATGGTAAAGATGATTTGTCCAAAAACCGATTGGTTCAGACCAATGAAGTTTATACCGAAACATTGGCTGAACTCTATTTAAAGCAATACCAATACCAAAAAGCCATTGAAGTATTGTCATTTTTAAAGTCGACTGATTCAAAAAAAAGTGATTATTTTGCACGCCGAATCAAGGAAGTTCAAAAGCAACAAAAGGAATCAAAACCTAATAGTTAGTTCTTAGACAGATGTTTACCATTTTCATTGTTCTGATTGTTCTTATTTGTCTTTTATTGATTTTAGTGATCATGGTACAAAACCCAAAAGGCGGCGGATTATCGTCTGCGTTTGGAGGAGGCGGTACCCAACAATTAGGGGGCGTCCAAAAGACCACAGATTTTTTAGACCGTAGTACTTGGGTATTGGCCGTTTTCTTGCTAGTTCTTATCCTAATGTCTAATGTCACCTTAACTCGCCAAGGAGATGCAGATTCTATTCTTTTAGATAATACCCTCCCTGCTGAAGAAGTGATTCCTGAAATCCTACCAGAACAAGAACCGACTCCAGTCGAAGATTTACCTGAACTTCCTGAAGAACTGCCTCCTCCCGCTCTAGAGTAGCCCCTAGTTGTCTACGTGTATGACACAATGTCACCACATGAGGTGCCATTTAGGGAAAATAAACCCATTGGCATAGTTTATGAATGGTAATCTGCGATATTAATCTTATTTAAAATATACTAAAACTATGAGTGAATTAAGTATCAAACCTCTTGCAGACAGAGTTCTTATCGAACCTGCTGCGGCTGAGGAAAAAACAGCATCAGGATTAATTATTCCGGATACTGCTAAGGAAAAACCACAAAAAGGAACTGTTGTTGCAACAGGACCTGGAACCAAAGAAAATCCTATCACCGTCAAAGTGGGACAAACCGTTGTTTATGGTAAATACTCAGGCACTGAATTACCCCACAACGGTGTGGATTATCTAATCATGAAAGAAAGCGATATACTCGCAATTATTTAATTTTTAAATTTTAAAAAATGGCTAAAAAAATTGTATTTGATGTCGAAGCTAGAGAAGGCATAAAAAAAGGGGTGGACGCCCTGGCTGAAGCGGTAAAAGTAACCCTCGGGCCTAAAGGTCGAAATGCTATTATTGGGAAATCATTTGGTGCTCCTCAAGTAACCAAAGATGGTGTGACGGTGGCTAAAGAAATTGAGCTAGAAGACAATCTTGAAAACATGGGGGCACAGATGGTCAAGGAAGTAGCATCTAAAACCAATGATATTGCAGGAGATGGAACCACTACAGCGACCATTCTTGCCCAAAGCATTGTTAAAGAAGGACTAAAAAATGTCGCGGCAGGGGCGAATCCCATGGATCTAAAAAAAGGAATAGACAAAGCGGTGGCTAAAGTCGTGGAATACCTACAGAAAACGGCGGTTGAAGTGGGTGGTTCCTCTGAAAAAATCCATAATGTGGCCAGTATTTCTGCCAATAATGATACCGCTATCGGATCGATCATTACGGAAGCCTTTGATAAGGTGGGTCAAGAAGGGGTCATTACGGTTGATGAAGCTAAAGTTTCTGATACGTATGTGGATGTGGTTGAAGGAATGCAGTTCGATAGAGGGTACTTGTCTCCATATTTTGTTACTGATTCTGAAAAGATGACCACTTCACTAGAAAAAGCCAAGATTCTTTTGTTTGACAAGAAAATATCTACGATGAAAGATTTGACTCCGGTTCTTAACAATGTTTTAGAATCTGGATCGCCTCTTTTAATCATTGCTGAAGATGTGGATGGTGAAGCCTTGGCCACCTTGGTTGTTAATAAGCTGAGAGGCGTCCTAAAAATAGCCGCTGTAAAAGCGCCTGGCTTTGGTGATCGACGAAAAGCTATGCTAGAAGATATTGCTATTTTGACTGGAGGCACCGTCATTTCTGAAGAGCAAGGTCATAAACTAGAAAATACGACTATTGATTTGTTGGGTACGGCGGATTTGGTCACCATCGATAAAGACAATACGACCATTGTGGGAGGTTTAGGAGAAAAAGATTCTATCAATCGTCGGGTCAATGAAATCAAAAACCAAATTGAAACCACAACATCAGATTATGATAAAGAAAAATTGCAAGAGCGACTAGCTAAATTATCTGGTGGTGTGGCTGTATTGTATGTTGGAGCCCCATCTGAAGTAGAAATGAAAGAAAAGAAAGATCGGGTGAATGATGCACTTCATGCAACCCGGGCCGCTATTGAAGAAGGAATTGTAGCCGGTGGCGGTGTGGCTCTCTTGAATGCCAAGTCAAGCCTCGATAAAATCGAGGTTGAAACAGAAGACGAAAAGACAGGGATACAAATCGTACGAAGAGCCTTAGAATCTCCACTTCGAACCATTGTTGAAAATTCTGGAGCTGAAGGCTCGGTGGTTGTTTCTAAGGTTGAAGAAGGCGATGCTAACTATGGATATAATGCCAAAGACGGAAAATATGTTGACATGTTGGAAGCAGGTATTATTGACCCAAAGAAAGTTGCACGAGTCGCTTTGGAGAATGCTGCATCTGTGGCTGGTATGATTGTCACAACCGAATGTGCCTTAGCGGACATTAAAGAAGACAAGCCTGCCGCTGGTCCACCGATGGGCGGTGGTGGCGGAATGCCAGGAATGATGTAATACCATAAGGTGTTTTTATAACATTTCACTGTAGGTGAAAATCAAAAAAAGAGTCCGAATGGACTCTTTTTTTGATTCTAGTAGAATCTATTGAGGCCGAAGCGAATACCAAGTGGCATTTTAAATTCACTTTTTATAGTCATGAAATAATTTTTGTTTTTCTGATTTATCATAGAGAGCATGAGAGTAAATTAGCACGTATAATACAGAAAATAAATTGGTATAAAATGATTAGACTCTGTGTTGGTATTCAAAGAGAATACTACCTAGCAAGTACATTTTGGGAATACCAATCAATCAATAGATTGGCTGTCTCATAATTTGTTGCTAGGGATACGCCATGGACATCACAGACTCTCATCAACATACTGATATCTACATCATGTGGATGTTTTCCCAATGGATCGCGCATAAAAATCACTACTGAAATTTCATTTCTAGTCACCATAGCTGCTATTTCGGCATCTCCCCCATACGGGCCAGAAGCTACTTTTTCGACATGTTTGATGCCTGCTCGTTCACAATGATAAGCGGTGGTTCCTGTTGCGACGACTTTGATTTTGGAATGGTTAAAAAATTTCAAACGCTTGGTAACAAAAGAGACCATATCAGGTTTTTTGTTATCATGAGCAATCAAAGCGATTTTTTTTAGGGCGAATTTATTTTGCACGTATGACTATTTAATAGTAACTAATCAAAGTCTGAAAGGACATGCAAAATTAAGTCAAGATATTATCTGAAAGATTAAAAACTAAAATTATTTACTCCCTTTTTCAGATGGCCTATCGACGGCTCGTTATCTTGTCAACAACAGTTGGCCCACTAGGGATCGAACCTAGACTCTTCTGAACCAAAATCAGACGTGTTGCCAGTTACACCATGGGCCAAAGGTTGGCAAATTTACTTTTTTTGTTGTATTCCCTAATGATTAAAATCCATTAGTTATGCACGAATCTGCTGGAATTTCTACTTAAAGCTTAAAATTATTGCCTTTTTGCGATAGGAAATTGGGATAATGTATTCATAGATCATGTGAGGCCTTACTAACTTGCTGGAAGTTAAAATCCTTTAATTTTAACATTCTCATTTGCCGAAATTTGGGAGTCGATATGAACACTACGATTGATGCATAGGGATTTACATATTTCTGACAATATGGATGTGTTAAGAAGTTTTGAAGATGATTTGGTTGATCTTATTTATCTAGACCCTCCTTTTAATTCTAAAAAGCAATATGCCGGGGCCATTGCAACCCAAGCAGAAAAACAAAAGTTTACAGATACTTGGAAATGGAATGCTTTAAAAACCGAATGGCTTGGAGAAATAGATCGAAAAAATCCGGCTTTGTCTAAAATCATCGAAGCCAGCCGAATCACCCAAGGAGATGGCACGGCTGCATATCTCACCATGATGGGCATTCGGTTGATAGAAATGCAACGAGTTTTGAAACCTAGTGGAAGCATCTACCTCCATTGTGATGATGCTGCAAACTCTTATTTACGGCTATGCATGGATGCGGTTTTTGGATATAAAAATTTTAAAAATTCGATTACCTGGCGTCGATTCACTTCTCATAATGATGCGAAGCGATTCGGAAGAATCACGGACACCATTCTATTTTACACCAATGGAGATCATTATACTTGGAAACCTGAAAGAATTGCAACTGAACTGACTCCGGAGGAATTAAATAACAAGTACCCTAAAAAAAATGATGATCGGGGGCACTACTACGTGAGGGACTTGACTGGTCCAGGCATTTCAAAAGGGGATTCTGGAAAACCTTGGCGTGGGTTTAATCCATCAAATAAAGGAAGGCATTGGTCTGTTCCTTTGACTGGAAGTTTTGCCCGGTGGATTGAGGATAACTATATATCTCATTATCGAAGTTTAACATCGATTCAAAGTCGCCTAGATGCATTGGATGAAGTCAATATGATTGTCCATCCCAATGGGCGAAGACAATGGCCAGGGATTAAACGATTCGAACAGTCAGAAGTGGGTAACCCTCCGCAAAATTTGATTCTTGAACCCATCGGTTTTACCAATTATAACAAAAAGGGGAGACCTCAAGTTGATGAATTCACTGGTTGGGCGACACAAAAACCATTGGAGTTATTACGACCATTAATCAAAGTATCTTCTAATCCTGGTGATTTAGTGCTTGATCCTTTCTGTGGCTGTGCTACAGCATGTGTTGCTGCTGAGCTTGAAAACCGTCAATGGATCGGAATTGATGTCTGTGAAGAAGCCGAAACCATTACAAATTACAGGCTTGAAGGGGTAATCAAAACCGATATTGAGTCTCATGCTAAAGGGTTAAAACCAAATGTGATCAAAAACAAGCCATACCAACCGTTTGCAACCCCTCATAGTACTGAATCAACTAGAATTAAACGGTCGTATCGATCGCAAGAAAATTTAGATAAGTTATATGGTATACAGAGAGGAGACTGTCCAGGTTGTGGAAATCATTACAGGGCCAAAGACATGCATGTTGATCATATCATTCGTAGAGATATCGGTGGCGATGATCTTAAAAACCTGCAATTATTATGCGGTCATTGTAATGCTACCAAGGGGCCTGATACCATGAGTGACTTATGGAAAAGATTAATAAACGGCGATGTTATCTCGAAAGAAATTGCAATTGCTCTCGAAAAAAAATGGAATTCTATGAAATTAGAAAACCGACATGGAGAGTATTAAAATTAACCGCCTTGAGAAAGCTATTATGTTCTAACCGCTTGATCAGGTTTCCAAAATTTTTATGACCTATTGATAACCAACAGTTGCTCCATCAATATTTTATCTATTACTCTCCACTTTTCAAGTATCTTGCTTTATGAAAAATTTATTACTTTGGTAAGTCCCTAACAAAAACCTATTCATATGGCAATCAAGAGTTTTCAAGGAGCACAAATACGAAAAAAAAAGCCAGAACAAAATAAGACATTGGTTTCTGACTTAATGGCTAGAAACTTGGTCACGTTTTCACCTGAGCAAACACTTCAAGATGTGATGCGAGCCTTTATCAAGCATAAAATATCCGGAGGCCCGGTTGTTAATCGTTCTGGAAAGATTATCGGTATTATTTCTGATGCGGATTGCATGAAGCAAATTTCGGATTCCCGTTATTTCAACATGCCGTTTATCAATCGTAAAGTAGAGTTTTTGATGAGCAAAACGGTCATCACCATACAAGATGATCAGACTATTTTTGATGCCGCGTCTCTTTTTTATAATACAAAATTACATCGTTTTCCAGTGCTTGACAAGAGGGGCCGACTAATTGGACAAATTAGTTTACGTGATGTCTTGATTGGAGCCTCCAAGCTAAAAAGCGCTAGTTGGGAACATAAAAAGATTCCGCTTAAAAATTAGGAAACCATATTGTGTAACTTTTCCTTTGTGCTCGTTTCGATTAACATAAAATAATATTTTAATTTTTATAAATCAAAAATGCCGTAACTATTGGATATTTGACAAAAAAGAATGATGTCGTTTGTTTCGAATCCGAAAAAAAATTCGATGTAACAACTCAATCGAAAGTGCAAGATTATCAAGAATATAGTGTGCTAACTCCAACTCGACAGAGTCGTTAAGACTTTTTTAAATTAACACAAAAAAGGTTGTGAACCTATTCAACGCATATGATAGAATATAGCAAATATTTAAAACAAATTGAATAATGGAGAATTTTATCTTCAATGCAACCAAAACTGAAAGAACAAAACATTGAAGTGCCAATTCATAGCGAAATACTAACCAAATGCCACAAAAATACTTGAAGCTACTATAAATATAGGCTAGTTTACATTACAATCATATTATAATATGCAAAAGGAGAACCAAGAATCTCAAAACAACTATTCAAACTCCTCTTGTTAAAGCCCTTTGGGATAATTAATATCGAAATTATAGACACAATATATCAACCGATAGAAAACTAACATTTTCGAATAAAAAGTTCTTTTTCATTACTGTCATTGTATATCGACTCACTTATTCTACTCATAAATCCTCTAATATTCTTAATATTGTAATAGAAAAATTCAACTCGGTCTCTTTTTTTTAATTTATGTGTAAAGAAATTAAGGAAATGTTCGAAGATTTGCGCGTAAAATACGCATCTTTAAAAGATTCCAATCCAGACGAGAAAAATACGGAGTCTTGGTTTATAAATCCATTCTTAGAAAGTTTGGGTTATCCTGTATCCAATCATCTATTGGTAGAACAACAGTTTGTAGCAGATAGAGGAAGAGTAAATATGCAAAGAGGAAACCCCGGTGCAGGTAAAGTTGATTTCGCAATAAAACATAAAGAAACAAAAGACCCCATAATCTTTATTGAATGTAAAAGATTAGACGCAGACCTTGATGGGGGTCGTTTTTCTGCTTTTGAACAAATCAATCGTTACTATACCCTTAACCCAACCGTTGATTTCGCACTTCTCAGTAATGGTAATGAGTATAGATTATACTTGGGACAAGACACTCCTAGAAGACTTGTTAAAGAACCGTTCATATGTTTTAATATAGAACGCTTTACTGATGATGATATAAAGGTTTTAAAGCTTCTTTCTTGTGAAAATTATAAACCAGAAGAAGTTAGAAAAATTGCTCGATATCGAATCGATGAGGAAAAAGTATTGAGCTATTTGAAATCAAATATTTCAAACGCTCCTTCTGAAGAGTTTGTTAAATTTTTATCTAAAGTGGTTTTTGGTGATAAAACAGTTAGGAATTTGAGAAAAGTAAAATCTATTGTTACCAATCTCCTTCTTGAATTGGGCCCAAAAGCTCCCCAACCCAATCCTCCTTGTTGCGATAAGCCCGAACCAACACCAAATAGCCCTAAAAATATTTTTGATATAAGAGTATTAACACACATCAAACCTGAATATATAATTTTTGAAAATCAAAAAGAAGTTATAACCAATTGGAGGGATGTACTTGAGTTTTTGATGAAAAAGCTACTTGATAGAGATGTTGCCGGTATTTTTGAGTTAAATTCGAATAGTATTTCTACTCAGAGAAAATGGAGAGATTCTAGACACATAGGCCATGGATATTACATTGAAGCAAATAAATCTGCAAAGGATATTTTATCTATCCTAAAAAAATCTTTATCACATTTAAATCTTAGAGATGATTTGTATTTATCAATCCGGCATACCAGAACTTTAAAACAATAAATCATCCTATTTTTTGACCACTGATTGAATTTGAACTTTCTGGTCGAATAAAGATAGGAATTCCTTTTTCATTCTCTGCCATAAGAAGCATTCCATGGCTCTGAATTCCACGTAATTTTTTGGATTCTAAATTGGCTAGTAAAATCACTTGTTTTCCAATTAATTCCTTGGGCTGATAATGAGGGGAGATCCCAGAGACAACCGTTCTAGTCGTAGTGCCATCATTTAAAGAAATTTTCATCAACTTGTCAGTTTTAGGAACTTTTTCAGCCTCTAAAATAGTGGCCACCCTCAAATCTAACGCCGAAAAATCTTCAAATGATACCTCCGGTTTTTTGGAAGGAAAATCACTCGATTCTTCTTTTAATACTTCTTTGCTTTTTAATTTGTTGAGTTGATATTCAACTTGTTGATTATCGATTTTATCAAAAAGCCGAGCCGGTTTATTGATGACATGCCCTTCCTTAAATACTATTTTACTAGCACTTATATCATCCCATGAGGGCTTTTTACTATCATTATTTATTAACTTTTCAATTTTTTTTGAAGTAAATGGTAAAAATGGCTCTGCTAAAACACCCAAAGAAGTCACCAACTGTAAACAAAGATTCAATACTGTTCCGACCCGCTGTTTATCTGTTTTGATGATTTTCCACGGTTCGTTTTCAGCCAAATACTTGTTGCCACTACGAGAAAGATCCATGAATTGGGCTATAGCATCTCGAAATCTGAATTTTTCGACATGCTCCGCTATTTTTTCCTGTGAATTTTGAATATTCGATAACAACGCTTGATCTCCTATACTCAACTCTCCTGCTTTAGGAACCACCCGATTAAAATATTTATCAATTAAAACCAATGTTCGATTAACAAAATTTCCCAAATTGGCCACCAATTCATTATTATTACGAGCTTGAAAATCATACCACGTAAAATCACTATCACTAGTTTCTGGAGCTGTTGCCGTCAAGACATACCGCAAAACATCTTGTTTTCCTGGAAAATCTCTTAGATATTCATGCAACCAAACCGCCCAATTTTTTGAAGTTGATAATTTTTGACCTTCTAGATTCAAAAATTCATTGGCTGGAACATTTCTAGGGACGATGTAATGCTCTGTTTCATTTAAAATCATTGGAAAAATGATGCAGTGAAATACGATATTATCCTTCCCAATAAAATGATATAACTCGGTATTTTTTTTATCCTGCCAATAAGGCCGCCAGTCAACCCCTTTTTTTTTGGCCCATTCTTTGGTCGAAGAGATATAACCAATGGGAGCATCAAACCACACATAAAAGACCTTGTCTTCATAGCCTTTTATTGGGACGTTAACCCCCCAATCCAAATCCCGAGTAATTGCTCTCGGATTAAATCCTTGGTTTACCCATGATTTTACTTGTCCATAGACATTCGTTTTCCAATCATCCCTATGTTTTTTCAATATCCACTCTTTGATAAATCCTTGGTACTTTTCCATCGGTAAATACCAATGTTTTGTTTTTTTTGGAATGGGTTGGGCATCAGAAATAGTAGATTTGGGATTGATCAGATCCATGACACTGAGCGAACTGCCACATTTTTCACATTGGTCGCCATAAGCTCCATGATGTCCACAAAATGGACAAGTTCCAATGACATAGCGATCGGCTAGAAACTGATTTTCTTTAGGGTCATATAACTGCGTAGATTCTTTTTCTTCAAATACCCCATGTCGATATAACTCTAGAAATATTTCTTGGGTTGTTTGGTGATGAATTTTACGAGAAGTTCTAGAATAATTATCAAATGAAATACCAAATTCCTTAAAAGAATCTTCAATGATCTTGTGATACTTATCAATGAGTTGAGTTGGCTTGATTCCTTCTTGTTTTGCTTTCATTGAAATAGCCACACCATGTTCATCACTTCCACAGATATAAATGACATCACGCCTTCTAGCCCGTAAATACCGACAATAAATATCCGCTGGAATATAGACCCCTGCCAAATGCCCAATATGGATGGGGCCATTGGTATAAGGTAACGCCGCGGTGACCGTATATCTTTTTGGTTTCATTAGGGATTCAAAAGTAGATAAATAGACCCCTTCTCTTAATGAATTGGCTAATTTATTGGATCACTAGCTAATAGAATACTCCCCCAACTCATTGTTAAAAAATCATCCTGCCCAAAGAGAATAGACTAGAAATTAAAAAACTACAAATTGTTATGCTACAAAAAATTAAAAGGAATTATATTATCATTGTTATAAAAATAACAATCGATTTTATTTATTATGTCTGTCCTCACGATTTCATCTGCGGTTACTGAATACATCAAACAAAAGCCATTTCTTTCCACGGCTTTAGATCAAGGAATCATCAATTTAACAGCATTGGCACGAATGATTAAACCGGAGATTGAAAAAAAACTCAATAAACGGGTGCAAAAGGGGGCCTTAGTGATGGCTTTAAAACGAATTTCAGATACCTTTGAATTTACTTCGACGCACCAAATTGTCAAAACGCTTCGTAATATCGGAGAGATTAATGTACGCAGTTCTTTGGTAGATTATAATTTCAAATTATCCGAAACCCTTTTAAAAAACCAAGCTCAATTACTGTTACAAGTTGAAAAATCAGTCGATGTGTTTTATACTTCTTCTAGAGGAGTAGGAGAATCAAATATTATTGTTAGTCAGAATATTTCAAGTTTGGTGGATGAGATTTTTGAAACTGAAACCCTTAAATTCAAACAATCCAATCTATCTGCAATTACGATTAAATTGCCTGAAGAAAATGTTTCTATCCCAGGCATTTATTATTTCTTTTTTCAACGACTATCGTGGCAAAACATCAATATCATCGAAGTGATTTCAACAACCAATGAAGTCACCTTATTGATGAATGATCACGTGGTCATTGATGCTTTTGAAGCTATCCAGAAACTGAAGAATATTTGATTGCCTTTTGGAGTTGTTTTAAGACTGAAAATAATTGTGAAAACCGTTCAATCCATCCAATTTCAATCCAAAAGGCCACTTCTTGATGACCATCAAAATCTGCTACTTTATAAGGATATTCGATACGATTTAATTCTTGAATAAGAGCCAAAAATTCTAGATCAGAATAGGTCGTGATTCTGTTTTTATCAAAATATAGTCGACTCTTTTCATTTTTGGCAATCAGTCGTTCGATGCTCAGCTCTTTAGCCACTCGTTTTACCTGGACTAATTCAATCAAGGCCTTGAATTCTTTTGGAATCCGTCCAAATCGATCTTGTACTTCTTCTTGTAACGCTTCTAAATGCTTCGAATCTTTAAACTGGTTGAGTTTTTGATAATAACTAATTCGCTCGGAGGTGACATTGATATAATCTTGAGGGATAAAGGCTTCGATATCGGTTATAATCTGCACCGAAACTTGATCCCCAATGATTGTCTTGTTCCAATCGGATGGGCTAAGATCCAAACCCGCTTCATCCTTTATTTCTTGTATGGCATCTTTTAATATTTTATGATAGGTATCAAATCCCATTTCACTGATAAATCCACTTTGCTCAGCTCCTAATATATCCCCAGCACCCCTAATTTCTAAATCTTTTAACGCCACATGGATCCCTTGCCCTAATTCTGTGAACTGTTGTAGGGATCGAATACGCTTTTGAGCATCTATGGGAACGATTGACATTTTAGGGGTGATTAAATAAGCAAAGGCTTTGATATTACTACGTCCGACTCTCCCTCTCATTTGATATAAATCACTCAATCCATACCGATGGGCCTGATGAATAAATATCGTATTGGCTTGTGGCACATCCAATCCATTTTCAATAATGGTCGTTGATACCAATACATCATATTGTCCATGGATAAATCCTAACATGATTTGTTCTAGTTCGGGGCCCTTTTTTCTTCCATGACCAACGGCTATCCTTGCTTCTGGAACCAATTGTTGTAAAGACCTCTTGATTTGTTCTATGTTTTCAATTCGATCATTGACAAAATATACTCGACCTTTTCGCCTTATTTCATATCGAATGGCTTGTTGAATCAATTCTTTATCGAATCGAATGAGGTGTGTTTCAACAGGATAACGGTTCGGGGGTGGGGTATTGATTAATGAAATATCTCGAGCAGACATGAGGCTGAATTGGAGAGTTCGGGGAATCGGGGTCGCCGTTAAAGTCAGTACATCCACATTGTTTTTTAGATTTTTTAATTTTTCTTTGACCGATACCCCAAATTTTTGTTCTTCATCAATAATCAATAAACCTAGTTTTTTGAATTGAACTTTTGCATTGACCAAAGCATGAGTCCCGATGATTATGTCTAATGAGCCATTTGAAATTTTTTTAATGATCTGGTCTCTTTCTCGTTGTGTTTTGAATCGAGAAAGAAAATCAATTTCGATTGGAAAGGCTTCTAATCGCTTGCTAAAGGTATTATAATGTTGAAATGCAAGAATTGTTGTTGGGACCAATACCGCAACCTGCAGACCATTTTCGACGGCTTTAAATGCGGCCCGAATAGCGACTTCAGTTTTTCCAAAACCGACATCCCCGCAAATCAATCGATCCATGGGACGTTCTGACTCCATGTCTTGCTTGATCTCTTTTGTGGCCGTTAATTGATCTGGCGTTTCTTCATAAAAAAAAGAAGCTTCTAATTCAGATTGCAAATAAGAATCCGGGGAGCAACGATGGCCAATTTTTCGATTTCTTTTGGCATATAGTTTGACCAAATCAAAAGCCAATTGTTTAACCTTGTTTTTCGTCTTTTGTTTAAGATTTTTCCACTTTTTACTGCCAAGCCGATAAATTTTGGGTGAGGTTCCCTCTTTTGAATTAAATCGAGCAATTTTTTCTAGTGAGTGTACGCTCAAGTCCAAGACATCATTTTCTGCATATAAAATCCGAAGAACCTCTTGCTTTTTACCTCTGTACTCTACGGTTTTTAATCCCACAAACTTTCCGATACCGTGATCAATATGTGTGACAAAATCTCCGACTCTCAATTGAGTTAGATTTTTCACATTGATGACCGTATCTGTTGATTGATCCCATTTTGATCTATATCTATAATGTCTTTTAAATATTTGATGATCGGTATAACACAATATCCCCGCATCCAAATCACTGAATCCCCGATAAAGAGGAAACGGTTTTACTCCATACTGCCCTTCTAATCCAATGCGATCAAATACTTCCTGGATTCTACTTAATTGGGGATGATTCGAGCAATAAATAGTATTTTTTGTACCTCGGTTGGCATATCCCGTGAGATGCTCTTTTAATAATTCAAATTTCTTTTTGAAGTCCGGTTGCCCTGTTTGATGAATGGTTAATTGCTTTGATATTGAAAGTTCACCTGATTCATTGAGTAACACGATATTTTTAGCGCCTAATTGGTCTCGTAATTCTATATGATTGATATACTGAGCTTCTATTGATTCTTCTATCCCATCTTGTAAGGTCTGTGGTTCTAATCCCTTGGTTGAATTCAAGTGTTTGGCACTCTGGTATAATGCATCAAAATCGAAAAAAATATAGTTGCAATCTTGAGGCAATATTTCTATTAAAGTTTTTCGATTGTAGATGGTTGACACCTTTGATACATCGGGTAATATATCAACAGATTCTAGTTGTTCAATGGTTCTCTGTGATCGAACTTCAAAGGTGCTAATTCTTTCAACTAGATCATCAAAAAACTCGATACGGACGGGTAATGGAAAAGCATATGAAAACACATCAATAATGCCTCCTCTTGTTGCAAATTCACCCGGTTTCATTACAAAATCTACATTTTGAAATCCTTCATCAAATAGCTTTTCATTAAGGGTATGGAATCCAAATTCTTGATTGACAATAATGGTGGATGAAATTCCTTGAACATCTTTTTTTTCAATGACTTTTTCAATAAATGCTTTTGGATATGTAATGAGGACGATAGGACGCTTATTGGTCTGAATATTTTTAAGTGTTTGGCTCCTTTCTAATAAATCATAACGCACCTTTGATGAATCAACTCTGCTCCCACCTTTGCTTGATGGTAAAAACAAAACATCTTGGTCGGTTAAAATCGTTTGAAAATCATTTTGATAGTAGGCCGCATGCTCTTGATCATTGCAGACGATAATCATGGTCTTTTGAGAATCTAAAAATCCTTGACCTAGTCTGAAAGTAATTCCCGAGCCCACCAATCCATTGATTCGAGAACAAGAGCTAGAAATTAATATCTCCTTCAGAACCTTTTGAGATTCTAAGAGGATGAATTTGTCAAATATCTCTTTTATGATGAGAAAATCAAGAGGGTCAAAGTTAATTTTACTTTTTAATACAGTTAAATCATCTCAA
This sequence comes from Flavobacteriaceae bacterium, assembly GCA_965221765.1. Taxonomy (GTDB): domain Bacteria; phylum Bacteroidota; class Bacteroidia; order Flavobacteriales; family Flavobacteriaceae; genus Bin25. Next base: position 715,156 of record OZ244911.1, read on the forward strand.
ACCAAAAGATTGAACAGCATGCATCATAAGCAATCAATTTTGATACATTTGAGCACACTGTTTTACACCATATCTTTCTGTCTTATTCGTGCTTGGAATCATTGATGCTCATAAACTTGACCCATAACCTTTCTAACGACTCTTCATCGACCTATCTCTTAACACTCTTTTATAATCATGGCAACCCTTTCCAATAACAAGCGACCTTTATTCCTGGTTTTAGATATTGAAACCACTGGTCTCTCTGAACTTAAAGAGGTTGATCTAGATAAAATTAATCCGTTGGAATGGCCTCGTTGCGTTCAGATTGCATGGAGTCTCCATGACAGTTCTGGAAAATGTGCCGAAGACCATGATTTTATAGTAAAAACCGATGGCTTTAATATTCCTCTATCGGCTTATAATATTCATGGAATCTCTGATGAACTATCTCAAAAAGAAGGGTATCCGATTGACCAAGTTCTTTTAGCCTTAGACAAGACCATAAAAAAATCAGATTTTATTGTTGGTCATAATATTGGGTTTGATATCGGCGGCGTCAGTTCTGAATACCTCCGATTAGAAAGGCCTCATCCTTTTAAACAACACCAACTGATTGATACCTGTAGCGATCAAACCAAACAATTATGTCGGATTGAAGGAGGACGAGGGAAAGGATTTAAGTTTCCAAAACTTGAAGAACTTCACCAATTTCTATTTAATGAAACCATAACCGATAGCCATAATGCAACAAGAGATGTCGTGGCAACAGCTAGATGTTTTTTTGAGCTTTTGAGAACAAAAAATTTGACCTTCTCATTAACTTCTGAATTAATCGATGAATTGTCTAATGAATCGATGAGTTTTTTTTCTGATTTTCAAGAATCAACAGCTCAGATTTTAAACACTATCGCATCAAAAATTGAACAAGAATTTGGTGGGCCAGTTCAAAATCATCATAGAAAACACGAAAATCTTAGAAAAAAATCTGAAGCCCTTGAAGTGCAAAAAAGAGATTTTAGACAACATCTTGAATCCCAAGAAATTGATCTAGAGACCGTAAGTTTTGTCCATCTTCATGTCCATTCACATTATTCACTACTTCAAGCAACGTCTAAATTTCCAGAGCTAGTATCCGCGGCAACAAACGATCATATGACTGCCCTAGCTATTACTGATACCGGGTACATGACGGGTATTTTCGAATTTTTTAAAACGGTTCAGCAACATAACAATCAACTCGAAAATAAAAAAAATCCCATCAAACCCATACTTGGATGCGAATTAAATATCTGTCGGGATCATTTAGATCAAACTAGAAAAGATAATGGTTATCAAATGGTGTTTTTGGCTAAGACACTTCATGGATATCGTAATCTTTCCAAATTAGTATCGATTGCTAGAACCAAAGGATTTTATTATGTGCCTCGAATAGATCGAGAACTGCTATTGAAATACAAAGACGATTTAATTGTTTTATCGGGAGGGTCTCATGGAGAACTCTATTCCAATATTCTAAATAAAGGAGATCACTTTGCCATTGAGGCATTAAAATGGTGGAAACAACACTTTGAAGACGATTTTTATATTGAAATCAACCGACAAGACAACCAAAAAGAACAGTCTATTACCAACCAAAAACTCATTGAATTGGCTCAGCAGCATGAGGTTTCCATCGTCGCTTGTAATAATACGTTCTATACTCAAAAAGACGATGCTGAATTACATGAGATCTTGCTTTGTATTGGTCAAGGAAGTGATTTAAAAACCCCCATTGGAAATCAACGAGGCATGCGTTTTGGGTTTTCCCATAATGAATTTTATTTCAAGACCCAACAAGAAATGAAGTCTTTGTTTGCAGATCTCCCACAGGCTATTTTATCAACCCAAGAAATTGCCAATAAAATTGAAATTTTTGAGATTCATCGACAAGTAGATCTTCCCAAGTTTGAAATTCCAACAGACTTTGCTTCTAAAGATGGATCCCGATATCAAGAAACATTAGCCAATCAATATTTAAAACACCTTGCCTACCAAGGAGCTAAAAAATTATATGATAATCTAACCCAAGAGATTACAGATCGGTTGGATTATGAATTAAAAGTGATTGCCAAAACAGGATACCCTGGTTATTTTTTGATTTTGAGTGACCTAGTACATCAAGCTTCCAAAAAAGGCGTCGATGTTGGACCTGGTAGAGGATCAGCGGCCGGTTCGATTGTGGCTTATTGCGTAGGCATTACCAAAGTAGACCCCTTGAAGTATAATCTATTATTTGAGCGATTTTTAAATCCCGATCGAATCAGCCTGCCAGATATCGATATCGATTTCGAAGATGTTGGAAGATCTAAAGTCATTGATTACCTCATTGAAAAATATGGAGCCAATCAAGTTTCTCAGATATTAACCTTTAGCACACTGAAGGCTAAAAATTCTATTTTGGATGTTGCTAGAGTTCTTTCTTTATCTATTAGAGAAAGTAGACAACTTTCTGATAAAATTGAAACGTTCAAACTCACCCTCAAAGAACGATTGACCTGTAGTACGGCCAAGCTAAGAGAAAAGGGCATGACTGCTTCAGAAATAAAAAGCACCCAAGAATTGCGTTCTATCTACAAAGGCTCCGATACCCGTGCTAGAGTGCTTCAATTAGCTTCTCGACTAGAAGGGACAAATCGAAATCTTTCCATCCATGCCTGTGGGGTCATCATCGCTCCAGAGGAGATTGCCAATTTCGTCCCCATCACTAAAATCAAAGATTCAGATTTGATAGCCACTCAATTTGATAATAATCATGTGGAGGATGCCGGGCTATTAAAAATGGATATACTAGGATTAACCACCCTGACTTCTATTAAAGAGGCCATCAAGCATATCCATCAACGCTATAAAGACATTGATATCGATTTAGAAAATCCACCATTGGATGACCAAAAAACATTTAAATTATTTCAAGAGGCCATGACCAATGGCATCTTTCAGTATGAATCCAATGGTATGAAAAATGCTCTGAAAGATTTAAAACCCACCATATTTGGCGATTTGGTGGCGGTCAATGCATTATATCGTCCTGGTCCGATGGAATATATTCCTTCTTTTATTGCTAGAAAACAAGGAAAAGAAAAGTTTGTCTACGATATTCCAGAAACCGAAGAAGTTCTTAAAGAAACCTATGGGATTACCGTTTACCAAGAACAAGTGATGCTATTATCTCAAGAATTGGCTGGTTTTACCAAAGGAGAAGCCGATTTGCTACGTAAAGCCATGGGAAAAAAAGAAAAAGCCATCATCGATACGTTAAAACCCAAATTCATCGCAGGCGGCAAAGAGCGCGGTTTGAATGAAGAAAAACTAGAGAAAATTTGGAAAGACTGGGAATCATTTGCACGCTATGCCTTCAATAAGTCTCATTCGGTCAGCTATGCTTTATTGGGATATAAAACGGCTTTTTTAAAGGCTCATTATCCGGCCGAATTTATGGCAGCCATCATGTCTCAAAACATGAGTAAACCCGATAAGTTGACCAATTATGTCACCGAGTGTAAAAAGCTTGGGGTTACCGTCCAAGGACCAGACATCAATGAATCCAATAGAGATTTTACAGTCACTGATGAGAAGGTCATTCGATTTGGCTTGGGGGGCATCAAATATTTGAGTAGTCAAGCCATCGAACACATCATAGAATTGCGAAAAGAAGGGCCTTTTGAATCCATATTTGATTTTATGGAGCGCATCCAAACGAAATATTGCAATAAAAAATCTCTTACTGCATTGATTTGTTCCGGATCATTTGATTCATTTGAAACCCCTCATAGAGCTCAATATTTCGCAGAAAATGGCCATGGAGAACTCAATCTTTTAGATGATTTAATGAAGTATAGTGATAAACATGCTACTAGTGAAACTTCAAGCCAACCGTCTCTCTTTGACTTCGAAGAAATTGGTGTTATCAGACCTCAAATCAATCATTGCAAACCATGGTCTCGTAGCAAAGCCCTCATCAAAGAAAAAGAATTTATCAGCTTGTATTTATCTGCTCATCCCTTGGATGATTTCGAATATGAAATAAAATATTTCGGAGGTCTTGAAGTTAATAAGCTTATCCCTCAATTAAATACATTAGTTGGGAAACCCGCTTTTTGGATCAGTGGTGTTATTTCTGATGTTGCTCACAAAGAGAGTAAAATGGGCAATAATTATGCCAGTTTTACTTTGGGAGATAAGACTGGAAATCATACGTTTTCAATCTTTGGAGAAGAATATAAAAATTTTTATACCTCTTTAGTTGAAGGCCGTTTTGTCAGAGTCCAAATACAAATCCAGCAACAGAATACAAAAAATTCAAATTATACCAATGAACCTCGAATTCATTTTCATTCGTTTGAACGGCTAGAAGATGTTTTTGCTAAAAAAATTAATCGTTTGATGATTGATATCACATTACAAGCCATCGATGCTCGGGTTATGAAATCAATCACATCTATCTTTAAAAGCACTCCATTGGGAAACACAAAATTATATTTTAAAATCACCGATGCGAAATCCATTCATGGGCCGTCTTCTTTAAATCTCTATAGTAAACTCAACCCATTTTTAGTTAATACCGCCCTTTTAAAATCCTTAGATTCCATGAAAATCAAATACCAATTAGGATAATTATAGCCTTTAATTTCTATACCTTTGTATTCTAAAATTTAATTCATGGCCTTAGAAATAACCGATTCTAACTTCGAAGAAGTAGTCCTTCAATCCGATAAGCCTGTTTTGGTCGACTTTTGGGCTCCTTGGTGCGGTCCTTGTCGGACGGTTGGTCCTATCATTGAGGAAGTGGCAGATTTATACAAAGACAAAGCTGTGGTTGGAAAGCTCAATGTTGATGATCATCAAACCTATGCAGGAAAGTATGGCATTCGCAGTATTCCGACTATTTTGCTATTCCAAAATGGTGAGATTCAAGAGCGATTTGTTGGTGTATCCGCAAAAGAGGTCTATAGTAATGCGTTAGATTCTGTATTGACTAGTTAATTCATTCCAATTATTTTTCTTTACATTTGGTTCAATACTTATAAGCATGTCGATATCTTATGTTAGTCTTATTTTTGGGATGCCTGGAGTGCCTCAAATAATTCTGATTGCCATTGTGATTTTATTATTGTTTGGGGGGAGAAAAATTCCTGAGTTGATGAGGGGATTAGGTCGCGGAATCAAAGAGTTTAGAAATGCTTCGAATGATGATTCTGAAAAAAAAATTGATGATAAAAAATCGTAAACTCTTTTGTTAGGTATATTATTTTACTCTACAATTATTCATTATTAGCCAGTCGTTGACCATCTCAAAACACCTAATTCAATGTTAGCGTATTGAGAATGGAGGTCAATTCAAACATATTGTCTCGTTTGGCAGAATTGGGGGCAAATGTAAAACCCTCAATAGCGATCCAACGGTCATTTATTGTATCGCGTAACATATAATTAACAAAGGGTCCAGCCATAAAATCTCCTTTTACTTCCCACATCCCTTTTGTAAGGTATCCGGGTAGTCCAGTCAAGGTGGTCGTAAAAAAATAGGGGCGGTAGGCCTCTTCTGTAATCATGAAAGAGCCATCGATTCTCCCTGGAATGAATTGTTGTCCAATAGAATCTCTAATGGCAGGAATTCTTGTTCGGGTCGGCCCATCGAGTGCATCCAAATTAAGACTATATGCAATAATATTCATATGCCCATTTTGAATTGGTTTTTGAATCCAAACAAAATTGGTGGTATCCTTGAGCGTTTGATAGGCTGTGGGATAAACCAACTCCATCCCGAATCGATCTTGTAATGCCGTATCGGTACTTGGGGACTGATTGATTCTTCTGATTTTTTCTTTTTGTTCGTTTTCAACAATCAATCGCCTCAATTCACTCAAATTGGATTCAAATAAAAATAACTGATCTTCGGGATCTTCTCCAATCACCAAAGCATACAGCTGTGGTCTGGCATATTGATTTTGAGCAAAACGGAATCGAGGGATACTATCTTTCTCAAATCGAAGAACATTTCGACTTTGTCGCGCAAAGCCCGTAAATGCTTGTGGTACGAGATGATGGAGTGTGAACTGTGGTTCGTCCCATGGCAACCCAATGTATGGAATTTGTAACGAATCTCGAATGGCTTGACCAAGCATCCCATTCCAGTTTTCATCGTCCATCACAACTGTCACATGATTGATGTTGCCACTTGAACGAGGAATATAGGTCTGTTGTCTGTTTTGACAAGATATCAAAACAATCCCCCCTATTGTTGCCAATAAAAAAAATCGCATCGTCTGTTATGTGAATAACGCTTTAATACCGGGAAGGAATTTACCTTCCAAACTTTCAAGCATCGCCCCTCCACCCGTTGACACATAGCTCATTTGATCGGCAAACCCAAACTGTTTGACAGCGGCAACCGAATCTCCACCACCCACAAGTGAAAAAGCCCCTTGTTTTGTTTTTTTAGCAATGGCTTGGCCTATTGCTTTGGTTCCATGTTCAAAATTGGAAAATTCAAAAACACCAATCGGGCCATTCCATAAAATGGTTTGGCATTGTTTGATGATGGATGAAAAATAATCTATCGTTTGAGGACCCGCATCCATCCCTTCATAGTCTTTTTCAATTTGGTGGCTTAAAAATACTTTTTGATTGGCTTCATTTGAAAAATCCTCAGCAGCCACGATGTCGATGGGTAAGTGAATTTCAACGCCTTTTTCTTTTGCTTTCGTCACTATGTCTATACAATAATCGAGATATTGATCTTCACAGATTGATTTTCCGATGCGTCCGCCTTGTGCTTTTTTAAAAGTATAAACCATGCCCCCTCCAATAATGATGTGGTCTGCAATATGAAGCATTTTTTCTAGAATCGGAATTTTTGTTGACACTTTGGCACCACCTAAAATAACGACGATGGGTTTTTTTCCTGTTTTTAATACTCGATCAATGGCCAAGATTTCAGACTCCAAAAGTTTGCCAAAATATTTTTTGTTTGGAAAATACTGAGCGATAATCGTTGTTGATGCATGCGCTCGATGTGCTGCTCCAAAAGCATCATTGATATACACAGAACCCAAATTAGAAAGTTTTTTGGCAAAATCAGCGTCTCCCTCGGTTTCTTCTTTGTAAAACCGAAGGTTTTCCATCAACAAGATGTCTCCCATGGAAAGATGGTTTACCCCATTTTCCGCTTTTTCACCCACACAATCATCACAAAATCTTACTGGCCTATCCAACACTTGCGACACTTGGGACACGATATGTTTTAATGAGAGTTTTGATTCCACTCCTTTGGGTCGACCTAAATGAGATATTAAAACACAACGACCCCGATTTTCCATCACAAAATCAATGGTTGGTTTGGCTGCTAAAATTCTCGTCGTATCGGTAACCAAACCATTCTCATCCAAGGGGACATTAAAATCAACCCGGACAACAACGAGTTGCCCATCAAAATTGATTTTTCGATTGAGTCGATTGCCAACGGTGTTGTTGAAGTTGAATACTTTTTGGGGATACAACACTTCCCTGCCAAGTTTTTCAACTGATTTTAATTGATGAAAAGGACTCGTTTGATTGGGGTTTTCATTCAAAACATATTCTCCCGTTTGTTGGTAAGTGATTTGAACGAAATCTCCAATTTCTAATTCAACACGTCGATCGTTTTTCAACTGGTCAAAGAGCACAAGCGATGCTTGGTCTTCTGCATCGACTTTGTATCCTTTTAAATGCTTGATGGATTCTCCATTGGAAATCTGTAGATTGTAAAAATCAGCTTTATCTACAATTTGATATTTTGCTGTTTGAACTTTTTTCATTCCATTATTTTTTGCAGTTTGGATTTCCAAATGTAGCGATTCGTTTTTTTGATTTGAATGAACTCTAGTGAAAAAGGTTTGTTTTCCATTTGTTGAAACAATAAAAAAGCCGGTTCATCCCTTGGAAATCGAAACAAATCCATTAAAATACAAAGTCACTGAAAATTTATGTTTCAACCCATTGGCTTCTGCACGACCTTTGAATTGATTTAGTACTTTATTTTCCGTGGTTTTCTATTGATATGGTGAAGAGCCTGTTTTTCTAAAAAATAGCATCTAATCCTTATCGTAATAAGAATGATGATTGTTGCTGGTTTTGTTGCTTGGAATCAACATCCCTTTTTGGTTTTAATACGACCGCATGGAATATCTGTTGATACGGTTTTCGATAACTGTATTGATTGAATAACTGAAAATAAGGGGCAACTCATTTCGGTTTGTTGCAAAGCATGAATCAATCCATTGAGTTTCGCTAAAGTAATGTTAGCTTCCGATGTATGTGGTACCATTTCATGCGTCAAAAAAGCAACATGGACAAGCAGTGGTTGGAGGACATCCCCTGATATTTGAGCTGAACAATGATGCTTCCGAGGGTTCATGATGTTATGAAACCGAGTAAAAACAAGTGTTTTTGATCGGTTGAAACAGATTTTTTGATGGTGGTTTGATAATACCGGTTTGCTTTCTATTTTTTCTGAACGAAACACATTGAGAAGAGTTATATCGAGGGCAAATAGACTCTTTTGCACAAATGACTTTGTTCTAAACACCCTGTTAACGACCTAGTGCAACGTCCATTCTTTTATTGATATTTTATTTTTTATCGGCCAGGGCCAATCCCATGAAAACAGAACGTTTACAAACTGCCTATGAATCAAAAATCCAATCCGTCAAATTGAGCCGTTAGCGATTCAATATTTGGAAAAAACCCGTCTCGGTCATTCGTTCTGCGTATTTCTATTTGAAAACGATAGCCTTCGGGAAGGTCTATATTTTGAAGAATGGCGGGCGTTTTCTCGACCACACGGACAAAACCTGATTTTTGGGCATACCTTTCTTTGACTCTCACAAATTCTGTCCATTGATCGAACACACCATCATCATCCGTGTCAACACCTGCTCTCATTTCAATACCATCCACCCAAGGACCATTACTGATAAACGTTTGATTGGTTCTTTGAACAATTAAGTAAAATTTATCTTCTGCAAAACCGACACTTGGATCTGGATGAAATCCTTCTCCTATTTCGCCATCCCAAACAAATTCTTTATTGATATCATCGCTTCGCCATCTTCCGACACGTAATGACTTTCCCTGTTCATGAGAATCGTAATCGCAAAAAAGGTAGTATTGCTGTCCTATTTTGATCAACGTATAATCTCCATAAGCATTTTGATCTGGCACATGCACTTCGTAAACATATGGCGTTTGGTCTGGGCCATGAACCAACTGGTTTGGATCCGGTCGATAAGGCCGAATAACGCCTGTAGGATTGGTTCTTTCATCAATGGGATAAGGGAGTTCATGGGGTTCAAATCCATTAATCCCATCCGGACTGTCGGCATGGCCGGCTAAAGGTGAATCCCAAGAATTTTGCTGTGGATTGATGGGTGTCCAATCTTCATAAATCAAATGAAACGTTCCATCATCATCCCGAAAAACAGCACTGTCTGAACCATGCGTGGGATCGTTGAGCACTCGCCCCATAACCATGCCTTGCTTTCCATCGGTTAAATCTTCATCAATGATCAGATGGGGATCTTCATCATTCGGCTTATCAAAATAAATATAAAATTTTCCATCAAGATATTCTGCCGAAGTAACCCATCGATTGGCAAGAGATGAAACCGGACCATAATGCTTCCAATTTTCCATATCCACACTATGCCATGAATGATATCCGGTTGAATGATCGAGACTATACCTGGCAAGCATCCAATAGTTTCCTTTTGAAATAGGAATAAAGACTGGAGCTTCCGTAGCGGTGTCAGGCGTTATTCTTGGTATGGATTTCCATGTATTCCATTGAGGATCTTGTTTGATATGTATTTTTTCCAAGCGATACTTATGCTTGAAACCAATAGATGACGTCGTCACAATAGCCGGGTCATTCTCAGAAGGGACTAGTCCACTTCCAGGAACACTAAATTTAAACGTTCCCGATTTACTGCTTTGTTGATTATCCAAGCCCTTTTTCATGGAATCATCTGAGGTATCACACCCTAGAACCAAAAGAAACACAGAGATGACAAATGCATAGGACTTCATTTCAATCGAATTTGAACTATTTTTTGTTTTTTTTATAATCCTCCATGAATCGAAAACGATACGACAATTTTCGTTTTTATCCGCTACATCTCTCCACTGTGATGAAACAATTTCTTTGGTCTTGCCAATAAAATGTCGATGCTTTCCATGGCACCGCACTTTCGATAACGACCATCAAAAATCTTTGAAAAAATCGATTTCAGCCTTTTTCATTCAATATAAAAAGCTATTTCTGCAAGGGCCGTTCGTTTATGGCTTGCATGGTTTGTGACCGCACGATATCTGACATATCGAAATGCTTTTTGAGCATCGATTTTTTCTGTGTGAGGCGATGTGACGCCTTTAAAAATGTTAGGGGTTTCTGAATCATGAATCAAAGTCCATCCTTTTGCTTTCGATTCCTCTTCCCAACCAGAATCGTGAGAAACAAGCGTCGTTTCTGCATTACTAAGGTCATTAATCCCCCACAATTGATAGCGTTTGATGTTTCTTTCTTGACAACATTCCACTCGAGGCCATATTTTAATTCCTTTAAGCGTTATCGACCTTCCAAAATCCAACGTGAAATGATGACCAAATTGTTCCGGCGTTTCTCCAATCGAATGGTAGTATCGAGCAGTACCATCAAATAAAAATTCCACCGACCCTCCAAAATGTTCTCCAGATTCATCCGTGGGGAGTAAAATACGTTTGATTTGATCACTAGGAAATCGATTCAATGCTTTTGCTTGAAAAACAGCTCCAAGACCATTGCCCGAAGCATTCGAAATCAAAATATTGAAATCTTGACCATTGGTCAATCCTCCAACATTCAGTGTCCCCATCTCGTCCGACGTCGTGACGCTGACTCTTTGTTCTTCTCCACTATCAACAAAAATAGCGGTGACCACTAATTCTAGCTTGTCATCATTCACCCAATGCACCGTTGTTCCATCCACTCCAGGAGTCAGGGTAATGGTTTGTAGAAGCGGTGTCAATTCTGTGGGAAGTGAAAGCTCCGTCCAATCCGTTTCAAATTCATCAATGGATGTTTCCATATTTCTCTGACGGTCATAAGAAGTCGGAACGTAAGCAGATAGATATTCAATTGTCTCATTGGGATTTAAATTCGGCAACAATGTTTCCGTTTCGAGTCTCGAGGCCTCGACAACCACTTCTTGACCTTCTGTATTGGTGAATTTTATCGAACTTCTTCTTCCTAAACTGCTGCTTGGATTCCATACCACACGACCATTGGTGCCATCAAAAATGACGTTTTTTGTCGATCTTGGGGTTAAATTTTTTCTATAATTTTCTCCATAAGAAGTGGCAAACGTTCGAGTGCTCACAGAGGTATTGTTTTCTTTATCTTTCGTAACTAGCGTCATTTCGTAAGTCCGTTCATCCAAATCGGGAACAATCATATCAATTCGTTGTGTTTTTTGATCATTCTTTGTGAAAGGAAAACTGAGTGAATTTTCTCCTCGATTATAACTCACCACAAACTCGTCAACACTAAAGGCATTGGTAACAAAAGCACTTAATTGGATTCTTCCATTCCCGGAAAGACTATACACCGAATCAATTTTCGTTGTGTACAAAATTTCACCCTCCTCTAAATAATGTATGTAATTGTCATCGACACCGACACACGAAACCACCACGGCAATAGCGACAAGGAGGAATCGTTTTAATTGTGTTCTAAATTGCTTCATTGTTTTAATTGTCTTGATTTGTTATTTCACCATAGGCTGTAAACTCACCGATGTGAGCCGCACTAGCCGTAAATACTTTATTGATTCTGATTCGCACATAGCGAATTTGGGGGCGTTCTTGAACACCAAATTCATGTTCTTCACCTATATCGGCAGCCACTCTGTCTTCATCCGTTAATTGGCCAGGAGGAAGTCCCGAAGGCTTTACAGATTTTGCTGAATACAACAGCGTCCATTCGTCCCAATCACCACTTTGACTCGGAGCTTCTTTTCTTCCAAAAACTTCATACTCTTGCGGATTGCCGTGATTGAATGGGTAGGCTCTAGCCCCATCCGATCCAACTCGATGATGAATGATAATTCGACTAATAAACGCTTCAACACCTAAATCAATCGTTAAATTGACCGGCAACGGGCTTGCACTGGTGGTATGAATGTAATTACTCACACCGTGTTCATCATCGAAAATACTAGAATGGCGCCCATTAAAATTTTCCCATCCGGAGGAAGGGGCATTATCTAATACAATGACGCGCATCAAATTTTTATCCAAACGTTCTTCTTTGATGGGGGTCAATTTACCATCTGGCGTATCTGGAAGAACCTCCGCCCGATTGCCATATTGGTCCCTAATAGATATTTTAAACGCTTGGGGCACGGACTCCCTATCTCTAAGAGAAAAATCACTTTCTGCAGCTGTTGAATAGATGGTTTCCACAATTTCTAACTCGCCAATTTCATTTTCCGCAAAAATTTCAAACGCCAGAGGCTCTCCATTTTCATTCGTCCAAGAAACATTGACGCCCGAATAGGTTTCTGCAATAACCGTCGAATTGGCCGTCACTTGCACGATAGGGTCTAAAGGCGCTAGAGAAAACGACACGCCGCTAGATTGATTTGCAGATCGATCAACCGTATAAAGCGTCACTGTTTTAGTTTGTGTATCTCCAAATCCTTCGATACGTAAATTATTCGTGAATGCGGAGGCTCGCACTTCTGCTTCATTTCCATTGGTATCGGTATAAATTGCTTTCACATACAACACATCTTTTCCAGATGGTAGGTCGTATGAAACATCAAACCCCCCATAAATCGGGGTGACATCTAGATTGAGGATATCCGCTGGAGGATTCTTTTCATTCACAATAGGACCATAAATCTCCTCTTGACATCCTATATTGATGGTGATGAAGTATATTAATACTAGTGTTACTACATTTTTCATGTTTTCCATTTTTTCGATTACCAACCCGGATTCTGTTTCAAGTTGGATAAATTGATTATTTCCGATAGGGCGATAGGCCATAAATAGTCTCGTTCTTCAAATAAAGAAGCTCTTCTCGTGTTCCATTGCGTTACTTGATAAAACACCTCCGGGGCTCCTGTATTGGAATCGCCATCTAAATTCCATCCCCTAATGGGAACATTCATGAGGTCTTTCAGATCCAACCATCGTCGCAAATCCCAATATCGTTTTCCTTCAAAAGACAGTTCAATCAAGCGCTCTTGTTTGATGATTTCTCTCATGCCCTCTTTTGTTGAAGGCTTGCTCGGATTCTCAGAAAAGTTCTGCCAACTTTCCACGACTCCATTCAAATTGGCCCTCGCTCTGATCCTATCGACATAATTATAGACCTCTTCTGTTGGTCCATTGGCTTCATTTAAAGCTTCAGCATACAATAAGTATAGATCCGATAAACGAATGATGGGAAATGGGTATTGCCACACATTGAATCGCCTTTGAGGCACATTTAATGTGGATTTTAAACTCACCAACTTCTTGGCTTGATACCCAGTAACGGCCGCTACGGTTTCATTTTTTCGGTTATTGGTTTCGTTTTTTCTCCATTTGACAACAAACTTTTCATCGGTTCCATTTCCAAACCAAATACTTCGATCAAAAGACAAATCGGAATAGAATCTTGGTTCTCTATCGAAATGTAGATTGACGCTGGTTTCACCATCGGCTACATAAAGAGCATCGCTAGGCCCAGCAACTTTTAATTTGTATCGATTTGGATAATCCCATGAAATGTCTTCATCAATAGGAACGCCATTACGAGAATAATAGAGTTCTGCAATTCTCAAACTGACGGCCAAATTTCTCCCAATGATTGGTGTCCCGGCAACCGCTTGATTTAACGATTGTGATCGTTGTTGCAGATTAAAACTATTGTTCGAAGAGGATCCCCAAATCAATTCTTTATTCCATGGGTCGGTGACTCGTCCCCTAAGGCCCGCTTTGAGGATGACAAAATCATCTTCTGGTCTAACGGAATTATACGTCGCCGGGTATATTTCAATCCCATTGGCAAGACACAGATCAATGGCCTCTTTAGTGGCTTGTGCCGCGGCCTCCCATTTAGAGACTTCAAAGGTTTGTGGAAAAAATGGTTGTCCCTCGGAATTTAAAAACTCGCCATAGATTCCATTAGCATGGAACAACGGACTAGCGTACTCGACCAAGATACGAGCTTTGATAGCGACTGCCGCAAGTCTTGAGATTCGTCCAGCATCAGCCGGCTGAAGAACAAAAGGCAAATCAGGGATGGCTTCATCAATCAGATCCACAATGTAGTTGAAAGTTTCATCAATGGTACTTCTTTCTGGAGATTGATTGGCTATTTCTTCACTGACTGGGATGTTCTGGTCAACGATGATGACCGGTCCATACATTCTCGCTAAATAAAAGTGATAATACGCCTTTAAAAACTTAACCTCCGCAATCCATTGCAATCGTTCGTTTGTTCCAACATCTCTAACGGATTCCACATTTTCTAGAAAAATATTGCAATCTCTAATCCCTCGATACAAACTATTCGGGGTTTGATTGTTAGGAGTTCCGACACCCCAATAATTAAAATAAACATTGGATGGATTCATAAAGCCATTAGAAACTAACGATCCTGCATTATTATCTTGTAGTGACAGAGGAATGACAAACTCATCACCACTCAACATAGCGGGGTCTTGTCCTAGCGAACCTTCGCTAGGAAGATAGGAGTAACATGTGGCCAAAAAGCCTAGAGCGGAGTTTCTATTAGAAAAGGCTTTATCTAAAACCGCGATATTGTCAGGGACAACATCTAAAAACTCTTCTTCGCAAGCATTGAAAAGTAAGCCTGAAAATAGAAACAGAATAAGCAGATATTTTTTCATGACCATTGTATTATAGTGTAACATTTAAACCAAAGTTCAGAACCCTTTGGATGGGATAACCCAAACCATTTCCTGCCAGTTCGGGGTCCCAAAGTTTGAATTTGCTAAAAACCGCTAGGTTGGTGCCGTTGATGTAGACTCGAAACGTATTTAAATTCAATTTGGACGTTAACTTCTCTGGAATCGTATATCCTATTTCTATGTTTTTCAACCGCAAAAAACTACCATCGTTGATGAACCACGTGCTTCTTCGGTTGTTATTCGGAACCACTTCTGTGGATAACCGAGGCCATCGAGCATATAAATCTCTGTTATTTTGTGACCAATGACTATCAGCCCATACTTTCAAAATTTGCGTGTTAGAAATGCCTTGGTTGGAATTGGCGACACCAGGAGAAGAAGCTCCTCGAATGAATGGGGCGGTTGCAAACTGATTGATAAAAAATGAGGAATTGGCAGATCCTTGGAAAAAGGCTGATAAATCCAAATTCTTGTATCCCATTGAAAATCCAAAACCATAAACGATTTCTGGAGTCGAAGGTTTTCCAATGGGAACACGGTCTAAATCCGTGATTTGTCCATCTCGATTGATGTCTCGATATTTGATATCGCCTCCTCTGTATTCACCAAACTGCTCTGGAGAATTTCTAACTTCATCATCATCGATGAAAAGACGTTCTGCAATATAGCCAAAGGGTTGTCCAATAGCTTGTCCTAAGGCCGATCGCCAAGGCGTTTGAGAATAATTGGGTTCTTCAATTTTAGTCACCTCACTGGTCGAATACGTAAAACTACCTCTTGCTTGAATCCAAAAAGCTTCCGAAAAAGCAGAACTATAAACAAAAATACCATCAATACCTCTGACTTTTGCTTCGCCAATATTCGCTCTGACGGGGGCTTGCAATCCTAAACTTGAAGGGAGAATTCGATCGGCTAATATGTTGCTTCGGGTTTCGGTAAAGTAATCCGCCTCAAGCGTTATTTTGTTAAAAAGACCTAACTCGATGCCCACATTGGATTTACTGCCCGTTTCCCAAGTGATTTGATCATTACCATATCGGCTGATCGACACGCCTGATTGAAACTCATCAAAATCCAAACCTGTAGTCAATCCTCTGTTGTTGTCATTTAAATTGACATTCGATAAATAGAAAAAGCGATCGTTTTCATTCCCTATTCGGTCATTCCCAACAACGCCATAAGAACCTTTGAATTTTAAGTTATCAATAAACGTGACATTTTCTAAAAACTTTTCATTAGAAACTATCCAGCCTAGTGCAATCGAGGGAAAAAATCCCCATCGTTCGTTACGAGCAAACCTTTCGGAACCATTATAACCAAAGTTAAACTCGGCAAAATACCGACTGTCGTATCCATAAGTAAAACGACCCGACAGACCTCGATTCCGAAAGGGAAGAGAAGCTTGAAGATCATTGTTTCGGGGAGAAAATACCCGATTGTTTTGAGTGAATACCAAAAGCCCCGTGGTTTCATGTTTTTCATTGAAATTTCTGTTGTAACTCAAATCAATCTGAATGTATGTGGATGATTCGACTAAAGAGTTGGATCCCTCGAAATCCAAACTTTCAGATCCAGTAGCGAATCCACCTATATTCCCGCCAGGATTTAACGCGACTAAAGGAGCTTCCCCGGTTAAAAAGTTTAATTGCGGTTGGTACCAAAAGGGGCGATAGCTTCTTGATATGGTATATTCTGCTTTTCGATTGGCATTGACAACGGCTTTAAAGGATAAGCCTTCTGTGATTTCGGATAGTTTTTGCGTTATTTCAAGTTGTGCTAAAATCCGAGAATCATCATTTTCTCTATATCCACTAACCAAATCTGCGTATGGATTGAAAAACAAGCCGGTTTCACCTGGCACAATAGCGTTGCCAAATAAAATATGCTCGTTGTATTGTGTTCCTTCATCCGGTTCATAAAACGGTAAAAAACTCACCGGGCTTGTTCTTACGGACCGATCAAAAATCGCAGCTCCTCCTTGTCTCGGACCAATATAATCATCAAACGCGGTGTTGAATCCCAACTTGACTTGCGTTGTTTTGGTTAAATTGATATTGATGTTGGAACGTAATTGATATTTCTGCAAATTGATGTTGTTGTTGAAGTCACTAGCTTCCGGCACATCTAGTATTCCTGTATCTTTACTATACACTAGCGAAACAAAGTATCTCGCTACTTTTCCACCTCCTTTGACATTTAAGTTGTAACGTTGATTAATGGCATAATCATTGAATAGTTGTTCTTGCCAATCAACCGTTGGATACAGCAAAAGATTGGTTGCCGCTTGTGTGTTTTCAATTTGCCTTTGTGAAAAGGGAATGGGTTGCAAAGGATTACGTGTAATGGTGGCTTGGTTGAATAATCTCATGTAGGTGATTGGATCGGCCAGTTCGACGATACTCGTTGGGGCCGAAAAGGTGGTTTCTGATCGAAACGATACTTGAGCTGGCCCTTCAACCCCTTCTTTAGTACTCACGTAAATGACGCCATTGGCTCCTCGTGCTCCATAAAGTGCTGTTGCGGAAGCATCTTTAAAAATTGAAAAACTTTCGATATCATCTGGAGACAGTCTAGCCAAGTCATCAACTTCTAGTTCTGCGCCATCGATTAGTATCAATGGATTGTTTCCTCCTAAGCCAAAAGAAGTAACGCCTCTAATGAAAAACTCAGCATTGTTTTGTCCTGGCTCTCCAGATCTTTGATACGAAATCAAGCCAGACACTCTGCCAGCCAAAGCTGTGGTCAAATTGCTTGAAGGAATTTGGAGTTCTTCTGGTCTTACGGTTGTAATGGAAGAGACAACGCTTGATTTTTTTTGTTTTCCAAAACTGACCAAAACCACTTCTTCAAGGGCTTCTTGATCTTCTTGCAATGTCACATTAATGGTGTCTCCGTCAACAACAATTTCTTGAGTCAACATCCCTATATAGGAAAATACTAATACGGCTCCTTGTGGAGCATAAATGCTGTAATTTCCATCAAAATCTGTTTGAGTCCCTTGAGTGGTTCCCTCAATAACAATGGAAACACCTGGTAATGGGATGCCAGAACCGTCCGTGACTGTCCCCGTTATTTCTTGCTGAAAAATAGGGGGGGGGGGTAGAAGTTTCAGCGATGACCGAAATTCCCCTTGTGCTAGGAAAGGAGGCAAAGAAAGGCGTTGCCCAAAGCACCATAAGGATGGTACATAGACGGTAAGAAAGCCCTTTTCTAACTTTCTGTTTCTCTAAAGTGGGGAATACAAGTTCCAATCGCCTCAAATTAAAGGTGTTTTTCATTCTATCGGATTATGTTTTAAAAATTATATAGTTAGATTATAAGCGATATCGAAGGTAATAAATATTTTTAATACTAATTTTTAAAAAATAACCTCGCCCTCAAAAAAGGGGATTGATATCTTGTCCTATTGAACTCGAAACCTTGGTTGTGTTTGATCCTTCAAAGAGCATTTAACGTATTTTTTGTACCCCTTTCACCATCTAACAGAATACCTTTTATTTTGTTATCGGTTAAAGAGATTAAAACTTAATGAAGCGGTTAACCATTATTGAAAAGGAAATCGCAGGTCAAAAACATTTGTTAGAACAGCTGAAATCGGCAATTCGTACTAACAAACAGCCCCATGCCCAACTATTTGTTGATGAAAACGGTTACGGTGGTTTAGCCTTGGCTCTTTATTGTTCTGTTCTATTACTTTATTGTTCTGAGCAACTCATTAAAAAAATAGAACACGGTCACCATACATTTCATAAATTATTAGAACATCCTGATTTTTATGCTTTATACCCCCTGGTCCAAAGCAAATCCAACAATACGAAAGCTTTCTTCCAACAATGGCTTGCTCTTGTTTCTAATAATCCGTATATGTCTTATTCTCAATGGCTTTCACACGCAACGCCTGGTTCCAAAGGAAGCAGCATAACGGTTAAAGATATCCACTCTTTACAATCATCTTTAGAACTGACCTCATTTTACGGGGGCAATCGTGTCTGTCTAATTTGGGGATTGGATAAAATGAATGCAACCGCTTCCAATAAGTTTCTTAAACTATTGGAAGAACCTCCTACTAAGACCTACTTCCTTTTAGTAAGCGAATTAAAGTCTTCGCTTTTGCCTACCATTCTTTCAAGATGTCAGTTCATTGATTTAAGACCTATTCGTCCTGATGATATGTTATCCTATTCGAAGCATCAAGATTTAAACCTTCCAAAAAACTTTGAATTGACTACCACGAGGGGAAGCGTTCGAGAATTGATTGATTATTTGAATGATTCTACTGATTATGAATCAATAGAAACCCTTTTTGGCGATTTGCTTCGCAGTTGTGTTAAGTTTCATAACCATCGAACGTTCTGGAATGAAGTAAGTCGAACCATTGATCACATTGTGGCCCTAACAAGAGAAGAACAACTAGGTATTTTAAGCTTTGGAAAAGATTTAATCCGGCAAGCTTTTTTAAGAAATTGTGAAATCTATCCCCTCGTTGATTATCAATCCAACATCATCAACCTTGAAAAATTATCGATATATATTCATGATAAAAATTATATTGAACTGATCAATCATATTGATGAACACATCACTTTTTTAATGCGTAATGCAAACCCAAAAATGGTATTTACTCATCTGGCATTGAAACTATCTGAATTAATTTCTAGGTGAATATTGTTTGATTTTAGCAATCAATACCATGGTACTATAGTTGCCACTAATCAATCCCCAAACATGGGATACCAGACCCCAAAAAATCCCTTTGATAATCCATAATTTGGATCCTTTGTATTTTTCAGATAATTGACTGATATAAAACCCATCAAAAAAAAGAGTGCTCTTTTTAATGATTTGAAATCCGGCATCATCAAGTAACCCAATCAAACCTTGAGGTGTAAAATGCCATAGATGTCGTGGGACATCCCATGCCGCCCAATTGGCTTTATATATTTTGGCATCTAGCGACTGAATATTGGGCACCGCAAGCACTAAAAATCCATTTTCATCAAGCAATTCTTTTAATCTTAAAAGGATTTCTTTAGGATTGTATAGATGCTCTAAAACATGCCACATGCTAATGACATGATAGACCGATGTTTTTGATAATTCCTTAAGGCTACTATATACATAATGTCCTTTTTCCTTGCATTGAGATACCGCATGATGATTGGATTCGATTAAATCAACTCTTTGGACTCGTTTTTTTAAATAATCGCCGAAATGGCCACCGCCGGCTCCAAAATCTAAAATCTTTATATTCTTTTTTTGGATATATCTTTTGATGAGTTTCCATTTCATACCATGCATCCAGTGGCGAATAATAAAGTATAATTTTCCTTGAGTTGAAGAGCTTTTAGAACGATATGGAATATACTCGGGGCTATAATACTCTTCTATGCTCTGAATATCCGCTATATCTGTTTTGGCAATCGTCTGTTCTTTATTCCAATACACATTGAAGATTTTCTGACTTTGTGCATAATCCCTAATTTGATAAAGTAATTGACGCTGCCGATGTTTCACGTGGAACAATCTTTATTTTGCCAAATGAACCATCAATACCGAAATATCGGTCGGATTGATACCACTTATCCGTGAGGCTTGTGCGAGTGTTTGTGGACGAATGGCTGAAAGTTTTTCTTTCGCTTCATTAGAAAGACTAGAAAATAGGGTGTAGTCGATGCTTCGGGGAATTTTTTGCTTTTCTAAAGACTGGAGCTTTTTGGCATTATTTTTTTCTTTTTCAATATATCCCCCATATTTTATTTGAATTTCGGCTTGCTGAAAGATTTCTTGATTGATTTGATTCAGAAGACAGAATAATTCTATTTGGTTGATGGCCATCAAATCGGAGCCTTGAATATGGGGGCGAGACAAGAGTTTGGTATATTTATCGGACTGATGAAGTGTTGAATCTCCTTTTTTGGTCAGAATCTGATTGACCACCTCCACTTCAAAGCTTGTTTTATTCAAAAAATCGATGACTTGTTTTGATTTCTTTTCTTTCGATTCCGTTCGTTTCATTCGTTCATCCGAGGCTAGTCCTATGTTATGGCCAGTTGGCGTTAGGCGAAGATCGGCATTGTCTTGCCGCAATAGCGTTCTATACTCGGCTCTAGAAGTAAACATACGGTAGGGTTCTTTGGTGCCTTTTAATATTAAATCATCGATCAATACCCCAATGTATGCTTGGTCTCTTCGAAGTATTAACGGTTCTTGTTCTTTGATTTTTAAGGTGGCGTTGATTCCTGCCATCAATCCTTGTGCCGCCGCTTCTTCATAGCCCGTGGTTCCATTGATTTGACCGGCGAAGTATAGATTTTCAATCAACTTGGTTTCAAGCGTATGTTTGAGTTGTGTTGGCGGGAAATAATCATATTCAATAGCATAACCCGGCCTAAAAAATTTCACATTTTCAAATCCTTTTACTTTTCTCAAAGCAGCCTTTTGAACCTCTTGTGGCAAAGATGTCGAAAAGCCATTGACATAGACTTCAACGGTTTCCCATCCTTCTGGTTCAATAAATAATTGATGATGGGTTTTATCCCGAAACCGATGGATTTTATCTTCTATAGAGGGACAATAACGCGGCCCTATGCTTTTAACGCTACCATTGAACATTGGAGACCGATCAAATCCTTTTTGCAGTTCATCATGCGTCTCTTGGTTCGTATAGGTAATATGACAACTTTTTTGATGAATTAACGGTTGAGTACCTGGCATAAAAGAAAACTTTGATGGATTGCTATCCCCTAGTTGCTCTTCCATTTTCTGATAATTCAATGACCGTCCATCGACTCTTGGTGGGGTTCCTGTTTTCATTCTTCCATTTTCAAAGCCCAATTGATTGAGGGTGGTTGTCAAACCTATTGCTGCTTTTTCCCCAGAACGTCCACCCCCGAACTGTTGTTGACCAATATGAATCAAGCCATTCAAAAAGGTTCCATTAGTCAAGATGACCGATTTTGATTTGATCTCAATCCCTAAGGTGGTTTTGACACCAATAATTTTATTTTTTTTAACCAATAGACCCACCACCATCTCTTGATAAAAATCAAGGTTGGAACGGTTTTCTAAGGCTTGACGCCAATATGCCGAAAAAAGGGCTCGATCCGATTGCACTCTCGGACTCCACATCGCAGGGCCCTTTGAACGATTAAGCATCCGAAACTGGATAGCGCTTTTGTCTGAAATCGTTCCCGAAAGGCCTCCCAATGCATCAATTTCTCTAATAATTTGGCCTTTGGCAATCCCTCCCATTGCTGGATTACAAGACATTTGCCCCATGGTCTGTAAATTCATGGTCACAAGCAATGTCTGGACACCCATGGTTGCAGCCGCCGCGGCGGCTTCACATCCGGCATGCCCACCACCAACCACGATGATATCATAGGTTTTATCGACCATCTCTATGAGAGCTATTCAATTTTATTTTGATATTCTAATTCCATATTATGTTTCATCATAAGATTATGCAAAAATAATGGGTTACTGATATTCTCTCTTTTTGATTGTCTTACAAACTTTGTGGATAAATACGCCTCTCCTTTTTTTAATCAACCACCAAGAGGCCTTTGTGAACTACTGTTCTAAGACTACCCGTCATCAGTTAAAAATTTATCTGCTTTGATTGCTAAGTTCAACTCCTATCGGCTCTTTATCACTGATACATTGAGTATTCTTTCTGCTCGAAAAAAGCAATAACCAACAGCTTTTGGGTCATTGTATTCATTCCATTTCAGTTAAGGAATTCTTCAAAAACTAATTTGTAGAAGACATGATGGTTCTGGCCTTCAGATAACATCATTTAATCCCCCATTTAATACCATCTGTTTTCTTCCTACATAACAAGGAGCTATAATCCGTATTTTGATTCGTTTGGCATCCCTGGCATTAGTTTGGCCCTTTTTCTAAATCGTTCTTTCGGCCATAGTTCGATAATAACCAACCCCTCATCGAGGGAATGGGTGTTGAGTATGAACCACCGCTTAACGGATGAAAAACACCTCTTTCTAATAATCTTTCAAACAGTTCTTCTGGGTTTTTAATAAACTCATGACTTTTAAAAAAAAGAATAACCTCTTCTTGATGTATCTTTTGATGATTTTCTAAAAAATCTGCAACGACTTCACGTTCTTTTTCAGCAAAACTCTTTAGCCGCTTTTCATAATACCGACATCTTGATTTTAATCCTTCTCTCAATACCTTTTTCAACCCAGTTTCCGACAAAATTCCTTTATTCTCTTTCAGATTATTAAATATTTCAATGCCATAATTTGTAATATGTTGCGCCCAACCATGCGTTTCTCTAATGATTTCATCAATCCATCGCTTTATATTTTTATCAGCTCCAGCTTCTTTAATAATCCAATCCTTAATAATGGCCCGTTCGGCCTGTTTGTCTATTGGGAATAATGGAATATAATTTTTATCCCCAATTCTTGATATATGATAATCTTCCAGTATTTTCGATGTTGTTCCTAAACCACCGGCTAAAAACAAACCTTTTTTTAGTCTATCATTATGGAAATTGGTCAATACATCTGTAATAATTTGTCGCTGTTGATGATGAATGGCTTTATCGCCCAACCGTTGTGCTTCATCTAAAATTAACAACGTCGGTTTTCTTACTGCAGCCATTGTACTAAAAAAGCTCCGATGATTTAATGTGATTTTCGTTCCAATATCCCATTGATTCACTCCAAGATTTATAGCAATGGACTCTATATTCCAAAAATTTCCATTTCTTTTGAAATCCTCAAAAAAAATCTTAACGCTTTTAAATTCCAAAGGACCGCCGGTTCAATTCGAGCAACGTGCCAACTTTCTTTTTTGGCTGTTCTACCCAACTCATCTAATAAAGCCGTTTTGCCAACACCTGGAGAACCTTCGATTAATACGGTTATACCCATTTGTTTTGCATTCATTTCTTTTAAAAAGCCCTTAAAGTGTTTTTTTCTTGCTCTCTTCCATGAAAATGCACAAGAATACCCCCATCGAGGCTATGATAGATATGTTTTGTTTTATTCGACTTCCCTTTCATATCTCAAAGATAAAAAACGGTCATCAACCAATTGCTGTGGTTTTCTCTTGAATAAATCGGAATAAAACCTACAAAACCGGTGGTTGTTCCACGTGGAACAACTTTATGTTTTTTGGATTTGAAATAGTTCGATGAATTCACCCTCTAGAGTGGCCATAATCTTTTTTTCATCAAGGGTATCGTCTTTATGCCCTAAGCCATGCGATATGCTGTGCCCAACCACCCTTAGTAGCTCTTGGGTATAGGGTGTGTTTTGTTCTTTGGCCGATTTTTTAATAAACCATAGTGATATAAAAGATTCTGTAATGATGTTTCCTTTGGTGCCATAATTAAATGTCATGGTATCGGTTTCATCATCATTTAAAAACATCTTGTGCAGTTGATCCATTCGCTCTCTTGTGACAAAATTGATTTCTAACTTTTCAATATTTCCGCCCTGTTTTTTGATAAACTTTTTGATATTTTTTATCAACTGTTTTTTGTTGATTTCCTTAGGAAGATTTTGAAATTTAATAGCCATCTGCCGATAATGCAAAACTAAACGATTCAAAAGGCATGCATTCTATATCAAAGCACACATTACATTTGCTATCTCATGAAACCAAGAGTTCGTTTTGCACCGAGTCCTACAGGTCCATTGCATTTAGGAGGAATTCGCACCGCCCTTTTTAATTATTTATTTGCTAAATCGACAGGCGGAACCTTTATCTTGAGAATTGAAGATACCGATCGTTCTAGATACCATCCTAAAAGTGAAAAACACATCATTGATTCGCTTAATTGGTTGGGAGCTCGCCCTGATGAAGGCCCAAGCATTGGAGGCCAATATGGTCCATACCGTCAAAGTCAGCGTCTCGCTATCTATAAACAACACATTGATATTCTTCTCCAAGAAAAAAAAGCCTATGTCGCTTTTGATACCCCTGAAGAACTAGAGCAACTTAGAAAAAAAGATAATTCTTTTTTGTATAACCAATTTAATCGAAAAGAATTGGCCAATTCATTAAATCCTCACTCGATTTATCATCAATACCAAACGATTCGTTCTATCGATGAAGTAGAGGTAGAAAATGTTGTCGTTCGGCTAAAAGTTGACCAATCCGAACCGATTAAAGTCATCGATGAGCTTCGAGGGGTTATTACGGTTGAAACTCAAACACTCGAAGATAAAGTATTATTAAAACGCGATGGATGGCCAACATATCACTTGGCCGATATCGTTGATGATTATTTGATGAAGACCACCCATGTGATTCGAGGTGAAGAGTGGTTACCTTCCTTGCCTATTCATCGTATTATTTATGATGCTTTTGGTTGGAAACCTCCTAAATTTTTGCATTTACCCCTCTTATTAAGACCGGATAAAAAAGGGAAAATTTCCAAGCGCGATGCTATTTTAAAGGGTTGTCCCATTTTTGCATTACAGTGGGAAACATTTGCTGGTTTAAAAGAACTAGGGTATTTACCTCCTGCTATTATTAATTATTTAACCTTGCTGGGATGGAGTCCAAAAGATTTATCCAAAAGGAATGAACTATTTTTAATAGATCAATTGATTCCAGATTTCACAATCGATGGCTTACAAAAAAATCCAGCGGTTGTTGACTTCGATAAACTAAAATGGATTAATCACCAACATATTTCAAGTTTATCTATTTCAGAAATTCTACATCAATTTGATTCCTTTCTTACAGAACTCTACCAAACCTATACCCACTCAGAGGTTAAAGCAATCATCGGTTTGATAAAACACCGCATTGAAATTGGAGCTGATGTCCCTAGGGAAACCAATGTTTTCATTCAAGAACCACAAATCGAATTAACGATTGCTAGAAGAGTTTATACAAAGCACTGGATTCCAATTTTAAATTATTTTAGTTCTATTATCGAATTCAAAGAAAGTCCTTCCGAATTCAAAGCCAAACTATTGGATTGGACAACATCCGA
This sequence comes from Flavobacteriaceae bacterium, assembly GCA_965221765.1. Lineage (GTDB taxonomy): Bacteria > Bacteroidota > Bacteroidia > Flavobacteriales > Flavobacteriaceae > Bin25. The sequence goes on from OZ244911.1 coordinate 741,097, forward strand.
AAACATTCCAACACGAGTGGTAATGCAAACATTAAGAATCGCTTTGGTGGGTCAATTGAGAGGTCTTGACTTATTCGATATCATTAATTTTGTGTCTGCAGATTCTTTATATAAAAGAGTTCATCATGCAAAAGCAATAATTTCTAAAATCTAATACTTATGGGAGACTATTCTTTGTTAATAACCGTTGTGGCAGTGCTCATTCTGTCCTTTGGCGCCTTATTTACCGTGAAGCAACAAACCGTGGCGGTTATCGAGCGATTTGGAAAATTTGTAGCCATCAGAAATGCGGGGTTACGTATTAAAATTCCAATTGTTGATCGGATTGTGGGACGAATTAGTATGCGAATTCTCCAACTTGATGTTTTGGTTGAAACCAAAACGAAAGATGATGTATTTGTCAAACTCAAAGTTTCTGTTCAATACAAGGTGGTCAAGGGTCGAGAACGAGATGCGTTTTATAAACTAGATAATCCTGAGATTCAAATTACTTCTTATGTTTTCGATGTGGTACGTGCTGTTGTTCCAAAGATGAAACTCGACTATGTCTTCGAAAAGAAAGATGATATTGCGCTAGCTGTCAAAGGTGAATTAAATGAAGCGATGGTCAATTATGGATATGATATCATCAAAGCTTTGGTTACGGATATCGACCCTGATGAAGAAGTTAAAAATGCAATGAATCGAATCAATGCCGCTGAAAGAAAAAAGGTAGCAGCTCAATTTGAAGGCGATGCGGAACGAATCTTTATTGTTGAAAAGGCAAAGGCCGAAGCAGAAAGCAAGCGCTTACAAGGGAAAGGAATTGCCGATCAACGACGGGAAATTGCTCGTGGTTTAGAAGAGTCTGTCGAAGTATTAAATACTGTTGGAATCAATTCACAAGAAGCTTCTGCATTAATTGTTGTCACACAACATTATGATACTTTACAATCTATCGGTTCTGAAACCGGAACCAATTTGATACTTCTGCCCAATACGCCCCAAGCAGGTAGTGATATGCTAAATAATATGGTGGCTTCATTTACGGCTAGTAACCAGATTGGAGAAGCTATGAAAAAAGGTGATTCCGGAGAGAAAAAAACCAAAAGGATTCGGTCAAAACCAGAAGATCAAGAAACTAAGAACTAAGGTTTATAGGAGTCCCTTAGGGTTGCGGTTTTATTGAATATTCGATTTTCTTTACTATATCCTTTGTCAGCCGTGAAGTATCCCATCCTTAAAAATTGATATTGCTTTCCTTCCATAGCATTGGCAAGGGTCTTTTCAATTTTAATTGATATCGTTTTTTTAGAATTGGGATTCATCAGTTCTTTGTAGTTGGTTTCTTTTTGTATTTCGACATCATCTGAAAGTAGCAGTCGATCGAAAATATGGGCTTTTGCATCGATGGCATCTTTGATTGATAGCCAATGAATTGTGGCTTTTATATTTCTATAATTGCCTTCTCTGTTATCTTGACCACTTTTAGAATCCGGATAATAAACCCCTTTCACTTCCACAATATTTCCTTTGAGGTCTTTGATGACCGATGCTGCCTGTACCACATACGCCCCCTTTAACCTCACTGGTTGACCAATGGATAGCCGAAAAAAGTTATTTGGTGGGGTTTCCATAAAGTCAGATCTTTCAATGTATAATTCTCTTGAAAACCGAACTTTTTGTTGTCCTAATTCTGGTTTCTGTGGGTTCTTTTCGAAAGTAATGTTTTCTGAATGATCCTGCTGATAATTAATAATTGTCAGTTTTATTGGATCGATGATGGCCATAACTCTTTCCGCATGAAAATTCAAATCTTCTCGAATACAATATTCTAATAATGGCAATCCAATCACTTTTGATCTCTTGGATACCCCAGCTAATTCCACAAAACGTTTTAAGGATTGCGGTGTATATCCTTTTCTACGGAGAGCACAAATCGTATGTAATCTAGGATCATCCCACCCATCGACATAACCAAGTGCTATCAATTGTTGAATTTTTCTTTTACTAGTAATGCTATAGGCTACATTCAATCTTGAAAATTCTCTTTGAAATGGAAGGTCTTTTTCTTGAGGTAGAATGGCGGTTAAAAACGTATTGTACAATGCTCTGTGGGGCATAAATTCTAGTGAACACAGCGAATGACTCACTTGTTCAATAAAATCACTTTGGCCATGAGTCCAGTCATACATAGGATAGATACACCATTTATCTTTGGTTTTAGGATGATTAGCATCGATGATTCTATAGATAATGGGGTCACGTAATAACATATTTGAACTTTCCATCGAAAGTTTGGCTCTTAAGACATACTCCCCTTGTTCAAATTTCCCATCTTTCATCTGAGTAAAAAGTTGTTTATTTTCTTTAACAGATCGTAATCGGTCTTTACTCGGAGTGCCTGGTCTTGTTGGGGTTCCTTTTTGCTGAGCTATTTCTTCTGAACTTTGAGAATCAACATAAGCCAATCCTTTATCTATCAGTAAATGAGCCCATTGGTATAGCTGTTCAAAATAATCAGAGGCATAACATTCTTTATCCCATTGATATCCCAACCATTTTATGTCTTTTTTGATCTCTTCAATATAGAGCGTATCCTCCTTAATAGGATTCGTATCATCAAATCTTAAATTGACTGGGGCATTGTATTTCTGTCCCAATGAAAAATTTAATACAATGGCCTTTATATGACCGATGTGTAGATATCCGTTGGGTTCAGGAGGAAATCTAAATCTCAATTTTTGGGGTGCTAATCCATTATTGAGATCATTATCGATGATGGATTCGATAAAGTTTTTGCTTTTTTCTTTCAACATTGTTGGATACATTCTATGGATAATACTACCAAGTTTAAGATGGTCGCATATCCCGAAAACCGGAGCTTTCTGAAATATAGATTTATTTCAAATTTTAAGTAATCTATTTCTTTACCTTATATCTTTAAACTCACTTGCAATCAACCCTTAATGTCGTTCCTTTTATTCAACAAACTTATACTCTTTTTTCTTTTGGTAAAAATTTTTCTATAGGTTTTACAGCACTTACTTTTCATCTCAAACGTGTCAAGACGTTCTTTATAACTCATCTTATGTGTTCTATAAAAGTTTTTCAATTCTATCTCGATTATGGATTTTGTTATTTTAAAATCAGCATTGGATACTTTCAATTAATGATGATTTATCTTTGGATAGAGCTAAATTGAACAAAACTAACTTTATGGATCAATGATTTTTAGAGTCCACAAATCAATCACTTGGATTGAGTTCTGTTTGGATGACGGATGTCATTAAATTTGACTAGAAAAGGAGACGATTCATCATTATGCTTCCCATTCAGGGACTTATTTTAATTGCTATAAATTAGGTGTGGGGGCATCTTTCCGATTATTCTAAACTCTCCAATGACATTATTTAGATTACTATGAACACAAGATTTTTGTTAATTGTAACATGCTCCCTGTGCAAACTTATAACGGCATCATATTGCCGAAAGTCCCTTCGGCCAAAGCGGACCATTGGTACACCTATCGATTGGAATATCAAGTATCTTCAAAATAGATAACCATCAAAGGTAAACGACTGTTTTTTTCAATATGATTCCATCATGATAGCCGAAAAACAAGAATTCATCTTCCAAGCCATTCAAATAGTCCATATAGAAGATAATGATACTTGAAAATGTTATCAAGATTCTAAAGCTATTTTTACTACTCTCTAGGGCAGTTCAAGGCATGGTTGGATGCTGTAACGGCTACCCGTATTCAAGAAGTCATAAAGGAAGTTAAAATCCTTCAAAAACCTATCAATAGAATCATCCATGCATGAGCCTTTAAAAAGTCTAATGCCATAGCCAAATGAATCAATGGGAAAATCCAATAAATCAAAACCGTCGCGAGAGGCGGTGACAGAAAGTTCAAAGCTTACAATCCGCTGTCTTTTTTTGTTTGGTGGGTTAAATCTCTTTCCATACAAATCGTGATAGAAGCATCGGATTGAGCATAGCAATAAATATATTTGCAGGAATTTCGGTTCACTCTTAAGAAGCATTATCAAAATTCTCAAAGAACTCCGATCGAATAGTTTTATGCCTGCTTTGATGGCTGGTGCCACTACGGGCTTTACTATCGTTGTTATAGAGATTGCTTTCGGAGCACTAATCTTTTCAGACGAACTTTCTCCAGTCTTTTCGAGAGGAGTCAGAATGATACTGTTTGGGAACTTTATAGGCTGTCTTTGTATTGCATTAATGTCTGGTTTTCGTGGTGCTATTTCAGTTATTTCAGCGGCACCTGTTATAATTATGATTTATATCATCGATAGAATCGATCACCTCCCTGAAAAGGCATTATTTTTTACTTCAATGATGTCGTTTGTCATTGCTGCAGTTATTACTAGTCTTTGCTTTTTCATCTTTGAACGTATTAAAGTGATAACTTTTTTACGTAGTGTACCCTATCCCATAGCCTGTGGTATAACAAGTATGATTGGAACGGCCCTTTGCCTTGCTGCTTTAAATTTAATAGGGATAGATATAAAAGCTAATCCCTTGTCATCAATAGCCTTGCTACCTACAAAACTATGGATGCTAACCTTGGCAGTGATTTTCGGATTTAGTCTGTATTTTGTGATCAAGAAGTATAAATTCATACTAGTCTTACCTATCGGTGTGGTACTTGCTATTGTTGGTTTTTACACGGTCATACTGCCCGTACTAAACCTCACGACCGAAGAAGCAAAATCCATTGGTCTTTTATTAAGTAAATCTACAGATGAAAACCGATGGGAATTCGTTACGCTTGATGACCTTACTCTTATAGATTGGAGTACAATAGGAGAAAATTTTGCGAGTTTGTTATTGCTAGCATTGGTATCGATTATCATTGCCATAGTTAATCTTGTTAGTCTTGAAATTGCTGTTGGCAAAGAATTGAATTGGAGTCGTGAATTTCGGGTAACAAGTCTAGCCAGTCTTATCTCTGGTATTACAGGTGGTGTCGTTTCGAGCATCAATGTCACTGCATCGCTTCGTAGCGTCTTATTTGGGGCCAGCACCAGAATGACCGGAGTTATTGCTGCTTTAGTTATTCTCTTTTTTTCAACCATGGACGGAAGGGTGATTGAATACATACCGATTCCTTTGTTTGGAGGGGTCATATTTTTTGCTGCATTCGCATTATTAGATGAAGGACTTGTAAAAACTAGTAAACAACTTCCTAAAAAGCAATATGCCTTTATTTTGTTCATGACCCTAGTGACGATTATATTTGGGTTTACTTCCGGTTTGGTGATTTCGATTCTTACTATTCCTTTACTTTTAATCAAACAAATCAATTTTTCAAATATTTTCGGAAAAATCTTCCGTCAATTTGGGTATTTAAATAAACGCAAGCGTTCAACCATTTACTATAGTACCAACGAAAAGAAGGGGGAAGGAATTGAGCATATATTAGTTTTGAAACTAAAAGGCAATATCTTTTTTGGTAATATTTATTTTCTTTTTGATCGATTGATGAGTTTCTTGGGGAAAAACCCGAAAATCTCCAAGTTTACATTGGATTTCACTGAGATTTCAAATATTGACACGACCTCAATTGTTGTACTTTCTAGGTTTATTCAAAACACACAAAAAAATGGATTAGAAGTATCTACCGTGTCGCCACCATCACAACGCAAATGGCACAAAATGTACCAGCGTATGCTAATAGCCAAAAAAGAAAAGATTAAACAAACCGAGGCCAAAACATCCAAAGAACTAGTGTGTCAGACCTTTAATGGGGAACATCCATGAGTCAAAAAAGCAAGAAGTGCTATACTTCCCAACCCAATATCCTATTGAATACGAGAATATCAACGAAATACCCCACCATGAAGTATGAACATTGTATGAAAAAGTCATGATCGAAACGATAAAAACAATGCCTCTGCCATTGTTAAAGCCATTGAACACTTCATATTGCCCAAGGTAATGCTCATTAAACATATGAATTTAATACCATCCGTTTGGTTGATGTGAGAGGTAACACAATAGTCATCAATGAGAGTGAAATACATTCGTGCCGACACTTCACCAAAGGAATAAAACGATTATTACAATCGAATCTTTTTTGATAACTGGATTTCCGGTTTGCCGAAGGACCCGAAGGATTAGAATTAATGAATTTGGTAAAAAAGGATTGATTACTCCATTGGGCACCGATGAAATGAGTTGATTAGGAACAAATACCAAAGGTGATAGGGATATTGGAGGTGCTTCAAAAGCATCAAGTCAATGCGGTGATTCAAGAAATGCCGATGGAAAATAAAATCCCGATTGGAAAGTCGTCCGCACGATAATGAGTTATCTGAATAAAATGGAGAGCAAAGCTCTTTTAGAACTTACCTCCCCCTTTTAGAGATTTTTAAGTTCAAAAAAACCGATAGAAAAAGGCTATCGATTTTTCTTTTATTCCAATGAACATTTACCAATGCACGTTCATGTAGAAAAGGAAAAGAAATTAGCTAAATTTACCATTGAGCCTATAGCGTTGATGTATTCAAAAAAGTTTAACGTCTCAGAAATAAGTAAAATTCGTAGACTCATAGAAATGAGAAAAGACCTATTTAAAGAAAAATAGTATGAAACATTTAACGATTAATAAATCTAAGATAGCAACAGATCTATCTTTTACAGAGGATACGATGATTGTTTACTATGAAGATGGCGAATTGGCCGTTCCTCTTAAATGGTTTCCACGATTACGGAATGCTAATTTGGATCAGCTTCAGAACTGGCGTTTGATTAGTGATGGAGAGGGTATTCATTGGGAAGAATTAGACGAAGATATATTAGTAGAAAATTTACTTAGCAATAAAAACACTATATGTATAGATTCAAATGCATCGTTAAAACCTACTGTTTATATAGTAGATGACACGTATGGAAAATCGTTAGTAGAAGTTGATGAAAATGAATTATCAGAAAAATTTAAAGATGGCTTAGAAAATGAGTTTTCTCAAGCATTTGAATATGTTAGCATCATGCCTAGTGCAGATCTTCCGGCCTTTGCTACGGCTATTGATTTCGTTTCAGACTATTGGCCAGGTCTTTTAGCTCTTTTCTTTTCAGCTAAATCCGTCAAGGGTCACTTCGAAATATGGCGTCAAGTTGCAAAGAAGATACGTAGATATTTTACTCGTGATGATATCTTTTTAAATCGAGAATCGGCTGGTGTATTGGCCATCAATGCGGTTCTCGACGATTTCGTTGAACTGCCCAATACGATAGAATGTATACGTTATCATTGGATTCATCGATGGTTTAAAGAAAAAGAAGATATCTCGAATCTATGGGGTATCCACCCCGGACCCGACGACGCACACATAAGTTTGGCAATTCATGTTTTTAGAATTAAAGCAGAAGATTTTGAATACGAAGTAGTCATCAATAATAAATCGATTTCAATTAAACGGATTTAATTTGCATCTTTTAAAAATGAATGCTTTTTGTAATAGGCATGCATCACTCATTGTCTAATGATTTAAAAACCCGTTAAACAATAATTATCGGCTTGACTCATTCATTGGGATAGAAAAACAAGCGTTTTATCCCTCAAAGGGATAAAACTATAATTGGAAATAAATGGAATGGAGAGCTTTTTTATTTTGAATGGGGAGTAAAATAGCATGTGAAGAAAACATATTACACCTATAAATCAGTTTAATCGAGTAGAATTGGACTTAAAGACTCAAATCAATTGGGATATCAAAACTAAAGCAATAAATTCTGATGATTGTGGAGTGATGTAAACGAAACGCTAGCAATATAAAAATCGATTAAACCTCATCGTTTAGATGAAGAATTTATTGGCTTTAATGATGCTGAATACAATGATATGGATATTACTTTTTTTAAAAATAGCATAGCGAACTAAAAAAAGGGATGTATTTGATTATGAAAAATATAAGACCTCCCAAGTTCATTATCAAGATACCGAAAAACAAATGCTAAATTGTCGAAATAATCTGCTGCTTCTTTGATAAAATATCATTCAGGATATCTCCATACTTCTGTCCAATGAGTACATAGTTTAATTGGATTTATTGGGATGTCCTTGATTGATATACTCCTCCAACAGCTATCTTCATTCTGTACGCAAGTTTGTCTTTTTACCTCTTTTGATGCCACATTTGGCTTGACCTTCCGATTTTTTTTGAGCGACAGAAAGTATTTTTCGATGATTTGTTTTGGGGGGCGGGACAAGAGGCCATGTAGTGGAATTAATATTGCGATAGGAGGTGTCTTTCCGATATTTGCTAGCCATTGATCGATGGCTGATGTTTATGGTCTCTAAAAACTTCTAACACCTATGATGGCCACTTCTGAACCATCGAGCACTGAAAATCATGATATCCTAAAGTCACAAAACCCTCCACAACTCATCTTGAGTAGCCAATCGATGGCGTAGTGGAATTATTTCTAAGTGACTGATTTTCAGCATTACAATCAGTCAAAAGACAAACTTGCGTGTAGAATCTTCCAAGTCCAATAGTCTAGTCCGTCGTTCTTATGATTGAGATGGATAGTTTATGTCACTCCAACAATTATTCTTCTTTCTTTTATTATAACATGGGTACCTAACGTACCATATTCTATAATTCTATTAAAGTATTTTTGTAAAAAGGCATCGTGGCCGAGTGGCTAGGCAGAGCTCTGCAAAAGCTTTTACAGCGGTTCGAATCCGCTCGATGCCTCTCTATTATGTAGAAATCCACTGAATAAAGTGATAATCTATCAATTTTCTTTCTAAGGATACCCTGCCGATACTGATAGACAGCAAGTCTCCAACTTTAACCACTCTTATTTTCTTTCCATTATCAATTACCCATTGATTTTTAACAAAAGAATATTTCGCATTAGGAACTTTATTAAAAAAAACCATTCCTTGACACTTTGTTTCAATCAATTCCACAAACATACCATACCGACTTAAACCCGAAACATATCCTTTGTAAGATCCTCCTATCTGTTTTAATTTTAAAACATATAAACATTGCATGAATTTCTGAACTTCTCTTTCTACCTTCAGGGCATTTAATTCTTGAAAGTTAATATGATTAGAATGCTGTTCTAATTTTCTAATATCTTGATAGACCGTCTTTTGTTTGAATAAAATAGCATGCAATATGCGATGAACCATAACATCAGAATATCGCCTGATTGGCGAAGTGAAATGAGTATATTGATCAAACCCTAAACCATAGTGACCTATGTTTTTTGAGCTATATTGAGCTTTGCTCATGGCTTTTGTGATTAAAGTCGAAAGCCAGTATCTATGAGGAGTATTAGCAAGCGAAACAATGGATGCATTGAGATTCTCTTTCACACGGTTTGCCGAAGTATTGATTTTTATACCTAGCGATTTTAAACGTTTTGAAATTTGTTGTAATCCATCCATATCCGGCAAATCATGAACTCTGTATACGGCAGGCATTATGGCTTGATGTTGACTAAATAGATCCGCAACCGTTCTATTAGCCAATAGCATTAATTCTTCGATTAGTTGTTGAGCTTGACTTTGAATATTTATAGACACCTTTATGGGATTCGCATCTTGATCAACTTCAAATTTCAATTCTTCGGATTGAATGATTAAAGACCCCTCTTGGATTCTTTGTAATCTCAAATTTTTAGTGATTTCATGCAATACTATGATAGCCTCTTTTAACGGTGGGGAAAAATCATTAGAATGGGAGCTCTGTTGTCGATTTTCTTCTTTATTTTTATCAATAAATGTTTGAACTTGATGATAAGAAAGTCTGTGATTGGAATTAATAATGGTTTTTAAAAATTGATAATCCATCACTTTTCCTTTAGAAGTTATTTCAAACACAATCGAAAAAGTCAGTTTATCTTCTGATGGATTCAAAGAACATAACTCATTGGATAAAACCTCTGGTAGCATTGGAATGACTTGATCGATAAAATAGACAGAGTTACCTCGATGATAGGCTTCTCGATCAATAGCTGAAGCGTTTGATACATAATGAGTCACATCAGCTATATGAATTCCAATTTGGTAGTTTGAGTTTGGTAAGGGCTTAAAAGAGATGGCATCATCTAAATCTTTAGCTGTTTCTTGATCTATCGTAAAAGTTAATTCATTTCTAAAATCCATACGATTTTGGATTTCTTTAGAAGTTATTGAGGTTTTTATGGCTTTTAGTTCATCCAAAACTCTTTTTGGAAATGAATGATAAAACCCATAATCTATAGCAATTTGATGAATCGACTTTCGATAAGATGGTGTTTTTATGGGAATGGTTTTTTGGACTAGTTGAGCCAAGGGATAACTTCGATGTGGATCCCATTGTATAAATCGAATCAAAACACGTTGACCGATATCTAGTTGCTTTAAATCTCTCTTATGAATCAAATAATATTGTTTGGGACTATTTTTTTCTTCGATTTTATAATAATACTCATCAAATTCAAATACAACTATAGCTACCATAGGCTTTTGAGTTCGTTCTATAATTTCAATATTTTTACCATAATAAGCTCTGCGTTTAAAACTGTATTGATAGGTGACTTCAACTAAATCACCCAATAAAGCTCTATTAAGAAATCTATGTTTGATTTGAATCCAAACGCTCGCTTTTGATTGATTTTCATTAGCGGTGATTCCAATTTGATTTCCTCGATGTTCTATACGACCTGTGGTCGTCGAGCGTTTTTTATTCAATTTTATTTTTTGAAAAGACAATGTGAACGTATAATATATGTCTATCGATGATTTATGAACTCCTCTATTTCAGAACAAATTTCTTCCATCAGAATGAATTTCACGATTTTAAAAATCAACTATCATAATAGATAAATCAAAATTTGAAATATAGAAAAGGGGGGTATTATTATAAGTGCGGATAAATTCTTTAAAAATAAGTTAAATTAGTTCTATAAAGAAAAGAATTAAAATAAACTGAACAATAAATTCAATAAATAGAAGTTTAATAAATTCCGATAAATAAAAGAACAAATAGTATGAATTCAACAAATGTTAAATAATAAATTCATCTCATTTAAATGAGATGCCATATTTTTCGTAGTTCAACCAAACATGTAAATTTAAATGTTAAATAAAATAGTTTTTTTTGATGATTTAAATAGTTCAATAGGACTATACGATTTAAGAATAAATAGATACTATTCATCATTATCTCAAATAAATTATACATAGAATTAAACCATTACAAACTAAAATAAACGATGAAAATAGTTATAGGATGTGATCACGCCGGGTATGAATTAAAGGAATTCTTGATTCAACAACTATCAAATCAAGGAAAATTCGATATTAAAGATGTTGGAACCTATTCTATGCAGAGTGTAGACTATCCAGACTATATTCACCAAGTGGCAAAAGCGGTACAAAAAGATAAAGAATCTAAAGGATTAATCATTTGTGGAAGTGGTAATGGAGCCGCCATGACGGCTAATAAATATTCAGGGATAAGGGCAGCGATTTGTTGGAGTAAATCACTCGCTAAATTAGCTAGAACCCATAATGATGCCAATATACTGAGTTTACCGGCTCGATTTATTGAACCAAACGAAGCCGATTCAATGCTCAAAATATTTTTAGAAACTGAATTTGAAGGTGGAAGGCACCAGCGTAGAGTGAATAAAATTGATTGTTCTTGATACTTCACTATTGCATCAAATCTTTTGATGAGCTAACAACTAAAGAACTATATGCCATTGTTCAATTACGCATAGAAATTTTTGTAGTAGAGCAAAATTGTCCTTTTCAAGATTTAGATGGACAAGATTTTGAGGCATTACATATCTTTTCAATCAATCAAAACCAATGTAATGCTTATGCTCGAATAAGACCAACCGATGCTAAAGAAGTTTTGATTAGTCGAGTAATGATTTCTCAAGAAACCAGAGGGTTTGGGCTCGCTTATGAATTAATGGCTCTTTCTATAAAACAAGCCAAAAAAAACTTTCCAAAAAATCAAATCAAAATAGCAGCACAAAAACGTTTGCAATCGTTTTATGAAAAATGTGGTTTTGTCTATAACGGAAAGGATTTTTATGAAGATGGTATTCCGCATTGTACCATGTACTATATCGATCAATAATCTATTTTTTGAAGGAGATTCAATAATTCATATTTCAAGGATTCATAAGTAGGTAATTCAGACGATTGATAGAGCAAAAAGTATTCGCCTGGTTCAATGGGGTTAGAATGACTCTCAGATACACTTCTAAATACTTCACGCAGTAATCTTTTTACTCGATTGCGTAAAACGCTAGAACGAAATTCTTTTTTACTTACACCAACGGTAAAAAGAACTAGTTCACTTTGATAATTTTTATTATACATCAACTGAATACGGCCAATACGTCGACGGAGACCATTGCAAAACAATTGTTTTATGGTATTCCTACCCTTTAATCTTGAGATCTCGATATCCTATAGTTAATTAGACCGTTGATAAATATTATTTGTTGGATTGATATCAGCAACTAAATGAGTTGGATTGAGATTAATCGATTCAATGCTACTTTTAGGTTTATCAACGGTCAAAGTATAAGTAGGATAGGCCCAAGCCCAGTCTTTTTCTGTGATAAAATCAATGGCATAGGGATTTTCTTTTTCGCCTCTCATCAATGGAAGGGGTATATAACGAATCTCTTGATGGCCATTCGTATAGGTAATCAACACATCAAGAGGCATGGGCATTTGTCCAATTCGCTCTAGATGAATGTCTGTTTGATTTTCTTTTTCAATAATATGGTTAATCCCATAATCAATAGTTTTGATGGTTTGTGTCCAATCGGTTAAATACCATTGAAGCTGAATATCCGATGCCCTTTCAGCAACTCTTCGAAAATCATCGGGATAGGGATGAGTGAACTGAAAATCATAGACATATTGTTTAAGCGATTCGGCGAGTGCTTTGGGACCAATGATATGACCAAGCTGGGCGACAAAAACACTTCCCTTACTGTAGGCACTCAACTCATAAGCCATATTATAATGATAACGATTGGCATTGGTTGTTTGGGGTTCTTCGACCCCTGAAAGAGCCAAACGATAATAACTCTGATAAGATCCGGAATGTGGAAAATCGTTTTTTTCTTCAATAAATACATCGTTCATAGCCATCGTAGATATATAGACTGTAAAGCCCTCATCCATCCATTCGTATTTCATTTCATTGGTCGCCAAAGCGTGTTGAAACCAACTATGAGCTAGTTCATGGCAAGTGACGCCAACTAAACTACCAAAAGAACGATTTCCAGTAATGAGGGTCAACATGGAATATTCCATGCCACCATCCCCACCCTGCACAATATTATATTCTTCATAATGATATGGACCAAGATGGGTGTTAAAATAAGAAAGCATCTCAGCAGTGATGGGTTGTAGATTTTTCCAATTTTCAATAATTTCAGGATTATTTTTATAAAAAAATCGTAGGGTCACGCCATTTTCTCCATCAAAGGTATCATGGATATAATCGGGATCAGCTGCCCAAGTAAAATCAAGGACATTTTCGGCTTTAAAATGCCAGGTTAATGTATCATTTTCGATTTTAGGCGTTGCCGTGTCAGAATAGCCATGTCCGATTTCTTCCGGATTTTGTAGAATTCCCGTAGCAGCCACTGTGTAATCTGAATCGATACTCAGTTTTACATCAAAGTTGCTCCATATACTATGGTATTCCCTTCCAAGGTAAGGCGATGTATTCCATCCCTGATAATCATATTCTGCTAGTTTTGGAAACCACTGAGCCATAGAATATGCAATTCCTTCCGATGAATTCTTACCGGCTCTTCTGATGACATCAGGAACATGACCTTGAAAATCAAGCGTTAAGGTGGTGGATTCCCCAGGGTTTAAATGTGTTTCAAGAGGGACTTCTAATATTGTTCCTGAAAGTTCGGGGGTCAATACATACCCATCTTGTTGGACATTCCATACATTTAACCATCCTTGTTGTTCTATGGATAAGGAATCAATATTTACTCGAAAACGGGTGTTTTCATCCGGGCTAGTCTTATTGCGAACGGCCATTTCACTGCCCGGCTGAAAAGCATTAAAATATAGATGATAAAATACTTTTTTGATCGTATCCGGAGAATGGTTGGTATAAATAAGCGTTTGTGAACCCTCATACAGATGGGTATCTACATCCATATGGACCTTCATGGTATAATTAGCTTTTTGTTGCCAATAAGCTTGTTGGCTCACCAAGACCGTAGATATCCCGAATATAAAAATCAAAGCATAAAGTATTTTCATAACGTGCTAGCATAAATGAGAGCATTGTATAGATTAACCATTTTGGGTGATTTGACTAACTCTTTGGGAGAGACCAAATCTTCACTAGAAGGCTTGGTTAAGGGATCAAACAAAGGGACCCCGGAAGCCATCAAAACCAGCTTGATTTCAGAAGCACGGAGTCTTGGAAAATAAGATCTAAGAATAGCTGAAACAGCTGAAACATTTGGTGCGGCCATAGAGGTTCCGCTATTAAAATCTTTTTCATTATTGGGTAATGCAGAAAAAATATGTTCTCCTGGAGCCAATAAATCCACTTGCTGATTCCCATAGTTGGAAAAAGAAGCCAATTGATTGGTATTATAGTTTAGTGAGGTTGCTCCAACCGTTATAAAGTTATTCACAAAATCCACCTCATCGATGTGGTCTCGAATGAAATTTGGACTTTCACCATGATTGATATTGACCCCATCATTTCCAGCGGCATTGATAATTAATACATCATTTGCTTCGGCGTGTTTTAAGGCATCATAAACCCATTGAGGATCTGCAGAAAAAGATTTGCCAAAACTAGTATTGATAATATCGGCCCCATTATCCACAGCATATCGAATAGCTAGAGCCACATCTTTGTCGTATTCATCACCATCGGGAACCGCTCGCAATACCATAATTTCAACATGGGGTTTGATATGATTTCCATAACAAGAAAATAATACAATACCGCTGACATGTGTTCCATGCGAATTATCACTATTTTCTGGCCCCGTAACAAGACCATCACCATAATCTCGGTCATCAAAATCATTAGGATTATCGCCAACGATTAAGCGTCCTTCAAAATCAATATTATAGTGATAATTGAGTTGAGAATATAGATAGTCATTATAATCTTTTAAATCATGAAGATCAAAGCCACTGGTCTTCATGTATTTTAATAATTGAATAGGCTCTTCATTGGATTCATCAGGTTCAATGGTGTCAAGGTCCTCGATGGTATAATTGACCTTACCCAATAGGTTTTGTACTATGCTATCGGCATTTTTTATATTTTCATACATGGTACTAATCATTCTCGATTGCGGTCGAATTTCTGCAAGTTTTTGATCGACATATTCTTTGTACTCATTGTATGAAGTACTATTCTTTTCAGCACTTTTTAGTAATCGCACAACTTCTAGGTTTTCTTTTTCAGCATTTCCTAAAAAATTCCACCCATGAACATCATCGACATAACCATTATCATCATCATCGATATTATTATTAGGAATTTCGTCTTGATTGGTCCAAATTGATTCCCCCAAACAAGGGTGCGAGATATCAACTCCAGAATCAATGATGGCGACAATGACTTTTTGACCTTTTTTATCACCTAAAATCTCAGAAAAACTTCTCAGCACACTCATACCAGGAATACTATCTTGCTGAATATCCAAAAGATGCCAAAATTGATAATCAGCATCAGATAATTCTAATTGTTTTTGAATTTCAGTGTTATTTGAGACGTCAATGGGTTCTAATTTGATATTTTTTAATGTCCCACAAGAACTAATGAAGACTAGAGTGGTCATCAATAGTAAAAACGTGAAGTTGAGTTTCATTTGGTTTATAATCTACAAAGAGCAAAGGTAAAATTTGGTCGGAAACCACACCATAAGACGTACTCGATAATTATATTATTGGAAATGCGTTAAAAAACTTCTGAAAGCATGATATGTCCATCCACTCGAACCCCCTTTGGGGTTTGTTTTAAACGGATTAATTCGTGTTTGATATCGTGTTCCATAAATAACAGAAAGTCTTGTTCAATAGCCAAATTTAAAAATATTGTTTTTTCCTTCATGGTCACCAAAGGACGCACATCATATCCCATGATATATGGGATCGGAATATGGCCATAAGTAGGGATTAAGTCCCCAGCGAATACAATATGCTTGTTTTTATAGGTAATTTTTGGAAGCATTTGTTTCTCGGTATGCCCATCAAAAAATAGAACATCAAATGGAAACTTGGCTTGTTGTAGTGATTCAGAATCATTTTTGATGAACATCAATTGTTGACTATCTAACAAAGGATAAAGGTTTTCAGGTAAAAAAGAAGCCTTTTCTCTTGGGTTGGGATTAATCGCCCAATTCCACTGATCTTGGTGTACCCAATAGATTGCCTGTTTAAAGGTGGGAATAATTTGGTTTTTATGATTCATCGATGTCGCTCCACCCACATGATCAAAGTGTAAATGCGTCAAAAAAACATCGGTTATGTCATCTAGTGAATAGCCAGCTTCATGGATGGATTTTTCTAAGTTATGATTTCCAAAAAGATGATAATGACCAAAAAACGTTGCACTTTGCTTGTTCCCTAATCCCGTATCGATCAAAATCAATCGATCTTCATTGGCTATCAAAAGACTTCGAGCGGTTAATGAAATGAGATTATTAGCATCTGCAGAATGAGTGCGTTGCCAAAGTTTCTTTGGTACCACCCCAAACATAGCTCCCCCATCTAATTTGAAATGGCCTGTTTCTATGACATGTAGTTGCAAAATCTATAATAAATCAATTCGGGCTAGGATGTCACGTGCGGTTATGTAGAGATATTTTTCATCTGGTCCAAAGCCACAATTGGCCACAGGTCTTCCATCTAATCGGATGGTCCCCAAATGAGTTCCTTCGGCATCAAGCACCAGTACCCCGCCAGGGCCTGTCGCAAACATATTTCCTGAAGAATGGACTTTCAACCCATCAAAATTTCCAATATTCATAGGGTCCTTTGAAAGCTCTGTTCCATTAAAAAACACTCTTGGATTCAAAAGAGAATCATTGTGCACATCAAAAGCAATAATGACCGGGTGATTAGAATCAGAATTGGCGACATATAATATTTTTTCGTCTCGACTCAACGCAATTCCATTGGGTCTTTGAAGCGAATCATCCAAAAGTATGGTTCCATGATTTTGAGACCATAAATAAATACCATTTTCTTCGATTTCTTTTAGAGAATCCTCATCTTGATCTTTCAAGCCGTATGGCGGGTCGGTAAAAAAGATCTGTCCTTTGGAATCAATCGCCAAATCATTGGGACTATTAAACCGTTTGTTTTGGTATTTGTCAACGATGGTTTGGTATTGTGGCGTTTCGAATGCCCAAGAAACCAATTGAGCGATTCGTTGATCTCCATGCTGACAGATAATAAGGTTTCCTTGCGCATCGATTGCAAGACCATTACTCCCTGTCGTGCGATTACTAGGGGCATATCCAGTATGCCCACTAGGCTCTAAAAAAACCTTCAATCCATCAGATGCTGTCCATAAATAGGCTTTATTGGTGGGGACATCAGAAAACACCAACCCATTAAAACTAGAAACCCAAACAGGACCTTCCGACCAGCTAAATCCTGTGGCTAAAACGTCAATTTTTGCATCCGTTGAAATCAGTGTGTTTATTTTATCTGAAAGTCGTTCTACTGTACCAATGATAGGGTACTCTTTTTGAGCGTAAAAATTCATCGATAACAAAAGAGCAAACAGATAAGAATACTTCATGAGTGGTATGTTAAGAATCAGATATCAACAGCCCTAGCAAAGGTAGTTAGAAGCACCGAGATACGGATTGCATTAAAAACATAGGTAGTATTAAATCAATCCAACGATACCTATTCAAAACAAGCACATAATAATGAAAATCACTATTTTATCGAAAAAATTATTTTATTTCTGTAATAAAAATAATTCGTGAATAGTTACTTCAAAAGCAACAAATTGAAAAAAAATGGAGTAGTACTTCAAATATCAAAAAATCCCCCAAAATATAATTAGGGATTTAGCCTTCAAAGCGGATACACATCCTGCGATAATACTGGGTTACTTTCAATATCAAAAAAGGGACCCACAAATTCAAAAGTCATTTTTAAATAAAAATTGATTTAGAAAAACAAGATTGCTATAAAAACCAAAGACCTTAAAAATAAAGGACTAAGCCTATAGAAGGTATGGGAGTTTCGTCATCTTCAGAGGAATCGATGGGGACCAATTTTAATGGAGATTGAAGCTCTCCAGTTTTGTCTCGATCATAACCGATACGATCTGGTGTCGGAATGGTTTGCACGAGAAAATTTTGAACTTCCAAATAAACACCTAAAGATGTTCTACGAAAATTCCATTTTTTGTCAATTCGGATGTCGGCAATACTAAAGGAGCCCAAACTTTCTTTTCCTACATTATTAGAATCGATAACCAATTCAGGATAGGTTTTCAAACTGTCTTCAAGATTATAAGGAATATAGGGCGTTCTACCACTAAAACGCCATCGCCAACTGAGCTCCCAATTTCGTTTTAATTTGACCCCGCCATTGAATGAAATAAGATGTCGATTATCCCAGATAGAAGGCGATAAAGCGTCAGTTTTATTGCTGAATTTGCTGAAGTAGTAGGTATACGCTAATATCCCATAAAATCCTTTGTATAACTTTTGTTGGTAGAGCACTTCAATACCATAAGTACGACCAGTCCCATCAAAATGCACTCGTTCATTTCCGACCACTTCGAAATCGCCACCTTTGTTTGCTAACGAAATAAGATCTCTGTCAGAAATAGGATATTGAAAATATTTTTTTAAAAACCCTTCAATAGATATTCTGGTGGCTCTATTGGGGCTGTGTTCAAATCCAGTCACATAGTGTACGCTTCGGGTGTAACTTGCGGGTACGTTTTCAAAACATCCTTGAGAACACTCAAATGTTCGACTATAATGAATGAAATCATTCGGTAAATGTCGATTATAATAGCCAGTGCTTGAATTATTTCTATCAGATAAACTTTCATAAACTTCTTGATAACCTAAGATGGTATACAAGGGCATTTTATAATATGCTCCAACGGAAGCATTGAATTTTGTATTGCCGTCATTTGAAATCAGATAAGAAACGGCCAACCGTGGGGAAAAGGGTTGATAACGAGACCAAACACCATGGGTAGAAAAACTGTCAGTATCATAACGAATACCCAAAGAAATAGTCATTCTTTTTTTGAAAAGAGCAGTGGATAGGCTACCATGAATCCCTGTTTTAAAAAGAGTAAAACGAGACTCATAATCGATTCCTCTGTAGGGGATATTGCTTAAATTTTCATAAACAGAATGCTGTAGTAAAAAGCCAAATTCAACTTTCCAATCTCCAAAAAACTTAACTCTTCTGAAGCGTAACTTTGTTTCTTGTTCTTTTGAATCATTAATAAATGTGGGATCGATTCGATTGAGATTATCGCGATATCTCGAAAAAATATTTTGTAATCGATTATTACTTAATGTTGTTAACATAAACCCGTTGGAGGACTTGTCTTTTTTTCGCCAAGAAAGACCAACCGTGGTGGTCTGTTGTTCTATTATTGGAGCTTGTTCAAGGACCCCTTGATTTATAGCATCAAACTCATCATCTGGTTCTAATGAGAAATCATCGATCGATCCAATCCCAATAAAGCTCAGGGTATTGTATCGATCGATTTGATGTTTTACTTTCCATTGATAATCCCAATAATCTGGTCTGATGGGCAAACCTATAAGTTCAAAGACAAATTGCAAGTAAGAGCGTCTAACAGAAAAAAGAAAGGTTGTGTTTTCTAATTGGTTTTTTCGGTCTTTAATAAGTGGTCCTTCAAGAGTGATTCCTGCTTCACTAGCCCCAATGCGGAGATTTCCACCAAGCTTTTCAAAATTTCCATCTCGTTGTCGAAATTGCAAAACACCAGATAAAGCATTATCATATTGAGCCCCAAAAGCAGATGTAGAAAGCGTCACTTCATTGATAAAAGAAACATTGATTAACCCAACCGGTCCACCAGCACTTCCTTGAGTACTAAAGTGATTGATGTTGGGAATTTCGATATCGTCCAAGTAATAGACGGTTTCATTTGGAGCTCCACCTCGAATGATTAAATCATTTCTAAATCCACCAACTGTTGGAGAAATGCCGGGCATGCTTTGTACAACACTAGTAATATCATTATTTCCTCCGGGATAAGTTTCAATTTCAACGGCACTAAATGTTTGACTAGAAAGAGGCGTTTCAGCACTTCGTCGAAAAGGATTGGCATTAACAACTACTTGATTGAGGACTTCTATTTGTTCATCCAAAGACACTAAAAGTGGGGTGTTCCCTACTGATTTAACAATAACATTGTACAAAAATTGAGTTTGATAACCTAAATACGAAATCTCAACATTATACGTTTGAACTGGGACATCATTCAATTGAAAATATCCCATCTCATCTGTGATCGTTGCTAAATTGGTTCCTTCTAATAGTACCGTAGCACCGATAATAGGATTATCATTATTGGCATCAAGAACTCGTCCATTCAAACTTCCTACAGACTGACTCCGAACAATAGAGCTAAAACCAAAAAGGAAAACAACCAAATGGAGTTGAAAACAAAAACTTTTCAATGAAGGAGGGGTACAATATATCGATTCAAAGATACCATACTTCAAATAGCATTGTAATGATAACTCCATCTTTGAATAAAAAAACAAGAAATAAGAGGCTTGGGTTGTCCTAACCATATAGTGCATAATGGTTAAAACGGAGATTAAGCACTCAAAATAAGTGGTGGATGATAACGTTTACTTCTATATCAAACTTTCATGGAGTTGATGTCGTTGGAAAGAGGATTATAGACTGCACCATAAAGTAAGCAAGATAAGGTCTTTTAAAAATAGTTCCTTCAATATCATGAAATGAGAAAAGTACTTGATGTTTGGCCGAAAAGGTTCTAGAAATTTTCTATTGCTCGATGCTATAATAGGCGGTATTAAAAGAGGAGATATGAGCACAAAAACTAGAACGAATCAAACATCGAATAGGCTTTTATAGGATTCATCGTCTACCCTTGCTTTGCTAAACAGCTAAAGAAGCATTAAATCTTATGAAAAGCATCTGTCCATTATCTAAGAATGAAGATTTTTTCACCCGCTGCAACCTAGCCTCACCGATGGATGAGTATTTAATCTCTAAAGGAAATAAAAAAAGGTTCTTTGGATTTAACCTAGCATAAGATGCATAACTTTGTTTTATGAAAAAACGAAACTCTCAAATGATAAAAACAAAGCAAAAAACGCTGGGATTACTGTTTTTTATTGGCATTAATTTATTGATGGCTCAAACTGATTCAATACCAAAAAACATCCTTGGGCAGGTCATATTAGAATCGACACGGATAGACATGCCAGTGTCTGAAGATTCCCGATCAATACAAGTAATAACGAACCAGACGCTACAACAATGGAACATAACAACCACATCCCAAGCACTTGAACGTATCGGTGGAATTGATCTTAGACAACGAGGTCCCTTGGGGGTACAAGCAGATTTATACATCAGAGGAGGGGGATTTGAACAAATCCTATTGTTAATTGATGGGGTCAAACTAGATGATCCACAAACAGGGCACCACACATTAAATTTTTTAGTGCCCATTGAAGCTATTGAGCGCATTGAAATTATCAAAGGACCGGCGGGTCGGATTTTTGGACAAAATGCATATACCGGTGCTGTAAATATTGTCACCAAAAATAAAATTGAAAAAAGCACTCGAGTGCAAGCAGCACTTGGTAGCTATCATCAAGGTAAACTGGCTATAGGTTTGGAGAGAGAAGAGGAAGATAAAGGTCTCATGTTGTTTGGAGAAATTTATCAATCGGATGGTTATCGATACAATACAGACTTTGACATTCAGAACTATTTCATGAAAACACAGTTAGGTCAACACAATCGCCTCCCTATCAATTTAGTCTCCATATTCGCTAGTAGAAAATTTGGAGCCAATGGATTTTATGCGACTCCCTCCGCTATAGATCAATATGAAGAAACTCAGGCGAGCTTGTTGGCGATCAATTCAACTGTTCGTATAGAAAATTGGATACTAAAACCTCGCTTATTCTGGCGCAGGCATCAAGATATGTATCTTTTTGTACGAAATAATCCAGAACTGTACAGAAATCTTCATATTTCCAATAAAGTAGGGGCCTCGTTTGATTCTAGTGTTGTGTCAAAATTAGGCACGATTGGTGCGGGGATTCATATAACAAACACGTCTTTATCGAGCAATAATTTAGGAGATAGAAACCTCTCTTTTTCTAGATCACCAAGTATCGCTATTCAATCAGAGATTGGATATCACATGGGGTTTCGCCTATAGTAATTATACTGATTTTGGCGATTTTTTTTATCCAGGGGTGGACCTTGGCATTCGATTGGATAGTAAAACCAGGGTTTATGGAAATATAGGATATACGTATCGAATTCCAACGTACACAGATTTGTACTATAATGATCCAACAACTTTAGGAAATAATCAACTGAAAACAGAAGAAGCCTTTTCTCAAGAAATAGGATTTAAATACAACACAAATAGTATCAATTTGTTATTTGCTTTTTTCAACAGAAAGTCCCAAAATCTCATTGACTATATTAAAGAAAAGGAGACCGATCTTTGGATGGCCAATAACGTTCGAGAAGTGGATACTTGGGGAATTGAAATAGATGCAAAAACATATTTCTCTGTAAACAATCATCAGAGTGAAATTCAAATAGCTTACACGTATTTGGAAGATTCCCTCAAAGATGCCTTATCGCGTTTTTCTCGATACAGAATCAATTCCTTAAAACACCAGGTCGTATTCAATATCATGGCCAGTATCAGCAATAAACTTTCTGTAAATTCCTCGATACGATATGGAAAAAGAAGTCAACAAAAGGGCTATATTGTTGTTGATCTTGGAGCCCAACTCAAGATTTCAAAATTCCGTTTTGGAATTTCGGGATTTAATATTTTCAATGAAAAATACACGCTAACAAACCGAATTCCGATGCCAAAAGGAAATGGCTTGATTTCAGTAGAGTATCTGTTTTGATAGGCAATTCCAAGTAGAATCAAATGTCTATTGAATCTATTTTTCAAAAAAAGTTTAGCGATATAATCGATTCGTATTGATATAATGGGCAACCCTAGTAGGAACCAAGTGTTCAAAGGAGCTGTTTTCTGCGATTAAATCTCTGACTTGGGTTGAAGAAATAGGGATTGAATCAAACGTTAATAGAGAAATCTTATGAATCATTTTCGAAGTCGTAACATCAGACGAAAGCTCTCGAGTATGGGCATAAACTTCTATCAAATCTAAAATCTGGGTGTAATTTTTCCAGAGATGGAAGTTAACAACATGATCTTGGCCGATAATTAAGACTAGACGTTTGTTAGGAAATTTATTGATGAGAGTTTTTATCGTATGAATGGTATAGCTAGGTTTGGGCATATCAAATTCGATATCGCTGACGGTCACTTTGGAGGCGCCTTCAAAGGCTAGTTTGGTGAGTTCTAACCGATGAATCGGGGGGATTAATGACTCATGTTTTAAAGGGTTTAAAGGACTCACAATGACCAAAACCTCATCGAGTTTAAGCTTTTTGATGCAATTCTGAACAACTTGGACATGTCCAAGATGCACTGGATTAAATGACCCAAAAAAACAACCAACAGAGGGTTTCAATGATTCAGAAACTTTTTAACAAGTATTAGTGCTTCTTTTTGAGCGGTCTCTAAATTGATATTCATAACCGAACAGTCCATGATGTGTTTTGCCTTTTTTATTTCATAGTCGATCCGTTTGATCCTCGACTGCAAAGATTCTTCAGATTCTGTATTTCTTTTTTTTAATCGCTTGATTAATGTGTTGGGATTGGGCGAATCAATAAATAGGATTAGCGATTGATGGGGATATAGTTTTTTGATGTTTTCTGCTCCATCGACATCAATATCAAGCAAGACATGCATGTTTGAATCCCAAATTCTTTGGATTTCAGATTCTAGTGTTCCATAATATTGGCCATTGTAAAACTTTTCATGCTCTAAAAACAAATCGTTTTTAATTCGACGCTCAAACTCTATAACCGATAGGAAATAATAATGTTCACCATGCACTTCGTCTTTTCTTGGATTGCGGGTTGTGGCTGAAATCGAAAAAGACAGTTTGGGAACACAGTCATTTTCCAAAAACCGAGCGATGCTGGTTTTTCCACTTCCAGATGGTGCCGTGATGACAACAATTTTCTTCAATGCGCCCTAGATGATGTTGCTGAGTTGCTCTTTGATTTTTTCTAGCTCATCTTTCATATCAACCACCATATGCTGAATTGTGGCATTTTGGATTTTAGCTCCGATAGTATTCAGTTCTCTACCGATTTCTTGAGAGATAAATGTTAATTTTTTACCATTGGGGGATGAATTTGATAATACGTCCTTAAAATAAGTCAAATGACTTTGTAATCGAACAAGTTCTTCGGTGACATCAGATTTTTCTAAATAGTAGAGCAATTCTTGTTCCATTCGTTTTTTATCAAAATCCACATCTGCTTCGTCAAGCATGGATTGGAGTCTTGTGGCAATTTCATTTTTTCTGTTTTGAGTTTTATGCTCAACATCATTCAATAGAGATTCGATGTTTAAAACGCCATCCGAAAGTACATTGAATAATACGGCACCTTCTTTGGTTTGAAATTTTAATAAGTTTTCTATCAATTTGTTAAGAGATGCACGCAGTTTTTCTAATTCTAAACAAGATAACGACTCGACAGGATCTTTAGACCAAACATCAGGCATTTTTACTGCCAATCCTAATAAAATGTCATCAGAACCACTAGGGTGGATCGATCGTAATGCGGCCATATAATTCTGAATTAAATCAGAATTGATTTTTTCAATGGGTGCCCCTTCAATCGGCATGGATTTAACACACAAGTCTATTTTACCTCGCTGGAGTTGTTCAGCTAAAGCTTTTCGATACTCATTTTCTTGATTGTATAAAAAGGAAGGCAGTCTCAAAGTGATATCTTTAGCTTTACTATTGAGACTACGTAATTCTAGTTGCAATCGAAAACAGTCAAAGTCGACTATCATCGAAGAATAACCAGTCATCGACAATATCATCTGGAGCCCTTTGAATAATGCAAATTTCAAAAAAAATGGGTAATGCCAAGCAACTTTTTTCAAATTCATCGTACTGGCTCACTGAAGTTGGACATCCATCGTCGCCAAAAACTGTAATCTAGCCTTGATTTTGACCCATTAGACTCGACATTCAGTTATTTTTGCGTCGAACAGCAGATTGAGGGCTTCATTTTCTTTGATGCCCTTTTTAGGTTTCTACAGAGAGTTGACATTTTCTGTGAGTTCTTTAAACCCAATTTCACTCGTTTCAGAGGTCAAAAGTCCCCCTTTACCCTCACCAGGCTTGAAAATTAGCTAGATCAGTCGATGATTTAGCCTGTCGAGTTACTGTAACGTGGTCTTTCTTGGATCCACGCCAAGGAGCTCAAAAGCTCTTTGTTGTATTGCGGTGGGCTTGGACACCATCCGAACCATCTCTTGAGTCTCCTCTGAAGGCTTGACATCATTAATCGACATTTTATGTGGATGTTTCATCAAGGAGGCAAAGCTTTGCATAAGGAGTCTCTTTTCATTAGAAAACAATTTTAATAGCAATAATTTTCACTCATCTAATTGATTTTCAGTAGTTTTATGATAAATTTGAGGAATAGAGCATGTAGTTATCAGAAGTTAAGTCAAAATCTCTTTTCAAACTTGAAAGGTTATGTCGTTGAAACGGTTTTACTTTTTAACTTATCATTGAAAGCTGATAACGAGATAAGTACTTTTTAGAATTTTCTAATCGAAAGAGTTTAGATAGTAACACATGGAACATGTAGAAATCGTACTGCCGATTATCAATTAGTTCTTGCATTTATTTTAAAACTATCAATTGATGGAAAAATAGAAGCAGTAACGGTATTACAGGCTTTCTGCGAACTACCTGTCGATGGGATTTTTATGTCCATATCCATCATGGCTGCATATACTATTTCAAAAACTGAAAACCAAACGGTAGGATTTGTCAGCACATTGGCATTAATTATCATAGCATTTGTGGTGGTCATTCTATGGAGAAATAGTTTAAAACTGTTTGAGAAAGGAAGTTATTTGTGGATAATGTTGTTGTGTCTCAACTTATTCTTATCCACAACATCCATATTCTATTCCGTTTAAATTTTATTATAAAGATTTACAACTATCGGCTCAATGCGAAGAAGACAAAATTAAAATCAAATAATATGGAAATATTGAACTCAACCATAATGATTACAGCTATAATCAGTGTACTTGTTAGCTTGATGGCACTCTATTTTTACTCAAGAATTAAAAAGAAAAAATACAACGAACAAGAGAATAAAGCTACCTTAGAAAGCATCAGAAGTGCTCTCGAACAAAAGATTTATAAGCTTAATGATCGAATGATTCAAAATGAAGAAAGATGGCGCGATGTGAATCACTTATTGTTAACCAAGCATTATGTTGATAAAGAGGATTCAACAAAGGAGTTGTTTAGAGTAAACTACACGAGATTTTTAAAAGTAAACGGCATCTATGAAAATGATTTAAACATTGACAACCGTTTGGTGTTTGTTTTAACACCTTTTAATGATCGATATTATCAAGAATATATGACGATTAAGGGTATCTGTGAAAGCGAAGGTTTTAAATGCTATAGGGGAGATGAAAACAGGATCGAAGGTGATATTTTTCCTTACATGTTGCGTCATATAGTTCAAGCAAGAATGATTATTGCCAATATCAATGGAAGAAATCCTAATGTGCTATATGAATTAGGTGTTGCTCAAGCAATGGATAAATCTGTAATTTTAATATCCAAAGAATCTAAAGATTTGCCTATTGATATCCAATCACAAAGGTTTTTAATTTATCGAGATTCGGATTCTTTAGGAAGTTCTTTAAAAATGGAACTGAGGAAGTTAATGTAATTCGTCAACATTGAGCCGGCTACAATCTATAGAGAGGAAACTACAAGAAATAAATGAGGCAGTTTTTCAAGAACTGTGTGATTGTTTTCTTTTTTCAAAAAACGAGAAATACTTTATAAGTAGAATTGGTAGTCAAAAGGGAAAGCAAAAGACGATTAAAGGAACGCCTGATAACGTTCTTTTATTACCCGATGGAAAATACACAATAGTGGAATATTCAACCAATATTACAAGAGGTCTTTCAAAACTCAAAGAAGATATCCATAAATGCATGGATTCTAAAAAAACAAACATACCCTTAGAGCAAATTGAACAAGTCATTCTCTGTTTCAACTTTAACTTGAAACCCAATGATATTCAGGAATTAACATCGCTTCTAAAAGACACAAGAATCAGACTCACGCCTTACAACCTCGATACCCTTGCTTTCGAATTACATTTAAATCATAGAAATATAGTGCATGAATATCTTGGGTTACCTTTGGATACTGGACAAATCGTTTCCAAAGAGAGGTTTATTAAGGAATATGCCAAGGCGTCGCAAGGGATTGCCACTCCGCTCGACAATCCTTTTCTACATCGGAAAGAAGATTTGAATAAACTTCAAAACCAATTAAAAACAAATGATTTTATCATCGTTACGGGTTCAGCAGGAGTAGGTAAAACCAAGTTTGCCCTAGAAGGAATCTGCCATTTCTTGAAAGAAAACGCAGACTTTAAACCGCACTTTATTTCCTACAAACATTGTGACTTACACAAGGATTTGAGCCTATATATGGAGAATCATAAAAATTATATTCTTTTTGTTGATGATGCCAATAGGATGGATGCCCTTGACCAAATCGTTGGTTTTTATAAGTCTATCAGAAAAGGACAACTAAAAATTATTTTTACAGTTAGAGGTTATGCTTTTCAAGATGTTCAAAAAAAATGTCAAGAGTATCATCCCATACGATTTGATTTAACCAAATTTTCAGAAGAGCAGATTAACGAAATCATCAAACAAGAGCCATTTAATATTCTTAATCAAGGTTATCAAACAAAAATCAATGAACTTGCCGATGGGAATCCTCGAATTGCTATTATGGCTTCGCAACTTGCCAATGAAAAGCAAAATATATCTGCTTTATACGAGGTTTCTAGTTTATTCGAGGAGTATTTTTCCACGTTCATTAAAGATAAGGGAGAACTGTCTCAAGAAATCAATATAAAATGTTTAGGACTGATTGCATTTTTCTATACGATTTCCTACAAAGACAAAGAAATTACAAGTACTATTCTAAAGCATTTTGACATGGAATATGCATCGTTTGTTGATGTTATCAATAACTTAGAAAAACTAGAATTGGTAGAAATTCAGTTCGGACATGTCAAAATTCCGGAACAAAACCTATCAACATTCTTTTTCTACAAGGCTTTTGTTAAAGAGAAAGTATTGTCTTTTGAAACACTCGTGTGGAATTATTACGAAGGCAATAAAAATCGATTGAAGGACTGCCTTGTTCCAGTATATAACAGTTTTGGAGCCGAAAACATGGTAGATACCTTGAAGCCTACTTTAAACAAGTACTGGGAATCAATTCAAAATAATTCTGAAAAAGCATTCAACTTTCTTTTTGCTTTCTGGTTTTTTCTACCCACTAAAACACTCTATTTTGTCTATCAGATTACTAAAAACTTAACAGATAATGATTCCGATGATTATGTGGTTTCGTACGATAGAAATGCGTTCGCTTTTAACAGAGATAAAGTTTTAAAGCTTCTCGAAAACTTTTATTCATTCAATATCGAACATCTTAAGGAAGCCATCCAAATTACTTTTGAGTACGTCCGAAAAGAACCGAAACATTTGCCGGAAGTCATCTATTCTATTAGAGAAAAACTGATGTTTGGCAGAGAAGATGCTCGGTCTGAATTTATAAGGCAGTTTGCATTATTTGAAATTTTAATTGAAAAGATTAATCAAGGAAATAATCTTTCTGCTCGTGTTTTTTATGAACTATCAAAGACATTCTTGGAGTTTCAATTTCAACAAGCGAATGCGGTTCGTCATCATCATACAATAGTTTCCTATTGGTATTCCCTACCAAACACAAAACCCATAAAAACCTTTAGAAAAAGAATTTGGGAAACCGTTGATAAGAATTTTATTGCTTATCCCAAAGAATCGAAAGACCTTTTGATGGAATATGCTAATAGAAAACCAGGAGTTTTAAAAGAAATCATGGAATATGACGTTCCGTTTGTATTGAACATCATTAAAAATCATTTGTCTAATCAATCTTTTGAGGATTGTCAATACGTTCATAAGCAAATATGGTGGTTTCAAAATAATTCGATTGAGCATTTATCATTCAAGAGTTTGAGTGAGTCCTTTACAAATTCGACTTACGAAACTTATTTGAAAATCGACTGGGATGCGACGACAAGAAATATTGAGCTTCATGGCTTTTCTTTTAAAACTGAATACGAACAAAAAAGAGAAAACGAGTTAAAGGCTTCTTTTATCTTTGAAGATAAAAAAGAGGTTAAGGATTTTTATAACACCTTTGTCTTTTTAAAAGAAAAAGAAAGGACTGACTATAGTTATAATAAATCGCTAGATATCATCATCGATGAAAACTTTAAAATAAATCCTACAATAGGATTAGCCTTGTTACAAAACATCATCGATGGAGATAATCAAATAAACTATATCCCCGTAAGGATTTTTGAAAATCATCTAAATAAAAAAAATGTAACCGAGAGAATTTGGTCTTTTTTGGAACCCCGGTTTCATTTCAAATTAGATTGGAAACTATCTTTTTTATATCATTTGAGCGAAGAATTAATCGAGAAAAAACACATTGAGGGATTAATGAAAGCCGTGAATCAATTTGAAGCTTCTCAACCGATTCATTTTAAACGACTCTCACATTTTTTATCATTTGACCCCCATATATTCCAAAGGATATTTCAAAAGATTGTCCAAAAAAATGAAAATGGGATAGGAATACGTATTTGGGATGATGTGTTTCATATAGTCTTTGAAAAACATCTAATGGATGATGAACTCATAAAAAAATCATATGTCCAACAATTAAAGATTCAGAAATATTTCGATTATGATGGAAAAGTGCTGTTAAAAATCTTGAAAAAAGAACCAAGATTTTTACTTGAGTATTTACTATCGTTGTACTCAAAAAAAGATCTCGATTTTTTAGCTAATAACAGAACCTATGGTTTTATTTGGCAAATAAATAATATTGAACCAGTCATCAGAGATGCCTTTGATTTAGTTATTCAAAAAGTAGTTTACCTTGGTATTCAGGAACACTTTTGTAATGCTTTTTTCAATCAGATCCCAAATGAATATTATGCCATCTCAAAAAACTTCATATTCGAATATGTAAGAGAAAACCATGATAATTGTCAAAAAATGAATGTCATTACCGACATTATTAGAAATTCCATGAAAGATCTTTTTGAAGATGCGCTTTTATTGTACTTGAGTTTAAATCAAGATCCTCAAAGTTTTTTCAATATAAACTGGATAACCTGCTCAAGAACGTATTGTGGCGATGTAATCATTTCGGATATAGATGCTACGGATTGGAAGAATATCCTTTTCATTATTACTAGATATAATTTAGGGATGGATATCATCCCCATTAGAGATAGACTAGAAGAAACTATTGAAAATCTTGATCAGTCGGCGATAAAGGAAAGAAAGAGTCGGTTTTTACAGAGAGTTTAAACCTTGAATTTTTGGAAATCAAATACGTTTGTCGAGTTAGCAAAAACAACTAGTCTATCGAAAGCATTTTATGGAGTAACTCTTGATCTGTTTTCCCACCAGCAAAATCATCAAACGTTTTTTGGGTGGCTTCAATGATGTGTTTTTGAATAAATGGAGCGCCTTCACGGGCTCCTTGTTGGGGACTTTTGATACAACATTCCCATTCCATAACGGCCCAAACATCACATCCATACTGGGTTAACTTAGAAAATATGCTTTTAAAATCGATCTGTCCATCTCCTAAGGAACGGTATCGTCCGGCTCGATCAATCCAATCGCCATAACCTCCAAAAACTCCTTTTTTGCCTGTGGGATTGAATTCAGAATCTTTAACATGAAATGATTTAATAAACTCATGGTAGTAATCAATATAGGTGAGATAATCCAGTTGTTGTAAAATAAAATGGCTGGGGTCATATAAGATATGGACTCTTTGATGATGGCCAGTTTCTTTTAAAAAGCGTTCGAATGTCACCCCATCATGGAGATCTTCTCCGGGATGAATTTCATAACAAACATCAACGCCTTCTTGATCAAAGTGATTCAATATGGGTAGCCATCGTTTGGCTAATTCTTTGAAGCCTAAATCAACCAATCCATCGGGTCGTTGTGGCCAAGGATGAAATGTGTGCCACAGTAGGGCTCCTGAAAAAGTAGCATGAACTGTTAGTCCCAAACGTCGGGAAGCGGTCGCCGCCTTTTTTACGGCATCTATGGCCCATTGAGTTCGAGCGTTGGGATTATTTTTAAGGTGATCTGGAGCAAAATTGTCAAACATCAAATCATAGGCAGGATGGACCGCAACCAATTGACCTTGTAAGTGCGTGGAAAGCTCGGTGATTTCTAAACCATAAGATTGGAGGGTACCTTTTAAATCATCGCAATAGACTTGACTTTTAGCCGCTAGATCTAGATCGATAATGAATGGTTCCCAAGTAGGCAATTGAACTCCTTTATATCCGAGATCGGATACCCATTTACAAAGTCCTTCAAGACTATTGTATGGGGGTGCGTTATCTACAAACTGAGCCAAAAAAATGGCGGGACCTTTGATTGTTTTCATAATTCACTTAATGATTTCCAACTATTTCCTGCTTGATGAGACTCAACGACTTTTTCGACAAATAACATCCCTCTTTTCCCTTGGTATAAAGTCGGGTACTCGCCATCAAAGGATTTTTCACCATCGATGGCTTTGGCCACACCTTTATAAATATTTCCCATCGCATCAAAGATACCTTCGGGATGACCTGCTGGTAACTTGGTGCCATCATTGGCAAAATCAGAGCAATAGGCATGCCCTGGTTTGATGACTTTTCGAGGCTGGTGATCTTCGAGATGATAAAGAAAATTAGGATTTTCTTGTTCCCATTTAAAGGCTCCCTGATCACCGTATATGGCTACCGAGAGATTGTTTTCTTCACCAGTAGCAATTTGACTAGCTCGAATAAGCCCCTTGGCATAACCTTTAAATCGGACCAAAATAGTGCCATCAACATCTAAGGGATTATAATCATAGAGGTTGTTTAAGTCAGCAAGGAGGTGCGTCACTTCCATATTGGTCAGATATTCTAATAGGTGAAACGCATGGGTGCCAATATCTCCAATACAAGAACTAATTCCAGTAACTTCAGGATTTAATCGCCAGATGCCTTTGCATTTTTCTGCGTCATGAATCACGGGGTTGATCCATCCCTGATAATATTGCATATCGATTTTTTGGATATTTCCTAGATATCCTTTCGATAATAAATACTTCATCTGGCGTACCATCGGATAACCAGTATAGGTATAGGTCACAGCAAAAACAGTTCTGCTCTTATTTTGCAGTTGTTCTAATTCGACGGCATCTTTGTATGAAGTCGTTAAAGGTTTTTCACAGATCACGTGAAATCTATTTTCTAAAAGCGCTTTGGCCATGGGATAGTGAAGGACATTCGGGGTAAGAACCGAAACCACTTGAATTTTTTCATCAATAGGTTTTTTGGACTCTTGTTCAATAAATGTGTCAAAATCTGGATATACCCTAGAGAGGTCAACTCCAAACTGGGAAGCATATTTTTTATTGAGTTCAAAATCAGGATGGAATACACCACCCGAGATATCGTATCGATCCCACATCTTGGCTGCTACTCGATGAAGAATACCAATCAAGGAATCACCACCCCCTCCAATAATGCCAAGTTTAATTTTACTCATTGGGAGTTGAATATTTTTTAGTCTCTTTAAATAATAGCACAAATATGATGAGCACTCCTAGTGCAAAAATGGCAGGCACCAACCAAAAGCCAAACCAATCAATGATGCCACCATCTTGATAATGCTCATAGACAATCCCTGCAAATCTAAATCCTAAAAACATACCCACGCCATAGGTCGCTAAAGCAATTAATCCTTGAGCTGAACTTTTGTATTCTTTAGGAGCTTTGAGTTCGGTATAAATTTGACCGCTGACAAAAAAGAAGTCATAACAAATGCCATGTAAAACAATGGCTACAATGAGCATCCATGTTTGCTCCGTAATTCCACCATAAGCAAATAATAGATATCTCAAGAACCAAGCCAATATTCCTATGATTAGGGTGTTTTTAATTCCAAAGCGCAATAAAAAGAAAGGGAGCAGAAGCATGAAAAAAACTTCAGAAACCTGCCCCAAAGTCATTACCCCAGCGGCCCCTTCCATCCCATAATCATTTAGAAAGGGATTAGCCCATGCATAATAAAAAGAAAGCGGAATACAAATCAGGATGGATGAAATAAAAAACAAGAGATAGGATTTGCTTTTAAGAATTCTAAAAGAATCTAAACCCAATAGTTTGATGATTGAAACTCTTTTAGTTCTATCAATGAGGGGAGGCGTTTTGGGGAGGGTAAAAGAAAATATTCCCAAGAGAACCGAAACAATGGCTCCTAACAAAAAAGTTTTTTCTAAGGTTTTTTCTGCTTCCCAATTAAACCAGGCGATAAAGAGTCCGGCAGCAATCCAACCAATAGTTCCCAGCACTCGTATGGGCGTGAATTCTTTTGTTGGATTTTTCATTTGACGAAAAGCAACCGCATTGCATAGAGCCATGGTAGGCATATAAAGGATGAGATAAGATAGAATGTAGGGATAAAATTGATGGAAATTAGTACTGATACTTGCTTGATAGAGTAAAACAGCTCCCACCAAGTGAATCACGCCCATCAGTTTTTGAGCCGAAAAATACCGATCGGCCAAAATACCAACAATAACAGGTGCGACAATAGCACCAATAGCTTGAGCTTCATAGGCGATAGCAACTTGGATTCCATCAGCTCCAAAGGCATCCACTAAGTAAGTTCCCATTGTAACATACCAAGTCCCCCAAACAAAAAAATCCAAAAACATCATCAGACCCAATTTGAATTGGACTCCTGTAATGTGAAATCTAGGTGAAATTAATTGTGGCATAGAATATAAATATTGAGCAATAAAAAACTACTCGAAGTACCTTTTTAAAAGGTTTAATCCAGCCGTGATGCCCTCTTTTTCAGGCAGCTGATTGCCTTCATATTCAACACCGATAAATCCGGTATAGCTCGAGGCTTTCACTATTTCTGCCATGCGGCCAAAATCGATAAAAGTTTCTTCACCATTTTCATCAAAATCAAAGCATTTGGCGCTCACCCCAAAAGCTTTGGGCATCAACTGCTCGACCCCTAAGTAGATATCATAGAGGTTGCTGCATTTTTCTAGTCCTCCCCAACCATCATTACTAAGACAAAAATTGCCATAATCTGGAAGGGTTCCGCAATTTTCTTTTTTAGTCTCGTTGATGACCTTCATCAATTCAACGGCATTGGAGGAGATTCCGCCATGATTTTCGACGATGACATTGATGCTTTTATCAGTAGCATAGTCACTCAGGGCTTTGAGACTTTCTATAGAATTTTGTCGCCACTTTTTAGGATCTTCTTCCCCATTAAGATTCACTCGTACAGCGGTGCAATTCAATTGGTGTGCCGCATCAATCCAAACTTTATGTCTTTCGATGGCTTGAAGCCGTTCGATCAGATCGGAAGAAGATAAGTCTCCTTCTCCATCCACCATAATCAAAACATTGGTCATGGTATACTTTTTAGCCATGGCATTGCTTTTTTCAACAAATTGTTGAATCGCAGCATTTCGGTCGATGGTGTCATGGTATGCAGGATACAGATGATTGACATATTCTAGTCCTGTAAATCCTAGTTCGCTAGCAATGCGAGCAAATTCATAAGGCGATGTCTCTCCACTGCGTATTTGTTTGTGCAAAGACCACTGTGCAAGGGAATAGTTATATTCTATAGTTGTGTCAAAAGATGCTGTTTGATAAAGGTCATGGGATGGAATATCATAAGCATTCATTAGAATGAATGCCAAAAGGAACCCCATCATACCCATCAATAGGAGTTTAATTGATTTCATTAAATTCAAATTTGGTAAAATTGGTTCTAAAATTATAGTTTTTCGCAAGAAAAATTTTAGACAATCTGAAAGAAGTTTTTTGAATAAAACAAAAGCCGTTTATCGGTATCGACTATGAATTCAATATCGGTCAATGGATTATCTAAGATCGCCAAACAACCTTTAGGCTCTATCGAATGTAGGTGTGGAACAGCCATCCAAATTCTCATAAGGAAACATCATTTGAATTCAACGAGTATAAAAAACTAGATTTCTGAAATTATTTTAATAAAATAACGGTTACAAACAAGTATAGAGTCAGTTGACATGTTAACACTTTATTCTTCAATGCTTTTTGGTCACATAATCCATGGTTTGAAGGTTCATTGGATTTCAAATATTGATATT
The DNA here is from genome assembly GCA_965221765.1 of Flavobacteriaceae bacterium. Lineage (GTDB taxonomy): Bacteria > Bacteroidota > Bacteroidia > Flavobacteriales > Flavobacteriaceae > Bin25. The sequence goes on from OZ244911.1 coordinate 776,806, forward strand.
AAGCACTTTCTCAGCGAGGACTTGAATAAGACTATTTCAACTGATTAGGAAGGCCTATCAGCATACCGATTAATAATACCTTCATTATAAAAATAGCAGAAGAGAACTATAGGCCCTAATTTGGTCAACAGATAAATTCTTGTAAATTGTAATCAAAATATAGAGGATGATAAATAATTATGATGCTATAGTAGTCGGGACTGGAATTAGTGGAGGATGGGCGGCAAAAGAACTCTGTGAAAAAGGATTAAAAACACTCGTGCTGGAACGAGGGCCAATGATGAGGCATCCTAGGGATTATAAAACGGCCAACATGGACGATTGGGACTTTCCATATCGAGACAGCATCACCAACAAGATTCGAGAACGGCAACCTAAACAAAGCCGCACAGGCTATGTTTCGAGAGAATCGTCATCGTATTTATTTGTTGATGATATAGATCATCCATACAACGAAGTACAGCGTTTTGATTGGATTCGAGGTTATCATGTGGGTGGGCGTTCCATCATGTGGGGAAGGCAAAGTTACCGGTTTAGTCCAATGGACTTTGAAGCAAACGCCAAAGATGGCATCGCGGTTGACTGGCCCATCAGATATTCGGATATAGAGCCTTGGTATGATTATGTTGAAGAATATATTGGTATTAGTGGTCAGTCGTTGGGATTATCTCAACTGCCAGATAGTAAGTTTCTCAAACCAATGGAATTAAACTGTATTGAAAAGCAAATTCAAGAGAGTTTAAGCGACCAATTTGATGATGGTCGCTTATTGACCATTGGAAGAGTAGCACATATTACAGAAGGGACCAAACCTGGATTGGGAAGAGTTACCTGTCAATATCGAAATCGATGCCGTCGGGGATGCCCTTTTGGTGCTTATTTCAGTAGTAATTCATCAACATTACCGGCTGCCGAAAATACAGGTAATATGACATTGATTCCTAATTCTATTGTGCATGAAATCCTTTATGATCCAAATACCCAAAAAGCAATGGGTGTTCGAGTCATCGATAATAATAATCCCGAAAATCCGACGTCTGTAGAATACAAATCCAAAGTCATATTTTTATGTGCTTCGGCAGTGGCTTCAACATCCATCATGTTGCAATCAAAGTCCAACAGATATCCCAATGGGATTGGAAACGATTCCGAGCAGTTAGGCAGAAATTTAATGGATCATCATTTTAGAGTGGGTGGAGTTGGTCGTTTTGAAACGCATCAAGACAAGTATTATGTGGGGCGTCGCCCCAATGGCATTTATATTCCTCGATTTAGAAATTTAGGAGGCAATACCAATCACAAAGACTTTATTAGAGGCTATGGATATCAAGGTGGGGCTAGTCGAGGCAGTAGTTGGGAATTTCAAGTGAAAGAAATGGGTCCCTATGGCCATGATTTTAAAACTAGTTTACTCAAACCGGGCCCTTGGAGTTTCGGCATTACCGGGTTTGGAGAAATACTGCCGTATGAAGATAATAGAATGTATTTAGATTATCATCAACCCGACAAATGGGGGCTGCCAACCATTACGTTTGATGCCTCTATCAAAGAAAATGAACTCAATATGCGTAAAGACATGAAACAACAAGCCATCGAAATGATTGAAGCTGCTGGAGGTAAAAATGTTTCAGGATTTGAAGATTTATACGCTATTGGTTTGGGAATTCATGAAATGGGAACAGCTAGAATGGGAAGAAGTCCTAAAACTTCAGTACTCAATCAAAACAATCAAGTTCATGGTGTTGAGAACCTTTATGTTACGGATGGGGCATGCATGACCTCAGGGGGGTGTCAAAATCCATCATTGACCTATATGGCATTAACGGCACGAGCCGCTAATCATGCCGTTGAAGAACTCAAAAAAAGGAACCTATAATCGATATAACGAGAAAAATGACCATGAAAAGAAGACAAGCCATAAAAAACATTGGACTAGGTTTTGGAACCATCGCTCTATCGCCAGCCATAACAGCATTATTTCAAACATGTCAAAAGGCCCCTAGTTATACGCCGATTACTTTTTTAGACGGAAAATTTGAAATACTAGCAGAACTAATGGAGTTAATAATTCCAGAATCTAATGTGCCATCGGATTGGGGGATTCCTAGTGATATCAAGACTATACCTGGGGCCAAAGAATTAAAATTACCAGAATTTCTTGATGCGTATGTGCCTGCCGTATTTCCTCAAGAGGAATTGGAAGTGATTTTGGCAGCGTTTGATGCATTTATAGAACAAACATTGAGCGATTCGTCCAAAGAATCTATTTCAGAAATATCAATAGAGGATTTAAATACTCAATTATCCAAGCTTTTATTACTAGAAGACATCCCAACCCCATTGGAAGAGATGGCCCCATCCAAAGCATTTGCTTATCAATTACGTGCTATATCGGTTGAAGCGTTTAAAGCCAATGAATTTATCGGCGAACAGATCCTGGCATACGATCCAATTCCAGGAACACAAGTAGGATGTATCGATTTAAAAGAAGCCACTGGCGGTCGACTTTGGTCAATTTAAGGTGCGCATATATTCTACAATGGCTCTGGCTTGATCTTCATTAAGTCCTTGGTCAATCATCGGAATATTATTGTATTTTTCTAAAAGTGCAATCGCAATCGGGTCTTCAGCCAACATTTGAGTTGGATTTAAAATGAGATTCATCACCCATTCTGGACTTCTTCTTTCATACACGCCCGTAACATCTGGTCCGATGAGTGTTCTACTGGGTATGTGACAGGCAGTACAATAGGTATTAAATAAATGTTCTCCTTGCTGTGCTAGTTCTTTATCAATTTTTCTACCAAATCGAACGCGCTTAATCGGGCCGATTCCTTTATTATCCATATCAATTGCAATCGGCTCTTCAGCCACTATAACAGATGACGATTTATTAGGTTGAGTTGATTTGGATTCTGTTTCCACTGACGTAGAATGAAGATCTTTATATTCAAAAGAATCCGAATCGCTCTTTGCCCTTGTTTTACACCCCATAATTAGGAGGCCTAAAAAAAGAATTGAAAATAATCTCATGTGGTTGTTTAGAAACGAGTTAAAAGTATAGAAATTATAGAATACGGTATTTTGTCTTTTATGGCGTTATGCTCTCAAACTTTCTTTTCGGATTGATCGGGTGGGGACCATGTCATTTTTAAATCAGTAAAAAACTAAATGGATTCAATTTAACTATAACACCATCTAATAATGATTTGTGTTCTGTATGGTTGGAGGTTGATATCCTTTCATTCCTTATGAAATACAAAGATTATTTCCGACCTCTGAAAAGTAATTTAAAACGCAAAGTAGCATATGATTTTTGTCATCGAATCAAAAATTGTTTAAGATTATTAATTTAGAATGATTCTAAATAAATATATTTGTAACTGATTTTAATCAAAAACTAATTTAAAATGAAAAAACAACTTAGAAAAACACTCTATCTCGGACTTTTATCCGCACTGCTATTGGTTAGTTGTGAGGATAATCAAGATGAAATCGATGCCTTAGAAGCTAAAATTGATCAAATTTTAGCACAAGAGTTACAAAGTAAAATCTCGGATTTAGATAGCAAAATAAACGGCCTTCCCACATCCGAGGATATAACAAAACTTCAAGGTGAAATTGATAATTTAAAGCAACAAGTTGGAAGTAGTAAAACAGATTTACAGGAAGCAAATACGATTATAGAGGATTTGCAAAACCAAATTGCAGAATTAGAAAAACAGCCGATTATCTCAAAAAAAATTCAAGACTTATTCGCTCCGGCGGCAATGGTCATAAATCAGCAAGGGCCACCACCACCACCATCGGGGGAATTTGTAAAATTTAGTTTTGCAACTGGACAAACCACCACGAGTGATACTCATTGGGATATTGCATTGAGATCAACCACGATCCTTGTCAATGGTGGAAGCAAAACGGGCTCCAATGATGAGCCAGAGAGAACAGGTCAAGGAGGAGCATATATTGTTGATGGAATTTTCAATGAAGTGAACATGATTGATGAAAGCGACTTTAAGAAAGATACTGCAGAAGGACCAGCCATTCCCACGGGTAGTGGAAACGGTTGGTATAATTACCAGCCACCACCTAATAATCTTATCAATCCAATTCCAGGAAAAGTGCTTGTTTTCAGAACACATGATGGGAAGTATGCAAAAGTTGAAATACTGAGCTATTATAAAGGGGCTCCAAGCTTACCAAATGCTTTTAATGATGAATCTCGCCACTATACGTTCAACTATGTGTATCAACCCAATGAAGGAGAAACTCGTTTCGAATAATACATAAGCTTTTCATTCATTATGATTTTGGTTGGTGTTTATCTAGTTTTGGAAACCAAATAAACACCAATCATCACTAGCGTGAATGAAATAATTTTGTTAAGATCTAAGGAATCGTTTCTTGTGAAAACAGCAAAAGAAATCGCAATCACAGGTTGTACATAAACCAGCGAGGACACAACGGTTGGAGAGATGATTTTTAGAGCATAGACATTGAGAAGGTAAACCAAAAATGTAGTTCCTAAAACCACAAAACCGATTCTCCAATAGGCATCAAAAGGGAGAGCCGCCCATTGAATTTTTAAAAACTCTCCGAAGGTTACCGGGAGGGTAAAAAAAAAGCCAAAAAGAAACATCCATTTCATCAATGTAATGGTATGGTATTGACGGGTCAGTGGCGTGATGATGACCAAATAGGTTCCAAAAGTTAGGGCGTTGCAGATCAGTAATATATTACCAAGGGGAATATTTGGAGCATTATAAATCAATGAAGCTTCTTTGGTGGTGAAAATCAATAAAAGTGCTCCCAATAATCCCAAGCCAAGTCCTATTAATTTGAATGCTTTTAATCGCTCTTTGAGATAAAATGCGGAAAGTATCATAACGATAATGGGCGTTGTTGTTACGATAATGCCACTGTTGATCGGTGTAGAAAATTCCAATCCTTTGAAAAAGGAAAGCATGTTGACCCCCATTCCAAAGATACTTCCTAATAATAAGATGGGAAAGTCTTTTAACCGAATTTTAGGGGCTTTGATAAACAGACTGGCAAGCCAAAATAATAGGGAGGTCCCAGCGATACGAAGAAAAATAAAACCAAACCCACCCACGTAATATGGCATGACTTCTTTGGCGATGGTATGGTTTATGCCATAAATGAGTGTCGCCGTTAATGCTGCTAAAAGCGCAAGAGACTTATTGTTCATTCAGAAAATCCCCTGCTTGGGATATCACATGGGGACTATTGCCAGCAAAAAGATGATTCTCATAAATCAAAAGGGGGCGTATCAGTAAAGAATAATGACTAAGAATCAATTCTTTCGTTTGCTCTTCATTTAGAATGGCTACCCTAAGACCTCGTTTTTTTAAAATTTGTGAACGCTTATTGACTAATTCCTTGTAGGAACCAACCAATGTCCGGAGATACTCCAAGTCACGGTTATTAATAGGCGACTTTTTGACATTGATTAATTCCACGTCTTTGGGCAGGCTCCATTGGTTCATAATCTTTTGACAAGTACGACAGGTGGAGAGGTAAAAGAGTTTTTTCATGAGAGCAAAACGTGGTGCAAAAATACTATGATTTACGACGCTGGTTCAACGATGATAAGATAAAAAACCATCTTTCATTAGACTTCAATTTAGCAGGGAAGCCTCCTTTGATATTTGAGCAGTTTGTTGGTTACTTATTGGCAAAAAGAGTTAAAGGGGCGTTTAGTGATCATGGTTGTTAATAAAATGGCTACGAATCCTTTCGCTATTCTTTTCCATACGGATGGGTCCCTTATGGCGTGTTCAGATCCTTGTGTATCGGCTTTAAGGTATTGAAATTAATCCTAATGCTTCGGTCATTACGTAAGTTCAACAATCTAATGTAATGACTCCTAAAGAATACTCCGTGCTAGGAGAAATTAATTTTACTTTTGTTTTTAATGAAACACAAACTCAGATTTAATTCTAAAACAATTCATGGGGGCCAACATCCAGATATTGCTTATGGTGCGGTGATGCCTCCGATTTATCAAACTTCAACCTATGTGCAATCTCAACCTGGCCAGCACAAAGGATATGAATACAGTCGAACGCATAATCCAACTAGAACCGCATTAGAAAAGTCCATTGCCTCGCTAGAGGGAGCAAAATTTGGATTGGCTTTTGCTTCTGGAATGGCCGCGATCGATTCTTTGCTGAAATTATTTATGCCAGGAGATCACATTATTTCCACCAATGATTTATATGGGGGTTCCTATCGCATATTTCAAACGATATTTGCCAAGTATGATTTAAAATTTGATTTTATTGATTTAAGAGATATGGGACGACTCGACTCATTGATTAATCAGCAAACCAAACTGATTTGGATTGAAACACCCACCAATCCCATGATGCGCGTTCTTGATATCAGAGCCATTGCCAAAACGGCAAAACAAAAAGGCATTTTTTTAGCCGTTGATAATACATTTGCAACTCCTTATCTACAAAGACCCCTAGAACTCGGTGCCGAGTTGGTGATGCATTCTGCCACTAAATACTTATCGGGACATTCTGATACCATTTTAGGACTGATGGCATATAATAGTCCAGCGATGGATGAACGATTAAAATATATCCAAAATGCTTGTGGTGCCATTCCTGGACCAATGGATTGTTATTTGACCTTAAGAGGAATCAAAACCTTGCATCTACGGATGGATCGCCATTGTCAAAATGCAAAAAGTATTGTCACCTACTTATCCCATCATCCCAAAGTCGAAAGAGTCTTTTATCCGGGATTAATTGAGGGATCACGTGTTCAGGCAGTCAAACAGCAGATGAGTGATTTTGGGGGGATGATTTCTTTTCAAACAAAAACCAAGGATCCAAAGATGATTCATCAAATTCTCAGCCAATTCAAAGTATTTATGCTAGCTGAATCCCTTGGTGGTGTTGAAAGTTTAGTGGGTCATCCCGCTTCAATGACTCATGCATCAATCCCAAAACAAGAAAGAGAACAATCTGGTGTTTATGAAAATCTGATACGATTGAGTGTGGGAATAGAAGATGTTCGAGATCTTATCGAAGATTTAAAATGGGCACTTAATTGATGTCAAAAACTAGAATATACTTTGCCTCAGATCAACATTTGGGCATTCCAAATTGGAAGCAGAGTATGGAAAGAGAAAAAATTTTCATTGATTGGTTGAATCATATCCAAAAAGAGGTTACGGAATTATTTTTACTAGGTGATTTGTTTGACTTTTGGTTTGAATATAAAAAAGTCGTCCCCAAAGGATTTGTAAGAGTGCTAGGAAAGTTGGCAGAAATTTCAGATCAAGGAATTCCAATTCATTTTTTTGTGGGCAATCATGATCTGTGGATTAAAGATTATTTTACTAAAGAACTAGGGATTATGGTGCATCGAAAACCAAGTGATTTTGAACGAGGAGGTAAAAAATTTCATATCGCCCATGGTGATGGTTTGGGGCCGGGAGACAAAGGATATAAAGTAATGAAAAAAGGGTTTTCTAATGGATTTTTACGATGGTTGTTTCAGTGGTTTATTCACCCCAATTTTGGAGTTTCTATAGGACAATATCTTTCAAGAAGTAAAACGCTTATCTCTGGACAAAGAGCGCCTAAATTTATGGGAGAAAAAAAAGAATGGCTCGTGCAATATGCCAAGGAAAAGCAAAAAATACAACATCGAGACTATTATGTTTTTGGGCATCGTCATTTACCCACAGAAATCAATCTAGAGAAAAAGTCAACCTACATGAATATTGGTGATTGGATATCCCATTTTTCATATGCTGTATTCGATGGTCAACGGTTAACGCTTAAATATTGGAAGAAATCTTCAAATGATTGAAGCTAAATCCACTCCATTAGAACGTGTTGTATTGGTTGGCATTGTTCATGCTGATGTAGATATTGAAACAGCAAGAGAACATTTGACCGAACTAGCTTTTTTAACCCATACCGCCTCGGGATCTGTTATCAAAACCTTTGTGCAACGGATTAAAGCATTTAACCCAAGAACTCTGTTGGGAAAAGGAAAAATGATAGAAATCCAAACATTTACAAAATCTCAAGATATTGGCACGGTAATTTTTGATTGTGAATTAACACCCACTCAACAATCCAATATCGAACGGATTTTGAAGTCTAAGATTTTAGATCGCACCGCTCTTATTCTAGATATTTTTGCTTTAAAAGCAAAAACGTCTTATGCCAAAACACAGGTAGAACTGGCTCAGTATGAATATTTATTACCGAGATTAAAAGGATTATGGACTCATCTTGAAAGACAACGAGGAGGTATCGGAGTCAGAGGTCCTGGTGAAACAGAAATTGAAACCGACCGGCGCATCGTCAGAAATAAAATTTCGTTGCTTAAAAAACGATTAAAGAGCATCCAAAAGCAAAAAGCCACCCAGCGGTCTAATCGGAAAACTTTGGTTCGTGTTGCTTTGGTGGGCTATACCAATGTTGGCAAATCAACTCTGATGAATTTATTATCAAAGAGCAAGGTATTTACAGAAGATAAATTGTTTGCCACCTTGGATACCACGGTTAGAAAAGTAGTCTTTTCAGATATTCCATTTTTATTGGTGGATACGGTAGGATTTATCAGAAAACTACCGACTCAATTGATAGAATCGTTTAAGAGTACTTTGGATGAAGTCGTGCAGGCCGATGTATTGATTCATATTGTGGATATTTCAAATATAAATTTTGAAAAACAGATTGAGGCAGTCAATAAGATACTATTAGAGTTGGAAAGCATTAAAAAACCCACGTTGATGGTGTTCAATAAAATTGATGAATATCAACCTCAAATATGGGATCCAGAAGATTTATTGGTTAGGCGAACAAAAGAGCACTATAGCCTGCAGGAGTGGGAACATACATGGATGCAAAAAAGCAATCAAAAAGCCATTTTTATATCAGCAGTTGAAAAAACCAATATCCAAAAACTCAAAGATGATATTGAAAAGATAGTCAGTCAATTGTATCAAAATAGATTTCCTTATAAAGTACGAAACATCAGTTCCCTTATCCATGAAGAAACCAAATAATTCCTTTGTTCTGGTTGATTTTTTGATCTTGTTTCATATTGTATCTTTTTTTCGAAACTTCGAAAGGCCCTTTTTTAATGCCTCAATCAATTGGTTGGCCGGACGGTCATCTATGGCATTAGATGGTATAACTGAACGGTAAAGCCAATTCAAAACGACATGAAAGAAGAAAAAACCATACCTAGCGCACTTCAGTTCAGAGTGGGTTGCACACCATCTCCTCTAAATAACCAAAATATATCGTTCTGTTCATGGCAAAATAAAACTCTTTTTTAACTGCTTTATCCAACGGTTGAGATGCCACTTCTTGTCATTTGGCATAGCAGAGATGAATGAGGGTGTTAGTCATCGTTTTTAGTTGGAGTGTATTCAGAAAATCGTTCGCTGGCGGGCTCATTTTCAGCACCGTAATAATATTCTTGAGACGATTCCATGGATTCTGGTTCCAAGGGATGACCTTTTGAATCATTCGTTTGTGACTCTGATGTAGATTTTGATGGGCCAAATAGAATAAATAGGGTAGAATAAACAATCAATAGGAGAAGAGAATTTTTATCAGCTATGGATCGACTATTAATTTCAAAAGTGACCAAGGCATCAATTTGTATAAATAATAAAATACTAGTTAGGATTCTAGGAGATAGATGAGACATCGGAGCCATCTGAAATTCAAATCTTGGTTTGACCAATCGAAAAGTTTTGCCAAAATAAATCATCGATTTAAATATCATAAAAAAGAGATATCTAGGAATAAATAAAACAATAAACAGACCAAGACCATACAGAAAAGGCCAAGGTGAATTAAAGTCAGAATAAACGATAGAAAATCCAAAAATTAGAGAAAAAAATAAACGAACTAAAAATCCAATCCCCACAGTAAATAATTTAAAATCAGCAACCCCCGTTTCAAAATTTCTAAAGTCAAATTTTGATTTGAGTTTTGATGGAATCAACAGATGGGCATTAGAGATGAATAAACCAAAAGCAAAAATGATGAATAAGACGGGATAATTTTGAATCGTGCCAATCGAGTAGAGACCAAATATGATGGATAAAATCAAAAAATATTTGCTGGGATGTTGGATCAATCTCAATACCCAAATCAATATAAAACATAGTCCCAATGAAACTAAAAAAATTAAAGAAAATAGGATTAATTGAGAAGCTATTTCATCGGTCGCTACAGGAGATTTATTTTGTTCAAATTGACTAACAGCATAATAAAAGCTTACGATTCCTAAAATCACAGAAAAGGAAGTTTCATAATTAAAAAATCTACGATCAAGTGTGATGCCCCCTTTTATGTTGGGAATCGTTACGGCACTGCTGATGACGGATAAAGGAATACTATACATTAGAGATGATGGAAAATCAAAGTCAAAAAATCGCTGAAAAATCCAACTCAACAATAAAATATTGATATATAGTAAGGCTATAGAAGTAAATAATGCTGTTAAAAGCGTTTTTAATTTATGACGAGATATTTTAATATTTACGGCTTCTTCAAGGATAATCATGATTAATCCAATGGTGCCCAATATGGGAACCATTGTCGTTATGGATTGAATGTCGAGTCCTAGAAATAATTCAACACCAATACGAGCCAAGATCCCAGTAAAGATTAGTAAAATGACGGCAGAAAACTTCGTTCTCCGTGCTATTTCATCAAAAGCATAAGCGATGATAATCAGTAGCGATAAGATACCAAGTATGATGGCCGGACTCAATCTATAAAGTTATAAGCATTGATTCAAAGGTAGGATTTCTATGTAGATTGAATCAAAATTCGTTTGTTGATTGAATTTTATTTTTCCTAAAAATCAAAGTTCTCTCGATGGCTCACGAAATCATCTGTTCTTTCCAACACTGGTAGGCCGCCAAAGCCTGATTTCTTCTTTTATATAAGTCAATGATGGGTCTAGGATATTCTCCCTTGGATGAGTGTTTCCAACGTTTGGGGATGGCTCTAAAATAATCTAAAGCTTGTGGTGATGGTTGATGGGTTAGTTCTGCAATCCATTGATGGCAATAATGATGGTTTTTGTCAAAGCGTTCTCGTTGTAGAAGCGGGTTAAAGATTCTAAAATAAGGAGCGGCATCTGGACCGCAACCCGCAACCCATTGCCATCCCAAAGCATTCGATGCCGGGTCCCAATCTATCAAATGCTCTTCAAACCATTTGAGACCGATTTTCCAATGCTTTAAAAGATGCTTGGTTAGAAAACTGGCCACAATCATGCGAACCCGATTATGTATCAATCCAGTGGTATAGAGTTCTCTCATGCCTGCATCAACGATATCAATGCCAGTAAGCCCTCTTTGCCATGCGGTTACCAAAGGATCTGATTCATCAGAACACCAAGGAAAATGATCCCATGACTCGCGCCAATTTTGATTCATGATATGGGGGGTATGCCAAGCCAAATGATATCCAAACTCTCGCCAGACCAACTCTTTGGCAAACGTTTCAGCTCCAATATTTTGATTCCAACAATACTTTTGAGCTTCATACCAGCAATCCCACGGAGAGATTTCACCATAAGTCAGAAATGGGGATAGTTTAGAAGTAACATGGTGACTAGGAAAATCGCGATATGTTTTATAATCAATAATCGAATGCTTAGCGAACTCTTTTAGCTTATTTTGAGCGGCAGATTCGCCAATGGAGGTATATTTTTCTAAAATAGTGGCGCTATGCTGCATGTTTTCTCCCATGTTCCAATCATTCAAGCAATCACTTTTGGGCCAAATACTATTTTTTGGTAGTCTGACGGGTGCAGCTATTGGCTTATGAACTTCTTGATAGTTTATATTTTTCCAAAAAGGAGTGTATACCTTAAAAAACCCTCCCGCATTGGTTTGAACTTGATCTGGTTCAAAGAGTAAATGACCTGGAAAATGTTGATTTGCAATCTGAGCCTTATCTAATCCGGCGATAACTTTTTTATCTCTTTCTACGTTGGGAGGATCATATAATCGGTTCCACCAGATCTCGGAAGCATTAGTTTCCCTAATCAATGCTAATAACATAGTTAAGGCATTTCCTTTTCGAAAAGTAATTTTTGACCCTAGGGATTTTAATGATTTATCAAAGGATTCTAATCCCAAAGACAATCTCCATTTTGGGCAACTCCCAAGAGAATCGATAATCTCATCATAGATAAAAACAGGGATAAGTGGAATATTTTGCTCAATCGATGTTTGAATTACAAGATTTGAAGAGAGCCTGAAGTCCCTCCTAATCCAATAGATAATGGGTTTTGGGAACATTAAAATTTTTGTTTCGATCTGACTAGAGAATATTCAAAAACAAAAAAAGACTCGGAAAATTTCCGAGTCTTTGTCATTAAACGAAGTATGCCGTAGGATACAAAATCTATATTGTTGGATCCGTCGGCGTGTTTGGATTATTTTGTCTTTCACTGCTGGGGTAAGGATAAAAATTCCGGTTACGTTCTTCAGTAAATATTTGTGGCGATCCACTGGGTGCCGGTCTATTAAATCGTCTGCTATCCTCTAAACTCATACCAGTGAGGTATAACTCAGCCCGACGATTTTTATAGATTTCATCTAATACTTCATTTTGTGATGTTCCTCCATCATAGGCCGATAAACCAGCATTGATGCCATAGAGATCATCGGTATCGGTCAATACTTGATTTAATGCACTAATGGCTCCCGAAATATCTCCCGACCTTGCCGATGCTTCTGCGATAATTAGGTGCATTTCATCGGGAATATAAATTGGAATGGCCACGCTGGAAGCAGTAAAGAACCCTGTTAGGGCAACCACTTCGTAACCATTGGGGTTGGATACTTCACCCAAATCTTGATTTGAATCAAGATAAAAAGCAATGCGTCCATCAGCATCATCGAGGGTCAAAGAAGCGGGCAGTCCGAACTGTGTTCTTGCTTTGAAGTTGGGAGCCGTACTATTGGCTCTAGCCCAAATGGGATTGGTGGCATTGGCTGTGTAAGTGAATTCAGATTTTTTGGATATATCGACTAATCGAGCCGCTGTAATCGCTTGAGCATGATTGCCTGCAAAGAGATGATACCGTGCCGAGATGGCATTAATAGCACTTGGTAAATCATAGTGCCCTTGTGTGATTTCATCGATAAACTCTTGAGAAGGTGGCGTCGAAAGAGCTGCACTTGCTTCTGAAAGCAATTCAATCGCTCGCGCAAAACCTTCCAATCGAGGAACGAAGGTAGCGTCACTATCACTTCCTGACGCTAGAATCACTTGCTCATAATTTTGGGCAAGAGTCCCAATAGCTAATGCTTTAAAGAATTTAGCATGGGCTGTTAAACCACTGATGGTTCCTGCAGAAAGGTCGACCCCATCAATGTTTGCTTCAATTTGTTCGGCTGTTTTTATAACACGAGCCATCGTGAACCATAGGCCTTCAACATTGGCGTTTTCATTGGGCAACCCTGAACCACCATCTTCCAACTCAATCATGTTTTGAAACGTAGTGGTAATCCCCACTTCACGTGCCGTAACGGCAGGGGTTTCAATAATCCATCGAACACCAGTAGTGGAATAAATTTGTTGCAATCCAACGGCAGCAGCGATGACGCCATCACGAGTCGTGTATACTAAATCTTCAGAAACCGAGTTAGGGTTTGAAAATTCAGTTTCACAGGATATAGAAAGGGCTGCAAATACAATGGATACTAAAAAATATTTTGAATGTCTCATTTTTTTCATCATAACAAATTTAAAGTGTGAAATTGATGCCCAATTGTATGGTCCTTGGAATAGGCACACCAGCAAAATCAAAACCTCTAACACCGTTATTCTGACCTGTTGTATTGATTTCAGGATCCCAGGCTTGGTAATCATCCCATGATATGAGATTTCTTCCCACCAAACTCAGTTGAAGATTATCGACTCCTTTGATGGGTTTTCTGAGATTATAAGTAATGGCCAACTCTCGAAGCTTGATAAATGATCCGTCTTCCACAAACTCTTCAAAAATTCCAGCTTGACCGCCACCGGTTCTCTTTGGAAGATCTCCTCGGAGTTCGGATCCAACGCCTGGCCCTCCACCAAATAATAAATTATTGAGCAATCTTCGGTTCCAGTTAAAGACATCTTGACCTTGAACGGCATCGAACTGAACTCGAAAACTAAAATCACCGACCGTCACTTCATTGATTAAGGACCCAAACCATTCAGGATTAGGATCTCCGATGATAGCATTCCCTCCATTTTTAAAATAGGGATAAGTTCCTGTGTTGACAATTGCGCCACTATCATCTCGTTCATAGGAAGCTCGGTAAAAGACACCGAGAGGTTCTCCTTCGATAACATAACTAGTTGCAAAACTATTAGATAAACCAATTCGCTCGCTACCAGCAATATCGGTGACTTCATTTTTATTACTAGAATAAGTGGCGGTGATGTTCCACTGCACCTTTTTATTCCATATGGGAGAAGCCCTAAGTAGGAGTTCGATACCACTATTGGTTAGTTTTCCCACATTCCCAACGGCAGATGAGAATCCGGTAGAGGGGGCCAATATTGTAGAGAGTAGAAGATCGTTTACTTCTTGGTCATATAAAGTGAATTCAATCCCCACTCGGTTGTTGAGTAAACCAAGATCGAAACCCACTTCTATTTCTGTTTGTCTTTCTGGTGCAATTTCTTCGTTGCCCTTATTGGTCGCCGCAAGGAGACTTGTGGCACCATTATGAGAGGAAGGATTAAAGGTGGTGAATCTAGAGTACGGACCAATGGCGGTTAAGTTTCCAGCTTCTCCCCAAGATGCTCGCAATTTAAAATCACCATTTCCAAAGAGGTTCTTGAAAAACTCTTCTTCTGAAAGCACGTATGAAATACTGGCTTTACTAAAAATTTGGTTACGGTTATCTTCTCCGAAAGAAGAAGCACCATCTAATCGGAGAGCTCCATTTAAGTAGAGTTTATCACTGATGTTGAATGACTGTTGAAGGAATGATCCCCAATAACTAATTTTTGCTCTAGTTTCACCCAAAGAAGGCTCTCGGAAGTCACCAACCACTTGGACCAAAATCGGCGGATTTTCAGCATTGATTCCAATTCGATACCGTTCCCAATACTGCCAAGATCCACCAAGAGTGGTAGTGGACTTTATGCTTGGAGTCAAATCAGTACGGTACACAAAGTTCAAATCACTATTATACTGAAAGTTGGTATTATCTGATCTTCGTCCAAATCCATCGGCTTGGGTTGACGTATTGTTTTTTGGAATAAAAGCTGTTGCAATTTGTCCAAAATAATCGATTCCAAACAAGTAGTTAGCAGTAAGCCCCTGGCCTAGTTTTGCATTCAACCCAAGACTTCCAACTACCCGGTTGGTCTTTTGTTGAAAGTCAAATCGATCAACCGCTTCGAGGGGATTGGTTCTTGCCACAAGGAGAGAAGTCCTTGGATAAACACCCGATTCATCTGGTCGAGGATCCACAGAGTTTTCACTAAACAAAAAACCAGTTAATGCGCCATAAGCAGCCGCTATTCCACCATTGGGAATATCTTTTGAATTACTACTGTTATAGCTCAACCCAATATTGGCATCAAGCCATTCGCCAAACTGTTGTTGAATACTGAGTTTTAGACCGTATCTTTGGAAATTGGTGTTTTTAATAATACCACCATTATCGAGATAAGATCCTGAAATATAGTACCTGGTTTGATTAGCGCCACCACTGACAGAAAGGAAGTTTTCGATGCCATAAGCCGTTTCAAAAATAAAGTCTTGATAGTTATATCGTTCCACGGGTTCGGTATTCAAGTCGGTAGCTGAAAAACTCGTAAATCGAATAGGTTCTTTATTATAATCGATTTGCTTACGCAATTCATTCACTTTCAGATTTGTAGTAAAGCTGATTCTAGGATCCCCACTCTGTCCTTTTTTCGTGAAGATTTGGATTACCCCATTACTAGCTCTCGCCCCATAAATAGCAGCGGCCGCCGCCCCTTTCACGACTTCAATTCGCTCAATATCGTTTGGATTAAGATCCACCAATCGGTTCTGTGAATATCCCCCAACATCAATCAGTGCATAAGAAGCATTACTATAGATAACCCCATCAACAATATAAAGTGGATCGGAACTTCCCTGAATGGTACTAGGGCCTCGGAGTCGAATGCTAATACCCCCTGCCGGATCTCCTGAATTCTGTTGAACAAGAGCTCCTGGAATTTTGCCCGATAAGGCTTGGTCCACTGCAGTTGCAGCATTATTGATCAAAGCCTCAGATCGTACTGTAGATACTGCATTACCGAGAGTTCTTTTATTGACTCCTTCGGTTGATCCAATAATCACTACCTCATCGAGTCCAAGAATATCTTGTTGCAATGTAACATCAGTTTGAACTTGGTCATCTAGTCCAAGCTCTATAGTAAATCGATTGGTTGTATAACCGACACTACTGACAACGATAGTGTACTGACCTTGATCAAGAGATGCATTAATTAAGTAATTACCATCAAAATCCGAAACGGTTCCAGAAGTTGTACCATCTATAAAAATAGATGCTCCAACCACTGGACGTCCAGTATCATCGGTGACTACCCCATAAAGATTGTAAGATGTTTGTGCGATGGCACCTCCCATACTTACAAAAGAAAATAGTAAAAATCCAATCAGATTTTTATACTTTACAGTAATAAAACGTTTCATAAAATCATAATGAATTAATGAGTATTAAAGGGCAGTCTTGAAAATCTCCCAAGCAGACCCACGATTGTTTGTTTAAATAATGTTGCATAAAATCAACCAAAATAGGGCGCAAACTAATATCATAAATGGTCAATATAGAGCAGAATAGTATAACAGAAAAAGGCTGTAAAATATTTTCAAGTATAACAACTATTTATTAAAAAAAATTAACAAAATACCACTATATTTTCCTTTTTTGTAAAAGAAGACATGATGAAAACTTATTCCAAGAGTTTTTGGCTATTTGGCAGGGATGGAAACTTTGGTTCTGATGTCTTTTTCAAGTGTATTACTTGGGTTATCGAGATAGATTTCTATTCCAGGCATTTTCTTTTGTGCCTTGAATTTTTTAGCATTTTGGTGCATCATCACCGAGGCCCAAGCATTTTCTAAATGATCGTACTTGCCAATATGTATGATAGAATATACTTTTAATTTTGGAATGGTTTGAAATGTATAGCCCTGGGATAATTGTTTTGAAAATTCAGAAACGGATAGCCCAACGGTATAATCGACACGATCCTTAACAAAATCAAATTTATGATATAAAGTATAGCCTATATGTTGGATGTTTTTATTACAATTTGACGTACAATATTCAAAGAGACTGCCAAAGTTTTTTTCGATATTGACTTTAAAATCACTGACCGAACTTTGATATCGTTTTCCTACAATATGCACCTGATTGATTTGTTCAATACCAATAAAATCTAATTGAGAGTGGACTTTGCCAAGTTCTAAAAAATCTTTCAGTAGCCTCAACCCCCTTTTATAATCATTAGCGATAAATAGATTCATTTGTTTTGTCATCCAAAACAAAAACCAAGGAAGCGAACTTTTCATTTTCCAAGTTACTTGAGTTTCTTGATCCAATTTTTGGAGTTCAAAAACCACAAGAGCTTTTGATTTATAGGGTTTAAAAAAAACCAAATCAATTTCTAGTTTGCTTTGGGGCATGATTTCAGAAAAACTCATTTTTCCAGCACCAACAACTTGTCCATCCCATTGATACGATTGTCCATCCTCGCTGATGGTAACGTTGGCCTGTGGCTCGGCCATGAGCCATGGTGACCAAGTAGACCATGTCCGAAAATTGTTGAGGCATTCAAAAACTTCTTCTGGCGTTTTTTTGATTGTTATAGATTCTGAAACAGATAATTTGGACATGGCTTATTTTGATCCCAAATTTAGAACAAATCTATTGCCTATTGATTATAACTGAACTCGCTTGGTCGGTGGGTAATACGACCATATCCGCTATATTGACATGACTTGGTTGGGTAAGCACAAACAAAATACACCGGGCGATATCGTTAGCCATGAGAGGCTGTATGCCATGATATACTTTTTTGGCCTTTTGCCGATCACCCTTGAATCGCACCAATGAAAACTCTGTTTCAACTAGTCCAGGATGAATCGCACTAACTTTTATGTTGTGAGGATTCAAATCCAATCTTAGTCCCTTAGTAAACGCATCAACAGCTGACTTGGTGGCACAGTAGACGTTTCCTTTAGGATAGACTTCTTTTCCTGCGATGGATCCCATATTGATGACATGACCAGATTTTCTTTTGATCATCTGACCAACGACTGCTTTGGTCATATACATCAGTCCTTTGATATTGCTATCAATCATGGCCTCCCAATCGTCTACTGAAGAAGATTGAACGGAATCCAATCCATGGGCATTACCTGCATTATTGATGAGGATATCGATTTTTGAAAATTCTGAAGGTAAATTATCAATGGCCTTAAAGACTTCTTTTGAATTAGAAACATCAATCCTTAATGTATGACATTGTTTTCCAAGATTATGTTTAATTTCTTGTAAGCGCTCTTTTCGACGGCCACAACAGATGACTCGAAATGGATGTTGAGCAAGTATATTGGCGGTTGCTAGCCCAATCCCACTTGTCGCTCCAGTGATTAATACGTTGCGATGATTCATCATTAGGCAGAATGTCCGTTATGAGTTATATACATTAAAAACCAATGTTGAATGTCAAGATCGATTTGGCTCGTTTGAATCAGTTTTTTGATATAGAGACCTTTGCACTAAAATTTTGATTTCCCGCTAAGATAAAAGGATTTAATCGAAAATCCCTTTTTTATTTGACCATTGGTTTTTATTGTTACTTTTTGGTATATCGTACGCGATAAGCATCATTTCAAATCTTATGAATCCAAACCCATGTGTTTTTTGAATCCCCATCAAGGGCGGAGTCGCACAACGACCCCACCGTTTTTTAATCAAATCAACGACCTTATCGATTGAGAACCCATTGAGACTTTATGGGTCGAAAACGATACATTAGGCAAAAAACAACGAGGCCAAAAAATCGAGCATTCCATGATGTTATTGAATAGGCAACTCCTCTCTGTCTAGTTTCATTGATCGGATGTTCGGACCCAAGAGTTCATTAAAGACCGTATTCGATGCACCGCTTTTTGTGATTGAGACCTAGCAGATGCCCTTCCCAACCATCGCACGCGGTCTCGCTTCTGTTGGGAGTTGACGGCCAAAACGATTGATCAAAGCATCATGGAAGAAATCCATCGACCGCTCACCGAAAAACAAGTGATCATTCAAGGCACGGCCGTGGTAGATACCAGCAGCAACACTAGTCTCTTTATGCCCAAAGGTCAACCCAAGAAAATGGCTCAAGACCGAAAAGAAGACCAGCGTAAAGAGCCAGGCACTCTAAGCCGAAGAAAGCGATCATGCGTAACTAGAAGAAGATCGTCCCCATGCCGACCATGAAGCTCGTTGGTTCAAAAAAAGAAAAACGACCGATGATGGTTACCAACAGTACATATGGCCACGACCAGAAAAGGTCTGATGCTAGGGTACACACGGTGGTGGCCAATGAGTAGGACCGTCAAGATCTCCAGCCTTTGATAGAAAGTCTTTCGGTCGAAGAACGACAACGAGTGTTGGCTAATAAAGGCGACCCATCAAAAGAGAATAACTAGCTCTTAGAGGCGATGGGCAGTACTTCTTTAGTGATAGAAAAGGGGGATCGTAACCAGCTTTTGACTAAGCCATAGAAAGAGTAAAACAACCCCATCAGCCAAGAACGTTGGGTGGTGGAACAAACCTTCAAGTGGTTTGGCTCGCTGGTTTGGCTGTCAAGTCACTCGATTTAAAAGATTAGAAAAAGTCCATCACCAACCTATCTTGGAGTCCATGGCCTATCATTTAAAGAGATCATCAAGTATGATGGCTCTCATGCCAACTTAAAAAGGAGAATCAAGAAAAAAAGCTCTCAACGTTCTATTCGGCTCAAAAACCAAGGGGAAACGAGCCAAATAGGCCAAAATCAGAGAAATATCGTGATTTTTGGAAGAAAGCAAGGTCCAATGAGTGGATCCATTGCTTGAAAAAGAAACATGGTTTTCTCACCGCATCCTATTTTTTTGATTTTGCATTATTTAAAGGTCTCCTTTGAAATAAGACCTCACTAACTATAAATCTACGAACTGTTTGATTGCAACATAAAAAATAAAATTCTGACTTAATATGGATGGTGGAAAATAGATAACATAGCCATAAATACCCATTTTGAAAATATTGGCATCATATAGTTTTTAAATTAATGGCACAAGGATATCGCAATAAATTGTAACTTTTTGCCCTATTTTACGTTACAATATTTGATAATCATAAAGAAATATGAAACAAGTAGATATTAGTGAATTAAACGAGCGAATTAAAACTGAAAGCGCGTTTGTTGATTTACTCCATTTAGAATTGAGCAAAGTCATTGTTGGCCAACAACACATGTTGGATAGCCTTTTGGTTGGCTTGATTGGCAAAGGGCATATATTGCTCGAAGGCGTTCCAGGATTGGCTAAAACCCTTACGATTAATACGCTTTCTAAGGCCATAGATGGATCTTTTTCTAGAATTCAATTTACGCCTGATTTATTGCCGGCAGATGTCATAGGGACGATGATTTATAATATTAAAGAAAATGATTTTTCGATTAAAAAAGGCCCCATCTTCGCTCATTTTATTTTGGCAGATGAAATCAACAGAGCTCCTGCAAAGGTGCAGTCAGCGTTATTAGAAGCTATGCAAGAACGTCAGGTCACCATCGGAGACTCTACGTTTGAATTAACTGCTCCCTTTTTAGTGATGGCCACACAAAATCCTGTAGAACAAGAAGGAACCTATCCGTTACCTGAAGCTCAAGTGGATCGATTCATGCTGAAAACTGTCATCGACTATCCCAGCATTACCGAAGAACTAAAAATCATGCAAAGCAATTTGCAAAAAAATTCAGTGGAAATCAAAGCGGTTGTGAATATCAATCAAATCCTTTCGGCACAACAAACCGCTTTGGATGTCTACATGGATCAAAAAATCGAACAATATATATTGGATTTGGTTTTTGCAACAAGAAATCCTCAAGACTATAAGTTATCCGATCTCACGCACATGATTCAGTTTGGGGCTTCCCCTAGAGGGAGCATCAATTTGGCGCTATCTGCCAAATGTTATGCCTTTTTAAAGCACCGAGGTTTTGTCATTCCAGAAGATGTTCGAGCTGTGGTGTATGACGTGTTAAGGCATCGTATTGGCTTGACATATGAAGCAGAAGCTGAGAATATCACTTCGGAAAATATCATCAGTCAAATTGTCAATCAAGTTGAAGTGCCTTGAGTTAAGGGATCAACTTTTAGTGCTGTAGAATGGTTGATGGTGCTGTTAGCAATGGGTGAAACAATATCGTTCAAACAATCCAAAATAGGGGAATGGTTTTAATATTCAAATGATTTTGTGATGGATGCTAAAGAATTACTTAAAAAAGTCCGAAAAATAGAAATTAAGACCCGTCGATTATCGGCCGATATTTTTGGAGGAGAATACCATAGTGCCTTTAAAGGGAGAGGAATGACCTTTAGCGAAGTTCGAGGCTATCAATATGGGGATGATGTTCGGGTCATTGATTGGAATGTCACCGCTCGTTATAATCAACCCTTTGTCAAAATATTTGAAGAAGAAAGAGAATTAACGCTATTACTGGTTGTCGATCTAAGTGGATCAAAAGTATTTGGAACCGTCCATCAATTAAAAAGAGAGATTATCACAGAAGTTGCTGCCACGCTGGCCTTTTCAGCGCTTCAAAATAATGATAAAGTGGGATTGGTCTTATTTGCAGAAACCGTTGAAAAATATATTCCTCCAAAAAGGGGGCGTTCTCATCTCCTTCGAATCATTCGAGAACTATTGGAATATGAACCACGGACATCCAAAACCAATATTGGACATTCATTGGAATTTATTTCATCGGTTCTTAAAAAAAGAGCCATTGCCTTTTTATTATCAGACTTTATTGATGATAACTATGAAAGAGAACTTCGTATTGCGGCTAAAAAACACGATTTAACAGGGATTCGGATCTATGATCCGAGAGAAGAAAGGATGCCAAATATTGGTGTTACACTAGCCAAAGATGCTGAAACCGGAAAACTATCTTGGATCAATACCGCATCAAAAGCCAATCGCATGAAATATGATGGATATTTTAATAATCTCGAAAAACAGTTTCAGTTGGCATTTCAACGGAATAGTGCAGGTGTGGTCAATTGCCGAACAGATCAATCGTATGTCAAGAAATTACTCAATTATTTTAAAACTAGAGGGTAAAAGAATGAAAGAAGGATTGATTTTTTTGATTTTGGGATGTTCTCTGAGCTATGGTCAAATCCAAACCGGTTTGGAAGCTAAAGTCGATACTACAGAACTTAAAATTGGAGAGCGGTTGAATCTGACATTAGAGTTGACGATTGATACGCTTGCTCAAGTTGAATTTCCGGCTAATCCAAGAGTTACGCCATTTGAAATTATCGAAGAAAGTCTGCTAGATACCATCAAATCCCAAAGTCATTATACGTTTGTTAAAAAATATGGACTGATTCAATTCGATTCAGGAAATTATATTATTCCCCAACAGGCCGTTTTTGTCAATGGATTTATCCAAGTCAGTGATTCCATTCCCATAAGGGTCCATACCGTAGTGGTCGATACATTGCAGCAACCCCTATTTGATATCAAACCCTTTGTAGGTATGAGTCGAAATTATGATCGATGGATTCGAATCAGTTTGTATGCATTATTAGGGTTGTTTATCTTGGCTGGAATCGTCAATACTTATTTTTTCAAAAAAAAACAAAAAAAACTACAAGAATTAGGATTGTCCCCTTTTGAAAAAGCCCTAAAAGATTTAAAAAATTTAGACAATCAAAAATTAGAATCTCAAAAAGATTACAAAGATTTCTATACCCAATTGATTGATATTTTGAGGTATTATTTAGAAAATGAAACCGATATTGATGCCTTAGAGAGTACTTCAAGAGAATTATTGGATAAACTCAAACAATACCAAAAAGAAAGAGAACTCCCATTAGATTCTCAATGGATTATGGATCTAGAGGGCGCCCTTAACAATGCGGATATGGTAAAATTTGCTCGAATGCAACTGGACCCACAGATTGCTCATAGTGACAAAGAATTGGTACAATCAACCGTCATTGATGTTAGACAAGCCCTACCAGAACCTACCGAAGAGGAATTAAAAGAAACCCAAGCTTTTCAAATGATGCTTGCAAAAAAGAAAAAAAGACAGCAGCTGATCTATGGATTTGGTTCTTTTTTCGGACTCTTGGTCACCGGATTGGTGGTCTCCATGCTTATCTATGGCTATTATCCGGTTCGAGATACCCTCTTGGGATATCCAACAAAAAGAATGATGCAATCCAACTGGGTCCAATCGGAATATGGTTGGCCTTCGGTTCAATTGACAACCCCCCAAGTACTCATTCGCCAAGAAACCACAAAGCGACAAGAATCCCTTTTTGAACTAGGGGTGGTGGGAGATAGATTTTATAGTTCGCTATACCATGGCCCCTTTGATCAGGGATCTAGAGTGACTCAAGGTCAAGATTCAATAGCGCCATCTAGTGGTGAGATGTTTATTGAAAAAGTGGCGGACCAGATTCAAGAATTAGGGGGGCATAATATTTTTATTGATGGGAATCAAATCACCTTGCCAAGAGGAGACCAAGCCATTTCCATTGAAGGAAGATTTGACTATACTAGTGACAATCTAGTCCAGACAAACCGCTATGATTTTACAGTGATATTGATATTATTTGAGCAAAGGCAAATCAATTTCAAATTGATGTATCCAACTGATGATCGGTACGCATCAGAGATAAAAGACCGTATCCTAGAAAGTTTTGAAATCCAAAATCAAGATGGATCAAATAGTTTTTGAAAATATAGAATTTTTATGGCTATTATTTCTGATTCCAATCGGAGCCGCCGGCTATTATTTCTTCTGGAATAGTTCCCAACCATTGGTCAAACTATCATCGTTAGAAGGATTCAAACATTCTACATCGTTCATTTCAAAAATATTGCCCGTATTGCCGAGTTTACAGTTAATAGCTCTGGGATTTTTTATTTTGGGATTGGCTCGTCCCCAAATAGTGAATGTTTCCACGCGATCATTCACTTCTTTTGGGATTGATATTGTCATGGCAATTGATGTTTCATCAAGCATGTTGGCTAGGGATTTAAAACCCAATCGATTGACCGCTTTAAAAGAAGTAGCTGCTAATTTTATTGAAGATCGCTATACCGATAGAATTGGATTAGTCGTTTATGCCGGAGAGAGTTATACTAAAACCCCCATTACCAGTGATAAATCGATTGTCAAAAATGCCCTCAGTCAAGTATCCTATCAAGGAGTAATAGAAGATGGCACGGCCATTGGAATGGGTTTGGCCACCGCGGTCAACCGATTAAAAGATAGCCAATCTACAAGTAAGGTCATTATTTTATTGACCGACGGCGTCAATAATTCGGGTTTTATTGATCCGCTAGCAGCGGTGGAATTGGCCAAAGAGTTCGATATAAAAACCTATACCATCGGTTTGGGAAGTAATGGACAGGCCATGGCCCCTATAGCCATATTGCCAAACGGTCAATTTCAATATGGATTGACCGAAGTCGAAATCGATCAAGAATTATTACAAGAAATAGCCCAATCGACGGGAGGACAGTATTTTAGAGCAACCGACAACCGTAGTTTAGAAGAGATTTATGAGGAAATCAATAAACTAGAAAAGACAGAAATAGAAGAATTTAAATATTATAATTACCAAGAGATATATCGAATCCCAGTCATCATGGGATTGATCTTGTTGGTAGTGCAGTGGACCTTGAAAAAAACCCTTTTTAGAAGTTTTATTTAGATGTATCAACTAGACAATACCACCTATTTCTATGTTTTATTGCTTTTGCCACTGATTTGGCTGGGGTATTATATGGTAAAACGATGGAAACATAAAGCACAAAAAGCATTTGCAACACCACAAATGCTCGATATTCTTTCACCAAACCGTTCAAAATTCAAGCCTGGACTTAAACTATTTCTTTTTTCCTTCATCATCGGATTATTGACCATGGCCTTGGTGAATCCTAAGATAGGATCAGAAGTCGAAACGATAAGACGGCAAGGAGTGGATATCGTTTTTGCCGTTGATGTTTCTAAAAGTATGCTCGCCGAAGATGTGGCTCCGAATCGAATAGAAAAAGCCAAGCATTTGGTCCATTCTATTATTTCTGAATTAGCTAGTGATCGAATTGGTATTGTGGCTTATGCGGCTCAAGCTATTCCACAATTACCCATTACTACAGACTACAGCGCCGCTAAAATGTTTTTGCAAGCACTGAATACCGATATGTTATCTTCTCAAGGAACGGCCCTATCAAGTGCAATCAATTTATCGTCTTCTTATTTTGATTCCTCCAATCAAGCAAATAAAATCGTTTTTCTTTTGACTGATGGTGAGGATCATCAGCAGCAAATTGAAAGCGCTATAGAAGCCGCCATAGAGAAAGGCATTAAAATATTTACCATTGGAATCGGCACAGAAACAGGGGCTCCAATACCAATTAAACAAGAAGGCGTGATTGAATCCTATAAAAAAGATATTGATGGAAATGTGGTTATTACCAAGCGAAACAACCAAATCCTTCAAAGCATTGCTCAAATGTCTCAAGGTCAATATCAAGATGGTAACGATACACAAGCTGTTTTGGATTTTGTGGCACAATCCCTAGATCAAATTGAT
Organism: Flavobacteriaceae bacterium; assembly: GCA_965221765.1. Classification (GTDB taxonomy): domain Bacteria; phylum Bacteroidota; class Bacteroidia; order Flavobacteriales; family Flavobacteriaceae; genus Bin25. Next base: position 802,723 of record OZ244911.1, read on the forward strand.
AAAAAAGAGTTTGAAAGTCAAGAATTTGTTAGTTACAAAGATCGGTTTCAACCGTTTATACTCCTAGTGATTGTCTTGCTCTTTTTGGATATATTTATTTTTGAGACCAAGACGATATGGATTCAAAAAATGAATTTATTTAATGAAAATAAGTAGCATGAAACCTCCCCTTTTGATTGGAATCGTAAGCTTTTTTTGGTGTTCAGTACAGGCCCAAGATGCTCAAAATTTAATTTATCAGGGCAACCAAAAATTAATTGAAGAATCCTATACCGAAGCCGAATCTAAATATAGAAAAGCGATTTCTAAGTCCCCTCAACAGATGGAAGGAGTATATAATCTAGGGAATGCTCATTACCGAAGCGAAGATTATCAAGAAGCCTCCCAGCGATTTCTTCAAACTCAAAAACTAGCCACATCCAATGAAAATAGACATAAAGCATTTCATAATTTGGGAAATTCCTTGATGAAAAAAAAGGATTATCCTCGGGCCGTTGAAGCGTATAAGAATGCACTTCGAAACAATCCTAAAGATGATGAAACACGGTACAATTATGCCTTGGCGAAAGCTCTTTTGGAACAAGAAAGACAACAGAATGATCAACCGGAACAGAATCAAGAAGACCAAAAGCAGCCAGAAAATGATCCGTCCGATCAAAATAAAAATCAATCGGAAGATGATTCTTCGGAGGATAATCAAGAGGATGGGCAGAATCAACCAGATAATCAATCTGGTCAAGACCAAAACCCTCAACAACAGCAACGACAAAGCCGATTATCTCCTCAGCAAATAAAGAATCTTCTTCAAGCAATGGATAATCAAGAGAAAAATGTACAAGAAAAAATCAATGCACAAAGAGTAAGAGGAACGGCTCAAAGTGCAAGAAAAGATTGGTAGACATGGGAGGCAAAGTATCCATTTTGCTCTGGTTTTGTTTGATATTACCCCTTAATGTCATTGCACAAGTTACGTTTGAAGCCAAATTAAGTAGGGATAAACTTGGACTGAACGAAAATTTACAGGTCGAGTTTGTCATGAATGAAAATGGAGATAACTTTATTCCACCTTCATTTGAAGGATTTCGAGTCGTCAGTGGCCCTTCACAAAGTGTATCTCGTCAATACATCAATGGAGTGAGTTCATTTTCAAAATCATATTCTTATTTTTTGCAACCCAACAGAAAAGGGGTCATCACAATTGAACAAGCCACAGTAATGATTGATGGCGAAGAGTATAAAACCTTGCCAGTAACGGTTGAAGTTACCGATGCCGTTGAAAGACCCAATGACCCCAATAATTACCAATTTCAAATAGAAGACAATGTCCATTTAGTAGCCCATATTTCCAATACCTCACCGTATATTAATCAAGGAGTACTTGTGGAATACAAATTATATTTTCAAAATCCCATCAATATTTCTGATGTCTCTCAAATCAATACCCCATCGTATGCAGACTTTTGGAGTAACAACATGGATATTGGACAAATCAAGGTCAATCCTAGAGGCTCTTATAATGGTCAACCCTATAATGAAGTGCTATGGAAGAAAGTATTACTCTATCCGCAACGGTCAGGAATAATCGAATTAGAACCTTTGGTTTTGGGAATGACGATTAGTGTTCCGACCAATCGAAGAGATTTATTTGGTAGTCGCATCTATAACCAAGTGCAAGAAAATATGAGTACCAACCCTCGTAGCATCAATGTAAAAGAGTTGCCTTTAGAAGGACAACCCGCTGGATTTTCTGGAGCCGTAGGCACGTTTGATTTTAATGTTCTAGCCAATAAAACTAGTTTGAATGCCTCAGAATCACTTCAAATCAGCGTTAAAGTTGAAGGCAGAGGTAATCTGGGATTATTTCCCTTACCAAAATTGATTGCCCCTAGTAGTCTTGAAGTATTTCAGCCAGAGAGGCAAGAAAACATTGGTATTCAAGGGAGTTCTTCAAGTGGACAAGTCGAAGACATTTATACCATTGTATCGAGAATTCAAGGAAATTATCCAATTCCATCATTGACCTTTTCTTATTTCGATCCCAAACAAGAGGTCTATAAAATGATCAATTCACAAGAACAAATGATTTCGGTTTATGGAGATTCTGCATCTGCCATTTCAACGGTTAATCAATCCAATCAACCAATCAATTTGGTGACCGGTGAAACAAAATCCTTTCGATTCATAAAGCTCAATACGGTGCTAGAAAGTATTTCAGAAAAGGGATTTTGGTTGAGCACGCTGTTTTGGATATTGTTTTTAACCCCATGGTTATTGATACTCACCGGATTAGGTATTAAAAAACTTCTATTTGATCGAAAATCAGATCCAATATCGAAACAACAAAAGACCGCCAATCGATTGGCTAAAAAGTTTTTAAGTGCCGCAAAAAAGCAAATAAATCAACCATCGGCTTTTTATTTGGCTCTTGAAAAAGGACTTCACACGTATTTAAAAGCCAAACTTAAAATTGAAACCATTGAATTCAGTAAGGACAAAATACAAGAATTACTGCATCATCATGGCGTGGGCAATAAGATTATACAAGAATTCATCGCATTATTAAGTAATTGCGAAAAAGCTCGATATGGATTAGGATTAACAGGTAATATGGCAGAGGACTTTGAAATAGCTAGTCGAATCATGGTCCAATTAGACAAACAACTTTAAAATGAATTCCGTACAAGTGATATCTTGCAATATCAATGGTAAACTGATGGGTTTCTTGTTATTGTTCAGCTTGGGTCCGATGTTACTTTGGGGTCAATCATCTCTTGAAGAAATTTTTAGTCAAGGAAATAAAGCCTATAATAATGGAGAATTTCAGCAAGCCCTATTATTCTACAATCAAATTTTAGAACAAGGCAAACATAGTCCGGAATTATATTTCAATATGGCCAATAGTTATTATCGACTCAATATGGTCGGCCAAACTAATTTTTATTTTGAAAAAGCAAAATTACTAGATCCCACCAATGAAGATATTTTAATCAATAGTGAATTTGCTCAGAATATGACATTAGATACCATTGTTCCTTTAAGAGCCTCTCCAATTGATCAGTTACTATCAAATTATTTTAGACTGTTTTCAATCGATCGATGGGCATTGATAACCGTTATTATAGGATGGATCATATTAATCTTGTTTATTTTCTTTTTATGGTTAAATGCTCCTAGTCAAAAAAAACTTTTATTTGGGGCCATGGGCTTCTTTTTGTTATTGTGGATGTTATCTTCGGTTACAACATATCATTTAAATAACTACAAAAACAATCGCATCTATGCCATTATATTTTCAGAACAGATAGCGATTTATTCCGAACCTAATGAGCGATCTGAAATTCAATTTTATCTTCATGAAGGAACGAAAGTAGAGTTGATTGAAAACTTAGAACAATGGCAAAGTATTCGACTTGCCAATGGGGCTAGTGGTTGGGTGAATCATGTGGATTTAAAGCGTATTGAATAGCTCAATCGTTTGAACCCCATTCGATGTATTCATGGTCTTTTTACTAAAGAAGTCTAGTATGGATTCTCCTAGATCAAGGCTAAATTGATATAGAATCGAATGATCAAAATAAACTTGTGGAATGATATGGATTATTTCATTGACTCTTTGCGTTATTACGGCTAGTAAACAAAGTAATAACATGGCTTTGATGACTCCAAAGACAATGCCTAGTAATCGATTGAACCAGCCAAGAAAAATGAGTTTTAAGAGTCTTGTGATGAGATTTCCGATAAAACGCATGATCATGACCACAAGAGCAAATAGAATAAAAAACACAACAATTTGAATTAATTCAAAACTAAATGCTATCTGTTGATGAGCAAAAGCAGCAATGACATTGGTATATTTTAGTGCAATGATAATTCCTATAAATACAGAAGCTATTTGGGTCAGTTCAATGACAAAACCGTTGGAATATCCTCTAATGGTGCCGATGAGAATGATGATCCCGCCAATAATATCTAAAAGATAGTAATCCATCGATTTAAAAAAGCTAAAAATTCAACTTTTTTGATAGACTTTAGTATAGTAACATAAGCAATAATGCCTTAGTTGGGGATAAATAAACAGTCAAAAAAGTTCTAAACCCAAATCCTAACGCGTCGCAAAAATACCAATTAGAAGGTATAGATTAGGAATCCGCTTGATAGTTGCAAAGTTATGCCATATACTCATTTATGATCGGCTAATTAAATTTGTGAATCAATATGAGTTTAAAGTGGATAAGAAACAAAAATGGGATTCATTAGTTGAAAAACTTTCAAAAAAATTTTCTTCTGGCGAAGATATTGACCTAGAAGGGATTCTCTATCTCATCGGATTACAAGAATATAATAAACCCCATCAAAGATTTCGAAAAGACGATAATATGAATTTAATTCATATTGGCATCTGTACTATTTTAGAACCGTATGGATATTACTCTTTTGATCAGTATGATCAAGACGGTTGGCCACATTTTAAGTTAGAAGAAAAACTTCCGAATCTTAAATCCGGAGAACAAATTGTTTTGATTAAAACGGCGATATTGGAATATTTTTCTAAAACTGAATTAAGTGGAGGCTAGGTTCAAATTCATTGGAAGGGTCGTGTGACCATTTAAAACCAATTAAAGAAGACAACCTATCCCTCTTTGCTAGAAGTAGCACAAAAGATTAAAGCTTTATTTGATACAGCAAAACCCAAAGGGCCGTCATTTCATGAATTCAAGCCGCTTGATTCTTATAGTTTTCAAATGCTTTATTCTAAATAAATTTGCTGTCCAATTTAGAATTCGTTGATAAGATTACATAGTTAGAATAAACTCAATTAATCAAAATTGATTTCCGACAGAGTTTTTGATATGATAGATAAAGTTAAAGAGCATTTAAATATTGTTGAATCGTTTAATAGTCAAGATTCTAAAGAAATTGAAAATTTTCGAATCAAATACTTAGGCAAAAAAGGAGTTGTAACGGAATTTTTTAAATCCATGGGGCAACTTTCTCCTCGAGACCGAAAGCAATTGGGACAAATCATTAATCAACTCAAAACCGAAGTAGGTAATAAAGTCAAAAGGTTAAAAAGGCATGTCCCCGGTTCGATTTCAAGTTCTGATGCCCTCGATTATACCAGACCAGGATTTAATATTGAATCGGGAAATCGCCATCCGATATCGATTGTAAAAAACAAAATCATTGAAATATTTTCTACCATAGGATTTGGATTATCTGAAGGACCAGAAATAGAAGATGATTGGCATAATTTCACAGCATTAAATTTCCCCAAGCACCATCCAGCGAGGGACATGCAGGATACGTTTTATTTAAAAACACCTAAAGACTTTTTATTGAGAACGCATACCTCCACGGTACAAGTCAGGCATATGGAGAGCCACCAACCTCCGATAAGAATTATTTCGCCTGGAAGAGTCTTTCGAAGCGAAACCATCACGGCGAGATCTCATTGCTTGTTTCACCAAATAGAAGGACTTTATATCAATGAAAAAGTATCTTTTGCTGACTTGAAGCAAACCATTGAATATTTCTGTAAATCCTTATTTAAAAAAAACAAAATGAGACTTCGTCCATCGTATTTTCCCTTTACAGAACCTAGTGCTGAAGTGGATATCTATTGGGGGCTAGAAACTGAGGTCGATCATCGCATTACCAAAGGGACCGGTTGGCTCGAAATCATGGGTTGTGGCATGGTCGATCCTAATGTACTAGACAATTGTGGTATTGATTCCAACAAGTTTAGTGGCTATGCCTTTGGATTAGGAATTGAACGTATTGCCATGTTGTTGTATCAAATAGAGGATATTCGTTTATTCTATGAAAATGACATTCGTTTTTTGCGTCAATTCAAATCGCTGGTTTAAAGGAGGTCCTTTAATGTCATTCATTCTTGTAGTTTATCCAAAAAGCTTTTGGAAGTTTCTCTTTAAATGAGTTTTGTATTTTTTTCATTTTTCTTGAAAGAAAAATGTCATCTAAAAATGAAATCTAATGGAATAATTCGTTTTGGAACCGATTATAAATTGCTTGAGTAGCTAATCTATTGATTTTGAAATTTTCTGAAAGGGCGTCAAAATCATTTAATTCAATTTTAACTTTTTTCCCCATTAATCGTTAGAGCATTATCTTCATCATCTCCCGGAAAAACCAACTTAACATTCAACAAATCATAACCAAGGCTTAATTCATATTCTTGAAACTCATTTTCAATCAAGGAAAAATTTTTTAAGTGCATATCGGAATTTCCGGTTAAATAGCAAAACAATACTAATTCAAGTAATCTTTGAAGCTCGAAGCGTTTATTCTTATACTAAGTTGCGTTTTGAATCACTTTTTAAATTCATAAAATATTTTTTGTTTTTTAAACTACAATTGGTCTCTCAAAGCGATAATGAGAGTAAATCAATTTCATATAATTCAGAAAGCAAATTGGTATTAGTATGCTGATCTACTAAGTTTCCGATATTTTCAATAGAACCTCGGTATTTATTTTTAGTAATATTTTCACTCAATTTACAAAAATCTTCGCATGCGATTTTTTCAGTTTTATTTCTGTCAAAACGTTTGGTCAAATAAGCCAATTCTCCTGATTTCAGTCGAATGAGACCATGCTTGGAAGTTTCAATTCCCACCATTTCCGCTAGATGGATTGTCACATCTTCATTTTGTGTTAATTTAGGATACTCTAAAAAAAAGGGTGGGGGTAAAATATAATCTCCATGAAAGCCTACTATGTTAATCTTGGAAGTTGCTTTGCTTTTGTGTCCAACTTAAGTGAAATTTTTTGCTGTACTCCAAGAACTGCAATACGTTTAGCCACTATACGTTTTGCAATTTCATCTAATTGATTATTTTGAAAATATAGGATTGGACTGTGTTTTGTTCCAAACATTTTGATGGCACAAGAATTGTGGAATTCTTGTTCGTTTTGATTCAAGGATTGATAACAATAGAGGCAATAACTCATTAAAATCAATTCGTAGACTGTATCCGAAACATAGCCAATACAATCGTTACATAAGGCAATCAACAACCCAAACCTAACAAGCAAATTTAATTTCCATTTTTTATAGTAATTTCAACCAACCCCCCTTTGGAATAAGCCCATCAAAAAAAGGAAATAAGATGTTACTTACAAAGGGTTCGTTCCTTTTGAAGAGGAAAAGTGAGACTAATAGATTTCGCTCTTGGATTATTTAGATAGAGGGTTATCATATTTAAATGTAAACCGTCTTCATTTTCTACAAGAAACCCAGCAAGAATCTCTTTATAATAAACATCTGCTTGTCTCATGAATCATCTTTATTAATAACACCAACTTCTAAACCAAATAAATCCAATACTTGATTTACCTTATCTAATCTAAGGGATTCCTTACCCTACTCTAGATCTCTAATAAATCGCAAACCCACACCCGATCGTTCGGCTAAATTTACTTGGGTTAGCTTTAATCTTTTGCGCTTTAATTCCAAAAGTTTTGAAAACTGATTAGACCTATTTATACCTTTAAGGGTGTAAAAACAACGAAATATCGAATATTATAACCGATATGGTATAATGTTTAATTCAAAACTAATGGTTTCATTTAATATCATTAGTGACTATGGGTGAAATATTCGCGGCTACTTATTGGACTAGAATAGGAAGGTTTTTAGTGGAACAAGATTAATTTGCTGATTTATTGTAGAAAAAGCATCAAATCACTTGCTTTTGTGAGGCTCCCGAAAATAGGAGCATTCTAAAATAGGGCTATGATGAAAATAAATGATTAGCTCACGGCTCTCGCTTCAATGTATAGTTCAGGCGGCATGCGATATTTTAACTCCCAAATAATGTTCATAGGACGTTCTCCAGTATGGCCATGATACTTTGCAGGGCCTAAAAAATAATAGGGCAACGTTCGATTACCAAATTTTTTATTATTTCTAACAAATAACAAAGGTGTAATCCCTTCAATCTCATGGTTTACATGTCGTAATCCTTTTGTGCCAGAAGATGAAGTAGTGCTTTGGGATTGCCAATGAAAAAGAGTTTCCGTGATGGCATAGTCTTTGTATAATGTCGTAGAAGAATAGTCCTCTTCTTTTTTATGAAGAGTCACAAAAAGAAGATTGCATTTGGTTCTTTCATTATAGTAGACCCCTTCTCTTGGGTGGTATAATTTTCCTTTTCTTATATCATTAAAAGCCGCCATAATTTGATCTCTTGAATACTGGCAATGGATGTTCAGCGGAATATTTTTATCAGCTAGTGCAATTGGTCGAGAGATATGCCCAATAATTTCTTTTAAAAGATTAAAAAAACCGATTAATTCCGAGCAAATGGCTTGTTCTTCTAATAATTGAGCCCAGTACTTCTTAGGATTTCCAGCGGCTTCTTTACCAAATAGCACACAAAGCAGCATCAATAACATTCGTTGCTGCTTTGGATAAAGCAGGTCATAATCTTTGGGATTCGTTAATAATCGGATATAAAATCTAATCAATGCGATATCATCTAATTGAAAAATATTTCCGATTCTATTGCCAATTTTTTCCTCTGATGAGCTTTTTGTACTGGATTCAAAACCGGCGATTCTCCGAAAATGAGTCCAATACCATTTCTTCGAATAGAATTCTCGAACATCCATTTGGATTTCTTCGAGAAATTGTTTCAATGTCGTATCGGGCCCAAGAGATGTTAGTTCAATCGAAAGATTATTGATGTTGTTATTAATCGATTTTTTGATGTTTTCTAAAACAATTTCTTGACTCCGTTTGTCAAATTGAATGGCACAGCCACTAGGTAAAAATGGAAACCTAGACTCAAATTGTTTTTTCACTTCTATTCTTGAGCGGGTTTCTAATAAGGCTTTATAACGTAGGTCAAAACGAAATTCTTTATGGGCTCCTCCAATAAAATCAAGGACCGTCAAACAATCTTTATCTCGATGTGCACGAAGACCACGCCCTAGTTGTTGAAGGAAAACCGTGGCACTTTCTGTTGGCCTCAAGAAAAGGACCGTATTGATTTGAGGGATATCCACCCCTTCATTATAAATATCTACTGCAAAAATGATCTTTGTTGTTCCATTTTTTAATTCCTTGATTGCTTTCTCTCTGACTTTTAAATCAGTTTGTCCAGTGATGGCCATTGCTGAAATGCCATTCTTATTAAAATAAGAGGCCATGAAATTGGCATGATCGATACCAACACAAAAGCCAATGGCTTTTAAGTTTTTGATAGGACCTATGTAGTCTAAAAGGGCATTGAAAATCAAACGAGCTCTTTGATCACTTGCGGTATATAATTGGGATAATTCAGAATCAGAATATCGTCCACGATTCCAAGAAATACTAGATAAATCCATGCCATCACTGATTCCGAAGTATTGAAATGGCACCAATAGATCTTGATTGATAGCATCCCATAACCTCAATTCAGCCGCCATTTTCCCATCAAACCAGTGTAAAATATCTAATCCATCAGCCCTTTCGGGAGTGGCCGTTAAGCCTAATAAATAGGTCGGTTTAAAGTGATATAAAATGTTCTGATATGTTTTAGCGGCGGCATGATGAAATTCATCGATGATGATCATATCAAAATGTTGAGAATTTAATTCCGACAAGTAGTGATCTCTATATAAAGATTGAACCGATGCAAAGACATGATGCCATTCAGATGGTTTGTTCGCACCATCGAGTAATTCTCCAAAATCAGAATCTCGAAGCACCATACGAAAAGTATTTTGTGATTGTTTTAAAATTTCTTTTCGATGTGCTAAAAAAAGCAAGCTCAATTTTTTATGTTCATCATAGAGTCGTTTGTAGTCCAATGCAGCCATGATTGTTTTTCCGGTGCCGGTGGCTGCGATAATTAAATTTTTAAATCGCTGGTGAACTTTTCGTTCTGTTTCAACCCTTTTTAAAATTTCTGATTGAAATGGATAAGGTTTGATGTCTATGTACGGCAGATTAGAAGAATCATTATTTTCTTTACTGATGGCTTCATCAAATTGTTTTTTTTGATCTTCTGTTCCATCATATCTCTCAAAATCCGGCCGTTGCCAATAGGTTTCAAAGGTTGTTTCAAAATCTCTAATGATTTGAGGCGCATGGGTATTAGAGACTCGAACATTCCATTCTTTTCCTTCGGTTTGCGCGGATTGGGATAGATTAGAAGAGCCGATATAGGCTGTGGAATAGCCAGATTTTCTATGAAATAACCATGATTTTGCATGCAACCGGGTATGATTCGTATTATAGGATACTTTTAATTCAGCCCCCATGGCTATTAAAATATCAAGGGCCTTTCGTTGGGTTACGCCCATGTAAACTGTGGTCAGAACTCTTAATCGACCGCCCTTATCAATAAAAGACTTTAAATCTCTTTTATAAAGATTCAACCCCGACATTTTGATAAAGGAGCAAAGCAAATCAATATGATCGGCAGAAGGGATTTCAGATCGAATATGATGAATCAAATTCTCCTCTTTTGACTGCGCGATTAAATACGAAATAATCAATGATTTGTCCGGTCTGCTAGGTCCCTTTTTATTGGTTAATTTTTCTTCAGACCGTCGATAAATTGATTCTAAAACCCGATTGGTGACTTGACTTTTTGACTGTTTCGAAGAGTCTTTTTCGATAGGTTGGAGCAGTTGATTAACCAATTTAATTTGCTGATCTACCGTTTTGTTTAAAAGGATTGGCTTGAGAGTTTCGATGAGATGTATCAGTAATAATTCAACACATTGGTCTTTGTCCTTAATTTCAGGGTTCTCTATCCCGAACTCAGAATGCTTGCTCAAAAATTGATTCAATTCAATAGATAAAAGCTGTTCATAAAGTCCTTTTTTAGGAATCCTTAATTTAGTCATTGCTTGTTTTTGAATGGTTTGTGAATCAATTCAAGAATTGGCGAGAATGGGATAGCCATTGATTAGTCATCGGTTGAATCAGAAAGAGCATTAAAATTTAAGGCCACTTCAATTAACGCCAAATGGGAATATGCCTGGGGGAAATTGCCAAGTAATCGCTTTGATTTAAAATCAATATCTTCACTAAAAAGCCCTAAATGATTGCCATAGGAAAGCACTCGATTAAATAATGTTTTTGCCTTATTAATCTGGCCTAGTTTGATTAAACTGCTGATAAACCAAAGGGTACAAATCGTAAAAGAGGATTTGGGGGTGCCAAAATCATCCACATTTTTATAGCGATACAAGAGACCATCTTGTAGTAAATGTTTTTCAATGGCTTGTACTGTTTTTATAAATCTTGAATCGTTTGCGTCAATAAAGCCATGACTTTCCATTAATAAAACAGAGCTGTCTAAATGATTACAACCATATGATTGGGTAAATGACTGTAATTCTTCGCTCCATGCGTTTTTGAGAATATCTTTTTTGATTTGATCTCTAATGGGGGTCCATTGTTCGATGCATCTTTGTTTTTTAAAAATTTCTGCAATTAAAATGCCTCGGTCGAGCGCCACCCAACAGAATAATTTTGAAAAAGTAAAGTGTAAATCATTATTTCTAAATTCCCAAATACCTTTATCGGGGAGATGCCAGTGTTTGACGACAAAGCGCACCAAATTTTTTACAATGGACCATAACTCTTCATGTTTGGGGATATCATTAGGATACTTTAAGATCTGTAGGTATATCGCATCCATGAGAATACCATAGATATCGTGTTGATTTTGTAAGTAGGCTGCATTCCCAATACGAACTGGTTTAGAATTTAAATAGCCAGAGAGATGATGAAGCGTTGATTCGGTTAGCACTCTTTCTCCATTGATGCCATACATGATGCGAAGTTGCTCTGCTTTGTGAGGTATCAGTCCAATGATAAAGTCCAAGTACCGATTGACAATACGGGTATGTCCCAATTTTGAGATGACCTGGGCCACCATCGAAGCATCTCGAATCCAACAATAGCGATAGTCCCAATTACGTTCTTCTCCAATAGATTCAGGAAGGGATGTCGTCGGAGCAGCTAGTATGGCACCTGTTTTATCATAGGATAATAATTTTAGAGTTAATGCACTCCGAGTGATGGTTTGGTTATATTGCTTGAAGACGGGAGCTTTTTGACACCAGTGAAGCCAATAGGAGGTGGTTTTATTTAGCTTTTCGTTGACATATTCCAATGTAGGGGCAACAATCTTTTCATTATAAGTCAATAGAAAAAAAAGATCTTCTTTGAGTTTAAAACCCTTTCCCGACAGAACCAATTCATGGGCTAGGTTCGTATATAGAAAAACCGTATCAAATCGTTTAGTTTCAATAACGCTTCGGATATGTTCTCCCCGAATAGTTGTTTGAGTGACCCCCAATCCATATCCTAATTTGGGATTGTATTCAATAGAAATGATGGGGCTTCCTTGAAGCGGTTTTATGATTCTTAAAATTTCAGGAGGAGAGTGATATTCATCGTTATGAGAATACCTCGGCATAAAATCAATCACTTCGATAATTCCATCAGAGCAAGTGAGTTTTGTTTTAAGAATACAAGTATTATCGATATAACCCTGAGAGGTTTTGATTAATGATTGGGCTCGGATAGCAAAATTTCCTCCAGATTGATGATCTAAAATTTTGGCAAATACAGAAGAAGAATCAAATTCTGGTAAGCAGCACCAATCGATAGAACTATCACTTTGAACTAGAGCAGCCGATCGGCAATTGCCAATAATGCCATAATGGAGATTTTCTTGCAAGTGTATTCTTTTTAGGCGTGCAATTTAGTTTTGCTATACCATTATTCCAAAATTTTAGAGCCCGTAATTTATCAGAGATAGGAGGGATCGAATAGATAACTAAAAAATCAATATTAGAGATCTCTTAAATCGGATAAAAGGGATTGCTATTTCGCAAAAAACAATCGGGCAATTAAATTAAGTTTTGAACTAGGTATAAAAAATTATTCTATGAAAAGGATTTATTAAAATATAAACTTAACTTTTGACTCTAGTTTTATGACCACCATGAGTAAAAACATCATCGTTTCTAATCGGTTGCCACTTCAAATTGTCAAACATACCGATGACTATAGTTTTGTTTCGACTAGCGGTGGGTTAGCCACGGGAATGAAATCGGTGCACCAACATGGAAATTCTCTATGGATTGGATGGCCAGGCATTGAACATGATTCAATCCAATCGAATCAATGGAGCATTCTTAAAAAAGCATTAAACAAAGGCCAATATATTCCGATTCCACTGAAGAAAAAAGAAATGGAGGATTTTTACTATGGCCTTTCTAATGAATGTCTCTGGCCTTTATTTCATTATTTCATTGAATTTTCAAAATTCAATCAAAAGCATTGGAATTCTTATTTAAAAGTCAATCAAAAATTCGCCGATGCTGTGATAGAACACTTAGAGCCCGGAGATTGCGTATGGGTTCATGATTATCAATTATTATTATGTCCAGGCATGATCCGTGAAGTTGTTCCAGAGGTGACCATCGGGTTTTTTCTTCATATACCATTTCCCTCTTTTGAAATATTTAGAATATTTCCTTGGCGTACTGAGTTGCTCAATGGCCTATTGGGAGCCGATCTCATAGGATTTCACACTTATGATTACCAAAGACATTTCATCAGCTCAGTTAAACGAATATTAAGATTAGAAGTCAGTTATAATATTGTGGATTATAGAGCCAGGAAAATTCAGGTGAGTACATTCCCCATGGGGATTGACTATCAGAAGTTTGAAAATATTGCCATAGAACATTTTGAACAGAAAAAAGAAGAACATTCTGAAATATTCAATTTGCTCAGAGAATACAAAATGCTCGATCAATCAAATAAAATCATCTTATCCATTGACCGACTAGATTATACCAAAGGGGTCCTTAATCGCTTAGAAGCGTTTGAAGAATTATTAGAAAAGTATCCTCATTATATCAAGCATGTCCATTTGATTATGTTGATGGTGCCATCTCGATCAAGCGTACCTCATTATAAACGGTTAAAAAGAGAAACCGATCGAACCGTTGGTCGAATCAATGGTAAATATGCTCTTTTAGGTTGGACGCCTATTTTGTATTTCTATCGATCGATGCCTTTTGATCATTTGATCGACTTGTATATCAGTGCTGACATAGCCATGATTACCCCAGTACGGGATGGTATGAATTTGGTGGCCAAAGAATATGTCGCCACTAGGGTCCATAATGATGGAGTCTTGATTTTAAGTGAAATGGCCGGGGCTTCAAAAGAATTTTTTGATGCTCTTTTAGTCAATCCGTTTGATAAAGTCGATATGGTTGAAAAGTTAATGCAAGCCATTGAAATGCCTATTGAAGAGCAACATCAAAGAATGGAGAGACTCAAAAAAAGAGCTCGGCGGTATGATGTAACCAAATGGTCTAATCAATTCATGGATACGTTAAAAGAAACCGAATTATTGAATAAAGATGAAACGAGCATCAAAATAAACGATGCCATGGCTCAAACGATTTCGAGCCAATTTAAAGGCGCAGAAAATCGATTGTTATTACTAGACTATGATGGAACATTGGTTGAATTCCATGAAAATCCTGAAAAATCAGTACCGGATAAAGAACTATTCGATATTTTTGACCAATTAGGTTCTCAAAAAAATTTAGACATAGCCATCATCAGTGGAAGGGGTCAAAACTTTTTAGACAAGCATTTTGGACAATATCCCATTACATTGGTAGCAGAGCACGGATACCACCAAAAATGGGTCAATAAATCTTGGAAAACGATTGATGTTCAAAATGTAGATTGGAAACATCATATCATTCCCATTGTCGAAACCTTTACAGATAATACGCCTGGAACATTTATAGAAGAAAAAGAAAATTCATTGGTTTGGCATTATCGAAAGACGGATCCTGAATTGGCTAAAGTTCGAGTGGTAGAGCTTAAGACATTATTGAGTAGTCTTGTAGCCGATGAATTAAAAATAATGGATGGAGATAAGATCATCGAAGTGGTGAGCTCCAGGGTACACAAAGGGGTTGCAGCAACACAACTATATGCGAGAAAGGCTTATGATTCAGTTATTGTCTTAGGCGACGATATCACTGATGAAAACATGTTTGCCGATTTACCCCAAGAAGTCATTAAAATTAAAGTGGGAACCAAACAGACCTTAGCAAATTATTATTTAAAAAGCCAAACTGAAGTGAGGCCATTTTTGAAGAGACTTTATGATATCTCAAATAGTTAATCATAATAAAAATTTTTAGATGTAGATTAACTTTGAAATTAGATTCATAGACTATTTTGGATTTAGTTGATTCGATACTGTGGAATATGATCTATTCAATACTCTGTTATGAAATTTTTTCTAAGATTTTAGCATGGAATTAGCTTTCAGATTTAACTTTAATTCTTAGAGGTGATAAACAGAATCGAAATTGAAGGGTTTAAGTCCATCAAAAGAGTTGAAATTGAATTTAAACCAATAAATGTACTAATTGGGACAAATGGTGTTGGAAAATCTAATTTCATTTCTTTCTTCCATTTATTGAATATGATCTACCAAAAGAAGCTTGAAAATTACTCTTTAAGAAAAGGAGCAGACAAGCTATTGCATTTTGGAATAAAACATACCAGTTCTTTATCGTTTAATATTGGGTTTAACAAAACAAATGCTTATAAAGCTGTTTTAGAACCAGGCGACAATAATCAACTTATATTAAGCAGTGAGTCTGTTGGCTTCTATAAACCAAAGAACAGATTAAGTTTAATTTATGGGAGTGGTTGGAGCTGGAAGGAATTAGGAAAAAACTTAAAAGAAAGCATACTTAGCGAAAGTAATAGAGAGTATCATATACAAAGGTATGTCAACAACAATATGAATAGTTTTAAAATTCATCATTTTCATGATACCTCTAATAGTTCAGCCTTAAGAACGCCGTGTTTAGTGAATGATAACAAAATATTGAAGAATGATGGTGGTAATCTAGCGGCTTTTTTGTATCTTCTTAAAGAAAAAGAAAACAAGTACTTTCAGATAATTGAAAGTATAATTAATTCAGTAGCACCATATTTTGGAAAATTTGAATTAAAACCAGATAGGCTTAATGAAGAAAGAATAAATTTAGAGTGGAGCGAGTTAAACCATCCCGAGGTGTTGTTCAATGCAAAGCATCTCTCAGATGGTACGTTAAGGTTTATGGCCTTAACTACGTTATTAATGCAACCCAGCCCACCCCCAATCATCATTATTGATGAACCAGAACTAGGACTTCATCCTATTGCAATACATAAGTTAGCAGGAATGATTCAAAGTGTTTCAAAAAATTGTCAAGTGATTGTTTCAACGCAATCGGTTAACTTGGTTAGTCAATTTAATCCCGATGATGTTCTTACAGTTGATAGAGAAGGGTCTCAAACGGTATTTAGTAGACTTGATAAAGAAATACTTGAAGATTGGTTATCTGACTTCACGCTAGGGGAGTTATGGGAAAAAAACATCATTAAAGGCCAACCCTATTAGAGTGAAAAGAGTTCATTGTATTGTGGAGGGTCAGACAGAAGTAGAGGTCTTTAATGTTTTACTTAATTCATTTGTATCAAAAAAGACAGGGGTTCATGTTGCATTTACTCCTATTAAGCACAGTAAAGGAGGGATGGTAAAATTTGATAAAATACTTATTGAATTAAGAAATCATTTGAAAGATAAAGGAAAAATCGTCTCCACTTTTTTTGATTACTATGCAATCCAAGAATCACATAATTTCAGATATTTTAATGAGGCGAAAAAGAAACAATCAAATCCCCTAGTAGGAGTTGAGTTATTGGAGAGAGGAATGGTAGAAGTCCTTAAAGAAAAAAAGATAGACACAAGAAATTTTATTCCCTATATTCAATTGCATGAATTTGAGGCGCTGTTATTTTCTTCTGCAAAAGGATTCGAATTTATGTTCCATAATGGATCGACTATAAAGGAATTAAATAAAATAAGGAACCGATATCAAAGTCCTGAAGAAATAAATGATAATCTAGAAACCGCTCCATCGAAGCGATTGATTTCAATTGTTAAATCACAAGAAAATAAATTTTATAGAAAAGTTGTTTTTGGAGTAGAGATTGCCAAAAGGGTAGGTATTGAAACTATGATTGATAAATGCCCTCGCTTTGGCAATTGGGTGAATCAAATCATCCAAAAAATGAATCAATAAACTCTTTGTTTTTTCAACTAGTATCTGCAATACAGCATAGCATTGGGAAGGTGAAAAAACCTATTTAATTGGTTATCTAATGGAGATTCCAGCGTAACCCCAAAAACAGTCTTATTCCCTGGTTTGACGTATAGACATAAGAAGGGTCAAAAGTCAATGCATAGGGATTATTATCAGTTGGAAGCACATTGCCTTCAGCATCAAAGGTGACCTCTCTGTCAAAAGGATCAAATGATCGTGAGATACTATTTCTGGGAGGAGTAAAATTAAAGATGTTTTTTATCCCCCCATAGGTTTCTATTGAGTTGTTCCAAATCTTTGTGACTTGGATATTAACAAGGCTAAAAGTCTTTGAATAGGAAGGCCTGGGATCTAGTTCCCCCAAGGTAGGAAGTTTTAAAGGCCCAATAGTGACTCCTGTTAAATCCATAATGATATTACGTGATAACCATTTTTTTTCAAATCGCCAAACACCTTGAAATCGCTCTGTGAGATAAGGACGCGATGTTTCTCCATCTTCTTTGATAGAAGAGTCGATATAGGTCGTTCCTAAATTGATTCTATAACCTTGTTGGGCTAATAAATTCAGGTTGAAGGAAGCTCCTTGGGTTATTGAAATACCGCGGAGGTTATCATAGATAATTTTATTGGGATCTATATCATAGTTTGGAATGATTTTATTTGAAAACTGAGTATTAAAAACACTCATGTCAAAATCAATGATAATTCCCCGTTTGAGGTAGATATTCTGGACAAAATTCAGATTGATATTCCATGATCGTTCAGGATCTAAATCGTTTAAAAAGATCACATCTCTTGCACCAGTTAATGCAGCATGATCTTCAGTAAATACTTGCACTACTCGATATCCCGATCCAGCACTCAATCTTAAAGTTGATGTTTTGTTTTTATTACTCAGTTTATAATTCAGTCTTGGCGTCAAAATACTTCCATGTAACGAATTATAATCATATCTGAGACCTAGTAATAATTCGTTATTATCGTTTAGTTTAAAAAGATTTTGAATAAATAATCCAGGGAGATGTGTTTTATTGGATTGATTGAGGCTTGTTGTTTCATCAAACGTGGCCGTGGTATCATCATCATATAAAGTATATCGGTAGGTCAATCCTAATAACCATTCATTTTTTTCGAATGAATGGTTCCATATGAACTGACCAAAACTGATGCTTTGATTTGCATTGAATAGCGTTTCTCCGTAAACCGAATCATGATGATGATGATTAAAACTGAATTGCATAAAAAGATTTTTACTGAACTGATATCTACCAAAAAGTTCGAATCTTCTGGTATAAATACTTTCACCGTACACTTGATCTCCCCCTCGATAGATAGGCGTCCAGTTTAATTCTCCACCCCAACGATCTTCATAAACAAATCGGGAAGAAAAAGAAAACCGATTGCTGAAGTTGAATTTTTGAAAAATAGATAGGCGATCTTGAAGTGTCAAATCAGTAAATCCATCATCGTTATGATCTATGGGATTGGAATAATTAAAATAATTGATGCCTAGTAATCCTGTGGAATTTTTTGATAAAGAGTAACTATAGCCCACATCTGTATTTAATTCACCCCAACCTGAAACAAAGGAGTCGAAGGTTAGTTTAGATGAGTTCTCAGGAGATTTTGTAATCAAATTAATCACCCCGGCGATTGCTTCAGACCCATACAAGGTCGAGGCAGGCCCTTTGATCACTTCAACTTGATCGATTAATGATTGTGGAATTCCAGATAATCCATAGACGGTAGATAATCCACTTACAATAGGAAGACCATCAATGAGAACCATCGTATAACTGCCTTCTTGGCCATTGATATGAATATCTCCGGTATTACAAACATTACAATTGAGTTGAGGACGTATTCCATTGACATTTTCAAGAGCTTCAAAAACAGAAGGGGAAGGATTGGCTCTAAAAAACGTATGACTGTAGACCTCAACTGGTACGGGACTTTCGAGTTTGGATACGGGTTTTAATGTCCCAGAAACAACCACCTCTTGAAATGCATCATCAATTGGAAGGTGGATAATTCCCAAATCAACCGATGAATCTATAGTTGCTACATAAGGTTTGTGACCTAAAGAAGAAATAATAATTTCTGACGTATCAACCGATGAAATATGGATATTAAACTGTCCTTCAGAGTTGGTAATGGTCCCAATATTAGTACCTCTAACCACGATTGATACCCCTTCAAGTGGAATTTCTTCTGAATAAACGGTCCCAGTAATGGTATATTGTGCCATTGTGGTTTGGCAAATCAGGATAATAAATAAAATGAGCCTCATTGAGAAATTTAGGGATACGAAATTATTTCAAGGACGTTATACTTTATTCTTTGAAGAATAAAAAATGATGTTAATTAGTAATCAATATTCATCTAACAAAGTAAGAAATGAACTTGAAATACAAGTTCAGCTAGAATCAAGTGTATAGTTTCGAACAAAATAGGAGAGATATTTCCGTAGTTGTGTCCCTAAATAATAAGGTAGATTCATTAGCAAAAAAGGTTTTCCACTCACGGCACTGGTCTTTTCAATTGAAAACATGCCGCCATAAATACGAACTGCATAGGGATGTTCCGATTGTGTAATGAATTGATGTAGAGATCTCAGTTTCCCCGAGCGACCAGATTTGATTTCAATGGGGATTACTTTTCCATCAATCATTTGGACCAAATCAACTTCTGCTGATGAATACTTCACATCTCGAACCCAAAATTTAGGGAGGTTGTTTGTTAGATGTTGGATAGAAATTATTTCTTGAAAAAGAATATGAGGAATGATGGATCCCCTATAACTATCGCTAAAATCATCTAAGCCGAGCAAATCAGAATGAATTTCTAGAATAAAATTTAATAATCTAGTATCTAAAAACTGCAGTTTAGGAGACTTCTTAAAGCGAGGTATCAATGGTGGTTGATAATCTGTCGTTGGATAAAGGAGTTGAATAATTTGAGCTTGATATAATCTTCTAAAGACTTCACCGACTTCTCTTGATTTATAGTTTGATTCACCAAAGTTTTGAAATTTAATTCGGCGATCAATAAAAAATGCAGCTTTTGATAGGAGATGTTTTGTAATATTTTTACCCACCCCATTTGGGGCGTATTTTACAGCATCTCCAGCAAATGTTTTCCAAATGCTGTCATATGTTTTTATCATTTCAGGCATTCCACCAATAAGACAATAGTGATGAAAAAGAGTTTTCAACACATGATGAGCAAATGGCTTTATTGGAATCGTCCTCAATTGATGCAAGGCATTATCATGACCTTTAGCCATCAAGTATTCCATAAAATTGAAAGGGTGCAAGTACAAAAATTCAACTCTTCCAACCGGGAAACGGTTCACCTCTTTTGAGGCAAATTCTAAAAGAGAACCCGCTGCGATAACATGAACTTTGGGTAGACCATCATAAAATTATCTCAGCAGTTGTATGGCTTTGGGAACTTCTTGAATTTCATCAATAAAAAGTAACGTATCTGAAAGATCTTATGAATCTAATTCATTTTTGAGGAGAATCGAATTCACAATGGTATGAACATCGTCTGAGTTGAAGAAAAAATCACAATCACTAGACTTTTCAAGATTTAAAAATATGTTTTGGGTGTACGTTTTTGCAAATTCTTTAAAAATAGCCGTTTTACCAACTTGCCGAGCTCCCCTAATGATAAGGGATTTTCGGTAGGGATCTGTTTTCCATTGCTTTAGATGGTCGATGATGCTTCTTTCAAAGATCAAAACATAAAACAGTAAGAATTAGAACCCAAGAGTATAAAAAATGTCACAAATAAGACCATAAATATTCCAATATAAATAGATTTGATTTTATTGTTGTCGAAGAATAGCGAAAAAAGTCAAATTAGAAGAGAATCAATTTTTTCCTTTCATTGATTAGCAAATAGCACGAGATCATGGATAAATAGGGCAGCAAAAAAATAAAAAAGTGTCAATGAATCTGTGGCATGTGAATCGCTTCGCAAGATGTATCCCAAATTTTATTTAGAACTGTCAAAATTTCATCATGCGTTTTTGCTGTTAATAATTGGAGACGAAATGGTTTGATGCCATGAATCCCTTTTAAATAATTTCTATAATGTCTTCTCATTTCTAAAATTCCAAGGGTAGAGCCTTTCCATCTAATGGCCATTTCTAAGTGTCGTTTAATCGTATCTATTCGCTCTTCGATACATGGAGAATCTAATGCTTGTCCTGATGATAAATAATGTTTTACTTCATTAAAAAACCAAGGATTGCCGATGCATGCTCGACCAATCATCGCTCCATCCAATCCATAATCATCACGCATAACTTCTGCTTTTTTAGGAGAATCAACATCCCCATTACCAAAAACGGGGATATGCATCCGTGGATTTTTTTTTACTTGAGCAATTGGTTTCCAATTGGCATGTCCTTTATACATCTGTGCTCTTGTTCTGCCATGAATAGCAATGGCCTGTATGCCAACATCTTGTAAACGTTCAGCAACATCAACGATTTTGATGGAATCATAATCCCATCCCAATCGGGTTTTAACCGTGATGGGTAGATGGGTTCTTTTAACCATTTCTTTTGTTAGAGATACCATTTTGGGAATATCCTTCAGAATAGCAGCCCCAGCTCCTTTGCAGACCACTTTTTTCACTGGACATCCATAATTGATATCGATAAAGTCTGGATTGGTTTTTTCAACGATATCAATGGATTGAATCATCGAATCCAAATGAGCTCCAAAAATTTGAATAGCCACAGGACGTTCTGTTTGATAAATATCGAGTTTTTGAACGCTTTTGGCGGCATTACGAATCAAACCTTCACTAGAAATAAATTCAGTATAAACCACATCAGCTCCATTTTCTTTGCATAGTGTCCGAAATGGAGGATCACTGACATCCTCCATGGGGGCCAATAATAAAGGAAATTCACCTAATTCGAGATTTTTGATTTTGACCATAATTGTTCAACACAAAAATAATTGAAGATTCGAGTGTGGGATTTATTGGATAAAATTTCCTTTGAATCAGTAATGATGAATGGGAGCCTATGGGGATAAAGTATCTTTGCCATCCAATTTTGAGTCATCAGTGAACCATATTCGAAATTTTTGCATCGTAGCACATATTGACCATGGCAAGAGTACGCTTGCCGATTGCTTGTTGGATTATACCAATACCATTCATAGTCGTCAAAAACGGGAGCAACTACTAGATAATATGGATTTGGAAAGAGAAAGAGGGATTACTATCAAATCACATGCCATCCAAATGGAGCACCAACATAAAAATCAAAAATTTATTTTTAATTTGATTGATACACCAGGACATGTTGATTTTTCTTATGAAGTCTCGAGATCCATTGCAGCATGTGAAGGAGCTCTCTTGGTTGTTGATGCGTCTCAAAGTATTCAAGCTCAAACAATTTCAAATTTATATTTAGCAGTTGATAATGAATTAGAAATCATTCCCGTCATCAATAAAGTGGATCTACCTTCGGCCAATGTGGAAAGTGTAACAGATCACATTGTGGGATTGCTGGGGTGTTCTGAAGATGAAATCATAACTACTTCAGCTAAAACAGGGTTCGGAGTTGAAAAAATCATTCAAGCCATCATCGAGCGAATTCCCTCCCCAAAAGGAAATCCCAATGAACCACTTCAAGCATTGATTTTTGATTCAGTATTTAATTCTTACCGAGGTGTTGAAACCTATTTTAGAATTTTTAATGGAAAAATTTCTAAAGGCGATAAAGTTCAATTTCTTTCCACTGGAAAAAGTTACCAAGCCGATGAAATAGGCATTTTAAAATTAGATAAGTATCCTACTGATGTTCTATCAGCAGGCAATGTGGGGTATCTCATCACGGGAATCAAGCAAGCAAAAGAAGTTAAAGTAGGAGATACGATCACTCATTTAGATCATCCGACATCCCATGCAGTTGAAGGATTTGAAGATGTCAAACCCATGGTTTTTGCAGGGATATATCCCATCAATACCGATGAATTTGAAGAATTAAGAAATAGCATGGAAAAATTGCAATTAAATGATGCATCGCTACAATATATTCCAGAAAGTTCCAATGCCCTTGGTTTTGGATTTCGGTGCGGATTTTTAGGCATGCTTCATTTGGAAATCATTCAAGAACGATTAGAGCGTGAATTTGATATGTTGGTTATCACAACGGTCCCCAATGTTTCCTACCATGCCTTTACTAGAAAAAATCCGGACCAACCGGTTTTGGTAAATAATCCTTCAGATTTGCCTGATCTTTCGGTAATTGATCGCATTGAAGAGCCTTTTATTGAAGCTAGTGTCATCACCAAAGCGGATTTTGTAGGTAGCATCATGAAGCTGTGTATTGATAAGCGTGGAATCATTAAAGGGCAGTCTTATTTAACGCCTGAAAGGGTAGAACTTGTTTTTGAAATGCCATTGGCTGAAATTGTATTTGATTTTTATGATAAACTCAAAACCTATTCCAAAGGATATGCTTCTTTTGATTATCATCCTATAGGCATGCGACCGAGCAAATTAGTGAAGGTAGATGTCTTACTCAATGGAAATCAAGTGGATGCCTTATCAGCCTTGATTCATACCACTAGTGCATACGCCATCGGAAAACGAATGTGTCAGCGGCTACAAAAATTAATTCCACGCCAACAATTTGATATTCCGATACAAGCGGCCATAGGGAGCAAAATCATTGCTCGTGAAACCATTAAAGCTGTTCGAAAAGACGTGACGGCAAAATGTTATGGTGGAGATATTACTCGAAAAAGAAAACTTTTAGAAAATCAAAAGGCAGGAAAGAAAAAAATGCGTCAAATCGGCAATGTTGAAATTCCCAAAAAAGCTTTTATGACTATTTTAAAACTCAACGATTAATCAACCAAGAGAGGTATGGAAAAAAACTTTATTCGGCCGTGGTTTATTAGCAGAGACTTTATGACAGAAGATGAGACTAGGTTGCGCTTTAAATTACTTTTTAAAGTCATGAAATAATTTTTATTTTTTAGACTTGTTTGCTTTATATTAAGAGGGAATGAGAGCAAATCTAGTGCATATAATCTAGATAACAAGTTGGTATGTGAGAAGCCAAAGGGTTTAACCATTGTTTTCTACCCCATCCCATAGATGTTGGTCATAGGGTTTTATCGTTATTTGTTCTGCAGATGAATGCTAAGAGTTTGGATTGCATCTCAGAGAGATATGATAGAGATCTCAACCCCCAATCAGGATATAATGATTACATTAGTCCAAAAATAAAATTCATGGGAGTACTAAAGTTTAACCCAAAAGAAATCATGAGAATTCGTATCGTAGTTTTTTCTTTCATGTGTGTATTCCATCACGGATATGGTCAAGAAAATACAGATGATTTAGATTTATCCAAAATGATTCAACCCATTGATGAAGCCAATATTTTAAGAGATGAGAATTACCATAACTGGGGATCATCAATCGTCAAAGGAAAAGATGGGAAATATCATTTGTTTTATGCTCAAATGCCCAAAGAACATGGATTTCGTTCTTGGCTAACCGATGGTGTTATTTCTCGAGCGACTGCAGATCATCCCTCAGGTCCTTATGTCCATCAAGAAGTGGTTTTAGAAGGTCGTGGGCATGGACATTGGGATGCCCACACCGCTCATAATCCTAGAATAAAGTTTTTTGAAGGCAAGTATTATCTCTATTATATGTCAACCAATATCGATGATAGAGAACTGACTAAGGATCAATGGTACCAAGCTAGATTTGAAGATATTGAAAATGAATATAGAGCATTGGTGCGAGAAAATCAACGCATTGGGGTGGCGGTTGCCAATGACATCAATGGACCGTGGAAAAGATTTGATGCTCCCATTGTGGAGCCTGCAGGCCCTATTGTAAAAATAACGTGTAATCCGGCCATTGCACAGCGTCCGGATGGGGGCTATATCATGTTGGTCAGAGGAGATAAACCCAATCAAGAAAGATTGGTACGCAGTCAAGCAGTAGCCTTGTCTCCCTCACCGATTGGCCCTTGGGAAATTCTTCCAACTGCTGCTGTTGGGGATTTGAATTCAGAAGATCCTGCAATTTGGTATGATGAGAAGAGAAAACGATATTACGGTATTTATCATGCTTTTGGTTATATGGGTTTGATTACTTCTGAAGATGGAAAACAATGGCGAAGAGCAAAGAATTATAAAGTCTTAGGAAAAACCATTACCCATAAAGATGGAAAGCAATTAGATGTCGCGAGACTAGAGCGTCCTTTTGTTTATATTGAAGATGGGTTGGCTAGAGTAATGACCGTGGCGGTCAGAGAAAAAGATGGGACCACATACTCTTTGTTTCTTCCTTTGAAATAGTCAAATTAATGATAGGAATGATATTATAACATAATCATAGGCAGTTAAATTCTATGGAGGAAAAGAGTCCTCTACGAATGTTAAGAGAAGGAGGATATCCAAGATAAAAAAAGAAATCCGAAGCCTAACGATAAGTATGATTTCGAGATAAAAGATTTGAATTTAAAGAAATGACAGCAATTGTGATATTCCCTAAGCGATATAAAAGACAAATATAAAGAAGAAGATTATCGAATGCTTTATAAGAACTATAAGAGAGCTTCTATTGCAAATTTTTGCCATATGGTATATAGCAACATAAATATCTAATGAAAAAGTTCGTTTGAATATCGTGATAATATATCAAATCGAAGAAAACATGGTTCTTTTTAATCGGTTTACATTAGGAGCTCAATCCGATATAACAGCGTTTTCTGCTGAAAATCAAACTAGAAAATAAAGTATTATACTTTGAAGCATAACTTTAAAAGAGTTGAAGTTTTTCTGTTAATTTCAAAAAACCAAGATGGGGTTCAAATTTTAAATCAACAAAATAATGGGGAATCATGTTCATCGATAGAGGGAAAGCAAAATATTTTCATGGGAGACAAACAAGAGCGCGCGACCTTCGATGGATTTTTAAGGTATTCCATCGAAAATAATTCAGGGACGAGTTTTTTAATTCAAGGTTCTCCGGCGTTGGAAAAACGACATTAAAAGAAAAAATCTCAGAAGAAGCTCGAAAGGGTGGTATGTGGTTGAAATTGATTCTTCGGCTTTGTATGATTTAAAAGAATTTAGGGATTTATTAGGGTTAGAAAATTGGTACGAATTTTGGAAGAAAGAAACGCTTCATTTAAAAAGGGGGGGGGTGGATTGCTTCGTTACAGATAGATTTAAAGGTGCCATTGAATCTGAACACCTTTCAAAAGACCTTAAAGGAATTAAAAAAAACCAGTAGTATTAGTCTTGGATGAGGCTCAAGAGTTAAAACCGGAGAATTATTCAAAAGAAGAGATACAATCAATTAAAACCCTTCTTAAAAACATTCATAATATAAAGACTAGTCATGGCTTTATGTTCCTTATTTGTGGTTTAGGAACGACAAATCAGATTCTAGGTGACTATGGCATTTCAAGATTTGCGGGGAATTCGGTGATTAATTTAAATGAATTAGATAAAGTATCAGAAAGAAAGATTATATGGGATTGGTTGGTTCATGATGCGGGGATAGATCAACACCTTCCGGAGTTAGAGTATTGGATAAATAGGATTCAAGAAAACACTTATCAATGGCCAAAACATATTGTATTTATTCAGCGATTGCATCGAATTTTAAATCAACAAGGACTAGAAAAAGTATTAGAGTTGGGTAAAAATTCAAGGCATGAATATTATGAAGGTCGTGTTTAATGTATTCAGCAAAAAAAACGAGAAGCCATCGCGTCCTTTGTAAAAACAAATAATAAAGTTCAAAAAGAAGATATCATAGAACATTTTGACTCCTATGATTTTATTAAAAATCCAAAAAAGCTTTTTGAAAGAGCACTAGAAAAAAGCGTCTCTCACCAACAAAGGGATGGGCGTTTTTCTGTCCCTTCCATGAACACTTGGTTGATTCATCATTATTCAGTTTCAAAAAAAGCTAATGGAAAATAAGTGGAAGGATAAATCAAGATGGCTCAAGCACGATAAAGAGGCGTTAAGTTCTATGGAAGAAAGAGTTAAATCATTGCTTTTAGACTTTCTAAGCTTGCCATGATGTTATATAGAGTTCGAAATTAGACCAATTGACTATCCATCAATAGACAAATCTAGTGAGAAAAGCTAGTTGGTAAAATTTAGGAACGAAATGGTTATTCAATGCTCTTTTCATCTTCAGAAAAAACTTCAACAATCATATCAATTTCTACTGCAATATTACTCGGAAGAGACCCCATACCAACCGAGGTCCGAACATGTTTTCCTCTTTGACCAAAGACCTCGACCATTAAATCTGAAACCCCATTAGTGACCAATGAATGATTAGTAAATGTAGGCATAGCATTGACCATACCACGGATTTGCACAATCTGTTTAACACGATTTAAGTTCCCCAATGAAGCTTTGATTTTTGCTAATTGTCCTAATCCAGTGATGCGAGCTGCTTGATAGCCTTGTTCAATGCTTAAATCATGACCTAATTTGCCTGTAATATAAGTGCCATCTTCAAGGAGTGGGCCGTGTCCAGCTAAAAAGAGCAAGTGACCGACTTGAATATCTCCGACATAGTTCGCCACGGGCTGAGGTACCTCGGGTAGTATTATTCCTAATGACAATAATTGATATTCAGGATCATAAATCGAATCTATTTGTGCTTTGAGATTCGTAAAAACCAATACAGTAATTAAAAACGATAGCGAAAGAGATTTCATATAGCAAATTGTTGTAATAGCTCTTGAACGCGCATGGCCACAATACGTTCTTGACCGGGAACCATCATCCAGGTTGTGATTCCAACATGCTCTTTATTACCAACCGTAGCGATGGATGGATGTCCTAATTTTAATTTTTGTCGAAAATCATTAGGCGATATCGCCACTTTTGATGCATCCCAAAATAATTTTAGACTAGGTACATGGTTGGCATGAGGTGGAACATGTACCTGAGCCTCAACTCCTGAGATCGAAAGGGCACTTTTTTTAATGAGTTCAATTTGATGTTCCCAAAATTTCCATTGGCTTTGATGGTCTGTTTTTAAATAGCGTTCTAAAGCAACCAACATCCCTAAGATTTCTTCTTTATTGACTTTCATGCCTCGACCAATGGTTTGACCACGAGGTGGGGTATGCAACCGAGCTGCTTGAATGTATTTTTTCTTGCCATAAAGTAATCCTGCACTTTGGGGACCACGCAATCCTTTACCTCCTGAAAAGGTGACTAAATCAAATCCTATTTTTTGGAATTTAAATAGATTTTCAACCGGTGGGACATCCGCCGCACAATCGATTAATGTGGGAATATCATATTGTTTGCCGATATCAACCCACTCTTGCCACTTAATGTTTCCCAAATGGGTGTTGGCATTTAAAAACCACAAAAGAGCGGTTTTTTTTGATATCGCTTTTTTGAGTTGCTCAGCAGTTTCTATAAATACTACTTTGGCTCCGACATTAGTTAATGCTTGTTTATAACCAATATCATGACTTTTTTGAATAATAACCTGATCGGGCATGCCCTTGGTATTCGGCAATTGGGATACTTTTTTCGGATCCAAGCCGGTCATTAAACCAGCCATAGCTATCGACATCGCACCAAAACATCCTGAGGTCACCGTGGCATCTTCACAATCCAATAATTGGGCTATCCTCAAACCAACTTTGTCTTGTAATTCATCTAGGTCAACATATTGGGTTGTTCCAAATTGAATGGCTTCAATCACCTCTTGTGGCATCAGAGATCCAGTCATGGAGGTATAGGTTCCAGCGGCATTAATAAAGGTTCGAACCCCTAGTTCTTTAAAAAAATCTCTGCTTATAGCATCAGTCGTTGCTGGTTTGTCAGTAGCCTTTAAGATTTGATGGCTTCCGAATCCAACAAAAGGTAAAGATCCAAGTAGTTTTAATAAATGTCTTCTAGCTAACATGAAGGTGTTATTAGCCGACAGCAGCAATGCAGTCCATTTCTACAAGCGAATTACCTGGCACTCCACCATAAGTAGCCACGGTGGTGCGAACGGGTGGATTATCACCAAACCGACCCCGATATACTTCATTCATTGCATGATAATCTGCTAGATCTGCTAAATAAACATTGACTTTGAGCACTTGTTCCATGGAAGAACCATTTTTTAATAGTTCTTTTTCAAGTTCTTTGAGAACATGGTCTGTATGATCTTTGATATCCCCATCAAAATGAGCTCCCTTCCCGGCCACATAGATGGTATTGCCATGTCTTACGGAGCCAGAAAATAAAGGAATTTGTTGATCACTCGTAATGTTAGAAACCTTCTTTTGGGGGTTTTCTTTATGAGAAGCTCGCACTGAAGTGAGACCAAATAGCCCTGCCAACCCTAGGGTCAATTTTTGAAATGATTGACGACGTGAAAGATTAATATGTTTCATGATATGATGTTTAAATGATTACCACATTCGGTTTTCCAATAATTTTTTGACTTGTTCTTCTGAAACAGGAAGGGAGGCACGATTTTCTTTTAGCCAATTTGAAAAATCAGTTTCTATTGCATCAGTCCATTGATTGTCTATTTGGCCAGGAGTGTAGCGCCCTTCTTTTAAACGAGTAATTCCAAATAAATCTCGTAATCTCACGATTTCAGACGTTTCCACAACAGTTTGGGCCAAATGAGCTGGAATAAAAATAACCCCTTCTTTTTTAGCTAATACAACATCTCCAGGCATCACAGTGGCTTGACCGATTCGTATGGGGTAGTTGATACTCAATAGCATGACATGGTTTAGAAATGAAGGATGCCAATCTCGGACAAAGGCATTGAATCCTTCGATTTGTGAGAGGCCTTCCAAATCTCTACTAGAGGCATTAAAGACTACGCCGGTTTTGCTTTTGGCATAAATCGAATTCCCAAGATTATCACCAATTAAAGTCCCGTCGATAATTTTTCCAAATCCATCAGCCACATAAACATCATATAGGGCCAATCGATCAATTGGCCAAGAATTGGGATTGCCTATTTCTCCTTGTTGGACCCCTTGGTCTTTGATGACCTCTGCTATATCTGGACGTTCTGGCAGGTATTGAACCGTTAGGGCTCGCCCAACAATGGGAACATCATCATGAAGAGGCTTCCACCCACTTTCAAATTGGTTATGATATCCGTTATTACGTAAGACACCCCAAGCTTCTTCAATAGTGACTTGCTTCATACGATCGAGTATGTCCGCTGGAACTTTTGGACGTCCATCTTCAAATCGATTTCCCTCCCAATAAGGAGTAAGGTTTAAAAGTTGTTCTTTATTGAGATTTTGTCCTTTTGATATAAAGGGACAAAACAATAGAATCATAAAAAAGACTTTCATCAATTTATTTTTTTAACTCTTTTTCACGCCACCAACTAGCTAGTGTGGATCCGGAAATATTCATCCATGGTCCGAAAATGGCAGGAGCCAATCCGACCGTGGCTATCTTTCCCATTTCCAAGGCAATCCCCGACGCCAATCCTCCATTTTGCATGCCGACTTCAAAAGCAATCGTGCGACAATCTCTTTCAGGCATACGTATGAGACGACATCCCCAATAGCCAAAAAAGTAGCCCAATAAATTATGTGCAATAGCGGCCACGATCAAAAGAAAACCGATCGTCAAAAGATTATCTCTTCCTGAAGCTGTAATCACTGTAATGACAATAGCAATTCCTGCCATTGAAATGATGGGCATGGCTTGATCAAACCAAGAAGCTTTTCCAT
Source organism: Flavobacteriaceae bacterium (assembly GCA_965221765.1). Classification (GTDB taxonomy): domain Bacteria; phylum Bacteroidota; class Bacteroidia; order Flavobacteriales; family Flavobacteriaceae; genus Bin25. The sequence continues at coordinate 833,649 of OZ244911.1, forward strand.
GAAAAAAATAATTGAATACCAAACCAAGAATGATGGGAAGGATTACAATTTTAATGATACTGAGCATCATGGCCCAGAAATCAATAGGAATAAATTCTCCAGCCAGATGTTCCATTAAAAAAGGTGTCATCAATGGGGCTAATAGGGTAGCCACTGCCGTCAATGTTACCGATAAGGCAATATTGGCTTTGGCCAAATAAGCCATGACATTCGATGCCAAGCCGCTTGGTGAAGATCCAATCAGAACAATTCCAGCCGCAATTTCAGGTGGAAATTGTAAGGATAGCGCCAATCCTAGCCCCACCAAGGGCATGATTGTAAATTGACATAATACACCCACCAATACCCCTTTAGGCATTTTTAAAACACCATAGAAGTCTTTAATGCTCATTGAAGTTCCCATTCCAAACATGATGAGTTGGAGTAGGGGAACAATTAATAGGCTCATTTGAAATGTTCCAATAGATACAAATGGCTTCGGCCAATACAGTGAAATCAATACAGCAGAAAATACAAATAAGGCAAAGGATAACCCTTTAAATAATTTGGTGGTATTCACGCCTAGGGCAAGGAAAATCAAAGTGATAAAGCTTACAAAAAACACATCGATTCCAAAGAAGTAATCGAACATGAGATAGGAGGGTATTAGAATAGCACTTAAAATCAAAAAAAGTCGATTTCTTCTAAACCCCAATCCTATAGCAACCCCAACAATCATCATCAAGAGCATTAAATTAACGTTCCATGAAACTAGGACATCGATTCCATATAAAAACAAGCCAATAATACCGAGCCCTAAAAAAATGCGATAAGAGTTATTCATTTTTCATCCAAAGTTCAGCATTGAGTCCATTCAGATCAAAAACCACGTGACCATCTTTAATCGTTAATTCACAAGTTAGTTTTTGGGTCCCCTTAATTTTTTTGTTATGGGTATCTAAAAACCCAAAAGTGCCCGTTTCTAATTTCAGAATAGTAATATCAGCGATGGCTCCTTTGGATAGATGGCCTAATTCTGGTCGTTGAACCACTTGAGCAGGTTTCCACGTACAAGCCTCAATCACTTGTTGAATCGACATATTCATATTAAGAAATTTAGACATGACATTGACCAGATCTTTCATCGCCCCATTCATACTACCGGTATGTAAGTCAGTACTAATCGTATCAGGATAAAGGCCTTGATTGATGGAAGGAATGGCTTGATCAAAAATAAAACTAGCCCCACCGTGTCCTACATCAAAAATAAGTCCATCTTTTTGAGCTTGAATGGCTGACTTTCTGAGTTGACCATCATCTTTTAGGACTGCTTCTCTACCATTCACATTGGCATAAACATGGGTAAAGATATCACCAGGTCTCAATTTCTCTAGAAATAAAGTATCAAGAGATAATTCGGGCTGACTCCCTCCAAAATCAATCATTACTGGGATATTGGCCAATCGTCCGGCTTCTACTGTAAGTTCAGTCGGCTGCCAATCATAACCACTATAATGTGCTAATTTAATTCCGATAATATCAGATTTATATTTATTGGCGACCATGGCCGTTAATTTGGGATCCATATCACCAAGGTCTTGTTCATAAGCGCCCCCTGACATGCCATGTCCTACAATATTTATAAAAGCCAAAACTCGTGTCTTAACCCTGTCGATCGTTTGTCGTTTAAATATTTCAAAGTTTTTCCAACCAGCTCCACCCGTATCAACGATGGTCGTCACCCCACTTTTAAAAGTGAATCCATCGGGAGGTAGCGAACCAAAACTATTGGCTAAATAACGATCTGGAGTGGTTCCATGAAAGACATGAGCATGGAGGTCTATTAGACCAGGAGATACAATCAATCCTTCGGCATTGATAATTTCCTTCGCATTTAAATCCGATAAGTCATGACCAAGATGAGTCACCTGTCCATCGCTGATGGCGAGATCCATTTTTTGATTCATCTCGTTCTTTGGATCGATTAAATGACCATTTAGTATCAGTAAATCAGGAATTTGACCCCATATGAAGGATAGGCAAAAGATCGATAATAAATAAGAAAGAAATAAATATTTCATATGACTTTAAAGTTCAGAATTTAGATTTTGTCTGATGTTGTATACTTCGTCAGCAGTGATTGGAGAGGCTTGATTTCCAAAATTAGTCCTAATATACGTTAAAATTTCGGCCACATCTTGATCACTCAAAAATTCATTGGGAGGCATGATTCCGTTAAATACTCTGCCATTGACGTCAATGGGGCCTTCCATCCCCTGTAGTATAATTTTAACTAGTCTTTTTTTTCACCAGTAACCCAATCGGTCCCCACCAAGGTAGGAAATCGATTTCCATCTCCTTGAGCATTGGTTTGATGACATGTCCCACAATATAAATTAAATTTTTGTTTTCCAGCAAGTTCTAATCCTTCATATAGGATATCATTATTCATATCAGGGGTTTTAATATGATCTAAAGCGAACCGATATTTCATTTTTTTTCTGTCTTTGGTTGAATAAGAATTTCGATTCCCTTTGTATTCTATTTGCCATATTTTGCCTTTATTGGTATCTCCGATGTACATTTTACCATCGTTAGAAAAAGCGATTCCCATGGGCCTATATCGAGCATCACTTGCGTTGACTATGGGTGAAACTCCAGCAAATCCATCAGCAAAAATATCATATTCTCCAGTGGGTTCTCCGTTGACAAATGGGATGAATCCAACAAAATAGCCGCTTTGAGAATAAGGAGCTCGATTGGTCGATCCATGAAAAGCTACAAATGCACCCCCATGATAGTAGGAAGGAAAATCATGGTTGGTATAAAAAACTAAATCATTAGGAGCCCAGTGTCCAGGAAAACCGATGATGGGATGTTTATAATCGTTACACCGTTCAACTTTTTGTCCATCGCCACCATATTCAGGAGCAAGCACTTTTTTATTAATCAATTGATCATAATAGCAATAGGGCCAACCAAAATGATCTCCTTGTTGGATTTCGATAAATTCTTCAGAAGGTAATAGAGCACTTTGCCAAGAACTATATCTATCTGGCCATAATCTTTTGAGATCATCCCTTCCGTGCATCACAGCATAAAGTTTTTTATTTTCAAGATTCCAATCCAAAGCCACTAGGCTTCGCAATCCAGAAGCATATAATTGACCGTCTTTTTGTGTTTGATTCAATTGATTGGCATCAAACTTCCAAATCCCACCATGATCAGTGAGTTCTAAACAGGGGTCTTCTCCAGGTTTTAAGGGCGTCCTTTTTGGACTTTGGCAACTATTAGAAGGGGCTCCAAAGGGGACATACATGTTCCCTAAATCATCAAAGGTCACCGGTTTAGCAATATGTTCATGGGATTGATGGGGATGATCATCGATTAAAACAGTTTCAATGCCTTCGATGGGTAATTGAGTGACGGAATCGAGTTTTTGACGATACACTCTTAGTTGAGAACTGAAATATAAATAGCCATTATAAATATGAGAAGCTGTAGAATAATTCCCCCGCTGCTGTTCCCCATGATGTCCAACAATACTAATGGAATCCGCTTTGCCATCCTTATTTTGATCTATTAACATAACGACAGAACCTTGAGTGGAGGGTCTTTTTAGTTTAGCATACACAATGCCATTCTCACTGACCGAAATATGACGAACACCCGTTACTAGTGAATCGACAAAAACGCGAGCGGTAAATCCTTTGGGTAAAAAAAGTTCAGGAGTCTGTTGATTGTTACTGCAATCAAACAATAGAAAACACAAAGCACTGAACACAATTAGAGGAATCAAGGCCCCCAAAAATATCTTTAGCTTATTGGAATACAAGCGTGCCAAAATAGTTTGGTTGATGAAAAGAAGGGGACTTTGTAGGAACTTGGTTCCAAGATAGGAAATGAGGTTCTATGGTTAAATCACCACATTTATAAAAATTACCTCGAGCGATTAAATCTTGAAGTTTTAAATCGGGATGATGAATAAATATCCTTTTATCAATTTCAATGGATAGAACCCATGAAGTATCTTCTTTTTTAATATCTAATGGATCTTCTCCTAAAGAGGAATGGACATGAACATATTTTTTGATCAAATGCGGCGAGATGAATTCTCGGGGATTTAAATTAGAACCATAAGCTATGAGTGCCGTTCCAATACTATTGAACTCAAAATTATAATAGTTTTGATCGTTTTCAATTGAAATAAAAAATTCGACACAACTGTCTTGATGTGTTCTAGTATTTGTTTTGATTTTTTTAGCCAACACATGTTTTTCAGTCACATGATAGACCAATAAAATAGAATCATCAGTATGAGCTATCTGAAATATCACGTTGGGTTGGTAATTAAATTTAGGCCAGTTTATAATGTCAATGGTATGAGTCGTTGCGTATGATTGAATCCATGAGGCTAATTCATGCATAGGGATTTTATTAGAATCTGAAACTTTAGGGATATTTAAAATTTTATTTTCCCGACTCATTACTTGGGCTTCGATTGACATTAAATTTCCCAAAAAGAAAATCATCGCTATTTGGGATAAACCATACACAAAGAATAATTACCCCAAATTTAAAAAACCTCAAGTATTTGTTGTGAAGAGTCTTTATGAAAAAGGAATGTCTAGAAAAATCAAAGTCATGATTTAAGTTATCTTGTAATTAACTTGTAAATCTTTAATAAAGTATGAAGAATTATATACTATCTATTCCATGTAGTCTGCTATCCACTATAATGTTTTGCCAAACGCCAACTGATTTATACACAGCCAATGATTATGTATATGTTGGCGAGTATACGCAAGGATTAGAAGGACCAGCGGTTGATGCGTTTGGCAATCTTTATTTTGTGAATCCCAACAATAAAGGATCGATTGGAAAAATTGATGCAGACAATAACTTTAGGGTATGGATTGATACACTACCTAATGGAAGCGTTGCCAATGGGATTCGGATTTCTACTAAAGGAAAATTATTACTCGCTGATTATACCAATCACAATGTACTACAAATTGACCCAATAACCAAAGAACTCACGGTTTATGCACACCTACCAAAGGCCAATCAACCCAATGACTTAGCGATTTGTTGTGGGAATCGGTTATATGCATCTGATCCGAACTGGAGAGAAGGGACTGGAAAACTTTGGATGATTGAAAACAATCAAATCACCTTGTTAGACGATAAAATGGGCACGACCAATGGTATTGAAGTGAGTCCAGATCACAAGAGATTATATGTCAATGAAAGCGCCCAATTAAACGTTTGGGTTTTTGATATTTTACCCAATGGACATCTGACCAATAAACGGCTACATATTCGCTTTGAAGATTATGGTTTTGATGGAATGCGTTCAGATTCTAAAGAAAATCTATACATTACGCGTTATGGAAAGGGGACGATTGTCAAAGTTTCTAAAGCAGGAAAAATCCTTAGAGAAATTCCTATCAAAGGGGAAAAAGTATCCAACCTTGCTTTTGGAGGAAATGATGGAAAAACGATTTATGTGACCACTCAAGACCGAGGATGGATTGAATCATTTCGGGTAGAGCATCCGGGCAGATCTTTTATTGAACAAACGAAAGGGTTCTGAGTAAAATGGACCAATGATTAAAAGAATTTGATTTAAACTCGTAGGTAATTCAACCGATGGCAAAACTTCGAAAAATGAGATATTTAGTCGCTCCTTAAAAAGTCCAAATATAGTCTCTAGTCCCTATTATATGGGGGATTGAATGGTTACATTCTAGTGTTTAAATCTGCAAGGAAATGCGTATCTTGGTCTCAAAACCTTGTAGAAATAATCAAAAAAATAGCCCCCCAACAGCCCCCGTTATTGGACTGGGAATTTAAACGTATTCTCCATCCAAAACATAAGATCAAGTGGCTGGCTGATGCCATGGATTGGTCTTTTTTTTGAAAACGCCTTTGGTTCCTTTTATTCCCCAAAGGGCCGTCTAGTCAAGCCCATTGGGTTGATGGTGGGTGGTTGTATGCTGAAACGGCTTTACCATCTAGGGGGTCAAACCCTCATGGAACGGTGGATTGAAAACCCTACCCTGCCGTACTTCACGGGTGTTGATGTCATGAAACACCAACCCCCTGGCGATCCTTCTGATGGGAGTCACTTTAGAGACCGTATTGGCCAAGCAGGCATGAAAAAGATCTTTGCTTAATCGGTTCATTTAAATCAAAAGGAAATCAAGAAGTCTTCATCGATGGTCTGATCAGATACCACCGTACCAGGGAACAACGTGAGGTTTCCGACCGATGCCCAACGGAATCAAAAAGTCATCGACCAATGCCACTAGATGGCCAAAAAAAATAAAACAACGGCAGACGGTTGCCAACCCCTCCAAAGAACGGGGGTGTCAAACCGTTAACGGGAAGCCTCCCCGACGAGCTAAAAAAGCTAAAAGGCCACGTCTAATCGCAAGACCTGTCGGCCGACCAGTGCGGGAATGAAAACGAAAACTACCCTCTCTGCAACCGAGCCCATACCAAAAAGAACTCGATCGGTACCAACGAATCATCCATCAACAGTGATTTGATAACAACAAAATCAATGCCATCCACCAGCCATTCACGGCTGCTATGGCCAAAGGCAAAGCTCATCAACCGTATGCATTTGGAAACAACGTGGGACTGATGGCCACGGGAGGTCAGAAAATGATGATCACGGCCATCGGTGCTTTTGAGGGCAACCCGCATGATAGCTAGACCATCCCACCCTTATTGGAACAACACGAATCCATTGTGGGGCGAGCTCTCAAAGAATTGGTGGTTGATCGAGGGGAACTCGGAAGACGTCCGATGGGAAACACCAAGAGATCAATGCCAGGTCAACCATTGAAAAGCCATACCCCCCTATCAAAAACAAAAGGAGCGGAAAAAGTTTCGACGCCCAGCAGCCATGGAGCCGCTGATGGGCCATCTTAAAACAGAACATCGCATGGGATAAAACGATCTGATGGGCGTCCAATCCCCAACCATCAATGCCTATTTGGCTGGGAGAGGGTGGCATTTGAAGAACTTCATGGAACCACTAGTTCAAGAGGTTCTTTTTGCTTTTTCAGGTGGTCTCCATATTCAGCTCAAAAAACTCCGATAATAAAAATAAGTTAACGACAACGGATAAAAAAGAGTTTTTAAGGAGCGACTATTTAACAATGAAAAGCACTAGCCATTAAATCTTGTTCTTTGGTGGATATGCCAATTTTTTGTGCTATTTTTTTCCATTGTTTTACTGAATAAATGACTTCATCATAAACGGTGTTCATTTCCTTTTTGCTTAGTCTGAAAAAGGGACCAACGCTTTTAGCTAGTTCAAAGTCTAGAGCATTGTTTTGAAGATCAATATTTAAAGAAAGACCAGATTTTTCATTATTTGGGTTCACATCATAGCAAGGCGATAGGCTCCATTGGTTCCCATTAAAAAGAAATCCATGGTTTCTCAAGTGATCATCTGTATTTGAAATGGCTATGTTGAAGATGAGTCTACGCCAGAGTTGAACTAGATTATCTTTTACATCGGCGCAGTGACTTTCAATAAAATCAGCTAATTCCAAGTAACTAGGCGGATTAGATTTGATGTTTTCTTCCGTATTTCCAGTTAATGTCATGGAAGAAGAAAAATGAATGCGATGACCATTTATTCGATCGAATCGTTTGGTCAAAAAGACATGATGATGTCCTCCGAATTTTCTGATCTTGGATTCACTCATGTCGATGCCAGCATCTATCGCTAGCTGATAAGCCAAAAATTCCCATGCACTTTTATCTATGATATCCGATTTTGAAGGAAACTTTGCAATCCAAAGATTTTTTTGTGAATCGATAATGTTTGCTTTAGGTCTTGCCCCTCCTAAAGATGATCCAGGCGCTATCAATAGTTTAAGCCATTGATGAATATCATTTGAAGGTTCACCATGTTCTATTTGATTTACGGAGTATTCTAAGACAGGTAAAGATGAAATAGGTGGAATAGAAAGTCTTGCATCGGATTCTAGAAAATCCCCACTTAAATTGGTCTTAAACCGAATGCCCCCCATTCTTGTATTATCAAAAACTCCAAGCAAAAAATCTTCATGTCGCAGTTTTTTTGGTTTTCGGTTTTCTTTTTTTGCGTTTTCAAATTCAAGACGCTTTAAAAGAGTTTTCCCCCAATTATCAGGCATACTATCAGAAAAAACCCCAAAAAGTTCTTTATCGTTAGGGTATTGAGCTCCCGAATAATATCCTAAATCGGGATCTATATAACATTGGATATTTGATTTCAGCCACTGTTGGGAATATTCAAATCTGAAAGATCTTACTGCTCGGTAAGGATTAACATTTAAATAGCCTAATAATCTTGGACCATTTAATCCGAGCCAATCAGCAAAGACATAAATAGAGGCCTTCATGATTATAATAACAAAAGATCTTGAAGCTGTCGACCTTCAACATCATTAGCCCCTAGCAATTTAAAATCCTCATGAAGATTCATCGCTTTTAATACTTTAAAATAAGAGCCAATAGAAACCGATGGATCTCCTTTTTCAATTCGATAAAGCGTGGATCGATGAATTCCAGCCCTCTGGGCTATCTGGTAAACCGTTAATTGCCTCCTTTTCCGTGCCAATCGCAAATTTCCTCCTAAGCCTTCAAAATAGGGCATATACTGAGGCAGAATAATTGTTTTCTTGGTAACCATCGTTTATTAACAACAAGTATAATTTATTTTAATCATATAAGAGACAAAAATCGATTGCATAGACATAATAACTAAAAACACTAAAATTAAGTGAAGCCTAAATTATAGTTTGAAATTGCGACAAATAAAAATTAATTATCCATCACAATAAAATCATATAATTCCTTGAAATTTTGAGGATCATCTTCAAAAATCTGTCCATGCGTTCCAGGTAAAACCAGTAGCCTTTCAGAAGGATTTATTTCAGTTAAAAATTCGATGGTTTTTGGCAAAAAAGTACCTACAATTTGATCATTTTTTCCAGTGATAAAGATAACATCAGACAAATCTGTATTTGCAAGTTTTTCAGTATATCGATTGAAGGCTAAACCAGCATTAAGTCGTGCCATGTTATTCTCGTATCTACGTTCTTCAGCAGGAATCGTTTCATCAGATTTAATAAGGGTTTTTCCATCGGAATCAAAAAAATAAAACTCTTCCATTAAATACCCTTTCCATAGAAGTTCATTCATATCTAGTCGCCCATACATCGAAATATATTTTCTAGCCATTTTACCTTTAGAAATGGCCAATAGTTCATTGACAACAAAGGCTCCATAGGAAGTACCGAAGACATAAACCGTTTTATCTAAATTCAGATATTTTTCTATGACTTTTTGAGCGATTTCAACTGTAATAGAGCTTTCTATTTTTGCTTGTTCAAAAGTCAAATCAAAATTTTGATGTAAGGAAGGATTTATCTGTTGAGATTGATAGGGGTAAACAATAAAATCGTCAGTAAAAAAGGGAAACTTATCAACCTTTTGAGGTCCGGTTTTTTCATTTAAATCATAATTTCTTTCGACCATAGCTCCTCCTTGAATATATACCCATACGGTATCTTTTCTTGAATCGCCTCTGAATTCATATAAATCGTTAATATCTGATGGTATGGTGGTATGGGCAAATTCGAGATTATTTTGGTTTTTAGAATCACTAGGATTTAAAATATTTCCATTGAGTGAAAAATAAATTTTCTCACTATCTAACTCGATTTCAATTCGATTATCGTCTATTTTTATTTTACTGATTGGTGTTCCGGGATGGTTTTCAGTAAGGTAGTTTTTAATTTTTTCTTTAACTGAATCACTCAGACTTGAACTTTCTATATCTTTAAAAGATTGAATATTTTCAGAATCGTTAGGATTTAAAAAATCATCATCGAGAGAAAAGCTTATTTCGGTTTCATTGTTTAGTTTGATTTCAATCGTTCTACCGGCGATTAAAATTTCATAGATTGGAATTCCGGGATGATTTTCAGAAAGGAAATTTTTAATTTTTTCTGTTACAGATTCTCCAAGATCAAAGTCGTCCAAATTACTATAGAATCCTTTGGGGGTGACAAAGTCTCCATTGAGTGAAAAGGATGCTTCAACTTCATTAGACAGTTCTATTTCTATTTGATTATCCTTTATTTCTATGTCAATAATTGAGATTCTAGGGTGTTTTTCAGAAAGGAAATTTTTAATTTTTTCTGTTACAGATTCGGACAGATTTGACTTTTCCAATGTACTGTAGGGATTGCTCTTGACTTCATCAGGCGGTATATCAGTTTTTTCTTTATCACACGAAACAATGAAAGTGACCAAAGCGAGGAGGAGAAAAAATCTAAATGTTTTCATTAATCAGATATTCAAACGATTAAAAAACTACTGACGTGATTCAGAAAAACTCAGCTCAACGCAAAGTTAATTTAAACTGATGGAATAATGATAAGTTCTATAAAGAGAGTAGTATCTCTTCAAGTTTTACAGTGAGTTTTTCTCTAGAGAATTCAGAAATCCCCTCAAAGTGATTGATCATTGAAATATTATCAAGCCATGCCTGAATTAATGTTAGAAAGTGGTTTTGAATTTTGTTATAATCAGAATTTTTATACACTTTTGAATGGGTTCCTTTATTGACAATTTGAGCGACTTGGCTTTTTGGATTCCCGATGACAATCAGAGGAACCGCACTAGACAAATATTCCAATAATTTGCCAGAAATCATTTGATCTGAGGTTTGTTCAAATGAAAAAGCTAAAAGAAGATGAGCACTTTTGATTAATGAAACAGAGTCATGGTGAGGGAGATATCCTACATAAAGGACCTCGATGGTCTTCAGTCTATTTTTAAAGGTATTGATAATGCTTGATTGGATTGTTCCAGCCAAGGTCAGTTTGATTTTGTTTGGATATCTCGATTGTATGATTTCTAGAACATGAATGATGGATTCAAATGGTTGGTTTGATGTCAATAATCCTGAATATACAATATGAAATTTTTGACTTTTAATCGGTTTGGCTTTCAAGATTAATTGGGGATCATAGCCATTGATAATCGAAATAAAGGTTTGATCTTTATTTGTCTTTTGATATAATTCTTTGTGAAAAGAGCCCCCAAGGGTGGTTAATATAGCATCTGCACTGCCGAGCACACTCGCTTCATAGTGAGCATCTCTCTTTTTTGCCCAGGAAGTACGATATAGTTTTTTATTATAGAAAATAGAGGTCCATGGGTCTCTAAAATCAGCTAACCATTTGATATCATACTTCTTGATTAACTTCAGTCCAATCAAATGGGTCGAATGAGGAGGACCTGTGGTAACCAAATAGCGAATGGGCGTTTCGTTTAAAATCGCTTTTGCTTTTTTTAGAGCATGATAATTCCATGTTTTTCGGGCATCAGGAATAAAAATATTTCCTCTAATAAATGCAAAAATTTTATTGATAAAACCAGTAGTATTAATATCTCCTTGAGGTAATTCTTGTTTGCTTTTAAATGTTAACCACTTATATATTCTCAGAGGTTCAAAAGATTTGGTTCGGTAGGTATTCACTTGCTTAACATGATGGATCAGACTATCATCTAAAACAGGATAAGAAGCTATTTTGGGATCAACTGTAATGACACTGACACGCCAGTTGAACTGGGCTAAATATTTAGCAAAATACATCCATCGCTGAACGCCTGAACCACCAGATGGTGGCCAGTAATAAGTAAGAATTAATACCGATTTATTTGATGGACCTTGTCTTTTGATTTTATGAAATTATGAATATCAATTATATAGAGTTTAAACTCTCATTGACGCTATACTTGTTTGTGATATATAGTTTAAAAAGATGTTGGAATTATTTTGCAACTCTTTTGGATTTCCATAAAGGAACGCTAGAGCAAGATTCACCAAAAAAAATGCTTTTAGCCACGCTTTGTAATCTTTGGACTAAAAGCACATAAGCATCATCTGGAATTGAAATATTATAACAACCATTAATCATGAGGGGTTTGTTCCGGTAGGGTTCCAAATCAATTTGGTTCACCATATGAGAGCATATGATTTTTTCTAATTCTTCTATGGTTCCTTGAACCACTAGTTTAGCAATCAAGTACAGATGACAGGTCACCAGCAAATAAGCCCAAGATGGGAGAATAGCATCGGTTGAACACTGCAAAGCAACATAATGATCTTTATACTGTTGCCAATCATGACTTTTTAAAGAAGTTCTGAAGTATTTTTCTCTTAGTAAGAACCCTTGATCTAGCCATTGAGACAAATCAATGGAAGATCTTTTTCCTGGGGGATGAAAAAGTTCTAGATCGATATTAACGATTGGACTTTTTGCTATTCGATTGACCATTTGGTTTTCCATTTGATGACCTACAGCATGCCTAGTTCTAGTTTAGCTTCATCGCTAATCATTTCATTATTCCAAGGAGGTTCAAAAGTGATTTCAACCATGGCTGTTTTTACTTGATCGATGGACTTTACTTTTTCTTCAACTTCAACGGGTAGAGTTTCTGCCACTGGACAGTTTGGGGTTGTCAATGTCATCAGAATTTTAACATCTCTTTGGGGATTAATCATCACATCATATATCAAACCTAGTTCATAGATATCAACTGGAATTTCGGGATCATAAATTGTTTTGAGTACTCGAACAATTTGTTCTCCTAATTCATTATCGTCGACCTTTTGATCGCTCATGCTTGTGAAGTTTGAGTTTGAAATGCAATAGCATATAATTTAATTTGTTTGACCATAGAAAGTAATCCATTGGCTCGAGTTGGAGATAAATGCTCTCGTATCCCAATTTTATCGATGAATGAGGTGTCAGCATTTAAGATATGTTTTGGCTTTTGACCGGAAAAAACATCAATTAGAATAGCAATAATTCCTTTGGTAATTAGAGCATCACTATCGGCTGTAAAGTAAAGCCGATCTTGTTCTAATTTGGCATGCATCCAAACTCGAGATTGACATCCTTTAATAATGAAATCATCTGTTTTGAACTGAGAATCAATCAAGGGTAATGATTTCCCAAGGTCTATCATGTGTTCATATCGTTGCTCCCAATCTTCTAAAAAGTTGAAAGCATGAATAATTTTTTCTTGTTTTTCTTCTATGGAGTTGATGGTCCTTGTATCAAATGATTTTCAAAATTACATCAATGCCTTGTTCAACGGATAGTTAGAACTTAAATTAGTTTAGAACCCAACTTATATGATTATCACAATAAAATAGTAGTGCTAAATAGAATTAAAATCAGGATTCAATTGCGTTGGTATGTCAGCATTTGTTTTTTTTGCCCATTGTCTTAGTTTGGTCAATAACTTTTCGGCTATTTTAGGATTCGACTCTGATAGGTTTCGTTTTTCACCAATATCTTTGGATAAGTCATAGAGTTCAGCCTTGTCATATTCATAATAATAGATCAACTTCCAATCCCCCTCCATCACGGCAGAAGCAGGTACTGCTCGCCAATGCATGACATCAGTGCCATAGATTGGCAATAAATTATCCCCTGGCCATCCTTTTTGATGACCTTTTCCTTCTAAATATAGGGGATAATGCCAAAAGATAGTTCGTTTTTCTATCGGTTTCCCGGTATATAGGAGATTAGCAAAAGATCGACCATCAATGGGTTGATTTTTAGGCAAAGTTCCTCCTGTTATTTCTGCCAAAGTGGGCATCATATCGACGCCAGTTATTGGATCATTAGAAACCCCACCGGCTTTGATCCGATCGGGCCAAACGGCCGCTGCGAAAGTTCTAATACCCCCCTCATAGAGAGATCCTTTTGCTCCCCTTAAAGGCAAATTCATTGTAATTCGTCCAACTCCCCCATTGTCTGAGGTCACCATGAATAGCGTATTTTTCTCAATGCCCAGGGTTCGAAGTTTTTTTCTCAAGACCCCGATACTATAATCAACCGTTTCAATCATCGCCGCATAGGTGGGGTTCCATTTTTTTGATTTATCCGGCCAAGACTTCCATTTGGTTTGGTATTTTTCGATTATTTCCTTTTTAGCCACAATTGGTGTATGGACATCCCAAAGCGAGAAATATAGAAAAAAGGAGTTATCAACATTTCTTTCAAAAAACTCAGTAGCCGATTGTACCATTCGATCTGTAGCAAGAGGATCGTTATAATAACTCTTTTTTGAGGTATCATACCCATCCAAGGTCGATTCAGTAAATCCTTGATTATCTGCTCCCAAATGCCATTTTCCTATTCTTGAAGTCACATATCCAGCAGCATTTAGGACTTCGGCAATTGAAGTGACGGATGGCTCCAATTTGACACGGGTGTCTAGTGCATTTTCATCCCCTTTTCTACCTTTTGTGGGGACATACCAACGCATGTGTGAAACATCCCCCTTAGAAGCCCCATTAGGTTGATAGATTTTTGTTCTCGATGGATACATTCCAGAAACAATACAAGCTCTAGAAGGAGAGCAATTAGGGCCTCCGGGGTAAAATCTGTTCAACAGAATACCCTCTTTGGCTACCGCATCGATGTTCGGTGTTTCGTAAAATCCAAACGCACCGTTGTTATACCCTACATCAGCCCAAGCCATATCATCAATCAATATGAAAACAATATTGGGTTTTTCAGAAACATGTTGATCTCCAATAACAAAATTTAGTCCTATCAATGAAATGACGACAATTAAATAGTTGGTTTTTTCTTTAATCATGAGTACACTTTTGCGAAGGTAATAGAAACCATGTATTAATGATATTCCTCGAACAGGCAATTATTTCCGATGATTAAATTCTTTTCACGCTTAACGCTATGGGGGAGGGGGTAGAAATCGAATGATTGTATGTATTAATCAGTAATATTATTCAAGAGGAAATGAGGCTATAATAACTATTTGCTACTGAATGACCCCCTTAGGATTTAAAGACTGAAATCCCCCATCATGAAAGGCAATTAGTACTTTCCATAGATGGCTTCATGGCGCAATCAATGTAATTTCCTGTCCATCGATATCGATTATTCTTCAATACCTTCTATTGCATCATGAAAATTTCTTTCTGAATGCCATTCTAAATTGTTTAAACAAACTTCTTTATCATGGTGATGGGTATTTCTCATATCATATGTTACAATTTAACTACCTAATGGTAACAAAAAGATATGATACCGATAAAATTTTCTATAAATTCGCCGAAGTCAATGCGAAGTCAATTGGCATTACATTAGGAAATTATTAATTAAATCAGTATTATGAAAGCAACCGTTTTTAACTTGGGATTAACAATCCTTTTCTTTTTTGCTTTTGCAACAACAGTGCATAGTCAAGAGAATAAAAAAGAAAAAAAATCTAAAATTCAGAAAGAATTTGCCAATTTTGATCAAGATGGAGATAAAATCATCAGCATAGAAGAGTTCAAAGAGAAAAGAGCCAAGAAAAGAAAAGAGAAATTTTCCGAAGCCGAACTAAAAGAATTCTATGTCCGTGTAGAGAAAAATTTTAGCCTCTACGATACCGATGAAGACGGAGGCATCACCTGGGAAGAATTTAAAAATCGAAAAGCCAAAGTACGAAACAGTAAGTAACCGTTTTGAAATTTATTTATTCTATAGTTTTTGCGGGAGTCTTTCTTTTATTTTTTACTTCTGCAAAAAATAAGAGAGATTCCGAATCCATAGAATCTCCCAATGTCGTTTTTATCTTATTGGATGATTTGGGCTGGGCAGATCTGGGAGTGTATGGTTCAAAAGAAATTCAGACGCCTCATCTTGATCGATTAGCAAGCAGTGGTATGCGTTTTACTGATGCGTATGCTGGACATACCATTTGTGCCCCATCTCGTTGTGTTTTGATGACAGGCAAGCATTCTGGAAATGCTCGCATTAGAAGTAATAGTGGAGGAATTTCTTTGCAACCAGAAGATATTACTGTAGCCGAATTATTCAAAGAGGAAGGATATACCACTGGAGGATTTGGCAAATGGGGATTGGGCGTTATGGGATCATCGGGCGCTCCTTTAAAACAAGGATTCGATACCTTTTATGGTTATTATGACCAGTCTCATGCTCATACCTACTACCCATCGTTTTTGATAAAAGACGGAAGTCCTATCGTATTACCGGGGAATGCCAAGGAAAACGGATATCAACATTTGAAAACACCGATAAGTACCAGAAAAGAAATTCGTGCAGTATTCAGAGGAGATGTTTCAAGAGGTCCTAAAAAGGGAGCTGTAGAAGTGACTAATTCGTTTGGTGATCAACGGGAATTTAGTCAATATTTAATTGTTGATGAAACCTTAGAATTTATCAAAAAAAATAGAAATACGCCATTCTTTTGTTATGCTGCGTGGACCCCTCCTCACTCGGCCTATCATCTACCGGAAAACGATTCTTCATGGCTCATGTATAAGGACAAGCCATGGTCAATCGAAGCTAAGGTTCATGCCGCATTCATCAGCATGGCTGATCGGCATGTGGGTCAACTACTATCTTTATTGGATGAGCTTCAACTCACTGAAAACACCATCATCTTTTTTATGTCAGATAATGGGGCGTCAAAACGCTTTGAGGGGAAACTAGATTCTTCAGGCCCCCTCAAAGGGAATAAACGCTCGATGCATGATGGAGGCATCAGATCTCCTTTGATTGTCTCTTGGCCAGGCAAAATTCAGGCCAACACCATCAGTTCACACATTACCTATTCAGCAGATTTTTTACCCACAGCAGTTGAATTAATGGGGGGAGATGAATCCACATTATCCAATATCGATGGTCTTTCTATAGTACCGACATTATTGGGAAATCAACAAGATCAGAAAAAGCATGATTATTTGTATTGGGAATGGTCAAATAATAGAATCAAATGGGGAAAGTTTCCGCAAGCAGTAAGACATCATAATTGGAAATTGGTCCGACTGAACCCGGAAGATCAATGGCAACTGTATGACCTTAGTGTGGATATTGGGGAACAAATAGATCTGGCGGATAAACACCCCCAAATTATCGCTCAAGCCAATGATTGGATTTCAAAAAATACTACAGATCCTTAAGAAGTCTATTCGATATGAATTATTTGATTTCAATACACCTATGGACCCTGGCTTTTCCTTTAGAGATTTTTAGATTAAATGGAATCAAATCTATCGGGCACGAAGAATTCTTCAAAGTTTTAAATTACCATATATAAATGTTCTCAGTACCAAAGGTTACAATGAAAAAACCAGAAGGCCATCTCATCCTCATGTTTATTGTTTGGATTGTAAGTTCTTTTCAATATGGAATATCGCAAACCCCTCTCAATCCTAATCTACCTAATGCTCCGGCCTCGTTCTTAAGACCCAAAGATGTTCCTTTAACAAGTTATGTCTTGGATGAGGTTCCAAATGAATGGAAATCGGTTCCTAGTGGCACCCTTGAAGCCGATTCAAGACACTATAGGGCAGGATATAAAGGGATTCGATGGAATTGGAGTAATTCAGACAAACTAATCATTACCAATGAGAACCTTGAAAGCATCTTATTAAAACGGTATTTAAAAGTAGCTTTTGGTGGTGGGGTTGGGTTTCATCTTTGGATTTATAATCCCCAAGTGCTGACGGATAAGAAATTGAGCATCAGCTTAGCGGCCAATGGGTTCAATAAAAAGATTGAGTTTGGACTAAACTATACTGGATGGAGGGCTTGCTATATCCAATTTTCAGAAATGCCTGATGGTGGTGATGCTGCCGATGGAACGATAGTCATCCGTCCACCAGAGGGTATTGCAAGTGGATGGTTTGTGTTTGACCGTTTTGAAATAGGTGGTTTGACACGCCATACGATGGCCGACAATCAATTATCATATTCAAAAAATCATAATCATTGGGTCAATCAATACTGGTGGGAACAATATGGGAAACCGGAGGCCATCGATCAACCAACGAATGATGAAAAGGCGATGTTTGCCACAATGGTCAAAAACATAAAATCCAAGAGTTTGGGTTGGAGTTTGCATCTTGATGATTGGATTAACCATGAACAACGGGTCATGATGACCAGTAGAGAAACCTCGGCCAAAGCCAAAGCCGAGGCGGATCGCAATAGATTGAAAGCCATAGAGCAATATGATGCTTTGAATCTCATGCGAAACAAAAATGAAGTTTTTGGAACAAACATAGGGGCTCCATATACTAAAATGACTTTGTTTGAAAATGATATAAAATGGACTGAATTAGAACGAAAGGTCTTTCCGAGTGTGGTGCTGGATTACTACTATTTTGGTGATCAGGAAAGTCGAGAGAGGGTATTAAACCTCTTGGATTGGTTTGAAAGTCAAGGCGTCGTTTCAGGACATAGTTATGGTTCGCTGAGCCATATTGGTTATGCCACTCGTAATTTTGCCGTATCCCTATTACTTATTCGTGATCTATTGGAGGATACGGGCCGATTAGATCGATGGGTGGATACCTTAAAGTGGCTCTCAGGTTTTGCAAAATGTTATCTTGAACCCAAAAGAAATGGAGCCGTCGGCGATGCAGGCACCAAGGTAATGGCTCGCCTAATCAGTGTTTTAATGCAATCGGATTCTAAAGAAAAACTTCGTGATTTTAAAAGTTTTATTAAATGGCTTGATTCTGCACTAACCAAAAGTGATGGGACTAAGGGAATCATCAAACATGATTATTCTTTTTATCATCATGCACTGATGCTGTATGGGTATTGGACTTCAAACATCACCCAGTTTTATAAAGTCATTGCTGCGTTTAAAGGAACTCCCTATGCAGAGGGGCACTCTGCGATGAATATTCGTCAAAATTTAATTGTTGCAAATCGCATGTTTCGTGGAGCGACTTTTCCATTTCATCTCCGAGGTCGCAATTTTGGACCTATAGATGCAGCTGAAAACAGATTGTTTAAATCACTTGGATTTATGGCTCTAGATAATAATGGAAAAATTGATTTGGAACTGGCTAGCACCTGGCTAAACAGTCGAATGGATCAGAAAATTCCGCTTGAATTTCAAGGGATTGAACCCTATAATCGATACCATCAGGTTTTGAATTGGGGAGGGGTATCGACACACTCGGTTCCTGGCACCACCGTAACAGTTACTGGCGTCAGTACCAATATCATGAACTGGGATTCAGGTGAGGGTCGAGCCTACTGTCGGTACAATCGATACGGTAGCATGTATATCCATTCGAAACCACAAGGTATTAAGTTTGGCACAGAAGATTGTGGATATCTTGACAAAGGATGGGATTGGAGCCGTTTGCCGGGCGTGACGAGTCTGTACCTTTCCAATCCAGAATTAAAAGAAGCCACCAAAAAGACTGGTGGTTATGGAGACCAACGAGGTTTCGCAGGCGGTGTTTCTATGGATGCCAATGGGGTTTATGGCTATCGAATCAGCGAACAAAAAGATGATCGATGGAATGGTTCTAAAAGTTATTTCTTTTTTGATGATCGGATTGTATGTCTTGGATCTGGTCTTCAAAGCGAACATCAGGACCTGGAGCTAGAAACCATATTATTTCAACTTCATATTCCGTCAAAAGGAGATGCCGTTTATCTAGACGAAAAAAAGCTTTCCCAATTTCCATACTCAGATCAGGTAAAAGACAAGGAAATTAGATTGGTTGATACTCAAGGACATGGATATTATCTTCCTCAGGGAAATGATCCATTGGAAATACGAAAACAACACCAAACCAATGGAAATTCTTTTGGAGAAATCCATTCTGGTGATTTTGCTTTGGCTTGGATTGCTCATGGTAAAAAGCCTAAAAACTCCCAGTACGAATACATGATTCAGTTGAATAAACCAGTGTCCAATCCTAGATATACTGTACTCAAAAAAGATAATACTGCACATGTGGTTCGGGATGACATCTCAGGGATGATTGGATATGTGATTTTTCAACCTACAGAGAAACTCCCGGGGCCATTGTCCGGATCATCTCGTCCTGGATTGGCCTTGGTCAAACCCATGGGGAATCAATTGGAAATCAGTTTTAGTGATCCTGACTTAATGATTAATCCAGGTGGAAAACTAACTCGCTATAATCTCACCGATGCTCCACCAAGTCCGTTACGAAAAGTGATACTGACATTGAGAGATTCTTTTGAGAAAGAATCTGGTAAGGGGAAAGTTTTGACAAAGAATTCAGATACCAAATTACATTTCACCACATCTAATGCCCTTGAGGAGAAATTTATTTTGGGAAAAATTTATTGAAACATAATCACTACTAAAAATCAATATATTGGAGTCGGACAACCTTAAATATTCATGTAATATCGATGAGAGCTTCTGAGCCAAATCGAGAGATGTTAAAGATGAACTTTCATGATGCTTTCGAATGTTCCTTCAAGCCATACTATTTATTCCTTTTATAAGGCATAAAGACTAAATTATAAATCATATTAAATGAAGTTTATTAAACTAATATCACTAGGTGTTGCGCTGATTTTGACAACCAATCAAGAAACACATGGGATGACTAAAAAAGTGGTTTCAGTCCAGTCACCAAATGGCGAAATTTCCTTAGATATTTCGGTTGAGGATGGGGCCTTGAACTATTGGTTATTTTGGAAAGGACAACTGATGATTGATCGATCAAGACTATCAATATTCCCGAATCAAAGTCTTGAAATCATGGATACTTCTACACAAATAATCGATCAGATGTGGAAACCAACATGGGGTCAATTCAGCACGGTAAGGGATTACTTTAAGGAAACCACGATTCATTTTAATGTCTCTAGGGTATCTGTAAAACTCATTTGCCGTGTCTATGATAGTGGCATTGCTTTTAGATTCATTACGGATGCCAATCAGACAATAACAATGGCGAACTATCACTGTGATTTTAATCTCCCCGAGGGTAGCAAAATATATTATCCTCGGGGAGAAAGAGAACCTATCGGCCCTATCCGTGTTGGTGAAATAAAACAAAGAATAAGGTTGCCAGTGGTTGTGGAACATATCTCGGGAAAATATTTATCCCTTATGGAATCGGATTTATATGGTGCAGAAGGGTTTTCTGTCATGCAATTTCAAGCGGAAGAGGGACTATTGTACTCATCAAACTCCGTGGAATCTAGTAATGGTAAAATAATAACGCCTTGGCGAGTCGTTTTATTAGAAGAAAATATCGGAGACCTCGTAACCAATATGACCCCATTGAATTTAGCCACCCCAAACCAGATTGAAGACCCTTCTTGGATAAAACCGGGAAAGACCCTATGGGATTGGCGTGTTCTTGGTTATCGAGCATCGGATGGATTTAAGTATGGGGTCAATACGGAGAGTTATATGAGGTTCATTGACTTTGCTTCAGAAAATGCCATTGAGTACTTCTTAATTGATGCTTTATGGTATAAGGGTATCAGTCAAGGGGTTTTTGAACATTCAGAAAATCTAGATCTAGAAAAAATAAGGGCTTATTCTGATGAAAAGGGTGTGGATTTGATTTTATATTATGATAGAAAAAGAGGGAATTATGGAGATGATCAGGACTTGTTTAACCATTATCAAGAATTAGGGATGAAGGGAATAAAATATGGTTTTATGGGTCATAATGTCCCATTTAGTCGTCAAGCCGTCGAATGGAGCGCTCAAAGCAAGCTCCATATAAATTTTCATGATAATCCTGTTCCTTTTACTGGAATCAGTAGAACCTTTCCAAATGCGTTTACAAGAGAATATTGTCATGCCCAGCAAGATGCTCGCAGAGCATTTACTCCAGAAACATTCATAAAAATGGCCCTCATCAATGCGATTCAAGGGCCATTGGACATGAATAATGGTGTTTTTGATATCACGGGGGTTAACCAGGGAGAAAGAAGTCGAGGGCCAAGAAAGTTAAACTCATTTTATTCTACGGTGGCATCGGAAGCCGCTCGAACATTAATTATATCTAGCGGATTGGTATGTATCCCAGATGCTCCTGAAGCCTATGAAGAGAAATTAGATTTATTTGAGTTTATCCAAAAGCAGCCCGTTGGTCAATGGGATGAAAGCAAAGTCATTGATGCAAAAATTGGATCGCATATAACCACTGCAAGACGTCATGGTGATCAGTGGTTTGTCGCCAGCGTCGCTAGTCAAAAAGGCATCAACTTAGACATTGCATTGGACTTTCTAAAAGAAGATAAAGAATATGATATAACGTTTTATGAAGATACAGAAGATACCCACTGTATCACTAACCCAGAAGCCTATCGAGTTCGTCAAGCCAATGCTAGAAAAGATGATATCGTGAATGCATTGCTTGCTCCTGGGGGTGGCCATTGCATGTGGATTAGACCCAAAAGTTAAACGATAAAGAAGGTAAAATGAAACAAATCGGCCCATCACATCTTTATTGATATGAAGAGAATAAATAGATTTATTTGTGTTATAGGTTTCTCATCCGCCGTTTGTCTGCTGAATATAGCCAGTACAATTATTCCGCAAGAAAAGACAAGAAAAGAATATCGTCCGAATATTCTTTGGATTTATTTAGAAGATGTCAGTGGTTGGTTTGGTGCCTATGGGAAGGATATCATTAAAACCCCTAGTATCGATAGTCTTGCCAATAGCGGGATTCGTTATGACCGGTTTTATACGACCGCTCCAGTTTGTTCAGCCTCGAGATCTGCTATTATAACAGGCATGATGCAAACCACTATAGGATCTCATAATCATCGAAGCAGTCGCTCTAAATTTAGAAATCAATCTACGGAAGAATACGATAAAAACATTCTTCCTAAACATGTCATACCCTTGCCAATACGCTTTCGAGAAGCGGGATATTGGACATTTAATGAAGGAGGCAAAGATGATTACAACTTTGAATGGAATGCCAAAGAGTTTTATGATTATTTAAAACGACAATGGGGACCAGATGCTTTTGTTTCAGGAGAAATTCTCCAACGCAACCTAGAAAATAAACCATTTTTTGGTCAGATTCAGTTAAGAGGAGGAAAACTTAAGAATCTCCCAAAAATGGTCGACCGATCACAAGTCCCAATCCCTCCGTATTATCCTAATATTCCAGAAGTGCGAGAAGAAATCGCCTATCATTATGATTGTTTAATAGAAACCGATAGACAAGTGGGAAAGATTGTGAAAGCTTTAAAGAATCAAGGGCTTTATGAAAACACATATATATTTTTATTCAGTGATCATGGTATGAGATTGCACCGGCATAAACAGTTTTTATATGAAGGCGGGATTCAAATGCCACTGATGCTTTCAGGTCCAGGAATACAAGCCCAGCAAACGAGTGATGATCTCATTAGCGGGATTGATATCTCAGCCACAACATTGGCTTTGGCTGGAATAGAAATTCCCAAAGCGATGGAAGGGCAATCGATGCTTGAACGAAAAGACGATAAAAGAGATTATGTTGTTGCAGCTCGAGATCGATGTGACTTTACAATCGATAGAATTAGAGCAGTAATATCCCCTCAGTTTAAATACATCAAAAATTATTTAACAGACCGGCCTTATATGCAACCGAGTTATAAAGACGGATGGGCGGTATCCAAAAAACTAAGAAAAATGATGGCCAATGGCCAATTAAATAAAAGCCAATTTGCTTTTTTTGGAAATTCAAAACCGGAAGAAGAACTCTATGATTTGGTGAATGATCCATATGAAATACACAATATAGCTGAAGATACTGTATATTTGGAAGAGATGATACGACATAGAAAATATTTAACTGAATGGATTGAAAAAACAGGCGATCAAGGACAACAACCGGAGTCGGAATTAGGATTAAAAGTCACCTTTCAAATCTGGGGAAAGAAATGCATCAATCCTGAATTTGACTCGATCAGATAAAGAATGGATGCTAGGTTGTTTAAGAATGAGGGATTGTATTTAATCTATCGTTAAAGAAAAAAATGCGTCAATCAAAAAGGATAAAAAAGAAATGGAACATGTTTAAAATATCATTGGAGGTCGTTTTGGAAAGGATATTAGCCTTTAATATTTGTTGGAATGGCACTCACTGCCAATATAAATCATCCGATTAATGACCTTATAAAATCTAATTGATGCAGAAAATAATTTTTATTCTTTTATCGACTCTGTTTATCTTCTGTAATGAGAAAAAAGATGTCATTACAGTCAAACAAGAAAAGCCTAATATTCTATTTATTTCCATAGACGATTTAAATGATTGGCCTGGGTTTTTAGGAAACTTTCCTAAAGTCCAAACGCCAAATATGGATAAACTAGCCAAAAGCGGTATGGTGTTCAATAATGCCCATTGCCAAGCTCCCCTTTGCGCTCCTTCACGAACTTCTCTATTTACCGGTTTGTATCCACATTCAACAGGATTATACTATCAATTTCCAGATCTGGAAATTCATCAAGGAAGTCAAAAAGCCAAGAACACAATCTTCTTACCGGATTATTTTGAAAACCATGGTTATAAAACCATAGGCGTGGGGAAGCTTTTCCATAATGGTGATAAACTTTCTGTTTTTGAGGAATTCGGGGATATTTTTAGGGGATTTGGACCCAGATCAGACGCTCCTCCGAATTATAGTAGCAAGTGGTTTTCTGATATTCGAAGAACTGGTACAGACTGGGGCCCCCTCGAATTATTAGATTCAGAAATGACGGACTATAAAATAGCCGATTGGGCGATTAAAAGAATAGAACAGAACCATGAAAAACCATTTTTTTTCGCAGTAGGTTTTATTCGCCCTCACGTTCCCTGGTTTGTTCCAAAAAAATGGTTTGATTTGTTTGATGTAAACACGATTGAAACACCCCCTTATCTTGAAAATGACTTGGATGATGTTCCAGAAGTTTCTCGGAAACTTCATGAAATGCCTGCGATGCCTAAAACCCAGTGGTTGATCAAAGAAAATAAGTGGAAATCAATGGTGCAGTCATATCTAGCAAGTATGGCCTTTGTTGATCACCAAATAGGAAGAGTCCTCGCAGCCCTTGAGAATAGTCAATACAGAGATAATACGATTGTGGTTTTATGGTCAGATCATGGTTATCATCTCGGAGAAAAAGATAGAACCTGTAAGCATTCGCTATGGCAACGTTCCACACGTGTGCCATTGGTGTTCGCTGGTCCTACTATTAAAAAAGGCAGTAGTACAAATGCATCAGTTGGTCTGATTGATCTTTATCCTACATTGCTTGAAATGTGTGGTTTACCAGAATATGCAACCAATGAAGGTCATAGTTTGGTACCATTGATAAATAATCCTAAAGAAAAATGGCCCCATGTGGCCATCACCTCTTACGGATATAAAAATATTTCCCTCTACGACGAATCGTATCATTTTATTCAGTATGTTGATGGCACTGGCGAACTATATGACTTGAGAAAAGACCCTAATGAGTGGAACAATCTTTATAATCAATCTGATTATCAGCTAGTGGTGATGCAATTCAAGGAGATGATGCCAAAAACCCATGCGCCAATTTCAAAAGTGAATAAGATAAATGTCAATGAGTATGTTGATTCTGAGCTTCTAAAATTTGGTATTACTCCGCAGTACTAAATCATTAATAATTCAAATTATGAAAATTGCTATAACATTTTTATTTACTATCTCATCCATCTTTTTTATAAAAGCACAGGATTATCAGAATTTTTTAAATGAGACGCCGCAAGAGATTGCCCAGCGAATGTCATGGTGGGTCGAAGCAAAATATGGTATGTTTATTCATTTTGGACTTTACAGCCAATTAGGGGGAGAGTGGGAAGGAAAGACCACGCCCAATTATGCAGAGTGGATTCAAGCGAGTTCTGATATCCCAGCACAAGAATATGCCATGTTGATAAGAACTTTTAATCCAAAAGACTTTGATGCAGAGTTTATTGCGAAAACCGCAAAAAAAGCAGGAATGAAATATATTGTCATTACCTCGAAACACCATGAAGGATTTTGTTTATGGGATAGCGAGCATACTAATTTTGATGTGGCCAGCACGCCCTTCAAGGGACGAGATATTTTAGCTGAATTGAGTGCAGCGTGTCGGAACCATGGATTGAAATTTGGAACGTATTATAGCATCATTGATTGGCATCATGGTTCTCAAGAACGAAATATTGATGGAGCAAATCATTATATGCGTTGGGATCAAATCCGCATGAAAACCAATAGAAAAAGCGAATATGTGACTTACATAAAAAACCAAGTAAAGGAATTAATTAATAATTATGATACGGACATTTTATGGTTTGATGGCGATTGGGTCCATTGGTGGAATCCCCTAGATGGTGATGATTTATATAATTATGTTCGAAATCTCAAACCATCGATCATTATCAATAATCGGGTTTCAAAGCGTCGGGTATTTAAAAAAGATTTTGGCACACCTGAACAAGAACACCCTGAAACCGCACCGGATTATTATTGGGAAGCTTGTTATACTCTGAATACCTCATGGGGATATAAAATGAAAGACGATCAATGGAAAAGCCCACAAGTAGTCTATGATAAATTGATGGATATTAATAATAAAAATGGAAATCTTCTGTTAAATATCGGTCCCGATGGAAATGGAAATGTCCCTAAAGAATCGGTGGATATTCTACTTGAAGTAGGAGAGATGATACAAAATGAGTAAATAATTGGTTTTGTTTATCAAGGTTTAAATTGAATTCGATTAAATTGGAGACCAATAAATTTCCAAGATGATGACGTTGTTTAGGTTTCAAGAATTGGGATGAAAAAGTCTGCCGATTTATGCATCATCAAAAGTTTAAATGATAGATGGATAACGATCCATCTTATTGGACTCCGAATTTCACTAGGGTTAGGGCGATATATTTTCGTAAGTTCATTTAAATTCAATAGGCAATGGGTAAGATAAATTAGAGAAACTTGACAAAAAAATTAATCTGTTTTCATGATTAGAAATACTATTTTTTTAATAGCCATAGGGTTGTTCATTGGTTGTTCTTCCGGAAAAACTTATGAAGAAATTAGGCAAAAAACTATCGACACGGCTGAAGTACAATTCGGTAAAATTGGAAACCTCTATCAGTCGAAACTCATTCCACGTTCTCTCGATAAAAATGATGATTTAATCAAGGTGAATCCATACGATTGGACTAGCGGTTTTTATGGAGGTAGTTTGTGGTACATGTACGAACTGACCAAAGATTCAAAATGGAAAGATAAAGCAGTGGCGTACACAGAGATTTTGGACACCATCCAATGGTATAGTGGAAATCATGATGTCGGGTTTATGATTAACTGTTCCTACGGAAATGGGTATCGGTTGGGAGCAAAAGAGCATTATAAGGAAGTGTTAATCAATGCTGCCGAATCGCTCAGTAAAAGATTTAATTCTAATGTAGGACTGATCAAGTCATGGAATTATCGAGAAGCTTGGGATGGTGTGACAGAGTGGTTTTATCCAGTGATTATTGATAATATGATGAACTTGGAATTATTATTCGAGGCTTCTGCATTTTCAGGAAATGACAAGTATAGAGATATTGCAGTAATCCATGCGGATAATACCATGAGAGATCATTATAGATCTGATTTCAGTTCTTATCATGTGGTCGATTATGATACGATTACGGGACATGTATTAGATAAAGCCACTTGTCAAGGATT
Source organism: Flavobacteriaceae bacterium (assembly GCA_965221765.1). Lineage (GTDB taxonomy): Bacteria > Bacteroidota > Bacteroidia > Flavobacteriales > Flavobacteriaceae > Bin25. The sequence continues at coordinate 861,191 of OZ244911.1, forward strand.
TGCTGATAATTCTAGCTGGGCAAGAGGGCAAGCATGGGGTTTGTATGGCTATGTGATTACCTATCGAGCCACCAAGGATAAAAAATACTTGGATTTTGCAATTAATATTGCCGATTATATGATGAACCATCCTTCTATTCCTGAAGACAATATACCGTATTGGGATTATCATATCGATGTGGATGGTTATGTAGCAGAATGGGATTATCAAGAGGGAGTCGATTATTTTTATAGAGATGTCTCTGCTGCCACGATAACCGCTTCTGCACTGATTGAATTAGCGACCTATGTTCAGCAAGATGCATCAGATCAATATGTAAACTATGCTAGAGAGATCATCACCAATGTCAGTACTCCAAATTATATGGCAACAAATGATGAGGATAACTTTTTTTTATTAAAGCATAGTGTAGGGAGTATGCCCCATGGAGGAAGTGTTGACCGGCCAGCGAATTATGCGGATTATTACTTTTTAGAGGCCTTGGTTCGGTTAATCAACTATGAAAAAGACAAAGAGCAGGTACTTCCAAAAAAGACTACAATTGCCAAGGCTCAATGATGTTTGTATCACCGCCACCAAATGATGAAATGGTGGATTTGGTTGATGCTCGAGTCAAGAACGTGAATTAGGAGAGTTACTAAATCAAAACCATTAGTTTTTATAGTAATTATGTATGGGTTCGATAATTGATGCGGTCTCAAAATTCAGTTAAAATAACCTCAAATCTTTTGAGTTTAGGAAAGTCCAACAAATCAAAATTCAATTTTCATCAAATAATTTATATGAATAAGATCATGCACGTAAGAAAAAAGAAAATAATTCAATGGTTATTTTTCATGGTGTTTTGTCTCTCAAGTTGTAAACACGATCTAAAAAGCGAGAATCAGTTAGATAATCAATCACCTAATTTATTGTACATATTTGCTGATCAGCATCGAAGACAAGCTATGGGATTTTTAAATGAAGATCCTGTTAGTACCCCCAATATCGATTTTTTAGCTCAACAAGGGGTTTACTTTTCGAAAGCAGTGACAAATCATCCACTTTGTAGTCCTTACAGGGCGATGCTATTTACAGGTCAGTATCCTCTGACTAATGGGGTCATTGCAAATTGTCATTCGGGGCGTACAATCTATGGTAATTATTTGAAAAAAGAGGCTCAGACCATTTCTGATGTCGTTAGTAGGAATGGGTACAATGCTGGTTTAGTAGGGAAATGGCATTTAGAGGGGCCGGAACCAACGCAACCGGGTGAATCCTTGGTATGGAATGCTTGGTGCTCTTTTGACAGACGGCATGGATTTGATTTTTGGTATGCTAGTAAGGGGAATGATCATTTTAACCCCCAATATTGGAATACGTATGCTAAGGAAGATGAACTCATTATCGTCAATCAGTGGTCACCGGAACATGAGGCGGAGATTATCATGGAATATTTAGAGGGTCATGGTCATGCTCCAAGAGATACTAATAAGCCATTCGCCTTGTTTTGGTCCATAAACCCACCGCATAATCCATTTGATATCGTTCCAGATCGATACAAAGAATTTTATAAGGACAAGACATATAAAGAGCTACTCAATCGTCCAAATGTGAGTTTTGTAGATAATACGGACATAACGGTAGGGGATCATGGTGTCGAAGAAAAAATTGATCAAGCTCCAGATTATTTTGCAGCGGTGAACGGAGTCGATGAACAAATTGGACGTGTTATTGAAAAGTTAAAATCCTTAGGGCTTTATGATAATACCATCATTGTGTATTCTTCTGATCATGGAGAAATGCTTGGAAGCCACGGTTTAATGCATAAAAATATTTGGTTTAAAGAGGCCTTTGAGATTCCCTTGATTATCCATTGGCCCAAAAAACTAGTGCCGAAAACCGAAGATTTATTGATTAGTGTCCCCGATTATATGCCTACTTTATTGGGTCTCATGGGACTTGAAAAATCAATCCCCGATGAGGTTGAAGGGACCAATTATAGCCAAATATTGTTTGGCAAGGAGATGAAAAGACCTGATAGCCAATTATATTTTGGTTCCGAACCATCCGACCCCTCTTCTGGAAAAAGAGGATTTAGAGATGAACAGCACACGTTTGCCGTTGTAAAAAACGATGATGGAAGCAAAAATTATTATCTCTACAACGATCAAGAAGATCCTTACCAATTAGAAAATAGATGGGGCCGAGACTCGCTCATCGATCAAAAGGTCAACTTAAAATTAACAGAGATTCTGACGAAAATGGAGGATCCTTGGCTCGACGAAAACTAAAAAATAAGAGCAACAATATTTCAAACCCCGTGAGTGATAATTTTGATATATTTAATTACTCCCCTCGGTAAAGCAAATTAACATGTGCAGCCTGGAAAATAAGTGAAGTCTGCTATGCACTTTATTCATTTAAAATAAAGGCAACAAAATCATACAAGCCATAAATTATTTGAAAATGGGAATCGTAAAATAAATCAATCTAAGCAAAAAATACCTTTAGGGATTTAGTTTACCATTGTCTAGTTTCTGTTGTGTGTTTTCACTCCTCATCAACTGCTTCATACGAAACTCATGTTCTTTTCGCTCCCATTCATGTTTTTCTTGTTCTTTTTCTCGTTTATCCTTATGATTATCTTTTATAATTTTTACGACTCCAAAGACAATAAAAGCAATAAAAGTTCCTAAAGGAATCCACCAATTATTGAATAAATAAGCAGTTATCATAGTAAAAGAACCAAACCCAATAAGTTCCAAATATCCTAAGTCTATAGTCCTATTCACACCTCAAAATTAAGGATTCTATATCAAATCACATCGCATCTTTTTTCGACTGTTTGATATGACATAAAAAATTCCACAAGACTATAGTAAAATGAGACAAGCTTGATTATATCCCCTTTGCTGAGAACAGTTGTCACATTAGATATTTGCAAAGCCGCGTAAACGCTGATAGATTAATCCTTTCCCTTATAATATTAGTCGCTCCTTAAAAAGTCTGGTTCTACTGCAAAAGTTGTGAATCCGGTTTACTTTTGGTCCATTCATTGTTTTATAAAAAAGCGTTTACAATGTTTTGACTCGATCCTATAGATTTGGGCAATCCATGGCAACTCGACAATTGCTAGATGGCCATTTATGTTCATGTATTTTATGATAGGTAGTCGTGTAGTGTATCTTGACATCCAAGAGGGAGTTCATCGACAATCATCATTAGGAGTGTATTTGGCGTCATTTGGATTGATTGCCATACTATTGTTTCATTGTTGGACCTCGCATCCAATCGTCTGCGGAGACGATGCCTGTTCGTTGAGTCTTACACATCTATTTACGATGAACAAGCCATCAAAAAGAGGCCTATGGTAATGTCATGATACTCAGCGATGTGCCTCCAGGGACGGTTCTTGATTTGGTGGAAAGACAAAACAACACCCATTGTCCAAAACTCCCTCCATCGTCCATTGTCAAAAGAAAAGAGAACACACATCAAAACCATGACCATCCATCGGTGGTGGCCCTCTATCTCCTCAGCCCAAGAACTCCTGGCTGAGAGGCCTTTGATTCATGATCGGTTTCATGGGATTCTCTCCCTCAACAAGGCCATCAATCAAGTACAGCCAGAGGAAGTAAAACAACACGCGGGCTCAAAAAGGATCGGTTGGCTATCTTGAAACATGACGATAAACAAACCACAAAGCCAAAAGAAATCATTCAAAAAGTACCAGAAAATCGTGGAGAAGTGTTGCCGCATTTGGAAACTCAAAGCAGATGTTCAATCTCTTTTCGAATCGAGCACCTAGAAGGAAACTACAACAGATCTCAATCATTGGATGGAAAACATGAGGCAATCCGGCATCCAAGAAATCGGTTAAGTAGCCAGGAAAGTTCAAAACCAAATTCAAGGCGTTGGTCATGCCGGTATTATCCACAGTCCCAGGCCAACGCCGAGTGATGGAATGGGTGAATTCAATAAAGCAAGGCCATTGCTCACGGCTGTCGAACGTTCGAAAATTGTAAAACAGCGATCTTGTTTTTCAATGGTGGTTTAAAACTTTTCCACAACTTTCGTAGTAGAACTGTCTAGAAAATCAAACAAAAAAGTCTGGCTCTTGGTATAGTTTTTAAATCTTGAATAATTAGGAATCAAAAGAAAAATTCTCGTTAGGTCGAATATGTAACAATAAAACACCAAATATGTAACAATAGCAGATTAAACTTCGAGTTTTAACCGATATCGATTGTAGAAAGTTCATACTTTTAGACATTAATTTCTAATCAAAATCAACAAAAAATTTAATTTTAACTAAAGATGAACTACTCAAAATCAGTTTGGGTTTTGGTGTGTTTCCTTATTCATATGGCACTAACTCAAGGGCAAACAAAAGTTGTTACGGGGGTTATTACGGATAAAACAACCAACCAACCTTTAAATGGTGTTAGCGTCTTTATTGCAGGGACGGCAGTAGGGGTCGTATCAGATTTTGATGGTAAGTATTCGATTAATGTTTCGGTTGGAGATCAATTGACGATTTCTAGTTTAGGCATGAAGTTACAAACCATTACTGTTGGTAACCAAGACATAATCAATATTCAGTTAGAGCCAGAAATTGGTCAGTTAGATGAAACCATCGTCATTGGGTATGGAACAGTGGCTAAATCAGATTTTACAGGATCATCTTCAGAAGTCGAAGCAGAAGATATCGATAGAGCACCTGTTGTGAACTTAGAACAAGCTCTTCAAGGGAGAGCTGCTGGCGTAAAAATTTCTAGTTTAGAGCATTCTCCTGGGGCAGAATTGGATATTTTAATTCGTGGTGGGACTAGTTTAGGAGGGAACAATGCGCCCTTGTATGTCATCGACGGATTTCCAACCGATACTGACGTGGGATCGACGATTAATATTCAAGATATTGAATCTATTAATATTTTAAAAGATGCCTCTTCGACATCTATTTATGGTGCTCGAGGGTCCAATGGAGTGATTCTAATCACGACCAAATCGGGTGCGGATGGAAAGGCTCAGGTAAGGTATAATTATCATTATGGAATGCAAAGGGTTGTGAACCGCTATCCAGAATTACTATCTCCGGTTGAATTTGCTGAATTACAAAACGAACTTCGTCCTGGGGTCGAAACATATGCAGATCCATCGAGTTTTGCGGATGTTGAACCAGCAAACTGGGCAGATAAAATATTCCAAACGGCCCTGTACAGCAATCATGATTTAAATCTTTCGGGAGGAAATGCAAATACGAAATATAGAGCTTCATTATCTTTCGTGAACCAAGATGGCGTGGTTCTCAATAGCAATTACAAACGTTCAACAGGCCGAATCAACCTCAGACAAAATATCGGCAAGAAGTTTGAAGTTGCATTAAGTGCTAGTTATAGCCATAAAACGACTACAGGAACACCAAACACGGGTCATAAACTATTTATTAGGGCATTAAGAGCAATACCATACATCACGGATGAATATGAAATTGATGAAGGACTTTATATTGATTTAGAAAATATCCCAAGGCTAAATCCGGTGGCAGATATTCGAGCAACAACAGTCATTAGGAGAGATGAAAACTTAACGGCGAACGCGATTGCTAAATATGAAATTATCAAAGGATTAAAATTTGAATTCAAAATAGGACATATTGGAAGAAGTGCCAAACTAAAATCTGCAGCATTACCCCCCAGCGGTAGAGGAAAAAACGGGAGAGCCCGTATTACTCATAATCAAAGGCAGCAGTGGGTTAATGAGAATTTGATTCGGTTCACCCCTAGATTAAATAAAAACCATAAACTAGAATCTGTTTTCGCTTTCACTCAAGAATCATTTTGGTCTGAGTATGTTGGGGTATCAAATTCGAATTTTCCGGTTCTAAACAAGTCTATCGTAGACAATATTGACCAAGGCACCAATTTGGATCAGCCAGGTTCGTCACTCAGTGAGCGAACCTTGAGGTCATACTTAGGTAGGGTATCGTATAATTTTAAGAAGAAATATTATTTGACCTCTTCTTTTCGAGTGGATCAAGCATCGCAATTTTCTAAAGGAAATAAATCAGCTGTTTTTCAATCGGTAGCGATTTCATGGCGAGTAACTCAAGAACCGTTCATGAAGGCAATACCTGAGATAAGCAATTTGAAGTTCAAAGCTAGTATAGGGGATACGGGCAACACACGAATCGGCCCGTATGCATCTCTGGCTCGCTTATCAACGACCAATTATAGCGTAGATAATGGTGTGAGTTTAGGAGTCTCTCCTTCTGCTTTGGAAAACGAAAATTTAAAGTGGGAGTCCAATCGCCAATTAAATGTTGGTACCGAATTGGGATTATTAAAAAACAGAGTTCAACTAGAAGCGAATTATTATTATAGGAAAACCTCGGATTTACTTTTGAGCTCCAATATCCCATCAACTTCAGGATTCAATACCGCGCTATTAAATGTAGGAAGTCTTGAAAACAAAGGCTTTGAATTATTTATCAGCAACGAAAATATACGATCTGGTAAATTTTCATGGAGTACAGACTTTAATATTGCGTTCAATAGGAATAAAGTATTAGAACTAACGAAGGGTCAAGACTCTTTTCTTATTACAAGAAATTATAATGCTAGCTCAAGGGATCGGGATGCCTATATTGTCAAAGTAGGATCTCCCGTAGGTAGCATGTTTGGGTATGTTTGGGACGGAATATATAATTACGATAGTTTTAATGTCAGTGGAGAGGGAGCTAATAAGATTTACACCCTCAAAAAGACGGTTCCTGCTAGTGTCAGCCGAGCTGGTGTTGAACGAGCGAGACTAGGGGATATCAAGTATAAAGATTTGAACGGAGACGGTTCTATTGGTCGAGAAGATAGAACCATCATTGGCAATGCCAATCCAGTTCATTTCGGCGGGATTATGAACCGTTTTAGGTATAAAAACTTAATCTTGAATGTCTTTTTTGAATGGACTTATGGAAACGATGTGTTGAATGCTACTCGGTATGAACTTGAACTAATCTCCGGTAGGGAAAATCAATTTGCATCGGTAAAGAATCGATTTAGACCTGAGGTTTATGACGAATTAGGAGCATTGATTGATCCTGGATTTAGTGATACGACTCTTTTCGGCGTCAATGGAAATATAGATCGGTATTATAGTGATCGAGTCATTGAAGATGGAAGTTATTTAAGATTAAAAACAGTTACGCTATCCTATCAATTTCCTTCAGAACTACTTCGACTTATCAGAGTAACTTCTGTGAATGCCTTTTTAAGCGCACAAAATTTATGGACATGGACCAATTATTCTGGTACGGACCCTGATGTGCAGGCTGACCACGACTTTAATAACACTAGGAGTTTGGTAAGGGGAATTGATTTTGGAGGGTATCCAACAGCGACTACGATCTCAATGGGTTTGAATATTAATATTTGAAATAAAATGAAAGCGGCCTTTAAACTGTTATTATTCGCAGTCTTTATATATTCATGTCAAGATGATTTTTTGGATGAAGATCTCGATAAGATAATAATCTCGAATAATTATTATACTACGGTAGAAGAAGCCCAGAGCGCGGTTATAGGTCTTTATTCTCAATTAGCTAAGGATGGTCTTTATGGATTGTATTTAAGTATGTGTAGTGATTTGGGAACAGACATTGCCTATTTTACTCAGAATACAAACACCATTTTTTCGTATGCTAATTATCTAACCACTAGCTCTGTAGGAAATCTAATCGCTACATGGAGTCAAGCCTATAGAACAATTTACGCAAGTAACTTATTAATCGAAAGGTTGCCTGAAAATGCGATTTTCAGTCAAGATCTTCAGGACGGATTTATTGCTGAAGCAAGATTTATTCGAGCTTTAGCGTATTTTGTTTTGGTCCGTATTTATGGAGATGTTCCATTGGTTGAAAAACCACAAACGCTGTCTGATAATTTATTTGTGCCAAGAACATCCCAGTCCGAGGTTTATCAGTTTATCATTGATGATTTAAATTTTGCAAAAGAGCATCTCAAATGGTTGAGTGAAATTCCTCAAAGTGGTGGTCGTGCAAGTAAAAACGCGGTTCTAGGTGTTCTCACGCGTGTGTACATCACCATGGCAGGCCATCCAGTACAAGACACTTCCAAGTGGGAATTAGCAGCCAGCACTGCCAAAGAACTGATTGACATCAACTATCATGATTTACTACCAAACTATGGGCAAATTTTTATTAATTTGAGGGATGATATTTATGATTTTAGAGAAAGTATATGGGAAATTGCATATACAGAAGGAGAGTTAGGACATCGAATCGGGTCGTTTAATGGCATTAGTTCGGCAAGAGGACCCAATGGAGAACCTGGTAGCGATGTTGGTGGTGGAAGCGCGTTTGTAAAATCAACAGTGAATTTACGAAAATTATATGGTGAAGATGGAATGGGATATGATCCTAGCATTACGGATTTCAGATATTTTTGGAATTGTATTCCTTACAAACTTGATGGAACAGGGAACCCTATGCTGAATTCAAACGGTACCTTGAGAGTTTCAAACGAATTTGTTTTGGTATCCTACAGAAAAGAAATGAGTTTTGGGGCTTATACAGCCAATGAAACGGGTGTGAATGCTCTTGCACTCCGATATGCAGATATCCTTCTGATGTATGCTGAAGCCGAAAATGAGTTACGTGGGATGCAACGAGATCCTTTGGCTAATGAGTTTTTAAAGCAAATTAGACAGCGTGCCTTCAGAAGTTTTAGCGATATGGGTGTAATGACTCAATTAGATGATGTCGAAATTGAAGGGATTAACTATAACTTTGATTATTCTTCATTATCTCAGGCAGATTTCAGAAATTTTGTGAGAGATGAACGAGCTAGGGAACTTCCAGGAGAAGGTGTTCGTCGATGGGATTTATTACGATGGAATTTACTCTACCCACTTGTGAAAAGCCTTGAAGGCAGAGAGCCCAAGGGAAAGGCATGGGAAAATATCCAGCCCAAACATGTCTTATATCCGATTCCTCAAAGAGAAATTGATATCAATCCATTATTAACTCAAAACCCAGGTTATTGATTTAAAGTAATACGATGTTATGAAAAACAAACGAGAAATATATAATAAGTTGAAATTATTCTTATTGATAATTGTTCTTGGATTTACTTCTTGCTTGAAAGATACAAAAGCTCCAATTGTGACTGTTGGGTTTGAAAACACCACGATTACACAGGGAGAATCGATTAAAATTTCAATTTCCAATAATCCGGATTTAGTAACCTTATATTCAGGAGAATTTGGATTTCAGTATAAGCATAGAGAAAGAACAACCATTGAAAGCTCTACACCAAAATTAAATTTTGCTTCATACAGTACTGGAAGCACTCATCAATCAGGATATGTCTATTTTGTTTACAGCACAGACTATAATGGTCAAGGCGATCCATCGACTGCAACTTGGGAAATTTTGAGCACCAACGATAAGAGTCATGAGAAATATAATGAATCAGACTGGGGTACTTTACAAAATAACAATTCCAGAGAAAACAAATTTTTTAGTAGAGACTTTTCTTTAGAGGGGATTCGTGGCGATAAAACCTATTTTGCTTTTCGATATGAAGGAATGTCTGGGCTAGCACAAAGAAGGTGGTATATTACCGATTTTATCGTAGAAACTGTTGTGCCTGAATCCAATGACCAGATTATCAATATTGTCACAGAAGATTTTTTAAGTAATAGTGGTTCCGATTGGACTACGATTAGTGTTAAAGGAACAGAAGAATGGGTCTTAGCATCTGGGGCTAAGCATCTCGGATCAATTTGGATGGGAGCCAATAATAAAGCGGATGATAATGAAGACTGGCTGATCATGGCACCATTAGATTTGACATCAAATCAATACCCAACAAGTCCAGATAAGGGTAAGAGTATTAAAACCATCAATGAAACCAATAAAGTATTTGAATATGTATATGCAGAACCTGGAGAGTATGTAGCCACTGTTCTTGTAAATCATTGGGATTATCATAATAATGTATTTAATACTCAGGTATTTGAGCAAACGATTACAGTATTAAAAAAGCAGTCTTCCGACGAGAATGATTCGATTGATGTTGGAGATGGTTCGGATTCTAGTGATACGACTGATGATGGAGATGGTTCGGACACTAGTGATATGACTGATGATGGAGATGGTTCGGATTCGGATGATACCACAATGAAAGGACGACGTATTGAAATAATTGAAGATATTCCATCGCCTTTTAAAGTTGGGGATACGCATACGATGACCTTTAAATACTATAATGAAGAAGGAAAAGAAGAAGAGTTAGATAGCCCAAGATGGAACTCTTCAAGTTCTGATATTGCGTCGGTTGATCCTGCAAATGGTTTGGTTACTGCTTTAAAAGCTGGAACAACTGTAATTACGGTTAGAACTATAGGCGCGGCAAAAAATCGAGTAAATGATACTTATGAAATCACGATTTTGGATTCCAGTGATACGACTGATGATGGAGATGGTTCGGATCATCCGGGTGATGCCACAATGAAAGGACGACGTATTGAAATAATTGAAGATATTCCATCGCCTTTTAAAGTTGGGGATACGCATACGATGACCTTTAAATACTATAATGAAGAAGGAAAAGAAGAAGAGTTAGATAGCCCAAGATGGAACTCTTCAAGTTCGAACGTTGCATCGATTGATCCTGCAAATGGTTTGGTTACTGCTTTAAAAGCTGGAACAACTGTAATTATGGTTAGAACTAGAGGCGCGACAGAAACTCAAGTAAGTGATACTTATGAAATCACGATTTCGGATCCTAGCGATACGACCGATGGTGGAGATGGTTCGGATACTAGTGATATGACTGATGATGGGGATGGTTCGGATACTAGCGATACGACCGATGGTGGAGATGGTTCGGATACTAGTGATATGACTGATGATGGGGATGGTTCGGATACTAGTGATATGACTGATGATGGGGATGGTTCGGATTCGGATGATACCACAATGAAAGGACGACGTATTGAAATAATTGAAGATATTCCATCGCCTTTTAAAGTTGGGGATACGCATACTATGACCTTTAAATACTATAATGAAGAAGGAAAAGAAGAAGAGTTAGATAGCCCAAGATGGGACTCTTCAAGTTCTAGTATTGCGTCGGTTGATCCTGCAAATGGTTTGGTTACTGCTTTAAAAGCTGGAACAACTGTAATTACGGTTAGAACTAGAGGCGCGGCAAAAGATCGAGTAAATGATACTTATGAAATCACGATTTCGGATCCATGAGAAGTGAATTGGTTGTGATTTATAGTATTTGAACAGAGAGATTATAAATTTTGAGTTATTTTTGGATTACTAAATTCAGTAAAGAAAAGAAGTTGTCCTACAGGTGTTGCGATTGGAATATTATATTCATAATTCCAATAATTTTTTTATAGGTTAAGTTTGGACGAATTATGTTGGAGTAGGATGTCATTGTCAATAAATCGTTTAAAAAAGTGCTTGGTAATGGTACTTTCAATGTTATGGTATGGTTCTTATTCTCAAACCATCGACTGTGATGATTCTGAGATTCGTTGCCAAGAAGCAAGTACCTTTCGGAATCAAGAAATAGGGCTGCTCTTAGAAGAATTCGGTGATGTCAAAAGTAATCGTGATATATCAAATATTCTTTCAGATAATAATATTGCCCCTAATGGAGCACCGATTGGGTATCCCAATTTGCCAACATTGGAAAGTGAACGGGAGGAGCCAGACAATGAGCAATTAGCGATTTCAGAGAAATATATTGATGATTTATTGAGTCTTGGCGTGGCTTACCACAAGAGTGCTCTATATGCTAAAAGTTCTGAATTAGCCACCAAGTTATTGATTACTTTAAATTATTGGTTAAAGCATCATGAGATTAAGCCTCGATGGAGGCTCACGTTTAAATACGGCCCTCCCTTAATCTCTCATAAATTAGATATGATTTTATTATTGATGATGGAACCATTGGTGGCTCATATTCAATCCAATAGGAATCGGGCCGATGAAACGCTACGATTGGTTCTGAGACATACGGAACAAATTTTCAATCCGAATCCGCCGTTTTATGCACAAAATAGAGGCTCCAATTGGGTAGGGCGTTTTCGACGCCTACATACACACGCGATAGCGGCATCTATTTTAGATGGGCCGAAATCCTTTGATGACTTAAAGGCTCATATAGAGGCAGGATTTCGGGACGATCCTGGAGACCTTATTGAATCTGGGCTTGGAAGACAAGTTGATGATACTTTTTTTCATCATGGAAATCAAATGTACAATGCGCCTTATGGGTTAAAAAGCGTTGCTCAAGTTTCTAAGTGGTTGAAATATTTTGAGAATACGTCATGGGAATATGATGCGATCTATTACCAAATACTGGTAGATCAAGTACTAGACTACATGAAAGCGATTGCTTTCAGAGAAAAGTATTTTGATATCGCTATTGTCGGTGGCAAAAGTGTGGTAAAAAGAGGAAGCCGTTTGGGGGAACCGCATACGGTAAGAGGCGCTATCAATAGCATAAAAAGCCTCAAACAATCAAAGTTGAAGCGACTCGATGAATTGAAAGATTATGAAGCGGTATTAAACGAACAACGAGGCTACCATTTTTCAAAACAGTTTTGGGTGGGAGATTATTACGCGCATCAAAAACCAGACTATTTTGTTGGTTTTAAGACCGTTAGCATTGAGACCAAATCACCAGAATTGGGTCCTAATTTTTTTATAGGTAGTGGGATGACCTCTATTATGCGTCGAGGGGATGAATATCAACAAGCTCGATGGAAATGGGATTTTACAGCTCTTCCCGGTACGACGGTTGAGCGAGTGGAACACACAGCATCAAACCTAGCAGGAGCAGGAGCTGGGGCTAAACATTTTGGATATAATCGGTTTAATGGTGGCGTTAGTAATGGTGAAATTGGGGTGTCGGGGTTTGAGTTGAATCGTCGTCATGATAACAATTCTCGAGTGGCTAACATAGAAGCCCATATTGGTCGATTTTTTTTCAACGATGAAGTGGTCGCCATGGGGAACTCCATCCAACGAAAAAAACAGATAGGGTATGAAGATGAGGTGAGAACGACCATCAATCAAACGGAATTAAAAACGGATGTTGAATGGGGAAACACATCAATTAGAGGCAGCATCAATTTTTCTGAAACACTGAAGTCCTTGCCAGTAACCATCCAAAAAAAAGGAACGGGATTGCCAGCCGAGCGTTTTCGGATTCATCGTCCCACTTGGTTTTGGCACGATCAGGTCGGATACATAATCATTCCCCAGAATGGCAATTTTGTTGATGTTGAACTTTGGGTTGAAGTGAGAACGGGTGCTTGGGCGATGGGGAAGAAGAAAGAGAATGTTCCAATATTTCAATTAGGAATTAATCATGGGGTTCAATTGGAGGAGTCTACCAACCATTATGCGTATGTTATTGTACCTAATATTTCACGCGATAAAGTCAAAAGTTATATCAATGAAATGCCTCTTGAAATCATTGCGAACACAACCGAAAAACAGGTTATTTATCACAAAGAACTAAAAATAACTCAGGCCATATTCTATCAAGCATCTTCACTAGACAATAACAATGGGTTACTCTTGGAAGCTGACAAAGAGATGGTCATCATGATTGATGAAAGTGACTCTAATGTGTTTAAGATTTATTATGCTAATCCCATAAAACGACCTGAAAATGAAATATCTTCTGCCAATATTAAAATCAATAGACGGCTTTTAGATGAAGATAATGATGTCGTTATAGATCAGATGACAGGAATGACAGATATAACTCTTGACTTTGAAACAGATTTAGATTTTGAAACCAAGCCCCAAGAAAAAATCATTCTCTATCTCTCTCGAAACTTTTTAATTCGGGTCAAAGGAAATGAGGATTGCACGGATAAAGAAAAGAGCGCGATTGAAGTGATAGCGATGGTTTCTAAAAGTTATCAAGTGGAACTATTTGGAGAAGGAATAAGCCTCTCGAAAACGTTTGCTCAAAACGATAAAAAGTTAGTATTTGAATCGATCCTACCGGGCACGTACTCGGTTAGAATTTGGGGAGATGATTTTGAACAAGTAAATGAAGTTGTGGTCAATGAACCTCCTTCTTTGGTTGTGCAAGCCAGCGTGGATAAGGTCTTTAGAGTTTTAAATCTTCATTTAAAAGGGGCGCGTTCCTATATTGTCAATGTCAATGAAATTGAAACCCAATATAATCATTCAGGATTGGTTCGTATTCCTATTGAGGAGGATATCGCTCATGTCAAAGTATCAACATCGGATGTTTGTCAGGGTCAATATTCTAATCGATTTCATTTAGATCCATTGGTAGCGGTTTATCCGAATCCTGTTAAGGAAAATTTAAATGTGGTTGCTCCTAATGATAAAGACTTAACAATTCAAATTTTTAATTCATCAGGGAGTAGTGTTTATATTTCAAATAAACCACGTTTAAATAGAACTTCTACGTTAACTGTTCCGATGACGAATTATCCAGCAGGGGTTTATATCGTTCAGGTAAGTATTGAGGAATCTGTTGAGTCTTTCAAAATTGTAAAGAATGAAGGATAGACATCTGAGTTCGATATTATTTCATACATAACTCTCATGACCTACTAATTTATGGAATTTTACCCATGCTTTATAAGGCTTCCCAAGACATATTTTAGAAGTAAATCAAGGATCTTATGAATGCCTCAGATTTATGGTATGATGAATAAAAGATTACTGCGTATTTCTCTGATTTTGTTGCTATGGTCCCATTTATTAGTTTCTTGTGGCGGAGATGATTCTCCTTCGGATTCTACTTTCGATTCCTCCACCAATCAAATGCCAGAATCCAATGGCACTAGGGATACAGAAACATCTTCGCAATCACCAAAATCAGCATCTTTAAGAGCTCCTGAAAATGCAACGAATTGCACCACAGCGAATCATATCGATGACGAGAAAAGCGAGGTCATATTTTTGTGGGCTCAATCTAGTAATACAACTAGTTACGAAATTCATATTGAGAGTTTGAAGAATCACTTTTCATTCAAGAGCAATGCAATTGAAACTTCTTTCAAGGTTATTTTAGAGCGTGAGCAACAATATCGTTGGTGGATTGTTTCAAAATCAGATTCTTCACAAGAAACGGCAACGAGTGAAAAGTGGTCATTCTATTTACAAGGTACTTCTGATCAGTACCATGCTCCTTTTCCAGCAATATTAAAGGGCAAAGCAACTAAAGAGACCGTATCGCTTGGGCCTAATGAAGAAATACTATTTGAATGGGAAGGAAGTGATTTTGATAATGATATTGCGTTCTACCAATTGTGGTTGGGCACATCCAAAGAAGAGTTAGAGTTAATTGCATCCGAAATAATAATACAATCGTATTCTAGGGCAGTAGAATTAGACACTCAATACTTTTGGCAAATATATACTGTTGATGACGTTGGAAATATTTCGAAATCCGTCATCCAATCGTTTTCAACCGTTGCTATAGAAACAGAAAAGTCTAAAAATCACGATTACTAACGCTCCAATTGGCAATCTTGAAATCGATATGACATATGGCGAATTAGAGTTTGATCATTATAGCCATAAAAGCGGATTTTCCTTTAAGAGAAAATCATCTCTTTTGTATTCTATCGGAAAATCGAAGTTTGACTGTGGTGTTTTCATGTCGAAGGGATATAATATCTGTCACTAATGATGTATAGGTATTTCGTCATCTTGAAATATCTAATGGTGTTATCATAGTAATCTTTTAGATTGCTTACAACTTATTAATCTTATTCGAACCATTGTTATTTAGGAAAACGGATGCGAAGTTGTTTTTGTGTTCAGAAAGAATTTCCTCTTTTTGTTTTTAGGTCCAATTTCATTCGCTAGTCTTTCCTTATTTCCTTGCTGTCCCCTTATCAAAAGGCCTTTGAGCTTCTTGGCGTAGGTTTAATAAAAAACCATGTTATACATTAACTAGACAGGTTAAATCATCTTCTGATTCAGCTGATTTTCAAGTCTAGCATGGGTAAGAGACCCCTTTTTGCTGTTGGAATGCGTGAAGTTGGGATTCGTTCATGAACCCCCTTGAATAAAACCTTCGTTCCCACTAGGATTATACCGCTTGAATTCCCCAAATAAATAAGAAAGTTAGATTTAATAATGATTTTATGCCAAAACATTATCCTTACGAAGGATTTAATTAGTTCTACTGATTTTTCTTAATTCTTGACGGAACAACAACTATTCCCAAATTGATCCAATAACCAAGTCCGCATGGATGGAACAGGAACAATAAATTCATTATCCTCTGTCTCATGGAATATTCCTTTATTCAATGCTTTTTCAAATAAATTAATTGCGTCTTCTTTATCATGTTTTTTATTAAAAAAATGAATAATGGTATCATCTAAAAATCTTCTTTTTCTTGTTTGGCTTTTCAAAAAGTCAAAAATCATATTGCGTTTACTTGGAAGAAAATCATTTAATCTTTCTTTATAGTATTGAAACCGTTTTCTTTTACCTTCTTTCAATATTTCATTCAATCTTTTTTCAAGTAATCGGATGCCGCGATTCCATAATTCGTAATATGATGAGCCCAGCCATGTGTTTGTTCAGTAATTTTATCAATCCAAAACTCCATTTTCGAATCATTTTCTTTGGCGTTGCCTTTTTTAATAATCCATTTTTTCAATATAACGCGTTCTGATTTTTGATCTAATGGTTCGAGATTAAAAGAACAATCGGTGTTAAATCTTGAAACTCCAAAATCATTGAAAATTTTTTTTGACATGCCTAAGCCACCAACCAAAAGAATAAACGGTTTTTCGATTTTCCAATTCTTGACTTCGACGTTCAACCCATCTCTGAATCGCAACTGTTTCAGATTCAGCCTGATTTTCCACTCTTTTTTCGATTGGTCGTGCCACCACATGACAAGGAATGGATAGCACGATATCGAACCTTTCTCATGGATTAGTGAGTCGGCAACATTTCATTCGTATTTTATTGATTCCTAGTATTTTATATCGATGAAATGTCGTATCTTTAGAGAACATTGATCTCATGAAAGTCGAAACCATCCAAGGAAAAAAATCAGGCCCCTTTCGCATCCGAATCATCTCCGATTACCGAGACATCCATCACCGACCCCGTAAAAAAATCATCCGTTCTTATGGCACCACTCATGGCCTAGAAGAAACACAAAGACGCCAAGGGTTTGCTGAAATAGAGCTCCAGTATCTTAGGGATCAAAACAGTCTTTTTCCTAGGCCCCAAGATCCCCTACCACAAAATCTCATTCAGATTCGCCAAAGCATGGCTCGCTATGGTCCAGCGTCTTGTCAAGATTTGAATCAACTCGAAGAACTCCAACGGATTTCTTTAGGCGTGGAAGAAGTCTTTAGCCAGATCTACAAAGCAATGGGATATCATCGGATCTTAGGTACCCATCGAAAAACCTCTCAAGTTGTTTTGGCACAAGCGGTCTACCATCGATTGATGATCCCTGGCCAAAGCAAGCGGGGACATTCATTAGCCTTAGCCGAACAAGGATCTTCCGAATATACCGTGGAAAAGTTTTACCGCATGATGGATTTTCTCGATCAAGATCGTATTGATGCGATGAAAGCCCTCACGTTTCACTACATCACCAAAGAGTTGCTTCAAGAATCAGTGGATGGGTTGTTTTATGATGTGACCACGCTTTATTTTGAAAGTGAAACTTCCGATGAACTCCGAAGCAAAGGATGGTCTAAAGATGGGAAACACAAGAAAGTGCAAGTGGTGTTAGGGTTACTACAAAATCGAGAAGGGTTGCCTTTAGGATATACCTTATTTAAAGGGAATACGGCCGATGTGCAAACGCTAGAAACCGCTATGGATGACATCAGAAAAAAACATCCAGTATTTGACCGACAAAGGCTACGACTATGTGGTAGCAGCTCGTTTGCGATCACTATCGGAGAAAAACACCCAAAAACTTTGGGAATGGATGGCTCAAAAAAAGACATGGACGACTTTGGGGAAAAAGAAAAAATATGATGACCAAACATTCAATGGGAAGCGGTTGATTTTGACCTACTGTCAGCAAAGAGCTAAAAAAGCAGCTCATGACCGGGAACGCTTGATTGAAAAAGCCAAAGAACGTATTAAAGGGGGGACTTACAAACCTAGTGGTGGTGTGGCCAAATTCATTGCTCTAACAGGAAGTGAACCCGAAATCGATCAAAAAGCCATTGACAAAGACCAACACTATGATGGATTTCATGGCTTATGGACATCGCTTGAAAAGGAAAAAGCGTTGGACATCATCCATCACTATAGTGATTTATGGCGGATCGAACACAGTTTTCGGGTGATGAAATCCGAATTAAAATTCCGTCCGATGTTTCATTGGAAACCTCGAAGAATTAAGGCTCATTTGGCGATTTGTTATATGGCTTTTGCCTTGATGCGGGTCTTACGATATCAAATCAATCAGAAATCAAAACAACCTTATTCGGACGAACAAATCATCACTGCTTTGAGAAAAGTTCAGGTATCCGTGGTGCGAGACAATCACAGTCAACGACAGTTTTTATTGCCGTCAAGACGCAATAAATTGCAAGAACTTATCTATCAAGTCCTGGAATTGCATCTGCCAAAAACAGCCAATGCTTTAAGTAAAAAATATAAGACCAAAACGAACTGATTTAGAGAAAAATGACAAAACTGAAAAAACGCCTATTGATAATCAATCAGTTACACACGGAAAACGTCGAAGTCAAGCCATTTTTTCAATATAACGCGTTCTGATTTTTGATCTAATGGTTCGAGATTAAAAGAACAATCGGTGTTAAATCTTGAAACTCCAAAATCATTGAAAATTTTTTTTGACATGCCTAAGCCACCAACCAAAAGAATAAACGGTTTTTCGATTTTCCAATTATGCATGCTGTTTAGAACATTTCTGACTATCGTCTCTGAAACTTTGTCCGGAGGGGCCGCTTTTCTCCCTAAATCTTGAACTTCATCCACAACCAATAACAGTCCTTTTTTCTTTCTGGCATTCACACTTCCAATAATGGTTTTATCTGTCCATCTAAACTCGGCACCAAACTTGATTAATTTTTCAACCCCTAATTGAGCAACCATTTTTGAGATCTGAATTTGACCCCCCAATCTTAATGCTCTTCGCATTTGTTTCACATCCCAAAAATATCAGGATCTCCTTCTGCTATATCCCATTTAGCAGAATCAATTTTTTCTTTACAATGCTCTAAAAAAGCTGTTTTTCCAACACTAGGAACTCCTTGAACCAAAAAAATCGTTCCCGATTTTTCTTCTTCAGTTTTTCGAACCAATTGATTGAAAGCAGATAATTCTTTTTCTCTTCCATGAAAATATTATGCTTTTCCTCGATCTTTCATGGGTTAACAAATTATTTTCTAACCTTTCAAGATACGATTTTTCTTATATTGATGCTTCTCTTGGACACTCCAATAGATAAACCCAGAAATTACCAATAATAACTTATTCAATGAATCTATTTCCATACGAATAACCAGTTTTTTGGGCTTTCCTAAAAAAAGAAAATGTCATTCAAACTTCTCGTGTTTTCATTTTATCTCTATAGAAATCCTAAATTTGAATCACGACTTTTAATTCACTTGATTAATAAGTCCCGCCAACTATACTTCGTGTTCTATTGTTGCTGATGGACATTGCTTATGCAATTGATGAAGTGGCTTGTAGAACAAATTTTTCGGTAGTTATCCTCTTTTTATATCCGAATTATTCATACTCTGTCCAAAAGAGTATAATTTGACTGATTTTCGATAGTCCATGGATAGTATCTGATGGATTCTCTTCAACAAATGCTAAACCTCAAAAAACCTCAAAAGTCAAATCAGAAAACGCTGCTTTATTCTCAAATCGAGTTATCAATACATTCCCTCCTATGAAGACAAACGGAATGAATGGCCTAAAATCTTTGATTGGATAATCAATCGGCAAAACAATAGTTTTTGAGTTCTTTGATTCTACTTTCACTCGCCTCACCACGATTGATATAATCATAGATTTCTTTCTCGGTTTCCTTTCGATTGGTGATTATAAAACGGATGTTCATGTCGTCCCATGTTTTCTATTTTGTACCAATCCGTTATGGACATTTGTAAATTTGAATACCTTTAGTAACTTGGAAAAGATAAAATTAACATGAGATGATGGAGCACAGGATACTTGAATATAGCATTATTTGAGAAGTGAATGAGGATAAGATCTCTATTTACCATTACCTATCTGTATTGCATCAGCCTTCTGATTTTTGGGGATATAGCGATTGTTCTCGCCCAAGAAAATCTCAGTTTTAAAAAAATATCTACGAAAGAGGGATTGTCACAAAGCTCGGTGATTGACATTATACAAGATAAGGACGGATTTTTATGGTTCGGTACAAGAGATGGTCTCAATAGATATGATGGTAATAGCTTTAAGACCTATTACCACCGTTTTGAAAATCAAGAAAGTCTCAGTAATAATTGGATTACTTCCCTCTTACAAGATCGCCAAGGAGGGATATGGGCTGGAACACGAAATGGACTCAATTATTATGACTCTAAGAAAGACAAGTTTCTGCGTTTTAAGCAATCTAAAGAAGGATACAATCTTGGAAAACAAGAAATTTGGGATATGATAAACGAAGACAGTACGCATATTTGGGTGGCAACGAATTCGGGGTTGTATTTATTGAATGTAGAGACCAAGGAAACAGAACGTTTAATACATGAGAATGATAATGAAAACAGTTTAAATTCAAACAGCGTCAGAGGATTGTTAAAAATAGGCGAAGAATATCTATGGATCAGTACGGATAAAGGGATCAATCGTTATAATTTGAAGAATAAAAAATTTGAACATTTTGAATATCCCGAAACTAATTTGGAAGATTTAAGATTAAGTAATAGAATTTCTCTTTTTCAAGATACTAAAGGGGATATATGGTTGGGATTTGAAAATGGGTTGGCAATTTTCGACCTTAATTCACGTGCTTTCAAGTTTCGCCAAAAAACCATTATAACAAGCGATGTACGAAGTATTGATGAAGACAATGAGGGGCATCTTTGGGTGGGGACCTATGACGGACTTTATAAGGTGGATCTCAAAAACGAAGTGGTTCGCAAATTTGAACATGACGAGGCAGACGATACTAGTTTGAGCCATAATTCTGTTTATAGGATTTTAAAGGATACCAAAGGGGATTTGTGGATTGGTACATGGGCAGGTGGTGTCAATCTCCTCAGCCTTAGTTCTAATGCCTTTCATAAGTTAACCGCTGGATACGATAATACCAAACTAAACTACGGCGTGGTTAGTTCCATAGTAGACACGCCCGATAATCTTTGGGTGGGGACGGAAGGAGGGGGGTTGAATATATATGATAAAAAAAATAAAACCTTTTCTTATCATACCCACCAAGTATCCAATCCAAATAGTTTAGGTAATAACAATATAAAGGCGATGATTAAAGATAGCCGAGGCATGTTTTGGATCGGTACGCATGGCGGGGGATTGTATATCTTAGATCCTAAGAAAAAACCTTATGAATTTAAAAAACACCAATCCATTTCTTGGAATAATACTTCAGTGATTGATAATAGAATCACTTCTTTGTTAGAAGATTCTCAAGGCAATATTTGGATTGGCACCGATGGCGGTGAGGTAACCCTTTATGAATACAAGAAGAGATCATTCACTAAAGTCGATGACAATAAAAGTCTTTTGGGTTCCTCCATTTTAGTTTTTTCCAAAACCACTGATTCAGACTCTCTTTTGATAGGTAGTGAAAAAGGCCTTGTAAAGATTAGTACGAGCACCAAAGAGATGAATGCTATACATTTTTATGGAACAGCAAAAGACCCCAATATTCAAATAACCGTAAGCAGTCTTTATTCAGAAGGAAATATGATTTGGATTGGTACTCGGGGTAATGGTCTCTATGCCTATGACACCCTTACAAATAAAAGTACGGTTTATAATACGGCCAATGGATTGTCCAATGATGTGGTCTATGCCATTTTGCCCGATAGAAACAATCATCTATGGGTCAGCACCAATAAGGGTCTCAACAGATTACATCGAAATAAGGGGACAATAAAGAGCTATGATGTTGCAGACGGGCTAAGCGAAAATGAATTCAATTATGGGGCGGTGGTACAAGATCAAAATAGAAAATTGTACTTTGGAAGTACCAACGGCATCACCTTCTTTGAGCCGAATGATATCAAAGAAAACACGTTCATTCCTCCAATTGCCATCACTGCGTTTAAGGTTCGTCGTCAGTTGCATACAAACATGCAGGGACATGCCGAAAATATTATCTTAAAGCATAATCAAAATGATTTTGGGTTTGACTTCGTGGCACTTAGTTATTATCAGCCTAGTAAAAACCAGTATGCTTATAAATTGGAAGATCTAGATGAGGATTGGAACTATGTGGGCAACAAAAAAACAGCCAATTATACAAATATTGAACCGGGAGAATACGTTTTTAAAGTAAAAGCCGCCAATAATGACGGGTATTGGAACCAGGAGCCTATTTCCATTCAACTTAAAATACTGCCTCCTATTTGGCGTACTTGGTGGGCCTCTCTTTTGTATTTTTTGGTAATAATTTGTATTGTTTTTATTGTTAGGAGATATCTTATCCTTAAAGCAAAGCAGCGGAATGAATTAAAGCGAGAACGCATTGAAAAGGAAAGAATCAAGAAAGTAAATCAACTAAAACTCAAGCTTTTCACCAACATTTCACATGATTTTAGGACGCCTCTGACATTAATTGCAGGTCCTTTGCAACGTTTAATCAAAGAGAGAAGGGGAGGGGCATACGTTCAGAGCCAGCTTAGAGGGATGTATCGAAATACTTCTGTGCTCTTACAACTGATTAATGAGCTATTGGATTTCAGAAAAAGTGAAGTCGGTAAGTTAAGCTTGCAAGCTTCTGAAAATGACATCGTTGCTTTTTTAAGAGAAATTAAGCTTTGCTTTGAAGATTTAGCGAAACAAAGAAATATCGATTACCGCTTACGAGAACCCGAGAAAGGGTCATTAAAGGTTTGGTTTGACCCCAATGAAATGAAGAAGGTGGTCTTTAATCTCCTTTCCAATGCCTTTAAATTTACAGAGGATAATGGAAGCATCACTCTTGCCGTTATCTTGACCTCCTCTTCGGGAAAAGATAGTGTGCAACAAGTTAAGCTAGAATTTACAAATACGGGCAAAGGAATTCCCAAGGAAGAGATCTTAAATATTTTTGATCGTTATTTTCAACTAGGGAAATCAAGGGATGATGGGCTCATGTCTGGTTTCGGCATTGGACTTTCTTTGTCCAAAAACATCATCGAACGGCACTATGGAAGTATCTCTGTAAAAAGCACGGAAGGGAAAGAAACCAAGTTTACTGTTCTATTGCCATTAGGAAAAGATCATTTAAGCAATGAAGAGATCCTAATTCAAAATTATTCCAATGAAAAAACCGAACTTTCAAAATGTGAAGCGGCTCATTTAGAAGTCGAAAACTTCTTAAGGAAGAAGAAGTGCGCCCAAGAAACAATCTTCTTCCTTGATGATGCTCTACCCAATATATTGCTTGTAGAAGACAATGAAGAACTAAGAGATTTTATAAAGAATATCCTCGGAGACGATTTTAATATTTTCGAAGCAGGCAATGGAGAAGAGGCCATGGCCATGGCTAAGGAATATTCCATGGATCTAATCATCAGCGATGTGATGATGCCCAAGATGGACGGGATCGCGCTTAGTCGAGCGATGAAGAGGGATATTAAAACGAGTCATGTTCCTATCATCTTGTTAACCGCTAGAACGTCTTCAAAAGCACAGAGAATTGGCTATGAGACAGGGGCCGATGTGTATTTGACCAAACCCTTTGATGCGGATATCCTGCAAATACAAATTGGCAATATGTTGAATTCTAGAAAAAAGCTAGTTGAAAAGTTCAAGAAGGATGTCATATTAGAGCCCAAAGCGCTTGCTAATAATGTTTCGGTTGATGAAGAGTTTTTGAAAAAGGCCATCGATATTGTTGAAGAAAATATTTCAAACCCTCAGTTTAATGTTAATTTCTTCATCTCAAAAATGTATATGAGCCGTTCGGTTTTATACCGCAAACTAAAGGTGCTGACAGGGCAGTCTATTTCTGAGTTTGTTCGAATGATCAAGCTCAAGAAAGCCGCTCAACTCTTAGAACAAACCAAGCATGGTATTGCCGATATTGCGTATCAAGTAGGATTTAGTGATTTAAAGTATTTTAGAAATTGCTTTAAGAGAGAGTTCAAGAAAAGCCCCAGCCAATACCGTAAGTTGTTCCATCGAACAATGGAAAAAGAATTGCAAGATATATTACCGTGAAATAACTCATCGACCTCGGCTATCTTTTTGACCGTACGGTATTTTATGCAAATTTTTATACATTCACGAGACAAATATTCAGGATGCTGATACGAATCATCTTTTTTATTATGCAAAAAAAGCACCGGCGCTCTTTGAACGATTTAACCCTAGTTATAGAATACATATAGCCCCCATTGGTTAAGCATGATGGAGTTACTTAGCCCGAAAGTTTCTTACTCATCCTCCGCTTTGTTTAACATACTGCGATGAATTGATTCTAATCAAAAAAATAAAAATCATTATGAATAAATATATTGAATGTTGCTTTAGTCACTGGATTGATTTCCTAATCCTTGATGATGGGAAGGGGCCAAAGGCAAAAGTCGTTATGGTAACATTATGGATGAGATACTTATGGTTTTAAATAATTTGAATCGACCGACGAATACGATACGAGGCCTCTTTTCATTAGACCGGAAAACTTGGCTCCATTGGACTTTTTTAATCGGCATTGCGATGTTTCTTTTAATAACATTGCGATTGAATGCCCAGGAATCTATTCCTGAAGTATTTCAAGGTAATAAAGTCATCTTGATGAATAGCTCTGAAAAACCCGAGTACGTGCTTGATTTTTTTGGTAAAACACAAAGCAGAGCCGTTTTTTCGCAAGCGGGACTAGAATTTCAAGCATCACGATTCTATAATAGAGATAGGAAAATTTATCGGCAAATCAATGAAAATACCTTGAATCTTGTGGGTTTAAAATCTAAACGAACGCTTCAGGTAGGAGAGGGGTTAGGGGTTTTATTGACCTATCGTTATCCCAAAATCTTTCCAGACAGATTAAGGCATCTTGCTTTTCAATTGGGGCCTTATCGGGTGGCGATTCATAAGACCATCAACTTGTTCGACTCCCGCAATAGTGAGGCGACTTTTCAAGAGTATTTGGTTCCGTTTGCTTCTTTGGCCCTCCATGGAGATCGAGATTTTTGGTTTGTTATTACCCATGAGAGGGATGGCATACGTCTTTCCATTATGGAGAAAGGCAAACCAAATCATGTCATGACCTGCAAATGGAAATTAGACGACCTTGGGGAGCCGAAAGTAGCCTTTGGCATGTACCGTAATGAAATCATTGAAAGACGTCAACACAATGGCACTTCTCACCTATTCAAAGCCGCTTGGAGTGGTCAATGGGCCATGAGTCAATTTTCTAACATCCGCGAAATACCAAGCAATGATCCTTTACATTACATGAAGAGTCAATTATTAAGAGTAAGGGGAAAACATCCCATGCTTGATGTTTCTTTTGACGGGCCCTTGACTCAGAAAGATTTGAAGATTGTTCGCGACTTTTATGTGAATGAAATGCGACTGCCTAACTATGATAGACATTTTGGAAATTTTCCATATCCCATGATTGCTCGATGGATATATAAAAAAAATAGGGATATTGCGATTATCAATAAAACAATAGAAGCCTGCCAAAGTATTTACCAAGCGAGAAATGATATTGATAAAAATCTCATGGTTCCCCTGATTAAGGGAACTACGAGACCTCAAACGAGGGTTACCGAATCGCTGCCTCCTAATTGGCCCATGTATCGCAGCTTTTGGTATGATAATCAAGATAAACTAGGCATCATTCCTGGTATTGCGAGTTATTCAGGGGTGGTTTGGAGTAGTGCGTGTGCTCGTATGATTGCAGAGCATCTTGATTTATGGGGAAAAAAGTATACGGGAACACTCCCAGGTTTCAAGCATAAAACATATCGAGAAATAGCAGAAATTTTACTTAACAGATCCAGTACTATTTTTGATTTTATTATTGCCAATTATTTAGAAAATGCGGATAGGGAAGCCATCATCGAACCCTTTGTATCCAAGGAATTGGCGTTATATATCTCTCCAGGTGCATCATCGGAGCAAACCGGGTATGTTCCTTACTTGAATCGACTATTACCATTGTTATTGGGACAGTTGCAGGCCGTTAAGGCCATGCGAGCGCTGGGTATCGATACGATCTATGCAGATAAACTAGATGGCATCGTCAAAGATCACATGGCTTATTTTGAAAAATACATCACCGTTTATGAACGAAAAGGACTCGAAGTATTGAAACATCCCTATGCATTGAGCGATTGGCCGGATTCAGACAAGTTAAACGTTGAAGACAGTGCGCATGGGTCCTTTGATAACAAGGCATTGCAGTTCTTTTTTGAAGATGGATACTTGCCTAAAAAATATGCTGTGAATTATGCCAATACAATTGTCGCCATGCATGTTGAAGATGACCTCTTTGATGCGTTTATCGATGGAGATCCCAAGGGGAGTCCTTCTCGTATCTACGGTGGTGGAGATGGGTATTTTTATTTAGCCCAATATAATGACCAAGTCATCGAAACACTTTGGAAGAGTCACTTTAACCACCAGTTTTTACAAGTCTATGGTATATTGAGGACCAAGGAGGAAAGGAAATGAAGCAAAGATCTAAATTTTGGTTTTCAGCATTAATCCTGCTGCTAACATTACTTATCAAGATCCAGGCGCCTGGACAAAGTAGTTTTTCTACGAAGTACCATAACTTTGAGCAAGGGGTACCTTCAAACTGGAAAGGAGAACGACTTAATATCTCAACAAAACGATATAAGGCCGGAAAAAGCTCGATACAATGGCGCTGGCAACAAGGGATGGAAATAGAAGTTATGGAGCCCAAAGGCTTACAAGCCTCTTTCAGTATTAAGAAGAAAGTTAGCAAAAGTCTTTACTCTGATGATGGAATCAATCAGACGGATACGTTTTACCGAGAAGGAGGTTTCATGTGTTGGATTTATAATGAAACGCCATTGGATGATTCTCTCTTGGTAGAATTTGGTTTGGGAGCAACGAAAGCATATCAATTCTCTTTTTATTTGAATTTTTTGGGTTGGCGGGCATGCTGGATACGTTTTTCCGAAATGGAACAACTGTCTGATGTGGATACATTGGATTATATGAAATTCAAAGCGCCAAAAAAAGCCGATTCAGGAACCTTATATTTTGATCGGATGCTTTTTAGTGGCCAGCCGATACATCAACGAAGTACACCAGACCAGCAGCTCCCTTTTATTAATCCTAAGGTGAATGGTAACCATTGGGGCGCACAATGGTATTGGGAAAGCACCTATACCCATGATATTCCATTGGAAACCACGATTACCCAAGCGCAAAAAAAAGCCTTTGAATCCATAGAAAATCGCCTCCTAGAAATCGTACAGGGAAAGGTGCCACATCAAGATGAAAACTGGTATTACAAAGATAATTTCCTAGACTTCAAGATCATCAGAAATGACGATGGGAGCATCCGTGGGCGCCCTATCGTTTCGGCCGATGAGTACGACCCCGAATGGAACGATTTAAAACCGCTACATCTATCACCTGTCTTCTTAGGTCTGGCCAGAGGATATGCCCTAGCAGATGATGATTTAAGCAAAGAAATGTTTTTTGATCTGTTCGATCATTTTATTGACCAAGGGTATAATTACGGAAGCGCAACAGGGACCCAACACCATTTTGGTTATCAATTTGAAGGGATACCAACCTCTTTCTTGCTCATGAAGGAAGTCCTGAAAAAATCAGGGAGGTTAGCAATAGCTTCTCGTTTGCTAGCCTATTGGTATGGCAATGCAGAGTGCAGAAAAGATATTTCGGTCAATGAGCTTCAAGGAGTCGCTGATTTTTGGAACACCAAGGCCAAAGGCCGATTAATAGCCGTTTTGCTTATGGAGGATTCTCCTAAAAAAGTAAGGGAGATGAAAGCACTTAGTCGCTTTATTACCAACTCTTTGCAATATTCATCAGGCACCGTGGGGGGCATTAAACCCGATGGTTCCTTGTATCATCATGCTGGATTATATCCGGCTTATATGACGGGGGCATTTATGGGTTTAGCTCCTGTAGTGTATGCCCTCTCGCATACCCCGTTTGAAATAGGAACACGAGCAAGAAGAAATTTGGCGCAATCGATGTTGTTGATGCGAAACTTCTCTAATGTATACGATTGGCCCATCAGTTTATCTGGTAGGCAGGTTTTTGCAGGAAAAATTAATCAACGAGTTATTGATGGAATGGGGTATGTGGCCAAATCCGGAGATAAAAATGGTAAAATCAATAAGGGATTGGCATCTGCATATATGCGTTTGGCCAAGCCTTGGGAGAAAATGTATGTTGAATTTCAGAAGGAAGGCATTCCAATAGAAACCAATCTAGATGGCTTTCAAGTAGTCAACTATGCTTGTTTGGGCATCCATCGTAGGGATGATTGGAAAGTAAGCGTGAAGGGCTATTCCAATTATGTCTGGTCTAGTGAAATTTATGCCCATGATAATCGCTGGGGACGCTATATGAGTTATGGCACCATTCAAATTAATAACTCAGGAAATCCTATCAATGGAAAAGATAGTGGATGGGTACAAAGTGGTTGGAATTGGAATCGTTTTCCAGGCACAACCACTATTAACCTCCCTTTGGATAAATTATATTGCCCAGTAAGGACACTGATGGCTAAAACCGATGAATCCTTCTGTGGTAGTTCTAGCTTGGAAGGGAAAAATGGCATTTTTGGAATGAAACTTCATGAGTACTTGGAATTTCAAAATTTCACCCCCAACCACAGAGCTAGAAAATCGGTATTTCTTTTTGATGACTGTCTCATTGTTCTAGGAAGCAATATTGAAAACAGTAATTCAGAGTATCCAACAGAAACGACCTTATTTCAACTCGAAGCTTCCGTCGATTCTTTAATGACAGTCAATGGCACCCCGCGTACCTCATTGTTTAGAGAAGCTCTAAATCCGAAGCAATCGCATCAAATGACGGATAATAAAGGCCATACGTATTTTATACCCCAAGGACAAAACCTAATGGTCCAAAGACAAAAACAAAAGTCAAAGCATAATAAATCAGAGCGGGATACCGATGGCGTTTTCTGTGTGGCCTACTTTAATCATGGCAAAGCACCTAAAAATGCAGAATATGAATATGCCATCCTCATTAATGGGGCGAAATCAAATCAGAAGCCAGACTATGAAGTACTTCAGAAAGATCAAAGAGCCCATATCATCAAGGATAAACGCACAGGGATCACGGGACTGGTATTGTTTGAAGAAGGAAAAGTAAATCACGATTTGATTAAACATATAAGTCATGAGTCGCTAGTGATGTTAAAAAAAAGGGGAGATGGAATGCTTATTTCACTTTGTTCTCCAAGCATAAACTTAGGAAGTGCTAAATCGTACGATAATAAAGGAAGCATACCAGTGAGTATAGAATTAAAAATAAAAGGAAAATGGAAATTGCACCATGATGTTAAAAACTGTCAAATAAAAATAAGCGACGTCAATACACTGATGACATTTACGTGTGTTGATGGGAAGCCAGTAGAAGTTCAGTTGCTACCTAGTTCGCTGTGATTAGTTGTATGGAGTATGCTTTGTTATGGCAAGCGTAAAAACCAATGAATAGTTAAAAGTCGAGCAATGAAAAACAATATCGTAGTAAGAGCCTTTCTTTTAGAAGGGGTTATGCTTTTTGGTTTATTGGCGGTATCCTGTGAGCGTTCAAATCAGAGAGATTTACCACCCAATATTATTATTTTTTTAGTTGATGATATGGGGCTGATGGATACATCGGTTCCTTTCATGACCGATAGCTCTCGTAATGTGGTCAGATATCCCCAAAACAAATTTTATAGAACACCTCATATGGAACAGTTGGCCAAGAATGGCGTGCGGTTTAGCCATTTTTATGCTCATTCGGTCTGTTCCCCCACTAGAGTATCCATCCTAACAGGACAAAATTCGGCTCGTCATGGGGTTACAACGTGGATAAACTCCGAAAAAAACAATCGAGGCGATTTTGGCCCGACCGATTGGAATTGGAAGGGATTAAATGCACAATCGGTAACCTTACCAAGGATGCTACAACAGGCCGGTTATCGCACAATCCATGTTGGTAAAGCTCATTTTGGTCCTTTTGATAGTGAGGGTGAAGATCCAAGAAACTTGGGCTTTGATATCAATATTGCTGGAAGCTCCATAGGGGAGCCTGGAAGTTATTATGGAACGGATGGTTTTGGACATATTAGAGGACGAAAGTCTAGAGCCGTGCAAGGTTTGGATGAGTATCATGGCAAAGAAATCTTTTTAACACAAGCTCTGACTTTGGAGGCCAAAGCAGCCATTTCAAAATCAAAAGAAGAAGGCAAACCCTTTTTCTTGTATATGGCTCATTATGCCTTACATACCCCTTTTCAGTCAGATCCAAGGTATGCTGATAATTATAAAGACTCTGTGAAGAGTGAAAAAGCACAAGCCTATGCGACCTTGATAGAAGGGATGGATCAATCGTTGGGAGATCTGGTGCAACATGTTAAGGATTTGAGATTGGGAGAAAATACAATAATCTTCTTTTTGGGAGACAATGGCTCCGATGCTCCATTGCCCATCGATAATGATTACAGTAGTTCCGCTCCGTTAAGAGGTAAAAAAGGAAAACACTGGGAGGGTGGTATGCGGGTGCCTTTCATCGCTTCTTGGGTCTCCCCCAATAGTAATATTAGTTGTCAAAGAGAAACACCAATTGTCTCTAATACCATACAGTTCCAAATGGGCACCATTATGGATATTTTTCCTACCCTATGCCATCTTGCTCAAGTACCCTTGCCGAGAAAGCACCTCCTTGATGGTTTTGATCTTAAGATTCAATTAGCAGGTAAACAAAATGAGAAACACGATGGTCTCTTTCTAAATCATTTTCCTCATAAGCACCGTTCGTCTTATTTTACCAGTTTTGTAAAGCAAGATTGGAAGGTGGTGTACCATTTTTTCGAAAAGAATCATTATGAACTTTATCATCTGAAGAAAGATCCCTTCGAATCAAATAACCTAGCAGAAAAAAATCAAGAAAAGCTCCAAATGATGTTGATGGCATTGGCCGAAGATCTAGAGGCAAAAAACGCTTTTTATCCTGAGTCGGAAGGAGTCCCTATTGCTTTGTTAATTCCTAACTGATTTTGAGATTTAATTTTATAGTTCAAATACGTTGGTTTTTCGGTTGGAAAATAACTACTGTTAAAAGTGATATTATATGATGGATATTTAGATTCCGATTCCTAATCCTTCGGTAGACCCTTTTAGCCAAACAGCATGTCATTTCAATGTTTTAAATTTCTTTGGATTTTGTTCCTAATCTTTTATACTTTTTCTTGTGGATCAAAAAAAGATCAAGAAATCCCCGAGCCATTATTGTTGTTCCATCGGCTTTCGACATCACAAACAGGCCTCCATTTTGCTAATATCTTGCCGGAGTCTTCCCACATGAATCGTTTTATTTATGAGTATTTTTATAATGGTGGCGGTGTGGCTGTTGGCGATGTCAACAATGATGGATTAGAGGATATTTATTTTACGTCTAACGTAGAAGACAATAAATTGTTCTTGAACTTGGGGGGATTAAAGTTTAAGGACATCACAAAAAGGGCTAAGGTCTCTGGCAAAAAAGGTTGGGCAACTGGGGTAGTGATGGTCGATGTCAACCAAGACGGATGGTTGGATATTTATGTATCTCGATCCGGTCGATTTAAGGATGACAATAGACTTAGGAACGAACTGTTTATCAATCAGGGGGTCAATCAAAAAGGAGAGCCTATTTTTCAAGAACAAGCCGAAATCTTTGGCCTAGATGATACTTCCTTTACGACACAAGCCACTTTTTTTGATTATGACCTAGATGGCGATTTAGACGTGTTCATAGCCAATCACAATATAGAGACTCCTCCCAACGATATCGAGGCCATCAAAGGCTGGCGGACTATGACGAGTTCAAAAGCCGGAAACAAATTATTGGAAAATCAAGAAGGATTTTTTACAGATGTTACAGTCAAAGCCCAAATACCGACACACCTAATGAACTACACACTAGGCGTATCCGTTGGTGATTTGAACCAAGATGGCCTACCGGATTTATATGTGGCCAATGACTATTCAGAACCCGATTATTTGTACCTAAATAATGGGGATAAAACCTTTACCGATGTGGCCCAGCAGGCATTGGGGCATATGCCTAACTTTTCCATGGGATCCGATATTGCGGATATCAATAATGATGGCAAGCCGGACATCATGAGTTTAGACATGGTAGCGGCTGATAATTATGGCATCAAGACCAGTATGAGTGGTATGGATGTGGCTTTTTTCAATGCGCATGTTTCTTCTGGATTACACTATCAATACATGTATAATGCACTCCAGCTGAATATTGGTAATGATGCTGCGGGACACCCCCTTTTTTCGGATATTGGACAAATGACAGGACTATCCAACACAGATTGGAGCTGGGCCCCATTGATGGCCGATTATGATAATGACGGTCTGACCGATGTCGTTATTACCAATGGAATCAAACGCGATTTTAGGAATAATGATTTCAATCACTTTCTTGAGAAAGTCATCCAAAAAGTACTGGAAAAAGGTGAAAATCCTTTAAAATACTATAGCCATTGGACCCGGTTTTCCCCAACACGTGCCATGACTAATTATGCCTTTAGAAATAAGGGCGACCTCCACTTTTCGGATGTTTCTGATTTATGGGGTCTCAATGACCTTTCCTTTTCTAATGGGGCGACCTATTCCGATTTAGACAATGATGGTGATTTAGACCTTATAGTGAATAATGTGGACTCTTTGGCCTTGGTGTATGAGAATCGTAGCAACCAACTGAAAAACCGACATTTTCTTAAAATCCGATTGGTGGGATCGGAAGAAAACAAAACTGGTATTGGAGCACAAGTCACTGTATGGGAGAATGGTAAACTCTTAGTGCGTGAGAATTATCCAGCCAGGGGATTTCAATCATCGGTTTCTGAAATATTACACTTTGGTTTAGGAGCATCGAAACGGGTTGAAAAGATACAGGTCACCTGGCCTGATGGAAAACAACAAGTGCTTCATGACATTAAAGCGGATCAGTTGCTGGAATTGACATATACCGATGCTAGCTCACCACCCTTTGAGAAATCAGCAATCGATACAGAACGGCTCTTTCGTGATATGACCGATAGAACAGGGGTTGATTTTAAACACCGAGAAAACCTTTTTGACGATTTTGAGCGAGAGCCTCTTTTACCCCATAAAATGTCGCAGTTTGGCCCGGCTTTAGCTATCGGCGATGTCAATGGAGATGGGATGGACGATATTTTTGTGGGTGGAGCTATGTCACAACCTGGAAGGTTGTACCTGCAAGAAGAGAACGGTCGCTTTGTCATTCAAAAGATGAAAGCCTTTGAACTTGACAAAAAGCATGAAGATGTCGTCGCCTTATTCTTTGACGCGGATCAAGATGGAGATCTTGACCTCTATGTGGCAAGTGGTGGTAATGAATACCAGATAGGGGATCCCTATTATCGAGATCGTCTCTATGAAAATAGGTCGGGCATATTGGTCTCAAGCACCTATGCTCTCCCAAAAATGGCTATTAGTACAGGGTGTGTCACCACGGCCGATTTTGATAATGATGGCGATCAAGACTTGTTTGTGGGTGGTCGACAATTCCCTGGTAATTATCCGAATCCTGTGAGTAGTTATATTTTTGAGAATGTGGGAACGTTAGGTGATATTCGATTTATCGATGTGTCTGATACGATTGCCCCAACTTTGAAGAATATCGGTATGGTCACCGATGTCATATGGAAAGATATGGATGCTGACCGACAAAAGGATTTGGTCCTTGTTGGCGAATGGATGACCATTAAATTACTCAAAAACCATCATGGCATATATGAGGAAAGTACTCAAGAGGCTGGGCTATTGAATGAAGTAGGTTGGTGGAATACTTTAGCTTCTGGCGATTTTGATAGGGACGGCGATTTAGATTTTGTGGCTGGAAATCTCGGGCTAAACTATAAGTATAAGGCTAGTCAAGAAGCCCCATTTGAAATTTATGCCACTGATTTTGATCAAAGCGGAACCAATGACATTGTATTGGCCTATCATGAATTTGATAAGGTTTACCCGGTAAGGGGCCGGCAGTGCTCCTCGAATCAGATGCCTTTTATTAAAGAAAAGTTCCCTAGCTATGATGCTTTTGGGAATGCTTCTATTGCGGAGATTTATGGCATAGAAAACTTAGAGGGATCAATCCAGTACAAAGCCACTCGTTTTGAGACTAGTTATATCGAAAATTTAGGAAGTGGAAAATTCAAGATTAGGCCGTTGGATAACCTTGCGCAGATGAGTTCTACCAACAGTATCGTGGTGGTTGATGTGAATGCTGACGGGCATAAAGATTTGGTAATCTCTGGCAACTTGTATGGTTCGGAAGTAGAAACCCCACGAAATGATGCCAGCTATGGCCTTTGTCTCTTAGGAGATGGCCGGGGCTATTTTAAACCCATGATGCCTTATGAAAGTGGTCTTTTGGTTCAAGGGGAAATTCGAAATGCCCAATGCATTACAATTGCAGGAAGAAAAGCTTTGGTTTTTGCTAAGAATAACGATTATGTGCAAATCCAATCCATAAATAGTGCTGAGGAGTAGTCCCTTTTATCAATAAACATTGGTTATCTATAAAGTTATGGGTCGTTTAATAGGTCCTATCTACTATAAATTTTTGGTAATACGAAAAATTCTATTGCAAGGATAATGTATATTCACCTAAACCCTCGGTTGTCGATGAAGGCTTCGCATAAGTTATTTTGGATTTTAGGAATTTATCATGACTCGGATGCTTATTCTCCGTATTGGATTCTTTTTCAAACAAGAAATAAAAATCATGAAAGACATAATGAATAACAGAGGTGCCTACACATTTAAAAACTTTAATCCTAAGAAAAAATAATAGTTCTATGTGGAATCATTAAATAGGTTGAAAATGATATCTTTTTTGCTAAAAAATATCTACAGACGATTACCCCCCCCCTAAATAGAACATTTACCCCCTATAAATAAGTAAAGTGGGCAGTTAATTTTGGGGTACCAATTTATTTTAAGCATTGGAACATATGAGAAACGAACTAATTAAACTTCAAAATAGGATTAAAGGTATTTTTCTTATTGCCTTCTTGTCTAGTGTGGCCGGTTTTAGTCAACAGACCGTTACGGGAGTTGTTACCTCCTCGAAAGATAACCAGCCAATTCCTGGAGTAAACGTTATTGTTAGAGGTACCGCCAATGGCGTGACGACTGATTTTGATGGAAACTATACCATTATGGTTTTACCAAAGGACGTATTAGTATTTTCATATATCGGTTTAAGGACTCAGGAGATTCCCGTCGGGAATCAAACAATAATAAACACCGTATTGGAAGAGGATTTAGCTTCCTTGGACGAAGTGATAGTGGTCGGTTATGGGACCCAAAAGAAATCCGATTTAACTGGAGCCGTCGCTGATGTCGAAGTGAACCAATTGCAGTCACGTGCGGTGACCAATATTAGTGCTGGGCTTTCAGGACTAGTCTCCGGTGTACTAGTCACCCAAACTAGTGGCGGTTTTGCAGGCAATGACACAGGAACCATTCGAATTCGAGGTATTGGAACATTTAATAATTCGAATCCTTTGGTTATTGTTGATGGAGTGCAAGCCAATATCAATGATATTGACCCTAATGATGTAGAGAGTATCTCTGTGTTAAAGGATGCCGCTTCTGCAGCTATCTACGGCTCTCGTGCGGCCAATGGAGTGGTTTTGGTCACAACCAAAAAGGGGACATTAGGCAGCCCATTCATTGAATATACTGGTTATGCTGGTTTTCAAATCGTCAATAGGAAATTGGACTATACTAGTGATTCTGCTATTTGGATGGAAGCAGCGAACTTATTGAGTGGTGGGGAAATATTTTCAAAAGAAGAAATTCAAGAATGGCGTGATAATCCTAATGATCCTTTGCGTTATCCCAATGTCAATTGGTATGAAGAGTTTGTGGGTAGGACGGCCTATTTACAAAATCATTCTCTTTCTTTAAGTGGGGGGACTGCAGAGACCCAGTATCGGTTTGCGATTAATTATCTTGATCAAACTGGTATTCGGCCAGGAAATGACTTTGATCGTTATGGTTTAAGGTTAAATGTTCAATCAGAACCATTAAAAGGCTTGAATGTTAGTAGTAATCTGTTTTTTAGATGGTCCGATATATCCAATGGTAGTAGCAATGTGTTAGGTGTTGGATGGGCTCCTTTAATGCCTAATATTCAGGCCCCTGATGGAAGATTTGGAGATGCACAATCTTCAGCCGTAGGGAGTGTTTTTAATTATAATGCAACTTTAGCGAATTCATCCAATACTCGCAGAGAGCAACGTCTATTGGGGGATATTTCGGTGTCATATGATATTCTGAGCGGTTTAAAAGTAACCGGGAGAGTGGCATTGAATTTCAACAATAGATTATCAAATAATTTTACAGGGACATTTGATTTATGGGATTTTAGAAGAAATGTCATCTCGAGAACAATTAATGGTGTCACCAATAGAAGGGTTAGTGGAAGAGAAGATCAGGATTATCTATTAACATCAAACTTTTTTTTGAATTATAATAAGGTCTTTGGGAAACATGATTTTGAACTCTTTGGAGGGTTCGAATCGTTGCAGTTTAGAAGTGATTTTATTTCTGCGGGGATTGATAACTTGCTCAGTGATCAAGTTGCAGTGATTAATGCTGGTCTTTTAAATCCGAGGGTTGGTGGGAGTTTGGTCGAGTGGGCATTGAATTCTTATTTCGGTCGGTTGAGTTATAATTATGATGGTCGATATCTGCTTCAAGCTAATTTCAGAGCGGATGGTTCTTCTCGTTTTGCACCAGATAATCGTTGGGGTTATTTTCCAGCTTTTTCAGCCGGATGGGTCATTTCCAATGAACAGTTTATGGCGGGTATTGACGCCCTAAACTTTTTGAAATTAAGAGCATCTTGGGGTAAATTGGGTAATAATGGAATTGGAAACTATGCCTATCAAGATGTTTATGATATTGGACAAAATTATTCTTTTGATGGTACGGTGGTTGCCGGAGCAGCTCAAAATAGGTTAGTCGATCCAACGATTCGCTGGGAGACGACGATATCCTCTGACATCGCCTTAGAAGCGATTCTTTTCAATACGGTAGATTTTAGTTTTGAATATTTCCATCGAGAAACCGAAGATATTCTTACGAGCTTGCCCATCCCTAGTTTTTTAGGCGATAAGAGCAATCCAACGGTAAACTTAGCCAATATGATCAATCAAGGATTTGAAGTGAATTTGGGGTATAATGGTCGTATTAGAGATGACTTTAACTATGCCATTTCAGCCAATTTTACTCAGGTCGAGAATGAGGTCACGGATTATTTTACTGATATAAAAACGGGGTCGATCCAAATTGGCCTCCCTTTCAACTCATTCTGGGGCTATGAGGCCATCGGTCTGTTTACGACTCAAGAGCAATTGGATGCCGCACCGACGCACCATGAGAACACGGCCTTGGGGGATATTGAAATTAAAGATCAATTAACGGTTGATACCGATGGCGATGGTATTCCTGATCAAGGCGATGGTGAGATTAATACTCAAGATCAAGTCTTTTTGGGAAGTGATATACCCAGGTTTACCTATGGAGGTATTATCAGTTTAAACTATAGAAATGTAGATTTTGGATTCATTTTTCAAGGTATTTTAAATAGAGATCTTATGACTTGGGGAGAAAGTATTAATCCTATTTTGCTCGGTGACCGAGGGGCCTTACATCAGCGATGGGTGGATGAGGCTTGGTCTGAATCCAATCCAACAGGAACGCTACCTCGCCTCAATCGCGATGGATTTGATAATTTAAATGGCTCTCGTGGTCGAGGGAATGCCAATGGTTATTGGGTGAATGATGTCTCTTATTTTAGGGTGAAAAATATCCAACTCGGCTATAGTCTTCCTTCAAGTATTCTGAATAAGGTCAACTTAACTAGGTTGAGGTTTTATGTGAGTTTAGATAATCCGTTTTTGATTACCAATGAACAGTGGGGAGTCGATCCTGAAACGCAATCTGGCAATAGGATACCGAACGTGTCTTCCTATATCATGGGGTTGAACATAAGATTTTAATTGATTTGTTTTTGCAAAAAATAATAGGGCTATGAAAAAAAATAAAATATATTATACTTTTAATATAAGCGTGTATTTGCTTTTGATGTTTATGATTATTGTATCATGTGATGATGAGTTGGATACCAATCCGCCGGATCGACTATCTAGTGAAACATTTTGGAGAACGGTAGGAGATGCCAATGCTGGATTGGCAGCCGTATACGATGGTCTTCAAGGGACTGCAAGGGATCGATTAGGTTGGTCCAAGCTTGGTTATTTTGATGTATTTACCCCGATTGGAAATAGTCGTAACCAAGGCCCTAGAAGAATTGCTGAAGGAGGTGGAACGGCCAATGATAGGGAATTTAGAAATTTTTGGAGGGCTATGTACAAGGGGGTCGTGAGAGCCAACGATTTTCTTGATAATATTGATCGCGTCTCTTTTGATATTCCAAATGGAGAGGCAGAGAAAAATAGGATGGTTGGCGAAGCACGATTTTTAAGGGCTATGTACTATTATCTATTGGTTGAGCAATATGGTGATGTGCCTTTGTTTACCTCGGTACCTGGCATTGAAGATGCTTCTGCGACCAGAGCTCCCAAAGCTGAGGTTATTGCTCTAATCAAAGAAGATCTATCCTTCGCTTTTGCTAATCTTCCTAATCCAGGCGAGGAAGAGGTTGGTCGGGCTACAAAAGGAGCTGCAAAGGCATTAGAAGTGAAAATAGCTCTTTATGAAAAGAATTGGGTAGCCGCGGCGATGGCCTGCGAGACCATTATGACCATGGGGTATGCCTTAGTGCCCGAATTTGAAGATGTCATAAACATAGAAAATGAAAACAACCAAGAGGTTATTTTTGATGTGGAACATGTTTTTATGACGGATGCCGAGAGTGGGGGAAGTTTTGAGAAATATTATGCTTTTCGAAGTTCGGCTGCTTCTGGATGGTCAGATATACAGCCGACACGATGGTTGGTGGAACAATATGAAATTATCGATCCAAACCCCACTAGTGTAAACCCTGATCCAGAAAGAATCCCCAATGAGATTTTTTATTTTTTCGAAGGACGTGATCCTCGGATGGACAAAACGATACTTCGTGCAGGAAAAACCTTCGTGAATCAGTTTAACACTTCTATAGTGCATCCTCATGAGTTTAGTGCGATAAACCATACTCAGACTGGAATGCATATGCGCAAGTATGTGATTCCTGGACCTGGATCGGCTAGTTTTGATTCGCCCTTGGACTTCATTATATTCCGTTATGCGGATATTTTGTTGAATTACCTTGAGGCGGTCGCTATGAGAGATGGTGTCAATACGCTTTCGCAAGAAATCTTAGACCAGACGATTAATGCTATCAGAATGAGAGCTTCTGATCAATTACCATTATTTACTTCAGGGAATATCACCATGGAGGATATATATCATGAGCGTATCGTAGAGCTTGCTATGGAGGGATGGACCTATTTTGATATGAAACGAAATGGAATGATTGAAATGAACAATGGTTATGTGGTGCAGGGTTTGCGGATTAAAGCTGGTCAAACCATTGAATTTAATAATCAAGTACGCCCACCTCGTTTTTTTGATCCGAACAAACATTATCTGTGGCCCATAACAATCGATGAACTAGAGCGCGGAGAAGGGTTAGAACAAAATCCTGGTTATACAGATTAAACTAGGGATTCATATACCTTTAAAAGAATGATCAAAATCAGATGGTCCTCACATGCAATCGATATATACAATGCCACAAGTCATGCGGATTGGGTTGTTGATTCGAAAAAGCCTTTTTGCGTTATTGAAAGAGGCTATTTATCATTGGCAATAAAGGATTTCAAATGATGACAAAACATGACCATAAGAAAATCAGTTGATAGTTCAGAGATGATTTTTAGTTCTCCCAAAAGAGGGTATCCTTTGAGAAAATAGAGAATATTCCAACGGCCTAGGCGAGACAATAAAATAACCTCGGAGAATGATAATACTGTAGAACAAAGACCGTTGAAATGAACTTATCGATCGATGATGCCAGGTAGCGCATCATCCATTTATGAAACAATGAGCCGTCCATTAGGAATGATGTCATGGGCAAAGATGGATTATCAAAGACAATGAAATCCTTATATAGTTTCCAATCAGCGCGCCGAAAAATGAATGTTCGTTTGGATGATGAGGGCGATAAAACAATTCCAAAAGGTATATTGTTGTATGCCATTGAAAAGAAAGTCGATTTGTGGCTTGTCGGTTTTGAATTCAATCATCATTAATAGGGGACCATATGGCCATAACAGTTAAATTCGAAAAATAAATCAAGAGTAAACAAATGAAGGTGTTTTTGAGAACGTATGCTACTAGTTTCATATGGGTCGTTACTTTATCGATAAACGGACAATCCATCAAAAGCGATCAAGGAATTAAAAGGATTTTTGAAACCATAAAACGACACTATCTTTATCAAGAGAATAGCCCCTTCAAATTCGTTTCTGAGGAAACTAGAGAGAGTCGAGTCTTCGATGAAAAAGAAGTCAAGGCTATTTTATCGAAGGCAACCGAAATCGGACATGATGAATCGAAACTTGAAAAGGTAAATGTTGATCTCTCGGTTATAAAAAGTAGAGTACTTCCCTTTCCAAAAAGAGAAGAAGGCGAAAAGTACCTCGCCCATGGCATTTTTTTGGATCATTTGTATCAACTTGCTAAATTTTGTGCAACGACATCCAACCAAAAATTACAACGAGAGATTGAATCGCTGGTATTTAGAAGCCTGGCATGGTATATGGATAACTATGCTCCTGAACGAGCTTATTGGCGGTTAACCATGCGTTTTGGTACTTTTCGTTCTTCTTATCTTGCCACACCGATCCTAGCCCAACTGGATCGGGTTTTGATTTGTTTGTATGATGCTATTTTAAGGGAGGCCGAAAAAGGAAACTGGAATCCAAAACTACTGGCCATGGATATTGTAGACTATACTGATTATATTATAGATGAAGCAGTGGGAGCCCAAAATAGAGGGGTTAACTGGCGGGCTCGCTTCAATCATATCATCCCCCATTTTCTATTAAAATACCAATTGGGACATAAAACGGCTCTGAACCAACTGAAATACCATTTATATGATGGTTATGAATACGATCCGCTCAGACATTACTCCGATGGGATGGGTACGCTGACCGATGGTGGTTTTTGGCATCATGGAGCACAAGCCTATTGCCTCCCTTACGGTAAAAATGATTTTATGGGCAGTGTCGGTCTGATGAAAATGCTTGAAGGAACAGAACTAGCCTTCAAGGAGAGACATTATGAAACCTATCAAACCCAGATGCTCGATAAATGGCAGTATGTTGTTTATCAGGATGAGTGGTTCGATTTAGGCATCGTTGGAGGAAAGAATTCGGCTCAAGTTCGTCATGGCAAGGCCAAGGTTTCTCCTAGAACCTTACTTGGTATGATTGATGAACTATTGGCTTTGGATTCCGAATATTTATCGCGGCATGATGAGTTGGTAACGTTACGAAACAATGTAGCGAATAAGACCCATGATAAAAATCTCTCCATTACCCGATCTTATTGGAATTGGGAGTACTTGCTACACAGACGACCAGGCTGGTATATAGGATATAAAGGATTGAGTAGCCTAACCAAATCCAGCGAGTGGGATCAAAACTATCATTTATCCAGTGGACATATGCCCATAATGCAACGGGGCGGGGAATACTGGAAAGTGCGCCCAGCCTTACGATGGTCGGCCTTACCTGGGGTTACTGCCGAACAGTTTGACCACAAGACATTAAACCAAAAAATGACCATGGGTACTTCTCGATTCTGTAATGGAACAACAGATGGTCGTTTTGGGTTGTTCGCTTTTGATTTAGGCCATACCAATACTTCGATTGGAACGATTGTGGCCCATAAAGCAGGATTTTTTATGGATCGGGGAGCGATCAATCTAACCTCCGGGATAAAAAGAATAAGCAGTGGGGAAAACAAGGAAATATGGACTTCATTGGACAATAGAGTACTAAAAGGAGACATCGTAGTCTTTATAAATGGCAAAGAGCAGAAATTAAATCATCAAAAATTGCCGCATGATTTCAGCTTTGAATTAAAGGATAACGGATGGTTTTGGCATGACGGCATAGCTTATTTCATACCCGTTCATCGCGGAGAAATAGTTAATGTACGTCTCATTGCTGAAGAGCGTACTGGCGATGTCAAGGAAGTCCTTAGCCATAACAAGAATAAGGCATTCCATCACAAAACATTCCTATTGGCTATTAATCACGGCAAGGATCCCCAGAATGCAAAAGCATCCTATATGGTATTTCCCAATGTACCCGTGGAATTTATTCAAGATAATGATCTATCACGATATGCCATTGTGAGTAATACGGACCATGTGAAGGCAGTCTTGGACAAGCAATCAGGGGCCTGCATGATTGTTTTTAGATTAGCTGGCCAAGTGAATATAGAAGGGTTCGGTTCGGTTTCCTCAACAAAACCTGTATTGGCCACTTTGGTCAAAGACTCAGGCAAGCTTAGAGTCAGTGTATCCGATCCGATAAAATTCAAAAAATTGGGTGATGTGGCTCTCGATAAAAAAATACAGTTGACTCTAGGCATTCAACTAGAAGGGGAAAAGTTTGATATAAAAAATCGCCAAACCACCCTTCTTATCAGAGATGATAACGGACCAGGTTATGAAGGAAGACCAATCGTAAGGGAATATACAATCCAGTGATTCCTCTATATAAATCATGGTTAAAAGACCATCAACCGATGCTGATAAAACAAACTAAATCTTTCGATAGGTTAGAAACACTGTTTCAAGAAATAAGACCCTTGCACTGAAAAGACCCACCCTAACTTCTTTGGCAATATCGTTCTGTAAAGATTCGG
The DNA here is from genome assembly GCA_965221765.1 of Flavobacteriaceae bacterium. Lineage (GTDB taxonomy): Bacteria > Bacteroidota > Bacteroidia > Flavobacteriales > Flavobacteriaceae > Bin25. Next base: position 904,569 of record OZ244911.1, read on the forward strand.
TAGACGGACTAAGGGTAAAAAGTCAAAGTTATGATTTAGAAAAAGTCTCTATTTTGGACAAACTTATAGGCCGAAAGAAATCGAAATAACACAATTATTTGAAATTATGTTTTCCTAATGGATTCACATGGCTTTGAAAACATCGTTGTAGAGAGGATTGTTCAGCAAATTAGGGCTATTTCAGCATGCTAATAGCTTTCAAAAGGGCATCCATCATTCGGTCTATTTCTTGTTTTGTATTATAAAATGAAAGAGAGGCGCGTATGGTTCCGGGAATTTGATAAAAATCCATAATCGGCTGAGCACAATGATGTCCGGTTCGTACAGCAATCCCTAGTTGATCCATGATGCTTCCAATATCATAAGGATGGATCCCTTTAATATTGAATGAAATCACAGGAGTTTTTTCAATAGATTCTCCATAAATAATAATATCATCAACCGTTTTCAATAATGCTGTGGCATACTTTAATAACTCTTGTTCATAGGGCATAAAATTCTCATATCCGACTCCTTGTAAATAGTCAATAGCGGCTCCAAAAGCAATAGCTCCCGAAACATTGGGAGTTCCAGCTTCAAATTTATGGGGTATTTCGGCAAAAGTGCTCTTTTCAAAGGTCACTTCAGAAATCATTTCACCCCCACCTTGATAGGGTGGTAATTCTTCTAAAAATTCTCGTTTACCATAGAGCATGCCAATGCCAGTGGGCCCACACATTTTATGAGCCGACGCGGTATAATAATCAACATCTAATTTTTGTAAATCCACTAGGAGATGCGGGGCAGCTTGTGCACCATCGACTAGAACTTCTATATTTTGGTTATGAGCTTTTTGAATGATATATTCTATGGGTTGAATGGTTCCGATGGCATTGGAAACATGACCTATAACGACCACCATGGTTTTTTTAGACCATAATCGATCGATGGCTTGGATATCTAAACGACCATCGATATTCATTGGTATGACTTTCAAAGTAGCTCCAGTTTTTTCGCTTAAAAATTGCCATGGAATAATATTGGAATGATGCTCCATCGCTGAAACCAATAATTCGTCTCCAGGTTTAAGTGTTTTGGTATAACCTGAAGCTACTAAATTGATCCCATGGGTCGTCCCAGAAGTAAAAATGATTTCTTGGGCTTCTTTGGCATTGAAATGAATTTGTAATTTTTTTCGGGCATTTTCATAGGCATCAGTGGCTTGTTGGCTTAAGCTATGAACCCCACGATGAATATTGGAATTATAACGATTATAATAATCCACGATAACGTCGGTGACTTGTTTAGGCGTTTGACTTGTGGCAGCATTATCAAAATAGACCAAAGGGTTTCCATGGACTAATTGATTTAGAATAGGAAAATCTTTCCGAATTTTTTGAATGTCTATCATCGGATTAGACCCCAAAACCCGTGTCTACTCCAAATTTGGAAGCAATTTGAAGGCTGATATGCTTTTTTAAAAATGGAATGGATATGCTTTCCAAAACATTGTTGGCAAAAGCATATGTCAGCAATGCTTCGGCTTCTTTGATTGGAATCCCTCTAGATTGGGCATAAAACAATGCATTTTGGTCCAACTGTCCTACGGTACATCCATGAGAGCAACGTACATCATCAGCGAAAATTTCTAATTGTGGTTTGGCATTGCAAACGGCCTTATCGCTTAGTATAATATTATTATTTTGTTGAAAAGCATTGGTTTTTTGAGCGACGCGGTCAACTAAAATTTTACCATTGAAAACGCCTTGTGAATTCCCCGTGAAAATACCTTTATAATCTTGATGCGATTCGCAATTTGGTTGGGCATGATGTACTAAGGTGGAATGATCAACATGTTGATTTCGTTTTAAAACTGTAATGCCTTTTAATGTGGAGTTGATTCCTTTTCCAGTTTGACTAAAATTTAAATTATTTCGCACAATTTTTCCACCTAGAGAGGAGGTATGAACATTAACATGACTATGGGTTTCTTGGTGAATGAAAGTACTATCAATTAATGAAGCGCTATCCAAATCATCTTGGATTTTATAGTATTCGATAGAAGCATTTTTTCCTGCATAAATTTCAGTGACCGAATTAGTCACTACAGGATGTTCGACCAGACTTTGGTGTCTTTCAATGATTTGAGCTTCTCCCCCTTGTTCCACGACAATTAAATTCCTAGGTTGCAACCATAGTGCATGGCAATCACCGGAAGAAAAATGAAGTATTTCAATAGGTGATTGGGGATTCTTATTTTTTGGAATATAGATAAAAGCCCCTTCATGTGCATAAGCTGTATTAAGCGCTACCATCGCTTCTTTAGGGAAGGCAATGGTATTGAAATAGGTATCAAAAGTTTGACGATGTTGTTTTTGATTTATGGCAACAGACAAAAGATTGACATCAAACCCGTCGTGGTGTGTGTTGGATAAAAAAGGACTATATACGCCATCGATGAATACAATTTTATAGGTATCCATTTCATAGAGAAAATACTTTTTGACATCATTGGGATGAATACCAACTTCTCCTGATGGAAAAATCACATAATCTTCGCTAAGCAGAGAAGATAGAGAGGTGTATTTCCAGCCTTCTTGTTGGCGCGTTGGAAATCCTTTTTCTTCAAAAGTTTTGAAAGCTAGGTGACGTCGGCCTTCGATTGTTGGATGATCATCCAGCAAAACAGCTTCTTGTAATGCAAAAAAAGACGACAGTAATTTTTCTTTAAAATCCAATGGGTCTAATTATTTTTAATCCAATCATATCCTTGAGCCTCTAGCTTTCTAGCCAGCGATATATCACCACTTTTAACAATTTTCCCATCCAATATCACATGGACATAATCAGGAACGATATATTCAAGCAAACGTTCGTAATGAGTAATGACCACTGTAGATCTTTTAGGACTTCTCATTTCGTTAACACCACGAGCGACGATTTTTAAAGCATCAATATCCAACCCGGAATCAGTTTCATCCAAAATTGAGAGCAGCGGTTGATGCATCATCATTTGAAAAACTTCATTTCGTTTCTTTTCTCCACCAGAAAATCCCTCATTCAAGGATCGCGATAAAAATTTAGAGTCAATTTGTAGTTTTTCTGCTGTTTTACGAATGAATTGAAGTAATTCGCCAGCCGGCATATCATTCAATCCTCTAGCTTTTCTAATAGCATTGATGGATGTTTTGATAAAATTTGTAACAGTGACTCCAGGAATTTCTACAGGATATTGAAAAGAAAGAAAAATTCCTTGAACAGCACGTTCCTCAGGGTCTAAATCTTCCATGGGTTGTCCCTTAAATAAAATATTTCCTTCTTCAATTTGATAGTCTTCATTTCCAGCAATGACCCAGGCCAACGTTGATTTGCCAGACCCATTAGGTCCCATAATAGCATGAACTTCACCGGGTCCTATATGTAAGTCCACGCCATTTAAAATCTTTTTGTTTTCCACAGAAACATGGAGATTTTCAATACGTAACATGAATTATTAAAATTTAAAATTATCCAACAGATCCTTCAAGTGAAATTTCTAATAGTTTCCGTGCTTCAACTGCAAATTCCATCGGTAGTTTCTTGAGCACTTCACTGCTGAAACCATTGACAATCAATGCAATGGCTTTTTCAGTATCGATTCCACGTTGATTGCAATAGAATAATTGTTCTTCTCCAATTTTACTAGTTGTGGCTTCGTGTTCAATTTGTGCAGAACTGTTTTTGGATTCGATATAGGGAAACGTATGAGCTCCACAGTTGTTGCCCATCAATAAGGAATCACACTGAGAAAAATTTCGAGTATTTCTAGCACGAGGAGATATTTGAACCAATCCTCGATAACTATTTTGAGATTTTCCAGCAGAGACTCCTTTTGAGATGATGGTGCTGCGCGTATTATTCCCCAAATGAACCATTTTGGTTCCAGTATCGGCTTGTTGATGATTATTGGTCACAGCAATGGAATAAAATTCACCGATGCTATGATCTCCTTTAAGAATACAAGAAGGATATTTCCATGTGATGGCAGAGCCTGTTTCCACTTGGGTCCATGAGATTTTGGCTCGGTGATGGCAAAGCCCTCTTTTGGTTACAAAATTAAAGACCCCGCCATGGCCGTCTTTATCCCCGGGAAACCAATTTTGAACCGTAGAATATTTGATTTCGGCATCATCAAGAGCGATGAGTTCGACAACGGCAGCATGCAGTTGATTTTCATCTCTTGCGGGAGCCGTACATCCTTCCAAGTAACTGACATAACTCCTCTTGTCAGCAATAACTAAGGTTCTTTCAAACTGTCCAGTACCAGCTTGATTGATGCGAAAATAGGTGCTCAATTCCATAGGACAACGAACTCCTTTTGGAATATAGCAAAATGATCCATCAGTAAAAACAGCACTATTTAAAGCGGCATAAAAGTTATCTCGCTGCGGAACCACAGTACCAATATATTTTTTAACTAGCTCGGGATATTTTTGGATAGCTTCGGATATGGAACAAAAAATAATTCCTTTTTCTTCAAGGGTTTTTTTGAATGTTGTGGCAATAGAAACCGAGTCCACTACCACGTCAACAGCCACGCCGGTGAGTTTTTTTTGTTCTTCAAGTGAAATGCCTAGTTTCTTGAAAGTTGCCAATAATTCGGGGTCTACTTCATCAAGGGATTTGTATTTCGATTTTTTTTTAGGAGCTGAATAGTAGGAAATATCTTGAAAATTAGGTTTTTGATACTGGATATTAGCCCAATTAGGTTCTTTCATTTTAGTCCAAGTCCGAAAAGCTCTTAATCGCCAATCGACCATCCATTGAGGTTCTTCTTTACGAGCAGAAATTTTTCGAATAACTTCTTCTGAAATACCTTTATCAAAAGTTTCAGACTCAATATCAGTATAAAAACCATATTGATATTCTTGTGTTTCTAGTTTTTCTTGTAATTCTTTTTCTGTATAGGCCATTTTTTAAGTTCTTGTAACCTCTCAATATTCCAACAATAGTAGAATAATTTAGAATAATGCTTTTATTCCACAAATTTACAAGAGAAATATCTATTTATAATGGAATTGGGTTGATATAACTGAGAATAAAACACCGATGACCAATAAAAGTCTAAAAAGCCTCGAATAAATCAAATCCTATTAATTTTCGCGCATTGATTTTACCGTGTCTAAACAGTCTCCAAATCATATAGCGTAGTTGATTCAAGTTTATGAGGTCTCTTTACAATATTCTTCGGATAAAATAAATCGGGATTGATTATCTTCAACTCGCTAGTGCAACCTAACCTCATAGTGATTTAATATAGTTTTGAATCTAACATCTTCCGAAAACAGAAAACGATATTTCATAAAAACCTCACCACCATGAAATTATGGGGTGCAATTGTCGAAGGTAGGACGATAGTTTGCAGTAAAGGTTGCTACATTAGAAAATGATTTGCAATTTGTAACACTATCAACGTTCCAACTACTCAGGTCTTGATTGAAAGACGTAGCATTCCTGAACATAGAACTCATACTCTCAACACTAGTAACAACCCAATCCCCAATGTCTTGGTCAAACGCGCTGGCCGTATTAAACATCCCTCCCATATTGGTGACACTACTAACAACCCAATCCCCAATGTCTTGGTCAAACATACTAGCCTCTCGAAACATTCCAGCCATATTGGTGACAATACTGACATCCCAATCGCTGATATCTTGATCAAACGCGCTGGCCGATCGAAACATGCCACTCATATTGGTGACACTACTGACATCCCAATCCCCAATGTCTTGGTCGAACGCGCTGGCCCCTCGAAACATTCGATACATATCGGTGACACTACTGACATCCCAATCACTGATATCTTGATTGAAAGAAGTCTTATTTAAGAACAAGGAGTTCATATTGGTAACCAAGGTGGTGCACTTGGCATCGGTATTATCAGCTGCCACGAGGGTTTTGAGAGAGGTATTGGTCACGATGGTATATTCGGTGCCATCGAGGGTCGCTTTTCGCCCAGCATACCGCGAATGGTTTTGAAGCATGGGGTTGATCATGACCGTCACCCCATTGCTATGCTTGACTAGCAAATCAGGACAAGTATCTCCCATGGGGATTTGTTGTCCATGACAATCTCTGGTTTGGGGTGTAGGTTGAATGGATGGACATCCTGTATTGCAACTCGCAAAATTAGGTCGTTTGTCAGAACTTAAATCGCATACCGCTTTGGCGCATTGGGTGACATTACTGACATTCCAATCGCTGATATCTTGATCAAACGCACTAGCCGAATTAAAGATTCCAGCCATATTGGTGACACTACTAACAACCCAATCCCCAATGTCTTGGTCAAACATACTAGCCTCTCGAAACATTCCAGCCATATTGGTGACAATACTGACATCCCAATCGCTGATATCTTGATCAAACGCGCTGGCCGATCGAAACATGCCACTCATATTGGTGACACTACTGACATCCCAATCCCCAATGTCTTGGTCGAACGCGCTGGCCCCTCGAAACATTCGATACATATCGGTGACACTACTGACATCCCAATCACTGATATCTTGATTGAAAGAAGTCTTATTTAAGAACAAGGAGTTCATATTGGTAACCAAGGTGGTGCACCAGGCATCGGTATTATCCGCTGCGACTAATCGTTTGATTGAAGCATTATCCACGATGGTATATTCGGTGCCATCGAGAGTCGCTTTTTGCCCAGCATACCGCGAATGGTTTTGAAGCATGGGATTAATCATGACCGTCACCCCATTGCTATGCTTGACTAGCAAATCAGGACAACTATCTCCCATGGGGATTTGTTGTCCATGACAATCTTTGGTTTGAGGTAGACAGTTCGCAGTAACGGGAATGGGCTGGCCATGGCAGATTTTGGTCTGAGCGGTAGTATGACAATTGGTAAATGTTGGTCGGTGGTTCGAGCTTAATCCGGGAACCGCCTCTAGACATTGAGTGACCTGACCTGTCGTCCATCGGCTGATGTCTTGCTGAAAGGCCGTGGCCTCATAGAATAGTCTTGTCATATCCGTTACCTGATCCACCTTCCATCGGCCGATATCTTGATTAAAGGCGGTAGCCCTAGCAAATAGGTGATTCATGTTCGTGACTTGCGATACATCCCAGGGGCCGATATCTTGATTAAAGGCGGTGGCATCCGCAAAGAGACTTCCCATGTTGGTGACGCTACTGACATCCCAATCACCGATGTCTTGATTGAAGGCGGTGGCTCCTTTAAACATCAAGGTCATGATAGTGACCTTGGAGACCTCCCACGGTCCAATATCTTGATTAAAGGCGGTAGCTTTTTCAAATAGGGCTGCCATGCTGGTGACCTGGCTGGTATCCCAGGGGCCGATATCTTGATTAAAAGCACTGGCTCCTCGAAACATAAAATCCATGGTGGTGACGTTACTGGTATCCCAATGGCTGATATCTTCATTAAAGGTGCTGCTGATGAATCGGCAATTCATTTGTTGTTCATCACAGCCGTGATTGTTAGAGAATAGGCTATTCATATTGGTGACGAAGGTGGTGACGATATTGCTCATGGGCAAGCCTTGGTCTCGTCGATCTCGGATGCTAAAATCATCGACGATGGTATAGGTCACGCCTTGGAAGGTAGGGGTCTTTCCTACCAAATGGTATAGGTTGAGGTCATTAATCTCATCGCGTTGGAATCCTCGGCAGGCTTCCTTGACTTGGATGGTATGACCATTGGGGGCGAATTCGAGGGGATTGGAACAGTTATTGGCCACAGGATTCGGATTCACAGGGGTCGTACTAGGTGTCATAGGATCAGGGATGGGATTGACAAGCTCTGGACTCGGCGTCACAGGATTTGTGTTTGGATTGGTTGACTCTGGACTCGGCGTCACAGGATTTGTGTTTGGATTGGTTGACTCTGGACTCGGCGTCATAGGATCAGTGCTGGGATTGACAGGCTCTGGACCCGAGGGCACCGGATTGGTGGGTGGTTTTACTGGTTCTGACGGGCTAGTCTTTTCTTCTTCCAGTACGGCGCTGACTTGACAATCGGTGGTAGCGATAACATCAATGGTGGTCTCACTAGAGCTAAAGTTGCCACAATCGCTTTCCCATGCTTCTAAGGTATAGTCGTCCTCTAAATCGATGGTAATGCGAACAGTTTGTCCATGGGGGACAGTTTGGGTGGGGGTAATGGTCCCACCGGTATTAATCGAGGTGGTGATGGTGCGGGGGACTTTGGTAAAGCGGGCTTGGAAGGCACAAGCTCCCATAGCAGTCAAGGATAGTCTGGGCTGGGTAGGATTCTGGAGGGTGGGACAACCGGGGCTTCCATCGGTGGTCCATCGTTCAAAGACATGGTTTTCGTTGGCTTGAGCGTTAAAGACGATGGTTTGGCCCTTGGTGGCTTCAATCTGGCTGGGCGCACGAATCGATCCGCCTTCGGTGGCGGTGGCCTCGACGAGATATGGTGTTTTTTCGACGATGGCTTGGAGTTGACAATCGTTGGTGGCGGTAATGGTGATGCTGGTTTCTTGCGGAGAAAACTCTCCGCAAGTGCTTTTCCATTCTTTTAGTCGATAGTCTTCTTCGAGGGTGAGGATAATGGCTATGGCTTGACCATGCTCAACAGTGGTGGTGGGAGTAATGATTCCCCCTTGGTTGACCGATGTGATGATGGTGCGGGGGGCTTTTAGAAAGATAGCTTGCAAGGTACAAGGCCCTTGGACGACAAAATGAATCACAGGATTTTTAGGGTTATGGATGGTGGGGCAGGCCTGGTTAGGAGCGGTGATTAGATCCCATTGACTAAAGACATGGTTTTCTTGGGGTACGGCCTTTAACTCGATGGCTTGTCCTTGGGGGCTGGCCTTGGAAGGGAGGCCTTCAATAATGCCTCCTGGGGTGGCCATTGTGGTGATGGGATAATTGATTTTTTCAAACACGGCGGTAATCAAGCAATGCTTGGTGGCCTCAAAGCGGAGGCTGGCTTCTTGGCTATTGATGGGACAATCACCCGTCCATGCTTTGAATCGATAATGGTCATGAGGCGTAGCCGTGATAGAGACCGGTTGGCCATTCTCAATGCGTTGGGTGGGTGTAATCTGTCCACCAACACTAGCGACTGTGGCGACGGTATAAAATAGGGGGGGGGTAGCGGGACTTTTAGGGGGCACATCTTTTCCACAAGAAAATAACATCAAGAAAACAGATAGGATGGACCATGATGGTCTACCGTCGAATGAATAAGTCATAAGTGGATTAATTGAGACCTTTGCACTAAAATTTTGATTTCCCGCTAAGATAAAAGGATTTAATCGAAAATCCCTTTTTTATTTGACCATTGGTTTTTATTGTTACTTTTTGGTATATCGTACGCGATAAGCATCATTTCAAATCTTATGAATCCAACCCCATGCGTTTTTTGAATCCCCATCAAGGGCGGAGTCGCACAACGACCCCACCGTTTTTTAATCAAATCAACGACCTTATCGATTGAGAACCCATTGAGACTTTATGGGTCGAAAACGATACATTAGGCAAAAAACAACGAGGCCAAAAAATCGAGCATTCCATGATGTTATTGAATAGGCAACTCCTCTCTGTCTAGTTTCATTGATCGGATGTTCGGACCCAAGAGTTCATTAAAGACCGTATTCGATGCACCGCTTTTTGTGATTGAGACCTAGCAGATGCCCTTCCCAACCATCGCACGCGGTCTCGCTTCTGTTGGGAGTTGACGGCCAAAACGATTGATCAAAGCATCATGGAAGAAATCCATCGACCGCTCACCGAAAAACAAGTGATCATTCAAGGCACGGCCGTGGTAGATACCAGCAGCAACACTAGTCTCTTTATGCCCAAAGGTCAACCCAAGAAAATGGCTCAAGACCGAAAAGAAGACCAGCGTAAAGAGCCAGGCACTCTAAGCCGAAGAAAGCGATCATGCGTAACTAGAAGAAGATCGTCCCCATGCCGACCATGAAGCTCGTTGGTTCAAAAAAAGAAAAACGACCGATGATGGTTACCAACAGTACATATGGCCACGACCAGAAAAGGTCTGATGCTAGGGTACACACGGTGGTGGCCAATGAGTAGGACCGTCAAGGTCTCCAGCCTTTGATAGAAAGTCTTTCGGTCGAAGAACGACAACGAGTGTTGGCTAATAAAGGCGACCCATCAAAAGAGAATAACTAGCTCTTAGAGGCGATGGGCAGTACTTCTTTGGTGATGGAAAAGGGGGATCGTAACCAGCTTTTGACTAAGCCATAGAAAGAGTAAAACAACTCCATCAGCCAAGAACGTTGGGTGGTGGAACAAACCTTCAAGTGGTTTGGCTCGCTGGTTTGGCTGTCAAGTCACTCGATTTAAAAGATTAGAAAAAGTCCATCACCAACCTATCTTGGAGTCCATGGCCTATCATTTAAAGAGATCATCAAGTATGATGGCTCTCATGCCAACTTAAAAAGGAGAATCAAGAAAAAAAGCTCTCAACGTTCTATTCGGCTCAAAAACCAAGGGGAAACGAGCCAAATAGGCCAAAATCAGAGAAATATCGTGATTTTTGGAAGAAAGCAAGGTCCAATGAGTGGATCCATTGCTTGAAAAAGAAACATGGTTTTCTCATCGCATCCTATTTTTTTTGATTTTACATTATTTAAAGGTCTCCTTTATATAGATTCAAAAACTTTACTATTCAAAGGCTTTGGCGCTAGTTAGGGATTGATACCACTATTTCAGAAACTTCGATAAGTAGTAAAAAGAAATCCCTAATCTTTTGAATTGGGATTGATGGAAAGGTTTGAATATATCGGAGTTCAAAAATAAACAATACAACAAGCTTGATTTGTCTAAGGAGTACACTTAAAACCACTTCATCTGTTAAGAATACTTTAAAAAATTCCTAAACGAATCTAAGCCATCATCAAGAAAAAACAATGGCAAAAGCGGCCGTCCATAAGTAGCCAAACTAGTGCGTCAATCCGTGGATGCCGATACCTTTCTGTCCTAAAAAACAGGGGTTACTTTATTGATTCTGCCTTTTGCCAATACCCAAATGATACCCCTCTTTTTAGAGCAAGTCGCTACAGATTTCAAGGAATAAAAATTATCATGCTAGTCGATTAAGCCCGATGATTCCAATCCAAAGACTTAAAGATTCCCGAAAAACATCGCTATAATCGAACACCTATTATATTCTAGAACTCCGCCTTGTCGAGCAGATATGGGCTGAGGTCTGAGTAAAATTCTAAATACATTGTTTGAAAGGCTTGATGATTTGAAAGAACAACCAACCTATAGGCTCGAAAAATATTTCCGAATCTAGAGAAAAGTTGATGTCAATAAGTCCTTTAACGCCTATTAGAGAAAGTAATGCAGTGTGCTAATCAGTAGGGATATGTTAAATTTCGGGGAAGGGCTCATATATTCTATTACTCTTTAAAGAGCAAAACTTTCTCCACATCCACATGTTCTTTGTGCGTTGGGATTTTTAAAGACAAAGCCTTTACCATTAAGTCCCCCTGAATATTCTAATGTCGTTCCCAATAGATATAGTAAACTCCTTTTATTGACAATAATCTTAACTTGATTATCTTCAAACAACTTATCTTCTTGATGCATTTGTTTATCAAATTCCAATAGGTATGATAAACCCGAGCAACCTCCACTCTTCACGCCAACTCGAACAAAATCAGATTCTGGATTGAAGCCATCTTCCCGCATTAGGTGCACGACTTTATCTCGAGCTTGGTCGCTAACATTAATCATTTGGATGAGATAATGAAATCGCAAAGTTACACAGATTATAAAATTGAGGATATCAAAGAGATTAAATTAATCATTAACATCATGTGGATTTAACATGTTTGACTCAATAGTTTATCTTGCCGATTTTATAAAAAAATGACAAAACCTTCCAAGCCGTTCACAGAGATTACAGATTTGGGTGAATCAAAGCTCATTGAACGATTGACCAAAGATTTTGAGATTAATCATAAGACCACCAAGTTATCCATAGGCGATGATGCTGCTGTTGTAGACTTTGATTCCGATTGTTCGGTCATCAGCACCGATTTATTGATTGATGGTATCCACTTCAATCTAGATTACACACACTTAAAACAACTAGGTTATAAGTCAGTCATAGTCAATATCTCGGATATCTATGCCATGAATGCTGTCCCAAAATATATTTTGGTTTCTATTGCCATTTCGAATCGATTTTCAGTTGAAAGCCTTGAACAATTATACCAAGGAATCCGACTAGCGTGTAAAAATTATAATATTGAATTGATAGGTGGAGATACCTCATCCAATCATCGAGGATTACAAATTTCGATTACTGTTATTGGATCTTCAAAAAAGGAGAAAATCGTCAAAAGATCGGGAGCATCAAAAGGCGACCTTTTAGTCGTTAGTGGAAATTTAGGGGCGGCTTTTTTGGGATTATTGGTTCTAGAAAGAGAAAATCAAAAACTATTAAAAAATTCCAATTATCAACCTAAGTTTGAACCATACCTATACTTTGTTGGAAGACAAATCAAACCAGAAGCCGCTATAAATACAATCCAAATCTTGGATCAAAACGACATTATACCAACTTCAATGATTGATATCAGCGATGGCTTTAGTACGGAGTTATCTCATTTAAGTCAAGCTTCTAATGTTTGCTTTAAAATTCTTGAAAATAAAATTCCTATTCACTCTAATCTTATTGAATTTTCAAATGAATTCAAACTTGATTACTTAGATTTGGTTTTCAATGGTGGAGAGGATTATGAATTACTGTTTACAATCGAGCAAAAAAACCTCCCGATAGTAGCTTCAATCCCAACATTATCTGTCATTGGGAGCACAGTGAATCATGGAAATAAAAATATACTAGTTAAAGAAGATGGGACTGAATTAGAAATAAAACCAAGTGGATGGGATGGATTTAAAAATCTAACCAAGAGCAACATCCAAACTCATCATGATAATGAATCCCCCAATAAATCCTAAAGTGGCTTGATCGGTGTATCGATCAAGTTGAGTTTCAGGAATCACTTCTTCGACTACAACAAAAATCATGGCTCCTGCAGCAAATGCCAAGGCATAGGGTAGAATAGGGGTAAAAAAAGTAACCGCAAGCACACCCACAACAGCAGCAACGGGTTCAACAATAGCAGATAGTTGTCCATAGCGAAAACTCTTTAATCGAGAAACACCAGCTCTTCGAAGAGGCATTGCAACAGCCACCCCCTCGGGTAAATTTTGAATGCCAATCCCTATTGCTAGTACGACAGCTCCAGTAATCGATGCTTCAGGAATTCCTAGAGCAACTCCACCAAAAAGAACGCCAATTGCCAATCCTTCGGGGATATTGTGTAAGGTGATGGCCATCACTAGTAAAGTGGTTTTGTGCCATGTGGTTTTTATTCCCTCACTTTCTTTAAAGTTGATATGTAAGTGAGGAAGCAATTTATCCATACCAAAAATAAATAGGGCCCCTGAAGCAAAACCAATGGCTGAAGGCAAAACTTTTGTAAACCCCTCACCATCACTCATTTCAATGGCTGGAGATAGCAAACTCCAAAAGCTTGCAGCCACCATCACCCCTCCAGTAAATCCTAACATGCAATCTAAAGCACTTCGAGACATGGTTTTGAATAAAAAGACCGTGGCAGCTCCCAAAGCAGTCATCCCCCAAGTGAATAGCGTGGCATACAATGCGCCTAAGATAGGGGGGGTATTTTCAAAAAAAGCAAATACGTTATCCATGAAACAATAGTATCAAGCAAATTTATTCCGATTTAGGACTAAAATCAACATAGAACCATAAGTTCAACCATTTAGACCAACCTTAACAAGTTTGGTCAAAGTATTCAAAAATTAAATCGAAGCGATTTTTAATGAGCTTCTAACCAATTATCACCATAACCGATATCAACCACCAAAGGGATGTTCAATTCATAGGCTGATTCCATATTTGATTTAATTATTGGTTGAATGCCTTCAAGTTCTTCTTTGGGTACTTCGAAAACGAGTTCGTCGTGAATTTGTAGCACTAATTTGGTTTTAAAAGAATTGGTTTTTAGGACATCATTTACTTTGATCATGGCTAGTTTGATAATATCAGCGGCACTTCCTTGAATAGGGGTATTGATGGCTTGACGTTCTGCTCCTCGTTGAATAATGGGATTTGGAGATACAATATCATTTAAGGACCTTCTTCTTCCGGTGATGGTTTGGGTATAGCGATTTTCACGAGCTTCTTTAATGGTTTTTTCCATATAACTTTTTAAACTAGGATAAGTGGTAAAATAAGAATTGATGATGTTTTTTGCTTCAGCAAAAGGAATCCCAGTAACTCTTGAAAGACCGTGAGCTGAAGAGCCATAAATAATGCCAAAATTCACTGCTTTGGCTTGTGAACGTTGTTCTCGTGTAATCGATTCAATAGGAATACCAAATACTTTAGAAGCGGTGCTCGAATGGATGTCTTGACGGTTTAAAAAAGCATCCATCATCGATTGATCATCGCTCAAGGAGGCAATAATTCGAAGTTCAATTTGAGAATAATCTGCAGCAAGGATAATATGATTTTCTTCAGCAACAAATGCTGTTCGTATTTCTCGTCCCTTTTCATTTCGGATGGGGATATTCTGTAGATTCGGGTTTTTACTGCTTAATCGCCCACTGGCTGCACGCGTTTGTTCAAAAATGGTGTGAATACGGTTTGTTTTTGGATTGATTTGACTGGGGAGTTTTTCAATAAAAGTATTTAATAAAACTCTAGTTGAACGCCAATCGAGAATGGTTTGAATGATGGGGTGTTTGGACTGATATTTAGACAGCTCCGTTTCATTTGTGGCGTATTGTCCTGTTTTAGTCTTACTTGGTTTGTCTGCAATTCTTAATTTTTCAAACAAAATAATCCCCAGTTCCTTAGGGGATCCAATATTAAACGACTCTCCAGCGATTTTAATAATTTCTTGTTCTCTATCGGATTGATCGTTGTTTAAATCATTAGCAATCAGTTTCAATAGAGGCGGGGCGATTTTTACACCCGTATACTCCATATCAGCAAGAATATTCGATAGGGGGGTTTCGATAGTTTCAAAAACAGCTCGACTCTTTGTTTGATCTAATTGCAGATCAAATTGGGTTTTTAATTGCCAAATCGCATTGGCTTGGCCAGCAATGGCTCTGGTTTTTTCATCCAAGCTAAGCTCATCAAGATTTATTTTTCGTTTTCCAGAGGAGGAAACTTCTTCTAAATCCCTATGGTCTTGACCTAATAATTGATTTGCCATTTTGACCAAATCATGCGATTGACTAGTATCAATGAGATAATGTGCTAGTTGAATATCAAAAAATGGTCCCTGAATATCAATACCTTGATTTCTAAAAACTTTAATCAATTTTTTGGCATCATGTGTGATGATGGTTCGTTGGTTTGATTCAAAAAATGAGCGAAAATATTCTATCACATTGTTTGTTTTGTTTCGA
Source organism: Flavobacteriaceae bacterium (assembly GCA_965221765.1). GTDB lineage: Bacteria > Bacteroidota > Bacteroidia > Flavobacteriales > Flavobacteriaceae > Bin25. The sequence goes on from OZ244911.1 coordinate 920,028, forward strand.
AAGGATAAATAATAAGATATCGAATCAGAACAACAAATTCCTAGTCCTTCTGGTTTGGATAACATGGGATCCGGATGATCGGTTAAGAGAGATACGGCAACATAACTTTGATCTAGCAACAAGGTTTTGAGCATCTCTTGTCCCAATGTCGTATCAATCCATTGATAAACAGATTGGTTTCTTTTTTGGGAGTCATTGGTATTTTCAAATATGAGTCCGAGAGGATTATCATTATGTAATTTTTTATTTTGCAAGAGGGAATGACCTGAAGTTTTGTTTAATAGAATATTGTACGTTTTACGGAATCGATCGTATAATCTTCGAAATTCTAATTCATCAAATAGAGATTTTAATGCATCATGATCAATCGATGAAAGTTTATAATCAGCAAACTTAAATTCAAGGGGGACTTCTGTATTGATCGTTGCTAATTTTTTTGATAATAAACCGAGTTCTTGGTTTTTCGAAATAGTCTCTTTTTGTTTTCCTTTCAGTTGATTCAAGTTTTGAAATAAATTTTCGATACTTCCATATTTCTGCATGAATTTCATGGCCGTTTTTGGTCCGACACCCGGTAGTCCAGGAATATTATCAACCGGATCCCCCATCATTCCCAAATAATCAATGACTTGCTTTGGATAATCAACACCAAATTTTTCTTTGACGGTATCAATATCCCATATTTCTGAAATACTTCCAGATCGCCCTGGTTTGTACATCACGGTGTTTTCTGAAACTAATTGGGCATAATCTTTGTCTGAAGTCACCATAAAGGTTTTGAATCCTTTTAGTTCTGCTTTTTTAGCGACAGTGCCAATGATATCGTCGGCTTCAAAGCCAGATTTTTCGATTGTTTGAATATTCAAAGCATCCAAGATTTTGTAGATGTAAGGGACCGCTACTGTAATTCCTTCAGGAGTTTCAGGCCGATTGCTTTTGTATTCCGGATAGATTTCCGAACGCTCCACGGAACCGCCTTTATCGAAGCAAACGACTAGATATTGAGGTTTCTCTTTGTTGAGAATATCCAACAAGGAATTGATAAAACCGAAGATGGCCGAAGTTTCAATCTCTTTGTTTCGAAGAGGCCGTTTGATAAATGCATAATAACCCCGAAAAATCAAGGCATAGGCATCTAGTAAAAACAAACTCTTTGGATTTTTCATCTCCGCTAGGTAAAATTAATCAACTGAAGTTGTAGATTTAAAAAGGGAGTATCCATAAAACATCAAAAGACAGCGTATTTTTGGCATTCAATATGGAAACCGATCATGTATACTTCATGAATCAGGCTCTCAAAGAAGCCTATAAAGCCTTTGAAATAGATGAAGTGCCGATTGGGGTCGTCATCGTCATCGATAATCGAATCATTGCAAGAGCTCATAATTTAGTTCAAAGATTGACCGATCCTACAGCCCATGCTGAAATGCAAGCCATCACATCAGCAACTAGCTATCTCAATAGTAAATATCTAAATCATTGCATACTATATACCACCCTCGAGCCTTGCACGATGTGTGCTGGAGCATTATGCTGGTCACAATTGGGTCATTTAGTATTTGCCAGCGAGGACCTTCAGAAAGGGTATCGTTGTCAACGAGTGTCACTCCATCCAAAATGTCAAGTGACCCATGGGATCTTGAAAGATCAAGCCAAAGAACTACTCAATCTCTTTTTCCAAAAAAAAAGAAATTAACTCCAAAATAAAAATAGGTCCTTTCGATTTAAGGCTCAACAAGTTTTAAATTAGAATCAAAATGATAGGTCTGCCCTTGTTGCGTTTTAAAAGAAATCTCTTTAAACTCTTTGAGTTTTCCACTACTAGATCGTCCTTTTAAAAGGGTTTTTAAGGTTAATAATCCACCGTTATTAGAGACCACAGAAACGCTAGACAACTGACCGTTTGACCATTGCATTGAAACCTCAAAATTTCCTTTCGCTTTTAATCCACTGACTGAACCGTTTGACCATTGATCTGGTAATGCCGGTAGTAAAATAAGCTCATGATTTTGTGATTGCAAGAGCATTTCAGCTATTCCTGAAGTTCCTCCCATATTTCCATCGATCTGAAATGGCGGATGTGCAGATAATAAATTATCATAGGTCCCCCCACCAGTGAGATAATCATATCCTTCAGATTGTGTAGGTCTTAATTGATTTCTAAAGAGTTGATAGGCTCGGTTTCCATTTTGGAGGCGAGCCCAAAAGTTAATTTTCCATCCTAAGGACCAACCAGTACCAGAGTCCCCTCGAGCTTCCAAACTGATACGAGCCGCTTGGGCTAAATCTGGCGTTTTATTAATATCAATTTGTCGGCCAGGATGTAATGCAAAAAGATGAGATACATGGCGGTGTTTATTATCGGGATCATCAACATCTTCTTTCCATTCTTGTAGTTGACCCCACCGCCCAATTTGTAGAGGGAGTAATTGTTTTCTAGCGGCTACAATGGTATCATAAAAGGTATCTTTTTTATCCAAGGCTTCTGAAGCTTCAATTAAATTGGTAAATAAATCCCAAATCATCTGGATATCCATAAAAGCCCCTCCAGAAATAGTTCCGTGTTCTGGAGAATATGATGGAGAGGAAACCAAATAGCCATTTTCATCTTCAATCAAAACATCCAACCAAAACTCAGCCGTCTCTTTCATGATGGGATAGGCCATGTTTTCAAGATAATGTTTATCCAAATTATAGGCATAATGTTTCCAAAGATGTTGAGTTAACCATGCAGCCCCACCCGGAAAAAATCCCCATGGAAAACGCCACCCCAAAGCCGTAAATCCAAATGGATTATTCATGGTACTAACAATCCAACCAGAAGCGTTAAAAAAAGCTTGCGCACTTTTTCGCCCAGGTTCTACCAAACTTTCAATATAATGAAGAAGTGGTTGATGCGTTTCGCTCAAATTGGTCTTTTCGGCAGGCCAATAAATCATTTGCTGATTAATATTCATGTGATAATCAGAAGCCCAGGGTGGAGCCGTTTTATCATTCCATTTTCCTTGAAGATTAGCAGGCAAGGTGCCCGGACGAGAACTGCTGATGAGAAGATACCGACCATATTGAAAATAAAGCTCTTCTAAATGAGCATCATTGCCCCCATCACGATATTTTAAAAGACGCTCATGGGTAGGAAGATGGCTATGGTTGCTATCTCCCAAATCCAAATGTACTCGATGAAATAAGGATTGATAATCTGTTTGATGTTGTTTAAATAATGCCTCATGCGTCAGTGCAATAGCCTTACTCATGATGGAATCATTGATTTTTTTATAATCAGCCCCCTTATAATGAGGATATTGGTTGACATAGTCCGTAGCAGCAGTCAATCGAAGAGTGATTTTATTTGCGGATTTGATATAGACTTTATTTTCATTAAAATCCAACGAACCTTTATCGATTTGAATATGGAGTTGGGCTTGAAAACCCATTTGATTATTTTCTAATGCTCCTTGAAAAATTAGAATATTATCTTTTTGATAATAAGAACTCTTTTGGTGAACACTAGTTAATTCAATAGAATAATCGATTCCAGAAGTGGCATTATTCTCTAGCTGAAAAACCAATACTCGGCTAGGATAATTAGCAAAATAGGTTCTTTTGTGCAATACTTCTCCTGATTCAAATGTCACTTGTGCAAGAGAATTTAAAATATCTAGACTCCTTTTATAGTTAGAAATCTCTCCAGAAAGTTCGGATTCAATGTATAAATCACCAAAGGGTTGATAAGCACCATAACCATCCCAAAAATCATTTTCATGTTTGATAATCACTCCTGTTAACTTTTCATCGGCTAGTTCATGCGCTTTTTCAAACTCGTTGGCATCCAGCAATTCACGGACTTTGGGTAAGTATTGATAAGCTCCAGGTCGGTTTCCACCATCATATTGATCCCATTCACCGGGTCCACCAGCCCATAGAGACTCTTCATTAAACTGAATCCGTTCTTTTTCGATACCTCCAAAAATCATGGCGCCGAGGTAGCCATTTCCAATCGGGAGAGCTTGTCTCATCCAAGATTGAGCAGGTTGATCATACCAAAGCATTAAATCTTCTGATTTTTGTTCTTGGTCTTGACCCCAAACAAATGATTCAAATATCAAAGGCAATGCACAGAGCATCAAAGAGCCGAGGGGGTTAATAGTAAAAAAGGAATTCATTGTTTTTATAATCAATCAAAAATTAAATTAGCGCCTAAAAAACTTATTGAGGATTCTCAAGGACTAAGATAACCAATACGTATAAAAACTAAAATTTATTTTCTTTAGAATATTGGCGCATTTTTTGGAAATTTTCTTTTGTCAATGTATAGTTTTTTAATTTTTTCCCATTCCAACGATGGTATAAAAAAATAGGCATTAGAATAAATACCATTAGCAAGACCGAAAATCCAACGATGAACCGACCTATTTCGTCACCTTTTGAAATAAAAATAAATCCAATCATGTAACCAAGGGCTAGTCCACAACTGAGATACTTGATAATTTTTTGGCGTATTTTAAACATCAATAAAAGGAGGCGTTATTCAAGTGCCTTAAGTTTGGTCTAAGATTCCTTCTGTGGGTGCCCCTATCATTAAATCCCGGGCTTGATTATTTTTTGGAAAAGCAATAAAATCCCTAATGGATTCCTTCCCTCTCAAGACCGCGGCTAATCGATCAATACCCCAAGCAATTCCTCCGTGTGGTGGAGCCCCATAGGTTAAAGCCTCAAGTAAAAAGCCAAAGCGATCATGGGCTTGTAGAGGACTAAAACCAAGAATTTCTAGAATTTTCAATTGCAAATGAGAATCAGAAATTCTAATAGATCCTCCACCAATTTCTTTACCATTGAGTATCAAGTCATATGACTGGGCACGAACTTCCAATGGTCGTTGATCTAATAGAGAGATATCCGCGGTAAAGGGAGCGGTAAAGGGATGGTGCATGGAGCGGTATCGCTGTAATTGTTCATCCCATTCAAAAAGTGGAAAATCAGTAATCCAAAGAGGCATAAATAATTTTGGACTAATGATATCTAGTTGGTGGGCCAGATAGTTCCGAAAAACTCCCATTTGAGACAAAACTTGGATTTTATTCCCCCAAGCAAGTAGTAACAAATCTCCCTGGTGAGCGTTTGTTTTTTCAAACCATAGAGTGAAGTCGTTAGCACTGTAAAATTTTGAAATAGAAGAACGGAAGCTTCCATCCTGGTTTTGAGAAACCCAAATTAATCCATTGGCGCCAATCTGTGGGCTTTTAATCCATTTTGTCCATTGATCAATAGTTTTTCGACTGGTATTTGCCCCATTTTCTATCGCCATGCCAATGATTGCCCGTTGAGTATCGAATAATTTAAATCCTTTTCCTTTGACCAGCTGGGTCAAATCCATCAGTTTCATTTCAAAACGTAAATCTGGTTTATCCGTTCCATAGGTATTGATGGCTTGTTCAAAAGAAAGTTGTTGGAACGGTTTGGGTTGATAGGAAGTAAATTGTTCCAACAAATGACTCAATAGATGCTCAAACTCTCTCATTATATTGTTCATATTAACAAAAGAAAGTTCACAATCCAATTGGGTAAACTCGGGTTGACGGTCTGATCGAAGATCCTCATCTCGAAAACATTTCACAATTTGAAAATATTTATCAAATCCCCCCACCATTAATAATTGTTTTAGCATCTGTGGCGATTGAGGTAAGGCATAATGTTGACCTTTATTGATATGAGATGAAACGATAAAGTCGCGAGCCCCCTCTGGAGTGGATTTAATAAGAAAGGGGGTTTCAACTTCAAAAAAATGACGATCACTTAAGTAGTTTCTGATGGATTGTACTAATTGGTGTCTGAAAATCAAGTTATCTCGAATGGCTGGTCGACGGATATCGAGATATCGGTATTTCATTCTCAGTTCTAATCCTCCATCGGTTTGATCTTCAATGGTAAATGGAGGCGTTTGTGCATTACTAAAAACATTGAGTTGGTTCACTAAAATTTCAATATCGCCTGTTGAAATATTAGGATTTGAAGATTCTCGAAGAATCACCTGACCTTCAATCTGGATGACATTTTCTCGAGAAATAGTTTTGACTTTTTCGAAAGTTTTTGGATTGGTTCTTTGCTGATCAAAAACCAATTGAGTAATACCATAAAAATCTCTTAGTTCGACCCAAATAATATAGCCTTTATCTCTGATTTTATGAACCCAACCACTGAGAACAACCTCTAAATTGATGTTTTTAGCATTGAGTTGACCACAATGATGTGTACGGTACTCATTGGGTTGTATTGAAAGCTTAGGTTGGGTTTGATTTGACATGATCTATCGCGAAAAATTCATGACTTTTGAAGATAAAAAGCATCCAATGGATTTCCACTATTATAAAGATGGAGACTTTTTTGTTCTGCTTGTTTATAACAAGCATCCAAAACGGTTTGTGCACCATGCTTCAAGAGATCCCATATCGAATGAGAAAAGCCACAATGAGAGAACCATTTGAAAGCGGTTAATTCATCAAGAGCGATTAGATTACCGGTCAAAATAAGAAGTCTTTTTGATCCAAGGTCTGTTCTTGTTGATGAAGATTAATTTTTTCATTCTCAATTTGATGCCATATACAATATTAAAAGTAGCTGGAACAATCACCAACGTCAAAAAGGTTGCAAAAGTCAGTCCGAAAATAACGGTCCAAGCTAGTGGTCCCCAAAAAATAACATTATCCCCACCTATATAAATATTGGGATTCCATTGACTGATAAAGGTGAAAAAATTGATATTAAATCCGATTGCCAGTGGAATTAATCCTAAAATTGTGGTGATAGCGGTTAATAAGACGGGTCTTAGCCGAGCTGAACCTCCACGCACAATCGCTTCTCTAGCTTGATCCATGGTCAAAAGCCCTTTTACATTCCGTTGAATTTTTTCTCGATTGATTAATAACTGCGTGTAGTCAATTAAAACTACACTATTATTGACCACAATCCCCGCAAGAGAAATAATTCCCAACATGGTCATCAAAATCACAAAAGGCATATCAAAAACCAACAGACCAAAAAATACGCCTGTGAAACTCAATAAAATAGTCAACAAAATAATCACTGGTTTTGAAATTGAATTGAATTGAAAGACCAATAACAGCAAGATCAAAGCCAATCCTAAAAACAGAGCGGTTGATAAAAAAGACATGTTTTCTTGTTGTTCTTCTTGTTCTCCAGCATAATCATAGCTGATATCCTTTGGTATTTCAAAATTGGCAAGTGCATTTTGAACCTCACCCAAGACCGCATTGCCATTAAATCCAGCTAGTACCGATGAATAGAGGGTCACAACACGATCTAATTCGCGATGTTTGATAGAACTAAATGAATTATCACTTTCTACCCTCACCAATGAAGAGATGGGAATCTCTTTGATTTCAGGACCTTCATTTACAATGATGTTTTGGTTCAAAAGTGCATTTTTATCAAATCGGTATTGATCATCAAGGCGAACATTAATATCATAATCATCTCCACCGGTTTTGTAAACCCCCGCCTTAGAACCAAACAATGCTGTACGCATGATGAACCCAATTTGACTAGCATTGACTCCTAGCTCTCCTGCTTTTTTACGATCAATCACCAATTCATCACTTTGCTTGTACCTGCTGACATCGATTTTTAATTCTTCTACTCCCTGAACATTGACTTGATTAAGATAATCTTTCATATTCTCAGCCACTTGGATGAGTTCTAAGTAATCATCGCCTTTGATTTCGATGGTAATCGGATATCCCGTTGGGGGCCCATTGGCATCTTTTTCAACTGAAATAGAAACACCAGGAAATTTTCCACTCACGGCTTCTTGTACTTCTTTGCGCATCAATTCACTAGAATGGCCTCTTCTGAATTTAAATTCTCTTAATGAGATGGTGATTTTCCCTTTGTGAGGCATGGCATTTTCAGCCCCTGAATCTGTCGTGGGATTTCCTGCTCCTTCTCCAACCTGAGAAACGGCATTCTCAACCATAAAATTATAATCACCATCATTATACTTGGGTAAATTGATAATCTTAAAGACTTCTTGTTCAATCAAACGAGTGACCCAATCTGTTTTATCGATAGTTGTTCCCTCAGGATATTCGATATAAATGATGATTTGATTGGGTTGGTTCTCAGGAAAAAATTCTGTTTTAGGAGGAAATAGTCCCATTAAAACAAAAGAACTAAACAACAGAAAAAAGGTCCCAACCAAAAACAAAATAGGACGATATCCCTTCAATACAAACCTCAAAAACCGTTGATAACTACTTTCTACCTTGGTGAGAAATATTTTTTGAAAACGCAATGCCCAACCTTTGATGGCGTATTTGTAAGCCCAAAACAAAAGTGGAACAATCAACATGATAGTCCCCAAACCTCTAATGATGCCTTGATTGAAAATCAATAGGAATCCCAAACCACCCATGATTGCTGTCAATCGCCATAAGGATTTGTCAGTAAATACTTGGTCTTTGACATTCATAAATTGGGAGACTAACATGGAATTAAAAAAGATGGCCACAATCAATGAAGAGCCCAGTACCGCCGATAACGTGATGGGAAAATAGATCATGAATTCGCCCATCAGACCGGGCCAAGCCCCCAATGGAGCAAACGCCGCCAGCGTGGTGGCGGTGGATACAATGATGGGAGTGGCAATTTCACCAATCCCTCGTTTGGCTGCTTGAATGCGTGTCATGCCTTCTTTTTCCATCAGTCGGTAAACATTTTCTACCACTACGATTCCATTATCTACTAACATTCCCAACCCCATGACCAATCCAAATAAAACAACCGTATTTAGAGTATAGCCAATAGCGGATATAAACATGATAGCCATAAACATCGACATAGGAATGGCAAATCCAACAAAAAGAGCATTTCGAAAGCCAATAAAAAACATCAACACAGTCACCACTAGTATGACCCCCAAAATGATGTTATTGATTAAATCATTGACTTGATTAGTTGTTAAAGTAGAAGTATCATTATTGATGGTGATATCAATATCCCCAGGAATTTGTAACTGGGATGTATTGGCAACAATTTCTTTTATTTGATCAGCTGCATTGATTAAATTTTGTCCCCCTCTTTTAACCACATCTAATAATACTGTTTTTTCCCCAGTGGATCGGGCATATGAAGTCACTTCTTTTTCCTCAAAAGTGACCGTAGCGATATCTCTTAAATAGACAGCATCTCCATTATCATTTTTAACTACAAAATCTTCTAAATCTTGTGGATTTTTAATTTCACCTAGTATTCGCACATTACGTCTTTGACCATCGACTTCGATATTTCCAGCAGAAATCGTAGAGTTTTCATCTGAAATGGTATTAATAACATCCATAAAAGCCACTTTAGCAGAAGTCATTTTGTAGAGATTGATAGCCACTTTGACCTCAAATTCTTGAATACCTCGTATATCGACTTCTTTGATTTCAGGCAAATCTTCAATAGTAGTTTCTAGTCGTTCAGCATATTCTTTGAGATCTTCAATAGGATAATCGCCAATCATGCTTATATTGAGCATGGGCATCATTTCAGCAAAGTCAAGTTCAAAAATACTAGGCTCTAATTTGGCATTATTAAAAACAGGCCAATCGGCACTAGATTTAACAGCATTAACCAAATCAGTGACTTCTTGTTTTGCTTGGTATATAGGAATATCTTCATCCACTTCAACAATGACGATGGCAAAATCTTCAGTTGATGTTGAATTAATTTCAATCAGATTGGAAAGTCCTTTGATTTCTTCCTCTAAAGGATCAGTCACTAGTCGTTCCATGTCTTCTGCTGTGTTTCCGGGAAACACAGTGGTAATAAAAATTTGAGTGTCATTTATTTCAGGAAAACTTTCTCTAGGCAAGTTCAAATAAGAACTTAATCCTAAGATGAAAAAAATGACCATGATCACGTAAATCACCACACGGTGGTCAATGGCCCAACTAGAAAGTTTAAACTCTTTATAAATTTTTTGCTCACTCATAGCGGTCTATTAGCTATCTAAAAGTTGAACTTTTTGTTGATTATCAACCAGTGCAGAGCCTTCATCAACCAATAAATCTCCGGAAGCTAATCCGCTGAGGACTTCAGTATAATCACCACTACGAATCCCCAATTCAATAAAAACACGTTGGGTGATAAATATATTTTTTTCATCGGTAGGTACCAAGCGATGCACATAAGATTGTCCTTGAGCATCTTCTTTAATCAGTCGCAGTGGAATGGATAAGGCCTCAAGATTTTGATAATCAGTAACAATCAATTTAGCGGTTAAGTTCGGTTTGATGATGCCATTGGCATTTTCAACGGGGGCCTCTACACGAAAAGTTCGGTTATTGGGATTGATAAAGTCGCCAGTTTGTCTCAAAATAGTATTGATTTGAATTCCAATAACATCAATTTGAACAAGAGCAGGACTGCCCGGCTTTACCGTCGATAGATAGGTTTCAGGGATGTCCGCCTCAACATACATGGAATTGAGGTTAATTAGTCTTACAATAGGAGCCCTTCCAGGCGATACATAAGAACCTTCATTGGAAATGATTTCATCGATGACGCCCGAAAATGGGGCAATGACCTTGGTTTTTAATAATTGATCCTCTAGTTGGTCAACAATTTGTTTTTGTGATTCATATTGAGTTTTGGCTTGCAGATAATTTAATTCAGAACCTATTTTTTGATCCCACAGACGTTGTGTTCGTTCATAAGTGGTTAAAGCCAAATCCAATTGTAATTTGGCACTGTTTAATTGGGGTTGAATGCCCCCGTCATCAATAGTGGCCAAGACATACCCTTTCGGAACTCGTTGCCCTTCTCGAACTCTTACGGCATTGAGTTTTCCGGCCACTTCAGGATAAAGTTCCAAACTCTGTCTTGTTTTGATGTCGCCTTGGACTTCAATGGTATGTGTAAATTCTGAAGGTTCAACATTAAATGCTGAAATCAATGGAAGTCTTTGGTTTTTGTCTTTGATCTCGATTAAGCGATTGATTTCAATTAATTGTTCGTTTAGATTCTTAATTTGGGTGACAATATCATCTCGTTGTACTTTAAGTGAATCAATATTTGAAGATTCATCGTTGTTTTGTTCCGATGCTGACTTATTTTGGGAACATCCCGTTAAAAGAATAGTGGTTGTTATAAGGAATAGGATGTGTTTCATTTGTCTACATTATATGTTAAAGAGATGAGTTCAAAAGATGGTCTAATTCTACTTTGTAATTGACTAAGTCTAATATGGTTTGAAGATATCTTTGTTGTGCCAAAAAGAGTTGGTTTCTAGCTTCTCGATATTCAAATGAAGTGGCTAGTCCTTCTAAAAATTTAATTTGATTCTTATCGGCTATGTTTTGGGCGAGTTCTAAATTGAATTTACCGGTTTTTAGCGTCTGAGCGGCCAGTTGCAAATCATTTAAGGTTCTTTTGATGTTTAGGCTGATTTGCTTCTTGGTATCTTCAAACGTCACTTGAGATTGTTGCCATGTTATTTTGGCCCTTTGGGTTCCGGCCGTTCTCACCAAAGAACTAAAAATGGGGATCTCGGCAGAGATCCCAAAAACAGCGGTTCCAAACCATTTTTGATCTCTATTTAGAAAAGAAAATTCATTGCTGTTTCCTGTATAATTTCCGTTGAGAAAAGCTTTAAAAACTGGAAGAGCTTTAGCTCGTTCATTTTTATAACTCAATAATTGAGCTTGAACAGCATTTTGAGCAATCCGCACATCGATGTTTTGTTCGATAATACTTTCAATATTGGTGTTTTGTAAAGTCATCGACCCGGCAATCGATTCAGAAATAATTCGTTCTAATGAATCGGTTAATTCAACGTTGGTACCAGGGGCAAAACCCAAAAGATGATTAAGAAAATCGCGAGCGATTTCTTCTAGCCGTTTAGCATATCGTAACTGGTTATTTTGTTCGCTAACACTGAGTCGAATTTGCTCTACATTTTCTTCTTCAATAAAACCGGATTCAAATAGTTTACTCGTTTCATCAAGGTTATCTTCTAACAAGGATAGGTTTTCTGAGATAAAATCAATATTGGCTTGAGCTAGTAAAACATTGACATAGGTTTGGATCACATTTTTTCTAAGATCTAGTTTGGTTTTGGTCAAAGTATTTTCAGAATTTTCTAATAACACTCGACTCGCTTGTAAGAGCAATAGATAAGACCCATCGAAAAGTAGTTGACTTAGATTGAAACTAGCTACAAAATTTTGCTTCGTTCCAAAGACCACTTCAGAAAATTCACCTTCTTTCCCTCCAAAAAATTGAGCGGGAATTAAGGCGACTGGTTGTTCTAAAAAATTTTCATAATTCAGATTGCCACTAATTTGAGGGAGTCCATCAGCAAAATTTTGCCATCGTTGTTTATAGGCTTTCTGAATCTCAAGTGATGCATTGCGAACCTCTGCATTGTTTTCAATACCGACTTCAATGGCTTTTGATAAACTGAGTTTTTTATGGGGGTCTTGAGAATAAGAAAGACAAGTAATCAAAAGAGTTAGAATTAAATACTTCAAACGCATCAATTTTTGGGGGGTCATCTCGATCATTTTAAAAGGGAAACAAGGGAAGATTTAACCAACTGATTTAGGGAAAAGACAACATAACAAGACAAAAAATCACAAATCATCATCTGTTGAAATTCAATATCACCATGACTCCTTAGATTTAGTAAGCATAAAACCGTATGCAAAGATTGGCAAAATCAAACAATTCAATGAAGACTAACAACTGATGAGAGACGTATTTTATTTTTGAAATGTAACAAAATTTTAATGACATGTTTCAAGGCTATCGAATCCGAGAGTAAAAGTATTTTTTCTGATACAATGCAATATCATCAAGAAAAGTTTTAAAAAGGTCTACTATGAATAAGATAGATACGACTTGACTATCAGATGAAGCGGGAAATCAAAATAAGCTAGATGTTTTTAACTTGCACTATTTTAGGGGGTTTCAAGTTTTAATCACGGTGAAACATAGCTCTTCCAATCGATATTCAAAAGCAATTGCTTATCAATTTTTAATGTTTTTAATAATAGCTAGTCAAGGAGTTTGTTTTAGTCAAAGTAGATTGGTTATCGATGGAAGAGTTATCGATGATCAAACGTCGGAAACTTTAAGCGGTGCAACGGTTTTAGCAAAAAAGACATCCTATGGTGTCTTGACAAATAAATACGGTTATTTCTCATTAGAGGTGCGAGAAGTCTTCATAGATTCCATAACCATTGAGGTGAGTTACTTGGGATATGAAACGATTCATTATTGGATTTCAGACTTTAAAGACCAAACCATCACCTTTAGAATAAAACCACAGTCGGCTAGGTTGGAAGAAGTCATTCTCCAAGCCAATGAAACAGAAGGACTATTAAATACAAGCGTTGGAAATATCAATATACGCCCTAGTTTAGTGGCAAATTTACCAGTTCTATTGGGAGAAAAAGATGTTTTTAAGATCATAAATCTTCTCTCTGGAATGCATTCCAATAATGAGGGGAATATTGGGTTTAATGTTCGGGGTGGGACTTTTAATCAAAATTTAATCCAATTGGATGAGGCTGCATTATTCAATCCATACCATATGATTGGATTATTTTCGACTATTAATTCGGATGCGGTGAAAGAGTTGACTATTTTCAAGGGCGGGATTCCTCCTCGATATGGGGGAAGAGGCTCTTCAATTGTCGATATCCAAATGAAAGAAGGAAATAAACAAGAATCAGAACTCTATGGTGGTATTGGAATCATATCTTCTCGAATCGCCTATGAAGCTCCCATCAAAAAGAATCAATCGTCTTTTATCATCAGTGCACGTCGAACATATGCTGATTTAATTGCCAGGGCTTTAGGGGGCCTTGAACAAGATGATGATCTCTATTTTTATGATGTAAACGCTAAAATGAATGCTATTTTCAATGAGAACAACTCACTCTATATTTCCAGCTATCTTGGCCGAGATATTCTGAATACTGGAGGAGATTTGGGAAATAATTGGGGAAATACTACGGCAACCATTCGTTGGAATCATGTATTTAATAATAAATTATTTTCGAATACCACTTTGAATTATAGCAATTATTCTTTCGGTTTTAAAGTCGCTGATGATTGGGAATATAATACGAGTATCGAAGACATCAGTTTGAAAACGGACTTCAGTTACTATCTCATCCAATCTCAGATTGATTTTGGATTAGGAGTCAAATATTTTACTTTTTTACCAGGAAAAACAGATTTTAGTAGCCCAATTGAAGAAGATATTATAAGAGATTCGTCTTTTGCTTTGGATACCTATGGTTATGTTTCTTGGTCAAAGAATTTTTCCCATTCGGTCAAAGGACAATTGGGGGCTCGCATGTCGAGCTTTAGCCAACTGGGTAAAACAACTGTTAAAACGATTGATCAAGAGACCAAAAAAGAAGTTTTTAAAATATTTAAATCAGGAGAAGTCATTCAATCGTATTTTAATATTGAACCACGCATCACACTTGATGTTTCGTTTTCTAAAAACAGTAACCTTCGATGTTCTTATGACCGAATGGTGCAGTACATTCACTCATTGGCAGGACTTTCTGAATATACACCAACCGTTTCTTGGTTGCCTAGTGGTCTCAATTTAAAACCACTAAAAGTGGATTTATTGGCTATTGAATTTCAAACAAGAAACCTTTTTAAAAGCCCTTTTAAACTAACCACAGGAGCATATTATAAATCTTTAGATCAGGTCACTGATTTATTGGACCCAAGCCATATATTCGAGAGGCAGAATATAGAGCTGGATGTATTGAGTGGAAAAGGGAGAAGTTATGGGTATGAGGTTTCTATTGAAAAACTAGGAGATGCCTTTACCGGATGGATTAGTTATACCTTCAGTATTACAGAAAATAAAATAAATGGGATTAATGATTTTAAATGGTACCCAGCAAATCATGATGTGCGACATAATTTATCGGTGGTTATGAGTTTTCAACTCAATGAACATTGGACCTGTTCCCTTGTTAATATTCTGAATACGGGAAAACCCTATACATTTTTAATCGATCAAGTGAATCGCCAAAATCAGTCCTATTATATCGAACGTAATTCGTACCGACTCTCGAATTACCACCGGATTGATTTAAATATTAATTTTTCACGGAATCCAAGATCTAGTTGGAATTTTTCTATATTTAATTTACTGGGTCGAGATAACCCGTATTTTATTTCTTTTGAAGAAGATATGAATGGGGTGATTACGATGGACGAACTCGGTCTTTTCACAATGTTACTGCCATCTATTTCATGGGATTTTAAATGGTTGTAAATAAGATTCATCAAACATGATGATATTTTTGACTTGTGAAAAACGAATATTATAATCTATGGATGGAGAAAATCCTAGTTGAAACTAGAGCATCAAATCCAATTGAATGAGCCGTGAAAATTGAAAAAAGCATTGCCTATATTTTTAGACTCTTATTTTGATTCATTTGAATCATACTTACAGCAACAAGACTTCCTAAAAAATCAAGAGGGGCTCGAAATTCCTATTGCCTATACAATTAAAAGCGTGGGTAAACGTATCCGACCGCTATTTGTTCTTCTAATGGCAGACAATCCTGGTTATGGATATTCCAAGGCACTCGATGCTGCTATTTCTGTCGAGCTATTTCATAATTTTACTTTGATTCATGATGATCTAATGGATCAATCCCCTTTGAGGAGAGGACAAGCTTCTGTTTTTAAAAAATGGAATACCAACACGGCTATTTTGGCAGGCGATGCTCTTTTGATCATGGCATATCAACAGTTGGCTAGTTATCAGCCAAAAATCCGTGCTAAAATGTGTGATTTACTGAATTCGGTGGCACGAACGGTTTGTGATGGTCAATATTTGGATATTGAATTCGAGTCTAGATCTGAAATAAATATCGACCAATATTTGGATATGATTACTAAAAAAACAGCCTATCTTTTTGGTTGTAGTTTCAAATTAGGCGCATTGGTTTCAGATGATTTAAAAAACAAAGGCAACCAAGTTTTTGACCTAGGTATTTTATTGGGGAAAATTTTTCAAATACAAGATGATTATTTAGATGTTTTTGGAAATACCCAAAGCTTGGGAAAAACCATTGGCGGAGATATTCGACAAAGAAAAAAAACAATTTTATTCACTCAAGCCATGAAGTTGGGCACGGAGTCCCAAAAAAATAAATTATTGTCTTTATATGGTGATCATTATCAAGAGGATGAAGAGCTTTTGGTTGAAAGAGTCCTAGAGCTATTTTATTTAACAAAAGCCAATATAGCAACTAAAATGCTCATCGAAACCTATTTGGAAAAATTCAACACTCAAATCAATAAAATTGGCTTCCCAAAATCACAAGAGCAAAAACTCACAGAACTATTATCTTGGCTTGCAAAACGGGAAAAGTAATGATGATTCATTCAGAAAGGCTCTCAAAAAAAGAATCTTATTTTTTAAGCTGAAGGAAGTTAATATCTTCAATTCTTCTAAAAGGTTCGTTTCCTCAGACAAAAACTTTAAAATGAGTAAGGGATTATTTTTTTTAAATAATTCATCGAAAATGAGGCTTCCTTTATCATTGTGTTTTTCTAATACTTTTAATAGTATCTTATCATAAAATAAAAATCGGTTTTTATAGGGCTTGTAGGATGCGAGCTTCCCAGACTTTAATTCGTCTGAAATCATTTTACTAAACTTTAATGTCCGATTAAAGGTAAAGCCTGTACTCGGTTTGGCCCAACCGCCTGCGATTCCAATATGAATTAGTCGATGTCCATTGATTTTATAAAATGGAAAGCTAGTCATTGGAATAGCATTTTTTTCAATTTCCATGACCTTATAAGGACCTGAATCAAGTTTGGCAAGATACTCTTCAATCCCTTGGCTATATTGTGTTTCAGACAACCAATCTTTTGAAAAAACGGTGTACTCTACCAAAGCCTGTTGAGGGGTTATGGGTAGGACATACATAAAGCGAGTCTGGTCTTTTTGATCGATTGAAAAATCCATGAATGTCATTTTTTGATGATCAAAACATGCGTTATCTGTTTTTACATACCATCCCACAAAATGTTGTAATAAGAAGGGATGCTTTTTTAGAAGATCTAAACACGTATGATCGACAATACTAGAAAAAACCCATTCAGACGAATAAACTTGCTTTTGAGTATGAACTTCAACCGAATTAGATTGTTCTTTTATTTGAGTTATCTGAGCGATTAACCATCGAACATTGGGATGGTTTAAAATTTCCTCTTTAAATTTTCGATAAAAATCCTTAGATCGAATCATTTTGTAAGCGTAATTTTCTAATCTAAAGTTTATGGTTTTTTGAAATTTTTTAGACGCATACAATCCGAGGTTCCATTGTTTAGATACGATATCATGATCCTCAAAACTAGTATTTTCCCAAAAACACCACGTTCTATCATTTTTGGTTTTTTCTTCTTTATCAATAATTAATATTCTCTTTTTTGATAGGGCCTTTTCTCGAATGATTCTTCTTCCGAGCATCAATCCGGATAATCCTGCACCACAGATAATATAGTCGTAATGTTCCTTCAAAGTTTCAGTTAAATTGTATTATGAGACGGCAGTGCCTCATGGAATGAATACCACAACAATGAAGTGAATGGATGCAATACCAAAACATGAATAATCAAAGGGTGAGGGATTCATTTGATATGGGGGGGGGGGGGGGAATCAAGAGAGAATATATTGAGGTTGGTATTATTTCGAGCCACGATGAGATGATATCGGTTTTGAATTATTATCAATTTCATATCTCGAATTTCACCTCGGTTGAAGAGACCACTGTTTGAATAATCAATCGACTTCAGTTGCCCCGTTCCATCGCCTTCAAACAGTTCTCCTTTCGACGTAGCAAACCGTCCCAATTTAACTCTAGTTCCAAAAAGGTTTCCTCCTGTGATGATATCGATGTGTCCATCTTGATTGAAATCCAGGGGTAACTGCGCATAAATTGGAGAGAATTGAGCCTCTTTGGGATAGGGAACAAAAGAATAATCGAACTCTCTCTTTGATAAGAGGATTCCCGATGAAAGCTCATGGATATATAATTCTTGTACATCGGATAATTCAGCATCTGAAAAGATATCATCAATCGACTGATCGGCATAGGAAGCATAAGAAACATATTTGGATTTCAAACTGACCATTTGACTTTGTATATCATCTTTTGAAATAAAAGGAACCCATCGCTGATGTTCATAAACACAAAGAATTGGGTCTAGAGCTCCATTGCTATCAAAATCTTTATAAAACAGCTTTATGGGCGATTTTAACTGACTGTTTAATCCTAAATTCCCTAATAGGAAATCTATTTGTCCATCGTTATTAACATCGGCTATTTCAATGGAATTCCAAAAACCCTCGAGGTTTTCCAAAAAAGGAGCCTCCATCCATGAAAAGAACCCATTAGTATTGAGTAGAATTTTGGGTTTCATCCAGTGACCAATCACGATTAGGTCCTCAAATCCATTTTTATCCACATCATAAAATATGGCATCACTAATTTTTCCTAATTGATTTTGTTGTGGTATTCTGTGGTTTTCTAACTCAAACAATCCATTTCCATCATTGATTAGTAATTGACTTTGATGGGATAAAGGGTATTGACCGGGAATTCCAAATGTTCCCACAAACAGATCCAAATCGCCATCATGATCGATATCGGATGAAATCACGCAAGATCCCGATAGATTTTCTAATGGTAATGCGTTTAATGCTTCTATAAACAACCCATTCTGATTGATATACATTCGATCTTGTAACTGTTTTCCTTGATTTTCGTTTCCTCCACTGACCGTGTATAAATCTTCATCACCATCGCCATCGGCATCAAAAAATAAAGCGGCTGTTTGTTCCGATTCTGCAGCTAGTTCAAAGATAGAATGGCTACTTGGTTGGAATGTTCCGTTGGCATTATGAATCAACAGTTGACCGGAAGCTCCTTTAGCCCCTACAAGATAAATATCGGTTTTTTGATCTTGGTTGACATCCCCAATAGCTATTTTAGGCCCTTTGGTGGAAAGGTAAAAGGGAAGTAGTCGTTCTCTTTTAAAATCAACAAATTCATTTTCTTGATGAACGATATATTCTAGTCTAGTATCATTTGATTTTGTAAATAATGTCATCGGCGTTTGAGATCGGGGTGATGGCCTTAGATGGTGACCTTTTTCGATCATTAGTTTGGATACGGAATCTAGACCCATTAAACTTTGAAATTGTCCATCGGGCCATTGGATGGTGATAGAATCGATGACCTCTTTTTGTCCCAAACCAAAATGCAATTTTCTAGAAACTGAAGATTGAAATCCTCGAACGGGTTGGTTTAAGCGATGCAAGGTTTTCCCTCCACTATAAACAGTCACGTGTGCTCCAATCCCTTCTCTATTCAATGATGTGGTATCCAGAAGTTGTATCGATAGCGAATGATTGGTGGATAATTCCTCGCTATTATTTCGATAGATAGATGCTGGTTTTTCGATATTGTTAACCACCAAATCCAAATCACCATCATTATCTAAATCAGAATAAACGGCTCCATTTGAAAGCGTTTTATGTTCAAATCCCCATGACTCATTCATCTTTTCGAATTGCAAGGGTTGAACCTGTCGATATATATAGTTTTCTTGAAGTGATGAAGGAATCTCACCGATGAGATTCATCACTTCAATTTCGGTATTATTTTCTTGTTGATTTAATCGTTGTTGTACAGCATAATTGATAAAATCCATATTGGTATAATCTCTTTTATATCCATTGGTTACAAAAAGATCATTCCACCCATCATTATCAAAGTCAGAAACCAAAGCTGCCCAAGACCAATCGGTATTAGATATGCCCGAAAACTGTCCAACTTCTGAAAAAAATTGTCCCTTTTGATTGACTTGTAGCATATTGCGCATGTACTGATGATGAAAACCCGTTTTAATCAATTGGCTGTGTTTTTCATAGTTATCAGGGCCAAGCACCATTTTTTGTCGCTCTTGAGATTCAGGCAACATGTCTAGTGCTACGATATCCATTGATCCATCATTATTGATGTCGGCTACATCGGAACCCATGGAAAACAATGGGGTATAGTCCATATAATCTCTCAAGCGTTCTGTAAAGGTACGATCTTGATTGTTGATATAGAGATAATCTTCTTCATTATAGTCATTGGAAACATAGATATCCGGCCAGCCATCTTCGTTGAAATCAGCCGCTGCCACACCCAAACCAAAGCCCAATACATTGGTTTTGATTCCCGACATCGATGTGATATCAAAAAAGAAGCCGCCAATATTTTCATAGAGTTTATCGCCATAATTTGGATCGACTTTATTCTTTAGTTCTCCGGTCAATCGATCGAATCCCGCATATTCTTGAACGGAATGATTGAGTATGTATAGGTCTAAATCATTATCTCTATCCATATCAAAAAATAGCGCATGGGTGGTATAACCGGTGTCAAGCAAACCAAGATTTTTTGCCATTTCGGTAAAGGTGCCATCTTGATTATTGATGAATAATAGGTTTTGACGGTATGGCGCTGTTTTAGCCGCGGATCGACAGACAAAAATATCAAGCCACCCATCAGCATTGATATCCACCATGACCGTGCCTGTATTCCAATAGCCTTTGGCTTCGACTCCCGCTTGGGCAGCGACGTCTTTAAATTTTAGGTTTCCTTGATTGATGTATAATTTTGAGGCGACCATATTTCCAGTGAGGTAAATATCTTCGAGGCCATCGTTATTAACATCACCTACCGCCACACCACCTCCATTATATAGGTAACCATAGTTCAAGACATTGAATGACTCATTTTCTTGAAGAATATTTTGAAATTTTATTCCAGTTCTTGAAGCGCTCAATAGACTAAATAAAGTTGGTTCTCTGTTTGAACAACTCAAGCAAGTCAATACAAGCATTAATATCCAAAAAACTCGTTTCATGATGAGCCGCTTCGAGGTTTTCGTTTTCCTGAGTGATTGAACCCTTGTGAACGTTCAAGTGCCACCATGGCTTTTGGACGATAATTCAATATCAAAGCCCTTCGGGAATCTGAAGTGATATTGCCTCGACTATAATGAATGGTTCTCCCTTGATGCATCACACAATCCCCTGATTTCAGAGGCGTTGCTTTGCCTTCATTTTCTGATGCTTGGCAACTCAATGGCCCATTTTTAATTTTTTGAATATGTTTTCTAAGTGGTTTTAAATGGGATTTTGGGATGTACCACATGCATCCATTATCTATGGTGGCTTGATCCAGTGCCACCCATATGCTAACGGATCGTTTATCGGGCATTTCAATCCAATAGGACTCATCTTGATGCCAAGGGGTCATCGCATGGGTTTTAGGAGGTTTGTTAATCAGCATATCAAAGTCAAAAGCCATGTCATTCCCCAATAGTGTTTTAGCCAATAGCAGAGTCTTTTTATATAAAATACTGTCTTTCAATTTAGTGTCCATTGTAGAGGGCAACATGATTTGTGTAATACGTTCTCTTCCATAATCCCCCTCGGATTTGCCAGATAAGTCTGATCGGAGAAAACTATTGGTGGTGTTATCAAGAATTTGGTTATATAATTCCAAATAATATTGAATTTCTTCTGGTTTTAAAAGGTTTGGGAATACCAAATAACCTTGTGTATTAAAAAAATCTAATTGGCTTTCTCTTAACACAAAAATACTTTATAAATTCAACAGTGTTTAAATTCCCCCAAACATACTGTTTTTCACTTTTCAAAAATATAGTCAAGGTATTCGTATCCAATATCAATTAAAAAATTAAACTAAAAACGAATGTATTCGATCTAACCTATCCTTATTTATATACTTCAAATTCAAGGTTAATCTAACTACTCATTCTATACTGAAATACATGCTAATTATACAAGGATATTTATATTACGAGATTATCCCCCTCAGCTATCGTTAATGATGCGATGCTTATCATTATTAAATTTTGTTAATTCTTTTTGTACATTGACCTCCTAAATTAAAATTCACTTTATGAAACAGAGTTTTTGGAAAAGCATTTTATTTGCTTTTGTTTTTATGGCTACCCCCCCCCTGGGGTTAGCTCAAGGAAACAATGTAACAGGGACTGTAACAGATTCCGATGGTGTGCCATTGCCTGGGGCGTCTATTATTGTTCTTGAAACCAATGTTGGTGTTGCAACTGACTTTGATGGGAACTTCTCCGTTGAAGCTCAAGTTGGTCAAATATTGTCTATCAGTTATATCGGCTTTACCACTCAAGAGATTGTTGTGGGTCAAGCCGCTAACTATGATGTGGTTTTAACTTCAGATAATGCATTAGATGAAGTGGTGGTCACCTCATTGGGTATTACTAGGCAAAAACGAGAATTGACCTATGCCACCCAAAATGTCAACACGGAGGGAATCGATGAAAGCAGGCCTAATGCCAACCTTGTCAATACACTGCAAGGAAAAGTGGCTGGTCTTTCAATTCAAACATCTTCTCAAGGGGTTTCTGGAGGTTCGAAAGTAATCCTTCGGGGGAATCGGTCTATTGCTGGAAGTTCCCAACCACTGTACATTGTCGATGGGGTTCCATTGGGTGGCCCTATTTCGGATTTGTCCCCTGATGACATTGCATCGATTAGTGTTCTTCGAGGATCTAATGCTGCAGCCCTTTATGGTGCTAGAGCGAATAATGGGGCTATCATCATCACCACAAAGTCTGGTGAGGTGGGACGATTGAAAGTTAGCGTTAACTCAACATTGACGTTTGAAACTCCTAATATCCTATTCGATTACCAAAACGAATATGGTCAAGGAAATGGTGGAAGAAATGTGGATGAGCAAGGGAACCCCATTATTCGAACGACAGATTCTTGGGGAGCGAAATTGGGGGGTACTTTAGAGCATTGGTCGCCAAGTAGTGAATTCTCTGGTCCTATTCCATATGTAGCTAACCCAAACAATGTTACTGACTTTTTTGATACGGGCGTTTCAATCGCCAATAATATTAGTCTGACAACGGGTAGTGAAAACCAACAAACGTATTTTTCCTATACCAATGATCTCAGAACAGGTATTGTTCCTAATAATGAATTAGAGCGACATAGTGTCACGCTTAAATTAGATAATAATCTATTGGAAGGAAAACTGCAATTATCTTCTCGAGTCAATTATATCAATTCGACGATTAATAATCAATTACCTCAGTGGGAAAATTTTGCCAATCCTTTGAGACATGCCTACAGACTACCACGAAGTATCCGTACTCAAGATGTCGAAGTATTTGAATATATCGATAGTGAAGGAAACGCCCGTCAAAATTTTTGGAAACCATTAGATAATGGGGGAGCAAATCCTTATTGGACCGCGAATCGAAATAACAATGAAATCATAGGCGAACGAGTCGTAGGGTATACTTCTTTGACATACAATATCACCCGTAGATTGAAGGTGATGGCACGGTCGTCTATTGATAATTCTACAGCGAGCAGTGAAAATTTTTTCCATAATGATTCATACATCATCGCTCAAAATGGAAACTATCAAACAGCCAATAGCCGAGCTCTCGAATGGAATAATGATTTCTTGATCACCTACAATAGAGACATTACAGATAACGTTTCTCTAAATTTCAATATTGGAGGGAATAATCGAGTCGCAAAATCTAAAGGAGTCAATACCAATAATGGAGGACTAGTTGCCCCTAATATTTTTTCACTTGCCAATGCTCGTCAATTATCTGCTGGTCAATTCATTAATGAAAGAGAGGTGAATTCACTGTATACCTTTGGAAACCTTGGATTTGCAAATGCTGCTTTTCTAGATTGGTCCTATCGTTCAGACTGGAGTTCCACATTGCCAGTTGAGAATAATCGCTACGATTATTATTCAGTTGGAGCGAGTGTGGTTATCTCTGATTTAATTGAGCTTCCATCAGCCATAGGATTTTTCAAACTCAGAGCTTCTTATGCTGAAGTGGGTAATGATACGGCTCCCTATAGTTTAGAAAGATCGGCTATTTTGCGAACAGGGGGGTTTTTGCAACTAGGGACAACGCTTCCAAATCCGGATTTAAGATCTGAAAAAACACGTTCATTTGAAGTCGGTTTTGACACTAGTTTTTTAAATGATTTTATAGGTGTTGATTTTACCTACTACTCATCAAATTCCATCGATCAATTGTTCAGTCAGGATGTTCCAGAAGCATCGGGCATCGCTACAAAATTCCTTAACGGAGGTGATATTCAAAATAGTGGAATTGAAGCAGTTGTTAATTTGGCTTTTATTACTCAATCAGATTTTAGTTGGGAAACCACATTCAATTTTTCTGCCAATACTAGTGAAGTCTTAGAACTTGCAGAAGGAATAGACGTGTTGTCATACGGAGCTGATTTTATGAGACGCTATCAATTGGATGTAGGAGAACCATGGGGGTCTATCTATTCAAGAGGATTTGATCGAGATGCTCAAAACCGAGTCATTATGAATGATGATGGAACCCCAAAAATCACAAATGGTCAAACGGTTAATATTGGTAATTTCAATCCAGATTGGCTAGGAGGTGTGATGAATTCGATTACCTATAAAAATTTCAATCTTCGATTTTTAATTGACATCAGACAGGGAGGTTCTGTGGTATCATTTACAAAAGCTATTTTAGCTTCTGATGGCGCATTAGCCGAAACGGCTATTGGACGGGAAAGTGGCATCGTTTTTGGTAGAGATGTATACACAAATGAAACCCCTGCATCGACACCTGTTTCAGTCGACCCAGAAACTTTTTGGACATCGATTGGAGGAAGAAATACACCAGTCGGTGAAGCTTTTGTTGAAGATGCTTCCAATATTCGACTGAGAGAATTATCATTGAGTTATTCGCTATCGAGTGCAGCATTGGGTTATCTACCATTTCCTATCCCATTGCAAGAAGCTAAAATATCTTTGGTTGGAAGAAATTTATTTTTCTTATCTAATAATGCTAGTGTTGATCCCGAAGCCACACATGGTGTTGGTACAGCAAATGATGGTTATGAAGGATTTACTCTTCCATCAACTAGAAGTATTGGACTAAACGTTAAAGTAACATTCTAAATAATACTATGAAAATAAAACACATAATATACTTTTCGCTATTTACGGTAATTTGTTTGATTTTACCTGGATGTGATAAAGATTTTGTAGAAATCAATACCAATCCATATTCGTTGAGTACGGACAAAATACCAGCGAATCCAGGATTACAAGAACTAGCCTTGGCTCAAGCCCAGTATGTTTCAATGAACGGTCTTCACTGGCGGTTTCAGATATCTCAAAACCTATTTTCTGATTTATGGGCTGGTTATTATGCCACTACTGCTACTGGATTTGGTTCCGATCGATTTACACAGGTTGGTCGATGGGCAAGATTAGCATGGGGTTCCTTTTATAGCCAGGCGGCTCCTCAAATAAAATTAGTAGAAGATGCCGCTGTAGATGGAGAGTTAACGGTTGGAGCAGCCATTGCTAAAATTGTTCGTGTCAATGCTTATCATCGAATTACCGATTATTGGGGTCCAGTCCCCTATACGCAATTTGGTAATCAAGAATTATCGGTTGCCTATGATTCTCAACAATCGATGTATCAAGATTTTTTCACTACCTTAGATGAGGCCTCCTCTGCATTAGCTAATGGAGGATCTGCTTACTCTGGTTCTGATCGTGTTTATGGAGGTGATGGAACTAAATGGCGTAAGCTTGCTGAAAGTCTTCGGTTAAGACTGGCCATGCGTGTTCGATACGCCGATCCTGGACTTTCAAAAACTCAAGCCGAAAAAGCATTTAGTTCTGGTCAGCTGATTACCAATCCAGCAGATAATGCCTTTGTTTCGGTTGATAGTGATAATAGAAATCCATTAGAAACCATTACAGATTGGGGAGAGTTTAGAATGAGTGCCACTATGGAAAGTATTCTCAAAGGGTATAATGACCCTCGAATAAGCGTTTATTTTGATCCAGCTGCCGATGGTGATTCTGATGGCGATGGGAATCCTTATGAAGGCCTTCAAAATGGACAAACCAAAGTGACCTTGAACTTAGGTCAAAATTCCAATCATTCAGATGTCAATGTTAAATATCGTGATGTTGCAAAAGGAGGGGAAAATCCACCAATACCTGTTTTCCAAGCTTCAGAAACACACTTTTTACTAGCTGAAGCCGCTTTAGCAGGATATAGTGTTGGAGGCACAGCGGAGAGTTATTATAATTCAGGTATTGCTACGGCAATGAATGAAACCACAGGAGCCTCTGATGCACAAATTGAAGCTTATACTAATAGCACTGCTGTGCCTGTTAGTTTTGATGGAGGAAGTACTCCCCCAGTAGCGGATATTCCCATCAAATTTGATGCTGGAGGAAGTGCAGAAAGGCAATTAGAGCAGATTATCACTCAAAAATGGATTGCTTTATTCCCCAATGGTTGGGAAGCGTGGGCGGAAGCTCGCAGAACTGGTTATCCCAAACAATATCCCAGGGTGACCTCTGATAATCCAGATGTTCCTGTGGATCAGATTCCAGCGAGAATGGTTTACGTATCTTCAGAATATTCTACTAATGCTGAAGCCACTAATGCGGCCGTTTCATCTTCTGAACTAGGGGGCCAGGATAAAAACAATACAAAATTATGGTGGGATAAAAAATAGCCATCCCTATCAAATATTCAAAAAAGCTGTCAAGATTTGGCAGCTTTTTTTGTTTCATATCGCAAATACGTAATTTTGTGTGAAGAGCATTTGCTTTAAAAAATGAGGAAAGGATTGGAAGGTTTTTTAGAACAACTATGAAACGAATGAGTAGGGAATTATATAGAAAAAGTACCAAAGAAACAACCGAGAATTATGGATTATAAACGCAGGGGATCGTCATAAAAAAGAAAATGAAAGATCGAGGAAAAGCATAATATTTTCATGGAAGAGAAAAAGAATTATCTGCTTTCAATCAATTGGTTCGAAAAACTGAAGAAGAAAAATCGGGAACGATTTTTTTGGTTCAAGGAGTTCCTAGTGTTGGAAAAACAGCTTTTTTAGAGCATTGTAAAGAAAAAATTGATTCTGCTAAATGGGATATAGCAGAAGGAGATCCTGATATTTTTTGGGATGTGAAACAAATGCGAAGAGCATTAAGATTGGGATGTCAAATTCGGGTCTCAAAAATGGTTGCTCAATTAGGGGTTGAAAAATTAATCAAGTTTGGTGCCGAGTTTAGATGGACAGATAAAACCATTATTGGAAGTGTGAATGCCAGAAAGAAAAAAGGATTGTTATTGGTTGTGGATGAAGTTCAAGATTTAGGAAGAGAAAATGCCCCACCAGACAAAATTTCAAGATCAACAACGGCTGTTGTTTTGAAAGCCATGCATAATTGGAAAGTCGAAAAACCGTTTATTCTTTTGGTTGGTGGGTTAGGCATGTCAAAAAAAATTTTCAATGATTTTGGAATTTCAAGATTTAATGATGATTGTACTTTCAATCTTGAAAAATTAGATGAAAAATCAGAACGAAACATTCTTTGGGATTGGATGGTTAAAAAGGGGGGGGGTGAATCAAAGGAATAGAAAAATCAATCATTGGGTTAATGAAATTGCAAGTCATACACTTGAATGGCCCCAACATATTACGAGTTATGCGAATGTTTTATCAAAATATTTGAAAGAATGTAAGGGAGATTTAAATAAAAAGGGATTGCAATCCGTTTTGACATTAGGAAAGGCAAAACGAATTAATTATTACCGAGGTCGGATAGAGGAATTAGAGGGGGAAGAAAGAGAATTAATTGCTCAATTACTGAAAGAACATCAATCAAGATTATCAAAGAATGACATTGTATTCTTTTTTCAGAATAAACTAAACTCTAGTGAATCAAAAGACCTTTTTGATCGGGGATTGAAAAAAGGGGTGTTTCATCAAAATCAAAATGGCTTTTTTAGCGTTCCTATTCCATCGATGAAAAATTGGTTGTTAAGGGAATATGATATAGAAGGCAATGATTATCTACAGGGAGGTTCAAAGTAAAAAACAACATAAAGAGTAAATAGAGCAACAATAAGAAAAGAACTGCCATGTTCAACTATCTAGTGTAACATAATCCCACGTTGATTTTATCTTTTCGATAGGACTGAGATAATCCAATTGACGAACGCCTCTGTTATTTATTTTGTCTTCAATGATTTGTATTTCTTGGTCGGTATCATCATCAATGCTCTCCCCTTTGTTGAACCACCGTCTCAGTACGCCGATTCAGTTTTCAACCGTGCCTTTCTCTTGGGACGAATAGGGTCTCGTAAAGAACGTTTTGATGCCAAATGGCTGCTTGATGAGATCGTGTTTGGCGAATTCCAACCCATTATCAAAAGTCATGGTTTTTATCCTCTGAGGGCCTATTTCTTTGATCTTCTCCATGATGGCATGAACCACTGGCGTCGCCTCTTTACTAGGCAACTTTTGAATCTTCGTATACAAGCTAGCCCGATCGGTTAACACGAGTAAGGGACATCCTCTTTGGCTCCCAATCATTAAATCCGCTTCAACATCGATGGACGGTCTTGAATACCTCCTCGATTCCCCTTGTAATTCCCACGCTGACGTCTTCTTTTGCCATGACGTAGATAAAGATACCACCGTTTGTAGGGAGCCTCCGATGTTTTGTTCCCGTGCTGGCCAGTCCATCACCAGCGATCGATGCATTCTGTCGAAACCCCTGCCATGCCCTTGGCTTTCCAGTAAGCGGACTCCAACGTTCTTCCACCATCCAGTATTTGATGTCGTCTTTGAGTGCCCGGGTCCACTTGATGAGACGAGGCTTTCCCTGTTCTCTCTTGACTGCTTTCCGCTGGGCTGTATCGGCTTGGTAACATCCCTTATCTGGACCTCGTTTCGTGGTATGACGCTGCCGTTCTCTCCAAATGGTAGTCCGATGAACGCCTAGTTCTTCGGCCATAGCTCGATTGGAAAACCCTTGATCAATGAGTGCCTCCAATACGTACCTTTGTTCTTGGTTAAGTTTTCGATATTTCATAGTTAGTAGTATTTGAAACGTCAAAATGACACCTTAGTAACTTCCCTAGTCAAACGATTGACTAGGGTTGTTATTGTTGCACTAGATAGTTGAACTTGTAACTGTCTTCTATCTTTGAAACAGAAAAGAAAGAAGAATCGCATTGTAAAAGGTTCTACTACGAAAGTTGTGGTTTGATTTATTGGTTGGTCTCTGATAATTTACTGTTTATGAAAAAGTTATTATTGTTTTTTGATTTCATTTTAAAGATTGGTGATTCATGGCCGATGGATGACCTTTCGATTGACGATTGTCAAAGGACCATTCCTATTCATGTTTCCTCTGTTGGAGGCTGTGTGCAATGTCTTGAGACTTGTGGTGAAGAAGGTCCCATCGATGATCATCGTCAAGACCCGTGTTTGGCGTCCTTTAGATGTGTTTCAACACCAGTGTTTTCTTCATTGTCGCGTTCCTCGCATCGAATCTTCTGCGGGTCTCAAAACCATCCATTGGGCAGAAGGTTCTCATTGATTCACGTTATTGTTTGAAACATGGGCGATTGATCTTTATGTTGCCCACCAGCAACAAAACTCCAACGGCCCAGTGGTTAGGTTGTGGTTTTAATGTCATCTATCGAATATTACATCGTGCCGTTGCTCGTGGCATGGAGTTCTGTTTTGATGCCCTACCATCTCCTATCGGTCTGGATGAAAAAGCCATCAAAAAGGGGCCTGGCTATGCCATGATGAGGGATACCATATGGGGCATCGTTCTCGATGTGATCGAAGACCGTAAGACCGAGACACCCCAAGATTTCATTCGTCGGGCCATTCCAAAAGAGGGGAGATATCAAGTGGAGACCATGACCACAGACAAGTGGTGGCCTTTCATCCGTTGGGCGAAAGAACTGTTGCCTCTAGCGAAGTTGATGCATGATCGATTTCATTGGATTCCATACTTGAATCAGGCCATCGACGTGGTTTGGCCAAGAGAAGTGAAAAAATAGGATGTTCTTAAAAACGAAGAAACCCGAACTGAAAAACAAAAAGAAATCTTCTAAAGAGTGCAGGAAAGCAACCTAGAAGTCAGCAAAGCTTTGAAGTTGATAGAAGATGTTAAATCTCTTTTTGAATCGAAATCTTTGAAAGAGGCTCTCCACTATGCTTGTCTTCGGATCGGTAGCGTTTTTGAATCTAGCATCCAAGAAGTGGGTACGGTGGCTCGAATGTTTCAACATCATTTTCAAGGCGTGGGGCATGCTCTCGGTCATCCACAGTCCAAAGCCTAGCGATGGAATAGAAGAATTCAAGAAATCAAAGCGATTGGTCGAGGGGATCGAAAATTTGAAAACGTTCGAGCAGCTGTCTTGTTTTTTAATGGTGGTTTGAAACTTTACCCACAACTTTCGTAGTAGAACTTCCTGAATTATACTTACTGATTTAGTCTCATTCCCTCTCAGAGAAATCAGATAAATAAAAAAAACAAAAATTATTTCATGATGTTAAAAAGTGGTTTAAAACACAACGTGGTATTATTTTAAATCGAATGCGGTGTTCTTAATTTTATGTTGGATGATCTTCCGTATTTCAATGGCTAAATCGATTTAATATCCAAGTTCGCATGGATGGGATAGGCACAACAAACGCACCATCTTCATTTTGATGAAATACTCCTTTTTCTAATGTTGTATCGAAAAGATATTTGGATTTTTCATAATCAAATGTCTCCTGGAAAAACGATACGATATCATCTTCTGACATGTCTGGCATTTCTTTCTTCAACAAGGATGCGATTAACTTTCTTTTTTGTATATCTATCCCCTCTATGCGTTGTTCATAATAATTGAATCGTTCCTTTTCCCCTTTTTCTAGAACATGTTTTAACTTTTTTTTATCTAAAACACCATGATTTTCTTTGAGCTGTTCAGATAAAACAATTCCGTAACCGATGATATGATGAGCCCAACCTTGCGTTTCTGTTATAATGGTATTAATCCAATGATTGAGCCTTGGGTTTTTTTCATCAACGCCCCCCTTTGTGGTCATATACTGTTTAATAATTTCTTTTTCGGCCTTTTTATTTAATGCACCAAGATTGAAAGCACATTTTCTATTGAATCTAGAAATACCAAATTCCTTAAACACGCTTTTGGACATACCTAATCCTCCAACTAAAAGAATAAAGGGTTTTTTAATTCTCCAATTATGCATTTGATATAACGTGTTTCGAACTCTTATCTCGGCAGCTTTGTCTGGGGGGGAGGCTTTTTTTCCTAAGTCTTGAATTTCATCAAGTATTAACATTAACCCTCTTTTCTTCCTTCTGTTATTAATACTCCCAATGATTGTTCTGTCTGCTAATTTGAAATGGGATCCTATTTTGATTAAATTTTCAATTCCTAATGCAATAAACAATCTTGCAAGTCGAACTTTATAGCCTAGTCTTAATTTTTTTCTTAATTCGTCAACATCCCACAACACATTCGGATCAGCCCATACGACATCCCAAGTTTTTTTATCCATCTTTTCTTCACATTCTT
The DNA here is from genome assembly GCA_965221765.1 of Flavobacteriaceae bacterium. Taxonomy (GTDB): domain Bacteria; phylum Bacteroidota; class Bacteroidia; order Flavobacteriales; family Flavobacteriaceae; genus Bin25. The sequence goes on from OZ244911.1 coordinate 951,615, forward strand.
CTAAAAAAGCAGTTTTTCCAACGCCTGGAGCTCCTTGAACTAAAAAAGTCGTTCCTGACTTTTCTTTTTCAGTCCTTTTGATCAATTGATTAAAGGCTTCTAATTGCTCTTGACGTCCACGAAAAAATTCTGCTTTTCCTCGATCTTTCATTATCCGAATTTATCCTTTGTTCTAGCAAGGTACGAGTTTTTTCATATAATGTATCCTCTTTGGCATGTTGTATCCTATTAAACTAAATCCAAAACCATCAAGCTTGAATTCCTAAAATTCTAAAAAATTCATCCATCAAAAAACTAATATTGAGCATGAAAAGCGGTTGTGTCGAATTAATGGATTCTAATGAATTGAAAGTATTACATTTGCAACCCTAAAAATTGGGATACATTCTAAATGAATACACTGAGTTATAAAACACTATCTCAATCACAGCATCGCGTTAAAAAGAATTGGGTCTTGGTGGATGTCAGTAATATTTCTTTGGGACGAGCTTCGAGTATTATCGCCAAGTTTCTTATTGGGAAACACAAACCCAATTTCACATCCCATGTGGATATGGGTGATAATATAGTAGTCATTAATGCCGCCCATATCAATTTAGGAGGTAAAAAATGGGAGCAAAAAAACTATATCCGCCATACAGGTTATCCTGGTGGCCAACGTTGTTTAAGTGCTACACAAATCCACAAGAAGAGCCAAACGAGATTGCTTGAAAAAGCCGTTAAGGGGATGCTACCAAAAAATAAACTTGGTGCTGAAATGTTCAGAAATCTTCGAGTATATGCGGAATCAGAACACAAGCAACAAGCACAAAATCCAATCCCAATCGATATTTCTACATTAATCTAATATGAGTACTAGTCATCATGCGGTAGGTCGAAGAAAGACTTCGGTTGCTCGAGTTTATCTAACTCAAGGAACAGGAAACATCACGGTCAATAAAAACGATTATAAAGAATATTTCCCCACTATTTCCTTGCAACACAAATTAAACCAACCATTTATCATCACCAATACCATAGGAGATTATAATGTCTCGATTTCGGTTCAAGGTGGGGGTGTCAATGGTCAAGCAGAAGCCATTCGGTTGGCAATCGCTAAAGCATTATGTCTTGAAAACATAGAACATCGGTTGAGCTTAAAACCGGAAGGCTTATTGACTAGAGATGCTCGAATGGTTGAAAGAAAAAAATTTGGTCAAAAAAAGGCTAGGAAAAAATTCCAGTTCTCAAAACGATAAATTTTAAAAAATCTTTATGATAGGTATCAGTAATGCATCATAAATTTCAATTCAATTAAAAAGGAAATAACGATTTAATACTAAATATCAAACTGAAATTGACCACCAAGGTGGATTTAGTTTAGAATCTAAACAAGCCAAAGACTTGTTGCCAAATTAAGAAGGTAAACTATTAACGATGGATCAAGAAAAACAAACCGTTTCCCAACTTCTCAAAGCGGGAGTCCACTATGGACATTTAACTCGAAAATGGAATCCTAATATGGCTCCTTATATTCATATGGAGCGGGGAGGGATTCATATCATCAATTTATATAAAACACTAGTTGAAATTGATCGAGTCAAAGGGGCTCTCGAAAAAATTGCCAGATCTGGACGAAAAATATTATTTGTAGCTACTAAAAAGCAAGCCAAAGAAATCGTTGCAAAAGTTGCTCGTGAGGTCAATATGCCCTATATCAATGAACGATGGCCTGGAGGCATGTTAACCAATTTTGTGACGATTCGAAAAGCCGTTCGAAAAATGGGGATCATTGATCGAATGAAAAAAGAAGGATCTTTTGATACCTTGTCCAAACGCGAACGCCTTCAAAAAATTCGATTACGAGCCAAACTTGAAAAGAACTTAGGATCCATTGTTTCAATGGAAAAACTACCCGGGGCTATATTTGTTGTTGATGTGGTCCGAGAACAAATAGCCATTCGAGAGGCTAGCAAACTAAAAATCCCTGTTTTTGCATTGGTGGATACCAATGCTGATCCTAGAAACATCGATTTTATCATCCCGGCCAATGATGATTCTTCAAAGTCGATTAATTTGATTTTTCAATTGATCTTGCCATCGATTAAAAAGGGGTTGGCAACTCGAAAAGAAAATTTAGAACAACAAGCTGAAGAAAAAAATCGGAATCCTAATATCGTCATCAGATGAGTAAAATAACAGCCAAAGAAGTCGGTGAACTAAGAAGCATTACTGGTGCAGGCATGATGGACTGCAAAAAAGCATTGGTTGAAGCCCATGGCAACAAAGAAAAAGCTATTGAGATTCTTCGAAAAAAAGGTCAAAAGATAGCTTCTAAACGATCAGATAGAAGTTCATCCCAAGGATTTTTATTGGCCAATATCAATGCATCAAAAACACAAGGAATTTTATTTTCATTGAATTGTGAAACAGATTTTGTAGCTAAAAATCAAGAGTTCCAGGATTTAGCGATGCAATTGGCCCCTTTGGCCTTGACCAAAAAAGACAAAGAAGCATTTCTTGAGAGTCGTATAGAGGATCAAACCGTTGTTGATAAGTTAAGTCAATGGACCGGGACGACGGGCGAAAAAATTGAAATTGGAGCCTTTTTAAAACTTCAAGCACCATATGTGGGTTGTTATGTTCATAATGGCAATCAAATAGGAGCTCTTGTAGGACTTAGTAAAGTCATTGATGATGCTGATGAACTCACTCAAAATATTGCTATGCAAGTTGTTGCCATGAAACCGCTTGCTGTTGACCAATCAGGAATAGATTCAAAAGTAATTGCTCAAGAAAGAGAAGTTGCCAAAGAATTATTAATCAAAGAAGGAAGACCCGAGCACCTATTCGATAAAATTATCAATGGCAAGCTCCAAAGATTTTATAAAGAAAATACGTTGCTGAATCAAGAATCGATTATCGAAGAAAAAAAATCGGTAAAAAATTATATTAAAGCATTTGATTCTTCTGTAGAGATTACAGAGTTTCAGTTGTACTCGCTGGGCTGATTTTGATTCATGTACTTTTTTAATGACTATGGATAGGAAAGTTCGATGTCCATGGTGTGAAGGAAACTCATTATATGAAAAATATCATGATTTTCAATGGGGTGTTCCCGTTTTTGATGATCGATTATTATTTGAACTATTGACATTAGAAACTTTTCAGGCCGGTCTTTCATGGATTACGATTTTAAAAAAAAGAGAAAATTTTCGAAAAGCATTGGATGGATTTGATTATAAAAAGATTGTTGGATATTCATCACAAAAGGTTCAGGCATTACTATCTGATAAGGGAATAATTCGAAATCGGTCAAAAATAAATGCATTGATATCCAATGCTAAAGCGTTTATTAAAACGCAACAGCAATTTGGATCTTTTTCAAATTATTTATGGGCCTTTGCTGACAATAAACCGATTATCAATCACTTTGAAAAAATGTCGGAGGTTCCTGTATATACAGAACTCGCAGTTGGGATTAGTAAAGATTTAAAAAGTAAAGGATTTCGCTTTGTTGGACCCACTATTGTCTATTCTAAGATGCAGGCAATGGGAATGGTCAATGACCATTTGATATCTTGCTTTAGACATAAGGAACTTTCTAATCCGTCGGTAATTGCGTCGCAGATACTTGATTAAAACCACGATAGTTCAACCCATTTTTTGAATACTTCAGTAATCTGAATAAGATAGGAAGGGTTTTATTTTCCCTATGGTCAAATATTAAAATTAGGAATAGATAATGTGCTAATCGTTGAACTCCCTTGAGAGTTTAACCTTCACGAGAATTTTTTAAATCGATAGCAAAAGGAAAAAAATGTTTTTCTTCGGATGGCCTAGGTAGTCTCAAAAATTGAAGTAAACAGATGCTGTTTTCTAAAACGGCATATCGGTATCTTCTTCTGATTCTCCTTTCTTATCTACTATATGAAAATCTTCTTGAATTTTGGATGGGTCAGCAGCTTTAGGTACTTCTGAGGCATCTAGTGCTGGGGTATGATGTCTTACATCATCAACTTTCGGTGGAATCGAAGACGTTGGTACTGTTTGATCTAGTCCTTTAGAATCTAAAACCTCAATATTTGAAGCTCTTAATGTTGTAAAATAACGAACCCCTTCCGGTCCATTCCATTTGCGACCATTAAGAAAATATTCAACATGAACAATCATCCCTTCTGAAATGGCATCGAGTTTTTGACAATTATCACGATCAAATTGGAGTTTGATATATTGAGGATATTGTTCACCAATTTCAATGACAAAATCTCTTACCTGGAATCCACTATCAAATGTTCTAGTTTGGGCAATATGTTCGACCCTTCCTTTAAGTTCTTGACGCATTTTCTAAAAAAAAGTATTGCAAAGTTAATCTATTATAAGAAGAACTTAATCACTAAGAATTTAACCGTTGTGCGTTATCAGTTCTCTTTTGGTATTTATTTTGTTTATAAAATTCTTGGGCAATTTGATTGGCTGTGAATTGCATTTGATCTTTAGTTAAATAAACCTTTTTTTCAAAAGTTGCATCCGCCATAGAATTTAAAGGAATCAAATGAACATGAACATGTGGAACTTCCAAGCCGATGATACTCATTCCAACTCGATTGCAAGGAATTACGGCTTCAATGGCTAGACCAACTTTATAAGAAAACGCCATGAGTTTTAAATATTGATCTTGGGGCAATTGCAATAATCGATCAACCTCTTGTTTTGTAACACACAAAGTGTGTCCTTCTGCATTGGGATTGATGTCTAAAAAAGCTATACAATCCGTATTTTCTGTGATTTTATAGCAAGGGATTTCCCCGGCAATGATTTGACTAAAAATTGAATTCATGAGCGAGAAATGTCTAAGATTTCAAAGGATAGTTGCCCACTAGGTACATTAATTTTTGCAATTGCTCCTTTTTCTTTTCCTAAAAGACCTTTCCCAATAGGAGAATCCACTGAAATCTTTTTATCCATAAGGTTGGCTTCACTTTGTGCCACTAACTTATAAGTTGTGGTGCCCCCATTTCCTAAATTTTTAACAGTAACATTGGAGTGAATAAGTGCTTTAGAGGAATCCAATTCTGATTCATCGATAATTCGAGCATTGATCAGGGTTTGTTCTAAAGAAACAATTTTAGCTTCTAATAAACGCTGGGCCTCTTTAGCCGCATCATATTCAGCATTTTCACTCAAATCCCCCTTTTCTCTAGCTTCACCAATCGCGTTTGATATTTTAGGCCGTTCAATGCTTTTAAGATGCTTGAGTTGGTCTCTTAATTTATTGAGTCCTTCCTCATTAAAATAGGATATTTTGCTCATAATCGAATTTATTGGAGTTTCTATTTAGCGTTTTGTTCGTTCCAAACTGAAGCTACGATAAGAGATAGAACAAAACATTTTAGAAATTATCGCACAAAGTTAAGATTTTATCAATGACGTATTAGGCCATGTTGTAACTGTTGTATCATGATGAAATAGAGCTCAATAGTCGATTCTTTTGACCACGGAGTGATCCATGCTATTTTCAACCTCAGTACAACAAGAATAGAATAGCGATATGAATGTTTAACAGAATCTCAATCATAAGAAATGATATTAACCAAATAAATTAATTTTATTTATTTCTAAATACGATGGAACTAGCAAGCATTCAAGAACAAAAAGATCTCACGCAATACATTGGAAGGTATATAAAAAAGCATGGCGACCCTTATGATTTTGACCTTTTCGAATTCAATGTTGACCAGCGCAGAGACTGTTTGAATTGGATGACTTTTTTAGGTTTTGTTAATGAAATTGAAGATGCTACAAGAAAAAATCAACGATTGAATAAAACATATATTGAGGATGTTAAAGGGATTGCTGATAGATATTTCATTCGATATTATCCTTTGGAATACGAAAATAGGAGATGAGTTATTTAGACTCGTACGATAAGAAAAAATTTTTGGAAGAACTTCGCGACTATAAAGATAGTTTAGTCAAGCACCCTATAGAAGCAAGTTCCATTATCAGTTCCTTAATAGAAAATAGCACTAAAATAGAGGGGAGCACATTGACAAAAAAAGAAGTCGAAGGTTTATTGGAATATGGCATAGAACCAAATAAACCGGATAATGAAAAATCTATGGTTCGGGATTATTCAGATGGCTTGTTGTTTGTGATGAAGCAATATCAAAATAAAATTCCTTTATCAACACAAAGTTTAGAATCCTTGAATCGTAATGTGATGAAACGAAATGGAGAAGTCAAACCAGTAGGGGTCGATAGGGTAGTTGATACTTCATTAGGGAAAATTAGGAATGTTGATGTTTCATGGGGTTGGCATCGGTTTATGCCATATTCTCAAGTGAGAGAAAATCTTGAATTAGCATTGAGTTCCATAAATGCTGATACCAAGAATGAAAAAGATCTGATCGATATTTATCGATTGAGTTTCCAAATTCATTATGATGTTATCACCATTCATACATTTCTTGATGGAAATAGTCGAACTAGCAGACTTTTAATGAATTATATTCAGGGGTGGTATCAACAACCTTTAACAACGGTATTGTTTGAGTACAAGCATCAATACAAAAATACACTTCATTATTCTTGGGATGAAAACAATCCTGAGTTCTTTATCAATTACATGTTTAACCACACCATAGATTTTTTTCGTTTCATTAAAAAGACTCACTATATAGGAATGGATATAAAGAAGAAAAATATTATATGGTTAGGCCCCACTCATTTAAGGAGCCATACCACGAATAACAAAGGAGAGGACTAGGGTTGTATAGGTAAGAGTCATTTGAGACTTCGGATTTTTTCTTTCAAGATAAACAAAGAGTTTTTTTCTATGTATGTTTTTAATGATTCTATTAAATCCACTTTTAAAAGCCCAAAAACGATGCAAGTCATTATTTTCTGAAATCACCTTTGCTGTTAGGGTATTAAAAATTGATGAATTTTTTGATGCTCAAGCTAGTGTTTGGTTAAATCTGAGAAAAATCAAAAACCCTTGATGGATTTAAAGAATCCCATCACTAGACTTGGATCTATTTTTTTCATCTTGAGCATAAACACCAGTCATATGGCTTATAATCAGTATTTGGAATTAGATGTGGGATCAAGAGTTAGGGAACCAAACCATCTTCGCTTCGAATTCATCAATCAATTTGCAGTCAACACCGATACTTATGGAAACCTAAATATCTGGGGAAAAATCATGCATGCAAAAACATCATTTAAAAGAGGGACTCACTTATCATTTCACATGTTTGCTTCTCAAACCATTGTTTATCGAAATTGGTCATTTGAAGATCATTTTAGTACCATTTCAAAAATCTTAAACCCAACTAGTGGAACATTAAAAGCTAGCATACTCTATACACATCCAATCACATTGATAAAGAGTTCCAAAACAAATTTTAGCTCTCGTTTCGGTGGTCGTTGGATGACAACTAATATTTCTGAAAAATCGTTTTTGTCTCATCATCTCCATTTAGGAATTTCAATCCAACAAAAAATAAAAGAAAGAAAATGGAAAGATGCGATTTATATCGTTTTGTATCCGCATTATGTTGTCAATTTTATCAATGAAGAAGATACGATGGCACATTTATGACCCAAGTATAATTCTGTTTTAGAGCGATATTATAGAGATGATGACCATCAACCGACGTTTAAAGAAATCATGGATATTCATCAATATTCAGACTATTCAATTCGGGGACTAGGGCTTGAATCCAATTTTATTTTTGGAAAAAATTTCAGATGCAGCATTTCAGTCCATCAGTTGATGGGACTACCCGATTCAATATTGAATTTTCCAACAGGGCCCTTCAATAGTTATAGAGTGGATGCTCCTTTAAGAAGCCCCCTTCTTGGAAGAATTGGCATGGCCTACAAATTTTAAAGCGATACTCTAATCCCCAGTAGCCAATTGATTTGAGCTTGAGGATAATATCCTGCTCCTTCAATAGTCTCTATTTGGTCAGGGTTTGTATCATCATCATAGGTGTAGAAGTAGCCATTGGAAATATATTCTTGATTCAAGACATTATTGACAATCAAGGATAACTCCAATTCTTGGAGCACCCTTTTCGGCTTTAGATGGTAAACAAAATTCAAATCATTGATGAAATAACCATCGAGCTTTGACTTTTCAGAATCAATATTTCCCATATATTGAGACGATACATATTTTGATAATAAATTGACTGATGTGTTTTTATCCAATGAATATTGCAAAATATTAGCCCCAATAAAATTGGGAGAATAGGAAATATGGGTATTCCCTAAATTGACCAACTCTCCATCTCTTTGAAAATAGTAGTCGATGTTTTGATTACTACTTAATGTGATGGCTGTTTGCCAATGGATTCGATGAGTTAAAGCCAAACTACTCTCTATTTCAACCCCGAATCTTCTAGATTTCCCTATATTCTCTCTAATGGGAGCCCCGACTTCATCTAACTGACCCGTCAGAATGAGTTGATTGGTATAATCCATATAATACAAGTTTATTTGCCATTGCCATCGATCTGCGAAAGATCGAACCCCCAATTCATAATTATCTAATTCTTCGGGGACAGGATTTCCATTTTCAAAATCTGTCCGATTGGGTTCACGATGCGCTTTGGCATAAGAAAAATAGAACTTGGTTTGATTACTGATATTATAAGTAAGACCAAATTTGGGATTGAAAAATAAAAAGGAATCATCCACTTCAAAAGTTTTTGGACCTGCGGCTTGGCCTTCAACTTCGTATTGAATCGACCTTAACTGAAGATCGATGTAAAATGAGAGATGATCATTGATGAAATAATTCAGTTTACCAAAAGCACTTTGTTCATACTTCAGACCAAGGTTTTCATAAAAACGATGATGGGGTTGAATAGCTCCCAATTGATGTCCCCAAAGGAGTTCCCCAAAATGATCTCCGCTATAGTGGCTTAATAATCCACCAAAATTCAAACGCATGGTATGGTTGGTATAATTGAGCCCCAGGGTGGACACATAAAAATGATTATCGAGCCACTTTCTCGTGATATTTTCGGTGATACTGATTTGTTCTTGCCCGATGGTTAATTCAGAAATTTGTAGGTAACTGAAATTGATGTTATCTCCGAAGTGGATGTTTTGAGTGGCATAAACATCATTATATTCTTGATAGTATCCTCTACCATGGGTATAATTCAGAGCGAGTCTTAGATTCCAATCATTTTTAAGCTCTTGATTCAGCAAAAACTGATAATGATCTTGGGTATAATCATCAACTTGAGTATCATAAAACCCTATTAAGTTCCCCAATGGATCATAGATTTCACCTGCAGGATTATAGCGTCTGTTTCTTTTTAATGTGTTACTATCAATTCCATACCAAGATTGATAAGTTGTTTCATGCCCTCCAAATAATAACAATCGAATGAAGGTCTTTGGATTTTGATATGCTAATTGAAGAAAATAGGAATCCAAATCAGAACTTGCTCTTTCAATATAACCATCAGATTTGATGCGTGATAATCGTCCCGATAATTCAAATTGGTCATTCAATAAACCACTGGAAAAGTTCAATGTATTTTTAATGGTATTGAAGCTACCTATGGAATTGGAAATTTCAGCAAAAGGTTGAATACTGATATCTCTAGTTTCGATATTTAAGCTAGCTCCAAAGGCAGCTGTCCCATTGGTGGAAGTGCCAACCCCTCGTTGGAGTTGAAAACTTTCGACACTTGAGGCAAAATCAGGCAAATCAACCCAAAAGGTATTGTGGGATTCAGAATCATTATAAGGAATTCCATTGATAGTCACATTAATTCTTGTGGCATCACTTCCTCGAACACGCATAGAGGTATAGCCAATGCCATTTCCAGCATCACTTGTGGTGACTACGGAGGGTAAAAAGTTCAGTAGAATGGGAATGTCCTGACCCAGATTTCTTGGTTGAACCTCTTCTTTGGTCACATTGGAAAAGGTAAAAGGGGTTAACTCGGTGGCCCGAATCCCTTCCAGTTGTACTTCATTCAATTGAACAACATTGAGCGTATCGGCAGCTTGTTGATTGCTTTGTTGACCCACTAATGGGAAAATCGAAAAAAGAAAGACTAATAAAAAAAGTTTTGATGACATCTCATTGACAATAGGAGAATAAAAGAGGTCATTACTCTCGTTAAAAAATTAACCTACAATTCCCTTGGCAACATTACTTGCCCAGGTTCAATGGGTATTATCTCAGCCTTAACAGCACCCCTTTGAGACGGTACAAATTTATACTAAATGAAGCATCAAATGCCAAAGTTCAACAAAAAATGAAGTAGAACGTGTAAGAATATTTTCAAGACGGGAATTTTATTCTACTCAGTCAATGTTTATTTTTTTGAGTTCTTCAATCGTATCCATCGTTTTAACACTCAAGGTAATGACACTTAGCAACAAATCGAGAATATACCTTGGTTTTCCTATTTCTTGAGCATAGATATTAGGATCGTTTGGAATATCTTTTTTATAGTGAGCAGAACCACTTCTGTTTTTGGTCGTTTTTCCAGTACCAATTGTTGCTTGATATTGGTTCATCACCCACCAAATGGCTGATTTATCCGTTATGAGATAATCATATGCTTTCAAAGGTATTCCTGATACGGTGATATCATCATTGTATTCAATAGCACTGTTGTCTTCTTTAGCAAACTTCATTTTACGAACCATGAAATTCTTATGTTCTTCACCTGATACTTTAACTTCAGGCAGCTTGGGTTGATTTTCATAATTCAAATGCAAATCCATCAATTCTTTTCCAATGGTTACATATTGCCAAAAGTGGGCTTCTTCTTTGACCAGTGGAATACTCGGGGCTTGTTTAGTCAAGGTACTAGCATATTTTTTTCGATAGGTTGGCGAGTGCAAAAAGCCATAGACATAATGAAATAAATCTTCTTTGGTGACTTTAGAGGTATACTTTTTTTGAGCTTTCAATAAAATCCAATCGGAAACACCATCTTCAATAGGGACTTCTTTTTGATTTTGATTAAATAGTGGGGAGTCATCTTGATGATTACATTTAAATCGTTGGGGCAGGTTATTTCCACCGCTAAGAATATGCCGTGATGGTATAAAATCCACTACCCAAATCCCAAAATAGGCATTGTTTTCTGGCGTGGTTGCAATGACTGTATTTTGAAAGTCTTTATGAGGAAAGTAAGGCGGCATTGTGTACAATGCCGCCGATTTTGCGATAGCATCGAAATAAGTATGCACTTTGGTCAACGGCCGATAACTGTGAATCCTGAATTTTTCGGGGGGGGGGCGACTGAGAAATGAAGCCTTCAACCTGCTTTTTTAATTCCACTTTAGAAAAGTTGATTTGTTGAGCATCATTTCCGGTTAAAAAGCCATTAGAATATGTTCTAAAAAAGTGTCCTTCTTCGGTGATGATCCCACCTCTTTTGGCATAGATAGGAATCCAATCTTCTGGAAACGCTACTCGCTGGTGGACCCAATCATCGTATGGATTGGGCGTTATTTTTTCAAAGTCTAAATGGATGACTGATTTTGTGTTTTTGATGATGGTTAGTTTTTCTTTTTTTTTGGTGTTTTCATTAATAGCGGTATAATAGATATTGGCTTTTTTTTGATCTTTTGGTTTTTTGATGAGAAAGGTGATGGCCACGTCACTTTTTATTTCAAACACGCCATTTCCATTAAATCCATGAGTTGATGGTCTTCTTTCACCCTTCAAATCATAAACATATACTGCATGAAAGTCTTTTTTAAAATGGTGGCGGATGCCTCGGCCGCCATTTTCCGTCAACCAAGAGGATGGGGTGATATAAGCGATGATACCTTCTTCTAATTTATCGGTAGCCCAGCGGAAGGCCTTGACATAGGCATTTCGGGTTAAAGCATGTGACTTCGTATCAAAACGACCATAGGTCTCTTTTAACTTTTGATTTAATTGTGAATAATTTGTTCTTTTCACAACAGAGTATGGTGGATTCGCTACGATTAGGGTTAATTTGGCTTCATGTTGTTGCTTTGCTTTTGATGTTTGATCTTCAAAAAATGAGTTTGCTTTCGTAATGGCTGAATGCTCACCAAATTGAAACGTATCAATCAGAAGCACATTGTTAAACTCTTTGTATTCTGTTGACTCACTGATTTCTTGATAAGCACTTTCTATATTGACATCAGCAACATAATAGGGCAATAACTCGATCTCATTGGCCTAGATTTCTTTTTCATACTTTCTTTCCAAATCTTTTTTTTCAATGAGTCCAGATTGTAGTAATCGAGTAATGTAAGTGCCTGTGCCTGTGAATGGATCAAGAATCTGAACCCCTTCGTTTGTGATTCTTTGGCCAAAATATTTTTCAAGTAATTCATCAGTCGATTGAATCATAAAATCGACGATTTCAATAGGCGTATAAACCGTACCTAATTTTTTTGATCTTTTAGCGTCGATTTTAACCAAGTATTTGTTGTAGAGGTCTTTGATCAATTCTTGTTTCCCGGCCGATTCAGAAATCCCTTCAACGCGTTTTTTAACACTTTCGTAAAATCTTTCTAATTCTCTTTCTTCGTAGGCACTGATATTGAAATCATCAAGCGATCCGATGACTCCTTCAAGAGTTTTGGCCACTTCATTATTCTCACTGAACTTGTAGTTGGGGAATAACGTATTGAAAATGGGTTTCGTTACGAGATGATCAATCAATAAGTTGATTGCGTCTTGGTCACCGAAATCAATGTTGACGGAATTTCGGACCGCTTCGACAAACTTCCCATAGAGAAAACTTAATTTATCGTCTTTGACTTTCTCTTTGATTCTCTCTTTCTCTTTTTTCTGTATTTGAGCAATCATATCCACCCATTTGTCCCAATACATTCGATCCCCAACCTTACTCACTATTTTCCCATAGATGTATCCTTGCTTTTCTTGATCAGAAAAGAGAGTCGCCCCTTGAGGTACTGATAGAACTAATGGATCAAACCCTCCATGTCCATTGGATAGACTCTTTCCCTTGTGAAACCTTAGTTTATTGATATAAATATCCAAACGATCATCGTGAGCTCGCAAGGCTCTTAAGATTTTCCACACGGTTTTATACTTTAAGTCAATTTCTTTTTCTTGGTCTGCTTCAATATCAATAAAAATGGGAATAATTATATAGCCATATTTCTTTCCTTCTTTTTTTCTCATAATTCTTCCAACGGCTTGAACGACATCGATTTCACTTTGTTTGTCAGACCAAAATATCGCCGCATCCAAACTTGGAACATCAATGCCCTCACCCAAACAACGCACATTGGTTAGCATGCGGCATTCATTTTTGTTTGTCGATTGATCTTCTAACCATTTGAGAGCATTGGAACGCTTAAGAATGCCCATACCTCCATCAACATGATCGGTTCTCAGTTTGATGACTTTGCTTTTGTCTGAAAAAATAGCATCCAAGTCGACTTCGGTGGATAAGTCATAAAAATCTTTTTTTATTTTTTTGGAATTTGAGATGTTATTAGTGAACAACACTGATCGATTCATAGGCGCTGGATCATCGTCATATAGTTTTTGTCCGTCTTGTTCCACTTGTTTTCCCAAACAGGAGATAACGCCAACCATTTTAGCTAAATCATTTGGTTGGTATTTCTTTAATACGTCATGACTAAATAATGAATAAGTAGGATGATTTTGATTGATTTCAAGGGATATCACCTTATAATCACTTAAAAGCCCTCTCTCGACGGCCGTCCCAAATCCAATTTTATAAAACTCATAACCGTAAGTGGCCTCATCATCCATCGAAGCAACATCACAACCCCTATCATTTGCTTGTTGTTTTGCACTTTCAGTATAGATCTTGGGGGTGGCTGTCATAAATATTCGTTTTTCACAGTGAACTAAATCACCATCAAGAATTTTTCTGAAATAACTCATGGTCGCATCCTTTTGACTAATTGCTGCTGTACGATGCGCTTCATCACAAATGGCTAAATCAAAAGTGAAATTTGATTTTTTTTGAGCATCAATCACCACTTGAATTGAATGATAAGTAGAAAAGATGACCACTAATTCATGTTGAAAACTTTTAAGTCCTATTTGAACCTCTTCAGAAATAATCTGTGCATTGGTCGTTGCAGGATTCCCTAAATCTTCTACACTTTCTGTAATGGCATCATATTGCTTGACTTGTGAAACTCTTGGGTCACTGCAAATACAAATCGGATATATCTTTTTTGAAGCAAAAGTGGCCCACTCATTCAGGGTTTGTTTGACCAGAGAAATAGAAGGAACTAAATAAAGAACGGCCAGATTTTTTTGTTTGAGATTATAAGATCTAAACTTTTCTGCAATTCGTAAAGAAGTATAGGTTTTACCCGTCCCACAAGCCATGATCAACTTGCCTCGATTATGATGTTTAAAGTATTCTAAGGCACAATCGATGGCTTTTTGTTGGTGTTCAAAGACTTTTACCTCTTTTTTAATAACAGCATGTTCCCCATAAATATCTTGTTCAATGGCATACCAATCAACATTGGCATTTTCTAAATCAGCGATGGTGATTTTGGTTGTTTTTACAACTCTTTCCTCTTGAATGACCTTGGTGGCGTTGATCCCCCAATGATCGGTCGCCGTTACGATGATGGCATGGGCGAAATGAACTTTGTTGCCAAGTCTATCCCATATTTGTCTGGTAGAAGCTTCTAAAAAACTATCAATGTTTCCTTTTTTAACGCTTCTTTTCATATCATAATTCTTACACTGAATCGCCCAAAATTTTCCAGAAAAAGTTTCTGCCACTAAATCAATGCCTAAATCTTGATTCTGGGGTCTAAAAGGAAAATCATGCCACGGCCATATATTTTTAATCTGGCTTGTGTAGGTGGGATCGGTTTTAAAATAGCCAAGGATTAATTTTTCGAATCGGTCCCCCTTATCCCTATTGGATAAAGCCAGCTGGTTGTGCTTTTCAAGAATTTTGATGATGCTCATATTAAATTTTCAAATTGGTTACGTATCCTTCCTAATTAAAAATGGTCCTTGAACGCCTGAATTCGAACTAGTCGCTGGGTGTATTCATAGGGTTTGTTGAAATCATGATAGTGGTCAGTACAAATCTAATTTTGGGCTTTCCTATGGATGAGATCATGTACTTTTTTAACTGGTCGAAACACATCCTTTGGAGCTTCTATAAATACCGAATTCCAATCGTTCATCCCTCCATTCCATAATCCCGGCCATTCGATGGCTTTAATCTGTTGATTTCCCATGGTTTTATGAACAATCATATAGCGATTGGGATTAGAAAAATTTTCTAAATCAAATGCTTTACCAAATCGATCTCTTATAGAACAAGCAATCAATACTGGATTGATAAATTGTGTTTTTGAAGCTTCTTGTTGATGTTCTTGATTGTGTTTTTGAAATTCAATTTCTTCAAATATTTGTACACTACTTCGATTACTAGAATGATGCCAAAATGGCCCTCCACCTGCGCTTTTGGAAGACTTGATCATAGCACAAACTCGAAGGGGTTTGTTGAGATATTGTTCTAAAAACCTCTGTTTGGATTCTAAAGAATGAGATTCAATATCAAATTGAGGATCAAAATGCAGACGAATCAATTTTATGATCCGGTTTATAGTTCCAGCATCACCTTTTTGATCAAGGTCAAGTAAAGACGCATCAATTTCAGATTTAATTTTCATTAATGTGCCACATAAGACTTTTAGCCATTGTATAACAGCTTTATTGTTATCAACTTGAATGTTGTCGATATTTTTAATCAATACAAAGTCAGAGTCAATGGCATTGAGGTTTTTTAAAAGTGCACCATGCCCTCCTTTTCTAAAATGCAAATCCCCTTTTTCATCGGTTAGCCAATGATTATCAAGAGACATCACTAGTGTATCAGTCGATGGACATTGGGACGAAAAATTGATTTTTATGTTTTGATTCAATAAAGGAATAAGACTTTGAAAACGAGGCTTAAATGGCTCATCGATGGTGAAGTGAAGGTTCGATTTGTTTTCGATGCCAAACAAGTTAACACTTTCTAAAATGTGGGCTTGAAAAGGCGTATAAGATTGGTGTTCTGTTTTAAAAAAAGGTATTAATCCTTTAGGAAGATGACTAAAGCCGACTCTTTTGTTATGGACCAGTGTATCGCAGAATTCTGTGAGGTATTTCTGTGGTGTATTCAAAGCAAAATTCGTATACTTTTTGTTCAAGTATTGATTAATGGATGAGTAAAACGCTAAAGAATCTAAATTTTTAGCAAATAATTCAAATGATGGGTGCTTTTCGAGATAGTCATCTAGAATAAAACCAGGGTATGATTGTTGGTCTAAATACTGGAATACTTCTGAAAACATTCTACTGGCGGCACCAGAAGCTGGAACAAACTTTGTCCAAATAAAGTCCCCCTTTTGGGCATTAAACAGATTTTGTGAGTCAACTTTATCTTGATGGGTCAGAACTTTAATGCCACCATTTTCAACCGTTGCAGCCTGGACTTTGCTATGGACACGAATTCCTTGAACTATCTGGTTTAAATGGCGTTGTGTTTGTTGTAATGATTTACCAAGCTTTTTTAGTTGAGCCTTTTGTTCTTTGCTTAGTTTTTTTAATGCTCCCACTAATTATGACTTTTTGTATCTTTTAGATTTTAATCTACAGTAAGAGGCTATGTTCAAGCCACTAAGGCAATATAAGGCCATGTCGCTTTAATCTTTATATAAAAAGGGCTAAGGTATTTAAATTGTGTCTGAACTGTACCCCTATTTTAAGGACAGCAAAATCATGCGTCTATTTTGGTAGCGATTGATAACTTATTTTTACCAAAAAGTTGTGGGAAGATAGGGGCCACCCCTTCACTTTAAAGGTTACAAATCAGATAATCAATGGAGTTTTATTTTCAATCAAGCGAAACAAATTTCATTCACCATCATAGATATATGCTTGATATAAGGTAAGGTTTAAAAAGGGACAAATATTATGATAGAATAAGTGGTAAAGTGAGAGAGTACATTCCGATTAATTCTAACTAAAATCATAGTGATGATGGTCTGGCTTTCCCAAAACCTTTTATTTTGGATTTCAAAAAAAAACGATGAAAACCAGCTCCACCTTCCGGTTTTCATATCCATTCGATGCTCCATCACCTTAGAAATAATGATCAAATGAAAAGACTCATGATTGGAATGGGGTTGTTGATGATGGGTTTATGGTTGGGGGCGTGTCAGCGAGTCCGTTGTGAGGGGGTTCATACGATAAAACCGATGCCCCGTGAGTTTGTGATGGAAAGGTTAATGGAGGATGGTTATCTCGTGGATGATGAAGATACTGGTCTCCTCGTTCGACGTTCCTTTGCTAATGAACAACAGGTTGATTCTTTTTTTGATCACGACCCCTATTATGAAGGGTTTGATGATTATTTTAAGCGAATCACAGAAAATAGTCTCCTCGTTCAAGGATGTTTTGAAAATTTTGGAAAAAGTGAATTTTGGGTTGGGGTGACTGGTTATGAGTTTTTGGACGGGATTGGAGGTGGCGATAACACCAAAAGTTTCAGTGAGATTGTTGAAGTCATTGATAACGCCATGATCGACGTGATTCATCAGATTGAACAAGGGGAACATCGCTATCGTCATTGGAGTGAGTTTAAGATTACTGCCGTTGATATGGTTCAACGGAGGGGGTGGTTGGTTCAAATATGGTTGAAGGTTCATGGTGAGACTGTTGATTATAAGGTGGATTATAGAAAATGATGATGAAACGACACTACGAATTAATTTTGGTTGATCATAACGCATTTTAAGATCAAAGGGGTTTTCTTTTGAAGGCATTAAAACCCTCGGAACATCGATGCTATTGAGGGAGGTTTTTTTATGGATCCCCGAGGTGGGGCATGGCATCTATGGCCACCTAACCTTGGATCTATAAGAGGAAATCCATCTTGTTTTGAATAAGCCAGACACCCGTTGTCGAGTTAACTAATTTTGATCCCCCTTTTAATGATGAATAGTGATAATTTATTTTTTTAAAATGGGGATTATATACTAAAGTAACAAACGCTATGATTTTCTTGATTTTTGCTACTTTTGGTATATGATTCCCTTTCATTTCTCAACAATATGATTGATTCCATCAAAAAAATCCCCTTAATTTTCAACACGGATGATTATGATCGTTTATTACATCTCTGCGAGCACAAGGGCGTCTCTATGCCCGAATATTGTCGCCAAAAAATCATCACGGACATCAAGCGATTTGAAAAATTCAAAGAATTTAAGAAGACACTTCAGAAAGTGCATGTTCACCATCCTTTACTGAGAGATAAGATTTGGAATCCAACGAAAGACGCACTCGAAACCACGCAAAAAACAATCACTCATACCACCAAGAAAACGATTAAAAAAACATCTCAGGTTTTTCAAAGAGCCAAAGAACCTGTACAAAAAGTTGGTGGAAAAATCGTCTCCGGGGTTTCTGCCACAGGTAGTCTCGTCTTGGCCAGTCCGATTGCTTTAGCCTTAGACCGCTATCTCGCCAAAACCTTAGAAGGCTCTGCCACCACTTTTGATCGGGCGATGGATGCGGTTTATGCCGTCGACAAAACAGGTGGTGCTTACCATCGTCTCTTTGATGGCCACCATGATGTGATGGGTGCATGGAAAGCCATCGCTCAAGCTCATCCTGATAACTCGTGGATTGAAAATGCGAGTGGCACCATTCAAGCCCTTTGGAAAGATATTGCCACACCGAACGGTATCCCATATGTTACTTTAGATAAAGCCAAATTTGATGGACTCAAGGAAACCCTTCATCAATCCTATGGCATTCCCAAAACCAAAGTTTATGATGCTGTTTCACTCAATGGCACCGAACTGATGGGGGCAACGATTGGGGCGATCGCTATCCTCTTTCAATGGAAAACCAAAGACATCAAGACTTTTTCTGAAATCGTTTTTAGTATGGGACTTTCTGCAGCGGTGGCTCTCAATCCTCTCCTATTGATGGTCACGCTAGTGAGTCTCGCCAGGGCTTTTCATCTCTCTAAAAAACATGGGAAGTCATCCAAAGAAATCGCCAAAGGGGGATTGAAAGGACTCATTTTGAGTGGTAGTTTCTTGACCATCATCGGCCTTTTATCAGGCCCTATTTGGCTGAATTTACTCATCGGACTCGTTTCTCTCTTTGTATTACGCTATCTCTATTCCAAAGCCGAAGAACAAATGCCGGCATTAGTGAATCATATCAGCGACCAAATCAAACTTTTGATCGTTGGACAATTACCTCTCGTCCAATACCATTTTCAGCGTTTATCCCAAAGATAAAATTCTTCATAGAAACAAGAGTGGCAAAAATCAAGGAAATCATAGCGTTTGTTACTTTAGTATATGATCCCTTTTTGTTGCAAACTCCCCCAAGAATCATGGATGCCGTGTTTTCCTAAGGTGGTCCGGATATAATGGACAAAGTAGTGCGCCATCATGGCCCTATTGATGTGACTTTCTATCCGATGTCTCCCCGATGAAGTATGGGCCGATGTCTTAAATCTGATTTTAATGTCCGAAAGGTTTGTTCGATATCATTCAATCCATGATAGGTTTTCACTGTTTTTTCAATCGACCAATCCCATTGGCTAGTTCGAATCACATACCTCCCTAAGGTATCCTTCCGTCCTTGATGCACTGGTTTTTTTTCGATCCGAATTTTTTGAGCATGAGGGCTCTCTTTTTGGGGGATGCCATGTTCAACTCGCTAGTGCAACATGATCTCACGTTGATTTTATCTTTTCGATAGGACTGAGATAATCCAATTGACGAACGCCTCTGTTATTTATTTTGTCTTCAATGATTTGTATTTCTTGGTCGGTATCATCATCAATGCTCTCCCCTTTGTTGAACCACCGTCTCAGTACGCCGATTCAGTTTTCAACCGTGCCTTTCTCTTGGGACGAATAGGGTCTCGTAAAGAACGTTTTGATGCCAAATGGCTGCTTGATGAGATCGTGTTTGGCGAATTCCAACCCATTATCAAAAGTCATGGTTTTTATCCTCTGAGGGCCTATTTCTTTGATCTTCTCCATGATGGCATGAACCACTGGCGTCGCCTCTTTACTAGGCAACTTTTGAATCTTCGTATACAAGCTAGCCCGATCGGTTAACACGAGTAAGGGACATCCTCTTTGGCTCCCAATCATTAAATCCGCTTCAACATCGATGGACGGTCTTGAATACCTCCTCGATTCCCCTTGTAATTCCCACGCTGACGTCTTCTTTTGCCATGACGTAGATAAAGATACCACCGTTTGTAGGGAGCCTCCGATGTTTTGTTCCCGTGCTGGCCAGTCCATCACCAGCGATCGATGCATTCTGTCGAAACCCCTGCCATGCCCTTGGCTTTCCAGTAAGCGGACTCCAACGTTCTTCCACCATCCAGTATTTGATGTCGTCTTTGAGTGCCCGGGTCCACTTGATGAGACGAGGCTTTCCCTGTTCTCTCTTGACTGCTTTCCGCTGGGCTGTATCGGCTTGGTAACATCCCTTATCTGGACCTCGTTTCGTGGTATGACGCTGCCGTTCTCTCCAAATGGTAGTCCGATGAACGCCTAGTTCTTCGGCCATAGCTCGATTGGAAAACCCTTGATCAATGAGTGCCTCCAATACGTACCTTTGTTCTTGGTTAAGTTTTCGATATTTCATAGTTAGTAGTATTTGAAACGTCAAAATGACACCTTAGTAACTTCCCTAGTCAAACGATTGACTAGGGTTGTTATTGTTGCACTAGATAGTTGAACTTGTAAAGTTATAATCAACGTTTCGTGTAGAAGATAAAAATTAGAGGAAAAGTTTTTGAAACTTTCTGTGATTATAACTACTTACCAATCCCCAACATGGTTGGAAAAAGTAATTTACGGTTATTTAAATCAGACTTATCGTGATTTTGAATTGATAATAGCCGATGATGGATCGAGTGAAACCACTTCTAAGGTCATTGAAAAATATACAAACAGGGGTATACAAATTCGGCATATTTGGCAGCCAGACAAAGGTTTTCGCAAGACGAGAATTTTAAATAAAGCGATTGTTAAAGCCAAATATGATTACCTAGTTTTTTCTGATGGCGACTGTATTCCGAGAAAGGATTTTCTGTCGGTTCATGTCATAAACGCCACCAAAGAGCGGTTTTTATCTGGAGGATACATAAAACTACCTATGAACACAAGTCAGGCCATTACTCTCAAGGAAATAAAATCAAATCGAGCTTTTTCATATTGGTGGTTGATTTCAAATGGGATCTACAATCCAAAATTACTGTTGAAATTATTAGTCCCAAAATATACCTCTCCTATTGCCGATCGAATAACACTTACCAAACCGACATGGAATGGGCATAACTCTTCTGGATGGAAAAAAGCTTTAATAGCAGCCAATGGATTTGATGAACGGATGCAATATGGTGGGTTAGATCGTGAATTGGGAGAAAGACTTGAAAATGCTGGAATCAAAGGCAAATGCATTCGGTATCAAGCAATCTGCATTCATTTAGATCACAAAAGAGGATATAAGAATGAAAAGGCTATTGAGTTAAACAATAAAATTCGTCACCAAACACGAACAAAATCAATCGTTAAAACTGATTATGGGATTATAAAATTTCAAAAAAATCTTTAGTTCTACCCGTTTTTAAACCAATATCATTCCACATCAGGTTAAGCATTTTTTTACTCTCACTTTTTAAGTTCTTCTTGTAGCATCTCCGAATGGACCGTAGTTAAAGGGAATTATATACCAAAGTGGCAAAGGACTAGATCGATGGGCCTTGAGAAACATCCAACTCGTTCCGTGATTTCTTTTTAGCATTTGAATTAGATTTTTGTGCTGTTTGGGATTCTTCTAAAACAGATAACAATGTTTTTTTTCGATTGAATGGATGGTATAAAACCTGTTCTAAATATTCAACTTGTTTTTGAAATTCAATCGGTTTTTCAGCTTTAAAGATTCTTAAATTTTCAAGTTTCCTTTTGATACTGGGAAATTGAAGCCAAGCGTAATTTCTAAACTGATCGTTTCCTTTTTGAAATTCCAATAAAAAGGTTTTGTCATCGGGAGTTAACCACTCCAGTGTTTGATTTAATAAATTTTGAAAGGTTTTTTGAAACTCTTGTTTCGTTAAGGGTGTTTTTATGAGACCTTGAATTTCGGAACGAGTTGGATTTTCTCGATGTTCTATCGCAGTAAAAAAATAATCAACAATGCGATTGTTATGGCTCAATAAGGTGTAAAAAAACCCTTCTTTAATGGCATCGGTTAATGGAATATCATTTATAATTTCTCGAACATCGAATAAATCTCGAACCAATTTTCGAGATAATGCGGCACAAAATTTACCTCCAATAATCTGTGCTGTAGGAACAATAGACATCGAAATTTGTTTGTTAAAAAATTGAGAAGTCTTTGGAGATAGAAACATTTTTTTGGTTTTTCTATCACGCCTCGCATATATTTATTGGGTTCTATTTTAATGATGGCGTTTCCTTTTTTAACATTCATTTTTGATGTTCCTTGTCTTTTTTGAATTCGAATATCGGGGTACTTCCATTTAATTTTTTTAGATATTCGATTTAAGGCTTGATTTATTTGATGAACCCCTTGACCAATGGACTCGTGAGTGGGACAATAGGTTAAGTCAATATCAATGGACAAACGAGGCATATCCAAAATGAAAAAGTTCAATGCCGTGCCACCATGTAAGGCAAAGCATTTTTCAGTTTCAACGATTGGCAAAATGTCTAACAATAAATTTGATTTATCGATCACATTTTTTGAAAATTCTGCCATCATTGAAGCATGGTTTTAATAATCGTCTAAGGATAAAATACGCTTGGGGATCATCACGCTGTATTTCTTATTTAAAGTTCCTTTTTCAAAAGGGGAAACCACTTGAATACCCGTTCCTAATGAAATTTTTGAAAGATTGATGTGATCAAACCATTGGGCTTCTTGATGTTCTGCAAAGGCTAAAAACAATTTTTTAACTTTTTCAGATAGGCATTGTTCTAGTAAGGTTTGTAATAAAGGAATATCCATGTCATCATCAAATCCTAAACATTCTAAATTTTGATAGGTTTCTATTAAACAAAATTTTCGGGGTATCCAATGAAAACACTCTAAGGTGGCTCTTTCTATGGTTGATATGGTGATATCAGGTAATGTTTCATCATGCTTCCATGAAGTGAGTCCGAGGTGATCAAGTATAAAATTAGTTCGGTGTGGACAGGGGAATACGTTCCAATCATGTTTTTCAAACCATAAAGGCATGTGGGCATCGGTTGGCATCACATACCAGGCGTCGGTGATATCAGGGTAACCATGATGTGTTTTTCCATGAAAAATTAAAGCCGTTAAACCTCCAATATGAATTGGTTTTTTTCTTGCTTTTGAAGACAAGAAAAACCATGAAAAAAGGTTGGGTTTTTGTCAGCTAAACACCAAGCACCATAGCCTAAAGATGTGAAATATCCGTTTTTTTGGTATCGTTGACATAAGGTATTTGAAATGCCATGTTCTTTTAAATATTTAGCGGTAAAAACAACTTCTTGGGGATGTTGTTCCAACAGCTGATCTAATTTCATGATGAACGTGTTATTCGACACAGATTTATAAAAAAATACTCAAATGATACTTTTATTAAAAATAGGATATCAGGTTATCGTTAGCTTCCTTAGTGATTCATTCACCATAACCTTTGCCACTTAGGTATATAATTCCCAACACAAATTAGTATGAGTTTTATGCATCTCCACTTCACCATCAAAGATGGGGATACCTTAGTCAAAGGCATCTCGCAACTGAGCGATTAAATGCCGCGCTGATTTTGGGTAATACCTAAATCTTTCATCTTTGTATCGATGAGATGTCATTCGGTCCCGTTTGAAAGGAATAAATAGCAATCACCCATTTTCGTCATGGTAAATTCGTTTTCGCCATCAATGTGCCCGTTCGGACACTAAAATATTTTCTGCATTTTCCACATCAATATGGCAAAGATTTTCGATTTTTTCTAACAAGAACACATTGAAAGCAGTTACATCGGGGACAAACGGGTTCTTTCCCCAAATGACTTGTTCTAACCACTTTCAGCGCTTTGTTCATCGGGGAATAATTGGAATAATTTGATTAGGGATAATTGTTGACTCATTGACCTGATTTTCAGTCAATTCAAGAAAATTTGTGTCAAAGAGTATATAGTTTCCACTTAGGGTATTACTTATTTCATATCTCTATACAATTCCACAATTCGATGTGATTATTGTTGTCGTTGAAACGATTGTCCATAACCATCGATTAACCATGTGGTCATCGATGGAATGGGCATTTGATAAGCCCCATCAGATTGTTGATTACCCCCCCCCTTTTTATTCAAGCATTGATCGAATAAATTTTCAGAATACATTTCTATAAAATCTTCTCGATCAAATACAGGATGTTTTTGTATCCAATCTGCTATTTGTTATCGCTTTTTTCGCCTAAATGATTCCACTCGTTCTTCATAATATGAATTTTCTAATAGTTGTCCTTATTTTAACACTTCTTTCAATCCCTGATCCGTGAGTTTTCCTAATGATTGTTGGATCATTATCGCCGCTGTTTCTCCATACGCTATGATATGCTGAGGCCATCCTTGAGTGTGTTGCATGGTGGTATCGATCCAATGCTTCAATTGGGGTATCGCTTCAGTCACACCACCTTCTCGAACCAACCAATCTAAAAATAAGGCTTCTTCATCGTTCCGACCTAATGGTTTTAATCGGAATACGGCTCGTTTCGCGAATCGAGAAGTATGAAAATCATTTAGTGATGATTTGGTTTAATCTAGCCACTAAAAAACAAAACCCGTGTTCCGTTTCTAAATTATGTAAATGCGATAATACATTTCGAATAATTTTTCGACGATTGGGTTCTTGTAATTCATCTTGTAATCGTTGACCTTCATCCAAAAATAACCGGTCGGCTATTTTATTTCTTGCCATGTTTTTTCAAATGAATGATGATTTAATGGAATGTTGGTTTCAAACCCCATTTCTTGATAAAATGGTTTGAAGGATAAGGTTTCTTTTTTCCAAACTGGCCACCATTTATCTAACCTTAACAGATCACTTAATTCATTCAAATCATATAGGGCGGTTGGATTGATTTTGACAAAATACTAATCGGGATGGTCATCGATTAATTGATGGATTAATGCCGTTTTTCCACACCCGGTGGTCCTTGAATTAAAAAAGAGGTGTTTTTTTCTCGGATAGCATCGTTCAAACATTATCGAAAGGCTTGACGTTCTCGATGTCGTCCGTGAAAATAGACAACTTTCCCTCGATCCATCTTTTTCTTTAGTGAATAAGACTTGAATTTCCTATGAAGATACGGTTTTTAGCCTTATGATAAACGATTCAAGGGTGTTTTAGATAAAGGATGATCCCCTTAACTTTGGTCTAAAAAATCCCGAATCACTTGTTTCGTGGACGGAGGAAAGTTCGCTCCTAATAACCAATGCAACCATTTTTTATCTTGTTTCGATACTCAAGCCAAGGTTTTTCCTTGATGTTTGCCGAAATCCAAGGGAGGACGACTCTCTTGATTTTCTTTGATATAAAATCCTTGATAGTTCCCAGTTTTTGTTTTGAATTGAGGCTTGAAGAAAGAACGACTCCAACTTAAAAAAGGAGGGGGTGGTTTTTTGATTTTCTCTATGATTTAACTTCATGAATTTAGCGAATCATCTAGAGTTTTATCGTATGTCTTGTGTCATCTGTGGTTCTAGTTTTGAAAGATAGGGTAACTTGGCTAAAGTACTTGCACGATCTAGAATTTCTTTTCGAGTACAGGCTTTAAATCCCCATAAATCCACGCCGACATTGATGCTGTTGGAGGATCCTGCCCATTTTTCATGGACATGACCAAAAAGTTGAATAACTCCTCTACTAATCCCTTCCCAAGTTAACATGGGATAATGATTAAGAAAAAAACTAGATACCCCATCCCCGACCTTGCAAACGTCTCTAATGCTTTCCCAATTCAATCGAAAAACGGGATTGTAATCGTGATTTCCTACAATTAGGTGCTTTTTGCCTGGAATTTGTTTAAAAACTGTTTTTAATGTTTCGGTGCTGCCAAAACCAAAATCTCCTAAAATCCATAGATGGTCATCATCTTTTATTTGCGCTTGAAAATTGTCAATCATGGTCTGATTCATTTCTTCAACATCTAAAAAAGGACGTTTGCAATAACGAATAATGTTTTTATGATTAAAATGTGGGTCTGCTGTGTAAAAATGCATCAGTCATCAAATTATGACCCAATCTACTCAAATCATATGCCAACCTTACAACAAAATCATGGATCACTGTTTAAAAATAAAAAATCCGATTATTTCAGATATCTATTCCCAAAGAATTGATGTTTTATTTAGGATTAGTTTTGGAAGTGTTCACTAATCGTATAGAGCCATGTTCAATCCGCTAGGCAACATGAGTCCAAATGATTATCAATTCAAAGGTACAAGGATTATGGATAGCGGGTTATAAATAGATACGGACTCCAAGTTGAGGATATCATGGGATTAATGCATCATTTGGATTTCATAGTGGAATCTCAATGACGTTATCATGAGAAGCCCAGAAATAGAGAACACATCTTTACAGTCCAAATCTTTTATCAATATACGAAACAGCTTTATCCAATCGTTCTCGAGGATTGCCCTGAATCTTTAAGTACTCAAAACCATAGAAATCCAGTAATTTTTGATGGTAGAGGTATAACTTATCTCGTTGATGTGGCATGTCTCTTAAATCGTCGAATTCCCACGGCACATCGATATCAGTAAACAGGTATAAATCATAATTTGATTTTGTTACCATGTTTAAAATTTTAGGATGACAATAACCATCGAAATAGACTTCTGACCAAAGTTGTGTTACCAAAACATTGGTGTCACAAAAGAGAATTTTATTGGCATTCATCAGTCGTTGATTTTCCAACTCCAATTGTTTCTTTGCAATTAACAATAAATCGTCCTTAGAACACTTCTTTTGGTATAAATCCCATTTTTCTTGAAGATAATTTCGGGCAAATTCTGGAACCCAACTTGTTGAATAATGGTTTGCTAAATCGCTGGCCAAGGTTGTTTTGCCTGTGGATTCAGGACCATAAAGAACTATGCGGATAATGTTTGTTGAGTTACCTTTCTTTTGGGATTTATATACTTTCATAACCATGGTTATGTCCATCCGATTGACACTTCATGATGTTTAGCCTTTCATTCATTCGAATGATAGGTCTTACAAACACTCCATGTCCGTTTGAAATTGTCCCCATCCCCTAGGCCAATATGTTTTTCGCCGCATTGATGTCTGCGTTTTCCGTATGTCCACATTGTTGACAAATAAACTTCGACTGTGATACCCGATTTTGCGAACTGGTATACCCACAACCATAACAACGTTGTGATGTATACGCTGGCGGCACTTGATGAATGACAGCACGTTCGGATACCTGTCGTTCTAATTGATACCATCCCGTGCCTAAGATGACGCGATTCAAACCTAATTTCGCTTTCACATTCTTGCCCGGTGAAGCGATCATACCCGATGCCGATGCGGTCATGCCTTTGGTTTTCAGGTCTTCCATGACCACCGATGTACTGCAGCGAGCGATTTGATTCGCCATCTGTTTTAAATCATTATTTCTGATGTTTTTGATTTGGAGGTGTTTTCGATTGATCGTCTACGCTATTTTTTGGTAACGAGCACTCCCTTCTTTCTTTTTGGCTTTTTGTTTTTGCCATGTTTTCATTCTTTTTTCTAATCGAGACGTGTCGATTAATCGATAAATATGACCTCGATCATCCTATTTTGTCTCACATGACGATCAATACCCATGCCGATTTGATCCTCTGTTTGTTGAACCGCATCCACATAACAATACCATTTCCCGGTCGTGGATTGTGTGATCCGAGCCACTTTAGGGATCGGGTTTTGGAAACGTTTTAGTTGTCGATGATAATGTATTAATTGAACTTCATGCCCTTTCTTAATTCTAAAATAAACCCCATCCGCTTTGAATTTGAATGGATCACTATTGATTTCAATCGGTATCGATGGTCGGTGTCTGTTTTTGCTTTTCCATCGAGGGAATCCTCTTTTTCCTTTACTTTTCACAAAAGAAGTATATAAGCGATGGATAAATCTTTTAATACTAAACGAGTCACTGCCTGTGGATAATCCCTCAACCATTGAAATAATGGATTTTTCTTATATTGCACATAACATCGACACAATGAAAAATAACTAAAATCAGATTGTCCAATTTTTTCGTATTGTTCTTTATAAGGACGTTAACGCTTGATTCCACAACGAACGATTCGCTCCCGAGATGGCATTTAATAAACGATAATTTTGTTTCGTCGTTCGAATGCGATAACGTAATGTGATTTTTGTTTTTGTCATCGATGCTATAAAGATACGAATTTATTGGTTATCAAAGTATATAATACCCTTTCTTTTCCATGCTTTATACCCCACGATAGCAATCAAAGTAAGGACCAGGTATTGGAGGCTTGATATTAATAAGTCTTTATAAAAATAAAGTGGAATCGTAATGAGATTACCAACAATCCAAAAAAGCCAATGTTCTACTTTCCTTTTGGCCATTAACCACATTCCAGCAAAAAATATAGCCGTGGTAAAGGTATCTACATAGGCTGTCCATTGAATCCATTGGTCAAAAATCATATAAATCCCCCCAATAAATACGATGCTACTGAAAAATATCAAACAAGACACTTTAAAATCATAAAAAGTACTTGAACTGATCGGATTCAAGCTAACTCCATTTTTTGATCGAGACCAATAATACCATCCATAAATACTCATGATGAAAAAATAAGCATTGATAATCATATCTCCCAATAATCCTGCTTTTGCTAGTAAGTAGACAAAGATTAGAGTAGAAATAATGCCCGTTGGATAGACCCATATTTTATTGCGCGATGCAAAAAAGGCACTTAACAAGCCTAAGATGACACCACTACTCTCCAAATAAATTGTAATCGCTGTAACGCCTTGGTAAGGCGCTAATAAAAAATCAAAAATCGGCTTGATAATTACTCCTATCCTTATTAAAGATTCTTATGTGGAGAACCACTGATGGTTGATTTTCAAAAACCGCTTTAATCTCTTTGGTTAAAAACCTCATTAATTCATCGTAAGGTCCATAAATCTGGGTAGATAATGGTGTTTCAATGACTTGAAAATCAGAATTTCTCAACTTTATGATAAAATCTTTGATGGATTGAGAATAATTGTTTTGAAGTGGTGTTAGGTTCAAATCAACGGATGCTCTTAGAGACATGTGAATCAATTTTTTGGAGTTCAAAAATAGAGATTAAGATGGTAGATTTTTTGAGAACCCTCAAATGGATTTTAGATCAAGTAATCATTAGGAATCATGCAAATAGGCAATCCAATATTTAGATTAGAAATAATTGTTCATGCGATGGATTATTTTCTCATACAAACACAAAGAGAATAGTCATTGATTTCTTCGAAGTATAAATCAAAAAGGATTTGGTGTTCTTCAAAAAAAAACTTTCCTATTCCCGATTGATTTTTATAATGAATGGTCATTTGATTTTTAAAGGAAACGCCATCTTTTTTCACGGCCTTATAGATGGCTTCTTTAGCTACCCATAGTCTAGTCAAATGCGTTATAGAATCTAGAGAAGGGGTAGATGTATCATCATTAGAATGAATAAACTTATAGGCTAATTTTATAATTCTAGAATGGTGTTTTTCAATATCAATTCCAATTTGATGCTTTATACTCAGTGATATAGCCACATAATCATGGGTATGTGAAATCGATATGTTTTGACCACTTTTTAATATTGGAATGGTTTGATTTTTATAGGATAAATCATCCAAATCAATTCCCATCTGTTGGAGTAAAACTCGTGAAGCTAAAAACGATTTTTGGTGCTTTTCTTTTTTCCTGAGGAAAAACCGCTCTTGATCCACATTAGAAAGCTTTATATAAGAATCTAATTCAGATAGGCTTTCAGTTATTTTCCAAACCCCAACGATTACTTGATTTTGAAATAGTTCATGTCGGCTAATAAAAGGCATTTACTAGGGGATAAATTGTAATTTAGTGTTCTACTCAAAGTTATATTTTCAATGGAATTAAAAACTTCATTCATCAAACATAAAGTCAAAGATTTATCCCTAGTGAATTGGGGTAAAAAAGAAGTTCAATTGGCCGAGGCAGAGATGCCCGGATTAATGGCATTAAGAAAACAGTTTAAAAAAACAAAGCCACTGCAGGGGGCAAGAATAGCTGGTTGTTTGCACATGACGATTCAAACAGCAATTTTAATTGATACCCTAATTGATTTGGGAGCCCAAGTGACTTGGAGCTCTTGTAATATTTTTTCGACTCAAGATCATGCCGCAGCATACATAGCCCATCGAGGGATTCAGGTATATGCTTGGAAAGGGATGAATGAAAAAGAATTTGATTGGTGCATAGAACAAACTTTATTTTTTGGTCAAGATCAAAAACCATTGAATATGATTTTAGATGATGGAGGCGATTTAACCAAAATGATTTTGGATGACTATCCAGAATTAATTCGTGGAATCAAAGGTATCACCGAAGAAACCACTACTGGAGTTTTGCGATTATATGAGAGAGAAAAAAAAGGAGGTTTACCCATTCCGGCCATCAATGTTAATGATTCGGTTACCAAATCAAAATTTGATAACAAATATGGTTGTCGAGAAAGCGCTGTTGATGCGATCCGTCGTGCAACGGATTTGATGTTAGCAAGTAAAAGGGTTGTGGTCTGTGGCTATGGTGATGTTGGAAAGGGAACCGCGGCTTCATTTAGAGGGAATGGATCTATTGTCACAGTCACCGAAATCGATCCTATTTGTGCATTACAAGCCGCCATGGATGGATTTGAAGTAAAAAAATTAGAAACGGTCATTGAACAGGCCGATATCATCATCACAGCTACTGGAAATAGAGATGTGGTTTGTGCCCAGCATTTTGTAAAAATGAAAGATAAAGCCGTGGTATGCAATATTGGTCACTTTGATAATGAAATTGATATGATGTGGCTCAACCAACACTATGGGCACACCAAGACCGAAATCAAGCCTCAAGTGGATATCTATACTTTAGAAAAGAATCATCAAATAATTATTTTGGCTGAAGGTCGACTCGTGAATTTGAGTTGTGCATCAGGGCATCCGAGTTTTGTTATGAGTAATTCATTCACCAACCAAGTCCTTGCTCAAATGGAATTATGGAATCGTTCAGAAAACTATGAAAACAAGGTCTATACATTGCCAAAGCATTTAGATGAACAGGTTGCAAAATTTCATTTAGACCATTTAGGAGTAGAGTTAACTAACTTATCTCAGCAACAAGCCAATTATATCGGGGTAGCTCCTCAAGGACCTTTTAAATCAGAGCTCTATAGGTATTGATTTTAAAGGAGATTTGTATTTTCTTGATGATACTTCCAACCCATTTGTGTATTTCAGTGTAACTGAGCTATCTAATTCACTCTTATTGAGCCATCTTACTTAAGGATAACTTTCGGAATGATTTTTTATTGTTCCAAAGTCAAAAAAAATAAATCCATGATTTCTTTGAAATCATCATTGGTCACTTGACCGAGTCTAGTATTCGTTCGATTCATAGGGCGACTGATATTGCATGTAATACAAGAAGTCGTTATGTAAAAACTATCAAAGAAAGTTCACACACTTTCGAAGAGAACTAATAGGAAATTACTTTTTAAAGTCCTGAAATAATGTTTGTTTTTATACTGTATTTGCTTTATGTATTAGAGAGAATAAACAAGTATATAATTCAGAAAACAAATAGGTATAAGTTTGATCGATCCCACTGCTATATAGCGTTTGTGTTTTTATTGCTCTATTGGCCTATTCTTTATCTAATGCTTTTAGATTCATCATAATTCAATAGAGGTATAATCTGGTTTGGGGCAAAACAATGTTGGCTGAAATTCATCAAATCTTTTTTTCGTGATGTTGATGGCTTCTTTTGATTTATCGATTCCAATCCAGTTTCTCCCATTCAATGCTGCTGCATAAAGAGCAGATCCTGACCCACAGAAACAATCTAAAACGATACTTTCTTTGTTCGATGAGGCATTTATAATCATATTGAGCATATCGATGTTTTTTCCGTTGGATAAACCGGGTATGGTGGATCCTTGTATTCCCAAATATCTTGAACTTTTTTCCTTTCATCTCATCCATGTAATTTTTTTTACGAGGATTGCCATTGGATGACCATTCTAGTAGTCCAATATCATCCCATTTGTTCAAGGTTTCGATATCTGTTCTCCAATGCCTACCCACCGGAGGATTCATCCCTTTAAAGTTGGTTTGATTTGCCATGATTGGTCTCTCCCAGGGCATGAATCGGCACTGTCGTATATCTTCTTCCATCAAGATCTGTTTTAGGATATAATCGTATTTGATCTTCTAAAGTGTATTCCGTATAAGGCTCATTCCATATAAACGAATCGTTTTTTGTATAGAATAAAATCATATCCTTGATATTTCCATATCCCTTTTGCGAAAAATTCTTTGGATTACATTTTATTCTCGTAATATCATTTCTAAAAGATTTCGCTCCAAAAACTTCATCCATCATCACCTTGACATAATGTCCTATTTTATAATCAATATGGAGATAAATAGACCTTTGATTACTGAGGAGCTGCTTGAGTAAGTCTAGTCTTTGTTTTAAAAATGATAGGAACTGATTTACTTTTAATTTATCTGTGTACGCTAATGTGCCGTTTTTGGAGTTACTAATTGTCGAGGCTCTTCCGTCGGTAATCGTAAAATTTGATCCCGTAGCAAAAGGGGGATCGATATAAACTAAATCAATCTTACCCTTGAGATTTTTACTTTCCATTAAGTAGTTCAACCCACAAATATTATCTCCATGAATTAGCAAGTTTCCTTTCATATCGAGTATAGAAAATTTCTGAGCAATAGAGCGCTCATAATGTTGTAATCCGCATACTTTTTAGTGATGTTTTTATACATCTTATGATTCCCTACGATATAGAGGACCCCATCTAGTATCGCAATTTTTATAACACTAACTTTTCCCGATTCGATAGTGCTTATGGCGTCATTAAACTGGCTATTTTGATGTCCACCGAAATCGGTCAAAAACTTTGCTTCACCGATGATATACTGGCCATTGAACCTTGCTAAAAAATCTAATCCCTTTGAATGTTTGTAGCCAAATTCTTTTTCATCAAAACTTTTTATTTGTGAATCACTTGCATATAGTACCGCATCTTTTTGGTTACTTTTGAAGTGATCTATGCTAAATGGTTCTATTCCAAGTTTTTTAGTTTTTATCCAATTTCTAAACATGGGACCGATTTGCCGATTGGTCTCTTTTGGTTCAGAACATCTTTCATATATCTTGTCGAGTCCCATCTCATAAATTCTTCCACAAAGCCTATTGATCGTTTTGGGGTTCCGCTTTATAGCCTCTCGATCCCTCTTCAAGTAAGCAACATAACTGTCCTTAATGGGAAAAAGTTCTAGGTCTAAAAGATGATCTATTAATCCTAAATTATCCTGTTTTTTAAAACTTAGTTCAACTAATTCCCACTTTTTATTATCAATATTCCTTATTCCATCAGGAATCGTGGGATATATCGAAAATAAATCATCGAGGTATGATTCTCTAGTTTGCATATTCGATGCTCAACTTTAGCCAATGATTCATGGTTGGTTTTAAAAGGGTTTAATAAAAATAATCGTTATGTACTAAATATTCACAGACCTCTTCACTTTTCTTATTCTTCCAAGAAATCATGTCACTTTGAATTATTGAAAAAGTTCTAAATTAGAAAGGTGAAATACAACCGATTCACCTATGGACAACGACAACTCATAGAAATATATCTCGCTCGCAACTATTCAATAGTACAAATTGCTCAAGCATTAAATCGAAACCAATCTAGTGACTTTAGAGAAATCAAAAGAAATACATCTCCAAAAGCTAAATACAATGCCATCAAAGCCAATCAGCGAGCCGAAGGATTTAAAGTCAAAAGAACGCCCAAAAAATTAACTTCCGAAATGAAATCCTTTATTGATGATGAAATAAAACAGTTTGGTTGGTCCCTACAAAAAATTCGTCAAGAAGCAAGAAAATCAAGAATCGATATGGTATCTATCATTATATTAAAGAAGATAAAAAATATGGAGGAGAACTACACAAATACTTAAAAATAGGATTGCGTAGCAATAGAGTCGGAGAATGATAGAATTAGTTTAATTTATTTAATTTCGCACCCCTTAGTTTCATGGGAATGTATGCTATCGTAGATATTTTGGGAAAACAATATAAAGTCCAAGAAAATCAGCAGATTTTTGTAGATAAGATAGATTTAGAAAAAGGAAAATCTATTGATTTTGAAGATATCTATCTGCTAGATGATACCAAAAAAATTTCGGTTGGGATGCCAACGGTCAAAGATACTGTCGTGACTGCAGAAGTGCTGGGACATCAAAAAGGAGATAAAGTCATTGTTTTTAAAAAAAAGAGAAGAAAAGGCTATGCTGTAAAAAACGGACATCGACAAAATTTTACACAGTTGCTGATTAAAAAAATCAAAACAAAATCTTCAGAACCCCAAAAGCAACCCCAAAGGCTACGAAAAAGGCAACTAACGAATAGTGTTCTATAAATTTTGTAAAAATGGCTCATAAAAAAGGCGTAGGAAGTTCAAAGAATGGAAGAGAATCGGAATCAAAACGTTTAGGAGTAAAAATTTTTGGTGGTCAGATTGCCAAACCAGGGAGTATCATTGTACGCCAACGTGGAACCAAACACCATCCAGGACTTCATGTATATTTGGGTAAAGACCATACACTCCATTCATCAGTTGATGGGATTGTGCAGTTTAAGAAAAAAAAACATAACCGATCTTTTGTGTCAGTTATTCCCCAATGAAACCGCGTCCATTGTACCCAAAAACTGAATGACTATAGTTTTTGGACTCTATCGATAGGAGCAATAATCTAATCCTATCTTCCCCTAATCATCGTGGTCTGATGATAAGGTTTCTTTCTATACTTTTAAGGAATATTTACCTCCACCGGCTAATGCAATAGCCAAAAATCCAGTAAAGAATAATAATGCCTTTTCCCAACTTCCAAAGGGATCTCCTACTGCAATATGAACCGCAACCATGGCTCCCAACATGACCAAGGCCGCTAAAGTTGCTGCCCATCTTGTTTGATATCCTATAATGACTAAAATTGGCGCGATAAACTCACCAAGTGCTGTAATGATTAAAGTGAGCCCAGCACCGATTCCGATAGGGTCTGGAAAAGTAAAATCACCTTGAAATACTTTATAGATTTTATCCCATCCATGAGTTATCATGGCCAATGAAAAAACCACGCGTAAAATCAAAAGGGCTAAGTCGGTATTTTTTTTCATAAAAAATCAATTGGATACTAAGTTAAAAAATTTTGGAATAATACTCAATGGTTTGTTTGAGTCCGTCATCAAAGCTAGTGGTCGGTTTCCAATTCAATGCGTTAGTAATCTTAGATATATCTAGTGCATACCGAAAGTCATGTCCCAACCGATCGGGCACATAAGTAATCAATGTTTGGTAGGATCCTTGAATAGGATTTAATTCAGCCTCTAGTAAAGCAATAATTTTTTTTACCAGAGAAATATTGTTGATGGGGTTATTAGCTCCAATATTATAAGATTGACCAATAGCTCCATGATGATAAATACAGTCGATGGCTTCGACATGATCAGAGACAAACAACCAATCTCGAATATTATCTCCCTTTCCGTATACTTCTATGGGCTGATGATCTAATGCATTAGTTATAATCTGAGGAATAAACTTATCATCCGATTGGTATGGCCCGTAATTATTGGTACAATGAGACAAAACAATAGGGAGCCCATAAGTGTGATGAAATGCTCTAACAAAATGATCTGAAGCGGCTTTAGATGCTGCATAAGGAGATCGAGGGCGATAGGGATCCGATTCTATAAAAGACCCTATGGGTCCAAGATGACCATATACTTCATCGGTCGAAACATGATAAAACCGATTAAATGAAGGATTTTGTTGGCAATGGGTTTTAGTTAATTCAAGAAGATGAACGGTTCCAACGATATTTGAATGAACAAATAAACTAGGGTTGGCAATGGATTTATCCACATGTGTTTCTGCTGCAAGATGAATGATTCCTACAAATTCATAATTTTTGAATAAAATTTCCATCTGTGGTTTATTGCAGATATCATAGTGATAAAAAGAATAGTTGGGATGATTAGAGATGGAATCTAGTCCTTTGATATGACTAGCATCAGTCAATGAATCAACATTGACAAAATGATAGTGAGGATATTTATCAACCAAAACTCTGAGTAAATGAATTCCTATAAATCCAGCTCCACCAGTAATTAAAATTGGATTTTTTGGCATATTATTGAATTTTAGACATACATTCAGTTAAGGCCTCTTTCCAATGTCGAGGTATGATATTGAACTCTTGTCGGATTCTAGTAGTGTCCAAAGCACTGTATTTAGGACGTTTAACTTTTAAGTTTTTCTGGTTGATACTGATCAAAGAACTATGAGTACTTATGGGCAAGTTATCGATTATATGGGTTGCAACATCATACCATGTTGCTACTCCCGAATTCACAAAGTGGTAAATCCGATGATTTAAGGTTTTGAATTGACTTGAGATTAATAAAATAAATCGAGCCAAATCCATTCCATAGGTGGGACATCCATATTCATTATCCACTACTTTGAGTATGTTGTTTTGT
Source organism: Flavobacteriaceae bacterium (assembly GCA_965221765.1). Classification (GTDB taxonomy): domain Bacteria; phylum Bacteroidota; class Bacteroidia; order Flavobacteriales; family Flavobacteriaceae; genus Bin25. Next base: position 988,521 of record OZ244911.1, read on the forward strand.
TGCAATTGAAAAAGTATGCTTTTAAAAAAATTAGTGCCAAAAGGACTAAATATCCAAGAACTACGAATAATAGTTGCTTGTATTTTTGATTCTAACAAAAGCTGTTCTCCCAAGATTTTTGATTTTCCATATTGATTGATGGGGTTGGGGGGGTCTATTTCAGTATAAGGTTCTCTTTTTTGACCATCAAACACATAATCTGTGGAAACATGAACTAGAACGATGTTGTTCTTTTGGCATAATTTAATAAGATGGTTTACCCCATTAACATTCACCTGTTGGGCATATTTTGGATTGGATTCAGCTTTTTCAACATGGGTATATGCAGCACAATTAATGATGATATCAATAGGGGTGTATTCAATAAAATCATTGATTTGATTTTGGTTGGTAATATCAAATTCACTTTTATTTAAAAAATAAAATTGATCTTTTTGGCTTTGAGGGACAATGAATTCAATACATTGAGCGAGTTGACCACCACCAGTGACCAAAAACTTTAATTCAGATGGCTGAAGGATCATCAAAAAAAGGGGCCTTTGAAAAACCAATATTGGTTTTGTCTCTTTGAGAAACAATAATCGAATCAGTTGACATAGGCCATCGAATATTTAGCTTAGAATCATTCCATGCGATAGATTGTTCCGAATAAGGATGATAATATTGATCCATTTTATAGAAAACAAGCGACTGATTACTCAAAGTAAGATAACCATGAGCAAATCCTCTGGGGATGAATAGCATGGAATCATGATCATCACTTAAAAAAAATCCAAAGACCTGTCCAAAACTTTCAGACCACTTCCGCATGTCTACAACCACATCATAGATTGATCCATTGACCACTGAGATTAATTTGGACTGAGCATGGGGTGGGAGTTGATAATGTAATCCACGCAACACGCCCTTTTTCGAGTGAACTTCATTTTCTTGGCAAAAATCCGATATAGAATAGCCTAGTTTTTTTTCTAGAAGATCTTTGCGAAAGTGTTCAGTAAGAGACCCTCGAAAATCTTGGTGAATTTCTGGATGAATCAATCCCAGACCGGTATTATCAATGGTTTGAATTTCCATATTTATTGAGCAGATATTGACCATAAGGAGTCATGTTCATTTTTCTTGCAGCCCTTAAAACATCTGTTTTAGTGATCCATCCTTTTTCAAAGGCTATTTCTTCCAAACACGCTACTTTACTTCCTTTTCTTTTTTCAATGGTATGGATAAACTGAGAAGCTTCAAGCAAGGAAGCTGGACTCCCTGTATCCAACCAAGTAAAGCTTTTTGAAAGTTGCACGATGTCTAATGTATTATTGGAAAGATAGTATTGATTGACTGTGGTAATCTCGAGTTCTCCACGTTTGGAAAATGGGATTTTCGAAGTCATTTGAATGACTGAATTCGGATAAAAATACAGCCCTGCCACAGCCATATTACTCGGAGGTATATTCGGTTTTTCTTCAATGGAAACGACCTGATGGAATTGATTAAATCCAATCACGCCGTATTGATGTGGATTATTGACTTCAACACCAAAAACAGTTGCCACTTGATGTTCGGTGGCATTAATTTTTGCTTTGGTCAAATGGGATTCTAAATGGGGGCCATAGAAAACATTATCTCCCAATACCAAACAAACGCAACTAGGCCCTATAAATTCTTTTCCAACAAGCAATCCTTGAGCAATTCCTTGAGGTTTATTTTGAACAGCATAGCCAATAGATAATCCCCATTGGGCCCCATCTCCTAATAAACGTTTATAAAGAGCTATATCTTCATGCGTGCTGATAATTAAAATATCATCAATATCTGCAAGCATCAAAATAGAGAGCGGATAATATACCATAGGCTTATCATAAATGGGTAATAACTGTTTGGATACACCACCAGTAATTGGTAGTAGTCTTGTTCCTTTGCCCCCGGCCATGATAATCCCTTTCATAGGTTGTCTAATTCAATGGTTCCATGAAAAATTAAAGTCAGACGGAGGGCCGTGCATTAAATGGTTGTTATTCGCATGGTATTGACCATTCCTTTTTCTGAAACAGGGATATAAGTTAAATTCACGAGAAAATCTCCTTTGTCAACATAGCCTTTTTCTAAAGCAATCTGATTGACTTCTTCTACGATCAAATCGGTTTTTGTTCCTTCTTCATAGTAAAATGTTTTAACTCCCCACAGTAAATTTAATTGAGAAAGTAAATGTTTATTGGAAGTGAATACTAAAACATAAGCCGATGGTCGACAAGCCGAAATTTGATACGCCGTATAACCACTATTGGTTAGTGTGCAAATGGCTCTGGCATTGATAGCATTAGCAATTTTAGCAGCATGAAAACAAATAGAATCGGTGATATAGCGAGTGGTTTGGATATTTCTGGGCTGCTCTAAATGAATTTTGATGAGATCTGCGTTTTCAACTGTTTTTAGAATAGAGGTCATCATGCTAATCACTTTAGCAGGATGTTTTCCAACAGAAGTTTCTCCTGAAGTCATCACCGCGTCAGCACCATCAAAAACAGAGTTCGCCACATCATTGACTTCAGCCCGGCTTGGAGTTAGACTATCAGTCATGTTCTCCAACATTTGAGTGGCGATAATGACTGGGATACGAGCTTTTTTGGATAGTAATACCAATTTTTTTTGAATCAAAGGAACTTCTGCTGCTGGGATTTCTACCCCCAAGTCACCTCGGGCAACCATAATCCCATCTGATAATTCAATAATCCTATCCAGATTTTCAATGGCTTGAGGTTTTTCAATTTTAGAAATGATGGGGAACTTCTTTTCACTAAAATCAGCCATCAATTGTTTTAATTCCAATAAATCTTCTGCCCCTCGGACAAAAGAAAGAGCAATCCAATCCACATCTTGAGTGAAGATAAATTTGGCATCTTCAATATCTTTTGGAGTTAAAGCACCGATGGTCATCTCGGTATTGGGAAGGTTGATTCCCTTTTTAGATTCAAAATCACCTCCTTGGATGGTCTTAGCAGTAATTTTTGATTTTTTATCAGTCGATGTTACTTCAAAAATGAGTTTACCATCATTTATCAAAATAGAATCACCAATAGCGACATCTTTAGCTAAATGAGGATAGTTGAGATAAGCTTTTTTTGTATTACCAACAAATGGTTTATCAGAATGAAATGTTACAGAATCTCCTACTGAAACCACCGATCCTTTTTCGATTTCACCAATGCGGAGTTTAGGCCCTTGTAAATCGGCTAAAATAGCTGAGTGGCATTGGTGTTTATGATCTAATTCACGTATCATTTTAATTTGCATGATGGCGACATTGTACGTGACATGTGAAAAATTGATTCGAAACACATTGGTTCCAGCCAACATCATTTCTTCTAGAGTATTGATATCTCTAGTGGAAGGGCCTAAGGTGGCTACTATTTTAGTTTTTTTAAAAAAACTCATTAATCAAAAATTAATAACTCTGGCATTTTAATTTGCTCTGAGGGGACTACTAGATGCAAAAAAACACCTTTTATCGTATTGATTTGTTCCACTAGTGATCTGACGCGATCATATATATAAAGTTTTATAAAGTAATCCATTTGGCTTAATTCAGTCAGTAAATATACTTTTTTAAACCACGGTCTATCAAATCCTTTCAATAAAGTAAGAGACTCATTACTAGGTTTTTGTATGGATTCAAACCAATTTGAAAAGATGTACTCCGGTTTCGAGTTTTCAAATTGTTGCCATTGATAAAGGGTCCACCCATGGGTTTGATTTTCTATAAGGATATCGTTTTCGGTTCTTTTGAAGTATGAATTTCCTATTAGATTTACGTGATATACGAGTTCGAAAATTTCTAATTCAGACTGAATCCCAATTAACCAAAAGGTTTCTTTAAAATCAATAACTAATCGTGGGAGTCTTGTATAATTAACTTTTTTGGGGGACATGATATGATCAAAGATTAGTCAGTTTAAAACTAGGGGAATGGGAGAATGTTTTTCTAAGAGATTCAAATAACATTCTTTGCTTTTCTGAAACCCTTGGTCAATAAAGACAGCGCCAATGAGAGATTCTACCAAATTGCCATAAATATCGATGCCAAATCTTGGATGACTTTCACCAACCTGAATCAATTCTAATAGATTCATTTTTTTACCGATTTGATTCAAATTTTTTCTAGCATTTAATTGTGATTTTAATTCTGAAACTTCTTGTATGGATGGGGAATTATAGCGTTTATAAATCATTTCGATAACAATCATATTGATAATAGCATCTCCTAAAAATTCCAATCGCTCAAAATTTAACGGATGTCCTTTTTTGTCTTGGAGGTTGGATGAACCATGAATAAACGCCAACTGGTAAATTTTCAGAGCGTTGGTGTTAATATCAAAACCAAGCCTTTTTTTCAGTTGGTTTTTAAATACTTTGAGGTTAAATTTTTTTATATGATACACTGTAAACTTGATAACATGGACAATATTCTCGATTGAATTTACATAGCAATTATTCAATCATTTTTTGATTGATTGGAATGACCATATTTTCCAGTTTTAATCGATTGACAAAACCATTAAGAACATGCCGAATGTAAAAAACTTGGGAATCATTATATCCCATATCGAGAAAAAGTCTAGCTATCAATGTTTTTAACAAAATACCTTCTCTATGATTAATTTCTCTTTCTGAAGTGGTAAACTTTTTTGAAATATCAAGCAGATTTAGTTTGTTCCCAAAGATTTCGATTTGATTTTGGTTACAGAGAATCATCCTTAATTGGGTTAAATCACCTTCGTTGAAATATGGAAATTCTTCAAAAATCCATTCGGTTGTTATGGTTCTAATTAAAGCATTCCCAATATAAATGAGGTGTTTATTATATGCGTGGGATTTTTCTTTTTTGTGATTTAAAAAAACATCAATATAATCACTTCGATTTTTTACTGGAATTTTGAGTTGGAACCGCTTAAATAATTCTTGGTAAATTATTTGGGATGCATTGCGTGAAGAGGGCTTTTTATTCTGAAAAAGCCTCATATAATTTAGTCTGGGTTTTTAAATACTAGGCAGGCGTTATGACCACCAAATCCAAAGGTATTAGAGAGGATATAATTGACCTTTCTAGGCTGGGCTTTATTAAAAGTAAAATTCATTTTTTCATCAAAGGCTTCATCAACCACCTCATGATTGATCGTTGGTGGAATAGTTTGATGTACGATAGAGAGGATACTAGCAATAGATTCAACGGCTCCAGCAGCCCCCAATAAATGACCAGTCATGGATTTTGTAGCATTTAAATTCATGGTATAGGTATGGTCTTTAAATACGGAATAAATTGCATTGGCTTCAGCAACATCTCCCAAAGGTGTTGATGTTCCATGGGTATTAATTGAGTCCACATCTATGGTTTTTATATTGGCATCCTTGAGTGCATTTTTCATTACTCTGATAACACCGCTACCATTAGGGTGTGGCGCGGTCATATGAAATGCATCAGAGGTGAGTCCAGCCCCTACAAATTCAGCATAGATTTTGGCCCCTCTAGATTTGGCATGTTCATAACTTTCTAATAGCAAAGCCCCTGCTCCCTCTCCTAGTACAAATCCATCTCGATGTTTATCATACGGTCTTGATGCCTTTTGTGGTTCATCATTGCGTGTAGAAAGAGCATGCATGGCATTAAAACCACCGATACCTGCATAGGTTACGGTTGCTTCTGAACCTCCTGCTAAAATAACATCCGCATACCCCCAACGAATATAATTTAGGGCATCAATGAGGGCATGAGAAGAGGACGCACAAGCAGAATTAGTTGCAAAATTAGGGCCGCCAAATCCATGTTTTATTGAAATCAATCCTGGAGCTATACTAGCAATCATTTTAGGAATTAAATACGGATTAAATCGAGGATTTTTATCGTTTTCAGTGAACTTAATCAACTCATTTTCAAAGGTTTCCAATCCGCCAATTCCTCCACCCCAAATCACCCCTACATTGGTTTTATCAATTTTATTGAAATCAATGTTGGCATCTGCTATAGCTTGGTCCGCTGCAATCACGGCCAACTGACAAAATCGATCCATCTTGCGTGCATCTTTTCTATCGATATAATCATGGATATCGAGGTTTTTTACTTCGCAAGCAAATCGTGTTCTGAATTTAGAAGCATCAAAAAGAGTGATGGGAGCAGCACCACTAGCCCCCAACTCCAATCCTTTCCAAAAACTAACAGCATCCTTTCCAATAGGTGACAAGACACCCAAACCCGTGACGACAACTCTTGGTGCAGTCATGGTAAGATTATGCTTGTTCTTCGATGTATTGGATGGCTTGTCCTACAGTAGCGAATTTTTCAGGTTGATCATTAGCTATTTGAATGTTGAATTCTTTTTCAAACTCCATAACCAATTCAACAATATCTAATGAATCTGCACCCAAATCATTAGTAAAGGAAGCGTCATCGACCACTTCGCTTTCATCGACCCCTAATTTATCGACTACAATTGCTTTCACCCTTGACTTTATATCAGACATAAGAAAAATTTAGTGAGACAAATTTAGCAACTTTGATATTATAAATTTGCTTCTGAATTATGAGTTGAAGTTATCATTAAAAGTGAATCGAGTATCAAAAATTGTTCTTTTTGCCTCTGGAAGTGGAAGCAATGTCTTGCGCATTTGTCAGTACTTTGAAAACAATTCAAAAATTCAAGTAACTTCTCTTTTTTGTAATAATGCCAATGCAGGGGTTATCGAAAAGGTCCAGCCTTTTGGTATGGAAACTATTATTTTTTCTAAAGCTCAGTTAGAATCAGGAGAGGTTTTGATACAATTGAAAAACATTTCACCAAAAATAATTGTATTGGCTGGGTTTTTACTCAAATTACCAAATGAAATAGTGTCTTATTTTTCTAGAAAAATCATCAATATTCATCCAAGTTTATTGCCTAAATATGGCGGGAAGGGCATGTATGGTAATCATGTACATCAAGCCGTCAAAAACAGTGGTGATAATATCACTGGCATGACGATTCATTATGTTAATCACCATTATGATTCGGGAGCTATTATTTTTCAAAAATCAGTGGATATATCGCCAAATGATACCCTTGAAGACATTGCTCAAAAAGTATTAAAACTAGAACATTATTATTATGCTAGTGTTATTCATGCATTGCTTGAAGATCTTCCCTATGATTGGTAAATTAACGCTTTATTCTGATGGGGGATGTATTCATAATCCAGGGCCAGGGGGTTGCGGTGTTATTTTGGAATATCAAACTGAAAATCAGACCAAATCCATAGAACTTTTGCAAGGGTACCGACTAACCACCAATAATCGGATGGAACTAATGGGCGTCATCATGGGTCTAGAAAAATTAAAAAACAATCAAAAAAATGTTAATGTTTACACGGATTCACGTTATGTTGTGGAAACTTTTGAAAAAAAATGGATATTTGTTTGGGAAAAGAAGCAATTTAAAAATCGAAAAAACGCCGATTTGTGGCAACGACTTTTAAAAATATACCGCCTGCATCAAGTCAAATTTCATTGGATTAAAGGTCATGATTCAAACCCTCGAAATGAGCGATGTGATCAGTTAGTAGCAATGGCTATAAAAGGGGGGAATTTGATGACTGATAGTGGATATAATAATCGTGATTGACATGAAAAGTCTTTAAACTATGTTATAATTTCAACGATGGTTGTGACTACTTCATTCGTAGCATATTCGGTTATGAATTGCCGCATGCATTGTAGATGGCACATCCATTTGGCCTTCTTTGACCTAGGCATCACTTGCATTTATCCAAGACCAAGCAGAAATAAAATTTTATGTATTTTCGTTTTATCATTCAGATGACGACAAACCATGATGATAGTTCTTTACCCATTATTTCTATGGAGCCAACGCCTTTTTATAAAAAAGGGGGGGGGTATTTTTGACCCTCAGTCTGCTATTCTTGATGGGTTCTTGCGGTAAGACCGATTCGTCCGAACCCACTCCTAGTCTGCCGTCGACTCCCCCCACCTATACCATCACCACCACTGCCACCATAGGGGGCACCATCACTCCCCAGCAACGCCTCCCCCGTGGACAAACCGTCCGCATCACGGCCACCCCTGATGAACATTATCAACTCCAACAATGGACCGGCGATTGTGGTTCCTTCACCGCCACCAAAGACTGCTCCCTGCAAGCCTCCTTTGAGGCCATCCCCTATACCCTCACCGCCACCGCTACCCCGGCGGCACCATCGCCCCGCCAGCCACCCAAACCCTCACCCATGGCCAATCGGCCACCTTTGAGGCCCGACCAGAAGAACACTTTGTCTTTGACCAATGGCAAGCCTCCCCAGAGAGTGCCTGTCCAGCCCTCCAAGACCCCACCCAGCCAACCCTCACCCTGACCGTCCAAGGTCACTGCCAACTCCAAGCCCGCTTTCTCAAAGCCCCCCGCACCATCACTACCACCGCCACTACAGGCGGCACCATCACCCCCACCCAAACCGTCCCCCATGGCCAAACCATCACCATCAACATCACGCTCCAACCAGGCTATCAACTCCAACAATGGACCGGCGATTGTGGTTCCTTCACCGCCACCCAAAGCACCATCACCTTCACCGCCACCAAAGACTGCTCCCTGCAAGCCTCCTTTGAAAACACCCACCGCACCATCACCACCAACGTCCTGGGACCCGGTGGCTCCATCACCCCCACCCTCTAGGCCCCTCTAGGCCAAACCATCACCGTGACCCTCACCCTACAACCCCATTATCAACTCCAGCAGTGGCAAAGCGATTGTGGGTCGTTCGACCCCCAACAAAACACCCTAGAACTCCTAGTCCAAAAAGACTGTACCATCACCGCCCGACTCACCCTCGATACCCCTTTGTATCTCGATACCAATGGGCTCACCATCCGAAGCCGACCCCAAGGAGAACGATTCATCGGACAAACCAAGCTCCTGGCCCACCCAGAACACCCAGAGCCCCTAGCCATCCGCATCGTGGATCAAACCGCCCTACGAACCCTCATCCAACAACAAGACTGGTCGGCCCTCGAAACCATCAATACCACCTTTGTTACCAATCTGCGCAATCTCTTCCGGAGCCAAGACACCTTTAATGCCGATATCCGCTCGTGGGATGTCAGCAACGTCACCACCATGCAAAAACTCTTCCAGGGAGCCACCGCTTTCCAACAAGATCTCAGCCAGTGGACCGTCTCACAAGTGACCGATTGCCATCAGTTTGCTCAACAGAGTGCCTTCACCCCCGATGGGTGGCCTCGCTTTACCGCTTGTGATTTACAAGAAATCGAAGAAACCAGAGATTGCCATGGCATCCCCACCCCCATTGATCAACCCTGTCCTAGTCGCCCACAGCCCCAGACCAAAGAGTGCAACCGACAGCAGATTCCCGTGGATGAAGATTGTCTAGCGAGACCCGCCACCAAAACCTGTTGGGATGGTTCGGTGATTCCTCGCTCTCAAAATTGTCCGATGCAAACCAAAGATTGCCATGGCAATCAAATCCCCGCTGGCGATACTTGTCCGCCCTTGCTAAAAAAAGCTACCAATGGGGTCACGGTCATCATCAATCCCGTGCTGCAAAACCCTGCCCAATACGTGGGACGAAAAGCTACCCTCGATGGAACCCAGTATACCATCGTGAATAATGCCTCGCTCAAAGCATGGGCAGCGGCTGATCATACCAATGCCGTGTGTACCACCCTGGTGACCGATATGACAAATCTATTTTCTAATAAAACTAACTTTAATCAAGATATTGGGGATTGGGATGTCAGTAATGTCACCGATATGACTGGTATGTTCACTGATGCTAGAGCCTTTAATCGAGATATTGGGGATTGGGATACGGGTAGCGTGACTAGTATGGTTGGCATGTTTCAATTGACTAGAGCCTTCAATCGAGATATTAGTGCTTGGGATGTGAGTAATGTCAAAAATATGGATGGCATGTTTCAATTGACTAGAGCCTTCAATCGAGATATTAGTGCTTGGGATGTGAGTAGCGTGACTAGTATGAAGCTTATGTTTTTTCGAGCCACGTCTTTCAATCAAGATATCAGTCGCTGGATCGTCAGTGGCGTTACCAGTTGCAATAATATTTTTCTTAATTCAGTCTTAATTCCATCACGCCGTCCTTCGTTTAATAATTGCGAACCATAATTGATGAATCAATAGACCATGATTTTTAAGCCTTTTTGAAATATTTTTTGTTTTAGAAAGATGTCAAATTCAAAGCTAGATGAAAGCACGAAAGTTGGCTTAAGTGTGTGATTAATTGAGCTTGAAATTGAGGTTTTTCACCAATAAATTATAGGACTAGTTTCAATTAGACGTTATTAAATACTGATAAAAAGATTTTATATCTAAATAGTTCTAGTTTTGGCAATCATGTGAAATTAGCAATAAAAAGAGGGAGATTTTTTTGCACTAAGACTTTTGATTTCCGACAAGATAAAAGATATAATGATTTAAACAACTTCGAAGTTGTTAATGAATCTTCATAAGCATTTAATCGTTCAATACAAAAGGACGAAGAATTTGTATATAAATATATATTGCAAGTTAGTAGAAAATTAATCCGATAGACTTTTTATTTTTGCTTCAATGGATAAACCCATTCTTGTCTTTGGTCCCATTGCTTATGACGATATCGAAACGCGATATGGAAGAGTTAAAAAAATTCTTGGTGGATGTGGTGCATACACATCAGTAGTAGTTTCTTCTTATGCAGTTGAGTGTTCTTTAATTTCAATAGTCGGTAAAGATTTTAAGCAAGCAGATAGAGATTTTTTAATTAATAAAGGAGTCAGTTTAGAACATTTAGAAACAAAACAAACGGAGAGTACCTTATTTTGGAGTGGTTATTATAATGAAGATTTCACAGGTCGTACCACCAAAGAAACTAAAGTGGGTGTTTTTACAAATTATGACCCCATTATTCCAAATGCACTGATAAATTCTGAAATACTTGTTTTAGGCAATATTTCTCCTAAGATACAATGGGGCATATGGAACCAATTTTCAACCCCCCCTCTATTGACGGTTTTAGATACCATGAACTATTGGATAGATAGTCAATTGGCTTGTTTAAAACGAATCATTGGAAAAGTTGATGTTGTTTCCATTAATAACGAAGAAGCATTTAGTTTAACAAATAAACTGAATCCACATGATGCGGCCAAGAAATTAATGGCCATGGGCCCAAAATTTATTATTATTAAATTAGGAGAATTCGGAGCCTATCTATTTTCCAAAGATCAATATTATTATTCTCCAGCATATGCGGTAGGTAAAACCATAGACCCTACTGGTGCAGGAGATTGTTTTATTGGAGGATTTATTGGTTATCTTTCTCAGTCAAAGGATTATTCTTTTGAAAATATGAAAATGGCCATGGCCCATGGTACCGTTTCGGCTTCTTTTGTTGTTGAAGATTTTGGACTCAAAAATCTAGTGCATCTAAACCAAAAATCAAGAAATATTCGACTCAAGCAGTATAGTACGTATATCGAATCTAAATCTGAACCAAGTCCCCAAGTTTATGAGCGATTCCATCAAGCATGAATGTGGATTGGCTTTAGTTCATCTCAAAAAGCCACTAGCCTATTATAAATTAAAACATGGTACTGTTTCTTATGGGTTGAATAAGATTTATTTATTGATGGAAAAGCAACATAATCGGGGTCAAGATGGAGCCGGCTTTGCTAGCATTAAACTCAATATGCAGCCGGGTCAACGTTATATTAGCAGAATCCGATCCAAAGAATCGCATCCCATTCGAGATATTTTTAGTCGTATCAATGAACGACTTGAAATGATTTATCGAGAAGAACCAGAATTATGGTATGATATCGATAAGCTAAAATCAAAAGCCCCATATTTGGCAGAAGTCATGCTTGGTCATGTGCGCTATGGCACTTATGGATCCAATAGAATCGAAAATACGCATCCCTTTTTACGGCAAAACAATTGGAAACATCGAAATCTCATTTTAGCTGGAAATTTCAATATGACTAATGTTACCCAACTTTTTGACAATTTGGTGCAACTTGGACAACATCCCAAAGAACGAGCTGATACAGTCACGGTGTTGGAAAACATTGGGCATTTTTTAGATGAAGCGGTTCAAAAAATTTATAAAACATTAAAAGATGAAGGGGTTTCCAAAACTAGTGCCACGGAATTAATCGCCCAACGATTAAATATTGCCAAAGTACTTCGAAGAGCATCAAAATATTGGGATGGAGGATATGCAATTGCCGGATTATTTGGGCATGGAGATTCTTTTTTATATCGTGATCCCCATGGAATCCGCCCTGCGTTTTATTATTCCGATGATGAAGTGACGGTGGCCGCTTCGGAAAGGCCAGCAATACAAACCACCTTTAATCTTTCATTTGAGACCATCAAAGAGGTGCCTCCAGGCCATGTATTGGTAACCAAAAAAAATGGTGATACATCGATTGAAAAAGTTAGAAATCCAGGTCCTAATGCAGCTTGTTCATTTGAACGAATTTATTTTTCAAGAGGGAGTGATGCTCAGATATATAGGGAACGAAAAAAACTAGGGAAAACTATTTTCCCCGAAGTCATAAAGCGAATAAATTATGACTTTGAAAACACGGTTTTTTCATACATCCCCAATACTTCAGAAACATCATTTTATGGCATGATAGAAGCGGCTCAGGAATATATTAAATCTAAAATCAGGGCTAATCTCAATGCTGGAGAAAAAGTCAACCTTAAAGAAATCCAAGAAATCTTAAAGCTCAATTTACGTATCGAAAAAATCGCCATTAAGGACGCTAAGTTGAGAACCTTTATTACTGAAGATCAGTCGAGAGATGAATTGGTTACTTATATTTATGATGTTACTTACGGTATTTTAAAACCAACAGATACGCTTGTGATTATTGATGATAGTATTGTTAGAGGAACTACCCTACAAAAGAGTATTTTGATGATGCTAGATCGACTCCAACCAAAAAAAATCATCGTCATTTCAAGTGCCCCTCAAATACGCTATCCCGATTGTTATGGGATTGATATGGCAAAAATTGAGCAATTTATAGCGTTCAGAGCCGTATTAGAACTTCACAAAGATCAGGGTACTTTTGTCGATGTCACTACCCGAGTTTATAATCTTTGTCGGAAAGCTTTAAATCAGAAGAATTCAATCAAAGAAAATTATGTCAAAGAAATTTATAAAGATTTTTCGTCTGATCAGATTTCTGAAAAAATCGCAACCATCGTAAAAGCTGATGACATCAATGCTGAAATTGAAGTCATTTTCCAAAAAATTGAAGATTTGCATATATGTTGTCCAAATCACCGAGGTGACTGGTATTTTACAGGTAATTATCCTACGAAAGGAGGCAATAGAGTGGTGAATCAGGCCTTTGTCAATTTTTATGAAGGCAAATCTAAACGTTCTTACTGAATCAAAAAATCAATGACTTTAACTCTCTGTATCAAAGGTGATTTAGCTAATAATGCTCTGACGTCTTTTTTCAACCTTATCCCAATCGATAATTTTAAAAAAGGCAGCAATATAATCGGGTCTTCTGTTTTGGTAATTCAAATAATAGGCATGCTCCCAAACATCCAAACCTAAGATGGGAGTGCATTGACAACCGATTCCTGGCATCAAGGGGTTATCTTGATTAGCCGTAGAACAAATGCATAGTGCCCGGTCTTTGGAAGAACATAGCCAAGCCCATCCTGATCCAAAAACCCCCGCTGCTGTTTTTGAAAACTGAGCTTTAAATTCGTCATAGGAGCCAAAACTAGAATTTATAGCTTCTGATAAATTAGAAACAGGATGTCTTTCTGGAGGACAGCTAGGTCGTACTTCTGGGCATAAGCTTTCCCAAAATAAATTATGGTTGTAGTATCCACCAGCATTATTCCTTAGAGCTTTGTTTTTTAAATCTAAATTGGTCAGTATTTCCTCGATGGATTGATTTGCCAATTCAGTGTTTTCAATGGATGCATTGAGATTTGCCGTATAGGCAGCATGATGCTTGGTATGGTGAATTTTCATGGTTGTGGCATCAAAATAGGGCTCTAGGGCTTTGTAGGAATAAGGTAGTTTGGGTAATTTGAAAGACATGCGATATAATTTGGTTATTTATGGACAAAATTACAAAATACCTAGATACAAGTTCAACTATCTAGTACAACCATAACTCTCCTAGTCAACTATGTTGACTGAGGGAGGGGTTCATAAGGTCCCATTTTGATGTTTCAAAAACAACTAAATATGAAATATCGAAAATTCAACCAAGCACAAAGGTCCCTATTGGAGGCACTCATTCATCAAGGGCTTTCTAATCAAGCGATGGCCGAAGAACTAATCGTTCATCGGACCACCATTTGGAGAGAACGACAGCCTAATATCACGAAACGAAGTCTAGATAAGGGATGTTACCAGGCCGATATAGCCCAGCGGAAGGTGGTCAAGAGAGAATAAAGAAAACCTCGTCTCATCAAGTGGACCCAGGCCCTCAAAGACGACATCAAATACTAGATGGTGGAATAGCATTGGAGTCCGGAGTTGGTGGTGGCTTACTAGAAAGCCAAAGGCATAGAAGGCGTCTCCATCGAAAAGATCGATCGCTAGTGATGGCCTGGCAAGCATGGGAACAAAACATCGGATGCCTCTTACCAACGGTGGTATCGGTATCTACGTCATGGCAAAAGAAGACGCCAACGTGGAAACTACTAGGGACATCAAGGCTGTATTGAAGATTGTCCATCGATGGAGCTGCGTCCGACCATGGTGGAAGACCGAGTGCCTTTCGGTGATGTTGAAGTCGATGTCATGATTGGGAACCAAAGAGGAGATCTCTTATTCGTTTTGGTCGATTGGGCCAGTGATTCAAGCGATGATGAAAACCATCACCTTTGATCATGGATTGGAATTTGCCAAACACGATCTGATCAAGCAACCATTGGGTATCGACACTTCTTTTACGAGACCGTATGCGTCCCAAGAGAAAGACACCGTTGAAAACCCAATTGACGTCCTTAGGAGGCGGGTTTACAAAAGGAGAACATATCGACGATGATACCGACCAAGAAATACAAATCATGGAAGACAAAATAAATCACAGAGGCGTTCGTCAATGCGACTACCGTAGTCCTTTGGAAAAGATAAAATCAACGTGGGCTCATGTTGCACTAGCGAGTTGAACATGGCATACTGCTTTTGATCGGTTGAGCTATGGGATTGCCTAAAAAAGCACCGATACACTGGATTCGTTTTAGTTTTCCCAACCCACTTCTTTGTAATGATTAGGATTAATCCAATCGAGTGCGTGGCTTTCATACCGATGCAATCTGCGCCCGCATGAATAAAGCTATTTTTTCATGCAGAAAAAATGATGCTTGGTCTATTTGCGATGCTAGGCGGTGAATTTAGGGCTCAATTTGATTATAGGAGTAATCCATCCCATTCTTTTGGAGTGCTCAAGTCATGGCAAAAGATAAAATTTATTTAATAATGGCCGAAGCGAATTTATTGGCACGATCAATCCATTCAGCATACATAGAATCTCTTTTTGATTGATATCCAAACGGTTGGAACGCCTACATCGGTCAATATCAGATGGTATAGATTGATTTGTCATTTCTTATTGATTGGCTGAGGCCATTCTTCAAACGTCAAGGCTTTGATGTGTTCTTTAAAATACACTTGTAATATTTATTCATAGTTCGATTTTAATTCCTTGACAAAATGAGCATAATGTTCTCTATTTGTTTTTCATTGTTGTGTCGACAGTGTCGGATAAGACCATCAACTCCACGATTAGTTCCGAATCCATGGAGAAAGCCCGGATGTGAAGCCTTTTATGGTCACCGCAGCTCTGGGTTTTTTATCTTTGTGGGATAACATCTTTAATTAGTGAAAGAACGTCATCATTCAAGACATATTGAACGAGGTCCTGCCAAATACTTTCATGGACGGAGTCGAGAACGAGATTCTTTTGAAAGATTGTTATATGAAACAACTCAAGAGGTCATCGGTAGTAGTGTTTTAATTCAAGGGCCTCCTGGTGTTGGAAAATCAGCACTCATCGATCAACATCAAAAACAAGCGAAAGCTCAAGGCTGGCAAACGATTATCTTAAATGCTCGATGCTTATATGACCCTAAAGAATTATTTCGACGTTTATCTCAAAATAAAAAATCGACAGAAATAGAAACTAATTTTAGTGTCGATTTTAAAATTTTTAAATTCGGGTTTATACCAAAAACATTAGAAGAAACCAATTATTTAAATGAATCTATCATCTCTTCTCAATCCACTTTATTGATTTTAGATGAAGTGCAAACATTAGAACATTTACTGTCAGGGCCATATCATTCTCAAGTATCGGATTTTCTAAATTATTATCATAATTTAGAATCAAAGCATGGTTTTATTCTTTTATTCGGAGGATTGAGCCACTCAAAAGAAATACTGAGATCTTTTGGCCTTTCAAGATTTAATCCAGGATGTCTTCATTTTTTAAAACCTTTAAAATCAAATGCTGAACGAGCTATTATTCATGATTGGTTGACCAAGGAAATGAAAACCCCTAGTGATACGACATTTTGGATTAATCACATCGCACAACGAACTGATTGTTGGCCTCGTCATATCAAATCGTATTGCAATGCTTTTTGTGATTTTTTAGAAATTGGTGAGAAATTGACGGATCAACGATTAAAACAAGTGTTGATCTATGGTGATGATTTAAAACATACCTATTACCAACAGCGATGTGATGGATTTCGTCGAAAAACTAGAGAACTAATTGCTTCAGCGATGCAACAATTACCGGAACAATTTGATGTGGAGGATGTCATTAAATTATTTTCTAAAAAATTATCCCTCGAAAAAGCCAATGATTTATATCAAACGGCTCTCTCCAAAGGTTTGTTTCAAATGGATCAAGATGGGATGAGTTCGGTACCGATCCCATCACTCCGCTCTTTTTTGATTGAAGAATATGGTCTTTGAGAATTCTTTTGGAAGGTTCGCCATCGAATAATCGATAATGATTTTTTAGTAAAAGAACTTTTTGAAATCATTCGGAAAAATAAAATAGTTTATTGCTTGGTTCATGCATTACTAATAACATGAGATACTTTGGATATATCATTCGTCCAACAGATAAACCATTTTACTTGTAATTAACAAAATCACCATTCTAATGGATCATAGAGACGATGAATCTTTATCGATTGTTAATTCAATGGGTACCTAAAAATAGTTGATTAGGGTTCAGTGATGAGGGAATCTATCATTAGCATATCAAAGAACCTAAAAAAGACCCTTGAACCTTTTTATTTGGTTTCAGAGATTGATTTTTGGGGATTGAATACTCGACGAAAAGATGAAAAAACCTTAGTTTTATAATCGAACAGGGGACGAAAGAATTCCACTACTTTAAGGCTGTGTTTTGATTAATGGGTTGTCTTACGGTTTGTTAAGATAGGATCAAAAGGGGATGAACATCATCTAAAAAATCAAATGAGAATAAGTTAATGACCCCAATTATTCATGTGGTTTGAAAATCTAAAAAATATTCTATAATGAGCTCATCAAACACCCGTTTTCGAGTTGTTATTGCTTCAGCGGGATCTGGTAAAACATCCATTATTGCCAAATCCTATTTAACACAATTATTGAGGGCTAATAATCCATGGCAATTTAAAAAACAATTGGCTCTGACCTTTACTAATAAGGCAGTCGATGAAATGAAAACCAGGATACTAGATCATTTAGCTGAATTTTCTGAAGGTAAAAATTTAGATAATCATGTTGCGGAATCTATCTACCAACAAATAGATTTTTCAAGGAATCAATTGCAATTGAAATCAGGGAGGATACTCAAAAGTATACTAAAAGAATATGGCGCTTTTCAGGTAATCACATTAGATAAATTCACCAACCGAATCGTCCAAATGTTTTCAAAAGATCTGCAATTACCTCAAAAATTCAAAATCGAATTGAATCTAAAAAAAATGGTCAATGATATCGTTGAAAGTTTGGTCTGGGAGGTGAATGAAAAGGACGATAATTTGGTGACTAAAAAGTTTAAAATGTTTTGTCATGAAATCAGTTCTCGAGGAGAAAGCTGGGATCAGTTGGACCCCATCAAAAAGCTTTGTTATGAACTGTACAGCGAAAACGACTTATACTATATCGAAAAACTAAAAATGTTGACGGAAGATGATTTAAATACCATTGAAAAGACATTGAAAATCAATCGAAATCTTCTTCAAAAAAAAATGCTAAAACTCATCGACGAGCTTTTACTTGAGATTCGTTTAATCGATAAGCACCTCAATGATAGTCAAAAGCTATATTTCAAAGAAGCCTTTGATGTTAAAAGAAGGGAATGGATTCAATATAAATCCATAGACTATTCAAGGTTTCTTTCATTGAGAACAAACAAACATCTAACACATCAATTCCATGTATATAAATCACAAATGGAAGAATATGCTCAAGAATTCACGCTGTATAATAAGATACTAAAAAATTGGGGGCCTTTTTCGATGCTTCAATTGTTGGCAGAAAAGATCAGCCATTTTCAGCGATCTGAAAGTCGTATGTTACTCGGTGAATTAAATCAAAAAGTGGGTGATGTCGTCAAAAATTCACCAACTCCATTTATTTATGAGCGTTTTGGAGAAAAATACAAGCATTATTTCTTAGATGAATTTCAAGACACTTCAATGTTGCAATGGAACAACCTCATCCCATTAATTGATAATGTACTCGAACCTATTGATGAGTCTGAAAGAGATTCCTGCAATCATACCGACCAACCAGGAAGTTTAATTCTAGTGGGGGATCCTAAGCAGGCGATTTATCGGTGGAGAGGGGGAAAAAGTGAACAATTATTGGATTTAGAAACCAACGCAACCAAACCATTTCAAATTGACCAAAGTATTGAAACTTTAGATACCAATTACAGAAGTGGCGCAAATATTATCCAATTCAATAATGCATTATATGCCTTTGCATCTGAGTTATTTAAGGACAGGCAGTTCTCATGGGTGTTTTCCCATGTAAAACAAAAAGTTGGCAGTAAGAATGATGGCTATGTAAGAGTTGAATTAATGCACAAAGACTATCATAAAGAAATGCCGTCTAACGAGGATTATGGCTTTAATATAAAACAACTTGAAAAGCAAGTTCAAACAGAATCTGAGCGATTCTCAAACTATAATATCGAAGAAAAATTAGAATTCTTATCAAGAAAAGAAACCCATTTATTATCACAGAATAAAAAATTCAATGACATCATCCCAATTAAAGCACTTAAAGCTATTATTGAATCTAAAATCAAAGGGTATTCGTATTCTGAAATAGCCATATTGGTTCGGACTAATCGTCAAAGCTCCATCATTGCACAAGAGCTCTTACATTATAAAATTCCATTTATTTCGGAAGGTTCGCTAAAACTTGAAAACGCTCCCGAAGTTCTTTTAATTATTGATTTATTTGAATTGTGTGTATCCCCTAATGATAAGGCTATTTTAAAACGAATAGCTGAAAAATTATGGCATCATAATGAAGAATTAAAATCTAAAATCGATTATCATGATTTTGTGATCCAACTGATTGCTCCACAATATTCTTCAAAATCCAAAAATCAAAAAAAAACAGTTTCAACGGATCAATTTTTCCATCGACTGAAATTATACTATGTGCATTCATTTTCTTGGCATGTGTTTAAAAACTTAACCCTATACGAATCAGTAGAATATGCCATATGGAAAATTGATTTTCTTGATTATAAGAAGTTGGCATTGACTTATTTCCAAGAAAATGTATATGAATTTTCTTCTGAAAAGTCAGTGACCGTCTATGAGTATTTGGATTATTGGCATTTTAATAAATCAGAATTATCTTTTGAAAGTCCAGTTGAAAGGGAAGCTGTTCAAATTTTAACTATTCACAAAGCCAAAGGCTTAGAATTTCCAGTGGTTATCTTACCCTATTGCAGAAGAAAATTTCAAATAATAGGCGCAGAATCCGATTGGGCCCCTATAGCAGATCAAGAAATAGACCTGCCATTGGAAAAGGTATGGATTCCAATTTCGTCTGACTTGGAAAAATTTACCCCCATGAAACAACTACAAGAAGATAGATTATTGGGGTCTAATAAATCATTGAGTGAATTTTATAAAAAATTAAAATCTGATGTGTTGAATGAAGAAATGAATAATTTTTATGTGGCGACAACAAGGGCCATCGAATCATTATTCATATTCAGTGAATTTCCACCCAAACACGCTACGAGCAACTCTCTTGAAAAGCTATTGGATCACTTTTTTAAATCAAATGAATTTGCAAAATCAGCTATCGCATCTATTGGAGAATTGCAACATTCATTGATTTTAGAAATAGGTGATTTTCAAAAAATCAGTTCTAATATTAAAAAAAAACAAGATGCTTTTCTAAAACAAATAGATTTAGAAGAGGATTTAATGGAATTAGATATATCGACTTCACTCAAATGGATCAATAAAATAGTAAGACACACAAATATACAATCCAAGGTATCGATTCAAACAGGAAATGAAATTCACAGCGTTATGGAGCATATTAAAGTCTCCTCTGATATTGATGATGCTATTCAAATCAATAGTGAACTCTATTGGGATAACCCAGAATTGGAACAAAAAATTAGGGATATTATAGGAAAGATCGTTAATCATGAACAGGTCTCCATGTATTTTAATCAAGATCCTTCGAAAGTGATTTGTGAAACGGGTATTATCATGTCAGAGAAGATAAAAAACAATCAATTAAATCGTATCAAACCAGATCGAATCGTCCTTTTTGAAGATAAAACGGTTTTGATGGACTACAAAACAAAATATAGAGTTAAAAAGGATGCTGATTTAATGAATAGCAAGGATGTCGAGCAACTCAAGGAGTATGGTGAGGTGTTAAAACAGCTGTACAAGAAACCAGTTGAAAAATATTTAGTCTATGTAGAGTGGGTTAATAGCACAGTAAAAGTTATAGAAGTAGACTGATGGAAAAATTTTTAAAAAGAGTGGTTCGAGGGATTGTCAAATCGAACATACCATTAAATCAATCGATCATTATTCTTCCAAACAATAATGCTGTTCATTACTTTAAACAAGCACTGGCGAATCAACTTGATGAACATGTGTTAGACAAGAACATCATGAGTTTTGAGCGTTTTCTTTTCAATCGGTTGAAATACCAAAGAATCGATTCTATTGAATTGATCTACCGTTTTTATTCTGTTTATAATAAGCTATCCAACGATAATCAATCCAATAGATTTTATAATTACTTGAACTGGGCCGAATCGATACTTGGTGAATTTGAAGAAATCGATGCCAATAATCAATCGGTCCAGAAGATCTTTACTCATTTGCATCAAATCAAAGAAATTAATGAAATTTTTGAAAATTCAAATAACCCCAGACATAAAAAAACCATCGGAGATTACAAAGGCTTCAATGATTTGATGGTTGACTGTTATCAAGAGTTAGTGGATGAATTAAGAGAGAAAAAGTTAGCCTATTATGGTATGGCTGTTAAGGAATTTTCTTTAGAACTAGAGCAATATATTAATCAGACGACACGGCATCACTATTTCATTGGATTTATTGCACTAAGAAGAGCGGAGGAGGATATACTCAAAAAATTATTGGATAGCGGTTTAGCCACCGTGTATTGGGATATCGACAAGGCATTTTTTCATGATGAAGATCATCCAGCAGCGTATTTTCTCAGAAAATATATCAATCAATGGGATTACTTTAAAAAAAATGGAATTCCAACATTAGGAGATTTTTTTAATGAGAAAAAAGAAATAAATATCATTGCACTTCCTAAAATAGTTGCTCAAACCAAATGTGCTACCAAAATCATCAAAGACAACCATGATGTCGTTCAATCAACAGCTTTAATTTTAGGCGATGAATCGTTTTTAATTCCAACGCTTTCAGGCGTTTCCGCGTTAAATATTCCGTGGAATGTCAATATGGGTTATGCATTAAGCGAGACCGAAGTATTTACTTTTTTTTCTTATTTAATCACTATGCATGAAAATGTGGATGACAATGGATATGATTTCGAAATGGTTTTGAGATTAAGCAAAACTTGCTATTTAGAAGAACTATTAGAATTTCATAATTTCAAAATCATAAATTCAATTTATGAATTAAAGAGTCAATATAGGCGCGTTTTGAGTTTTGAAAAAATACAAGAATTAAACAGAAATGCAACATACAGTGAATCCAAATCATTATTGGATTTGTTTTTTAAACCACTAAAAAATAAAAGTTCCGAATTCCAAATCAAATCACTCATTGAAATCTGTGATTTTTATTTAAAGGAAAAATTACCTAAATCCTCTAATGCTTATAAGGCTTTTGGAGCCAAAAGAGATCCTAAAATATACTACTTCCAGTCTTTCAGAAAACTATTTAGAAAAATTTTGAGATATGAGTTAGAATATCAAAGCATTGAATCATTATCTGATTTGAAATATCTGATTAGTCAATTGGCAACTAGTGAAAAAATCGAATTTGTGGATCAGTCAAACGCCAAAGTACAAATTATGGAATTACTTGATTCTAGGCTATTAGATTTCGATCAAGTGATCATCACTCATTTAAACGAAGGTGTTTTACCTAAGGGGATTAAATCTAGTCATTGGATTCCAGATGAAATTAGAAGACAGTATGGTTTGACGACTTATATTGAAGAAGATTATCTCTTTACGTACCATTTTTTTCGTGTATTACAGAGGGCCTCAAAAGTTTATTTGCTTTATAATCAAGATGCATCAGGATTTAGTTCAGGTGAAAAAAGCAGATGGATACGGTATTTAGAATATTTCACATCAAAAAATCATCATCCTATAAAGTATCCAAAAATCCGATTAAATACTTCTCAAATACCTATTAATAAATCGGTAAAGAAAAATAGGTCAATCATGACGCAATTAGAAAATATGATATGTGGTAAAGGGATTTCCGCTGAAGCCGTATTATTATACTTAAGAAATCCAGTTGAATTTTACGATCGATATGTTCTAGGTATCCAAGAACCTCGTACCATCGAATTTACCATTGATGCATTAAAAAGAGGAACGGTCATTCATCATGTTCTAGAGGAATTATTTAAACCATACCAAGGAAAATTCATGGAATCCCAAGATTATGATTTGATGCTTCAGGGCATCGAGGAACAGGTATTGACTACCTATCGGAAAATTTTTGGTGGAGATAAAATCAATAAAGGCATCAATTATCTGTTTTTAGAAATCACGACCCAGCATATTAAAAATTATCTTAAAAGTGAAAAGAAGTTTATTAAAAAGGGGCAAACGATTAAGATAATAAATATCGAAAAAAAAATCAGTGATATTTCTATTGATTTTCATAACAATGGTAAGAAAATGAAAATATGGGGGATCATTGATCGTATTGATCTTGTGACAACAGAACGAGGTGTCGTCTATCTTAGAATTATTGATTATAAATTAAATAAGGAATCGCCCCATAAATTAATCCCTATTAGAGATTTATTTGATAAGGATTTCAACTTTGAAGAAAGACTGCAACTTCAGTTATTATTTTATACTTTATTATGTAAGAACTCAGAAGAGATAACGTTCAGCCATTATTTCAATAATGACCGAGTTCTCTGTGGCAATATATCTATGAAAAGACCTTATCCCATTTTTGTGCCAATTGTTTTTCCAACACCTAAAAAAGGAGAATCTCCCATCACATTTGTTGATTATCTCGAAGAGTATCGTTTATATTTAAGAGATTTACTTCGAGAGATTTTGAATCCTAATGTTGATTTTGAATATCGAGAACAAGAGATTTACACCCCCAATTAATCATCTCGAAACAATTCAATGGATGCCAATGTGAAATGCAGGAGAACCAAGGACGCTTGGAATAAACGCAGCCTCTATTAGACGATTACAGATTTTTGAAAGCATCATGTTTCGTAATTTAACATTATGTTCGCAAGAGGAAAAGCGAAATAGTTTCATGGAAGAGAAAAAGAGCAAAGGCTCTTTGAGGATGCTTTGAATCAAGCTAAAGCGGAAAGCAGAGGCACTGGTGTTTTTTAGTTCAAGGCTCTCCAGTCGTTGGAAAACAGTTTTATTAGAAAAATTCAAAGAGATAGCAAAAATAAAGCCCATTAGGCTGTGGGATACCGAATTGCTAAAAAATATCTTAGAAGAGAATGGAAGGTTAAATTAAAAAATTTCAAGGGGAAAGTCGGTGCTTATGGTCTTGGTGTAGAAGTGAATTTTGAATTTTTCCAACCATCAGTTTTATAAATTTTACAATCTTCTAAAAAACCGTTGGTCTTGTTTTTGGATGAAGAATAACATCTGAAAAAAAAGTGTTGGAAGCAGAGTTTAAATATGAGATACGGTTGAAAATATGATTGACGAAATCCATAATAGAGGGTTTGATATTCCAATTATTTTAACCATTAGTGGGTTGAGTCATACAGAATCTATTTTTCAAGAATTAGGAGTCTATAGATTTGATAATGATTGCAAGATTAATTCAAATGCAGCTAGATAAACCATCAGAGAGAACTATTTTAAAAGATTGGATCAAACGATGAACGCTAATCGTTGGATTGATGAAATGGTTCAATACACACATGGATGGCCTTATCATATAACTTCTTATGGCCAATCTGCATCGGATGATTTAAAAAATAATACATAGGGATACCCCCCCCCCAATGGCAGATGAACAGATTGGGGATTAAATAGGGTGTTAGAAAGGAGTAAGAAAAAGATTTGAATACCATGAAGGAAGAACCATAACTTTCACGAATGAAGAAATTAATAGCCTTATAAGAATTCTTGATAAGAATCATCCTTTATTACCTTTGAATCGAGAGACGATGATCAAAAGATTTCAAGAAAGTCATCCATTAGATTACTCAAATAGTTTATATTAAAGAATTGTTGAAAAGGGTATTTTTCATCGAATTAAAGATGGGCAATACATTATTCTCATTACCTCCATGCACCATTGGTTGGTATCAAGAGATTGGCAACAGAAGAATCAGCATTAGAAAAAAAAGATAAAGAATACAAGCTAGTAGTTTTTGAATTTTCTAGAGAACTGAAAATCAATCCGAGTCAAAAAATAGATCAATAATCCAAATGATGAAAGATTTAGGAATTATCAAAAAATGGCATCGAATCTATTCTTATTCATCATTACCTATGCACCTTGTGTAGATGAATCTCTACAATAGTATTACAATCAAATTGGATTTAAATGTGTTTAATCAGAACGTTTTAATGAAATGATGGACCGCTTTAAGCAATCAACCATGCATCATTTCTATCTCAAAAAACAGCTAAAGAATATTTTAAAATAAGTGTAACATTTATCTTTTTAAATCGTATTATAGGTGAGTAACCATTAAAAATAAAGTTATGAAAGCTCAATCACACACAAGATTTTTTACCCACTCTTTGGTGACGCCCTCTTATAATAGGAGACCAAACCGAAGAAATAGTAGATTCAACAGAAAGTTGACGCGATTAAACACATCAATTCTGTAATTTTAGGATAAATCTGTTGATTACAAGGTTTTCTATCTGAAAGTGTTTGGCACAAATTATCGTGCCAGAATTTTTATGTTAAGATAAGATAGTACTGTTGTTTTCATGGAGAAGTATAGGAATAGTCTAGAAAGTTCTAGGCTATTTTTTGTTTGATAATAAATCGACATATGATGATATCCCATACGTCAGCCTATTTGGGATTATGACCTAATCTCAAAAAAAGGGGGGGGATTCTATCGATGGAGCCATCAATGATAAATCATTCGAAATACTTGAGTCCTTAATTGGGAAGAAACTTATAAATATGTGTTGGATAAAGGCGTCACATATTTGAATCAACGAGATTTTTTTAGAGTTTTTTTTAAGTGAGAATAAGCATAAAGAATCTTTGATTTAGCGTATCTTTATTGAGATAATTGTAGTTTATGTCTTCTAAAAGAATTGTGGTTTTTTCGGATCTAGGCGAAGCCGATTACTTTCATGGACGTCATCAAGAAATTGATTTTTTCAAGGATATATTGAAGTTATCTCAAGAAAAGAAAAAAGGGCATTCCATCTTAATACAAGGATCTCCTTGGTGTTGGAAAAACGGCTTTATTACGAGAATTGGAAAAAATAGTGGAAAAGAAAGATTGGATCATTGCAAAATTAGGATTAGATACGATGGAATGCCGATGAATTGCATAATTGTTTGATGGGCGATCAAGTTTACGTAAAGACTTCAAAGGAAGTCCATGCCAATTTGAAATTTATTGGAGGAAAGATGCGTTATGATAAACCGGAACAAACATTCTCAAAAATCATTCGATTTATTAACAAGCGAATGGTGTTGGTTTTAGATGAAGCACAAATGATTCGTGTGGGACGGGATGAGAGAAGTCCTAAAATAAAAAAAGCCACTGAATTATTTGATGAATTGCATAATTCACAAAGTGAATATGGTTTGGTGTTTTTAATTGCTGGATTAAGTAATACCGAAAGCAGTTTTAAAGAATTTCAAATTTCCCGATTTAATAGCGATTGTGTGATTGATTTAAGTGTTCTAGAAAAAGAATCAGAGCAGAAAATATTTCAAGATTATATCGTTAAAGGGGCAATGGTAAATGAAAAACATCCTGAATTAAATCATTGGTATAGAGCAGATGTCAAAAGAAACGCATCAATGGGCACATCATGTTTCGTGTTATGGTCAAGTGTCATCTACAATAGTGAAAGAAAATAATGGTCTTTTATCGGATGATATATTAGATGATGTTTTTAAAACATCTCGTGATAAAAAATATGATTATTATTTAAGGTGTCTTAAAGGATTGGAGTTGTTAGAACGTGTTTCGATATTTAGTGCATTATTTGAAAATGAGAATAAAAACGGTCAAACAATAGGTTTTGATATTCAATCAGATTTTGAAAAAAATCCGATGATTAAGAATGCTCAAAAGATGTTTCAAAACGTGATTCATCGTGGTATTTTGCAAATTCAATCTAGCGGGTCCTATCACATTCCCATTCCTTCATTAAGGACTTGGATGTTACAAGAATATCAAGTATATTTAAAATTATTGAACCAGTCACCGAGTTTCAAAGTTTAGCAATTATTTCAATCGATGGAACAAAAAGACAAGTCATTAAAACGATAGGGCGTTGATTATTAATCGATTAATTTTTATTGAAACTTAATGAAAAAGTGTGTCTCTGAATCTTGATTCAGATCAGATGGTTTTTATGGATTGTCCTTTTTGTGGAAAAGACATTAATACGGAAGATGTTTTAATGTCTTCCGTATGGCAAGAATCAATCTAAAAGATAGAGAGGGATATGATGATTTATCTTCTTCATAGAGAAGAAGCCTTATTGGAAGAAATCCAAAACCTCATAGAAAGTGAATCATGTAGTCTATTTCAGTATCGACAATTTGTTATGAATAAAAATTCCACGACCATGGGGTTGTTTCTTATCAAGATGAGTTTGAGAGGAGCTGAGAAAATAAATTGATTTTGTGGCAAAAGATCACCATACTTGGTGTTTATTTTTTGTTGGTCTAGCGATGCATTTTCAATGTGAAAAATAGAATTTCAATATACCAATATTTCAGCGTTTATTCCAGTTTATCAAGAATGAAAATTGGATTGAGACTGCCGAGACTATCGGCATTCAACTAATGAAACAACAATGAATCTTTAGTCGTTCTAGTGACTTCTAAATGTGTTGACTCGATTCGGTTGATAAATGCGTTATAGGCTATAAAAAATTGTTCTAAAGCAACAGTCGTGGAATCAGAATCCCCTTGCTCTATATAAAATGTAGATTTTTGATTAAATGCTCGAACTAAAGCAAGTCGACTGCGTATGGCTTGGGTATCAAAAACTTCAGGAAAAGTCCCTTCTTGTAGATCTTGAAGATCATCGTCTATTTTGACCAAGTAAGAATCAACCGATTTGCTATCTAAACCAAGTAAATCCAATACAGACTCTTCTAAATCAACCAGATCATCCCATCGATCATCTAACTGAACTTCATCATGGATTTGATGGGATAGCTTTGATATTTCAAAATCAATTAAATCATATTGTGGAGCATTAGCATCTATAATTTGATTATCAGAGTTTTTTTCTGATAAATTATTTCTTTCTTGGCATCCGATTAATAAAATCATCAATAAGAAAAAAACGTTTAGATTCATTGATGCGAATATAAAAGGAAACGAGTTGTGAGATGAATTTGATATATTGCTCTCAACAATCCTAGTAAGGGTTAAATTTATTTACTTTTCTCAACTCTTAAAATGGGTGTATAATGACGCTTTATCAAGTCGATTGTGGATTAATACATCACAGAATATAAACATGTGGAGAATAATAATGACATTGGTATGTCTACTTTATTTTGATGGCTATGGTCAAGATGCATGGTCCACTTTGGAAGGTAAAAAAGTACTTTTAGTCTATGGAGGATGGGAGGGCCATCAGCCAAAAATTAAAGCTGATATCCTATCACAGTGGTTGATTCAAGAAAAAGCAGAAGTCATTCTTTCAAATTCAACCGAAATATATGCTGATTCAAATGTTATGGATAACACTGATTTAGTGATTCAAATCATCACCATGGGTCTAATCAAAGAAAATGAAATCAAAGGGTTACTTGATGGGATTCAATCAGGAGTTGGATTTGCTGGTTTTCATGGGGGTATTGGCGATTCTTTTCGGAGCAACACGCAATACCAATATATGGTCGGTGGGCAATTTGTAAGTCATCCGGGGGGACAACTTAATTATAAAGTGCATATTATTGATCAACTTCATCCTATCACCAAGGAAATAGAGGATTATTCCGTGCATACAGAACAATATTACATGCATGTTGATCCCAACAATACTGTTTTGGCCACAACAGAGTTTAGATCTGATGCCCATAAATGGATCCAGGGAGCGATTATCCCAGTGGTATGGATTAAGTTTTTTGGTAACGGCCGGGTATTTTATAGTTCATTAGGACATGCTACAAAAGATATAACGCATCCTGAATCATGGGAGATTTTAACAAGGGGGATCCGTTGGGCTGCAGAAAGTAAATTTGTAGAACATCAAAATTTACTCAATCCCATTTATGGATATTGAGTGATGGATATGATCAAAAAGTTATAAGTTAGATGAAACTCTAAAGATTGAATAAGCAATATGATTTTCTAGCTTGATAAAAGGTCATGATGAGTTAATAAAAAGTTTGAATTTGGGATATTTAAATGAGAAATAAAATTTTAGTAATTGGATCAGGATTTTCATCGTTATCGGCTGCATGCTATTTAGCTAAAAGTGGTTTTTCCGTCACCGTTTTAGAGAGACATCCCATAGCAGGAGGTCGGGCAAGAGTCATGAAGAAAAATGGTTTTCAGTTCGATATGGGCCCTTCTTGGTACTGGATGCCTGATGTTTTTAACACTTTTTTTAATGATTTTGGAAAATCTACTAGCGATTACTTTGAGTTACAGCGGTTAGATCCTGCGTACGAAGTTTTTTTCTCTAGAAAAAGACATATTGTTATCGATAGTGGATTGGGGAGAATTATTGATTCTTTCGAAAAATATGAACCAGGTAGTCGACTTTCTTTAGAAAAGTATATGAAATCAGCTAAAAAGAATTACCAGATTGCAATGAATAAGATTGTTTATCGTCCAAGCCTAAGTGTACTGGATCTCATGACTGTTGATACCGTTTTGAACTTAAAACATTTTATTCAAGATATTAAAAAACGGACACATAAAGCCGTTAAAAATCCTGATTTACGATTGCTTCTTCAATTTCCTTCTCTGTTTCTTGGTGCAAAGCCATCTCAAACACCTTCGTTTTTTAATTTTATGAATCATGCAGATTTTGATTTAGGGACTTGGTATCCAAAAGGAGGGATGACTAGTATCGTTCAGGCAATGGTAAAATTGGCAGAATCTTTAGGTGTCCAATTCAAGTTCAATACAACGGTTCAAAAAATAGTTGCAAATAATAATAAAGCAGTTTCTGGTGTTCTAATCAACGATGAATTTCATCAAACAGATATCCTTGTATCAGGGGCTGATTACCAACATACAGAATCGTTGTTAGAAAAAGAATATAGAAGATATTCTTCCAAATATTGGGATAAAAAGGTTTTTGCTCCTTCAGCTCTCTTATTTTATTTAGGTTTTGATACTAGATTAAAGGGGATAAAGCACCACTCATTATTTTTTGATGTTGATTTTGACGCCCATTTGAATTCGATTTATGGAAATCCTAAGTGGCCATCAAAACCTATGTTTTATGCAAACTTCCCAAGTGTTACAGATTCAAAAGTTGCTCCTAGAGGAAAAGAATCGTGTGTTTTACTAGTGCCAATTGCCTCTGGATTAAAATCAGATAAACGTCAGCATCAAAGGATTTTTAATCAGATTATCAATAGAATGGAAAAACGACTGAATCTGTCATTAAAAGAGCATATCATATTTAATGAAATATATAGCGTAGATGATTTTAAATCGGACTATTCCTCTACAAAAGGAAATGCTTATGGCTTGGCAACCACATTAAATCAAATTGGTTTTATGAGACCTAAGTTGAAATCAAAGAAACTAAAAAATCTCTATTTCACTGGTCAACTAACCGTTCCTGGGCCGGGTGTCCCTCCTGCTCTTATATCAGGGAAAATCATAGGGGAGTATATTACAAGGAAAAAAGGTTGATAATCTGCCCCTTGGTGAATCAAAAAATACAACCGCCAAAATAAACATACGACATAAAGTTAAATAATTCTCAATTCACCCGAATCAACTGATGATGAAAGATGACTAGTCCTAGGGAATGTTGAAGTATTGGATTGAAAATAAAGTGATGAGACTAACTTTGATTTATTGACACATTAATCGTAAGAAAAAGAATTCAACTTCAGCCGACGTTAAACAACTGCTGATGAACTTGCTCCCCCTCTTGGACTCGAACCAAGGACCCTCTGATTAACAGTCAGATGCTCTAACCAACTGAGCTAAGGAGGATAGTTAAAAAGACAAATTTATAAATTCGGGTGTTATCAATTCAAGAACTTAAAAACCGAACAATATCATTTCCATTGGCATATAACACAAGAGAAATTAATATCAAAAGTCCTAAGATTTGAGCATACTCCAAAAACTTTTCGTGTGGTTTTCGACCACTAATCATTTCATATAGTAAAAATAAAACATGCCCTCCATCTAAAGCTGGAATGGGTAAGATATTCATAAATGCAAGAATAATGGAAATAAATGCGGTGGTCGCCCAGAATTGTCTCCAGTCCCAAGTTCTTGGAAATAAATTTCCTATGGTTCCAAAACCACCCAATTGAGAAGCTCCTTTTTTAGTAAAGACATATTTAAACTGAGCAATATAATCGTATAATGTCCAATATCCGTAGTCAATCCCTTCGGTTATACTTTCTTTAAGCGATAGCGTACGATTATTTAATGGAATGACTACAGGTTTTGGAAAAATTCCGATATGACCATTCTGATCGGTAGTTACATTGACAAAATATTCTATTTGATTTCTTAAGTACCCAATTTCTATTGTTAGATTTGGTTGTTTTTGCACCAATTGGGTCATTTGATTCCAACTATATACGGGTTGATTTGAAATTTCTATAATCTGATCACCAAATTGTATTCCAGCTCTGTATGCTGGTGATTTAGGAATCACGCTATCTATAATGGGTACAATAGATGGTTCGAATGGTCTAATTTCTCCATTTTGAAACATTTTGTTGCCAATATTGTCTGGTATTTCGATGGTTTTAATTTCGCCTGAAATTCTTTGAACTTCAACATGTTGGATATTTCTGAGAAACAACATTCGATTAATATCCAATATATTATCTAACTCTTTTCCATCAACAGATACTAATCGATCTCCATTCTCAAAACCTAATTCTTGAGCTATGGGAGTAGGGCTAAAACCAAGGGGTAAATCTTCTGATTTAAGTTCATTTTTACCCCATAGAAAAAGAATCATCATATAGATTCCAAACCCAACTAATAAATTGACAATAACTCCACCGAGCATAATGATAAGTCGCTGCCATGTTGGTTTTGATCTAAATTCCCATGGTTTTGGAGACTCTTTATTTGATTTGATATCAAGGGACTCATCAATCATTCCAGAAATTTTAACATACCCTCCCAAGGGAAGCCAGCCAATTCCATAGACGGTTTCTCCAATTTTTCTTTTGAATAAAGCGAACTTTATATCAAAAAAAAGGAAAAATTTTTCAACTCTCGTTTTGAAAATCCTCGCAGGAATGAAATGTCCTAGTTCATGAACTATAATCAATAAGGATAGACTTAATAAAAATTGAAAAACTTTAATAAAAAAAACTTCCGAAGTATTGAAAAATTCCAGCATAGACTCTTTAAAGGGGGTGCAAATTTAATTCTATTTCGATGTAATTATAAAGTAAGATAAATCATCATAAAAGATTGCGAAAAAAGAAATTTTCCGATTCTTACTAAAATGACATTGTTTTGAATTTTAATGGGGTGTAAAATTAAAAATCAAAGTAAAAAATGTTTAAGTCTAATCGACTTAATATTCAACAATATCCCGATAGAATCTTTATTGGAAAGTAATCAAATTACCAATGATTTAATTTTGTTACATCAAATAGATAATGTTTAGTTATAAAAAATACCGTAAAATTATTTGGACGTTGGTTGGACTTTCGACTATTATATTATCACTTTTTTTTGTGATGTTATCTCCAGAAAAACAACTTCCGGTTTACCAACCTAGCATGATCGAAGCTCAATTGGTTGATTCTTCTCTTCGACATATCAAAAGATTTCATACAGTTAGTGATTTTCAGATGCTCAATCAGAATAATCAAAGGATAACATTGGCTGACTATGAAAATAAAATATTTATTGTAGACTTCTTTTTTACGACTTGTCCTACAATATGTCCAATGATGACAGATCATATGTTCAAATTACAAAATCAATTTTTAGATGACCAACAAGTAAAATTCTTATCGTTCAGTGTGACTCCTGAAATTGATAGTGTTGAACAACTCAAACGCTACAGTATTGAAAAGGGAGTGGTGGATGATAAATGGAATTTAGTTACAGGGCATCGAAAAGAAATATTTGAATTGGCAAGAAGGTCTTTTTTGGTTGTCAAAGCCACTGAGAATCCCCTTGAAATGGTTCATACGGAAAATTTTGTACTTGTTGATCCTGAAAAACGAATTAGAGGCTTTTATGACGGGACGGATGCTAAAGATATCAGACGATTGGAAAAGGATATCAAGGTCTTAAAAAAAGAATATAAGAAATCAAAATCCTAGATAGTATTCAAGGATTCTTATAATTAGATTTTTTAGGTTTTTGTCTTCAACTTATTGATCATTTATTGAGATGGTTTTGAAATTTTGGTGAAATCTATATAATAGTTTAAGAAAAAATATAATTAATAAGCAATTTCTATACATTTGCTTACTATTTAAAACTATTCTAAATAATGATTTCTTTAGATCTGTTGAAAAAAAAACAGTCTGCAGTTATTGATCAGTTTAAAATAGAAAAATTACCACTTAGATTAATAGAAATGGGTTGCTTGCCAGGTAACGAAATCACCCTTTTACATAGAGCACCATTTAAAGATCCCATTTACCTCAAAGTAGATCAATCATATTTGGCAATTCGTCGAGAAACGGCCAAAAACATTTTTGTGCGACTGAAATCTTAAAATGCCCCACCAAATTAAGGTTGCCTTATTGGGGAATCCAAATACGGGAAAGACTTCTGTTTTTAATAT
The DNA here is from genome assembly GCA_965221765.1 of Flavobacteriaceae bacterium. Classification (GTDB taxonomy): domain Bacteria; phylum Bacteroidota; class Bacteroidia; order Flavobacteriales; family Flavobacteriaceae; genus Bin25. The sequence continues at coordinate 1,022,454 of OZ244911.1, forward strand.
CCTCACCAGATTAAATCAGAAAGTTGGTAACTATCCGGGTATCACCGTTGAAAAAAAAGAGGGTATTTGGGCCCTTAATAAACAATTTAAAGCAAAAGTCTTTGACTTTCCTGGATGTTACAGCTTGAATGCAAATTCGATTGATGAAAGTATTGTTATTGAAACATTATTAAATAAAAATGATCCAGATCATCCTGATGTTGTTATAGTCATTGCCGATGTAGAAAATCTTAAAAGAAGTCTTTTATTTTTCACACAGATTAAAGGACTTAAAATTCCGACCATTTTAGCCATCAACATGACTGATCGAATGAAAAAAAAAGGAATTGAAATAGACATCGATCGTTTAGAAGAGGAACTCAACACCAAAGTGGTCTTTCTCAGTGCTAGAAGAAATATAGGGTTTGATAGACTAAAACAAGTGCTATTAAACTATCAGCAAATTCCCAATCAAGAAATCTTTGATATTTCAAAAGTTGAAGCTGATTATTTCAATGATTTAAAAAAAATATTTCCAAAAGAATCAATCTACCGACTATGGTTGCTGATTACCCAAGAAGCTAACTTTACCAAACTCAAACGAAAACGCGTCACGGACACTTCAGATTTTCAAACACGGAGTACCCCCTCACTAAAAAAACTTCAACAAAAGGAAACCATTCAACGCTATGTACTGATTAATCGGGTTTTAAAAAACACACTCACCATCAATCCTTTAAAAGCATCTAGTTTTGGAGCCATATTGGATCGAATATTACTTCATAAAGTTTTTGGATATATCATATTTTTTGGCATTTTGTTGCTCATTTTTGAGTCTATTTATGACTTTAGTAGCATTCCTATGGATTTTATTGATGAATCTTTTTCTCAATTCAGTCTTTGGGTCAAAAGTAATTTCCCGACGGGCAATTTGACAAATTTGATTGCCGAAGGTTTGATACCCGGAATCGGTGGGGTAGTAATTTTTATCCCCCAAATTGCCATTTTATATTTCTTTTTAGCTCTTTTAGAAGAGAGTGGCTATATGTCAAGAGTTATTTTTTTAATGGATAGAGGGCTAAGAAAATTCGGATTAAATGGTAAAAGTGTTATTCCACTAGTATCGGGGACGGCTTGTGCAATTCCAGCGGTTATGGCAACCCGAAACATTGAAAATTGGCGAGAGAGATTGATTACAATTTTAGTGACGCCATTTACAACTTGTGCTGCTCGATTGCCAGTTTATGCTATTTTAATTGCTCTAGTGATCCCTGATAAAGGGTCTTACCAATCATTGACATTAATGGGGCTATATTTAATAGGATTTGGAGCAGCATTATTGAGTGCATGGATTCTCCACAAATCATTTGTAGGAGATAAAAAAAGTTTTTTTGTCATTGAAATGCCCTCATATAAAATCCCTCTTTTAAAAGATGTATTGTATACCGTTTGGGAAAAAACCAAAACGTTTATTGTCGAAGCTGGAAAAATCATTTTAGCGATTTCTATTGTGCTTTGGGGATTGGCTACCAATGGTCCAAGACAAAATTTTAAACAAGCAGAAGATATTATAACTACTCAATACTCATCGGATCAAACCATTGATTTAGAGGCCCGGATTCAAGCTTATAAATTAGAGAACTCATACATTGGACTATTGGGAAGAAGCATTGAACCGGCGATAGTACCATTGGGTTTTGATTGGAAAATTGGAATTGCATTGCTTTCTTCTTTTGCGGCAAGAGAAGTTTTTGTAGGAACGTTAGCAACCATCTATTCAGTCGATAGTGAAAAACATGAAACCATTAAAATAAAAATGGCCAATGAAAAGAGGAATGATGGAACGCCACTGTTTAATTTGGCAACAGGATTATCCTTGATGTTGTTTTATGCGTTTGCTTTACAATGTATGAGTACGGTGGCCATTGTTAAAAAAGAAACAAAAACATGGAAATGGCCAATCATTCAACTGTTTTCAATGACTTTCTTGGCCTATATGATATCTTTGTCTACCTTTCAACTAATGCAATAATGGAGTTATTTCAAAATATTGTTGTGGTCGTTCTTGTCATCGCGGCGGTTATGTATTTAATATCTCGGATTTTTCCTCAAAAGCCCCAATCCCAATCTATTAAAGGGTGTGGAATTTCAAAATGTGGATGCCACAAAACATTGGAAAAAAGTTAAACTCATTTTTTTCTTAACTTTCACCTAATTAACTAGATTTTTTCTAATGAATAAAAATAGATTGTTCTATGCAAGCTGTTTTGCATTAATCACTACTGCTTTTTCTTTTAGCATTAGAGCGGGAATAATTCCTGAATTAGAATTAACCTTTGGACTTACTTCTGAACAGACGGGAAGAATCAATCAAATGTGGTTTCTTGGATTTCCCATATCCATGGTATTGGGGGGATTATTATATAATGTTATTGGTCCAAGATTAATCATGCAATTTGCTTTTATTGCGCACACATTAGGTATTGTTTTAACGGTATATGCTGGAGGATACCAAACATTATTGATTTCCACATTACTCATTGGAATTGGTAATGGTTGTACTGAGGCGGCCTGTAATCCAGTGATAGCAGACGCTTTTGAAGGAAACAAAATGAATAAATTGATGAATCGATTTCATATGTGGTTTCCAGGAGGGATTTTTTTAGGAGGATTGATTGCTTTCTTTTTGGGAGATCAACTCAGTTGGTCTTGGCAATCGTTGATGTGGATTATCATGATTCCAACCATTATTTATGCCATATTATTTTGGGGGCAAATATTTCCCAAACCAAGGGTTTCTGGGCCACAGTCTTTACTGACCAATTTTAAATCCATGATATCGTTTGGGTTTATATTGATATTATTATGTATGTTTTTTATAGCCAATACTGAATTTGGTCCAACCTATTGGATTGAAAAAGTTCTAGAAGGTAGTGGTGCGAAACCGATGATTGTATTATCGATTGTGGCGGGGGTGATGGCTTTGGTACGCTATTTTGGAGGAGTTTTAGTGGCTATTTTTAAACAACCATCATTGATGCTTGGATGTTCTGTTTTGGCGATTATCGGCATTTATTTATTTAGTTCTCAAAGTGGATTCATGCTTTATGTATCGGCAGTGATATTTGCAGTTGGAATTGGTTATTATTGGCCCAATATTATTGGATTAGTTGCCGAACGATTACCTAAAACTGGGGCTATTGGGCTATCTATTGTGGGGGGAGTTGGTATGATTGCTGCCGCTTCATTACAACCAATCATTGGTCGGTGGATTGATACCGCAAAAGCCGAAGGGGAAGCTCTTGGACTCATTGGTGCTGAATTGGATATTTATCAAGGTCAAGAAACTCTACAGACCATGATTCTTTTCCCGTCAATATTGGTGGGATTATTTATTGTTTTGGTAGTATGGCATAAGAGGACTAGTAAAATATCATATAACTAAAGATGGGATATGATAAATCTGAGGTATAACATCAATGCCATCTCAACCCAATCGTGTCGCATTATGTCATGTTGATTTAAACTTTTCTAAAAGGAGTCCGGGATTGAAATTTAATAACTACTACAAAATATAGTTCGTAGGATTTTTTCATTCTCAAATTTTATGTATGCATTTGAAGGATAATTAGACATGAAATACAAACCACTTTCATCGAATCTCTATATTCAAAATAGAAAAGAATTTATGAAGCAAATGGAATTCAATGCCATTGCTGTATTTAATTCCAATGATCAGTATCCCATTAGCGCGGATTCTGTAATGCCTTTTCAGCAGCATCGTGATCTATTTTATCTGACAGGAATAGACCAAGAAAAAACTATTCTTTTATTATTTCCAAAAGCCATCGAAGAAACACATCGAGAAATACTGTTTATCACAAAAATGAATCGGCACATTGCCCAGTGGGAGGGTTCTAAACTCACTCAAGAACAAGCTCATCATTTATCTGGCATTAAAACGATTTATTGGCTTGATGAATTTGAGAAGATTCTTAAAGAATTGGCTTCTAGTGCCGATATTTTTTATTTCAATACTAATGAACACTATCGTCAAGCCGTAGAAATCCAAACTCGAGAAGATCGGTTTATTCATTATTGCAAAAATCAATACCCAGCCCATCGTGTGGCCAAAAGCAATCCTATTTTGCAGAAGTTGCGTTCAGTTAAAAAAACAGAAGAAATCAATCAAATTCAGAAGGCATGCCAGATTACCAAAAAAGGATTTCTTCGTGTGCTTCCATTGATTCAACCGGGAATTTGGGAGTATGAAATCGAAGCTGAATACATTGGTGAATTCATTAGAAATCGTTCCAAAGGATTTGCATACGCACCAATTATTGCATCGGGAAAAAATACGTTGGTATTGCATTATATTGAAAATAATCAACAATGCAAGGCCAATGAACTGCTATTGATGGATGTCGGAGCCGAATATGGAAATTACTGCAGTGATATGACCCGAACAGTTCCTATTTCAGGCGTCTTTTCAAAAAGACAGAAACAAGTTTATCAGTCAGTACTCCGTGTAAAAAATCAGGCCACAAAAATGTTATTGCCAGGTACCTTATGGAAAGAATTTCACATCGAAGTTGGCAAATTGATGACCAGCGAATTACTCAAATTAGGATTATTAGATCGTTCAGATATTGAAAATCAATCCAAGGAGTCTCCCGCTTATAAGAAATACTTCATGCATGGCACCTCACATCATTTGGGGTTAGATACTCATGATTATGGTTTGCTTGAACATCCGATGGAAGCCAATATGGTTTTTACTGTCGAACCTGGAATCTATATTTCAGGAGAATCGATTGGAATTCGTTTAGAAGATGATGTGGTGATTCAGTCTCAAGGAGAACCAATTAATCTCATGGGAGAGATTCCGATTGAAATTGACCAAATTGAAGATTTGATGAATCAGAATTAACGGATGGTTTTTTGATTTTAATTCATTTAAAATAGTTATTTCTAACAAACAAAATTCCCTAAATCTTTAAGGGCTCATTTCTAGCATCTAGTCACAAACACTGTAGGGGTCCATTTTTCTGTTTTAATATAGTTTGCTAATTCAGTGAACTTTCGTGGCGTTAATTCTTGATTATCGTATTTCCTAAGCTTTCTATAAGATGTTTTAAGTCTTTTTCTTGATGTGGTTCAAAAGTAAAAAATAATATTTCGGATGGTTCGATATGTCAATACAATAAAAAAAAGAGCCCTTTAAATAATGCAAAATCAAAAAAATAGGGTGCGATGAGAAAACCATGTTTCTTTTTTAGTCAATGGATCCACTCATTCGATCTTGCTTTCTTCCAAAAATCACGATATTTCTCTGATTTTGGCCTATTTGGCTCGTTTCCCCTTGGTTTTTGAGCCGAATAGAACGTTGAGAGCTTTTTTTCTTGATTCTCCTTTTTAAGTTGGCATGAGAGCCATCATACTTGATGATCTCTTTAAATGATAGGCCATGGACTCCAAGATAGGTTGGTGATGGACTTTTTCTAATCTTTTAAATCGAGTGACTTGACAGCCAAACCAGCGAGCCAAACCACTTGAAGGTTTGTTCCACCACCCAACGTTCTTGGCTGATGGGGTTGTTTTACTCTTTCTATGGCTTAGTCAAAAGCTGGTTACGATCCCCCTTTTCCATCACCAAAGAAGTACTGCCCATCGCCTCTAAGAGCTAGTTATTCTCTTTTGATGGGTCGCCTTTATTAGCCAACACTCGTTGTCGTTCTTCGACCGAAAGACTTTCTATCAAAGGCTGGAGACCTTGACGGTCCTACTCATTGGCCACCACCGTGTGTACCCTAGCATCAGACCTTTTCTGGTCGTGGCCATATGTACTGTTGGTAACCATCATCGGTCGTTTTTCTTTTTTTGAACCAACGAGCTTCATGGTCGGCATGGGGACGATCTTCTTCTAGTTACGCATGATCGCTTTCTTCGGCTTAGAGTGCCTGGCTCTTTACGCTGGTCTTCTTTTCGGTCTTGAGCCATTTTCTTGAGTTGACCTTTGGGCATAAAGAGACTAGTGTTGATACTGGCATCTACCACGGCCGTGCCTTGCATGATCGCTTGTTTTTCGGTGAGCGGTCGATGGATTTCTTCCATGATGCTTTGATCAATCGTTTTGGCCGTCAACTCCCAACAGAAGCGAGACCGCGTGCGATGGTTGGGAAGGGCATCTGCTAGGTCTCAATCACAAAAAGCGGTGCATCGAATACGGTCTTTAATGAACTCTTGGGTCCGAACATCCGATCAATGAAACTAGACAGAGAGGAGTTGCCTATTCAATAACATCATGGAATGCTCGATTTTTTGGCCTCGTTGTTTTTTGCCTAATGTATCGTTTTCGACGAATAAAGTCTCAATGGGTTCTCAATCGATAAGGTCGTTGATTTGATTAAAAAACGGTGGGGTCGTTGTGCGGCGACGCCCTTGATGGGGATTCAAAAAACACATGGGTTTGGATTCATAAGATTTGAAATGATGCTTATCGCGTACGATATACCAAAAAGTAACAATAAAAACCAATGGTCAAATAAAAAAAGGGATTTTCGATTAAATCCTTTACCTTAGCGGGAAATCAAAATTTTAGTGTAAAGGTCTCAAAAATGAAATGGAAGACCATATTCTATTCTATATTCATTGCATGTTAAGTCACTAAATCGAAACGGTTTTAAAAGGGTTGACGAGTTGAAATATCAAGAATTAAATCTTGTATTTTTTTTCAAGCCACTCTATGATGAATGCCAACTTGTTCTCAGGACATAAATCTAAATCTTGTAAATTCAAAAACAGTTTGTTTTTTCTATTGCCTAAATGAAGCAGTTTAAACCTCAACCAAAAAAAAGGTTTTTTGTAATGCCTAAAATGAAGGAGTTGATAGTCTTGTTTTATGTAATAGGTTTTGTTTTTTATTTCTAAGTGATATGAAATTGCTGAATTTAAAAACTGATTATGATTTCGAAACTTATATTGGATATTATTCAATTCGATACTTCGGTTATCTGAATAAAAAGTCTTTAAGGTTGAAACTCTCATGGGGTGAGGCGTATGATGGAATTTATAGAGTTTTTTGAAACCGATGATTTTGGCGCTTTTTTCTTGAGCTAATATATGCCCGGGTTGATGTTTTTTTTTCTTATTTGAAAGTTGTTTGTAGAAGATGTTTTCTTTAAATCTTTTCCATTTTCCTCTTAAAATAGGTTTTCCATTAATAAAAAAATCGGTTGGGGTTGTTTTTTGGAGCAATAGGATATCGTCATTGAAGTAGATAAAGTGTTCGGATAATCGAGGAACTTCATAGAGCTTGGTTTCAATACTTCTAGCGTTGAATGTGGGTAGCATGGCGATATCTTTTTTAAAAATAGTCTTATGATCAACTACTTTCACTTTAGAATAGGGTAAACGGTTGCTTGATTTTAAAAAACTCGGGATTTGTTGATCGGTGATAATGAAGATATTGCGAATAAAAGGAGCATACTTCAGTATGGAGTGAACAGTATATTTTATTTCCTCAATATTTTTACCGATGGCATTCTTTTTCGACTCCATTGAGTCACTAACCTGGGCTAAGAATGATTTAATCGCTGTTTGACGAATAGGATCAGATGGGTCTACCCATGTTACGACAGCGTCTATTGGATAGTTTTCCTTTTGCTTCATCTTTGTGTTAATTATAGGAAACTATTAATACATGGAAAGATCATAATGACATTGAATACCAACCAAAATCTAATGTAAACCTAAAATGATTAGCGGCCACGTTATAAAAAATAAAATAAACGAATGAGGTCCTAGAAAGAAATCTTGAATTGGAGCGATCAAATATCACTTATTTATTTTAGAATAACTGTTCAACAAATACGCTCTTCATTATAAATTTTATGGTTTAATTCGTGACATTGACGTTATTTTTGACCATATAATAAACAAATGTTGTTATTAATGATTGATTACAACTGTTTGATCTTGAATTTTTAAGTGAGAAAATATGTCTTGTTTATCGCATAAGATTTTTGTCATTAATCTGAACACTTCAAAAGATCGTTGGAAGAGAATCAAAGAACAACTAGATTTACAAAAGTTAGATTATGAACGTATTTCCGGAATCGATTTGCGGGAAGATTCACTACAACATCTAAAGAAGATATACAACCCGAAAAAAAACAGAAACAAATATCATAAATCGCTATCAATAGGAGAAATTGGATGTTATTTAAGCCACATTAAATGCTGGAAAAAAATTCTTTCAGATAAAATAGATTTCGCCATCGTAATTGAGGATGATGTAAAACTTCTAAAGAATTTAAATGAAATTATTTTAACCTTATACAATCATCCCTTCCCTAATTGGGATTACATAAAAATTGGTGAAAAGCCAATAAAGCGAAAAACTCGAGTTGTTAAGGTTTTAAATGATTTTAGGCTGATAAAATATTTAAAAAAACCACCTACTGGGGCATATGGACAAATTGTTTCTAAAACTGGGGCAAAAAAATTACTTGATAATAGCAAGACGATTTTTCGTCCAGTTGATGTCGACATTCAATATGCATGGGAAAATAAACTAATTCTTTATGGGATAAAACCTTATTGTGTAGATCCTATCAAAACACAAAGCGATATTTCCGATATAGATTCTAGAAAAAATCATAGAGCTCGTCCGCTCATACGTCTATTGAATTCAATCAAGGAAAACTGGCATCATATAATCCAAGTTTAAAGATATTCTTCAATGGTAAATCTGACCATCTAGTGTATCGTAAAAAATCGATTGTCAATTGATTTGTTTTGAAAAAATATTGCTAACTTGCGGTTTTGACGAACTGAGAACAAACATTTATGAATGTTGATTTTCATGGCTTGGTTGATGTCAATCCCCATCAATGTTCTTTGAAAGAGTATGAATACATTGGGAGACTAGTCAACGAGTGTAGCCCTAGAAATGTACTTGTTTTTGGAGCGGGTAATGATAGTCCCTATTGGATAAAGATTAATCATGGAGGACAAACTTGGTTTTTTGAAAATGACAGAAGATGGATTCGAAAAGCTAGAGAAATCAATCCTGAAATTTTGATTGAAAAACTTAAATACACTACTAGGAGAAGACAATGGAAAAGAATTATGGATAACCCAAAAAAACTCACTGTTAAATTACCCAATGTAGCCTACCAATTGAATTGGGATGTTATTTTTATTGATGCGCCAAAAGGGAATAAAGACTCCAAACCAAGTCGTATGCAGAGTGTATATAATGCTTCAAAATTGAAATTTAAACACTTTTTATTACATGATTGTGATCGCGAAGTTGAACGCGAGTATTTTTTAAAATACATTGGGAAACCAGATCATGCATTTGATAGATTATATCATAAAGAGGTGCATTAGTAGGTAATAATAAATCATTTAGCATTTTTGATAAAACTTTAGTTCTACCACTATTTGGTCGGAACTAGGAAAGTTAATTTGTGTTTTTTGGATTAAATTGCATCGAACTCATGAGTATTTTAAAATCTTCAATTCTCAGAAAGGTGATTATGGCCCTTTCAGGTCTGTTTTTGGTGGTTTTTCTACTACAGCACTTTACCATTAATTTTTCATCAGTCATTAGTCCATCGACTTTCAATCAATGGTCCCATTTCATGGGTTATAATGGATTGGTTCAATTCGTATTGCAACCCGTGTTGATTTTTGGTATTATTTTCCACTTTGTGATGGGTTTTATTCTTGAAATTCAAAACAGAATATCTCGAGGGGTTGCTTATGCTCAATTCAAAGGAAGTAAAAATGCCTCTTGGGTGTCAAGAAATATGATTATTTCAGGCGGCGTGGTGCTCCTATTTTTGGTATTGCATTTTATAGACTTTTGGATACCAGAAATAAAACACAAATATGTGGAAGGAAGTATGTTTAATACTGAATTAATCGATAAACAAAGGTATTATGAAGAACTAGTTCATAAATTTGAACCTTACTGGAGAGTGATTGTTTATGTCCTATCATTTGTGTTTTTAGGCATGCATCTATACCATGGGTTCTCGTCATCATTTCAAACTCTTGGTATGAAAAAAATAATTCAAAAAGGATTGCTTTTTGCCACTAGAGCATTTGCCATTGTGATTCCTTTGGGCTTTATATTTATAGCACTATATCATCATTTTGTGTCGGCACAACACTTAGTTCACCCATAATGGATTTTAAAAACTTTAATATGGATGAATGGCGGTTATGATAACAAATCAACTTGAATATAGTAATCAAAGTGAATGTTAAATTGAATTCTAAAGTTCCTCAAGGTCCATTGGCTGAAAAATGGACGTCTCATAAAAGCAACATTCGGTTGGTATCGCCAGCCAATAAAATGACTATCGATATTATTGTGGTTGGAACTGGACTAGCAGGGGGTTCTGCTGCATCGACATTAGCCGAATTAGGATATAATATAAAGGCTTTTTGTTTTCAAGATTCTGCTCGTAGGGCCCATTCTATTGCAGCTCAAGGAGGAATCAATGCTGCTAAAAATTATGTCGGTGATGGCGATTCCATCTATCGACTCTTTTATGATACAATTAAGGGGGGGGACTATAGGGCACGAGAAGCGAATGTCTATCGTTTAGCTGAAGTATCTTCAAACATCATAGATCAATGCGTGGCTCAAGGCGTTCCATTCGCAAGAGATTATGGCGGTCTGCTAGATAATCGATCATTTGGTGGCGTGCAAGTTTCAAGAACATTTTATGCCAAAGGACAGACTGGTCAACAACTACAATTGGGGTGTTACTCAGCCCTTAACAGACAAATTGCTCGAGGAAAAGTAAAAATGTATTCCCGACACGAAATGATGGAATTGGTACTAATCGACGGGAAAGCTAGAGGGATTATCGCACGGGATTTAATTACCGGAGAAATTCAAAGACATTCAGCCCATGCCGTTGTGATTGCTTCGGGAGGATATGGCAATGTCTTTTATCTATCCACCAATGCCATGGGAAGTAATGTTTCAGCCGGTTGGAAAATTCATAAAAAAGGAGCCTTTTTTGCCAATCCTTGTTTTACTCAAATTCATCCAACATGTATTCCCGTGAGTGGAAACTATCAATCAAAACTCACTTTGATGTCAGAATCACTTCGAAACGACGGTCGTATTTGGGTTCCGCAACAATTAGAAGATGCACAAGCCATTAGAGAAGGAAAAAAATCACCAGAAGATATTCCAAAAAACCAACGAGATTATTTTTTAGAAAGACGATATCCAGCCTTCGGCAATTTAGTGCCTAGAGATGTTGCTTCACGGGCGGCTAAAGAGCGATGTGATGCCGGTTATGGTGTCAATGTGACGGGAGATGCCGTATTTCTTGATTTTCAAAGTGCCATCGAACGCTATGGAAAAGAACAAGCACATCTCCAAGGGTTGGATGAAAGCAATGTAGAAGTAACGCTGAATCTCGGAAGAGAAGTGGTTAAAGCCAAATATGGTAATTTATTTCAGATGTATGAAAAAATTGTGGATCAAAATCCATACAATACCCCCATGAAAATCTATCCCGCAGTTCATTATACCATGGGTGGGGTATGGGTCGACTATAATTTGATGACCACAATTCCAGGTTGCTTTTGCATCGGAGAAGCAAATTTTTCAGACCATGGTGCCAATCGATTGGGAGCCTCTGCATTAATGCAAGGATTAGCGGATGGTTATTTTGTACTTCCCTATACCATCGGGGATTACTTGGCCGATGATATCCGGACAGGTCCTATTTCCATTGATTCAAAAGAATTTGAAAAAGCCGAATATCAAGTCAAATCACAAATCGATCAACTGATTAAGCAAAAGGGTACCAAAAGCGTTGATTATTTTCATAAAAAACTAGGCCGCATCATTTGGGATTATTGTGGCATGTCTCGAAACGAAAAAGGACTTAAAGAAGCCATAGAAAAAATCAAAGAATTATACCAAGGTTTTCAAAAAAATGTTTTGGTGCCTGGAAGCGCCAATGAGTATAATGAGGAATTGGCCAAAGCATGTAGAGTGGCAGACTTTTTTGAATTAGGTTTACTGATGACCATCGATGCTCTCGACCGGACCGAATCTTGTGGAGGGCATTTTCGAGAAGAATCTCAAACGCCACAAGGAGAAGCATTAAGAGATGATGAACATTTCATGTATGTAGCCGCTTGGGAGTATACAGGGAATCCAATTAGCCCCAAATTTCATAAGGAAGAATTAAGCTATCATGATATTGAAGTGAAATCACGATCATACAAATAATATTCAGACTCTAAAATGGATATAAAACTCAAAATTTGGCGACAAGAAAATGCACAATCCAAAGGGAGGTTTGAAATCTATGTATTAAAAGAAATCAATCCAGAAATGTCTTTTCTTGAAATGCTAGACGTACTCAATGAACAACTGATTTCTTCTAGAAAATCTCCAGTGGCTTTTGATCATGATTGTCGTGAAGGCATTTGTGGCACCTGTTCTTTATTCATTAATGGGAGGGCTCATGGTCCGGACCGTTTTGTAACTACTTGCCAATTGCATATGCGTCGCTTTAAACACGGAGATACCATCACCATTGAACCTTTTAGAGCGAAAGCATTTCCGGTGATTAAAGATTTGATGGTAGATCGCACTTCTTTTGATCGCATACAGCAGTCTGGAGGCTATATCAGTGTCAATACTTCCGGTAATACCCAAGATGCTAATGCTATTCCTATTCCAAAAGTTGATGCTGATTTGTCCTTTGAGGCCGCGGCATGTATCGGCTGTGGTGCATGTGTTGCAGCGTGTAAAAATGCATCGGCTATGCTGTTTGTCTCTGCAAAAATTTCACAATACTCGTTATTGCCTCAAGGACGAGTTGAATCCAAAAGGCGGGTGAAGAATATGGTTGCTCAAATGGACAATGAGGGGTTTGGGAACTGCACTAACACAGGAGCCTGTGAAATAGAATGTCCAAAGGGTATTTCACTAGAAAACATTGCTCGAATGAACCGCCAATATCTCTTGGGTTGATTAAAATGGATTATTAATTCCAACCCAAATGAAATTTGGTTTTAAGTTTTGTTTCTAAAAATCGAAAATCTTTGCGTGATAGACTATGTTTAAATAATCTGAGTTTTTCTTTTTGATGGATGATTTCGATGAAAAAAGGAGTGAATCGCACATGTTTTAAATCACTGAAGTTGATTTTTCGGGAGTTAAATAGTGAAGGTTTCATGATGTATCGTTCGTGATAATGCACATACCCTTTTTGTTTTTTAAAAATTAATTCAACAAAACAGTATATGATGTAAAACAAATAAAGCCACAACAAATACTTAGGTAAATAATCTTGATTCCAAATGATGATAAATAAAACTATCCAAATAATATACAAAATCAATAAGTTCAATAAAAATCGTTGCTTAAAGGCTATAGTGGTTGTGTCCAACGAATCTTTGTAATTTAAAACTACCCAAAAATTTTGATAGTTTATATTAAAATGATTTGAAACTAATTCTCAGATTTATAGACCCAAAAGTATAGAATACTTAAGTTAAAATCAAAACATGAACCATTTAAAAACAACGATTGTCCAAACAAGTATCGATTGGCATTCAGCCAAGTCGAATTGCCAAAGAATTGAAAATTTACTCTCTAAACAACAAAATCTTGAAACAGATTTGATTGTCTTGTCTGAGATGTTTAATACAGGATATAGTATGCAGCCTGAGAAAATAGCAGAGACCATGGAAGGTCCAACGGTTCGTTGGATGAAAAAACTATCTCAAAAGTATTCTACAGCGGTATGTGGTAGTTTAGTGATATCAGAAGATAATCAATATTATAACCGCCTAGTCTGGATTACGTGGAATGATGAAAATTATTTTTATGACAAAAGACACACCTTTAGTTTAGCGGGAGAACAGAACTTTTATACTTCAGGAACCAACCGAGGGATTTGGATGTACAAAGGTTGGAAGATTTGCGCTCGCATTTGCTATGATTTAAGATTTCCGGTTTGGTGTCGCAATACACAAGATTATGATTTAATCATTTTTGTAGCCAATTGGCCACAACCTCGGACCAATGCATGGAAAACACTCTTAAAAGCTAGAGCCATGGAAAACATATCTTATTGTATTGGGGTTAATCGAATTGGGAAAGATCCCAATGGATTGAATTATTGGGGTTGTTCTAGAATTTATGATGCGTTAGGTAATAGATTATCTCCAAAAATGATTAAAAAACAACAGATTTCATGCATTGAATTAGACAAACAAAAACTTATTTCAGCAAGGAATCAACTTGGTTTTCTGAAAGATCGAGATCGGTTTGAGATATATTAAACTGTTCATTAAATTCCCAATTGGCTCTAAGTTCGAGTGTATCGGGGTGATAAATGACTTGCTCAGGTTGTATTTTTTTTAAAAAGTTCCCAGTATCCCAAACCGCATTGTTATTAGTGTCTATAATCAATCGCATAAAATAAGTTCCAGGTAGAAGATATTGGAATACATAGCTTTCATCTTCTGGATTTTTAACGATAGATCGAACTAGTTCACTTTTATTATTGACCAGTTGTAATATATAAGGCAGTTGGGAATCTGCAATCACATTAACTGTAATGGTACCATAGTCTTCAAGACCCATCGTTTTGACTGAAAGTTCAAGACTGTCGTTGGTGGCGTCAAAAAAATCAACAAGTGCCCCTGGTTGAAGATTAATTTGATACTGATCGTTGGGCGTAGTCTGAAAGTCTAGTGAAATAACATGTTTGTTGTGGTCTAAAATAGCTTTATAGGCAACTGGTGTTGTATCAATGTCAAAAATGGAGATTTGGGTGGTATCGATAGTTATAATGGGTCTATTGGCATACAAATCAAAAGATTTATTGAGGTGGAGTGTGTTGACAGTCAGTTGTTCAATGACTAAAGAATCTTCTTGTGGATTGTTCAGATATAAAGTTCTAGTGACTAAAGAATCTTTTTGAAAAAATCGAAATTCTAAGGAATCTACTTTAGCTCCTTTAAACCAATAATATAAAGAATCCGTTTCATTAGGTTTAGAAATTATAGATTTAAAAGTTTCAGGGACTTCACTGATCATATCCATGGATTGATTGGCCCATTGGCCATAGTATCCGAGTAATATCAAATGATTATTGAAAAATTCGGGGAGGTCCCAAGAAAAATTGATTGTTTCCTTAAAAAGTTTCAAATTCACAACGGTATCTTTTGGAAGATCAACATACTGACTATAAAATCCAATTTTATCTTGATTTTGATCAAATAAAAAGTTGGCATTTTGATCTTTAAGAGCAATGATTCGATATTTCCCCTCATTTAAATTTTTAAATTTAAAATAGGTGCTATCCAAGGTATTGGCAACATACAAGGGTTTTTCCAAATAAATGATGGAATCGGTATAGGTAGAGTCGATTCGATATAATTGGACGGTTATGTCTGAAGGCGGTTGTAATTCAATCGCATCGGCTACTAATCCAGCAAGTGTTAATGAATCAATGACATCTCCCGTGGATAATACGTAAGCAAAATTCGATAGAATATTTCCTTCATTATTATCGGCAATCCCTTTGCCAAAATTGAATGTATAAGTTGTATTTGGGTTAAGCAAATTGATTAACTTAATAGAAATTTTTTTTGTAGCACCAGTACGAGGACTCAAGGTATAAGCCCCAATTTCTAATGGTGGTGATATCACCAACTGATTGTTGATATCTTTGAGTGTAATGAACTCATCAAAGGTTAATCGTATTTCATCTCGATCAAAATTGACGGTATTCATCTTGGGGGAGGCATTGATCAAAACGGGGGGAATGGAATCTTTAGGCCCTCCAGTTAAAGTCCCCCTTTGACCACATTTTACAAATGCGATAAGAATGATTACTAGCCAGAGAAAATGAATGGGTTTGATTAAGTTCATAGAGAAATTTCAAATCGGTTCATTACTAAGCTCAACTATCTATTGCAACTTTAGCCCCCTTAGACAGACGATTGGTTGACCAAGATTCCACTTTGAAGTTTCAAAAAATGATAGGATATGAAATATTAAAAATCAATTGAGAACAAAGGTACGTATTGGAAGCACTTATCAATCAAGGACACGCTAATAAATCCATTACCAAACAATGAGACGTTCATCGGAGAACGAAAACTAGTGGTCATCCCCATTAAAGGAAGTCAAGACAAGGGGCATACTCAAGCCGATAAATCAAAGAAACAAGCCACCAAGAGAGAAAAACGGGAAAGCATATCGTACCTATTTGACGTAGTGAGTTAAAGAATCCATTAAACACCTAATGGTGGAATAACGGTGGTGTCTTGAATAGATTGTCGCCTATTGCATACACCATGGGATGTTCTATAGAACAAGTGATATCGCCATCGACTCATGCCCTGAGAGAACCTATGCATGGGAATGACAAGACCCCCGAGGGGCAGATTACACATCGGGAGTTCACCGATAGATGACCGCCATTGTTCTAGAGCATGTGGATTTTGGAGATTTTGAAGCAAATTGAATGGATTGGAAGCAAAATATGTTACGGACCGATAGAGCCAAACTTTAATAAAAAGATTAAAAAGTTGCCGATTAAAATAGGTTACTCAAGTGATTATTGAGAACATCAAAGAAATCGGGCCCCAAGTGATGAAAATCACCACCTTTGATCGTGGGTTGGAATTTACCAAACACTACCTCATCAAGCAGCTATTCGGCATCGAAACGGTTTTTAATAGACCGTATTCGTTCCAAGAGAAAGGTACTGTTGAAAACCGAATTGGAGTACTTGGGAGGTGGTTTACAAAAGGAGAAATTATCGACCACTATGCCAATTAAGAAATACAAGTACTTGAATAAAATCAATAGCAGAAATGTTCGTCAATTTGACTACCTCAATCCCATAGAAAAGATCAAATCAACACGTGATTCATGTTGCAATAGCGAACCAAACATGGCGGTTTTTTAATCTAATCGTTTATCTTATTGGAAATCAAAAGTTTTAATGCAAGAATCTCCCTCTTATTATTTCTAACGCCACATTACATCATTACCTGAACCTAAAATTAGATATAAAATATAGTTTATTTTATCTGTATTTCATCAATCCTCATGGACACAACTCATATAGGATTTTAAAGGTCCCTTGGTGTTGAATTCCAATGACACACGAAGGCACAAAATTCTTGTGCTTTTGTCAGTTTTTGAATTCAGAATCGTTTAAAACCAAAAAACCTCAACCTCTATAGACCTTATGGGGTACAGTTGCTAAAGGGAGGCAGATTGGCTTGGCTTAAGGCAGAATCATTAGAAAATAGTAAGCAACTTGTAACTTTATTAACATTCCAACGTCTAAGGTCTCGATTAAAGGCCGTAGCTGAAAAAAACATCGTTCTCATATTCGTCACCTTGCTGACATTCCAACCACTGATATCTTGATCAAAGGCACTAGCTCGAACAAACATCGAAGCCATAGTCGTCACACTACTCACATTCCAATTCCCGATGTCTTGGTTGAAGACAAGAGCACGATTAAACATAGAGCTCATATTCGTCACGCTGCTGACATCCCAACCACCGATATCTTTGTTGAAGACACTCGCTCCTGAAAACATGGAATTCATATTGGTAACACTGCTGACATTCCAATCGCCAATGTCTTGGTTGAAGGCACTGGCTCGATAGAACATTGCAGACATCGTGGTGGCATTACCGACATTCCATTCGCCGATGTCTTGGTTGAAGGCCGTAGCCGATTCAAACATCTGACCCATATTGGTCACACTACTGACATTCCATGATCCGATATCTTGATTAAATGCAAGAGCAGTAGTAAACATAAAACTCATATTTGTCACATTACTGACATTCCATGATCCGATATCTTGGTTGAAGGCCTTTGCCCCAAAAAACATAGAAGCCATATTCTCAACGCTACTAGTATCCCAGGAGCTAATATCTTGATTAAAGGTGGCTTTCCCTTGGAACAAGGAGTTCATATCGGTCACGAAGGTGGTCACGAGATGCTCAACATTGCCCACATACGTATGTTCTCCGGCCGGAAGATTGATGATGCGTAGCAGCAACGCTCGATCGGCGATGCGATAGTTTTGGCCATTGAATCGGGCGGTTTTTCTGATTAATCGATTGTTTTGGCCCATATACTTATTTTGACAGGGATTGGCTTTGATGGTGATGCCATTGGCATCGATTGAGAGGATATTACGCACTAGGAAGCCGTCATAGAGACAGGGGGGCATTTTGGGTTCATCGTCAACCCATTGTTCATTGGCGCCGGAGGCAAAGGCTTGGGCATTTTCGACTTTTCCGATATTCCATTTACTGAGGTCTTGATTAAAGGCGGAGGCTTGATTAAACATCGAGAGCATCGAGGTGACCTTGGCGACGTTCCAGTCGCCGATATCTTGATTAAAGGCGGAGGCTTGATAAAAGAGGTGATGCATCAGTTTGACTTCTGAGACATTCCAGTCGCTGATATCGCCATTGAAGCTGGTGGCTTCTTGAAACATTCGAGCCATAGTGGTAACCTTGGCGACCTTTTGATTCCAAGGGAGGTCTTGGTTGAAGCTGGTGGCTTTTTGAAACATGGAGGCCATAGTGGTGACTTTGGCGACATTCCAATTCCCGATATCTTGATTAAAGGCGGTAGCCCTAGCAAATAGGTGATTCATGTTCGTGACTTGCGATACATCCCAGGGGCCGATATCTTGATTAAAGGCGGTGGCATCCGCAAAGAGACTTCCCATGTTGGTGACGCTACTGACATCCCATCGGCTGATATCTTGATTGAAGGCGATGGCTTCCCGAAAGAGCCATTGCATATTGGTCACCTGACTCACATTCCATTGGCCGATATCTTGATTAAAAGCGGTAGCTTTTTCAAATAGGGCTGCCATGCTGGTGACCTGGCTGGTATCCCAGGGGCCGATATCTTGATTAAAAGCACTGGCTCCTCGAAACATAAAATCCATGGTGGTGACGTTACTGGTATCCCAATGGCTGATATCTTCATTAAAGGTGCTGCTGACAAACCGGCAATTCATTTGTTGTTCATCACAGCCGTGATTGTTAGAGAATAGGCTATTCATATTGGTGACGAAGGTGGTGACGATATTGCTCATGGGCAAGCCTTGGTCTCGTCGATCTCGGATGCTAAAATCATCGACGATGGTATAGGTCACGCCTTGGAAGGTAGGGGTCTTTCCTACCAAATGGTATAGGTTGAGGTCATTAATCTCATCGCGTTGGAATCCTCGGCAGGCTTCCTTGACTTGGATGGTATGACCATTGGGGGCGAATTCGAGGGGTTGGGCACAAGCATCGGCCGCATCGACAGGATCGGGGATGACGGGCTGTGGATTCACGGGGGTAGGATTGCTGGGGGGTGTGCTGGGTGTTGGAGTGGGTGGATTTTCTGTTGTTGGACTGGGTGGGGTCTCGGTTGTTGGGGTGGGTTCTTGCTCTACTGCTTCTTCGAGCAGGGCGCTGACTTGACAATCTTTGGTAGCGATCAAGGTAATGGTGGTCTCATTGGAGCTAAAGCTGCCGCAATCACTATTCCATTCTTCTAAGGTATAGTCGTCATCCACCTCGATGGTAATGCGAACGGTTTGTCCATGGGGGACGGTTTGGGAGGGGGTAATGGTGCCGCCTTCATTGATGGCGGTAGTGATGGTGCGTTGGGCTTTGGTAAATCGGGCTTGGAAGGCACAAGTTCCTATGGCGGTCAAAGATAGTTTGGGCTGGGTTGGATTCTGGAGGGTGGGACAACCGGGGCTTCCATCGGTGGTCCATCGTTCAAAGACATGGTTTTGGTTGGCTTGGGCGTTAAAGACGATGGTTTGTCCTTTGGTGGCTTGGTGCTGTTGTGGCTTTTGGATGGTACCTCCTGGGGAGGCGGTGGCTTGGATGAGATAGGTTTTTGGTTTTAACACGGCAGTCACTTGGCAATCGTTGGTAGCGATAAAGGTGATAGTGTCCTCTTGGGGAGAAAAGCTACCACAATCGCTTTTCCATGCTTCTAAGGTATAGTCGTCCTCCACCTCGATGGTAATGCGGACGGTTTGTCCATGTTCGATGGTTTGGGGAGGGCTAATGGTGCCCCCTTCATTAATAATGGCGGTGGTGATGGTGCGGGGGGCTTTCATGAAGCGGGCTTGCAGGGCACAGGGGCCGGTGACGATGAACGAGAGGGTAGGATCTTGGGGGTTTTCCAAGGTGGGGCATTCCGAAGTTTCTTGTGTTTTCCATCCCGCAAAGACATGATTTTCATCGGCTTGGGCAGTGAACTCCACTTGTTGGCCATGGATGGCTTCTATACGATTGGGATTATTAACAGATCCGCCTAAAGTGGCCGTGGCCTGCACGAGATATTGTTTTTTTTCAAGAATGGCTTGGAGCTGGCAATCCTCGGTAGCGGAAAAGGTGATGGTGAGGTCTTGGGGAGAAAAGGTCCCGCAGTTGTCCGTCCATTGGTTTAGTGTATAGCCCTCTTCGAGGGTTATGGTAATGGTGATTTCTTGGCCATGCTCGATAGTTTGGGTGGGGGTAATGGTACCTCCTGTATTGATGGCGGTAGTGATGGTGCGTTGGACTTTTTGAAAAGCAGCTTGTAATGCGCAGGGCCCTTGGATGACAAAAGAGAGGGTTGGTGGGGTGGGGTCTTCTAGGGTGGGGCAACCCGAATCCCCATCGGTGGTCCAGCCGGCAAAGAGATGGTATTCTTGGGGCACGGCTCGAAGGGTGATGGGCTGTCCTTGGGGGCTGCCCTGGGCGGGCAGTCCGGTGACCGTTCCTCCGTCGGTGGTGGTGGCGGTGATGGGATAGTTGATTTTTTCAAAGACTGCCGTGATAGAGCAATGACCGCTGGCCTCAAAACGGAGACTGGCTTCTTGGCTATTGATGGGACAATTGCCCGTCCAGGTTTTGAATTGATAATGTTGGTTAGGGGTGGCAGTGATGGCTACGGACTGTCCACTGGCCATGCGTTGGGTCGGGGTGATGGTCCCACCGATACTCGTGGCGGTGGCTATGGTATAAAATAGGGGGGGGGTAACGGGCTTGGTGCGCACGGAATCTTCGCCACAGGCAAAGAAGATCAAAAGAATCAAGGGCATCGACCAAGAGGGTCTAAGATCGGATAAGCGAGTCATGAGTGGTATGGGTTTAAGTATGGATGATGGGTAAAATTTAAAATTCATCGATAGGAATTCAAGTGAATCTTTGCAAAGATAATCAGTACCCCCCCCCATTTTCAAGTCATGGTTCTTGTTTTTTCGGGGACCTAGTGATTTACATTATGGATTCGATGGCGATACCAAGCGTTATAAGGGATTTTCCTATGGTTTATGATCATGCTGACCTGCTGGCTTTCTAATCAGCAACCATCCACTCAAGAGGCTCTTATGCTTCTTTAATGATGGGGTCTTTGAGGACTACTTTCAATAAGATATAATATGTGTTGTCTTTTTTCTTTTGGTGGCTTTTATCCATGGGGTATCGAGAGGGTAATATTGTTTTGTGATGGCCTTTTTTATTGGGAAGAGCATATAGTATTCTCCATACTAATTTCCGATATAATTTTTATAGTCTAGCGATGGATTGATAGGCATCTCTTTGATAGATAAGTGTTTCCAATGGATACCTTTGTTTTGGGTTTGGCTTTTGAAACATCCAAGACGAACCCTTAGTCTATTCCCTACCCAATCGTTTGGCTGGAGTTGTTCATGTTCACTAGATGGTTGAATTTTGTAAATGTTTAAAAATCAAATTTTTTAGCCTACCTTATCACATAAAGGCTCAAAATTGAAGATACTTGTTGAGTAATAGGCCATTCAATTATATAAATTTGTATCCCATGGAAGAATCCAATCAATTTAAAAGAGTTATTGCACATGCCAAAGAGTATGGTTTTGTATTTCCATCGAGTGAAATCTATGATGGATTAAGTGCTATATATGACTATGGACCGAATGGCGTTGAATTAAAAAACAATATCAAAGAATATTGGTGGAAAGCTATGGTAGAGGGATATCATGAAATTGTGGGAATTGATTCGGCTATTTTCATGCATCCTACTACATGGAAAGCATCTGGCCATGTCGATGCTTTTAATGATCCATTGATTGAGAATAAGGGTTCAAATAAACGATATCGAGCAGATGTTTTGATTGAAAATCACATAAAAAAAATCGAAGCGAAAATTCAAAAAGAAATATTAAAAGCTGCCAAAAAATTTGGACAAAAGTTTGACCGTTCTGCTTTTATCAATACTAACCAGAGAGTCAATGGCTATCAAAATAAAATTAAAGAAATCGAAAAGAGACTTTCTTCTTCAATGGAAAGAGGCAATCTAGTTGATCTAAAATTATTGATTGAAGAATGTGGTATTACTTGTCCTGATAGCGGATCAAAAAATTGGTCTGATATCAAACAGTTTAATTTGATGTTTCAAACAAAACTTGGTGCCACTCAAAAAAGCGCATCTGATTTGTATATGCGGCCTGAAACGGCTCAAGGTATTTTTTTAAACTATCTCAATGTCCAAAAAAATTTCCGTTTAAAAATTCCATTTGGAATCGCACAAATTGGAAAAGCTTTCCGAAATGAAATTGTAGCACGTCAGTTTATTTTTAGAATGCGTGAATTTGAACAAATGGAAATGCAGTACTTTATTGCACCGGGTAGTCAGCAAGAATGGTATTCCTTTTGGAAAGAGGCCCGATTAAAATGGCATCATGCCATGGGTATAGATAAAGAAAATTATCAATTTCATGATCATGTCAATCTTGCCCATTATGCCGATGCTGCAACGGATATTGAATTTAAGTTTCCTTTTGGGTTTAAAGAATTAGAAGGTATTCATTCAAGAACGAACTTTGATTTACTGAATCATCAAAAATTTTCAGGTAAAAAAATCTCGTATTTTGATCCTTTTACCAAACAAACCTATACTCCGTTTGTTATTGAAACTTCCATTGGATTAGATAGAATGTTTTTAGCGATTTATTCTGCATGTCTCAAAGAACAGATATTAGAAGATGCTTCAAAACGAATTGTTTTTGAATTACCTCCATATTTAGCCCCCGTGAAGTTGGCTATTTTACCCCTTGTCAATAAGGAAGAATTGGTTAGGATTGCTCAAGAAATCAATGACAAACTCCAATGGGAATTTACCATTTCATTGGATGTCAAGGATACCATCGGAAAGCGTTATCGAAGACAAGATGCTATTGGCACTCCGTATTGTGTCACGGTTGATTTTGATTCGTTAAATGATGGAAAAGTAACCCTTAGAAATCGAGATTCGATGGAACAAAAACGTATTGCCATAGATCAAATAAATCGATTGATTGCTCAAAAAGTAGATATGGTTTCCATATTAAAAACACTATAATATCAATTTTAATAATTTAACTTTAGAAGGTGGTAAATATCATTTCTTATAATGTCAATGGTATTCGATCAGCAACCAAAAAAGGTTTTCTTGATTGGTTAAAATCCACATCAATAGATATACTATGTATTCAAGAAGTAAGGGCTAAAAAGAATCAAATTCCGAAAGAAAAAATCAAATCGTTAGGGTACTTTTTTGATTTAAATCCAGCCCATAAACTCGGCTACAGTGGGGTAGCCATTTTATCTAAAATTCCTCACAATCAAGTAGTGAAAGATACGTTTGTTAATACACTAGAGGGAGAAGGTAGGATTATTCGATTGGATTTTAATCAATTCTCTGTCATCAGTCTTTATATGCCTTCGGCATCAAATCTTGATCGATTGGATTTTAAGTTTGAATTCATGCATCATTTTCAATCATATATCAATGATTTGAAAAAACAAATTCCGAATTTAATCATCTGTGGCGACTTTAATATCTGTCATCGTGCTATTGATATTCACGATCCTATTAGAAATAAAAATGTTTCTGGCTTTTTACCAGAAGAAAGAGCCTGGTTGGATGGTTTTATCAATAGTGGTTTTATTGATGCATTCAGATATAAAAATCCAAATCCCAACAATTATACATGGTGGTCCTATCGAAGCAATGCAAGAGAAAGAAACTTGGGATGGCGTATCGATTATTGTATGGTAAGCCGAAGCTTAAAATCTAATATCCATAAAGCCTATATTTCCAATGATGCAAAACATTCAGATCATTGTCCAACCGGGGTTGAGTTGGATATTTAGTCAATCCTTAAAAAGTCTTTTTTATCAATTATAGTCAAATTATTTTTATTATCGAGGTTCTTTGAACTGAACATGGAGACCTTCTGAAAAAGTAAAAAAGAACATCCTAGACTAATTGTTCCATGAATTTCTTCAAATGCCACCCTGTAGCAGCCCAATAGGCATTGATTGTTGGGGATTGGGCGCCCATCAAATCGTTTTCCTGCATGCGATGTTCTGTTTTGAGATGGCCGATGAGTGGCTCTATGGCCGCTCGGCATCGAAACTTTTTTCTTTTGCTTTTGATCCGGTGTATCACGTTTCAGTGCTTTGCCTAGAATCAATATCTTGGTCTCGCCTATCTGACGTTTTCCTCGACCAACTCGATCATAGATTAGTTCTTTGGGAAGCTTGGCCCACGATGGATTGATGTTGTTCTAACAAGGGTTCGATGGTTTTGCTATCGTGGGGATTTCCTTCAAAAGCAAGGATGGTCGTGATGATCATTTTCTTACCTCCTATTGCGATTAAGCCCACTGTATTCCCCAATGCATATTTTTTATGAGCCTTGTCTTTGGCCATACAAGCCGTGAAAGGCTGGTGGATAGCAACACCTTGTTTTTGTCGGTTCGTTGTTGTTGCATGACTTTTTGATATCATGTCAGTTCTTTTTGGTATTGCCCTTTTTGTTGGGGATCCGTTTTCGTTGGAGTTCCCGGACTGATCTGCCCGATAAGGTCTTGAGTTTTGACGAGGCCTTTTTGGCTCTTTTAGCTCGTCTCGGGGATGCTTCCCATGGAAGGTTTGACGCATCAGTTCTTTGGAGGCTTTGGCAGACGTCTGCCGTTGTTTTATCTTTTCTTTTTTGACGATCTGGTGGCATTGATCGATGACCTTTTTGTTCAACTTGGCATCGGTGGGAAAGGTCACCTTGTTGTCTTGTACGGTGGTATCCGATCAAACCATCGATGAGGACTTCTTGATTTCTTTTGGATGCTACGGGACCGAATAGGCAAAAATTTTTTAGCTCTCTCTTTCCCCAATCCTCTTTCCTAAAATGACTCCAATCAGAAGAATCGCCAGGGGTCGGTGTTTCATGAAATCAGAACCCGTGAAGTACGGCATGGTAAGGTTTTCAATCCACTGTTCCATGAGGGTTTCATCACCCAGATGATAAAGACGTTTCAGCATCAAACCACCCACCATCAACCCAATGGGCTTGGCTGGACGGCCCTTTGGGGAATAAAAGGAACCAAAGGCGTTTTCAAAAAAAGACCAATCGATGGCATCAGCGAGCCACTTGATCTTTTGTTTTGGATGGAGAATACGTTTAAATTCCGAGTCCATTCATGGGGGCTGTTTTGGGGTTACTTTTTTGATCATTTCTACAAAGTTTTGAGACCAGAACACGCATTTCCTTGCAGATTTAAAAACTAAAATAGAACCATTTAATCCCCAATACAAAAGGGATAGAGATAAATTTTAGACTTTTTAAGGAGCGACCATTTAGATTATTTTGATTGATTTATCCGTTTTTTCAGTGAATCGGTCCCTTATGATTTGAATAAGAGCTTTATACAAAAGTGATAGAATAGATGATAAAATGTCTAATTTAGTTTCCAATACAGTCAAGGCATGAGAATTATTTTCGATGTTAAAAAGTCATATGGATCACTTGCGGGATATTCTGAAAACACATGAAGGTGTAAAGATTACGAAAACTGATGATTTGGAGAAAATGAACGTATAGTCTCAGTGGGGAACTATAAAGAGATAGAAATTGATGTTTTGCGAGATGAAGAATCAGATGAAATAGGTTAGAACATTTTCAAATCAAAAGGATGTTAAGAATCTTAAAAATTGACTTAAGATACTTACGAATGAATCAAATCGATAAAACCAATCAAAACAAAGCACCCCATTAGGGAATCATGATTGAAAAATTGAGTTATGCATCAAATCTAAAAGCAAAGGAAAAAGAGAATGGAGGTATCGTAAATTACTCATGTTTGATGAAGTAGATTAAGAAATTGGTTTATGTGCTATCCATCATACATAGAGAATCACTGTTCTATCTGTTGAAAAAACTCTTAAAAAACAAAAAATAAATCAAAAGATGGATGATGATTCAAAGAAATAGTTCGTTAGTGAATCCAATCGGTTACAAGTCTTTTCAGTCATGGGGGCTTGAAATTCAACCAAATAAGTTTTCTTTGGCATCTATTCTATAGAATTTTAATATAATAAGATAAATGATGAAATACACTACCCTACTAGGAACGCAAACCAAAGTAAGTAAAATCTGTCTTGGGACCATGACTTGGGGAGAACAAAACACTCAAGAAGAGGCATTCCAACAAATGGATTATGCCACCAATCAAGGCGTTAATTTTTTTGATGCTGCTGAGCTATATCCGATTCCTCCCAATGCAAAAACATATGGGGATACCGAAAAAATCATTGGAAATTGGTTAAAAAAAACTAGTAAGAGAAATGAAGTTGTTTTGGCAACAAAAATCTCTGGTCCTGCTGCCTTTGTGGCTCACATTAGAGATAATCTGGGATTTTCAGATGAGGCGATTGACCAAGCATTAGAAAATAGTTTGAAACGGTTACAAACCGATTATATTGATTTATATCAATTGCATTGGCCGGAACGCCCGACAAACTTTTTTGGACAAAGAGGATATAGCTTTTATGACGGACCCATTTGGGAAAATAATTTTCATCAAGTATTACAGCGGTTGGCATTCCATATCCAAGCGGGTAAAATCAGATATATCGGAGTATCAAATGAAAATCCGTGGGGATTGATGAAATTTTTAGAGATAGCTAAAGAGCATGATTTGCCTTTAATTCGTACGGTACAAAATCCCTATTCATTGGTTAATCGACTATTTGAAGTTGGTAATGCCGAAATATGCCACTATGAAGCTATAGGATTACTAGCCTATTCCCCGTTGGCCTTTGGCACTCTTTCTGGAAAATACTTGGATGGGAAAAGGCCAGAGAAATCAAGATTGGCACTTTTCCCACATTATGATCGATATAATAGAGGCCCTTGCGTTGATGCCACTAGAAAATATGTTGCATTGGCTCAAAAACATGGTTTAAAACCAGCACAATTGGCATTGGCATTTGTTACTAGCAGACCATTTTTGACATCCAATATCATTGGCGCAACCACCCTGGAGCAATTGAAAGAGAATATTGGCAGCATTGACGTTGACCTCGATGAGGATATCCTAAAAGAAATCAATCATATTCAAGAGAGCATCCCCAATCCATCACCATAAGTGCCTAAATCGAAGACTTCTACTAGCGCTTATGAACCAAATATTAAAAAAACTGAGGAGGATTGAAAAAGTGATTAGGCAAGGCCGGCTTTTTTAATAATTTTTTGAACCACATCTGGATTTAAAAGGGTCGATATATCCCCCAATTGTTGGATATCTTTACTAGCTACTTTTCTTAAGATACGACGCATTATTTTTCCTGATCTAGTTTTTGGTAAGTCAGGAACCAACAGTACTTTGTCCGGCTTGGCGATGGACCCAATAAAAAGACGAACCTCTTCAATGATTTCATTGATGAGGTAATCATCATCGGTCGATGAATCTTCTGCTATAACCACATAAGCAAAAATCCCCTCACCTTTTATTTTGTGAGGAAATCCAACCACCGCGGATTCTGTAACACTTGCATGTGCATTGATAGCATTTTCAATTTCAGCCGTTCCCAATCGATGACCTGATACGTTAATCACATCATCGACTCTGCCCAGAATACGTAGATACCCATCATGATCTCTTTTGGCTTCATCGCCGGTAAAATACATGCCAGGGTACACTGAAAAATAAGTTTCTTTACACCGCTGGTGATCTCCCCAAGTGCTTCTCAAGATGCTTGGCCATGGAAATTTAATGCATAGATTCCCTTTGACATTATTTCCTTCAAGAATTTTTCCGGTTTTATCGACCAATACCGGTTGAACGCCTGGCAAAGGCAATGAAGCAAAGGTCGGTTTATTGGGCGTAATACTGGCAATCGGTGATATCATCATGCCACCAGTTTCGGTTTGCCACCAAGTATCCACGATTGGACACTTTCCCTTGCCAATGTATTTATGATACCAATGCCATGCCTCTTTATTGATGGGTTCCCCTACGGAGCCAATAACTTTTAGAGATGCCATGGAATACTTCTTTGGGATATCACTACCATAAGCTTGAAGTGCTCGAATGGCTGTGGGAGCGGTATAAAATTGATTCACATGGTGTTTGTCGATGATTTCCCAGAATCTACCCGGATGTGGAAAAGTCGGAATGCCTTCAAATAGGAGGGTTGTGGCTCCTGCTACCAATGGACCATAAACGATATACGAATGACCCGTAATCCAGCCCACATCAGCAGAACACCAATAAATATCATTTGGCTGGTATTGAAATACATTGACAAAGGTATAGGCCGTATAGACCATATAACCAGCTGTAGTATGAACCACACCTTTTGGTTTTCCAGTAGATCCAGAGGTATATAGAATAAATAAAGGATCTTCAGCATCCATGATGGTTGGCTGATGCATCGTCGATACATTTGAAACTAAATCTTCCCACCAAATATCACGAGATGTTTTCATTGAGATGGGTTGTCCCGTTCGCTTCAATACAACGACATTTTGGACGCTTTTGGTGATTTCTAGGGCTTGATCGACTAATTCTTTAATTCTAATGGTTTTTTCACCTCGAAAGTTCCCATCGGAAGTAATAACCAATTTAGATTGGCAGTTGTCGATTCGATCAGCCAATGAATGTGCTGAAAATCCTGCAAATACAACCGAATGAATGGCTCCTATGCGAGCACAAGCTAACATGGCAATGACTGCCTGCACCACCATGGGCATATAGATAATGACACGATCTCCTTTCATGATTCCTAGAGTTTCAAGCCCATTGGCAAACCGACAAGTTTCATCATATAATTCTTTATAGCTTAGTTTAATAATCGCTTCTTGGGGGTCATTCGGTTCCCAAATAATGGCGATTTTATCGGGGGTTTTTTTAACATGTCTATCAAGAGCATTATCAGTAATGTTGAGTTTGGCATTGACAAACCATTTGATTTGAGGGGTTTGGAAATTCCAATCCAAAACCCTATTCCACTTTTGACGCCACACGAAATCCTTCGCTATTTGCTCCCAAAAATCTTCAGGATTGTCAATGCTTTTTTGGTATTGATTACAATATTGATGCAAACTCTTAATAGGTTCCATTTGAATGTTGATGTGACATGAGTTACTAACGAATTTGAATTTCTTTAGGCTTACCCGATCCTTTGGGATATCGTATGGATTCAGTTAATTCTTGAATTTTTTGTGGTGGTTTTATCGTTAATCGTGATACGGTGATGGCTATTAGGAAATTAATTAGCATGCCTAACGTGCCGATTCCTTCGGGTGATATCCCCCACCAATAACCCTCAGGAGTTCCTATCCCTCCAAGTTGGGGTTTGAAATAGACGATATACCCCATGGTAAACACAATGCCACAAATCATTCCTGCCACAGCCCCTTGTCGATTCATTCGTTTATCAAAAATACCTAAAACGATAGCAGGGAAAAAAGATGATGCGGCCAACCCAAAGGCTAGTGCCACCACTTCTGCAACAAATCCTGGAGGATTTAATCCCGCCAAACCAGCTCCAACAACAGCAACTGCTATTGCAATACGAGCAGCCCAAAGTTCATTTTTTTCTGAAATATTGGGTCGAAGATTTTTTTTCAATAAATCATGAGATATCGAAGTTGAAATAACCAATAAAAGACCGGCAGCCGTTGATAAGGCGGCTGCCAAACCTCCAGCCACAACAAGTCCGATAACCCATGGGGGTAAATTAGCAATTTCAGGATTGGCCAACACAATGATATCTCGATCAACCGTCAGTTCATTGATCGATGCATCGGCATGGTACTGAACATGCCCATCGTTATTTTTATCCTCAAAAGAAAGTAATCCGGTGCCTTCCCAATTTTTAAACCATTGAGGTAAACTTTCATAGGCTTGCTCCGAAACCGTATGGATGATATTGGTGCGTGCAAAAGCTGCCACTGCTGGAGCCGTGGTATAAAGTATGGCAATAAATAACAAGGCCCAACCTGCTGATAATCGAGCATGTCTGACTTTAGGTACCGTAAAAAAACGAACAATTACATGGGGTAGACCAGCCGTTCCAAACATCAAAGCTGCGGTTATAAAAAACATGTTGATTAAGTTTTGTTTATGGACTTTGGTGTACTGATCAAATCCTAAATCTATAGTCAATTGATTTAGTTTTTCTAGTAAATAAACACCATCTGTCGTTTTACTCCCTAGTCCAATTTGAGGAAAAAAGTTCCCAGTGAATTGTATAGAAATAAATATAGCAGGAACAGTAAATGCAAAAATCAAAATGCAATACTGAGCCACTTGTGTATAAGTGATTCCTTTCATTCCTCCCAATACGGCATAGAAAAAAACAATACCAATCCCGATTAAAACCCCCGTATCATAGGGAACATCTAAAAATCGAGCAAAAGCTACCCCGACGCCTTTCATTTGTCCTACCACATAGGTAAAACTGACAAACAAGGCACAAATAAGTGCCACTAAGCGGGCATTTTTAGAATAATAACGTTCCCCTATAAAATCAGGAACCGTATATTTTCCAAATTTTCTAAGATAAGGCGCCAAAAGCAAGGCCAATAACACATAACCTCCAGTCCAACCCATTAAAAACTGACCCCCTGAAAATCCCATAAATGCAATGAGTCCAGCCATTGAAATAAAGGAAGCGGCCGACATCCAATCGGCTGCTGTGGCCATACCATTTGCTAGTGGATGAACTCCTGAACCAGCGACATAAAAATCTTTTGTCGACCCTGCTTTAGATAGAATCGCTATGGTGATGTACATAGCGAACGTGACGCCAACCAATAGATAGGTCCAAAATTGAGCATCCATAGTTTAGACTACTCTGAGTTTAACCCTCATCCAAATGGTATTTTTTGTCTAATCGGTTCATTAAATAGACGTAAATAAATATCAGAATGACGAATACGGAGACAGCCCCTTGATGAGCAAACCAAAAGCCTAGAGGAAAGCCCCCCAAATAAAATTGATTTAAATAATCAGCAAGTACTATTCCACACAAAAAGGAAACGATAAACCATACAGTAAGCAGGATTCTCAAATACTTTAGATTTTGTTTCCAATATGCCTTTTGGCTCTCCATCAATAAAACTTTTTAAACAACCACTTTAAACAAATAGTTTAAGTATTACGGACCAACTCATCGTTATAGACTAAAAAATGATTCTTTATATTCATCATAAATTTAAGCTTAAAATGTTCTAATTAAACATGGCGATGCAAGGGTTTTAAAAATTGGAGCACTCTAATAAAATATAACTTTTAAGAACATAGTTACATTAAATGGCATTCCAACTCAAAGGGCGATACCCTAAAAGATGCTGAACAACACACAAAAATGAAGTTCGTAGAGGAGCTATGCAAATATCACCGATGCTCTATTCAAATATAGTGAATATCTGATAATGAGGTCAATACGCATTTAGTGGCTAATCCATGGGATGCTAATGACGCCATGAATCATAGTTATAATCAATAAGTTGGATGGTGACATTCACCAATGAATATGAAGCATTTGCAAATTGGAGACGTATTGGTTATTGGGCCTTACAACCATTTGGTGGATTTATTCGTATCTTGGCAATGTCACCAATCGCACCAAACCTCACAGATTTATTAATTATAGATAGTGAAGAAAGTACAGATCTAAAAAATGAG
Organism: Flavobacteriaceae bacterium; assembly: GCA_965221765.1. Classification (GTDB taxonomy): domain Bacteria; phylum Bacteroidota; class Bacteroidia; order Flavobacteriales; family Flavobacteriaceae; genus Bin25. Next base: position 1,054,482 of record OZ244911.1, read on the forward strand.
GCTGAAGCCATTTCGAAAAAGAAATTGATGAATGTAAGACTCATGTATTGGATGTATGTAGGATAAAAGATTAGATTATTTACATGGGTTTAATAATTGGACTACATAACTTTGTGTTGCGTTTGTTGGTTCTCTTGTATACGTGACTTTTGAATGAGGATAAAATATTTTATGGTTTTTTTTCTTTTTGGGCAGATTCTTTTTTCTCAAGTAAAACAAGAGTCTGTCGATAAGTTAAACAAACTTCCATTTACTGAGTTATCAAAAAAAGATAAAAGTAAACTGCAACAGGGAGAATTAATTCGGGATGGTGATATTCGGTTGACGGTAAGCCAAAGTTATTTTTCAAATTGGATTCGAGGTGGAAAAAGTGCCTTGGCATCACAATTTTTAATCGATTATGGAATTATTTTTAAAAATAAAAGAGGGTTGGTTTGGGATAATGAATTCACCTTTTCATTAGGAGGGGCTTATGTATCTGGAAATGATGGAATTAAAAAAGCCGATGACCAATTTATATGGAACTCTCTAGTGGGGTTCAATAGAAAAAAACTTCAATGGAATTTTTCCATCTATTATAGTTTAAAGACACAAATCCTTTCTGGATATAAGTATACTGCTGGAAATGACCGAGAAATTAAAACGAAAGAATCTACATTTTTTTCTCCTGGAATCATTCAATTGGGATTTGGGGTTTTCCGAATCAAGGAACGCAAGAGTAGAATAAATTTTTCACCATTGACCACTCAATTAGTTTTTATAAATAAAAACTTGGCAGCCGAGTACAGACCCAATAAATCTTATTTTGGTGTCCCCCCTGGTAAATCTAGTCAAGGCTATTTTGGAGCATCATTAAATGGGTACTATAAAACAGAGATTTGGGAAAACATAAGTTTAGACTATCGGTATGATTTTTATGCCAATTACTTAAAAGAATTTTCTAATGTCGATTTTAAGCAATCCATTACTTTGAAGTTTAAAGTCAATCGTTATATTTCTTGTACGATGAACGCCGAATTAGTTTACGATGATGATTTGTTGCCAGATTTACAAGTGAAAGAAATATTTGGTCTTGGATTGAATCTAGATATTTGAATTGATTCTGATCTGTGGCTATTGCTGATTGAATAATGCGATAACCATTCTCTAATAAACCTCAGTCTTCCAAAGCAATCCATCATAAGAAGATGGTTTTTCCTTTTTTCACTGCTCGATCACAAGCTAGAGCTATTTTAAGACTTTCCAAAGCTTGTTGTAAATGATCCTGGAGATCATAGCCTTGGGTAATGGCTTTATAGAAATAATCTTGCTCATTATCGCAAAGCTCTTGGTGTGATGGATCATCTTCGTATCTGATAAATTCATCACTTTTGGTGAAATGGCCTTTATTATCAATGCTAGCGTGGTGAATTTTTATCACATTCGATTTGGTATGTTTTTCGATATCATCAGACCCAGAATCATATGTTCCTTCTTCTGAAATGATGGATACCGAACCGTTAGGCCCCATCACATCCTTAATAAAAAAAGCAGTTTCACTAATCATGGGTCCCCATCCAGCTTCATACCAACCAACAGAACCATCCTCAAATCTGATTTGCAGTTGACCGTAATTATAATTGTTATTGGGAACCTCATCACTCAAACGAACTCCAATGGCTGAAACACTGATGGGTTTTGATCGAACCATCTGACACATCACATCTAAATAATGAACCCCGCAATCAACGATAGGACTTAATGAAGCCATCAAACTTTTATGGATTCGCCACATATGGCCACTGCTTTGTTGGTTTAAATTCATTCGCATCACCAACGGTTTTCCTAGTTGATGAGCTTGATTGATAAACTCGACCCAAACTCTGTGATGCCGCAATATGTACCCGACAACCACTTGCTTTTGTTTTTGATGAGCTAAATCGATTAACTTTTGACAATCTTCAACCCTGGTTGCTAATGGTTTTTCAATAAATGCATGACAATTGTGTTGGAGAGCTAAACAACCAAACTCATAATGGGTATCCGGATAAGTGCAAATACAAACCGCATCAGGTTTTGTACTCTTTAATGCCGAAGGATAATCTTCAAACAATTCATAGTTACTATTTAATTCTTTTTGGAGTTTGTTTTTAGCATCACTTTGATCCACTAGCCCCACAATTTCAAATCCATCATGATGGTGGTATGATTTAGCATGTGAAGAACCCATATTCCCACATCCCACGACCAGTACTCGGATTAATGCTTTGGAATTGGTTGATTCAACAGATTTTTTCATGGCATACTTTGATTTTATGAGCCTACAGATTTAGAAGAACAAATATTAAGAATTTTTATCACTAAGTGGGTCCGTTAAAGAGTATTTTCTGTCAAAATCTATGACGCGGCCATTTCTAAAAGTTAAAAATTGGTTTTTAAAATTGCTAACGAGATAAATAGCGATCTAAATGCATTTGATTTAATTCATCAGAATCGCCATAATAATCTCGCAATTCTTGTAATTGCTGATGCAATAACTCTTGAATATGGGTATAATCGGCATGATTATAGAGGTTATTCATTTCGCTTGGATCTTTTTCCAAGTCATATAATTCCCATTCATCCACATCATAGTAAAAATGAATCAATTTATAGCGGTTGGTTCGGATTCCGTAATGTCTTTTTACCATGTGAACTGAAGGATATTCATAATAGGTATAATAGATGGCTTCACGCCATTCAATGGATTGATTTTTAAGCAAGTTTCGGAATGATTTTCCTTGATATTCTGAGGGAATATCAATATCAGCATAATGTAAAATAGTGGGAGCTAAATCTAAATTTTGTACTAATTGGTTCACTTGGGTTCCCGGTGAAATTTCATTAGGATATTGAATCAATAAGGGCGTTCGGAGAGATTCTTCGTACATGAAGCGTTTATCAAACCAACCATGCTCTCCCAAATAAAATCCTTGATCTGAAGTATAGATTACCATTGTATTTTCAATGAGATGGTTTTCTTTGAGATATGCCATCAATTGACCAATACCGTCATCGATTGATTGAACCGTCCGAAGATAGTCTTTGATGTATCGATTGAACTTCCATAAGGCAATTTCTTTTTCAGTCAGTGATTGATAACTGTTAAGAAAGGCTTTATTTTTAGGTTCATAGGCCTCATGCCATGCTTTTTTTTGCTGATTATTGAATCGATCCAATTGGCCTAACAATCGAGTGGATGGTCTTCCAAAGGGATCTTCTAATAATTTAAAATCGTGTCCCCATCGGCCATGTCCCCCAGAGCCATAAGTGCTCGCTAATTCTTCTTCTGTAGCATGAATTTGCATTTCTTGAGTTTTGGCAGCCGTTCCACGATGGCTATAATCATCAAAAAAATTATCGGGAGGATCAAATGTTTTGTCATCAAAAAGCTTCAAGTATTTTTCTTCAGCTTTCCAATTTCGGTGGGGTGCTTTTTGATTATAAATCAAAAGAAAAGGTTGATGATGTTTTCTTTTGGTTTCTAACCAATCTAAGGCTAGTTCAGTTGTAATGGGCGTTACATGACCATGGATTTGTTGGAGTTGACCATTGATAATAAAATCGGGATTATAATAGTGCCCTTGTCCAGGAAGGACCGCTGAATAATCAAATCCTTGAGGAAGACCTCGAAGATGTATTTTACCAATAAGTGCCGTCTGGTATCCAGCCGATTGAAGTCTTTTGGCAAAATTGTCTTGATCCCAATCAAAATCTTGGATATTATCAACCTTTCCATTGATAAAGCTATGTTTGCCAGTCAGCATGACTGCTCGAGAAGGAGCACAAATAGAATTGGTAACAAAACTATTGGTAAAAATGGCGCCATTTTGGGCAATGCGGTCGATGTTTGGTGTTTGGTTTAATCCATGGCCATAGGCACTAATGGCCTGATAGGCATGATCATCAGACATGATTAAAATAATATTGGGTTTGGATGCAGGTTCTTTAACTGAAGCACTTGCGGCAAACAAAAGCAACAATAGATAATGGATTTTCAAGACTCAGAATTAATCGTTACAAAGTATAAGAGTTTGATTAAATTCACGATAGTTTTATTTGATTAAGTCAATAGCCATCGGATACACAATAGAATCACAAATGGTTCGTTTGATAAAAGATTCAGAATTTATATTTTGCCATAGACAAATACAATTTGTCCATCATAGGTTCTTATAGACATGCCTGAGTTAAAGACCAATAAAATAAAATTCTTAATCATTCTGATGATATCAATTGTTATGATTGTTCTTATTATCACTAGTCGAGAGGTGTTTAATAGAAATTATTCGCATTCAGTGGTCAGCGATCCAGAATATTTTCAGGCATCGATTAAAAATTTAACCGATGTTATAGTGTATGATATCTTTTCACCTCCCGTAGCCTCTAGAGTTTATTTATATCCTTGTGTAGCGGCTTATGAAGTGATGGCCTATTTTAATCCCAATGACTATAATAGTTTGGTTGGGCAAATCAAAGAACTTCAACCCATCCCAATATCTCAAAATGACCAAGTGAATCCCAATTTATCGGCTCTATATGCCTTTAATGAAGTTGGGAAAAATTTGATTTTTTCTAAGGATCGATATAATATTTATGTCAATGAATTAGAAAAAAACATTAAAAATTTAGGAGTTCCTAAACAGGTGCGTGAAGCCTCTAAAAAATATGGATGGTTAGTGGCTAATCATATCAAAGAATGGGCCGATGGGGATTTATATAGTCAAACTAGGACATGGCCTAAATACACCATTTTACAACCTGATCAATATTGGAAACCTACTCCGCCAGATTATATGGATGGCATTGAGCCTCATTGGAAAGATATCCGAACAATGGTCATCGATTCTTCTAAACAATTTGATCCCAAACCACCCATTGAATTTGACCTAGAAGAAGGTTCTCCATTTCAAAAACAATTATATCAAGTCTATCAGGTAAGTCAACAACTCGATCAAGAGCAAGTCGAAATTGCTAAATTTTGGGATTGTAATCCTTATGTGACCCACCATCGGGGACATGCCATGTTTGCTACCAAAAAAATCACTCCCGGGGGTCATTGGATGGGCATCACTGCGATTGCTACTCGCCAAGCCCAAAGTAGTTTTGAAGAAACGATTGATGCCTATGTTAATGTGGCCATTACCTTGTTTGATGCATTTATCAGTTGTTGGGAAGAAAAATGGGATACCCTTGTGGTGCGCCCTGAAACTTTAATTAATGCGTATTATGATGTCCAATGGACCCCGTTGCTACAAACACCACCATTCCCCGAATATACTTCTGGACATTCGGTGATTTCTTCAGCAGCCGCTGTAAAACTAACAGATTTATTTGGGGATAACTTTTCATATTTGGATACGATTGAAATGGAATATGGACTTCCTGCTAGAAAATTTAATTCGTTTATTGAAGCATCTCGAGAAGCCGCTATATCGAGACTTTATGGAGGCATCCATTATATGATGGCTATTGATGAAGGCGTAGAGCAAGGATTACAATTGGGACGACATATCGTAGAGAATCTTCAAACCAAACACCAAACATCCGATGCTCATATCAACCATCTTTTAACGAGGGAGTAGGCAACTCTAGTAGGATGTTATTTTAGTTATTGAAAACTGACTTGATGGAGAAATGGCAGAGTAGTCGAATGCGACGGTCTTGAAAATCGTTGAGGAGTCATACCCTCCGGGTTTTCGGATTCCTCTTTCTCCGCAGATTCTTTGAACTAAAACATTCCTTTCTTTACTCTACTAAACTAGTTAATTAAATCTATGCTTGAAATGACTTGCTAATTCGGTCATTTGTTCTTTTCCAAATGCATAATATCCAATACCAAATGCCATAATTTCAACCTCCCGATGAGATCATTAAGTCTGATTGAACTTTCAACTACTTTACTACCACGTTTAAGGGTTTTTAGTGGTCTTTTAGTTAGAGATGATTGATAGTCTGAAAAACATCATATGTCCTTTTATTGATTTATTTCTATTGAGAAAATTATTGAATTCTTGAATGAGTTCTCTTTTTAGAGTTGAATGTTTTTCTAGTTTTCTAATCAAGTCGTTTTGAGTTTTTTGCCAAATTGGAGAAAGATCAAAAAAAGAATAATCCCCTTGATTGATTCCTAATTCGTTAGCAAAAAACGAGTGTTTCTTAAAATGAGGATAATAGTTTATGTGCTAATTTTTGGAGGTAAATAATCTTATCTTTATTATAGGGGTAATTATCAAAACTTAAAAAAATGTCAAATCTATCTTGAGCTATTGAATCTGATTTTTGTTTTTAAATCCTGAATGAATTACATGGGTTGATTCCCAAAATAAGATAGGTTACATTTTTATTGTCAATCCCCGTAAATCTTGGTCCTGGGTAAAAATCATCTTTTCCTAAGTAACTTTTGTAAATGTTATAAATATTTTCTAAATATGGTTTCATGATAAAGTGAGTTAAATTGTTAAACTAACCAAATTTTGTATATGTAATGCTTTGCCTTATGAAGCAATCATTGTCACATAAAGAAATCCAGGGAATTAAACGGTCCCATGCTCAAAAAATCTTTTGTTTCATACTATGAAGAAATCATTTTGCTTTCCAACATAATAAAAATACCCACTGTATTTTCTATATCCATAATAGATTTGAAAACTCTGATATCATCGATTGTTGTTGATTTAACGTCTTTCACTCTGTAATAAAAAATTCTCTACAATCAAAGCCTTCAATATTTTTCATGAAGTATTACTTCTGATTAATCCCCTTATCAAATCATTATTTTTCATTTGGCACAAGAACATTCATTGGTAGTGATCGCCCATTTTCAAAATAGAAAAGTTTTTTAGCAAGTCTTGGAGCCTTCTGATATCGGCATGACCCTCTTTAATAGTACGATCAACGCTAACTTCAAGCCATCTTTCATGCATGACGATATTAACCGCATTAGGATAATCTGTTGATTCCTGCCCATCGCCTTCCAAGTTCGTTGGTAGCAGCCATTATCGTTCCACACCCATAAAACGAATCGAATACGAAATCTTTTTTATTTGAAGAGGCTTTGATGATTCGATAATAAACTCAATGGTTTCTGAGTAGGATATCCTATGCATTCTTTTGCTCTTGGAGATATCAAATGGATACTCCATCATCTTTCAAAGGTCTCATGGACTTAAAATATAGAGATATTGAAGTTCATTATTTTTGCTTGTGCATCATATATACAATGAGTACTGAAAGATTTAATAAAAGGGTCCTAAATTACCATCAGAAGCCTAGACCTGGGAAAATAGAAGTGGTCCCAACAAAGAATTATAGTACCCAACGTGATTTATCGTATGCTTATTCACCTGGTGTGGCCGTACCATCATTAGAGATTGTCAAAGATCAGGGCGCTGCCTATAAATACACCAATAAGGGAAATTTAGTGGCGGTCATATCCAATGGAAGTGCTGTTTTGGGATTGGGAAATATTGGACCAGATGCCTCCAAGCCCGTCATGGAAGGGAAAGGCCTTTTATTTAAAATATTTGCCGATATCGATGTGTTTGATATTGAAATCAATGCCGATAATCCCCAAGATTTCATAGATACCGTGAAACGGATTGCTCCAACGTTTGGTGGCATCAATCTTGAGGATATTAAGGCTCCTGAAGCCTTTGAAATCGAAAATAGATTAAAAGCCGAACTTCCCATTCCCGTAATCCACGATGATCAACATGGTACGGCTATTATTTCATGTGCTGCTCTAATCAATGCGTTAGAAATTGTCGAAAAAAAGATCGATCAAGTGAACATGGTTGTATTGGGTGCCGGGGCGGCCGCTATTTCTTGTACCAATCTGTATTGTGATTTTGGACTTAAAAAACAAAATGTGGTCATGGTGGATAGTAAAGGCGTTATTCGGACAGATCGTTCCAACTTAACACCACAAAAAAAATTATATGCTACAGATAAACCACTTCATACTCTAGAAGAAGCCATCCAAGGAGTAGATGTTTTGATTGGACTTTCAGGCCCCAATATATTAACGCCTAAAATGCTGAAATCGATGGCTGATAATCCCATCGTATTTGCTATGGCCAATCCTGATCCTGAAATCGAATATCCGTTGGCTATCGACGTGAGAGATGATGTGATTATGGCCACTGGACGATCTGATTATCCTAATCAAGTCAATAATGTATTGGGATTTCCCTTTCTATTTAGAGGAGCTTTGGATGTTCGGGCCACCGTCATCAATGAACCCATGAAGCGTGCCACCGTGCAAGCCTTGGCAGATTTGGCCAAAGAACCAGTTCCTGAAATCGTTAATGTAGCTTATGGCAAAACCAGGTTACATTTTGGTAGGGAGTATATTATTCCAAAACCTTTTGATCCTAGATTGATTACGCGCATTCCTTCGGCCGTTGCCAAAGCCGCCGTCGAATCTGGGGTTGCTACGCAACCCATTAAAGACTGGGAAAAATATCAAGAAGATTTGGCTTATCGGATGGGTGGAGATAGTAAAAAAACTGTTCGACTAATACAACATCGAGCCAAACTTTCCCCCAAAAGAATCGTATTTGCTGAAGCTGAGCATCTCAAAGTATTAAGAGCCGCCCAAATAGTTCATGAAGAAAAATTTGGTATTCCTATTTTATTGGGAGAATATCGTAAGGTAGCTTCATTAATGCAATCTCTAGATTTTGATTTTGAAGATGTTGAAATTATAGATATCCAATCTGAAGAACAAGAAAAAAAGAAACAATCCTACGCACAACAATTTTGGAACTCTAAAAAGAGAAGAGGTAGAACTTTATATAATTCTCAAATTCTCATGAATGAACCAAATTATTTTGGTTCGATGATGGTGCGCGCAGGGGATGCGGATGCCATGATATCGGGATATGCTCAAAGTTATCCTGCCGTTATTAAACCGATTTTAAGTACGGCGCAAAGACCCATCAATAGCCGAACCATTGCCGCTACCAATTTGATGGTTACCCAAAGAGGACCTCTATTTTTTTCCGATACCACCATCAATGTTGATCCTAATAGTGAAGAGTTGGTAAACATTGCAGAGATGACCGCACAAACAGTGAAAATGTTTGGATACCAACCTGTTATGGCTATGCTATCATTTTCAAATTTTGGTTCTTCACAATTTCCTCAAGCTCAAAAAGTGAGTCAGGCCGTTAAAATCTTACACCAAACCCGTCCAGATTTGATTATTGACGGCCCAGTACAATGTGATTTTGCATTGAGCAATAAATTATTGGCTGGGGGCTTTCCTTTTTCTAGTTTAAATGGGAAAAAAGTAAATACGCTTATCTTCCCCAATTTAGATGCTGCAAATATTACATATAAATTAATGAAAGAATTAAATGGAACACTGTCCATAGGTCCTATTTTGATGGGATTAAATAAATCCATTCATGTATTGCAGTTTAGAGCCTCAATTCAAGAAATAGTCAATATGGCAGCGGTTGCTGTTATTGATGCTCAGTGGAAATCATCCCAAGAATCATGTACTCTTTTTTAAAGGGAATTATTGTCGATAATAGCCCCACATCAGTCGTGATGGATTGTAATGGCATAGGGTATGAATTACAAACTTCACTTTATACTTCGTCGCAAATTAAAATTAACAAACATCAACCATGTCTTCTACATACCTATTTTCAGGTTAGGGAAGATTCGCAGACATTATTTGGATTTTTATCCAAATTTGAAAAAGAAATCTTCAAATTATTGATAAGCGTTTCTGGTATTAGTGGATATTCAGCTCGTAATATTCTATCTTCTCTAACGCCTGGGGAGGTTCATCAAGCCATCATCAATCAAGATGTACATACCATAAAATCATGTAAAGGCATCGGATTAAAAACTGCTCAACGACTCTGTATCGAACTCAAAGACAAAATGATGCGATTATCATCGATAGATCAATCATCAATTTCGACTGTTGGGAATCATAAAGAGGAAGTAATTCGGGCTCTCGAAGTATTGGGATATTCCAAAAGAATTTCAGAACAAATCGTTGTCCAAATGATATCAAAAGAATCGTCAGATTCCGATGTGTCTTCTCTTTTAAAAAAAGCACTGCACCAACTACAGGCCCGTTGATGAAACATGTATTTTACGGTTAAACAACCTATAACTTTTTTATTTCTTATACTTTTTACACATCTTGGTTGCCAATTAATAGGACAACAAAAGCCCCTTGGGTGGCCTAAAAAGAATGATTTTTTTCAATGGACCAATACCGTTGAAAAAATCAGTCCACAATCGATAATAGAACTCTCATTAATTGAAAAGAGCAATCATGGTTTATGGACTCATCAATTAAATCAGCAATTTCAAAAACAAGATCGTCAAGGATTCATAGAAAATATTATTGGCGATCAAGAAATCGAGTTTCAAATCAATGGCTCCGTTGGTGGAGGTTTTGAAGCTATTTACCAACAGATTGATCGGCCACAAAGCAATCAAGCCGCTAGGAATAATCTCGACATCGGATTCGATCAATTCATCAATCTGAGCCTCAATGGCCGTATAGGAAAAAATATTGATCTCATCACCAATTATGATTCACAATCGACCTTTAGGTTCCAAAATGATTTTAAAATTCGATATCGAGGTTCTGATTTGAGTTTTATCAATCCTATGCAAACATTAAACAACCCCAATTTTATTCCATTTGTACCGAGTCAAGAAACTCAGCGAGATATCTATGGCGCTTTGAATTCCATTGAAGAAGAACTTTTTGGAAATAATCCATACAAAGACAATATCATACAAAACATAGAATTGGGACGTCTAAACATGCCCATTAAAAGCCACTTAATCGATGGGGTTGAAAATCTTTTTGGTTTACGCACTGATTTAAAATTTGGGAATACTCATCTAACAACTGTTATTTCTCGTCAACAATCAGAAAGTCAAACCATAAAATCCCAAACCGATGGTCGTATCCAAACCATAGAGCTGTCAGCCTATGATTATCAAAGCAACCAGCATTATTTTTTGGCTCATTTTTTTAGAGACCATTATCAAGAATGGCTTTCAAGCTATCCATATGTTCTTTCATCAATCCAGATCAATAGAATTGAAGTTTGGGTAACCAATCAGCAATATGATACCCAAGACATCCGAAGTATTGTTGCCATTTCGGATTTGGGAGAATCTTCTCCTAAAAAAACCGCATTAGATGCTCATGCCTCTAACTTCTTTAATACTTCAAATGCCAATAGTCCAGTAGCGAATCAGAACAATATATTGGATGTCACTGGTGAATCGACCAATTCTATACTCAATAATAACATATATAATGTATCAACCCTTCAACAAGGTTTTGGCCGTTTAGAATCTTTTGTTCAAGAAGGAATCGACTATGAATTAGTTCAAAACGCTGTCCTTTTGCCTCCTGATCAATATACTTTAAATACCCAATTAGGTTATCTATCATTAGATTTCCCGCTACAGGAAGATCAAGTATTGGCCGTCGCTTTTCAATATAGTTATAAAGGTGATATTTATCAAGTTGGAGAATTTTCAGATTCAAATAATGATTTAAATGACCAAAAAGAATCCCCATTATTGATTGTCAAGCTATTAAAAAATACGTTGGGGCAATCCGACCTACCATTATGGGATTTGATGATGAAAAATATTTATTCTACTGGTTCTTTTGGGATTGACCAAAATGGATTTGGCTTGAATATATATTATAATAATCCAAAAGAAGGGACCTATCTAGTGCCTGATGATATGACTATTTGGCCTCTAGATGTAGAAAATAGATCGCTATTGAACCTATTCAAGCTAGATCAATTAAATAGTTATCAAGATCGGGTTGAATTCGGTGATGGATTTTTTGATTTTATTCCCGGACTAACCATTGACCCTGCAAGGGGAAACATTATTTTCCCCATGGTAGAACCTTTTGGGAAATATCTTTTTGATGTGTTATCATCAAACTCTTCATCTGAAAACTATGATGAGTTGAATACCTATAATCCTAATCAAAAAAAGTATGTCTTTCATCAGTTATATAAACAAACCCGAGACCTCGTCCAACAGGATGGGGATCAAAATAATTTTTTATTTCAAATACAATTAAAATCACAATATAACGGTGGAATTTCATTGGGGGTAGTCAATATTTCACGTGGATCGGTTCGTGTTCGGTATTCTGGAAGGGTATTGCAAGAAGGCGTCGACTATATGATAAACTATCAAACTGGAATTATAAGAATTATCAATCCTACAATTCTTTCTAGTGGTTTACCAGTGGATATTTCGGTAGAAAACAATACGTTATTCAATAAACAAGCCAAACGGTTTTTGGGATTTCGAGTGGATCATCGTATCAATAACCAATTACAAATCAATGGAACCTATTTAAATCTGAGTGAAAAACCATTGACTCAAAAATCTATTTATGGACAAGAACCTGTCAATAATCATATTTTTGGATTTGGATTTCACTATCAACAAAAACTCCCTTTTATAGACCGGTGGGTAAATAATCTACCGGGATCACATCATGAGAACTCCCCCCCTTCGTTTATTACCTTCAATGCAGAAGTCGCCAAATTAGAGCTCAAAACACCCAAAGATACAAACTTTGGTGGACAAGCCGTGACATATATCGATGATTTTGAAACCTCGGGAGTAAAAACAAGCTTAAAATCGCCATCGGATTGGATTCTAGCCTCGGTCCCCGGTCAAGGCGTTATGGGTTCCAACCAAGATGGATTAGAAAGCGGTTTTGGACGTAGTAAAATGGCATGGTATACCATTGACCCCATATTCTATAATCAAACCATGGATGGCATCGATCCTCAAGAATTATCTTCCAATACCATCAGACAAATATTCATCGAAGAATTATTTCCTCAAAGAGATCTTGTCAAAGGAACTTCTAGTATTCAAACTACTTTGGATTTGGCGTATTATCCACAAGAAAGAGGACCGTACAATAATGCCCTTGAGGTACAGTTTCAACAATCCAAAAAAATGAATTGGGCCGGGGTTATGCGAGAAATTAGTAACCCAAATTTTTCATTATCCAATGTTCAATATTTAGAATTTTGGCTTTTAGATACATTCAGTTCTCAAGTGAGTCCATCCGCCTATTTGGGGGATTTGATTTTCCATTTGGGAAATATTTCAGAAGATATTCTCAAAGACAATAAAAAACAATATGAAAATGGATTGGACCCTAATGATCAGGATGGAAGCGCGAATATCTCGACTGCTTGGGGAAAAGTTCCTCGACACAAAGCCTTATTTTATAGTTTTAATGAATCGGATCAATCATTAAAATACCAAGATTTGGGACTTGATGGGTTATCGAATGCTGATGAAGCCTTGATTTATTCTAATGGAAACGCCACGGACCCTGCGGGAGATGATTATCAGTTTTATTTAAAGGCTCAGGGAAACCTATTAGAGCGATATAAAAATTTCAACGGAACCCAAAATAATTCTTTTTCGAGCATTACCCAGACCAATCGCTCAGCTACTCGGTTACCCGATGTAGAAGATATTGATCGAGACCAAAACATGAATACATCGGAACAGTATTTTGAATATCGAATCCCAATTAGTAAAAACATGGATCCAACAAACCATCCCTATGTTGTTCAAGTACGAAATAGCAGCGGTAATTCTTCTGATAATAGAAATCAATTTGATGCCAGATGGCTCCTCTTTCGAATTCCTATTGATCCAAATTTTGGACAAACTCCTCAAAACAATCCATTAATTCAATCCATTGGAGGAATAAAAACTTTTCAATCGCTCCGATTTATGAGAATGTTGTTAAGAGGGTTTGAAAATCAAACAGTTTTTCGGTTTGGAACATTGGATTTGGTCATGGGAAATTGGAGAACCGCTAACCACAGATTGAATGAAACAGTGGCAAATCCCACAGCTAAAGTTGAAGTAGGACTCGTTAATTTCATTGAGCATGAAAACAGACGACCTATCAATTATCAAGTTCCCACAAGTATTCGAAGAGAAGAATTTATCCATGGAAATGATTTTATCAGATCCAATGAACAATCCCTAGCCCTCAAGGTATTGGATTTAGGACCTAATGAATCCAAAGGCGTTTTTAATTCCTTTGATTTGGATTTAACCGGCTACAAAATACTCAAAATGGATATTCATGCCGAATCGCTGAGAAACAAACTTTCTTTATCTGGAGATGGTTCCCCCTATGATGTGGATAATAGTTTGGTGGTCTTTATTCGCTTGGGGAATGATCAGCATGAAAATTATTACCAAATTGAGATGCCTATTCGCCCCACCCCAATTAAAGATGGCTCATCTAGAAAGTATACTGCTCAAGAAATTTGGATGCCAGAAAGTAATCAATTAGATGTTTCGATTGATTTTCTCATGCAATTGAAAGCTAAAATCTTTCCCACGCTTTCAAGAGCTTCCCCAATTTATTTGGATTCAGACTTGAAGATTATCGATCCAAAGCAAACCTTCAAAAATTTACCAGGAATAAAAAAATATCGATATTCCATTAGAGGATTTCCAGCCTTGAATCAAATCACGTCCATTGTATTGGGGGTTAAAAATGCCAATCAAGAATTAGGTCAAAATCTCTCGGGAGAAATATGGTTCAATGAATTGAGACTCGAGGGAATCAATCAACGGGGTGGTAGAGCAATTGGTGGACATATCGAATTAAATCTGTCGGACTTTGCAAATATTATCACTTCAATAAAAGATAATACCTCTGGATTTGGATCATTAAGTCGATCCCCTAGTCAAACCACTAATCAAAGCACATTAGAATATAATATTTCAGGAAATATTAACTTAGAGTATCTATTGCCTAAAAAATGGAGGTTACAAATTCCACTAACTTTTGTCAAACAAAAATTGACGAATACCCCTGATTATGATCCAATCTTTCGAGATTTGTTACTAGAAGATCGCCTTGATCACCCCACAAGCGGGGACAAAAGAACCTATTTGTTAAAACAATTTCAAGAAGCCACTAGTACTCAATCGTTGAGTCTCATTGGAATGAAAAAATCTGATACAACAATAACCCCTCCCAAATTATATAGCTTAGAAAATTTTAGTATATCGGCTTCTTATAACGCTTATGATTTTCGAAGTCTCCAATTAGAATACCAAGATCAAGAAGATGCATACTTTTCTCTAGCCTATCGGTATGATATACAACAAAAGTCACTTTCACTTGTTAAAACTAATGTTTCTAATGAAGCCATTGATGATTCATTGATTCAACTCAATTTGTTTCCATCCAATATATTTTTCAATATGAATATTGATCGATCGCTATCAACCCAACGTTATCGAGATTTATCTGTTTTAAGTCTAGATTCATCCCAAAGTGGTTTATTTCCTGAATTAGTAAATGCCGATTATCAATTGAATTATCAATACGGGTTTGATTATTCTATTTTCAAGGCACTGACTTTGAATTTTACAGCCAATACAAGTACCATATTAATGGATCAGACAAAGAATAATAAATTAAAAATTCTAGATCAGTTTTTTAAATTTGGTCAACCTGACCAACATTATCATACCATCGATGTCAATTACCAGATTCCATTTAATCGATTTTCTTGGTTGAACTTTATTGAATCCAATCTAAATTACTCAGGAAATTATAGTTGGAAAAGAGGTTCGAGTATTTTAAACACTCCTGAAACAAAAACGATCCAAGCATCTGAAGCCATCAATGTGATACAAAACAATAACACCAAATCGCTCACTACAAGAATAAATTTCAATCGATTAATGACCTCATTAGGATTTGAACAATCTAATTCAAATCGATATCGTATAGGATTGCAAGGGATTATATCAAAAGTTTTAAGTTTTGAGGAATTACAATTTCAATATCGTGAAGAAAATGGAATCTATTTACCAGGGTATCTTCCCAAGACAGGATTTGTTGGGATTTCTAAACCGGGATTATTTTGGTTTAGTATGGGAGGACAATCCGATATTCGATTTGAAGCCGCTAAAAAAGGATGGTTGACAGAACTTCCCCAAATTTCTCTCAATTTTGAACAACATCATCGATCAACCTTTGATGTTTCAACAGATTTTAATCCCTCCCCCAATATTCTGATTCAATTATCGGCTTCAAGAAGCTATTCTTCCAAAATTGTAGAAGATTACCGTGTTCAACAGAATCAATACCAATCATCTTTTTCAAATCGCATGGGAAGTTTTGATATTTCTGGGATATTTTTAAAATCGATTTTTCGAAATTTAACAGCCCAAGCGGATTCTCAAGTAGAAAAATTTAAAGAATCTAAACTATCCATTGCACAAGGATTGGTAGCATACTATGATTTAGACCCAACCATTGGTGATAATGGGTATCCTAGAGGATATCATGAAAACCATCAAGATCTGTTACTCTATGGATTTATGGAAGAATTTGGCCGATTCGATACAAAACATTTGGGATATGATTTTATTGCAAAAATCCCTTTACCAAATTGGACGATTCAAATCGATTTGGTCAAAGGCAACCCAACCGATGATAGAACCATAAGACGAGTTTATATAACCAACAGTTATAGGGGGAGTTATACCATCAATCATTTTCAAACCAATATTGAGTTTGATAAGTCTAATCCTTTTGAACTAGACAACAAAGGATATTATAAACCTCAGTGGATTGTATCCAATGCTAATGTTGTCGAGCAATTTAATCCATTGATAGGGATTGATATGGAAGTGAATAATGTTGCCAATTTCAATTTTTCTATCAATCGAGATCGCGCGACATCTCTTAGCTTACGCAATCAGTTGATAACCCAATCGGCTAGCTATGAATATAGCTTTCAAACGGATTTCCAATTGTTGAGCCGAACTAACAATCTAAATAATCTCAATCCAAAAAAACTAGACGCCCAAATCAATTTTAGTTATCGGAATCATATAAAAATTCTCAGAAATCTATCAAATGATACCAATCAAATTACCAATGGTCAAAAAACTTTCAATCTTCAATTATCAGCTCAATATCGGTTTTCAAATCGGTTAGTTGGTCGATTGTTCTATAATCATGATTTCACCGAACAAAAAGTATCATTTGGATTTGATCAAAATATCATTCGTTCGGGATTTTCACTACGGTATGATTTTAATCCATAGAACTTTTATTCTGATAGAAAGTAGAATGACACCACTTAATAATTTATAATTATTTTGCCAAGCCAATAGGGATTCTAAAAAGTTCAATGAGAACCAAAGTATTTTCTATCACTGATTTTATCAAATTAGAATCTAGTTCAGCCATCATATTGTTGCTGATGGCCGTGTTTGCCTTAATCGCAGCTAATTCTGGATTATCTCATATTTATCATGGGTTTTTAGAAACCAATATTCGGATTGGGATTGGCTCATTTGAAATTTCTAAAGCAGCGGTTTTATGGATTAATGATGGTTTAATGGCCATTTTTTTCTTTTTAGTTGGTTTGGAAATCAAACGTGAGGTACTCACCGGTGAACTTTCAAATTGGAAACAAGCTTCTTTACCAATTTTTGCAGCCATTGGAGGAATGGCTTTACCGGCATTGGTCTTTTTTTATTTCAATGCAGGTTCTCCAGAAACCTTAAAAGCATGGGCTGTTCCGATGGCCACTGATATTGCATTTGCATTGGGTATTTTATCACTTTTAGGAAAGCGTGTACCCATAGCCATTAAGATTTTTTTACTAGCTATTGCCATCATAGATGATATCGGAGCTATTATAGTGATTGCTATTTTTTATACTTCAGAATTATCGGTTAATGCATTAACACTGTCCATGTTGGGTTTTGCTTTAGCCGTTACGTTGAATCGAATAGGGGTCAAAATCATTGCTCCTTATTTGTTGGTGGGGGTTTTTATGTGGGCCTGTGTATTGAAATCGGGGGTTCATGCAACACTAGCTGGAGTTTTGATTGCCTTCACCATTCCTATTAATGAAGGAGATCAATCTTTTTTTAATCGGATTGAACAAGGATTGCATCCTTGGGTCGCATTTTTAGTACTGCCACTGTTTGCTTTTGCTAATGCAGGGGTTAATCTCTTAGGGATTACATGGACTTCGATATGGACGCCCTTGCCTCTTGGGATTATTGCTGGATTATTTATCGGCAAACAAATTGGCGTGGTAGGTCTGTCTTGGATTACGGTATCGATGGGCTTTGCAAAAAGGCCTAAAGGAATGGGTTGGATACACATATGGGGGGTTGCTTGTCTCACTGGTGTGGGATTTACCATGAGTCTGTTCATTGGATCATTAGTATTTGATTCAATAGAAATGATGAATTATGTGAGATTAGGCGTATTAACGGGCTCTCTTATTTCTGGAATACTAGGGTATTTTATTCTCAGAACGATTTCATTAAAAAAAGTAATAAGCAAAGTTGAAAATTAAAAATTGAGTTTAAAATGAGTATACCTTCAGATATATTATATACCAAGGACCATGAGTGGGTAAAAATTGATGGATATTATGCGACCATTGGCATTACTGACTTTGCTCAGAGTTCACTAGGAGATGTAGTATATGTCGATATTGAAAAACTAGACGAATCGTTGCAAGCCGGAGAAATATTTGGAGTGGTAGAAGCCGTTAAAACCGTTGCAGATCTATACATGCCTTTAGCTGGAAAAGTCATCGAAATCAATTCTGCTTTAGAAGAATCGCCTCAGCTGGTCAATAGTGACCCCTATGGAGAGGGATGGATTATTCGTATAAAATTAAATGACAACAAGATTTCTCGAGATTTAATGGATGCTACTGCCTACTCAGATTTAGTTGATATCGAGTGAATAATCTTGAAGATAATCCATATGTGATAATAGTTTGTAAATTATTTTTAATCCTAATGATTGAATCAAGGGCCTCTACTGATGGACTATGGGTTGAATAAAATAGTTAAGTTTACAACAATTAAAAAAAAATCAAAAGAAAATTGATAGATTTTTTTAACTTTATGCCCTATTAATTACGGTACTGGTTTATGAATTTGAAAAAAAATCCCAAATACGATTTAAATAAGTATAGCGGTCTGTATTTTGCATTGGGACTGACCCTTGTTTTATTTTTAACATGGAGAGCCATCGAGTGGAAAAATTATGATAAGTCAGAATTTGATTATTTGGCACTCAATGTCGATGAAGATGATGACGAAGAAGTCCCGATAACAGAACAGCTCAAACCGCCGCCACCGCCGCCGCCACCACCACCTGCGCCAGAGGTCATTGAGATTGTAGAAGATGAAGAAGAGGTAGAAGAAACCATTATCGAATCAACTGAAACCGATGAGGAAGAGATTATAGAAGTAGAAGATATTGAGATTATCGAAGAAGTCGTTGAAGAAACAGTGATTTTTGCTGTCGTTGAAGATGTCCCTGTTTATCCGGGTTGTGAAAAAAAACCTAAAAATGAGCATAGATCTTGTTTTGAACAAGGAATACAAAACCATATTCGAAGGACCTTTAGATATCCTGAAATTGCTCAAGAAATGGGGATTCAAGGTCGAGTGAACGTACAGTTTACTGTGATGACCGATGGTTCTATCGGCAATATTTTGGTTCGAGGACCAGATAAAAACCTTGAACGAGAAGCACAACGTATCATGCAATCTCTTCCCAAAATGACTCCTGGAAAACAAAGAGGAAGGCCAGTGAAGGTCCCCTTTAGCATTCCTGTGAACTTTAGGTTACAGTAATATATAGATAAATTTTTGTTTTTTCATTTAGTTTTTTTTCACCGGTTAATTTATTTAATCGGTGTTTTTGTTTGTGCTGAAAAAACCAAAGGCATTAGACTCAACATATTGACTTTTGTAGAACTTTACCAGCAAAGGGTCGACATGATAATCGAAAAAGCAATTATTGTGTTATAAATCATAGCAAAAGGCTTTGGAACCATTGGCTATGGAACACTTAAAATCTAAAAAAAGACATCGTTGATGTCGAATGAAAAAGAACGATTGGATTGCTAGTTAAAGTATTTTTGTCTGAAGGTTTCTTATGACCTCAAGCAATCTCTATTGTCTAGCAAAAATATTTCAATAAGTTTTAAGGACTTTCTTGTTTTAACCAAATTTAGACTCTCTTTAAGCGTTGTTTTTTCATCGGTTGCCGGATATTTATTGGCCATAGAAACAGTAGATTATTCGATTATCTTTTTGTTGCTTTTAGGTGGATGTTTCACCGTTGGTGCTTCAAATGCATTTAATCAATGGTTGGAAAAAGATTTGGATGCCAAAATGAGTAGAACCAAAAACAGACCATTACCCCAGAAACGAATCACTTCTTTGACGGCTCTTGTGATTGCAAGTTCGATGGCTGTAATGGGTTGTATGATTCTTTATTTAATCAATCTCTATACAGCTCTGTTGGCATTACTATCCATCATCATTTATCTGTTAATCTATACGCCATTAAAAACAAAAACGCCTTTGGCTGTTTTTTTTGGTGCTTTTCCAGGAGCGATTCCATTCATGTTGGGATGGATTGCTGGAACAGAAAATTTTGGGATTGAAGCCGGTACGTTGTTTGCGATTCAATTTTTTTGGCAATTCCCTCACTTTTGGTCTATCGCTTGGATAGCGGATGCTGATTATAAAAAAGCCGGTTTTCGTCTACTACCAACGGGAAAAAGAGATGCAGGGACTGTCTTTCAAATCGTTTTTTATACCCTTTGGATGATCATCATATCGATTCTCCCTGCAACCAATTATACTGGTGAACTTCAGTTATCCTACGTTGGTTTGGGCATCATTGTATTGATGGGATTATGGGTTCTGTACTATGCATTAAAGCTCATGTCGAATCTTACCACTATCCAAGCCAAACCTTTAATTAGAATTTGTATATTATATATCACCATGCTACAATTAACTTTTGTAATTGATAAATTTATTGCGCAATGAATCAAATCATATCTCCAACAGCGAATATTCAGCGATCCAAGCGCATGATGTTATGGATTGCTATGATTTCTATGAGCATGACCTTTGCTGGATTAACCAGTGCGTATGTAGTGAGCAGTAGTCGACCTGATTGGTTATCACAGCTAGTGATGCCGAGAGCCTTTACAATGAGCACGATCATCATTGTGTTGAGTGGCTTTACATTTTGGTATGCCAAAAAATTGATAAAAACCAACCAAAGCATACGATCTCAATGGGCCTTATTAATCACTTTTTTCCTAGCCTTGGCTTTTATCTATTTTCAGTTTCAAGGATTCAGTCAAATCATACGTCAAGGCTATTATTTTACAGGTCCTGAAAGTTCGATTACTAGTTCGTTTATTTATGTTTTAGTATTACTTCATTTAATTCATTTGATCATAGGAATTATTGTAGTGAGTGTTGTGATGGTCGGTAACTTTAAAGGGAAATACCATCAAAAGAATCTCCTAGGGGTCAAGCTAGCGACAAATTTCTGGCATTTTTTAGATGGTCTATGGTTATATCTATATCTTTTTATTTTATTGGTTGGCTAAACGTATTGATTTTTCAATATTCTTAGTTATCGATTCTAAATTATTCAACAAAATCTTTTTTTCTCATAAAGGATAGAGTATTAAAAATCAAGTGGTATCGTTTGTTTAGAATGGGTAAAAATCATCATTTAAGCAATTTGATCTAGTCAAAATCTTTTACATTTGCCTCCTCTGATACAAAGCCTTCAATGGATATACATGTAACCGAGTCTTCTGAAATAAAAAAAGATTGGGAAGGAGGGGTTAAGCCATTAAAAGCAAGTTATGGCAAATTAATGATGTGGTTTTTTATCGTATCAGATGCTCTAACGTTTTCTGGATTTTTAGCTGCCTACGGATTCACGAGGTTTAAACATATTACAACATGGCCAATTGCCGATGAAGTGTTCTATCACTTTCCTTTTTTACACGGTATTGAAGCTCCCATGTACTATGTAGCATTGATGACCTTTATATTAATTTTTTCATCAGTGACGATGGTATTGGCGGTTGACGCGGGACACCACATGAAAAAAAACAAGGTATCATTTTATATGTTGTTGACCATCTTAGGCGGATTGATTTTTTTGGGTTCACAAGCATGGGAATGGAAAACATTTATCATTGGTCAGTATGGAGCCGTCGAAACTCGAGGCGGTCAAATCTTTCAATTTGTCGATGCTAATACCGGAAAAAGAGCTTATATCGATGACTTTTCTAAAGAAATCCCATACGATCTTACATCTCATGAAAATCACCAAGGTGTTTGGTATCAACAACAGTCCGTGGACCAGATAACCCTAGAAGAAGTTAAAGCGGGGTTTAAACAAAATGATAACATATTGATCAGGACGGAATTAATCATCGACCACAAAAAACAACTATTGACTCGACAAGAATCACTAGCGAAGATTGATCATGCGGTTAGAGTTGTTCGAGGAGCTAATTTAGTTCGTAATGAATATGGCAATCGCTTATTTGCTAATTACTTTTTTTTCATTACAGGATTTCATGGGTTTCATGTTTTTTCAGGGGTGATTATCAATGTGATTATTTTCATCAATATTTTATTAGGAACCTATCAAAGAAGAGGACATTATGAGATGGTTGAAAAAGTTGGGTTATATTGGCATTTTGTGGATTTGGTATGGGTTTTTGTCTTTACATTTTTCTATTTGGTATAAATATTATTGATGCATGGCCGACGTTCAGAATAAACTAGAAATTTTTAGGGGCTTACTCAAGTTTAAATCCAATCAAACTAAAATATGGGCGGTTTTGGGGGTATTATCAATCGTCACCATCATTGAAGTCGCGCTAGGAATTATCAAACCAAAGTTTTTATTGGATTTATTTTTAGGTATGAAAATCATCAATTGGATTTTTATTCTGTTGACGTTTGCCAAAGCTTATTATATCACTTGGGATTTTATGCACATGCGAGATGAAAAGAGTGGTCTACGGAATTCTGTTGTATTACCGCTAGTGATGTTAGTTCTCTTTTTAGTGGCTCTCTTGTTGGTTGAAGCCGATTATATTTTTCAGGTCAAGTACAATGGTTTTTTGAGTTGGGATTTCTGATTCAAACAATCTCCAATGTTATTTAATAATGGGTCAGAAGTTCAAAAAGAATCTGGTTCTCTTCATCCTATTTGTTTTTCCAGTATTGACCTATCTTTTTTTTGCATCGGGGGTTAATAATTTTGCTCGATTACCCATAGTAAAAGAAAAGGTGTCCGAGATTGATTTCAATATGGAATCGCAATTGCAAGATAAAATTACTTTATTGGGATATTGGGGAAATCTATCTCAAGAAATGCAAGTACAGGCCTTCAATCTAAAAGAAATTATCTATAGTCGGTTTAATGGATTTAAAGATTTTCAGTTTGTTGTGTTTATTGATGAGTCTGCCATCGAAGAATCTGAAAAATTAATCCAAATCTTGGATAAAAGTGGGAAAACAGACTTTGGTAATTGGCATTTTATACCAACTTCAATGCAGCAAATCAATCAGCATCATCAGTCATTAAATAGCCCCTATCCATTAGATGATATGGGTGCTACCCCCTTTGTCTATATCGTTGATAAAAAATTAAATCTAAGAGGACGTGATGATAAAAAAACTGCAAAACGCATGGGATATGATGCTCGTTCAATCGTTGAATTGAGTGATAAGATGGTGGATGATGTCAAAGTACTATTGGCTGAATACCGATTGGCTTTAAAAGAAAAACCTTTAGATAATCTAGTTGAAAAATGAAGCATTTAAAAAAAGTAGGAATATTTTTTGGGCTTTTGTTAATTAGTGTTTTTGTAGTTTGGGAAGTGACAAAAAAAATACGCGATAATCAAGTGGTTAAAAGCAACCGGGCCAGTACCCCAACAACTCTTGCTTATATTCCTTGGAAAGAGCATGCTTATAAAAAAATCCCAGACTTTCTTTTTCTGAATCAAGATAGTCTCTATATTTCTAATGATGATTTTAAAGAAAAAGTATTTGTGGCAGAATTTTTTTTTACCACTTGTCCTACAATCTGTCCGATGATGAATAAAAACATGAGAAAAATAGAAGATCAATACGGACATCGACTAGATTTTGGTATTGCATCCTTTACGATAGATCCACAACATGATACGCCTTCGATTTTAAAAGCCTACAGTCAAGATTATGGGGTTTGGTCTTCTAATTGGCATTTTTTAACAGGATCCAAAGATTCAATTTATTCTTTGGCCAATCGAGGATTCAATATTTATGCTTCGGTTAATCCAGCCGTAGCGGGTGGTTTTGAGCATCAAGGGTATTTTGCTTTAATCGACCGAGAAGGTTATATCCGATCCAGAATCGATCCCATTCATGGAAATCCAATCGTATATTATTCAGGAATCAATCAACAGCAAGTAGATCAGTTGATAGAAGATATTCAATTACTCTTAAATGAATAGAGAATTCAAGAATTACAAACTGTGGACCTGGATACTATCCATTGCCATTCCCATGGTGGTATTGATTTTATTTACGTATAAAATTCCCAATGCCAGACCCTTGGTGGAACTACCTCCAATTTATGCCGCTATCAATGCAGTGACTGCATTGGTATTAATTTCAGCACTTATCGCCATCAAAAAGAAAAAAATTCAATGGCATCAGCGATTGAATCAATTAGCCATTATACTTTCTATTATTTTTTTGGGTCTGTATGTTATCTATCACATGACCAGCGATCCGACTCCATTTGGGGGTAGCGGAATTTCTCGTCCGATATATTACTTTTTTTTAATCAGCCATGTCGTGCTATCTATTGTGGTCATCCCATTGGTATTAATGACCTATTTTCGGGCCAAAGCATTTCGTTTTAAAGCCCATCGAAAAATTGCTAAAATCACATTTCCCATTTGGCTTTATGTGGCTATTTCGGGAGTTATTGTGTATCTTCTCATTTCCCCATACTATGAAGTGGTATAGATATCACCATCTGTTCATCTTCTTGATCGTGGTTCTATTTTCTGATCAGCTCTATGGGCAATGTTCAATGTGTCGAGCGGTACTCCAATCAGGAGAAAATACCACTGTTGCCAAAGCTATAAATAATGGAATTGTTTACTTGATGATTATTCCATATATTTTGGTTGGAATGGTCGGTTTTCGAATTTTTAAAGTCCTAAAAAAGAAATCTGTTTAAACTAATGAATTGGGATTCCTTCAAACTTGAAAGCATTACAAGGGCTTCAAGTTTGTTTGATACTCTCATCACTGGGTCACCTCATATTCTATTTCCCAGTTGGGATTCTTCAGTTGGTTGATGATATATTTAATGGTGATTTCTTCTCCTTTTCTAATGGTTTTAATGGTTTTGATGCGGATGTGTTTTAAACCGCCTAAGTGGGGATGGTTTTTATAAAAAAAAAGCTTTTGAATTTGGGATTTCGTGATGATTGATAAACTTTCCTAATTCTGTTCGACTATAATCATCATCAATCACTTCATCGTAGACATGTGATACCCCAAGATCTAATCCAAGTGGAATATCTTTTATTGCAAAGACTCCCATTCCATCAATTTTGCTTTTAGCAATCGTCAAATTATTTGAAAGCAAACGAAAGTCCGATTTTTTAGACATAAAAACTAACTCTTCCAAAGGTATAAAAACTGTTTAATTTAATGGATGTTCGTCTTTTTAATTTCTAATCCTTGGACCATAGTATGAGCAGCGTATGAACACTTTGCGATATCTGGTGGAGAGAATATCGATGGCTATATTTATGGAGTGTGTTTTCTACTTGGTTTGTAGTCCATTACCCAATGTATTCCGGCTCGGGAAAATCCGGAGCTAAATGCAATAAAGCAACGATTTTGGGTTGGCCATCGAATCGTTTGGATTCGCAGTGATCATGATTGTAAAGCCTGAGGACTAGTCGGTGGATATAGCTTCGTTTTTGCACATATCTCATGAAATAATGAAAAGTCAACAACAAAAGAAAACAACTAAAGTGATGATACCCTTCATTGATATGACAAACTCTTTGAGAACTCCCTAAAAAAGATATAAAATAGCCTAAAGAGGTTACAATAGAGGTATGCTCATTAAGAAAATAGAATCAAGATGCAAAGACCCCACCCTAATCTATTTGGATTTTCAGCTTGATCTTGTTATAAACGTTCATAAAGATAAATTTCTGTTAAGGTTGTTTATAGGGACGCATCAATCCTTCTTGGGCTACGGATGCTATTAATTCCCCATTTTGCGCAAATATATTAGCCCGCACAAAGCCTCTTCCTTGAGAAGCTGATGGGGATTCAATATCCAATAGTGACCATTGATCTATTTTAAATTTCCTATGAAACCAAATGCTATGATCGAGACTAGCATAAAAGGTCTTAAAAACTCTCAAAGAGTCTCGATGGGGTAAGGTAGCGGTTAATAATAGATGATAATCCGAAACAAAAGCTAAAAAAAGTTGGTGCATTACATAGGGACCAGGTAATGTGTTTTTTAATCGAAACCATACAAAGGCTTTGGGAGGACTTTGTGAAGTTTCTAAAAACAAGGATTTTCCGACTGGTTTAAATTCAAAAATATGCGGATGCATTTTTATCAACCGGCGGTATCGATGGGGATAAACCGTTTCAAGAGGTTTGGCTTGTTGCAAGTCGGTAAGTAATAATTCAGGGGTCAAAACATTAGGCAATTCAATTTGATGATCTACCCCATGTTCGTTTTTATGAAAAGAAAAGTTTGATACAAATAAAGGGTGATCATTCTGATATGCAAATACACTTCGATAACTAAAATTTCGACTATCTCTTAGATTTTTTACTTTGAAAATAATGGGCATATCGATGGAGCCTCCATGGACAAAATAGCCGTGTAAAGAATGGGATTGAAGCGATTTTTCAACGGTCTGATAGGCAGCATAAAGGGATTGACTCACCAATTGTCCTCCAAAGACCTTTTTCCAAGTTGTTTGGTAGTTTTTGCCTAAAAACGTATTTGAACTTTGTTTTTTAAGCTGTATAATGTCAACGAGATCCCGATAGGATGTCATGGGTTTTAATACTATAAATGCTAGGCCTCAATGGAGGTTTAACCAAATGAACTGTAATTTAAAAGGATCTCAACGACCAACTAATAGATTTATTTGTTACGCTTAACCCAAATTTCGTGCATGGGGTCGCCTTTACTACTAAATCCTTTGTGAAACCAATCATCATCTTGAAGATCATATTGAAAGTCGAGGGTCATAGAAACTCTGGAATTATCTCTCGAAAAATATTCAATGGTTTCACTATAATAGCCATCTTGAATCGAGTAAGTACCCCCTCCGCAACCTGAAAATTGCATGGTTTCCGTATGAAAAGCTGTCCATTGAAAATGACCATCCAATAAAAATTTCATTGTTTTTCGAGGCCCATCGGTATTTCCTCTATTTTGAGTGCCGTCATCTTGCACGCGACCTCCCATCAGCCATTTTCCTTGCAGGGGAAGAGCGTCTGATGAAATATTTTCCCAGTCAGCCTTTTTTTCTATGATTAACTCATTAATAGTATCGTTTTCAAAATTTGAATTAAATTCTAAATCGACGATAAAAACATTCCCTTCACGCGTATAAAATCCACCCCTAGTCTGAATGAATATCGCTGGATTGCTTCCATAGGTGGTATGGATGAGGTATTGATCATCGATTAATATTTTATGCACGATTTCGTTATTACCAATAGTTTGTGTAAAAGAAAAAACTTGAGCTTTAGAATAAAGTGAAATGATTAAAAACAATAGGGCCATGAAGTATTTCATTATAAGAATTTTTTAGATTGATAAATTAACGAAAATTTTGATTATACTAAGTTGCGTTTTGAATTACTTTTTAAATTCATAAAATATTTTTTGTTTTTTAAACTACAATTGGTCTCTCAAAGCGATAATGAGAGTAAATCAATTTCATATAATTCAGAAAGCAAATTGGTATTAGTATCATTAGACCTCTATTACTTTTGTGTTTATTCGTGGTAAGAAACTATATTGATGGTAGAGAACGGTCAATGATTCGGGGGTTTTTGCCAAAGAAAATGTAATTCGTGTTTTTTCAAAAGACCGGTTTTAATCTGAACTAGCGTTTTATGGCTATCGAATCATTTCAATTATAAATTGGGATATGATTTGGACATAGAGTCATTATTGGTATTGATAAAGCAGTTCAATGGCATAGACTGATTGATAGCGGGTTGATGATGCGAAGAATCAGGTATATTTTCAATCAGTTAATCTTCCCAATCCATTCTCCCCCCTATCAGAACAATCATCATTTTTTGATATTTTGCCTTCAATCCATTGCTCTTTTTGAACGCTCCCATAATCGTATGCGTTTTATCTCACTGAGATTTATTGAGGAAAACTAATGACACAATAATTCATACTTCACTACATCAAAAAATGGACCGAAAACTCAGAAAATATTATGTACCAGAATTCGACCTCGATTGCTCTCTAAAATATAGTATTTAGTAAATCCATGTTTTAAAAGGACGTTATTAATAATGAGATCTTGAAGTTTTTTTGAATTGCCAGTAATGATTGAAAATTCATAAATTCCTGAGTTATTGCAATGATTCAATAGAAAATCTTCAGTTTGCTCTAGGCATTGGGGGTGTGAAAGTCCATGTAAATCTATTTCGAGCATTAATCATTAATATCAAAGCAAATATCATATTTATTGGGGTATCGATATTGATCCAATAAGAACAATGAAATAGATTCGCTTATTCTAAGCTCTAATCAATTGGATGACTAATTGATACCGATTGGTTTTCGGTATGATACGTCCTTGATTTGCTCTCATTCTCTCTTGTTGAAAGCAAATAAAGCATAAAAAATAAATGCTATTTCGGGACTTTAAAAAGTCATTTAAAACGCAACTTAGTATGGGTTATTAAATTCAATTTTTTTGATTTTGTAAAATCCCAACGAGATTAAAATAAACTTTTGATAGGATGACTAATTTTGCGACGCAAATATCAATCATGTCGCAAACAGAATTAGTCATTGTTGAATCGCCAGCAAAATCAAAAACAATTAAAAAATTTCTAGGTAAAAAATTCCAAGTGACTTCTACTGTTGGTCATATACTTGAATTACCAAAAAAAGAATTGGGAGTCGATGTGGGCAATGGGTTTCAACCCAAGTTTGAGGTAATTTCTGACAAAAAAAAAGTATTGCGAGAATTAAAAAAAAAAGTTAAAGATTCTAAGTCGGTTTGGTTAGCAACAGATAATGATCGGGAAGGCGAAGCCATTGCCTGGCATTTGTTTGAACAACTTAAACTAAAAGAAGAAAACTCAAAACGAATCACGTTTACTGAAATCACACAAAAAGCCTTAGAACAAGCCATTGAAAATCCAACCAATATCAATAAACATGTCGTTGATGCAAGAAATACAAGAAGGATATTAGATCGACTGGTGGGATATAAGTTATCCCCATTGCTATGGTCTAAAGTCACCGGGGCTCGTTCTGCTGGAAGAGTACAATCCGTGGCCTTGCGGCTGATTGTTGAAAAAGAAAAGAAAATCGAAAACTTCAAACCAAAGGAACTATACAAGGTCGAAGGATATTTTAAACCCTCAAAAGGAGATTATTTCGAAGCGGATTTGACCATTGATTTTGAAAATCAACAAGAGGTTATCGAATTTTTCGAAAAGTCTAAGGTTCTAGAGTTCCAAGTTTTAAAAGTTGAATCTAGGCTAGGGTATAAAACGCCCCCCACGCCATTTATCACTTCTTCGCTACAACAAGAAGCTTTTCGAAAACTAAATTTTTCGGTTAGTAGAACGATGAATGTAGCCCAGAGACTGTATGAAGAAGGATGGATTACGTATATGAGAACCGACAGTTTGAATTTATCATCTGCAGCCCTTAAGAGTATTGAAAATGAAATCATATCTCGTTATGGCCAAACCTATGTTGAAAAAAGAACCTTTAAATCCAAAAGCAAAACAGCCCAGCAAGCTCATGAGGCCATTCGACCATCCTATCTAGAAAGAGATGAATATACCCCCCATGATCCAGATAAAAAAAGACTCTATAAACTCATATGGAAACGGACCATCGCTTCTCAAATGAGTCGAGCAAAGGTCAATAAAACTAAAATTGAAATTGGAAACCCAAATATTAAAGAAATTTTTAAAGCAGAAGGTGAAGTTATTATGTTTGATGGATTTTTAAGAGTGTATCAAACCCCCGATCAGTTAAATCAATCGAGCCAATCTAAATTGCCCCCAGTCACCCAAAATGAATCTCTTGTCAAAGAGATATTTAGAGCAAAACAACGATTTTCAAAACCGCCTACTCGCTATACACAAGCTAGTTTGGTTAAACAATTGGATGAAATGGAAATCGGTCGACCCTCCACCTTTGTCGATACCGTCGAAAAAGTATTATCTAGAGAATATGTGGAGATTGGCAAAAGCAAAGGAACAAAACAAGACATCCTGATCATCGAATTAAAAAATAATCAAATCGTTCAGTCAACAGAACAAGAAATAGTCGGAAATAATACTGGAAAATTGATTCCAACCGATACAGGTCGAATTGTCAATGATTTTTTATTTGAAAAATTCCAAGATATTTTGGATTATGACTTTACGGCTCAAATGGAAAAAAAACTAGATGGTATTGCCCAAGGAAATGAAAATTGGATCGACACCCTTGAAAAATTTTACTCTCAGTTTGAACCGAAGGTCCAAGAAGTTGCATCGATAAGAAAAAAAGAATCTGGTGAAAGAGTATTAGGAAAAGATCCCACTACGGGAAGAGTGGTCAAAGCCCGACTAGCTAAATATGGTCCTGTTACTCAGTTGGGAAAACAAACAGATAAAGAAAAACCCATACTAAAACCAATCCCTCGAGAGATTAAACTATCGGCCATCACATTAGAGCAAGCTTTGTATT
This sequence comes from Flavobacteriaceae bacterium, assembly GCA_965221765.1. Taxonomy (GTDB): domain Bacteria; phylum Bacteroidota; class Bacteroidia; order Flavobacteriales; family Flavobacteriaceae; genus Bin25. The sequence goes on from OZ244911.1 coordinate 1,085,428, forward strand.
TATTGTCTTTACCTCAAAAGATAGGCTCGTATCAAGACATAGAGATTTTTCTCAATTATGGAAAACGAGGTCCTTTTATACGATACGATGGAAAATACCATGCCATTAGCAATATTGAAAAGACGATTCCTCTATCCTACAATCAAGAGAAAGCCATTGAGTTGATTAAACAAAAAATCAAAGAACAAGAACCGATTCTAAATGTTGAAGATAAACCAGTCACCAAAGCAATAGGACGTTTTGGCCCCTATCTAAAATGGGGTGATTTATTTATCAATATTCCAAAAAAATATGATTTCAATAATTTATCAAAAAAAGAAATTTTAGAACTCATAGAAAAAAGAAAAGAAAAAATTATTCATTTTTGGAAATCAGAAGGCATTCGTATTGAAAAAGGACGTTGGGGAACCTTTAGAATAATCAAGGCTAGAAAAAGAATTAACTTGCCTAAAACAACCAAAGCTGAGGAAATAACCCTAGATCAAGCTCAAAAATTATTAAAATAAAATCCATGCCTCCAATTTTTCTTCTTTTCAAGGTTGAAAAGATTAACTTTGCCAATCTTTTAATTCAAAAGATAATCGCAATTAAATCAGAGGCTTTGTGAGAGCAAATAGGATTCTACTTATCATAGTTATAATGGGGATGGTATTGTCTAGTTGCAGCCAATTTCTTCGACAAAACTCACGTGGTGAAGTCACAGGTATCCAAGGCAGCAAATTCAAGATTAATAATCCATATGGGATGGCGTATATAGAAGGAGGGTTCTCTCACATAGGAGCCGATCATGGTATGGCTGAATTGGGAGACCATAATCCACGAACGGTATCGGTTCCAACATTCTTTATGGATGAAACAGAAATTACCAATGGACAATACATGCAATTTGTTCGTTATGTGAGAGATTCAATCGCTCGAGAACTGTTGGCTCGAAAAGTTCAAGAATTGGGAGCCGAAAGTCAGTCGGAAGGGATTGGAGAATTTGCTTTTCAAGACCTTTCTAATACCCAGTCCATCACCGAATACCAACAATATATGATTAAGCAATATGGAGAAGACTTTCCTGGAATTTATAAAATCAATTGGGATGCTCCATTGACTTGGGATTTCAATGAATATCCAGATCAGTACTATGCACAAGTCTTGGATTCATTTTATCTACACCCTTCAAAATGGGTTACGGGAACACCAAAATTAGATGTTAAAAAATTCAAATATCGTTATACAACAGTCCAGCGAGATATGCCATTTCATAATGCAAATAACTCGGATACATTTTTAAATTTTGAACCTTTTATTTCAGAAGAGGTCATTGAAGTCTATCCCGATACAGCCGTTTGGATTAAAGATTTTTATTATTCTTATAACGAACCGATGCACAATGAATATTTTTGGCACCCTGGTTACGCTGAATATCCCGTCGTGGGAGTCAATTGGCATCAAGCCAATGCATTTTGTGCTTGGCGAACTCAGCAGAAAAACGACTATAATACATCAAGGGGAAAGTTAATGGATTCTGAATTTCGATTACCAACTGAAGTCGAGTGGGTATATGCGGCTAGGGGAGGAACATCGGCCATCTATCCTTGGGGGACTAATGAATTGACCAATCGGAAAAATCAATTTTTTGCCAATTTTAAACCCGAAAGGGGAGATTATGGAAAAGATGGAGAAATATACACGGCGGAGGTAAGAAGGTTCCAAAAGCCCAATGGATACAATCTATATGATATGGCGGGAAATGTAGCCGAGTGGACTTCAACATCGTATGTATCGAATAATTCAGAATTTACTCCTTCGCTCAACCCTAATATCAATATTACAACCGATGAACGTAAAGTTATCAAAGGAGGATCATGGAAAGATGTTGGGTACTATTTGAGAATAAGTTCCAGGGATTTCGAATTTGCGAATACCAGTAGGAGTTATATTGGCTTTCGGACGGTTCAAGATGCTCCCAATAAAATGAGATAACTCCTATATCATTAATAACACAATAATTAGAAGATTATACGAATTATGAATCACACAGTACTAAAAAAGAGATATATCGTCCAATTGAGAATGCATCGATTATTTGGCTTTGGTGCTGCAATTGTGATTTTGGGTGTGCTTTTCAAAGTTTTACATATCGAAGTTGGATTTCTCACGGGTAATTTGGTATTGGGGATCGGTTTGGCGGTTGAAGCTTTTATATTTGTACTTTCAGCATTTCAAGTTGGAGAAATCAAATCTCAAAATGAAGATCGCATCCGAAAACTAGAAGAGATTGAAAACAAAAAAAATCAAGGAAGCCAAGAAGGATTATCTGCTAAAATTGATCAATTATTGATTGATTCAAAAGTCGATGTGGTATTAATGGATAAACTAGCCGATGCAATTAAAAATCTCGAATCAACGGCCAATCAAGTTTCTAAAACCTCTAAAATTGTATTATCCTCTCAAGTCTTTGGGGATCAACTAGAACGAGCCACTGACCGATTGACCTTACTGAGTAATAGTTATCAAAGTCAAATTCGGTTAATTGAAAAACAAGAATTATTTAATAATCAATTAACTCAAAATATGGAGTTAATCAACCAGCAAATGACTCAACTGAATAAAAATCTAACGGCCATTAATCAAGTGTACGACGGGATGTTGGTGGCCATGAAATCATCTAAAAGCTAGTATTCTACGTTGTGGCTAGAGAGTCTATACGACAACGACTGATTAATTTGATGTATTTGGTGTTTATTGCTATGTTGGCTTTAAATGTCAGTAGGGAGGTATTGTTTGGTTTTTGGCAAGTGAACTCTAAAATGATAGAATCCAATGAAGAGTTGACCTATGGTAATCAAGAAATTTCTAATCGAATAGCCTTGATTGCCAATGAACGAGGGGATCGATGGATTGGTGTCTTGGAGGCTGCCCAGAGGGCTGATTCATTAACTTCAAATTTTGTTCAATATTTAGAAGAACTCAAGCAGCAATCTACAGCCAAACGTAGAAAAAAAGATCCGAGCCTTACCGATTATAACCAAATGGATTCTTCAGAATCATTAGATCGCATCTTTTTTCAATTGGGGGGAATGACCGTAGAAGGAAAAGAATTTATTGATCGGATTAAAGACTTTCGAAATCAAATTAAATTGGTCATATCACCGGTCAATGAAGATTTTAATTCAGTGGTTGATGAGCGCTTTTATACGGGAGATCAAAATAATAATATAGTCAATGCTAGTGGTCAAACCGTCGGATGGTTACAATACCATTATGAAGGGTTTCCTTTGATCGCATCGATGGCAAAAATATCAATGCTTCAAAATGAGGTACTTCAAACTGGAAATGATATTTTTAATATTTTAGTGAGCGGAGAATATCAGGGAGATGCGCAAGTCAATGAAGAAAACTATTTTTCGATATTAAATTCAGAAAAGTCAGTCTATTATCAAGGCGATACCTTTGATAGCGAAGTTATTTTGGCTCGAAGAGGTCGAACTCAAAATCCAAATGAGGTTGAATTATTTTTAGATAATCGACAATTGAGGGCTAGTCAATATAGTTTGGTCCCTGGTGGTATTAAATTAAATATTGATAATTTAGGGGTTGGTGATTATAACTTGACTGGAAGCTTGATTTTTTTAAATGAGGGCGTTCAGTCTATCATCCCTATTCAACAAACCATCTCTGTTATGAGTAGACCCAATACGGCTGTTGTTTCTGCTGATAAAATGAATGTGGTGTATCGAGGGGTTGACAATCCCATGACTATTTCAATTCCAGGGATTCCAAATAATAAAGTCTCGGCTTCAGCACCAGGATTGCAATTCCTAGGAAATAATAAGTATAATATGCGTCCCTCGACTGGTCGTCAAGTCGATATCAATGTCAGTGGTCAGTTATCAGATGGCCAAGTCATGAATTCATCTTCTCGTTTTCGAATAAAAGAAATACCAAAACCAACGGGTTATTTTAGAGGTAGTTCTGGAAGTTTTACCTTACCTCGATCTAGTTTTGAAAAGGGCATTGTCGAAGCTCGATTAGAAGATTTTGATTTTGACTTAACCCTTCGAGTGATCTCTTTTCGGTTTCGGATTCCCAACCAGCCAAGTTTTCAAATTTCTGGAAATAGATTAGATGCCCGATCGATTAATGCCATGAGAAATGTTCGTTCGGGTCAAGTAGTAATCATTTCAGATATTGAAGTACAAGTCACATCCAATACGACCTATAAAATGAGAGAAACATCACCGATATCTATTACTGTTAATTAATCTATGAAAACCAACCTATTCATCCTATCAATCATCCTAGTGGTTGGTTGTGGTATTTTTTCTACCCACGGTCAATACAATGAAATATCGGCTCCTTTTCCTAATCTAATCGGTCAACCTATTGATCCAACCATCAGTGTTGATCATTCTGAAAAATACATTCCCTATCCCTTTGTGGAGGAAGAAGATATTATTTGGAAAAAAACGGTTTGGGAAATCATCGATTTACAACATGAGCAAAATCTCCCATTTTATTTTCCAGCCACCAATAATGGATATTTATCCGCTGAAAGAATTTCTCTTTTTCGAGTATTATTGGATGGGATAGAAAATCGTGAAATAACAGAAATCTATAGAACGTCTAATTTCAATGAGCCATTAACGATTGAAGAAGTTCAGCAAAATTTATATTTGAGAAAACTATCTGATTTTGGGGTTACTAAATTAAATGCCGGTGAAACCCTAACCGACGATGACTATGATATTTATGAAATCCAATCAGATAGGATATTGCAATACTGGATTAAAGGAGCATGGTATTTTAGTAAACGGATTGGTTCTCTGAAATACCAAATCATCGGCATGGCACCGGTGGCTCCCGATGTGACAACTCTAGATGATCCTAATAACCAGGGGCCCGACATTTCAGAAGATACCTTGGTTCCCCTCTTTTGGGTGTGGTACAAAGATGCTCGAAAAGTACTTTCTCAACACAAGGTTTATACGGGGAATTATATGGCACGTTTACATAGTTATGACGATTATTTAATCTCTCGTAAATTTCATTCGGTGATTTATGCGGAAGAAAATATTTATGATGACCAAGTCATTAAAGACTATATCCCCGAAGATAGCATACAACAACTTTTAGAATCTCAAAGAATTAAAGAATCGATAAGAAATTTCGAACTCGATATTTGGGGTCAACAGTGACCTATTGATATTCTTAAGATTTGTTTCATTCAATCATTGTTGGTTTTGGATTGGCGGGATTATGCTATGCCCTCCAACTAAAAAAGAGAAATCTTCCTTTTTTGGTGATTGATCATCCTTCAATCATAGGAGCTTCTCAAATTTCAAGTGGACTTTGTAATCCTTTTAATTTCAAACGATTAACTCTTGCATGGCGAGCTCCTGATTTTTTTTTATATGCTAAAGCATTTTTCCAAAATTATGAAAAGCAAATTAGGGGGTCATTAGTTAAGCAAATGCCTATTTATAAACGATTGACTAATGCTCGTGCAATCAATCAATGGGCTGTCAAATGCAACCAACCATTTTTTAAATCCTTTTTTGAATCTCGTATTCAAAAAAACTTTTCTTATGGTGGTCCTCATGGCAATTATGGTGTGATACATAATACATTTCAAATCCATTTAGAATGGCTATTCCAATCAGTTTTACAAAGCATCGATTCATCATCATATGTAAACGAAGTTTTTAATTCATTGGAATTAAAAATAGATCATGCAAGAGTTCAATACAAACAGTGGACATCGCAACATATTGTTTTTTGCCAAGGCTATGGATTAACATCCAATCCATTGACACGATCTCTCCCCCTTATTGGAAACAAAGGAGAGCGATTAATTATCAGATCAGATGCCATGCCTACTGATAAAATATTAAAATCAAAATTCTATATTATTCCACTCTTCAAAAAGCATCAGTTTTGGCTGGGGGCCACCTTTGATCGATACTCCAAATCGATTCAAACGACATTACAATCAAAACAGCAATTGATGGATGACTTAAAACAAACATTGAGTGTTGGTTATCAAATCATCAATCACCAATCTCAGATTCGACCGACGGTTATTGATCGGAAACCGTTGCTTGGAAAAATCCCCAATCATAAGCGGGCCTTTGTGTTTAATGGCTTGGGAACACGAGGTATCATGATGGCTCCTTTACTTTCAAAGTGGCTGTTTCAACATATTGAAAAGCAAATAAAGCTCCCCCCAGAAGTATCGATTGATCGATTTTAATCAACCCTAGTGAATTAAAGTTGGTTGATTTGAACTATTTACTTTTGTTACTCATAGTTTTATACTCGTTGAATTCTGTTATTAAAAATAAATTATTGAAATGTCAGAAAAATTAAAGTATGTACCACCAGGAAGATTAGAAAAGACTAGGCATGAAAAATTACATCTAGCGGTTTATCGAGAACCTGAAAAAGCATCCACAGATATCGCTAATTCCATTGCAGAGTTAATTCGCTCAAAACAAAAAGAAAATAAACCATGTGTGTTGGGACTAGCCACGGGCAATAGTCCTCTCAATGTGTATAAAAAACTCATCCAATTGCATCAAAAAGAGGGATTGAGTTTTAAAAATGTAATCACCTTTAATCTTGATGAATATTTTCCAATAGCCCCTGGTGATGCCAACAGCTACTATCAATACATGCATTCAAACTTTTTTAATCATATCGATATTGATATCGCCAATACACATATTCCTAGAGGAGATATTTCTCAAAGTGAAATGCTAGAGCATTGCAATCATTATGAAAATAAAATCAAAAAAGCTGGAGGCATCGATTTGCAATTATTGGGAATTGGCCAAACGGGGCACATCGGATTTAATGAACCGGGATCTCATCTAAATTCTAGAACTCGATTGATCACGCTTGATTATTTGACCCGAAGAGATGCTGCAAAGGCTTTTGAAGGATTTGAAAATGTACCACGAAGAGCCATTACGATGGGGGTAAAAACCATCTTAGAGGCTCGCCGTGTATTCATTATGGCTTGGGGTGAAAATAAAGCTAAGATTGTTCGAAAAACAGTTGAAGAGTCTGAAACAGAAACAGTAACGGCTTCTTTTTTACAAGAACATACCAATACGACCTTTGTTCTTGATTTTCAAGCGGCATCTGAACTTACTCGATTTAAAACGCCATGGATTGTTAGTCAAGTCGATTGGGATGATCAAAAAATTCTTCATGCAGTGACTTGGTTATGTGGAAAAACCAATAAGGCGCTATTAAAATTATCGGATGAAGATTATAACCAAAATAGTTTATCAGAACTCATTTCTACCCATGGACCATCCTATGATTTGAATATAAAGATGTTTAATCAATTGCAACATACCATTACTGGTTGGCCTGGAGGAAAACCCAATACCGATGATACCAATCGTCCAGAGCGATCGAGTCCTTCTCAAAAAAGGACGATTATTTTTAGTCCACATCCTGATGATGATGTGATTTCGATGGGGGGATCTTTTGATCGATTGGTTACTCAAGGGCACCAAGTTCATATTGCATATCAAACTTCGGGGTCGGTCGCGGTAACTGATGAAGATGCCATACGTTTTCTCGAAGTCACATTAGATTTAAATCCCAAGCAAAGGAATCCCTATGTAGAACATTTGATAGAGTGTATCAAAAACAAAAATTTATCGCCTGAACAATTTCAAAGAGTCCTTCACCTTAAGGGCAATATTCGTAAAAGAGAATCTTTGGCGGCCACTCGTTATTTTGGACTTCCAGACCATCAAGTTCATTTTTTGAATTTACCTTTTTATGAAACTGGAAAAGCAATAAAAAATCCGTCATCGCAAAAAGATTTGGATATTGTTGTCGAATTAATTGATCGAATCAAGCCCCATCAAATTTTTGCGGCTGGTGACTTATCTGATCCTCATGGAACTCATCGGGTTTGTTTAAACATCATTTTTGATGCTTTAAAAGGATTAAAAACAAAATCCTATATGAAAGATTGTTGGGTATGGCTATATCGAGGAGCCTGGGAAGAATGGGAATTACATCAAATCGACATGGCAGTTCCGATGAGTCCGGATCAAGTTTTAAGAAAACGAAAGGCTATTTTTTATCATGAAACTCAAAAAGATGGGGCCATGTTTCAAGGCAATGATGATCGTGAATTTTGGGTTCGTGCCGAAGAGAGAAATCGTACCACAGCAGAGCAATATCGTAACATGGGATTGGCAGAATATGCGGCCATGGAAGCTTTTAAAAGATACCATTATTAATGGGATTATTTTAAATTCTAATGTTATATGCTTTAAGACGAGAATTTGGCAAGAAAGATTGAGGGGTCTATTCAATTAAATTAATGGTTTGATTCAAAGATTTTTACAAAATATTGCGAAATAGATTGTAGAGACGTCCGTTATTTTTTCAAGTAGAGGCAAAGTTTTTTCTAATTAGAAGGTTGATTTTCGAAATTGTCTACTAAGGTGACAAAACGCAACGCTAGGTTCAACTCGCTAGTGCAACATGAGCCCATGTTGATTTTATCTTTCTACAAGAAGGAGGGTAGAACCAAAATCAGTACGTAATAGTACTCAAGTGAAAGTTTCAAACGAAACTTTGATGCTGTAATTCTGTTAGGATTTTATATTTTAGTGTTATCAAAATGATTAGTTATGCTTACAGACGAAGAAAAAAATGATTATTAATAAATCAGAAAAATTCAAGCCAGTATCTCTTGGCTGGGCAGATTACGGTATTGATGAAGACATACCTGCTTTGTTAGTTTCTTTCAGTGATCCTGTTGGAATAGAATTTTATGGTTTGTGGGAAGAGTTAGAAACGAAACTAAATAAACGATTTTGCATGATTAATTTCGCTGCTCTAACTGAAGAAAGATTAAAAGATATCATAAAATATACGGATATCTTTTATAGAAATGAAGAAAAAAATCATAGGTTCGCATCGGCTATTTCGTATTGAAAAAAGTATTGACTTTATTAATCAATATATTAAAAAATGGGGGATAGATAATCACGAAACAATTCAAAATAATCGAAAGCTTAGAAATAACATTAAGATGGCAATCATTGATATTGGTAATGATTGTGTTAATCTTTCAGAGGATATTAAAACCCATACAATAAAACAATAAGGTGGGGTTTTTATAAAACAGAACGGAACAAAGCTTTGCATCAAGTTGAAAGCTACGATTTACTCGTAGCATGGGATATGATTAAAAATGATTATCCTATTCTAAAAAAAGTTCTTCAAAAAATAATAAAAGAAATGAGTTTACTCCCAGGGAAAGATGCTTTTGAACCTATTGAAAAATCAAAAGAAAAGTTGTTTTCGATCGATGGTGTTTTCAGAACTGAACAAGAAATTCAATTTGCTATATCTCCTAATAAAGCCACAAGAGATAAAGCGTTTAAACATGCAAAAGAAACCATAGTAGAAACACAAAAACAACAATAAAACTTCAAAACAGTCTCCCCATAATTGAGGACTAGTAATTTTACATGAAAAATATTGGGACCTAATTGTTAATTTGGTATATAGTTTCTTTATCAGTTTTATAAAGAATCAGGCAAACATAGTTGTATTCACCATTTAAAAAAGTGTCCAACAAGAAAAGCTCAAGATGAATACAAATACAAGGAAAAAGCTATCCAAGAAGGCACAATCGAATTTTTCAGAACTTCTTTTAATTCATATGCATTTTTATCGAAGATCACACGGTCCCAATACCACCATCTAAAATAAAAGGTGATAAAAAGTATGACGATAGAATGACTTAAATATGTAAAGGATTATGTGAAAACACACAAGAATGAGACGGCAGAGAACTTATAAAAAAGAAGACAAAATATAATCCCTACTCACCATTGAAGTGAACGCTTGAAACTAACAGACCTAAAAAATATCCTTGAAATTGACTCACAGTAGATTAATCCCATTCCAACTAAAATGCATCTTTTCGACGATGTCATTACAACTAGAGCTTATTTTAGGGCAGGTAAAGAAACTCTACAAAACCATATTTCCAATCTTGTAGTTATTGGAATATTCATCGCAAGAGTGACTAGATGACAAAACCAATCAACAAATGAGTAGACAGCCATTTATCAAAAACACCTTGACCAATATGAACTTTGTTTTCTGAATGAATTCCACTATGTCATCGCCATGGGTATTACTATTTGCCTTTAGTAAAGGATGATTTGATCTAATATTTTACTTCTCACATTGAGTTTGTAAATAGTACTTAGTTCTCTGTGAGGATAAACTCGGTTACTTAGAAAAATCATAAAGCAATCGTATTGGGGATCAACCCAGACAAGAATTCCGGTAAATCCACTATGTCCATAACTACTTGGTGAAGCCCATTGAGAAGGGTATGTTTGTTGCCCCGTCTCTTTTAAAATAGGTTTATCAAAACCAAGCCCTCGTCGATTGTCTGTTTGAGGAAATATTCTAGAAGTAAATCGTTCAACCGTTTCAGATTGGAGATACTGTTGATAATGATACATCCCCTTGTTTAATAGCATTTCCAAAAGTACTGAAAGGGATTCGGCATTGGCAAACAAGCCGGCATTGGTCGATAGTTTGCCCATCAAAGCAGCAGCTTCATCATGAACCCACCCATGAACCAGCGTTTTTCGAAATAAAGTATCTTTTTCAGTGGGGACGATTTCCTCTAGGGGAAAATATTCTCCAGCTCTAAACGTAATTCGTTTTAACTCGAGTGGTTTATAGAAATGAAGATCTAAAAAATCATCGATACTCATCCCTGCCAAACGTTCAACCAATTCAGGCAACAGAAAAAACCAAAGCCCTGAATATTTATATTCTCCAATCGTGGGAAGCTCAGAATCTTTGATTCGCCTGATGACTGTCTTGTAATAATTTTTATGAACAAAAAGAGACGTGCTTATTTGGTAAGGAAAACGTTTGGATATTCTATTGGATAGGGTTCGAGCTTTGAGTTGGCCATTCTTTTTATACAACATCTTATGATGCTCAATAGATGGAATCCATCCAGCACTATGGGTCAGTAATTGGATAAAAGTGGTTTCCTTTTTATTACTTCTTTTTAAATAAGGAAGATAGTCTGAAAGGGGAGCCTCTAAATCAATAGGATAGAGTTCGTACAACTTCATAAAGGCCAAAGTCCCGGCTAAAATCTTGGTGACCGATGCCAAATCATATAAATCCTGTGTGGATACTTTGCGGATGGAATCATAGGTGTGATAACCATAGGCCTTGTTTAGTCGAATTTCACCGTTTTTATATAGCAGTATTTGAGCACCAGGAAAAGCTTTTTGTTTGATGGCATCTTGCATGATAGAATCGACACGATGTTCTAATAGGGAAGATTTTGGAATCCATTTCGATTGAGACCATCCCCAGCCCATACAAGCGATAAAAAATAGATAACTCAGTATTTTACCAAGTGATTTAGGCATCAGTTACGGATTGTTTTAAAAAGATAAAGTAAAGGTATTTTATTCAAATCAATTTGTAAGTATTGGATACCAAACGAGAACAGTTGTTGTATTTTATAGTGCAATAATAAGGACTAGTTTCAACTTCGTAAAATAGCATCTACATATTTTTTATGATAGGCATTCATCGTTCTTAATTCAGAAGCCTATACGATATTCTAGAAAAACATTTCTGTTTTTAATAAACTTGGTACTAAGAACTTTCAATAGACATAATCATTTTTGACGCCACTGCCAATCCTATGGGGATATAAATTCATATCTTGAGAGTTTGCTAAAAAACCAGGAAAAAGTCCAGAAATTTAGTTTTAATCCCCCAAGATATACCAAAGATAGTTAGCTTTAATTTGAGGTTCAACCGATTTTATCTAGTAGACTGATATCCAATGATGGAATCTTCTGATAAAACTCATAGAGTTCTGTTTGAAGTAGAACATGGTGAAGTGATTCGAAGAATTTTTTCTTCAGATTCTCAAATTCAAATGCCTACCATCTGATTCATCTTTGAGTTTGACCCCAATTGAAAAGCAAATTATTCAACTAGGGATTCAACAGAGCCCGCTGACAACGAGCACTGGGCTTACAGGCCATCTAAACAACTCGACATCAAGGCAACTATACCCCTAAGAACTCAATGAAATCGATTGGTGTTATTTTATTGGTCAAAAAATATATCAAAATGATGGTCAATCATCCCAGTCATCGGATTAAGAAACTCTCTTTAGCGTGTTGATTTTCATATTATTACATTATGACCTTCCATAGAACAAACAATGCTTTTTTGGCTGATGAGTCTGAAAATGGCTATGAAAAAGTAAGCGATAAACTACTATATTTAGTGCATTATGGGGAACAAATAATCTCTATTTGGTTCGATATAGTACGCTATGCGGATATTCAGTGGATATCAAGATGATGTAGAACAATTTATGTGGCCTTGGTGGGATAGGATGGTTCATGTTTTCAATTAAGAGTTTGCCTGATGACTAATTTATGACACGACCATCAGCAGGAGATGTATTGACCAATGCTAGTTATTGATAGTTGCTTTTGGAAGTGAAAAATTCAGTCAAACTCAAAAAAGTGATTTTGATATTCCTATCAAAACACGAGAGATGAACCAACTATCGGACTGTTTTTAAAAAATAGGCGTTCTTCCTCTAAGGCATGATAATGCAGGAGCGTCTAGTTGGGTTTTTGTGAGTGAAATATTTTTATGCGAATAAGGGGGTATTCCCCTCAATATCTAAAGTTAGTGATGATTTGAAAAAATTTTGTTCGTTTTTGGTCGTTCAAACATATATAAATGCCATAGAAGAACTGAAAAACGCACTGCTCCAAGTCAATATCATTAAAAAGGAAAGTTCAAGATTCGGTTTGATGAAAATGTTAATAGATCTGAAATAACTGAAAAACGGTTGCGAAAAATGTCTTAAATGAAAAGAAAGCTTTTCCGGAGTTCTTAACTTTGATATGATGTTAAAATCTAGTAAGAGTCAGGTTCGTTATGGTATTGAAAGAGATAAAGCAAGATACTTTCATGGAAGAAAAGAAGAAATAAGCCGTTTTAAAGACTTAATGGTTGAAAGTAAAATAAAAAATATAGGGAGTAGCTTTTTAGTTCAAGGGTCTCCAGGTGTTGGAAAAACGGCATTATTGGAAGAGTGTAAAAAAATAGCTAAAAAATCACGATGGACCATTGTAGATATTGGTATTGGAACCCTTATGAATGAAATCGATTTTTTTTATCGCATAACAAAAAATAAAGATCCTAAAACGGTAATTCAATCTCAAGAAATTAATCTTGGTCTTTGGAAGGCTAGTTTGACGACAAAGACAAGAGAAGAAATAAACTATGTTAATGAAGAACTAGTAAAATCTACGCCATTACTATTGGTGTTAGATGAAGCTCAAGTTTTAGGTATTGATGGTGTCGTTTCAACTGAAAATAAAGCGAAGGTTGTTGAATTTTTAAAACAATATCACAATTTACAATCAAAAAAAGGGTTTATTATGCTGTTTGGAGGCTTAGGAATGACAAAAGATATTCTTCAAAGTTTTGGTCTTTCTAGATTTAACTCAGAATATACCATTAATTTACAGAAATTAGAGAAACAAGCCGAACGAAATATTATTGAAGATTGGATTAAAAAAGAAGCCAAAGCCAAAGGAAATCCAGAAGATTGGATTGACAAAATATCAACAAGAACATATCAATGGCCTCGACATATCATTTCGTATTGTAATGCCATACATAACCAGTTGCTTGACTCTAAAGCATTATCTCAAGAAAATCTTAATAATGTTTTAGAAAAAGGAGATGCATTAAAAAAAGTTTACTACGAACAGCGATGTACGGGATTGTTAATCGAAGATTGTGAAGCGGTTGCTAGTGCGATTAAAACGCTTCCTAAATTTTTTAGAAAAAGTGAAGTGATTCATTTTTTTACAAAAGAAGAGTCCTTATTAAAACCTGAAGAATTATTTCAAACTTGTCTGTCAAGAGGGATTTTTCATCTCAATAATAATCGTCTTTTTTCTGTCCCTATTCCTTCATTTAAAACTTGGCTCATCGATGAGTATAGTCGAAACTAAATCATTTTCAGCCAATTTGAAAAAGCAAAAAATAAGACTACCATGTTCAAGGATCTAGTGCAACATGGCAATTCTTTCAATCAATATTCTTTTTTACCATATTTCCTTTCTGCACTCTATGTTTTCCAAATCTTAATTTGATATCAGTTGGATTGTTTAGAAAGTTATTTTTCATTTCCAAAGTATTGGATAAACCAATCCTTCATTGAAGGAACCGAGATACTATATTTCATATCATTTCTTTGACGGAAAATACCAGAATGCCAAGATTTTTGAAATAAATCTTCTGATTTTTCTGTGGAAAGTGTTCTCTCAAAAAATGGAATGATATCTCTATCCGAAAAAGATTCAATATCTTTTTGGGTTTTTAGAAAATCAACAATCAATTCCACTTCACTATGGCTAAAGCCGTCCATTCTCGATTTATAGTATTCAAACCTTGAATTTTTACCTTCTTCTAAAACAATTTTTAATCCCTCATTAGTTAATTTGTTGCCATGTTCTTCTAAAAAATGAACGGCATGAACCCCATAGGAAGCAATATGCCTTGGCCATTGATAGGTTTGTTCTGATATTTTATCAATCCAATGATTTAAATTAGAATCATTCTTATTCACATGACCTTCTTGAACTAACCAATCATAAATGATTTTTCGTTCTGATAATTTATCTATAGCTTGTAAATTAATCACAGATGATGTCGCAAACCTTGATATTCCATAATCTTTTAATATTTCTCTTGTCCTTCCTAGTCCACTAAATAATAAAACAACAGAACTCTTTGATTTTCTTTTTTTATTATGAATATTATCCAGCACCTCCATAATCACACTTTTTTGTGCTTTTGTAATATTATCTTGATTTAAATTTTGTGCTTCATCCAACACCATAATAGTTGGGTTTTTAATGGCATTTAATGTTTTAATAAAGGTATGATGATTGATTTCAAGTTCCATTCCAAGACCGACTGTTCCGACTTCTGGATGTGTAATGCTTGGATTTAAGCCTATCTTTTCTTTTCCCCAAAATTTCCAAAAATGTTCTCTGCCTAGACGTTTTCTAAAATCTTTAATATTATAGAGTGTCGAAATATCGATAACCACAGTATTCCATCCTTGTTTTTCTGCTAAATCACAACAATGCTCCCATAAAGTTGTTTTACCAACACCTGGTGATCCTTGAATTAAAAAAGAAGTTCTTGATTTATCTTTTATCAGACGATTTAAGAAAAATCTAAATTGTTTCTTTTCTTTTTCTCTTCCATGAAAAAACTTTTTCGATCCTCTGTCTAGTGCCATGAGTATATCATTTTAATGGATTATCAATGGTTGATGAATATCACATAAGAAGCACCCCTTTGATAGGAATAACTATATTATTACTTATCGAAAACCTTTTATTCGTCAAGATTTGCCAAATACATTTCTTTCATTACTTATGTGGACTTATAAACGAATATAAAAAATTGTGAAATAAGTAAATCTAGTGATATCCTCACTTTTATCTGTCATTTTCTAAATAATGATAGGACTATTTGATCAGCATACTCATCACGTTAAAGTGATGACTATCCACAGATTACTTTTTGACCTTTCTGCATATCATTTAACCAAACTTTTTAAATGAATGCCATGTTCAACTATTTTGGATAAAGACATCGACCAAGCCATGGAAATCAAGTGTCTCAAAGAATTAAGGTCCATGATTTACTACCATTAAGGGATGGTTTCCATGGCGAACCATTTCCTAGAGTTGCGCAAAGGAGTACGATTGAAGATCTCATTTTCAATCCAAAAAATGGAGACTTGACCTATGTCGGTAATTCCAAAAGTTTTGTTCAAGAATTAGGCCCCATTTTGGCTAATCCATGAGTGCTTATTGGATTATGATTCGGTAACAAAACTTTTAATTCTTCCGAAAGTTTTGATTAACCAATTGGAACAGTCGATAAAAAGATTTTTGAACTTAAAGATGGTAGTTTTGTAGTAATAATAAATAATGCAAAGTCATATTTGATAGAGGATTCTATCTGACCTTTATAGCCGTATCTAATGAAATATAACCATCGTGATTTATTTTTAGAATTATATTCTGCAAGAGACGAATAGGAAGTCGATGAAGTTATTTCTAATTATGCAGTAATTTTTGATGATGATAAGAGTTGGAAACCTTTGGGGCAAAATAGAAGCAATTTTAGTGTTGTAAATAATCAGCAATCAAACCCAATTGCTGCATTGATTGAAAAAGTAACCAATTCAATTGATGCTATGCTCACCAAAAAATGTTTGGAATTAGGACTTAACCCAAAATCAGAAGAAGCCCCTAAATCAATGAAAGAAGCTATAGAAATTTTTTATCCAAATAACAAAGATTGGGATTTGAAGTCATTTCGAAGAAAACAAGCCGAAGAAATTCAAATAATTGCTGATGGCAAAGGACCTAGAAAAAAACAGAATTATCCAACTTCTCTTGTTATTTATGATAATGGAGAAGGCCAATATCCTGAAAAATTCGAAAAAACCTTTTTGTCTTTATTGACAGGAAATAAAAATGACATTCAGTTTGTTCAAGGCAAGTATAATATGGGAGGTAGTGGAGCAATTGTTTTTTGTGGCAAAAAGCGTTACCAATTAATTGGTTCAAAGCGATACGATAATAAAAAAAATTTTGGTTTCACTTTAATCAGAGAGCATCCAAAAAAGGAGAGCGATAATGCAAAAGAGACTTGGTATGAATATCTTGTCATTGATAGTCAAATTCCTTCTTTCGCAATTGAAACTTTGGACTTAGATTTAGAAAATAGAGAGTTTAAAACGGGAACAATCATCAAAATGTACTCTTACCAATTCCCTAGGGGTTATTATGGGTTTGCACAAGATTTGAATCAGAGCATAAACGAATTTTTATATACCCCTGTTCTTCCGATATTAACAAAGGACACTCCCGAAAGATATCCCAATAATGAAGTGTTAACATCTGATTTGTTTGGTCTCAAATATCGCCTAGATAAAGAAAAAGACGAATACCTTGGTGAGTGTTTTAGTGAGAAATATATAGACAGTTTGTTTGGAGAAATGGAGGTGTCCTATTTCATTTTTAAACAAAACGTCAAAAATCATGATTTCAAAAATACCAAAGACACAATACAGAAAAGGTACTTCAAAAATAATATGAGTGTGTTATTCTCTCTAAACGGACAGGTTCATGGGCTATATACCTCCGAGTTTATCACTAGATCATTGAAATTAAATTTATTGAAAGATTATCTTCTCATTCATGTTGATTGTACAAAAATGAATTATAGTTTCAGAAAAGAACTCTTTATGGCATCAAGAGATAGACTTAAAGATGGAGATGAAACACATAAACTAAGACGTTATTTAACTGAAAAATTGGGAAATTCAAATGGAAGGTTAGCAAAAATTCAAAAAGAACGCAAACATGCCATAAGCATAGATACTTCAGAAGAAAACAATCAACTTCTAAAAAACATAGCAAGTAATCTCCCCTTTCCTCCAGAGTTAAGGGAATTGCTGGGAGATTCTTTTAAACTGGATTTAAAAGACAACAGAGTTAGAAATCAAAATAGAAAAAAGAAAAATGGCAAGTCGACACAACCTTTTTTACCAAAAAGATTTCCAAGTTATTTTAAGATTGATTCGTCAGCAAAGGGTAAAACTGAAGCAGTAAGAATACCTTTAAATGGTCAAAAGATAATTCGATTCAGGACTGATTGTGAAGATGAATATTTTAATAGAGTAGAAGAGCCTGGTGAATTTAAACTAGAATTATTAAAGTTTTCTAGAGATTCATCCGACACAACTCATGAAAATGAGGTGCCTAATGAGATTTCAGATGTATTTAACATAAATACAAGTAGCCCTGACAAAGGGACTATTCGAATCAACCTAAATCCAAGAGATGATGTAAAAGTAGGAGATGCAGTTCAAATAAAAGCAAAACTAACATCCCCTAAATCTTCAGAAGGATCGTTTAATGCGATTTTTTGGGTAATAATTTCTAAACCTGAAAAACGAACCGAACTAGTTCACAGTCAAAAGAAAGAGTTTGATTTAATGAATGGGATTACCTAAGATGATATTGGCTTATCAAAAAAAGCGTCCAGAAGATAAAAACATAATTGCTTGGGATAAAGTACTTTCAGTGACAGGTCAAGAAATGGAAAATGAAACTGTGATGGTACCACAAATAGAAGGAACTAATATAGATGCAATATATGTTAGTATGGATTGTTCTGTCCTAAAGAAATTTAAATCGAAACATAAGAACCCAACTTTAGACCAGGTTTCAATAATTGAGAAAAAGTATTACACTTCAGTTTATTTCCATGTATTATTTTTGTACGTTATAACTAAAAATAGAGGATATGAAATTGGAAAGAGAAATAAACACAATGAAAAAATAGGCTATGTGCTATTAGAGGAATATTTAATGGATTTATTTAATCGAAATTATGCTTCTTTTATCCTTAACTATGAAATGGAAGAGTTGATTAAAAACATGGAAGAATAAGACTCTAATGGATTAAATTCATAACTCATTGAAAATTAATAAGTTAAAGGATAAGATATTTTGGCAAACACACATTTAACCTATTGCAATGTTCAACTCAAGTTTCGAAGAAAAAAAAGTCTAAACGGTCTAAGCTAGTATGAACAAAACTTTTCAGAAGAAAATACCTTGCTTAACCAATTCCCTTCATATCGGAGTGTGTCATTAAGTAAGCAAAAGATTGTTAATAGTATTCCCTTGTATTTGGACAATGCTTCTACAACTCCTTTAGATCATAGGGTTTATGATGAAATGAAGCCATACTTTAAAACCCACTATGGCAATCCTTCATCAAAAAACTATCATTCTTTAGAGCCTCAAAAAGCAATAAAAAAGTCTAGGGAAAGAATATCTGAACTAATAGAAGCTGTACCTAACCAAATAATATTCAACAGTGGTTCTACAGAGGGGATAAATCATGTGTTGAAGTCCCTGTTTTTTTCTTCCATTCAAAGCGGAAAAAATCACCTTGTTATATCTTCTATAGAACATAAGGCAGTCATTGAAACTGCTAACTATTTAAATTCAATTGGATGTGAAGTGACAAAAGTAGGAGTCGATAAAAACGGAGTAATTGATCTTGAAATGCTATCAAAATCTCTTATAGATAATACATTTTTGGTGTGTGTCATGTTAGTCAATAATGAAACTGGTGTTATTCAACCTGTTACTGAAGTAATTTCACTAGCGAAATCAAAAAAAATTCCTGTTTTTTCAGATGCAACACAAGCAATTGGTAAATTAAAAGTCAATGTTGTTGATTTAGATGTCGACTATTTATGTTTTAATTCCCATAAAATAAATGGACCAAAAGGAGTTGGAGCACTATACATCAAATATCCAAGTAGATTAACTCCTTTGATTCATGGAGGTGGACAGGAAGATGGCCAAAGGGGAGGGACTTATAATGTACCTGGGATTGTCGGATTTGGCAAAGTAGCAGACATATTAGTTAATGAAATGACAACGAATATTAAAAACTACAAAAAAGAAAAATCGTTTATCATCAATGATTTAATTGGAAAAGATGCAAAAGAGAATTTTACGAGTGTAAATAAAGTCCCCAATATTATAAGTATGACTCTTTTTAATTATGAAAATGAAGAATATCTTTTAAGAAATAAAACCCGTTTCTCAGCATCAATAGGAAGTGCTTGTAGTGCAAAAATTATTCAAGAATCTCATGTCTTAGAAGCAATTCCAGGAATTAATCCTAAAAAAGTAATACGCATCTCTTTATAAAATATGGCTAGTAGAAGTTATAAAAAAAGAATTTTTCAACTGAAGGGACACCTACGCGCATCCTATGGAGAAATAAAAAGAATTATATATGAGGAATATCGAATACTTCTCAAATCAAGTCATATTGACTATGTTTTGAATGAAATATCTGATAATAAATCAATTGTTAATTCGAACATTGATAAATCTGTTAAATTGATTGAAAAAATAATACGAAAAAGTAAATTGGCAATTTCCGCAAAAGATATAAGTAAAATTTTAAGATATGAGCATCAGGAAAGAATGACTAAGAGCCAAATAAACAAGGTTATTCATAGACATTTAAAAGATAAAGTATCGTACGATCGGTATTACTTTACATACAGTTGGAGAGGAATTTCATCTGCAAAAAACTCTCTAAATCATGTAAAAAATAAAATTGAATTCATTTTGGGAGACCTAGATTCTTTGGATATTTTCGATTCCATTAAAAGCTTTTTTAAAAATTATTTGTTTCAAACTTCAACTGGTATTGAAAAAATAGACTACCTTATAAAATCTGTGGTCAAGGATAACAGAATAACGGTCTGTGAAGAAACTTTTCTTAAACTTAAAGCGAGAGAATTCGGATATTCAGAAGACATTATAATAGAAGCCGAAAAAAAATTAGCAAAAAACAATCCGTATTTAGATAATCTGATTCATATAATATTTGATGACGGAATAATTACACGAGAAGAAATTCAATTCTTGCGTGAAAAGGGAGAAGAACATAATTTTTCATTTTCTTTTGTAAACGAAAGATTTTGGCTAATCGGAGGGGCCAAATTTCTCCCTCATTTACTAAAGGTTAAACCTATAGATGAAGTTTTGATTCTATTCTATGTTATGCAAAAATGCGATTCAGAAAAATATACTCTTTCAAATCTGTTAGAAAGTTTAGATATATTTAATAATGACAACAATTATATAGACACTTTAGGTTTGAAGATTAGGGAAAAACTTGGAATTGACTTAAATAAAAAACTGTCGACTTTATTCAAATATGAATTTGATTACTCAAGTTATCTCATTGAAATTTTAAATAAAAAAGATAACCTAAATATCACAAACGATTCTGAATTGACGCTAAAAAGTAAGATTATGAAAATTCTGATTCAAGAAAAGCATCGAATTGGCTCACCAGATGTAAATCTTCTTGTTGAGAATATAAATTATCGAATTGAAAATAATCTATGGGATTGATTAATCTTATTAAAAGACTTCCAAATGGTGTTAAGTCTCGAATTTTAGGTTCTGAAGCCACAAAAATCATAAGATATTCTTTTGTTAATTCCGATGACGATGCTCTTCCATCAGACATTCTAAATGAAGCAGTAGCTCTACACGCAGGTATTATGTTAGTAAATAAAT
The DNA here is from genome assembly GCA_965221765.1 of Flavobacteriaceae bacterium. Lineage (GTDB taxonomy): Bacteria > Bacteroidota > Bacteroidia > Flavobacteriales > Flavobacteriaceae > Bin25. Next base: position 1,106,718 of record OZ244911.1, read on the forward strand.
CTCGAAATAGAGAATTATTGATTGAATATTTAGATGTGGAGAGTCTTCAGAGTCTTGGATTTGGAGAGAACTCAACTAATTTATTTGATGAGGCCATTCAATTTTACAAAAAAAATGTCAATCGATTTATGGAGGATTTTCATATAGAAGAAGAGTATAGAAGAATAGAAGTAAAGGATTCTCGAAAATCTTGGGAATATGTCACTCCAATTTATGGTAAATGTAATGGTACACACGCTTTTACTCACCCTTATCAATTACGAATCAAAAAAGACCTTACAAGTCATTTGATGGCTCCAGTCAATTACGATACAAATAAATCTTTGTTAACAATGCCTACTGGATCTGGTAAAACCATTTTAGCAATGGAAACAATTGTGGACTTATTTAGACTTCATCATGCAAAAACCCCTTTGAATATTTGTTGGCTTGTTAATTCGGTTGAGTTAGCTGAACAGAGTCTAGAAAGTTTCCAGAAGTTGTGGAAACAAAAAGGAGATAGAATGATAATGGCTCAACGATATTTTAATAGATTCAATAAACTCAATGAAGAGAAAGTTAGTAAAATAACTTTTGCAACTTTCCAACTATTGACTAAAAGATTAATAAGACGAGAAAAAGAGGACATAAATTATATTTCAAATGTTGATTATTTGTTTATCGATGAAGCACATTTTACTGGAGCAGAGGAATATCGAAAGGTCTTTGAATTTTATAAAGACAATAACGACAACCCAAAAATTATTGGACTTACGGCTACACCACTAAGGTCTGAAGATGATGACTTCTCATCTTTACGAGAAATGTTTAATCATTATTTGAGACTGAAAGATGAAAGTTACAAAGAGGTTGATAGTCCCATTGAATATCTACAAAAAGGAAAATATTTATCAATTCTAAATTTTCATGTTTTGAATCATGCGATTGAGAATAAAAAAAGTAAAAAAGATGATATGTCGGGCTATTATAAAGACTTACATGAGTCCGTGAAAAACGCTTGTGAAAATGTAATTGAAAAAAAACAAAACACAATCATTTTTGCAGAATCTAAATCCCATGCAATTGCTCTTAGTCTATACTTAAAATCAAAAGGAATTGAAAATAAACTCATTGTTGGTGAAACGCCTATGGCAAATCGTAAAGAATACATAGAACAACTTGGAGATAAAAATCATGATCTATGCGTACTTGTTAATGAACGAATTTTGTCAACAGGAATAGATGTTCCAGGTTTAAATTCGATTATGGTATTGTTAGAAATTGACTCCACCACCTCATGTTTGCAAATTTTAGGAAGAGCAATGAGAGGTCCTAAAAATGGAGGAAACAAAACCAACACAGTTTACCTTACAAAAGACAATAAGAATAAACTAGAAAATTTCAAAATTCTAGAAGGAGAAGCAATCAATAATTAAAATTAGAAGTTCATGAATAATTTATATGGAAACAGATTTATTGAAAAACTTGTCAGTTCAGGATATAAAAACCCTACTTATGCAATAGCAGAAATCATTGATAATTCTATTGATGCGAACGCCAAAAATATTGATATCGTTTTTATAGAAGAAATCACAAAAGAAGGAGGAAGAAACTCTAAATTCATTTCAGATGTCTTTTTCATAGATGATGGAAACGGGATGGATGAGATAAAAATTAATGGATGTTTAAAGTTTTCAGATGGAGAGGGAGCATCTAAAAGTCGTATAGGTGCGTTTGGTGTTGGACTTCCAAATTCTTCGATTTTTGTTGGTCGTCGAGTTGAAGTATATTCCAAAGACAAGTCAACGGGAAATTGGAATTACGTTTTTTTAGATCTTGATAATCAACTTAGCAGAATAGATCCAGGGTATGATGATTCCATAGTTAATACCCCAAGTTTTAGAGAACAAAATTTAGATATTGATACTCAAAAGAATAGTACAATAATTAGATGGTCAAAAATTAGAAATATTGGAGCTCGCAAACCCAGAACGGTTATAGATAGAACTCAAAAACTTATTGGTAGAATTTATAGATATGCTTTAGATAATGTAAGTATTACATTTAGTTCGAAATTCTCAGAAAACAAAAATTTTGATATAAAGAATGAGAAAACGCTACCATACGACCCTTTATTTTTAAAAGAATCACGCTCCCAAATCACTGACTTGGTATGGGAGTTAGCAACAACTGATGAGAGTAATACTAAGCATTACCAAGTAAGTCAAGGATTGGAGGATAAAAAAGAATTTAACACCAAGTATCATTATAAAAAATTTATAAGAGGTTGTATACCAAATCAGACCATTTTACCCTTATTTCAGAAATTTGATAATTATTGGGATGTTAAGCAAGTTTTATCGATCAATAAGAAGAAATACATCTACACTATTCGTGCTTCTTTTGCGAATAAAAGTATTGCACATCCGGGAATAAGATCTGGCGGTAAAACAGAATTAGGTCAAGAAATAAGAAAAAAAATGGTTGGAACATCTCATTTTAATGGAGGAAATATTTCGTTTATAAGAAATAATAGGGAAATAGATTCTGGCAGTTATGGTTTGTATAGCCTAACTACTGAAAAAGAAAGATTTTGGACTATAGAAATTCATTTTGATAGTAGTTTGGACAGATTGATGGGTCTTGATTACCAAAAGCAAAATGTTGCTTTCAGACCAGTAACAAATGAAGATATAAGTGAACTTGAACACTCGATTGATTTAAGAGAAAATGAACAACAACTTATTCTTTTTCAAAAGATATCAGAAGATATAAAACAATGTATAAGGCAAATAAAGAAGCATTTGACTGATTATGCAAGAGAATTTAAAAGAGAGCATGATGCCGCTTTGAAAAAAAAAGAAACCGGTGAGAAAGAAGAGATGCGATCAGTTGAAAAGGCTGTCATAAGAGTTTTACCAACTGGAAATGAATGGACTAAAACCCAAGAAGAGAATTATGTTAAATTTCTCAAAGGGAAATATATGTCTATTTCTGAAGAATCTATATCAGAACAAATTGAAAAATATGCAAAAGGACTTCATAAAACGGTTGTCTTGTACAATTCAGATAACACTGGAAATTTATTTGATATAACATCTATACGTGGTATAAAAGTAACCTTTATAAATACAGAACATCTTTTTTACAAGAACATTATTGAACCATTAAAAGATAACAAAACTCTAAGCGTTTTTACAAGTGCTATTGAAATGCTGATATGTTCATATGCTTATGAAATGGATGTGATGATTAGTGACAACTCAAATCATGAGAGGATTCTGATGCAATATTTGAGAAAAATCAGTGATAGATTACAAAATTTTATTTCTGATGGACAACTATATGTTGATACAGAGTATTGGAGAGAAAAGCTCGAAAAGGAGAAAGAATATGATGAAAATGAAGAATTAGAAGAATGAAATGCTTTTTAAAAGTGGTGAAAACCTTTTAGAAGGAGCTCAAAATTTTATTTCTGATTCAACTGAGATTACAGTCTATTCCGCTTATATAAAAGTTCAACAACTAAAGTCACTTAATCGAGAGGGTAAAATTTATAGAATTGTGGTTAGATGGGAGATAAAAGATTTACACAAAAAAGCTTCAGACCTTGAATTATATCATTATTGCCAGGAAAAGAATATTGCTCTTTTTCGGAATACAAGAATTCATCTGAAATGTCTGCAAAATGAACGAAATGAAATTTTCTTTGGCTCCGCGAATATATCAGCAAGAGGAATAGGAGAGCATGGGAATAATTATAATCTTGAACTTAATTCTAAACTTGAAAAAATAAGTTTTGTTGATACGTTGTACCTTGATAAAATAATCTCTCAAAGCGAATATGTCTCAGAAGAGTTGTTTCAAAAAATCCAAGATGTAGTTCAGAGTTTGCAAGAATATGACGAAGAACTTGTTTATGATAAAATAGAAATGGAAACAGCAAAAAGTGAAAAAGACTACTTCCTTATTAGTGAACTGCCAATGTTTTTAAACATCTCTAATCTATACGATTCTATTTCTAATATTGATAATCTCAGCAATTTGGATAAAAAATGTGTGGTTCATGATATTGTCACTTATGGACTTGACATAAACTCATCTAAAGAAAAATTTTACTCACAATTATCCTCCGTATTTAATTTACATCCCTTTATTAAAAAACTTAAAAATCAAGTTATCAATAACCAAAGAAAATCAATGGGATATGGTCAAGTTGTTAAATGGATTTCTGAAAATACTACCACCGTACCAACACCAATCTCTTGGGATTTAAAACAAAAGAAAGTTGTCAATATTTTGTACGAATGGATTTGTTTTTTTGATAAAGACTTTATCTGGGAAGCACCAAGACACTCACAAGTGCTATTCTACAGAGGAAATTAGCGGTCAATTTTTGTTCAAATATAGTTTGACTCAAACTGAGAAAAACTAAACAAAACAACTGGCACATCCTTCACCTTCGGCATTAAGTATTTCGTCTTGCCAATTCACTAGTTTTTTCTTTTTCTCTTCTTCACGTTTCATCCGAAGAATAAACTCTTTCTTTATTTCTTTAACTCTCTCCGGCTTCTTCAATTCTGCAAGCGGTTCTATAGTCCATGTATAACCTTCCTTTTCATATTTCATGGCTTGGTTAAATAGATTGGGGTGCTGTTCTAAAAGCCATACCCACTCAATGTTTTGTTGAAAAAAACAAAAAAAACAACCAGATCTTGTGCGAGAATAGGTTCCTTTTTCGATTTTACCATCTATTTCGACTTCAAATTCAATGGGAAGATAGTATGCAGGAATACCAACTCCAGAACTTTCTAGGATATCAAACACATCTTCTAGTATTATTATTTCATCATTTTCTATAAGAGGAAAATGATCAAGTTTACCAATTGGATAATTTGTCGTTTTAAGATATTCAAAAACGGTTTTATTAAAAAGTTTCACATCGTAATTCAATAGACTTTCAACTTTTTGGCTTTTAGTATAACTAAATGAAATTGGGGCTCTGATTTTTTCTATGATGTCTCTCGACACATACTTGTCAATCGATTTGTAGTATTCAATTAAAGATGGAATGTTATCATTGGCAATAAACTTGGAAATAACATCTTCACTCCAAATATTTTTTCGAAAAGGAAATATAGTTTGAATATTGTCTCTCTTCGAGATATAACCCTCTCTATTTTCATCCCCTCGAATTCCAACATACGAAATAGTCGGAGAATTCCCGATTTGTTTTTCAAAAGGTTCTAGTTTCATTTTTTTTGTGCACCATCTTGCCATAGGTGAAGGTAAAAATCCTCCAGAAGTGGCTAAAAAATGATCAAAAGGATTATCAATAGGTGTGTTTTCTTGGTCAACCGATTTAAATAGAGTGATAGATCTTCCAAGTACGGAGTTTAATCGATCAATTAAATCATAGGTTTCTTTGAGTTCTTTTCCCGTATCACATGTGTAAAAATTAATATCAAGTTCTGGATATTTATTACTCATGTATATTGCAAGAGCTGCACTATCTTTTCCTCCAGAAATTCCAAGTACATGATTGATGTTACTCATTATTTTCATCTTTTACAAGACTTGAATATAATTGCATTAGTATCTCTTTTTTCTTTTCAATTTTTAATCCATTGAGCCCCTTGTTTAAGGTATCCAAATGCTTTTTGTCTTTTACATGTGATTTGATAATAATTTTCTCATCTACAATTGATCCATCAGAGTTATAGAATTTAAATTGTAATAGTTTATTTCTTCTAGACTTTCTGTTGAATGACTGAGAATTTACTGCTTTTAAAAGGCTTTCGACATTTGAAATTAGTCTGTCTTTTAAAATGGATTCATCATGGTCTTTTAATTCTTCAATAGGATAACCGATAATAGCATCAGATACAGATTTAAGATAACTATCCCTATCATCTAAACCTGAAGTCAAGCGATTATAAAAGACCTTTTGGGAAGGAATTAATTCATCTATATCTATGCTCTCTAGTTGATCAAAGAGCTCTTTTTTATATTCTTCAATCGAATTTCCTTTGAGATTAAAAGCTTTTATCAGATACCCCTCAATTCGATTGAGTAACTCGCTATATGTAGACCTTAATTCATTGATTGACTCCCGAATGTCTTGGGTGAAACTGATAAGTTTTTCTTTATCGGGATTATCTAGAATGTTACCATATCCTAATGCATTTGGTATTAAATCAAACAATGATGTTTCAGGGTCTGAAGAGTATAGTATAGCCGATCTTAAGTTTTGAGTAATGGGACTTATTTTGGATGTATTGAGAGTGTACTTGTCTAGCCCTCGAACAAACCTTAGAAAATTTCCATAGATTGTAATAAAAGTCGATTGAGTAGGTCTCTCGCCTATAATTCCTACAAGATCTTTATAACTTTCAAGTAAATTGAGATTTAATCCTTTAATATTGTATGTTTTGATAAAAAAATCTTTAGGATTCTTAATGATCAAATCTAAACTGTCTGAAGAAAGAAAAGGAATAAACTGATTGCCCTTATAAAAAAGGGCATAATCTTCTTTTTTTACAATTAAGTATACTAGAGTATAATAACTGACAAATCCCTTTTTTAATTTGAAAGGTGTAGATAAAAGTTTTTTAAATAAATCAGAAACTGGTTTTTTGGAAGAAATAGCGGATTCTAAAAACCGGTTGCATTCATTCCAAATTTCAAAGAGATTTGATTTTGGTGGGGGTTCCTTTAGTTCGTAAATTTTTTGATTTTTATTCAAAGAGTGAATTCCAGTTTCTCTCAATAGTGAAACATAAATCGCCTTATCTGGAGGGAACTTATCCTCGGGGTATTTCAGATCTTTGTGTATTCTGTTTTCTAATAGGTGATTAATTAATTTTTTTCTAGCAGTAATTATTGGTGGACTTAGTACATTTCTGTTTATAAGTTCATTGTCAAAAACTGGAGTCATTTTGTATATGGAATCACATAAATCTGAAAGATTACGATATAGGGATTTTATAGATAAAATTTCAATTACTTTTCCACTTATAATCCAATCATTATCATTTTCAAATAAATTTTCTCCAGTTTCTTGTTTAAGAATTTCTAAACAATGGAGTTTTTCTTGCTTGATGAGATCTATGGCATTTTTATCATCAGAATGTTTTTCTAAAAGGAGGTTATATTTGAGTATTCTGTTGATATTTAATTCAATAGTCTCTGTGTTTTTAATCGAAACAAAAATATTCTGAGGGGATTGACTACTCAGTTCAATCAATTCATCTGATTTCATTTCAAAAGCCACAATATTTATGTAACCATCAATACCTTCAACCTCATTAAATGTTATCTCAAGGGATTCTAAAATTCGATATTCAAAAAAGCGTTTTGTCCCTCGTTCATAGGAGTGTTTTTTTACATAAACAACCCCTAGACTAACAAACTCGTTTAGATATTTAGGGATATTTATTGAAGTGTTTAACTCTTTTCCAACAGTTATTAACTCTTGTTCGATATCTATATCTGTTCCTTCTAAAAAATTAAGTTTATTGCTATGACGATAAAATCTAATAATTCCACTTTTTTTTAATTTTTCTAATATTGGTCGAACCCCCCCCCCCCCTGTTAGAAGGAAGTAGTCTTGTAAAAATCCGTTATCAAGCAATCCTCCCGTTTTTGAAAAAAGATTGATTAATAAAATGGATTTAATGATTTTAGTAGCTAATTCGAAGTCTTCTTTAAAAATCAACTCAGATCGTTCAAGACACCTAAATGCTGACAACCACTGAGCTTTATGGGAGTTATAAGGATTGTTAATTTCAGTTGAAAGACTTGTAATAAGGTAATCATACACCTTAGAAACATTAAATATTTTATTGGAATTGTTTGAAATGGAGACTTTTGAAGTTTCATTAATAAATGTAAAAAGAGAACGCTCATTTTGCCCATATTTTTGGAGAGATTGTACTAGTATATTAGCACTCAACCAATCTAATGGATAAAGGCTTTCAACTAGTTCAACCGATAAGATTTTATTTAAACTGATTAATCTAGATTCATTTGTTAACCTGAGTATTTTATTTAAACTGATTTTTTCATTTTCAGAAGGTTGATAACGTCGCAGTTTTTTACTGACAAAAAATAATAATTGTTCAACAGGTTCATTAAATACAATATCTCTATATCTTCCTTTTATTTTGCCCCACTCCTGTTTTTGAATTAAAGAATTGTCCAAATTATACGACAAAAAATTTTGGTGTAGTGTTGTTACTAAATAAACATTATTATTTCCCCCATTGACCCATTCAGCAAGTTGCTGAAGAAAATAAAGTTCACGAGTTAAATGATGTTTGGAAATATGCTCAAGAACTTTACCAAGCTCATCGATGAAGATGACAAGCTTCGAATCAATCTCATTTTTTTTCTCAAGAATTTCAATTAATCGTTTGGTATTAACTCTTCCTTTGATCTTTAAGGAAGTAGAAAACAGTCTTAAAAGAGACTCCTCTTCTCCTATGATCTTGATGAATGTATAATGATTATTGAAGATTTTAAGATCTTCTACTCCAAATAGATTTACTTTTTCTAAAAGAGTTTTTTCACAAGCCCAGAGAAAAGTTGACTTTCCAGTACCATAATTTCCAATTAGATTAAATGATTTAGTTCCATCTTTTAAAAATATGCGTTCAAATACTTCTTTAGAATTAGGTGTTGCTATAAAATCAATTTCTTTTCTAGAATCTCTAAGAATATTTGTAGATATGTTATCCATTTTCGTAAACTTCTTTGAGTATTTCTTCTTTCATGAAAAGATTGTTTTCTTTCAACTGAAGTTGTTTTAGCCCTGTATCACTTTTAAAGATGAACCTCTTATCACTTGAACAGAGTCTATCTAAAATTTCTTCTAACCCCTCATTATTTAAACAAAGGACACTACCAATTTTAGAGGAAATATCTGTAAAATCAATTGCATTCATGCCTTTGAAATAATCTAGAATACAAAATGCCAAAATGTGTTCAGATAACTCTAGCCTTACTCTTTTGTTAATTCTATATATGGGTTGATTTAAGTCATTTTTTCGACCTGTATCCGAAATTAGTTTAAGACTTAGCAAAGGGGCACCAAAATCATCTTCAATCGTTTTGAAGTTTTTTTTTGGTGAGACATAGGTTCTAATAAACACTTTAAAATCGGACTTAATTGTGTTTTCATTGAATTTTTCGATTTGTTTTTCAGAAAGAACTCTCTTTATAAAACTTAAAATTTGAATTTCAGAAAACTCCATGTTGACTTTATCCTTAAAATATTCGAGAAATATTAGAGAATAAATTGATGCGAATCTTTTCGTGGCTAACAAAAAATGCAATAGAAAGAGACTAGAGGGATTCTCTAAATAACAATCGTAGTTGTCTTTGTCTTTGTGACCCAAAAATAGGTATTTACTATATTCAGTAAACTTGTTTTGCTCATCGATAAGGTCGAAAGAACGTAACCAATAGTGAATAGATCGAACCATGTTTTTCCCAACCCCAAGCTTGTAAATGGCATTTTCATTTCGGAAGGGGGACGCACTATCTTGATTACCAATTAATTCTAATCCCTTCAAAAGCCATTGCTCTTTACAATGAAATGTATCATGTCCTGAAAATCTCATTTTCACAAGAAATAGCAATGGATAAATTTATCCATTGCTAAAATAGTATTTATCATCAATACATGATGTATTAATTGTTTACAGACTTAGTTAGATAGATATGTGATAAAGTACTTTCGTTTCAGATTAAATGTGTTTCAGTAAATACATTGTAGAATACTTTTTTCTTAAACCTTATAATCATCAAAATATGACAATGTGTCACATTATGCAAGCGGATTAATAATTGATAATATAATATTTTAAAAAAAATTATGAGTAAATATTTTAAAGTGCAAATGACTGAGATTTTAGATTTACTTGGAAAAAATATTGATATTTCTGAGACTCAACATGAAGCAGCTATTAAAAGGTATGAGGCAGTTGGAGATTGGTTATCTAAAGACGATTCTAAGCCTTATCAATACAGACTAAGAATTATCCCACAAGGATCGCTAATGTTAGGAACTGCCGTAAGACCCATAGATGAAAATGATGATATTGATGTTGATCTTGTCTGCAATCTTAAATGTAAACCGAGTTTTTGGACACGAAAATATCTTAAAGAGGCTGTTGGTGACAGATTGAAACTAAACAACACATATCAAAAAATGCTGAAAGATGAAGATGGTGGGAGAAGATGTTGGACTTTAGTTTACGCGGATGAATCAAATTTCCATATAGACATACTGCCTTCGCTGGCTGATGATAACCTCAATGAGTTATTAGATGAAGAGTTTTCTAGTGCTAGTGAATTAAATGTTGATAAACTTGCAGTTAGAATAACGGATAAGGAACATGAATTATACCAATCAGAGACAGATTCAAATCATTGGCTTAAAAGTAATCCTTTTGGATATGCAAAATGGTTCTTTCAAAGAGCAATCGCACTTGATAATCGAAATATTTCTTTAAGCAAATCAATTGATCCTCTTAGACCTTATGAAGAGGAAAAGTGGCCACTTCAAAGAATTGTACAACTTCTGAAAAGACATCGAGACATTATGTTTTCTTCAGGAGAATATAATTCAGACAATAAGCCAATTTCAATGATTATTACAACTCTAGCGGCTCGTGCATACAATGGGAGTAATAATGTTTATGACGCCTTTCAATATGTAGTAGGTGAGATGAGAAATAAAATTGAGATAAAACACAATCCTAAAACTGATGAAATTGAAAAGTGGATAAGTAATCCGGTTAATCAAGAGGAGAATTTTGCAGACAAATGGGTTGAAGAGCCTCAAAAAGAGGAATACCTTTATGCGTGGCTGGATAGGCTCGAAGAGGAAATAAAAACACTTAATTCTTTTGAGAGCAAAGGCCTTCATGTATTAAACGAAACTCTAGCAAACCAGTATGGTCGTAAAGTTGTTCAAAAAACGTTTGCTGATTATGGTAATAAAAAAAGGGGATTAAGGGAATTAGGGAAAGGGAAAATGCAAGTTGGAATAGGTATTTTAGGAGTTACTGGAAAACCACTTGTAAATCACAATTTTAAAGGCAACTGTCTGTATGAGTAGTAAGTTCCATAAATCCAATGTAAAACAAAACAATGGATTACCATCTATTGCACATTTAAAAAAAATCCAAGATGACTTTCCTAATGTTAAAATTCTAAAGAAAACATGGGACAGTTTCCAAATTGAACTTCAACTACAGCCAAGCCCTATAAGCCCAAAGTATGGTATTAGGATTTTGTATGAAAAGAAAGGGTTAAGGTTTTTGTGATAAAAAAAACTAAAAATAGCACCAAATCGTGAGAAATTACCTCATGTATACGATGGGGGAAAGCAGCAATTGTGTCTTTATTCACCTTCAAAAAAAGAATGGAATGGGTTTAAACCTATTGCAGATACTATTATTCCATGGACAAGTGAGTGGTTATTTTTTTATGAACTATGGCTCATTAAAGGGCAATGGTTTGGAGGGGGACATAATGAATACTCTAATAAGAAGTCATAAAAGTTAATTGTTTTATGACTAAGAAGAAGTTTAAAATATTGTCAATTGATGGTGGGGGTATTAAAGGGATATTCCCTGCAAGATTACTTGCATTAATTGAAGATGAACTAAAAAACAAAGATGACGGCAGATCCAAAATATATCAGCGTTTTGATTTAATAACAGGTACTTCAACTGGGGGTGTAATAGCATTAGCTTTATCTTTAGGCATCAATGCTAAGGAAATCTATGGCCTGTACATTAATAATTCCAAAAGGATATTTGGTAAAAAGAGATATTGTTTAGGTCAGATTTTTAATTCGAGCCATAAAAATTATTATTTGGAAATCCTAATAAGAAACACGTTTAAGGCTATAAACAGTGGGATTGACCCACTTATTGATGATTGCAAAACAAATGTATGTATTCCGATTTATGATTTGGAAAAAGGTAAACCAAGTGTAGTTAAATCTCGACATCATCTTTCTTTTCAGAGAGATTATCATATTCCGGCATATCAGGTAGCGTTAGCTACTTCGGCAGCACCTACCTATTTTGATCCTTATACTGTAACATATAAAGATTCCTCTGATAGAACTCAAAACTTTAGTAATAAAGTCGATGGGGGAGTTATGGTTAATAACCCAACGCTTGTGGGATTAATTGAAGCAATAAAAGCCTTTAGTGTTGATATTTCTGATTTAGAAATTCTGTCTATAGGAACAGGCTACAGGCGTTTCATTGAAAAAGCTAATCAAAAAGATAAAAGTTGGTTTACATCAATTATTGGAAATAACAAAAAATGGGGATTGTATTATTGGATGCTAAAAAATAACAGAAAAAGACTTATGGAATTATTTATGCAAAGTCAATCTCAATTGGTTGAAAATTATATGAACCTTTTGCATATAGGCATAGACGAATCTGAAGTATCAAATCCAAATTTCGTTTATGATAGGATTGATGTCCAACTTGATAAAAGCAGTAATATTAAGATGGATGAGTTCGATAAAACTAAACTGAAAAACTTTGCAGAATTGGCATCGATTAAATTCAAAGAGAATAGAAAAAGTTTAATGAAAAACCATTTTTATTAGTTTTTTCCAAGTTACATATGATGCTATATTCAACCACATAGGGAATCGACCCTGTGGATTGACTAATTTTGATGTTATTTCGATTGATTTTTATTGAGATGATTGATTTGAATTGTTTTTAGGAATTAATTTGGAAGTATATTAATGGGGAAAAAATCAGATATAAATTTTATGCTGATCAATGGAAAGGGAACCCATTAACGGATTTGTGGATCAATATTCCGACATCGAAAATGTCAAAAAAAGAAAAGCAAGTTTATCTAACTCAGAAACCGCTTGTTTTATTGGAAAGATTAATCGAAAATGCCACAAATCAAGGGGATTTAATATTGGACTCTTTTTGTGGATGTGCAACTACTTGTGTTGCTGCTGAAAAACTGGATCGGAATAGACATTTCTCATATGGCATATCGATTGGTTGAAGAGCGTTTGGTTAAAGAAGTTCAAGGTTATTCTCAAGATACAAAACAACCAGATATGTTTGGTTCTCAAAAGAAGCTTCATTTTAAAACCGAACCCCCAATAAAAAGTGAAGATGAGGTGAAATGGTCCAAATGGGTTTATGTTATTTCTAATCCAAAACACCCCAACGAATTTAAAGTCGGGATAACATCAGACTATAAAAAACGTTAGGAGGCTACCAAACATCGGATCCTTCAAGAACGTACAAAATTGAATTCAAGGTGCTGACAGATCGATTTATTGAACTAGAAAAACACATTCATTCGCATTTTGGAGCAAAACATGAGTGGGGCGCAGCAGATTTGCGAATGATAATGACCGAAATCAAAAATTTTTTAAAGAATAAAGTTTAAAACCATTATGCTGAAGCATCTCTAGCTGTCTAGATTCAAGGTTGATTGTAAGTTGTATCAAAGCAAAGTTTCTCCATGGATAACTTCTGAATTTGGAAGAATTCGCTTGTTCAAATTGCTCAATACATTTTTTGGCCCCACTTCATAGAAAACCGATACCCCATGCTTCCCTATAGTTTCAATAGTCTGTTGCCATAAAACGGGGGAAGTTAACTGCTCAACAAGACTGGATTTTATTTCATCTGCTGAATGAGAAGGTTTGGAACTGACATTGTGATAGATAGGAAATTGAGGATCAGAAAATGTTGTGTTTTCTACGGCTTTTGCCAATTCAACTTTAGCTTCTTCCATTAAAGGAGAATGAAAGGCACCACTAATAGGAAGCAACAAAACTCTTTTGGCTCCCTTTGATTTTAGCTTTTCAGAAGCATTTTCAATGGCTGATTTTTCACCAGTAATCACAATTTGACCTAGTGAATTATAATTAGCAGCTTGAACGATACCAAGGGTTTCTTGACAAACCGTATCGACTGTTTCGATGTCCAACCCAATGACGGCAGCCATAGCTCCAGGATTTTGTTCACACGCTTTTTGCATGGCATTGGCTCTTGTGATAACAAGTTTTAGTCCAGACTCAAAACTTAAAGCACCAGATGCCACGACCGCTGAAAACTCTCCGAGGGAATGTCCAGCAACCATCGAAGGAGATATTCTGTTTCTTATCATTTCAAAAAGAATGACTGAATGCAGATAAATCGATGGTTGGGTTACATCCGTTCGGTTTAAAACTTGAGCATCATCCCCAAACATGAATTCGGTAATATCAAAACCTAATATTTCATTAGCCGTTTCAAAACGTTTTTTTGCTATTTCAAATTGATCGTATAGATTTTTACCCATTCCAGGATACTGAGATCCTTGACCTGGAAATAATAAAGCAGATTTCATATTCTTTGGTATGTTTTATAGGTAAATTCAAACGCATGTTTTTCATCAATTGGATGTTCGATTTGGCTGGTAACTTTCCATTGGTTATCATCAATAGCCGGGAAAAAAGTATCGGCCTTTTCAAATCGATGATGGATATGGGTCAATTCCATATGGGTGGCGATATCCATAAAAAGAGCATAAATAAAACTCCCCCCAATAATGTATGCTTTTTCAGAACCTTCAGTTTCTTTTATAGCCGAATCAATATCGTTTACAAAAACAAGATCTTTTGTGCTTTGCTGTGGTTCTTTACGAGACATCACTATATGTTTTCTTCCAGGTAATAATCCCTGCATGGACTCATAGGTTTTTCTACCCATAATCATGGGGAATCCATAGGTTAATTGTTTAAAACGTTTCATATCATTAGGTAGACTCCATGGCAGAGTATTGTTAACTCCAATAGCATGATTTTCAGCCAAAGCAGAAATGATGATCAGTGGTTTTTGCTTCATCTACGACCTGTTTAAATAATTAATTTTGGTGACAATTTACAAATTCAAATAGTTGTTTCGAAAAGAATTTCCCATCACCAAAAACCACGCTTATTTCAATACAGCTTATGTTGGTTTGATGTCTCGAAGTTTAATCAAATATCGTTCTCAATACGATCATCAACTGTTCAAATCGATATGGGATTACAAATCAAAAAGTGACACATTACTTTCTGAAACTAGAAAGTTGGCCTCACAACTGATTGGTTCAGATAAAGACAAAACCTTGATAACGAATAGTTTGTCTTCTGGTATTCGCTTTGCTTTGGATTGTCTCAGTCAACAATCTAAAGTATTGATATTAGAAGATGATTATCCATCGTTGACTCAAGCCATTGAAGAAAGGAATTTTCAAATAACCAAAATTCCCATAACGCATGATCTGGAACAAAAAATGGCTCAAGAGATCCGAAAACGAAAGATTGATGTTTTACTCTTAAGTGTTGTTCAATACATCAGTGGTTTAAAAGTTGATTTTGAATACTTAAAAAAGATCAAACAAGAATATCCTAATGTACTAATCCTGGGAGATGCCACTCAATTCGTCGGGACCGAATTATTTGAAATGAAGGATTCTCCTTTTGATGTCATCGCATTGAGTTCCTACAAATGGCTATTAGCAGGATTTGGAAGTGGGATTTTATGTTTTTCTGACCACTTCCTAAATAAAACTAACACCTCTTTAAGGAAATTAGAATCAACAGTTCAGATGGGACACGTCAATTTAGGAGCCGTATCTAGTCTAAAGTTCGCTATAGAAAAACTTTTTGAGTGGGATTATGAAAAGTTAATAGATAAAAAAAATCAGGTTTGTCAGTATTTGAAACACAAACTTTCTGAATTGGAATTGCTTGATGAAATCGGACAAAAGAGAAGAAACCACAGCAACATTTTTAATTTGACATTGGATCCATTATTCCATAAAAAACTCAGAGAAAAAAAAGTGCACACGTCACTAAGGGGAAATGGCATCAGAGCATCGGTGCATTTTTACAATACCCAAAAAGATGTTGATTTACTGATGAAGACCATACAAAGAGCTCGATTGACAGTATAGATTTATACTGCCACTTTGGCTTTTATTGCAGAATAGGGATCGTAACCGATGAGCTCGAAATCTTCAAATTGAAATTCAAATAAATCCTTGACATCAGGGTTTATTTTCATCTGAGGAAGCTTT
Source organism: Flavobacteriaceae bacterium (assembly GCA_965221765.1). Lineage (GTDB taxonomy): Bacteria > Bacteroidota > Bacteroidia > Flavobacteriales > Flavobacteriaceae > Bin25. Next base: position 1,122,819 of record OZ244911.1, read on the forward strand.
CGAGGTTTTCTGCTGAGTTGTAAATTAATTTGTTCTAAATGATTATTGTATATATGAACATCTCCAAAAGTATGGACGAATTCTCCTGGTTGAAATCCACTGACTTGAGCCATCATCAAAGTCAATAATGCATAAGAAGAAATATTAAATGGGACGCCTAAAAATACATCAGCACTTCTTTGATATAGTTGGCAGGAAAGCTTACCATTCACAACATAAAATTGAAAAAAAGCATGGCAAGGCGGTAGGGCTGCTTTATCATTGGCTACATTTTCTGAAAAACTCTTTGAGGTATCGGGAAGCACATTAGGATTCCATGCGGTTACCAGCATTCTTCGGCTATCTGGATTTTCTTTCAAGAGTTTTAGGATCTCTTTGATTTGGTCAATACCATCTCCATTCCAGTTTCTCCATTGGTAGCCGTATATGGGTCCCAAATCACCTTTTTCATCGGCCCATGCATCCCAAATCCGAACCCCATTGGTTTTGAGATAATCAATATTCGTTTCCCCGTTTAAAAACCACAATAACTCGTGAATCACCGATTTTAAATGAATTTTTTTTGTTGTGACAATAGGAAATGAAGACGCTAGATCAAAGCGCATCTGGTAACCAAAAACACTGATTGTTCCGGTCCCTGTTCGATCTAATTTTTCAGCACCATGATCCAAGATATGTTGTAATAAATCGAGATACTGTTTCACTTTGATGGTTTCAATGGGTTGGTTCTGTTTCAGCTTTACTCAACCCCCTAATTCCTATGGATTTGCTTGGTCGTTGGTATCGGTAGTTTTCTAGTTTTTTTAAACTGACTTTAGTATTTAATCTATCTATGGTATCTAAACTTAAGTCGTCTAATATGTTGGTAGCGGTTTCTAAAGAGCTCCTGTAGGGCGTCGGTTATCATTTGTAGTGTTGGGTATTTGAGTACTAATTGATGAGGTAGATGTTGTAATCCTCTAGGGGATTTGATATTTAGGTGCGCCTGGCTTATCGTCCTCAATGACTGTAACGAGGGAATATGGGTTTGCTTTCATTTTGATTATCGTTTTATGTTCGTATCTCATTCGTTTTTTCAACAGCAATGATGCTGTATTGGTTATGATTTGTTTACAAATAAGGTTACTATAGCTCCGATGATAGATAATATAGCTGTACTCCCTACTCCTATAATCCATTTAACATTATTAGTCGTGTTATTAACCTTATCATTCATTCCCTTTACCTCCTTTTCTATATCATCCAAACGTTTGGTTATCCCCTTATTCGTTTCATTAATGGCGTTTAATTTCTCTGTATTACCATTAATAGCGTCTAATAGCTGTTTATTGGTTACTCTTTGGTTATTCATTGTTTTCTATATGGTTTTATGTCTATATGTATATCCTCTATAGTATTTTCTAGCATCTCTATTCAGTTCGTAAATTTTATTATTTAAGTTGCTCAATAGGATAGTTTAATTTTTTCCAACTCTACCATTTTAGTCTCTATCGTATCAAACCTTTCATTATGGGATTTGATAAGATTTGTTATGAAGCCCCCTACTCTTGTTTTGTGCTGTTTTCGGTTGTCCATTGTTTTCTAATTAGGTTTCTATTTGATACAATTAATAATTGAAATATAAATTAACCTTTAACAAAACTAAGATTTAGAAGATTGGCGTATGTTTATTTCGTCACGAATATGGGCAGCAATTTCGTATTTTTCTAGTTTCACTACATAATTCAATGCTTCATCTAATTCTTTTTCAGCTAACTCTTGAAGTATTCTAACTATCTCTTCCTTCGTTAAATTTTCGTCAATAATTATTTTTTTCCAATCAGTCTCTTTAGGGGACTCTTTGATGGTCAAATTAATTTTGATGTTTGTAGCTCCTGCATTTTTTAAGACGGATTTTGACGCATAGATAGGCGCTTTAAAACGGAGTGCTATCGCCACGGCATCAGATGTTCTAGCATCGATTACTTTTTCAGTTTTTCCTTGTTGGCAGTGTAGTGAAGCAAAAAACACACCTTCTTTTAAATCACTGATAACTACTTTATTGACTTTTATTTCAAAAGAATCAGAAAAAATTTTAAAAAGATCATGAGAAAGAGGTCTTGGTGGCTTAATCTTTTTTTCTAAACTCAGTGCTATGGATTGAGCTTCGAATCCCCCAATGACCACGGGCATCTGTTTGTCGCCATCTTCTTCTGCTAAGATCATCAAAAAAGCAGAAGCTTGAAATTCACTGTAAACTCCCTCAACTACTAATTTGACTAAATCCATAGAAACGTTTTAAATGCAAAATAAAATTAATGGAAATTCAATTAAACTCATGAGTGAAAATCTAATAGAGTTATTTGCTTAATACGATGTAAATTTCTTCAGATTCATTTGAATTGCTACTAGTTATAGAATTCACAACTTGCAAATAATTTTTTAAGATTTTAAAATTTCTGTAATTTGAATCGTGTCATTGTTAGGTCGATTTTCTATGTCCAATTCATCAATATCTATTGTGATAGGAAAATTTGTTGACAAACCAGCTAAAACACATGTACCAGTCGGAAGGATAGGCAGCGATTCGAATGATACCTTATCTAAATATGAGGCAACTTTTTCAATGGACCTAATATCATTATTATTGACAAGTCTATGTAAAAAGAAGTTATGAAGTTGTGATGTAATCGTTTCGGTGATATCAGAGGGTCTTTGACTTGCTATGGTTAGAAACACTCCAAATTTTCTACCTTCTTTGATTATTTCTTCAAATAACTCAAGTCTATAATCTTTCCAAGCTTCGGTCTCCCTATGAGAGACTGAGGATAAAATATTGTGAGCTTCATCAATAATTATGTTTAAGAAATTTTTGAGTTTGTCATTATTTTTCTTGTTTTTTTCATAAAGCTGTTTACATATTAACATGGGTAGCATTTTTCTCAAACTAATAGAGACATTTTTAAATGAAATAATCTGAATGTTTTTTGATGATGAATTTTCACATTCTCGAAATATGTTTTGAATCTCTTCAATTCGAGTCTCCATTCTTTTTATCAAAGGTGCGATATGTTCTTTATTTGAATAACCATAAAGAATTTCCTTGTAGTATTGGAATATTATTTTTAATCTAACACAATTTATTTTGGTGCTAAAATCGAATTTAAGATTTTGTATTTTACTTTCGATTGATGATATTTCTTCTAGGAGGTTGCTTGATATATTTGTTTTGTCATCGATGTTTTTTGTTGATCTAAAGCTCCCATAATTAAAACATATGTTTTCACCAATGTATTTGATTATGTCAATAATTGTTTTATTTTTATCATCAAGAACCAAGTGCTCTATTTCTTTCAAAAAGTCAATAATGAATTTAGTTCCAAGGGTTTTATCATTTTTTTGAAGACTCTCTTTAATCATTGATTTTAATTTAGGAATAATAATATCATCATCCAAATTTGAATCCAAGGCTCTTTTTATAAAAGGTTTCTGAGTTTTTTCGGTCGCTTCTAAAACAATTGACCAAAAAGTAACGTCTTCTATTTGTTCCTTTTGAATTGGATAGGTGCTTTTGACATCAAAAGCATTCATGTCATTAGGCCTATTAATACAGTCAGAAGTTCGTTCAGAGTTAAGTTCGTATAGGTCCTTGTATGATTTATTGATAATAATGTCCTTTCCTTTTTCCCTTTCAATGTATTCCCCATTGAAGTCAATAAAAATGAATTTCAAGTTATTGGGAATATCTTTAGATTCCGAGTTATCAATAAAGTGGGAAAACAGTTTGTTATATATTTTAGCTAGGGTATAAGATTTTCCGCTTCCAGTGTTTCCAAATATTCCTATGTGGCTAGCAAATAAGTTATTAATTCCTACTTCCATTGGAATACTGTCATCGTTGGTAATAGTCCCAATTTTTAGTTTCGGACCTGAATCAACTTCAAAATCATGTATCTTTTTGTACTCTTCCTTGTTGAGTATAAAACAATCATTGAAAACAAGAGGTAGTTCCTTGATCCCCTTGTTGAATTTTTTTTCCTCAATAAATCCCACTAGACTAACATCAAGAAAACGTTTGATTTTATTTTTGTCACTCGTGTAATTCAGATTAGTATGATATTTATCTATGTCAGTAGATTCCCCTTCAATCTTACCTATTATCTTTGTGTACCCTTTCGTTATTTTGATATAACTATTAACGGCAACGTTTTTTAATAATTCCCCTTTATAAAGTAGATATGCGTTGTTTTTAGTCTTATCTACTTCCACTTTTACTTTTCTTCCAATTACTGAAGTGACCTTACCAATCCAAAAAATCGAATCTTTTATCGCAATTTTTTCATTTGGATTCACCATTTTATGTGTCAATGCTCTATATGTTTTCCGATATCGGAATTAAAATATCTTGATTAAAGTTCCCCAATGTGAATTTATCTTGGGGGCTTATCAGTTTTATACTTCTGTGATTATCGATAGAAATATCATCTCGTTTAAAATTTTCTTTAATGTCCAATCCGTCTTTTTCATAGCAAACAATGAACATCTTTAGGGTTGGATTTGATTTTATAGAACGAAGCGTTATTGATCTTATATGTTCATCAGCCATTGAATAACCAAGTGTAAAAAGTACGGTATCTTTTTTTTCTAACTCATTTGAATAAAATCTCAATAACTCAAAATAAGTTCTATCTAAAACTGTATCCATAATCTTTTTCTTTGTAGGCATTACTATTTGTAAATTATTATAAAGCTCTAAAAGATTCGTTGAATTTTTATTATTTCTCAAGTAATTATCGCCTGCCTTGAATAAGTCATCGATTATCGAATCAGGATTTTTATCATAATCAATTTTAATACTATCGTTTTCTATATTCGATTTTATATCGCGTAAAATTTTTAAATCACTCGAGAATACTATATTCTCATCTACTTTTTCCCAATTAACAGAGCCGTGTATTTTCAACAGATTGAAAACTGGGATTTCTGAGACATTGTCAAAATGAGGGCTTTTTTGATGAATGGTTTTTCTAAAATTACTTAAACTAAATTTTCTTTTAAATGCTCCACTAAAACCACCATTAAATTCAAAATCCAAGCTTTCTAGTACTTTTTCAAGAAAAATGTCAATATTAGTGGTGAAAAGGTTCACGTGTTTAGAAGCCAAATTGCTACGCCTCTCGTACAATATTGTGTTTAAACATTTTAAAAGGACTTTGTAATCAGAAAAAGTTTTGAAGAGTTTTCTTTTATTACAACATAATCCTTTCTTATTTAGTATACTTGATAAATCACATTGCCCACTTAATTTTAAAAGTTCAATATTACCAGACATTGCAGCATTAAAGTATGCATTGTATACATGTGTCTTTGCGAAATCATATTTTTCCTTATCCTTTTTTTCTATAAAACCTTTTCTCTTATCTTCTAATACCGAATGGCATTTTTCAATAATACCAAGAGTATCAAAAAAAGGGGTAGACACTCCTGAACCTATCAAAAAATTCAAGTTGAATTCTTGAAATATAAGGCGGAGTTCTTTCTTTAGTTCTTCATTTGATTTATGAATCATAACCAGCTTTTAATCTTAAAATGCTAAAATAAAATAGGTGTGGATATATCTATTAAGTGCTCATAACAATCAAAAATAAATTGAGAATATTTAGTCGCTCTTTAAAAAGTCTAGATGTAATCTGTAGCCCTTTTCTATTGGGGATTATATACTTAAGTGCCAAAAGGCATACAATAATGAATTTTTATCTATCTAATACCCATAGCTATATTCATCTTGTTGTTTTTAAGAAGACACATCCCTTTTTAGGGTTTTTATATTGAATAGAGATCTTGAGGGTACCGATCATTTTGATAAATGACTTGTCTGGCTTTTTGAATCCAACTTTTTTCGGAAGCTTCCCAAGTCTTTCCTCGAATAGGTTGGATTGTTTGTTGTCTTAATTGATGATCATATTCGTCGGGATATAATTCGATATAGAATAACAACAATTTAGTTCGTTGAGTCGGATACCCCTAAAAGGTTTTTCTCAAAAATAGAATCGTATTGAGGATAAGGGTATTGTTTCAATTTAGTTTCTAAATGAGCCATCAAATCCATCAATGGTATTTGATCGGTGATATGATCTAGATCATAAAAATCTTTTTTATGAACACGGCCACCTAATGCAATCAATTTTTGAACACCAACATCTTTTAATGATAATAACGAGATATTGTTTTTCATTTCTAATGGATTTAATCGTTGAACATTATCAATAACATCTACTTTAATTTTCTTTCCATCCGATAGGGAATACATTAATTCACTACTTCCGAATTTTTCATTCGTTATTTTGAAAGCGATAATGATATTGTTTTGGATCAATTTTTGAAACGTCGATTAATTCTTCTCCGATTATGGCGTATCCTTTGTCACCAATGATTTGATTGGTAAACAAATCAATATCTACCGATACGCGATGTTCTAATCGTAAGGCGATATTCGTTCCGCCAGCCAAACCAAATCCGAATCTTTTTAAGGTTTCTAATCGTTGTAACGTTTCAATCGTTTCTTTTAATGCATTACTAACTGCTTTTATTCAAAATGTGGTTTGATTAGGATGGCATCAATCTTGAAAACAATGGTTTTTGATACCGTTGACAAACGGTCATTAATATATCATCAAAGAGGAATTCTCTTGTTTTTTCTAAGACATCATAAATCGTTTCTAGAGAATAGTATTGTTCTAAAAGCAATATATTTTTTCAAAATCGATCGGATGACGAATGACTCTGGGAATGATGAGTTCTTTGGCTTCTAAGGTTAAATGATCAGTTCGATAATCCCAGATATGATGTTTTTCAAAAACATCATCATATTTAATTTGAGAAAGCCTTCGGTTTTTTTTCATTGATTTCATCTTCGATGGTGTTTTAAATACTTCAGATCGTTGTAAGCTATCGTTATCAACGTAATATGGCTGTTCATCATTGAGAATAGATGCCTTTCGAGATGGTTTGACAGCAGGTAATGATTCCATTTTTACAAAATGAACTTGTTTGTTTAATTTTTTTCTGAGGTATCCCATAAAGTCATGAAATCCCATTTTCCAAATTGATTTTAGCTAGTGGTTACGAAAGGATATAATTCCCTAAAAATAATAGCAGCTTTGAGTTTTAAATATATCCAAAGAATTTAGCTACTAATCCGCCTCCAATGATAATAACGCTTCCAACTCTGATGATCCACTTGATATTAGTGCTGTTATTATCGATTCTTTTATCCATAGAATTTAAATCCACACGCATTTTATCAAACTTAGTTTCAAGTCCATCAATTCTCTTTTCAAGATGATTGAATTTGTCATCAAGATGCCCAAATTTACCGTCAATTTTATTGGATAGGAGCTCTAATAAATCCTTGATATCCTGTATCTTCGCAACTTTGTTGCTCATACTATTTCGTTAGATTATCACCATCGTTAATGATTGCATCACTCCTTTTGGGTTTATCCCAAAGTGTAATGATTCACGAATAGGATACAACTTTGACGAAGGTAACACATTTCAGACTATAAAATAGGGGGAAGCCCTTTTTACATGATGAGTCGATGTCTATACAAGTTCAATCGCTGTATTCAATAATTCAAAAGAGGCTTCAATGATTGGCATGGAGCTCCAATTTTTAGGCCACGAACGAAGTGATATGGAGGCGAGTAAAATACACATTTAAAATTCAAAGCCACTATGGCTATCGAGGTGATTTGAGAACCTAGGACTTTAACAGAAAGGTCTGTTCACTATGAAGCTCCTTCGGTCATGATTTCCAAATGGAAGAGCATTAGATAGAATGCCGAAATGGTTTGAGAACAAGACAAAAAATAAGAGAGACTTTATAGAAAACTTCATACTTACGGAGACGAATGAGCCAAGTAACGATTTTATTTGGCTCGAAAAAACCCTTATATTTGAGCCAAATAGTAATCGAATGTTATATAATTGGGAATTAGATGATTGGCCAGATTTTAAGTATGATCTTTCATCAATCAATTCCTTGATCTATCAATTTATTGAGTCAACGGGTCGGATTTCTGGAATGGTTGAAGGATTTTCGAAAAGGGATAAAATAGAAACGATCATCGATATGATGGTTAACGAGGCCATGAAAACATCAGAAATTGAAGATGAACATCTCCATGAGGATAGTGTAAGAAAATCAGTCATGAAAAATCTAGGCTTTGAAGTGGATGAAAAAAGTATAAGAGATGTTAGAGCCATAGGTATGGTTGAGGTCATGAATCAAGTTCGTAAAGATTTTAATAAACGACTGACAAAACAAACCTTATTCAATTGGCATCAAGCAGTCATGAAGGGACAAGAAGGAGAGATGAAAGTTGGTTTTTGGCGAAAGAGTAAAATCTCGATGCAAATCATTTCAGGTCCCTAGTATAAACGAGTCATTCATTTTAAGGCCCCTCCATCTGTCAATGTGCCAAAAGAAATGGGACGCTTTATCAAATGGTACAACGATTCGCGAAAAACAATGCATATCCCATTGGTTCGATCTGCAATGGCACATCTTTATTTTGAGTCGATTCATCCTTTTCAGGATGGAAACGGAAGAATTGGTCGTGCCCTTTCAGAAAAAGCGATTTCACAAGATATGGGCTATCCTGTATTGTTAAACCTATCCAAAACCATTCAAGAAAATAGAAAACAGTACTACGATTATCTCAAAAGAGCACAAAGAACAAACGAAATAACAGAATGGATGCACTATTTCATCGAGACCATTCACCTTTCTCAAATGGAAACAAAACATAGCATTGAATTCACTTTAAAAAAACCAAATTTTTTGATTTGTGGAAAAATCAAATAAATAATCGGCAAACAAAAGTGATTAACAGAATATTCAAAGAAGGTCCAAAAGGATTTAAAGGAGGGATGAATATCAGAAAATATATTGGAATCACGAAAACTTCTAGAGCGGCGGCCAAGCGAGATTTACAAGATTTGAATCGAAAAGGGATTCTGATGATGCAACGTGGCGGAAGAAGTAATCATTATCTTTTACAATTAGAACAAGATTAGACTTTATAGTGCCATTTTTAAAATCATCAGTTAATTTATTGTTTGAGATGACCATTCGAGCAAATTCGAATGGTCATGAAGAATCAACGAACAAACCACTTCAATGAAGTAGAAATCTTTGTGATTTTTTCATTTATAGAGTCTTCAATAGGAAGAATCATTGGATTGTAGTCGTTATGTGATTACTTGATTCAAATCAGTTAGATTTCGTGTGTCGATTGCCTCAGTTTATTTGTCCAATGAGATAAATATAACAAGGACTGCTGTTCTGTGGACTCGAATTGATTAATTTTGGGTGCTTTTTTATAATGCGGACAATTCAATTTAGAGAGGCCATTTGTGAGGCCATGACGGAAGAAATGCGAAGAGATGAAACAGTCTATTTGATGGGTGAAGAAGTGGCCGAATATAATGGGGCTTATAAGGCATCCAAAGGAATGTTGGATGAATTCGGCCAGCGGAGAGTCATTGATACGCCTATTTCTGAAGCAGGATTTGCAGGAGTTGGTGTGGGATCTACCATGACGGGAAATCGTCCCATTATTGAATTCATGACCTTTAATTTTGCTTTGGTTGGCATTGATCAAATCATCAATAATGCGGCTAAAATTCGTCAGATGTCGGGAGGTCAATTTCCTTGTCCCATCGTTTTTCGAGGACCAACGGCTTCAGCAGGGCAATTAGCAGCAACCCATTCGCAAGCTTTTGAAAGTTGGTATGCCAATTGTCCTGGACTCAAAGTCATTGTCCCTTCTAATCCCTATGATGCCAAAGGATTGCTTAAAAGCGCCATCCGAGATGATGATCCAGTGATCTTTATGGAATCGGAACAGATGTATGGTGACAAAGGAGAAGTTCCAGAGGGAGAATATCTGATTCCCATAGGCGTTGCTGATGTGGTTCGTCAAGGAAAAGATGTCACGGTGGTGTCTTTTGGTAAAATTTTTAAAGAAGCTAAAAAAGCGGTGCAACAACTAGAAAAAGAGGGGATTGATTGTGAACTAATCGATTTACGAACGGTAAGACCACTAGATTATCAAACCATATTTGATTCAGTAAAAAAAACCAATCGGCTCGTCATATTAGAGGAGGCTTGGCCATTAGGGAACATATCAACTGAAATCGCTTTTCAAGTTCAAAATCAATTGTTTGATTATTTGGATGCCCCCGTTGAAAAAATCAACACCGCTGACACTCCCGCTCCATTTTCTCCTGTTCTATTGGCTGAATGGTTGCCCAATAGCGAGGATGTCATGAAAGCCGTCAAAAAAGTAATGTACATCTAGTCAGCCATTCTCAAAATGGCATAGAGAGTAAATTGGTATTTTTGGCTCACAAAACAAACCATCATGCTATATCCTGATATCATCTATTTGCCCATTGCTCTATCATTAATTGGCTTACTTTATATGATATTTCGAGCTAGATGGGTCAGCGGTACTAATCCAGGAAATTCTAAAATGCAATCGATTTCAAAAAACATACGAAAAGGAGCTCTTGCTTTTTTGAATGCGGAATACCGATTGCTGTTGGTGTTCGTTATTCTAGCTTCCATTGGACTTTACTTTCTTTCTAAATCGATTGATACCACTAGTTGGTTGATTATTCCTGCTTTTATTGTTGGTGCCGTATTTTCTGGATTTGCCGGCAATATAGGGATGCGCATGGCCACCAAAGCCAATACACGTACAGCACAGGCTGCCAAATCCAGTCTTTCAAAAGCACTCAATATTTCTTTTGGTGGTGGTACAGTCATGGGACTAGGGGTCGCAGGATTAGCTGTATTGGGACTCTCACTTTTTTTGCTTCTATTCATTGAAACACTATTCGTTCCTACTGATTTTTATACGACCATGACCATCGTATTGGAATCGGTTGCTGGCTTTTCTCTTGGAGCCGAATCAATTGCATTATTTGCTCGTGTAGGTGGGGGAATCTATACCAAAGCGGCCGATGTTGGTGCCGATTTGGTCGGAAAAGTTGAAGCAGGAATTCCTGAAGATGACCCCAGAAACCCAGCAACAATAGCGGATAATGTGGGGGATAATGTGGGAGATGTCGCTGGAATGGGCGCCGATTTATTTGGTAGTTATGTTGCCACTGTATTGGCGGCCATGGTCTTGGGAAATTATATCATCAAAGACATGTCAATAGCTATCGGCTCACAGTTTGGAGATGCCTTCAATGGCATGGGCCCTATTATATTGCCACTGGTCATTGCGGGAATAGGAATCATCACTTCGATTATAGGGACTCTTTTAGTGCGTGTTTCTTCCAAAGCAAAATCTGAAGCGAAAGTTCAAAGAGCACTAAACCTAGGAAACAATACCGCCATTGTTTTAACGGCTATTGCAGGATACTTTTTGATACAATGGATGCTTCCCGAAACACTGCCTGGTATTACATTTTTTGACTCGGAATCAAAATCAGTGGCTAGCATCAATGTGTTTTGGGCTACCATCGTTGGACTCACCGTTGGCTATGCTATTTCATTATTTACAGAGTATTACACATCATTGGGTAAAAAACCAGTCAATGATATTGCTAAAAACTCTTCAACGGGTGCCGCAACCAATATCATAGCTGGTCTGTCTACTGGTATGATTTCAACCTTTAGTTCGATCATCTTGTTTGCTGGCGCGATTTGGATTTCTTATGAATTAGCCGGATTTTATGGCGTGGCCATATCGGCTTCAGCCATGATGGCTACGACGGCCATGCAATTGGCCATTGATGCCTTTGGACCGATTGCTGATAATGCTGGAGGGATTGCTGAAATGTCTGAATTACCCAAAGAAGTGCGAGAAAAAACCGATATTTTGGATTCGGTTGGTAATTCAACGGCGGCTATTGGGAAGGGGTTTGCCATTGCTTCTGCTGCATTGACAGCATTGGCTTTATTTGCTGCTTATGTCACCTTTACTGGCATTGATGGGATTAATATTTTTAAAGCCAAAGTATTAGCGAGTCTTTTTGTGGGAGCGATGATTCCGGTGGTCTTTTCAGCACTAGCCATGAAAGCTGTTGGTCGAGCGGCGATGCAAATGGTCGAAGAAGTCCGAAGACAGTTTCGTGAAATTCCAGGAATTTTGGAAGGAAAAGGAGAACCTCAGTACGGAAAGTGTGTTGAAATTTCAACCAAGGCTGCCCTCAATGAAATGATTCTACCGGGGTTGATTACTATTTTGACGCCGGCTATTATAGGGTTTACGATGGGGGCTGAATCTTTGGGAAGTTATATGGCAGGCGTTACCGTTTCGGGTGTTTTATGGGCTATTTTTCAAAACAATGCAGGTGGTGCATGGGATAATGCCAAGAAGTCATTTGAAGCAGGCATCCAAATCAATGACAAAACCTATTATAAAGGATCCGATGCTCATAAAGCAGCCGTTATTGGGGATACAGTAGGTGATCCATTTAAAGACACTTCTGGTCCTTCGATGAATATATTGATCAAATTGACTTGTTTAATTGGATTGGTATTAGCTCCCATTTTAGCCAAACCCAATCTCGAGGCCTACGTGAAAGAAACACCGATGGAACAAGAAATGAATCAAAAAATTGTTGAAAATGATTTGATGGTTGATGCCAAGGAATCATTCTTTTCAAACAAGCCTTAAAAAAGGGATTCTACATCAAAAGGTGTGTCATTGACTTTTTCATGGCTATTGAGATATTTTCTGTTGTTGGCTTCTCTATAAAATGTATGTGCCAAGAATTAATTTGCAAACTGAGAAGTTTTGGAGTCGATACATCAGTTGTTTGATTTGAATTTTGATTGAGGTTCATCATTTTAGGATTGTGGGGCATTTGACACTTTCCACATAGATCGTCATAGAGCCGAATAAAAAATGAAATCCAGTATCTTTTTTGCTAAGAGAGTTTTTGACTCTTTGTGTTTCCGATATATTTCGATACACAAAATCGAAGTGTTTTCTACCCTTTTGATTTTGGCTTCCACCATTCAAGTGGTATTAGAAATGTATGATTTAGAATATCCATTTTGGTCTCATTTTATTGAAACTGTGTTGATTAGTCTCTTCACCTACGAAATGTTGATTCGCTGGTTCAAATGGTCTTTAAGTCGAAAAGCCATTGTATTAAGTCATGTGGCCAAACAAATCTACTATCAAAACACATCGGTTGAAAAACGATGGTTGTTATTTGATACTTCGATTGTGGTTGCTTCAATTGTTACTTCAATCATCATTCGGTGGGATTATGTCGCTTTTATCCTTATCGCTCGATTGGTTCGTATTTTTCGGTTGTTACGTTTGTTTAGCATCCACCGAGAACTTAAAATTATTCCCCATCGTATTTTTTTAGCACTCAAGACCATCAGTGTTTTTTTGATTTTGATGCTATTGATGTTATTTTTATATGCTTCGCTTGGAGTTTTCATATTTAAAAAAGCCAATTTTGGGGTGATGGATTTCAGTTCGCTTCATGCTGGGATGTTTTCTTTATTCAATGTCTTGTTTGATGGGTTTATCGAAGGATATCAAGAAATAAAAAACCAAGTTTTAGTTTCTCCAATAATTGCGAGAGGCTATATGTTGTCTTATGCTTTGTTGATGTTGATCATATTTATTAATGTCCTAATTGCCGTCATGACGAATCAAGTATGGGAGCGAGTCATTACGGATAAAAATCTATCTTTAAAAGAAGAAATAAGAGAGGGCGACCAACAGATTCAAACCAAGTTGGATTATCTTATATCTCAAAATCGTAGAGAATAATTCTCAAAAGAGTTAAAGTCAGTGGGAGTTAAAAACACAGCTTTTACAGATGGATGATCGTTTCAATCAAGCGTTTAGATATTTCGGTCTATTTTTTTACTGGACATAGATATTGGTTTTTATGAAAACAGTTGTTTTGGGACTATCTCATTTTTAGTTTGGGGCGTAGATACTAAGGTGGCAAAAGATGAATAAAAGTAGTTCAATTCAGTAAATCATAGGCCACTAAACTTTCTTAAATAACTGATTATTAAAATATTATCATTATAAATTTGATGAAATCACTGAGGATATTCAGTGCTGAGGAAAAAGCTAAAAAATGATCGGTTGAGACACTTTGGAATAACCAAATCAAATGCCCCAAAGGCCAGCCATGCAACATCACGCTAGACACTAAACATAGAGAAACTCGGAGGATAAGTCATTAACAAATCCCTATAATGATGTGGATTCTGTTTTTCAATGAGTTTGATGATTTATGGGTTTTAAATATCCTTACTTTTCTATATTTTCATATTCATGTGATGCTGTCTTTTTTAATTCTTCATTAATAATCGGGGCATATTTACATTCATATTGATTCAATAAATTCAAAAGATTTGGATGGAATGGCTTTTGTTCCAAAATATGAGATAAGGATTGATTTAAATAGATAGATCCAAATACGGTCTTTTCTTTTTTTAGAAACCCGATTTGATGGAGTTTATTTAGATAGGAATTGACGGTTCTAATATTCTTGATATCGCCATTCAAAAAATGGCTCGGTCTAGAATAAGGTTGGGTATAAAGGATAGTTGTAAAACGATCGATATCTATATTCTTTTTAAGCACTCGATGAAGTAAGATTTTGGTATCATCCATCATTCGATTGATTTGGCTGATTTGTTGGCAATTATATATAGTCGTTTCTTCAACTGCTTTTAACATAAATAATATCCAATCATTCCAATGGTGATGATTTCGTACCCCTTGAAGTCCCTTATAATAGTGATCTCGATGCTTTAAAAGATACCGACTTAAATACAGTGATGGATGATCTATGACTTTTTTTTCTAATAAGTAAAGGATATTCAAAATACGACTAGAACGGCCGTTACCATCATAAAAAGGATGTATCGACTCGTATTGATAATGGAGGATTCCCATTTTAATTAAAGGATGTAAATCATCGGTATCATAATGAATGAAATTTTCTATATTTTTTAGTAAGTCTCGTATCACATCTTCTCCTTGAGGTGGGGTGTATATAACTTCTTCTTTTTGATTTTTAAGAGTCGTTCCAGGTGTTTTGCGAATCCCTGATGTATGTTCATTAATTAAATCAGCGATTTCTACAAATGAGTTCGTAGATAAAGGTCTTTTTTTGAGACTTTCAATTCCTTTCCACAAAGCATTTCTATAATTTAAAATCTCTTTAGTTTCTTGGTTTAATTTTTTCTTTAATGAAATGGCTTTATAAACATCATCACTTGTAGTGACGATATTTTCAATTTGAGAACTATCTTTTGCTTCAGCAATACTCAAATTATTCAATAGGACATCAGGATTTGGGGTTAATTTTACAGAAGCATTTAAACTTGATAGTGCCTCTACGGATTGAATAAGTTGTTTTGTTATTATTTTATTTTCAAAATCAAAAGGAATTGGAAGTCTTGGTAAATCATTATATGGCTTTAATGGTTGATACATATTTTTAATTCAAGTAGTAAAAACGAGTAAAAAATACTACCTATTTCAATCAATCAATGATTTGTAGGAGATGATGTCATGGGGAATGATAGAGAAGACTTTACCATAAAAGCTTAATGACACCAATGCATTGGCTATTTCGGTATCTCATTCCATTTAAAGGATTTTTTATTCCAAGATTCTGTGGATTTTTGTTTTTGATTCCGGATTGAAAGCACACCTAATGAGATTAGTTTTGGGATTTAGAATGACTTCTATTTTTCTTTCATTTATCACCCGAAGATGATTTATAACCTTATCTCCAATGATTGATCGCTTTCTATTGCTAGGCTTCTGGTTTATTTTCCATTGATTTGAAATCAACTAGTTTTTCATGGAAGGAATGGGAATAATATATCGCCCATCTTAAACTCTGTGAAACACTCCTTTTTCAATAGCTCTTTCATATAAATTTTCAGATTTTTCTATCGGAAATTCTTTTTCGAAAGAAGAAAATGATGTCTTTACTCTTCATCGGATACAATAGGGTGTTATCATTCAATACTTTCGTTATTTCTTCAATCTCTTCATAATAAAAACCACTCAACCAGCGTTTGTAGTATTCCAACCGTCTTCTTCTTACCTCGTTTAATACCTCTTCCAAGCCCAATGGTTCTAAAGGATTATCATCAACCCCTTTGCCAAGGGTTTTTAAGTAATCTTATGCAAATCTTCCATAAGTGCTGATATGTAGAGGCCAACCATGTGTATGCTGAATGATTTGATGAAGCCATCAATCAATGAGATAATCAATTTCAACTCCTGTTTCATTAAAACAAGATTTTATTGTTTTACCTACAGGACAATAGTCTTCTAATTCGATGTGTTTATTTGTTGTTTTCATATTGTAATAATTTAAGTTAATAATGCTGTAAATATGATAACGAGATACCAAATGCGATAATACATGAGATAACTATGATAATTCCGATAATTGCTCTTTTACGTTCTTTTGATAATGCTATCATATGTTCTTGCTCAGTCTTTAATTCTGATAGTCTAATTTGTTCTTCTAACCGATGTATTGTTTTTCCACATCGTTTTACCTCTGATTTATAAAAAGCAATTAATTGGTCTTGTTCATGCATTACCTTATGACTTAATCTGTTATCATCACACCAACCCGTGTGTTTCTTTTTCTTATATCAATTTGCTTTCTGAATTATATGAACTTGATTTACTCTCATTATCGTTTTGAGAGACCAATTGTAGTTTAAAAAACAAAAAATATTTTATGAATTTAAAAAGTAATTCAAAACGCAACTTAGTATTAGCCACTCTTCTATTAAATTTTTCTATCTCTTTCCTCAATTCTTTTTTTTCCATTTCTTTATGTTATAAGAGTCTATTGATTCAGCAACTTTTTTAACCAATGATTGCGTTAGTGAACAAGTTGGTTTATATTCTTTGTTAGAATAGACATTGTCTAAGTTATGCCATTTATCCAAAGATTCTTCGTATAATTCAAAGTCATGCTTGGCATCTTTTAATTGTTGTTGTAATGTTTGTATATCCATGATTACTTGATAAGTTTCACTCCCCGAGCTACTTTATTAATTTTTCGGTCATCGAAAATATCTGTAAAGTATCTTATATTTCCACTAATATCTCTAAACCTAACTTCTATTAAAGGTGTTTCCCGATGAGTGTAATATTCTATATCCAATATATCTTCATAATAAGGCATATCTGTGTTTTTGTATCCGATAATAATATCTCCTACTTTTAATTCTTTACTAGATAATAACAAGGTTTTTTTGTTGCTATTGTCAGTTAGTTGTCTTTATTTTGTTTGTAATCATAGTATTCAGTTTTAAGTGATGATTAGTGCTAATATAGGACTGTCCTACCCATAAATCCAAACCCCCACATGTATTGATACGGGGGCTGGTAGAGGCGGGCATACCTACTTGCGATTATTTTTTTAGATAACGATAGGTTTTAATTCCTCTAAATATTCTCTGATACCTACCAAATCATAAGCATCCCATTCATTATCGATGGCTTCATCGGATACATTGAGAGCGTGTAATAGATTTCTTTCAGATTCTTGGATATTGTCATTCGTTACTAAGATGAGAAATTCCCAATGGGATATAATAGAGTTTTTAACAATAAAATGCAAATCATTATATTTTATTTCATTATCGGTAAATGCTACTAATTCTTGGAAAACCCCCTTAACAATCAAATGAATGGAGTTGTCCTAATTATTTTTCAGCTCCTCAATGGATGATTTGAAAATATCTTTGACTTGTTCTATGGTGACATCATCTGTGCAGTGTGCATATTGATTAACATCTTTTTGGTAGGTATCAATAAATTCTTGATATACATCACTTCTATAAAGAAAACTTTCCCATTGATTAAAAAGGTTAAGGATATCTTCAAGTTGGTCTTCAGTAGTGATGACTGATTTAATATGCTCCTTAATATCGGAGTCAATTTTATGTGGTGAGATAATTAATTTGTTTAGTGTTGTTTCCATAATTTAGTGTTTTAAATGTTATCAAATGAGAATTTGCCTACTGAGTTCTCTTGTAATTCTTTGCATCCGTGATACCCATGACCAAGATGCTCCCATACGATAGTATTGATTTCTTTGACTTGCTTGTATGATAATTCAAAGCAAGCCAAGTCCGTAAGTATGCTTCCTCGATTATACACAAGGCGTGTAATATAAGGTAGTGTCAGAATTTATTTAGGAATAACATCTTTTAAATCTTCTCTTTTATAGCCTTTTTCATTTGAAAAAGTAAATTCTACATTGTAGAGTTCGTATCTTTTAGTGTGTTGGAATTTTATTAATTCTTTCATAGTAAAAAAATTTAATTGTTAATAATGATGCCAAATATAAAATGCATGATAGGATGAAACCAAAATTAATGTTTTTCTCGATGTTCCCTCCTTGATAAATCCAATCTTGAAGAATTTGTCTCTCTAAATACGTCATCTAATCGTTCAAGATCAAAAGCGCAAGCATCATCAAATCCTGAAATCCCTAATTTCTCAAATATTTTTTCAGCCATTCCTATACCCCCCCCCTACCAATACTAGTGGATTGTTCAGTTGACCATTATGGATATGGTCTAATATTTTTTGTAGTGGTGAAAGTGTTGAAATTAGTTTTTAAAACATCGCCAAGATGTTGTGCTTTATCCAATACGAATAGCGTTGGTTTTTTAGTCGAACCTAACATCTCTAATACGGATTTCTGTGATAATTCAAAATTCATTTCGACTCCAATACCTTGTATCCCCCATTGTAACAGATGCCTTTTTGAATTGAAGTCGCCAATTTTTTTGAAGGTACTTTCTTAATTCCAAAGCATCCCATAAACCATATGGGCTGATCTTAACAATACCCCATTCTTCTTTTGTTTCTATTTCTTGAAATTCTTCCAACAACGCCGTTTTCCCAACTCCAGGCGAACCCTGAATGAGAATAATGGTCCGCCATTTTTTCTTTTGGCAGTCTTTAAAACTTTTTTTAAAAACTTCTTTATCCCGACCATGAAAATATATGGCCTGGCTCTCGTATACACGATACCAAAGGTATCATAGCTCTAACAATTGTTTCCGCTCACAATCACTCCCATTTGAAAACAGCTCTCAGATTAAATTTTTGATGCTCAGAATATTTATAATGAAAGTTTATTTATATTCGCACTCGATTCGGAGGAAAGATTTGACTGATTGCAACCTCTCAAAAAAAAATGCTAAAGCAGTGTTGCTTTAAGTTTCTGCAATCTTTCCTACTGATGTTTAAAGTAACAAGATGGCCTATTTATTTACTTCAGAATCTGTAGCTCCAGGACATCCAGATAAAGTTGCTGATCAAATCAGTGATGCCTTATTGGATGGTTATTTGGCTTTTGACCCCAATAGTAAAGTGGCTATTGAAACGCTGGTAGGGGCTCATCATGTTGTTTTAGCTGGCGAATTTAAATCTGAAGTAACCATAGACGTAGAACAAATTGTTCGAAATAAAATTGAATCCATCGGTTATGTCGATAAAACAAAATTTGGTGGATTTACAGGCAAGGGATGCCACTTCACCAATCTCATTCAAAATCAATCTGAAGAATTAGTTAATAATCAAAAAGATAAAACAGTAGCTGGAGATCAGGGAATTATGTTTGGGTTTGCTTCTAATCAAACCCAAACCCTCATGCCATTGCCCATTGATTTGGCTCATAAGATTCTTTATGAATTAAATCATCTTCGAAAATTAGGAGAAATAGCCTATTTAGGTCCCGATGCCAAATCACAAGTGACGGTTGAATTTGATGAAAATCACAAACCCCAACGGATTGATAATATAGTCATTTCAACGCTTCATGAAGAGCGTATTTCACTAGAAAAACTAAAGGTAGAACTCAAAAATACTTTGTTTACTAAGCTCAAAGAAAAATTACCTTCTCATATTTCTGATCTTTTGGATGACCAAATAACCTATCATATCAATCCGGCAGGAACCTGGGCTAAAAAAGGAGGTCCTACAGCAGATTCTGGTCTGACGGGACGAAAAATTATCGTCGATACCTATGGCGGTCGGGGAGCTCACGGAGGGGGTGCTTTTAGTGGCAAAGATTCTAGTAAGGTTGATCGAAGTGGCGCTTATATGGCTCGATATATTGCTAAAAATCTAGTCAAAGCAGATGTGGCAAAACAAGTTTTGGTACAATTGAGTTACATCATTGGCAAACCAGAACCATCATCTATATTTATTGATACCTATGGCTCATTAAATCCTGAACTAAAGAATGGAAAATCTTTGACCGATGCCCATTTAGCGCAGGTAGTCAAAGAAATATTTAGCGACCAATTATCAGTAGAGGGAATCACCAATTTTTTAAAACTTAAAAATCCGATGTTTTCCGAAACAGCTGTATTTGGGCATATGGGGCGCCTGCCCCAAACAATAACCAAAACCTTCCATGATGCCAATGGCACCGAAAAAAGATTCGAAGAATTAGAACTTTTTACATGGGAAAAACTAGATCACGTACCAACTATTAAAAACCAAATTTTCTAAAAAATAATATTAAATCATAAAAATGAGTAAACAATTTCAAACCGAGGCCCTTCATGCAGGTCATGATACCAAGGCCACCCAAGGTACTCGAGCAGTACCTATTTATCAGACGTCGTCTTATGTCTTCAATAATGCAGAACATGCGGCGAATCTGTTTGCATTATCTGAATTAGGATATATCTATACTAGATTAAATAATCCTACCAATGATGTATTAGAACAACGTTTGGCTACCGTTGAAGGAGGGATTGCGGCTGTGGCAACCGCTTCAGGAACATCGGCTTTATCCACGGCTTTGTTGATTTTATTAAAAACAGGAGACCATATCGTTTCTTCGAATAGTCTTTATGGAGGAACTTATAATCTTTTCAGTAATACCTTACCCCGTTTGGGAATCACCACCACGTTTGTAGATCCTGATAATCCTAAAAACTTCACGAAAGCGGTTCAACCCAATACACGAGCATTTTTTGCTGAGGCGCTAGGGAATCCAAAGCTCGATGTATTGGATTTGAAAGCCATTTCAAAAACGGCCCAAGCAGCCAAGGTACCATTTATTGTGGATAATACCGTGGCAACGCCTGCACTACTGAATCCCATTGAACATGGAGCCAATATTGTCATTCATTCATTGACTAAGTATATTGCTGGGAATGGAACCATTATTGGAGGAGTCATCGTCGATGCGGGAACTTTTGATTGGGGCAATGGATTATTTCCTGAATTTACAGAACCCTCTCCATCGTACCATGGACTCAAATATCATGAGGCACTAGGTCCACCAGCATTTATTGTTCGAATTAGAGTTGAAGGTTTAAGAGATTTAGGAGCAGCTCCTAGTCCATTTAATTCATTTTTGGCTGTTCAAGGTCTTGAGACTCTTGATGCCCGAATCATCCGACATTCTGAAAATGCATTGGAATTGGCTAAATGGCTTGAGAAACAAAAACCAGTGGCTTGGGTAAATTATCCAGGACTTAAATCATCCAAGTATAAAAAGCTAGCGGATAAGTATTTACCCAAAGGCAAAAGTGGGATTTTAACCTTTGGTCTCAAAACGGGTGAAGAAGGGGCTAAAAAGGTCATCGATAATACAAAAATCTTTTCACTTTTGGCCAATATTGGTGATTCAAAATCTTTGATTATTCATCCTTGGAGTACGACGCATTCGCAACTATCTGAAGAATCCAAGAAAGCCACGGGAGTCACTCAAGATTTGGTTCGAATTTCAGTCGGGCTTGAAAATGTAGAAGATTTAAAAGCAGATTTAAAACAAGCTTTTGCCACGCTTTAGATTTTTACATGTCTGCAATTCAGTCCATACCATTCGATTCATTTCGAACGGATTCGGGGGCTGTTTATAGTCCAACGACGTTGTATTATCAACAATTTGGACAATCCATAGGAAAAGCTCCTGTTGTATTAATTCATCATTCACTTACCGGTGACTCTAATGTCGCCGGTAAGTTTGGATGGTGGAAGAGAATTGTAGGCAAAAATAAAGTCATCGATACTGAGAAGTATACCATCTTAGCATTCAATATTTTAGGCAATGGAATCAAAGGGCAAACATTTAAAAACTATAAAGATTTTCATCTAGGGGATATTGCACATGCTATTAAATTAGGCTTGGAAAAGCTACATATAGATCAAATATATGCTAGTATTGGTGGTTCAATCGGGGGTGGATTGGTTTGGGAAATGGCCTCTAAGTATCCCAATTTATCCCAATACATCATACCTATCGCTGCCAATTGGAAAGCCACGGGGTGGATTATTGCCAATACCTTTATTCAAGACAGGATATTAAAAAATTCTTCAGATCCTTTAGTGGATGCCCGGATGCATGCCATGATGACCTATCGTAATCCTCTGTCGATTGAACAGAGATTCAACCGAGAGTTTAGTGATGAAAAGAATATCTATCAAGTTGAAAGTTGGTTATTGGGACATGGCCATAAATTGGCATCTCGTTATGAGCTAGATGCTTATGTGATGATGAATTATTTATTGAGCTCTGTGGATTTTGCACGTGATGGCAGAGGCTTGGATACCATTATCAATAGCATCACTTCTGATATTCATATTATTTCAATAGATAGTGATCAATTATTTACTCATTGGGAAGATATTGAAAATATAAAAATTCTTAAGAAGTACAAGAAAAATATCGCCCATCATTTAATCAAATCCAAACATGGTCATGATGCCTTTTTGATTGAATATGATCAAATTGAAGCCATATTAAAAAATATTTTTTAAATCCAATGATTTCGAATCTATTTGATTCACGAGAGTCTATGTGCAAAAAGTCTTTGTTTTGGGATTTATACCCCTTAGAATCAACCCAAAAGAGAGAGTATAAAAATATCTGGTGAATTTAAACTAATTGAAAAAACAAAAAACTTGATTAAATCATACTCTCTCTTTCCGGTGAATGCAAACGCATCAGACATTAGAGGAGTTACTTGGCCTGAAAAATTTCATTAGGAACAAGAATCAATCCCACAAAATGATTATAGACTTCAAACACACTAGTTCATTTAGAGAACGTAATGATTGGAAAAAGTATTATAATGAACCAATAAGAGTTAATAATTCGATATCTTCAAGATGAAAAAGTTTGTGAGGATAAAATAAATCACCCAGGTGTTCGTACATTCGACAACCTTAGTCCCATCGAAAAGATAAAATCAACATGGGCTCAAGTTGCACTAGCGAGTTGAACATGGTGGAAGTTTATGTTCCTAAGTAACCATTGACTTGATGTGTATATTACTTAAACTAAACAATTGATTTCACTCTTATCGAGCAAACACAGAGTTTGGATTGAAAAGACGTTATGGAATAAATTCATAGTTAAGGTCTTTTAATTACTGAAATAAATAGTTCTCTGTTAGGGTCATTGATTAGTGTTAAGTTGGGAGTTCTTTCAAATGCTCTGGGGATGCCGCTACCAACCCCAGCAAATGGAATAGTAAATCTTGCATTGGTAAAAAGTACGGGGTTTCTCGGGATAGAGATTCCGATTTTTATGTTGTCAATAGTGAGTGAATTAGGAAGTTTTCCAGGGCTTATAATCTCGATTCGATTGTCAAAGATAAAGACCTTGATACTTGAAGAAATAAAATAATCTCGGTGTATGAGGGCATTGGCAAGCAATTCTTCAATGGTTTCAATTGGGATTTCCATTTCAGATTGCGAATTAAATCCATCTTTTACTTGTACTTTTCTTAAATTTCGTGTAATAAATGAAAGGGTTTTGTTATATAACTTCTTTAGATTCCCCGAAAAAGGATCTTCTTTATCTCGGAATTGATTGGAACTGGTTTCATTGCCTACTACAGAAACACATTGAACGGTCAATGTTGGTCTGAATTGTTGAGGATTCTTGCCCAATAGAAGCAAACCGCCTAGACTGATTTTTCCATCGTTCAACATTCCAAGATTTGACAGAATCGTAGCGGTAGATTGTCCGATTTCGTTGATAGATTTTTTAGTTTTTGCGAGAATAAATTCTTGAAAATATTCTTGGTCAATATCATTAATAGTTGTTCCTGTGATAATCGTTTCCTCAGCAAAAAGGTTTCCACTACTTTGAAGTAGTCGGGCCATTTCTTCTTTGGTAATCACTTTTCTTTTGTCAGAACCGTTTTTCATCCATATGTGGCTTGCTGGTTCCTTCAGAAATATGTGCTACAATTAAATTTTGCTCTTTTACTTTTAGTGTTTCAGTATAAATATGAATGGGAGCTTTTACATGGTTAGATGCTGCATTGGCTAATAATCTGTTGGTTTCTTGAAGCTCTTCAAATGAAAGTCCGTTGATGTTTCCTATTTTATCATCCACTCCAATAACTAAGATTCCGCCTTTTGTATTTGAAAAAGCAACCATTTCAGCACCAATCGAGTTGGCATTAGAAACGCGGGCTTTAAACTGAACCTTACTCGATTCTCCCATTTGGATTAAATCTAATAACTCCAATGCATCCATGATGAATAAACGCTATTTATTTTTTAAGTAGAACCCTCCAAAATAGAGATACAAATTTTTTAATCTATTTTACTATGACTGATTGCTAATAGCTAAGAAATACCTGTTTTTTGAAATGATACAAGAATCGAACTCCTGCCATCATGAGGTCTTAAACCAACCCCTTGTTCTAGATTCACTTCTGAACCAAGTTCGCAAATTAGAATATCATTTCTTAATGAATGAAATTGTATGCTGAAATTTATGAATTCTTTGTCGAAATCTGTTGTTGTAATAATCTCACAATTCATTTACTTGCATCTAAAACTTTTCCCTTTTCATTGACTTAGTAATATTAAGTTTATCTCTCGGCTCATCTTGATCTTCTTTAATCTGAATAAACCACTCCATATGAAGAGGCTTTTTTGCTAAAAATTTAAATCTATTGAAAATATGGGTGAAAGAAGAGTTTTATGAATTTGTCAAAAAATCAACAACTAGACGATTTTATTGAGAGGAATATACCGATGTTGGTAGGTTTTATAAAACATTGAAACCAAAAAATATTCTTATCAATATTTAGATGAATTTTATTTTCCCCCTATTTAAAACCAATTGATGTTCACTTAATGATTCCACCTCTTGAGAAATATGGCTAGTGAAAAGGATGATTCGATTGGTTTTAAAGTCAGATATTGTTTTTTCAAAGATTTTTAGTTGATTAGAATCCAATCCATTAGTGGGTTCATCTAAAAACAATAAACTTGGATTATGAATGAAACACGCTGCTAGTCCGACCCGCTGTCGATAGCCTTTTGAAAGCACTTGAATTTTGGTATAGCGATATGATGCTAGCCCGAATTGATTGAGTATTTTGAGTGTTTGGCTTTTTTTGATATGATAAAAACCACCGATAAAAGCCAAATACTCTTGAACATACATATGATGGTACAGTGGATTGGATTCAGACAAATAGCCTATTTTGAATTGGAATTGCTTTGTGTGTGTTTTTAAATCGAGAGTACCATAAGTGATCTTACCAATCCAATGGGAGTAATATCCAGCTAAAATTTTCAGTAAAGTTGATTTTCCAGATCCATTATTACCTAGTAAAGCATATACTTTTCCTGGTGTTAAGATAAAGGAAACGTCATCCAAAACTTTTGATTTTCCTAATGTTTTGCTAAGATGTTCAACTATTAAATTCATAGGCTAAGACAAAAATAAAAGCTCAATACAATCAATTATTGTTTTCTTAGGCTTTCCAAAATGACGGTCAATAAAATAAGACTTCCACCCATGATACTTTGAATTTGGGGTATTTCATTTAAAAAAATCAAAGCTAGTAAAATCCCAAAAATCGGTTGCACACTATTTAAAATACTCACATTGGAAGTACTAAACGATTTAAAACTATTGGCAAATAATGTATGTCCAAGTGAAGTGGTTATGATTCCTAAGAAAAGCAAAAAAGGCCATTGGGAAGAGATATTATCAATAGGAGAATAAAACATGGTTGGAAATAATAAAACAGTGATCACAATCATCTGGAAAAACATGACTGAAGAACCCTTCATGTCTGAAATTTTTGTTTTTACCATAATATTACGAATAGAATAGGTAAAAGCTGAAATCAGGCCCATCATCAGACCAAGGGTCTTTTGATCTTTAAGGTTGAATTCTGGAACTAAGAAATAAACGCCTAGAACGATCATGAGTCCAAACAACAAATGAATCTTTTGAAATGAAACTTTTCGTATTAAGGGTTCGAGAAATGCCGTCATGATGGGAAATGTAAACACAGCCAATGCGGCAATGGCTACATTGCTCAGTTTGAGCGCCATAAAATAGGTCACCCAATGAATTCCCATCAAGATACCACTAAAAAGCAATCCAATTTTGTGATTCTTCCAATCTTTAAGAAGGGGATAATTTTTATAGATACAGTAACCCCCTAAGACAAAAACAGCCATGAATGATCGACACCATATAATGATGTGGGGAGCCAAATCAATATATCTTCCCAATGGTCCAGAAGTAGCGATTAATAGGGAAGCCGTTGTAACTAATCCAAAATGTTGAAGACGTTTGGTTTGCAATGGGCAAAGTTAATCACCTAGCATGAGTAATAAAAAAGAGTTTAACAAGGTTCAAAGCTGAATACAAAATAAGTCCATGACAATGGTTTATGGCAGTGCATTTTATTTCGTTTCAATAGGCCACTGTGAAAAATGATATGTTATCGAGTCTAACAACACGTATAAATTTTTTGAATGATCGATTTAAATCAATAATTACTGTATATTAGCCCCATCGATTTTTGACGTGAACACCACTAGATTTTATAACAAAGAATACTTCTACTTTTTTTATGGAAAAAGTAGAAGGGCTCTGTTATGATTTAATTAGTCAAAATAAAATAAAACAAGTCCTGAAAATTCAGGACTTTTTTTTTGGAAAATGAGTATAAAGCAAAATTCTATTGTAGCTATTCAAGGAATTGAAGGTTCCTATCATGATCTTGTGGCCAAAGAATATTTTGGAGAGTCTGTTCAAGTCATCCACTGTGATACATTCGATGAATTGGTCGAGCAGGTTAAATCTCAGAAATGCAGTCAAGGATTGATGGCTATTGAAAATTCTATTGCAGGATCTATTTTGCCTAATTATTCTCTCATTGACTGTGGTCAGATGAGTATCGTTGGAGAATATTTATATGGCATTAGTCATCATTTGATGGTGCTGCCTGGTCAAACCATCAGTCAAATTAAAGAAGTTCATTCGCATCCCATGGCATTGCAACAATGCAAACAATTTTTTCAGCAATACCCACATATTCGATTGATTGAATCACAGGATACCGCTGAAGAAGCTAAATGGATTGCACAGAAAAAAATCAGAGGTTATGGTGCAATTGCTAGTCATCGAGCCGCATGCTTATTTGGATTAGATATTTTGGCAAGCAATATTCAAACCATTAGAAATAATGTGACGCGGTTTGTCGTTATCCAAAGAGCTCAAGATGCTACGATTCTAGAAAATTCAAATAAAGCCGCTCTGAAGTTTACTTTGGATCATCAAAGGGGTAGTTTGGCAACGGTTTTGAATTTAATGAGTGATTGTCATTTAAACTTAACCAAAATCCAATCCTTGCCCATCACTGAAACGCCTGGAAAATATGCCTTCTTTGTCGATGTTTTATTCAATGAATATAAACAGTTTGAAAAAGCCAAAAAAGTTATTGAAATCATAGCCACTCAATTCAAAGTAATGGGCGTCTATCAAAACAAAAAATATGATTGAAGTTGCTCACCGACTATCCCAATTGAGTGAATATTACTTTTCTCAAAAGCTTCGAGAAGTAGAACGATTAAAAAGCCAAGGGAACCCCATTATCAATATTGGGATTGGCAATCCTGATTTTTCTCCCCATGAAAAGGTGGTCGAGGGTTTAACTTCTTCTTTAACAGATCAAAACGCCCATCAATATCAATCCTATCGAGGATTGGAAGAGTTGAGAAATGCAATTTCATCGTATTATAACAGGATCTATCAAGTTCAATTAAATCCACAAGGTGAGATTTTACCATTGATGGGTTCCAAAGAAGGAATTGGGATGATTTCATTGGCCTATCTCAACAAGGGAGATCACGTATTGATTCCAAATCCTGGATATCCTACCTATGCTTCAGCTACCATGATTGCCGAGGCTAGCCCCCTTTATTATAATTTATATGCATCCAATAATTGGCTACCTGATCTAGATGAATTAAAAAAGCTCAAAACTCCAAATACGAAAGTCATGTGGTTGAACTATCCCCACATGCCCACGGGTGCTACAGCCACTGATGAAGTATTTGAACAATTGATTCAATGGGCTATTGAAAATCAAGTATTACTAGTTCATGACAACCCATATAGTCATATTCTGAATTCAACGCCTAAGAGTCTCTTAAAATTTAAGGGGGCAAAAATAATAGCGTTGGAATTGAATTCTATTAGTAAATCATTTAATATGCCTGGATGGCGCATCGGCATGCTATGTGGTTCAAAAGAGTTGATTCAACCCATATTTAAAGTAAAAAGCAATTTTGATTCAGGGATGTTTTATGGTTTGCAAAAGGGAGCTATTGCCGCTCTTAATTTACCCAATGCGTGGTTTGATCAACTCAATAAACGGTATACTCAAAGAAAAATAATATTAGAATCCTTAGCCTTGAAATTGGGCGCAGATTTTGAAATCAATCAAGCCGGTTTATTTTTGTGGGCTAAAATTCCAAAAGGAGAACAATCATCAATTGATTTTGCAGACAAACTCTTGTACCAACACCATCTTTTTGTTGCTCCAGGAGATATTTTTGGATCTAATGGCCAAAGATATATTAGAATGTCTGTTTGCGTCCCAATCTCTCAATTAAAACAAGCTCTCCATCGTATTTAACATGAATATTGGGATCATAGGACTTGGCTTAATCGGTGGATCAAAAGCTCTTGCTGCAAAAAAAGCATATAATAATCATTGCATAATTTGGGGACATGATGTTAATCCCAAGCATTTAAAACAAGCCAAAGCACTAGGCATTATTGATCACGTATTAGTTCCAGAATCGTATCTTGTGTTAGACCTATTGATTTTAGCCATTCCAGTTGACAAAGCATTGGATATTATTGAATCTCTTTTGGATCAAGTAGGGCCAAATACGTTACTAATCGATACTGGTTCTACCAAACGGTTGATCTGTCAGCAAGTAGCCCATCATCCCAAGAGAAAACAATTTTTAGCAGCACATCCGATCGCGGGAACAGAATATTCAGGTCCATCAGCGGCATTGGAAGATTTATTTGTCAACCAAATCCAAATTTTTTGTCAAATAGAAAAAACCGATTCATCGCTATTAAAATTTGGTACGGATTTTGTCAAGAAATTACAAATGAAAATTTTGATTATGTCGGCAGAAGAACATGATAAACACATTGCATATGTCTCTCATCTTTCTCATATTTCATCGTTTATGCTAGGTAAAACAGTCATGGATAAAGAAGAAAAGTCGAACCATGTCATATATCAAATGGCAGGGAGTGGATTTGCATCAACTGTTCGGCTTGCAAAAAGCAACCCAACGACTTGGACTTCTATTTTTAGACATAATCAGCAAAATATATTAGAAGTATTAGACCAATACATTGAAAAGCTAGATGAATTTAAAACACTATTGGAATCAAAAAATTTTGATTCGATACATAAACAATTAGTAAAATCAAATGAAATCCAATCTATTCTAAAAGGAATCAACCAAAATAATAACTAAGTATGAGCCAAATGGAAAACTCAAAACAAATGCGTGGATGGTTAGATAATTTCAATCTACCACATCCCTTGGTCATTGCAGGACCTTGCAGTGCGGAAACTCAAGATCAAGTATTAAAAATAGCCCTTCAATTAAAAGATACTGATGTCACAGTATTTCGGGCTGGTGTTTGGAAACCACGAACTAGACCAGGAAATTTTGAAGGAGTTGGTGCCATCGGACTCAAATGGCTTCAAAAAGTAAAAGAAGAAACACAATTATTAACAACCACAGAAGTGGCGAATAAGCATCATGTGAATTTGGCCTTAGAGCACGATATCGATATTCTATGGATAGGAGCTCGGACTACTGTCAATCCGTTCATGGTACAAGAAATTGCGGAAGCCCTTGAGAATACTGAAAAGATCGTATTGATTAAAAATCCCATTAATCCAGATATTTCTCTGTGGTTAGGGGGCCTTGAACGATTGTATGCTGCCAATATCAAAAAATTAGGACTAATTCATCGGGGATTTTCAACGTATGACAAAACCAAATACCGAAATATTCCAGAATGGCAAATACCGATTGAAGTTCAAAAGCGATTTCCTGATATGCCATTAATTTGTGATCCATCCCATATTGCTGGAAGAAGAGATTTGATATTCCAATTAAGTCAATTGGCATTGGATTTAAACTTTGATGGTTTGATGATTGAAACTCATTTCGATCCTGATCATGCTTGGAGTGATGCAAAACAGCAAATTACTCCAGAAACATTAGTAAAGTATATGAAAGAACTCAAGATGAAGAAGCCAACACATCATGAAAAGGATTACCGATTAGAATTGCAAAAGTTAAGATCTGAAATCGACTTATTTGATGAACAAATCATTAAAATTCTCGATAAACGAATGAGGGTCTCTAGTAAAATTGGTCAACTAAAACATGATAATAATGTAGCAATTCTTCAACCTAGACGTTGGAAAGAAGTGTTGGGAAATATGTTTTTAGAAGGCGAGGATCGAGGATTATCAAAAGATTTTATCATGAGAGTTTTTAGATCTATTCATCAAGAATCTATTAATCACCAAAGAAAAGTCATATTTAAAACGCAAAACAAAATTGAATCTTGAATCATTGATTCTAGGGTTTGAAGCCATATTTTTTGATTGTGTTGAGATTATAAAAGATGGTAATCAACCTATAGTGATCCAATGACAAATCATCAAAAAGCCCTATCAAATCGTATGATTACCAATCACTCCAACAAATCGGAGTTTGAAGAAGATATGCATATTGATATTGCGCTATAAGAATCAGTCAAAAGTATTTTTTAGTCAATTCAAGGGGTTATTAAAGAACATTTCTAATTTCCTTAAAATATAATAAGTCATTTATATTCAATTGTTTATATCGAAAATAAGATACTATAAACCTTGATGGTTTCTATCATGCCTGCCACAAATAAGGTGATGTCCACCTCACGGATTATTTGGTATGAAAGAACGAATTACTCTATCCCTCTAGTAAAGACTTATAGAGATATCCTAGAAAATCAACGCAAACACTAGAGGGGATAGTTAGGAGAATCAACGGATTGAGATGATTGGCTAAGCTAAATGGTTCGAATGGTGGGAGGTTAGGACTTTAATCTGATGGACTGTATTAGAGTCCGTAAAAGTCTGGGAATTCAGTACCCGAATCAGAAAAGTTTTCTATCTGAGTTATGGCTTTATCAACCGTCGTCACGGGTAAGAGGCAAATCCGATTTTGACAGACATAGATATATGTGTGTTGATTGTCAAATCGGTCTTTTAATAAGGGTAAATCACTCGCTGCATCACTTTGTTGAAAGATGATTTGGGGTAGGTAGTGACGAAATAGTTCTACTGAGAAGTCATTAGACTCTTTTCCATTGATAATGACTTCATAAAATCCGTAGGTTATCAATGCATAGAGATTTGCCCAGTTAGAATAGCTTGAAGCATAATCTATGATGTGACTTTGCATCCCCAAAATCATTTTTTTTGCTTTTTCGATATAATCTTGGTTTTGTAATAATTGTCCTAATTCAAATAAATTCCAAGCCATGACTGAATTTGATGAAGCAATGACATTATCTTCTGTAGATATAATTTGTGTAATTAGGGGGTTTTCTTTTTTAAAACTGAAATACGGGGAGTGATCAATAGAAAAATCGGATAAAACAATTTTGGTCCATTGTTGTGCAGAGTCTAGGTAATTGGTAATCCCTGTAATTTTGTATAATGCTAATGCGGCTTCGATCAAATGAGCATAATCTTCTAAAAAACCTTCTATCTTGACCCTTCCATTTTGGAATGTATGATATAATTTTCCATCAACAATAATTTGGTTTTTAATAAAATCAAATACTAAAATGGCCTTATCTAAAAAGATGGGGTCACTAGTGGCTTGGTAAGCTTGAGAGAGGCCTAGGACGGCCAAAGCATTCCAAGAGGCTAGTATTTTATAATCAATACCGGGAAAATCTCTTTTGGCTAATTGGCTTTTGAGCTGAAGTTTCCAATATTCAATTTTAGATTCTAATTGATCAATGGAGAGGTTATGCGAATGAGAAAATGCTTCTAGACTAGAGGATTGTCTGAGAATATAAAACTCATTTCCAAACGGTTTATTAAAATCAATGCCATAAAAAGACAAAAATAAATCCCAATCACGATCGATGAATTGTTCTAATTCAGCTCTGCTCCAAACATAATAACGGCCTTCTCCTAGTTGGTTATCAGCATCAATGGCTGCATAATAAACCCCTGTCGTATCGGATAAACGAGATTCCATAAATTCAAAAATATCATAGACTCGGTTTTTAAATAAGGGTGTTTTATATTTTTTATAGGCATTGGCATATAATCCAAGAATCTGGGCATTATCGTATAGCATTTTTTCAAAATGCGGAACTTCCCAAAAGGGGTCGACACTATACCTATAGAAGCCGCCTTCGATGGGGTCAAAAATCCCACTATTAGCGATTTTTTCCAGACTGTTTTGAATATAACGATCGACTTCAGAGTTATTGGTACGCTTCTGGTGATGCATTAAAAATTGATACCGATTAGGGATAATAAATTTTTGAGATACTTGATCTCCACCATATTTATGATCCCAGCCGATTTTCCAATTTTCGATGCCTTTTTCTAATGAATCTTTAGAAAATTCAGAAGGTTGATTATAAACATCCACAATATTATAGGCTTTCAGGCCTTGTTCTAGATGATGGGCTACTTCGATTAATCGAGATTTATCTTTTTGGTAGAGATCTTGAATTTGTTCTAATACTTGAATCCATTGTTCTCTAGTATGATAAGTACCACCATAGATGGGTCTACCATCTGGAAGTGTAATGACATTAAGGGGCCAGCCACCACTTCCAGACATGATTTGTACTGCCGTCATATAAATATTATCGACATCTGGATTTTCTTCACGATCTACTTTGATATTGATATAATCAGCATTCATTTTATCGGCTACGTCTTGATCAGCAAACGTTTCTTTTTCCATCACATGACACCAATGACAAGAAGAATAACCAATGCTAACAATCAACAGCTTGTCATTTGGATTTTGGTTTTGATATAAATTATGATCCCATCTCTGCCAATGCACAGGATTGGCTTTATGTTGGACGAGATAGGGACTTGTTTCTTTATCTAAATTATTGCGATTGATGGAATTCTTCTGAACACACATAGTTGAAATACAAATCAATAGTGTTAATACTATCGGTCTAATCATCAGTGGATTTATAGGGTACCAAATTAGAGGATACTTAGAAATTTTAGTTCGACATCATTAATCTAGAAAAAGCTCCAAATAGGCACAAAAGAATAAATTAGAGATTTTTAGATTTTCATAGTTTTGAAACCTCTGTGCCACTCTCAGATTTGTAGGATGCTAGCATCCATCATAGATTGATAATAAACGCGGTGCGAAATCGCTCCATGCTTGAGGGATGTCTTGATTGTTTAAAATGGGAACTATTATGATTGGCACATTTTTTTATGGAATGCTCATCATGGACCTTACCAATCAACCCCTTTGGTCGAATGCTTTAATTCATGGTCCATTCCAACCACTTGTATTTCGTCTTGTTCATAAAATCTTGTTTCGGTATGGTCAGTAAATACGAATTCTATTTTAGCTAGTTCTAAGCTAATGATGCGTTGGATCTTTTTTTACCGATAAAAAAACTAGGGCTCTGTATAATCATGCCAAATTTGAGCTTTTTGGCTTGGACTCTAACCATCTTGTCATCTCTTTTTTGAAGGAGAAAATCGATTTCATTTTGAAAAAACTTTTGAGCTTGATCGAACATAAAATCATATAAATACTCATAGGTTTTAAATTCATTTGTTTTTTCTAATGCCTTGAAATAAAATTCCTTATCATTGGTATTGACTATCGACATGGGTAGTTCATGGAATTTTTGAACATAGTTCATCACCAACCGAGACAACCGGCCATTGCCATCACGAAATGGATGAATATTCACCAAGTCATAATGGGCTTTGAACGAAAATTTATAGATATCGGTGATTGTTTTTTGCTGGTGAAAAGATGCATTGAAATTTTCAAGAAAGACATCAAGTGCTGTAGGAACCTTTTCGGCATCCATAAAAACACGTTTTCCAGCTTGTAAAGGCAAGGTCCTTAATCGCCCCTCCAAAATGGATCGATTTCCTTTTTTAGCAAATTCATATCCTAATGTACGCCATAATATTTTGGGAGATAATCGTTTTAAATCATTCAAACCAAGTCTTGGAATATGTTTTTGTTTTGCCATTTCAAGAACATCTTTTAAGGCTTCATGATGGTCTTGAACCATGAGATTGTGTTCTATAGTGGTTCCTTTGGGAGAAATATTATACTCTAATAGGATGTGGACATCATCAATATTTAATTTAGATCCTTCGATTCCTGTGCTATGGAAAGAAATAGCATATAAATTGTATCGATCATGGTTGATGACCCCTTGGCCTAGGCGTTGATACTCTCGAACTAATTCTTCGAATTCTTTATTCATTTTTTCAAATAAAAACGCAGGGGATTAGATACTTAAATAATAAAAATAATCACCTTCCCCAAAGTGGTTCAAATTCTTGTTGATTGGTTTGAGACGTGATGTTATCCTTTGTATTTAGAAAAAATCTCTTGAAAGTTATGTTTCATTAAAGGAATGGATTTATCCACAATTTTTTCAAATACGTCTTCTAATTCTTTATGAACAGGTAATTCTTTCATTGGTTTATTGAATTCATTTTCAACTCGGTCATAAACTGTTCTTAAAATAATAGAACTCACTAATCCTAAACCAATCCGAATCGCCATTGGACCCGGAAGAATGGCTGTTAAAGCCATATAACCTCCTGTCGTTAATACTCCTTCATTCGTTCTAGACCAAAGACCTTTATTTTTCCGATCTAATTGATAAGCCCTTGCAAATCCAATCATACTAATCATCGTTAAAATGGGATTGGCTGAAAAAACAGCCGTTAATCCTAAAGATGATACCGTATCAGCAAATTGTTTGGTATCGTTTGTTTTCCATTGATATAAAAGAGCAAGACTTCCTAAAGTAGCACCAAATATATCTTTGGCGTTAAAGGTCACCATTTTTTTTAGTGTATTGCGGCGTAATGCCTAAATTATCATGCAGTCGTTCTTGAAATTGTTTGAATTGTTGAGGTGTCCAATTTTAATCGGTAATCCTTTGGGTGTTACGGCATCATTCCAAAGAGCTTTAACATATTCTCGAATCGATTCAAAAGCATGATAATCGGTATTCCGATAACCTTTAAGCCAGGCCTCCCATAATGTATGACTTTGGTCATACATCCGGTGATCCCCCCCAATCCATGTTTCTTGATAAATTTTATCCATTGCTTTTGCCCATTCACTATTGGTTTTTTGTTCAAAAACTTGTTTAATCAATGAATTAATAACAGAAGCACTTGATTGAAATAACACATTTCCTGTAATACTCAAATGATTCATGGCATTTTGAGAATAGTATTTTAATTCTTCAAATGGAGGTTGTGATGGATTTAATATCGATGGTTTATTTTTCTTTTTCTGAACAACATCAGAAATGGTTTTTCCAACGAGTAATCCGGAAATAAGATAAGCGGCAAGAATCAAAAAAGGAATGGGCATAATTAATGAGTTAATTTAGTAATTCGTCGATTGGACTATTCAGCTTGATAATGTTGGACTAATGATTCACACTGAGATTACACGGCAATGAAACAATGTTGATAAAATTAACGCACAATGCGACTCTATGAGTTTATCGACTTTGATTTATAATATTATATATGAGCGAAGTTAATGGATTCACAAAACTTTCTCGATAGGTAATGTCGATTATAATGTTATTAAAGTTTCTAAAACAGCATTCATTTCTTGTTTGATTGCAACGTTGCAATGGTACATCCACTGTAAACCCAAAGTTATTTTGAATTTGTTCTGTCAGTTAGATATATAATCTCCTTTAAAAAAGCTTTGGAGACTTTTCCAAATAGGTAAGCGATGTCCACTTAGAGATAGACTTGGATGATATTCTCAGCGACTTCTTGTTGTTTACCTAGGTTTTCTCGATTTTTCAAAACGGTATACGTGCTGTATTTTACTTTGGGACACAATCGTGCTTCATAGCAATGAGTCTTATCGATGACTTGTTCAGCTCTTTGATTTGATGGCATCGATGGGGGACTACAGATGCTTTCGGAAATAATGGATGAACCGTATTGATGACGGATTGCCACAGCTGGGACCAAAAAGGCCTATTCTTTTGAGACATCCATGCCTTGACCCGATCACCTGCTACTTTTTCAGTAGCCATGGGGCTAGATCTAAAACCGCTACCTTTTCCGTATCACTGAAAATCGTGGCATAGGGTACTTTGATGACATGCTTTTTATCACCACTCAAATGCCATGGTATTGGTTGGCTAGGCTATAGCAGTCCTTGATCAACATCCCATTAGCCAACATATCTGATGATATTGGGGCCGCAGTGGTAAAGAGCCGTTGTTTTTTGATATTCACGACCTCGAAGATCTTTAATCAAGCGAGATGCCAATCGATTGATCTCCCAAATGGTCTGCTTTGGTCTAGAGGATGTGTAGCGATGGAATGCCTTGAAAAGT
This sequence comes from Flavobacteriaceae bacterium, assembly GCA_965221765.1. Classification (GTDB taxonomy): domain Bacteria; phylum Bacteroidota; class Bacteroidia; order Flavobacteriales; family Flavobacteriaceae; genus Bin25. Next base: position 1,159,836 of record OZ244911.1, read on the forward strand.
CCGTAAATGGGGTATTGGACAATAGACAAAGAGCTGGTGTTCATAGTGGTCCAAAGGATGACCTTTTTACTATTTGAGGGCAACTAAAATCAGTAATAGGATGTGAAAGAGCAATATCAATTGTCCTTTTTTCTAGTCTAATTTGGTGGTATCCATCGCCCTCTCGGAGCCGATTTCAAGCAATGGATGCGAGAACTCTAAAAATCATTGAAATCATGTAAAATCAATTCGCTATCAAAATAAAATCATCGTCTACAAAAAGTATTTTGATGAAGGCTTTTAAATGATAAGACCCACACATACTGAGATAGAACTATAGATTTATCTCTTGATGATTGAAGAACAAAAAAACTAGTGATCTCTATAAGCATTATTCAAATTTAAATAGTATTAAATGGGATCTATAGGTCTAAAATATGATTCTGTATAGACGTTTTGAGGTAATCTGCAATTTTATCCATTTGCTAAGAATTTCTGAGAAATATAACTGAATGAGTTATTCTAAATTTGGAGCGTTGCATGGCCTAGTAGTTCAACTGGATAGAATATCAGATTTCGGCTCTGAGGGTTGGGGGTTCGAATCCTCCCTAGGTCACCAGTCGATAATATAATAGAGAATTCTTTGAATAATGGGAATTTGAAAATAATCCACGTTCAGAGAGAATATTTTTAACATTCATAACCCAATGGATAACTCTTATTCCCTAAGACTTTTCAGCATTTCACGTTCTATTGAACCCTAATTTGATGACAATAATTTTTTAAATTAATACGCTTAAGGTCAAATACTTTTTATTGTGTTCTAGTGGGTTGGACTCATTACATGAAATTATGTGTGACGAAAAGTATTGAGCCCTTATATAAACGAAGGGGACTCTATTGTGCATCAATCTGTAAAACTATGAACTCTTTCCCCAACCTGGGATTTTTTGGTGCGAGTCTTGGCTTGATCATCATCAGAGATTTCTGCCATGCCAACGAGCGGTTTTTTCTTTTTTTGGGGGGGCTACTGTTTATCTTGATATAAAGACCATAAAGCAGCGAAGGCTTTAGTAATCGGCCAAAAACCACATGGCTTTTTTGAGTACTCTTTGATACAAATATCGGTCGGTGGTCTGTTTAATCACGAGGTCTTCATGCCCCGAAAAGCCCTTTGGACCAAAAGCCAAGGAGGAATAAGTCGATAAGACTTGGAAGGCCTCCAAGGGACTATGAAGACACATTGGACCGAGCCACCGTCAAATTTTTTTGAGAAAATAGGCTAGCGTATTTGTTTGAACTAGGATCATTCTTTGTGAAGCATCCTTTGCTTTTATTGATTGGGGGAATCCGATTAGAAATGAATTCTCAGAACCAAAACAAAAAAGACTAAAAATATTTTAATTGTCCGATGGTTTTTTGAGGATCAGAAGAAGAAAAAACATGACTGCCAACTACTAAGATATGAGCCCCGTCAATAAATAATTTTTTAGCATTCTTATCAGTAACACCACCATCGATTTCAATGAGTGTCGAAGTATTGTGCTTATCAATTAAAGATTTGGTTTGTCGGACTTTTTGGTAAGTAGATTCTATGAATGTTTGTCCACCAAAACCTGGATTAACACTCATTAAACAGACGATATCAATTTCAGTGATCATATCTTCTAATAAGGAAACATTGGTATGTGGATTGATGGCAACTCCTGCCTTTATATCTTTGGATTTGATATAGTTTATGGTTCTGTGTAAATGATTACAGGCCTCATAATGAACGGTTAAGACGCTTGCTCCCAAATCTATAAATAAGTCTAAATATCGATTCGGATCGATAATCATCAAATGAATATCAAGTGGTTTTTTTGCTTCTTTGGCAATAGCTTGAACCACAGGGGTTCCAAACGAAAGATTGGGAACAAACACCCCATCCATAATATCAAGATGAAACCAGTCGGCTTGAGAGTTATTGACCATTTCACACTCTTTTTTGAGTAATCCAAAATCAGCAGCTAGAATAGAAGGTGCAATGAGTGGTGTCGACATTTTTGGAAATTAGATGATCTAATGGGAGATAGTACAATCAAATAGCTATGATTTACTTTTTAAAGTTTTTATTAGACTTTTTATGTCGATGATTAAATTTAGAAGAATTTGAACGGGGGTTCGATTTATGAGGTTGATATCCTTCAGGTTTTGGTAGTAATACCCTTCTAGAAACTTTCATCTTTTTGGTTCGAGAATCAATGCCTAAATATTTGACATCAATTTCTTGACCAATTTCAAGTACCGAATGAACATCATGGACCTTTCCCCACTTTAATTCAGATATATGCAATAAGACTTCATTTCCTGGGACAAATTCGACAACGGCTCCAAAATCGATGATTTTAATGACTTTCACCGTATAGATTTCACCTTCTTTTGGAACAAAAATGATGTTTTCAATCTTCTGAATGGCTAAATCGATTTTTTCTTGATTGATTCCTAGAATTTCAACAATACCTTGTTCATCAACTTCTTCGATCACAATGGTGGTTTCTGTTTCTTTTTGAATTTCTTGAATCACTTTTCCACTAGGGCCAATAATCGCCCCTATGAAATCAGTGGGCACGGTTATTTTAATGATTTTGGGAGCATGGGGCTTTACACGTTCTCTTGGCTTATCAATGACTTTATTCATACGCCCGAGAATATGTAACCGCCCAATTCTAGCTTGCTCGAGGGCTTTTGTGAGCACTTCAAACCCCAATCCTTTTATCTTGATATCCATCTGGCAAGCTGTGATTCCATCGGCCGTACCAGTTACTTTAAAATCCATATCGCCTAAGTGATCTTCGTCCCCAATGATGTCCGAAAGAATGATAAAATCATCATGATCACTCACTAGGCCCATAGCGATTCCTGAAACTGTTTTTTCGATTTGAATTCCAGCATCCATCAAAGCCATCGATGAAGCACAAACCGTTGCCATCGATGAAGATCCATTAGATTCTAAAATATCAGAAACCACCCTAATGGTATAAGGACATTCTTGAGGAATTAAATATTTTAATGCTCTTTGGGCTAGATTTCCATGGCCAATTTCTCTCCTAGAAGTTGCTCTGATGGGTCTGGCTTCTCCAGTAGAAAAAGGAGGAAAGTTATAATGCAAATAAAATTTTTCCTCGCTTTGTAACGTCGGGATATCGATGACATTGGCTTCTCGCGAGGTCCCTAGCGTGGTCGTAGCTAACGCTTGGGTTTCACCTCGAGAAAAAATAGCCGAACCATGAGTACCGTATAAATAATCGACTTCACACCAAATATCTCTTATATCAGTTGATTTCCGACCATCAAGCCGTTTTCCTTTTTTTAACATGAGATCCCGAACCGCTCTTTTTTTAACTTCTTTTAGATAGTGACTCAATTGTTTGGTCTTTTCTTCAATTTCTTCCAGATCAAATTTGGATAGATAATCTTCTTTAGCTTGCTCGAAAAATTCAGAACGTTCTTTCTTAGAATATCCCTTTGAAGCAATGGTATAATAGGTATCGTAAAGGGATTCGTGGATATCACGTTCTAAATCTTTATCTTCTTCAAATCGTTCGTACTCGCGTGTGGGTTTTTCACCAACTTTTTTGACAAGTGCATTTTGAGCTTCGATATGGGTTTTGATGGCTTGGTGTCCAAAATCAATCGCCCCAATCATTTCAGTTTCAGAAATCTCTTTGAATTCTCCTTCAACCATCATGACCGAATCGTGACTCGCTCCGACAATGATATCAATATCTGAATCAACTAGTTGTGATTTACTCGGATTGAGAATATATTGATGGTCAATGCGTCCCACTCGCACTTCTGATACACGATCTGCAAAAGGAATATCAGAAAGTGCAATGGCCGTTGAAGCAGCCAATCCAGCCAAAAAGTCAGGGATGACTTCATCATCATGAGACATTAACTGAATCATGACTTGAGTTTCGGCATGGTAATCCCATGGGAATAATGGTCGCAACATGCGATCGACCAATCGCATGGTTAAAATTTCTTCTGTCGAGGGACGGGCTTCTCTCTTAAAAAATCCTCCAGGAAATCTACCCGCTGCAGCAAATTTTTCTCTATAATCGACCGTAAGTGGCAAAAAATCAACATCACTTTGCTGTTTTGAAGAAACTACCGTAGCCAATAGGGTACAGTGTTTTAAGGTTAAAACGACAGCACCATCGGCTTGTTTGGCTAGTTTTCCAGTTTCTAAAGTGATAATATCACCATTTGGTTGTATAATGTCTTGTCGATGAGTTTTAGGAATCATGTTGTGTTAAATTCAATCTCCAATGAGTTCGTTGCTCAATGGATAATCATTAATAGTAAGTGAAGGATAGAAAACGATGAGTTTCTATTTTCGAAGTTTAAGCTTTTTAATGATGGCTCGGTATCGATCAATATCAACAGAAGTCAAATAATTCAATAATCGTCTTCTTTTACCCACTAGCTTAATCAACGAGCGTTTGGTATTGAAATCTTTATGATTTTTCTCTAGATGTTCAGAAAGATGTTTAATTCTCTGAGTCATGATGGCTATCTGAACCTCTGAAATGCCAGTATTTGGTGGTTCACCACCAAATTTTTCGTAAATCTTACTCTTTTCTTCCTTAGTTAGAGTCATTGTATCTATGCTTACTTTTTTCGGTGCAAATATAGAAAAACTACATCAGCTGTAGAAATCTGATGTGATCCCCAAAAAAGGGAGCTCCTTTCAAATTTCAAGGGTCTCAATTATTTTCTGATGTTTCGATTTTGAATCAAATCCAAATACAAATTGATTTTGTTTTTGAGTTCAGGTCGATTGACAATAAAATCAAGAAAGCCTTTTTCTAGTTGAAATTCAGAAGTTTGAAACCCATTGGGAAGATCTTTTCCGACCGTATCTCGAACCACTCTAGGGCCGGCAAAGGCGATTAATGCATTCGGTTCTGCAATAGTGATATCGCCAAGCATAGCAAATGAAGCTGTAGTTCCTCCAGTGGTCGGATGAGTACAGATTGAAATATATGGAATTTTAACTTCTGAGAGTTCTACTAATTTAGCCGATGTTTTGGCCATTTGCATCAGTGAGGTCGCTGATTCCATCATGCGGGCTCCTCCAGATTTAGCAATTGAAACAAAGGGTAGGCCGTTGGCGATACTATAATCGACAGCACGAGAAAATTTTTCTCCAACAACAGAACCCATGGACCCGCCAATAAATTCGAAATCCATTGCAGCAATGACCATCGGTTCTCCTTTAGATAAGCCAACGGCAATTCTAATAGCATCATCTAAACCAGTCTTTATTGTCGCTGCTTTTAGACGTTCTTCATAGGTTTTTCGATCAGAAAAATTTAAAAAATCAGTTGGTTTAACTTCAGAAAATAATTCTTCAAAAGTGCCATCATCAAAAAGGTATTGAAAATACTTTGTACTACCGATGGGCATATGATGACCATCTTCTTTACAGACATAATAATTTTTACTGAGTTCTTCTTTGGTTACAATTTTCCCAGAAGGGGTTTTATACCATTGACCATCAGGAATGATTTTCTTTTCTTCAGTTTTGGTAGTGATTCCCTTTAATGTTCTTTTAAACCAAGACATCGTTTAGATTGAAATAAAAGAGAATAACTTTGAATAAATGATCTTAAAGCGTATTGACATTGTTGAGTGTCGCAAACACTTGCGATAATCGATATCTAAATGAAATCTCACCATATCTCAACCAACTTCTTGGATCATAGTATTTTTTATTGGGAGAGTTTTCACCATTAGGATTCCCAATTTGAGACTTTAAATAGGGGGCTTTGTCAATAAAGTAATCCCGAACTCCAGTCATAAAAGCATACTGTAAATCCGTATCGATGTTCATTTTAATCACACCATATCCTATGGCCTCTTTGATTTCTTCAGACGTAGAACCCGAACCCCCATGAAATACAAAATCGATATGATTTTTTGGCAGATTGAGTTTTTCTGAAAGATATCGTTGAGAATTTTTTAATATTTTAGGTTTTAATACCACATTCCCTGGTCGGTATACGCCATGAACATTTCCAAAAGAAGCGGCAATGATGAATTGATCACTAATTTGGCTGAGTTCCGAATAAGCATATGCAACTTCTGAAGGTTGAGTATAGAGTTTTGAAGAATCCACATCTGAATTATCAATCCCATCTTCTTCCCCGCCTGTGACCCCTAATTCAATCTCTAGTGTCATTCCCATTTTGGTCATCCGTTTAAAATAATCTTTACAAATAGCAATATTTTCTTCAATGGGTTCTGCCGATAAATCAATCATGTGGGAAGAAAATAGAGATTCTCCAGTAGCAGCAAAATAATCTTCATTGGCTCTTAAGAGACCATCTAACCAAGGTAGTAATTTTTTAGAACAATGGTCGGTATGCAAAATCACGGTAGCTCCATAAGTTTTAGCAAGGGTTCGGACCACTTGTGCCCCAGCGATTGCTCCAGAAATTGTGGCTTGTTCATTGGTATTAGACAAGCCTTTTCCTGACATAGAATAAGATCCACCATGAGAAAACTGAATGATGACAGGACTATTGATAACAGAGGCTGTTTCTAGCACAGCATTAATAGAATTACTGCCGACGACATTAACTGCTGGCAATGCAAACCGATTGGCTTTTGCCAGCTGAAAAATCTTCTGAACTTCTTTTCCCGTAAGGACACCAGTTGATATAGTTTCAACCATTTAAATATTTTTGGGGCAAAGTTAAAAAGTTTTGAATCAGATTGGTTTTCAATGGACTCCAAGTACTCTCCAAAGCGGTTGCTTATAAAATAGGTTCACAACCCTTTTTGGGGATGATTTCCTATCAATAAGTTTATACTATTGCGTGTGAGTCGATTAAACGAGTTAATGATTTGAATCTGTCTCAGGTAGTTCGTTATCAATGAGTAGAGAGTATTGTTATTTTAGTATATTATTGGTATACATAGCACTCTCTTTATACTCTTGTGATGGGAGTTCTAACATGACTACAGAGTCTCCATCTCCTCCTCAGAGCGCCATATTCCTAGTTTCTACCTCCGCGAGTGAAGGTGGTTTGATTACTCCAAATAAAACCATCCAAAGTGGCCAATCAATTTCTATTATAGCGACTCCCGATCAAGCGTATCAATTAAAAGATTGGAAAGGAGATTGTGGAAGTTTTAGCAAAGATTCCTTGGAGATAATTTTTACACCATCAAGAGATTGTGAAATAATAGCAATCTTTGAAAAAATAAAAGAAAATAGTACGCCTTCTAAAATAGGACCATCGACTACGAATGCTAGTAAAACCCGAATTGCTCTATTGATCATGGATTTTCCCGACACTAGTGGCAGCGTCGAATTTCCAACAGTTTCTGAAATTGAAAAATCTTTACAAAAGGGAGTGGTCTATGATTTTTTTGATACCAATTCATATGGTAATTTCGAATATGAAATTAGTAGTTTTGGGCCATTCAATCATGAAAAAAACTATGTTGATTTAGAAGATATTGGAGATGTGTTAGATACCAAATCCATTCAAATCGAGGGATTTAAAGAAGATGATTTTGATGTGTTTGCACTGATTCCAAGGACCGACAAAAAATATGATGCTGCAGCTGCATATACCTTGTGGGACTTATATATAAATAATAATTTGGTTGGTAATAAAAAATGGAAGCTTGTGAATCCTCTTTTCATCGGTGATTTTTCAAATTCATTCATGCAAAAAGATTTTTTTATTGAGAGTTCTCCATTTACCATCTTTGAAAGAATTTTTACGCATGAACTTATTCATTGTTTGGGTATCAATACCCATGCTAGATCAAGGACCAATGGAGAGCGATATCATTACCAACCAGAAATCGCCAATAATGGAGAAAATCTTAGTTTCGATTATGGGAATCAATTCGATATCATGGGAGGTAAAAATTATGGGTATAATTTGAATGTCGCATTTAGAGACCAATTATCTTGGTTTTCGTCAACTCAAAAAATAGAAATAACAGAAGTTGGTAGACATTCAGCAACCATTTATCCCATTAACCAAGCAAGAAATATTGTTGCCATATCAATTGACTCCCCCCGTGGCGACCACTATTATATCGAGTACCGGGATTTTGATTCTTGGGATCAAAGGTCACACCTTAAAGATAGTCGTTCGATCATATCAAACAATAGTCAAGGGATCATGGTTAATTGGTTGGATTCTTGGGGGACGCCACACCTTCTAGATATGAGCCCATCTCCCAATTATAATAGTCTGGGAGATCATTTTGATGTGGGATTTCCTGATATTCGTGATGTAGTATTGAAACCAGGTATGACCTATGATTCTCCTTCGGTTACACTATCTAATGTCATAGCCAATAGTGATGGGTCTTATACATTCACTGTTGATGTGAAACCATAGAGTTTATAACGTATCAAAGCCATTTTGTTGTGTATAAATTGGCAGTTCATCAATACCCATAGTATAAAATCAAAAGGGATAATTGATACCAATATTAAATACCGCTTGATTAAGTGATAACCCACTCCACCACCGTTGCCCGACATCTTTTGCTGGATTATGAGCTTTAAATCCAGTATCTAACCGAAGTACAAAAAACTGAAAGTCATATCTTAATCCAAGCCCAATCCCCAGTGCTAATTCTGATAAATCAGAAATGCCATCGAATCGTAGAGAAGGGTCATCCACATCATCTAATGCATTCCATATATTGCCGGCATCTAGAAAAAAGGCTCCATGGAGATTACCTAATAGGGGGTATCGATATTCTAAACTAGAAAATAATTTGAAGTTAGCTTCATTTAACTCTTGCTGAGTCTGGTTTGTTCCAGGCCCCAAAGAATAGACCTCCCAAGCTCTATTATCATTGGTTCCGCCGGCAAAATAAGATTCAGCAAATGGAATATTATTTGAGTTTCCAAAAGGGATAGCAATGCCATTAAACAATCTCAATGCAAGTACTTGTCTAGAACCCAAAGACCACCGTTTGACGATATCCAACTCAATTTTGATGAATTGAGAAGGTTCAACACCTCCCCATTGGTATTTTCCTCGTTCATTGATGGAGTTTTGACTATTTCGTAATATGAGATCATTTAAAATAGTTCCGGCCCAATCTAAACTCCCCCTAATCTGGAAAAAACGTTCATCTGCAAAATTTTCTTGAGTAGAATAATTAATATTAAAAGACGATCCAAGAATCATATTATTTGAAACCAGTCGATCATAACGTTCTTTCAGATTATTTAAAACTCGAAAATGATTATCTCTAAAAAAAGAGGCCATTGATGGATTGGTAGAAGTATTCAAAAAGCCTAAAACCCCTTGAGGAATTTCTAAATCACCTCCTTGGTTTTTATATTCTGAAAAATTATCATAACTCTTGGCAATGGTATTTACTCTTTGGTAGGTATTCGTATAAACATTAAAAAAATTATCAATATTTTGGTTATTGACATATTCAAAATCTATTAAAGAAAAATGGATGTTTGTATTTGAGTTTAGATTCCATTGAAAAGCATAAACCGCATCATAAAATTGTTTATCAAGTCCTATATTTCTTTGGATTGAAGTGCCAAATAAAATATTAGTTTGGGGTAACATTTTTGGAGGAATTAATCGGTTAAACCGAATTGGAAAAAATATCCGGGGAATTTCCATGGATAAATTGGCACCAACTTCATAAAGATTAAAAAAATCATCACTTGGAGTAGGGATGTCATTTGAGGCGCCGATGGTATTATCAAAACTCAATCGTAAAATTTCAGCACTTCGAAATACATTTCTTACTTCAAAAGAGACAACAGAACCTATTCCAAAATCTTGAACTTGTGATGTTGATAAATCAAATTCAATCCCGAGTCGAAATCGATCTTTTGGGGTTAGGTTAATTGAAGAAATTAAACTTTTTTCTTGGTTTGGGTCAGGACTAAAATCAATCCGGGGGTATTTAAAATTTTCAAGTGATGTATAATATCTTAAGGTTTCATTCCTAGCGACATCTCGGTAAAGACTATCGAGTTTTATTTCTATTCCTCTTGTAAGTGTACTGGGTCTATATTTTAGTTTTCCTCGAAAGTAAATCGTGAAATCCTCATATTGGATACTATTGAAGTCCTCAGATTTTTCAATATCGGAGTCTACTCGATTGATGTATATATTGATTCGACCAATTTTATAGGGGACATACGGTTCCAAGAGATAATCTGAAAAATTTGAAGCTCTTTTTTGAAATCCTCCGACATCAATTTTTAAAGGCAGATATAATTCATGATTTAAACTATCGATCCCTAATTCAAACCGTATGCTGTTTTGTTGATAATTATACACCCCATGATTTCTTAAATAATGGACAATACGACTTCTTTCAGCTTGCAAATCTGAAAATCGAAGTGGATCTCCTTTGTGAATTAGCGATAAATTCGATGAACGTTTTAAAAGAGTATCTAGTTCAGAAGAAATCGATTGGTAGTCAATGGTATCAAGAAAATATTGATCATGGGTATTGACGATAAAATCTAAGCTGGCTTTGCTAGTATCAGTTGGCCGAATCTTATAGGATACTTCAGCATCTAAAAATCCTGAATTCGTATAATAAGCGCGTATTTCCCCTTTGGTATATTCTAGGGATAGACTATCAATTAGTTTGGGGGGTTCACCAGCATTTTTCAGCCAATTATTAAATGAAGATTTATAATTTTTTATCGTTTCAACTTGTTTCGGAGAAATCAGCTTATGGATATTATTTAATCTTTTGGGTCTTTTATTTAACCAAGATTCGAATTTTTTATCTGAATTAGTAGATGCTAAATTATAGAGGTGAAGCCCCAATGGGATATTTAAAAATCGTTTATTGGGGGACGTAAGAGATAAATCAATAGAAGAAGGATTTTTAATCATTTGATTATCAACAATCAATGATTGATCCATAATTAATAATTGATCCTCAGTTAAATGTTTGGTCATGCTACAATTACTGGCAATTAAAACGAATGTCATAAAACCTATTATGGGAATAATCCGAAATCGAAGCACCTATTAATTGAATAAAGATCTTGTATCAATCATATGACGAACTAGATTTTAAATTATAGTAATCTTAGGGTCAATCTGACCATCTTAGCATGATTAAAAATAGAAAAGTAAAATCATATGATAAACTCATCGATTATTCATTTCTAAGCCAAGGGTTTGTAGTCTTTTTCTAGTCATCAATACACCAATGCTATAAAAAAATAGTATTTCAACACTGCATTTAAAAGCTAAAAATAATCGCAATTTTAGTTAGTATTGAGAGTTAATGATAATAAAGTTTCAAAGTAACTATTTTCTATCCATCAAAAACATATGATTTCTAAGTCTCAAATTTCAATAGTAAAAAAACTTCAGTTAAAGAAATACAGATCTAAAACTGGACTTTTTGTTGCAGAAGGTCAAAAGGTAATCAATCAGTGTATTGATAGAGGTTTAACAATCCATCGAATATTCAGTACTGAATTGCATAATAATATTCAATCGCAATTAATTAATGTTCAGCAAATGCGTAAGATATCTAATTTTAAAACCCCTAGTTCTATACTTGGCATTTTCGAAATGCCTCAAAAAAGAGAGATTAAAACTCAAAAAATTGATATTGTCATCGACCGGATTCAAGATCCTGGTAACATGGGAACGATTATTCGATTGTGTGATTGGTTTGGTTTCAAACAATTGATTTGTAGTGAAGACTCTGTGGATTGTTATAATCCAAAAGTAATTCAAGCCTCCATGGGTTCATTCTGCAGAGTGCATTGCTTCTATACCAATCTTTTAGATTTTTTGAGCTATCGAAATAAACCGATTTATGGCACATCACCAAATGGAAATTCAATTAATGATTTCTACTTTGAGGAATCATTTATTTTATTATTTGGTAATGAATCTCAAGGAATAAGCCAAGGCCTTTATCCTAAAATATCACAATGGATTGCTATCGATAAATTTTCAAATTGCCAAGCAATTGATAGTTTAAATGTGGCTTCCACCGTTGGTATTTGTTTGTATACTATTAGAAATATCGGATAGTATTTTTAAAAAGGAAAAAATCCAAAATTGATTGTAAATGCCGAATACCTTCCAGTTTTTACTTCAAATATTTCATCGGGTTTAACCGATTTTACAATATTAGCGGATGATACAGACCACCGAATGGAAGGTGAGACCCGAAATCGATACAAAATAAAATCAACGCCGAGGCCTACTTCATAATTTAATAAAAACTTTTTTCTATTGAAAAATGATAGGTTCTTTGTTTGAAAGAACTCCGCTTCATATTCCTTACTAATAGGATGGTTAAGAGATAATCCAAATGCTAAAAAAGGCCTTGTATTATTTAAGCGATAAGTTCCCAACTCTACCAATAAAGGTATAGAAATTATATTTGGCGTAAAAGTTAATGCTTTAGAATTTTCACCCATATCATCCATAAATGTAAAAGTTACATCTTGGCTATTACCAAACAAACCTGAAGGTTCTATGCTAAACTGTACAAAATCGGTTAGTCGATATTTAACAATAAATCCAACATTGACCCCCATTCCATTACTAACATGTGATGCTTTTTGACGTTGGTCTTTTTTTAAAGTGAATTGATGATGATCAAAATAGTTGGTCCCTAATTGAATGCCATAAGAGAATCTATTCCAATTGAGATTGTTATTATTAAGAATTCTATTTTTTACATAAACTCTTTGACCCATGCTAGAAAATCCTAATAGCATAAAAAATCCAAGGGTTAAAATTTTTAATAGTTTGTATTTCAAATCTTTAAATTTTAAAAAAACAGTTAAAACTATTCCAAATTTCCGGAATTAGAAAGATTGTATGTTGTCGTATCACCATGTAAACTAAATAGGCAAAGTTATATCGATGACTCTATTCTTTACTAATCTCACTAGAAAATACTTTTGATTGATCTTCTATAAAAATATCTTCAAATCCCCCCCCCCCTGTACACCGCTTTCTATGGGGCTGGCATTTTTTTCTTTTTATGAAATGGGGATTCAAGATAAGTCCAATCTATGCATTCGGAATAAATCGCTCTTAAAACATCGATAGGATTCTTACAAAAAAGACTTCTGTTTTTTAGATTCATGTCATCAAATTTAGTTTTATTCATTAGAAGTTTTAAAGATGAACCTTAAATTTTTTCAATTATTCGTTGATTATTTACTTGCTATATAGATACTACAAATTTGAAATATCTGAGGTCTGTATTCAACGGATTTAAAGCCAATTTGTTTCATTTGTTCGATTAGTTTTCCACTAGATAGAAATAAAAGAGCAGATTTTGATAAATACAAGTAAGCTGATTGTTCTTGAAATAATAATTTGGTGACTAAAGGCATGATGCAAACGGTGTAGAAAGTATAAAATGGTTTGATAAACCAATTTTTTGGTCTAGAGGTTTCAAGAGTGATTAAACAACCTCCCTTTTTAATGACTCGAAAAATTTCGGTTAATGCTTTTTCAAGATTTTGAAAGTTTCTCAAACCAAAAGAGATCATCACTACATCAAAAGATTCATCATCAAAACCTAGAGATTCTGCTGACCCTAATTGTAATTCGATGACTTTATTCAGACCGGCATCTTTAATTTTTGAATGCCCAACATCTAACATTTTTTCAGAAATATCGACACCAATCACTTTAACATTAGGAATATGACTCACCGAGATAGCAAAATCCGCAGTGCCAGTAGCTAAATCAAGAATTTTTGTTGGAGATTGATTTTCGACTAGTTTGGCCACCTTTTTTCGCCACTGGTTATACATCCCAAAGGTGATGATTCGATTAAGTCGATCATAGTTTTGTGAAATACGATTAAACATCTCTTCAACTTGCCGTTGTTTGCTTCTAGAGTCGTCTTTATTGGGCAGTACGTTTTTGTACATTAGAATCAGAATAAGATATTAGGCATCGATTAGACTCAATAACGATAAATAGTAGCCCATAATTTTTCTAATCGGTTTCTTAATTTTTCTTCTTGGGGGTTATTATTAGGAAAATAAATCTGAGAATGTTTGATTTTTTCGGGCATGTAATCTTGAACCACAAATTCATTGGGGTAATCATGCGCATAGTTATAATTTTTAGCGGCACCTAGTGCTTTATGGAATCTTGTTGGAGCATTTCTCAAATGCAGTGGCACAGAAAGATTAGGGTTTTGATGGTGTAGTTTTTCTGCATTTTTAATGCCCATGTAGGCCGAATTACTTTTTTCACTGGCGGCTAGATAAATAACACATTGACTCAAAATGATTTTGGCTTCGGGGAGGCCAATTTTTTGAACCGCTTCAAAGGTCGCATTGGTCAACAGTAGGGCATTGGGATTGGCCAATCCGATATCTTCAGATGCTAAAATGATTAATCTTCGTGCAATGAAAATCGGATCTTGTCCTAATTCTATCATGGAAGCAAGCCAGTACAAGGCTGCGTTTGGGTCACTTCCTCTGATGGATTTAATAAAAGCGGAGATACGATCATAATAGGAATCTCCTTTTTTATCGAAAACAAAATTTTTTGTTTGCAACGTTTGTTGAATCAATTCATTGGTAATGGTCAATGGTTTGGTATCGATCGAAGAGAGGACCACTAATTCAAAGATCGAAAGCATTTTTCGAGCATCACCACCGGAACTAATCATTAAGGCATCGGTTTGTTTTAAATGAATATCTCGGGTTTTTAATATCTCATCTAATTGGATAGCTTGTTTTAAAATGGTTTTTAATTCGGATTTTGTTAGCGGGTTTAATAGATAAACTAAACATCGAGATAATAGGGGATTGATGACTTCAAAGCCAGGATTTTCAGTCGTCGCACAGATCAATGTGATGATACCTGTTTCAACGCCTTCTAGAAGAGAATCTTGTTGTGATTTAGAAAATCGGTGAATTTCATCAACCAATAAAACCGTTCTATTTTCTATGGATGATTGATTTTTCGACTGAGTTAACACTTCTCGTATTTGTTTTACACTGGTATCGATTGCTGATAATTTGACAAAAGGTCGAGATTGGCCTTTGGCCAAAATTTCTGCTAGAGCTGTTTTTCCTGACCCTGGTGGACCCCAAAAAATCATCGATCTCAAACTTTGCCCATTAAAAAAACAGTTAAGACTTCCCCTAGGACCAACCAGATGCTGTTGACCTATAAATTGATGAATTGTTTGGGGTCGGACTCTTTGTGCAAGTGGTATCGTGTTCATGAAAGCAGAAAAATGATTAACCCAGCTGATGTTGATTGATATGGTAGAGCGTAATGCCACAAGCAACTGAAACATTCAGAGAATTCATCTGTTTTGCCATGGGAAGCCGCACGAGAGTAGTAACCAATTGTTTAATGCCTTTAGAAATTCCTTTATGTTCATCACCAGCCACAATAGCCAGCGGTTTTTTAAAAGAGGTTTCAAAAATAGAATGTGTACTTTTTTCATCTAGTCCAATAATCGGAATATTTCGATCAATCAATTGATGTAAAACATCTTTTAAGTGATTTACTCTGACAATAGGAATTTTTAAAATTCCTCCACAAGAAGTTGAAATAACATCCGAAGTGATCCCAACAGAGTGGTGATTACTGATAATAATGGCAGAAATCGAGGTGGCCACAGCCGTTCGTACGATGGCTCCAAAATTTCGAATATTTGTAACCCCGTCCAGTAAAAGAAAAACAAAGTCTGATTGTTTATTGAGAAGTTGGGACAGTAATTTTTCAAAAGAAACATATTGAATCGGACTACTAAGGGCTATTATTTTGGTTTTCGAATTTTTTGATAGTTTAAATAGCTTTTGTTTTGGAACGTATTGTAAAGGGATTTGACTTTTCTGAATTCTGTGTAGTAAGGAAGAGAGATGCCAATGATGATAATCTTTTAAAATCCAAATTTTTTCAATGGAGTGATTGGATTCCAAAGCTTCTGAAATCGCATTGATCCCATAAATGTGCAACTGTTCCATAGTTTCAAAAGTAAATGTTTCATCTACTTTTAAAAAGCGATGAATTATTCTAATGGCTGAGAAAACTGACTGTTTAACGATTTAAAATAATGTTTAATTGCCGTGGGGATTCATCAATTCCAGAAGATCAAGCATAAATTCGAATAGTTTCTCCTACTTGGTCATGACATAATAAAAAGATTAAAAATCATATCTCTTTGTAACCGTCAGTTATAATAAATGTTGGAAAAGGGGATAGCTCACATAAATTTCTTATATTTTATTCAATAAGAGCTTTCGTTTAATTTGTAGATGTGGTAATATGTTAACTTTGATTTAAAAAAAACACAGAGTGTATGAAAACCAAAAAACATATCGAACAATATCAACATGTAAAAGATAAAAGAGTAAATATTCCTCAAGTAGGGCTAGTAAATTCTAAAACAGATCCTTTGACCAAAGAAAAAAAGACATACACTTATGACCCTTACTTAGACCCTTCACTTCAATGGGCGGGTAAAAAAGAACACACTAGTTTTGAAGTACCGACCGTGAGTCTCCATGTTCATGAGAGGATAGATCCAAAAACTATAATTGAATCTGTAAAAAAAAATCAAGGTGAAAAAAAACAATTGAGTTTGTTTTCTGAATTTGAACCATTAAGAGAAGCTATTGATTTTTATAAACACGAACAAGAATGGGCTAATCGTTTAATTGCTGGAGATAGCCTTTTGGTTATGAACTCTTTTATTGAAAAAGAAAGCATGGCTGGCAAGGTCCAAATGATATATTTTGATCCGCCATATGGAATAAAGTATAAATCAAACTTTCAACCGTTCACTTCAAGCAGATCAATGAAAGAAAATGACAATGAAAAGGATTTGACTGCTGAACCTGAGATGATTAAAGCGTTTAGGGATACATGGGAACTAGGTATTCATTCTTACCTCAACTACTCTTAGAGACAGATATAAATTAGCTTACAAACTTTTCTTTCTGAAACAGGTAGTATTTTCGTTCAAATTTCAGATGAAAATGTCCATCTAATGTAAAATCTTTTAGATGAAATATTTGGGCCAAATAATTTTGTTGTTGATATAATTTTTACAAAAACGGGTAGTAAAGAAAGTGGAATAATAAAACCTATTAATGACCATTTGCTATGGTATACAAGGGATTCTGATAAAGTCAAGTATAGAAGATTATTTACAGATCGAAAATATGATCATTTTTCTCATTCACTACAGTGATATAACACGTAAACTTTCAATCCCGCGATCGTCAACTATTTTTACTGCAATATGATTACCTGGTTTAAAAGGTAGAGAAACGGTTCCTTTGAAATAATTTATTTTTTCTAAGTCAATATCCGCTTTTAAATTTTTTGAAAGCCTATTCCATCCATAATTACCCCCCCCCATTTGGGAAGAAAACTTGTGATGGGAATAAAGACCTATTATCATAATCTGTATCAAGCATCCACATTGCGATATTATTCTTTCCTCCACTTTCAACTTTTCCTGTTTTAGGATTGTAGTAATCAAATCCTAATACCTCAACTTGAATCTTATCGTCTTGAATCTTATTAATTTGAATGTCAGGTTGAGCAATTAGCCAGAAACTTTCATTACAGCTTCTTCTATTTCTTAAATCCTCAGTCAGTAAATCAGCATTCATCTGAACCTTTAAAAGTTGCATACCAGCAATTGACGGCTCAAGTTGATCTATATATTTTGCAGCTTCACTATCAAATTGAAAAGCACAGAACAATAGCATATGAGTTTTTAGAGTTCTTGCTTCATGCCATGCCCCCTCAACTATTCTTTGCTCCAAAGGAGCGTGCTCTGGTCCAAAAACTACAAGTACCTTTTGGGGTTCTTGTTCATTCGTTTCGGCTTCTGCCTGTATGTATTTTGTTCCATACATTGGCTCTACTCGTGAGAATTGAATAATATTTCCTCCTTTTGCTCTAACTCCGGTTTTTAATAGCTCATCTCTCCACTCCGATTGTCTACATGTTTCTCCACTTCTTGTTATTGAATTGTTTGCAACTTTTTGCTCATTTTGAATTTCATCAAAAGACTTGGCATAGGGTGCTGGAACAGCTTCAACAGTAAAAGGTCCAGTAATCCTTATTTTAGTATTGTCAATCAATGGTTGATCAAAAAGTGTTTCTTTCCCTAAAGGCTGATTATTGGCGATCTGACTAAGCGTTATGTGGTTTACCACTTTATATTTTAACCCCGATGATATACCTTCCTTTGGAAAAGCTAATTCATAGTATGGATAATGGGAGGTCATTAATCTTTGTTTAGCTAAGGTTAATGCTACTCTGCTCGTATCACAAGTTATCCACTTTCTTCCATATTGCTCAGCTACATAGGCCGTAGTTCCACTGCCGCATGTTATATCTAAAACAATATCTCCAGGATCTGTTGTCATTAGCATAGCTCGCTTTATAACCTTTGGGTTCGTTTGAACAACATAAACCATATTTGAAGAACCACCTAAGTCATTCCATAGATTTGATATTCCTTTAATTGGATAATCTGAAAGCCTCCGAAGATACTGTAGATTATTTCCTGTTATTAACCTTTTTTCTTGATGAAGACGATGAAGTCCATCGACAGTTGTTTTCCAATGATTCTTATTCCCTGGGAAATATTTTTTACCATCAAATTCAACTTCTACGGTTGTGTTTTTACTAAACCCTTCAGAGATTATAGGATCATATCTGAATACTTTCTCCGGATTAAAATTTTTTGGAATACTCTTAGAATATTTTTCACTATTTTCTCCGTATTTAAAATTGTCATTTATTAAATCATCGATAAACTTATAATAAATAATCCCTTTGAAGAACCCAATGCTCATTGGGATTATGATAGAGATAGAAGAGATTTTAAAATTAAAAATGCAAGAAGACCTGCGGGTTTTTTAAAGGCAACTTCTAATTCCAAAATGTTTGACGACCTAGGGGTGTTTATTGAAATAGATTCAGTGAATCAGATAAGGCCAAGAGTTAATAAATGGAGAAAATCTGGATACTCTGGCATTAACGGGTCTTACTCAACGATTATTAGAACACTGGCATGATTCAGCAGAAAGAAAATATCGCAGATTCTTTTTTTGTCAACTTGAAGCAATTGAAACTTTAATATGGCTAACCGAAGCTCCCTCAGCACAAAAAGTTGGAATAAATATTCAAGGAGACGGCGGCGACTTTGAAAGATGGTGTAGCAAAATGGCTACTGGTTCTAGTAAAACAATCATAATGTCAATGATAATTGCATGGGATTTTCTAAATAAAGTTTTATATCCCAAAGATTCTAGATTCAGTAAATATGCTCTTGTAGTGGCTCCAGGATTAACAGTGAAAAGTCGTTTGCAGGTACCAGACCCCACTAACAAGCAAAATTATTATAAAGAATTCAACATAGTCCCGTCTTCTCTGATGGATAAACTACGCCAAGGAAAAGTTGTGATTAATAACTGGCATTCACTTGCTTGGGATACTCAAGAAAAAATTAATTCTAAAGTAGTTAGGGGACAGTTAAGATCAGTAGACAAAAGACAAAGAATGGAAATTAGTAGCGAAGCCTATGTCCGTCAAGTTTTAGGTGAAATGAGTAATGCAAAGAATATCATTGTATTAAACGATGAAGCACATCATGCATGGAGAGTAAATATTGATGCTACTAGAAAGTACAAAAGAGTTGGATCAGATAAGGATAGTGCTGAAGAGGCTACAGTATGGATAGGAGGTCTTGATCGTATCCATAAACAAAGAAAAATTTTGAGATGTTTTGATTTAACTGCAACCCCTTTTACTCCATCAGGAAAAAAATCTGGTCAAGAATCATTGTTTACATGGATTGTTTCTGATTTTGGATTGAATGATGCGATAGAATCAGGACTCGTTAAAACTCCGAGAGTAGTTATCAGAGACAATAGTGAAAGAACAAAAGAGTTAAAATCAAGACTCTATCATATCTACGCAGATGACGAAGTTAAAGATGACATTAATAGAAAGGCTAAAAAAACAGAGCCTTTGCCAGATTTGTTGAATAACGCATATTATTTATTAGGTAATGATTGGTTAGAAACAAAATGCAAGTGGGAAAAAGCTGGTCACAAGGTTCCTCCTGTCATGATAACTGTAGCAAATAGAACTGAAACCTCTTGCAGAATAAAATATGCCTTTGACCAAAACAAAATATTAATTACTGAGTTGTGTGCTCCTGAGAAAACTCTTCAAATAGACAGTAAGATTTTATCGCAAGCTGAATCAGAGTCTGAAGCTATTGAACTAGACGAAAAAGCAACTACGAAAATGACCAAAAAAGAAGTAGCAGAATTACTACGTAAAACAGTGGATAGAGTTGGAATTGAGGGGCAACTTGGTGAACAAATTCAAAATGTTATATCTGTTGGCATGTTGTCAGAAGGTTGGGATGCAAAAACTGTAACACATATTATGGGATTACGAGCATTTTCAAGCCAACTATTATGCGAACAGGTCGTTGGTCGTGGACTAAGGAGAGTCAGTTATGATATTGGCGATGACGGTTTTTTCGAACCGGAATATGTAAATATTTTTGGAATTCCATTCACCTTTCTCCCTCATGAAGGTGGAGAAGAGACTCCCCCTCCAAAGCCGAAAACAAAAATTGAACCCATTAAAGAAAGAATTCAACATAAAATTGTTTTTCCAAACATTGTTCGAATTGATTACATATACAAACCGCAGTTAAAATTAAGTTGGAAAAATGTTAAAGTTCTTGAAATTTACCCTCATAAATCAATCACAAAAGCAGAATTAGAGGCGATTATCAGTGGAAAGGCTAATCCAAAAGTTAAATCTGCTATAGGGTTAGAACAAATCGATCAAGAGACGAGAATACAAACTATAATTTTTAAAATATCATCTTCAATTTATAATTCTGAGAAAAAACCTCTTGGAAAGGTCGTAAAGAAGTATTTCTCGGGCAATTGGTTAGGATCGTTGAAGAATTTATTGAATCAGGAAAAATTAAAATTAAAGACGAATATTCCAACCAAAGTGATTATAGGAAGAAAGTCTTAATCATCCTAAATATGAATAGGATAATAAAACATATCTGGTCTGAGATTCGATTTGAAAACATTGAAATATTAACACCTGTGTTTGACAAAGAAAAACCGATTCGTACAACTTCTGACGTAAAAACTTGGTATACTAGTAAAAAGTGTGAGCGAGTTAAAAAATCACACATAAGTCATTGCGTTTATGATAGTGATTGGGAGGAGTTTGCCAGTAGGGTGTTTGATAACTCGGGTTTGGTAGATTCCTATGTAAAAAACGATCATCTTGGATTTGTTATCCACCATAATTTCAATGGGGTCATAAGAAAATATTACCCCGATTTTATTCTAAAATTAACTAATCAAAAATTCCTAGTTCTTGAAATTAAAGGTGTAGATAGTTTGCAAAACCAAGCGAAGAGAGAGTATTTAGATAAGTGGGTTCAAGCTGTTAATAATCAAGGTGGGTTTGGCAGATGGTCTTGGGATGTTTCATTTAACCCAAGCGATATTAAAAGTAAAGTTGAAAAACATTTTATTCAATGAAGTCAGACCATTTTGTAATCACTATTAGGAGTTCCTTTAAAAGTCTAAAATTTTCTTCACCTATTTTCAATTGGAGATTAATAGGGTATCATGCTGAGTAATTTTATTGTTTTGAAACCTACGAAGAAACGTATCTTTTGGTACTTAAGCATATAATCCCCCAATAAATGAACAGTACAGAGTTACAGATATAAATATTGCAACTGAGAATTTTAAACTAATTAGAGTTCAGTCCCCAAACACTCTAAACTAGCCTCCAACCTCAAAGGATTTGAAGGAATAGCACTATATGTCGGAGTTGTTTAATGGAGAAATATAGAGATATTTTTTAAGCCAATTAGTTAATCGTTTACGGTGAGAAGATAGCCTATCTGTGACATCTCAAACAATCAAGTGGTTTTGAAAGGATATAATTCTCAAAAAATTAGCCTTTTTAAACTAAAAACTATTACATTTGCACGCCTCAAAAATAAGGGGGTAGATTATCGTTTATGCCAACAATTGCGCAGTTAGTCAGAAAAGGGAGAACCTCGATTGCAAAAAAGAGCAAAGCGGCGGCTTTGGATGCTTGTCCACAGCGTAGAGGCGTTTGTACGAGAGTATATACGACAACGCCTAAAAAGCCCAATTCAGCCATGCGAAAGGTGGCTCGTGTTCGTCTGACCAATGGGAAGGAAGTCAATGCTTACATACCAGGTGAAGGACATAATCTTCAAGAACACTCTATCGTACTGGTTAGGGGGGGGCGAGTTAAAGATCTTCCTGGTGTCAGATATCATATTGTAAGAGGGGCTTTAGATACGGCTGGGGTGGAAGGAAGGCTTCAACGTCGATCTAAGTATGGTACTAAAAGACCTAAAAAAATAGCAAAGCCCAACCAGTGATAGTATATTCATGAGAAAAAGAAGAGCCAAAAAACGAAAGCTAGCACCCGATCCAAGGTTTAATGATCCGTTGGTGACTCGTTTTGTCAATAATTTGATGCATGATGGAAAGAAGTCTGTAGCTTTTTCGTTATTTTATGATGCATTGGATATTGTGGAAGAAAGAAAAGAAGATCAAGAAAAATCCAGCCTTCAAATTTGGAAAGAGGCCCTTTCGAATGTGATGCCTTATGTTGAAGTTCGAAGTCGAAGAATTGGAGGCGCCACTTTTCAAATTCCGATGCAAATTCGACCCGAAAGAAAAGTATCATTGGCTATCAAATGGTTAATCACCCATGCACGAGCTCGCAATGAAAAATCCATGGCTTCAAAATTAGCCAATGAAATATTGGTCGCCGCCAAAGAAGAAGGCAATGCCGTGAAGAAAAGAATGGATACGCATAAAATGGCGGAAGCCAATCGAGCTTTTTCACATTTTAGGTTTTAATTCATCATGAGAAGTAATACGGCATAAAATATTATTTGTATCATGGGAAAAGATCGGGATTTAAAATTGACCAGGAATATTGGGATAACAGCACATATTGATGCTGGAAAAACCACCACTACTGAGCGTATTTTATTTTATACGGGCATGAGCCATAAAATAGGGGAAGTACATGATGGGGCGGCTATTATGGATTGGATGGCTCAAGAACAGGAAAGAGGCATCACCATTACTTCGGCGGCCACGACATGCGCATGGCATTTTCCTACCAAACAAGGTCAATTACTGCCTGATTCACAAAAATTTCATCTCAATATTATCGATACTCCTGGACATGTTGATTTTACGGTTGAAGTCAATAGATCCTTAAGAGTACTAGATGGTCTAGTGTTTTTATTTTCTGCTGTTGATGGGGTAGAGCCTCAGTCTGAAACTAATTGGCGTTTGGCAGATAACTATAAAGTACCGCGAATTGGTTTTGTTAATAAAATGGATCGGCAAGGGGCCAATTTCTTGGGGGTTTGCAATCAGGTCAAGACCATGCTTAAATCCAATGCCGTTCCAGTGGTATTGAATATCGGTGAAGAAGAAGATTTTAAAGGTATCGTTGATTTAGTGACCAATCGAGCCATCATTTGGCATGATGAAAATTATGGTTCAACATACGATATCGTGGATGTTCCCCCTTCTATGAGACAAGAAGTTGAAGAGCATCGGGCTCAATTGATTGAAGCCGTTGCGGATTATGATGATGGGATTTTAGAAAAGTTTTTTGATAATCCGGATTCTATTACTCCTCAAGAGATTCATACCGCCTTGAGAGCAGCCACACAAGATATGAGCATTATCCCCATGGTCTGTGGTTCGGCTTTTAAAAATAAAGGAGTCCAATTTTTATTGGATACTGTTTGTCAGTATTTGCCATCCCCTGAAGATAAAAAAGCGATTGAAGGGGTGAACCCCAATGATGGTCAAGCCGCCTCAAGAGGCCCTACAGTTGAAGAGCCTTTTTCTGCATTGGCCTTTAAAATTGCTACCGATCCTTTTGTTGGAAGATTAGCCTTTTTTAGAGTGTATTCCGGAAAATTAGATGCAGGGTCTTTTGTATTGAATAATCGGACCGGTAAAAAAGAGAGAATCTCTAGGATATACCAAATGCATTCTAATAAACAAAATGCCATCGATACGATTCCAGCGGGTGATATCGGCGCAGCCGTTGGATTTAAAGATATTAAAACTGGGGATACGTTATCATCAGAAAAATCGCCCATTATTTTAGAAAGCATGGATTTTCCAGATCCGGTGATTGGTATTTCAGTCGAACCAAAAACCAAAGCCGACATCGATCGATTGGGTATTGCATTGGGGAAATTGGTTGAAGAAGATCCAACCTTCCAAGTTCGAACAGATCAAGCTTCCGGTCAAACCATTATTTCAGGGATGGGCGAGTTGCATTTGGATATCATTGTCGATAGGCTGAAAAGAGAATTTAAAGTGGATGTCAATCAAGGACGCCCTCGAGTAGAATACAAAGAAGCCTTGACGACCATGGCTCAACACCGCGAAGTTTACAAAAAACAAACAGGAGGCCGCGGAAAATTTGCTGATATCATTTTTGACATTGGTCCCACAGAAGAAAATAAAACAGGATTAGAATTTATCAATAATATTAAAGGTGGCAATATTCCTAAAGAGTTTATTCCATCGGTTGAAAAGGGATTTAAAGAGGCCATGAAAAATGGTCCTTTGGCCGGCTTTGAAATCGATTCCATGCGGGTCGCTCTCAATGATGGTTCATTTCATGTGGTAGATTCAGATTCTCTCTCTTTTGAACTTTGTGCCAAGCTTGGATTTAGAAATGCTGCACCATTGGCCAAATCAGTGATTATGGAACCCATCATGAAACTAGAAGTATTGACTCCTGAAGAAAGCATGGGAGATATTGTTGGAGATTTGAATCGACGTCGGGGTCAAGTGAGTTCAATGGATGATAGAGCGGGGTCTAAAGTGATTAAAGCCCAAGTGCCATTGGCTGAAATGTTTGGCTATGTCACCACTTTGAGAACGTTATCATCTGGTCGAGCAACTTCGACGATGGAATTTTCTCATTATTCAGAATTGCCCCCCAGCATTGTTGAAAAGGTGATTGAAGAAGTCAAAGGAAAAGTATTAGCCGTATAATTATGAGTCAACGAATACGAATCAAGTTAAAATCGTATGATTATTCATTGGTAGATAAGTCTGCCGATAAAATTGTCAAATCGGTCAAGACCACCGGAGCCATCGTGACGGGCCCTATCCCATTACCGACACACAAGAGAATATTTACAGTACTTCGTTCTCCTCATGTCAATAAAAAATCTAGAGAACAGTTTAAACTCTGTTCGTATAAGCGATTGATGGATATTTATAGTTCTTCATCCAAGACCATCGATGCGTTGATGAAATTAGAACTACCCAGTGGTGTAGAAGTAGAAATAAAAGTATAGGATAAAATTTATATAGAAGCGATTCATAAGTATGTCTGGACTCATAGGAAAAAAAATAGGGATGACGAGCGTGTTTAATGCAGAAGGTAAAAATATTCCTTGTACCATTTTGCAAATGGGTCCTTGCGTTATAACCCAAATCAAGACCATAGAAACCGATGGTTATAATGCCTTGCAATTGGGTTTTGAAGATTTAAAAGAAAAAAAAGTCATCAAGTCTATCAAAGGACACTTTTCAAAATCTAAAACAAATCCTAAAAGGAAATTAGTAGAATTTAAAAATTTCCCGACCATGCATCAACTAGGCGATCAAATTAACGTTACCCATTTTGAAGAAGGGGAGTTTGTAGATGTCTCAGCCAAATCAAAAGGAAAGGGGTTTCAAGGAGTCGTCAAAAGACACGGATTTGCTGGCGTAGGAGATGCTTCTCATGGACAACATAATCGGGAGAGAGCCCCAGGGTCGATTGGTGCTGCATCCGATCCCTCTCGTGTCTTCAAAGGCATGAAAATGGCGGGTCAAACAGGTAATCGAAAAGTCAAAGTTTTGAATTTAAAAGTACTTAAAATTTTACCTGAAAGAAATTTGATGGTGCTCAAAGGAGCAGTCCCTGGACATAATAATGCTTTTGTTATCGTTAGAAAATGATGAAATTAGATGTGTTCACACAAGAGGGAAAAGAAACCCAAAGCACCGTTCGATTAAATAAATCGGTATTTGGTATAGAACCTAATCAACATGCTATTTATTTGGATGTCAAAGCGATTCTAGCCAATCATCGGAGAGGAACACATCAAACCAAAGAGCGTGGTGAGATTGTGGGTAGTAATCGAAAATTAAGAAGACAAAAAGGGACGGGGGCTGCTCGTGTTGGTAGTATTAAAAACCCTATTTTTAGAAAAGGGGGCCGCACTTTTGGTCCTAAACCCCGGTCGTATGAACAAAAAGTCAATAAGCAACTCAAAAAGTTAGCTCGTAAATCGGCATGGTCTCAAAAAGTCAAAAATAAAGAACTCAAAGTGGTTGATAAATTTGAATTTAAACAACCCAAAACCAAAGCGTTTATTCAAAGCTTACAAGGTTTGGGATTAGATCAAATAAAAACATTGGTAGTCTTGTCTCAACAAAATAAAAATGTGTATTTGGCTTCAAGAAATTTACAAAAAGCTAAAGTTATCGTCAATACAGAACTCAATACCTACGATATCACCGATGCAAAATATATTGTTCTAGAACAACAAGCTATTAAACAAATTGAATCAGCTTTAAAATCATGAATATATTGATTGAACCCATTGTGACCGAAAAAGCATCCGATGCTAGCGAACTAAGGAACTGTTATTCTTTTTTTGTGCATCCTAAAGCCAATAAAATTCAGATAAAAAAAGCTGTTGAAGAGTATTATAATGTTAAAGTTGATAAAGTTCGCACGATGATTTATGGGATCCAGCGTTTTACAAAATTTACAAAAAAAGGGGTTCAAAGGGGAAAAACTAGTTATACTAAAAAAGCCATGATACAGCTTGTGGAAGGCGATCAAATTGATTTATATACTAGCATTTAATAATGATTGGAGATGCCCATTAGAAAATTAAAACCAATTACAGCTGCCCAGCGATTTCGGGTTGTCAACGGCTTTGATGCCATTACAACGGATACACCGGAGAAGAGTTTATTGGTTCCCAATAAACGAAGTGGCGGTCGTAATAATACTGGTCGAATGACTATTCGCTATAAGGGGGGGGGACATAAACGGAAATACCGAATGATTGATTTTAAAAGAGATAAATTCAATCTTAAAGCAACAGTACAATCTATAGAATATGATCCCAACCGAAGTGCATTTATTGCATTAGTCCAATACAATGATGGTGAAAAACGATACGTTATTGCTCAAAATGGGTTAAAAGTCAAACAAAAGATTGAATCTGGAAAATCGGTATCCCCAAATATCGGAAATGCGATGCATTTGGCAAATATTCCACTGGGCACGGTTATTTGTTGTATCGAATTAAAACCACGTCAAGGGGCTGTGATCGCTAGGAGTGCAGGATCTTTTGCCCAATTGGTTGCACGCGATGGAAAATATGCGACCATCAAGTTGCCATCGAATGAAACCCGATTATTATTGGCCAATTGTATGGCCACTATTGGTGTGGTTTCAAATTCGGACCATCAGTTGCAGATCTCTGGAAAAGCCGGCCGATCTAGATGGCTAGGACGTCGGCCTCGGACTAGAGGTGTGGCTATGAATCCGGTGGATCATCCCATGGGAGGGGGTGAAGGAAAAGCTTCAGGGGGTCATCCAAGATCTCGAAATGGCATTCCTGCCAAGGGTTTTCGTACTCGAAATAAAAAGAAAAAATCCAATCAATTCATTATTGAACGTCGAAGAAAATAATTCATTATGCCTAGATCCATAAAAAAAGGTCCTTTTGTGCATCACTCTTTAGAAAAAAAACTAAAGAAAAATATTGCGGAAAACCGTAGGGAAGTGATTAAAACTTGGTCTCGAGCTTCCTTGATTACTCCAGATTTTGTCGGTCAAACCATTGGAGTACATAATGGAAGAAAACATATTCCTATCTATATAACAGAATTTATGGTAGGACATAAACTCGGTGAGTTTGCTCATACTAGGAATTTTAGAGGGCATATCAGGGGAAATAAAGCTAAAAAGTAAGTCTTTGAGTCATGGGATTAAGAAAGCGAGAAGCCGCTATAAAACGTAAAGAACAAAAAAAGGATGTCATTACTGTAAAACTCAATAAATGTCCTGTCTCCCCAAGAAAAATGAGATTGGTTGCCGATCAAATACGAGGACTTGATGTCAAACAAGCATTCAATATTTTGAAATTCAGTCCCAAAGCCGCAGCCATTAGAGTTGAAAAACTGCTATTGAATGCTTTAAACAGTTGGCAATTAAAAAATCAAGACAATGATATCGAAGAATTCGATATTAAAATTAAAGAGATTCGAGTAGACGCAGGGGCGATGCAGAAAAGAATACGCTTTGCTTCTAGAGGTCGTGTTCATCGAATTAGAAAACGGACCAATCATATGACTTTGGTATTGAATGTTCAACCGATTCAATCAACATAATCAAATGGGACAAAAAACAAATCCAATAGGTAATCGGCTAGGCATTATTAAAGGATGGGATTCTAGTTGGTTTGGTGGTAGAAATTATCGCGATAAATTAGTTGAAGATGATAAAATTAGACGTTATATATATGCTAGAAACTCAAAAGCTGGGATAGCCAGTATAGCCATTGAAAGAACCCTTAGAATTGTTACGATATCCATTACTTCTGCACGGCCAGGATATATTATTGGAACGGGGCAAAAAGAAGTTAACCGGCTAAAAGAGGAATTAAAACGATTGACACAAAAAGATATTGTCATTAAAATATTTGAAGTGCGTAAGCCTGAATTATCAGCTCGGTTGGTGGCTTCTAGTATTGCACGCCAAATTGAAAGTCGGATTTCTTATCGTAGAGCTGTTAAAATGGCAATTGCCGCTACAATGAGAACCAATGCAGAAGGGATTAAAGTCAAAGTATCGGGGCGTTTAAATGGGGCTGAAATGGCCCGTTCAGAAACCCATAAACAAGGGCGTATTCCGTTATCGACATTTCGTGCGGATGTGGATTATCAAGTGGTTGAAGCCAATACAACCTATGGACGCATTGGCGTCAAAGTATGGATTATGAAAAATGAAGTGTTTGGCAAGCGCGAATTATCTCCATTGATAGGGTTGGGTAAAAAGAGTTTTGGTATAGGACGTAAACGGGGTCAAAAAAAGTAATTAAAAAATGCTGCAACCTAAAAAGACCAAATACCGTAAAACCCAAAAGGGTCGCATGAAAGGAATTTCTCAGCGAGGACACCAGTTGGCCTATGGGATGTTTGGTATAAAATCATTGGATTCGTGTTTTATAACGTCTAGACAAATTGAGGCGGCTCGGATTGCAGCCACTCGTTATATGAAACGAGAAGGTCAATTATGGATTAAGATCTTTCCCAATAAACCCATCACTAAAAAGCCCTTGGAAGTACGGATGGGGAAAGGAAAAGGAGCCCCTGAGTATTTTGTAGCTGTGGTTCGTCCAGGTCTGGTACTATTTGAGGTCGCTGGAGTCACGAAAGACATCGCCGTGGAAGCATTGCGTTTGGCAGCACAAAAGTTACCAGTAAAAACTAAATTCATTATTTCAAGAAATTATCAATAAGTCATCATGAAACAATCGGAAGTGCTTTTATTGGATAAACATCAAATCATTGAAAAAATAGATCAATTGACTCTTCGGCAACAAAAGTTAAAAATCAATAAAAAGGTCAACCAAATTGAAAATCCATTGCAATTACGAATCAATCGTCGGTTGATTGCTCGATTGAAAACCCAATTGAATAAAATACAAGAGGAGAGTCTAAGAGAACCTAATAAACCAAGTTCCCAATGAGTACATCCCCTAAAATAGAAAGAAGCGAACGCAAAGAACGTATCGGTGTTGTGGTTAGCAATAAAATGGAAAAATCAATTCTAGTAAAAGAAGTTCGCAAGATTCAACATAAAAAATATGGAAAGTTTGTCCTTAGAACAAAAAAATATGTAGCTCATGATACTGAAAATCAATGCAATATTGGGGATACTGTAAAAATTATGGAAACTAGACCATTGAGTAAAACCAAGTGTTGGCGATTGGTCCAAATCATACAAAAAGCCAGATAATATGGTACAGCAAGAATCACGATTAAAAGTAGCCGATAATACGGGAGCCAAAGAAGTGCTCACCATTCGCGTATTAGGAGGTACAGGTCGAAGGTATGCTTCCATTGGTGATAAAATAGTCGTCACGGTCAAGGATGCGACCCCCTCAGGGACGCTTAAAAAAGGAGAAGTCTCAACGGCTGTAGTGGTTAGAACTGTCAAAGAGATTAGAAGAAGTGATGGTTCTTATATCCGATTTGATGATAATGCTTGTGTGTTATTAAATCCTACAGGAGAAATGAGAGGAACTAGAGTTTTTGGTCCTGTCGCTAGAGAATTGCGGGATAAAAAATTCATGAAAATCATTTCATTAGCCCCGGAAGTACTCTAAATATTGGCCATGATCAAAAAAATAAAGATTAAAAAAGGAGATGTTGTAAGAGTGATTGCTGGTGAACACAAAGGCAAACAAGGAACCATCATGAAAATGATTCCCAAAACCAATAAAGCCATTGTCGGGGGGGTCAATATGGTTAAACGCCATACCAAACCGAGTCGAGAAAATGCCAAAGGGGGTATTATTGAAAAAGAAGCCCCAATTCATATTTCTAATTTGAGTTTAATTTCTAAAGGAGAAACCACCCGTATTGGCTATCGAATGGAGGGAGAACATAAAATCAGATATGCCATTAAAACTTCTGAACCCATTTAAATAATGAACTATACTCCGAGATTAAAAATTGAATATTTCAATCGTATTCGTCCAAGTTTAAAAGAAGAATTGGGTTATAAAAGCATTATGCAGGTACCGAAGGTCGAAAAAATTATCATTAGTAAAGGAGTTGGTCGTGCTGTGGCTGAAAAAAAACTCATTGATTATGCCTTAGAAGAAATCACTCAAATTGCTGGGCAAAAAGCCATACCAACCTTATCTAAAAAAGATGTTGCTAGCTTTAAATTGAGAAAAAAGGTTCCCATCGGTGTGAAAGTGACCCTGCGATCTCAACGCATGTACGAATTTTTGGATAGATTGATTACCACGGCTCTTCCAAGAGTGCGCGATTTCCAAGGATTAAATGAATCGTCATTTGATGGTAGAGGAAATTATAATTTGGGAATAAGAGAACAAATCATTTTTCCAGAAATAGATATTGATAAAGTCAATAAAATCAGTGGCATGGATATCACATTTGTCACTAGTGCAGCCACGGATCGAGAAGCATTATCTCTATTAAGAGCATTGGGACTACCATTTAAAAAGAAAAATTAAGATTATGGCCAAAGAATCCATGAAAGCCCGAGAAGTAAAACGAGCCTCTATGGTAGCTCGATATGCTGTAAAACGGCTAGCTTTAAAAAAAGCGCGAGATTATCAAGGATTGCAAAAATTACCTAGAAATGCATCGCCAGTTCGGATGAGAAATCGGTGCGCCTTGACCGGCAGACCCAAAGGATATATGCGTCAATTTGGTATATCTAGGGTCAAGTTTAGAGAAATGGCCAATAAAGGATTGATTCCAGGGATAACAAAAGCTAGTTGGTAAATAAAATATAGATTTAAAAAAATGGTAACAGATCCGATAGCCGATTATTTAACGCGAATTAGAAATGCTTCCTCAACAGGACATCGAGTGGTTTCTATTCCGGCATCTAATATCAAAAAAGAAATTACCAAGATCCTATTTGATCAAGGATATATATTGAGTTATAAGTTTTTGGACCAGGGACCTCAAGGCGAGATTTTAATTGCATTGAAATATGATCAAAGAACCAAAGATCCTGTTATCAAAGAGATACAACGAGTATCAAAACCTGGGGTGAGGAAATATGTTGGTGCCAGTAATTTACCTCGTATCATCAATGGATTGGGAGTATCCATTATTTCAACTTCAAAAGGGGTGATGACCAGTAAACAAGCTTCAAAATTGAAGCTAGGTGGAGAATTGATTTGTTATGTGTATTAATCATAAAAATGAGTAGAATAGGAAATGCCCCCATTGCCGTCCCTCAAGATGTAAAAATCACCATTGCCCCACAATCCGTATTGGTTGAGGGAAAACTTGGCACGTTGTATCAATCTTATGATACGGTGAGGATATCACATGAGGAAAATAAGATTGTGGTTTCTAATGACTCCCAAACAAAACAAGCTCGTTCTAAACATGGATTGTACCGTTCGTTGGTTGCCAACATGGTTGAAGGGGTATCCCAAGGATTTACGCTACAGCTTGAACTAGTCGGCGTGGGATATAGGGCGTCTTGTGATGGTCAATTATTGGATTTATCACTAGGATTCTCTCATAATATCATTTTAGATATCGCTCCAGAAGTAAAAGTAGAAACGAAATCTGAACGCGGAAAAAATCCTATTATTATATTGAGCTCACACGATAAGCAATTATTGGGTCAAGTAGCGGCTAAAATCAGATCGTTTCGCAAACCAGAACCTTATAAGGGAAAGGGCGTACGGTTTGTTGGCGAACAGGTCAGACGCAAAGCAGGAAAATCAGCATAATAATGAGTACACGAAAAACATTTAAAAGAAATCGTATTCGCCGAAGAATTCGTGGCGTAGTAAAGGGAACTTCTAAACGGCCTAGATTGAGTGTTTTTCGAAGTAATCGACAGATATATGCCCAATTGATTGACGATGAAAATGGCAATACCTTGACAGCTGCTTCTTCACATGATGCCGACTTCCAATCAGAAAAACTAACAGGGGTCGCTATAGCCAAACAAGTGGGTCTCCTACTAGCTAATAAAGCTAAAGAAGCAAAAATCAAGTCAGTTCATTTTGATCGAGGCGGCTACAGATACCATGGTCGAGTTAGGTCATTAGCTGAAGGAGCAAGAGAAGGAGGTTTAAAGTTTTAAAAGCATATGTATCAAAAATATAGAAGCATAGAAAAAATCAAACCGGCAGGTTTGGATTTAAAAGACCGACTAGTCGGTGTCAAACGAGTGACTAAAGTGACCAAAGGCGGACGAACGTTTGGATTTTCAGCAATTGTAGTTGTTGGCGATGAAAATAGTATTGTTGGTTATGGACTTGGTAAGGCAAAAGAAGTCGCTGAAGCTATTTCCAAAGCGGTTGAAGATGCCAAAAAGAATTTAGTACGAATTCCTATTGAAAAAGGCACGCTACCACATCAACAAAAAGGAAAATATGGTGGAGCTCGTGTATTTATTAAACCGGCATCGGAAGGTACTGGAGTTATTGCAGGAGGTGCCGTCAGAGCGGTCTTAGAAGCCGTTGGAGTTCAGAATGTACTTTCTAAATCCCAAGGTTCTTCTAATCCGCATAATGTCGTTAAAGCAACCATGGATGCCTTATTACAATTAAGATCCCCTCAAATGATTGCCAAACAACGAGGGATATCCATTGAAAAAGTATTCACCCATTAAAAGATGATGGCACAAATAGAAATCATTCAAATAAAAAGTTCTATCAAGAGAATAAAAAACCAAAAGCGAACGTTACAAGCGTTGGGTTTGAAAGGCATTTCTAAAAAAGTAGTTCATAATGCCACGCCATCTGTTTTAGGGATGGTAAAAAAAGTAGAACATTTGGTTCATGTTAAACCCCTTAAAACCAAAAAGAAATGAGCCTAGACACCTTAATGCCGATGAAGGGATCAGTGCATAAAAAAGGAAAAAGACTTGGTCGAGGTCAAGGATCGGGGAAAGGAGGGACGGCTAGTCGTGGTCATAAAGGTCAGCAATCTCGTTCTGGATATTCTAGAAAATCAGGATTTGAAGGAGGTCAAATGCCTTTACAACGTCGTGTGCCTAAAAGAGGATTTAAAAATATCAATCGAAAAGAGTATCAAGCGGTTAATTTAGAGGCTATTCAGAAGTTAATCGATCATAAAAAGATTGGAAAAGTTCTTGGATTGGATCAAATGAATTCATTGGGTTTAGCAAGAAAAAATGACGGGATTAAAATTTTGGCCAAGGGTTCTATTTCATCTGCTATAAAAATCACCGCTCATAAATTTTCAAAAAAAGCAAAACAAGCCATCGAAAAAGCAGGAGGAGAAGCGATAACTATAAAATAGATTTGTGAAAAAATTCTTTGAAGTTTTTGCCAATATATATAAAATCCGAGAATTACGGGATAAGATTCTATTGACTTTAGGGCTATTACTAGTCTACCGTGTTGGGGCACAAATTGTTTTGCCTGGAATCGATTCACAACAAATGGCAACTCTTGGAGATCGAGCGGGTGGGGGTGATTTATTGGGATTGTTAAACATGTTTACCGGAGGAGCATTTGCTAAAGCATCGGTTTTTGCTCTAGGGATTATGCCTTATATATCGGCTTCAATTGTTGTCCAATTGATGCAGATTGGGGTCCCCTATTTACAAAAACTTCAGAAAGAAGGAGAAAGCGGTCGCAGGCGAATCACTCAAATCACACGATGGTTAACTATTGTGATTTGTGCAGTGCAGGCGCCGACATATATTTTTGGATTGAGTGCATTGGGGGTTCCCGATAGTGCCTTTATTTTGGGGAGAAGCCCACTATTTGTTTTTTCTTCAACCATCATCTTAGTAACGGGGACTATTTTTGCGATGTGGTTGGGTGAAAAAATTACGGACAGAGGAGTGGGGAACGGAATATCGCTATTGATTATGGTTGGTATTATTGCCACCTTACCGCAAGCTTTTTTCCAAGAGTTTTATTCTCGAGTCAATGAAAATAATGGTGGATTGATGATGGTACTAATCGAATTAGTGATTTGGGTAGTTATTATTTTACTGTGTGTCTTGTTAGTGATGGCAGTAAGAAAAATTCCCGTACAGTATGCTCGACGAACAGCTGGAAGAGCGACCACTCAGAGTAATATTTATGGCAATAGACAATATATCCCACTGAGATTAAATGCATCGGGTGTGATGCCAATCATCTTTGCTCAAGCGATTATGTTTGCGCCGGCTTATTTGGGAAGTTTGATTGGAGATTCTAATACTGGTCAATGGATACAGGCTAGTTTTTCAGATATTTTTGGTTTATGGTATAATGTATTATTTGCGCTTTTGATTATCGTGTTTACTTATTTCTATACCGCTATTACTGTTCCAACCAATAAAATGTCAGATGATTTAAGAAGAAGCAATGGATTTGTCCCTGGTATACGACCTGGTAGAGAAACGGCTGACTATTTAGATCGAATCATGTCGTATATCACATTCCCTGGATCATTGTATTTGGCCGCGGTAGCGGTATTTCCAGCGGTGGTCGTCAAATTGGTTGGGATGCAACAAAATTGGGCTATTTTTTATGGTGGAACATCATTATTGATTATGGTTGGTGTTGCTATCGATACTATTCAGCAAGTCAATTCATATCTATTGAATAGGCATTTTGATGGACTGATGAAGAAAGGAAGAACAAGAAAAACTACTATTTAGATCATGCCTAAACAAGCACCTATTGAACAAGAAGGAGTGATTACCGAAGCGTTGTCTAATGCCATGTTTCGAGTAGAATTGGAAAATGGACATGTTGTGACGGCTCATATTTCAGGTAAAATGAGATTGCATTACATCAAATTATTACCTGGTGATAAGGTCAAGTTAGAAATGAGTCCGTACGATTTAACGAAAGCAAGAATAAAATTTCGCTATTGATATGAAAGTAAGAGCATCATTAAAAAAAAGATCGAGCGAATGCAAAATAGTCCGTCGTAAAAGCAGACTGTATGCAATCAATAAAAAAAATCCACGATTTAAACAAAGACAAGGATAACCTATGGCAAGAATTTCTGGAATCGATATTCCTAAAAACAAACGCGGTGAAATCGCGTTAACATATATCTATGGGATAGGAAAAAGTCGGGCGACAGCACTGCTTCAATCGGCTGGAGTCTCGGTCGATAAAAAAGTTTCTCAATGGACTGATAATGAACTTTCGGCGATACGACAAGAAGTTGGTAAGTATAAAATTGAAGGAGAACTGCGTTCCGAGGTACAATTAAATATCAAGCGATTGATGGATATCGCTTCCTATAGAGGGATTCGACACCGCTTAGGATTACCGCTGAGAGGTCAAAAAACCAAGAATAATTCAAGAACTCGAAAAGGAAAACGAAAGACCATTGCTAATAAAAAGAAAGTAACCAAATCATAAGGAATTTATACTATGAGTAAAACAGCTGGGACAAAAAAGCGTAAAGTCCAAGTTGGCGTGGTGGGTCAAGCCCATATCAATGCTTCATTTAATAATATTATCATTTCTATTACCAATTTAAATGGCGATGTGATTGCGTGGTCTTCAGCCGGTAAAATGGGGTTTCGTGGATCTAAAAAAAACACTCCATTTGCTGCCAAAACAGCTGCAGAAGAGGTGACTAAAGTAGCTTTAGAAGCGGGCATTAAAAAAGTCACGGTCTATGTAAAAGGTCCGGGTAATGGTAGAGAATCAGCCATTAGGACCATACACAACGGAGGGATTGAAGTCAGTGAAATCATTGATGTTACCCCATTACCTCATAATGGGTGCCGTCCACCAAAAAGAAGAAGAGTTTAATTAATTAGTTAATCAAAATGGCAAAATATATAGGTCCAACTTCCAAAATTGCAAGAAAAATAGGAGCTCCTATTTTTAAAGAGGATAAAGCGTATGAAAAACGGCCTTATCCACCTGGACAACATGGTAATTCAAGACGTCGAACAAAAAAGTCAGAATACGCAATCCAATTGATGGAAAAACAAAAAGCCAAATTCACCTATGGTATTTTGGAAAAGCAATTTCGAAATCTTTTTAAAACCGCTAGTCAGTCCAAAGGCGTCACGGGTGAACAATTATTAAAATTATGTGAGGTTCGATTAGATAATATTATTTATCGTTTGGGGTTATCTCCCACTAGACAAGGGGCGCGCCAGTTGGTATCTCATCGTCATGTTTTGGTGAATGGGAATATTGTCAATATCCCTTCATATTCATTAAAAATTTGGGATAAAGTTAGCATTAGAGAACGGTCAAAAAATCTTGAAGTGATTAAAAATTCATTGGCCAACGCTAATTTTAGTTCTGATGAGTGGCTGGTGTGGAATCCAGATGCTTTGGAAGGGACTCTTATTGAATTTCCGACAAGAGAGCAAATACCAGAAGAAATCAAAGAACAACTCATTGTCGAGTTGTATTCGAAATAAACTTAAAAATCAAATTAGAAAAATCAATGAGTGCATTAAATTTTCAAAGACCAGATAAGGTTATTGTAATCGGTTCAACAGAAAACCATGGTTCGTTTGAATTCAGACCATTGGAACCTGGGTACGGCTTAACAGTCGGAAATGCTTTGAGAAGAGTATTGCTTTCTTCTTTGGAAGGATTTGCCATTACCTCAGTCAAGTTCAGTGGTGTTGTTCATGAATTTGATACCATCGATGGAATTGTTGAAGATATTACAGAAATCATTTTAAATATCAAACAAATCAGATTCAAGCAGCTCAATGAGCATGTGGATAATGAAGAAATATCATTTAGAGTCAGTAACCCTGGGGAGTTTAAGGCTGGCGATTTAAAAGATTATACTTCTTCATTTGATATCTTGAATCCTGATTTTGTATTGTTTAGTGTTAGCAAACCGATCGATCGATTTATTACCCTAACGGTTGAAAAGGGCATTGGCTATGTCTTAGCCGATGATAATAAAAAAGAAGATGCTCAAATTGGAGTCTTAGCGGTTGATTCTGTTTTTACCCCCATTACAAATGTCAAATATCGTGTGGAAGATTATCGGGTAGAACAAAAAACCGATTATGAAAAGTTGATTATTGATATTGATACCGATGGTTCAATAGCTCCGAAAGATGCATTGATTGAAGCGGCCAATGTTTTAATCACCCATTTTAGATTGATTACCGATGATGAAATTCAAGCCAAAGTTTCAAAACCCAATGGGAATGTCCTTGTATACGATGAAGAATTTCTTGAAACCAAGCAATTACTTCAAACTCGATTACAAGATTTGAATTTATCCGTTCGAGCATTAAACTGTTTGATATCATCCAATGTCAATACATTGGGAGATTTGGTTTCCTATCAAAAATCTGATTTGATGAAGTTTAGAAATTTTGGTAAAAAATCACTCACTGAATTGGAAGAAATCATCATTGCCAAGAAATTGAAATTTGGGATGGATATTTCAAAATACCATCTGAAGAGTAGCAAAGATCAAGATCTTTTTTAGTAGAACTTAGTTATGAGGCATCGAAAGAAGTTAATCCATTTAGGACGTAAAGTCGGGCATCGTCGATTGATGTTAGCCAATATGGCTTGTTCTCTGATTGAACACAAAAGCATCAACACTACCACGACGAAAGCCAAAGCCCTACAGCGATACATTGAACCGATCATCACTAAGAGTAGAGTTGATTCACTTCATAATAGACGATTGGCATTTAAGTTATTACGCAATAAAAAAGCAGTTACCGAATTATTTAATGAAGTGTCATCAAAAGTTGGTGATCGACCGGGCGGCTATACTCGGATCATCAAATTAGGCCATCGATTAGGAGATCATGCCGAAATGGCCATGATCGAACTCACCGATTATAATCATCTGTATAAACTAGAAAAATCTTCTAAAACCACTAGAAGAACTAGAAGATCAAAAAAATTAATTGAATCCAAGGATTCCGTCAAGCAAAATCTTCAAGAACCTTCAGAGTCTGAAAATCTCGGAAAGTCTGAAGTTGAAGATTCGTAATCAAGTACGGAAAAAAACAATCTGTCAAAACCCTCACAATGTAAAGAAGAGGTCAAGAAGAAAATCTAAAAAGAAATTACAGATTTAATAATTTAGCCAAAAAAAAAACTATATTTAAAATATTATATGAATAAAGCATTAAAATTTATCAGTCTTTTGCTACTGGTATTTTGTGTATCAGTAGTATCTGCTCAAGTTAAAATTTCAGGGAATATTACCGATGCTGAAACCAAGCTCCCCCTTTTAGGCGTTCAGGTGGTTGTCAAAGGAACTTCATTTGGTACCATATCTGACCAAGATGGAAACTATTCCATTACAGTCAATGAAATGGGCAGTATATTGGAATTTCGATTTGTCGGCTATGGCCCTCAAGAATTTGTTATTTCAGATGAAACTAGAACGATTGATGTTTCATTATCCCAAAGCATTCTAAGTCTAGAAGATGTTGTGGTTATTGGATCTCGTCGATTGCCCCGACTCATTAAAGATTCTGCTGTTCCAGTCGATGTTTTTGGTCCAAGAGATTTGATTTCACAAACCAGTACGGATATCGATGATGTCTTAAGAACCCAAATTCCTTCATTCAATGTTCAACGACATGGGATTGATGATGAAGCTACGTTGGTACGGCCTATTACACTTCGAGGTCTTTCTCCAGATAATGTCGTGGTACTTGTTAATGGAAAACGAAGACATCGTTCAGCTTCCTTGGCACTTTTGGGAAGCTCTCTTAATACGGGTTCTCAAGGGGTGGATTTCAATATGATTCCAAGCATCGCATTAAAACAGGTTGAGGTCTTACGGGATGGAGCTGCCGCACAATATGGTGCCGATGCTGTTGCTGGTGTATTCAACATGCAATTACGCGATCATCCAAGTGGCCTACAGATCAGGTTGCAAGGCGGTCAGTATTTCGGAGGCGATGATATTATTTTAAGAGGCATTGATGCTTCGGATGGAAAATTATCAAATCAAGAGACTACAGGGAAAGGAGGCAACTTTATGGCTGCCATCAATTTAGGTCTTCCGCTTACTGAAAATGGATTTATAAATATCAGTGCTGAATATCGTGATGCCAATCCAACCATTCGAAGTGGTCTTAGACGAGATGAAAAGCTATTGAATGAAAGAGGTTATCCAATCAATAATCCAGTTCAAATATGGGGGAGTCCCGATGTAAGCAATTCATTGATAACTTTTCTAAATGCAGGAATTGATCTTAGTGAAACTACACATCTTTATGCCTTTGGTGGTTATGGACAAAGGAAATCAGAAGGTGGATTTTATTTTCGCGCACCCGGTACCAGCAGTGCTAGAAGTGGAGTGTTTAGAAATGGAGATGTCAGAGCGGTTGCTGACTTGAAACCTAACGATACCATTGATTGTGCCCAATTAGTGCCTAGTCTTGATGCGACCTTTGCAGAGATTAGTTCGTTTATTTCTAAGTATCAAGGGGATTGTTTTATATTCAATGAATTATTTCCTGGCGGTTTTACCCCTCGATTTGGAGCCGATATCACTGACATCAGTGGAACTGCGGGTCTTCGCGGTGGAAGGTATGATGGTTTTCAATGGGATTTGAGTTTTGGATATGGAAATAGTAATATTGATTATTTTATCTATAATACCATCAATGCGGCATTGGGACCAGATACGCCTACTTCGTTTAACCCTCGTGGTTATCAGCAAGAAGAAATAACGATTGCCGCCGCCGGATCATTTCCGATTGAAGTCAATGCTTTTGCAACCCCATTAAATATTGCTTTTGGATTAGAATGGCATACCGAAGAGTTCTCAACTCAAGCTGGGGATCCAGATTCATATAGAGATCGTTCAGATCGATTGTATACTAGGCAGGGATTTAGTTTGGGATCGAATGGCTATCAAGGATTAAATCCCGAGTTTGAGATTACTCAAGATCGACCCAATGTGGCTTTTTATGTTGATTTAGAAACGGATGTGACCTCCCGGTGGACTTTGGGGGTTGCTAGTCGGTACGAAAATTATTATGATGATTTTGGTCCTACCTTAACAGGAAAAATCGCCTCATTATATCGTGTGTCAGATGGGTTCCGTTTTCGAGGAACGGTTTCTACTGGTTTTAGAGCCCCTACCCCAGGACAAGCAAATCTTTGGGCACTTCAAACCGCATTATCAGGAACTGGAGACCAACTAGTCGAAACAGGACAACTTCCACCAACGCATCCGATTTCCCAAGCATTGGGTGGAGAAGAATTAATCGAAGAAACGGCGCTGAGTTTTACTTTAGGTTCTATTGTTGATATTACAACCGATTTAACCCTTACACTCGATTACTTTAATATTTCATTGAACGATAGAATTTCATTGACTGGAAATATTGAAATCACCAAAGAAATTCAAGATATTATTGCTAGAGATCCTGGAGTTTTTGGTGGTGCCACGACACTCCGAGAAATTAAGTTCTTTTCGAATGATTTTGATACCAATACCCAGGGCATTGATCTTCTTTTAGCATTTGATTATGAAAGTCCATCGGGTCATGCTACTCAAGCATCCATCGCTTGGAACTGGACCACAACGACATTAAAAGATTTTTCTGAACCAATAGAAATACATCAATTTTTAGATACTCGGTTAAGTGAGAGATTTGAGCTTAGTTTATTAACTCCTCGTCGACAAGTTGAAGCAGAGGAACTGAATCCAAAAAATCGAATTGTTGCCATGGGGCGTCATATTCGTGGACCATTTAGTGGTATGTTAAGATTCAATTACTATGATGGATGGAGTGCGTGTCGAAATAACGACAATGAATGTGGTAAAAGAGAAAGGAATGATGATACGGTTGAGTATCATCTACTTGATCGGTTTGGTTCGGCTATTATTGTTGATGCAGAAATTGGTTTCCGGTTTTTTGATAATTATCAATTCTCATTTGGAATCGACAATATATTCGATACGGTGCCAGATGCCCATATAGATGAAACGTTAAGTCAAGGAAATATTCGTCCAGAAAGTACCCCTTGGGATTATAATGGACGAGCATTTGTCGCTCGATTGCTTATTGATTTATTCTAACGATCAATCGTTTTAGGATAGTTAAAAGCCTCGGAAACTTCACCGAGGCTTTTTTATTTGTGTCTTGATTGAGAAAATTTAATTCGCCTCTATCAAAAAAAGGAGATAAAACAATTGAATTTAGAATCGAGTATTTGTTTTATTTTGCAATATCCCAAATGAGATGTATGAATAGAAAAAAAGGCTTGGTGGTATTGGAAGATGGTACGATTTTTTATGGAAAATCGATAGGTATCGAAGGAATGGCCTATGGAGAAGTATGTTTTAATACAGGTATGACTGGTTATCAAGAAATATTTACAGATCCTTCGTATTATGCTCAAATTATGGTCACCACAAATGCGCATATTGGGAACTATGGTGTTTATGCGGGGGAAGCTCAGTCGGATAAAATCATGATTTCAGGTTTAGTCTGTAAAAACTTTAGTTTTCCTTATTCAAGGGTATCCTCCACAGAATCGTTGTTTGAGTATTTAGAAAAACACAAGATAGTCACCATATCCGATGTCGATACGAGAGCGTTGGTGGGCTATATTAGAGATCATGGTGCTATGAATGCTGCCATCACCACTCAAACCAATGAATTAGAATCTATTCAAAAAAAACTAAGTACGACTCCTAAAATGGAAGGGCTTGAATTGGCTTCGAAAGTATCGACCTCAAAGCCATATTTCTTTGGTGATGAAAACGCTCCATACAAGGTGGCTGTTATTGATTTAGGGGTTAAAAAAAATATTTTAAGAAAATTAAGGGCATTGGATATTTATACCAAAGTGTTTCCATATAATAGTACTTATGAGCAAATTTCACAATGGGAACCTAATGGATATTTATTTTCAAACGGACCTGGAGATCCTCAACCACTGGTTGATGCTCAACAAATCGCAAAAATTGTCATAGAGAAGGGATTGCCATGTTTGGGAATCTGTTTAGGACATCAAGTGATGGCGCTAGCCTCTAATGTCAAGACATTTAAAATGTTTAATGGCCATCGAGGCATCAATCATCCCATTATCAATTTAGAAACGGGAAAAGGTGAAATCACCTCTCAAAATCATGGCTTTGCCGTTGATAGAAATTCAGTAGAAAAACAACCAAATCTGACCATTACACACCAACATCTAAATGATGGAACGGTCGGTGGATTATCTTATGGTTCGGATTATTGCTTTTCAGTTCAATATCATCCTGAGGCCAGCCCAGGACCAAATGATTCGGATTATCTGTTTAATCAATTCATACAAAAAATCATAAAATATCATACCCAGCAAGTAGTTTAATTGTATAAAGTCATGAGCAGAATTATAGATGTGTTTGGACGCCAAATATTTGATTCCAGAGGAAATCCAACCGTCGAGGTCGATGTGATATTAGAAACGGGGGTTTTAGGAAGAGCCTCAGTCCCTTCAGGGGCTTCAACCGGTCAGTATGAAGCCGTTGAATTAAGGGATGGAGGAAAATCATATATGGGCAAAGGCGTGCTGAAGGCCGTATCAAATATCAATCATCAGATAAAAAAAGTTTTATTGGGTCATTCTGTTTTTGAGCAACAAAAGATAGATCAAATGATGATCGATTTGGATGGTACTCCCAATAAAGCTAAACTAGGTGCCAATGCCATTTTAGGCGTATCGCTTGCAACTGCAAAAGCGGCAGCCAATGCATATGCAATGCCACTGTATCGATATATTGGAGGGGTTCATGCACATCAATTACCGGTCCCATTGATGAATATCATCAATGGTGGTTCTCATTCTGATGCGCCCATTGCTTTTCAAGAATTTATGATTGTACCGATTGGCGCAGAAACGTTCACTCAGGCATTACAAATGGGTTCAGAAATTTTTCATCATCTAAAAAAGGTATTAAAAGATCGCCAACTCAATACGGCCGTTGGTGATGAAGGAGGCTTTGCTCCTAATTTAAATGGAACAGAAGATGCCTTAGACACTATTTTACTAGCGACTGAAAGAGCCGGATATATTCCTTCTGAACAAGTAAAGATTGCTTTGGATTGCGCTGCTAGTGAATTTTATAGCGATAACCAATATGATTATCAACTTTTTGAAAATGATAGTGGTAAAATATTGGATTCTGATGCTCAAGCTCAATATCTTTCCGAGTTATGTCGTCAATATCCTATTATTTCGATTGAAGATGGAATGGATGAAAATGATTGGGTCGGATGGAAAAAATCCACACAGTTAATCGGAGATTCCGTCCAGTTGGTTGGTGATGATTTATTTGTAACCAATGTGGATCGTCTTTCAAAAGG
The DNA here is from genome assembly GCA_965221765.1 of Flavobacteriaceae bacterium. Classification (GTDB taxonomy): domain Bacteria; phylum Bacteroidota; class Bacteroidia; order Flavobacteriales; family Flavobacteriaceae; genus Bin25. The sequence goes on from OZ244911.1 coordinate 1,204,037, forward strand.
AATTAATGAACAGATTGCTAATTCGATATTGATTAAAGTCAATCAAATCGGTACCTTAACCGAAACCATTGCTGCTGTTGAATTAGCTCATCGTGCGGGATATACTTCTGTAATTTCTCATCGATCCGGTGAAACTGAAGATAATATTATTTCTGATTTAGCCGTTGCATTAAATACCGGTCAAATAAAAACGGGTTCTGCTTCTAGAAGCGACCGAATGGCCAAATACAATCAATTGTTGAGAATCGAAGGAGATTTAGGAGACATGGCTTTTTATCCTGGAAAAAAAGCGTTCAATGTCCTCTAATTGCCAAAGTTAAAATACCAGGTTTAATTTATTTTTTTTGAATAAGCCTTCGCTTTATAATGGCTTTGAATATATTTCCTTCTCGATTGTCTATAAATTCGATGTTAGGATATTCTTTTAATTAGTCACTCCTTAAAAAGTCCAAATATAATCTCCAGCCCTTTTATGTTAAGGGTTGAAGAGTTCAATTCTAGTCCATCTAAAGGACTTTCGAATATTGACCAAAAATTTTCAAAAGAGGTCTCAATTAGTTTTTGTATATCATGTTTATTTTGCCATAGTTCTCCAAAATCTTCATAATATTCCACTATTTTTTTAAGGTAGATTTGTGGATACTAGAACCTTGATAGATTTCAACTAAATAATGAAGCATTTCTGATTTATTGCTTTAAATTTAGAGATAATTTTTAATGGGCAATCAAGTATGATTTAGATCTTTTAATAAATTTTTGATGTAGGCATACTTAAACCATAACGAATTTAGTTGATTCAATGTCTGAATTAGTACTTTATGTTGTTTGGCGTATTCTCGTTTAGCGGTTTTAGAATAATCAATCATTATCGTTACTTTGTCAAGCAAGGATTTTGGCTTTTCGTACTCGTTTAAGTTAATCGATTCCGAATTATTTAAGTTGAGTTTACGGATTAAATTTCTCTCCATATTTGCAAACTCTTCCTTGAGAGATTGTTTGCAGTTCGAAATTCTAATTCTTTATGTTTTAATTTTTGATTGAGATTTTCTCCCTTATGATATTGCACTTTAAAACTTTCAAATCCATTAATGATTTCTTGATAGAGATTAAAAAAACTCTCAAAAAAAGGTTTGTTGTATTTCGACTTATAGAGAGCTAATTCAGATAATTCACCATCGAATTGAATAACTAAATCATCTAGATTACTTAGATAGTTTTATTGTTTTGATGATTTGTTGAATCTTTAATTCATCTTTATCAAAGCCTATTTGCTTTTGAAGTTCATTTTCAACCCCATATTTTTATAATATTCTAACTATTGTTTCGCATCAAACATTTGATCATTGTATTTTTATTGGTAAGGGACAATTCTTGGGCCTACTAATTTTTCTATAAGATTTCTTTCAAATTCTTTATCCGTATTTGAGAAGTCTTTTTGGCCAAATATAATGGTTGATTTAATACCGTTTCACTGATTTGATTGATACGCTAAGTAATATGTTATCATTAAAATATACATCAGGATTTTCGTGAAGGATACGTTTAATTTCGTATGGATAGCCATGACTATCGATAGCGTTTAGGATAATTCTCCCTCCACTACCTAAGTTGAATTCGATTCAATCTTTTTTATACTGAGTATCAGCAAGACTTGCTGCCAAATGGAATATTAAGTGCGTATCGAGATGCCTTCTAAAACAGAGGATTTTTCCACTACCACGTATTCCTATAATGGTATTTAATTCAATAGATAGATTGATTTTAGTACCATTTAACACGCCTTACCCATTCAAATGTTATACTTTTAATATAAGAGTGTTTGTAAACCAATTTGTGCGATACAATTCTAAGATTTTTATTTTGTAAAGCAAACTTAAGAGTAGAAAAACTAAGTTCCCCTAGTTTAACATACTTTAAATCATTCTCTTTTGAAATGATATCGGTCAAGTTTTTCGGATCGGTCCCTTCAATCTCAGCTGGACATAAATTTCGTAATTGGCGTTGAATGTTTTTCTTTTGTTCATTATTGTGAATTTTTTGAAAAGTTAAAGCTCTATTATTGATTGAATATTCTCAAATAGAGTTTTTTATTCGTTCTAGCTTTAATTCATTCCAAATCGACTGCGCTACATGAGCGAATATTATGAAATAATCTTTATTGAAGTGATCTAAGGCTTTTACGGTATCAGTGATATTATAATTGGAGTTATGATTTCTTTTTGCGGAAGTCATCCCTAAAAAGGCCGCGACTAAGAAATTTTCGGTGTGATTAATTTGTTCTTTATTATGGATCCATTCCTCAAGAAAAACGATTAGTAAATGAATGCTTGATTTAGCTTCGTTAGTTGAAAACTAGACTCTAGATAGTAAACCAATATTTTCTTCTGCTTTTTTTGAGATTTTGAAATTCTCGTAGGTTAAATTTATTATGATTGGTAATAATACCTAGCCTAATCTTTGCTTTGATTAATGCATTGACATAGTTATTCGTGTACTGATAATCGTCATCAGAGTAATCAAATTCATCATCGACTCTCGTATGTAGGTGAAAATCTACTTTTTGCCAAGAACTTCCAAAGTCAAATTTGGTTTTAATCATACTTTGATTAAAGTATTATAACTGAATAAAGTGATGTGTAAGTAATAATAGAATGCCCAATTATCCGCCGACAAATTTACCAGCATAAATAAAAACTTCTATAATCCCTTTGAATTCTTGAGTTATCCTTTTTGTAACATATTCCTTTCATGGTAGTTGTATCGTTATAGATAACTCCTCATAATATAGATTTGAAAAACAAAATATGTCAGTCATTGATGATGAAAATTGAAAAACATGTAACTATTTTTAAAAATTTACGTATTAACTATAAGTATATTTTTTAATATGAGACAACTCAAAATAACTAAACAAGTTACCAACAGAGAAACAGCTTCTTTGGATAAATATCTTCAAGAAATCGGTAGAGTGCACCTAATAAATGCTGATGATGAAGTTGAATTGGCCCAAAAAATAAGATCTGGAGATCAGCAAGCACTAGATAAATTGGTAAAAGCGAATCTACGATTTGTAGTTTCTGTTGCTAAACAATATCAGAACCAAGGGTTGACACTTCCAGATTTAATCAATGAAGGAAATTTAGGCTTGATTAAAGCAGCTAATCGTTTTGATGAAACTAGAGGATTTAAATTTATTTCTTATGCCGTTTGGTGGATTAGGCAATCGATTTTACAAGCTTTAGCAGAACAATCTCGGATTGTTCGACTTCCCCTCAATAAAATTGGTTCAATCAATAAGATTAATAAAACCGTTGCTTATTTAGAGCAATCATTAGAACGGCATCCCACCATTGAAGAAATTGCTAAAGAACTCGATATTACGATTACCAATGTCAGAGATTCTTTAAAAAATGCAGGAAGACATAAGTCATTGGATGCCCCACTTGTTGAAGGAGAAGAATCTAATTTATATGATGTATTAAATGTTGGCGAAAATCCAGAACCCGATGAAGGTTTAGTATATGAATCATTAGGCTTGGAAATTGAAAGAACCCTTTTAACCTTAAAAGATCGCCAAGCCGATGTTTTAAGGTTATACTATGGATTGGGTGGAGAACAACAGATGACTTTAGAAGAAATAGCTGAAAAGCTCGATTTAACTAGAGAAAGAGTGCGTCAAATCAAAGAAAAAGGGATTAAAGCGTTAAAAAGAACTTCTCGGAGTCGAATTCTAAAAACTTATCTTGGTAACTAATTTGATAATTTATTTGAAGAGCTTGTGAATCTTGCGCAGAGAACTATCCAAAGAGGTAACACATCGTTTAGTTTTATTTGATCAAATAATAGGGTGGGGCATCTTATTCTTGATTCATTGGTGGTGCTAAGCCCTCAAATCGAACCGATCTAGCACACAGTTTTTTCCTTTATGATTTATAGTCGCGTGGGAAATTAGATTTCCCATGCGAACTCAAACGTTTTATATACGATCCGATTTTTCAGACCAGCCTGCCGATGTCGGTTACGATATGGTCATCACCATGGCTTAATTTATTGAGCCAGTTAAGCAATTCAAATAAATCCATTCAAGACGTCTCTCTCTTGGCATCAAACCGTTTGTCCGTTCCATCAAGGGATGGTGCGTGGGATTTCCAGGTGGCATATCACCCATGACCACCCCTTTGGCCCCCTATCTTTGAAATGATATGACATAAACTCAGGGACATAATCACTCAGATTATCGGCATGGGATTATTAAAAAATTCCATGCTTGGCGCATCTATCAGATGACTAGTGATGATTTGTTTGAAATCCACAGTTTTATTTTTTTGGCATTGAAAAAAATAAAAATGATTCCAAAAGTTTCCCTTAAGTAAGGGGGTTTTAATCAAATTGAAATAAACGATGCCCATCCCATGTTCAAATGTATAATAGCTTATAAAGCATGTAAAAACTCGTTGGTAAAAGGGAATAGTTGAATTATCTTTTTTATCCTTAACTATATGCAATAATCAATTAGTTGTGGACCGAGGTAAATCATTTCCAATAAGTTTAATTAAACAAAATCCAATATTGTATTGATCTCGAAATATCATCATTGATTTTTTTGTTGAATCGTAAAAATCAAATCATTGTATCAAATACACAATTAATAGAAAAAATACAAGAAAAATGAAATGAATAAAAAAAAATACTCCACCTCCTAAAAAAGGGGATGGAGTATTTGGATTTCCAATATACGCAGATAACGAGAAGCTATCTTATCATTTGGCTATTCGTTTATAAATCACCTGTATAAATTCCAGAACCGATGACAAGCTTTTGTTCAGGATTCCAAGGGAAACTAAAGCTATAGGCGAAGCCGAGTTTTGCCGATTCATCATCATCCTGATCGTTATTTGGATTATCATAGAAATATTCTAAGAATTGTCCTTTCTCTCCATTTTGACGTGCTCCACTAATCAATATATCGATAAATCGCTTTCCATTTTTATCCAGTCTATCAAGGTTTGCGAATCGATGTTCGAGATTTAAATTAGCGCCATGAAAAAGATTGATATTTTTTTCACTGACAATCCATATGTAAACAGAACCAGATTTCCAATGACCTCCTTCTTCTCGGAAGGTATTTCTTAGCTGAGGAACACTTACTCCTTTTTGGAGTTGCTCGGAAGCTACACTAGCCGCTTCTTTGACAAATTTGACGAGTGTTTCTCGATCTTTAACATCCGATGCAGTGGTATCGGGCTTTGGTATTGAGATAGTTTTCCGCTCTGCATTCGTGAGATCTTGGGTATAACCGCCGATAAGCACATAATCATCATTAGTTATTCTATCTTTATACCCCACTGCATAAGCTTGTTTTTGTTCTCCACCGTCTTTATATTTCACAAAGCCACCATCACTACCCTCTTTACGGAGCAACTGTCCGATAGCCTTTTTCCCATTTTCATCCTCAAATTCCAGCAAGTTTAAACCTTCAAACGATCGATTAGTGCCGTGAGTTAGCAAATCCCCAGTTTTTTTCAGTACTTTGAGGAGGTATGTATCATCCCCATCATTGAACTCACCCTTTTCTCTGAGTTTCAACTCGATTTGGGCGGCCTCGGTGACATCCGTAACTTGCTCGATTTCGGTCTTGGCCCATTGGACAAATGCTTCGAGTGTTTTGGGGTCGTCGTTTTTAACTTCTTCGGCAGTCGTTTTAAACTCGCCTGTATAGATTCCAGAACCGATGACAAATTTTCCTTGAATAGAAGGCAAACCCAAATCAAAAGCATATGCAAAGCCGAGTTTTGCGGACTCATCATCATCATCCGGGTCACTTGGACTATCATAGAAATATTCTAAGAATTGTCCTTCATCCCCATTTTCTCGTGCTCCATTAATCAATATCTCGACAAATCTTTGTCCAGTTTTATCCACTCTATCGAAGTTTGAGAATCGATGTTCGAGATTTAAATTAGCGCCATGAAAAAGATTGATATTTTCGTTACTGACAATCCATACATAGACAGAACCAGATTTCCAATGACCTCCTTCTTTTCGGAAGGTATTCCTTAATTGAGGGACACTTACTCCTTGTTTGAATTGGGCGGTCGCCAATTCAGCCGTTTCTTTGACAAATTGGACGAGTGACTCTCGATCTCTAACATCTGAAGCAGTGATTGATGGCTTTTCTATATTAATAAATTTTCTTCCTAAATCTGAGAGATCTCCAGTGTAGCCACCTATGAGTACGTAATTTTGATTGGTTACTGCGTCTTTATATTGGACTGCATAAGCCTTTTTTTCTTCTCCACCGTCTTTATACGTCACAAAACCCCCATCCTTGGATTTATCGAAGAGTTCATTAAAATCATCGTGGCCCGATAAGCTTATACCTTCAAGCGTTTGATCTTTACCGTGAGTTAGTAAATCCTTCGTTCTCTCGAACACTTTGATGAGGTATGTATCGTCCCCATCATTGAACTCACTCTTTTCTCTGAGTTTCAACTCGATTTCAGCTGCATCGGTGACATCCACAGCTGCTTCGATTTCGGCCTTGGCCCATTCGACAAATGCTTTGAGCGTTTCATCGTCCACAACATCTTTTGCAGTCGTGGGGACCCTCGATTCCAATCCGGCTATTTGACTTTGTAAATTTGAAACTGCATTTCCGAGGTTTATAACAGTATTACTAGCGTCTGTTAATCTTGTTTGACCAGTTTCAACTTGAGTTTTTAAATCGTCGATAGCATCTTGAAGTTTTTTTGCTTCGGAAGCGATAGTGTTCGATACCTCTCCACGCGAATCAGTTAATGATTTTGCAATACCGTTAATTTGATTTCCTAGAGTCGCAATTTTGCTTTGAAAATCTTGAGTTACAATTTGGTCAATTTTAGCTTCTAATGCATCTATTTCATCTTGATTGTTATCACAACCAATTAAAAGTAACGCACCTAGAAACCACAGACCGCACGCTTTAAATAATGGTTTTCTCATTTCAATTTGGTAAAAGTTAATAAAATAAACGCCACAAATATAATCATTATTCTATTAGTTATGAAAAATTTAAAAACAACGATGATATAGTATAAAAAACAGGATTAGAGAGGGATTTTTCTTTGACGAAATTTAAATTTTTATACTCTTTTTTGATGCTTTAAAACGAATTTGCTCTATTATGGTTTAATGAAATTTACCAAGAGTTCCGAAATATTGAGGTCTATTTTGAGATAGGACAGGAGTTAAAAAAATTAGAATCCAAACTCAAGCAATTTCGTTTTATGGTTACGAACGAATCCAACCAAATCGAAAGTCAAGAAAGTTCAAAAACGATGATTCAAATCATTGTCAATACCTTCTTTGGTACCTATGAACGCCCAAAACAAGCGTTAGTCCTCTCAGAGGATACTTTAGTATGAATCAAAGAAATGCCCCAATTACTATAATGGGGTTCGATATGTTCAGTTAGAGCAATGGTCTCAGGACGAAACCCAAGAGCTTTTGAATTTTATGGTTTCAAAAAAGTTCTAAAATTCTTAGATATTGATGCCAAGCATAGCAATACCAGGGCTTTTATGGATGGTCTCAGAATGGAGGTCAATAAGCGAGTACAATCGATTTCTTGGTTTGATACAATCAAACAATTAAGCCCTAGAATTAATTTCTTAGATAAGGCGTACAACCTTAGAAATAGGACAGCTAGATGAGCATGATTGTAAGCATTACGCCCGTTTTGTCTTTCTAATCCAATCATATACAATTAAAGACTTTGAAAACCTACCTAGAACGCCTAAGCAAATCGTCTCAGAATTGCAATGTATCCCAACCTTTTACCAATACCTCAGTAGTTCATTCAAATTGCAATATCCCAACGAAAGGAATCAATTAGAGTGGAGATATACAGAGATGTGCTTGATATTGCTTTATTCGACTATAGGACTCAAAAACGAGGGTTATTATCATGATTTCCTACTTAGTGCTAAAGGCATACGAGGCAAAAGCACTTTGCTTTTGCTGATTCAAAAAATGATAGGTAGTACTTTACATTCTATCGATGGTTTCTTTTGAATTCAGAAATCATAAAGATGAGCGATAGCGAGGCAATAGCGTTCAATCAATGCAAGGCGTTTGTTTAGAATCGGATGACGATGTTTCTAAAAACAAAACCAGGGGCGACGGTACCAAGCGTCAGACGAGGCGTAATGAAATGCAATTAAGAAGCAACTATTTCAAAGGACGCCCCTTGTATGCCACTTCTCACTAATATCCTAGACGCTGCGAATAATGTACTGCCAATTTATGGTGCAGTTACTGAAATATCTGACCCCATTAAAACCTATTTCTTAGATGAAGTGACTAAGATTGACCCTGGATTGGGTCGAAAACTAGAATTAGAATTGCCAGAGATCGTCTTATGGATGGGTCGGATTGTAATGGGATTTCTAACCAACCTAGACCCAAAAAAACGCCCCAATTTGGTCTATACCAACAGTCCCAGACCGAGAGAAAATACAGAGGAATTATTATTCTCAATCGATGGGGTTGGTCTTTTGTAGAAAATTTAGATTTGAAAATTCCTCAGCGGGGTGAGGTTTGTTTAACCAAAGACGAACTCTACCAAGCCTACTCCAACCACTTAAAAGAGGAGGGATTGTCAGAGTTGAAATATAGTCTATCCAAAACTCAATTTCTCAATCAATTAGATAGTTAGTTTTTAGAAAATTAAAGGCAGTGGTAAGCACAATAGAAAATGGGCTATCGAAATCAATACCTATGATAAAGAAACAAGACGATTAACAAGATCAAATATTAAGCAAAGTGCCACGCCTGTTAAACTATTGGTTGGGAGTAGTGGTCAAGACTATTGGCAAAAAATCAAGTTGAAGGCCTACCAACCCAATCCACAACTATGAAAGGGGCTAAGATTATCTATATCGGTCGAATTCGAAATCGAGACGATTTTATTCGGTCGATTCGGTTAGGGATGCTAGAGATTTTAATGATGGCCAAAGACCAAGACTATCATTTTTGGTTGGCAAAAGACCAACAAACAGGGGCAACACTCACCTATTTCAGATTCGATTTTCTTTGAATAAAAAAGACCGATTCAACAGTTTTATTCATGACCAAGAGATTGAATTTGAGGGGCACATTGAGGCGGCTGATGGGGTCGGTATTCGATATAGTAGTATTGAATGGAGTGAGAAAGTAATGAACAACCTAAACAATGACAATGACAACAAAAAATAATATCGAGTCTAATGACGATGTCGAATCGTCTAAACAATCGAATCTAAGCCCGTTTCAAGTGGAATTATTAAAGGTTTTGAATCGATTGAATGAAAGTATTAAAAATCAAAATATAATCCTTTGTAGTGGTTTTGATGGGTTGGAAAATCAAGCCAAAAAAACAAATTACTTCCTTGATAATTTGGCAGGTTCAATAGAGTTACAAGTCGAGGCGTTAGATTCGATTTCAGAAAGTCAGAAATTCCACATTCTAAACGCCTAGAAATGATATTAAACCAAAAGTAAAATGAAAACAATAGAGCAATGGGCTTATCAAGATGATATTAGTTAGATGAATGAATGGGAATATTGGGAGTCAGTTATGGATAATCTTGATATAATCATCGAGCGATAGGCTACGCAGATGGCTTTATTCCGACCACCCATATTGTAGGTGTTGTTGAAAGAAATCTCCATTTGGGCGAGGCGATCGATGTTTGGGGTTTGAACAACCGAATTACCTAAATAGTCGTTCCTTAAAAACTCTTTTTTATCCGTTGTCGTTAACTTATTTTTATTATCGGAGTTTTTTGAGCTGAATATGGAGACCACCTGAAAAAGCAAAAAGAACCTCTTGAATTAGTGGTTCCATGAAGTTCTTCAAATGCCACCCTCTCCCAGCCAAATAGGCATTGATGGTTGGGGATTGGACGCCCATCAGATCGTTTTATCCCATGCGATGTTCTGTTTTAAGATGGCCCATCAGCGGCTCCATGGCTGCTGGGCGTCGAAACTTTTTCCGCTCCTTTTGTTTTTGATAGGGGGTATGGCTTTTCAATGGTTGACCTGGCATTGATCTCTTGGTGTTTCCCATCGGACGCTTTCCGCGTTCCCCTCGATCAACCACCAATTCTTTGAGAGCTCGCCCCACAATGGATTCGTGTTGTTCCAACAAGGGCTCGATGGTCTAGCTATCATGCGGGTTGCCCTCAAAAGCACCGATGGCCGCGATGATCATGGTTGGGCCTCCCGTGGCCATCAGTCCCACGTTGTTTCCAAATGCATACGGTTGATGAGCTTTGCCTTTGGCCATAGCAGCCGTGAATGGCTGGTGGATGGCATTGATTTTGTTGTTATCAAATCACTGTTGATGGATGATTCGTTGGTACCGATCGAGTTCTTTTTGGTATGGGCTCGGTTGCAGAGAGGGTAGTTTTCGTTTTCATTCCCGCACTGGTCGGCCGACAGGTCTTGCGATTAGACGTGGCCTTTTAGCTTTTTTAGCTCGTCGGGGAGGCTTCCCGTTAACGGTTTGACACCCCCGTTCTTTGGAGGGGTTGGCAACCGTCTGCCGTTGTTTTATTTTTTTTGGCCATCTAGTGGCATTGGTCGATGACTTTTTGATTCCGTTGGGCATCGGTCGGAAACCTCACGTTGTTCCCTGGTACGGTGGTATCTGATCAGACCATCGATGAAGACTTCTTGATTTCCTTTTGATTTAAATGAACCGATTAAGCAAAGATCTTTTTCATGCCTGCTTGGCCAATACGGTCTCTAAAGTGACTCCCATCAGAAGGATCGCCAGGGGGTTGGTGTTTCATGACATCAACACCCGTGAAGTACGGCAGGGTAGGATTTTCAATCCACCGTTCCATGAGGGTTTGACCCCCTAGATGGTAAAGCCGTTTCAGCATACAACCATCAACCCAATGGGCTTGACTAGACGGCCCTTTGGGGAATAAAAGGAACCAAAGGCGTTTTCAAAAAAAAGACCAATCCATGGCATCAGCCAGCCACTTGATCTTATGTTTTGGATGGAGAATACGTTTAAATTCCCAGTCCAATAACGGGGGCTGTTGGGGGGCTATTTTTTTGATTATTTCTACAAGGTTTTGAGACCAAGATACGCATTTCCTTGCAGATTTAAACACTAGAATGTAACCATTCAATCCCCCATATAATAGGGACTAGAGACTATATTTGGACTTTTTAAGGAGCGACTAAATAACCTAAGGCGTTATGGTGATAAGTCATCTGTAAATAGAAATACAAAATATCGTGATTCATCAAATTACGGGGTACAATTGGTAAATGAAGGGCGATTTGATTGAGTTAAGGCCGAAGAAGCAGAAAATGCTTTACAAGAAATAACATTACCAACATCCCAATCACTAAGGTCTTGTTCGAACATAACAGCTCCAAAAAACATCCCTCCCATGTTGGTGACACTACTAACATTCCATGAACCGATGTCTTGATTGAACGCACTAGCACCCGAAAACATGTAATCCATATGAGTAACACTACTGACATCCCAATCTCCGATGTCTTGATTGAACGCACTAGCTCCGAAAAACACACCTCCCATGTTGGTGACACTGCTGACATCCCAATCTCCGATGTCTTGATCGAACGCATTAGCGTTATAAAACATTGCATTCATAGTGATGAGGTTACCGACATTCCAATCTCCAATGTCTTGATCGAACGCATTAGCGTTATAAAACATAAAACCCATATTACTGATATTACTCACATTCCAATCACCAATGTCTTTATTAAAGGCACTAGCTCCGAAAAACATCCCTCCCATATCAATAACACCTGCCACATTCCATGAACCGATGTCTTGATTGAATACAGAAGCATTAGTAAACATTTCTACCATGTTAGTGGCACTACTCACATTCCAATCACCAATGTCTTGATTAAAAGAAACGGCTTCTCTAAACATAGATCTCATGGTAGTAACACGACTGACATTCCAATCACCAATGTCTTGATTAAAAGAAACGGCTTCTCTAAACATAGATCTCATGGTAGTAACACGACTGACATTCCAATCACCAATGTCTTGATTAAAAGAAACGGCTTCTCTAAACATAGATCTCATGGTAGTAACACGACTGACATTCCAATCTCCAATATCTTGGTTGAACGCACTAGCTCCATAAAACATTCTATTCATATCTTTCACATTACTCACATCCCAACTGCTAATGTTTTGATTAAAGGCCGTTGCCCCTTCAAACATCGCTACCATTGTCCGAACGCTACTAGTATCCCATTGGCTGATGTCTTGATTGAACGTGGCTTTCCCACGAAACAACCCTTCCATATCCCTCACCAATGTGGTACACACCATATCACTATCGTCCTCTCTAACGAATCGCTTGAGCGAAACATCATTCACGATGGTATATTCTGTTCCATCGACCGATGCTCTTTGTCCCTCGTATTTCCAAGGATCTTGAATCTCTGGATTAATGATGATTGTGACGAAATTTTCATGTTTAATCAGTAAATCATTAGGACAGGGGGCATCGATGGGAACTGTCACTCCATGACAAACTTTGAATTGGAGTGTGGGTAGAGATTGGATTATGAGTGGGGTTGGGGGACAACCGGGATTGCAATTTGGAAAATCGGGTCGGTTGGCAATACGCAAACCGCATACCGCATTATTACATCGAGTGACCTGACTCAAATTCCAACCACTGAGGTCTTGATTAAAGGCCGTCGCCCCTTCAAACATCGCTACCATCGTCCGAACGCTACTAGTATCCCATTGGCTGATGTCTTTATTGAAGGTACTGGCTCCGGCAAACATAAAATCCATGTTGGTGACCTGGCTCACATCCCAGGTGCTGATGTCCTCCTCGAAAGTGCTACTGATAAATTGACAACGCATCTGGTTCTCATCGCAGCCTCTGTTTTTAGAAAACAAGCTCCCCATGTCCGTGACCAAGGTGGTCACGATGTTTTTCATCGATCCGCCGTTATCTCTCCGTTCTCGAAGGCGATCATCATCCACAATGAGGTATGATTCCCCATCTAGTGCGAAGGTCTTGCCCACCAACTCGGATCCGTTATTCACACAAGCCGGCTTGATACGGATGGTCTTCCTATTGGAAGCCTTTTCTAAGGGGTTGTCACAGTCATTGACCGGGGTGGGATTCGATGGTGGGAAGTCTGGCTCCGTGGCAGGTGGCTCCACGGCCTTCAGAACCGCCGCCAACCGACAATCTTTGGTGGCTTTAAATGCAACCGTCAATTGATTGCTGCTGAAATTCCCGCAGTCCCCCGTCCATTCCTTCAAGTCATAGCCTTCTTCAATGTCCTGATGCTAATTGATTGGCCATGTTCTACGGTGGTGCTAGGGGTGGGTTTGATGCGACCCCCAGCACTGATTTCCGTGGTAATCGTGTAGGTCTTTTTTTCTAAGACCGCACCGATGTGACAATCCTTGGTGGCCTCGAATGTAACCGTTGGTTTATTGCTGCTGAAATTCCCGCAGTCCCCCGTCCATTCCTTCAAGTCATAGCCTTCTTCAATGTCGATGCTGATGCTAATTGATTGGCCATGTTCTACGGTGGTGCTAGGGGTGGGTTTGATGCGACCCCCAGCACTGATTTCCGTGGTAATCGTGTAGGTCTTTTTTTCTAAGACCGCACCGATGTGACAATCCTTGGTGGCCTCGAATGTAACCGTTGGTTTATTGCTGCTGAAATTCCCGCAGTCCCCCGTCCATTCCTTCAAGTCATAGCCTTCTTCAATGTCGATACTGATGCTAATTGATTGGCCATGTTCTACGGTGGTGCTAGGGGTGGGTTTGATGCGACCCCCAGCACTGATTTCCGTGGTAATCGTGTAGGTCTTTTTTTCTAAGACCGCACCGATGTGACAATCCTTGGTGGCCTCGAATGTAACCATTGGTTTATCGCTACTGAAATCCCCGCAGTCTCCCGTCCACTTTTCGAAGGTATAGCCCGTATCCACGGCCACTTCCACCGATACTTTTTGACCATGTTCTATTGTGATGCTAGGGGTGGGGTTGATGCGACCGCCTTCATTGACTTCCGTGGTGATGGTGTGAGGGGCTTTCATAAAGACTGCCTCCAAGGTGCAGGGACCTTCTACCACCCATGAAAGCTTGGAATCGGTGGGATGGTCTAGCGTCGGACAGGCTGAAGCCTCATCGGAGATCTTCCATTGGACAAACACGTGGTTTTCATCGGCTTGAGCGGACAAATGAACCGTTTCCCCCTGGGAGACCTTCCCCGAGGCCTCAAGACCATCAATGATGCCCCCCTGTGGCTCCTTGAGGGTGATGGTGTAGGCCTTCTTTGCTACGATTGCTTGGATTTGACAATCCTTGGTGACTTCGAATGTAACGGTTGTTTTATCGCTACTGAAATCCCCGCAGTCCCCCGTCCATTTTTCGAAGGCATAGCCCCCATCAAGGGTTAGGGCAATGGAGACCTCTTGGCCGTGTTCTACCGTGGTGTCGGGCGTGATGTAGCCCCCTTCATTGACTTCCGTGGTAATCGTGCGAGAGGCTTTGGCAAAGACCGCCTTTAACGCACAGGGGCCTTGAATGAAAAAATATAACTTCGAATTCTCGGGATCTCTAATATCAGGACAACCCGATGAGGCATCGGTAGTCCATTGGGTAAACACATGGTTTTCATCCGCTAGGGCCGTCAGAACGACGGCTTGCCCTTGGGTGATTTTATCAAAGGGAAGGCCATCTATCGAACCACCTGGGGTGGGGGTAGCGGTAACTGGATAGGGCCTCTTTTCAAAAATAGCTCTGATCGAACAATCTTGACTCACTTTAAAATCGATGCTAGGATTGGGGCTACTAATGCCACAATCCCCCGTCCATTCCTTGAATTGATAATGGACATTGGCCGTGGCCGTGACCGAGACGGTTTGGCCCTCTTCGATGCGTTGGGTGGGCGTAATCTCCCCGCCAATGCTAGAGGACGTGACTATCTTATATATGGGGGGGGGGTAACGACATAGGAGACACATCGTCATCCCGACAGGAAGAGAATATCGAAAAAGCCAATGGGAGAGACCACCATGGCATCCTAGGAGACAAACGAATCATGAGTCGGTTGGGCTCGGAGTTATTTTCGTTCATAGTTTAAGTCTTTCCATTGCATTTGGAAATAGTTCACGCGAACGAATAAACTACCCCCCCCTTTTTTTATTAGGGAATTATATACCGAAGTGTCAAAAGTAAGTCAAAAATAGTTGCATTTGATGAAATTACTACGATTATTTAGTACTGAAGAAAAGGTGAAACAATGGTTGATGAGAGAGCTTTGGAATGATGAAATAAAATGCCCAAAATGTCAATTATGCCATATCCAATGTGGTTGAACATTCATGGACTCTATCGTTGCCGTGATGGCCTGCCCCAATAAAGCCAAATTTTCTTTGAAATCAGGTTCGGTGATGGAAGGTTCTCAATGGAGTTATCCAACATGGGCTGTGGCGATTTATCTCATAGCCAACCATACCAAAGGGATTTCATCGGTTCGATTAGCCAAAGAATGTGGCATCACTCAAAAATCAGCATGTGGTTTTTATTACGATGCATCCGATGGGCTTTTGAAGTCAAAAAAGAAACGATGGAAGTCGATGAAACCTATAGGGGTGGCAAACGAAAGAAGAGGTCCTTAAAAAGACGAAAAGAATGAAGTCCATTAGGGCGTGGTATTGCAGGAAAGATTCCCATCATTGGGATGAAATGCTGAGAGGCGAATCAGATTATCGCTTGTTCAGTGGAAAACACCAATGGTCAAACACGGCATGCCTTTATTACGGAGAACACCACGGAAGATTGTTTGATTTACACGGATGAATTCCGATGTTATTGGGGACTTCCAAGAGATCATCAAGCGGTGAATCATGGAAAGTTTGAATATGCTCGAGAGGAGGTCCATACGAATGGGATTGAAGGCCATTGGGTTTTATTCAAACGAGGTTATCATAGGACTGATCATTGGATGAGCCGAAAACATCTCAATCGTTATGTGCAAGAATTCACGACAAGGCACCATATCAAAGCGTTATTCCCCATGAATAAAATGACTTATGTAGCTTCAAACATGACGAAGAAACAGCTTTTGTATCGGGATTTAGTGGCTTAACATTGTGATTTCATTTTAATTCTATGGAATGACTACTTTTACTTGATTGATTAATCTTTTTCTAATGAAGTCCACCAAACCCAAACCCATCGATGCTCGTTATGTTCAAACCAAATGGGTTCAAAAGCTTCCATCATCTTATCGTCCAACCAAAAAAGAATTAGAAATGTCTTTTGAAAATCCTGGATGAACCAAAAAACAGATGCAAGAAGCATTGTCGTTTTCGATTAGGAAATAATGTTTTCTTATTAAGCTTGTAATAAGATACAAGATAACCAAGATTTCACGAAACTATTCCATGAGAATAAAAGATTAAAAAAACGAATTAAAAGTTTAGAATCTCAAAAAGAGAGATATGGGATACATTGGATTGATAGGCTTGAAGCATTTGAAAAAGAAAGTCAAAATCGATTACATCACTTGACTTTTCTGAAAAAATAGAATTGCCCCCCCCCATTTTTTAATTGAAGGAGAAAATCATCACTCTTTAACTTGTCTCAATTATACTCACCAGGGGAAGATTGATTTAATTTATATAGATTCTCCTTATAATACGGGAAACAAGGATTTTGTTTATAAAGATAGGCGATTGTTAGAAAAATATCCTAATGGGGTTCTTGTCGAAAAGGATTCTCCATTTCGTCATAGTTATTGGCTGTCCTTTATGAGTAAATGTTTAGAGTTAGCAAAAAATCTTTTAAAAGAATCAGGTAAGATTATCATAAGCATCGACGATCATGAGGTTGCGAATCTTATTCTTTTATGTAAAAAATATTTGGATTTAAAAATCAAGTGGTTGTTTTACCAACCATTATGAATCTTGGTGGACGGTCTGATGCAAAACATTTTGCATCGACTCACGAGTATACGATTGTTTTTGCAAAAAATAGTACTCAATGCCAATTCAATGAACTTGAATTAACCCATGACCAGCAGGCTAAAGAAAGAAGTAAATGGAAAGAAGATGAACATGGTTGGTGGAAAGATGGTGGAACGTTGGTCAAAGGAGGTGGTGCAGACACCAGAGAAGAAAGACCCAATTTATTTTATCCAAATACTGATTGATAAGCAAACAGAAGAAGTTTCTACCCCCCCCAGAAAAAGAAATTGAAGCGATTCGAAAAAACATGAATGGAACGTGGAGATTTGATGACGATTATCTAGTCGCTCCTTAAAAAGTCTTTTTTATTAGTTGTAGTTCACTTAGTTTTATTATCAGAGTTCTTTGGGCTGAAAAAGGAGACCCTTTGAAAAAGTAAAAAAGAACATCGTCGACTATAATGGTTCCATGAATTTCTTTCAAGGCCACCTTGTTGCTGCTAAATAGGCATTGATGGTTGGTGATTGGCCGCCCATCAAGTCGTTTTTTGGCATCCGATGTTCTGTTTTAAGGTTGCCAATGAGCGGTTCCATAGCGGCTGGGCGTCGGAACTTCTTCTGTTTCTTTTGTTTTCGATCCGGGGATCCCTTTTCAATGGTTGGCCTGGCATTGATATGGTGGTCTGGCTATCATGAGGGTTGCCCTCAAAAGCACCGATGGCTGTGATGATCATCTGTCGACCCCTAGTGGCCATCAAGCCGACGTTATTACCCAATGCATAGTTCTTATGAGCCTTGCCTTTGGCCATACCAGCGGTGCATGGTTGATGAATCGCATCGACGTTATTCTGATGGGTTTTTTGTTGATCCATCACCCATTGGTACCACTTCAAGTCTTCTAGATCATCATCGAGTGATGGAGAGAGAAGTTTTCGCTTTCATGCTCGCACTGATCGACCTGTGAAGGTCTTGCGTTTGGAGGCGGCTATTTTGGCTCGTCGAGGAGGCTTCCCATGAAAAGTTTGACGCACTGGCCTTGGCAACCCTCTGGCATTGTTTTATATTCTCTTTTTTAGCGATTTGGTTGTATTGATCGATGACTTTTTGATTCCGTTGGGCATCGGTCGGAACCATCACGTTGTTGCCTTGGACAGTGGTATGGGATAACACCATCGATGAGGACTTCTTGATTTCTTTTGGAGGCCACTGAACCCAATAAGCAAAGAGGGTCTTTATCTCTTTTTCGCCCATCCGTTTTCTAATAGGACCCCCATCAGAAGAATCGCCAGGGGGTTCTTATTTCATGAAATCCGTCCGGTAAAATACGGCATGCTAGGATGTTCAATCCAGCGATCCAAGAGGGTTTCATCCTTTAGATGATCAAGTCGTTGGAGCATCAAACCACCCACCATCACACGCATCGGGATGGCTAGACGGCCTTTGGGAGCATACCACCGAGTAAAGACTTGTTCAAAAGGTGATCAGTCGATGGCATCGGCTAGCCATTGGATGCGATGGTTTGGATGGAAAAGGTCTGCAAATGCTGATTCAAATCATGGGAATTGTTTTGGCGTTATTTTTTTTAATCATTTCTGCAAGGTTTTGCAAGTAAAATACGCATTTTCTTGCCGATTTCAAAACTCTGTCTTCGCTAGTAGGGCATCATTCAACCCCCCCCCCCCGTATAAAGGGGATGATGGACTCAATTTGAGTTTTTAAGGAGTGACTACATAAACTATTAGATTTAAATCTATGTTTCTCAATATGGTAGAAATTAAATGCTTAGTTTCGCCAATTGAATATAATGTCAAATAATAAGGAGGCCTTGAGTGATGGATACGTTGATTAAAAAATTCGATAAGCTATGGGAGGAAGATCGAGCCTTTGTTTTTTTTCGTTTTCCAAATTCAGATGAAGTTCACTTGTACATCCAAAATGATTTAGCGATTAATAAAACATCCGAGTTTTCATCACCTGGGTTTATATTAGCCCCTTTTTATTATGGGGGAGAACATAATTTATTAATAAGAGATCAATCGGAAGAGTTTTTAATTAAACCCCATAAACGCTCTATACATTCTAAAAATTCCATTAGTTCAGCATCATTTGATCGATCTTCTTTTATTAAATTGGTAGCAAATGCCAAAAAATATATTCTTGAAAAAAATGCGAGTAAAGTTGTTGTATCTGCACATGGAGAAACCACCACTAGTCATAACCCTTCTAATTTGTTTTGTAACACTTTATCAGAATACCAAAATGCATTTGTTTCTTTTATTCATCATCCTAAAATTGCCACGTGGCTTTGTGCTACTCCAGAACTACTACTTAAAAAAAATAGGATTCATTATAAAACAGTTGCATTAGCTGGGACTAAATCATCCGATGCGAATCAATATAGACCTTGGAGTGAAAAAGAAAAATATGAACAAAAAATAGTCCAAAATCAGATTCATGATGATTTAAAATCAATATGTGGTAATTATGAAATTGATATAAGCAAGACCTCAGATTTAAATGCTGGTCACCTATTTCATTTGTTGACTGAATTTCGATTTCAAACTGATTATCATCCTACAAAAATTCTCGAGCTATTACACCCATCCTCTGCAATTGCAGGTCATCCTAAAGAAAATGCTTTGGCATTTTTAAAGCAAAACGAAGGCTATAGTCGATACTTTTATTCAGGATTTTTAGGACCAACGGATATTGATGACTTTTCACTTTTTGTTAATATTAGATGTGCTCAAATATTAAATGACACGGTGCGATTGTTTGTTGGGGCTGGAATCACATTGGATAGTAAGCCTGAAAGTGAGTGGGAAGAAATACTGCAAAAATCAAAGACCATGTCAAGGGTATTGAACTGATATGTTGAGTCGAATTTTCTTTTAATGATTTAGATTATAACTTTCTGATTTTCAATATTATCCTCTTTGATTTTAACTTTTTATGGAGATAAAATGGGAAATATCAACCCAATCTGAAATTAAAATGAAAGGTTCTCTGAAGGATTGGTACAATCTGAGTGGGTAAAGTTTGTCAACAAAAACGGGGGGGGGTGAAATATTTTCTAATGGCAGAGATTTAGCTGAGGCATCGAGCGATCTTGAACTCTAGTTTCAAAATATATTACTCTCAGGTATTAATAAAAATATCAAGTTGATACGCATGAAAAACAGAGATATTTAATGGTCGTATTAAACGTCCTTATTCATAAAGACTATAATTTTAGATGGGAATGCGATAATGAAAAATTTATGAACTCATCGCTCTTGAAAAAGGCTTAGAGATTGAGATATTTTATGAAGTTCTATTGTACCCTTAATTGTGGATTTATACTAATCGGGGGTTTAAATTACTTTTCAGAGTGAGCAAGTAATCTTTGTATTTTATAATGTATCGCTTTAGTCATAAAGAATGAGAGTAAAATTAGGCGCAAAAAATACAGAACCCCAATTGCTATTCGCCCACTTCCAAACAAATTGTACTAGAGCCAAAGTTTAAATAGAAAAACATAAATTTGGTGCCCTTTCAAGATTCAATTGGGTCAAGTCAAGAAGATTGCTTTAATGACATCTGGGGGCGATGCTCCGGGAATGAATGCTTGTATAAGAGCCGTAGCTAGAGCTTGTCAATATTATAAATTGGACTGTCTAGGCATTATGCAGGGTTATGAAGGATTAATCAATGATGATTTTATCGATTTAGACGCTAGAACCGTTAGGAACATCATCAATCGTGGTGGGACGATTTTGAAATCTGCCCGTTGTGTTGAATTCAGAACAAAACAAGGCCGGGCCAAAGCTTGGAATAATATTCAAAAGCACAATATCGATGCTTTGATTATCATTGGTGGAGACGGTAGCTTAACCGGTGGAATGATTTTCCAAAAAGAATATGGGATTCCGGTCGTTGGCATCCCAGGCACCATCGATAATGATATTTATGGAACTTCTAAAGCCATCGGATTTGATACAGCCGTCAATACGGTGATTCAAGCGGTGGATAAAATTCGAGATACAGCTTCTTCACATAACCGATTATTTTTTATTGAAGTGATGGGTCGCGATGCCGGTCATATCGCTTTGAATGCGGGTATTGCAGCTGGTGCTGAAGAAATTTTAATCCCTGAACAAGAACAAGGAATAGAAAATTTGATTCAAACCCTTAAATACGGTAAAAAAAGTGGTAAATCTTCGAGTATTGTTATTGTGGCTGAAGGAGATAAAACCAAAAATAATATCTATCATCTAGCACAACGAATTAGAGAAGAATTACCGGAATATGATATCCGTGTTTCGGTTTTGGGGCATATCCAAAGAGGTGGGAGTCCAACCTATTATGATCGCGTTTTAGCTTCAAGAATGGGAATCTATGCCGTAGAAATTTTGAGAGAAGGAAAATCAAATATCATGATTGGCATCCAATTAGATAAATTAGTTTTGTCCCCTTTAAAAGATGCTGTAAAAGGAAAATCTGCCATCAATAAAAACATGGTTAGAATTTCAAAAATATTAAGTGTATAAATAGGTATTTAATTATAAAGAATCAATGAAAATAGGAATTAATGGTTTTGGTAGAATAGGTCGATTGGCCTTTCGAGTTGCAGTTAAAAAAGGAATTCAAGTTGTCGGTATTAATGACCTACTTGATGTGAATCATTTGCAATATTTACTTCAGTATGATTCAGTACATGGAAAATTTGATGGAGATGTACAAGTCCAAGATGGTCATTTATTAGTCAATGGCCACACCATACGAATAACGGCTGAGTCTGACCCAGCCCAATTAAAATGGAATGATATATCTGCCGATGTAGTACTAGAATGCACCGGGATTTTTAAAGATTTGACTTTGTCATCAAAGCATTTAGAAGCGGGTGCAAAAAAAGTAGTGATTTCTGCTCCTTCTCCGGATGCCCCTATGTTTGTGATGGGAGTCAATCATAAAGACCTCATAGCGAATCAATCTATTATTTCTAATGCTTCTTGTACTACTAATTGTCTCGCTCCAATCGCGAAAGTGCTCAATGATGCTTTTGAAATCCAAGAAGGTTTAATGACAACAGTACATGCTACTACAGCTACCCAATTTACGGTCGATGGCCCTTCAAGAAAGGATTTCCGAAATGGTCGTAGCGCTCTTCTGAATATCATTCCAGCATCGACTGGAGCAGCCAAAGCAGTGACTAAAGTCATACCTGATTTAGTTGGAAAACTTACGGGGATGTCCTTTAGAGTACCGACAGCAAATGTATCGGTTGTCGATTTAACGGTAAGACTATCTAGAAAAACTTCT
Source organism: Flavobacteriaceae bacterium (assembly GCA_965221765.1). GTDB lineage: Bacteria > Bacteroidota > Bacteroidia > Flavobacteriales > Flavobacteriaceae > Bin25. Next base: position 1,226,314 of record OZ244911.1, read on the forward strand.
TATGATCAAATCAAAGAGATTATGAAACAACAGTCAGAGGGCGAACTCAAAGGGATTTTAGGCTATACAGAACATGATGTGGTGTCTCAAGATTTTATTGGTGATGAACGTACCTCGATATTTGATGCGGGGGCCGGTATTGAACTAAATTCTAAATTTTATAAAATTATCAGTTGGTATGATAATGAATATGGTTATTCTAATAAATTATTGGATTTAGCAAAACTAGCTTTTGAACGTTGATTTCTGAACATGGTTTTTATTGCAGATAGCGGTTCTACCAAAACAGATTGGATTGCTATAGACAATACGGGAAAGGTATTATTTATAACCAAAACGCAAGGTCTCAATGCATCGATTTTAGAAGAAGAAATTCTCGATCAGAGAATAAAACAAAACCCAAAACTAATCCAAAATAAGAGCCAAGTAAAAAAAATTTACTTTTATGGTGCTGGGCTGGGGGTCAAAACAGCAGCTCAATGCATGGAAAAAGTTTTAGGCAAGATTTTTATCAATAGTTCGTTGTTGATACGAGAAGATACCTATGCTGCTGTATATGCCACTATCACACCCTCCCAACCGGCCATTGTATGTATTTTAGGAACCGGCTCTAACTGTTCTTACTATGATGGAAAAAATATAGAACAAAGAGTTCGATCTTTAGGATATATAATTATGGATGAAGCTAGTGGAAATTTTTATGGAAAGCAACTCATCAGAAGCTATTATTTCAATGAACTTTCTAAAGAAATAAAAGCAAAGTTTGAAAGTAAGTATGATATGAGAAATGAAGTAATCAATAAAAACTTATACGAAAATGAAAATCCTAATACCTATCTAGCTAAAGTTGGGCAATTTCTTATTGAGAATAAAGAAGAACCCCTTTTTCAAAAATTTATTTTTGAGGGTCTCAATCGGTTTATTGAACACCAAATTTTCCAGTTTAAAAATTGTAAAGAAGTGCCAATTCATTTTATTGGATCGGTTGCCTTTTACTTAAAAAAAGAAGTGGAAAAAGCGTTAGACTCCTATGAATTGACATTGGGACGAATTGTCAAAAGACCAATCGATAGACTAATAGAATATCACAAATTATTATTATCAGAATAATTCCAATTTTGGCATTATTAATCTTTTATAGCAATCATTGAAATTTCAATTTCAGCGTTTTTTGGTAAGGTCTTAACAGCAACGGTTTCTCGTACTGGTGATGTCATATTTTCAAAATGCTGGGCGTAAATCTTATTAACAGCTTGAAAATCATCCATGGTTTTCAGATAAATCACCGATTTTACAACATGGGAAAATGACATGTTGCCAGCTTTTAAAATTGCTTTTAAATAATTCATAACCAAGTGGGTTTGATCTGAAATAGATCCCTCTAAGAGTTCTCCGGTGGTTAAATCAAGGGGTATTTGTCCTGATGTGTACAGTGTATTACCAACGCGAATCCCTTGGCGGTAAGGTCCAATGGGTTGAGGGGCTTTGGGGGTAAATAAAACTTGTTTCATATTTAAAGTCTTCGATCAGGTTCTCTTCTTTTTTCGTACTTGATATCTCTTAATAATCCAGATTTAATGCCAATAAAAAAATACCATGATGCTCTATTGCTAAAAGGCACCCAGTCAAAATTCAAACGCCAGCTATCTAAATCTCTTTCAAATCGGAATTGAGTATAGGTAAACCCTTTTCCTTCAAAATCATAACCCGATGAAATACCGACCTTCCATTTAGGGGTCAAGTCAACATTGCCAGAAAACATCAGTGAGTTATTTGAAATCCTTCGTTGTCTCGTTGAATTGAGATAGGTTAAGGTATGGGCTATTCGTAAGTCCCACGGAATACCAGTACGATAAGAAGGATACTTCGGGGATTCTTCACCATCATCTTGGGAAAAGTTTCGATTCGTAAAATCTTGAGCCCGGCCAAACAAGTCATCAGATCGACCACCACCAAAAGCACTTTCTTGTTGAGAACTATCCAACTGATCTTGGTCAGATTCTTGGGAATCTGAATCTCTGTTCGATTTAAAAAAATCACTACTGATACTAAAATCAAAATTGACATTGAGACTAGTTAATCGTAATAATCCGCCACCCTTATCTATATTAAATTCAGGAATTCGCATATTATTTTCATCAAGAGCATAGGGATCAAATGTAGCTCCTAAATTCATCCCTAGCTTGTTTTTAACCATATCAAATCCTGCGGTCATTCGAATAGGAGCGAGTCGAAATTCTTCTGCATTGAAGTTATAAGAAGTTGATAGGTTTAGATTTTTTATCAATGTGATTTTTTTAGGTTCTGTGGCTGTTGAATCTCGATCACGCACTTTTGCTTCAAATAAGTTACTAATCGATAGACTCATTGAATTGGATTTGGATCGAGAAGGAGCCCCGAATAGTCCACCTTGAAATCGTGTATATTCAGCAGTATTTCCATTGGCATCAATGATATAGGTGTCGTAATAACGTTCTGAACTAGGTCGCTGAGAATATGAAATCGATGGTCTCATGGTATGCCGAATAGATTGAATTTTTTTATCCAATCCAAAATTAACGGTTCCATAAATAGTGGTTCCAACACTGGTTGATATATTATAACTAGTAAATCGGTCAAATCCAGTAATGGTATCTTTTACCACAGCATTTTGTTTTGCATCAAAATCTCGATATCGTACGGTAGTGGGAGTCCATACTTCTCGGATATTGGATCCCACAGTGACGCTTAAGTATTTTAATACTTTGAAATTGGTTGATATTGGAATCGTATGGGTTGCTCCATATCGTGCATCTTTAAACATCTCTTTTTTAAACATTTTATCTTCATCCGTTATAATTCGGTTTTCAAATTTTGTGCTGTACTGAAAATTGATGTTTTGTACAATCCCCTTTTTAGAACCTATTCGAGGAGCAAAAGGAAAAATTCTTTCCAAATTCCCTTGGAAAGAGGGGAGAGTTAAATTGACTCGCATCGAACGTGAATTTTGAGATAAGTTGGCATTAAATGAAAGATTTATACGAGGATAGGCCGGAAAAGTTTTGGTATAAGCAATCGAAGAACTCAAATCATTATTGAGAAAATTTGGTGAGTTGAGTTGGTTTAATGATTCTCTAAAATAATTACTACTTCCAAAGTTTACTGAAGCCGAAAAATTAGAACTTGGATTTGATTTTCGATTTTTTCGGTGAGACCATCTAACATTAAACACACTCGACTTGGAATAATCAGGGAGCCCTCTTTCTTCAGAAATATTTTGTTCATAACGAAATGAAAAGTTTCCAGAAAATTTATATCGTTTGATGTATTGGGTATTGGTTCTTATTCCAAAACTTCCATTGGTATAATAATCCCCAGTGAAGGTCAAGTCATAATAATCTGATAGAGCAAAATGATAGCCACCATTTTGAATATGAAATCCTTGATTGATACTTTCACCAATCGATGGAAATAAAAATCCTGATTCTTGGGTTGTTTGGGTAGGAAAATATGCAAAGGGGACCATGATAGGGGTTGGAATATCTGCAATAATCATATTAGCAAATCCAGTAATGATTTGTTTACCTGGAATGACTTTGGCTTTACGAACTCTAAAATAATAATCTAATCCTTCGGTTCGACTTCCCAAAACTTGACCCGCCGTGGATACTCTTGCATCTCTGAGATAAAAAGTAGAATCATTTTCTTTTTTGGTGAGTCGAGCGAACACATCCATTCCATTTTGTCCTGATTTAGAATTCCATATCAAAGCTTTTTCGGTATCGAAATTATATCGAATCGAATCCGGATAAATGAGATTATCCGCTTGTTTAAATGATGGGGTTTGTACCAAATTTCCATCAGAATCAGTAATTCTTCCGGCATAGACCTCATTGAGTTTAAAATCCATGATAATGACCCCGGCTTTTAGTTCGGTATCTTGATAATATAATTCGGCTTGATCATACAGATATAGTTTATTTTGAATTCGATCAATTTGCACATATTCATTAGCAGAATAATCGATTTGGTCAGTAATCAGAGAAGCTTGTTGTTCTATTTGGACTAGTGGAATCGTATCATTGGTTACTGAAGGAATGGTATCTTGTTGTATTTCACCAAAACGATAAAAAATTTTTCCATGGGCAGTGGTTGCTATTGGAAAAACAATTAGTGCGAGTACCAATAAAAGATTATTTCGATTCAGCAAATTATCTTTGGTTGTAACAATTTATGAGTAACTGAATTTTGGGCAATAAATTTAAGGATTAATTTTGCCCAGAATAAACACCTAGTGGGCAACCTAAATTATATGAAATCATTGATTATTGGACTAGGGATTGTTTTACTCTTATCGAGAGTAAATGCCTTAGTTGCTCAAATTTCGGATGATGATTCCTTTGTGGTGATCCTCGACCCTGGCCATGGAGGCAAAGACCCTGGAGCAATGGCTTTTGGGGTCAAAGAAAAAGATTTGGTTCTTTCGATCAGTAAAAAAATTGCTACAGAATTAAAATACCATGAGGGGATTCAAGTGATGTTAACACGCCAAACGGATCAGTTTATTGAATTATGGCGCAGAGCTCAAATTGCCAATGAAATAAAAAGATCCGATAACAAAACAGGAGCTGATTTATTTATTTCTATTCATTGTGATGCTATTCGAAATCCAAATATCCAAGGCACCCATGCTTTTGTTATGGGAACTCATGTTAGTGAAAGAAATTATGAAGTGGCCAAGTACGAAAATTCTGTTGTGTTTTTAGAAGATGGATATGAAGAAAATTATCCAGGGTTTAATCCAGAAAATCCCCAAACAGTCATCGCTCTATTTGATGTTCAACAAGATTACCTCAATAAGAGCATCATGGCTGCAAAATTCATTCATGATCGTGTTGAATTTGATTTAAAAAGAAAAGTCAGAAATATCAAGCAAGCGGGATTTCTAGTTCTTCATCAAACCAATGTTCCTAGTGTTTTATTGGAAACTGGATTTTTAACCAATTCAAAAGATGCTAGCTATTTAAAATCATCCAAAGGTCAAAAAGAACTTGCCAAAGCCATTGCGGATGCGATTGTCGATTATCGTGATTGGGTCAATAATAACACATTGATTTCAGAAGATAATATAGGTATTCATCTAGCTGACACGGAGGATTATTCAAAAGGAGAGAGTTATCGAGTTCAACTAGTTGTATCGAGTATCAATAGAAGTCCTTATGATTCATATTTTAAAGAATTATCTCCTATATCCAAAGAATCATATAATCATTTGATTAGGTATTATTATGGAATGACTCGATCGTTAGATCAAGCCTATCGATATAAAAATGATGCGATTTCGAGAGGGTTTAAAAATGCAGGAATTGTCAGATTTATTGATGGTAAACGAACTAATGAATGGTATTAATATTCTAAACAGTTGATTTAAAAAATATTTTAGAAAGAATGAGCCATAATATTTGATTCTTAAGAGATGTGTTTAAGATATTTCCAAATAAACCATCGCCTTCATTTCAATAATTAGGAGGTCATGGAATTAAGGATGCAGATATTATATCTGAATATTGAACTTGGGTGGTAATTATTAGTAATTTTGTGATAGTTTTTAAGCTTTGAAATTTTCAAAAGAAGTCAAGGTTACCATAATTTTTATTGCAGGAATTGCTTTATTTATCATAGGGTATTCTTTTTTGAGAAATGATTTTGTCCTTTCCAACTCAAAAAAGATTTATAGTTACTTCGAAAATGTTGAAGGTTTAGGTATTGGTGCTAAGGTAACGATCAATGGATTTTCGGTTGGATCAGTAACCGATATCGACTTTTCAGAAGATTTTTCTGCATTAAAAGTAGAAATGAATCTTCGATCAGATTTGACATTTTCAAAAAATAGTACGGCAGTACTCTATGAAACTAGTTTAATAGGAGGAAGAGCTATACAAATCATTCCTAGTTATGAAACCGATATAATCCAACATGGCGATGTATTGCCTTCGGTGATTAAACCAGTTCTAACTGCCCTAATCAATGATCAATTTGCACCCCTTCAGATCAAGCTAGAAAACTTGATTTCAAATCTAGATTCATTGGTTATCGGGTTTAATGCGGTCTTTGATGATGCTGGACAAGTGAAGTTAAGAAATGCATTAGAAGATTTTACGCTCATCATTGATAATGTCAATCAATTATCTAGTGAAATTGTCATTGGGATTCGAAAGAATCAAGAGCATGTCAATCAGACGATAAATGATATCGCGATGGCTTCAAAAAATATGAAATCACTTTCAGATTCCTTGATGGATATTGATTTAAATTCTATACTAGCCAAAATGAATAATCTCATTGGGCATATCGATTCAATGGTTGGTTTAATGCAGTCTAATGAAGGCACTATCGGACAACTAATAACCAATCCAAATCTTTATGAAAATCTAAACCAAACAACTCAGACATTAAATGCTTTGATGCTCGATTTGCAGACCAATCCAAAAAAATATGTTCATTTTTCCTTATTTGGTAGAAGGAATAAAACCGAAAGAAACCACTCCAATGAGATGTAGACTTTAGCAAGATATAATCACTCTATCATATTCTTAATAAAATATCATCATGGACCGTAAAGAAGTAGAAAATTTATTGCACCAAAAAGTAGAAGAGGGATTAACGGTTAGTCCTGTTTTACCAAAAGGGATTAAAAATTATTTAGTTGATATCGATGGAACGATTTGCGATGACATTCCGAATGAAGAGCCTCATCGAATGGAAACAGCCCGCGTTTATCCAGATGCTCTAGAGACATTAAACAAATGGTATGATCAAGGTCATTTAATCTGTTTTTTTACTGCAAGAGTAGAATCACATAGAGAAGTTACGGAGCGATGGTTAAAAAAAAATGGATTCAAATACCATAGTTTATTAATGGGAAAACCAAGAGGGGGCAATTATCATTGGATTGATAATCATTTGGTTAGAGCAACTCGATATAATGGTAAGTTCACTGATTTGATTCAAAAAGAAGTTACTATTGAAGTTTTCGATGATTAATTTCTAACTGATTTTGGGGAGTATTGACTTTTTTATTTGAATTAATCAATATAAAATCTTTGTTGGATGCTTGTATCTTTTGATTCATTATCAGAGGATTCTAGAATTTGGATTTTTCAATCTAATCAATTTCTGAATTCAAAACACATGGATAACATCACAGTTGAATTAAATCAGTTTTTAAAACAGTGGGTTTCTCATCAAGTTTCTTTGTGGGCAGGATTTACCATCATCCATAAGTTATTTGTTATCATTGGATTAGATCATCATCAAACCATCAGTGGATGCTCTATCGATGCCATGATGCATGCCATTCAGGGTATTGAAAAAAGAATAAGTATTCAACTATTAAATAGAACCGATGTTGCCATTCAAATCAATGGAAAGATTCAAATTATTCGATGGAATGAATTTCAAGATTTAATACATCGTAAATCAATCACCCGATCGACTCTCGTATTTAATAGTTTGGTTTCTACAATCAAAGAATTAAAAACGAATTGGAAAATACCTCTTGAAAACAGTTGGCATAAACGCTATTTGATGTCATGAAATTTTTAGGAATCCTTAGCCTATTGCCTTTTGGTATTTTTTCTCAGATGCCCAATCCTTTATTGGTTGAGGGTGACATACAACAAGAAAAACAAAAAATATGGGTTGATAGCATCTATAATAGTTTGACGCTTGAAGAAAAAATTGGACAATTATTTGTTCCGATGGTTTTCTCAGAAAATGATCCCCAATTTGATAATACCTTAAAATTGATTAAAAAAAATCATATTGGGGGAATAATTTTTTCAAGAGGTGAACCGGTAAAACAATCCCAGTGGTTAAATGAATTTCAAAAACATTCCAAAGTCCCTTTATTAATCACCATGGATGCAGAATGGGGTATTGGAATGCGACTTGATTCAGTGATTGATTTTCCATGGGCGATGACCCTTGGTGCCATTCAAGACTTGGAATTGGTTGAACGTATTGCTTATCAGATGGGAAAACATGCTAGACGGTTGGGAATTCATATGAATCATGGCCCCGTATTGGATGTTAATACCAATCCCGATAATCCAATCATTGGCAACCGCTCTTTTGGAGAATCTAAAAAAAGAGTCACAGCATCTGCATTAGCTTATATGAAAGGCCATCATAAAGCAGGTATTTTAACAACTGGCAAGCATTTTCCCGGACACGGCGATACCAACGCCGATTCTCATCTGAGATTACCTACCATTTCTCATTCAAAAACCCGTATTGAAAAAATCGAAATCTATCCCTATCAAGAATTGATCAAAAAGGGACTTCCATCGGTTATGGTCGCTCATTTGAATGTGCCGAGTTTAACGGATTCTGTCATCCCCACTTCATTATCTAAAAAAGTAATTACCGATCTGTTAAAATCAAAAATGGATTTTAAAGGATTGATTTTAACTGATGCGCTCAATATGAAAGGAGTGACAACCCATACTCCTGCTGAGGGCATCGATAAAATGGCCTTTCAAGCGGGAAATGATGTTTTATTGATATCCAATGATATTCCTGGGGGAATACAATCTATAGTGCAAGCAGTTCAATCCGGTGAAATTACCCATCAACGATTGGAGCATTCGGTAAAAAAGATATTAAAAGCCAAATACAAAGTAGGATTAGCTGATTATCAAGCTGTGGAAATTGAAAATATCATGGAAGATTTAAATCCACCCCAGGATCAACTATTGTTTGAGGAGGCTATCAAAAATGCATTGACGTTAGTTTGTAATAAAACCAATCGCATTCCCATACTCGACTTTAGTACGTTGGGGTATTTTAAGATAGGGGATGCTGACGGAGATGTTTTTAAAAGGCAATTATCCAAATATATTAATCTTGAAGAACTCAATGGACAAAATTTAGAAAATTTAGATGCCGATGGTCTTGGATTTGATACAGTATTAATTGCTTACCATAAAAAAAATCATTCACCTTATGTGGATTATCGATTTAATGAAAGCGAATTAGAAGCCATCGAAAAACTGACTAAAAAAATAGATGTCATATTGGTGAGTTTTACTAGTCCGTATGCTTTAGGTCTACTAAAATCACCTAATGATATTGAATCAATTTTGGTTGCTTATCAGAATTCGAAGCAAGCTCAAATAATTGCAGCTGATGCATTGATGGGTTATCATTCGATTAAAGGCAAACTACCCGTTTCACCATCAAAAAGTATCGAATTGGGTTCTGGAATAGAACTCAATAGTACCAAATCCATGCCCTATGTCGATCCTCAAAAGCTTGGTTTTGATTCTGAAAAACTAAATCAATTAGATGAATTTGCCCAAGTGATTATTGATTCAATGGTGACGCCAGGATTACAAATACTAGTGGCTCGAAAAGGAAAAATAGCGTATAATAAAAGTTTTGGATATCATACGTATGCTAAAGAAATTAAAGTAGAAAATCACCATTTATATGATTTAGCCTCACTAACCAAAATTTTGGCAACGGTTCCAATTCTCATGCAGGATATGAGTAATGGAAAACTACAATTAAATCAAAAATTAAAAGATCTTATACCAAAAGCAGCCAAAACCAATAAAAGTGAAATAACCATCAAGCAAATTCTTTCGCATCAGTCTGGATTGCATTCATGGATCCCATTTTATTTAGCAACGCTTGATAGTATCAGTCATAAACCGTCGAATAATCTATATAGTCAAAATTATTCTGAAGAATATCCTATTTTGGTTTTTGATGGATTGTTTCTTCATTCAGATTATGCCCAAGAAATCTTGGATGAAATCTATTCTTCTAAAATCTTGCCAGTGGCTAGATACCGATATTCAGATTTGGGATTTATTCTTCTGATGGAATACTTTCAACAAACTTATAATCAGCCATATGATCAATTGATTAGTCAAAGAATGATTGAACCACTAGGGCTACAGCGGACTTCGTACAATCCTTATTTATATTTCCCTGATCATCAGATTATTCCTTCAGAACACGATGATTATTTTAGATATGGAATCGTTGATGGTTATGTTCATGATATGGCAGCAGCGCTCATGGGGGGTATAGGCGCACATGCGGGGTTATTTGCAAATGCAAAAGATGTTGCGGTAATAATGCAAATATTTTTAAATAAAGGAAGGTTCTTGGATAAACAATATTTTGATTCGAACCTCTTTGATTTATTCAATACTAGGCATTATCGACATCTTAATAATGATAGGGCACTAGGGTTTGATAAAAAAAGAAAAATCAATAATAACCGATTTAATGTTGCTGCTGATGCATCCGATTCAAGTTTTGGTCATTTTGGGTTTACAGGAACTTTTGCCTGGGCAGATCCAGAATATGACCTAATTTTTGTTTTGCTATCCAATCGAACCTATCCAAGTATGGGAAATGATTTGATTTCAAAAAAATATATTCGATCGCGTATGCAACAGTTGGTATACGAAATCTTGCTAGAAGAAAAGTAAATTGAAAGTTGCTATTGTTTGTTATCCCACATTTGGTGGGAGTGGAGTTGTTGCCACCGAATTAGGAAAAGCCTTATCTAAAACTAAAGGACATGAGGTTCATTTTATTACATATTCTCATCCTGTTCGGTTGGATGAACTAGGAGCTAATCTTCGTTTTCATGAAGTAGATGTTCCTCAATATGTATTGTTTCGGTATCAGCCCTACGAATTAGCTTTATCGAGCAAGCTTGTTGAAGTCGTTCAGAGATACCAAATTGATCTACTTCATGTTCATTATGCCATTCCACATGCCTATGCAGCTTATATGGCTCGAAAAATGCTTGAAGATATGGGGATCACATTGCCCATTGTAACCACATTACATGGTACCGATATCACATTGGTTGGAAAAAGTCAACTATATAAACCAGCGGTAACATTTTCTATCAATCATTCTGATGCCGTCACAGCAGTTTCTAAAAGTTTAAAGGCAGATACCATCAAACGCTTTAATATCCATCAAGATATTCAAGTGATTCCAAACTTTATTGATATTCAAAAATATTTAGCTAGTAATATTCAATGCAATAGAAGTATCATTGAACCGGATTTAAATAAAAAAATCATCACGCACATCAGCAATTTTAGGCCATTGAAACGAGTGATAGATGTCGTGAAAGTATTTCAAAAAATTAATGAACAGTTGCCATCAAAATTATTAATGGTTGGACATGGACCAGAACGAAAAAAAGCCTATCAATATTGTAAAAAGAAAAATCTTTTAAACGATGTGATGTTTTTAGGTGAAAGTTCAGAAATTCAAAAAATTCTTTGTTTATCGGATTTATTTTTATTACCTTCAGAATCTGAAAGTTTTGGTTTAGCGGCTCTTGAAGCAATGCTCCATAAAGTGCCAGTAGTTTCAACCAATATTGGTGGTTTGCCGGAAGTGAATAAGCATAATTATTCTGGATTAACGTATCCCTTGGGAGATATCCAGGCGATGGCAGAAGGGGCGATTAAAATATTATCGAATCCCCAAGTTCATTTAAAATTCCAGAATCAGGCATTTGAACATGCAAAACTTTTTGATGTCCATGGAGTGATTAAAGCCTATGAAAAAGTTTATGAAAAGGCTTTGATGAAAGTTCATCAACCCATGTAATCAAGTTGAGGATTGTTATTTCTAATGATGTTATATCCAGATCATGTCAAGCACTATCACTAAACTGGGGAGAAGATATTAGAACAAAAATTCAAAAAAGATTTAAAAATGCAGAGAGCATCTGTGTTGCCAGTTGTATTTTGTAGTTAATAGTTTAAAAAATTTTCAGGCGAACTAGATTTTTTAGTGTTGATGCTAGAACATGGATTTTTTGCCCTTGAAGTCAAACATGGAAAAGTCGAACAAAAAAATAGAAAATGACTGTATATCAATAAAGAGGGCAAAAAGACTATTATCCATCGAAATCCTTTTGATCAATTCCATAAAACCATGCAACCCATCAAAGCCTTTGTCAATTTAAAAATAACAAAAGATAGAGCATTGAATAAACAATTAAAGAGAAAATTTATGGGGCCATGGCGTTTGTTTCACTAGAATTGAAGTGGGTGCTGGTTTATTTGAACCTGAAGCAGAAAAGTGGTAGATATTTGATCGCAGTCAAATTTCAAAGCCCATTAGTCAATACATTGAAAAATTAAGTGGAGGATGGCATAATAAATACAAGAACATCCCTTCTTGTCGGTGGTATTCTAATACAATTTCAAGACTATCTGAACATGATGTTTATAATTATTTCAGTTATTGAGAGGGGATTTTGAATTTGATTATAGCGATATTAATCGATTACTTGATGCTAAAAATTTAATTAATCAGTATCCCCACGAACAGTTTGATATTTTGGAACAAACGCGATATAATCCTAGAGTACTGACTGAAGGTCCGGCTGGTACTGGAAAAACACTCATGGCCATTGAAATGGTCCAAAAAAAAGTATTTGAAGGAAAGACCTCCGGATTGATGTGTGTTACCAATTCTCTATCCAAGGATTCAAAAAATAGAGTTAAACACCTATAAAAAAAGTATCCGAACTTAACATATATCAAAAAATTTCATAGTTTTATTTACGATTATATCAATCTAGAAATTCAAGTTGATAACATGAATTCTAAAGAAAAATCTCAATTTTTTAATGAAGATTTGGTCAAGTCGAATTATCTTGACGTCATTGATACGGTACTCAAAGGAGGAATCGAAAAGGGAAGTTTTTTTATTAGTTGGAGATTTTTATAGACAAGGTCTTTTTAATGAATTGAATGGAGATCAATTGATAAAACCAATGAGCCATCGAACGAGATTAACGATTTTAAAACTTACCATCAACTGTCGAAATACAAAAGAAATTGCTCTATTTGCATCAAAATTACCTGATCATCCCTTTCCTATAGCCATTCAAAAGCCTATCACAGGAAAAAAAGTAGAGCTTCGATTTCCAATAGAAAATAGAATCAAAACGAATCTCCCAAGTTATTATGATATTAATAAGGTATACAGCAAACAATAGCGCTAGAGAAAGTAACCATATTGACTCATGGACTATATGATAAAACTATTTTGAAAGATTCTTCTATCGAAATTAAAAATCTCATTAATACCAAAGGATTAACCCACAGTACGATCAAATCATTTAAAGGACTTGAAAGCGATATAATTATCTTGACTTTAGATTGTGATGAATCTAACTTTAAAGAAAAACAAAATGCTTTATATGTTGCTTGTACCCGAGCTAGTCATCAACTCGATGTGTTTTTTAGTAGAAAAGTCCAATCCATTATTCAAAGTCAACTGAATAAAGCATCCTACCTAAACTTGAAATAAAACATCACTTTTTATATAAAATCAAACTAACTTCACATTTAAATTAAAATTTATGAAAAACGTAAAACTATCTCTCATGGTGGGGATTGTATTTGGATTTTTTGTTAAATCACAAGAAATAAGTCTATTTAATGGTATTGATCTTGAAGGATGGGACATTCATGGAACCGAATTATGGTATGTGGAAAATGGCCATTTGGTCTGTGAAAGCAGTCCACAACAAGAATATGGTTACCTGGTTACTCAAGAACATTATCAAGATTTTATTTTGAATCTAGAATTCAAACAAGAATCTAATTCGGCCAATAATAGTGGCGTATTTATTCGTTCCACAATTGATGGTATTAGGATATCTGGATGGCAAGTTGAAGTGGCTCCAAAAGGATTGCATACCGGTGGTATTTATGAATCTTACGGACGGGGATGGCTCATCAAACCAAAGCCTCATCTTGAAGAAGTATTGAAAGAAAATCAATGGAATACGTTGAAGATAAAAGTAGTTGGTGATCAAATCACAACCTGGCTCAATGGAACAGAAATGGTCCAATTAACGGATGAGAAAATCGGCCAAGGAAAAGGCTCTATCGCACTACAAATTCATGATGGAGGTGGCATAAAGATTCGTTGGAAAAATATCAAACTAAAACCCATAGTATCTTGAAAACTTCAAGTCGTAGAAAATTTTTAAAGAAAGCAGGATTAGTCAGTGCCGGATTATTCGGTCCCAAGGAACTTTTATCCAATGCTAATCAAAAAATTTATATCCTTCAAAGAAAATACCACTCAGAAAATATGGAGACTATTCGATATGGACTGATTGGTGCTGGTAATATGGGTCTATCCAATATTCAAGCTGCCTTAAGACATAACAATACCCAATTAACTGCTGTTTGTGATCTCTATGAAGGACGATTAAATGCTGTTAAGAATAAATTTGGTTCGGATGTCTTTTTAACGAAAAAACATGAAGAACTCTTAAATAGAAGGGATGTGGACATTGTTATTATTGCTACTTCAGATCATTGGCATATGCAAATTGGGATTGATGCTCTAAAGGCTGGAAAACATGTGTATTGTGAAAAACCAGTGGTCCATAGTATAAAAGAGGGAAAGAAATTGATTGATGCTTGGAATAAGTTTGGAAAAAAATTTATGGTTGGAAGTCAAGGGATGTCTTCACCCGGAAATGAAAAAGCCAAAGAATTATTGGCAAAAGGGGCCATTGGTGAACTAAATTATGCGGAGGCTATTTATGCGCGAAGTTCTTCTTCGGGGGCATGGCAATATCGTATTCCAGAAGATGGAAATCAATCCACCGTTGATTGGAAGCGGTATATTTCAAATACGACTAAAAGAGAATTTGATCCACTACGGTTTTTTAGGTGGAGAAATTATTTAGATTATGGTACAGGGATGTCTGGAGATTTATTTGTTCATCTCTTTACTAGTTTGCATTTTGTGGTTGATTCTTTAGGGCCTAATACCATTTCTTCATTAGGAGGATTGAGATATTGGAAAGATGGAAGAGAAGTTCCTGATGTGATGTTAGGTATTTTTAATTATCCAAGTACGTCACAGCATCCGGGATTTAATTTATCCTTGTATAGCAATTTTGCAGATCCAACGACTGAAAGTAATATTTTAAGATTGGTTGGAACTAAAGGTTCAATGGATGTTGGTTGGGAAACAGTACGTCTCAAACAACATAAAGGTCCCGTTGAGTCCATAACACTAGAGGAAAGAAAAAAAATGGAATTAATGGGTCATACTACACCCCGAAAAAAAATGTTACCTCCTAATGAGTCTCTTTTTAAAGTAGATAAAGATTATAAAGGCGTACTATATGATCATCATGGGACTCTGATTTATGCTATAAAAACAGATTCTCTAGTCGTTCAAGATCCAATATTTGGGTTTCGTGCTGCTGCGCCAGCTTTACTTTGTAATGATAGTTATCATAATAAAAAAATGATTCAGTGGGATCCTGAAAATCTTAAAGTATTCTAATTGAAACAATATTTTTTTATGGCAGTCTAGCATTGTTATTGTTTGGGTGTAATAATTTAAATCATTCTGAAGATTCAGTACAGTTAATCAGCGAATTTGCTCTTATCCCCCATGTTTATCAAATCGAAGACTCTCCTGGCACGATTAATATTGGATCAACAATAGAAATCGGTTGGAAGACCAATCCAAATGAAACCTTAAAAAATCAAATCTCGAACCAGTGGCATGAAATACAATCCAATCAAAGTCAAGATCAATCGACCAAACTAGAAATCATAATCGATCTCGATTTAGATTTACCTCATCAAGAAGCCTATCGACTAGAAGTACATCAAGAGGAGATTATTATTAGGGCTTTATCACAAGAAGGCGTGTACAGAGCTTGGCAAACTCTCAGACAAATACTTTATTTAAGTCGTGGAGAAAATATAGGTTGTGGAACGATTTTAGACTTTCCAAAATATGATTATAGAGGTGCCATGTTGGATGTGGCTAGGCACTTTTTTTTCGGTTGATGAAGTCAAACGATATCTCGATCAATTGGCATTGTATAAAATCAATTACTTTCATATGCATTTAAGTGATGATCAAGGTTGGAGAATTCATATCAGTAGTTGGCCATTATTGACTCAAATTGGAGGAATTTCACAGGTCGATGGGGGAACTGCTGGATATTATACCCAAGATGAATACCAAGATATTATAAATTATGCTGCTGAACGTTTTATAACCGTTGTTCCGGAAATTGATATGCTAGGTCATACCAATGCTGCTCTAGCATCTTATGCGGAATTGAACTGCGATAATATTAGAAGAGAACTTTACTATGGTCGTGAAGTGGGTTTTTCAACCCTTTGTGTAGAAAAAGAAATAACCTATCAGTTTGCAGAAGATGTGATTAGAGAGATCTCGGAGATTACTCCAGGACCTTATTTCCATATAGGTGGAGATGAAACTCATGCGACACATGAAGATGATTATATCCTATTTATTAACAGAATCATGCCTTTGGTTGGGAAATATGGTAAAACGGTGATGGGATGGGATGAAATCAATTTGGGAGAGTTGCCCCAAGATGCCATAGTTCAATACTGGGCCAATGCCCAAAATGCGATTAATGGAATTAAAAAGGGAGCGAAAGTATTGATGTCTCCATCAAGTTATGCCTATTTAGATATGAAATATGATTCATTGACTCCAATAGGATATAATTGGGCCGGTTATATTGATACTCAGAAAGCATATCGTTGGATTCCGGAAACATTGGTTGAAGGAATTGAAAAAGAAAATATTATTCGTGTTGAGGCACCACTTTGGGGTGAAACCATTACCAATAGCCAAGAATTAGAGTTTTTGGCATTCCCTCGATTGTTGGGTTATGCTGAGATTGGATGGTCTATAAGAGACGATCGAAGGACTTGGGAGGAATATAAATTAGATTTAGCGATCCATGGTCTGTTGCTTGAAGAGTTAGGTATCAATTTTTATAGAGATCCAAAGGTCAACTGGCTGACAGAGTCTGATTGACCTTTTCTACAAATTCAAAGTCTTTATCAGTGATTCCATGTTCTGAATGGGTTTTGATTTTAATGATTAAGCTGTTATAATCAACAATCATGGTTGGATGATGATTTAGTTGTTCTGAAATCAAAGCAATTTTTGAAGCCTGTCCATAAGTTTCGATATAATTTTTGAAACCTAATTCGAGTTTTAGATGACCATCATCATCTATATTCCAATTTTGATTTTGTTGATTTAAAAATTGGTTGATTTGATTTTGAGATTTGATTTTCATAATAATGGGTTTGTCCAATGGCCTTATATGATTTTAGAGCCTGTGATTTTATAGTTAGCAGTAATCAGTTTTTGATTCTTTCTTTTTTATGGTTCAATTACGAAAGTTATGGGTAAAATTTTAAACCTCTATTAAAAAACAAGACGGCTGCGCTCTCGAACTTTCAAACATTCGATAGCCTTGGTCAATTTTCTTTTGGCAATGGATGACGGGGAAGGTCTTGTTGAATCTTGGCGATGTTTCGTCCTTTTACCAAATCAAGCAACCTTCTTGGAGTCACATCGCTGAGCATCATAGCATCACCACGTCTCTTTTTGATGGCTTTTTCCTCCCAACCGATGTGAAGGGGTGGGGCATCAGAATGCCATACCACACGAACAATGGCTCGCTTTAAGAGGCCATGGATGGTCTGAAAACCGTGGGCTATTTGGGTTTGGTTTCTATTGGCCAAGAGGCGATCAATAGTCCATCGTTCAAATAATAATGTGAACCGGTGGGAGCAATCAGTCCAAGGAACCGCTATCGTCTAGATTCCCACAGAAGACTAGATGCGAGGTACCCGACAATGAATCAAACACGTATATATCAACTCATCCTAATAACGCCAGATACGCTCCTAACGATAATCATCAATCGATTCTTCTTTGCTAGTATCACAGGACACAGCACGTAACTATTAAGATGAGATACATAACCATTGAATGGCTATCTAGCGATTATCAATATCATTGACCTGCCATGAATCGCCAATCTTTATGATTGATTCAAAAAATTGCAACAACTTTTTCATAAAACAATGAATTAATGGACCAAAAGTAAATCTACCCATAAATTTTGTAGTATAAATGAAAGAATGAATTCAAGGTAGTCATATAAATTCTTAATTGTTGACAATCAATTACATAATCTCCCAAATAAAGCCTCAATCTTGGGGTGGGGGGTTGTTTCATATTCATTATTCTTGGAATGACTCATTAAGGATGTTATCTCTCAAAGAACAGCAAATCATTGTCGACAGTATGAAACCCTATAAACCTACGAAAATTGGAGTGTTTGGTTCGATGGCTCGAGGAGAAGAAAGAACGGATAGTGATATCGATATTGCTTATTCGTTTGATGGTTATTTTGGGTTTTTTGAATTAGAAGATTTGATCGATGATTTAGAAAGAAGTTAAATCGAAAAGTAGACTTAGTGGATTTTGATTTTTTAAATCCTCTCATTAAAGAGAATATTTTAAACGATATGATTGTATTGTGTGATGAAAATACCATCCCTACAAGACGACTCGCTTCGAATTGATTATATTAAAAAGGCCGTTGCTAAAATCGATGAATTAGTCACCAAAACAAAGCATTATGATGCTTTTATGGAGGATTGGATGATTCAAGATGCGTTGATTAAAAACATCGAGTTGATTGGTGAATATGTTTATAAGATGACGGATGAAGTCAAATAGACGTTTCCTAAAATAGCATGGGCTAAAATTGAGAAGATGCGGCATCGATTAGTCCATGAATATCATCATACCAATTTGAAGATTATTTGGGATGTCGCTAAAAACATAGTTCCTGAATTTGAAAAAAGTTTGGAGGCTATCGCTTCCTTCATTGATTCGAAAAAAGAGCGAGGCATGAGATTGGGGATTTCTCGATAAACATTATCCTTTTGAAGGATTGCCAAACCATGAAAACATTTCTTCGAATCTAAAAATAAAAAGAACCAAGTCAATATATAACCTACCCCCAAGATTTACTTATATTGAGTTCCTTTTTGATGGACACAGAAGACTATTTTTCATATGGATAGGGTTTTATTGATATTATGGTTGTTGAAAAATACAATTCTCTTTATCTTAAAGATAGAAGTTATCTAAAGTTTTTTCTTCTAAAAGCTAGTAATCCTAAGGGTAGAAATAATATAAATAATCCAATGTTGGTAAATAACGACACAAGAATTGATAAAAAGATCAATGCGATACTCCATAGCCAAAGTGACTGGTTGTTCATTATAATGTAAGGGTTCCCCAAAATAGTAGGATTCTAAAATAGAGTTTGATGAACTATTCTTGCATGAAATTCAATCTTTTAAATTTCAGAAAACTAAAAGATTATAAATAAAGATTTTACGAGCGATTTAGGCACGACATTTCATTAAGTTATTAATCGTCGATAAATCAAATTGGTGAAATAAGACTTAAATTTTAAAAGCTTTCCGGTACTTTTTGGTTCGAAGTTTATTGGCTTTTGAATTTCCTATAAAGCGTTCTTTGATTGGATTCCATTCAAGCGTTTGCTTCAGTTTATAACCGATGTTTACCAATTGACAAATGGTGGCGGTTCGATGGCCTATTTCAGCATCTGTAATGACCCCATTTCTAGTTTTCATCCCTTTAATCCAATCCATTAAATGATCATCGCTATGGTAAAGTCTGATATCGGAATCTTTAATTTGGACATTGGCGATTGATGTTGGGTCGGTTTCAATGTGTTCCCTAGCAACTTTCATTTTTCCTTTGGTTCCAATAAATTCGATGCCATGCTGATCTGTAAAAATCTTTTGATTATCATGAACCATTTCAATCCCATTTTCATAGTACATTTTTAATCCTCTAGTAGTTCTTGAATTTTTGGGAGGAATAATTTTTACTGGTCCAGTATGATCTGTCCCCAAAGCCCACTGAACAATGTCAAACATATGAGCCCCCCAATCAGCAATGATCCCTCCACCATATTCTTCATACCATCGCCATCGAGGGAATACTCGAACTTCTACTGGTGGAGAAAGGATGGCATTATAGGGTCTCACTGGAGCCGCCCCAAGCCATTTATCCCAATCTAATGTATCTGGTGTTGGTTCTTCGGGTAAATCACAAACTATAGGGGGATCACCTACATATACAACTACTTTTTTTATTTCCCCCAAGTAGCCATTTCGGATTAATTCACTGACATGTCGAAAATGCTTCCAAGAGCGTTGCATGCTCCCTGTTTGAAAGACGATATTATTTTTTTTAGCAGAATTAGCTATTTTTCGACCTTCATCAATGGTATGCGAAATGGGTTTTTCACAAAACACATGCAACCCTAATTCCATAGCTTCGATGGATTGTTTGGCATGCCAATGATCGGGTGTGGCAATAACGACAGCATTTAGGTTTTTTTCTTGTAATAAATCTTGATAATTTGAACATAAATTTATAGAATTGATATTCCAACCTGGTTGGGTTCTTTGGTACTTTTTAATGGCATTTTTAGCTAGCAGTTGGCACTTTGTCCTTTCGACATCGGAAGCCGAAATCAATCGCAGTTCAGGATAATTACAAATAGCATTTTGCAAACCTCTACCTTGCATCCCAGTACCGATAATTCCCACAGTAATTTGATCGCTGGGTGAAACAAAACCCTTGCCTAAAACGTACCTAGGAATAATCCATAACCCAACTCCGGTACCTATTGTCGATTGAACGAATTTCCTTCTTGAAGTTTTCATGTGTCAAAAATATTCTTTTTCGAGATAAACAAAAAAATCAACGATTTGTTAAACTTAAAGTAGAGTTAAAACTTATGTTTATATTTTAATCGTTAGAAATTCTAAATGACGAGACTAATTGGGTACAAAAGTATCAAATATTTTATCTGCCATGTTGATTTCATAAAGTTTTGAATTTAATATCTTCCGAAGACAGAGAATAATAGTTTATAAAAATCTAAAAATCATGATCCATTGATTCATAATCTATGGGGTGCAATTAGTAAATGAAGGGCGATTGGCTTGAATGAAGGTTGGAACATTAGAAAATCTTGAACAACTTGTTACAGTACTGACAGTCCAACTACTAAGGTTTTGATTGAATGCATTGGCATCCTGAAACATTTGAGCCATATCTATCACACTGCTGACCGTCCACTCCCCAATGTCTTGATTGAAAACACTTGCACCCAAAAACATAAGACTCATATCCGTCACACTACTAACATCCCACTCCCCAATGTCTTGATTGAAGACATAAGCATTTAGAAACATCTCGCTCATATTTTCCACTTTGCTGACATTCCAATCCCCGATGTCTTGGTTGAAGGCTCTAGTTATAGAAAACATATTTCCCATATCAGTAACACTACTGACATTCCAATTCCCAATGTCTTGGTCGAACGAAGTGGTTTCTTGAAACATGTGTTTCATATTTTCTACATTACTCACATCCCACTCCCCAATGTCTTGGTTGAAGGCATTGGCTCGATAGAACATTGCATACATATTTTCTACATTACTCACATTCCAATCCCCGATGTCTTGGTTGAAAGCATTGGCTTCATAAAACATAAAACTCATATTTGTCACATTACTGACATCCCACTCCCCGATATTTTGATTGAAGGTACTAGCTCTATAGAACAGAGCATATATTTCAGTGACCTTACCCAGATCCCAATCCCCGATGTCTTGGTTGAAAGCACTGGCTTCATAGAACATGCCTGCGATATCTGTTACGTTACTCATATTCCAATCTCCAATATCGTGATTGAACTCACGGGCACCATAGAACATCGATCTCATATCGGTGACGTTCTGGACATCCCAATCCCCGATGTCTTGGTCGAACGCGCTGGCCCCTAGAAACATACGACTCATCGTGGTGACCTGACTGGTATTCCAGTCTCCGATGTCTTGGTTGAAGACACTCGCATCGACAAACATATAACCCATATCCGTCACACGGCTCACATCCCATTTGCTGATATTTTGGTTGAACGCATTGGCTCCTTGAAACATCCTAGCCATGGTGGTGACCTGGCTCACATCCCAAGAGCTGATATCTTGGTTGAAGGTGGTTTTCCCCCGGAATAAGGAGCTCATATCGGTCACCAGGGAGGTGCACACGGTATTGGTCTGATCAGTGGCCGCCCAGGTTTTGAGGGAGGCATTATCCACGATGGTATAGGTGGTGTCCTCGAGGGTGTATTTATCGCCCACATGGGACGAAGGGTTTTGGAGGTCGGGATTGATCATAACCGTCACTCCATTGCGATGCTTGACTAGCAAGGGGGGCAGGGGACAATTGGTGGTACATGTAAAATTGGGTTGATAGGCCGGAATCAAGCCACAAACCGCCTTCCTACAATCGATGACCCGCCCCACCTTCCACTCACTGATGTCTTGCTGGAAGGCGGTAGCCCTAGCAAATAGGTGATTCATGTTCGTGACTTGCGATACATCCCAGGGGCCGATATCTTGATTAAAGGCGGTGGCATCCGCAAAGAGACTTCCCATGTTGGTGACGCTACTGACATCCCAATCACCGATGTCTTGATTGAAGGCGGTGGCTCCTTTAAACATCAAGGTCATGATAGTGACCTTGGAGACCTCCCACGGTCCAATATCTTGATTAAAAGCGGTAGCTTTTTCAAATAGGGCTGCCATGCTGGTGACCTGTCCCACATTCCATTGGCCGATATCTTGATTAAAGGCGGTGGCTCCTCGAAACATAAAATCCATGGTGGTGACGTTACTGGTATCCCAATGGCTGATATCTTCATTAAAGGTGCTACTGATGAATCGGCAATTCATTTGTTGTTCATCACAGCCGTGATTGTTAGAGAATAGGCTATTCATATTGGTGACGAAGGTGGTGACGATATTGCTCATGGGCAAGCCTTGGTCTCGTCGATCTCGGATGCTAAAATCATCGACGATGGTATAGGTCACGCCTTGGAAGGTAGGGGTCTTTCCTACCAAATGGTATAGGTTGAGGTCATTAATCTCATCGCGTTGGAATCCTCGGCAGGCTTCCTTGACTTGGATGGTATGACCATTGGGGGCGAATTCGAGGGGTTGGGCACAAGCATCGGCCGCATCGACAGGATCGGGGATGACGGGCTGTGGATTCACGGGGGTAGGATTGCTGGGGGGTGTGCTGGGTGTTGGAGTGGGTGGATTTTCTGTTGTTGGACTGGGTGGGGTCTCGGTTGTTGGGGTCTCGGTTGTTGGGGTGGTTTCCTCTTCGACTTCTTTCAGCACGGCGCTGACTTGACAATCGTTGGTAGCGATCAAGGTAATGGTGGTCTCATTGGAGCTAAAGCTGCCGCAATCACTATTCCATTCTTCTAAGGTATAGTCGTCATCCACCTCGATGGTAATGCGAACGGTTTGTCCATGGGGGACGGTTTGGGAGGGGGTAATGGTGCCGCCTTCATTGATGGCGGTAGTGATGGTGCGTTGGGCTTTGGTAAATCGGGCTTGGAAGGCACAAGCTCCTATGGCGGTCAAGGATAGTTTGGGCTGGGTTGGATTCTGGAGGGTGGGACAGCCGGGGCTTCCATCGGTGGTCCATCGTTCAAAGACATGGTTTTGGTTGGCTTGGGCGTTAAAGACGATGGTTTGTCCTTTGGTGGCTTGGTGCTGTTGTGGCTTTTGGATGGTGCCTCCTGGGGAGGCGGTGGCTTGGATGAGATAGGTTTTTGGTTTTAACACGGCAGTCACTTGGCAATCGTTGGTAGCGATAAAGGTGATAGTGTCCTCTTGGGGAGAAAAGCTACCACAATCGCTTTTCCATTCTTCTAAGGTATAGTCGTCCTCCACCTCGATGGTAATGCGGACGGTTTGTCCATGTTCGATGGTTTGGGGAGGGCTAATGGTGCCCCCTTCATTAATAATGGCGGTGGTGATGGTGCGGGGGGCTTTCATGAAGCGGGCTTGCAGGGCACAGGGGCCGGTGACGATGAACGAGAGGGTAGGCTCTTGGGGATTTTCAATCGTAGGACACTCGGAGGCGGCATCGGTTTCCCAACCGGCAAAGACATGATTTTCATCGGCTTGGGCAGTGAACTCCACTTGTTGGCCATGGATGGCTTCTATACGATTGGGATTATTAACAGATCCGCCTAAAGTGGCCGTGGCCTGCACGAGATATTGTTTTTTTTCAAGAATGGCTTGGAGCTGGCAATCCTCGGTAGCGGAAAAGGTGATGGTGAGGTCTTGGGGAGAAAAGGTCCCGCAGTTGTCCGTCCATTGGTTTAGTGTATAGCCCTCTTCGAGGGTTATGGTAATGGTGATTTCTTGGCCATGCTCGATAGTTTGGGTGGGGGTAATGGTACCTCCTGTATTGATGGCGGTAGTGATGGTGCGTTGGACTTTTTGAAAAGCAGCTTGTAATGCGCAGGGCCCTTGGATGACAAAAGAGAGGGTTGGTGGGGTGGGGTCTTCTAGGGTGGGGCAACCCGAATCCCCATCGGTGGTCCAGCCGGCAAAGAGATGGTATTCTTGGGGCACGGCTCGAAGGGTGATGGGCTGTCCTTGGGGGCTGCCCTGGGCGGGCAGTCCGGTGACCGTTCCTCCGTCGGTGGTGGTGGCGGTGATGGGATAGTTGATTTTTTCAAAGACTGCCGTGATAGAGCAATGACCGCTGGCCTCAAAACGGAGACTGGCTTCTTGGCTATTGATGGGACAATTGCCCGTCCAGGTTTTGAATTGATAATGTTGGTTAGGGGTGGCAGTGATGGCTACGGACTGTCCACTGGCCATGCGTTGGGTCGGGGTGATGGTCCCACCGATACTCGCCGAGGTCGCTATGGTATAAAATAGGGGGGGGGTAACGGGCTTGGTGCGCACGGAATCTTCGCCACAGGCAAAGAAGATCAAAAGAATCAAGGGCATCGACCAAGAGGGTCTAAGATCGGATAAGCGAGTCATGAGTGGTATGGGTTTAAGTATGGATGATGGGTAAAATTTAAAATTCATCGATAGGAATTCAAGTGAATCTTTGCAAAGATAATCAGTACCCCCCCCCATTTTTGGAAAAATCATGATTTTTTTTTGAGTTTTTAGGGATTTTGGTGATGGGCTATGAAATGAGCCATCATCTAGTTTAGAAAAGTGATTTGTTTTATGCAGTCGCTCCTTAAAAACTCAAATAGAGTGCATCATCCCCTTGATATAGGGGGATTGAATGGTTCCATTCTAGTTTTTAAATCGGCAAGGCATACCTTGGTCTTAAAACCTAGTAGCAATAATCAAAAAAGTAACCCCCAAACAACCCCCGTGATGGGACTCAGCATTCAATGCCATGCTCCATCCAAAACACAAGATTCAGTGGCTGGCGGATGCCATCGATTGGTCTTTTTTTGAAAACGCCTTGGAGCCTCGGTATACCAAAACAGGCCGTCGGGCCCATCCCATCCGGGTGATGGTGCGGGGGGGGGTTCTAGGGTGGGACACTCTGAGACGGTATCGGTTTGCCATTGGGCAAAGACATGATGCTCATCGGCCACGGTGGTGAAGGTTACGGATTGGCCGTTGGTGGCCTCGAGGTTAGTGGGTCCATCAATGGATCCTCCTTAGGTGGTGGCTTAGAGGGTATATTGTTTTTTTTCGAGGATGGCTTGGATTTCACAATCTTTGGTGGCGATAAAATCAATCGTGGTCTCACTGGAGCTAAAGCTGTCACAATCGCTATCCCATTCTTTTAGTGTATAGTCTTCCTCTAGATTGAGGGTAATCTGCACTTCTTGGCCATGGGGGTCAAACCAGTGGGCGCCGCGGGCGCGGTGGTGGCCGTGGCCTGATTGGAAAAGGTACCGGTGCACCCATTAAGGGCCCTGACCACGTACGTCCTCTTCGTGGATGGGGCAAGTCCTATATCAGTATATTCGGTGTCGGTGGTGCCAACGAGAATTACCTAGTTTTGTGGTGTCAGGTGATCAATCCGGTAGTCGGTGATGGCCACGCCGCCATGGTCGGCCGGCTCCTCCCACGTCAGATGGATCACCGTTTGCCCGTCTGCCACAATAGCTATATTCCTCTGGGTGGGCCCGGCACTACGGCCGGATCGGTTGTGGCATTGACCGAGCTAGTCCAGGCGCTGGAACCACGGTTGTTGGAGACCCGAAGACGATAATGGTCGGTGGTACTGGCCGAACGACCCCTCCTCCTATGAGCGTAGCTTGTTCCAATGATACTGCCCCCACCAAGTTGAATCCATTGGCGGGGAGTCTTATTCTGAGAATACTGCAACTCATAGCCCGTGATCGGCAGACCGCCCGTATTGGTTGGGGCGGCCCAACTTAGGTTGATGGTGGTTCGACCGGATGCCGTGGCGGTAAAGCCCGTCGGTAAACCGGGCGGCGCCCCTGCCGTGGTGGTGATTTGGCGACTATCTTGGCTAGTATTAGGATTTATACCAATGATATTTTTTGCCCTTACAACAACGAGATATGTCGTGGATGCCGTAAGTCCAGTAATCCTGTAACTTGTTGCTGAAGATCCGGCGGTATCACTTAAGATTTGCATAAACGGACTCAATATTCTGACACTTATCTCGTATCCCGTGATCGGTGAACCACCATCGTCCCCTGCGGTCCATGAAAGATCAATGATTGAAGGGCTTGAAGCCGTGGCGGTCAAACTAGTAAAATCACCTGGCGTGCTCACCGCATTGGTCGTCCCTGAAACGACATCGGACCAGGGGGCCATCCCCGTCGGAATCCGTACTTCGGACCCGGATATAGCGCGTGGTGCCCGGCGAGAGGCTCGTGAAAAGAGTACTCGTTACTTGGCCTACCACCGTGCGTAAATCCTTCCAGTCTTTGGTGCCATCGGCTGACCACTCCACCTCATGTTGTGTGATGGCTTTATTCCCATTGGGGTTGGCCGTCCAGGAAATTTCAAGCGTTCCTCTCGCATCAGCCCCGGTATTATAGGGCTGGACGGTCACACCTGTGGGTTTTCCGGGCTGGAGTTTGTCGACCTTATTGGGCGTCTTTTCATGGGAGCGTGCTAGAGCTACATCAGAAAAAAAAGTCGTCGTTGAAGCAATAACATCATCCCCTCCACGCTTAGCCTCACCGTAACGCACGACCTCTGATGCGGTCAACTGCGCACCCGTCTCACTGGATGAAGAAAAATAGGGGGGGGGTAATAGGCTTGGTGCGCACGGCCTCTTCGCTACAGGCCAAGAAAATCAACGGAATCAAGGGCGTCGACCCAAAGGATGGACGATCCAATAAACGAGTCATGCGTTGGATGGGTTTAAGCATGGAGGAGGGGTAACATTTAAAATTCATCGACAAGAATTGAAACGACTTTCTACAAAGATAATCAATACCCCCCCCCATTTTGGAAAAAAAACATGTTTTTTTTGATTTTTTAGGGACTTTGGTGATGGGCAATGAAATAAGCCATCATCTAGTTGGAAAAGTGATTTATTTTATGTACTCATTATCAGCGAAATATCAATCCATAGATCAGCTATGATGGGGGCTTGTAGTGCCTATATCAATAGGATATAACGTGGGTTCCCTTTTTTCTGTTGGCAGCTTGTATTTTCGGGTTATCGACTGGGGTATATCCTTAGGTCTTTATTTCTTCATAACGGATATGACTATTTGGTTCTCGATAGAGCATTTTCCGATAAACTTCTCGTGGTTCGGCAGCAGATTTGTTGGTGTGCCTTGGATAGATAAGTATTTTTAATGGATACCTTTGTTTTGGGTTTTGAAACATCCGAGACGAACCCTTAGTTTATTCCCTACCCAATCGTTTGGCTGGAGTCGTTCAGGTTCACTAAATGGCTGATGGTAAAATAATTTTCACCGTGCTTACTTCCCTATGCAAAACTTTCCAAAAATGGTTCCTATAATATCGTCATCGATATCGATATGGCCTGTAATCTGGCCGATGTGATGAATAACTAGATTCAAATCTACACTCAATAAATCACCACTGAGATTATTTTTTAAAGCACAATCAACCTCTTTTAAGGAATCCAATGCGAATGTTAAACATTGATAATGTCGAAGATTGGATACTACAACCGAAGAAGTTGTTTTCTTTTTCTCAACAAGTTCAATGAGCTTGTCGGTTATTTTTTTAATAGTTGATGGAATATAAATTGAAGTTTCTAAATGAATGAATTCTTTGAGTTGGTCATTCAAATCAAGAGAGTTGATTTTTCGTTGATCGGTTAATTTTTGGTTTGAATGTAAAAAACGATCGATTTTACTTTCTAGTAGTAACACTTGTGTTTGGGATTGAATTATTTTTTTTAAATCATAAATAATGTCTTCTGTTGAAACCTCTAAAGAATCGTACAGATATAGGCAGAACTGTGCTTTTTGAGCTTTTTTGAGAGCGATTTTTATTCCTAAAGTTTCAATCTCATCACTCGTCTGACGAATCCCTGCAGTATCTATAAAACGAAATTGATAGCCCTTATAGGTCATGAGATCTTCAATGCTATCACGCGTAGTCCCTGGAATATCAGATACAATGGCTTTTGGCTCTTTCAATAAAACATTCAACAATGAAGATTTGCCAACATTTGGTCGCCCCAAAATGGTGACATCAATTCCCTTTTTAATGGCATTTCCATAGGCAAATGAATCTCTGAGCAGTTTTATTTCATGTTCAATATTATGGACCAAATCCCTTAATTTTTCTCGATTAGCAAATTCGAGATCTTGTTCACTAAAATCGAGTTCTAATTCAATTAAGGATTTAAATTCAATAAGTTGTTCTCTCAACTTGGAAAGCGAAGTAGAAAAAGTGCCTTTTAATTGATTGATCGCCAATTGATGACTGGCTTTAGATTCTGATTCAATCAGATCGCAAACGGCTTCAGATTGAGCCAAATCCATTTTTTTATTCAAAAAGGCTCGAAGTGAAAATTCTCCAGCTTTGGCTAATTCAAGACCGTCATCAATTAAACATTGAATAATTCGTTGTTGAATATAAACTGAACCATGACAATAAATTTCAATCATATCTTCACCTGTATAGGAATTTGGTGATTGAAAGTAAGCGACCATTACTTGATCAATGATTTTATTTTGGTAATAAAAATTTCCTAGTACGATGTGATTAGGGGTGTCAAAATTTGATTTAGATTGAATATTCTTTTTAGCCGATTGTAAAGCATTTGGCCCAGAAATCCGAATAATAGCGATGGCACCTTTACCAGGTGGAGTTGAAAGAGCCACTATGGTTTTGTTATCGAACACCAAATCAATCGCTAGAAGTTATTGTCAAGTAAAAGTTCAACGATAAAGAATTAGGAAATGGTTTTGTAAAAAGTAGCCCTACGTTTATGTAATATAGGATTAAATTTCTTCCAAAGTTTCTGTATTTCAAGATTGGTTTCTAGTTCAGGATTCGTCTCAAAGGTCTTAATTTTTTTGGAAGCACAAACCTTTGCCATTTCACTGAAGATAATCGATGGAATCCCTTGGCCCATATAAGAAGGGTGGATACCTATAAGATAAAATGCCACTTTATTACTCTTAGCCAAAGAACGTTTTATATGAAAAATTCCGAATGGAAAAAGTCTTCCATTGGCTTTTTGAAGTGCTTTTTCAATCGAAGGAATGATGACTGAAAATGCAATTAGTTTATCATTTTTATCGACGATTAATTTGATAAATTGGGGAGAAATAAACTTAAAAAATCGGTTCTTGTAGTTTTCTATTTGATACTCTTGTATTGGAACATAAGTTTCTAATAGTTTGTGAGATTCTTCAATCAAATCAAAAAGTTTACGGATATACGGAATGACATGTTTTGTTTTTTTGATTTCAACAATTTTAAGTTTGTGTCGTTGTATAATAAAATCAGAAAAACGGTTTAACTTGCTAAGAGTTTCTTCAGTTGGAAAATGAACTTCATACTCTACCCATTTAAGATGTTTTTTAAAACCTAATTGGACCAAATGTTGGAGATAGTACGGATGATTATAGATTGTGGCTAAAGTGGGCATTTGGTCATAGCCATAAGTTAATAGTCCGGCTTTTTCAAAATTTGAAAATCCCAAAGGCCCTTCAATTAATGCTAGATTATGCTTTAGAGCAAATTTTTCAACTTCGCTAAACAATAATTTACTTATTGTTAAATCATCAATGACGTCATACCATCCAAATCGAGCTTTCCTCTTTCCTAGTTTATTGATTTCTAACCAATTGACCATCACGGCAATTCGTCCAACTATTTTTCCATTTTGAAAAGCTAAAAACAATTGAGCATCGGCATTTTGATAAACTGGATTTTTGTTGGGTTTTAGCGTATTGAATTCATCAATAATAAGAGGGGGAACCCAGTATGGGTGATTCTTATAAATTTGAAAAGGAAATTTTATAAAATCATAGTAATCTTTATTAGAACTAACGGACTTAACTACTATTTTCGATTTCATTAGGAAAATTCAAAAGCATCCAAATGATAAAATTTGTGCTAAAATAAAAACAATAGACTCTAACTTACTTTAGAAGTAAAAATCAAATTAATAAAACCGATACAAATATATTTTGGAATAAAGTTTCATTCATAGTTTCAATTTCCATAAATCCTTAAGCAACTAAAAAATCAATATGATCTTAAATACCAGAATTAAGAGTAGTATTGCTGTGATTTTCAAGCATCTTCTCATAATGGGAGGCTTTGCTTTTGTTTCTTTATTGTTTTATTATCCCCTATTGCAAGGAAAAACGCCATTTCAATCCGATATTTCACAATACAAAGGGATGTCAAGGCAACTTACTGAGTACCGTCAAAATTATCAATCCGAAACCTATTGGGTTGACAATGTATTTATGGGGATGCCAACGTATCAATTAGGAGCAAATTACCCTGCTGATGTCTTAAAGCCATTCTATCAAATCATCAGAATATTACCAAGACCTGCTCATATACTTTTTCTTTATTTTTTATCAATGTATGTCTTGCTTTTGGTTTTGAAAATCAATTGGAAATATGCCATT
This sequence comes from Flavobacteriaceae bacterium, assembly GCA_965221765.1. GTDB lineage: Bacteria > Bacteroidota > Bacteroidia > Flavobacteriales > Flavobacteriaceae > Bin25. Next base: position 1,257,209 of record OZ244911.1, read on the forward strand.
TTGGGTTCATTAGCCTTTGGCTTTTCTACTTATTTATTGATCATACTACAAGTAGGTCACAATACTAAAGCATTAGCCATCGGATATATTCCACTAGTTATTGGTGGTATGGTGCTATTGTTTGAAAAGAAATGGTTAATGGGTTTTGTTTTAACCACCATTGCCATGGGGCTACAGATTCGAAGCAGTCATTATCAAATGACCTATTATATGTTGTTTATGATGGGCACTTTACTACTGGTTAAAATATTTGTTTTAATCAAAGATCGTCAGTTGCCATATCTATTAAAAACGCTAGGTTTTTTGATTATTTCTGGAATCATTGCACTTGGATTTAATGCCACTGATGTATTGACTACATCGCAATATGCATCTTTTAGTACAAGAAGTCAAAGTGAATTAATGTTTACTCCTGACGGAAAATCCAAAGAGTTTTCTACAGGATTAGATTATGATTATATCACAGAATACAGTTATGGTTTATTTGAAAGTTTTAATCTGATTTTTCCTCGAATACAGGGAGGGGGAACTACAGAAGCCTTAACAACCGATAGTCATTTTTATGAATTTTTAATTCGCAATGGATTAGATATCCCATCAGCTAGCCAAGCCATAAAATCGGTCCCGACCTATTGGGGCAATCAACCTATCTTAGAAGCCCCCGCTTATATTGGCATTACTGTTTTCTTTTTAGCCGTACTAGGGTTTTTTGTTATTAAATCTCCAATACGTCTTTGGCTGGGGTTGACTATTGTTTTTTCACTATTGATGTCATGGGGGAAAAACTTTCCAGTGCTAACCAATTTTTTTATCGACTATTTCCCATTTTATAATAAGTTCAGAGCCGTTTCATCAATACAAATTATTCTTCAAATCTGTTTTCCAATCCTGGCGGTTTTGGGGGTGTATCATTTCATGAAATCTTCAGTCTTAATTAAAAAAACAAGTCTTCTTAAAACTGTATATATCGTCGGTGGATTAGGTGTGTTTCTTTTGTTATCTGGAGGGTTTCATAGCTTTCAGTCAGCAAGTGATGCCTTTTATCGTCAAAGCGCTGGTCCAGAGTTTGTACAAGCCATCATAGCAGATCGAAAAGCAATGTACAATGCCGATATACTCAGAGGACTTCTCTTTGGTGGTATTTTAACGGTAGTCCTTTTACTTTCGTTGAGAAGAAAAACTCAAGAACTTGTAGTAGTAGGGGGCATTGGATTAATCATTATCTTTGACTTAGTCGGTATTTCAAATAGATATATTAAACGTGAATTATTTGTTTCACCTCAACAAATTGATAACTATTTTGAAATAACCCCCGCTGACCGTTCGATTCATCAGGATTCAACCAAATTTCGAGTATTTAATCTTGAATCGAGAATGGTGGGGGCAAGAGATGGCTTTCACCACCATTCATTGGGAGGATATCATGCAGCCAAACCAAGAAGATTGCAAGAATTAGAAGATTATGGACTATTGAATCTAGACAATGATGTCTTTTCCATGCTCAATGTGAAATATTTTCTATACCGTGATCGATCAACCAGACAATTAAAGTTTGAAATAAATCCAACCACTTTTGGCCATGCTTGGTTTATTCAAGAGATTGAACTGGTTAAGGATTATGATGAAATGTTGCAACGATTAGATCGTATTGATTTAAGACAAAGGGCTTTAATGACCCAGCGAGACTTAATCGCCGATATTCCTTTGACGTATACGCTTGATAGTTTAAGTTCCATCGAATTAATTGAATATCGACCCAATTTTCTCAAGTATCAATCGATAGCTTCACAAGACCAATTGGCTATTTTTTCTGAAATGTATTATCCAAAAGGTTGGCATTTAACAATTAATGGGGAATCAACTGAGATATTTAATGTTAATTATGTTCTCAGAGGAGCTTTCTTACCCAAAGGGAGTAATAGTATTGAATTTCGATTTGAGCCTGAAATCGTCCAGTCAGGAACTCGATTAACAGTTACAAGTGGAATTATATTTTTATGTGTTCTAATTGGATTGATCATCATCAACAGAAGTTCTTTGTTCATTAAAAAAGCAAAACATGAGTACTGTAGCTAAACAATCTTTTGCTAATATCTTGAGTATTTGTTTAGCTTTTACATTGGGAGCTATCAATACATTATATCTCTATCCGAGTCAATTAGGGGAAGAATATCATGGACTAGTAATTAGTATTTTGGTCTTTTCCAACTTAATCCAACCGTTTGTTAGTCTCGGCCTACAACATGCTATCATTCGATATTTTAGTTCGATAAAGACTAAAATCGAAAGAGATCGACTATTATGGTTTTCTATTTGGTTGCCTTTTTTCTTTATAGTTATAGGGGGATTGTGTTTACTGTTTAATTTAAAAAGTTTTACAAGTTGGTTGACAAATGAAAATCAAATTTTAGGAAAGTACCTATGGATGATTATAGGCATTGCCATAGCTACGGCTTATTTTGAAATTTTATATAATTGGACAAGAGTTCAGTTCAAAACAGTTTTTGGTAATTTTTTAAAAGAGCTATATCCAAGACTCATCATCTTTATCTTATTAATGAGCTATGTATTGACATGGATAAGCTTTGATGATTTTTTATTGATTCTATTTGGGGCATACTATCTGAGGTTATTATTAATCATCTCATTTAATTTAAACGTATATATACCGCAATTAAGCTTTCGACTTCCTAAAAATTATAAAGAAATTATTCGATATAGTTGTTTGATTTTTTTATCTGCCGTGGCAGCCTCTTATATTTTAGATATCGATAAAGCCCAGATTAATCATTTTCTAGGTAATAAAATAGTTGCCTACTATACGGTAGCATTGTACATCACCGCATTTATTGAAGTCCCTTTTAGATCTCTTTCTCAGATCGTTAGTCCCTTAGTTGCTAAAGCCATTAATACACAAAACAACATACAGTTAAAATCATTACTCACAAAAAGTGCTGATTCACAATTGATTATATCGGGTTTTTTGTTTGTATTGATATTGATCAACATTGAAGAATTATATCAACTAGTTTCTCAACCAGGCTATACCACCGCATTGGGTGTTGTTTTTATCGTGTCCATTGGTAAGTTATATAATGCTTCTCTTGGTTGTATCAATTTGATTATCACCAATTCAAAATATTATGTCTATGTGTTTTGGTTTTCGATTGCCTCGGCTATTCTAGCCGTCATTCTCAATATTTACTTTATTCAATGGTATGGCATGCTTGGAGCAGCTTATGCTACGTTGATGATCATCATTTTGATGAATAGTTTGAAACTACTGCTCGTTGCTATTAAATTTCAAATGCTACCGTATTCGAAAAATACGTTAGCTATTTTAAGTTTAATTGGTTTAAGCTTTTTTATTCTTTATCTTATTGGATTGAACTTTAATCCCATCCTAAATATGATAATTCAATTTCTAATTTTGAGTCTTTTATTCTTCTTCGTCGTATTGAAATTCAAACTTTCAAATGATTTAATAAAATTTTATAATGATTTGAAAAACAAAATTTTTAAAGTCATTTAAAAACATAAGTCCCAAATGAAAAGATCTTAAAAATGTCAGTGGAAGTTGTATCATCCACCATGGATATATGAATTTCGAATCCGGAATGACGATTGATGAAGCAAGAAGCATTTTAAACACACCCCTAGATTTGGCTTGAGTTTTTTGCTAGAAGTCAAATTGGAATCGTCTTTGTCGAATTTCATGATGAGAACACATCAATTGATTCCTAGATATCATAGGATACCAAATTTCGATTCTATAAAGACGTTATCAAACCAATTGGTGATCATACGTGGGTTCATTTAAGATTTATAGAGAAAATGCATGAGATTAGAAAAACGGAAGATGATGAACAAGCACTATCAGACCTTCTTCATTGGGAGACTATATACTAAGGTAACAACAAGCATCCGATTTTTAAGCCTTATCGCATCATCGATCACGATGGATGGGACTCTATTTTTTAAATCTTGTCATGGGACGAAAAGCCCGTCTCAATAGTTCTTCAGGTGAAGTATCGATTTGGAATTGGATCTTATTTGACAAACTTAAAATAGTGACTAAAAACAACATTGAGAAAATTAGTGCAAGCTTCCAAAATTCAAATACTTTGTACATATATTGGAATAAATCTAGATGAGAATCAAAGATCAGATGACTTTCATAAGTTTCGTAAATCCAATAAGATGTCTGTTTAAGCTATAGTCAATACAATGATCCTTCTTCAATTCAAGGAGTTGCATTGGTTAAAAAAGAAATTCAGACAATTTCAGATGTCATGGAAGCTGAAAATTTGGATTGTACTTCGAGATGTCGAACGGTTAACTCAATCAAATCACAGTATTAAAAAATAATGAAGGTCTTTACCCGGCCATTTAGATACTTGGAATCAAAGATGACACTCACGGTGATCATAATGATGAAGTTCGATTTCGATATGTGATACAATTAGATGGATCGGATAACTTTTCTAATATTTGAAGTATAGCACATTAGGTCAATTTAAATTTTCGGATATACTTAACTCTTTCATATCCAAATCTAGAATACACAAAAAAGGGTTTTTTCATCCTTGAAAACTTTAATTGCAAATTATTTTTTTCTCATCTATTAATTTAATTACTACATATTATCTGTTAAGATATGCAATGGTTTTTATTTGTTCTGCATGATGTTATGCTAGTTGAAAGAATATTTTGGCTTTATACCAATTTGCTTTCTGAATTATATGAAATTGATTTACTCTCATTATCGCTTTGAGAGACCAATTGTAGTTTAAAAAACAAAAAACGTTTTATGAATTTAAAAAGTAATTCAAAACGCAACTTAGTATTAGATGCTTTTCGATAAGGTTATTTAGTCAGATTGATTTGGTTTCTGTTGGTAGAAAATAAATCTAAAACATGATGAGATTGATAGTCAATCAATAAAAATTATTCATATATTTGTAATTAAATAAAATATTTATATTTGTATAAAATTAATCATGAACACCATCCAATATTTCAAGATGCTGAGTATCATTTATTTGAGTTATTATTTGATATTAATTGTTTGGGATTTTTTCAGCGCTCAAAAAAAATCTTCAATCGGTGATCACCAATTGATTTTAAGTAAAGATCAAATAACGAAAGTTCAACTAGAAAATAAAATATCGGATGATGTAAAAGAACATCCAATACAAAACGATCATCAGCAATCCACTAATCGATCAGAAAAATGATATTACACTCATTATTACTTGTACTACAGTATAGCACACTTAGGAGTTATTTTGATGAAGTGGCTAGTTTACTGCTAGTGATTGGTGGAGTTATTGGACTCATCGGAGGCCTTCGAATCTATGCCAATTGGAACCATCGGGATGAATTTCCTGTTGTGAGTGAACTAGGAAATTGGATTTATGGAGCCTTGTTACTCTGTATTGTTGGTGGAGTCATCAAAGTTTGGTTTAAAGTAATCTAGCCGATTAAAAAATGAATTTATACTAATTGTTTTATGCTTATGTATTTATCTAAAAAAAATCAGAAACGTATCCGAACCATGCTTTTGGTTGTGATCTATGTCATTATGATTGTATCATTTGAATCCTTTGGGCAAGATTCAAAAAAAGGAATTATAGAAGTCAATAAAGTCGTCAGATCTTGGTTGGCACCAGTTTCTAATTTAGTATTGGCTTTGGGTGGTGTCATTGGATTTATTGGTGCGATTCGGGTCTATATCAAATGGAATTCTGGTGATCAAGATGTTCAAAAAACGTTGATGTCTTGGATGGGAGCTTGTCTGTTTTTAGTCATCGTTGGCATCATGATTAAAGCCTTTTTTGGACTTACATTTTAGAATTAAAAAATATCAATGGAATCATGATACAAGAAAAACAACACGCGTTTAAAGTCTATCGAGGTCTTCAAAGACCGTTGATATTTAAAGGATTTAAAGGAAAGTATATCTATTGGGGACTCGGATCCATATTGATGGGATTGATTGCTTCGATTATCATCGTCAATGTCGGCAATTATTTTTTAGCCGTGTGTTCTTTTTTAATCATCGGCGGTGGGGGCTTATTTCTTTGTGCTTTCAAACAACGGAATGGATTGCACAATAAAAAAAGGCATCGAGGCACTTTTATTGTTCCATGTAATTATCGCTATGGCAAAAAAATTTGAAGTACCCTTTATCGGGGTTTCAGAAGCAGGACTAGTACCTACACTATTTCATTCACTAGGAGATTTTTCTGCGATAATGCTATGCAGAAATCCCATTATACAATACAGTGGGAATCAAAATCTTTATTATGATTTCGTAGATGTTTTAACGAATGTGATTAAAACGCTTGGACCTGGTTTTATTTTTCAAAAAACCGATGTGTTTTGTCATGCAGTATTTGAAAGCCGCAATCATGAGGAATACCTCACTCACAAATTTTTTAATCATTTTGATGGGAGAAACCATCGGATAATTAAAACCGTGATCACTATTACTAAAGAAGTCCAGAGAAGTACTTTTTTTAAATGGAATGATAATCTGTATAAAGATTTTGTAACTAAAGTTCAAAAAGTAATACACATTTTACAATCCAATGGCTGGTGGATTGAATTGATGAATAAATCCCAAATCGATACCACCATTAAAAGGTTTATTGGATTTGATTTTGCTCAAAAAAGAATATCAATTAAAAATATTCATGCCCATAAAAACCATTTGACATTTGATAATAAGGTTTTGAAATCCATATCACTAGTCGATATTGACCAAGTCAATTTTCCAGGTCAAATAAAACCAGTGACTCAGCAAAATTATGGCTATGCTTTTCCAGAAGATTTGATGGGGTTTTTATTTCGAGTCCCTGAATTAGAAGCCTTGGTATATAACCAAATCATCATGATTCCTTCCCAACGAAAAGAAATCATGCGCTTAGAAGCTAAAAAGAGAAGGCATTCATCCATACCAGATCCAGCGAATAATTTGGCTACAGCGGATATCGAAGAGGTATTAACAATGATTGCTCAAGACAATGATTTACTAGTCTATACCCATTTTGGATTGCTTTTGTATGGCCAGCATACAGAAAAAGCTCAGAATTTTATTGAGAGTCAATTGTTTTCTTTTGGAGTCACCTCTTCCTCTGCCAATGATAACCAATTCGAATTGTATATGGCTGCTTTTCCTGGTAATGCCAATACGCTCAAACGATATGATAAATTTTTAATGACTTTAGAACCGGCATTGTGTCTTTTTTATAAAGAAACCTTGCAACAATCTGAGGATTCAGATTTCAAAATTTATTTTGCCGATCGCTATGGGATACCACTATCGATTGATACTTCGGATCGACCCATGGAGAGTGGTAGAATCAATAATAGAAACAAATTTGTTTTGGGCCCTTCTGGATCAGGAAAGTCTTTTTTTATGAACCACATGATCAAACAATACGTGGATCAAGACACCGATATCGTCTTAGTCGATACTGGAGGATCTTATTGGGGACTTTGTCAATATGTCAATGGAAAGTATGTCACCTACAGTGAGGAAAATCCCATTACCATGAATCCGTTTGCTATTACGAAAGATGAGTATAATGAAGAAAAAAGAGATTTTTTAAAATCTCTGATTGGCATTCTTTGGAAAGGGGTTGATGGACAATTATCTCAAATGGAAGAAAGTATGCTCATGGAAGTCATTTCAAAGTACTATGCATCTTGGTGGGGGAAAAAATCCAAAATTTCTGAATTATCCTTTAATAGCTTTTATGAATTTTCAATTACCGAATTACAATCAATTAAAGATTGTCACCAAGTTCAAATCAATATCAAAGAGTATGCGTTTATCCTAAAAAAGTTTTATCAAGGAGGTCAATATGATTCCATTTTAAATGCATCAGTCGATAATTCATTATTCGATGAAAAATTCATTGTTTTTGAAATCGATAATATCAAAGACAATAAGTTGCTTTTTCCAATCACGACCATCATCATTATGGATGTGTTTTTACAAAAAATGCGACTAAAGAAAGGACGAAAAGCGTTGGTCATTGAAGAAGCATGGAAAGCTATTTCATCCCCCATGATGGCAGGATATATTCTCTACGTCTACAAGACTGTTCGAAAATTTTGGGGAGAAGCCATTGTGGTAACCCAAGAACTCGAAGACATTATCAGTAATCAGATTGTTAAAAAAAGCATAATCAATAATTCTGATACGATCGTTTTACTAGACCAATCTAAGTTTATGGATTCATACCAACAAATTGCAGAACTACTCAATATCAATCAAATAGAACAAAAAAAGATGTTTACTATCAATAAACTCGATAACAAAGCCCAGCGGGGACGCTTTAAAGAGGTGTATATTAAAAGAGGATCTAGCGGTGATGTTTATGGATTAGAAGTTTCCTTGTATGAATATTTGATTTATACTACTGAAAGAAAAGAAAAAGAAGCGGTCAAAATATATGTTGATCGCTATGGGAGTTATCGTCATGGATTGAATCAATTTGTTATGGATTTTGAAAAAAGTAATCTACCATTAAGTGCTTTTGTGCACCGAGTAAATAATGTTTTTTCTCAACCAAATGAGGAAGGGTTTAGATCAATAGAATAGTCTCAATGGATAGAATAAATAGAGCATAAAAAAGTTTAATAATGATAAACCAATGAAACAGGATCTAGAAGTTTTTTATCAAAGAAAAACCAATGGTGTATTCAAAAAGCATTTCGTTTTTGTATGGGGTATCGCACTATTGATAACGCATCATTTAGAATCTCAACAAATAGTCTTCGATCCAGCAGTTTTAACTGCTCTGACGAGAAATCATAGTATAGAAAATGCTAATCTAGTCAAAATCAAAAAATCTATTGCCACCACAGCGGGTGCTCAGACCATGGCAACAGCCACATTGACCAGTTTGGCTGCATTAGAACAAAAATTTCAACAAGCCATGACCACGGCGTCTCCCATCATTCATAGTATGAATCAAATTCAAGAAGCCAGTATTGTTTTAAAAAGCATTGGCGATTATACGGTTGAAATTTTACATGAAGCGGCTAAAAATCCCATCTATAACCAAGATATTAAAAATTCTGCGTTATCGGTTAAAAAAGAAGCCAATTTGATATGGTTGAAAATTGCATCGATCGTCACAGCTTCTAAAAATTCCCAGCCCATGACCTTTAAAGACCGACTGGATCTTTTAAATCTAATCGTCGAAGATCTTTATACGCTTCGGATGAAATTGATTTATATGAAATATGCCATCCAATGGGCACATTGGACCGATTGGATTCATTCAGATCAAAAGAGACTGTACCGAGATGCAATCGATATATTTAAAAACGGAATCAGTATCTCTTCTTGGTAAAACAAAAATTTTTTATTCCATGTTAAATAATATAAAAAATAAAAATTGTTTCTGGTATATTTTTTTACTTTTTATTCTAATTCAGCCAAATATTCGTTCTCAAATTCCGGGCGTTCAAAAAGTCAATAAAAAATACCAAGTCTGGCAAATCAATCGAATCAATTACAATTGGCCAAAAAGAAAAAGAGATTTTCGGCCCCAATTATTTTATCTGTTTTTTTCAAAATACAAAAAGAGAAATCATAATAATTGGCGGCAGTATGTCCCTATAGAAACGTCTAGCAATTATGTGATTCGACCCCAAGTTCAAACCTATAGAGATACCATAGCTAGTCTATTAAAAGCCAAATCGATTGAATATGCTTTTCAGAAGGTGAGCATTGGTTGGATGTTGCATTATAAAAAGCAGATTCGTGATAAACAAGACCATATTCAAAATAAAATTGATGATTTATCCAGCGAAGGATGGTCTACGGTATTGATAGAACATGAATTTGAAAAAATCAATCAATATGTTGATGGGATAAAAAATGCACTTCTCAAAGAAACTGAAAAACAAAAAGGATTTTCTAAAGCGCTTGGAGATTATCAGCAGTTAATCAATGGCATCCATGCCAACCGGCAATTGATGGCATTAAAAAATAAGAACAGCGTTTTTATGAATAGGGATCCTATCAAGACCTATCTAAAAACGCATGAAATCTTCAATCAAAATATCCAATCCATCACATGGTAAAAGAGCTGATATTATTGATTGTATTGAGTTTTGTCTGCTTTGATGGGGTTGGTCAAGATGGAACGCCCCCCTCATTTAAACCTCAAATGAGAGGTCAAGATATCAGTAAGTTTGGTCAGTTCTTAACCTCTGATGGCCCCTTGGCTCCTCTTGAAAAGCAAATGGAAAATTTGGATGATATTTTATTGGCTGATGCTAAAATATTATGTGGTCTATTTTGTCTTTGCTTTTTTGCCTTCCGATCCTATCGCATCATGGCTGGTGAAGAAAAACTTCAAATCCTACCATTATTACGTCCTTTTTTTCTCACCCTTGTCATTACCCAATGGCATCATGTAGGGGATTTGATTCAGTTTCCGGCCAAAGAAATTGAACAATCGGTGTGGTTAAGAGTGCAAAAAGTGACTTATGAAGCGCTAGCGGTTACCATCAAAATGACGGATACCCTAGCCACTAAAAGTGTTATTTCAATGGACCAACAAGAAGAGGTAGTCAATAAATCTCAAGATTTTGAACAATCACGACGGAAGGCTAGTGAAACTTCAGAACATCAGTTGATCGGCCATGATATTAAAAGCTCGGTATCAGCCACAGTGTCCTATCTAGGAGCCATGTTTACTGAGCTTTTAAGAGCTTTGATATTAGGCATGACATGGTTGGTTTTTGTAGCTACTTTTTGTTTGTTGCGCTTTTTACAAATTTTATTGTCTAGTATTTTATTGATCGTTGGTCCCATTGCATTTGCCTTGTCCATAATACCAGCCTTCAAAAACAATTATTTGAGATGGCTACGGCATTTTATTATCGTGCAGCTCTATACCATCATTGCCTTATGTTTTTTATCTGGATCCATGATTTTACTCAATGCAGGCGGTCAAGTAGAACTCGATGCTATGTCCAAAGCGGTCGATCAAGGAGATATCGCCAATTCATTTGGTAATGTCTTTATGGGCATAGGCTTTACCCTATTGGCTTTATTGATTGGGACTGCATCTTTTTTTATGGTTCCCAAAGTGGCCTCATGGATCCTAGAATCTATTGACTCATCGTTGGGATCTACGGTTTCACTCGTAGGATTATCTATTGCTACTAGCGCCATGAAACGAAAAAGTGTTCAACCAAAATCATAGAATAAAAAAAGATATTATGATCTTAAAATCTGTTGAACAAAAAATCAAACTCGCATTGATTGTTTCAATTGGCAGTTTAGTGATGTCTGGAATTATTGTCATCACGGTCACCATCTTATGCCTTGGTGCGTTGACCAGCGAACGAAATTCGGTATATGTGTTGGATCATGGAATTCCATTTATCGTCGAAAGAGTCAATACGAATATCAATAGAGAAGTTGAATACAAAGGCCATGTCAATCTGTTTCATAAACTATTTTTTACCATCCCACCAGATGATGCCTTTATCGAAAAGAATATGGAATATGCCATGTATCTCATCGATGAAAGTGGAATTTTAGAATATAATAATCTAAGAGAGAAAGGCTTTTATAATTCCTTGTTAGGATCTTCGGCGACTGCTACTATTATCACCGATAGTATTGAAATCGATACAGAAAATCAACGGTTCACCTACTATGGCACCCAACGGATTGAACGAGAAACTTCAATACTCCGAAGGCTGCTAGTGACCGAAGGAAAAATCGTTGATGTGATTCGCTCAGAACATAATCCACATGGGGTCTTAATTAATGATTGGGTCACTGTAAAAAACACGGATTTAGAATATGAAAGAAAACGGGGATATTAAAAAGTTTTTTAATCAATTATCGATTAATCAAAACCGATTGATTTTACTAGTGATGGGATGTTCACTCGTTTTATCGGTAATTTTTTCTATCAAACACCGAATCAGTATTAAAAGCAAATCGATTACAAATTCAATAAAAAAAACAAATCAAACCATCCATGATATGATTAATAAAATACCCTTACCAAATTCTAATGAATTGGAGCATATCCATGGTATCAAAAAAGCGTTGATTCGATTGGAACAATTAAACCAAAAGCCAATCTTATCAGCAAGCGATAGTTTAGAATTTAAAAAGATTTTATCGGATTTAGAACCATTAGAAATAACTTTTGAATAATATGAAGATCAATGTTAAGCATCCAAAATATATAGCTCCTGTATTAGGGTTGCCTTTTGTTATTGGTATTCCATTTTTATTTGGAATCGGTCAAACGGAAGAAAAAGATATAGAAGCATTTGAATTACAAGAGACCCAAGGCATCAATACTTCAGTTCCCCAACCCATTATCGAGCAGAATGAAGATATGGACAAAATGGATGCCTACCTAAAGTACTTTAAAGATTTAAATCAAGAAAGTGATTTTTTAATGGCTATAGAAGAAGATTCGATTATCAATGAACTGATGGAATTGGGCTACACACCCCATGAAGTTCGACAAATTTATTTGAGCAATCAACAAATGCAAATTCGAAATACTTCTGAACAAAATAATCGATTAATAGAAGATACTCTAGCATTTTTAAAACTCGATGAAATAGATACGGAACTTTTTGAATCTCTCAATAAAATAGAAAATCAAACCCCAACCGATCAACTATTTGAAGGTGAATTTTCGTTTCCGACTAGAGATAACAATCCATCAACGGAAAACCAATCAGAATACTCTAAAGAAGATAGGAGTATCACTGAACTCATCCGATCGATGAATCAAGAATCTGAAAGAGCTATTATTCGTCAACATTTTTTAATGGATAGTCTCGAAAATCCAGAAAAGTATATTTCACAACCGAGATTAGACTCCCAAGATAAATCCGATAGTATAATAATCAGCTCTGGTAATAAAAAAAGTCGGACCGATGTGTTTTTTAATACCATTTATTTGAAGACAAGCAATGAAAAAATCAAGGCTGTCATTGATCAAGAAGTAAAAATTGTTTTGGGAAGTCGGGTAAAATTGCGTCTATTGGAAGACATGAGGGTGGGTGATATCCAATTGTCGAGTGGCCAGGTACTCTATGCACTAGTGACTGGTTTTCAATCCCAGCGGGTATTGTTATCGATTAAATCAGTGGTTGTGGGTGGTCAAGTGATTCCTCAGTCTATTGAAGTGTATGACCAAGATGGGTTAGAGGGACTTTTTGTCCCTGAATCCAATTTTAGAAATATCGCTCGAGATATTGGAATATCGGCGACTCCCGATTTATCGATTGAAACGCCTATAAGCACAACCAATGAAATGGTATTTGAAGCCGTCAATCAAGCGGTACAAACAGGCCGTGATTTTTTAAGAAAATCGATTGCGAAAAATAAAGCCATTCTTAAATACAATACCGTGGTTTATTTAGTATCAAATAACCAATCCTTATGATCAATGTCCATTTACAAGTACAAGCCGATAGAGGTTCTTCATCAATAATGAGATGGATTGTCATAATACTTTCAGTTCTTTTAGTGAATACACATAAAAGTTTTGGACAGAATCAAATAATGAAATTAGAAGATGGGACCCCAATCGTATTAGTGAACCATTGGGTATCCACTCATTTTATATCCTCTTATTCGATTCAATACCTTGATTTATCCACTGAGCATGTATTGGGTGATATCCCAAATGAGAATATTGCCCGCATAAGACCCATTAAATCGTTCAATCCCGGAGAGGATGATATGGGGTATGTCACGATTGTTGGAAATCGGCTTTTTCATCAATTCAGATTACGCTATACGATGAATCCTGATTTAGCTACCAAGAATGTTCGGTTAAATGAATCTTTTGATGAGGCCTTCGGTCCATTACATGTTTCACTTTCAAAGTGGGAGGCTATGGAGTTAGCTAAAAAAGTTTGGCATAACAAGCCTACATTTTATGCCGTAGGGAGTAAAAAAGATTTACTTGAAATACGACTGAATAATCTATACGTATTCGGTGGTTACTTGTTTATTGATTTTCAAATCGAAAATAAAACAGAAGTCCCCTTTAGCATTCAACAAATTGATTATTCTATAGAGGATAAGATCGTAGCGAAAGCTACCAATCAACAGTCGATTAAGATCCGACCGTATGTAGAATTACTCAACAACTCTTTTTTTAATAAGTATTATCGGAATATTGTGGTGCTCCATCAATTTACCTTATTGGATTCTAAAGTATTCATTATCAGAGTGCTCGAAGAAGGAATCACAGGTCGATCGATCGCGTTGATAATCAATAATCGAGATATTCTCAGTGCTGATGTTCCATAGGATATTCATAATGTTAGGTTTGATTTCTTTGGGATTTAGTGGGGAATGCCAAGAAGGATATCAATATATTTCAGTGGGTATTGGCCACTCTGTATCTTCTTTGAATCATTGGGTTTTATCGACTGCTTACGTAGCATCAATTGCCAATGGTGATAGTTGGGAATATGGACTCACTTGGATTGATAAGAATGATTTGGATCTTCATGATGCTAGAATTCGTTCTGCATTTGGATATGATGGGGACTTAGATTTAAGATTAGATTCGAACAATAAAAAGTATCAATCATTTACGATCAGTACCCATCATAATCGAAAATTTCATCAATGGAAAAATGCTTTTTTAATTTCACATTATGGCATTGGTTTGGGAGTGGCGCACTTTAATTTGACTTTAGAGGGGGATCGATTAGACTTTTCTTCTTTAGAATTTGGCCCTAGTTTAGGAGTATCTTATCAACATTTTTTAGCTAATAGAGTATGTGTTTTTATTCGTTTAAATGTTGGGGTTTATTGGAGAATAAAGTTGCCACCATCGTATCCAATAAGTCTACAAGTTGGATTCAAAGTTGCAATATAAAAGACTTTGAACAACAGTGTGATCAAATTAATACGAGGACTCCATGAACTTTCGGATTATTTTTTTGAAACCGAGTGATTTAGCATTTTCAAGACAGTAAAAATCAAACGAAAACGGCTGCTTTTCGCCACCGTGGTCTCAATATCATCGGACATATTTACCCACGTCGTATTAATCGAGAACTATTGTGATGAATCGAATCCGCAACAAACCTCAAAGCATTTGAGTTTTGATGAAAAGCGTTTTACGAAAAGATGCCACCATTCTCAGTGAAATAGAAAAAAGAACAGTATATACCAAAGTATCATCAGCTTATTTTTTAGTGGGCTTTTTCTTTGAAATCAATCGATTATCGAGACCACGAAATTTCATTTCCTCGATCTTTTTTGGATTCAATGAAGGCCATGTTCAACTATCTAGTGCAACATAATCCCACGTTGATTTTATCTTTTCGATAGGACTAAGATAATCCAATTGACGAACGCCTCTGTTATTTATTTTGTCTTCAATGATTTGTATTTCTTGGTCGGTATCATCATCAATGCTCTCCCCTTTGTTGAACCACCGTCTCAGTACGCCGATTCGGTTTTCAACCGTGCCTTTCTCTTGGGACGAATAGGGTCTCGTAAAGAACGTTTTGATGCCAAATGGCTGCTTGATGAGATCGTGTTTGGCGAATTCCAACCCATTATCAAAAGTCATGGTTTTTATCCTCTGAGGGCCTATTTCTTTGATCTTCTCCATGATGGCATGAACCACTGGCGTCGCCTCTTTACTAGGCAACTTTTGAATCTTCGTATACAAGCTAGCCCGATCGGTTAACACGAGTAAGGGACATCCTCTTTGGCTCCCAATCATTAAATCCGCTTCAACATCGATGGACGGTCTTGAATACCTCCTCGATTCCCCTTGTAATTCCCACGCTGACGTCTTCTTTTGCCATGACGTAGATAACGATACCACCGTTTGTAGGGAGCCTCCGATGTTTTGTTCCCGTGCTTGCCAGTCCATCACCAGCGATCGATGCATTCTGTCGAAACCCCTGCCATGCCCTTGGCTTTCCAGTAAGCGGACTCCAACGTTCTTCCACCATCCAGTATTTGATGTCGTCTTTGAGTGCCCGGGTCCACTTGATGAGACGAGGCTTTCCCTGTTCTCTCTTGACTGCTTTCCGCTGGGCTGTATCGGCTTGGTAATATCCCTTATCTGGACCTCGTTTCGTGGTATGACGCTGCCGTTCTCTCCAAATGGTGGTCCGATGAACGCCTAGTTCTTCGGCCATAGCTCGATTGGAAAACCCTTGATCAATGAGTGCCTCCAATACGTACCTTTGTTCTTGGTTAAGTTTTCGATATTTCATAGTTAGTAGTATTTGAAACGTCAAAATGACACCTTAGTAACTTCCCTAGTCAAACGATTGACTAGGGTTGTTATTGTTGAACTAGATAGTTGAACTTGTAAAAGCATCTTCCATCACCAAAGAAGAATTCTTGAATTTCACGAAAAGCCTATGGGAATTTCCGACAGAGTCTGCCAAACGAGTGAAACATCCAGCCCCTTTTCCTATTGAATTACCAAGACGGTTGATTCAATTATACACGTTCGATGGCGAAATCATTTTAGATCCCTTTATGGGTTCTGGGACGACAGCCATTGCTTCACTTCGTTCCGGAAGACAGTATGTGGGATACGATACATCATCGGAATATGTAGCAAACGCTATGAAACGCATCCAATTGGAAGTATGAATGACTGTTTGACCTGTCTTTTTAATGATTCTGAAAAAAGATGTCGTTTGAGCCAACGGCTTCCTGTGGCCTTTGACATGGCTCGTAACCGATGGATTGGAACAAATCAAAACTTTGGATTCCGAAAAAGTCATTCCTGTTTTGAATGAATCGACGGTTTTTTGAAATGAAATGACTGTTAATCCGTTGGCTTTCGATCCGTATCGATGATCTTCCCTTTAGAGGCTTTTAGGGTTTCGAAAAGTTGTTGGATTTTGATACTCGGTTCATGGGAGATGAGCTGACAATACGTTTGAAATTGATCTAGCATCCAGGTTCGCATGGATGGAATGGGAATTGAATAAAAACCATCATCTCGCCATTGAACCACTCCCCGCCCCACTAAATCATCCCATGTTTTTTGAGGTTCTTCAATATAAGGATTTAATTTAAAATCTCTCAAAATACCATCCTTATTAAGAAGACTTGTATTGATCTCGTTTTCAAAAAACGACTGGTAGATATGACATCGTGTTTCAGCACTTATTTCATAGAATCGATGTTGATAATACTGGTTTTTTAGAAGCAATCCTTTTTCCATCACTTGTTTTAATAACCCATTGGAAAGAATGCCATCATTCTCTTGGATCATTTTCGAAGCCACATCCCCGTAAGAAGCCACATGATGTGGCCATTGGAAGGTTTCTTTAGATAATTCATCCAACCAATGATTCAAATCAGGATGCTGGGCATCCAACGATGCTCCTTTCACCATATAATCTCTTAAAATAGCTCGTTCAGATACTTGATCAATCGGTTGTAAATCAATCATCGAATCTCCATAAAACCTTGAAATTTTGAAATTCTGAAAAACCTTTCGAGTATTGCCTAGTCCAGCAAATAACATCACCAATCCATGGTTATTTTTTAAGTTATGAATCGCATTTAAAGTCGCTGGCGCTTGAATTCTTAAAGAAGCATCCTCTTTGAACTCTATTTCCGCTATTTGGGCTTCATCTAAAATCAAAAGAGTCGGCTGTTTGACCAGTGACAAAATTTCTAAAGCGGTTTCTTCTGCTTTTTCTTGTGTGATCTTTCCTTGAAGAAGTTTTAAATCTAATCCCACTTCTCTGGCCGTTTGTTGAAATTTCTTTCGACCTAACAATAAGCGACCTAATTGAATCGGATGGCCTAATCTGGTGATCGTTTGAAGATCCACAATCCGCCAATCGTTTGGTGTCTTTTTTTTTAATTCTTCAATCAAAGCCGTTTTCCCAACCCCTGGTGGCCCTTGAATCAAAATGGATTTCGCCTCTCCTCTTTCTTTGGATTCTTTTAAAGAATCATTGAAAAAATCAATTTCTTCTTTTCTTCCATGAAAATACGCTGCCGTCCCTCGATCAATGACGGAACGTCGTTTTTGAGATGTCATTAATTCAAATCATTTTTAA
Source organism: Flavobacteriaceae bacterium (assembly GCA_965221765.1). Taxonomy (GTDB): domain Bacteria; phylum Bacteroidota; class Bacteroidia; order Flavobacteriales; family Flavobacteriaceae; genus Bin25. Next base: position 1,275,299 of record OZ244911.1, read on the forward strand.
ATTAAAAATACCAAAATATTCCGTGTGAATACATGAAAAACCCTTGTTTTAAAGATGATGGATAATCATGATTTTAATCAAATACAGAACTCCTGCGATCAATCCAAATTGAAGAATCAATCCTAATAATAGAAGTGAAATAGCACCAACAGGGCCGATACCGAATTCTTTAAAAAAGTTGAAAATGAATTTCATTTTTTTATTTTCAGGTTTTAAATCCAATCCATAACGCATAGTCACCATAAAGATATGATATTTCCATGATATGATATGCCATTTTCATATATAGTTTTCTTTAGTAACGAATAACATAATCTTATTTCACAGCCTATCACAATCGACGGCTTGTGCGACATCTTCGGGGGTGAAAGTCCAAGTGAGCATAAATTCCGGATAGTTATAGATTGATTCGTTTTTTTTCGGTTCTTTCGAAGTCTTTTAACATAATCTGGATATGATCTTAAATCAAAGATATTTTTTTGATGACTGTCATCATGATGAGCAAACCGATGATAAGTCAAACACTCCCCATGATCGAATCTTATGATGACGAAATCTGAAGAACCATTTTTAAATCCAAAAAATGGATTTGAAGATGGTTCTCCAGAAAGCGGGCCTATTGAAATCATTTCATTATGATTGATTTTCCAACGATCTATTAAACGATTCCCATTTCCCGGCGTATCATAGGCTTCGATCACTAAATCCAGTCCAGATTGATTTATGTAGAGGTATGTAATTTCCGAACTCCAGCTCACCAATGGCTGACATCCGAGAACACATAGAAATACCAAAAACGCTGGAATGAGGTTTTTGTTTATTCTTCTATCCATCATAGAAGTGCTTACTGATTGTTTAATAAAAACAGAAGCTTCTGTTTTTCATCTTCTTATTTCCAAGCAGAAAACAATGCGTCTAGTTGATTTTCAGCACTATTGTTATACTTCGATTTAATATGATCTCTCCAGCTACTCCATGTTTTCTTCCCAATCATTGCATTCTCAATTTGAGAAAGTGTGTAGCCAGACACTGATTCACTTACTTTAGTATTGTTTTTTTCATCATCAATCATGTCAACCACCACAAGCGTATATTCTGGATAATCAGAACTAAACCCAACCACATAGGATGTTCCGTATATCATTCTTGTCAATGCCCATTGAACGCCTCGAGCCCAACTTTCTGAGACATAATCGTCTGTGTCATGAAAAACCCAACGACCTTGATTCCAATGTGCTGCATGCGCTAGTTCATGGATCACCGTGCCATAAATATACATGCTTTGCCTTGTTGAATCATAGATATTAATTGGCCCAGATATTCCGAGAAAATGTCTAAAAGAATTAAAATTACCCCCAACTCCTTCCGAACTTTTACGAGTAAAAGCTCGAATTTTGATTTGCGTTCTCCAAAAGCTATTTTGTGGTGGTCTATTGAGACCTTGTATATTTTTATAGTAATAATGATGGGCAGCTCTGAATATGGTTGCAAAATACGCCTCTCTTGAGCTTGCCGCAATAAAGTGATTCCAAGCCCGATCTCTTTTAGGACCATTGACTCCTGTAGAATTAAATATAGTCGCGCCAGTACGCACCTTAAAATCATGTCGTTCGAAATTGAATGAATAATTCGCTGGACGTCTGAAGGAACCATCGCATCGATAATAACCACTAGAATTCGTAATGCTAGTAGCGTGGTAAACCAACGCCTGGCTCGAACCTTGATCCCTTCTACGGGGATGTTGCTTCCTTCAGAAGAATCATAGGTCTTAATGGTTCCCCAAGGCGTCCACTTTCCAGATCGAGCATTTTTTGCTGGTGTGACCACCTCTTCCCAATGATTGGTCAATCGTAAGGATTCATCAATAAACGATTCAGCGAAATTGGACAATCGTCGCTGGTTTGATTCGATAAATTCATAATCCCCATATTCGTTAGGGATGTGAAGGTTACTCAATATTTCATAGGGCACACTTTGGGGCAATTCATCATCCACTTCAACCGATGCATAAAGTGGCATGGGTTTGTCTTTGGGAGCGTTAGGATCGATGTAATAATTTCCTAGTTTTTTTATTTTCCGATCCAATGGGTAGCCATAAAGAATCAACTCTTCATCTAAGGAAAGGGAATCCAAATGGGCTTCATTCTCTGGTAGAAACTTCACATAGTAGTGTGTCGTTTTTACTTCATAATCCCCTGGTAATTCGGCACGAAAAGATTTCCTTAAGCTGTTGAGAGCCTTTTTCATGTTTTCAACGGTATGAGGCGAATCAATGGGATCTCCTAAAATCATCTCATCGCCGGGTGGTAGTGGTTCCGGTTCTAGTTTTGGAGCCGCAGTCCATATAGAGTCTATAGTTGGTTCGACTGAATCAGCTGTGGTTTCTTTTTGACAAGCAATGGTGCATAACAAAATACCCATCAAAAGGCATAAAAAAGAAAAGTGTTTTTCTCATATGTGAAATTGATTATCTAGGCGACAAATATGAGTAAACTTTCGAAGAAAACCCCCCTTCAAATGTTAAATTTTTCCTACAGAATGTCACTCTTTTTTTAACCAAACACCATGACTCATCGATAGTATGAGAATATGATCCCCATACTCATAGGCTTTTATTCTTTTGCAATAGAAACAAAATGTCTATTTGCCCTGGATGTATTTCTATTTTTTAGAGTATATATTTTAATTATTTAATCAATATGATTAAAGGCTCTAAACCTCTTTGCCAAACAAAGTCATGATTAATCCATATTTTCTCGGCGAGCATGTTGCCATGAGATCGGTCAAATTGAGTTTTCACTTGATCCATGTCATTTTCAGTCCATTGGATATAAGTGTATGAAATGTTGTCTTTATGTTGTTGTGTGTTCAAATGAATCACCACCTCATAAAACTCTGAATTTTTCGATTCAGGGGTTATGATGGTATAACGTTTAGAAACTGTCAGATTGGGGTTGTTGACTTCTTGTAATCTTCCATCCTTCGATTCATAAAAAATTTTTATTGTATTAATATCAATTTTTCCAATCTCAGGATTTAATAAATCGGTTCCATCGGTATTTTGAACCATGAAATGCATCGTTGCATCAATGATAACGCAACAAATATCCTCACCTCTTTTACTATCACAAGATAGTAATAAAGGAATTATTAAAAAAAACTATTCATAATACCATCTGATTATATATTTACTCTCGAATATTATAAATCATTTTATTCTTGTAGTCAAACGTATATCCATTAACATTCCACCCCGATGAAAACCAGCCATCATACTGGCCACCATCCCATCCCCAATTTATTCGATACGTATATGTTCTAACGGGAGTATTGATATATCCATACCTTATCACCCTTACATGAACTGAAGCCAGTGTATTCTCTTATGCCATTACAAATCCATGCATGTCCATTTTCATATACATTAAAAAAAAGCCACTTCACTTTTTTTTCACCTCCAGAAATGATGATAGGATAACCATTTTTTAATTCGTTAAATGTGGTTTCAGGAGAAAAATCTCCCAAATTTGCGGAACTATATTTAAAATCTGTTGTAAATGCGCTAGGCACATCACTCATATAAGCGATAGAACCTCCACATTTCCATTTCATATTTACTGCATCGCCAATATCTTTAATTAATTTTGAAGTCTCATTTGATCCTTTATTATCGGGCATTAAAGACCATTGATAATTTGATGGATATTCATGATATTTCATAATCTGAGCCATCGCAGTAGCAACGCATCCCGCGGGGCTTTTCCATTCAAATCCTCTTTGCACCCAAGATTAGGAGCATGGTTATTAAATCCCTTATACTGTCCCCAAGAAGTACTTAATAAAGGGCCATATTGAATTTTCAGTTTGATGTTAGCACTAGAACCTCTTTTGTTTTGTGAACTATTACTTGTATTAATAAAATCCTCAATATGTTCAGTAGTCCATTCCTCATCGGGTATAATGATTATTTCATCAGTATATTCGTCTTTGCGTAATACTTGAATATATTCATCCTGAGACTCTAACAATTCGACCAACAAGATTGGATATGATTTTGATTTGGTGTCAAAATAACCTTGATTAGAATATGCTAAAACCGGAATAGCCCTTTTATCACTAGTCAGTACCATATACCCTCCCCCTTCGTAATTAATGATGTAGTAAGATGGTTTTTTTTGTTGGAACCAACTGGTGTTACTTCAGCAATTTCTTTTTTCTTATGATTTCTCTTCAAATGAGTGTGGTTCTTGGCTTTGGAAAAAGAGATGCTCTCAAGCTATTTCTTTGATTTCATCGATATCAATGAAATTTGAATTACAAGTTCAACTATCTAGTTCAACAATAACAACCCTAGTCAATCGTTTGACTAGGGAAGTTACTAAGGTGTCATTTTGACGTTTCAAATACTACTAACTATGAAATATCGAAAACTTAACCAAGAACAAAGGTACGTATTGGAGGCACTCATTGATCAAGGGTTTTCCAATCGAGCTATGGCCGAAGAACTAGGCGTTCATCGGACCACCATTTGGAGAGAACGGCAGCGTCATACCACGAAACGAGGTCCAGATAAGGGATATTACCAAGCCGATACAGCCCAGCGGAAAGCAGTCAAGAGAGAACAGGGAAAGCCTCGTCTCATCAAGTGGACCCGGGCACTCAAAGACGACATCAAATACTGGATGGTGGAAGAACGTTGGAGTCCGCTTACTGGAAAGCCAAGGGCATGGCAGGGGTTTCGACAGAATGCATCGATCGCTGGTGATGGACTGGCAAGCACGGGAACAAAACATCGGAGGCTCCCTACAAACGGTGGTATCGTTATCTACGTCATGGCAAAAGAAGACGTCAGCGTGGGAATTACAAGGGGAATCGAGGAGGTATTCAAGACCGTCCATCGATGTTGAAGCGGATTTAATGATTGGGAGCCAAAGAGGATGTCCCTTACTCGTGTTAACCGATCGGGCTAGCTTGTATACGAAGATTCAAAAGTTGCCTAGTAAAGAGGCGACGCCAGTGGTTCATGCCATCATGGAGAAGATCAAAGAAATAGGCCCTCAGAGGATAAAAACCATGACTTTTGATAATGGGTTGGAATTCGCCAAACACGATCTCATCAAGCAGCCATTTGGCATCAAAACGTTCTTTACGAGACCCTATTCGTCCCAAGAGAAAGGCACGGTTGAAAACCGAATCGGCGTACTGAGACGGTGGTTCAACAAAGGGGAGAGCATTGATGATGATACCGACCAAGAAATACAAATCATTGAAGACAAAATAAATAACAGAGGCGTTCGTCAATTGGATTATCTCAGTCCTATCGAAAAGATAAAATCAACGTGGGATTATGTTACACTAGATAGTTGAACATGGCAATCAATTTGACTTTCTTCAAATTGTATTTGAGTTCTTTCAAAGTATTCTTTTTGACAAGTCAGAAAAAAGAACGTGAAAAGGACTAATAATAGAATTAGTGGAGACTTCATAATATAAAAAGTTAATGATATCGTAAAGTTAGTAACTAATCAAAAAACTAACGATTATTCTTTTTAAAAACAACTTTATCCCATCGATACAATGTCATCAATGGACTAAAAACTATTGCACTAACGCCATCATGCTCCAAAAAGTTACAAATCCACCTCCATAGAACCCCGAAAAAGCCAATCGTTCTTTTTCTTAAAAAGAGGATTTGCCTTTAAATCAAAAATATGTTAAATTAGATACTTGATTTAACATCTTCGCCAGCTCATGTTAAAACGGGCTCTTGCAGAGGGCTTTCAGAGAATAAAAACGTTCTAAAAGATAAACATATGCCACCGAAAGGAAATATTCACTGGGCTACCAAAGAAGATGGTAAAGGCAATGATGCTCATAATCTCAGAGAAACGTCTAGTGCTCGGGATATCGCCCCACCATCGATCACCGATCACTATCCTTTAAAAGAAGTTTATATCGGGGGATCTATCACACAAACTCGAAAAGAGTTGTTTGACATCCACCAACAACAAACCAAACGCACCTATGATGGGAATGATGCTCGTCAGCTCAAGAGCCTCATCAAAAAAACCGCTCTTCAAATCGAAAACGATGGGAAGTTATCTATTAATCGAAAAAAAAACAAGGGCACTCGAAGTGTCTAAATCTGGGGTGGCTACGGCTTCGGCATCCACCTCAAAGAAGCATGTCGATGCTTTTGTTCAATGGCTTCAAAACACCTATGATATACAAGTGGTACAAGCGGTCAAGCATAACTGGGAGGGACACCATGCTACCGCATTGGATGTCTATCAAGGAAAAGCCAAAGAACAGGGGCAATGGTTGCCCCATTGGCATATCCACCTCGAAATCGAAATGATCGAACGGAGTACTGGACGCAGTGTAAATTCTCGTGGAATGCGGTATACCCGAGCCTTGGAAAAAGAATGCTGGAAAGCCCATGAAACCACCTTAAAAGCCTTAGAATCAACCAAAAGAAAAGCTTTTATCAAACAATGGAAACAAGACCATGCCAAACGATACCCGCGTTCTTATTTTGGGATTGGTCGATCCTTAAATTTTGCCACCATCAGTAAAAAATGGGCCGATATTGCCGGGCTTGAAAGAGGAATCGAAGGGAGTCAAGCCAAGCATATCCCGATCAATCAATTTATAAAAAATCAAACATTACAAGCCGAACTCTTTGAACAATACGGAAATATCAAAACACTTCTGGCAAACAAAACCAAAGCGTTACATCAGGTTCAAGGGCAATTAGAACGATACACGCCTGAAAAATTACAAGAAGTCAAAGAGGCTTTTGAACGTCAATCGATCGTGGCTTGTGGACAAGCTTATGGATTCATCGACTCGGAAGTAGAAGCGATTCAAAAAGAGGTGCGACAACAAGATTCAGAACAAGGGGACGCAATCGATGTGTTTGAAGAAATCAAGAGGCGGGGAACGGTCAAAATAAAATCGGAGGTGGATCAAGAAAAAACGAATTATCAGTCGGCTCAAGAAGAAGCATGGAAGACGCAATTAGTCCATCGCTTGTATGATTTATTGAACATGCAAGCAGTCCATCGCAAACGAGGACAAGAAGGTTTAGAACATGCTTTGGCATTGTATGAAAAACAGTTAACAAACCATACGGAAAAACAAGCGTTAGACACGTTGGCAAATCAAATCTACGAGATAGCTGGAGTAACGATAAAGACCCATTGGAAACAAAAGGATGGAACGGTCATAGCAATGATCCCTCAAGAACGTTTAAAAAACGCTTTGAAATATGCTACAGCAAAATACCATGCCCTAAAACATCAAGTCAATAAAGCCTCCGTTCGTCAAGAGGTGAAAGAAGACATCCAACGAGAAGAAGATCAGACGTATCGTATTCAAGTGCGGAAATCACAAGATCAGCAAATGAAAAATCAAGAGCATGATATCACGAACAATCAATCAGTCATTAAGAAACAAAAGGACACCATCACCCAAAAGAAAAATGAAATTAAAGCGTTGGATAGGGAGAAAATAGAAAAACAAAAAACCATTGACGATCTCTCAGATAAAAGAGAAGAGTATACCCATCTTGTCAAAGAAATCGATGCCCTCAAAGTTTCACCGCCTCGAATCCATACGGCCATTTGGCGAGAAGGACTTATCTTGAGAATTGAAAATCTTTTGGATCGAGATAAACAAAGAGTGATTGAAAAAAAACAAAAAGCACTGCCAGCATGGGAAATCGAAGAAATCATGCAACCGCAAGGATGGCAACGAGAGCCATCATTAGGCATCGGTTTTTAGTGAATTGGATGGTGTCAAGTCTTTTCTGCAAGAAATCACAATTCAAGTTGTTTTTTCAAAAAGACTTGACACCATCCAATGCGATGCCTCTTATCCTTGTTGCCAATGATCGCCTTGGTCGACTGCAATAATTTTTATGTTTCTTGCGAAAGCGTCTTTCAACCGAAAGATCTTGGAAAACCCTTGGTGTTGCTTTCTAATAACGATGGTTGTGTTATTGCTAGAAGCCAGGAGCCAAATCCCTGGTGCCTATGGGTGCGACCGCCTTCTAATACCGCCAAAAGAGGAAGAATCTCGCCAATACGTAAAAAATGAATCCCCTTTGTTTAACTATAGGTTTTTTATGCTTCTCTAAAAACAAAAAAAGCCTGCTTTGATCGCAAGCTTCTTGAGTCGTGATTTTTCGACATCGGTGGAGTTGCACTTCTGCAGAGCTCATTTGTAAAAATACGCTCTTTCAGCAAAAAAAAGCCGGCTTCTTGAGTCGTGATTTTTTGATTATCGGAAAAACTTCGGGGGTTTGGGGGCAGAGCCCCCAATATTATCTTAATATATTCAATTCTATTAAATAATATAAGGTCTATATGGGTAGGCTTAGTCTATTAGTTTTTACAAGGGTTTGCGAATATCTAATGGGACAAATATCATATTTGTCCCCTTTTTCATAATTCTGTAGAAACCTCTTTATGTCAGATCAAGCTATCGAAAAAAAATACGATGTCATCGAACCGAATACTTTAGTTCTGGCTAACTATACTTATTCCATTTATCAAGAAAGAATACTGCTTTATTTATTGGCTAAGCTCAAAGAGGATATGCAACGGAATATTAATGTCATTGAAAACAGCAAAAAACTAGTTATAAAAAACCCAGATGGAACACCGAGTAAAAGTGCTTTGTGTCAGCGACAGTATTTTAGAAAGAAAACGATTCGTCTATACTACGCCAAGTTACAAGAATTAGTCCCTAAAACCATTCATAGAGGAAAGTTAATCACGGAAATTGAAGACATGGCGACAATAGCACTCAAGTTTCATAAACCTCACAATCGTGGGAGAATCATCATGCCTTTATTCGCTAAAACCGAGACAAAAAATAATAAAGGAGTGGCTGAAATCACCATCAATGAAGAGTGCTCTAAGTACGGTTGAACCTCTCGGAGGTTCGAACCAAAGCATTCATGAAGGATCACATTTGTTTTATGGTTTTTGGTGATTTAGACATGGCAGATGCGGCTCCCGATCATAGCACATTATCTCGGTTTCGTTCCGAGTTAACGGCCAAAAAGTGATATCAACGCTCATGAATGAGGTTCATCGGCCATGGACTGAAAAACAACATCATTCAAGGCACGGTCGTGGTGGATGTGCGTATCACTGCGAGTTCTTTTTCACCCAAAAGCCGCTGTGAAAAGCTAGAACTACGAGTAGAAGAGAGCGATCATGAGCAACAAGAGGAAGCGAGTTTCCATGCCGACCATCAAGCCCATTGGTTGAACAAGAGGAAAAAGACGTACGATGCTTATCAATGGCACATGATCACTACCAAAGAAGACTTGATGTTACGAAGGTACACACGGTATCCGCCCATCAGCAGATCGTCAGGGATTACCGCCTTGGATGGAAGGTCTTTCGGTTGCCGAACGAAAACGATTTTTGGTCGATAAAGGCGATCCATCAGAAACGAAGGATCCGATCTTAGAGGCCATGGGGAGTATTTCTTGGGTGATAGAAAAAGGTTAATGCCATAAGCCCTGGACCAAACAGTAGAAAGGACGAAATAACCCCATCAGCAAAGAATGTTGGCTAGTCGAACAGATTTAGGAGACTGGCTTGTTGGTTTCATGGTCAAGTAACCCGATTCAAGGGATTGGAGAAAGTCCATCACCAACCTATGTTGGAGTCGATGGCTTATGATTTGAAGAGATCATCTAGCATGATGGCTCTCATGCCAGTCTAAACGAAACTTTGTCAACAGTTAAAATGGAGCATCGTAAATCGCTGAAAATTTGATAGTTGAAATACCACAAAAAATATTCACTACACTTTTTCGTAATGAAAAGATTTTAATGTACTTTTTGACGATGTCGACGGAAATAAAGCTGTTGTAAATGTTTATTTATAGGCTAATGAGTATCCTTGAAGATGGCCTCAAAGAAATCCTCAAGGTTCTCATAACCTTTCAAAGACATCGAAGAGACGTGATGAAGGTATGTAATCCAATGGCAAAACATAACGAATTAATGGAAAAATTCAATGATCACCGATTTTCACGTACTTAATTAACCGTAATCACATCTCTTTTATTTAAACCCATTCCGTGTCCAAGCCTTTATTGACACACTTTGGCACCCTTTTCATTCCCAATCCACAATTTATAATACGGTGTTTTATTAGATACACCGCGAGTGCTTTCCACATCATTTTGGAAAAATTACATCCATCAAACGCCTCAAATCCCCTAATAACAACGATTTGATCATTTTTTGTTCGCATCATCTTATGTTTTGTGATTTTTTATTATCCTTATCATGGCAATAATTTACTGAATATGGATATCCCTCACTTCTTCTTAAAACCCAAGTTAACGGCCCACAAGCATTATGAAGCCCTCCGCACAACAAGTCGCCCAAACCTTTGGCTATAGCTAACGAGCCTTGACTTCTTTGGTGAGTGATTTTAAAAAAGAACTTCAAAAAGAGCTTCCCGATGAAAAGACTCATGAGGGATTATTCTTTGTTCAGAAACCAAGGGGAAGACCGGTTTCGAAAAACGTGCCGGAGTGGTTCAGCAGATGGTGGCCTTCAGAAAAAAGAATTTCTCGGTTGAATATATTAAAATTTCATTGGATGCCCTGGGCCAAACCCTCTCCGAGCGAACCATCTACAATATTTTAAAAAAAGAGATAGGACACCAGACGTGATCACCGCCCCCAAGAGTCGGGCGCTTTCTTTTTTGGAAGAGGACCCCTTCAAAGTGGCCTATGGTGGGATGTTATGCTTTTTGCCATTGGTGCGGCATGATGGTTTGGATGCCCTCATCGAACCAAACCACTATCCACAGACCAAGACCTGATCTCGTGTCTCATCTATTCTGTCCTTTCTAACTCTGAAGTTGAATAACATCAGGCGATATCGTGCCGATGATCGGTGGGGTATGGACCGAGGGTTGGGTCTTTTTGCGGGACTCCAAAATCTACCCAAAGCCACTTGGTTTTCATCGTATTCGAGTCGGGTGACCTCCGCCATGAATACGGATTTTTTGAAAAAGATGCATGGCTTATGGACCAAAGCATCGCTTTATAGCGATACGGCCAACTTGGATTTCACGACCATACCTTATTGGGACGATGATACGCACCTGGAAAACCACTGGTCGGGCAAGCACAACAAAGCCCTAGCCGGTATGCAGGCCATCCTAGCTCAAGATTCGGAAAAGGGCATCGTCAGCTATGGTCGGGTGGGGGTGAGGCATCCACAACAAAGCCAAGAGGTCTTAGAGTTTCTCGATGTTTACCAATCCCAAAAGAGTCCTCAAAAGCCACTGCGTTATGTGGTGTTTGATAGTCAATTCACGAGTTATGAAAACCGATCGCGCTTGGATGAGGATGGGGTTTTATTGATCACCATCCGTCGGCCTGGCCAACGCATGGTGCATCGCATCGAGCAGCTTCCCAAGACCCGTTGGCGGACGATACGGGTCGAGCAATCTTCGAGCAAAAAACAAACCCTTCGAGTGCACGATGAAAAAGTCTTTTTGAGGGAGTATGATAAAGAGATTCGGCAAATCATCGTCACTAGCCGTGACAAAAGAAAACCAGCGGTCATCATCACCAATGATTTTGAAAAGCCCATGGCCCAGATCGTTCAAAAATATGCCCGGCGCTGGTTGGTCGAAAAAACCATCAGCGAACACATCGAGTTTTTTCATCTTAATCGAGTGTCCTCTTCCATGGTCATGACCTTATTAGCTTACCATCTCTACCGACGGATGGCCCGCCAACTAGAAGGCTTTTCCAAGGCCACAGCCCCAACGTTATTTCAAAAGTTCTTTGCCAGTCAAGCGGAAGTCAACATCAAGAAAGAGGGAATCGAAGTCACGCTCAAAAAGAAAGAAATGTACCCTTATTGCTAGAAACCATGAATGGGTTCAAGGACATCCAATACCCTTTTCTGGGCAATAAAAAAATCCAGTTCTTTGGATCATCCTATACCTAGATGATTGACAGTCTATTTTTTGCCGTGAAAATCGGTGATGATTCAAAACAATTGCAAGAGGGGGGGGGGGGAGCGTAAGCATGAAAATTTCCGATTGGCTGTCTTGTCTTTTTAAAGCGGGTTCAATTGCTATTCACAAAGATGGTGATACAATTAATTTTTCTTGGTAAATGAGTATTTATTAGTCAAAATTGATTTTGTGATTTGAACCATAAACTATCAGTCATCATGACCGAAGCTAATCGATAACTACCCGCCAGTGGTATAAATTTCAGCGCCCCAAGTTTGGAGATTTCGAGCTGGGACTGGAAAATGTAAAAATTGCTTCAACCCCAAATCATCGGTTCTTCGTCGGTCAAAAAATCCATTGGCAGTGGCATCGATCGTTTCAAGATAGCGCTCATAAAATAACTTGTCTAATAAATCTGGATCTGTGGCTTTTGCTGGTTCTTTTCCGCCTTTAGCAACACGAGTTTGATTGATGATTGATATCGCTTGATCTATATTGATTCCCAATCTAATGTGGGCTTCGGCTTTAAATAATTGAGCTTCTGTAGACTTATAAAGAGGCATAGGACCGATACCTCCTGCCGATCGAAAAGATTCATGTTCATTGAACTTCCAGGTTGAAAAAAAGTAGATGCCTCTATTGGCTCGAAAAGGGGCCGCACCGGCATAGCGATACATATGATCTTTGGAAGATCCCCATCGGGCATCCAATGTGGGTATGATGTTTTGGTCAGAAGTATAACCATTTTTAGGATAGGGATAAGGACTTTGGGGGTTGACCATATGCACTATCTTTTGATCCACACGGACCAAATCAGGATTATGACTTCTCAAGTGTGCATTGTACCATCGATTGCCATTTCCTAAAGCGATGAAATCAAAATCCAAATTTCCATGATTTATTTTTTCAAGGACTTTATGCCAATCAATAGAGTTTGTTTCTGTTATAGTCCGGGCCGAATGAACCATGATTTTAGCATAATATCCATTGATGAGTTTGATTAATTGTTCTTTGTTGATTGTGATGCCATTAAAACCATTGATTTGAATGGATGTAGTTTTTCTGACGTAGTCAAGTGCTGTATCAAAATCTTGAAGAGCATGATTAATAACTTTCGGGTAGGGTACAAAATCTTCATAAGTCAAAGCATCTAAATCGGTGTTTTCATCATAAATTAAAGCTTGATCAAAAAGTAATCCTAGATAGCCAAAACTCAATCCTCTCAGAAAAAAAGCATAAGCATTATACTGATTGATGGTTTCTTGATCTATTGTTAAAGTGCTGACAGCTTTTATGATATCATTGGCACTAGTTACACTTGAATACAACCCATTGTATGGAATTTCTAAAAATTCGGGATAAGCGGCCGTTACCGAGTTATCAATTGAAAAATGATCCCCCAATCCATAAGGTTCCTTAACCGTTCCAACTTCTCGCATACCATGAAACCCCCATGAGGAAGTCCCTATATCTGCGGCCACTAATAAAGTTAGTAGGGGTTCAGATTTAAATAATGCATTGAACCATTGGTATGCTGCCCCATCCAAAGTACTTTTATAATCATCTGGAGTTAAAAGTACTTGTTCTTTAATGGGTTGTGATAAGTTTTCAACATCCAAAGAATCACACGAAAAAACGCATAATAGAAAAAGGATACAGATTTTGTATTTCATAGGACTAAACATTAGAAAATAAGTTCGAGGCCACCAGTTATTGTTGCATAGGAGGGATACCCATACTGATCGTAAAAAAAGTTAGCTTCATCACCATCTCCTCTAGCGCTTACTTCTGGATCATAACCAGAATAGTTATCAATTTGGATAAGATGTCTGCCTATGAGACTCAATTTTAAAGAGAATTCTTTATTCAACACATGGACCTTTGAAAATTGATAACTGATGTTTAGCTCCCTCAATTTCAAATAACTAGCGTCTTCAACAAAATGCGTGTTGGTGCCATTGATATTATAAAGTGCACTATAATAATCAGTTGGTTTTCTTTTTTCTAATGGTTTTTTGGACTGATCAATTTCGGGATGCAACAGTTCTTTGAACGTAGTTTGTTTTGTTTGATTGTAAACATCACCACCTTGTTTCCAATCCCATAGCATAAAGACACTAAGTGATTTATAGCGGAAAATAGAATTGAACCCTAAAGTAAAATTTGGATTGATATCGCCGATGACCGTTTGGACTTTATTACCATTTTTATCCAATAAAAACACGGGCAATCCTTGATGGTCTACCACATAGCCATCATCGTTTATCTGGTAATCATTTGGATTTTGATTTGTATTTAATTCATCCAAATTGGTGAGTATTTTGTTGCCAAGAAAAACCCCATAAGCCACCCCTTGTTTTATGATGAATGAATTTCTTGGTCCAATCTGCCAAACAGGTCGAAAGAGCTTTTCTATGTATTGATTGGTGGACTCAAACAAAAAAGTGGTGTCAAAGTAAACGTCTAGGTTATCGATCCAATTAACTGAAAGAGAAACTTCATTGGTGTATCCAGTTAAGGTCCCAGCATTTCTCCATTGAAGAGCATACCCTTCAGTTTCTACTGGAATATCGACGGGTAACACTTGGCCATCTGTCTTTTTTTCTGCATAACTATATTCAAAACGGACCGTGTTCCCAATTTGAATATTGCCCCCAATTTCTAATTCTTTAGATAAGAACGGCCCTAAATTAGAATTTCCAATGGTATTCTTCTCAGCAGTACCAGATGAAACAGAAAAGGTTTCAAATTGTGCCGCAAAAGGAGGAAGTAATCCTGCCGTACCCAATGAAGCCCTAATTTTGAATTCATTAACATGAGGGATCTTAAAATCTTCACTGAGGCGCCAAGCACCCGAAATACGGTAAAAAGTTTGCTGTCTCACTGCGGGACCAAAAAGGGAGTTTCCGTCTCTTCTAATCAGAAAGCTACTCAGATAACGGTTTTTATAATCAAGGTCAATGATTCCAGCAAAGCTCTTTTCGACAAAGTCTGCTTTGTTCGAACTTAGCAGTTCAGAATTTGAAATGACATTATCCAAATCATTGAGATTTGAAATGCCAATTTGTGTCCCTCCAGCAAAGACATCATGCGTATGGCGATCATCATATAAAAAGAATAGTTTGGATTTTATATTTAAATCATCAAGTACATTTTTATCAAAGGAAAGAGTTAATTGCATGTTGTCTTTTCTAGACTTTTCTCGGTATCTAGTGATGTATCCCCCATCATAAATAGGAATATTGGTATTTAACCAGTCTTTGTCCACAAAAAAGTCTCGATCGTTTGCATAGTAATCTAAAGAATAGGCCATTTCAAATTCGAGATAATCTGTAATTTCAAACGATATCTTGTAATTTCCAATCAAACGCTGTCGCCTGTTTTCAAAAATTTCATTGTCTAGTGTGTATAAGGGATTGGTTTCTACTCCGGGCCAACCCGTTTCGGCTTGAGCATTCCAATTATAAGGGGAACCATCTTCATCATTGATAGCCGTTAAATCGGCATGAGGTGGAGTGTAAAATATAGTATAAAATGGACTGTCATAACCAAAACTTGGTTCTGCTCGCTCGCTGTTATAAAGGCTAGTAGACGTAGTGATTTTAAACCTAGAATTGAATTGAATGTCATGATTCAAACGTATGGTTTGTCTATCAAAACCAAAATGATTAAAATTGAGAATCCCTTCTTGAGATAAATTGCTAAAGGAAAGATGACTCGATGTGTTGTCTGACCGATGTAGTATTTGTGCCGATTGGTTGTGAGAGATGTTGGTTGAAAAAAAATGAGATAGGTTATCGTAATATACTGGAAATGGATTATCGGCAATACGATCTTCTTCGAGTACATAACCCCCATCATTTCCTCGAATAAAATGGCCTATTTCATCCAATTTGTAGTTGTGTGAGGGATTAATTATCGGTCTTCTTGGTTTGGGTACATATGAAATACCAAATTCAGAACGTATCCTTAATCTTGTACCGAACGTAGGAGGCCCTCTTTTGGTGAAAATTTGAACCACACCATTGGCAGCCCTTGAACCATACAATGAAGCTCCAGCAGAACCTTTTAAAATTTCTATACTTTCGATATCTTCCGAATTGATATCTGAAAGATGGCCCTCGATGATAGCTCCATCTAGAATAATTAAGGGATCTTGGTTTCCCAATAATGAGCTAGATCCACGGATTCGTATTTTGGGAGAAATACCCGGTAATCCATTTCCTTGGACCACATTAACTCCAGCTATCTTTCCTACCAATGTACTAACGGCATTGACACCAGGAACTTGTTGTAATACCGTTTCATTTACTTTTCCTACTGAAAAAGAAATTTTTCTAAGATTTGTTTTACCTGCAACACCTGTAAGAACGATTTCTTTTAATTCATTGTCTGGCAATAACACAATTTTATAAAAGAGTTGCTCTGTTATTGTAACGATCTGTGTTTCAAATCCGACGTACCTTACTTCAAGCACATCACCGACAGAAGCCATTAGCGCAAAATTTCCATCAAAACTTGTGGTTACACCTTTGGTTGTGTTTGAGATTAAAACAGTTGCCCCTGGAAGTGGTATGTTCTTTTGATCAAGGACAGTTCCTTGAATTTGACTTTCTTGAGCGATAAGCAAACGAGATATTACAGTAAAAACGAACAAAAAGAATAAACGCATCAATAAATTGGTGTTAAGAGATATAGAAAAATTTTGGGTGCTAGTGAGGTTAGTGGCTCAAATAAATAATGCGATGCAAATGTATAAAAAACTACTGCTTTAAATAGGACTATTGAATAATATTCTTATTTTCATTTGGAATAATTAATTGGGGATATTTGTTTGATATCGCTACATCTCTTGATAAATTTGAAACATTAGAATTGCCCATAATATCCCATAGTCAAACAATTGAATTTGACTTTATTGAAAAGTCTCTCCGTTATGTACTCTTATACTTGGTTTATTCTTGTTATTTCTAGAAACGTCAAGATTACACCTAAATGAACATCATAGTCAACATAGTTTGATTTCGATTGTTCGTGTTGCACTAGATAGTTGAACATGGTAATATTTTTAATTTAAGGGCAAACCCTCTTTGTTAAGAAAAAGAACGCTTGGCTTTTTTGATTTTACTGAGATGGATTTTTGGGGCTTTTCAAGGTATGATGGTATCCGTGCCATGTTTTCTATTTTTTGAAAAATAGGTTTTAAGAAAATAGAAAGGATTCGTGTTTGAAGCCCTTCAAAAACCTTTTTTGAAAGGCGTTCTTCAGATGCAAAAGTTGGTTTCCAAAGATTCCATTGATGACACCGTATCGATGGGTCAAAGCTTTTTGGAAATAAATTGGGAGATTTGGAAACAAATTTTTTCGATCTGTATTAGAGAAATCGGAAAAGAAGATGGGGACACCTCTCATTCAAGATGCAAAGGATCGTCGATACCATATAGGAATTCGAATTTTAAGTTTCAAAAATTAATGTTTGAAATAAAAGATAGTGTTGTTAACTTTATGAAAGATATCATTATCCATTGCTGATGAAAAAATTCCGGATTCCTCATTTGATCAGCTTTGGTATCTTCTTCTTGGCTTGCCAAAAAGAAGATGTTTTAACCCCAAAGGATTCCATTCCAAATGCTGAATCTGTCATCACGACAGAACCCGAATTACCGCCAGGGGATTTGATTGTTCTCGGAGATCAAGTGGATTCACCTTATTCTGTTTAAAACATGACAAAGGCACTCAAAAGTCTCCGTCAATCAGCGAGAGCAGAACTTCCAAGTGACTATGAAATTAATACCACACATATCTATGTGAAGTTTTTACCAAAATCCGAAGATCATTTGGATATTCTTTCTCTTGATGAAGAATTGATTCTATACACCTATCCATTAGATCGAGAAATTGTTCGTGGCGGTTCTTATTATATTGATCCCAATGCTCCCAAAGACAAGCCCACGCCTCTTTATGCGACGGTTCGAGTCGATTTCGAACTACCTAAAGAAGTGCCGCATGAAAAGCTGATTAAACTTCATAACCCCCAAGAAACAGAAGATTATGATATCATTGAAACCAACAACAAATACGATAATCAGTTTATAGCTTCCCTGGTTAACGAATCATTTCGTCTGACGGGACATCATGTCCAAGAGAAATCATCCACAGTTTATGCAAAGAGATATACCCCTTCTGGAACGATTAAAACCTATGATTCGACGAAAAGTTCTTATGTCGGTATTGCGGGTTTGAAAGTAAGAATCCGAGGTGGTCTATTTACCCAAACACAATTTACGGATGATAATGGTTATTTTAAATCGCGCAGATCCTACAGTCGAAGTGTCTATTATGCGTTTAATTTTGAACGTCATGATTTCATGATTAGAACACCTGGGCGTTCTAATCCAGAAGGTGTGAGTACATCAAGGTCGAGGGGCCCCTTGAGATTGAATTTTTCCGAAAGTGATATTCGAAGTTACTATGCCAATATATTTAGGGCAGCATATCACTATTATCACGGATATATTGAAGGATTACACCGACCCCCACAGAACACATTATTAAGAGGTCAAGTTAAAATTGAAGCGAATCAAAACAAACACCCCACGTATTTGGGAACCCATCAAACGGCTGGCTGGTTTTTAGGACGCACTAGTTAAGATTAAAATATATGATTCTAGTCGAGATAGTGATGAGGTTTATGCAACGGTCATTCATGAATTAGCACATGCAGCACATTGGTGTTTAGGAAGTCGATCAGATTTTTTATCGGCAGATTTAATTGTCAAAGAGAGTTGGGCAAGTGGCGTTGAGTGGAATATAACAAGATTGATCTATCCCGCATATCAACCATCTTACTTCAATTTTTATAGTGGAGTCGTTCAGGACATGATTGATTATGAAATAAACAATCCCACGTCAATCAATGAATCTGTTTCAGGGTACACCATTTACCAAATTGAGCAAGCATTAAAAGGAAAACGCACTTGGAATGCATCGAAAGACAACATTAAATCAAAGTATAATAACCAAACTGAAACCCAATTGAATGCTCTTTTTAATTCATGGTTTTATCAGGAGTAGTTTCATACTATTTTTTCTAACGTCTGTTCAATGTGTTGAAAGAATCATCGAGATAGATTATGGTTATTCCATATCATACCACTATCTCAACCATTCTGGAACTGATTTAGCAATCATAGCGTATGATGATTTAGGTGAAATAATAAATTCTTGGGCATTAGCTTCGAATGAGAAATTAGTCTTTGATTCGACATTAGGAGGTGTTGGAACTCCTCCTACTCCGTTTTGTAAGAATATTGCCAAAAAAGATAAAATAGAATCGCATTGTGCAAAAAAAGTTGTCGTTATGTTTCAAAATGAAAAATGTAATGAGTATAAAAATGGATTCCCATCGGAAAGAAATATTTTTAATATGGAAAAGTATTTGGAATATGAATTTTATTTAAAAAAGAACCGAAAAGAAAACGATCCAATTTTTAATAGTCACGATTTTGTTCTCACTTGGACTTTCACCCCCGAAGATATAGCACAAGCCATCGATTGTGATGTGCTTTGAAATGAAAATGGTTTGGTGATGACTATTTCATGAGCACCTCTCTTTAGCAATTGTTCTTGTAAGAGCCGATAGGGACTCTTATTGCACTAGGTAGTTAAATATGGCTTGAATACTTTGAAAGCAGTTTTTTTATGTCTGACTGTGATACTTCTTTACCTTCGTAACGGTTGCCAAAGAGACCCCCAATCGGCCACTAATATCTCGACAGGACTTCCTTTTTTGTAATAAGGAAATGATTTTTTTGTGTTTTTTGAGAAAGGTTTCTCGGCTTTCGACGGATCTGTAGTGTCGGCCGAATTTTCCTCCTCGTTGTTGATAGGCTTCTCGTCCTTGACGAATACGTTCTGAGATTGTCCCGCGTTCTAATTCATACAAACTAGCCATCACCGAGACGATCATTTTCCAAATCGGGTTTTGAGTGCCATCGGGATTACGACTCGGAACGCCTAATTCTTTCACCACGATGTTGATGTTATTCTCTTCGTAGATCATGTAAGGTATGGAGCACATCGGCTGAGATCATCCACCACGACTTCGGTGACCTTATTATTTATGACCAGTTTTAACAACTGAGACGTTTGGGGACGTTCTTTGAAGGGGATCTCACCAGAAACCCCCTTGTCAAAAGCGTTAAATCATAGGTGTCTTTGTCGAGGTCAAATCGCTGGCATTTTTGTTGATAGGTGGAAATTCGGTTGTATTTGATTTTCACGGCAACTGTTTCAAATTAATATCAAATATATTAATGAGACCTTTACACTAAAATTTTGATTTCCCGCTAAGGTAAAGGATTTAATCGAAAATCCCTTTTTTATTTGACCATTGGTTTTTATTGTTACTTTTTGGTATATCGTACGCGATAAGCATCATTTCAAATCTTATGAATCCAAACCCATGTGTTTTTTGAATCCCCATCAAGGGCGGAGTCGCACAACGACCCCACCGTTTTTTAATCAAATCAACGACCTTATCGATTGAGAACCCATTGAGACTTTATGGGTCGAAAACGATACATTAGGCAAAAAACAACGAGGCCAAAAAATCGAGCATTCCATGATGTTATTGAATAGGCAACTCCTCTCTGTCTAGTTTCATTGATCGGATGTTCGGACCCAAGAGTTCATTAAAGACCGTATTCGATGCACCGCTTTTTGTGATTGAGACCTAGCAGATGCCCTTCCCAACCATCGCACGCGGTCTCGCTTCTGTTGGGAGTTGACGGCCAAAACGATTGATCAAAGCATCATGGAAGAAATCCATCGACCGCTCACCGAAAAACAAGCGATCATGCAAGGCACGGCCGTGGTAGATACCAGCAGCAACACTAGTCTCTTTATGCCCAAAGGTCAACTCAAGAAAATGGCTCAAGACCGAAAAGAAGACCAGCGTAAAGAGCCAGGCACTCTAAGCCGAAGAAAGCGATCATGCGTAACTAGAAGAAGATCGTCCCCATGCCGACCATGAAGCTCGTTGGTTCAAAAAAAGAAAAACGACCGATGATGGTTACCAACAGTACATATGGCCACGACCAGAAAAGGTCTGATGCTAGGGTACACACGGTGGTGGCCAATGAGTAGGACCGTCAAGGTCTCCAGCCTTTGATAGAAAGTCTTTCGGTCGAAGAACGACAACGAGTGTTGGCTAATAAAGGCGACCCATCAAAAGAGAATAAATAGTCACTCCTTAAAAAGTCCAAATATAGTCTCCATCCCTTTTATATTAAGGGGTGAAGAGTTCAATGCTAGTTTATATTAGGTTATAAATCGGCAAGAAAATGCGTATTTTACTTGCAAAACCTTGCAGAAATGATTAAAAAAAATAACGCCAAAACAATTCCCATGATTTGAATCAGCATTTGCAGACCTTTTCCATCCAAACCATCGCATCCAATGGCTAGCCGATGCCATCGACTGATCACCTTTTGAACAAGTCTTTACTCGGTGGTATGCTCCCAAAGGCCGTCTAGCCATCCCGATGCGTGTGATGGTGGGTGGTTTGATGCTCCAACGACTTGATCATCTAAAGGATGAAACCCTCTTGGATCGCTGGATTGAACATCCTAGCATGCCGTATTTTACCGGACGGATTTCATGAAATAAGAACCCCCTGGCGATTCTTCTGATGGGGGTCCTATTAGAAAACGGATGGGCGAAAAAGAGATAAAGACCCTCTTTGCTTATTGGGTTCAGTGGCCTCCAAAAGAAATCAAGAAGTCCTCATCGATGGTGTTATCCCATACCACTGTCCAAGGCAACAACGTGATGGTTCCGACCGATGCCCAACGGAATCAAAAAGTCATCGATCAATACAACCAAATCGCTAAAAAAGAGAATATAAAACAATGCCAGAGGGTTGCCAAGGCCAGTGCGTCAAACTTTTCATGGGAAGCCTCCTCGACGAGCCAAAATAGCCGCCTCCAAACGCAAGACCTTCACAGGTCGATCAGTGCGAGCATGAAAGCGAAAACTTCTCTCTCCATCACTCGATGATGATCTAGAAGACTTGAAGTGGTACCAATGGGTGATGGATCAACAAAAAACCCATCAGAATAACGTCGATGCGATTCATCAACCATGCACCGCTGGTATGGCCAAAGGCAAGGCTCATAAGAACTATGCATTGGGTAATAACGTCGGCTTGATGGCCACTAGGGGTCGACAGATGATCATCACAGCCATCGGTGCTTTTGAGGGCAACCCTCATGATAGCCAGACCACCATATCAATGCCAGGCCAACCATTGAAAAGGGATCCCCGGATCGAAAACAAAAGAAACAGAAGAAGTTCCGACGCCCAGCCGCTATGGAACCGCTCATTGGCAACCTTAAAACAGAACATCGGATGCCAAAAAACGACTTGATGGGCGGCCAATCACCAACCATCAATGCCTATTTAGCAGCAACAAGGTGGCCTTGAAAGAAATTCATGGAACCATTATAGTCGACGATGTTCTTTTTTACTTTTTCAAAGGGTCTCCTTTTTCAGCCCAAAGAACTCTGATAATAAAACTAAGTGAACTACAACTAATAAAAAAGACTTTTTAAGGAGCGACTAAATAATCAGTTGTTTGAAATGCTGAAGGATCTGAAAAGCCAATTAGCTCATGGGTTAAAAGCGATGGTTGAGTGTGGAAAAAGATCGAAATTCTTAATGAATTTTCCGCACATTAGAAATATAATTCAGAATGCGAATTACTATAATTTTTATCAACTTCGACCTTTCTAAAAACAGTTCTATTTTTCTATCTAAAGCTTTTTTTAACCATTGTAATAAAAATCGTCCAGATTTTTGACTAATTCCCCATTCCTTATGTATTTGATATCGGTGAAATCCCTTAGGGCTTGGTTTTGAAAAAAATACATCACAATCATTCGTTTTCTCAAAGAGATACGAGAATCTTTCATTAAGGTATATTGGTTCGGATATAAAATACTTTTTATAGATACCACAGCAGTATGGCAGTGGTTTTCACTTTTTCTTAAAGAAATTGATCTGGAACAAGTGCATCGAGGACAGTGGACAGTCCCCCCTCCCATAATTTCCTATTATAATCATTTTTCGATACTACATTTATAAGGGAATAACTCAAATATCTTTAATAATGATAATGGTTGACTCATCGTCTTGATTTTCTTTATTATTCAACCTTTCTATAGTTTCGTAATAAGATTTGTTGGTTCTCTGAATAGACATTCCCAAGTCAAACCGGCCAATTCGTGTATAGCATACTACATAGGTAAGCTCCTCTCCGGGGAACTTAGGATAATCGACCCAAACTAGTTCCCACCCCAATTGATCTGTATCAAGGCTTAATAATTTGATGGTTATTTCATCCCAACTATTCCATTTAATGTCTGACTTCTCGATAACCTTAGGTAAATCACTTAATACTTGGTTTACCTTTTGAGATATATTACTTAATTCATATGGGGTATCTTCATTTGGTTTATTAATCCACAATTCAAACATCTCTGTCCCTAGCAATTCTATATTTGCTGTAAGTTCATAAATATCCCTGCATTTGTGTTTATTATCTCCTCCTACCTTACAATCATTCAACACATAACTTTTAAGACTTTCTATTATCGTTTGGCTTGACAACGAATTCACTGTTAGTATAGTAATTATTAGGGGAAATAATAGGTATTTCATGAATCTTTTTTTAGAACCCTAAACTTTCTATTTGCTCTTGCTGTTCGAGTAATTCGTCATCTAAAAGTTGAACGGCATATTCATAGGTATACACATGAACCCATACATTAAACCGTTCCCTAGCCGTATAGTCTCCTAATAATATCGATACGGCTTGACTAGCTGATTTTTGGAATTCAAATTTAATGGCCTGATTTCGTTCTGCATTACCAAAAAAAATAGATATTTCATTAGGCATCCCTATATCCACATCCAAACTTTGCATTTTGGTATATCCTAACTCTTCAAATATCTCTTGTAATCTCTTATAAGTATCAATGGCTTCGCTCCAAAACTGACCTCTTAAAGAACCTCCTTTAACGTGCCGTAACGATATTGATTGTAGTTTATTTGATTCGTCAAAATTCAAACGCTCCTCTGTTAATCGATATCTGATGTTAGGGCCAAATTGAATATTATGATAATCCTTTCTATTATGCTGAAGTTCTTGAAAGGCTAGCTTTTTGTGCATTCCCTCATAAAAGCCTTTATAGATGTAAGGGATTTCCTTATTTAGAGTGTTATTACCCCCCCCCTATTTGGCTGAATATGAGGTTCATAGGTAATAAAAGCATTGTGATTAATATTGTTTTCATTACTATTAAGAGATTTTTGTTCTTTGTCAATTTAACTATAGTTATTTAGTTCCTTCATGTATTAATTGCAAATTATTTGATGTACCTATTTGGTCATTAACACACAGACAAAAGTAATTCAAAAAGATATAACCCAAGTAGATCTTTTTGTTCGATTTAAGGCATATTGTGCCATTCCCTTAAACCAAAGCGGTTGATATAACTTGTGTTTATAATCATTACCATCATTATAGATGGCTAAATCTATGATATAGACAAGGAATGTTCTGAATTAGTAGTGACCATATTCATGGACTGTAATAGCTTGGAATAGCAATTACATATTTCAAAAAATAGACAAGGAATAGATAATAATTTAAATATTAAAAATGTTATATTTGTATAAATTAGATGCTTTAAATTACATGAGAAACGTAATAACAAATTTTAATTTTTAGAGTTGGACAACTCTTTTTAAGTAGATTAAATATGGCAATACAATATGCTGTTTATCGAATGGCTAGAGGGAAATCTCTTGGGACAGGATTAGGAAATCATATAGATAGGATCAAGGGAAAAGAATGGTCTTATAGGCATGCTGATTCCAAACGGGCTCATTTAAATTGGAGCAAGAATATTATAGAGTATTCTCAACTTCCGATGCACAAAGCCATCAAAAAGAGAATCCAAATAGGGCACATTATTTCCCGTAAAATTCGTTCGAATCAAGTATTATTTCATGAGCATGTGTTGACCGGAAGTCCCAAAAGAATGAGTGAAATCTTTGAAGACAAGGAATTAAGAGAGCAGTGGATTTCAACGAATTGGAATTTTATGTGTCGTGAATTTGGTAAAGAGAATATTGTTCGATTTGTCTTACATAGAGATGAAAAGACTCCACATCTTCATGTGGTTAGCGTTCCAATAGTAGATGGGGCATTAAATGCGAGTCATTATATTGGTTCAAGGGATGCTCTCAAAAGATTGCAAACGGCATATGCCAATTCGGTTTCTTCATTTGGATTAATTAGGGGAATTGAAGATACGGGAGCAAGAAATATTCCATTAAAAGTCTATTACAAGAAAATGGCTCATCTAGGTATTCTACTTGATAAGTTGAATCAACGTGCTACCGATTTGGAGAAGAATATTATCAATCAAATGAAGAAGGAATTAAGAGAAATACATTATCAGATGAAGAATCATTGAATATTAATCTAAACAGAACGAGAACTATAGAGAGACAATTAAACTCAGATTGTTAAGGAACAAAAAACATTTTCACAAAACGTTTCGAGATACACTGTTATAGTAAATAAGCACGGCATTTCGATGATTTTTTAGGTTTTGGAGTTTTTCTATTGGTTTATGGTAATCATTTTTTTTATCTCCCATTGAGTCGTTCTTCTCTGCCATTGGAATGCTTAAAACGAGACATTAATTACTTTTTTTGATATATGCTCTATTCATTGGATAGTGAATAACTAGGTTGACTTCTATCCGACTGTAGAAATTCCATACAGAGTACTTTTTTGAAGGGTATAACGTTCCAAAGCGAACATAAATATTGGATGCCACGATTTTTGAAATCCTTGATTTAGAGGAGAAATTACTAAGCAGTGATTATATGTCGGTGTAATAACCTAAGTCTGCATACTAACCTAGAAAAATCTAACTCCTATGGAATTTTTGAGTCCGGGTAAGAAATCTGTATTTTCCATATCCACATTTAGTTAGTAAAGAAAATTTTAGAATGCTTCGGTTTTTTTGAAGCAGTAAAAACTGTAGTGATTCAAATGAATTATTCTATACATTTGATACTGAACCTAAAAAATAACTAACAAACCTTAAAAGACGGTATGTTTATTTAAATGAATTATTCTATACATTTGATACTGAACCTAAAAAATAACTAACAAACCTTAAAAGATGGTATGTTTATTTAAATGAATTATTCTATACATTTGATACTGAACCTAAAAAATAACTAACAAACCTTAAAAGACGGTATGTTTATTTAAATGAATTATTCTATACATTTGATACTGAACCTAAAAAATAACTAACAAACCTTAAAAGACGGTATGTTTATTTAAATGAATTATTCTATACATTTGATACTGAACCTAAAAAATAACTAACAAACCTTAAAAGATGGTATGTTTATTTAAATGAATTATTCTATACATTTGATACTGAACCTAAAAAATAACTAACAAACCTTAAAAGACGGTATGTTTATTTAAATGAATTATTCTATACATTTGATACTGAACCTAAAAAATAACTAACAAACCTTAAAAGACGGTATGTTTATTTAAATGAATTATTCTATACATTTGATACTGAACCTAAAAAATAACTAACAAACCTTAAAAGACGGTATGTTTATTTAAATGAATTATTCTATACATTTGATACTGAACCTAAAAAATAACTAACAAACCTTAAAAGACGGTATGTTTATTTAAATGAATTATTCTATACATTTGATACTGAACCTAAAAAATAACTAACAAACCTTAAAAGAATTGTATGATAGAAAGTACTTTTAGTTTGAGGCGACTGAAGAAAGTATTTCCCTCATTGGAACACAATGATGTCACAAAAAAAGTTTTTTTGCACTTGTGTGCCGCCGTTATGATGCTGTGGGGAACCCCTTTCTTTGCCTCGTTTCCTAGCGCAAGGGAAGTTTCGGTCATCGCTGAAACTTCTACCCCCCCTATTTTTCAGCAAGAAATAACGGGGACAGTCACGGACGGTTCTGGCATCCCATTACCAGGTGTTTCCATTGTTATTGAGGGAACCACTCAAGGGACTCAAACAGATTTTGATGGAAATTACAGCATTTATGCTCCACAAGGAGCCGTATTAGTATTTTCCTATATAGGGATGTTGACTCAAGAAATTGTTGTTGACGGAGACACCATTAATGTGACATTGCAAGAAGATCAAGAAGCACTTGAAGAAGTCGTTGTGGTTAGCTTTGGCACCCAAAAAAAATCAAATGTAATTTCTTCAGTAAGTTCGATTGAACCCGAAGAATTACTGATTCCTTCAAGTAATTTAACGGCTGTTCTTTCGGGAAGGATACCTGGTTTAATCTCATACCAAAGGAGTGGAGAACCAGGCGCTGACAATGCTGAGTTTTTCATTCGAGGAATAACTTCTTTTGGAGCTGGAGGAAATAATCCATTGATATTGATTGATGGTACTGAGTTGACCGCCGATGATCTTTCAAGAGTTCATCCCGATGACATTGCAACGTTTTCTATCTTGAAGGATGCCTCAGCAACTGCTCTGTACGGTGCGCGTGGCGCCAATGGAGTGGTATATGTGACCACCAAAGAAGGCTTTGAAGGCCCATTGCGTGTTTCGATTAGATCTGAAATATCATCATCTAGCCCAACTGATGAAGTGGAAGTAGCGGATCCAGTGACTTATATGGAATTGTATAATGAGGCTATAAGAACTCGTGATCCTCTTGAACCCGTTCCGTTTAGTCAAGAAAAAATAGATCAAACTAGATTGGGAGCAAACCCATTAATCTACCCCGCTATTGATTGGCGAGAATCCTTATTTAAAGATCAAGCAATTAATAGTCGAGTAAATCTTACCTTGAGAGGAGGGGGGGCTGTTGCTCGATATTATGTTTCAGCTGCGTTTTCTCGTGATAATGGGATTCTTGAAGTACCTGAGCGTAGTAATTTTAATAATAATATTGATTTGAGGAAAACCCAACTAAGATCAAATATCAACATAAATTTAACAAAGACTACTGATTTGAAACTTGGATTCAATTCTGTGTTTGATGATTATAACGGACCAAGACTCAGTGGTTCAGAAATGTACGTTCGATCTCTCAAAACAAGTCCCGTTTTGTTTCCACCATTCTATGAACCTGATCAAGACAATGAATTCACTCGGCATATTCTGTTCGGAAATGATAGAGTCTTTGGTTCTGAAAATGTATTTTATTTCAATCCATACGCAGAATTAGTTAGTGGATATCAAGAAAGAGAAGAATCAAGAGTTTTAGCACAAGTTGAATTAAATCAAGATTTATCTATGTTAACAGAAGGTCTGTCAGCTAAAATTATTGTGAATGCAAACAGAAACTCTTTTTATAGGATTTCAAGACGCTATTTGCCATTTTGGTATCGTGCAAGCGTAAACCCGCGTAGTGGAGAAAATTTTTTAGAACCACTGAATCCTGAAGAAGGAAGAGAAACTTTGATTGATATACAATCTAATGATTTACAAACATCTACTGAATCTAGCACTTATTTTGAGGCTAGATTGAGTTATTTAAAAAATTTCAATGAAAAGCATGATGTAACCGGTCTTTTGGTATTCACCCAAAATGAACGGATATCATCTCAGTTATTGGAAAGTAGTATTGAAGCGTCATTGCCGTTTAGAAATAGAGGGATTTCGGGACGTTTTACCTACGGATTCAGAGAGACGTATTTTACAGAATTTAATTTTGGATTTAACGGTTCGGAGCGTTTTTCTGTTTCAGAACGTTGGGGATTTTTCCCATCGGTGGCTTTAGGATGGATTGTTTCAAATGAATCCTTTCTAGAAGATAGTAAAGTGATTGACAACTTTAAGCTTAAAGCGAGTTATGGTTCAGTTGGAAATGATCAAATTGGGGATGAGAGTGATCGATTTTTTTACCTATCAAGAGTTAATGCAGTTGATAATTCAAGAGGATTTTTAACAGGAAATGAATACGACACCTTTATTAGTGGAGTTTCGATATCAAGGTATAGTAATGATCAGATTACTTGGGAAACCGGAGATAAATTAAATCTTGGAATAGAAATGGGATTGTTAAGATCCCTCACCCTTGAGTTAGATGTATTCTCAGAGACTAGAAAAGATATTTTAGCCACAAGAATTATTCCAGCCAATTTGGGATTACAATCTCAAGTAAGAGCAAACATTGGTAGAGCTCGCGGTTATGGAATAGATGGCACTATCGTTTTCCAAAAGAGTTTTTCTAATGATTTTTTTATTGAATCTCGTAGTAATTTCACATTTGCAAGAAGTGAAATCACTAAAGTAGAAGAACCTAATTTTTCTAACTCTCCATGGAGATCAAGTATTGGGCAATCCATTGGTCAACAGTTCGGATATGTCGCTGAAAGATTGTTTGTGGATGACGATGAAGTTTTGAACTCTCCTCAGCAATTTGGAGAATATTCTGGAGGAGATATTAAGTATAAAGACATTGATGATAATGGTATCATTAATGATTTGGATAGAGTTCCCATTGGAAATCCTACTACGCCAGAAATCAATTATGGTTTTGGATTTTCTATCGGCTATAAGTTGTTCGACTTTTCAGTGTTTTTCCAGGGTTCTGCAAATTCAACATTTTGGATAAATTCAGCACAGTCGGCTCCTTTTATTGATGATCCTAATGTTCCGGGAATTTCAAGAAACCAGTTATTAAAAGTTTGGGCAGATGATTATTGGAGCGAGCAAAACAGAAATATATATGCGCGATGGCCTAGGCTAGGTGCATATCAGAGTTTTCTTGAAAACAATACCCTGCGTAATACTTGGTTTATGGAAGACGGTTCTTTTTTACGCTTAAAAAGTGCGGAAATCGGATTCAATTTGCCAGAAAGACTACTGAATAATTTGGAGATAGAAAGATTCAGAATCTATTTAAGTGGCATTAACATCCTAACATTTAGTAAATTTAAATTGTGGGATCCTGAACTTGCAGGTAACGGTCTAGGCTATCCCATCCAAAGGGTAGTTAACTTGGGTATCAATATAGATGTTTAATTTTTTGATCATGAAAAAAAAATACAAACTAGTTCTTCTTATTAGTTGTTTCTATCTTATTTCTTGTGAGGACTATCTCGATGTTGTACCGGACAATGTAACAACTATCGAAGATTTGTTCTACAATAGAGCTTCTGCAGAGAGATATTTAGCCACGTGCTATTCGTTTTTACCGGCTGCAGGGGATAGGGGGAGTGATCTAGCCATTTTGTCGGGAGATGAAGTTGTAATCCCGCCAGTTTACAATCAATGGTGGGGAGTTGAAATACAAAAGGGACTACAAAGTGCACAAAATCCGCGTTTTGATCGGTGGAGTGGTAATGATGGATTTTACAATGCCATTAGGCTTTGTAATGAGTTTTTAGAAAACATACAAGAAGTTCGTGATATAGAAGAGTTTGAACGGGAGCAATGGATTGGGGAAGTTACTTTTTTGAAAGGCTATTATCACTTTCTCTTATTGCGAATGTATGGACCCATTGTTATCAATAGAGAAAATTTACATGTGTCAGCTGATACAGAGGTCATTGCCCCATTTAGAGATTTGGTTGATGATGCTTTTGACTATATAGTCACGCTAATGGATGAGGCAATAACCATCCTTCCTGAAATGATTGATCCAAGCCAGTACGGTCGCATTACCAAACCAGTTGCTACAGCGATAAAAGCAAAAATTTTGGTCACAGCAGCAAGTCCTTTTTTCAATGGAAATCCAATCTATGTGGACTTTCTAAATCATGAAGGAACTCCTTTTTTCAATCAAAACTTTGATCCTACTAAATGGGA
Source organism: Flavobacteriaceae bacterium (assembly GCA_965221765.1). GTDB lineage: Bacteria > Bacteroidota > Bacteroidia > Flavobacteriales > Flavobacteriaceae > Bin25. The sequence goes on from OZ244911.1 coordinate 1,306,233, forward strand.
TAAAGCGGTAGAAGCTTGTAAACAAGCCATTGATTTGAATGAGCAATTAGGTTTGAAACTATATGACACTGATAATTATAAGCCTCGTCAACCCCAAGCTGAAATTACATTGCTTAAAGCGGGATTAAGAGGAAGAGTGACTGATGAATGGAATGAAGAGCTAATATGGGGGTCGCTGCCTGGTGGGCGTGCGATTCAACGAGAATCAATGCCGAAATTATTTTTTCATCTCCGCAATCCTGTCGCATCGAATCGAGGAGTAACACTACGAATTGCTGAACTATTTTATACTAAAAATGGAGTTCCAATCGAAGAAGATACTCAATGGGGATATGATTCTAGGTATGCTTTAAGAGAAGCTACAGAAGAGGATAAATATTTTGTTCAACCAGGGCAAACAACTCCGAATTTACATTACGATAGAGAGCCAAGGTTTTATGCGGACTTAGCATTTGATAGAGGGACATGGTTTGGAAATGGAAGAGAAAACACGGATGATGCTTGGTATGTCAATGGGCGATTCAATGAATATGGGACTAGAACGGAACAATGGGCATTTTCACCGTCGGGAAACTTTCCGAAAAAACTAGTCAACATCAAATCAACTGTAAATAGCGAAGGGACTAATTTTAGTGATATTCGATATCCATTTCCTAGAATGCGAATGTCAGATTTATACTTATTGTACGCTGAAGCCTTGAATGAATCTAAAGAATCACCAGATGATGAAGTTTATGAATATGTTGATCGTATTCGTAAAAGAGCCGGGCTCAACGGTGTGGTTGAAAGTTGGAATAACTACTCAGTGAATCCCGATAAACCCTCAACCAAAAGCGGTATGAGAGATATTATACGTCAAGAAAGGCTTATTGAGTTGGCTTTTGAAGGACATCGTTTTTGGGATTTAAGACGTTGGTTATTAGCACAGGAAATGATGAATATTCCAATCAGAGGTTGGAATGTTGCTGCAGAAAGTGCTGCACCTGAAGATTACTATCAAGTTAAAGTAATCGTTACAGATAGACTATCTCGATTTGAAGAAAAAGACTATCTCTGGCCGATTCGACTAAGAGAAATTCTCAATACTCCTTCGTTGGTTCAAAATCCAGGTTGGTGATGTTTATCAAATTCATGTTTAAAATGAGAAATTCTTTAGTACACATTAATCACAAAAAAGTAAGTAATTCATCTTTTATAAAAATGATAAGTGTAAAAAACAAATATATCTATCTCTTCTTGCTCAGTATTCTACTATTAGGCTGTCAAGAAGAAGAAAGAGTAATTTTTAAAGCAGATGATCAAGTTCCTCAACCTATAGAAAACTTAAGATGGATTCCAACAAATGGAGGGTTTGACATTTCCTACGACCTTCCTCCGGGAAAAGATATATTATATGTGGTGGCTGAGTATACCGATAATAAGGGTCAAAAAGCAGAAGTAAGGACGTCTACTTTTAATAACAAGATTGCCATAAGAGGTTTTGGAGATACCGGAGCTAAAACGGTTGAAGTTTTTACGGTAGATCGAGCCAAAAACAAATCGATCCCAACACGTTTTACGGCTGAGCCATTGACTCCAGTGGTAGAAGTAGTTGCAAAAACCATTTCAATATTGCCAACTTTTGGAGGGGTTTCGGTAACATGGCTTAATGAAACAGAATTACCTATTGTTCTTGATGTCTATGCTGAAAATGAAGATGGTGAACTAGAAATCGTTGAAGTATTATACAGTGAAAATATAGAGGAAAAGTTTACTCTGAGAGGACGAGAAAGTACACCACAAAAATTTAGATTAGTGGTTAAGGATCGATATGAAAATCAATCGTCAGAAGTTGTTCCAAATACTCCCGACCAAACCCTAACGCCTTTTACTGAAGATAAATTAGACAAATCCTTATTCAGTCAAGTTGTATTGGATAATGATGATAAATGGGATGCTTGGGGATCAAATTTTGGTAGAATTTACAACGATAACTATAGTGCTGAAGATTGGGCACACACCCAAGGCGACAGACCTAGACCTTCTATTTTAAGCTTAGATTTAGGGGTTGAAGTGGAGTTGAGTCGATTTAAACTCTATCAAAGAGGTGGGAATTGGGGATTTAGGCATGCTAATCCAAAAACGTATACATTGTATGGTAGTTTGACAATTCCTGGACAGGATGGTAATTTGGATGATTGGATTAAAATAAGAGATTGTGAATCCATTAAACCTTCAGGATTGCCAGTGGGAACACTTTCCAATGAAGATAGACAAGCGATACTCAATGGCGATGAATTTGAAATTGAAGAGTTAGTTAGGGTTAGATACATACGACTTGCATTTCACACGTCTTGGGGAGGTAATAATGCGACCCACCTAATTGAATTAGATTTTTGGGGAAAAGTTTATGAATTAACAACAGATTGAGATGAGAACAATGAATAATATTTTTAGCATAATTTTTGTTTTCATTGTTGGTTTAAGCACGTTGTCTTGTGTTAAAACCATTGATAAACACGAACATTATTTATTGGAGGGCGAAACCCTTTATACAACAAAACCACATGACATAAGAAGTTTTGTTGGAAGAGATCGAGTCAAACTCGTTCCTTACGTTCGAAATGCTTTTTCTGTTTCCGAGTTCGTGGTGGAATGGGAAGATCAATCCAAAGTGTTTCCATTTCAGAAATCAAATGAAGAAATTGATAGTATGGAACTAATTATTGATGGATTGCAAGAAAAACTACATACATTTAATGTGTTTACTAGAGATGCTCAAGGCAATGAGTCTATAAAAGTTTTAGCTCTTGTCAGTTCTTTTGGAGAAGGTTATCGCTCTAATTTAGTTCCAAGAAGAATTCAAAGCATGGTTCATGATGGAACCAATGGAACTGTTAATTGGACAAAAGCGGATGATTTTGAAAGAGGCTCTCAAGTGAAATACATCAACAACGAAAATCAAGAAGTCATTGTGGATGTTGATAAAGAATCTGTTCAAGTTATTCTTGAAAATCAAAAGCTGGATGCGAAAGTAGAATACAGATCGTTTTATGTTCCATTACCGATAAACCAGTACGGTCAAGAAACATCAATCGATAAATTTGAATCCGACTGGGCCTCAACGGAATTACCCAAAGAAATGATTTCTATTTTAAATTCCATTGAAGTAACGCCCATTACTGAAGGAATTAGTTTGGGATGGGACAATGAATCGGCTTTGAATGTTCAAGTATCGATTGATTATACCTTAACTGCAAATGATGGAACAACCACTCAAGCAAGTCAGAAATCTAATTTTACAGCGGATACCAATGACTCATTTGATTTCATAGGGTTGTCCTCAGGGGAACAAGAAATTGCCATTAAAGTTTCAAACCAGTTAGGAATCGCCCTTTCAAAAAAGACAACAGTCACCCCAATATCCATCACTCTATTGGAATCGAAGGAAATTAAAGTCGTCGCTCTTCCAACTGATGAGCCCGGTACAGCATGGGGAGGATCTATTGAAAAGCTTTTAGATAACAATACTGGAGGATATTACCATACTTCTAATAGTTCGTACGAAGCATTTCCTCATCATTTCACTTTGGATTTAGGAGATAGTTATGATTTGTCAAAATTGCGCATGTATTCAAGATGGGATTGTTGTCAAGCTAGAAACCCGAGTCGTATCCAAATTTGGGGTATTAATGATTTAGAGAATGCCGAAACCACGTTATTATCCAATGATTCCGGATGGGAAGAAGAGGCAAAGTCTAAAGGATGGTCTCTATTGGTTGATGAAGAACCTGATGCGAGTTGGAATGGTAAAAAAGGATTTTATGACGTGTACATACCAAAAGAAGCTGCAGATTCTAGATATATTCGATTGAGAATCCTTTCGAATTTTGCTCAAAATGCGGATACGGCGTTGTCAGAAATCCAAATATATAGGTTTTAGGGATAGATAATTTTATTTTTATGGGGTAAAATAGATGATTCTAATTGGAGTTGGAATGGAATTTAGTTCATTTTTATAGTTCTTGTCTAATTTTTGATAAGAGGCGTTATATTTTGAAAACTAAACATTGGTGGTATGCATTAGATTTTTAGTCTATTAGAAATTTATTTTTTGAACGGTCAGTCATAACATGATTAATCAATTAAATATTTTTCGGCTTCAGGTTTTATTGTTGATTTTGACGATTTGTATTGCTTGCCCTAACAGCAAGTTGAGTGAATTTGATGAATTAAAATCAGGGTTTATCCGACACGATGCGAAAGAAACGGGAGTGGATTTCAATAACCAGATTATTGAAAATGATTCCATCAACCACTTGTTTCAAATGCAAATTTATAATGGAGCTGGAGTGGCCATTGGTGATATCAATAATGATGATTTACCTGATATCTTTTTTGCAGGCAATCAGGTGGATGATAGACTCTATTTAAATAAAGGAAATTTTCAATTTGAAGATATCAGTAAAAGTGCCAATATAAATCAAATCAATGGTTGGTCTGCTGGTGTAACCATGGTGGATATCAATGCCGATGGGCTCTTGGATATTTATGTTAGTCGGTCTGGACTTTCAATGAAATTAAAAGATCGACAAAATATGTTGTACATCAACAATGGAGATTTGACTTTTACTGAATCTTCAAAAGAGTATGGCCTTGAGAATTATGGTTGTTCTTCTCAATCTGTTTTTTTCGATATGGATAACGATAATGATTTGGATATGTTTCAAATGAATCAACCTCCAGATCCTCGAATTGCCGATCGGTTTGGTATTGAACCATTAAAAATTAAATTTTATACCGATAAACTTTATAAAAATGAAGGAGGTTTTTATGTTGATGTTTCAAAAGAGTTGGGAGTCGATCGGTTAGCATATGGTCTTGGACTGACGGTATCGGATTTTAATCGAGATGGGTACATGGATATTTATGTAGCAAACGATTATGATGTTCCCGATTTTTACTATCAAAATAATGGGGATGGCACATTTACTAATCGAATCGATCAAACGTTTAATCATATCTCTCGATTTGGAATGGGCTCGGATGCAGGAGATATCAATAATGACGGATTGACGGATTTGATGGTATTGGATATGGCGGCTGCCGATCACTACCGTTCCAAAACAAATATGGGGGCAATGAATCCTAAAGAATTTGAAGCAATCGTAAGATTTGGGGGACACCACCAATACATGTTTAATACCCTACAATTAAATAATGGAATGGGCATGTTTTCAGAAATCGGCCAATTTGCTGGAATTTCTAAAACTGATTGGAGTTGGGCCCCACTGATTATGGACTACGATAATGATGGTTGGAAAGATATTTATGTCACCAATGGAATAGTAAGAGATATAAGAAATAACGATTATGTTGACTATGTGACCAAATCCCTCCATGGTGGAGAAACCAACTATTTAGACTTAGCATTAAAAGCTCCTTCCGTTCCCATTGGAAATCATATGTACAGAAATAATCAGTCATTAAAATTTTCTGAAGTAGCAACACAATGGGGTTTGGATGAACCGGCTTTTTCAACAGGGGCTGCATATGCAGATTTAGATCAGGACGGAGATTTAGATTTGGTTACTAATAATACCAATAGCTCTGCTTTTGTGTACGAAAATCTTGCTAATGGAAACTATATCCAATTGGATTTTCAAGGGCCACCGAAAAATCCATTGGGATATGGTGTTCAAATCAATGCGTTTTATCAAAAACAGAAACAAGTTTGTGAGCATATCCCCACTAGAGGGTATTTATCATCCGTTGAACCTGGTATCCATCTTGGTTTGGGGACCAATAGAATTATAGATAGTATACAAGTTTATTGGCCAGATGGAAACCTTCAGGTTTTGAAAAATATCAAAGCAAATAAAAAGTTGACTTTGAATTATTTCAATTCATCAAAAAGAATTGAAATGATGGATAACGATAATTCTGATAGGATTTTTGAAGAGATTAAGCCAATCGATTATGGGATCGACTTTATTCATGAAGAAGAAGAATATGATGATTTTAAAGAGCAAGTCCTCTTACCGTACAAACTGTCTCAAAATGGGCCCTTCATCAGTGTAGCCGATGTCAATTCAGATGGCCTTGATGATTTTTTTGTGGGAGGAGCTGCTGGTCAATCAGGACAATTATACATACAGCATTCTGGCAAATTCAGTAGAACGCTTGAACAGCCATGGATTAAAAATTTACAAAGTGAAGATGCTGGCAGTGCTTTTTTTGATATCGATGATGATGGGGATATGGATTTATATGTTTGTAATGGTAGCAATGAGTTTAGTAATAATTCACCTTTTCAACGCGATCATTTTTATTTAAATAATGGCGATGGAACTTTTGTTGCTGCAGATAATCGAATTCCAAAAATGATAGGACATAACCAAATAGTCCGGCCTAAAGATATTGATCTTGATGGCGACATGGATTTGTACGTAGGGGGTCGTCTAGTCAATGGACATTATCCATTTCCTGCGGATAGTTATATTTTGATTAATGAGAATGGCTATCTTAAGGAATACACGGAGGCCATAGCCCCTGAATTAAAAAAAATTGGTTTGGTCAGTGATGCTGATTTTTGTGATATCGATGATGATGGGGATTCCGACTTGATTTTGGTTGGGGAGTGGATGCCTATTACTGTTTTTGAGAATACCAATGGCCGCTTTGTAAAATCGGCGAAGTTTTCATTGCTCAGCAATTTGTATGGAAAATGGTGGTCTTTATCAATAGCTGATATAGATGCCGATGGTGATGTTGATTTGGTTGTCGGAAATTTAGGTGAGAATACAAAGTTTAAAGCTACAGAGACAAATCCTTTTGTTGTTTATTCAGGAGATATTGATGCAAACGGATCCCACGATGTTATTCTTTCTCAATCTCATGATGGACGGTATCTTCCAATTCGAGGAAGAGAATGTATGAGTCATCAATTGCCCTTTATCGATGAAAAATTTAAAGACTATCATTCTTATGCGTTATCAACGTTGGGAGAAATTTTACCTGATATCACATCTCAAAATATATTGAAAAAGAAAATCACATTGTTTAGTAGCATCATTTTGTTGAATAATCAAGGCGATGGATTTTCTGTTATAAAACTTCCGGAAATGGCCCAACTCTCTCCTATAAAATCTTCAATAGTAAGAGATTTTAATGGCGATGGCATTGTCGATATTCTCGCTTTTGGAAATCATTATCCCACAGAAGTCGAAACCATCAGATATGATGCCGGTCGGGGACTACTGTTGTTAGGAAATGGCCAAGGATATTTTTCTTCGATGAAAGGATTTAATAGTGGTGTGAATCTCAATAGCGATCATCGTCATAGTCGTCTTATAGAAATCAATAATCAGTTATACGTCATGGTTACCAATAATAATGGGGCCTTATCGCTACTTCGTTTTTCAGGATAAGTGGGTTTGTTTATCTCATTCTCCCAGGCATTGATTGTCTCACTTTGACCATAGTACTTCTGCCACATGGGATTCCATTGAGTTTAAAACCCATTTGGTGAACTAAAGTGGCTAGTGTTGGTTTCTGAACTGTGAATTTTTCAAATGATTTCATAGAATGTTCTGGATTGCCTTCTGACAAAATAGAATCTTTAGATTTCGAGCGATGTATTGAATATCTCGTCACCTAAAAAGCATTCAAAAGCATCAGTATCTAAAATCTTTGATGAGTCTCCTTACACCCAGTTGCATAACCACCTTGAAAAAGGTGGATAATAAAGTCCAAACTGATTCAACTAGTACGGCCAAATTGAGGCAAGTAGATGGGAGTCAAGTATGAATTCGATAATGTTCTATACAGTTTTTCGTGGTTTTCCCGGGAATATACTGACTAGCCCACCCTCGGTGACTAGCGATGACGGAGCTGTTTGATGCAAGTCAAAGTCGGCCTCATTGGGAATCGAAACACCATTCATCAATCCATCCTACCCTCAAAGATAAACCTTGGGATTAAAAGGCTCTATTGTTTAGTATATTTAATGCCAATAAAATCCCTAAAAATATAAGGGCCATATCACTCATGCAGAAAAACGGGAGTTCATCGCATAAAAAGAATTGGTTCTTTATCTCATCGTCCACCATAAAAATAAATATTTAAGTCAAGATAGTGGTGTAAGTTAGACTAAAAAAGCCGGTCATGGCCGATGATTCTTTGCATGAAGCAATATAGAAAATACACAAGTTATTGAAGAATATTATGTTTTACGCTAATAAGGTGTTCTATATTTGTTATTAGTGTATGCTTTAGTTGACTGTAATAATTTTTATGTTTCTTGTGAAAGAACTTTTCATCCTAAATTCATTGGAAAACCAATAGTAGTACTCTCCAATAATGATGGTTGTGTGATTTCTAGAAGCCAGGAAGCCAAATCGTTGGTACCAATGGGAGCCGCCACCTTTAAATACCGTAGTATCTTTGAGAAGTACAATATCACCGTTTGCTCTTCCAATTTTCCTCTTTATGGCGATATGAGTCAGCGAGTCATGAGTGTATTGAACCGTTTCACCCCTAATATGGAAATATATTCTATCGATGAAGCATTTTTAGAATTCAATGAGTTGAAGCGTGTCGATTTCAAACAACTAGGTCACCAAATCATACAACAAGTGAAGCAAATCACTCAAATTCCGATTAGTATTGGCTTTGGAAAAAGCAAAACATTGGCCAAGATAGCCAATCGAACAGCTAAAAAATTTCCAAAAAAAACCGGTGGGGTCGTTATCTTGGATACAGAAAATAGAAGAATCCATTTTCTGCAAGAAACTCCCGTCGAAGATGTTTGGAGGATTGGCCGACGGACAGCCAAAAAACTCCATAATATCGGTATTACCAATGCGTTGGAATATACTCAACTTTCTGACCAATATATTCGAAAATATTTTTCTGTGGTCGGATTACGAATGAAATACGAACTACAAGGTACTCCGGTGTTGAAGTTGGAAGCGATTACTGACAAAAAATCCATTGCCACTACCCGAAGTTTTGCTACTTTGTTAACCGAGTATGTTGATCTCCAAGAACGAGTGAGTACTTTTGCGTCTTCTTGTGCTGAAAAACTGAGAAAGCAACAGGCCAAATGCCAAACCATCATGGTCTTTATCCAAACTGGTAGTCATCGAAAAGAATGGAAACAGTATAGCCGTAATATCGTCGTGAAATTACCCTATGCGAGTTCTTCGGATATCACCCTCAGTCGCCATGCCTCCCGTGGATTACAAGCCATCTATAAAAAAGGCTATGCCTATAAAAAAGCGGGCGTCATCGTGATGGGTGTCCAACCAGAGACCTATCAACAACTCAATTTATTTACCAATGAAAATCCAAAACACCAAGCATTAATGCAAACCATGGATGCCATCAATCATCGATGGGGTGCTAAAAAGGTCAAACTGGCTAATCAGTATATTCCAAAGACTTGGATGATGCGGCAAGAACGATTATCTAAGCGATATACCACCCATTGGCAGGAATTATTGGAAGTGGAATGAATATCAAGAAACGACCTCCATTGGGAAAAGAACTAGTTCTTGTGCCTTTTCGGATTCAATATCAAAAAATCTATGTAAAATACTATCAAGAGGGGGTCCAAGCAGGCTTTCCATCGCCTGCCGATGATTTTCAAGAAATGCCATTGAGTTTGGATGAAAAATATTTAAAAGACCCAAAAGCGACCTATTTAATCAGAGTTGTAGGACATTCGATGTATCCAACATTACATAAAGATGATATTCTCATTGTTAAATCTAATCTCCCTTTTAGTGATGGGGCTATTGGGATTGTATCAGTGAACCACACCGATTTTACTGTCAAACGACTTGATGAAAAAGGTCATCGGTTGATAGCTGACAATAAAAATTTTTCACCCATAAACATTAAAAAAGTAGACACCATTATTTGTTTAGGGGTGGTCAAACATTTGATAAGAGATTTATAGGTTCTGTAAGGTTCCCCAAAAATAGGAGCATTCTATAATATAGTTTGATGAACTATTTTAATTTAAGTGCAAATATTAAAAACATGAAAAAAGCAAATTTTCAGAATCATAGATCGTCAAGATCTGGTTTCTCCAACAAGATGACCAACCGATTGTTTTTGAGCACGACATGTTTTTTCACTTCTCTTAGCCGTATCTAGTCAATAGCCTTATTGGGGTATTGAATTCAATGGAACCGGTTATGAATCAAGGTGACCTTAGGCAATAGTTTTTGGGCCGAAGAGATATCAGGCCAACACATATCGGTGGTGATGGTTTTGATGTGTTTTATTTTTTCTTTTGGCAATGAATGACGGAGAAGGTCTTGAACGTTAGTGATGTTTCGTCCTTCCACCAAATCAAGCACCGTTCTTGGAGTCGCTTCACCGTGTCTCTTTTTGATGGCTTTTTTCATCCTAACGGATGTGTAACGGTGGAGTATCGGAACGCTATACCACGAACAAATAGATCGCTTTAATATCAATTTACGTTTTTAATTACTTTTCATACTCGATTAGTCTTCTTTCACCCAGACATCGTTTGCATTTATCCAAGACCAAGCAGAAATAAAATTTTATGTATTTTCGTTCTCGTCATTCAGATGACGACCGAACCATGATGATAGTTCTTTACCCATTATTTCTATGGAGCCAACGCCTTTTTATAAAAAAAGGGGGGGGGTATTTTTGACCCTCAGTCTGCTATTCTTGATGGGTTCTTGCGGTAAGACCGATTCGTCCGAACCCACTCCTAGTCTGCCGTCGACTCCCCCCACCTATACCATCACCACCACTGCCACCATAGGGGGCACCATCACTCCCCAGCAACGCCTCCCCCGTGGACAAACCGTCCGCATCACGGCCACCCCTGATGAACATTATCAACTCCAACAATGGACCGGCGATTGTGGTTCCTTCACCGCCACCAAAGACTGCTCCCTGCAAGCCTCCTTTGAGGCCATCCCCTATACCCTCACCGCCACCGCTACCCCGGCGGCACCATCGCCCCGCCAGCCACCCAAACCCTCACCCATGGCCAATCGGCCACCTTTGAGGCCCGACCAGAAGAACACTTTGTCTTTGACCAATGGCAAGCCTCCCCAGAGAGTGCCTGTCCAGCCCTCCAAGACCCCACCCAGCCAACCCTCACCCTGACCGTCCAAGGTCACTGCCAACTCCAAGCCCGCTTTCTCAAAGCCCCCCGCACCATCACTACCACCGCCACTACAGGCGGCTCCATCACCCCCACCCTCTAGGCCCCTCTAGGACAAACCATCACCGTGACCCTCACCCTACAACCCCATTATCAACTCCAGCAGTGGCAAAGCGATTGTGGGTCGTTCGACCCCCAACAAAACACCCTGGAACTCCTAGTCCAAAAAGACTGTACCATCACCGCCCGACTCACCCTCGATACCCCTTTGTATCTCGATACCAATGGGCTCACCATCCGAAGCCGACCCCAAGGAGAACGATTCATCGGACAAACCAAGCTCCTGGCCCACCCAGAACACCCAGAGCCCCTAGCCATCCGCATCGTGGATCAAACCGCCCTACGAACCCTCATCCAACAACAAGACTGGTCGGCCCTCGAAACCATCAATACCACCTTTGTTACCAATCTGCGCAATCTCTTCCGGAGCCAAGACACCTTTAATGCCGATATCCGCTCGTGGGATGTCAGCAACGTCACCACCATGCAAAAACTCTTCCAGGGAGCCACCGCCTTTAATCAAGATATCGGCCAGTGGGACGTCCGCAAGGTCACCACCATGCAAAAACTCTTCCAGGGAGCCACCGCCTTTAATCAAGATCTCAGCCAGTGGACCGTCTCACAAGTGACCGATTGCCATCAGTTTGCTCAACAGAGTGCCTTCACCCCCGATGGGTGGCCTCGCTTTACCGCTTGTGATTTACAAGAAATCGAAGAAACCAGAGATTGCCATGGCATCCCCACCCCCATTGATCAACCCTGTCCTAGTCGCCCACAGCCCCAGACCAAAGAGTGCAACCGACAGCAGATTCCCGTGGATGAAGATTGTCTAGCGAGACCCGCCACCAAAACCTGTTGGGATGGTTCAGTGATTCCTCGCTCTCAAAATTGTCCGATTCAAACCAAAGATTGCCATGGCAATCAAATCCCCGCTGGCGATACTTGTCCGCCCTTGCTAAAAAAAGCTACCAATGGGGTCACGGTCATCATCAATCCCGTGCTGCAAAACCCTGCCCAATACGTGGGACGAAAAGCTACCCTCGATGGAACCCAGTATACCATCGTGAATAATGCCTCGCTCAAAGCATGGGCAGCGGCTGATCATACCAATGCCGTGTGTACCACCCTGGTGACCGATATGACAAATCTATTTTCTAATAAAACTAACTTTAATCAAGATATTGGGGATTGGGATGTCAGCAGTGTTACGAATATGACTGCAATGTTTCGAGGTGCTAGTGCCTTTAATCAAGATATTGGGGATTGGGATACGGGTAGCGTGAGCACTATGGCTCTCATGTTTTTAGATGCTCGTGCGTTCGATGGAAATATCGGCAATTGGGATGTCAGTGAGGTCACCGATATGTCTAATATGTTTTTTCGAGCCACGTCTTTCAATCAGGATATCAGTTCATGGAATGTGAGCAATGTCACCGGTATGAGTAGCATGTTTTTTCGAGCCACGTCTTTCAATCAAGATATCAGTCGCTGGACAGTTAGTGGTGTTACATCATGCTTGAATGTTTATCAAGACTCAGCTTTAATTCCATCACGTCGTCCTACATTTGACAATTGCAACCCATAAATTTCATTGATACTACCACTATTTGTGTGAAATAGTGGTTTTTGAAGCATGAAGTCTAGGTATATTCAGTGGTTTAATAACTCTACTATTGATGCTTGATTCGTTAATCAACCTATCTACTATGAAGGGACACCTAATACCAATTTGTTTTCTAGATTATATGAACTTGATTGACTCTCATCATCTCTTAGAGAAATCAAATAAATGTAGCTTAAAAAATATTTTATGAATTTAAAAAGTAATTCAAAACGCAACTTAGTATAAGATCCCATAGATGGTCTAAAAACCACTACGCAAGAGGTGTGGCCTATTAGGGTTTGGTTTCTGGTGGCCAAAAGACGAGCGATGGCTCATCATTCAAATAACAATGTGAGCCATCAACCTAGGAACAACTATCGTCTGGACCCTTGCAGGAGATTCGATGCAGGCACCACCCGACAATGAATCAAACACACGGATACTATAATAAATCCAAATGACGCCAAACACACTCCTGACGATAATCATCGATTAATCCTTCTTCGCCGGTCTCATGGTATACCACACGACCACCAACTTGAGATATCTAAATAGGAATGATCATCTATCGGTCATTAACAGCAATGTCATCGACGCGCCATGAATCATCGAGGTTTAAGATCGATTCGAAAAATGGTTAAAGCTTTTTCATAGAACAACAAATGATGATAGACCAAAAATAAAACTACCCACAACTTTTTTAGTAGAACTATTTTAATAAGGGTGGGACATATAAAATTTTCAGTAATTCTAAGAGCGGGAAGGTGTTGTGGTATAAAGTCTATATAATGCCACTTATAGTGATGAAATTTTTCGACAAGAATTAAAACAAGCAGAATTAGGAAAAGATGACAATCCGATAGAGTCGATCCTAAGAAAAGATATATTGGAAAAATTAAAACAAATAGAAGAAGATCAAGAAATTGTTGAACTCATAGAAATCGATGATGAAAAATAGTTGATCTAAAAGATAAGTCTATTCCACGTACCCTCTTTTTTTGATTTTTTAAACGCTAACTCATCCTAAATAAACTTAGCCATTTTGGTCAAAGTAGCCAATGAAAAACAATGATTTTTGTTGATGAGTATAGTAACCTTTTGGGATACGCTAACCTTGTACACCCTCTGCTGAAAATACTTTGCTTTACCCCTATCAACGCGATGATAAGTACATTTCTTTTATTCTTTCTAAATTTTTTTATATCGCGAAATATAGGTACATTTAGGGGTTTCTTCTGCACTCTTGTATCATTCGGGAAAATTGCATAAACCAATGGATTTGATTTCTTATAAGCCAACCTTAAGTTGATTCAATTTAACTTTATCATGCATGTGATACTAGAATAAAGCAACCCTAAATAAAACCTATCGGTGTATCGTTCTATTCCATTTATTGTTTTTTATATTTTAAACATGGGGTTGAAATTTGGTTATGCGCAAAATCCTGAAAAGGATGTGTTATGGTATAAACAACCAGCGCGTGCTTGGATTGAATCACTGCCACTTGGAAATGGCAAATTAGGCGTTATGGTTTTTGGGGATCCCATCAACGAACGAATTCAACTCAATGATGATTCCATGTGGCCAGGTGACCCTGAAAATTGGAAAGAACCTATCGGAAATATCAGAGATATCGAAATAATAAGACAATTGTTATTCCAAGGAAGAAATACAGAAGCAGACCGGCTATTTGAACAAAAATTCTCCAATAAAAGAATACTTCGTTCCCATCAAACATTGGGCGATTTGCGGATTCAATTTGACCATCAACAGGTATCAGACTATCGAAGAGATCTGAACATAGAAAACGCTATCGCCACAACCCAGTATCGAGTAAAAGGGGATTTGGTCACTCAAGAAGTTTTTGTATCTCATCCACATAAAGTAATTGCCGTGCATTTGACCTCCGAAGCTAAAGCTGGTTTGAATGCTAAGTTAAAACTCAGTAGACCATCTGATCGTGGTTTTGAAACAGCAAAATCCTTTACAGATGATAGCAATATTCTTTATCTGAGCGGTGAAGTTACTCAACGAAACGCCCATTTTCAATCGAGATTAACCCCCATAACAGAAGGTGTTTTATTCGAATCTGTTTTGAAAGTCGTTCATCAAGGCGGACAAATAATCAGATCACATGATGCTCTTGAATTAAAAAATGTTCATCAAGCAACGATTTATATTGTTTCTAATTCATCTTTTTATTTCAACAATTATCAATCACAAAACAAAAACGATTTAGAAAAAGTTCTTTCTATACCATATGAAACTATAAAATTACAACATATTGAAGATTACCAGAGCCTATATAAACGAGTGGATGTTGATTTTGGAGATGATGTGTTGAATGAAATTCCAACGGATCAAAGGCTTTTGCGTATCAAAAATGGTCAAAATGATAGTGGTTTAGAGGCACTTCTGTTTCAATTTGGTCGCTACCTCCTTATTTCATCATCAAGAAAAGGGACCAATCCCCCCAATTTACAAGGCCTTTGGAATGAGAACATAGAAGCTCCTTGGAATGGTGATTATCATTTAAATATTAATCTCCAAATGAATTATTGGCTATCAGATGTCACGAATCTGAGTGAATTGAACTATCCACTTTTTGACTTTACTGATCGGTTAGTTGAAAATGGAAAAACCACCGCTAGGATTAATTTTGGTTCTCGAGGTACTTTTTTCCCACATGCCACTGATTTATGGGCTCCCACATGGCTCCAGTCCACTGTTTTTTGGGGTTGTTCCATGGGTGCTGGTGGTTGGTTGATGCAACACTATTGGAAGCATTATGAATTTACAAAAGATCTAGATTTTTTGAGAGAGAGAGCCTTTCCAGCCATACATGAAGTAGCTCAATTTTATAGTGATTGGTTAATTGAAGACACTAGAGATGGAACTCTAATTTCAGCCCCTTCAACTTCTCCTGAAAATAGGTTTTATCATCCCCTTAGTGGTCGAGTGGTGGCTACTTGTTTGGGGAGTGCAAAAGATCAACAAGTGATTTATGAAGTTTTTTCGAACTATCTTGAAATGTGTGAAATACTAGGCTATCAAAATGATTTGGTGAATAAGATAGAAAATCAAATCGAACGATTACGTCCGGGATTTGTTATTGGTCCTGATGGTCGAATCTTGGAATGGGATAGATCGTATAGGGAATTTGAACCGGGCCATAGGCATATGTCTCATCTCTATGGCTTTTATCCTGGAAATATTATAACCAAAGAAGAAGATCCAGAACTTTTTAATGCTGTCAAAAAAACATTGAATTATCGACTAGCCAATGGAGGGGGACATACGGGATGGAGTAGAGCTTGGCTAATAAATTTAGCGGCTCGTCTACTCGATGGCGATTTTGCACATAAGAATGTGCGGTTACTATTTCAAAAATCCATGGCTGATAATTTATTTGATCTTCATCCTCCATTTCAAATCGATGGCAATTTTGGCTATTCTGCAGGTATTGCTGAAATGCTTTTGCAATCTCACGAGGAAGGTATTGTCAGAGTACTGCCTGCTTTTCCAAAATCTTGGAAAAATGGATTCATCAAAGGACTAAAAGCTAGGGGAGGATTGACCACCGATATTTATTGGCAAGACAATTGGCTGGATAAAGTTATTTTTCACTCGGAATTTGATAAAAACTTTATATTACTGTATCGTGATGAAAGAGTCAATATAGACATGACTGCTGGTCAGACCTATGTGTATAACTATCGATCACTTCGAGATCGAGATCAGGACGGCATTGTTGATCAATCCGACAATTGTCCCTTAAAAGCCAACCCAGAACAGAAGGATACAGACAATGATGGTCTGGGAGATCTTTGCGATATAGATTTTCCTAACAATATCTCAATTAATAAAAGAAATACCAGTTGTCAAGGCAAAGCCGATGGTGAATTGACCATCAACACCCTAGCTGATTTCCAATATCATGTCGTTATCGAAGGGCCTTCAACATTTGAAAAAAAAATAGACTTTAAATCAAGTACTCATATAAAGGGATTAATGCCTGGGATATATACCCTCTCGATTACATCGGAGGAAGAACCAAGTTATTTTGTAAAGCTCAACACGAATATCGACGATCCTCAAGAGTTATCGGTTCAAACGCTTTTAAATCGAAAAACTAGTGAAGTAGAATTAATCATGGAGGGGGCTGAATCTTATCGTGTTCAACTAGGAGACCAGCAATATGTGTTTAGCGAATCCAATGTTAAGTTACCTATTGATAACCAGTGGACAAGAATTTATGTAGGGACAGAAAACCCCTGTCAAGGTAGTTTCGTAAAATGGTTAAATATTGCCCCGGTTGGTCAAGTGTATCCGAATCCTGTTGATGATTTCTTACATGTGCTTTTACCTGAAGATTTGGAATTTACTATTAATATTTATAATAGTTCTGGTGAAGTGATTTATACCAATGAATCCCCTAAGGTAGATTCAACAAATAGGTTGGCCATCCCGGTAGGTCAATACCCTAGTGGTTTTTATTTAGTTAGTCTAAAGCAAGAAGAAAAAGAAGAATTATTTAAGGTTTTGAAGCAATGATAGAGCACATATTTATTTGAGCATAATGACGGTTTGCATGGTCCATATTGCCATTTGATGCTTTTTCTAAGCGGTTGGAACTCCTACGTGGTTCCTTAAAATAGGAGATAAAATCTTTAAAGCCATTCAAGGAATGAATATCTAGATTTGTCGAATCTATTGTCATTGAGGAGATCTTAATTGGATGACTAATTGTAATGATCGAAAAGAAGCCGTCGTCAACTGTTGCTGATGGGCTATAGCATCATTAAAAAATGACTCATGGAAGTGTAAGGGGTCTCAAAACCGTTCTAAAGATATTTATATCAAAGACGCAGTTAATACACTTTTTTGAACAGCCTATCATAGAACAAAGCCATTGAATGGAAAAATACAAGAAATTACTACTATCGCCAGTGTTTCCCAAACTATAAAAATTGAGAAATATCGTGTTGTAACGTTGTAGAGATGAAGAACTCCATATACATGCATTAGGATAGAATCAAAAAGTATTCTCCAAGAGATTATTAAACTATACAGAACACCGATAGAATGAAATTCTGAAAAAATCAACTTCTTTAAACTAACTTACGGATTTTCAATATCAAACGTATGCTTGATTATAAACTAGGAATTATCTTCATATTTTTTATACTTTCTGTCGCTCACACTCAAATTATCATTGAAGGGAATATATCGGATAATCAAGGGGTACTAGCTGGAGTCAACGTACTCATCGAAGGGACTTCTACCGGTGTTATTTCTGATTTTGATGGCAACTTTCAAATCAACCTATCAGCATTAAATCAAGTGCTAATTTTTAGCTATATAGGCTATCAAACCTTGAGGTTAGAAGTTACTTCTGATGAATTTTTACAAGTTTCAATGCAAGCCAAGACGGGATATTTAGATGAAGTGGTTGTAGTGGGTTATGGAACCCAAATCAAAAGTAATCTCGTTGGATCAGTTGTGAGTGTTGATGTAGAAAAAGCCAACCAAATTCCAACGACCAATATTTCTGAACTTTTGAGAGGCCGAGCGGCTGGTGTTCAAGTTAATTTGGTAGATCCAAGGCCTGGAGGATTTTCAAACATTGTGATTAGAGGAAATGTATCGGTTGCTGGAGGAAATAATCCACTAATTATCGTGGATGGGCTTCCGTATGATAATTTGAATGATATCCCAGCCGATGATATTGCCTCTATTGAAATCTTAAAAGATGCATCTTCAACTGCCATTTATGGGGCCCGGGCATCCAATGGTGTGGTTTTAGTCACCACTAAAACGGCAGGAGAAACAGCCAAACCTCGATTTAGTTATTCAAATTATGTGACCACTCAAAGACTAACTCGGAACTTTGATCTATATACTGGAGAACAATTTGCAGATTTACGTCGACAAGCCAATCGAAATAGAAGAACTGGAAATTATTTATCAGACGGAATTATTTTTTCACCTTTTGAAAGAGAAGCTATTGAAAATAAGCTCTATGTGGATTGGGAAGATTTGGTTCTCAATGAGGCCTTGTTAACCAATCATACCTTTAGCATAACCATGGGAGGTCCGCGGACTAAACTATATTCAAGTATCAACTATTTCAATCAATGCGGAATCATCCCTAATTCTAAATACAATCGATTGAGTTTTAAGTTAAATCTCAATCAAACAGTGACTGAAAAAATAAATATTGATGTTATCGTGAATTATCAAGATGCTATTCAAGAAAAAGAAACTGGAGGATTAAACTTTACGACCATTACCCCCTTAGCTAAACCCTTTGATGATGAAGGGAATCTATTAAAGTATTATTTGGGACCAACCGACGTGAGTTTTGTAAATCCCCTTTGGGATCAAAGAGAGTCCGTTGATGAATCAGAAATTGATTTGATTGATGTTAGTCTAAAATTTAATTTTAAGTTATTGCCCAATCTCCAGTATTCCCTAAAAACCTTTCAAAGAAACAGAATCCTTGACCAAGGGGTCTATCGTTCATCATTGCATTCTGCTGGAGATCAAGGAACTAATGGCATTGGAGTGCTTATTAATGGAAAAGACAATCAGATACTGATTGAAAATATTCTGAACTATACGCCTGATTTAGGTGAAAATCATAGTTTTGACATTACAGCCGTTCAAGCTTTTGACCAGCAGATCAACGAATATTCTCAATTAGATAAATCAGGATTTTTAAATGATGGTTTACAATATAATGGTCTAGCAACAGAACTTTTAAATAGCATCAGAACAGTATCGAGAAGACGTATTTTGTCATTCATGGGAAGAGCTCGATATTCGTTTAAGAATAAATATCTCTTTGAAACAACTATCAGAGCCGATGCATCCTCTGTATTTGCAGAAGATAATAAGTGGGGCTATTTTCCTGCCATATCAGGTGCTTGGAAATTACATCAAGACTTTTTTAAAAACTCAAAAAATATTGATGAATTAAAATTACGAATTAGCTATGGGGTCACTGGAAATCAAGGCATCAACCCCCTTGAATCTCTGGGCGTTGCTGATTTTACACCTTATGTGTTCGGCTCAGAAGTAATTGGAGGTGCCGTAGCCTCTTCGCGATTACCCAATCCAAAATTAAAGTGGGAAACAACATTGACGGCCAATATAGGTATGGATTTTACAGTTTTTAATCGAATCTTCAGTGGAACGCTTGAAGTCTATCAAGCCAATACCATCGATTTATTATTGGATCGATCGATTGCTTCATCTACTGGATTTAGTGTGACTCGCTTTAATGTTGGAGAACTACAAAATACAGGTGCCGAATTAACTCTCAATGCCCGATTAATCGATTATTCTGATTTGTATGTTGAAGTTGGAACAGTATTATCAACAAATAAGAATAAAGTCATTGCTCTTACCGGTGAAACGGATAGCGAAGGTAATTTTATCGATATTTCTTCAACGGCGGGAAGACTATCAATCGGTGAATCCATCAACAGCATATGGTTACCCCAATATGCTGGTATATTTCAAGAAGGAGATGATGTCGTGTCAGCAGGAATCCCTTTAGCTCAACCTGGAGATGTTTGGGTCATTGATAAAAATCAAGATGGTCAAATTGATGATCTCGATAATGTGTTTGTGGCTACTGATCCTGATTGGTATGGTTCTTTTACAGGAAGCCTACAGTACAAAGAATTTGATGTTTTTATTGATTTTTATACCGTACAAGGAGCCACCAGAATCAATTCGGTGCTGGCCAATGGCGAATTGTGGAAAGGAGTTGTCAATGGGATTGTAACATCATATTATACACCGGAATTTCCTTCTACGGAATATCCCAGGCCCAAACAAATTACTCATGCCCATTTGTTTTCGTTTGCCGTACGAGATGCCTCTTATTTTAGATTGCGAACCTTGACTGTGGGTTATACTTTACCAGAAAAATGGCAGTCATCCATTGGACTAGATAATTTAAGGGTTTATTTTACGGGAACCAATTTATTTACCTATACTGATTTCCCTTCTTATTCTCCAGAACAAGATTTAGTCAATGGGATATTTCCTGAAACCTTGAATATTAGTATGGGACTTAATATTGAATTTTAATCATGAATCTCAGAAGTCATTTCATTTTCAATAAACTCTTTTTAATCAGTAGTGTGTTTTTTATAACATGTGAAGATGACTTTTTAAAAGATGAATTATTGTCGGAAACATCGGTGGATTTTTTATACTCTAGTGTTGACGGATTATCAAATGCAGTAGTCGGCTTGTATGTGTTGCAACGCCAACCTTATGAACAGTCGACATGGCAGAATGCTAATTGGAATGGCATGATTCCCCTGGTGCTAACGGCTAAAAGTGATATTGCGGTGGGAATTGATGGAGAGATTTCACTCTATAGTCGATTGACTTGGGGAGCCACGCGAGGTGACTTTGGCGTTTTTGCAGCGTATGATTTTTTCTGGTCTTTAAATTATAAAATTATTGATCGAGCAAATTCTATTATCCAAGGAGGCCTCCAATTACTTGATGAAGGCGAATCAGCCCCACGATTAATCCAAGCCTTGGCAGAAGCTAGAGTGATGCGCGCTCAAGCATATTTTACGCTTTATCGGATGTTTAATAACATCTATATCAAAACCAATCCGACTACACCAAAAACTGCTTTTGATCGACCACAATACAAATCATCACCGGCTGAAATTTTCGCGCTTTTAAGAGAAGATCTGAGTTATGCTAGTGAAAATCTTTCTTATCAAACCACTCAATTTGGTCGCTGGACTAAAGGAGCCGTCGATCATCTATGGGCGAAGGTTGAAATGTGGGATCAGAATTATCAAGTCGCAGTTGATTTAATCGATGGATTGATTTTAACTTCTCCTCATCATTTAGTCGCCTTAGAAGAAGTATTTGATGGAGAATTGAATCATGCTGAAACTTTGTTAGCGGTGAATTTTGAAAAAAGTGCCATTGGAGGTGGCGCGCCACATATTATGAATTGGAGTACAGTATCGTTTTATGCAGGAGCCCCAGGTTTGGTGCAATCCGTTGAAAATGGTGGTAATGGGATTGGATTTATTTCATTGAATGATTATACCATTGATTTATTACTCGAAGATGCTAATGATAGACGAAAAGACAATACCTATTATATCTTTGAATATGCATATAATGATCCAAGAACGCTTCCAATAGGAAAAACCATTGGTGAGCCATTGGATTTGTATACCAATCATCCTACCGACCCCAATCAATTTTTCTTGTATTATCGAAGGCAAAATCCGGGGGTTCTAAAATATTTTGATCCGATGGTGGATCCCACCAATCGAGATCATTTTAAAAATGTGATGATTTATCGATTGGCAGAATCTTATTTAATTGGGGCAGAAGCACATATGAAGTTAGGCAATAATTCTCAAGCTCTCACCTATTTAAATGCCGTGAGACAAAGAGCAGGGGCGGCTCCTCTGAATAACATCGATATCGACATCGTTTTGGATGAAAGGGCTAGAGAATTGGCTTTTGAGGGACATCGGTGGTATACCATAAAAAGAACTGGAAAAATGTTCGAGTACATGAAAGACCATATGAATAATGAGAATATCAATAGGTTCTATTATCCAGATGGGAATCCTAAAGAGTTGTATCAAGAACATATGAAACACCTCCCCATCCCACAAGGGCAGTTAGACCTTCTCGGTGATAATTATCCACAAAATGAGGGCTATTAATAATTTATAAAATCTGTAAAACAATGATGATGAAAATAGAATATATATTAAAATTTACAATTAGCGTTCTCCTTTTGGTGGGCATCATGGCTTTACCAATTGCTTGTGGAGGAGACGATCCGAAGCCCCCTCCCGTGGTCATGCAACCCGAACCAACACCAACACCTAACACAAATAATAACAATAGCAATAATGATGGGAATGATGATGATGCTTGTGAATTTGAAGCCATTACGCCAAATTTAAATGATGGATCTTTTGATTTTGAATGCCAGGGAAATCCTTTTTTAGCTAGTGAAAAGATTTCTCCTGACAATGAGGGAGGAAATTGGGGTATTTTTGGAAATGGATCCAATGCAGCCGATAGTGATTTCTTAACTGTCGAATATGCCGATAATCCATCTAAATCCGGTATCAACACTTCAGATCGCGTTTTAAAAATCACAGAACAAGTTGGAAATGATGTCTGGTCAGGATTCTTTTTTGACTTAGAAGAAGTGGTGGTCTTTCCCGATGGTATGAATGCTATAAAACTTCAAGTATATTCTGTTGCTCCAGGACAAAGTGTGCTTCTAAAACTAGAAGATGCTACCGATAGTAGTTCCTTTGAAGAATCGATTGTTTCCACAACAGAAACCAATACATGGGAAGAATTAGTCTATAATTTTAATCCGACCAATAGTGGGAAGTTCGATCGATTGACAATGATTATGAATCAAAATAATGCCAATGAAACTGAAGTGACTTATTATTTGGATAATGTCGGTTTTTCTACACCAAAAGAAGTGACGGATGACGGTGGGGGAAATGATACAGATCCGGGAGTAGAAGCTACAGCGCCCGATGTTTCGGCACCAACCCCAAGTATAGAAGCCGAAAATGTGCTTTCCGTATTCAGTAATGCGTATACCGATATCGAAAATATCGATTTCAATCCTCCATGGGGTCAACAAACGGTTCAAACCTATGAAAATATTACTGATAAAGACCGGGTTTTGAAATATGAAAATTTGAATTATCAGGGGATCGAATTCAGAAATCAGGCAAATGATGGGAACATGCCAATAGATGTATCTTCTTATAATAGCATCCATTTGGATTATTGGATATTGAATTCAACCAAGTTGCAATTTTTCTTAATCAACTCAGCATTGCAAACAGGATCTGGCCCCGCTGAAAAGCCATTTGATTTGGATATTAGCAATGTGAGTCAATGGGTATCGGTCGATATTCCGCTATCGCATTTTACCGATGTTGTGGATCTAACCATCGTCGATCAATTTAAATTCGATGGTGATGGAACAGTTTATGTTGACAATATTTATTTTCACGGTGAAGGAAACAATACAATACCACCATCCACGGATACTGTTAGCCCTCCAACGCAAGCTCCCTCCAGTCCCAAACATCCTAGTGATATGGTCATTTCTATATTCAGTGATGCCTATGATAAGCTTGATGGTCTTGATTTAGATCCAGATTGGGGTCAAGCCACCGTAGCAACGGTTGAAAACAAATCAAGCTCTGAAGAAATATTGAAATATACCAATCTCAATTATCAAGGAATACAATTTGCCACTGCAGAAATAGGTCTTGATGTTTCTAACATGACTCATCTCCATTTGGATTATTATCTGGTAAAAGCGGTTGATTTAAGATTTTATTTAATCAGTCCAGGACCCCATGAAAAATCAGTACCATTAGATCTCAGCCAAAAAGGCCAGTGGATTAGTCTTGATATTCCATTGGAAGACTTTATGAAAGAAGATTCTGCCGTTGATTTAACCAAGGTTTTTCAATTTAAAGTGGATGAAGAAATGGGAATGGGGAGTGGTGCAGAAATATATTTAGATAATATCTATTTCCATCGGGGGAATGATGTCTTAAATGATCCAGCAGCCAATCTAGACTGCATATTTGAAAAAATCAATCCATTGAATTTAAATGATGGCACCATCGATTTTGAATGTCGTGGAAATCCGTTTTATCTTGTGAATCCGGATGGAGTCGATCAATCAACGTGGACGCGGTTTGGAGGAAATCCAGATCCGCCAAGCATCACTTTGGAATATGTTGAAAACCCCGATCAAAGTGGTATCAACGTATCAGAGTATGTGCTTCAATTCACCGAACAACCAGGCAATCAACAATGGGCAGGCATTTATTTTGATTTAGAAGAACCGATTGTCTTTCCAGCCTATAAGAATGCCATTTCGATACAGGTTTATGCTCAAGAACCAGGTCAGAATATAACCCTAAAGCTTGAAAAAACGCCAGAAGAATTTAAAGAAGTTTCAGTTCCAACGACGACTTCAAACCAATGGGAAGAATTAAAGTTCGAATTTTCTTCTTCAGATAATAAACAGTTTAAACGCTTTGTGCTTTTCATGCACTTGGGGCAAAGCATTGAACAAGAACAAATCACCTATCTTGATGATATCAAAATAGTCGAAGGTGGAAAACAAGAGTCGGTCGTGAGCATGCCAGACCAGCCAGCGCCCTTCCCTAAACATTCAGAAAATATCCGATCTATCTTCAGTGATGATTATGATAATGTACCAGATACCAATTTTAATCTAGATTCGAATCAGCAAACACAAATCAGTTTTGAAAGTATTTCTAGCAATCAAGTCTTGAAATATGCCAATTTAGATTTCCAACCAATCGCTTTTGGTACAGCAACTGATTTTTCTAAAAACTCTCATATTCATTTGGATTATTGGACTTCTGATGCCACCAAGCTAGAATTTAAAATTTTAAGTATCGGCGTTGCCAAAGAAGACGGAATATCGTATGCTTTGCCTTTAAATCTAAAGTCTCAATGGGTCAGTGTTAATATTCCGTTATCTCATTTTTCTGAAGCGATTGATTTAACTAGCGTGTCACAGATCGTATTTGAGGGGAATGGAACGGTTTATATAGATAATATTTATTTCCATGGCACATCACTATTACCAAAAGAAAGTGCCCCTATTCCCACCCTTTCTTCAGATGAAGTTTTGAGTATCTTTAGTGATCCATACGGAAGACCTTCTTTAACTGGTTTGCTTGTAGACGGAGCGTATCCAACCGTTCCTGAGTTCATCACCCCATTTGGTGAAGATGATCAAATTCTCAAATATTCTAATACGGAATCTCAAGCCATACAAATAAATCCAAGCATTGATGTTTCTAATAAAACGCATTTTCATTTGGATTATTGGGTAGCTACTGCTACGAAGTTGAAATTTTTTATCGTTAATGATATTACCGCCGAAATTTCATATGAATTGGATGTCAGCCAAAAAGAAAAATGGATCAGTATGGATATTCTATTGGAAGATTTTAAAAAACAAACCGGAACTATTGATTGGAAAACGATTAAACAATTCAAAATAGAAGGGGATGGGACCGTATATTTTGACAATCTGTATTTCTATGACAAAGCTCAAGATGAGGCCATCATAAATACGCCTTGTCAATTTGAGACCATGACGCCAAATCTCAATGATGGATCTTTTGATTTTGAATGCCAAGGGCCTTCATTTTCAGCAGCTGATCAAGATATCGGTGAAGGAGGAACCTGGGGTCGATTTGGTAATGGATCGAATGCCCCCGACAGTGACTTTTTAGCGTTAGAGTACGTAGATAATCCATATAAATTAGGAATCAATACATCCCATCGAGTTCTTAAAATTACAGAGCAAGCTGGAAATGAATCTTGGTCAGGTTTCTTTTTTAAACTAGAAGAAAAAATAATATTTCCCAGTGGCATGAATGCAATTTCAATTCATGTATGGTCCAAAGAGCCTGGTCAACGAATAGAGCTGAAATTAGAAGAATTAGGAAATGCGGATAATAATGAAAATCTGATAGTTACCACTACTAAAACTGAGGCATGGGAAAATTTAATCTTTGAATTTTCTGAATCAAATAGTGGTGAATTCAATCAAATCGTGATGGTGATGAATCACGCACGATCTAATAATTCTGAAGTCAGGTACTATATTGACAATATAGCATTTACCAATCCTCAAGAGACTATGGATTCCGAGTCCAGTCAGGAACCCAGCCAGGCGGGGCCCATCCCAACTCGTTCTGCAGATGATGTCATTTCTATTTTCAGTGATGCGTATACCGATGTAGAAAACATTGACTTTAATCCTCAATGGGGACAATCAACTAAAGTATCAAGACCAACATTATTAGGAAATGAAGTTTTGAAATATGAAAATCTGAATTATCAGGGGATTGAATTTAGAAATCAGGCAAATGATGGGAACACGCCGATTGATGTCTCTTCTTTTAGGGGGATTCATATAGATTATTGGGTATCGAACTCTTCAAGATTGAGCATCGATTTGATCAATTCGGTTTTACAGACTGGAACGGGAGAGGCTGTTGAAAAACTTAGAGAATTGGAGGTCTCGAAACAGAATCAGTGGGTTTCGGTAGATATTCCATTATCCCATTTTTCTGATACTATTGATTTATCGAAAGTAGATCAGTTAAAATTCGAAGGGGATAACACAGTATATATAGACAATATCTATTTCTATAATGAATAATTAAACCTCAAAGGCTTAAATCTAAAGAGGCCACTTTTTTTGATAGCCTCTTTTTTGTTTCGCTTGAGAATTAAAAGTTTTGTATCATCCAATACAAACCGATACGATCAAGTTATAAACTAGATTTTATCCAACCACCGTCTACAGGCAAAGATACGCCATTGATATAGGAAGCTTGTTGACTAGCTAAAAAAGCCACAGCAGCCGCTAGTTCTTCTGGTTTACCAAAACGTCTCATCGGTATTTCAGACAACACATCATTAAAATTCGGATTGGATGCGGTGAGTTCTTTCAACCGTTGAGTAGCAGTATATCCAGGCATGACATTATTGGCAGTGATATTACATGGCCCTAATTCATTGGCTAAAGATTTCATCAACCCCACCACTGAACTTCGAATGGCATTCGATAATATCAGATTATCAATAGGTTGTTTGGTCGATACAGAGGTGATCGCAATAATTCTTCCCCACTGTTGAGATTTCATTTTGGGTAGAAATCCTCTAATGATTGAAATTGCACTTCCAAATAATAACTCATAGGCTTTATTCCATTGAGATTGTCCAAAATCATCAAAGTTTCCAGCAGGAGGTCCTCCTGTATTGGTGATGACAATATCAACCGAATCAAATTCATTCAGTGATGTAGCAATCATATGTAATCGATCATCTGCTAGTGAGAGATCTCCTTGAATGATTTTAGCTGAGATACCAGTGAGATTTTTTATTTCGGTTTTTGTTTGATTCAGCGACTCGATTTTTCGTCCCGACAAGATAGGAATAACCCCTTCTTTAGCTAGCTCAAGGGCGATACTTTTTCCAATTCCTTGACTAGAACCACCGATAAAGGCCACTTTATTTTTTATTTTAAAATCCATGGTTATCTTCTTAGATAATCATCTTTCCAGTCGATCCAATCTTGACGTGGTGGAGACCACATATCAATTTCTTCGACATCTCCTATCATTTTGGCTTTATGCGGCAAATAGGGTGGAATCACCAGAACATCTCCTAAATATACATCAACGACCTCAGACTCATCTTCGCCCAACCAAAAACGCATGGTGCCTGATAATACTTGTGTCATTTGTTCATTGTGATGGCTATGAAGGGGCACTTCAAAACCATCTTTAAATTTCATTTTGGCTATCATCATTTTTTCTCCAGCAATGATTTTTCGATGCATTAAAGGCGTTACTTCTTTATTTGGCACTTCGCTCCACTTAATTTTTTGAAACATATTTAAAATTTTAGAATGATATAATAGTTCACCATAATTTGTTTATTATTGAAAGGGTAGAACTAGTTCCGATTATGATTGAGTATCTCTTTTTCGATCGTCATACCAAGAAGCATATTGAACATAGTTTTGAGATATTCGATGGATTTCCCCATCAAAAAGCGTTTGATCTACTTTTTTAATCAGTTTGGCTGGGATTCCTCCAAAGACGGAACCCGAAGGAACAATCGTGTTTTTTAAAACAACAGATCCAGCAGCTATCAGAGAATGGGATTCAATAATACAATGATCCATGACGATGCTTCCCATGCCGATGAGAACTTGGTTTTGAATCGTACACCCATGAACAATGGCATTATGCCCAATAGACACATCATTTCCAATCGTTGTACTTGCAGTTTGATAGGTGCCATGAATTATCGCTCCATCTTGGATATTGACCCGATGACCGATTTCAATAGAATTGACATCTCCACGGATGACAGCAGAAAACCATACCGAACATTGATTTCCCATCACTACATCTCCTATGAGGGTCGCATTTGGAGCAAAAAAACATTCTTGTCCAAAAACTGGTGTTTTTCTTCGAACTGAAAGGATGGTCATTGTTTTATTTGTGCCGTTGAGAATGAATGAAACGCTGCAATTTAATAATAATACGGACCTAATAAAAACGCATGCGTCGTGGTATATAGTTTTTCCAAAGTTTTGATATTGTTTGTTCTTTAATGATAAAGAAATTTTTTGAAATAGAACGGATAATCTATTACACAGAACTTCTTTTTTCTAAAAAAAATAGTTTTAAAATTGAAAAAGTAATGGCCTTAGCGAAGCGTATCGGTTTGATTCATCGAGGCCATTCTCCATCGGAAGGATCAAGAGGATAGTTTTTGTCCATAAGTTTCAATAAGGAATGAACGAAATGATGGAATGGGCACCGAACATAAATCATCTTCATTGAGATCCACAATACCTTTAGCTAAGGTTTTTTGATAAATATCTTTCGCTTCTTCAAATGGTACTTTTTTGGCTAATTGATCGATAAAATTTTGAGGATAAAACACATCAGGTAACGCTTGAATACTTAAAGTGATAGTGGTTTTTATTGTCGGATCAAAACCACGACAACGTTGTTGATAATATCGTTTTTTCAGATCATGACCAAAGGCCAATACTTGTTCTAATCGTTTTGGAGATAGAGGTTCTTGGGGTTTTAAATAAATCTCCAAAGCATTACAATAGGATTGAATATGACTTGGCCATTGATCGGTTTCTTGCGTGATCTGATCGATCCATTCTTGGGGATTACTCGGCGTCTGGATTTCTTGTTGCAACCAATCATTTAATATACTTTCCTCATTTTTTTTGGTGAGTCGTTTTAATGAATGAACACATTGATTATTCCATCGTGAAATTCCAAAATGCTCTAGGATTTGTTCCGTATGGCTCAAACCACCTAATAACAACACAAATCCTTGATTTGTTTTTAAGTTATGGTATCGAGTTAAAAACGAAGTGATGTACGGTTCATACATTTGATTTGAAAAATTTTTCAAAGTTTGTGTTTCATCCAACCATAGTAAAGTCGGCTTGGAAAGAATTAACGCTTCATTTAAAGTATTCGTTTCCGATACCGGTATTTTCTCTAAATTCATTTTAAAGACTTTCAAATCCAAACCAAACGATTTTTTAAATTCTTTGGGTTTTGTTTTTTTAGTGAGTTTAGCAAATAACTCTTTAGGATTAAATAAACACTCATTGGATAATTCAATCACTTCCCATTGTTTTTTTTGAGCTTGTTGGATATGTTCTTCTAATAATGCGGATTTTCCGACACCAGGTGGCCCTTGAATCAGAAAACTACTTCCCATTTGTCGGTCAATCGTCGTGCTTAATAAGCGATTAAACAACTTTAATTCTTTTTCTCGACCATGAAAATATTTGGCTGGGCCACGTTCAATCATAAGGGTTCGACCTTTTGTAAAAATAAAACAAAACCTCGACCTTTTTTTTTGGCTATTTTTTTGTGTAATAAAGAGTATATATTTCCCTTTCTATAAATAGAATAAAATCTGATTAAAAATCGACCGTTGTCTTTCAAAAAGCGAGCAATCTCGGTATTAGTAGGAACCAACAAATCGAAAAAGAGTATCTATTATCTTGTTTTTTAGAAAGATTAGCAGAATAGTATGATTTTTCTAAAATTTTTAGCATTTAAAGGACATTATTGAAAAAAGTTTATTTTGAAGATCATCGGTTTTTAGAAGATGTCGATCTATTATAGCGGCCTATTCTTGAATTAGAACCACCATTAAAACAAGTAGAAGAAACGATTTTAAGCCCTACCATCCTTTGGCATGCTTCTTCATTATGATACCTTATTAGAAGTGGTAGAGTCGATGAGAAGAATACCAAAAACAAGGGCAACAACTGCTTTCAATAAAATAGAATACCTCCTTATCTCGGTAGTTTGATTTTTATCGTATTCAATTATTTCAATTCATCTTTCATACTCCCATAACGATTTGATTATTGTTTTGGGCTCATCCAAAACATCTTTTAATGCTTGGTATTCATTTTGCCATTTCAATGGATTTGTTTTTTGTAGTATTTGAAGATTTTTGATTTTAACTTCAATACTTGGATGATGAAGCCAAGAATAATCTCGATAATTTCGATGGCCTTTTTGAAATTCCAATAAAAATTCTTTGTCCTGGGGTGTTAACCATTGATGAACAACTTCTAATAAATCATTTAAAATTTTTTGATGTTCTCGATCGGTTAACATCGTTTTCATAATCCCTTCGACTTCTTTTCGTGTTGGATTTTGACGAAATTCTATAGGAATTAAGAAATGATTTAATATTTTATTATAATGGCTCAACATAGCATAAAAGAAGCCTTCTTTAATAGATTCAGTAAAAGGTATTTGATGGATGATTTCACGCACATCAAATAAATCTCGTTTCATTTTACGAGATAAAGCAGCACAAAATTTACCACCGATAATCTGTTCTTTAGGAACTAAAGGCATGGATACTTGCTTTTTAAAAAATTGAGCTGTTTTAGGGGTCAATACTTGTATTTCAGGCGAACGAATCGTTCCACGCATTCGTCTATTAGGTTCAATTTTAACCGAAATAGGACCTTGTAAAATTTTTATTTTAGAAGAAGCATACCGCTTGAATATTTTTAAATGAGGATAAGTTGATGTTATATTTTGAGCTATTCGAGTTAAGGCTTGATTGATATGACGAATCGTGACAGCATTGGGCTCAATGGGAATATATGTTAAATCAATATCCACTGATAAACGAGGCATGTCTAATATAAAATAATTTAAAGCGGTGCCTCCATGTAGAGCAAAACACTTTTCTTGAGCAACCAATGGTAGGATATCTAATAGTAAATTGGCTTGTTGAATAACTGGATAAGAAAATGCCATCACCAACGCTCTAGTTCTAAAATACTTTCAGGAATCATGATATTATATTTCTTATCCAACTGTCCTTTTTCAAAAGGATAAATACTCTGTATCCCGGTCCCTAATGAAATTTTAGAAATATCCAAATCATCAAACCATTCTAATTCTAAACGGTCGGCTAAACTCAAAAATAATTTTTTGACTTTATGGGATTGGCATTGTTCTAATAATTGTTGCATTAATGAGATATCAATAGCATCTCGAAAAGCCAAACATTCTAAATTCTCATAACATTCGGTTAACGATATTTTTTTAGGCGATTGATGGAAGCATTCTAAAGTAGCTCGTTCTACTGATGAAATCAATATCGTTGGTTGATTTTCTTGTTGATAAGAAATATATCCAAGATGATCTGTTAAATAAGCTGTAGAAAAAAATAAAGGAGATGTGTTAAAATGGTTTTTTTGAAACCATAACGGAAGATGTTTTTTTGAAGATAAACCATACCAAATTTCTGAAGCATTAGGATAAAGATAATGTGTTCGTTGATGTAATATCAAAGCTGTTAAACCGCTGATATATATGGGAAATTGTACTTGTTGTTGTAAACAAGATACGCCATGAAAAAAACTGGGAGATGATCCTGTTAATTGCCAAGCTCCATATCCTAATGATTGGAGATAACCACTTTTTTGATACCGTTGACATAATTGATGTGAAATGCCATGGCATGCTAAGTAATGAGATGTAAAAATCAAATCATCAGGATGTTGTTCTAAAATGGTTTCTAATTTTATCAAAATCGTTTAGATCCATACAAATTTACAAAAGAAAAATCAATCTATACTATTGATTTAAAACTAGAAAATGGTATCCTTGATATGACTGTCTTCATCGGTCTTTTTAATATTATGACCAATTAAAATTCAATCTAAATCATGAGGCATTTGATCTATGATTTCCAAAGTTTTGACACTCAAGGTAATGACACTCAGCAACAAATCGAGAATATATCTTGGATTACCAATTTCTTGAGCATAGATATTAGGATCGTTTGGAATATCTTTTTTATAGTGAGCAGAACCACTTCTGTTTTTGGTCGTTTTTCCAGTACCAATTGTTGCTTGATATTGATTCATCACCCACCAAATAGCTGATTTTTGACCTAACTGATAATCATTGACTTTTTTCGGGATATTTGAAATAGTGATTTTATCATTAAATTGGATTATCAGATTTTCAAAATCAAAAGTTATTTTATCCACTTTAAAATCACCGTGCTCCACACCATTGACCTTTAAAAATTTTAGGGGGGGGGCGGTTTTCATAATTCAAATGTAAATCAATCAATTGATCACCAAAGGTGACCATTTCATAAAATAAATTCTCTTGAACAATAGGTATCGCTGGTATTTCTCTTGAAAGAGTAATACCATGAGTGTCTCGGTATCCTTTGTGGTGCAAAACAGCATAGATATATGCAAAAAAATCTTTATCTCTCGGTTTAGATTTAAATTGATTAAAATGATGATGGTAAGGATTAAAACCACTTTCGACTTCAATATCTTTCTCACCAAAATCAAGGCTATCTTTGGTCGTATTGGTCTGATATTTTAAAGGGAGTAAATTACCATCATCTCCAAACATGTGATAATACGTTAGAGTGTTTCTAACAAAAACAGAAAAAGGCTTGAATTTATTATTATACCCTATTGTTATATTATTGAACTCATCATCAGGGAAGTATGTTGGCATAGACGCTTGATTAAATAATAATTTGTTGTCCCAATAAGTCCATACCTTCGTAAAAGGACGGTAAGAACAAATTCTTAATTTTTTATCATCAACATTATCTTCTCCAATCAATAAGCTGATTTGCTTCTTTAATTCTTTTTTTGAAAAATTAACCAATCGGGCATCATTCCCAGATAGAAAACCATTAGAATAATGTTGGAATAAAACCTTCGTATTGTCTTTTTTACTACTTCTTAATCCATTTAATTTAACATATCCTTCTGGAAACGCTACTCGCTGGTGGACCCAATCATCGTATGGATTGGGCGTTATTTTTTCAAAGTCTAAATGGATGACTGATTTTGTGTTTTTGATGATGGTTAGTTTTTCTTTTTTTTTGGTGTTTTCATTAATAGCGGTATAATAGATATTGGCTTTTTTTTGATCTTTTGGTTTTTTGATGAGAAAGGTGATGGCCACGTCACTTTTTATTTCAAACACGCCATTTCCATTAAATCCATGAGTTGATGGTCTTCTTTCACCCTTCAAATCATAAACATATACTGCATGAAAGTCTTTTTTAAAATGGTGGCGGATGCCTCGGCCGCCATTTTTCGTCAACCAAGAGGATGGCGTGATGTAGGCAATAATTCCTTCATTTAATTTATTTGTTGCCCACCGAAAAGATTTGACATAAGCATTACCCAACATTCTACCCGATCGACTCAATTGTCCATAAGTTTCTCGAATTTGTTTCCGAAGATTTGGATAGTCTTGCCGTTTTTCCACTGAATATGGTGGATTACCGATGATGACCTGAATATCTTGGCTTTTTAAACGATGAATTTTTTCACTGTTTTCTTGTAAATGAACGGTATCTAAATCGCCTTTTTCTGTGATACCAAACGTATCGGTCCAAATGATACTATCAAATTGCTTCTTTTGGTTTGTTCGATAATAGTAGGCTGTTTCAATATTAACATCAGCGATATAATAAGCCAATAATTGTAATTCAATGGCATGTAATTCACTTTCATATTTGCGAACAATGTCTTGTTTTTTTATTAAATCCTCACTTTCTAGTAAACGAGTCATATAGGCACCCGTTCCTGTAAAAGGATCTAACACATGAACGCCTTCATTAGTGATCCGTTTGCCAAAATATTCTTGAAGCAAGTCATCAGTAGATTGGATCATAAAATCGACGATTTCAATAGGCGTATAAATAATCCCATCCCGAGCCTGTCTTTTTTCATCAGAAACTTTAAAATAACCACCATAAAATTCTTTGATGATGGCTTGTTTTCCACCCAATGTTTGAACCCCTTTGATTTGATTTTCTATTTTTTCATACACTCCTTGTAGCTCTTTTTGTTCTTCATCCGTATAATTGATAGTTCCCCAATCCTGTAATTCTTCTAATACATTTTCCAACCCTTCACTGATTGAATTATTCGTTTCAATATCATATGTGGGGAATAAATGCTTAAAAATCGGCTTTAGAATGATATGATCTGCTAATATCTGGATGGCTTCTTTTTTAATCGTTTCCCAATCAGCATCATCATTTAATATGCTTAATGATTGAACAAACTCTTCAAAGACTTGATGAACAGCATAGTTATTATCGATTTGATAGACGAGATTATTGATTTCTTTTTGTTGGACTTGTTGCACTGATTTGGTCCATTCCGACCAATAAGCTCGATTACCACATTTTTCAACAATCTTACCAAGCAGAATTTTAGATAATTTCGATGGCTCGATGCCTGCAATCTTCCGTTTTAAATCATCGTTATCGGTGGGATGAACAATATGGATTCTTGATGGATTTGGTGGAGGCCTCCTGATTTCTTCATGGGTAATCTCAATTGGAAAATCAATGTTTGGATAATGATCATTGGGAGTCTCTGAACTTTGAAT
Organism: Flavobacteriaceae bacterium; assembly: GCA_965221765.1. Classification (GTDB taxonomy): domain Bacteria; phylum Bacteroidota; class Bacteroidia; order Flavobacteriales; family Flavobacteriaceae; genus Bin25. The sequence continues at coordinate 1,341,628 of OZ244911.1, forward strand.
CTCGATGCCGTCATTCGTTAGAACCGCTTTTAAGCTGAATTGGTTTTCTAATTTTTGATGATACGCTTGTAATTGTTGATCTGTTTGGATCTTCTTTAATCCTTTAAAGACCTTTTTTTTGAGTTTTTGAGTTTCATTCTCCGATGGCTCGATAAGTCGATCCGATCGAATTTGATTGATTTCAATATCAAAATTTTCATCGTGAGATCGCAGGGCATTCAAAACCTTCCAAATAATGCCAAACTCTTCACTGTTTTTTAATTGACTTTCGGGCGTCTTATCTTGATTCCAAAGAATAGGTATTAGAATATAACCTCTCTTTTTATGATCCGCTTTTCGCATGACACGACCAACCGACTGCACAATATCAATTTGACTTGATTTTTTCGTTAGAAATAAAATCGCATCTAATGTGGGAACATCGACTCCTTCGGTGAGACATTTGGCATTGGTTAAAACTTTACACTTATTTTCTTGAGTATCTTTCAACCAATTCAACTTATTTAATCTCGAAAGAGATGGTTCTTTACCATCGACATGATCGGCTTCAATATGATTTAATTCCCCTCCAATATCGTTTAATAGTCCTATCTTTTGAAAACGATTGTAAGTGCTTCGTATTTTTTTTGAATGTTCGATAAGATTACAAAAAGCGACTGCGTTTTGCATTGGCTGGATATCATTTTCCAATAAGACCTGCTCTTTATTATCAATTATTTTCCCGAACAGTTGAATCGACCCCATCAATTTTAATGCTAAATCTCGTTCATACTTTTTCTCTAAATCCAACAACTCTTGAGCCTCTTGACGAGATAGTTCACTACGATAATCCATCGACTGTAATTGTTCATTCATTTGGTCTCGATCTAATTGCATGATTAACACCTGATAATCCGCTAATAGATTTTCTTTAATCGCATCCCCAAAATTCAATCGGTAGATTTCATCTCCAAAAATGTTACTATCACGATCATCCATTGAATAACTCAGAATCTCATCTTTATCTTTGATATTTTCTTCGTAGATTTTTGGCGTGGCAGTCATATACAATCGTTTGTCACCTTTGATATTGGACTGATGATGAACTTTGACAAATGGGCTACCTATTTCATCTGTTCTATGGTATCCAGCCGTTCGATGGGCTTCATCACAAATAATCAAATCAAAGGAACTTTGACCATCCTTTTTCTCTAATAATTGTTGTGCTTCCATCACTCGATCAATGGATTGATAGGTTGAAAAAATAACAATTAAGTGATTTTCTGCTATTTGTTGACGTGCCTTTTGAATACGATGAACAATAATTTCTGGATTGGTTGTGGCGGGTAGAGCCAAGTCTACCGACGTATCTTTATTTTCTTCTTTTTGATCTGTTTTATTTCTCTCGATGGTATCTGCCTTACCGACTTGATGATCGGAACAAACTAAAATAGGGAGGATATTTTTTGAAGTATAATTAGTCCACTCCCGTAAGGTTTGTCCTAAAAGGGCAATGCTGGGAACTAAAAAACAAACAAAAGAATATTGTTCGGCTATTTTTAATGCAGTGAATGTTTTACCCGTACCACAAGCCATGATGAGTTTCCCTCGGTCTTTGGATTGAAAATAGTTTTGAGTTTTATTAATAGCCTCTGTTTGATGTTCTCGTGGCATTCTAATTTCTCCCAAAGCATCATCCCCAAACTTTCCTTCATAGATGGCATTCCAATTGATATTCGCATGTTCTAAATAGCTTCTGTTCATGATATTAGCGTTTCCCTGATAGTCTAAAACTTTTTTCGCATTCGGTTGTAATATGTAAGAGGTGGTGACTAATATCCTTTTATCAAAAGATTTTTCTACACCATTCATCGTGAATTTGATATTCGATGTGGCGATAAATGTGCTTATCTTTTGAAGGGTAATCGAGTTCTGGGCTTCATAAAATTTACATTGAATCGCCCAAAATTCCCCATGGATCGTTTCGGCTACCAAATCAATCCCAATATCCCCTGTTTTGATCACATTCTTTCGATGGTTCCATTCATTCCAACTGATGACATCCTTTAAGATGTATCGAAAGGTGTTATCTGTTTTGAGAAAATGAATGATGATGCGTTCAAATTCTTTTCCACCTCCATCCGGTAGATTTTGATCTTTCAAGTAGGCATATAAATCGGTAAACTTTTTAAAATCCATCATTAAAGTTTAACCCATTAATTCTCGATACATTCATTGTTTTCCCACCATATTTTGAAATGAACATTTTATTTGTCCGATTACATCAAGGTTTTTTAAGTCAAATCGACCGCTGAGTTTTTTCATAGAGCGATGGAGATGTTTTTGGCTCATATAGTGATACGTACCCTGATAGACTAATCCTTTTCAAAAAACTTTCAACATTGGTGGGCCTTGGCCATCTACATATGGATACCGGCCGTGCAAGATACAATGATGTTCTCTATTGATATAGCGATAACCTCGATGATTATCTGTATAAATCATAGTCCCCTCCGTTGTGTTATTAGTAATGAATTCATGCAATGTTTCACGGTCTGTGGTATCGATGAATTTAACCACCATTTTTTGTTTTTCGGCATTTCATGCCAATCATCGGAAATATTCTAGATGCTCTAGAACCCAATCGGCATCATTCGACTTGTTTTATCATTGACATGTTTTTTTGTAACTTCCCAAGATAGATCTCATCGACTTTACCATCAAAGAAGGGGGATATCTTGGTTAAAAGCGTCTCGTAATCGGTCAATTAAATGCTATGCTGATTTTTGAAGAAGACCTAAATCTTTTATCATTTGAGTCGATGAAATTTTCGTTTGAAAAGAATAAATGGCAATTACCCATTTTTGCAATGGTAAATTTGTTTTTACCATCAATATGCTCGTTCGGACACTAAAATATTTCCGTGCCAGTATAAGGCATCTTTTTCGATTTTTTCTCACCGTAATACATGCAGAACAAGAACATTGGGGACAAGCGAGTTCTTTTCCTTAAATGACTCGTTCTAATCACTTCTTAGCACTTTGTTCGTGGGGAATATCAGAAAAAATTTCAATAGGGATAGATGGTTAACTCATTAAATTAATTTTCAATCGGTTTACGAAAATTCTGTGTGATAGAGTATATATTCCCAAAAAATCACCTAGATCATCCCAAAGAGGAGTCTTGTTTGATGACTGGACCATATTCTCGAATTAAAAAGGAACGGAGAGAAGGGATGGGAACCGAGTATAAACCTTTTCGATTGACTTCAATAATTCCTTTAGAAAGAATGGTTTGATATAATTTTTCTGATTCTTCTATAGAAAATTCTTTTAAAAATTGTTTTATCACCTCTTTTTTGAAAAACCACTGAGGTAATTGATCAATGGTCGAAGCAATGAGTTGCCTAATTTCATAGTCAATTCCATTACATCGCTGTTCGTAATAAACGGCCTTTAATTCATCACCATAAGCTAAAACGGCTTTTAACTTTTGACTAGTTAATGGTTCTTGAACTTTTAAAAGATTACAAATCGCATGACAATAAGAAATGACATGCCTGGGCCAGCCATGTGTTCGTTTCGTGATAGCATGAATCCAAAGCATGGTATCGCTAGGAGTTTGGATTTCTTTTTTCAACCAATCGTCAATAATTTGACGTTCGGCATTAGGTTCTAAATGACTTAAATACTGAACACATTGGGGATTAAATCTTGAAATACCAAATTGTCTAAGAATCTCTTTGGTGGTACTTAATCCTCCCAATAGCAAGATAAAACCTTTCTGCGATTTGAAATTATGAAAAGTATTCAAAAAAGTGGTGATTTTATTTTTATTTTGATGGAGTAATAGATCTTCTAATGTTTGGGCTTCATCTAATACTAAAAGGGTTGGTTGAGAACGAATCATGGACTCATTTAAAACCTTCGTTTCCTCTGAACTTTTTGGTATGAAACCGACTTTAAAAACTTTTAAATCCAAGCCAAAAGTCGTTTCCAATTCTTGAGCGTTTTTGTTCTGACTTAATCGCCGAAATAATTCTTTTGGATTATATAATGATTCGGTATTCAACTCAACAGTGTGCCAGCCTTTGGTTTTCGCGTGTTTTTCATAAACATCAATTAATGCGGATTTCCCGATGCCTGGAGCTCCTTGTATTAAAACACTACTTCCCATGCCATTTTTTACGGTTTTAGACAATAGATTTTTGAATGAATTTAATTGCCGTTCTCTTCCATGAAAGTATTTAGCATCACCTCTTTCAATATCCATAAAATCAACAAGGATTTGTCATGTTTTAGATTAAAATAAGATAAAGGTATCATTTTTGTTAGATAAAAATATTACTTCACTTTTCAAATTATCATTCAAGTGAAATCGAAAAGATTACTTTTCTCCATGTTCAATCCACAAGGGCAACATCGATTTGTATAGAAATCGATGTTATTAAGGAAATGATTACATCTCATTCTTACTTGGAAAATAAATAGTCTGAGAGTCGTCTTGTTTGAAGTAGTGCCCTCTTTGAATAATGCTGATTTCAAAAAAATAGGGTGCTACCAAGAAACTTATTTTGAAATTCATCGGACTAGACCACTGTCTTGGACTTCTATCGCCACTAAAAAGCTGTGATCTGATCTTGATTTTGACCTATTTGGCTCATTTTTATGTCATTTTTGAGCCCAATAGCATCTTTTAGGGCTTTTTTCTTTGAAGCCCCTTTTTTAGAATGGCATGAGAGCCATCATGCTAGGGAATCTATTCAAATAATAAGCCATTGACTCCAACATGGGATGGTTATGGACTTTCTCTAGTCCTTTGAATCTTGTCACTCGACCGTGAAACCAACAAGCCGTCCCCCCACGGTCTGTTCGATTACCCAACGTTCTTTGCTGATGGCTTTATTTCGTTCTGTTGTTTGGTTAAAGGCTGTAGTCTTTGACGGTCATGCTCATGGGCGGCGACGGCATGCACCCCCCCCATCAAGTTTTTTGTGGTGGACATGTGCTGTTAATAACCATCATACGTCTTTTTCTCTTCTTAAACTAATGGGATTCATGGTCGGCGTTGGGATTTGCTTCTTGTGGTTACTCATGATTACTCTTTTCGGCTAGCAGCTCTTGGCTCTTCACGCAGGATTTCATGTCGATCTATAGCCATCGTTTTGGTCTAGCTTTTGGGTGAAAAAGGACTCGAGGTGATGCGGGCATCCACCACGTCGGTGCCTCGAATGATGACTTGTTTTTTGGTGATCGGTCTATAGACTTCATCCATGAGGCGTTGCTATTACATTTTGACCGTTAATTTGGAACGAAACCGAGATAAGGTGCTGTGATCGAGAATGGTATCTGCCATGGTTCAATCACAAAAAGCGTGAAACAAATACGATCTTTCATGAATGCTTCGGTTCGGACCTCCGAGAGGTGAAACTAGACCCAAATCAATGGCATTTTCAACAAGATCATGGGATGATCGGCTTTTTGACCTCGTTATTTTTTACCTAATTGATTGTGTTCGACTAGTCAGGCTTTGAGGGGTGGCCAATCGATGATCTCGTGGATTTGATTAAAAAACGCATCGTCGTTGTTTGACTTCGCCCTTGGTGGGGATTAAAAAAACGCATGGGTCTCGATTGAATAGGTTTGAAATGGTTTCTATGGCATACCATAGTCAAAAAACAAGATAATAAAAACAAATCGTCAAATAAAGAAAGGGGATGATATACTTAAATACCAAAAAAGATCCGATTTTTTGTATTTTCAATCGTCTGATTTCAAGATGATTTTGTGTATTAGTATCGATCCAAAAGATGAGCATCGATTAAAGGATTTCGTTAGAAAATTAGGAACAGCTCCATTAGAATCGTTAACACACCAAGTGTTATTGGAACGATTTAACGAAATCAAAAAAATGGTTTTGAATGGGACTATTTTTGGTGAAAAATATTAAAAATTTAAAAGCTATCCCGTATTTTATGTTACCTATCGAGAAGGTCCTTCATCTGAAGGATCAAGAAATGGCTTTTGTCCGTAGGAGTCGATTAAAAACGATCGAAATGAGGGTATCGGCACAAAACAAATATCATCTTCATTGAGATCCACAACGCCTTTGGCTAAGGTTTTTTGATGGGGAGTTCTTTGGCTTCTTCGAATGGTACTTTTTGGCTAATTGGTCGATAAAATCTTGAGGATAAAACACATCAAGTAATGAATACTTAAAGTGATTAATTGCTTCATTCGAGGATCAAAACCACGACAACGTTGTTGTTTAAATCCTGTCCAAAATCTAATACTTGTTTTAACCGTTTTATAGATAGTGATTCTTGCGACTCTAAATAAGCCTCTATGGCGTTACAATACGATTGAATATGACTTGGCCATTGCTCCGTTTGTTGCGAGATTCGTTCGATCCATTCTTGGGGATCACTCGGTGTTTTTATTTCTTTTTGAAGCCAATATTGAAAAATATTTTCTTCATCTTTTCTTTCTAATCGTTGGAGTGAATGAACTGACTGATTATTAAACCAAGAAATTCCAAAGTCTTGTAAGATTTGTTCGGTATGGCTTAAACCACCTAATAATAAAATAAATCCTTTTTTAGATTCTAAATTATGATATTGATTTAAAAAAGAAGTAATGATTGCTTTTTCAGAATGATCTATAAAGTCATTCAAAGTTTGCACCTCATCTAAATATAATAACGTTGGTTTAGAAAGAATTACCGATTCATTTAACGCATTGGTTTCTGACACAGGTATCTTCTCTATATTCGTTTTAAAGAATTTAAATCAAAGCCAAAGGACTTTTTGAACTCTTTTGGTTTTGATTTTTTGGTCAGTTTAGCAAACAACTCTTTAGGATTATATAAACATTGATTTGATAGTTTGCCATTGCTTTTTCTGGACTCTCTCTACTTGTTTCTCAATGAGTGCGGTTTTACCAACCCTTGGTGGCCCTTGAATAAGAAAACTACTGCCTATTTTTTCGGTCAACTACAATATCTAATAATCGATTAAAAAGTTTTAACTCTTTTTGCCGTCCATGAAAATATTTGGCTGGGGCACGTTCAATCATAATAGGGTATGTATTAACAAGATATAAAAATCAAACCTTTTACTGTTGTAAAGAAATAAACCGTTTGCTATCAATCATGCTCTAACATTCTACCGTCGCCGACTGCCCTCGTGGAGTCCGAGTGATGGAAGATTCTTTGTTTAAAAGGTAGTTTTTTTGGTAGGTTTATCAATTTAGAGAGAACTATCATTTTTAACTCTTCTTGGCACTGAAGTATATAATCCCCAAAAAAACACTCCCAATCGAGGGCGTTCTTTGTTTGTAAGCAATTCAAAACGAAAATTGCTTTTTTCAAATTAACAAACATATCCCGTGGTGTCATCTTGTTTTTGTTTAGGAATTGATTTAACAAAATTTTTAGGACTTAACATATCTTGAGGATACCGACTTGTTTGATAAATGACTTGTCGAGCTTTTTGAATCCAACTGTATTCAGCTTCTTCCCATGTTTTACCTTGAATAGGTTGAATGATTTGTTTTTTCAATTGATCATCATAGATTCCTGGATATAATTCGATGTATGATAATAATAACTTGGAACGTTGTGTTGGAAATCCCATCAAATCTTTTTCTAATACAGAATCATACTTAGGATAGGGGTATTTTTTCAATCTCTCTTCTAAACCAGACATTAATTCTATTAAAGAAATCTTATCCGTAATCATATCTAAATCATAAAAATCTTTTTTATGAACACGTCCACCTAAAGCAATTAATTTTTGAATCCCCACATCTTTTAAAGACCAACACCGAATACCTTCATAAATGACAATAGGATATAATTTTTGAACATTATCAATAATATCTACTTTAATACTTTGACCATTTGATAAAGGGTAGTTTAATTTAGATGCTCCCCATTTTTCATTATTATGATGGAAATAATAATCATATTTATCTGATGGAATTTGTAAAACATTGACTAATTCTTGTTGAATCTTTCGATACCCTTTCTGCCCTATTCTAAGATTGCTGAATAAATCAATATCATAAGAAACCCGATGCTTTAATGCTAACGCTATATTGGTCCCCCCAACCAAACTAAAAGACTTTAAACTTTCTAATGTTTGTAACCTTCGAATAGCATGTTTCAAATCATTACTAACAGCATTCATTCCCATTCAAATCGTTTTCGTCTAATTAAATAAGGAAATAAAGGTTTTTGATAACGTTGACAAAGTCGAATGAGTAAATTTTCAAATAAAAATCCCCTGGTTCTTTTTAAGGTATCATAAATGGTATCAGGATGATAGTAGGTCTCTAATATTTCTAAGTTTTGATCAAAATCAACAGGATGTTGAAGCACTCTGGGGATGATTAACTCTTTATCTTCTAAAGTTAAACCATCTATTTTGTAGTCCCAAATATATAATTGTGGTTGATCAAAAACATCTTTATATCGTATATCAGAAAGTTTTTTAGCCATACATCAACAAAATAAAAATAAACAAAAAAGGGGATGATATACTTAAATACCAAAAAGATCCGATTTTTTGTATTTTCAATCGTCTGATTTCAAGATGATTTTGTGTATTAGTATCGATCCAAAAGATGAGCATCGATTAAAGGATTTCATTAAAACATTAGGAACAGCTCCATTAGAACCGTTAACACACTAGGTGTTATTGGAACGGGATAAAGAAATCAAAAAAAAATAGTTTTGAATAGGTACTATAGTGGTTATGAATTCTAATCAAAAACATTTTTTATCGATATTGACGAAACCGAAATGGGAGTTTATGAATAGGTTATTGAAAACTAGTTTTTCCATGCGATGGTGGATGTTCTTGAAAAATAAGATATCATTCATGTGGTTGAAATGAGAGAATCGATGCTAGAGATCGTAAATCATAAATGAGGTGTCCAAAAAATTCCTCGTGATCCACTCTTTTCTTGAGTATACAATTGACCGAACACCAAAGGCAGATCGACCAATACAAAAAATAGTCAAACAACATGCTACATTTCAATCTGTTTTTAAAAAGACATTAACCTTCTTTTTAATTTCTATAGATACTCGTCAATCAAGGATTAAACAATTGAATAAGAATACGTAATTGGTATCGGAACGGGATCATCTATGGAAAAGTGGTGATTTAAGAAGCGTTATTTTTACGATTAGAGAAAATCAAGAGTTGTACATTGTTGGTATCGATAAACGATACCATGAAAAAGATTGAAGCCGACTTTATCAACCTCCGATCATTGAAAATATGGTGCATCAATCGATTCAAGATAACACGAGGATGGGAAGATCTTTTGTTTAAAAGGTAGTTTTTTTGGTTGGCTTATCGATTTAAAACAATCATTTTTAACTCTTCTTGGCACTGAAGTATATAATCCCCTAAATTATGGTATCGAGTTAAAAACGAAGTGATACTTGGTTGATCTGTATGGTATAAAAAATCTTTTAAGGTTTGTACTTCATCTAAATATAATAAGGTGGGTTTGGAAAGTAATAATGCTTCATTAAGAGTATTTGTTTCGGATACCGATGCTTTTGCGATATTCATTCTAAAGACTTTCAAATCGATACCAAAAGACGTTTTAAACGCTTTTGGTCTTGTTTTTCTAGTCAATTTCGTGAATAATTCTTTGGGATCAAATAAACATGGATTGGATAATTTCAACACTTCCCATAGCTTCTTTTGAGCTTATTGAATAGGTCCTTCGATTTAAGCAGTTTTTCCCACCCCCGGTGCCCCTTGAATCAAAAAACTACTGCCCATATGATATTTGGAGGGGGCTTACAATCAAGCATCAAATATTTATAATTCCTTTTCCGGCTATGAAAACATTTGGCTGGGCCACGTTCAATCAATAGGATGGTTTAATGGCCTATGAAGATAGTGTAAAATCACTCATTTTTAGCGTTTTAGGGTACGTATCATCAAATGGTTGATCTATTTTGGAACTGAAAACGATAGGCTTTGGTATTGGTTCTGTCAGTTGGTGATTGAAGACATCCAAAATAAAAATCATCATCAAGGATTCGAGATTTGAATTTGTAATTTTGCCACCGACTATGAAAAAATTTGAAATAACATCGGAGGTCGAAAAAGGAAATCCCTGGGCGATATTTTCTTCGAATATTCCTATTGGACCAAGACAAATAAAAACTTTTGAAAATATCGATTACACGGCCAATGCTCCATTGGCGGCACAATTATTTTATCTCCCTTTTGTTAAAAAAGTCAAAATAGGACCTAGTGAAATCCATGTGGAACGCTTTGATATTCTTGAATGGAGTGAAGTCAATGATGAAGTAGCACAACAAATTCAAGATTATTTAAATGATGGAGGAGTTGTTATTAAATTAGAAGAAAATGCCAAAGTGCCCATCAGTATTTATGCTGAAAGTACGCCCAATCCAAAGGCCATGAAATTTGTGGCCAATAAGCCCTTGGTAGACCAAACATATGAATTCAAATCAGTCCAACATACCCCTAATGCCCCATTGGCCAAAAAACTATTTGAATTTGACCATGTAGAAGAAGTATTTTTTGATTCTAATTATATCTCAATTCAAAGCAATCAAGATTGGAATCAGCATTTTACACACCTCCGTGAATTCATCAAAGAGTATCTTGAATCAGGCAAGCCAGTGATTGATGGACCAATCGATGAAAAGTATATCGTTTCATTGCGTCACCAAAAAGCCTTATCAGATATCGAAAAAGAAATCGTGAGTATTTTAGAAAACTATGTACAACCAGCGGTGGCGGCCGATGGGGGGAATATCGCCTTTGATACCTATGATCAGAAAAATAAAACCTTGAGTCTTATCCTTCAAGGAGCTTGCAGTGGTTGTCCATCATCAACCTATACACTAAAAATGGGCATCGAAAACATGATGAAGCAAATGCTTCCTGGGAAAGTCAGAGAAGTGGTGGCCATCAATGGTTAATGGACTTCACGCTTTTTTGGTTTGGTTGGACGGAATTCTCTCAAATAAAATGGTTCAAAGTCGCTAGTTGTTTCAAACGCTTTGGCACAATATTTTCTGTAAGCTAGTCGTATCATGTCTCTTGAAGAAGGGTATTGAACTCTAGGAATGTACTGGGCCTTAAAGTGGGGTAAAAGAGATTTTAATTTTGTTTGTCCATCGCCAACTATTTTTAATTGTTTTCCTTTTGAAAGAGCTATGATGGATGGATGTTCTAAATTTTCAAACCATGTCGGTTGTACAATCTCTTTAGAATCATCTAATAACAAAGCAAAGAGATTGGATTTTCGAGCATCTAAAATGGATAATATCAATTCATTAGAATCTGCTGGTACACTTTGAGCCGTTATTTCTAGGGTATTGATGCCAATCAAGGGAATCTTTAAAGCATAACAAAATCCCTTGGCGGCACTGACCCCAATTCGAAGTCCAGTAAACGAACCAGGTCCTTTGCTGACGGCAACCGCTTTAAGCGATTTTGGCAGGACCTGGTTATTTTCTAATACCTCTTTGATAAAAGGATGTAGCAATTCACTATGACGATAGTCCAAAGAAAATAATTCTTTACATTGAATCAATTGACCTTGATGAGCCAATGACACAGAACAGTTTTTGGTTGAAGATTCAATATGAAGAATCAATCGAATAAAATAATCTGGTTATTCTGAAGGACTGATAATATCATCGGCATTCAAAGGAAGACCAAAATACAGTTCTAATACTTTTAATTTAAAAATATAATCGTATTTGGTTCTAATGACATCGGATGAAGCGATTTCGTACCGTTGCTGGGCTTGGACTAATTCAAATGAGTTGAGCGTTCCGGCTTGAAATCGGTTTTGTGCTACTTGGTATGCATTTTCTCTAAAAGTTTCGGTTCTTAAACTAGCCTGATACAATCTAAAAGCACCCCGAGCGGCATTATAAGCTTCATGGATGGTCGATTCAAAATTTAAACGATCTTGTTGATATTGCTGTTCAGTTTTTTGTAGATTAATCAAATTGCGATGGACACGGGATCGCGCTGATTTTCCATTGAAAATTGGAATAGAAAGATTTAATCCAAAATTATGCCCATCGTTTAATGTCCATTGATCAAAAAAGGGTCTGGGACCAACCACCTCTGTTTCATTGATTTGGGTGATGACTCGTTGACCAGTATCTTCTACAATTCCAATAGGACGATTAACTGAAGTTTCAGTACTGATTCGGCGATCGCTGTATGATATTCTAGTATTATAACCGTAAAAAGCATTGATTGTCGGCAGTAAAAAAGTTTTACTGATGGCCAAATCAGAAGCTGCTATGTCCACATTGGTTTTTGAAATTTTAATGGTGGCTCTCGTTTCCACGGCTGTTTTAAAAATATCTTTAGGATCCTCGGATAGGATTAATGAAAAAGGAACATTGAATTGTTCATTGCCAATATCAAAGTTTTCATAATCCGTAATCAGTAGCATTTGAGCCAAAGAAAGTTTGGATATGCGTAAATTATTTTCTGCCACAATCAGAGTTTGCTCTTGAGAAGCGATATTGGCTTCTAATTCATACACTTCACTAGGAATGACAACCCCTGCTTGAATGAGATTTTTTGTTCTTTCTAATTCTGTTTTTGATAATGCTAATTGAATTTGGTTGACCTGATAGAGTTCTCGATTAAGCATCACTTGTAAATACGCATTGGCCACTAGAATTCGGATATTATCTTTGATTTCTTGAAGATTGAGATTTCGAGATAAAATATTGAGATTACTACGATGAATCTCTAAAAAATTTCTATGGCCACTGTAGAGATTATTATTCATCGAAATCCTTGCGGAAGAAAATTGAGTGGTGATATTTTCTAAAATCCCCGTAGTGATGTTTTGATTAAGACCAATATTCCACGAGTGATTTAATCCAGCATTAATCGTTGGAAAAAAACTCGTTTTGGCTTCTTGATTATCGATTTTAGCATTTTCAACATCTAACAAGGCTTGTTTGATGGCAATTGAATTTTCATTCGCCAGCGCAAGACATTCCATAAGCGTATATTGGGTCTTTTGACTATGAGTGATAAAAGTGATTGATAATGCAAGGCCAATAAAAAAAGATCGATGAATTTTCATGAAATTAAAATGCGATTAATTCGATTCTCGGTTATCAGCACTAACTTTTCTAGATTCGGTCTTATTCCAGATTTTGATGTTGTCTTCGATTGTGACCCCTTCTAAAATTTCGACCATAATCCCATCCGATATTCCTAATTCAACATTTCGTCTTTCATAACGTTGATCACCAATTTCAATTTCGACATAGGGCTGTTCGGTATTTCGATCAAAACGCAATAAGGCTTCAGAAATAGCCATGATGCTATCTTTTCGTTCTAAGATTAGTGATGCATTGGCACTATAGCCTGCTCTAACAAAAAGACTGTCATTTAAAAAGACATCTCCTTTAATTTTAAATTGAACGGCCCCCTCTTTTTCAGTTCCTTTGGGAGCTATAAATTTTAGCATGGCATCAAAAGCATGATCTTCGATGGCTCCCAAATTAACACTGAGATCCATTCCAATGGCTAGCTTTCCGACTTCAGCTTCATCCACATGACCTTCAAAAATCATTTTATTGAGATCGGCGATGGTTGCGATGGTCGTTCCATCATTAAATGTGTTACTTTCAATGACTTGATCTCCTTCTTTTATTGGAATTTCTAAAATGGTCCCTGTAATAGTAGATCGGATATTGGTATTGGCTGATTGGGATCCACCGGCGGTCCCCAATTGAATAATTCGTAAATCACTAGAGGCATTATTAGAATCATTTTGGGCTCTTTGATATCTCAATTCAGCATTTTCATATTCTTGGCGTGATATGATTTCTTTTTCAAACAGATCCTTGCTTCGGTTGTATTCGATTTCAGCATTGCGTAATTCTACTATGGCATTATTAACACGTCCCCTGGCTGAGTTCAAACTCTGTTCATTGGGGACTACTTTAACAGTGGCTAGCAATTGACCTGTTTTCACCAAATCGCCTTCTTCAACATATAATTGGTCAATAATACCGGAGATTTGAGGTTTGACTTCTACTTCATCTTCTGGAATGACTTTTCCAGTAATCACTGTTTTTTTTTCAATAGAAGTAAAGGTTGGACTTTCAGTATCAAAATCAATAGCCGATCGACTATTGGTTTTGATAAAATAGGCAATGGCTAATAAGACCAAGATACCAAGTACACCAAATAAGATTTTATAAATCAATTTCATTATAGAACATTTATATAGTTTATCGCGTTATTGTTCTCTAAGGGCATCGATGGGACGAATACTAATAGCTCTTTGGGCAGGAATCAATCCGATCAGGGTGCTCAATAATACCATTAAAATCACTACCCCCAATAAATAGATTAATGGAACGGTGGGATTGGTATAGGGAAAATCTTCGAGATTTTGAGTTGCTAAATTGATAATAGCCAATAAACCAGCACCGCAAACTATTCCCATGGCCCCCGCAAGTAAAGTCAAAAAGATATTTTCGATGATGATTTGAATCTTAACTTCTCCAGGTGTGGCCCCAATGGCCCGACGAATCCCAATTTCTTTGGTTCGTTCTTTGACTGAAATCAGAGAAATATTTCCGATGCCAATCACGCCGGCAAGGAGAGTGGCAATCCCTACAATCAAAGAAATAAAAGTCATCCCATTGGCAAATCCCTTGATTTGATTAAAGTTTTCTCCTAAATTAAATGATCCAAAAGCACGGTTATCTTCAGGAGATACTCGGTGTTTCCTCTTTAATGCATAGATAATGTCTTTTTCTACTTCGATAACATCGACATCATCATATGCTGCGATTGAAAACCATCCGACAGAATCACCTGTATTATAAATTTTTCGAAAGGTTTCAAAGGGGATAAAAATATCACCGGCTTCTTCAAAACCACCCCCAAGAACATACTTATGAACACCAATGACTTGGAAATAAATATTATCAATTTGAATGTATTGGCCCACGGGATCTTCTCCTTCTTCAAATAGTTCTTCGGCGACTTGTTCTCCAATAACAGCAACTTTTCGGGTGTTGATCATGTCTTGATGATTGATAAATCGACCGTTTTCAAAGATTCGTTTGGTCGCTATTTTTGTAAATTCAGGAAAATCACCATAAATATTATAATTATTGGTTTGATTATTTCGTTGGACAACAGCCGCTGATGAACCGAATACCCCTCGATTATGCCTTGGTGCGATAAATTGAATCTCAGGAACTTGCTTTCTCAAGTATTCGACATCAGAAAGTTTTAACTCAATAGTCCGTCCTATTTTAAAACCTTCATAAGGAAGGCTAGTAGACTGAGCCCATACAAACATGGAATTCATGGCAATATTTTGAAAAAGTTTTTCAAAACCATTGTCTAAACCTTTGGCAGATCCCGATAAAGCGATATAAATAAAAACGCCCCATAAAACTCCAATAATGGTGATCACAGTTCTGGTTTTATTATGACTGATTGAACCAAAAATCTCTTGCCACGTATCTCGGTCGAATATTACCCTTAAACTACTCATCTCTCAAAGCAACGATGGGTTTTATTGAAGCGGCTCTTTTGGCGGGGATATAACCTGCTATCCCACCACAAACAATCAATATAATAGTTGCAAAGATTGCTGTATTTAGATTGATATAAGGGTCCGTGATAAAATAATCAATCAAGACATCACCTAGACTGGAAAGGGCTATAATCCCTAAAAACAATCCTATATACCCAGAGAATGTAGTAATTAAAATAGATTCTTGTAGTACCATAGTAATGACACTTCTTGGAGAGGCTCCAATAGCTTTGCGAATGCCCAATTCCTTGGTACGCTCCTTAACCACAAAAACCATGATATTAGAAATACCAATGATTCCTGCAATCAGAGTCCCAATGCCTACAACACTCACAATGGTCTGAAGGACATTTGCAAATTGTTGATTTTGTTTTAATCGATCAGCCAAATTATTTATCCATATACCGCGGGGATCTCTTGGTGAGATTATTTTTTTTTCTTTTAAATAATCCCGAAGTTCATTTTCAAACATGATAGAGCCAGCATGACCCAATTCTTTTCGAAATGTGACGGCAAACATGCTGATTTGATCGGTATTTTTATTAATGAGTTGTTGCGTGGTATAAGGAGTGTAGATGGTCCTTTCCACATTATCTCCACCACTATCTTGGAAAACCCCTATCACTTTGTACGCAAAACCATTTAAATCGATATACTCTCCTACAGCATCTAGTTTTCCAAATAAATCCAAAGCCACTAGTCTTCCAATAACAGCGTGCTTTTCTCGTCCAATTAAATCTTGCTGATTAATATAACGGCCATGCATCATGATGGTTCTTTCGATGTATTGATGATCAGGGCCTATACTAATATTGCGATAATTATCGCTTTGGTATTTATAAGTAGCTCTAACTGAAGAAAAAATTCGAGGCGTTATATATTCGAGAAAATAACTAAAGTCCTCCTTAATATCAGTAATATCCGAGTTAGTAAATTCTATTTTACGCCCTGATTTATATCCCATGTACGGAATAGAAGTGCGACCGGGACGTACAAAAAGCACATTTTCAGCATCATCAATAAAAAATTGTTGAAAGGTATTTTTTAGTCCATTGCCTAATCCAAAAAGAATAACAAAAATAAAAATTCCTAAGGCGACTGTAAATCCAGAAAGGACCGTTCTCAATTTATTTTTTTGGATGGTTTCAAAAATTTCAATCCAACGGTCTCGATCAAGCATGGAGGGTATTATTTCTTGATGGCGTCGTGTGATGTCATGATATCTTCAGCGATTTCACCATCTCGTAATCTGATAATGCGCTGACACATTTGGGAAATATCTCTTTCATGGGTCACCACCAAAATGGTTTTTCCTTCATTATTGATTTCTTTAATCAAATCCATGACTTCATAAGAAGTTTTACTATCTAGTGCTCCAGTGGGCTCATCAGCAAGAACCACTTTAGGTTTTGATACGAGTGCTCTAGCAATGGCAACGCGCTGTTTTTGTCCACCAGATAATTCATTGGGCGGATGTTTAGCCCAGGGTTTTAATCCGACCCTTTCTAAGAGTTCCATAGCTGTTTTTTGTCTTTCTTTACGACCGATGCCCTGGTAGTAGAGGGGGAGAGCCACATTTTCTAGTGCACTTTTATAATTGATAAGATTAAACGATTGAAAAACAAATCCTAAAAAATCATTGCGATACCGTGCTGATTTTTTTTCAGTTAAATTTTTTATTTGAATTCCGTCTAATTGATAGATGCCTTTATCGGCAACATCAAGCATTCCCAAAATATTTAATAAGGTCGATTTCCCAGATCCAGAAGATCCCATAATGGCCACTAATTCACCACGCTCCACTTCAAAATTGATTCCTTTCAATACCTGAAGAGCCGAATTCCCCATTTTATAGGATTTATGGATATCTTCAAGTTTTATCATTTTGATTTATGGGAATGTGAATCTTGTTAAAAGGAATCAATAGGCCGGTTAGGCTGTTTTATTAATCAAAACCGATTTTAATGTTGATTTGTTACATTGCAGTTAAAATAAATCGAAAAATTAAGCAGTTCATGCCAATAGAAGAAAGCCGTGCCAAATGAAGGTATTAATACTACAAATCCTTGGATATAGAGACCTCCGATCAAACGATTGGTAAATGGTTACTTTTAAGACTGCTAAGCATAAAGTTGTCGCCTATCGAAAACAAAATCATTCGGGTACATTGCAAAATATTCATCACTGCATGGATGCTGATGGACATACAAATACAGTCGATTTTTTGATCTAATCTAAATAGTCGTTCCTTAAAAACTCTTTTTTATCCGTTGTCGTTAACTTATTTTTATTATCGGAGTTTTTTGAGCTGAATATGGAGACCACCTGAAAAAGCAAAAAGAACCTCTTGAATTAGTGGTTCCATGAAGTTCTTCAAATGCCACCCTCTCCCAGCCAAATAGACATTGATGGTTGGGGATTGGACGCCCATCAGATCGTTTTATCCCATGCGATGTTCTGTTTTAAGATGGCCCATCAGCGGCTCCATGGCTGCTGGGCGTCGAAACTTTTTCCGCTCCTTTTGTTTTTGATAGGGGGGTATGGCTTTTCAATGGTTGACCTGGCATTGATCTCTTGGTGTTTCCCATCGGACGTCTTCCGAGTTCCCCTCGATCAACCACCAATTCTTTGAGAGCTCGCCCCACAATGGATTCGTGTTGTTCCAATAAGGGTGGGATGGTCTTACGGTCATGAGGGTTGCCCTCAAAAGCACCGATGGCCGCGATGATCATTTTCTGACCTCCCGTGGTCATCAGTCCCACGTTGTTTCCAAATGCATACGGTTGATGAGCTTTGCCTTTGGCCATAGCAGTCGTGAATGGCTGGTGGATGGCATTGATTTTGTTGTTATCAAATCACTGTTGATGGATGATTCGTTGGTACCGATCGAGTTCTTTTTGGTATGGGCTCGGTTGCAGAGAGGGTAGTTTTCGTTTTCATTCCCGCACTGGTCGGCCGACAGGTCTTGCGATTAGACGTGGCCTTTTAGCTTTTTTAGCTCGTCGGGGAGGCTTCCCGTTAACGGTTTGACACCCCCGTTCTTTGGAGGGGTTGGCAACCGTCTGCCGTTGTTTTATTTTTTTTGGCCATCTAGTGGCATTGGTCGATGACTTTTTGATTCCGTTGGGCATCGGTCGGAAACCTCACGTTGTTCCCTGGTACGGTGGTATCTGATCAGACCATCGATGAAGACTTCTTGATTTCCTTTTGATTTAAATGAACCGATTAAGCAAAGATCTTTTTCATGCCTGCTTGGCCAATACGGTCTCTAAAGTGACTCCCATCAGAAGGATCGCCAGGGGGTTGGTGTTTCATGACATCAACACCCGTGAAGTACGGCAGGGTAGGGTTTTCAATCCACCGTTCCATGAGGGTTTGACCCCCTAGATGGTAAAGCCGTTTCAGCATACAACCACCCACCATCAACCCAATGGGCTTGACTAGACGGCCCTTTGGGGAATAAAAGGAACCAAAGGCGTTTTCAAAAAAAGACCAATCCATGGCATCAGCCAGCCACTTGATCTTATGTTTTGGATGGAGAATACGTTTAAATTCCCAGTCCAATAACTATAGGGCTGTTGGGGGGCTATTTTTTTGATTATTTCTACAAGGTTTTGAGACCAAGATACGCATTTCCTTGCAGATTTAAACACTAGAATGTAACCATTCAATCCCCCATATAATAGGGACTAGAGACTATATTTGGACTTTTTAAGGAGCGACTAAATAAAGAGTTGCAAGGCAAATAGAAATTACATGAACAAAATATACTTCATCGCCAGGATGGAATTTAGGTACAGATTGAATTATAGATACTTGGTGATTATAAAAAATAGGGCATACGGTTAGTCCTTAAGACAATCTACTTTCGAATAAATGAATATTTGATGCATCAAGAATTAAAGCACTTATATGAAGAATTAATTACTACAAATCAAGCTGAAGCAAATGTAGAAGCGGCTTTTATAAAGTATATTTCGATTGAAAAATCTCGAAGATGATTGGGAACAGAATTATTCAAATTCAAGTGAACGCTGTGATTTAATTTCATTTTCTAATAAAATCATTGTTGAAGCAAAACGGAGAGGGAAAGTTCATGTTGATGTGAATAAAGGTCAATTATTAAGATATCTTGACGGAGTGGTTCCAAACTTTGAAGATAAATTATGGCATCGAGGAAAGGATTTGGTTTGGAAAGGCATGATTGCTGGTGGATGTGAATGGGCTTGTTTTGATTATTTTAACAAACAACTTCGATATATAAACGAAGGGCATCTAGTGATGGAAACCCCTATAATTATTGATGAATTCATACAAAAAAATATTTACCAACGCTGGGATGGGATTCAAAAAATAAAAATACCATCCAAAGAAAACCTACTTGAAAAAGACTTCAAACCCATATTCAGTGAAATTAGAGGCGTAATAGAATCAAATTACATAGAAACAACGAAGGAATGTCAAACAAAAATTGGCATTTGGCGCATCATTCTAAAAATTCGGGAGTTATCTCTGATGATGCTATCGGTTGTTTAGAAGCTGAATCTTTTGGAGACACTCATTTATTGTTTCTATTTCAAGAATAATTATAGGACACTTAGACAATCTTTTGTTATCAAAAGAGGAGTTGGTTGAATATATTGGTAATGGATTTAATGCATGGTTGTTAGAGTACCGATAACTAAAAAGATTGATGGTAAGATTGGCATCTGAAATCTAGAAATATCAATGGGAATTTTTCTCAAACTTCCACCCCTATCTGCTCTATAGGGTGTAGTTCTAGACTATGGGGGGTGATTGTTCGATTCAAGCGATGTTTTCGGGGATTTTGAAGTCTTTCGATGGGTGCCATGGGGTTTGCGACCGGCCTGATGATCTGATGGTCTTTGAAGTCCTTGGCCACTGGTTCTAAAAAGAGAGATTGGCAAGAGTCAACATCAATGACCTCGCTTTGGCTTTTTTAGGGCACCCCAAGGGATAAGCATACACGGATTGCTGTACCACCTATTTGCCTACTTGGGGTCGATCCTTTGGAGGCCACCATGATTTTCGGGGAATAGTCATGCGTCCAAACCGGCTCTCGTCTTGGACTCCAAAAAGAACTTATTCTCGGTTCTATGGTTTTTCTTTGATGATGGCTTTCCATCGCTCGGGGAGTTTTTTAACGTCTTCTTGACGTTTTGGATTTTTTTTGGGAGGATCCGGCCGAAGAATGACGTGGCGCCAATGATGACTTTTCAATAGTCTGTAGATGGTACTCTTGGCTACTTTCTGACAATGTTCTTTTCAAAAGTCGCTTGGATGATGGTCGTGATGACGACCCGGCTGGCGATTGCTGGTTGCCGAAAGCCTTTTAAAAAGATTTTTTCTTCTTCGAGAGACCAGGAACCATACTTTCGGTCGCTTTGTCCTTTGCTTTCAAAGATGTGGAGCTCCTACTAGTTATAAGCTTAACCGTTGGGTGATACGGTGTTTGGAAAGCGTACTGTCAGCGGCCAATTATTCGGCGGTCTGGGGTTTCCCTTGTGCATTGATGATCCCTTGGATCGGTCGCCCCCGCCAAAAACTTGGGCTTTTTCGGAGGAATTGTTTGAGCTCTTCTTCTGTCGCATGCGGCATCATTTTGGTGTATCGTGCCATGAGAATTATTTTTTACAAAAAAATAATGTAGAACACACTTTAGTCTTAGGGTTGAATTGACGACGGAAAGTTAATCGTTGAGTAAAGACCCTATGGACTAGTTTTAGATTGTCATATCATTTGGAGTGCCGATTTCATGCACGACATGCTTTCTTCATAGAAAGAGTTTTCGACTATTCCATGTCATAGATGATCCCTACAGGAGGCCTTATAGTGTGCCATATCGAACCATCATTAAATTCGAGACGCATCGTGCAAGCGTTCAATATGCTGATGGCCTGGCAAACCTCAGGCCATCTGTGGATAATGGGACGGAGTTTTATTGCATATTGCTTTAAAGATTGGGGTAAAGAAAAAGGTGTTACTGTTGACTATATCCCATTTGGCAAGGCCATATAGAACACGTTGATTGAGCATTACCATGGTTCAATGCACAAAGAAGTGTAGAATGTCGCTATTTCTGAATCTTTAGATCTAGCTCGAGAAATCATGAGGCAATACAATCATCGACTTGCGCATGCTGGTCTAGACAATCTACCCTTGGTAAGAATTTTCAAGTCAACATGAGAAATATTGCCATTAATGTTGACAAATAAATAAAGAGCCCTTTGAATAATGCAAAATCAAAAAAAATGGGGTGTGATGGGGAAATTATTTTTTCTTTTTCAGTCCATGGGTCACTCCTTCGATGTTGATTTCCCCCAAAAAACCACAATAGTTCTCTGATTTTGGCTCATTTTTCCATCATTTTTGAGCCCAATAAGGTGTTGAGGGCTTCTTTTTTCGATGATATCTCTTTATAGGTTTGCACGAGAACCATCATACTTGGTGATCTCTTTCAATGGTAGGCCATCGACTCCAAAACCGGTTGGTTGTGGACGTTCTGCAGTCTTTTGAATGGGGTGACTAGATCATGAAACCAGCGAGCCAAGACTCCTTTTCGTTCTTCGACCCAAAGGCTTTCCATCAAGGGCTGGAGGCCTTGACGATCGTGCTCATTGGTCGCCACCGTGTGTACCCTAGCATTAAGCCTTTCTCGGTGGTGGCCATGGGCCGTTGGTACCCATCGTACGTCTTTTTCCTTTTTTTGAACCCACGATCTTCTTCTGGTTGCTCATGATCGCTTTCTTGGGCTGGGAGCTCGGGCTCTTCACGCTGGTCTTCTTTTGGGTCTTGAGCCATTTTCTTGGGTTGACTTTTGGGAGTGAAGAGACTGGTGGTGATGCGGGCATCCACCACCGTGCCTTGAATCATCACTTCTTTGGCCGGCAGTTGTCGATGGACTTGGTCCATAATCTTTAGATAGCGTTTTTTGGCCGTTCACGCCGAACGAAAACGAGATCGCATACTGTGATTAGGGACGGCATCCGCTAGGTCTAAACCACAAAAAGCCGTGAATCCAATGCGGTCTTTGATCAATTCTTCGGTCCGAACATCCCAGAGGTGAAAAAGAGATCCGCTGCATTTTCAATAACATCATGGGACGGTCAGCTTTTTGACCTCGTTGTTTTTTGCCAGATGGGTCATTTTCCACCAATAAAGCCTCGATGAGCTCCCAATCGATGAGGTCATTAACTTGATTGAAAAACGGTGGGGTGGTGGTACGGCTCCGACCTTGATGGGGATTAAAAAAACGCAAGGTTTGGGAGTGATACGATTTAAAAGATTGCCTATCGAGTACCGTATACCAAAAAAAATGATAAAAACCATTGGTCAAATAAAACTAGAGGGGGGTGGACTAAACCCTTTATTGTAGCAGAAAGTCGAAATTTTAGTGCGAAGGTCTCTAAAATCAAGAAGCAAAAAGATCTTTTCAAAATTGGGGGGGGGTATTTCTATATTTGTAAAAAAACTTTCTAATGAGCCATCAAAAATCGTCTCCCATGCATCGATGGATATTAAACTCACCGATGAACTGTTTATTCGATGATAGATTCGCCTGGTCGATTCTCTCTATGGTCTTGATCTTCTTTGCCTGTGGCGAAGATTCCGTGCGCACCAAGCCCGTTACCCCCCCCCCTATTTTATACCATAGCCACCGCCACGAGTATCGGTGGGACCATCACCCCGACCCAACGCATGGCCAGTGGACAGTCCGTAGCCATCACTGCCACCCCTAACCAACATTATCAATTCAAAACCTGGACGGGCAATTGTCCCATCAATAGCCAAGAAGCCAGTCTCCGTTTTGAGGCCAGCGGTCATTGCTCTATCACGGCAGTCTTTGAAAAAATCAACTATCCCATCACCGCCACCACCACCGACGGAGGAACGGTCACCGGACTGCCCGCCCAGGGCAGCCCCCAAGGACAGCCCATCACCCTTCGAGCCGTGCCCCAAGAATACCATCTCTTTGCCGGCTGGACCACCGATGGGGATTCGGGTTGCCCCACCCTAGAAGACCCCACCCCACCAACCCTCTCTTTTGTCATCCAAGGGCCCTGCGCATTACAAGCTGCTTTTCAAAAAGTCCAACGCACCATCACTACCGCCATCAATACAGGAGGTACCATTACCCCCACCCAAACTATCGAGCATGGCCAAGAAATCACCATTACCATAACCCTCGAAGAGGGCTATACACTAAACCAATGGACGGACAACTGCGGGACCTTTTCTCCCCAAGACCTCACCATCACCTTTTCCGCTACCGAGGATTGCCAGCTCCAAGCCATTCTTGAAAAAAAACAATATCTCGTGCAGGCCACGGCCACTTTAGGCGGATCTGTTAATAATCCCAATCGTATAGAAGCCATCCATGGCCAACAAGTGGAGTTCACTGCCCAAGCCGATGAAAATCATGTCTTTGCGGGATGGAAAACACAAGAAACTTCGGAATGCCCCACCTTGGAAAACCCCCAAGATCCTACCCTCTCGTTCATCGTCACCGGCCCCTGTGCCCTGCAAGCCCGCTTCATGAAAGCCCCCCGCACCATCACCACCGCCATTATTAATGAAGGGGGCACCATTAGCCCTCCCCAAACCATCGAACATGGACAAACCGTCCGCATTACCATCGAGGTGGAGGACGACTATACCTTAGAAGCATGGAAAAGCGATTGTGGTAGCTTTTCTCCCCAAGAGGACACTATCACCTTTATCGCTACCAACGATTGCCAAGTGACTGCCGTGTTAAAACCAAAAACCTATCTCATCCAAGCCACCGCCTCCCCAGGAGGTACCATCCAAAAGCCACAACAGCACCAAGCCACCAAAGGACAAACCATCGTCTTTAACGCCCAAGCCAACCAAAACCATGTCTTTGAACGATGGACCACCGATGGAAGCCCCGGTTGTCCCACCCTCCAGAATCCAACCCAGCCCAAACTATCTTTGACCGCCATAGGAACTTGTGCCTTCCAAGCCCGATTTACCAAAGCCCAACGCACCATCACTACCGCCATCAATGAAGGCGGCACCATTACCCCCTCCCAAACCGTCCCCCATGGACAAACCGTTCGCATTACCATCGAGGTGGATGACGACTATACCTTAGAAGAATGGAATAGTGATTGCGGCAGCTTTAGCTCCAATGAGACCACCATTACCTTGATCGCTACCAAAGATTGTCAAGTCAGCGCCCTGCTCGAAGAAGCAGTAGAGCAAGAACCCACCCCAACAACCGAGACCCCACCCAGTCCAACAACAGAAAATCCACCCACTCCAACACCCAGCACACCCCCCAGCAATCCTACCCCCGTGAATCCACAGCCCGTCATCCCCGATCCTGTCGATGCGGCCGATGCTTGTGCCCAACCCCTCGAATTCGCCCCCAATGGTCATACCATCCAAGTCAAGGAAGCCTGCCGAGGATTCCAACGCGATGAGATTAATGACCTCAACCTATACCATTTGGTAGGAAAGACCCCTACCTTCCAAGGCGTGACCTATACCATCGTCGATGATTTTAGCATCCGAGATCGACGAGACCAAGGCTTGCCCATGAGCAATATCGTCACCACCTTCGTCACCAATATGAATAGCCTATTCTCTAACAATCACGGCTGTGATGAACAACAAATGAATTGCCGGTTTGTCAGCAGCACCTTTAATGAAGATATCAGCCATTGGGATACCAGTAACGTCACCACCATGGATTTTATGTTTCGAGGAGCCAGTGCTTTTAATCAAGATATCGGCCCCTGGGATACCAGCCAGGTCACCAGCATGGCAGCCCTATTTGAAAAAGCTACCGCTTTTAATCAAGATATCGGCCAATGGAATGTGAGTCAGGTGACCAATATGCAATGGCTCTTTCGGGAAGCCATCGCCTTCAATCAAGATATCAGCCGATGGGATGTCAGTAGCGTCACCAACATGGGAAGTCTCTTTGCGGATGCCACCGCCTTTAATCAAGATATCAGCGGGTGGACCGTTAGTCAGGTCACTAGCTGTACCCAGGCCTTCTGTGGCTTGATTCCGGCCTATCAACCCGATTTTACGTGCACCATCAATTGCCCCCCTTGCTAGTCAAGCATAGCAATGGGGTGACGGTCATGATCAATCCCGACCTCCAAAACCCTTCGTCCCATGTGGGCGATAAATACACCCTCGAGGACACGACCTATACCATCGTGGATAATGCCTACCTCAAAGCATTAGTAGCCGACGATAATACCGATGCCGTGTGCACCTCCCTAGTGACCGATATGAGCTCCTTGTTCCGGGGGAAAGCCACCTTCAACCAAGATATCAGCTCTTGGGATGTGAGCCAGGTCACCACCATGGCTAGGATGTTTCAAGGAGCCAATGCGTTCAACCAAAATATCAGCAAATGGGATGTGAGCCGTGTGACGGATATGGGTTATATGTTTGTCGATGCGAGTGTCTTCAACCAAGATATTGGCGATTGGGATGTCGGTAGTGTCACCAATACATACGCCATGTTTTATCAAGCATTTGCCTTCAACCAAGATATTGGCGATTGGGATGTCAGTAGTGTGACCAATATGGGTCATATGTTTAATCGAGCGAGTGCCTTCAACCAAGACATCGGCGAGTGGACGGTCGGTAGTGTGACGGATATGTATGCCATGTTTGCTGAAGTGAGTGCTTTCAACCAAGATATTGGCGATTGGGATGTCAGTAGTGTGACCAATATGGGTCATATGTTTAATAGAGCGAGTTCCTTCAACCAAGACATCGGGGATTGGAATGTCGGTAGTGTCACCAATATGACTTATATGTTTTCTGATGCGAGTGCCTTTAACCAAGACATTGGGGAGTGGAATGTTAGTAGTGTGACCAATATGGCTGAGATGTTTGCTGTGGCCACATCCTTTAATCAAGACATCGGGGATTGGAATGTCGGTAGTGTCACCAATATGACTGGCATGTTCGGTACTGCTTTTAAGTTTAACCAAGACATCGGGGAGTGGAATGTCAGTAGTGTGACCAGTATGTATCGTATGTTTTTGGGTGCTTCCGTGTTCAATCAAGATATCGGAGGGTGGGATGTGAGTAGTGTGACGGATATGGATGCGATGTTTAGTAATGCGACTTTGTTCAATCAAGACCTTAGTAGTTGGACTGTCAGTAGTGTGACCAATTGCGAATCCTTTTCTTCTGAATCAAGCTTAGTAGACTCCCATCGTCCTTCATTTAGTAATTGTACCCCATCTTTTCAATAGACACTCCTATTTATTGAGGATATGGCATCAAACGGCCGGATATTTTCAGGATATATTGTGTCCATGTATGTTAATGATCCAATGAGATCATATAATCTTTGTTTATAGTGTATACTGGTTGTTAATCATCACAATTTGTATCCATGTTTGTTGATTGTATTCCCAATCGAAAATCCAAGCGTGTGAATGGTATCGCCACCAAAACCATGTTGACTAACATTTCCAAATGGCCTTAGGATATCATTGAGGCCATCGATGCCTTTTTGAAAGGAGGTGCGGGTTTCTAAAACATTTGAAGAGGCCTTTGATGTCCTGAGTAACAAAGCTCATGGTCATGTGGCGGTGGTTCTCGGCATGATGGAGCAATTGGGCTTGCCGGCCCTGATTGCTTCCAACAACACGCGTTTTGGTTGCTTGGTGTTGGGGATGATTGCGGCTGGTGTCCTCTAACTAGCCACCAGCCGTTTGTTGGACAAGTGCCATTGTCGATCCACTCTCAACGAACTACTTCGGCTCCGATGTGTGGATGAAGATCATTTGTATGAGGCCATGGAGACCCTCGTTCAACAGAAAACCCCGATAGAATGTGCTCTATCTCAAAAGCATCTTGGGAAAGTGGGTTTGGTGCTTTATAATCCCATCCCACCAGTCGTGATGTGGAGGGCCAGAAGAATGAATGGGCGACTGATGGCGATCATCGAGATAAGAAAAAAGGCAAACAACAAATCGTTATTGAGGTGATAACCGATGGTTAGGGTTGTCCTATTTCGGTGGAGGTCTTTCTAGACAATATCTCAGACACTGGGATGCTAGGCACGCAAATCACTAAAATACAAGTCACCGTTGGCTTACAGTAGGTAATCTTGGTCGGGGATCGAGGCATTCTCAAACAAAAGCAAATCCGCCAAGCGGTGTTGCCCCTGGGATGGGATTACGGCCAAAACTCCTCACCGTTGGTTTGATCAAACGAATATTATGGCATTGGAGCAATCGGGATTTTCCCATGATCGTTTGGTTTTCTGTCGGAATCCTTGGCGAGCTCATCAGCATCAAGAGAAACGGAAGACTCTCATGACCAAAACCAAAAAAAACTCGATGCTATTGTGTCGGTCACCCATCAGAAGCAAAGAACTCTGAAAGACCAAGCCATCATGGGGTTTCGGGTGGGGCGAGTGGCCAATCAATATCGGATGAATCCGTATTTTGTGTTTGACATCTGGGAAGGGCATTTTTTCCTATCCGTTAAATCAAATCCATTTTCAAAAGGTCGAAGCCTTGGATAGATTGTATGCCATCTGTTCGAGTTTAAAAAAAGAGTCGCCAACCCAAGCATTAGTGCGCCATTACAAACGATTAGCCCCATCGAAATGGTTTTTGGGGCCATGAAGTCTCTTTCCTTACCAATCTGTCCTATCCATCATCACAAGAAAGCACCAGTGGAGGACTAGGTGTTGTGTATGCTATCCTACGATGTGCGGTATCATTTGCAACAAAAGTTGGCCCTTTTATTGTTTACCGAAGAGGAGTTGGAGCAAAAGCGATTCGATCGACAAGATCTCATCACGCCGGCCGATTCCACGCCACAAGTTCGAAAGAAGGCGACCACCAAAAAAAATCAAAAGGACTCTAGGTCAGTCGTTTTGAAAGTCTGATGGACGAACTCTCGGGCTTGCATCGTTTGGTCGTTCTCTCGCAACTAAGTATCAACCAAAAGTCTGAGATTGTGGTGATGAAAAAGAGGACGCCCATCCAAAAAGAAGCCTTCAAGCTGTTGCATCTCCCATGGCCATAGTGCCTGGGAACTTCAAACGTAGATCACTATCTTCAAATCTTTCATAACGAAACCATCTGTTTGATCGGAAAAAACGCTCCACGAGAGACTTCATTTAATTTCAGGAAAAGTCGAAATAGGGGGGGGAGTTCAGTTTAAAACATTGATAGAGAGTCAATCTTTAAATTACCAACCTAAAATGTGGTTGATTGCCGTGCTATATAATTATAAAGAGCTAATGTTGTCTGAGGATAAATATGGCAATGAAAATTTGGAAAGGAAAAAATTATATCCAAAACTTCATGATTATTGGAAAAGATGTCAAATACAATATGATGAAAAAAGAGATGAAAATAAATCTCACCCCTTATTAGAACTGAATTATCATTTTAAGAGAAATTTAGAAAATGAATTAACTGATTGTGACTTTGATGATTCTAGGCTTAAAGTTATTTATAATGTTTCTAGAAAGATCTTAAGATCATGTAGAGTCTCTAAAAATATTGTGATAAGTCCAACGCCATACTACTTGCTAAGCGATTCAAAAGAAGAAGCACAATATCTTGTAGGCGTGATTAATGATTCCACCATGCAAGCAGCCTGGCGTAAAACCAAAACTTCTTCTAATCATTATGATACTCGTCCTTTTGCCAGAATCCCAGTCCCCATATTTAACAAAAACAAGAAACTTCATATTCTGATTGCTAAAGAAGTTGATCGATTAGAAAAATTCAATATCATTCCTAATTTTGGTAGGTTAAATCCATTATTATAAAGAGTTATTGCCTTATTATGCTTCTTTAAGCGATTGATTTTCAAAGTTAGTTTAATAAGACGGGACTTATCAACGAACAAATTAAAACAAGACCGCTTCCAAATTGTATAGACAGAGGTTACGCTGTTAAAGTAGAGAAGCCATTGAATATAGACATCCGTATTATAGTCAATACTGAGATTCGTGTGGCCCCAATAAGGTCAATGGTCTAAGCTAGCATTTCAAGGAGTTTTCAAATAAGTTTTTAGGGGTAGTATGAAGTGTTATTGTCATAGTCTATTAAAAATTATTTTTAGATTTGTACTTCATTATTAACGAATCCAAAATAATGGGATTAGGAAATATTTTTATCGCATGCGTGTTGGTTTGTTTTGCCATGGCTTTGATTATCGAAGTCAAAGAAAGGCATCTGAAATAGATTTATGGGCTTTGTTGGATTCATAGTTCTCTATGTTGCCTTGGCCTTTGTAGCGTATTTGGCTTATTCGGCAATCAAAGGATTTTTAAAAAAGTAAAGTTTTAATCGTTTTTATTGAGAAATTTTCAACTCCTTGATTCATAGTTATTGGCTATATAATTGGTGAGATTATACTTTAAAGAGACTAGCTTTATCAAAGAGAGTTAAATCATAGAACAGCGGAAAATTAAAATAGGCTCTAGACGTTACGTTTGATGATTTCTAATTCATTTGGTGTAGGGAATTCTTCTAGTGGTTTTCCGCATCAGTTTATTGATTAACGTACTTTGGGAAGAACCCAATCGTCCTTCCACATGTTTTAAATAATCTACAATCAGTTCCCCATCGGAGTGATAGATTTGAAGAGATAACGTAGCTGTATTGTTGATAGGAGTATCTTCTGAAGGACGAATTACATTGAACATTTCTAATGCTATGATACCGACAGAAACAATTTCGGGGAGTAGTTTATCAGTTTCAAAGTTTCCCACTACTAGAGCTTGAACTCCTAAAATTTCGCATAGTTCGATGATTGAGAAATCCGATATTGATAAAGGATCAATTGAGTTATTTTGGAGTATTTGATTGGTTTCTGTAATAGGCTGTATTTCAACGCGAAGTTTTCCTCTATGTTGTCTTTTTAGAAACCAAGAATGCATGGACTGTTGAATTTCATAGGCCATTTTTTGTTCTATCTCAGGAAGTTCTTGATCTGAAAAGGATAAATAATTGACGGGATTGACAAAAAAAGAAGTATTAATAGGCATGATTGCCATTGTTTTGGTTTGACTGACATAAGTTTCGGCATCAGGATGCACAAAAAGATTGGTTTGAGCAAATCCATGGATACTCAATAAGAGTATTGAATAAAAGCAGATGATGTTTATTGAAGGTTTCATGATGGAATTTTAAAAATGGGCCCTATGTATTTATGTTGAAAGTCAGACCAATGTCCTTGTAAAGAAGCACCGAAACTGCATACACCTTGGAACCAATGTTTAGAATCATAGTGGAGAAGATGGGACTCGAACCCACGACCTCTTGACTGCCAGTCAAACGCTCTAGCCAGCTGAGCTACATCCCCCTAATTATAAAACCTTGAGTTTTTATATTTGACGAAATTAAAACAATTAGATATTGATTTTAGAATCAAATGATTCATAAAAAAGTTTTGATTAATCCTAATTGAAGAAAAAAGTGTTGGGTATCTAGTTGTTGATGGAGTTCTTTGGTCATGATGGTGCCAACGGCAAATAATCGCCAAGATTCTAAGGCTACGGAGAATCCATATTCAAAGCTAAAATGGGGATGGACTAAATGCCAATCGCCATCATTTTTGAATTGAAATAATTGACCGGTTAATCCGTATTCTGTCAATCGGTATCGAAATTTTCCTTGAATATAAAGTGAAAGTTCTAAATTGCTTATCTTTCGTGGTACGAATTGATAGTGATTAAGCGGAAGCGTACCATAGTATATCCCTAAATCGATTTGCCCTCCTATTCGACAAGTCCCCAAATCAATTATCGGTTTTCCATGGATTTTCCAATGATTTCCCAAGGAAATGCTTCTAAACCAAAATCGCGATCCATTGATATGAAAAAAAGCGGAGATCGGATTTGTCCAACGATGTTTTTCAATTCCTCGAATGACTTGGTGAAAAAAATTATGAATGGGACGTGCTAAAGATAAATCGGCACCAGTAACTCCAAAGACAATACTCCATCCACTGCCTGATATTTCTTTATTGAAATTGATGGATTTACGCTCAATAAAAAGCCATCCATTGTATGGATAGTCACCTATTTCCGGTTTATAAAGGGAGGTCGACGGCGTGGATATTTGTTGCCCAAACGTCCAATGAATTAGTTTAAGAGTATGGGGGTTTGAAACGATTCCCTTGCCAAAATGCAAAAAATTTCCGCTGCTGTAGTATTGATCTAAATCAAAATAAATATCATTATCAACTTGAAGACCGATGAAACTATAATTGTTGAGTTGTCCAATGGCTGGATCGATTGTCAAAAGACAACAAAATAGAATAATCGAAAATAAATTTGGAAAATGAATTCTTATTTGCACGATTTTACCTCATAAGTTATATCAGAATTTTAAATGATTATTTTTGAAACACTATGATTGACTTGGCTCATATTGATGATTTACCGATGATCAATCAAATAATGATTGCATGTCGTCAAAAAATGATTTCTAATCATATTTTTCAATGGAATCGATATTATCCAACTTTATCAGAATTTGAAAGAGATATTAAATCTAATGAACTATTGGCCTATAGAATTGATTCAAAATTAGTGGGGGTTGTTATGTATTCTACCAATAAAGATAATGTTTATGAAGATATTGATTGGATTATTTCTGATACAAGGCATTATTATGTGCATCGATTGATGGTGCACCCCGAACATCAAAAAAAAGGATATGCTAAACAGTTAATGCAATACATTGAAAAGAAAGCCATTGAAAATAATATTGCTTCTATTCGATTGGATGCCTTTAGTCAAAATTTAAGGAATCAACAATTTTATCAAGAATTGGGTTATGTTCGCTTACCCTATGATGTCTATTTTCCTAAACAATCCGATGATCCGTTTCATTGTTTTGAACGAGTCTTAATCCAACCACAGTATCCATAGATTCATTGGAAATGTCTGAATTAGTCAATACGCGTATAGAGCATCACATTGGCTTTTTAGAATTTGGTTCATCAAAAGCAAATGCTCTTACCAAATCGTTATTAAAAAAGGTCTCCGATGCCTTATTATCTTTAGATAAAAATTCTAATGTACATGTGATTTTGATAAATAGTATTGGAAATAAAATATTTACAGCGGGGGCCTCTTTAACAGAGCTTGCACAAATAAAAACCATACAAGAGGCTACGGATTTTTTTCAATCGTTTGCTGATATAATCGAAAGATTTCGTAATCTGACAAAATTCACAGTTTTGCAAGTTCAAGGAAAAGTATTGGGTGGTGGAGTTGGAATCGTTGCTGCTGCAGATTATGTAATCGCTAGTAATTCAGCGGATGTAAAACTTTCAGAACTTTCTATTGGAATAGGTCCTTATGTCATTGCTCCCGTTGTCAAAAGAAAAATTGGCATATCGGCTTTTAATCAATTGTCTATGGAATCTCATCAATTCAAGTCTGCAAGATGGTGCTTGGATCGAGGCCTGTATCATGCATTGGTTGAAAATTCAGAAGATATAGAAGCAAAATCTATTGAAATGGCAAAAGTCTTGGCCAATTATAGTCCTATGGCCACAAAATCACTAAGAAAATTACATTGGAGCGATACCCAAGACTGGAATAAATTACTATCATCAAATGCCAAAATAACAGCCCGATTGGCTCTCCAAGAGCCCACTCAAAAAATATTAAGATTATGGAAAAAGTTAGACTGACAAAAGATTTTTATTTCGAGGCAGGCCATGCTCTTTATGGTCATGATGAAAAATGTCAATATTTACATGGGCACAGTTATAAATTATCGGTAACAATCATTGGATCCCCCATTCAAAATAAGTCTAGTGCAAAACTCGGGATGGTTTTAGATTTTGGAGATTTAAAACGAATAATCCATCAACAAATCATCGATTTATTTGATCATACTGTGATATTGAATGTAGATTCTCCTCATAAAAAACTAGCTCAATATCTAGAAAAAGGCGGGCATAAAATTCAGAAGGTACCTTATAATCCAACCTGTGAACTTTTATTGATTGATTTTTCTAGTAGAATTCAAAAGGCATTACCAGAGCATATTCATTTACATAGCATGACTCTCTGTGAAACCAAAGATTCGAGAGTTCACTGGCATCAAAGTGATAATATGTAATATTGGGGTAAAATCTTTTGCACATATAGTTTCGATAAACTACCTATTAGAGGGTTTCATACATAATCAATAGAACAAAAGGATATGAAAAAAGATTAAAGATATTGGTCTATTTCGTATTTGTGTAAATTCACCCTTTTACTCTTAACTCAAATAAATCAATGAAACTTCTAAAAATTCTATCAAGCCCGTTCCATTATGCTTCGTAATGGGATGTCAAAAGCAGGAACCAAAATCAATATCTTTGATTCCAATCTAGGATAATGGTCAAGAAATTCAATTAGAATCTGAACCGACTTTTGACTACGAATCAAAATATACCGAAGTACAATTTGGATTCGTTGGAAAATACTATTATTTCAAACAATCCAACGGCTAAGAATCAAACCACTTATTCTGATAGAAAACGGGCTAAAAATAAGTTTTGCAATCGAGGTAAAAATCCTTTGTGTTTATCTCAAAATAGAGTCACGATTAAAGCTAGAAAATGCAATCGAAATATCATAGGTAAGAAATTTGAGTTTCGAGGCGTGGAATATGAAATTGTCAGTAATGAAACATTGAGAGCTAAAATTCAAAATAATGAAGATGTTACCAAAGTGGTCACCACTTTGGTAACCGATATGAATCGGTTATTTTATGGTAATAGATTTTTTAACCAAGATATTAGCGGTTGGGATACCAAAAAGGTGACTACTATGGAATATATGTTTCTGAATGCCAATTTTTTCAATCAAGACCTTAGTAAATGGAATGTCAGTAATGTAACAAGGTGTACCAGAGCTTTTTTACCACGTATTTGATATCCATGGAGATACCAGCAAATGGCCAAAATTTACAAAGTGCACCCCTTAATGAACTCAAACACAACTATCAAAAAATAGTCGATTATAGGAATACATTGTTAAGCCCTATGGTCAAGGTTAGAGGATATAGTGGTATTCAGTCAGAATTGCCAAATAGTAAAGATTCTGAGGATTCTAATTTCAAGGTCAGTAGTTTGAGTTTCTTTGCTTAAAGGCGTTAGAAATTGATTTGTAAAATCTCAATATTTCAGAGAACTTAATAGAGTAGTAGGTTTAATCCATTGATACAATGGCTTCAAATAAAGATAGGGATTGCTTTTATCGATGTCAAAAATGTATCTATGCAATCAGTGACCAAAATACCAATGACTATGAAATTAAAGGTAGTCGAATATATTTCTCAACAATAGAGATTCCTTATATCATAATTAATTGGGATACTATGAATAAACTCAATGACTTAGAATATGAATGGCACGAAATACTTGGATGGAAATCGTTAAAATCAGTATCAAAAACAAAATCAGAAAGGGAATCCTATAAACGCTTGATCAATATAAGAAATAAAAAAGATATAAGACCTATGAATATTGCACAAGAAAAAATAAACAATGCAGATAAATGGAATGAATTATATGAAAATCTAGTTAAAGATAAAGACCAAGAATTTAGACAGTCCTTATATCAGTTAATAGTCAATAGTAGGTTAAATCCAAAGAATCCTAAAAACTTAAAATATATCTATCAGATGTATAGAGAGAGAATGACCAAAGAACAGTACAAACAAGAGAAATATTTATTGAGTATTGGAGCAAAAAATTATACTGAGGATTATAGAGAGAAACTATACAAGCAATTGATAAAAATAGTTTCTGAATGAACTCAAAAGACTGTCCAAAAATCAAAATTGGTTGGAATGCCAAAGACCACATACCAACCTATGAGACACCAACTGAATACTATAAAATTTACAATTTACCCAAGCAATTAGTCTTTAAGTATCCAATCCCATAAATAGTAACTGAATGTTTGAAAATGATATTTACCACGCCCGAACTATGCCAAACCTTTAATAATATGGATAAGGTCAATGACTTGATAAATCCGATTGTCAGAAAATATATTAAGGAGCACCCCGAGGGTGTTTCATTTAATAAGATGGATATTCATTTGAATTGATTGATTTTATTCAATATAGGCAATGGTTCTTATAGTAGTGGTGCTTGTGCTTTGATTTAAATTCTTTTGAAATAAGAGCAGAAGAATACGATAAATCTTTGCTATTTCAAAGTGTTTTATTGGTGGTGGCCATATTCCTTAATAGAGCGCAGTTCTTTGACTCTATGCAATGAAAATCCCAATTCAGAGGAATTGGGATAGATGTTAATTAATAAAATAATTGGTATGAACAACCAAACTTCAATACAAAGCTAACCAACCCCAAAGAATCAGATTTCGCCTGTTCAATCCACTCAAAACCACTTTCAAGGCGTTACTGAGTAAGTTAAGGCATAATTGTAATCGAATCCAAGTCACCCGTCTTTTTAAGATAGGGTTTATTATCCCTAAGCATAACCCCGTCACAAAGACGGGGTTTTTATTTGCACTACTTTTGGCAAATATCCAAAGTCAATAAACCAATTTTATTGTAAATAAATTATAATACCTTTGCAATTGATTTGTAAATCAATGTCTTATATTCCAAAAAGACATTTAAGAAAGGCCTATCAAAAGGCAGTTAATTTGCTTAAAAAGACCAATAGATGAAAACCTAGACATAAGTTCGTTTGAAATCTAGGCGTTAAGCCTTTAATTTAGAAATTGAACACCGGCTTGAGAATGCTAAAATTGAGGCAAGGCTAGAGGATATAATAGAATTGGATTAGTATATTGAAAATCTAAAAAGAACTAGAAATTATTTCAATGATTTAAGGATTAAAAGAGAAATAAAAATCAATCAATAAAACAATGAATACAAACCAAAATGCAACGAAACAAGATATTGAGGATTTGAAAACCTTAATACTTGAAGGCTTTGATAAGGCTAGAAAAGAACAATCCGATTTATTCAATCACTTAAATACTAAATTCGATAAACGATATAATGCCTTAGAAAATGAAATTATTAATATCCAAATCGATATAAAAGAAATCAAGGAAGGACTACTAGAAACTTCTAAATAATCCAATGAATGCCGTTCTATGCAGTTTCATACTAATGATGGAGCCCTTTGAATAATGCAAAATCAAAAAAATAGGGTGCGATGAGAAAACCATGTTTCTTTTTCACCCAACAGATCCACTCATTGGACCTTGCTTTCTTCCAAAAAATCACGATATTTCTCTGATTTTGACCTATTTGGCTCGTTTTTTCCCTCATTTTTGAGCCGAATAGGACGTTGAGAGCTTTTTTCCTTCATTCTCCTTTTTAAGTTGGCATGAAAGCCATCATACTTGGCGATCTCTTCAAATGATAAGTGATCGATTCTAAAATAGGTTGATGGTGGACTTTCTCTAATCCTTTGAGTCGGGTCACTTGACCATGAAACCAGCGAGCCAAGCCACCAACGATCTATTCGACCATCCAACATTCTTTACTGATGGCCTTTTTTGGTTCTTTCTGTGGTTTGGTTAAAGGCTTGTTGAGATCGCCCTTTTCCATCAACCACCAAGGATGACTCCCATGGCCTCTAAAAGTTGGTCATTTTCTTTTGATTGGTAACCTTTATCGGCCAAGAATCGTTTTCGTTCTTCCACCGAAAGGCCTTCCATCAAATGCTGGAGACCTTGACGATTATGCTCATTGGTCCCCACGGTATGCACCCCTAGCATCAATCCTTTTTGGTCGTGGGGATCTGCCGTTTGTAACCATCATAGGTTTTTTTCTCTTCTTGAACCAACGAGCTTCATGATCGGCATGGGGACGGTCTTCTTCTTTTTACTCATGATAATGGTCTTCGGCTTGAAGTTCTGGCTCTTCACGCTCATCTTCTTTTCGGTCTTGAGTCATCTTTTGGGGGACAAGGGACTGCTGGTGATGCTGGCATCCACCACGGCCGTGCCTTAAATCATCACTTCTTTGGCGGTCCGTTGTCGATGGACTTCATCCATGATGCTTTGATCAATCGTTTTGGCCGTCAATTCCGAACGAAAACGAGACAAAGTGCTGTGATCGGGAACGGCATCTTACCCATCTAAATCACAAAAAGCCGTGAAACGAATGTGGTCTTTCATGAATGCTTTGGACCGAACATCCGATACATTAAACCAGACAGAAATGAGTTGCCTATTCAATAACATCATGGGATGATCGGCTTTTTGGCCTCGTTGTTTTTTACCGGCTTGATAGTTTTCGACCAGTAAAGCCTCGATTGGTAGCCAATCGATGAGGTCATTGACTTGATTGAAAAACGGTTGGGTCGTTGTGCGGCGACGCCCTTGATGGGGATTAAAAAAACGCATTGGTTTGGATTGATAGGATTTGAAATATTGCCTATCGAATACCATATACCAAAAAAAATAATAAAAACAAATGGTCGAGTAAAATAGAGAGGGATGCTAGTCCAAATCCTTTATTTTAGCGGAAAGCCGGAATTTTAGTGAAAAGGTCTCATAGTTTATACGGCAAACCATAGACAAAAAACAAGGGATAAAATAAATTATCAAATAAAAAGACAAGGATTTTGAACTAAACCCTTTATCTTAGCAGAAAGCCGAAATTTTAGTGTTAGGGTTTTATAATTCTAGATAGAAAGGATTGATGAAGTAGATGATAAAGCAAAACGGTCCAGAATTTCGAAGCCGTTTCGGAGTTGTATTGATGTTGTAAAAACAAGCGTTTATTCTTATGAATCTAACTACATAAATATACAGAATTAGAAAAAAACAATCTAGGTTCAAATTAAAAATCAAAAACCCGTATTCCTACGGGTTTTTGGCAAAATTTACACACATGAAAACAAACCAAAAATATGTTTTATCACTAAAGAGAAGTGAGATATCTATTATTGGTTTTATATTATTTCATGCTAATATCGGCAATCTTTTGACCACATTGCTTAGATCCCGAATTATTAACATGATATCTTATCATAAATTCTAATTCAAATGATTAAATCATTTCAAATGAAAGTTAGTAGAAGGCTATCATTGATTCTCATTTTGATATTAGGAGGCAGTCTCTACGGTCAGAATGATTCTAGGATTGACATAGCGATACCATTTTTAACCATTACACCAGATGCCATCGCAGGCGGACTTGGAGAACAAGGAATTGCGACTCCAGCTGATATGTTTTCACAGCAATGGAACCCAGCCAAGTATACCTACAGTGAATTTTCGTATGGGGTGGGCAGTAGTTATACTCCCTATTTGAGTCAGCTAGTCAATGATATTTTTTTAGGCAATATCAATGTTTTTGGCCGAATCAATGACCGAAGTATTTGGGCCGCTTCTCTAAGGTATTTTAGTTTGGGGGAATTTGAAAAAACAGACTTAATTCAGAATAGCATATTAGCATTAGGAATTGAACATCCCAATGAACTATCCATTGATTTCTCATATGTTCTTGAAATGGGTCAAGATTTTTCGTTATCGGTTACGGGGCGTTTTATAAGTTCAGATTTAAAAACCAATAATGATGCAAATCCCAATGCTGCCATTAGTTATGGAGCTGATGTTGCTGGGTTTCATCAAGGTGATTGGATGCCATGGGGTCAAAACAATGTTCAGTGGAAATATGGGTTTCGCATCTCTAATTTAGGACCTAAAATCAAATACGATGGGCCTAATAGTAGCCGTTATTTTATTCCAACGAATCTTGGCATCGGGGCTGGCATGGATTTGCGACTAGAAACGGATAATACGCTAGGCTTTTATTTAGAAGCCAATAAATTATTAGTTCCGACAACCAATCAATGCCTTAATAAAAATCAAACTTGTCAAAACATTGGAGTTTTGGAAGGGATTGTTACTTCATTTTCAAAGCCTGAAAATCAATTTAAGCTAATCAGTTATTCCATAGGGACTTCTTTTACATTTAAGAATCAGTTCACATTGAGATCGGGTTATTTTGGTGAAAGCCAAATCAAAGGGCCTAGAAGATACTTTACTATTGGGACTGGAATTCAAAGAAAAAATCTAAGTATTGATTTATCGTATTTATTGGTTGCTTCATCAGTGCCAACCCCTCTTGATAATACTTTGAGAATATCGGCCTCATGGCTTTGGAATTAATCAAAAAAGATTGGTTGCGAACTTACTTTTCAACACTTGAATCAACATAGGGGGTCTATGGTAGTGACTTTTTGTACAGAAAAAGGGATTAAAATTCTGTATTTTTGGCAAAGTCATTTATGAAGTTTACTTTTTCTTGTTGATGAAGCCAATCACTAAAAAAACCTATTTGGATTGGTATTATCATATGTTGTTTTGGCGACGATTTGAAGACAAATTAGCCGCTGTTTATATCCAACAAAAAGTTCGTGGATTTCTACATCTTTATAATGGTCAAGAAGCCGTTTTAGCGGGAGCTCTCCATGTCATGGATGTAAAGAAAGATCGAATGATTACGGCCTATCGTAATCATGTGCAACCCATTGGTTTAGGGGTTGAAGCTAAAAGAGTCATGGCCGAATTATATGGCAAAGCAACGGGAACATCTCATGGTTTGGGTGGATCCATGCATATCTTTTCTAAAGAACATCGTTTTCATGGAGGTCATGGTATTGTCGGTGGACAAATCCCATTGGGTACTGGCATGGCATTTGGTGATAAATATTTTGGTAGAGATTATGTCACTTTGTGTTTTTTAGGTGATGGTGCGGTTCGTCAAGGAACCTTTCATGAAAGTCTCAATTTGGCCAAACTATGGAATCTGCCAGTGGTTTATATCATCGAAAATAATGGGTATGCC
This sequence comes from Flavobacteriaceae bacterium, assembly GCA_965221765.1. Lineage (GTDB taxonomy): Bacteria > Bacteroidota > Bacteroidia > Flavobacteriales > Flavobacteriaceae > Bin25. The sequence continues at coordinate 1,382,072 of OZ244911.1, forward strand.
ATGGGAACTTCGGTAGCCCGTACATCAGCCACTCAAGAACTGTATAAACTAGGCCAGGGGTATGATATTCCATCGAGTGAATCCGATGGGATGAATCCTGTGAATGTTGCCAAGTCAATTCATCCGGCCCTCGAAAGAGCAAGAAAAGGAGATGGACCCTCCTTAATCGAAATGAAAACCTATCGTTACCGAGGACATTCCATGTCAGATGCTCAACATTATCGAACTAAAAAAGAAGTAGAAGAGTATAAAAAAATAGATCCCATCACACAAGTTAAAGATATAATTATTGAAAAAAAATATGCCTCAGAAGATCAATTAAAGGTGATTGATGATAAGGTACGGAAAGCAATTCAAGAGTGTGTTGATTTTTCAGAGTCATCCCCATTTCCTGAAATTTCGGTTATGTACGATGCTGTTTATGAACAGATTGAATATCCTTTTATAAAACATAAGATATAATGGCAGATATTATAAACATGCCTCGACTGAGTGATACGATGCAAGAGGGTACTGTGGTACAGTGGTTTAAAACAGTTGGGGACTCCGTTCAAGAGGGAGATATATTGGCCGAAATTGAAACGGACAAAGCCACGATGGAGTTTGAATCATTTTATCATGGAACCTTACTATATATCGGGATTCAAGAAGGTGAAAGGGCGGATGTAGATGCTCTTTTGGCCATCATCGGAGATCGAGATGAAGATATTACTAGCTTGATTCCTAATGATTCTGTCTCTAAAGAAGTCAATCAAGTAACCTCAATTATTGAGACACCCCCCATAATAGATTTAACGGATTCAAATAAAACCAATGAGGTGGTAGATAGAGACCTTCTAGATGATGTTCATGTGATTAATATGCCTCAATTAAGTGATACGATGGAAGAAGGAAAAGTCATTCAATGGAAGAAAAAGGTTGGTGAAGAAGTTCAAGAAGGAGATGTATTGGCAGATATTGAAACAGACAAAGCCGTTATGGAATTTGAAGCGTTTGAATCTGGTACACTTTTACACATTGGCATTCAAGAAGGAGAATCCGCACTAGTTGATAGATTATTGGCTATTATCGGCAAAAAAGATGCTGATGTCGATCAAATTTTAGAATTGATTAAATCATCAGACACCAAGCCATTAAAATCGCAAACTAAAAGTCAGCAAAATCAAGTAGAAGAAACTACAGTTAGCAAAACCACGCCAATAGAAACAAAGGATAAAAAAAACCAACCATTAGCAAATGTCCCTATAAATTCTCTTTCAACCAATAAAGTATTGGCATCACCACTGGCTAAAAAACTAGCCAAAGAAAAAGGAATCCAATTGCATCTAGTCCATGGAACAGGTACTAATGGAAGGATTATCAAAAGAGATATTGAAGGATTTAACCCAGCAAAATTTGTTCTACAAAGCCGTTTACAGAATTTTGAAGAGCAAAGCGTCGAATTAGAAAATACGCCGATGCGTAAAGCCATAGCCAAGCGACTTTCTAGTTCAAAATTTACAGCGCCACATTATTATTTGACCACTCAATACGATGTTGAAAATTTGGTAGCCTTTCGCCAGCAATACAATGCATCAGGTCAATACAAAGTATCCTTTAATGATATCATTTTAAAAGCGGTGGCACATGCATTAAAAAAACATCCTCAGGTCAATGCACAGTGGAGTGATCAAAAAATCATACAGAACCAACATATTCATTTAGGAGTCGCCATCGGGATTGATGATGGACTAGTGGTCCCCGTGGTCCAATTTGCAAATCAAAGAGATATTCACGAATTAGGGGCGATGGTTAAAGATTTTGCGGTTCGAGCTAGAGATAAAAAACTAAAACAAGATGAAATTGAAGGGAGTACGTTCACTGTTTCTAATCTCGGAATGTTTGGGATTGAAGAGTTCACTTCAATAATCAACCAGCCCAATGCAGCCATTTTATCAATTGGAGCGATTATTGAAAAACCGGTAATCAAAGAAAGAAAAATTGTCATTGGAAAGACCATGAAAGTGACCCTTGCCAATGATCACAGAGTTGTTGATGGGGTCACTGGTGCTAAATTTTTACAGACTTTGGGTGAATTTATTGAAAATCCCATATTGTTGATGATATGAGAGATTGGTGGGTTAAATATTCGTATACTATTCCCAAAATACCTTAGTTCAATCTCCAATATAGATTTTGAAATCATTTATTATTTCAAGATAATCATATAAAATAACTTTCTACGCTTTTCAAGAATCGACTTCAAGCAATCAGGTTGGCTAAAGAAATAGAACCTTTTTTGTTATTAAAAAAATATTTACCAAATCATGCATATCCAATCATTGCTAGTTACTTAAAAAATAAAACAATAATAATCAAGATAACGCCTCCAAGAAGAACTAAAGCAGGAGATTTTACAGTTGTATTTAATAAAGCGAATTCATGTCGAATTACTATTAATAATTCGGGAAATCCATATGAATTTCTAATCACATTGGTTCATGAAATCGCCCATTTTTACGTATATCTCAAGTACAACAAAGCCTATCGAGAAATTAAACCCCATGCTATTCAGTGGAAAAGACAATTTTCTTCTCTCATGCAACCTTTGATGACCCCAAAGGTATTTCCTCAACCATTATTGGGGAAAATTAAAAAGCATATGTTAGATCCAAAAGCTTCTACTGGGACTGATGCTTTACTAGTGAAAGCTTTAAATCAGTATTCTCCAAAGTCTAAGCTTATTAGTGTTCAAGATATAGCAGAAGGAGCGGATTTTTTATTTCAAAATAGACGACGTTATACCAAGGGAAGAAAAAAGATTAAAAGAATAGAGTGTATAGAAACGTCTACAGGAAAAAAATATTTATTTCATCCTTATGCAATGGTAGAATCCCTATGAAGACTTCTAAACAAAACTATTTAGTGATTATGGCTGGTGGGGTAGGTACGAGACTTTGGCCACTGAGCACAGTTGAAAAACCCAAACAATTTTTAAATCTTCAAAACAGTTCGAAAACTATGATTGAAGAGACCATTGAACGCGTCCATGGTGTTTTTCCTAAAGAAAATATTTATGTCTTAACAAATCAACGGTATAAAGACTTAGTATTTAATCAATTATCAGAACACATCAACGAAGATCAAATTATATTAGAACCGGCCAAAAGAAATACAGCCCCCTGTTTATTACTGGCCAGCTTGAAAATTTTTAAAAGAGATCAGGAGGCCAAAATCTTGGTTTTACCTAGTGATCAATCGATTAATAATTTAACCGCCTTTAATGAAGATATTCAGTTTGCTTTAAATCAAGCCGACCAAGAAAAATTAATCACTTTTGGAATCGAGCCAAAATACCCAAGCACTGATTACGGTTATATTAAAATCAATCGAGATATACGGTTTTCAAAAGTGATAAAATTTACTGAAAAACCTAAGTTAAAGAAAGCCATAAACTATTTAGTTGGAAAAAGATATTTATGGAATGCCGGAATTTTTGTATGGAAAGCCAGCGTTTTTCTCGATGAATTTTTAAAATACCAACCAAAAATGTATGCTCAAATTCATCAGGGATATGAATTATTAAACATATCCGCAGAAAAATCATTTCTTTTAAAAAACTATCCAACACTTCAAGACATATCCATCGACTATGCATTGCTAGAATTATCTGAGAAGGTCTATGTTTTAAAAGCTAGTTTTGAATGGAACGATTTAGGAAGCTGGAAATCAGTTTATGATGTGCTAAGAAAAGATAAGGATAAAAATGTTTTGATTTATAAGAATGGGAATCTTGTCAATAGTTCAAATTCATTGATTCGAGTAGAGGGTGATAAAAAAATTCTGATTCGCGGACTCGATGATTTTATCGTTATAGATACGCACGATGGTTTATTGATTTGTCCAAAAGGCGAACTAGATGAAATCAAAAAATTTCTTTAATAATTTTTATTCTCCAAATAAAAATATAGAAATGTCAACGCAAAGATCTCGTGAATCATTCTATCGAATGGATTCTTCCTGATTTTCAGAATTACTTCGCGCTTTTAAGTTCGCAATATGACTTGAACTTAACCTTTATTAAATTTGTATTACCTTATAATCTTTATACAATGAGCAAAAAAGAATCCAATCCATTTGTGAATCCAGAATACGTTAAGTTTGGAATGAGTTACCTCATGGATTACGTACTGCACCTTGAAAAAAAAATAGATGATTTGGAAAAGAAAATATTTCTAGAAAGCGATATTGATGTTAACGACTTAAAACTTGAGGATAAAGAGACCATTGATAGTGTTAAAACATCTTTTAAAGAAATGGAGTTAATTTTTGATGGGAAGTTAGAAGCGATTCCGAGTGAAGAATTTATTAAAATTTTAAACTCAGAAACCGTAATGAATAGTACGTAGTAATCAGTTTTTAACATTGATTGTAATCTAGAGCTTATTAAAAAATGCTTAAGACTTTCTAAAAAATATCCATCTTTAAAAAACGGAGGTTTCAAATTTTGTTAAATCCTTAATGAATAACCCTCAGAAAGGGGGACCGATTGAAAAACAATGTCATGTTACATTGGATAGTTGAACATGGCAAACATAGAATTAATAAAATAGTAACGAATGTGTAGAGACTACAGCAGATACGACTTTCACGACAGAAATAACAATGTTCGTTTTACACGACTCCACAACAATGGATTGGCAAAACAGATAATCATATATTTATTAAGAGAAGGTATAGTTACAAGGGATGAAATAAATGAAAAAAGATTTAACCAAATTAGTCCGCAACAAGTCGCATCTGAAGATGAATTTCAAGATTATTCTGATAATAAAAAGACACATTATTTTGAGCCAGAATTAATTAATGGAGAAAATTTTTATATCTCTAGTCTGTGGACTAGGGATGGTATTGATAGATTAATCCAATACATTGATGATAATAATTTTTCAGAAAGTTTAGATATTATTCCAAATGACGTTATAACACCAGATTTAGAATTTTTTACTCAAAGCGATATTGACCTCTATATCCGATGTGCTGGAAAGCCATACGATAAACACAGTCAAGAAAATAAAAACGAATTAGAGAAAATTAATAAGGGTCTGTTGAAAAAATTTGAGTATTGGTGTTCTAAGGTTAAAAAAGAGGTTTTGCCTGATGATAGTTGGGCGGCTCAGTCATCCAAAAACATATTAGATTCTAGCGGTCGAAAATTTAAAAAATGGGTGTTTGGAAGAATTTATCGAACAATATGGGAAAAAGATAAGGACTCGTTGGTTTTTAAGTTTGTTTTATCTATTAAAGATGATAAAAATGTGAATTTTGAAATAAGAATTGAAACTTATAGTGATAACTCTAGTTATGATCAAAAAGTAAAAGATTTTCGTGCAAAAAACGGGGGAGTTCTTGAATTCGAGAATGTTGTTTCAAAGTTTAATTGGAATTCTCTAATCGATAAGACTGTTGATTTTATAAAAAATAAGGAACAACTTTATTGGAGCACAATCAAAGAAATCTATCCTAAGACATACCATTTATTTCATGAATTGGAATATTTCACCCAAGAAGATTTTTTATTGTTTGAAAATCATATGAGTAAACCATATGATAAGACAAGAAAGGTTCATATTGATGCTAGAAAAAAGATTAATAATGAACCTCTGAAAAAATGGAATTATTGGCACAAATGTGTTAGCCAAAGACTCTATCCAAATATTGAGCAACCAGAACTGACAAGCAACATTGTTAATCGAAATAGTTTTTTTTTAAAAAAATACTTTGTTCCAAAATATTCCCAGATAATGTAAAATCTAATGAAGATGAATGGTTGTCTTTTTGTCTGAATATTTCTTTTGATTCAGAAGAAGTAGATGGCCTATCATTTAAAATAGCATTAGAAACTAAAAACGATACTCCAGAAAGGAAATATCTTTTAAAGTATAGACCAGAACCACTATACATCAATGTCTATGATCAATCCATGAATAGTTGGGAATGTCTGATCGGTCAATCAGTGGATTATATCAAACGGCATCAAGCTGATTATTGGGAGATTAAAAAACGATATGCTTTAGATGAAAAATTTGAAAAAACTTCTAAAAACCTGATTTTATATGGTCCGCCTGGAACAGGTAAAACATATAGGGCCAAAGCACTAGCAGTTCAAATGGCAGATTCGGTATTCTATAATCAAAATAGTTCGAATCGGAAAGGTTTGATGATTCGATTTAAAGAACTGTTGGATGAAAACCAAATCATAATGACCACTTTTCATCAATCCTATAGTTACGAAGATTTTGTAGAAGGAATAAAACCCACGGTTAAAAATAATCAAGTCGAGTATGATGTGGAACCTGGTGTATTTAGGGAAATTTGTCAAAAAGCCTCAGACAAACCCAATGAAGATTTTGTCTTAATCATTGATGAAATCAATAGAGGAAATGTCGCTGCCACTTTTGGAGAGTTAATCACCCTAATTGAAAAAGATAAGCGCATGGGACAAGAAGAAGAAATTAAAGTTCAATTGCCTTATTCTAAAAAGCTATTTGGTGTTCCAAGTAATGTCCACATCATTGGCACGATGAATACGTCGGATCGATCAGTAGAAGCATTAGATTCGGCGCTGAGAAGAAGGTTTGACTTTCAAGAAATTGGGCCCAGTGCTGAATTACTCAACCGCATTGAAATTAAAGGAATCTGTCTCAAAGATATTCTCGAACAAATCAATAAACGAATTGAAATTCTTCTTGACCGAAATCATGCCGTAGGACATTCGTACTTTTTAAAACTCAAAGATGAATCTCAAGAAAGCAAAAAGAATCAGTTATTTATCGATATTCTTTATGATAATATTATTCCATTGCTTCAAGAACATTTCTATTCCGATATTTCAAAAATCGGTCTTGTTTTAGGATTAGATTTTGTTAAAAAAAAGCATTTAACTCCTGATGATATTCCGAAACTTGATGGAGAAGAAAATTTAATTAATATCCCTACGAAATATGAAATCCAAAAAGTCGATTTAGAAACATTAGAAAAAGCGCTTTCTAATTTTAAAAAAAACCAAAACAATGAAAACGCATAAAGTTTTTGAGCATCAATCATGCAGCTGGAAAGAATTAAATCTTGATGACAATGATAAAAAAAGTCTTCAGGCTCTAAATAAACAAGATAAAAAGTTTTTTAATCTACAATATAACGGAATTCAATTCAAAGAATATGTGGGGGTCCTCCAAATAAACGCCCATACAATAGAAATACTGCCCAAAATTGATAGAACTTCTGAGGATGAGAAAAACCTTTGGCAAGGAGTCCTCTTGGAGATGCTCCGAGCAACTCTAAAACTAAATCCCGTAGTGATAGATTATAGTTCGTTGAAGATAAGTCAAAACAGTTTTATTGAATTACTCTTTGACCTATATCTCAATGAACTACAAAATTTGTTTCGCTTAGGCCTTCAAAGAAAATATTATCGCTATTCTCAAAATCTAACCGCTTTAAAAGGGAAACTTATGTTTTCTAAGCATCTAACGAAAAACTATATTCACAAAGAACGATTTTATACTTCTCATATCAAGTATGAATATGATCATCTCATCCATCAAATTTTATTCTATTCACTAAAAATTGTTCAACGATTCAGTACCGGTTCGACTATTTATGGGAAATGCATGCAACTATTAGAAAGATTTCCAACGGTCAGTTCTATTCAAGCAACCGATAAAACGTTTTCAAAAGTTAAACTTGATGGAAAAGCCAAGATTTATAAACCTGGATTAAATCTTGCAAAATTGATTATTCAAGGGTATAATCCTGATTTGGTGGTTGGTGATAATCAAACGGTGGCCATCTTATTTGATATGAATAAATTATGGGAAGAATATATTTTGATTCAACTACAGAGATATTCTAGAAAGTTTAATTCTATAGTTTACGGTCAAGAAAGTAAAAGATTTTGGGGGAAGAATCTTTTAAAACCGGATATATATGTTAAATGTACGGATAGGGAAGAAAGTTTTATTATAGATACCAAGTGGAAAGAGTATAGTGATAATCCATCAACACCAGATTTGAGGCAGATGTTTGTCTACAATAAATTCTGGAACGTGAAAAAATCATTTTTATTGTATCCGACAGCTATATCCGATTATAAAAATCCAGAAGTAGATCAGCCATTTCATGCACCACATAAAGATATTTCATGTGGCATTTTAAAAGCTAATATCATTTCAGAAAATAAACTCAATAAACGAATCGGAGAACAAATTTTAGAATCGATTTTGAAAAATAACACCTGATTAGGCATCTGAGCAATTATAATAGAATCTGGTGGGATAAACTTGGTCCATCTACATCAATAATGATGTGATGGATTTGAGTTTAGAGTTCAAGCAATTATTTTGTTTGGGTTGGCCTAACATATTTCCCTAATTCTCTAAATACTTTATTGGAGTAGAGAAAATCTCTAACCTCTTTAGTAGAAGCATTCATAATTTCATGCTTTGTTCCTTCCCAGTTTTTTTGACCATGTTTTAAAAAAATGATTTTTTCTCCTATTTCTAAAACAGAATTCATGTCATGCGTATTAATGATAGTTGTGATTTGGTATTCTTGAGTAATCTCTGCAATTAAATTATCAATCAACATAGCGGTATAAGGATCCAATCCCGAGTTGGGTTCATCACAAAAAAGATACTTGGGTTTTGCTACAACAGCACGAGCAATAGCGACTCGTTTTTGCATGCCTCCGGATAGCTCATTGGGAAATTTTTTATTGCTATTGACTAGATTGACGCGTTGTATGATCCGTTCGGTAAGATCTTGGATTTCACCTTTTGATTTTTTCGTATGCATTTTTAATGGAAAGGATATGTTTTCTTCAACCGTCATAGAATCAAAAAGGGCACTTCCCTGAAATACCATCCCCATTTGCTCTCTCAAGTCAATCAACGCTTCATCGTCTAAGTCTTTAAGTCTTTGATTTTGATAAATAATATCGCCTGAATCAATTTGATAAAGACGTAGTATACATTTTACTAAAACAGTTTTACCCGATCCTGACTCTCCGATAATTAAATTGGTTTTTCCGATCTCAAATCTAGCTGAAATGTCTTCTAAGACATAGTTTCCATCAAATTGCTTGTATAATTTTTCAATTTGTATCATCAGGCTAGCATCAATTGAGTAAGAAGATAATTGACTATAATGATGACGGTTGAAGTCCAAATAAAAGAGACGGTGGCTGCTTTTCCTACTTGTAATGAACCTCCTTCGGAAAAATATCCATGATAAGCAGGAATAGTAGCCAGGATAAAAGCAAATACGACTGTTTTGATATAAGCATAAATGACATGATATGGTCGAAAATCTTCGGTGACTCCAGCTATAAAATCTGAGGTAGTTCCAAATCCACCATAAACAGCTGCAAGGTATCCTCCATAAATACCAAAGGCCATGGAAAATGTAATCAAAATGGGATAAATCATCAGGGCTACAATTTTTGGAAAAATCAAATAATTATAGGTGTTGACGCCCATGATTTTTAAGGCATCAATCTGTTCGGTGACTCTCATCGTGGCAATGGAAGAAGTAATATAAGATCCGACTTTTCCAGCCATGATGATGGAGACTAAAGTGGGGGAAAATTCTAGAATAATAGATTGTCTAGTGGCAAACCCGACGATGGACTTTGGAATCAATGGATTTTCAATATTTAAAGCCGTCTGAATTGTAACAACCCCTCCAACAAAAAAAGAAAGAAAAATGACGGTTCCCATGGAACCAATGATCAAAGTATCGATATCTTTTAAAATCAATTGGCGCAGGATAGACCATGGCGTGAACTTTCCAAATACCCGATAGATCATGATAAGGTAATTCCCAATGTGGAATATGAAATTCATCTGTTCAAAATTATGAATAATCGAAATCCAACTGGATGTTCATGAAAGCATTTGATTTAAATGAGTTATTTATTTACAAGTTAGACCAACAAGAAAATTGAACATGGCAACACCAATACATGATTTAATAAAATGAAATTTATTAGTTCAATTTCATCAGATATCTTTAAAAGCTTCAATGGGAGGACAAGTACAGATTAGATTTCGATCCCCATAAGCATCATCAATACGTTGAATAGGAGGCCAATATTTTTTATTTTTTTTACCATTTGGATAAGCTGCTTGATTTCTTGAATAGGGAAAATCCCAACGGTCTGAAGTCACCATCTCGATGGTATGTGGAGCATTTTTTAGTAATTGTCGGATTGATGGATCATTGGAAGTGATTTCAGAATGAATTGAAATTAGAGCTTCACAAAACCGATCGATTTCTGAAAGATTTTCACTTTCCGTCGGCTCAATCATTAAAGTACCTCTGATTGGAAACGATAATGTGGGACAGTGAAAACCATAATCCATTAAGCGTTTGGCGATATCTGAAGCATCGATTTGGAATTTTATAAATGGTCGACAGTCAATAATCAATTCATGGCCTACTCGATGTTGATCTCCTGTAAATACAATAGGGTAGTAATCCTTCAGTCGATATTGAATATAATTAGCATTTAAAATGGCCATTTCACTACAACGCTTTAAGTTATGTTTTCCCAATAATCGTATATAGCCATAAGAAATTAAAGAAACTAAAGGAGATCCATAGGGTGCCGCTGAAATATTGATTGGAGTTGGGGTCTGGTTTTGAGAATTTTCAACACGAGGATCGGGAAGAAAAGCAGCTAAATGCTGGGCTACACAAATAGGGCCAACACCCGGTCCACCACCTCCATGCGGGATTGCAAATGTTTTATGCAGGTTCAGATGACAAACATCGGCTCCGATGAGAGCAGGGTTGGTCAATCCAACTTGAGCATTCATATTGGCTCCATCCATATAGACTTGTCCACCATAACGATGTGTTAATTGGGTGATATTTTTAATATTCAATCCAAATACGCCATGGGTCGATGGGTATGTAATCATGATTGCCGCTAATTTATTTTTGTATAAGTCAGCTTTGTATTGAAAATCATCCCAATCGATTTCTCCTTGATTATCTGATTGTACAACCACTACTTTAAGTCCAGCCATAATTGCTGAAGCAGCATTTGTACCATGAGCTGAATCTGGAATCAAACACACATCTCTATGAATATCTCCGATACTATTCAAATAAGCTTTAATGACCAATAATCCGGCATATTCTCCTTGAGCTCCAGAATTAGGTTGAAGTGATGTGGCATAAAAACCAGTGATTTCAGAAAGGTAGTTTTCTAATTCACGCAATACTTTGTGATATCCAAGTACTTGATTTTTGGGAGCAAATGGATGGAGTGAATTCCAAGAACTTTTACTCAAAGGAAGTAATTGGGCTGCAGCATTTAATTTCATAGTACAAGATCCCAAAGCAATCATTGAACTAGTGAGGCTTAAATCTTTATTTTCAAGTGATTTGATGTATCTCATTAAAGACGTTTCGCTATGGTATTGATTGAATATAGGGTGCTCCATGAATGTTGATGTTCTAGTAAATATTTTTGGCAGTCTCCCTAAAACATGTATATCATCACTAGTTATTTGCGCTTTTGCAGATTTAAATATTTCGGTAATATCGATAAGATCTTCGTTCGTTGTTATTTCATTGATGGCGATGCATACCGTTTGTTGATCGACATACCAAAAGTTGATGCCATTGTTCTCAGCAATTGATTTTATTTTTTCAGAATCTGCCCTTATTTGAAGCGTATCAAAGAGATGATTGTTTAATTGTTGATACCCCATAGAATTTAATTTTTGACTCAGAAGTAATGCCTTTCGGTGAATTTGAGTTGAAATCGATTTGAGACCTTTTGGTCCATGAAATACACCGTACATGGAAGCCATTACAGCCAATAAAACTTGCGATGTGCAAATATTGGATGTCGCTCGATCTCTTTTGATATGCTGTTCTCTAGTTTGTAGTGCCATTCGATAAGCTGGTTGTCCACTGTTGTCTTTTGAAAGACCGATAATCCGTCCGGGAAGATGTCGTTTGTATTTATTTAAAGTTGCAAAATAAGCTGCATGTGGGCCCCCATAACCTAAAGGAATACCAAATCTCTGAGAAGTACCAACCACAGCATCCACACCGTAAGAACCGGGTGGTTTTAAAATGGCTAAGCTCAATAAATCTGCAGCAACAATTATTGGAATATCAAATGCGTTGGTCTTTTTTTTTAATGCAGATAAATTGGGAATAGCTCCTTTTTTGCCTGGATATTGAATAATAGCTCCAAAATACGACTGCTCAAAACAAACCAATTCATGATGCCCTATGACAATTTCTATATCAATGGGTTGGGCCCTTGTTTCTAAAACTTTTATCGTTTGGTTAAAAATATTTGAAGAAACAAAAAACCGATGGGCATTGTGTTTCTTTTTTTCTGGTGAACGTGCTACAAAAAGTAATCGCATGGCTTCAGCAGCCGCTGTTGCTTCATCTAACAAAGATGCATTAGCAACTTCCATCCGCGTCAATTCAATAATCATGGTTTGAAAATTTAAAAGAGCTTCCAATCTTCCTTGGGATATTTCAGATTGATAAGGCGTATAAGCGGTATACCAACCTGGATTTTCAAAAATATTCCGTTGAATAACCGCTGGTAAATAGGTGGGATGATAGCCCAGTCCAATAAAATTTCTGAATAGATTATTTTTTTGAGATAGTTCTAGCATCAATTGACTATACTCTGATTCAGAAATAGGATTAGGTAAATCTAATGTCTGGTTTAATCGAATACAAGATGGAATGACTTGATGGATTAGTTGATCGATTGAATCAAGTCCGAGTTTTTTAAGCATTATTGTCACTTGTTGATCGTCAGGACCAAGGTGCCTATTCGCAAATGAATCCAATTTTTATCTGGTTTACAATTAGAAAAGAATAAAATCAAAAGTAAATTAACAAGAATCCATTACAGTATTAGATGCCTTTAAATGTTAAAAACTTATCCTATGAAATGATTAGTCTTAGAATCAATAGGTCAAAAAGATTTAATCATGAAAGATTCATTAGTAACTAAACGATATAAAAGGAATTAAAAGAACGAATAAAAAACAAGGTTGGAGATATTAAAGCTAAAGTCAAAGAATTATATGCCAATACTAACACGCTTTCTGAATTACGTTTCTAATATGCGGGAAGTTTGTTAAAGATGTCCATTTTTTTCCGTATGCAACCATCGCTTTCAACCCATGAGCTAGCGGTTCTTCCAAATCTTCCAGCCTTTCTTTCAAACAGTTGGTGGTCTAGAAATTTTTCTCAAACTTCCACCCCTATCTGCTCTATAGGGTGTAGTTCTAGACTATGGGGGGTGATTGTTCGATTCAAGCGATGTTTTCGGGGATTTTGAAGTCTTTCGATGGGTGCCATGGGGTTTGCGACCGGCCTGATGATCTGATGGTCTTTGAAGTCCTTGGCCACTGGTTCTAAAAAGAGAGATTGGCAAGAGTCAACATCAATGACCTCGCTTTGGCTTTTTTAGGGCACCCCAAGGGATAAGCATACACGGATTGCTGTACCACCTATTTGCCTACTTGGGGTCGATCCTTTGGAGGCCACCATGATTTTCGAGGAATAGTCATGCGTCCAAACCGGCTCTCGTCTTGGACTCCAAAAAGAACTTGTGCTTGGTTCCACACCGATTTTCACGGATTTCATTGACCGTAAACCAAACACTTCCACAGTCCTCATATTTTTATAAACGACTGTATTTCAATTATTTAAACCCATCTTTTTTCATTTGCTATTCTAGAATACGGTATTTTAATTTTATCTTTGGAATTATTGATAACGATTACGGTATTCATTCACAGAAGCCTCGTCTTTAAAACGCTGGATATCAGTCATATTGAATATTTTAAGTATCGGGTTCTTATGTTTTAATTTATTTAATTATTTCTATCAAGGCAATTAATTAACGTATATGGATATCACTCATTTTTTTTAAACCCGAGCTCACCTCACACAAACATTACGAAACTCTCCGGATGTATTTTGTCGAACAAGCCTCGGCTCAACAAGTCGCCTAGACCTTTGGCTTCACCTACCGAGCCTTCACTTCTTTAGTGAGTGATTTTAAAAAAGAGCTTCAAGAAGATCAGGCGGATGATTCTCTTTTTTTGTCCGTAAGAAGAAAGGCAGACCGGTTTCCAAAAGCTTGCCGACCGCCATCAAGATCATCGTGGCTTTAAGAAAAAAAAATCGTTCGGTGGAAGACATTAAAATCGCGTTGGATGCTCTCGGCCAAACCATTTCAGAGCGAAGTATTCATCTCATTTTAAGAGCCGAAGGTTTTGCTGGCTTACCCAAGCGAAGCCACCAAGAAAAAAAAGCGATGGGGGCATCGATGATTCTAGCTCCCAAAAGTAGGCGACTTTCTTTTTTAGAAGCCGAATCCTTCAAAGTGGGGCTCTGGTGGGGTGTTATGCTTTCTGCCGTTGGTGAGGCATTATGGTTTGGATACCATCATCGAACAAAGTCGCTATCCGAAGACCAAGACTATCTCTGGGGTTTCCTACATTCTGTTTTTTCTCGCTTTGAAGTTGACCAACATCAAGTGTTATAGTGCGGATGATCTCTGCTGTATGGACTGAGGGCTTGGTCTTTTTGCGGGATGGAACCACTGACCCAAAGCCACTTGGTTTTCATCGTATGCGAGTGGAGTGACGGTCGCCATGAATACAGATTTTTTGAAAAAGATGCATGGTTTATGGGGCAAAGAGTTGCTCTATGGTGATACGGCCAACTTAGATTTCACGACGATTCCTTATTGGGGTGATGATGAGCATTTAGAAAATCACTGGTCGGGGAAGCGGAATAAAGCCCTAGCCAGCATGCAAGCGGTGTTAGCTCAAGATTCAGAAATAGGGATCATCCATTATGGGCGGGTAGGGGTCCTCCATCGACAACAAAATCAATAGATTTTAGATTTTTATAGGTCTAGGAATCCCAAGCCCCTGCGGTATGTGGTGTTTGATAGCCAGTTCACGAGTTATCAAAATCTGTCGCGTTTGGATGACGATGGTCTCTTGTTTATTACCATTCGAAGACGGGGAAAACACATGATCCATCGCATCGGCCAATGGCCCAAAACCAGGTGGAAAACCTTAGGAGTCGAGCGATATTCGAACAAAAAACAAACGCTACAAGTGCACGATGAAAAAGTTTTTTTAAGAGGGTATGATAAAGACCTCCGGCAGATCATCTTGACCAGCCGTGGAAAAGTCAACCCAGCGGTGATCATCACCAATGATGTTGAAAAGCCCATCGCCCAGATCGTTCAAAAATAGGCGAGACGATGGTTGGTTGAAAAATCCATCAGCGAGCAGATCGCATTTTTTCATCTCAATCGGAGGTCTTCTTCGATGGTTATCAAAGTCGATTTTGATTTGGTTATGACCCTCTTGGCTTAGAATCTCTACCGATTGATGGCCCATCCATTCGAAGGCTTTTCCGAGGCAGCGGCCCCAACGTTATTTCAAAAGTTCTTTGCCAATCAAGCCGACGTGAACATGAACAAAGAGGGCATCGAAGTTGATCTCAAAAAGAAAAGAAACCTACCCTTACTTCTGGACATGATGGATGAGTTCCAAAACTTAAACTATCCCTTCCTTGGCAACAAAAAAATCCGGTTCTCTGGAGCGTTCTATACCTGATGGTTTACGGTCTATTTTTCGCCGTGAAAATCGGTGTTAACTCCTCCGATAGTGCTTTTTCGAAGGCAGTGATGGGGGAATCTATTCTGTTTTCATGCAATACATCACCGATTTTTTTGATTTCAACGGCGAGCTCCAACCAGTGGTGTTTTGAAACTTTCACATTACTAATTAAGGCATTAAAAGCCGAGATATCCACACCCAGTGCATGGATGCCTAATTCGTTGGATTGGACCAGGGTGGTGCCACTACCACAAAAAGGATCTAAAACAATATCTCCCGGTTGAAAAAACGGTTGTTTTTTATATTGATCGGTATGGCCATCTAAAAAATACTCAACCAATTGAGGAATAAATTTTCCTTTGTAGGGATGAAATCGGTGAACATGCTTGGTGGTATCTTTTTCTCTCAAAGAATCAAACGAAAGATGCCAATTCAAGTCTTGACCTAGTTTCTTTTTCCATGTCTTTTCTCTGTTTTGAACCGAGTGCTTGTAGTAGTTAACTAATTCATTTTTCTCGATGTAGGTGGTTCCATTAACTCCATGTTTTTTAATTCGGCCATATTGAATCAAATAGGAGATATTGGTAGGGGGACTTCTTTCTTCAAGTATTTTGAAGCCCAGACACTGGCTTGGTGAATGTTAATCAACTCTTGATTCTCTTTAGGAAGAGTTAAAATATCGTCTAAATAAGCCATCTTTTATTTCAAGTGGCTAAATTAATATGTCGCTCTTAATCTATGAATTCAATTGTCGACAAAATATTATATGATTTTTTATGTCGAAATACTATGGGAGATACTCACTAATATCATCCTTGATTTCTTAATCTCCATTCATTAAGGCGATCTATCAATGCGTAGGTATAATTGATTTTTTCTATATCCCATTTTAAAGCTCCCTCTGTTTGAATTTTAAGATCATTTAAATCGAATATACTAAACCTTATTCTATAGTCATGTTTTTCATTAACGGGATTTTGATCTAAGTATTTTTCAAATAGTTCTTTTTCTTTATTAGATTTAAAAAGTAAAATAGGTAATCGATTGTCTCTTCTGTCTATACTCCTAACGCCACGACCACATTGTATGCCCTTTTTCAGTAGGTCTTCTTTGCTTACTTGTTTAGTGAACTGAAGAAGTAAAAATTCTATTGTATCTGCAATTAAAAAGAATCCCCATAGCGGATTTGAAAATTTTGTTGTACGAAAACCTAAACTAGGGTTTGGAATTGTTTCACGAAATTCATCAAATGTAATTCCTTCCTTTTTCCAAAGAATCGTTTGATGAAATTTGATTACATAGCAACCTACAGAATGTTTTGGATTCAAACCCATTAAAGCCCATGGTTCTGGCTTACTTACACCATACTCATTAATCTTGTAAGTAATTGTAAATTCTGGAAAATCTGAATAATACCAAAATTTTTCTTCTTCGATCTGTATCCATTTTTCTTGTCCTACCAAATGATTTTGAAGATATATTTTCAACCTATCAAGTGGTGTTTTATCTAAACCAAACCGTTCGCGCCACATCCTCTCGATATCATTTGGGGACGCTACCTTGTTAATTGGTGTGTTAGTGTCCCGAATCCTTGAATAGATTGTTCCTGCATGAATGATTTTCTGACC
Organism: Flavobacteriaceae bacterium; assembly: GCA_965221765.1. Taxonomy (GTDB): domain Bacteria; phylum Bacteroidota; class Bacteroidia; order Flavobacteriales; family Flavobacteriaceae; genus Bin25. The sequence continues at coordinate 1,399,380 of OZ244911.1, forward strand.
CCTCATCTTTTTGTTTGATGGGTATTGATTTTCTAAATAATAAGGTCTTTCTTTTGGATTGTTTTTGATAATGAGTACATCCACTCGTTTCATATCAAACTCGATCTGTTGAAGATATACACTAGGAAAGTTTCCTGCAGAAAAACCAGCATCTCTCAAAATATTGATGATTTTATGCTGTTTCCACCAACCGTTATCTACTTGAGACAGCCAATCTTCTTTTGATAAAGTCCCGTCATTTTCGACTCCATAAATAAGGTACCTATCGCCGTCTTGACGAGCGTTGGCCAGACAAATAATATCATGAACAAAATCTACTTTTTTTCCTTTGTTGGAGGCAAACGTTTAAAATCCCAATAGTCTCCTTCTTTACTTGAGCCTATCAACTCTTTAATAATTTTTTTTAGATTATGACATTTCATCGTCTTCTTTTCTATTTTTTTGTTAATCGCTAAATGATAATCGTTTAATTAAAACCGATTTATGATCGACTGTTACTTCATATTCCAAACGATCTGCTCTAATTCTAAAAACATGAATGGCTACACTGATATGTATGTCATCGGGTCCATGGCTTATCCCCGAAAGATTGCGATGCTTTTCGTTTTCTTCATACCATCTAATGAATACAGTGATAACTGATGCATTCCATCTTAAGAGGCAACTTATTGAAGTCATCGAGAACAAACAGCATTGATGGCCAATACGCCAGCGGCTTCTCGATTTAAAAAGATATTAGGACGAGTAAAATAATTGCGTATCTTCTTTGCAACTTGACGCCATATTTCGAAGTTATCCCTTATAGGTTTAGCTGAAAAGAAAATAGCTAAAAGACCAGGCCAATAGTCTGAAATAAAATCAATAACCCTGGCAAATGCTGGAAGATCTGCACTAGGCATAATGCTAACGTATTCAAACGTTTGAGAAAACTCTTTTTCTAAATCAGATTTAAATTTTTCAGATAATTCAATTTCGTCAACCTCTACCAGAGATTTTCCATACGTGTCATCCACTATATAAACAATAGGTTTGAACGGTGCCTTAGAATCTATATTTCTAGTGCTTTTCATTTTTTAGATTTTTTGACATTTTCTCATGCGAACGGTTGACAAGTTCGATTATTTCGTCGACATCATCTTAACTATCAATACAAGTTATGGAATGAATTGTGTTTTCATACTAGTATCTCAGCGGTGCTTTTCTAATTTTTATCTTGATGTGTTTTCTCACTTCTTTTAGAATTAATGAAAAACCAACGCACACTTTCTCTAGTTCTGAATCTACTCGAATACGATTCTTTCAAACATCTAAAAGTTAGAAAAGAAATAAACAATCGGGTCAATAGAATGCTATCAGATAATGATGGCTTTTATCTATTGGCCCATAGTATAGGAGCGATTGGAAAAACAGATTACAAGTTCAAAAATTATCCTTCTGTAAAATATAGAAGCCATATTGCGTTAAGCTATCCTATATCCCATGAACAAGAGCATAAACATCAAGTGGATGAATTAATCAAAATCTTTACTTTTTCCAGACCTTTAGATTCAAAAACAAAACGTTTATATGATTTTTTCATCAGTTCTCGTTCGAAAGGAATTCAAGGGAAGCGAAAGAATCATTTCAAAACAAAAGAGCACCATCCTTTTGAAGATTTTTTCTAAAAAATTTCAAATATCCTTTCCTACTCCCAATATTTTCCATCATGGAACAAAGCAGACCATAAAAAAACATGACTGAGACTGTGTCTCTTGAGAATATTCTTTCAAAAGGGGATTAGACAAAAAACGCCATTAATAGTTCATCACAAAATAAAGGCACTCTTTGTTAAAGTTTACTTTTTACGCCTGATGGTCAATTGACATCTATGATTTGGATAAGGTGGTGGTTTATTGCTAGGGCTATACGTAATATTTTCATCCGCCTCATCTTTCCAAAAACTCAAGTCTTCTTCATCCCTAATTAGTCCATCATCTACTTTTCGAATCGGTTCATCAGGCAATCCGATATGTTTTTCAATAATGGTGTCACCAATTCTTAGTTCGTACCGGCAAACAATGAATTCTTTGTAATCATTTTGTTTATTCATATGATTTATTCTGAATAATTTTTAATCGCTTGAACAATCTCTTGCAAATCGCCTTGACACCATTCTAAGAGATTATCAAATTGTTCGTGGATATGCTTTTCGGTTTTTCGAAACAAAGGGTTTTCCAACACAAACTATTTTTATAGCTTCTTAAAGGGTCTCCTATTTGATAAGCATTCAACCTAGCTTTCCAATCTTTAGCAATCCCCCACTTTGAACACATTGGGGAACGCTGGAGATTAGAAATCACATAAACAAATTTCTTTTCTCGGTAGTCTTTTTCTAAATCGGTGCGTTTCGGCATATCGATTCTGGCGTGTATCTCATTCAAATCTTTAAAGATGATATTCCCAAAGTTAGCTTCATCAGTCAATCGTTCCTTGATTAACCGATAAGCATCCATTGAGACATCAATGAAGTCAAAAATAGCCTTTTCAGATGATGATTTGGTTTTATCCAACAAGTCGAGTATAAGCACTTATGATTTGAAATGGATTTTTACCATCAGCGTTGATGACCTTGGTCTATGGTTTGATTTTTTTCGGATTTCTCGATTCAATATATTCTCTTAAATGAGACAACTCTTTTTCTAATGGCAAAACAAATGCATGAATAAAACCATATGTTTCTTTGAAGTTTAATCGATGATATTGATGGCCTATTCGATTTCGATTAAAAATAGACCATTGAATATAAGGATATTCTTTTTTAATGGAAGAATAAATATCACTGCTCATTTTCCGCATTTCTTCTAAAATAAGAAAAACTTGAAAACAAATAAGTTTTTGGATTTTTAGGTCAGAAATAAAATCAGATTCTTTTTCGATTAATGGAATAACAGTATGCCATTCCTTAAAATAAGATTCTATGAGATCACAGCATCGTAGTAACTTCTCTTGTTGGCTTTTGTTCATGGAAAAACTCAATAGCTTCTTTTAAAACACGATCTTTTGAGAAACGATCGATATAATCATAATGCACTAAATTCACTTCACATCTAAAAGATTTTTCTAAATCTAAAATAATTTGAGTGGTGTGCATTAAATTGACTTCCTTGTTGAATTCATAAAGTAATTCAATATTTTTTTCCCCCGAATCCCAAGCATTGTAAGCAATCCGAACTGGATCATAAGGCTTCATCGCCTGAATAATCTCTTGCAAATCGCCTTGACACCATTCTAAAGAGATTATCAAATTGTTCGTAGAGAGATACTTTTAGGTTTCTCGGAACAAACGGGTTTCCAACACAAACTCTTTTTTATAGGAACGTAAAGGATTGCCAATCTAGTAAGAGTTTAACCGAGCTTTCCAATCCTTAGCGATACCAACTTTAAACATCTTAGGAAAGGCTGGATTAGAAATGACATAAACAAATTTTTTCTCTCGATAATCTTTTTCTAAATCGGTGCGTTTAGGTGGGGATAAGAGACAATCGATTTCATTGATATTTTTAAAGATCACATTGCCAAAATTGACTTCATCGGTTAATCGTTTTTTAACCAATTCATAAGCCTTAATAGAGATATTAATACCTACCTATTGACGCCTTAGTCGTTCGGCTGCCACGCAGGTCGTCGCACATCCAAAGAATAGATCAAGAACAATATCCCCCCCTCGTTGGATGACGCTTGGATAATACACTCTAATAATGATAATGGTTTTTGAGTGGGATAACTAGTGCGTTCTTTTTTTGAAGGTAAATTAATATCAGACCATAAATTTATAGTTTGTTTTCCTCTATAATCCCGTTCATATTTCCTTCGTTGTAATTTTCCATTTTCACGAATGACAAAATTACCTTTCCTAAATTCTTCTTCCATTCGTTCTTTACTGAGTCGCCAACCAGATGAATGTGGATTTTAAAACCTTTCCATTTATAACATAAATTTGGTATAGCTCCCATATTTGGAGAACTCCAAATATGGGAGCTATCATCATAATATTGTTCCCCGTTTTCATCAACCAATGGAAATTGATCACAACGTTCTTAATCCGACATGGGCCTATAAGGCTTTAGCTTTGCTCTTGGATTCGCATATAATACAATGATGTCTGTTGTGGTTCCCCAAGTTTTGGGAGCATACTGACTTTCTTTAGCAAAGCTGGAATGCCTTTTCCAAGTGATTTCATTCCTAAAGTTCTTTTCTCCAAAAACACAATCCATCACGATTTTTAAATAATGAGATATCGTTGGATCACAGTGTAAATAAATGCTCCCCGTTTTCTTTAATACCCTACAGCATTCCAATAATCGGATGGCCATGTAAGCCAAATAAGCAAGGTTGTATGGATTCCCTACGCCTTTGATCCCCACTAAAAATTGGTGAAGTTCGGGTTCGTCTTCTTTGATCGTTTCCAACCATTCCTCTTTGACGTCTTCCTCTTTAAAAATATCCTTGAAACTCGCTCCTTCAGCAGAGGTTCCGACGGGTGATGTGAATTCTTTATTCTTATGGAATGGTGGATTAAGGTGAATCAAGTCGATGCATTCCGAATTAATCCCATGCAGAACGTCGATGTTATCTCGGCAAAAAATGGTTCGGTTTTTTAAATTCATCGTGTTGTGCTATTCATTAAAAGAGATGTTCTAATTCCTTGGTTATAAAATTCTAATTTCATCAATTTATATTACGTATTTCGATTTTTGAAGCACTTCCCATTCTCCGACGCAGGTTATTATACTTTTAACTCATCGATTCACACAAAACAATAGAGATAATATTCAGATTAATCTAAGAAATTTACAATAATCTTTTCTTTTGGTTCGGCCTTTCCATTCAGTCAGTTGATCCCTACAATGTGTAGGTATGGTTGATTTTTTTTCTATAGCTGATTCTTAATCTTCTCTTTTTCAATGTTAAGTTTGTTCAAATCCAATACTCCAAATTTTATTTTATAGTCGGGTTTCTTATTGATAGGATTCTCATCGATGGAGTTTTTAAATAAATCTTTTTATTTATTGTATTCAATTGGAATCAAAGCATCAAAAAAGCCATTAGATTCAAAAAAAATAAAAACCAATGTCAAGTGAGGTGTATGCTCTCTCCATTTAAAAAATTTCAAGTATCACAAGAGGGCCATTATCGGTAAAAAATATTGGAGATTTTTTTCGAATGTTCTATCTTAGCCTAAATCCAAAATTTTGATCAAAGAGCTCTTTATGTGAATTTTTTTTTAAAAAGGTATTTTGTTTTTGGGACTTGTGGATTGGTCGTTTTAGTTTTTTCAATTGTGTATTTATTGGGGTTATTTAGGGACCAAAAGGGCTATTATCAAATAGTTTCTCATGAAGAATTTAAAGAATTAATTGAACAAGGGCACCCCATCATTGATGTTCGAAGGCCTGATGAATTTTCCCAAGGTTCTACACCGAATGCAATAAATTTTAATGTTTTAGATTCTAATTTTATACGACAAATTGACACTTTGGATAAAACAAAACTCTATTTAATCCACTGTCGTTCTGGAAATAGAAGTAAAAAAGCAGCTGATATTATGATGGATTTGGGATTTGAAAAAGTTTATGACCTTCAAGGAGGTTATCTCAATTGGGTGGCTTCTGATTCTTTGCTGTAGATTATTTGAGGTAAAAAAAATCAAGGGAAATAAACATGTTAAGCGTATTAACTGCCAAGTTAGAATAATATATAATTAAAAGGCTAAGGGCTTGTTATTAAATCTTCTATATCGATGCAGATGTATTAAAAACAGATTGTCAAATTGGGATTAATCGATAAAAATTCTAATTTTGTTCACCCCTAACGTGCCATGGCTACCTATAAAAAACGCTCGACCAAGTCTAGTCCGTCTTCCTCTCAAAGTACAACAAAAGAAGTTTTTGAAACGCTTGATGTTACGGCATCAAAGACCGAACGATGGGTTTCAAAAAACCAAAATTATATTCTTATTGTTATAGGACTTATTGCGGTGGGGGTTTTAGGATATTTAGGAAATCAAAGATTTATTTTAGAACCAAAAGAAAGAGAAGTGGTTGGAGAAATGGGGCAAGCACAATCCTATTTCAATATGGCCACCAATAGCGTGATAAATTCTGATTCACTCTATCGACTTTCATTAGAAGGGGGCGAGGGAAAATATGGTTTTTTAGAAATTATTGATCGGTATAAGGGCACTAAATCAGCTAGATTGGCGCAATATAGTGCGGGAATTGCCTATTTAAGGCTCGGTGAGTATGAAAACGCTATCCGACATCTTGAAAACTTCAAATCAAAAGACATTATTTTTTCAGCTTTGGCCAAAGGAGCTATCGCTGATTCATTTGCTGGTTTGGGACAACCACAAGAAGCCTATGCATATTATCTAGAAGCTGTTGATGTGAGTGATAATGATTTCACAGCTCCTAAATTTTTATACAAAGCAGGTCTACTAGCTATGGAATTAGAAAAGTATGATGATGCATTGGAGTTTTTCAATACCATCAAAAACGATTATTCCCAAGCAATGGAAGCTGAGCATATTGAAATACAAATTGCTAAACTCGAAACATTACTTCGGTAATGTCAACTCAAGATTATATTTCTTCAACAAAAGAGACTACGGTGTTGATGGATGGGGTTGAAAAATTCAACTTCATTTTGATTGTTTCTCAATGGAATAAGGCCATTACAGATGACTTGTATCTTGGAGCAGAGGCTAAACTAAAAGAATACGGAGCCACTAGGATTACCAAATGGGATGTCCCAGGTAGTTTTGAATTAATCTATGCGTGTCGTCTAGCCCAGAAAAAAAATCCTAGTGCTGTTATTGCCATTGGAAGTGTTATCAGAGGCCAAACTTCTCATTTTGATTATATCTGTCAAGGGGTAATCCATGGTATTAAGGATTTGAATTTGAAGGGTACGGTACCAATTATTTGCTGTATTCTTACGGATGACAACCTAGAACAAGCTCAAGAAAGAAGCGGAGGTAGATTAGGAAATAAAGGTTCTCAGGCCGCCTTGGCCGCTATTGAAATGGCGCAACTTAGAATCAAGGAATTCAATTCAAGCGGTTCAAAGGGGTGATTATAAATTTCAGTCATGCAAAGAATTAATTTTTTTAGACTTTCTAAAAACAGAAAATTCAACTATACGCCTAGGTATTACCAGGGTAAAAAAGATCATAATATCTATGATTTTGGTTCGAGAATTGCTAGAAATCGAGAAAATTTCAGTGATAATGATTATCGAAATCACTGGGCATCCCAACGATTGCAATCTAGAAACAGAAAAAATAGGGCCGTATCAAGGACTTTAGTATTAATCATTTTAGTTCTTGTATTTCTATTTCTTTATATCATTGATTTTGATTATGCCATTTTCTTTAACTAGTCAATGAGTAGACTGATTTCTCGATTACCTCAACAAGTTGCTAATCAAATAGCAGCTGGAGAAGTCATTCAAAGACCAGCATCGGTTGTGAAAGAGTTGATGGAGAATGCTGTTGATGCTCAGTCAACTCAAATACAAATTTTTATTAAAGACGCTGGTAGAGGCTTAATAAAAGTTGTTGATAATGGAATTGGTATAGCTCCAGAAGATATTCAATTGGCATTCCAAAGACATGCTACATCTAAAATCAAATCCATTGATGATTTGATAAAAATTCTCACCAAAGGATTTCGAGGAGAAGCTTTAGCATCAATTGCTTCGATAGCACAAGTCGAAGTGATTTCTAAAACCCAAGACCAACCACTAGGGACATTTCTCAGTATGGAAGGGGGAAAGGTTATCAAAAAAAAATCTATTGCAGCAGAAAATGGAACTTCTATTGGGGTTAAAAATCTTTTTTTTAATACACCAGTGAGAAGAAATTTTTTAAAATCTAACCATCGTGAACAACAATATATTCTCGATGAAATTTATCGTTTGGCCATACCCCATTGCAGTGTTCGTTTTGATGTTTTTGAAGACGATCAGGAATTATTGCATTTACCTATTGCCACCATAAAATTCCGTTTGAGAAATATTTTTGGCAGTAAACTCAGAGATAACTTGTTGGCAATCGAATCCGAAACTCAAATTGCCAAAATCAGTGGTTATGTATTAAATCCAAGCATCTCAAAAAAAAGAGGGGTGCCCCAATACTTTTTTGTCAATAAACGGTATATAAAACATCCTTATTTAAGACATGCTGTTCTTCGAGCTTATGAAGGCTTACTACCAGAAAAAAATCAACCAGGGTTTTTTATTTTTTTAGAAGTCCCAACCAATAAAATTGATATCAATATTCATCCGACTAAAACTGAAGTGAAATTTGAAGAAATCGAACATTTATATCCCATTTTAAATTCCACAATTAAACATAGTTTGGGGATACACCATATCACACCTCCCTTGGACTTTGATAAAAATCCTGAGTTCAATATTCCTTATTTCCATAAAGGCACGGCGGTAGAAACTCCTGCAATTCCTATTGATCCAAAATACAATCCCTTTAAAGATTTTGAAAGTAAGCATTCAGAACTATCCAATAGAATATCGACTGATATTTTCGAATCACAGAGAAATGCCCAATTGATGGATACCGAACCAAATCCTACAATCTTACAATTATTTACTGGATATATTATTTATTCAACGGGATCAAGTTTGATTATTATCAATCAACGTAGAGCCCATCAACGAATCTTGTTTGATAAAATTTGTCAAGAGAATCAGACCAAAAAAATTCCAAGTCAATTATTAATCTTTCCTATTATTATTTCTTTGTCTGTAAAACAAAATAATGTGTTAAAAGAAATTCAAAATACATTAACCCACGTGGGGTTTCAGATCAAGATCATAAATAACACATCCATAGAAATATTGGGGGCGCCATCCTTTTGCCCCACAGAAAAAATCAATTTCATTATCATTGAATTATTAGACCAAGCACTTGATGAAATGTCTGATCAAAATCATGGTATGACATATTTAATTGCTAAATTTCTTTCAAAAAAGTTAGCGATATCAAATCATCGAGTACTCAATGAGTTGGAACAAAAGGAATTGGTCAAGGATTTATTTTCTTGTTCAGAATATCTCATGTCTCCGTTTAACAAGAAAATACTCATTAGCTTTGATAAAGATTCCCTCATAAATAAATTCGAATGATTAGGTCAATTCCAAAAGCAGTTCTAAATCTTTTGATTATCAATGTGATCCTATTTTTTGCATCGCAGAGTTTGGGCAATCTATATCAGGTCTTCGGATTACGTTATCCTCAAAATCCTGATTTTGGCTATTGGCAAGTCATCACCCATCTGTTTATGCATGGGAATTTTATGCATTTGTTATTTAATATGCTTGTTTTGTGGATGTTTGGTAGTACACTTGAAAGGGAATGGGGAACGAATAAATTTTTGTTTTTTTACTTTTCGGCAGGATTGGGAGCGGCTGCAATCCAATTATTATATTATTATATCCAAATTAATAGTGTTTCAGCCTCATTGAGTGATTTTGGACTCTCCCCATTCGAAATACAGCAAGGACTCATGAATAAAGAATTTCCAAAATCATTGCTTGAATCTAATTTAATGACGGTTTCTAAAGGAGTAGAAGCATTTCATGTGACCATGGTCGGAGCATCTGGTGCATTATATGGCGTTTTAGCAGCATTTGCATTGATGTTTCCAAATGCTCGTTTGATGCTTTTATTTCCACCAATTCCGATAAAAGCAAAGTACTTGGTTCCTGGTTTAATCATCATCGACCTTATTGGGGCGTTTTCGAGTTATGGCATTGGTTCTATTGCCCATTTTGCTCACTTAGGGGGGGCTTTGACAGGTATTTTGATTATGTTATATTGGCGGAATCTCAATAAACAATCTAGAATTTAGTTTACAGATTGATGTCTTTGAATCTATCACAGAGGTTTAATAACTTAAATATTGCAGAAAAATTAATCGTCATAAATGTTCTATGCTTTGCTATACCAGCATTGTTAAGAGTATTTTTTTTCCTTTTTGACAGCGCCAATACCGATTATTTTAAGTATTTTAATTTACCTGCTAATCTTTCTCAATTCATCCATCAACCGTGGTCGATTATTACCTACAGTTTTTTGCATGGAGGAATACTTCATTTATTATTTAATATGCTTGTCCTCTTTTATGTGGGTAGGATGTTTATTGCCTATATCGGCAGTAGAAAATTTCTTTCAGTTTATTTTATGGGGGTGATTGTAGGTGGCGTTGCCTTTATTACCACCTACAATCTTTTTCCAGTATTTAGTCAAGTGGTTGGAGTATCCGATTTAGTTGGTGCTTCAGCAGGGGTCATGGCGATATTGATTTTTATGTGTGGATATCTTCCCAAGATGAGAATTAATTTTTTCTTTTTTAATATTCCATTCTATGTATTAGGGGTTGGTTTGGTAATTTATGACTTGTTGACCATCCCCCTAAATAACAATGCAGGTGGAAGTATTGCACATCTTGGTGGTGCGGCTTTAGGATTGTATAGTGTTTATCAATATAAATTAGGAAAGTCTTTTGGAAATAGTTTTGAAAAGATTTTATATTCCTTTATCAACGCATTTAAATTTTCATCGAATAGATCGCGGTTTAAAGTCAACAAAAACAAAGCCTATAAAAAGAAAAAAAGCCAAAAAAAATCAAAACAATCACAAGAAAAGATTGAAAAGATTTTAAAAAAAATTAGTCAGTCTGGATACCAAAGCTTGTCTCAAGAAGAAAAAGAGCTTTTATTTAATAAAGAAGATTAAGTTTTCTTTGAGGATTGAACATCATGATTAAAACAATCTTGTTTTCCATAATACTGGTTGTTAACATCATTACTCTGATATTCCAATTGGCATCCATGGGGAAATGGGTCTATTTTGATTTTTTATGGTTTTTGCCTCTTTTGTGTCCATTGATAAGTATTATCAATTTAATCTTTTTGTTGTACTGGATTATTCGAGCTAAATGGCCCTTTTTACTCGTTTTATTTGTATTCTTTATCACATTAGATCAATGGGGCTTGTTATTACAATTACCTGATGGAGAACAAAATAGTCAAGAAGGTCTTACAGTCATGAGTTATAATGTCCGTTTGTTTAATCAATTTAATTGGATTGATGATCAGCAAATCCCTGAAAAAATTCAAGCCCAAATAAACAGTATGGATCCCGATGTGGTTTGTCTTCAAGAATATTCGGTAGAGTTATCTCCAGGTTTTTCAAACTATCCTTATCAATATTTTGAATCTACGGTTACGAATGGAAATCTTGGAAATATCATTCTTTCCAAAGCCCCTATTTTAGAATCAGGAAAAGTCGAGTTTGAAAATTCTAATAGTGGTGGTATTTATACCGATATAGCAATAGAAAATCGAAGGTTTCGATTTTTTAGTATTCATTTTGAATCACTTTCAGCGAAGTTTAAAGAAAATATAACCGATTGGCATTACAACTTTAATGAACTGAAAGAACTTAAAAAGATATTAGAAATCCAAAAAAAACAAGTCGAGTTAATTGATTCTGTTGCTCAAAGCACCCCATACCCCGTGGTCTTTTGTATGGATTTAAACAATAATGCATTTTCAGATTCTTACCGACAGTTGATTCGCAATAGAAAAGATGCTTTTGTTCAGCAAGGGACGGGCATTGGAACAACGTATAATGGATTGATTTTTCCAATGCGAATTGATTTTATCATCGTAAGTGAAAGCGTTGAGGTTTTGGATTTTAGAACTTCCAAAGTCAATCTTTCTGATCATCGACCCATCGTGGCAGTACTAGCCAATTAGTTTTTTGAGTTTTTGATTTGTTTAGGTTTTGTAAGCTGATGACACATTATAAATTTAATGGGAATTATATACTCAGTTACACGGATTTTTCTTGAATTTACTGAAAACCAAGTCCGTAACCATTATCCCTAATCAAATTATTTGAAAATATTTCTCGATGAATGCAGTACTGAAAAATGGTTAGAATACCAATTATGGGGAAAAATCGTTCAATGTCCCCGATGTTCTTGTTCTAAACTAGTCTCGAGTAGAAAAAATTAAAAATTTTAATGATAATTATGAAAATCAACGAAAGAGTTTATAATGGAAAACTATCAGAATTAATTTCAAATGAAGGGCTTTTTTCCATTCCAGAATCAACTGATAGGCCGATGTTTGAGAATAAACAACCTGATGTTGTTATTAAATGGGATTTATGTATTTAGTTATACTACTCAATTTCATTTTAAATTATTTTTATGGTTATTAAAAGGCTTTTTAGAAGTTGACATTAATGTTTTCGCTAAATCTTTAACTTGTAAATGCAATTCTAAAGAAATATTTTCATGGTTTGGTACTTCCTCAGAAGGAAGTTTTTTACCAAGTTGTCTTGTCATGATTAAATATTTTGCTTAAAAGTTTTAACTGCTTTTCCATAAACTATTAATTGTCTGCAAAGTCGTTTTCTTATTTCGATAGTTTGATGTAGTATTGAGTAAGTGGATTCAGTATGAAGTCGAAACTTCATTGCTCTATAATGCTGAGCACTATCACGTCTATCTTCAATTTCACCAATGTTTTTTCCATTTAAATTAGAAAAGAAAATAACTTTTTGATCATCCATTTGATGTTCATTTCTTGCTTTTGAGTTATTAACCGCAATATTTGCAGTTAAATTATTGATACCATCATCCTTGTGGAAAACATGAAAAACTTTGTCATTAATATCTGTTTTATTGGTGTCACCAATGAATATGCTTAAATATTTTGCGTTCCCACCATCAAATAACCCCTTATCTAAAAAAGCACTCAATATGTTTTCGTTAGACAATTCTTTTTTCAACTTTCTCCTTGACCTAAAGTATATGGCCATCCCATTTCGATGATTTTAAAATCGGAATACCATTCTCTTATTGGTGTACAATCGTTATAGGACAAAATAAAACCCCTCTTTGTGTTCATGTAATAGTTCTCTGAGTAAATCATGTCTGAATCCTTTGTGGTGAATTGGAAAATTTCTTTGGGGATAAATACCTTTAAACATTTGACGATCTCCTTCAAGAAAATAAGGTGGATCGCAGTGGTACGATGTTTTGATATTGTTTTTTCAAAAGAACCTTGTTTTACTTTTAAACGAGGACATCAAAACCGTCTCACTTTTTCAACCAATCTTTTAAACCTTCGATCATCTTTATATATTTTAGAAATCCATCCTAAAAAAATCCCGGCCCATAGGATAAATTATGATTAAACCAATCATGAGCTGCTAACTCTAAGTTATTTTCAATTAAAACATTGTTGATCCAATGTTCTTTTAATCTCGATTTCACTTGATTATAATTTTCTTGGGTTGGATTCCATTTCGATATTCGATCAGCCAATGTGATAGGCATTCTTAATTGAATTTTCCAATAATTACATAAAATATCAAATAAATCATACCCTTGAACTTTCATGTTTAATGTATTAGCACAAGCTATTTCAACACTTCCACCACCAATAAACGGCGAAACCAATTGTTGAATACTTGTTGGTATTTGCTCTACAACAAATCCTACCGCTAAACTTTTACCCCCAGCGTATCGAATCGGAAGATTCTGATAGCGACCATAGCGGTACTTCCCTTTACTCTTTAAAGCATCAACAAATGAAGTTTTAATGCTTTGATTCATGGTGTAATAAGCTCTTGATAAGACAGTTTTTTACCAAGGTTTTCAATAATCAATCCAATTTGTTCAATAACCTCTTTTTCACGGATATTGTGTTTCCAAACTAACTCATGGATATAACGTTGTAAGTGCTTTTGACTCCACCAATGATGAGTACCTTTATAAGCACGTTTCACCTTGGCCCAGAAAGACTCGATTCCATTGGTATGAATCTCCCCATCAACAAATGCTCGTAGGCTATGACAAACAACACCATATGTTCGATTCAATCCATGATAACATCGGGCTTCATCCGTATAGATCACCGCATCCGATGTCGTCTGTTGATTAATAAATTCATGGAGGGTTTCTTTGTCTGTATGTTCCACCACTTTGGCGATCACCTGATTAGTTTCTCGGTTCAATGCACCCACTACGGGAAATTTACCCACACTCCCTCGTCCTAAATGATAGAACTGCATGCGACGATATTTCGACATATTGGCTCTTTTGCCCCCAATATACGTCTCGTCCACTTCAACCGTTCTTGAAAGCTGATTCATTGGTTGTTTTGTAGCTTCTCTGATACGATGGAGTAGAAACCAAGCTGATCGTTGTTGTATTCCTAAATACTTCCCAAGTTTTGTCGAAGAAATTCCTTTTGGTGTGTTTTTAAATAAGTATAAAGCCATCATCCATTTTCTCAAAGAAATTCTAGACTCTTCCATGATGGTTCCAGTTCTTACACTGAAATATTTTCTACATTGATTACAGAAATAAGGCATTGGTCTTTGATTCTCTAACGGATTCACTTTACAAGAATGACACCTAGGACACCTAATGTTATCTTCCCACCTTAATTTTTCCAAATACTTTTGAGCATATTCTTCTGTTTTAAATAAATCAAAAATTTCTATTAAGGAATTAGTTTTACTTTTAGTTAGATCTAAATTATTCATTTCAAAATTTTACATTAAAAAACATACTATTATTATGCCAAAGTGTATAACTAAATACATAAATCCCTATTAAATTAAACCAAGAAGATATAAACTATATTGTCATAGAATGTAAAAAAGGTCAAAATAATAGAAATAAAAGAGACTCGATCAGAGATGCACAAAGGTGGGTCAAGGTAAATAATTGTTGCAATCAAATTGCGTTATGTTACCCAGAAAACATTAAATCTACTGATTTAGGGATAAGCAATGAAATGTTAATGACTAAAATTTCAGAGGACAATGAAAGTGAAATTTGGATTAAAGGAGGTATTAAAAATCTAATTGATCTTATTAAAGATTTTAATCTTAGTAATGAAGATGAAATCACAAGCATCATTAATGATGCTATTCTTACAGCTTCTCAAAACTTCAACAATGAAACAAATGAAATTTTAAGCGATGTTCTTGAAATAAGCTCCAACAACAATAAGCCAACACTTATTTCTTGTTTGATAATTATAAATGCTCTCTTATTGCAGTCTAGACTGAGAAGCTCATCTAAAAAGAAGGAACTAAGAAAAAATTTAAGAACCTTAAATGAATTACAAAATACCAATAATGTTATTGGGGAAATACTAATAGATTGGCATGAAATTCAAAAAATAGATTATAGACCTATTATAGATCCTGCAATCAAAATAATAAATAATTTACCTACTAATAAATCAATTAATGATGCAGTTAAGATTTTATTGAAATCAGCCATTGACACTCAACTTCTTGTTGTAAATGTTCAATTAGATTATCTAGGTGGAATTTATCATAAACTTCTTGAAACTGCAAGGCATGATGGTTCTTTTTATACAACCATAGAAGCGTCTATTTTATTATCAACAATTGCTATAAAGAAAGAACATACAGAAAAAATAGGGGGGGGGTATTCAAGATTATTGATCCAGCCTGTGGAACGGGAACTCTTTTAATTGCATCAGCAAAAAGGATGAATGACTTATGTGATGATGTAGATAAGGAAACTTTACATCTTCACGCCATAGAAGATATGATTTATGGTTTAGACATCAATCAACATGCGATACATATAGGAGCCTCAGCATTAACGCTGATTCCCCCAAATGTAGATTATAATAAGATGAATTTATTCTGCATGAGTCATGGTATTTCAAATGATGATGTTCATGGTGAGAATGGTGATGGATATACAGGTTCTTTGGATTTATTAATTGATAATCCGAAATTAAACTTATTTATGTCTGATTCAGAAAAAATTCATGCAACAGGATTTAAGGAAAAAAGAATTTCATTAGATAACAGTATTGATTTAGTCATTATGAATCCTCCATATACAAGGAATTCAATAAGGAATGGACATCTAAGTGAAAACATAAAAAGAAGAATTCAAGCTAAAGAAGTAGAAATAGGAAGAAGAGTCAGCGAATCTAATAGATTGTGGAGAGATGTGATAAATCAATCAAGTATAGCCACGTTCTTTTTTCCAATGGCCGATGGGTTATTGAACGAACAAAACGGAGTTTTAGCAATGGTGTTGCCCTATACTGCAAACGTTAATACTGCTGGTATTGGATTAAGAAGGTTATTAACTTTTCCTAATAGATTTATTTTAGAAGCTGTAATCACAAGCCACGATGAAAGAAAAGTAAATTTTTCAGGTAATACTAAAATTCACGAATCTCTTGTAATTGCAAGGAGACCAACAGAAAAGAATAAAAATAAACCCGCAGCATTTATATCTTTAAAAAGAAATCCTAATAGTATTTTTGAAGCATATGATTTAGGAAAGGCAATAAATTTGGCATTAGAGGGGGATTATAAAAATTTAAAAGATAAATATGGAACAATAGTATTTAGAGACCAAGACTCGATTAGAAATACATATTGGAATGATGCTGCATTCTATAATACAAATTTGGTTGATTTTTGGAAGAACTTACAGAATAACTGTTCCCTTATAAGACTTGGAGAATTTTCTGAGATATTTCCAAGGAGGAAACGTATGGCTGATGCGTATGAGATAACTGAAACTATGCAAAATAAATACGCTAAATGGTTTCATAAGACGGACGAACAGAATACAATGCTTACTGAATATGATATGTATATTTATGCGAAACAAGGTAAAGAAAGAATGGCATTAAATTATTGGGAGTGTAGAAGTAATTTGTTAATATCAAATCGATTTACAAAAAATCATAAAACACTTGCGATACTCGAATAGAAGAATTTTGGGATCTCCATTTACTGCAATTAATCTTAAACCTGAAATAATAGATTTATATGATTTGCAAATAAAAATTCATAAAATCTATAAATCATGGTGTCTTTATTTAAATTCTACATATGCTATATTGGGGTTTTTGAATACAAGAGGAACGGATTTGAAATACTCAAAATATTCAAAAAGAGTTCTTAACTCATTGTTAGTTCCAAATCCGTTAAACACAAACATTATTAAATTATCTGAGTGCTTGGATTCATTTAAAGAATCAGAATTGAATTCAATGTATGAAATCAACGAATGCCATACAAGAAGAAGCATAGATGAAGCAATTTATGATTTAATACCTAATTTGCCCAATCATAATGAGTTGAGAGAATTAATCAATCTTGAGCCAACTGTGCAAAATAGAAGAAATGGACGGTGACTATATTATTCTTTGGAGAAATGGTGAAAAAACAATAGATGAAAATTTACAAATGCTTTACAAAAGTTGTAATCGATCAGGAAAAGGCTGTGTTCATTCTGAGTAAACAATGCCACTTTGGTATATAATTCCCAATTTAATCTAAGCAGATATAATCTTTAACTTGTTAAGAAATGTTAAAGAATCAGGACCTAGATTGAAAAGAAGATCAACAATACTTAAATTAGGGATAAAACCATATTGATTATCAAAAACTTGATGGTACTGATTTATTGAATATTGGGTTTTATTTTTTGCGTTCAATAAGTATTCGGCAATCCTATGTTGGTATTTGACGACTTTGATTATTTGATAGCCCAATTCAAAATTTAGGAAATCACAAATGGTTTGAATTAGTTGGATATTAAACTCAAATAAATTGTTGCTTTGACCTCGGTATAAAGGATAGAGTCTGTCTTCATAATATTCAAAGTAAGGAGAGCTACGATAACAAGTACAAAGTGATTTCCAATGGATTTTTTTCCATGGGATCTGATTAAAAATTTGGGTCTCTGCATCGGTTCGAATACTATTTTTTTTATTATGAACAATAGGAACCACTAAGGGCAATTTTCCATGGCATCCATAGATATAGGTGCGATTTCGAAATGTTTGCTTTTGATATCGCAAATTGCTCGCAAAAAGAATTTGCTTTTGATGAATCAACCAGCTGAAATAGGATATGGGTGGTAAGTAGGCTGGTATGAGAATGGTTTTCAGGATTCTAAAATTCTAAAAATGATAATGGTCATGTGAAGTGAAATTTTCAACTAAACTTTTTAATCGGTCGATATAAACAAGCCTAGGTTTTTTCTTTTTGGAGCCATCTTTTCTTTTTTCGTTTCAATACAAAAGCTATGATTTGCCATGATACTATCAAACCAATGAAATAGGGAAAATAACTTTTGGCTTCCCCTTTTCCAGAAATAGTGGTAAAAACTCGATCCCATCGAATTTTCCAATTTCGCAATCCTTCAGTAAAATTTTCAATACTAAACCATATAAATATGGGTTTACCAACAATATGATCTTCAGGCACAAATCCCCAAAATCGACTGTCTTCACTTCGATGGCGGTTATCTCCCATCATCCAATAATAATTTTGTTTGAAAGTATATTGATTTGTGTCTTGACCATTGATTCGAAATCCAAAATCTCCTGATTCCAAAGTATTATGTTCATAATCAATGATTAATTTTTTATAGAGAGATCGATTTTCAGAGGTCAATGTGATGGTAGTTCCCTTTTTAGGGATAATGATGGGACCAAAATAATCTTCATTCCAATCAAAAGGAATTTTATTAGGAAAAAAAGTGGTATTGGGTCTTTTATCAGGATTGACTTTTTGTTTGATGCTGTCTAACCACTCTGCTCTGGTCAATATTTGAGCTTCTTCGGGGGTAAGAAAAATTGTTTTAACTCGTTCTAGAATTTCTCTTCCCTGCAATCCAAGCGAGCTCACCAATTGACTTGAAAGTCCCTTTTCTGAAGTGACGACTGTAAAATCTGAATAGTTACTACCTGTGGTATAAAGAATTTCGGATTGTAAGGCTTGGAAAGTACTTTGGGTGATATTATCGATTCGGTATGTTCGATTAAAGTTGCTAATACCATGGTCAATTAAATTTCTTGATGAAACCCCACGGTCACTGAATAATTGATAGGGTAGTTGAATTTTAGCTCGATCGGGTAGTATATTTTTTTTACCGTCGATATGAACAAAGCCATCGATTATTTCTAAGGTATCTCCAGGTAATGCCACACACCGTTTGACATAATTAGACTTTTTATCCAAAGGTTTGTTGACTCTTGATTCAGCGATAAAAAATCTTCTTACAGTATCTGCAGGCCAATTAAAAACCACGATATCATTCCGTTTTACCTGTTGTAATCTAGGTAGCCGGATGTATGGATATTGTGGATATTTAAAGTAAGATCTCTTTTTGATGAGCGGTAGGGTATCATGAACCAACGGGAGTGAAACAGCTGTAGTGGGTATTCTAGCCCCATAATGAAACTTGCTGACTAATAAAAAATCACCAACAAGCAATGATTTTTCTAAAGAACCTGTCGGAATGATATAGGGTTGTATGAAATAATTATGGACTATCGTTGCCACCACCACCGCAAAAATGATAGAACTAAAGGTTTCAGCAATCGAAGATCGTTTGGAGCGATCTATGGATTGGACATATTCAATTTTTTTTGAAAAGTTTACCGTGTAGATATAAAGACCAAAAGTGATGAGCCCTAGAAGAAGATCACTGGTTTTGGCTTTACCAAAAACCTTGAGTGTTTCTATCCACAAAACCCCCAACATGATTAAATTGATTGTTGGTAGAAAAAACAGTATGAACCACCATTTGGGACGGTGAATAATTTTTAGGTGTAGAATTAAATTATAAAATGGGATGAGGGCCAAATAAGGATTTTTTCCGGCTACTTTATAAAGTCGAAAAGTGCCCCCGAAGTGAACAATATTCAATAATAAAAACAAAAAAATCCATTGAGTAATTGTCATCGGTTAATGCGTTTTAGTTAGAAAAATCATTTGATAATACATGACTCATCGTAAAAACTCCTTTTTTATGTTCTATCCATTTTGCAGCAATTAAAGCACCAGTTGCAAAGCCATTTCTATTGTGTGCTTTGTGAATCAAACTCAACGCATCAATTTCGGATTTATAGGTGATTTGATGTTCACCAACAATATTTGCCTTTCGATATGATTCAATGTGTAATTCTTGTTCTGAACCTTTTTCTAAGGACCAATTTTTCAATTGGTGGATTTGAATCAAATCCTCTGCGAGCGTTAAGGCCGTCCCACTGGGTTTGTCGACTTTTTGTGTATGATGAGTTTCAGATAGGGAAACCTCATAATCATTTAATGGTTTCATAATATTGGCCAATTTTCGATTCATTTCAAATAGGATATGGACCCCAATACTAAAATTTGAAGCATAGAGAAATCCGCAATCATATTGTTTGGTCATCTGAACTACTTTTTTATAATCTTTTAGCCAACCTGTTGATCCACAGACTACATTGAGTTTATGTTGGAAGGCAAATTCAATGTTTTCAACAACGGCCTGTGGACTGCTAAATACGATGGCCAATGAGGCTTGATCAATGCGACCACGAGAAAAATTCAAATCTTGCACATAAACTATAGGGTAAGGCTTTTGTTGGGCAATTTTTTCGATTAGTTGCCCCATTTTACCATATCCAAAAATTGCGATTTTCAAAATATTAAAGATTGGTATTGATAGTGAGCATCTGATAAATGATTAATATGATGTTTTATTTAATCTCTTTCATTGGTAGTGTAAAATTAGGGTTTCATATCCCCCAAGAGCACACACTTTAATTTGGGAATTATATACCTAAGTGCCAAAAACTATTGGATTTTTCAGAATGGATAGACCATACAACACTGGTTGAGTTTTATCGATGAAACCCTGGTAGAGGACGTAACACCCGACGAACTGATTCTTCAGGCGTGGCATCGATACGGACATCATCTTCCAATTCGGTTTTCTTTAGTTGGGAATCGTAGGATTTGATTTTTGGTAGTTTCTTTTTCATGATAAACTTGTTGAATCGATGGTTTGTTCTTTGTATATCACGTGTGGTTCGTTTAAAAAATATCTAGAATATGACTGAGCTTCAAATTTAAGATTGCAAATTAATCCATAGCAATCAGAAATATAATATCCTATAGCTTTTCTTGTTGTATTTTTAGTGTGTATGTCAAAAGCAATTAATAAATGAGAAGCATCTAATTCGATTCTTGAATCTTTAGGTAGTGATAAATAAAAAAATCTTTGACTTTTTTTCTCTTTGGTAAAAACTTTTGAATAATCTTGTGTTTTAACTTCAATATAATATGGTTTGTTATTATGGGTCAATAATAAATTAGGACATCCGGAACCATCTGGTGATTCAATATCAATATTTAATAATTTACCCGCTGATTTAACATATCTTTCAATATCATTTCCGACTTCATTTGGTCGATTTCTTTTAATCGGCTTTTCTAAAGTATTTTGACATACTTTTTTACATAAATTTTTTAAAACATCTAAGACATCAATTTCTTTCTCCTTTTCAAAAGGGATGACTTTTTTACCAAACCAAGATCTAATAAATATCTCTAACGGATGATGTTCAATAGGTTTTAAAAAATTAGCAAGTAACTGTTCTAATTGGTCTTCTCGTTCCGTCATTTTTTTGTAATAATACGATTCGATTTGTGTTTGTTCCGTTTTTGTTATTTACAACACCCCAAGTATTTGAAGTTTTGGTGAATTTTTGGCGATTTATATAGATTTTAACAACGTTTAATGGTAGATCTTTAATGGCTTCAATAACAGCGTTTTCTAATAATAATGCCCATTTCTAACTTCACCAACTTCATAGGCAATATATCCATCGTTTTTTGTGATTCGACATAGTTCTTTCAATGTTAAATAGGTGAAATCAATCCAATCTTTTAAATTTTTCAAAATGGTTACATCAGGTTCTTGAGTATCAATAAACCAATTCCGAAGCCAATTATCTTTATTGTAATCAACGAGATCTAAAAATGGTGGAGAAGTGACCGTTAAGGAAACAACTTCATTTGGTATTTGATGTGTTAAATGAGATTTGTTGGATAACAATAAATAGTTTTTTGCTTTAGACGGTGCGTCTTTTAGAAGAATTTTAGATTTTTTATAAATAATTGATTTAATATCCTTGGGAATAGGAATGGTGTTATTTCTTTGATTAATAATTTTCTGTCTTTCAACCGTCACTGCTTGATTCGGAGGCATACTTCTTACTGAAAAAAAACCAGAGGAATGTCCTGACAATCGATTAATTGCTGTCATTTGAATCCATTGGTCACTATCATCTAAAGCGTTTTCTTGTTTCTTTTGTTTAAAATATCGGCGAAGTGATTCTATTTGTAATAAAGTGTCTTGATGATAAAAAGGAAGTAGCCATTGATTTTCTAAATTTTTAGAATTTTTTAATTCTATTTTATTTAATCGATCATCAATTTCTGACAATAGCGGTGGTTTAATTCTTGGTTCTGTGAATATTTTTGAAAGTGGAGACAAATCATTTCCATAGGGAATTCGATTTAATATGTTCGCTTCAATCGGTGTTGTTCCTCTTCCCATAAATGGGTCATAAACAATATCTCCTGGACGACTAAACCGTTCAATAAAATACGTTGGAAGTTCCGATTTAAAACAAGCTCGATAAGATATTTCGTGAATCCGATTGCCTTGTCTTTGTTTTGAGGTCCAAAACTCATCAACCTCATAGGGAATCGATTCTTTGATAAGAATATCTTGAATAGCATTGAGCATAACACCTCTACTAATTTAGTTCTCGCTCCATTAATTTGGAAGTATTGATAAATAGCATCTCTGTATTAGATAACGATATGATATTTCAAAATTCTAAAGAAATAGATAATCCCGTGTGCTGGGGATTCAGCAACAAATTGGGACGAACACTTAATTTCTCATCAACATTAAATTGTAGTAAATGAGCAGCAACATTAGCATGTATCACATTCAATACATAGGAAACGGCGATAAAAATGGCTGAAATATCTCTATAATTTTCATAAAAATCCATTCCTCTTAGGATTCGGTCATTATCTGGAATCAACACAGAATATTCATCGTCGGTATATCCCATAAGCCTTCGTTTATAGATATCTCTGAATCGATTATATTCTTTTGAATTATCGAGGTAAAAATAAATAGAAGTCCCAAGTCCAGCCCAAAAAATAGGAGCCCACAGATATTTTTCTAAATATACTTGCCCTAGCCCAGGGAAAACTGCAGATAAAAAAGTTGCTTTGGCTGGGGTCCGCGGATCAGCCATTAAACGAAGTCTTCTCTTAGAAAATTGTTCTCGCCAGTCAATGGCTTCAAAACTCATCAAAGTATCTTTAACTTGGAAATCTTTGGCGGGTGTTGGCTCCTGCGTTGTTTTAATTTGAGGAACTTGACTTTGAATGGACCATACCAATATAGAGCAAGAAATTAAAAGCAGATATCTATTTTTCACCCGTTATTTTGTGAATAATCGATTGAAGATCATTTTTAGAACGAAACGGAATTTTGATAAATCCACTTCCTTTTTTTGTCAGTTTGAAATCAATGTTTGTATTCAAAAAACGATTTAATTTTTTTGTAGTAGATCGAATAATAGGATTAGATATAGCAGGCCTCTGGGACGAGGGTGATTTTAGTTTTTCAATCAATCGTTCGGTGGCTCTGACGGATAATCCACCTAAAATGATTTTTTCAAATATTGATAACTGATCTTGTTTGTTTTCAATTGAAACCAATGAGCGCCCATGTCCAAAGCTGATTTTTTGTTGACCCAATGCCGATTGGATGGTATCAGGTAGTTTGAGTAATCGAATATAATTGGTTATTGTGGATCGCTGTTTGGCAACGATTTGGCTGAGTTGAGAGTGGGTTAAATTTAATTCTTCAATCAAT
This sequence comes from Flavobacteriaceae bacterium, assembly GCA_965221765.1. Classification (GTDB taxonomy): domain Bacteria; phylum Bacteroidota; class Bacteroidia; order Flavobacteriales; family Flavobacteriaceae; genus Bin25. Next base: position 1,423,217 of record OZ244911.1, read on the forward strand.
CTAGAAAATGATAATCCGACTTCAATGGGATTTAAATTCGCACGATGAATATTTTCGATTAAAGCCAATTTCAGCATTTCTTCATCGTGGGCCATCCGTACATAGGAAGGGATCTGTTTTAATCCCACAATATTAGCAGCCCGTAATCTCCGTTCTCCACTGATTAATTCGTAGTGAGCCGTATTAGGACCTTTTCTGACGGTAATGGGCTGAATAACACCATAAAATTGGATGGATTGAGCAAGTTCTTCCAACGAATTAATATCAAAATCTAATCGAGGTTGTTTGGAATTAACTTTGATTTTATCAAGGGATAGATGCAAGACTCTTCCAACCACACTTGGAGAAAAATCTTTTGGATTTTGTGTGCAAGAATTTAATGGTCGTAAAATACGATCCAAACCCTTACCAAGTGCCGGTTTTCTAGTTGATTTTCCCATTAAACTAGGTTGGTACAGTGTTTTTTTTAATCAATTCACTAGCCACAGAAAGATAAGATTCTGCACCGCGACATCCGACGTCAAAACTAAGGATATCTTGACCAAAGCTAGGAGCTTCAGATAGCTTGATATTTCGAGGGATAATGGTTTCCAACACCATACTATGAAAGTGTTTTTGAACTTCTTGAACCACTGAATTAGATAATCTCAGTCGGGTATCATACATCGTCAATAAGATGCCTTCGACATCTAGTTCGGGATTATAATATTCTTGAACGCTTTTAATGGTATTTAATAATAATCCTAGACCTTCTAAAGCAAAATATTCACATTGGATGGGGATTAATACCGAGTCGGCTGCTGTTAATGCATTGATGGTAATTAATCCTAACGATGGAGCACAATCAATAATGATATAATCATAATCATCTTTGATATTGGAAAGAGCAATATTAAGCATGTATTCTCTTTCTGTCTGATCGACTAGTTCAATTTCGGCTGCCACCAAATCAATTTGGGAAGGAATTAAATCCAAGTTTTTGATATTGGTTTCAACGATGGTCGAATGCACATCTGTTTGTCCGATCAAAAGATCGTAAGTAGTTGGTTGTTGATTCTCTAATTGGTGTCCAACACCAGAAGTGGCATTGGATTGTGGATCCGCATCAATCAATAAGACCCGACGTTCTGAAATACCGATGGCTGCAGCAATATTGATAGCACTAGTGGTTTTACCAACCCCTCCTTTTTGATTGGCAATGGCAATGATTTTTCCCAAAGTTCAATAATTATTTAAATAATTGATATTCAAAAACTAGTGTATTAATAGTTCATATTCTGCTAATGAGTTCAATGTAGTAGAGTCAATAATATAAATAATTTCATTTTCTGCTTTATAAAAAAAATCTTCACGCGCATATTTTTCTAGACTATCAGGATTTTTCAGTGTTTCAATTTGGTGTTCTACTGCTGATATATTTAAAGTCAATGCTTTTTTACTTGATTTAAGAGTAGAAATTTCTTGATTCAATTCTCTGTGAATAGCAATAGAATGATCATCATAAATAGCCATCCATACGATGAATGCAATGGTTATTACCACATAGATTAAAAGGGTTTTATTTAGTTTTTTAAACATGATTATTCCGGAGGTTTAATAGACTTCACTCGTTCAACTGTAATCATTTGCTGGTAAGCATTTCCCCAACTATTTAATATATAGTTCATCACATCGGCTACTTCTTGATCTTCCAATCCTTGATTGACCATCAATCCATTGTATTCGACACCATTGATTATAACAGGGCCTGGTGTTCCATACTTTATAGAAGCAATGCTTCTATCGATATTCTCAAATAGAAAATCAGCTTGAGCTAGCGCTGGAAACGCTCCTTCAACTCCTTTTCCATGGGGTCGATGACATTGCATACAAAAGTCATTATAAACTATTTTACCATCTGCAATACTTTCTTTCAACGATTTATTTTTTTGTACTGTAAAAAACAAAATTGTGCTACTTAAACTAAAGAGAATCAGAAAGATCTTCATGGGAGGGAATAATTTTTATGATACCGAGATTTTCTACTCCTACAAAAAGATACCCCTGGGGACTTTGCTTTATATTTCGCACTCTCCCAATTTCATCTAATACTTTTTCTCGTTTTACCACTTGATTATTTTCAATGACTAATCGTTCTAAATAAGAAAATGTTAAAGAACCAACAAAAATATTCCCTTTCCAATCGGGATAAATATCTGAAGTGGACATAGCCATTCCACTAGGTCCAATAGATGGAATCCAATAATAAAAAGGTTGTTCCATACCTTCTTGATGGGTTTTATCTGTAAAGATGGTTCCACTATAATTGACCCCATAAGAGATCACTGGCCATCCATAATTCAGACCTTTTCTAGAAATATTGATTTCATCTCCTCCTCTAGGGCCATGTTCATGAATCCAGATTTCTTTTTTTTCATTGTGGAAAAACATACCTTGGGGATTCCGATGTCCATATGAAAAAATAGCCTCCTTAACACCTGGTTGACCAACAAACGGGTTATCTTGAGGAATGCTACCATCAAGATGCAAGCGATAAATTTTTCCACCATCAGTCGTTAAATCTTGCGGTGTGATGTCTCGTTGACCTCGATCTCCAACAGCAAAATAAAGATATCCTTGATCATCAAATATTATTCTAGATCCCCAATGATGTGGTTTTTTGGTATTTGGGGTGGCTTTATAAAGTACGGTCAAATCATCAAGTCTAGCATCTTCTATATTAAGGACTGCACTATAGAGAGCAGTATTTCCTCCGTTATCGTCCTCTTCTGTGTTGGTAGCGGTTACAAAGTAAATGATTTTATTGTTTTTATAATCGGGATGCAATGCCACATCAAGCAAACCCCCTTGACCTCTATGATAAACAAAAGGTAAACCAGAAATTGCAGTCTTTTGACCATCAACAGCATAGATTAATTCACCCCTTTTTTCTGTAATCAATAGTTCATTTTCAGAAATAAAATCCATGCCCCATGGAATATTCAAACTATCGACCACAATTTGATAGGTGTAATTTACTTCTTCCGGCGATTCAATCAATGGGAGATTATCAGATCTGTCTTGACAATACAATAAAATCAATGGACAAAATAAAAGCCCAATGGCCGGAAGTAATCGTTTCATTGGCTAGCAATCTTACAAATCAGCAAAGTAGTAAAAATCACCTATTCATTTTCCAAAATTGGACCCAAAAATTTCTATGAATTATATTTGCCTTGCCTCTTAATGGATTCGGGATGTGGCGCAGCCTGGTAGCGCACACGCATGGGGTGCGTGGGGTCGCAGGTTCAAATCCTGTCATCCCGACAAAATAGATCTATCAAGCGACACATAAGGTAGAGTAATTAGTCGCTCTGTAAGGCCCCAAAATAGGAGCCTTCTAAACTAGGATTTGATATTCTATTTTAATTTAAAATGCTACTATGAAGTCCATTGAAAAAAGCAAATTTTCTGAATCACAGATCGTCCAAATCTAATCTCTACAATAGGAGAGACCGAACAGTGCGTGAGATCTGCCGAGAGCATTCGATTAGCTATCCTCCCCCTTTTTTTAACGTTGGAAATCCAACTATGGCGGGATGAAACAGAACCAACTCAACGTCTTGAGACCGACCAAGACGGCGTGATCTGATGTCAAGCGGATGGTTACGAATATCGCTTATGAGCATTAGGCGTTAAAACGTTGATTAGAAAAAAGTGGTAAGGCTTGTCGAAAAGCGTCGATTTGTAGGGTATTGGATTCCAGCAGAGGGTATGCGACGTCGGCAGGCCCGTCCTAATACCAATTTGCTTTCTGAATTATATGAAATTGATTTACTCTCATTATCGTTTTGAGAGACCAATTGTAGTTTAAAAAACAAAAAACATTTTATGAATTTAAAAAGTAATTCAAAACGCAACTTAGTATAAGGTCTCGTTGCGTTGATCGGTCGATGATGACCGATTCAAAACGCCACCCATCCATGACCACCTCCAAGGACTATTGAATGCCCTAATCCGAGAACATCCAACCGATGGATTTCGAAAGAGGTTTCATCGCCTTGGCTGGATGGCCAAAGCAATCTGGAATCACCAACGAATCTATCGTTTGTATGAGCCTTTGGGATGGCATTGAGGTAAGAAAGCCAAGCGTGGAGCGCCCAGCGTGTCCAACAACCCCAGATGCACCCTGTGGATGGTCCTATCACCTGGCATGCCGATGTCATGCATGATACGCTTTCCTGTAGAAAAATAGTTCGACTATTTCATGTGATGGATGATCATCATCGAGAGGGGGTTTGCTATGTTGTATCGATCCCTCGTTATATTCGAAAAGGGGTGTTCAAGCATGGGATTCCTTAATCGCATGGCTAGGAAAAGCCTAGAGCATCCGGGTAGATCATGGACCTGAATTTATCGCTCATCATTTCAAAGATTGGCCAAACAAAGAAGCATGACCAATGGATGATATCCCACCAAGCAAGCCTATGCAGAATAGGTTGATTGAACGCTATCATGGTTCGATGCTCCAAGAAGTGTTGGATGCCGATCTATTCGAATCGCTCGATACAGCTAGAGAAATCACGAGGCAGTGGTGATGGCAATAGAATAACCGACATTCGTATGCTGGCCTGAAAAACCAGATGCCCATGGCATTTTTGAACCAGCATGGGACATCGAGATGTCCCATGCTGACTATAGATCATAAGGAAAAAAACTATATTTTAGAGCACTTCGATTTAATGGGATAGCACAAATGATATGTTTTGTTATCATTCGAAGTTTATATATAAAAACATGAAGCAAAGAAATAAATTGTTTAATGTCGAGTTTATAAAAATTAAATGCGTACCATGGAGTGTCATACTTCTATTGATAATATCAACTGGTTATGCACAGCGTAGCAATCATGCTTGGGATACAAATGGGAATGCCATCAACTTTGGCGATATTACCGAACTAAATAGTACGCAGCATTTCACTTTTGAAGCTTGGATAAAGATAGATACTTGGGTAAACTGGTCTACTATTTTCCATAAAAGAGGCAATAATCGACATACGGAAAATATAGATATACAGTTAGGAGATCATAACCGAAGGCTATATTTTCATATAGCTAATGGAACTAATAATGTAATCTCTTTAGATAACGCTCTTCCTAATAATCATCAGTGGTACCATGTGGCTTTGGTCTATGATGGAACCGCTACAAAGAAGTTGAGATTTTATCGAGATGGTGTGGAGTTGGTTTCTTCAAACTATCCTTTTCCTACTCAGACACCAAGTACTTCCGGCACTTTTATGGTTGCTGGAAATGGGTTCGATGGTAAGATCGATGAAGTTCGTTTGTGGCGAATAAGTGCTAGCACTCAAGAGATAAAAAACAGATTCAAAGGAACTATCAATAATATTCGTTCTGATTATAGCGACCTGATCGGTTACTGGAATTTCGATTTTGATATGAGTTTCCGAAGGATAGTCGATGAAACTAATACCTACCCTGGTAGTTTTTCGTCTTCGCCATCTCCCAAGCATATTACGGTCACAGATAATGATTATTTCTTTTATCGCAAGGTGATTACGTTTGTTCCTATTTGGGGCATAAGAGCAAAGAAGTTCACCCAATTTCAAGCTCCTCATGTCAACCGGGTGATCTACTCTGGCCAACTAGGGTGCACGGCTAATGGGAATCTCTTTGACCTCGCTCCAGACAATGATGCTAGCATGATAGGATCGGTGAACTATCTTTCTAACTTTTCCGGCAGAAATGATGGCGTATTAGATTTCCCGGGTCATCCTAGTGCGTACATGCAAGCTTCAAATGCTCACTCGCTATTTTTTTTCAATGCGGGGGCTAGTGATAGTACTGCGGAATCCCGGTTTTCTTTTGCTGCATGGATATATATTGATACATGGAAAGCCGATGCATCCATAGTGAGCAAAAGGCAAGATGAAAATCATAGAGTACAAATTCAATTGGGACCGAATGATGGTCATAATATGCTTGTTTTTTATGTTAGTAATGGGAGCAATACTTCGTTTAGTATCCATGGCGCATTGCAGACTGGGCAGTGGCACCATATAGGTCTCGCCTATAATGGAGAGACTTCTATTAATAGTGATCGCTTGAAATTTTATGTTGATGGGATAGAAAAGACCCTAAATATAGGTAGCAATACCATTCCTACTAAACTTCCTAATATTTCATCAGATATAGAAATAGGAAGGGGATTTGATGGGAAAATGGATGAGATCAGGATTTATCCAGGCTTCTGGGGCCAGAACCAATTTACAAATCTTATGAATAATAACTTTATTAATAATGAAGGATATGTTGGTTGGAATACTCGTGCTTATTGGCCTATCCAAGGAGGAACTTCTTCCGCAGGAATAGACTATGGTAATTGGAAACGAGATATTGAAAGAATCAGAGCCATTAATGTTCTTGGTCAAACCATTACCTTAGGGATTGGAGCTCCTAGCCTTTGGCCCACCGTGGTGGCTGATGCTAAGGCAAGGACAACACTGGCCAATGAGTTGGCAACTTTTGTCAATGGAGTAAGTGATTTCATAGGGGTTGATGTTGATTTCGAATACCCTAGTGATACTACAGGGGCTAATCTCAGTCAATTTTTAGTTCAGTTGAGAGCTCATATGCCAGATAAAGAAATTTCTACGGCAATAGGCCGAACCAATAGAAATCAGTACAATCTCACTGCTCAGGCAATTGATGCCGTTGATGGCGTCACGATCCGAACTTATCAGGAGAGAGCAAGCAATTGGCCTAGTACTTTACAAAAGTTACTAAATCATGGCTATCCTAGAAAGAAGTTATGGGCAGGTTTTGGTTCTTATGGCTGGAAAAAAAAGGTGAGCGATCCTGGACCGAGAGAAATCTTTTATAATAATATACTGACTCAAACAGCTGGTACTAGCAAAGATGTAGGGGCTGATGGCTCCATCAACAACTTTTTTATCAATGGTACGGAATATATTTTCAGTGGTAGGGATGAGTTTGCCAAGCTTGCACAACGAATGATTGATGATGGTATTGGCGGAGTTTTTGAGTTTACTCTGCCCAGCGATCAAACTAATTTTGGCCCAGTGGCCCTGTGGCGCTCTTTGGTAGAATTAATGGCTCCAAATAATGGCCTCAGTACTAGAGATATAAGCACTATCTCCTCTACTCCAAGCAGTTTATCAGCTGGCGCGATATTTGGTAGGGAGGGTCATCGATTTATCTTGGATTGATAATCGTCGAGATGAATAAGGCTTCAAGATCGAGGGTAAGATAGGCTCGAGTCGTTTTATGGATATACCAACTATATCTGCTAATGCTACCCATCTCTTATATTGAGATGGGATTATTTGCTTTTACCACCGATATTGATCTAGTAAGAAGTACTAATAGCGTGGATGAATCGGTTTTTAGGACGAATAATGCAGATTACTTTGATATCTCCTAGAGGATCTGCGGGTTTTTGTAGATGAGCGTTCTTATATACTGATAGTTGAATTACTGAATCACAGAGGGTTGACTTGATTGCATTTCCAATGGTAAGCTTGCCATAGAAGAAGATTGACTTAAAAGAAAATATGGTTCTAACATCATTTGTGTGGAAAAAGGTTCCAATGAGCACAGAAGAATGAAACAGAGGCTCTGAGATGTTCATAATTTAGGAAGCCTTTGGCCACGGTGATGACTTCTTGGATTTTTCCATTGATTCGTTCGGCCCTCGCATTGGATGGTTCGAAGATCATGGCGTGTAATAAGCCATCTAAGTGCTTTTGAAACATTTTGGCCACATAGGATGATGGGTTTGATTCTCGTGTCTATCACATGCTGATACCAAAGGGTAGTAGCTAGTCGCTCCTTAAAAAGTCCAAATATAGTCTCCAGTCCCCTTATATAGGGGGTTGAATGGTGTCCTACTGGCCGAGACAGGGTTTTGAAATCTGCGATGAAATGCGTATCATGTGCTTAAAATCTTGTAGAAATGATTAAAAAAGTAGCCCCCCCAACAGCCCTAGTTATTGGACTAGGCATGGAATGCGATTCTCCATCCAAACCATCGCATCTAATGGCTGGCCGATGCGATGGACTGGTCTACTTTTGGAAAGTGATACCGCGTATCAAAAACACAAGCAGCAGAAAAAATTCCGACGCCGAGCCGCCATGGAGCCACGATGGGCCACCTCAAAACATAACATCGCCTGCAATAAAACGATCTGATGGGCGCCCAATGGCCAACGATCAATGCCTATTTAGCCGCTACAGGGTGGCATTTGAAAAAATGTATAGAACAACTAGTGCAAGAGGTTCTTTTTTATTTTTTCAGAAGGGCTCGATGTTCAGCTCAAAGAACTTCAATAATAAAAATAAGTGAACGACAACTGGTAAAAAAGAGTTTTTAAGGAGCGACTATTTAATGCCATATTTAACTCCCCACCACAATATAATCCCATATGGAACTCAAACTTTGATGCGACTCTGATAGGTGTGCACGAAACCTTGTGAGTTTTGATGGGGTTAGGGTTTCTTACCTAATGTAAAAAGTATAAGATTTGTTATGAACCGAATGCTGATTATTCTGTTGAATTATTACGAATAAGATGGGGATATGCTCTGTCTAGAAATGGAGGCTTTCCAATGCCAAATACCAATTTCAAATAAAAAAATTAGAATCCTAATTCTCGCTTAACATCAGCCATCAAGTCTTTTCCCTTGGCTACAATAACGCTGCCTCCTGGAGAAGAATCAAGTACATAGTTAAATCCTTGAGCTTGAGCAACGGCTTCGATGGCAGTACGGGCTTGTTCAATCAAAGGATTCATGAGTTCTCCTTGTTTTTTTTGTAGTTCTAAAGAAGCGGTTTGACGAAATTCCGAAATGTTCTGTTGCATGCTTTCTAATTCTCTTGATCTTTGTTGATTGATTAAATCAGATTGATTTTCAGCGTCAGCCGCATAATTTTGAGCCTTGGTTTGGTATTCTTTGACTGAAGAATCTAGTTCAGTCGAATACTGCTTTTCAAGATTTTCGAGTTCTTTATTGACTGCAATGACTTCAGGCATTTCACTCAACAATTGTTGAGTATTGATATGAGCAATAGTATTTTGAGCTTTGGCAGAAAATGAAGATACTAGTACAAAAAGAATACATAATAAAGTGTATGTTGTAGTAGATTTTGTCATTGTTATCTGTATTAGGTTGAAGAATACTTTAATAGGTTAGAAAGTTTTTTAGGGCAACAAATATCGTAAATTAAATTGACTGTTGAATAGGCGGATAACCTCGTATTAATGAAAAAATCAAAATTGTTGTCCAATAATAAAATGAGTTTCCCATCCATTGGCTTCTCCACTAGGCGAGTTCGGATTATCAAAACCATAACCAAAATCAATACCCAGTAGCCCAAAGGCAGGCATGAAAATTCTAATGCCGCCTCCTGCAGATCGTTTTGAATTAAAAGGATTAAAATCTTTAAAGCGATCATAGCCATTTCCAGATTCTAAAAAGGTCAAAGCAAATATTGAAGCTGCTGGTTTGAGTGAAATGGGATATCGCACTTCGATAGTGAATTTATTATAAATAATAGACCCATCTCTAGAGGACAAGGATTGATTATCATACCCTCTGAGAGCAATATTTTCACGACCGTCCAAAGCATAATTTTGCATACCGTCTCCTCCAAGATAAAATCGTTCAAAAGGTATCAGACCGCGATCATTATCATAAGCCCCAATAAATCCAAAATCTGCTTGAGTTTTTAGAACAAATTTATTAATCAAAGGGGTATACCAAGTCCCATTAAATTTTATTTTATAAAATTCAAGCCATCGAAATCGTTCTTGATCAATCAATTCACGATCGGGATTTCCATCGGCATCTTGATATCTAGGTTGATTTTCTAAATCGGCATAATCGATATTAGATAGCAGAGAATAGGGCGGGGTTAATTTCGCTCGAATTGTAAAGGTTGAACCGCCTATTGGAAATATGGGATTGGTAAAGGTATTATTTCTTGAAAGGGCTATTTCGTAAGCAAAATTATTAGCAACACCATTTCCGAAAGTAAATAGGCCGGTGAAATAATTATTGAAATCATAGTATTGATACGCTAGACTTTGAGATAATTGGAAATAATCATCAGGAATTTGTAACCGCCTAGCTAGTCCAATGGATGCCCCGCTGATCTGAAAAGATTGGCTCTTATCGGCTCGACCGGTAAAATAATCGTACCGATATTGAATGGTATGAGAAAAAGAAGTCGAAAAGTTCACTGGTTGACGACCTCCAAGCCATGGTTCAGAAAAACTAAAGCTATAGGTATTGTAAAATTGACTAGATTGCAGACGTAAACTCAAATTTTGTCCGTCTCCCATGGGAAGAGGCTTGTATTCTTTCCCGTTAAAAATATTACGCATCGAAAAATTGTTAAAAGACAAGCCCAAGGTTCCTATAAAGCCCCCTCCACCGTATCCGCCTTGTAGTTGAATTTGACTAGCACCAGTTTCTGTTAAAGGAAAGGAAATATCCACCGTACCAGCATTCGGATCCGCATTATCAAAATTGGGATTTATTTTTTCAGCATCAAAATATCCCAATTGCCCAAGTTCTCGAATGGATCGCACCAATTGGTCTTGGCTATAGATTTGCCCTGGTCTTGTTCTAATTTCACGATAAATGACATGGTCATTGGTTCGATCATTACCTGACACAGAAATTTTATTGAATTGAGCTAATTTTCCTTCACTGATTCTCACTTCAAAATCAATGGTATCTCGTTCTGCACTGACTTCGACTAAATTGATATTTGAAAATAGATATCCATTGTTTTTATAAAGATTTTCTACATTATCAGCATCTGGATTTCCAACTTCTGAAATACGCTTTTTAAGTAAACTGCTATTATAGATATCTCCTTTTTGAATGCCGGTTTTTTGTTTTAGAAAGTAATCGCTATATACTGTATTTCCTACAAAATCGATATCTCCAAAATAGTACTGATCGCCTTCTTCAATCTCTATGTTGATGGACAGAAATCTATCATTTTTAGGAATGATAGTATCAGAAAGAATTCTGGCATCTCGATACCCTTTTTCTTTAAGATGTTCAACTAAAGAAATCAAATCTTCTTGATAATCTTCTTCAATAAACTTTGATTTTTTCCAAAATCGTAGCTTATTTTTCTTTTTAGTGTTTTTGAGTTTTTTTCTTAGATATGGTCCCCTAAACACTTCATTATTTTTAAAATCAATATCTGAAATTTTGACACGAGTTCCTCGATCAATAAAAACTAATAATTCGGATTGATTGATATTGAGACTATCGGGACGTGTATTGAGAGTGACTTTGGCATTGAGAAAACCATCGTCTTTATAGGTTTCTATAATATAATTTCTCGTATTGGTTAAAAAGCTTTCAGAAAGTTTTTTCCCAGCAGTTAATTCGGTTTCTTCAGTCAATGATTCTTGTTTTCCCTTTTTAATCCCTCTAAAACTAACTTTTGATAAGGTGGGTAATTCATCAACTTCAATTTCAATAGAAATATTATTTCCACTGATTCGGGTCGCATAAACATTGATATTACTGAATAAATCTAGATTCCATAGCTTATTGATTACCGATGAAATCACTTCACCAGGCACTTTAATTTGTTGACCAACAAAAAGACCAGTATAAGAAATCAAGGTTTGATGATTAAATGTTTTTAATCCTTGAACGCTGATACTATCAATTGTGTAATTTCTTCCTGAGACATAATCAGTCGTTTGACCAAAGGTCAACAAGGGAATAAAAATCAGAATAAGTAAAAGTTTAGATGTATTAAACTGCAAAAACCTTTTGTTTGATTTGATGACTAGTTTTTCCATATCTTCTCTCTCGATTACTGTATTCATCTAAAGCCTTATGAAAATCTTGTTTGCTAAAATCGGGCCATAATTTATCATCAAAAAATAATTCGGCATATCCGGATTGCCAAAGTAAAAAATTACTCAAACGATGTTCTCCACTTGTGCGAATTAAAAAATCAACATAAGGTAAAGATGCTGTATAGAGATTTTGGTTGATAATCTCTTGATTGATATCCTCAATATTATAGACTCCGTTGATTACTTTTTGGACAATTAATTTGGTAGCTTCAGCAATTTCTTCTCTTGATTCATAACTAATGGCTAAGGTCAATTGGATGCCTTTGTGATGGGATGTGCTTTGGATGATATTTTGTAGAACACGTCGTACTTCTTCAGATAAATCATTGAGATTCCCAATCACATTGATTTTAACTTGACTACCGACAATACGTTGGAATTCAGTTTTTAGAGAATGAACCATTAAATTCATGATTACTGATATTTCATTTTCAGGTCGTTTCCAATTATCTTTTGAAAAGGCAAATAGGGTCAAATATTTGATTCCAAGATCTGAAGCTTCTTGTACGATTTCGACGGCACGATCTACTCCTTTTTGGTGGCCATAAGTGCGGGACTTTCCTATTTTTTCAGCCCAACGACCATTACCATCCATAATAATTGCCACATGTATAGGAACTTCATTGAATTGCATGATATCGATGATTAGTAGACAATAAACGATGTTTTATACAACATAGAATTCAATCTACAAGAGATAAATAAAATAATTTTCAATTATAACATTATAGATCATAATTCGAGTCCAAAGTTAAGCAACCTAGAAGCATATTTGAAAAGTATAATTTCGATGCTAATAAAAAAGGGAAGAGGTTTTAAATTAACAATCGATTCAGTTGATTAGAAACAGTTCCATCAGAATTAATACAATAAAACAAGGCCTTAAACGAGTAGATTTTAGATGACTCGATTCATAGCGTTAGAAAAATCAAAAATAAACTGTGAAAAAATAAGGGGTCTTTCATACATTTTTAACGAAATAATGGGAATTCCTTGAATGAAATGGTTGCAGAAACCCCAAAAATATAATACCAATTATTTCCATCAATAGTATTACCGTCTCTCTCTACATAATTATAAAATTTTCCAAAAAAATCGCCTGATTTTGCTACAAGGATAAATCTAGCTCCAAATTCGACGCCAAAGTTTAGCCATCTTGTCGGATTGATAGAAAGACCAAGACCACTTGATAAAATAGGAAGTTCCCGTTCAATCCATCCAAATTGATCGAATGAATAAGGAGCATTAATGAGAATCCCACCACCAACAAATATATATGGTCTGAACTGTGGAATATACCAATCAAGTAAACTTCGAGATTCAAGCCAATATTCTAATCTCCCATTGATTTCATAACTTTTTTTTGGATTTTCGATTACTAAATTTATTTTGGAAAGGGGTGAAGTTTTAAATTCAAAATAACTAGCTGATGCACTGAATGAAAAAGAGTTATTTAAATTATAACGATATAGAAATCCAATAACTTCATCGTTACTGAGTATTGTATTGTTTTCCTCACTTCCCAACGATAAGTCGAATTCTAAACGATTGTATAGTTCAGAAAGATGTAGACCGGATCTTCCAAAAAAAAGACCTATTTCATGAACTTGTGAGGTCCCCCTTTGGATATTTGTTATAAGAATGATTATAAAAATCAATGAAATCTTTAAACCATGAGTTTTTTTCTGAAAATGACTGAACAACTGCACTTCGAATTATTGATGATTTCTAGTATCGATTCCCCAATAGAGTTTTTTTCGCAATGTACGGAAATAACTATCCCCTTTAAGTTGGATTGTATGGATACGGAATGAGGCTTTTTGTATTAAAATTCGATTTCCATATTCAAGTGAAATCGTTCTAGAATCCAAGGATAGCAAATGCCCCTCCCCCCTTCCAGTCACTAGCAACTCAATGTCATTAGAGTCCGGTACAATCAATGGTCGGATACTGATGTTATGAGGAGCAATCGGATTCAAAACCCAACATGAATTATCTGGGCTTACGATGGGGCCATCAACACTCAAAGAATAAGCTGTAGAACCCGTTGGAGTACTGATAATCAATCCATCCCCCCAATAGGTCGTTAATTTTTCTCGGTTGATTTTGGCCTTGATTTGAAGTAAACTGAGCTTGTTTTTTCGCGTGACACAAACTTCATTAAGGGCAAAATTGAGACTTTGAATTTTTGAATGTTTTGAATCGATATTAACTTTTAAAACCGTTCTTTCAATGACTGAATAGTTCTCTTCTAATAAATCATCCAAGCCATTTTGATAATTTTCTTTACCTATGGAAGTCAAGAACCCTAATCGTCCTGTATTAATTCCCAATACCGGCACTCTAGAATTACCAACAACTGTGACCGAATCCAATAAATTACCATCACCCCCAATGGATAATAAAAAATCAAAATCAGTATCTAAAAATGGTTGAGGATCATAAAAATTAAAAGATTTTGAATCTTTCCTGAATTGAGGTTCTAGATTTTTAATAAGCCATACCTCATGACTCTTTTGTGTTAGATAGCGATGGATTTCACGAATGATTTCCAAATTATCTGAAGAATAAAATCCAGTAAAGATGGCTATTTTCATTTCAAATGCTAATGAAAATCAGAGTGTTTTGTGCAAATAAATAGAAAATTATCCAACTTTTGGAGTCAATAAATCGCCATAAAGATTTTTTAATGGAAGGGTCGTGTCATTCATCAAATAAAGATCTATATAGTGCGCTGCATCTCTTCCTTCAGATATGGCCCAGACAATCAATGATTGTCCTCGACGAGCATCTCCTGCCACAAATATTTTGGGGATATGGGTTTGAAAATTTGAGGTTTGAAAGTTCCCTCGATGATCTAGTGGTAAATTGAACTGCTCTGCAAGGTTATGTTCTGGACCGGTAAATCCTAGAGCTAGCAAAGCCATATCGCATGGCCATAATTTTTCTGAATTTGGTTTTTCAACCAATTTATGAACCCCAAATTCATTCTTTTTCCATGCTACTTCAACAGTTTTAAGTTGTTGAACATGATTGTCATGATTACTAATAAATTCTTTTGTCATGATGCTCCAATTACGGTCAACCCCTTCTTTATGCGATGAACTAGTGGATAGCGTAAAAGGCCAATATGGCCAAGGGTTTTCTTCAGTACGATGCATGGAGGGTTTGGGCATGATTTCAAAATTGGTGACCGATTTTGCTTGTTGTCGGTTGGCGGTTCCAATACAATCGGATCCCGTATCCCCTCCCCCAATAACAATAACATGCCGATCAAAGGCATTGTATTTAGCGTCTAACTCAATTTGTTTGTCAATAACTTGATTGTTATGAGGTAAATATGCCATGGCTTGGATTACGCCTTCTAATTGATGACCAGGAATAGGTAACGGTCGCTTGATGCCTGCACCTATAGCTAATAAAATGGCATCATATTTACTTAAAATCTCTTCAACGGCAATCGAAACCCCAATGTATTGATTGCATTGAAATTGAATCCCTTCAGCAATAAGAATTTCTAATCGACGATCAATAACGTTTTTTTCCAGTTTAAAATCGGGAATACCATATCTCAAAAGGCCACCAATTTTATTATCTTTTTCATAAACGGTAACATGATGGCCGGCAAAATTCAATTGTTGTGCGGCCGCTAACCCAGCTGGTCCGGAGCCGATAATAGCAATTTTTTTTCCAGTTCTTTCCGTGGGAGGATCCGGTTTAATCCATCCTTCTTTAAACCCTCTCTCAGCTATATACTTTTCAATCATCTCAATGGAAACGGGAGGTTCTATAATTCCCAATACACAAGATTCTTCACAAGGTGCTGGACATAATCGACCTGTAAATTCAGGAAAGTTATTAGTTGAATGTAACACAGTTAATGCACGTTGCCAATCATTTCTGTATACAGCATCATTAAAGTCAGGAATTAAATTACCCAAGGGACATCCACCATGACAAAAAGGAATCCCACAATCCATACATCGAGCACCTTCTTCTCTCAATTTTTGATCACCAGGATGGTTGGTAAATTCTTTAAAATTTCCAACTCTTATCTTGGGATGGATAACAGACTCATCAACTCGATAGTACTCCTTAAAACCTCTTAGTTTTCCCATATTTACACTAGAAGTTTTTCTTCTGTTTTAATTTCTTTGCCCATCATTTCTAATGCTTTTTTGTAATCTGTAGGCATCACTTTTATAAATTGCTCTTTTGAGCTGTCCCAATTTTCTATAATCCGTTGTCCTAAATGACTATTGGTGTATTGAACATGGCTCGAAATCAATTCGTACAAGTTATGATAATCGACACTATTTAATTTTTCTAATTCCACCATTTCAAGATTGAAATTATGCCTATCGAAATTATTGTTTTCATCATAGACATAGGCGATTCCTCCACTCATGCCCGCTGCAAAATTTCTTCCAAATTTCCCTAGTATCACTGCAATACCTCCCGTCATATATTCACAACCATGATCTCCAACCCCTTCTGCAACCGCATGTGCACCAGAATTTCTAACACAAAACCGTTCTCCTGCAACACCATTGATGAAGGCATAACCACTAGTCGCTCCATATAGTGCCACATTACCGATGATGATATTTTCACTCTGAACAAAGGTGGCTTTAGAAGGGACTTTAGCGACTAAAGTCGCTCCTGAGAGGCCCTTGCCAAAATAATCATTAGCATTCCCCACTAATTTAAAACACAAGCCTTTGGCTGCAAAAGCACCAAAACTTTGTCCTGCAGAACCATTAAAAGTGATTTGAATATGATTCTCATGAAGTCCTCCGGCTCCGTACTGTTTAGAAATTTCATTACTCAAAATGGCTCCTACAGCACGATCGGTATTTTGGATTTTATGTTCTAGTTCAAATGGTAGATTGTCTCTGATCGCAGGATTTAAAACTTCTAAAAGTTTTAAATCCAATACATTCTCTAGTTCATGGTCCTGAGAACTTGTATTGTATATATTCACACCGTGGGGTGTTTGGGGTTTAAAGAGAATTTTAGAAAAGTCTAAACCACGTGCTTTATAGTGTGAAATAGCTTTTCTCATACTTAATTTTTGAGATTGACCTACCATCTCTTCAATTGTTCTAAAACCTAGCTGGGCCATAATCTTGCGAAGTTCTTCAGCTACAAAATAGAAGTAGTTTACCACATGTTCAGGAGTGCCTTGGAAATTTTTACGCAATTCAGGATCTTGTGTAGCCACACCAACAGGACAAGTATTGAGATGACAAGCACGCATCATGATGCATCCCGAAGCAATTAATGGTGCGGTTGAAAATCCAAATTCTTCAGCCCCAAGTAATGCTGCAATAGCAACATCTCTCCCCGTCTTTAATTGCCCATCACACTCAATAACAACCCGAGAGCGTAAATCATTCATCACTAAAGTTTGTTGTACTTCAGCAATGCCTAATTCCCAGGGGAGTCCAGCATGTTTAATTGAGGTCAAGGGTGATGCGCCAGTTCCTCCATCATAGCTGGCAATTAAAATAACATCTGCTTTGGCTTTAGCCACGCCTGCGGCAACAGTTCCAACACCAACTTCAGAAACTAATTTGACATTGATTCTTGCTTCTCGATTGGCATTTTTTAAATCGAATATCAATTGTGCTAAATCTTCAATAGAATAAATATCATGGTGGGGAGGCGGTGAAATCAAACCCACATATGGCGTAGAGTTTCTGACCGATGCTATATAGGGATCTACTTTTTTACCAGGTAGTTGACCACCTTCTCCTGGTTTGGCTCCCTGAGCCATCTTGATTTGTATTTCTTGGGCACTGCTCAAATAATGACTAGTCACACCAAACCGTCCAGAGGCCACTTGTTTGATAGCACTATTTCGCCAGTCTCCATTTTTATCTTTTATAAACCGAATCGGATCTTCACCACCTTCCCCAGAATTACTTTTTCCACCAATTCGATTCATGGCAATCGCTAAATTTTCATGAGCTTCTCGACTCAATGATCCCAATGACATGGCACCAGTTTTAAATCGTTTGACAATTTGAGTCCACGGTTCGACTTGTTCAATGGGAATAGGATCATAATCGGTAAATGTCATCAATCCTCTCAGAGTCATCAAACGTTTATTTTGTTGATTGATCAGATTGGAAAAATTATTATAGTTGTCCCACTTGTTACGACGTACCGCAATTTGTAATTGGGCGACTGTTTTTGGATTTACACTATGATTTTCACCATCTCTTCGCCATCGGTATTCACCCCCTATTTCTAAAGGGATACCAAATTTCTTTTCATAGGTGTAGGCTTTATGGTGTTTATTAAAAATTTCTTTTTCAATTTCATAAAGTCCCACACCTTCGATTCGAGTTGGTGTTTGACTAAAATAGGTATCTACAAAACTTTGTGAAAGTCCAAGGGCTTCGAATATTTGTGCTCCACGATAAGAATGCAGCGTAGAAATGCCGATTTTATTCATGATTTTGACAATGCCTTTCCCAATGGCTATATTGAAGTTTTTGATTGCCTCAGGCACTGACAGTTCGATGGCTCCCTCTTGTATTTTGTGAATAATAATTTCATTGACTAGGTAGGGATTGATAGCACTAGCACCATAGCCAAAAAGACACGAAAAATGATGTGGTTCTCTAGGTTCAGCTGTTTCTAATATAATACCAAAATCAGATCTGCGTTTTAATCGTTGGAATGAGTGGTGGACATGTGAACAAGCCAATAACATCGGAATTGGAGCCATTTGTTCATCAACCCAACGGTCTGATATTACAATGATATTAGCTCTTTGATCCAAGGCCTTTTCAATTTGGACTAGCATTTCCGAAAGGGCATGCTCTAATCCATTAAGTCCATGAGTGAGGTTATAAAGTGCTGGAATCGTAACCGCTTTGAAATTAGGATGATTGATATGTTTAATCTTGAGCAAATCTTTATTAGATATAATCGGATTTTTGATATGCAACTTTTTGGCATGTTTTGCATCTATTTCAAAAAGGTTGTAGTCATTTCCAATCGAAAGACTAATGTCTGTCACGATTTCTTCTCTAATCCCATCCAAAGGCGGATTGGTCACTTGTGCGAATAGTTGCTTGAAGTAATTATAAAGTAATTGCGGTCGATTGGAAAGAACGGCCAATGGGGTATCGGCCCCCATGGACCCGATGGCTTCTTTGCCATCGATAGCCATCGGTGTGATGATGGTTTTGATATCTTCATGGGTATAACCAAAAATTCGTAGTCTAGTAGCAAAAACTTCTTTTTCTTCAATTTGTAAATCGGTCAAATACGGAACCTTTTTCAATGGCAACAAATTATTATCGAGCCATTGACCATAATTTCTTTTGGTGCAAACTTCTTTTTTGATTTCATGGTCATCAACAATCCGCCCCTGGTCCATATTGACTAAAAACATTTTTCCTGGTTCTAATCGACCATGAAATTCAATATTTTCGGGAGCAATTTCCAATACACCAGTCTCTGAAGACATCACAACATAACCATCTTTGGTAACGGTATAACGCGAGGGTCTAAGTCCATTACGATCGAGAATGGCTCCAATATAATTACCATCAGTAAATGGAATCGATGCCGGGCCATCCCATGGTTCCATAATGCATGAATTATAATGATAAAATCTCTTTTTATAATCAGGCATATCATTGTGTTTTTCCCAAGCTTCTGGAACTAACATCATCATCACTTCAGGTAAAGTACGTCCGGTAGCTAATAGCAACTCGATAGCCATATCCATTGAAGCAGAATCTGATTTTCCAGGTGGAATAATTGGAAAAATATCATTCATCTGATCACCAAAAAACTCATCAGCCATTTTTTCTTGACGATAAAACATTCTGAGATAATTGCCTCGAAAAGTGTTGATTTCTCCATTATGACACATGTACCGAAATGGATGAGCTAATTCCCATGAGGGAAAGGTATTGGTCGAAAATCTTTGATGAACCAATGAGAACCGAGTTACCAATTGTTCATTGGATAATTCGGTATAATAATTGCTGATGTCTTGAGCTCTCAATAATCCTTTGTAGATAATGGTTCTTGGAGAGAGAGAGGGTAAATAAAAGTAGTTTTTTTGTGATAGTTTGGATTTTGAAATTTTATTTTCAGCAATTTTACGAGCGATGTATAATTTGATATTGAATTGGTGTTGACTTAATTCTTTTTGAACTTTGCCAATAAAAATTTGTTGGATGTTGGGTTCGGTTTGAGAAGCGATTTCTCCGAGGTGCTTTCTATTAACGGGTACTTTTCGCCATCCCAATATGCTCAGCCCTTGACGTTGAATTTCTTGTTGAAGAACTTCTATACAATAATTTCTTTGGTATTCTTTGGTTGGCAAAAACACCATGCCGACAGCATATTCTTGAAAATCAGGAAGATTAAAAGAACATTGCTTTCTAAAAAATTGGTCTGGAATTTCAATGAGTAATCCGGCTCCATCTCCTGTTTTCCCATCAGCACTTTTAGCTCCCCGATGTTCTAGTTTCACTAGAATATCAAATGCTTTGTGGATAATATCATTGGTGCGTTTGCCAAGTAGACTACAAATGAAACCTGCACCACAGTTATCATGCTCAAAAAAAGAGTCGTAAAGACTTTGCTTTTCAGCCAACATATACTTTCATTCCAAGTGGACGCACGAAATTACTGATACTTGAGGGAAATTTTAATTTTAACACGACTGATCTTAAAAAAATTTTAGAATATGCAAAAATGGTTCAATATTAATCGATAGAATTCATGGATGTGGGATAAAAAAATAAACAAAATTCAATGGTATCAACCAATCAAATATTCCAATGATAATTCTATTTATTTTTATCCGCGACTAATTACAACCGTACCTTTCATGAACTCATCCTTTACCCTTTTTAAAAAAAAATATCGTATCCTAGGAGTGATGTCTGGAACTTCATTAGATGGATTGGATTTGGTTTTGGTAGACTTTTGGCTTGAAAAAAATAAATGGAGATTCGAAATAGAAATATCAGATACAGTCACTTATGATTGTCAATGGCAAGAAAGACTAGCCTATGCACATCGTTTATCACCAAAAAAACTAGATGAATTAGATGATGATTATTCCTTAAAACTCTATGAACTACTATCTGATTTTATCTTGAAGCATAATATCGGTCAAGTCGATGCCGTTTGTTCACATGGACATACGGTGTTGCATCAACCTGACAAAGGTTTTACACTGCAAATTGGAAATCAAAATCTATTGTCTGAAATGCTTGGTTGTACTTTAGTATGTGATTTCAGAGTTCAAGATGTTGAAAATGGGGGTCAAGGGGCTCCTTTGGTACCAGTGGGTGATTATTTATTGTTTTCAGATTATTCAGTCGCTATGAATTTGGGAGGGTTTGCCAATCTTACACGAATGGATAAGGGCCCCCTCATTGCCTATGATATATGTGCATTAAATACCGTTATCAACCGTTTAGTGGCTCGAGAAAACCTCAAATTTGATGACGATGGTCAATTGGCTCGTCAAGGTAAGAGGATAGGAGAGTTACTAGAAGAATTAGACAATATCGCTTACTATCACGTTGAAGGGCCAAAATCTCTAGGAATTGAAAATGTTGAAAAAGATATTTGGCCTTTGGTTTTGAAATACCAAGACCACTTGACTAAAGATTTATTATCTACCTATATAGAACATGTCAGTAAAATCATTGCACTAGAAATCGGAGATGCTAAAAGCGTACTCGTGACTGGTGGAGGAACTTTCAATACGTTTTTACTTGAGTCAATCAAAAAATATAATCAAAGTCAATTGGTCATTCCCGATAAAACGATTATTGAATACAAAGAAGCCGTTGTGTTTGGATTATTGGGGGTTCTAAGGTTGAGACAAGAAAATAATATATATGCTAGTATAACGGGTTGTCCAAAAGATCACTGTAGCGGCAAAATATACAGACCCGCTTTAGCATCTTAATCTTGAACTTTAATTAACTATAAACTTTAAGCACGCTTATGGAACTCATCACATTAGTGATTTTTATACTCGGGTATATTTCAATTACACTAGAACATGCTCTTAGAGTGGATAAATTAATTCCAGCCATCACCATGATGGCTGTTTTATGGGCCATTGTATCATTGGCTAATTTACCTGTTTTTGAAATCAACCCCGAATTAAAAGAATTAGAAGAATCTCATGTCAAGGGCGTACTATTACATCACATCGGAAAAACAGCAGAAATATTGATTTTTTTAGTTGGTGCAATGACCATTGTTGAAATCATCGATTATTTTAATGGTTTTTACACCTTCAAAAAACTAATCAAAACAAAATCCAAGGTTCGTTTATTATGGATTTTTGGAATATTGGCTTTCTTTCTATCAGCGGTCATTGATAACCTAACAGCGACCATTGTTTTGGTCACTATTCTTCAAAAAATCGTTATAGATAAAAAATTGAGATTATGGATGGCCGGTATGATTGTTATTGCAGCCAATGCCGGTGGGGCTTGGTCTCCCATTGGTGATGTCACGACAACCATGCTTTGGATTGCTGATAAAGTGACGGTGGTAGGATTAATTTTCAATGTTGGTATCCCCTCCATTATTTGTATGGCGGTTCCATTTATTATGGCTTCAATTCTTCCAATTTTTAAAGGAATAATCCGAGATCGCCAAGAAGACGCGTTTGAAACGCATGTGATGGGGACTCCAATTTTAATTATCGGGATATCTTCGATTGTATTTGTCCCATTTTTTAAAATCGTTACACATTTACCACCCTACATAGGTATGATGTTGTCATTAGCCATTGTTGCAACGTGTGGCGAAATATTTTCTCGACGCAACTTATCCTTGACTAAACCTAGTTCAGATCACATCACCCATAAAACATCAAGCCCTCTGCAGCATTCGCTCACGAGAATAGAATTACCAAGCATATTGTTTTTTCTTGGCATCTTGATGGCTGTAGCAGCCCTTGAATCCTTGGGAATGCTCTATACATTTGCTAAAGATTTAAAACTAGTGATTCCAAATTCAGATGTCGTTGTGGGTTTATTGGGCATTTTATCGGCTATAATTGATAATGTTCCATTAGTTGCTGCTGGTATCGGTATGTTTGATTATACCATCGATGATGAATTTTGGCATCTTATGGCCTATGCAGCGGGAACTGGCGGAAGTATTTTAATCATTGGATCTGCTGCTGGCGTTGTGGTTATGGGCATGGAAAAAATTCATTTTTTCTGGTATTTGCGTAAAATCGGATGGCTTGCTTTTCTTGGCTTTTTGTCCGGTTTATTCGCTTTCATTATCATGAGAGACTTTGTGCTTTGATGAGCTGATCTATTTGATCTAATGCCTATCAATATTTGTTAAGTGTAATACTATTTTCTTGTGATTTATGTTGAGTTTTTATACATCCTAAGATTTGGAATCAATGTTTAAGTTGTTTGGTGTTTTTCCAAGGTTAAGATTCACTGTTGAGTTTTAGACCTTTATTAACTAGAAATAGATATTAAATAAAGAACTCAATCGGTGGATGAAAAACTTGAATGATTGACAAACAGTTCAATCCATTATTATCTGAATTGAAAACCTATAAGGAAACCATCGAATGGATGTTTAACCAATTACCCTATTATCAAAACAAGGGTAATTCGGCATACAGACCGGGATTGCATAGAGTCAAAAAATTAGTCGCGTATTTGGGGAACCCTCAAAATGCCATTAAAGCCATTCATGTTGCTGGCACCAATGGAAAAGGATCAACTGCCCATATGATTACTTCAGCTTTTATTGAATCGGGTTATAAAGTGGGGTTATTTATTTCTCCACATTTTTTGGATTATCGAGAACGCATCACCATCGATGGTAAAAAAATCTCTAAAACCTACATCCAAAAATTTATTGAAAAGTACTATGCATTTCTGACTCAATGGAAGATTTCATTTTTTGAAATGAATATAGGTTTAGCATTAGAGTATTTTAAAGCAAAACAAGTGGATTATGCTGTTTTAGAAGTTGGATTGGGGGGAAGATTGGATGCCACCAATATTATAAAACCAATTCTTTCGATTATCACCAATATCGGGTTAGATCATACTGAATTTTTGGGGAATACAATAGAAAAAATAGCCTTTGAAAAAGCTGGAATAATTAAGCCAAATATTCCTATTTTGATTGGACAAAAGCAAAGTGAAACTCATCGCGTGTTTGAATCGGTTTCTCAATCAAATAATGCCCCTCTTTTTTATCCAAAAAATAACAAGGATATCAAAAGAACGTATAAAAATTGGCCTAAATATCAACATAAAAACATTCAAACGGTCATCGGAGCTTTGAAATTAATCCAACAGAATGAAAAAATAAAACTAAATATCAAAAAGGGGATTCAAAACACCGTCAAAAACACATGCTTTTTAGGTCGATGGCAAATAGTCTCTCAGCATCCTTTGGTGGTTATGGACATAGCACACAATCTAGAAGGTTTTCAAGAAATTATAAACCAATTAGATTCTTATTCATACAAAACCTTGCACCTAGTTATGGGGTTTGTTAAAGGTCGTCATCATAAAGATCTATTCGAAATATTGCCAAAAAATTCGATGTGGTATTTATCTTCACCGAATGTCGAAAGAGCAAAATCAAAATCCGAATTATTAAGAAATCTCCCTAATAATCCAAAGTCAAATTATCGGTATTTTAAAAGTGTTGAGCAAGCTTTTAAAGCAGCCATGCATCAAGTACAATCTAATGATATGGTATTGGTCTGTGGAAGCACTTTTGTCGTTGCTGAAGTTCTTGAGAAACTGTATTCTAATCAGACGTGATAGCATGAAGTGTTTATTCCAAACCGATGATTTGGTTAATTTTGCTCCTATTTTAATTCTCTAGGGTACTTAGCTCAGTTGGTTTAGAGCGCTTGGTTTACACCCAAGAGGTCAGGGGTTCGAATCCCTTAGTACCCACAGATTATTGTATCTTAGAGATAGGATTTATTTTATATGTCTTGGTCTCGTTTTTTGTTACCTCCAATTCTAACCATTCTATGCATCGCACTTAGTTTTTTTACAAGTCAATATTTAGGTGGAAACATACCGATGACTACTCATTGGTTCGGATATATCATCATCATCATTGCAGTTTTCAATATTGCTAGAACCTTACGAATGATTTGGTTGAATAAAACAATGATTAATGCTTTTAAAGACCCCAGTCATTTTATTAAAACAGGACCTTTTAAATACAGCAGAAATCCTATTTATTTAGGGTTATTGATGATTCTGATTGGATTTGGCTTCGTAATAGGCTCGTTTTCTAGTTTTATAGGAGCAATTATCTTTTTTATTATCACAGATATGTGGTCTGTTCCTTTTGAAGAAAAAAGATTGAGTAAAATATTTGGAGAAGAATATGTTGAATATAAATCAAAGGTCAGAAGATGGCTCTAAATCTTTTTTGCGTGAGTTTCATAGGATATTTTTTTTGAATTTAATTTATGAACTAGGTTCTTATTCCTATTATTCACAACACCTTGTGGAATCTTTAAAATTAGTATTCAATCTCTTGGATTCATCATATTTCACCGAAATATATAGTAGGATTCGTATATTTTTAATCTAAAACGTGGCCATTAAAAAGTTTATCCAAAGGTTTAACAAAAATTCAAGATTTATAATGTAACATTAATGGATGC
This sequence comes from Flavobacteriaceae bacterium, assembly GCA_965221765.1. Lineage (GTDB taxonomy): Bacteria > Bacteroidota > Bacteroidia > Flavobacteriales > Flavobacteriaceae > Bin25. The sequence goes on from OZ244911.1 coordinate 1,448,820, forward strand.
CATGGGGTCTTAGGGGTAATAAAAAATGAACTCTCTTGGCTCTTCACACAATTCATTAGGTAAAATTCATTAGTTGGTTATTTTTAAAAGCGTTCAATTTTTTTAGCCAAGAGGGTCATTTTTTGTTGAGAATACTAAAACGCAACGGATTATTTTCTCTCAAGAAAACTTATAAAAACAATCTTGTGTCTCACAAGATTAGAGACCAGATCTTTTTATCATCAAAAACAAGAGATGGGATAGAATGGTTGGTTTAATATGAAAATATTAAACTAGTTCACGAATTTTTTTTTGTTCTTCTTGAGCTAATTCAGGATCAACTAGAATTCGACCGCTGTGCTCATCTTTTATAATACGTTTTCTATTGGCAATTTCTAATTGTAATTGTGGCGGAATGACAAAAAAAGAACCACCAGCTGCTCCTTGTTCATCGTAGGTAACAAGGGCTAGGCCATTTTTAAATCGGGATCGAATTCTTTGATATTCTTTGATTAAATCATCCTCTATTTTCTTTGCAAACTCTCTTGAGTGTTTTGATAAAATATCTTCTTCTTTTTTATTTTCAGCCATGATATCATCTAGTTCATTTTTTTTATTTTCTAGATGAATTTTTCTTTCTTCGAATTGCTCTTTTAATTCTTGAGCTTGGATATTCAGTTCTTCAATCAAAACTTTTAATTTTTCAATATTTTTTTCTGCTAAATCGATTTCTAAAGTTTGGTATTCTTGTTCTCTTGAAATAGATTCATGTTCTCTATCATTTCGAACTTCTTTGATTCGTTTAGAATATTGAACTAGCTTTATATTGCATTGTTCAATTTTGTTTTTCTGTTCAGAAATTTTGCTTTCCACGTTTTCTTTTTGAGAAAAATTGATATCTAATTTTTCTTTAATGCTTTTCATGGCATTTTCTAAGTCTTCAACTTCTAGCGGTAATTCACCCAATACATTTTTGATTTCATCGATACGCGAATCAATTAATTGCAAATTATATAGAGCCCGTAATTTTTCTTCAACCGTGGTGGTATTGTTTTTGACACTCATTTTCTATGAGAAATAATAAACTGGATTAGTCCGAACGTTTGATAAATAGACGGCAAAATTAGATAATTTACTTTTAAGAAAATCATAAATCAAATGTGGGGTGAATTGTTCACTCTCATAATGGCCAATATCACAAAATAGTATTTTGTTTTCTGCTTGAAAAAAATGATGGTATTTTAAATCTGCAGTAACAAAAGCGTCAACGTCAACGGATGTCAAGTGTTTAATAGCAAAACTTCCTGAGCCTCCGACTAGCACCACCTGTTGAATCGTTTTTTTAAGCAATGGGCTATGGCGAATCATAGGGGATTCGAAGGTTGTTTTTAATAATTGCAAAAAATCATTTTCGCTGATGGGTTTTTTAAAAGAGCCCATGATTCCCAATCCGGTTTCATGACTTGTATTTTCTAGAGTATAAACCTCGTAGGCAACTTCTTCATAAGGATGACTTTCTAATAACGCTTTGATGATTTGATGATGATACTGCTTATGAAAGACTACTTGAATTTGATTTTCAGAAACGCTCGATTTTTCTTGGGGTTTTCCGACCGCAGGATGGCTTTGTTGATTGCCCCGAAAACTTCCTATTCCATTACTAATAAAACTACATTGATCATAATCACCGATTTTTCCAGCACCAGCATAATGAAGAGCGGTCAATACTTTTTCTGAGTGTTGTTGGGGCACATAGGTACTTAATTTTAAGAGATTTTTTTTTTGGGGAATAAATACTGTAGTCGTTTCCAAGCCTATTTTTTTAGCCATGGTTTGACTCACGCCATCTTTGTGATGATCCAAGGCGGTATGAATAGCATAAACAGCAATTTTATGTTCTATGGCTTTGATGATGGTTTTTTGGACATAGGAATGAGCCGTCAGTTTTTTCAGCCCTGAAAAAATGATTGGATGGAAACTGATGATCAAGTTGCATTGCTTTTCAATAGCTTCTTGGATGATAGCAGCGGTGGTATCCAGACTGATTAAAATCCCCGTGCATTCTATTTCTGGATGACCGATCAATAATCCTACATTATCAAAATCTTCTGCATTAGATGATGGACACCAATCATTTAAAATAGAACAAACCGATTTGATTTTCATGTTCAACGGATAATTTGGTTCAAAGTATCTTATCTTGAAGTACTTCCATAGTCCAACAATACCACTGTTTGATGTTTATGAACTTTAACATCTCCTTGTCAAAAACTTTTTAATTGCTTTGTCTCTTTCGGTGTCATGTCTTTAACTTTGACTTTCCAAGGACTAGAAACCAACCCATGGTGCATCGATGGAAGATGGACAATATATCTTCCATCTTCAATCCGATGAAAAAAGAATTTTTCAACAAATCTTTCAAATAAATCTTCAAGATTTTCCAATATCGCTTCTTTTTTAAAAGAGGATATCATTTTTATCGATTTCATCGGAAGATGCTCATTTATTTTTATTCATAATTCTAGTGATTTCTAAAATTTCTTCATATTTATAAAGAGTCTAATGGCTCTTCATAGGATTCAAATCTCTTTTTTTTTCCTTCATTCAGAATCTCATGTAATCCCTCTTTTCGTATGTCCCCTTGGTTGAAGTTATTTATATTATTTTTAAATAGTCAGACGCTGCTCTTCTATAGGCATTAATATGTTGTGCGGCCCATCCATGAGCACTTCAGTTACTATTTCATTAACCCATAAATCACAATTAATATTTTTTTGAGATTTTCTTCTTTTTGAATCCAATCCTTAATGATTTGATTTTCTGATGGTTTATCCAAATTTACCAAGATTAAGTAGAATTATCATCAAATCTTGATAGTCCTAATTTTTGGAATATATCTTTTGTCATTCCTGATCCACTAACTGCAAACAGCAACGGTCTATCAAAACCTCCATTATGAATTTCATGTAATCTATTTTTTATAGAAGTTAACGTTTTAAAGTCGGCTTTCAATCCATCGTCAAGATGTTGCGCTTCATCCAGTGCCAACAAAAGTGAATTTTTTGCTGATTCTAAAATTTGCAACACTGATTTTTTAGAAAACTCAATATCCCCTTCCAAACCCACCCCATACACTCTTACTTTTTTTTTGAACCCTTTTATTTTCCAATCTTGTTAAAAATATTTTTTTAATGGCTCGGTAGCCCATAGTCCATGGGGCGTCACCTTAACAACCTCCCCATTTTTTCATCGATAGCTAGGGGTTTAAATTCTTCTAACAATGTAGTTTTTCCAACCTCTGGCCAACCGTGAATTAAAAAAATTAGGCTCCTTTTTATTTTTCTAGCCCGATGGAACGCCTTAGGGCATCTATTGTTTTCCTATTCTCTTCCATGAACCGATGTTGCTTTGCCTCTAGAAAACATCATCTTAACAATAAAACGGTTATCGCATCCTTCATCGCCGTTCAATGGAAGATGCCAGTGGTCTTTGGCAAGGTTATACCATCGGTGACCAAGTGGATACTTTTTAATCATCCGTGTCTTGTTATTGTGATGAAAACGTCTGAAAAATCGGTGGTTAGGTCTTTCTACACCCAAGAGGTCCATAAACACCATGAAATGGTCATGCCCACCATGGTCCTATTCAACGATGGGGTGCCACCGAATGCTCTATTCACTGCATCTATTTTTTAATGTAGCCTCTTTTGAAAACAAAAAATAATCGTTCAAAAAAAACGGAAGCCTCCTCCGACCTTGGATTTATTCATGGGGTACAATTGGTAAATGTCGGGCGATGGGCTTGACTCAAAGCTGAACCACTAGCGAAGGCTGTGCAAGAGGTCACCTTACTGACCGTCCACCCGCTGAGGTCTTGGTTAAAGGCCGTGGCTCCTTTAAACGTTTCTCGCATCGTGGTCACCTTGCTGACATTCCAATCCCCGATATCTTGGTTGAAGGCCGTGGCTTGCTCAAACATCTTCCGCATATTGGTCACGCTGCTCACATCCCACCCGCTGATATCCTGGTTGAAGGCCAGCGCGTTTCTAAACATGCCTTGCATCGTGGTCACTTGGTCTACATCCCACCCGCTGAGATCTTGATTAAAGGCCCGCGCGTTTTCAAACAGGCCGGCCATCGTGGTCACCTGGCTGACATCCCAATCCCCGATATCTTGATTGAAGGCCGTGGCGGCACTGAACATCGCCCCCATATTGGTCACGCTACTGACATTCCACTCGCCGATATCTTGATTGAAGGCCGGCGCCCGAGTAAACATCGAATTCATCGTGGTGACCTGACTGACATTCCACTCCCCGAGGTCTTGGTTGAAGGCCGTGGCGCCATTGAACATCAACCGCATCGTGGTCACCTTGCTGACATTCCAATCCCCGATATCTTGATTAAAGGCCCGTGCACCGGAAAACATGTTTTCCATATTGGTCACGCTGCTGGTATTCCAGTGGCCAATATCTTGATTAAAAGCCGCGGCGGATTGAAACATCTGTTGCATGGTGGTCACCCCGCTGGTATCCCACGAGCTGATATTTTGATTAAAGGTGGCTTTATTTCGGAACAAGGCACTCATATCGGTCACCAAAGAAGTACAGACGGCATTGGTCTGATCATTGGTCGCCCAGGTTTTGAGGGTGGCATTATCTACGATGGTATAGGTGGTCCCCTCGAGGGTGTAGGTATCGCCTGCCGAAGGGATCTGGGAAGCTTCTAGCAAGGGATTGAGGAGGACGGTCACCCCATTGGCCGCCTTGACTAGCAAGGGGGGCGTGGGACAACTGACGCTACACGTAAAGGCCGGACGGTAGGCCGGCACCAAGCCACAGACCGCCTCGGTACAGGTGGTCACACTGCTGACATCCCAGTCGCTAATATCTTGATCAAAAGCCGTGGCTCTTTTAAAGAGTTCTTCCATATTGGTCACACTACTGACATCCCACCCGCTAATATCTTGATCAAAAGCCGTGGCTCCTTTAAACGTTTCTCGCATATCGGTCACACTACTGACATCCCACCCGCTAATATCCTGGTTGAAGGCCCAAGCATTGACAAACATGCCTTGCATCGTGGTCACTTGGTCTACATCCCACTCACTGATATCTTGATTAAAGGATACGGCACCAGCAAACATCCTATCCATCGTGGTGACCTTACTGACATTCCAGTCCCCAATATCTTGATTAAAGACGCCCGCATTGAAAAACAGGTTAGCCATATTGGTCACACTGCTGACATCCCACCCGCTGATATCTTGGTTGAAGGCCCGAGCACCGGAAAACATCAAAGCCATAAACCGGACATTATCCACCTCCCATTGGCTGATGTTACCATTAAATGCCAGAGCCAATTGAAACATCCGATCCATGATGACCACTTGACTCACATCCCAACGATTTAGGTTTTGATTGAATTTCTCAGCCCTTGTAAACATACTGGTCATATTGGTGACCTTCGAGACATTCCACTGCCCAATGTCTTGATTGAAGGCTTTGGCAACAGCAAACATCCCATTCATATTGGTGACCTTCGAGACATCCCACTTCCCGATATCTTGATTAAAGGCCGCGGCATTTTCAAACATCTTTAGCATGGTGGTCACCCCGCTGGTATCCCACGAGCTGATATCCTCATTAAAGGTGGCTTTATTCCGAAAGAGATTGCTCATATCGGTCACCAAAGAAGTACAGACGGCATTGGTCTGATCATTGGTCGCCCAGGTTTTGAGGGCGGCATTATCTACGATGGTATAGGTGGTCCCCTCGAGGGTGTAGGTATCGCCTGCCGAAGGGATCTGGGAAGCTTCTAGCAAGGGATTGAGGAGGACGGTCACCCCATTGGCCGCCTTGACTAGCAAGGGGGGCGTGGGACAACTGACGCTACACGTAAAAGCAGGACGGTAGGCCGGCACCAAGCCACAGACCGCCTCGGTACACCTAGTGACCTGACTGACGGTCCACCCGCTGAGGTCTTGGTTAAAGGCCGTGGCTCCTTTAAACGTTTCTCGCATCGTGGTCACCTTGCTGACATCCCACCCGCTAATATCCTGGTTGAAGGCCCGCGTGTTTTCAAACATCTCCCGCATGGAGGTCACCTTCGAGACATCCCACCCGCTGATATCCTGGTTGAACGCCCAAGCGCTACTGAACAGGCCGGCCATCGTGGTCACGCTACTGACATTCCACTCGCTGAGATCTTGATTAAAAGCCCGCGTGTTTTGAAACAGGCCGGCCATCGTGGTCACCTGGCTGACATCCCAATCCCCGATATCTTGATTGAAGGCCCAGGCGGCACTGAACATCGCCCCCATATTGGTCACGCTACTGACATTCCACTCGCCGATGTCTTGGTTGAAGGCCGCCGCCTCAGTAAACATCGAATTCATCGTGGTGACCTGACTGACATTCCACTCCCCGAGGTCTTGGTTGAAGACCGTGGCTCGGCTAAACATCAACCACATCGTGGTCACCTTGCTGACATTCCAATCCCCGATATCTTGATTAAAGGCCGTGGCGCCATTGAACATCGCACTCATATTGGTCACGCTGCTGGTATTCCAGTGGCCGATATCTTGATTAAAAGCCACCGCGGCTTGAAACATCTGTTGCATGGTGGTCACCCCGCTGGTATCCCACGAGCTGATATTTTGATTAAACGAGGCTTTATTTCGGAACAAGGCACTCATATCGGTCACCAAAGAAGTACAGACGGCATTGGTCTGATCATTGGTCGCCCAGGTTTTGAGGGCGGCATTATCCACGATGGTATAGGTGGTCCCCTCGAGGGTGTAGGTATCGCCTGCCGAAGGGATCTGGGAAGCTTCTAGCAAGGGATTGAGGAGGACGGTCACCCCATTGTCTGCCTTGACTAGCAAGGGGGGCGTGGGACAACTGACGCTACACGTAAAAGCAGGACGGTAGGCCGGCACCAAGCCACAGACCGCCTCGGTACAGGTGGTCACACTGCTGACATCCCAGTCGCTAATATCTTGATCAAAAGCCGTGGCTCCTTTAAACGTTTCTCGCATCGTGGTCACCTTGCTGACATCCCACCCGCTAATATCCTGGTTGAAGGCCCGCGTGTTTTCAAACATCTCCCGCATGGAGGTCACCTTCGAGACATCCCACCCGCTGATATCCTGGTTGAACGCCCAAGCGCTACTGAACAGGCCGGCCATCGTGGTCACGCTACTGACATTCCACTCGCTGAGATCTTGATTAAAGGCCCGCGTGTTTTCAAACAGGCCGGCCATCGTGGTCACCTGGCTGACATCCCAATCCCCGATATCTTGATTGAAGGCCCAGGCGGCACTGAACATCGCCCCCATATTGGTCACGCTACTGACATTCCACTCGCCGATATCTTGATTAAAAGCCACCGCCTCAGTAAACATCTGTTGCATCGTGGTGACCTTGCTGACATTCCACTCCCCGAGGTCTTGGTTGAAGACCGTGGCTCGGTTAAACATCAACCACATCGTGGTCACGCTACTGACATTCCAATCCCCGATATCTTGATTAAAGGCCGCGGCGCTTTGAAACATCTGTTGCATGGTGGTCACCCCGCTGGTATCCCACGAGCTGATATTTTGATTAAACGAGGCTTTATTTCGGAACAAAGAGCTCATATCGGTCACCAAAGAAGTACAGACGGCATTGGTCTGATCATTGGTCGCCCAGGTTTTGAGGGCGGCATTATCCACGATGGTATAGGTGGTCCCCTCGAGGGTGTAGGTATCGCCTGCCGAAGGGATCTGGGAAGCTTCTAGCAAGGGATTGAGGAGGACGGTCACCCCATTGTCTGCCTTGACTAGCAAGGGGGGCGTGGGACAACTGACGCTACACGTAAAAGCAGGACGGTAGGCCGGCACCAAGCCACAGACCGCCTCGGTACAGGTGGTCACACTGCTGACATCCCAGTCGCTAATATCTTGATCAAAAGCCGTGGCTCCTTTAAACGTTTCTCGCATCGTGGTCACCTTGCTGACATCCCACCCGCTAATATCCTGGTTGAAGGCCCGCGTGTTTTCAAACATCTCCCGCATGGAGGTCACCTTCGAGACATCCCACCCGCTGATATCCTGGTTGAACGCCCAAGCGCTACTGAACAGGCCGGCCATCGTGGTCACGCTACTGACATTCCACTCGCTGAGATCTTGATTAAAGGCCGTGGCTTGCTCAAACATCTCCCGCATGGAGGTCACCTTCGAGACATCCCACCCGCTGATATCCTGGTTGAAGGCCCGCGTGCTTTGAAACAGGCCGGCCATCGTGGTCACGCTGCTCACATCCCACCCGCTGATATCTTGATTAAAAGCCCGCGTGTTTTGAAACAGGCCGGCCATCGTGGTCACCTGGCTGACATCCCAATCCCCGATATCTTGATTGAAGGCCCAGGCGGCACTGAACATCGCCCCCATATTGGTCACGCTACTGACATTCCACTCGCCGATGTCTTGGTTGAAGGCCACCGCCTCAGTAAACATCTGTTGCATCGTGGTGACCTTGCTGACATTCCACTCCCCGAGGTCTTGGTTGAAGACCGTGGCTCGGTTAAACATCAACCACATCGTGGTCACGCTACTGACATTCCAATCCCCGATATCTTGATTAAAGGCCGTGGCGCCATTGAACATCGCAATCATATTGGTCACGCTGCTGGTATTCCAGTGGCCGATATCTTGATTAAAAGCCACCGCGCCTTGAAACATCTGTTGCATGGTGGTCACCCCGCTGGTATCCCACGAGCTGATATTTTGATTAAACGAGGCTTTATTTCGGAACAAGGCACTCATATCGGTCACCAAAGAAGTACAGACGGCATTGGTCTGATCATTGGTCGCCCAGGTTTTGAGGGCGGCATTATCCACGATGGTATAGGTGGTCCCCTCGAGGGTGTAGGTATCGCCTGCCGAAGGGATCTGGGAAGCTTCTAGCAAGGGATTGAGGAGGACGGTCACCCCATTGTCTGCCTTGACTAGCAAGGGGGGCGTGGGACAACTGACGCTACACGTAAAAGCAGGACGGTAGGCCGGCACCAAGCCACAGACCGCCTCGGTACAGGTGGTCACACTGCTGACATCCCAGTCGCTAATATCTTGATCAAAAGCCGTGGCTCCTTTAAACGTTTCTCGCATCGTGGTCACCTTGCTGACATTCCAATCCCCGATATCTTGGTTGAAGGCCGTGGCTTGCTCAAACATCTTCCGCATATTGGTCACGCTGCTCACATCCCACCCGCTGATATCCTGGTTGAAGGCCAGCGCGTTTCTAAACATGCCTTGCATCGTGGTCACTTGGTCTACATCCCACCCGCTGAGATCTTGATTAAAGGCCCGCGCGTTTTCAAACAGGCCGGCCATCGTGGTCACCTGGCTGACATCCCAATCCCCGATATCTTGATTGAAGGCCGTGGCGGCACTGAACATCGCCCCCATATTGGTCACGCTACTGACATTCCACTCGCCGATATCTTGATTGAAGGCCGGCGCCCGAGTAAACATCGAATTCATCGTGGTGACCTGACTGACATTCCACTCCCCGAGGTCTTGGTTGAAGGCCGTGGCGCCATTGAACATCAACCGCATCGTGGTCACCTTGCTGACATTCCAATCCCCGATATCTTGATTAAAGGCCCGTGCACCGGAAAACATGTTTTCCATATTGGTCACGCTGCTGGTATTCCAGTGGCCAATATCTTGATTAAAAGCCGCGGCGGATTGAAACATCTGTTGCATGGTGGTCACCCCGCTGGTATCCCACGAGCTGATATTTTGATTAAAGGTGGCTTTATTTCGGAACAAGGCACTCATATCGGTCACCAAAGAAGTACAGACGGCATTGGTCTGATCATTGGTCGCCCAGGTTTTGAGGGTGGCATTATCTACGATGGTATAGGTGGTCCCCTCGAGGGTGTAGGTATCGCCTGCCGAAGGGATCTGGGAAGCTTCTAGCAAGGGATTGAGGAGGACGGTCACCCCATTGGCCGCCTTGACTAGCAAGGGGGGCGTGGGACAACTGACGCTACACGTAAAAGCAGGACGGTAGGCCGGCACCAAGCCACAGACCGCCTCGGTACACCTAGTGACCTGACTGACGGTCCACCCGCTGAGATCTTGGTTAAAGGCCGTGGCTCCTTTAAACGTTTCTCGCATCGTGGTCACCTTGCTGACATCCCACCCGCTAATATCTTGATTAAAGGCCGTGGCTTGCTCAAACATCTCCCGCATGGAGGTCACCTTCGAGACATCCCACCCGCTGATATCCTGGTTGAAGGCCCGCGTGCTTTGAAACAGGCCGGCCATCGTGGTCACGCTGCTCACATCCCACCCGCTGATATCTTGATTAAAAGCCCGCGTGTTTTGAAACAGGCCGGCCATCGTGGTCACCTGGCTGACATCCCAATCCCCGATATCTTGATTGAAGGCCCAGGCGGCACTGAACATCGCCCCCATATTGGTCACGCTACTGACATTCCACTCGCCGATGTCTTGGTTGAAGGCCACCGCCTCAGTAAACATCTGTTGCATCGTGGTGACCTTGCTGACATTCCACTCCCCGAGGTCTTGGTTGAAGACCGTGGCTCGGTTAAACATCAACCACATCGTGGTCACGCTACTGACATTCCAATCCCCGATATCTTGATTAAAGGCCGTGGCGCCATTGAACATCGCAATCATATTGGTCACGCTGCTGGTATTCCAGTGGCCGATATCTTGATTAAAAGCCGCGGCGCCTTGAAACATCTGTTGCATGGTGGTCACCCCGCTGGTATCCCACGAGCTGATATTTTGATTAAACGAGGCTTTATTTCGGAACAAGGCACTCATATCGGTCACCAAAGAAGTACAGACGGCATTGGTCTGATCATTGGTCGCCCAGGTTTTGAGGGCGGCATTATCCACGATGGTATAGGTGGTCCCCTCGAGGGTGTAGGTATCGCCTGCCGAAGGGATCTGGGAAGCTTCTAGCAAGGGATTGAGGAGGACGGTCACCCCATTGGCCGCCTTGACTAGCAAGGGGGGCGTGGGACAACTGACGCTACACGTAAAAGCAGGACGGTAGGCCGGCACCAAGCCACAGACCGCCTCGGTACACCTAGTGACCTGACTGACGGTCCACCCGCTGAGATCTTGGTTAAAGGCCGTGGCTCCTTTAAACGTTTCTCGCATCGTGGTCACCTTGCTGACATCCCACCCGCTAATATCTTGATTAAAGGCCGTGGCTTGCTCAAACATCTCCCGCATGGAGGTCACCTTCGAGACATCCCACCCGCTGATATCCTGGTTGAAGGCCCGCGTGCTTTGAAACAGGCCGGCCATCGTGGTCACGCTGCTCACATCCCACCCGCTGAGATCTTGATTAAAAGCCCGCGTGTTTTGAAACAGGCCGGCCATCGTGGTCACCTGGCTGACATCCCAATCCCCGATATCTTGATTGAAGGCCCAGGCGGCACTGAACATCGCCCCCATATTGGTCACGCTACTGACATTCCACTCGCCGATGTCTTGGTTGAAGGCCACCGCCTCAGTAAACATCTGTTGCATCGTGGTGACCTTGCTGACATTCCACTCCCCGAGGTCTTGGTTGAAGACCGTGGCTCGGTTAAACATCAACCACATCGTGGTCACGCTACTGACATTCCAATCCCCGATATCTTGATTAAAGGCCGTGGCGCCATTGAACATCGCAATCATATTGGTCACGCTGCTGGTATTCCAGTGGCCGATATCTTGATTAAAAGCCGCGGCGCCTTGAAACATCTGTTGCATGGTGGTCACCCCGCTGGTATCCCACGAGCTGATATTTTGATTAAACGAGGCTTTATTTCGGAACAAGGCACTCATATCGGTCACCAAAGAAGTACAGACGGCATTGGTCTGATCATTGGTCGCCCAGGTTTTGAGGGCGGCATTATCCACGATGGTATAGGTGGTCCCCTCGAGGGTGTAGGTATCGCCTGCCGAAGGGATCTGGGAAGCTTCTAGCAAGGGATTGAGGAGGACGGTCACCCCATTGGCCGCCTTGACTAGCAAGGGGGGCGTGGGACAACTGACGCTACACGTAAAAGCAGGACGGTAGGCCGGCACCAAGCCACAGACCGCCTCGGTACAGGTGGTCACACTGCTGACATCCCAGTCGCTAATATCTTGATCAAAAGCCGTGGCTCCTTTAAACGTTTCTCGCATCGTGGTCACCTTGCTGACATCCCACCCGCTAATATCCTGGTTGAAGGCCCGCGTGTTTTCAAACATCTCCCGCATGGAGGTCACCTTCGAGACATCCCACCCGCTGATATCCTGGTTGAACGCCCAAGCGCTACTGAACAGGCCGGCCATCGTGGTCACGCTACTGACATTCCACTCGCTGAGATCTTGATTAAAGGCCCGCGTGTTTTCAAACAGGCCGGCCATCGTGGTCACCTGGCTGACATCCCAATCCCCGATATCTTGATTAAAGGCCCAGGCGGCACTGAACATCGCCCCCATATTGGTCACGCTACTGACATTCCACTCGCCGATATCTTGATTAAAAGCCACCGCCTCAGTAAACATCTGTTGCATCGTGGTGACCTTGCTGACATTCCACTCCCCGAGGTCTTGGTTGAAGACCGTGGCTCGGTTAAACATCAACCACATCGTGGTCACCTTGCTGACATTCCAATCCCCGATATCTTGATTAAAGGCCTGGCGCCATTGAACATCGCAATCATATTGGTCACGCTGCTGGTATTCCAGTGGCCGATATCTTGATTAAAAGCCGCGGCGCCTTGAAACATCTGTTGCATGGTGGTCACCCCGCTGGTATCCCACGAGCTGATATTTTGATTAAACGAGGCTTTATTTCGGAACAAGGCACTCATATCGGTCACCAAAGAAGTACAGACGGCATTGGTCTGATCATTGGTCGCCCAGGTTTTGAGGGCGGCATTATCCACGATGGTATAGGTGGTCCCCTCGAGGGTGTAGGTATCGCCTGCCGAAGGGATCTGGGAAGCTTCTAGCAAGGGATTGAGGAGGACGGTCACCCCATTGGCCGCCTTGACTAGCAAGGGGGGCGTGGGACAACTGACGCTACACGTAAAAGCAGGACGGTAGGCCGGCACCAAGCCACAGACCGCCTCGGTACAGGTGGTCACACTGCTGACATCCCAGTCGCTAATATCTTGATCAAAAGCCGTGGCTCCTTTAAACGTTTCTCGCATCGTGGTCACCTTGCTGACATCCCACCCGCTAATATCCTGGTTGAAGGCCCGCGTGTTTTCAAACATCTCCCGCATGGAGGTCACCTTCGAGACATCCCACCCGCTGATATCCTGGTTGAACGCCCAAGCGCTACTGAACAGGCCGGCCATCGTGGTCACGCTACTGACATTCCACTCGCTGAGATCTTGATTAAAGGCCCGCGTGTTTTCAAACAGGCCGGCCATCGTGGTCACCTGGCTGACATCCCAATCCCCGATATCTTGATTGAAGGCCCAGGCGGCACTGAACATCGCCCCCATATTGGTCACGCTACTGACATTCCACTCGCCGATATCTTGATTAAAAGCCACCGCCTCAGTAAACATCTGTTGCATCGTGGTGACCTTGCTGACATTCCACTCCCCGAGGTCTTGGTTGAAGACCGTGGCTCGGTTAAACATCAACCACATCGTGGTCACGCTACTGACATTCCAATCCCCGATATCTTGATTAAAGGCCGTGGCGCCATTGAACATCGCAATCATATTGGTCACGCTGCTGGTATTCCAGTGGCCGATATCTTGATTAAAAGCCGCGGCGCCTTGAAACATCTGTTGCATGGTGGTCACCCCGCTGGTATCCCACGAGCTGATATTTTGATTAAACGAGGCTTTATTTCGGAACAAGGCACTCATATCGGTCACCAAAGAAGTACAGACGGCATTGGTCTGATCATTGGTCGCCCAGGTTTTGAGGGCGGCATTATCCACGATGGTATAGGTGGTCCCCTCGAGGGTGTAGGTATCGCCTGCCGAAGGGATCTGGGAAGCTTCTAGCAAGGGATTGAGGAGGACGGTCACCCCATTGGCCGCCTTGACTAGCAAGGGGGGCGTGGGACAACTGACGCTACACGTAAAAGCAGGACGGTAGGCCGGCACCAAGCCACAGACCGCCTCGGTACACCTAGTGACCTGACTGACGGTCCACCCGCTGAGATCTTGGTTAAAGGCCGTGGCTCCTTTAAACGTTTCTCGCATCGTGGTCACCTTGCTGACATCCCACCCGCTAATATCTTGATTAAAGGCCGTGGCTTGCTCAAACATCTCCCGCATGGAGGTCACCTTCGAGACATCCCACCCGCTGATATCCTGGTTGAAGGCCCGCGTGCTTTGAAACAGGCCGGCCATCGTGGTCACGCTGCTCACATCCCACCCGCTGAGATCTTGATTAAAAGCCCGCGTGTTTTGAAACAGGCCGGCCATCGTGGTCACCTGGCTGACATCCCAATCCCCGATATCTTGATTGAAGGCCCAGGCGGCACTGAACATCGCCCCCATATTGGTCACGCTACTGACATTCCACTCGCCGATGTCTTGGTTGAAGGCCACCGCCTCAGTAAACATCTGTTGCATCGTGGTGACCTTGCTGACATTCCACTCCCCGAGGTCTTGGTTGAAGACCGTGGCTCGGTTAAACATCAACCACATCGTGGTCACGCTACTGACATTCCAATCCCCGATATCTTGATTAAAGGCCGTGGCGCCATTGAACATCGCAATCATATTGGTCACGCTGCTGGTATTCCAGTGGCCGATATCTTGATTAAAAGCCGCGGCGCCTTGAAACATCTGTTGCATGGTGGTCACCCCGCTGGTATCCCACGAGCTGATATTTTGATTAAACGAGGCTTTATTTCGGAACAAGGCACTCATATCGGTCACCAAAGAAGTACAGACGGCATTGGTCTGATCATTGGTCGCCCAGGTTTTGAGGGCGGCATTATCCACGATGGTATAGGTGGTCCCCTCGAGGGTGTAGGTATCGCCTGCCGAAGGGATCTGGGAAGCTTCTAGCAAGGGATTGAGGAGGACGGTCACCCCATTGGCCGCCTTGACTAGCAAGGGGGGCGTGGGACAACTGACGCTACACGTAAAAGCAGGACGGTAGGCCGGCACCAAGCCACAGACCGCCTCGGTACAGGTGGTCACACTGCTGACATCCCAGTCGCTAATATCTTGATCAAAAGCCGTGGCTCCTTTAAACGTTTCTCGCATCGTGGTCACCTTGCTGACATCCCACCCGCTAATATCCTGGTTGAAGGCCCGCGTGTTTTCAAACAGGCCGGCCATCGTGGTCACCTGGCTGACATCCCAATCCCCGATATCTTGATTAAAGGCCCTGGCGCCATTGAACATCGAATTCATATTGGTCACGCTACTGACATTCCACTCGCCGATATCTTGATTAAAAGCCGCGGCGCCTTGAAACATCTGTTGCATGGTGGTCACCCCGCTGGTATCCCACGAGCTGATATTTTGATTAAACGAGGCTTTATTTCGGAACAAGGCACTCATATCGGTCACCAAAGAAGTACAGACGGCATTGGTCTGATCATCGGCGGCCCAGGTTTTGAGGGTGGCATTGGTCACGAGGGTATACTCGGTGCCATCGACCGTCGCTTTTCGTCCCGCATAGGACGAAGGATTTTGGAGGTCGGGATGGAGGATGACCGTGGTGCCATTACTATGTTTTTTTAGCAAGGGGGGACAGGTATCCCCCGCGGGGATGGGTTGTCCATGACAATCTTGGGTCTGGACTGGACAACTAAGGCTACAGCTACTAAAAGCCGGGCGATAGGCGGCCATCAAGTCACAGACCGACTGAATGCAAGTAGTCACCTGACTGACGGTCCACTCACTAATATCTTGGTGGAAGGCCGTAGCATTAGCAAACATCGTTCTCATCGAGGTCACACTACTAACATCCCACCCGCTGATATCTTGATTAAAGGCCGGAGCATTAGCAAACATCGAATTCATAGTGGTCACTTGGCTGACATCCCAGTCGCCGATGTCTTGATTAAAGGCACTGGCTGTATTAAACATATGATTCATATTGGTCACTTGGCTGACATCCCAATCGCCAATATCTTCATTAAAAGCATTAGCCTTAGTAAACATGTTTTCCATCGTGGTGACACGACTGGTATCCCAGGAGCTGATATCTTGGTTAAAAGTGGCTTTATTTCGGAACAAGTCACTCATATCGGTCACCAATGAGGTACAGACGGCATTGGTCTGATCATCGGCTGCCCAGGTTTTGAGGGTGGCATTGGTCACGATGGTATACTCGGTGCCATCGACCGTCGCTTTTCGTCCCGCATACTGCGAATGGTTTTGAAGCGCGGGATTGATGATGATGGTCACGCCATTGCTATGCTGGACTAGCAAATCAGGACAAGTATCCCCACTAGGGATTTGATTGCCATGGCAATCTTTGGTTTGAATCGGACAACTTTGAGAGCGAGGAATCACAGAACCATCCCAACAAGATTTGGTTTGGGGCTCTGGCTCAGGACAATCCTCGTCGATGGGAATGGGTTGTCCGTTGCAATCTTTGGTTTGAATCGGACAACTTTGAGAGCGAGGAATCACAGAACCATCCCAACAAGATTTGGTTTGGGGCTCTGGCTCAGGACAATCCTCGTCGATGGGAATGGGTTGTCCGTTGCAATCTTTGGTTTGAATCGGACAACTTTGAGAGCGAGGAATCACAGAACCATCCCAACAAGATTTGGTTTGGGGCTCTGGCTCAGGACAATCCTCGTCGATGGGAATGGGTTGTCCGTTGCAATCTTTGGTTTGAATCGGACAACTTTGAGAGCGAGGAATCACAGAACCATCCCAACAAGATTTGGTTTGGGGCTCTGGCTCAGGACAATCCTCGTCGATGGGAATGGGTTGTCCGTTGCAATCTTTGGTCTGGGGTGTTGGTTCTTCTTCAACTTCTTGTAGCACGGCAGTCACTTGGCAATCCTTGGTCGCGGGGAAGGTGATGGTGGTGTCACTAGAACTAAAGCTGCCGCAATCGCTTTCCCATTCTTTTAGGGTATAGTCGTCATCCACCTCGACGGTAATGCGCACCGTTTGTCCATGTTCGATGGTTTGGGTGGAGGTAATGGTGCCGCCTGTATTGATGGCGGTAGTGATGGTGCGTTGGGCTTTTTGAAAGATCGCTTGCAGGGCACAGGGGCCGGTGACGATGAACGAGAGGGTAGGCTCTTGGGGATTTTTAATCGTGGGACACTCGGTCGTCTCATCGGTTTCCCAACCGGCAAAGACATGATTTTGGTCAGCCACGGCGGTGAAGGTCACCGATTGGCCTGGGGTGGCTTCGAGTTGAGTGGGCTCATCAATAGTGCCTCCTGGGGTAGGGGTGGCTTGGAGGAGATAGGTTATTTTTTCGAGAATGGCTTGGAGCTGGCAATCCTCGGTAGCGGGAAAGGTGATGGTGAGGTCTTGGGGAGAAAAGGTCCCGCAGTTGCCCGTCCATTGGTTTAGTGTATAGCCCTCTTCGAGGGTTACGGTAATGGTTACGGGCTGATCGTGTTCGACGGTTTGGGTGGGGGTAATGGTGCCGCCTTCATCAATGGCGGTGGTGATAGTGCGTCGGGCTTTTTGAAAGATCGCTTGCAGGGCACAGGGGCCGGTGACGATGAACGAGAGGGTAGGCTCTTGGGGATTTTTAATCGTAGGACACTCGGAGGCGGCATCGGTTTCCCAACCGGCAAAGACATGGTTTTGGTCAGCCACGGCGGTGAAGGTCACCGATTGGCCTGGGGTGGCTTCGAGTTGAGTGGGCTCATCAATAGTGCCTCCTGGGGTAGGGGTGGCTTGGAGGAGATAGGTTATTTTTTCGAGAATGGCTTGGAGCTGGCAATCCTCGGTAGCGGGAAAGGTGATGGTGAGGTCTTGGGGAGAAAAGGTCCCGCAGTTGCCCGTCCATTGGTTTAGTGTATAGCCCTCTTCGAGGGTTACGGTAATGGTTACGGGCTGATCGTGTTCGACGGTTTGGGTGGGGGTAATGGTGCCGCCTTCATCAATGGCGGTGGTGATAGTGCGTTGGACTTTTTGAAAAGTAGCTTGGAATCCGCAGGGCCCTTGGATGACAAAAGAGAGGGCTGGTCGGGTGGGGTCTTCTAGGGTGGGACAGCCGGCGGCTTCATCGGTCGTCCAGCCAGTAAAGACATGGTGTTCTTGGGGCACGGCTTGGAGGGTGATGGGCTGTCCTTGGGGGCTGGCCTGGTCGGGCAGTCCGGTGACCGTTCCTCCTTCGGTGGTGGTAGCCGTGATGGGATAGTTGATTTTTTCAAAGACCGCCGTGATGGAGCAATGACCGCTGACTTCAAAACGGACACTAGCTTCTTGGTCACGGATGAGACAATCACCCGTCCAGGTTTTGAATTGATAATGCTCATGCGGGGTGGCGGTGATATTCACGAATTCACTACTAGCGATGCTCTGGGAAGGGGTGATGGTCCCACCGATACTAGTGGCGGTCGTTACAGTATAAAATAGGGGGGGGGTAAATGGCGTGACGGGCACGGTATCTTCCGAACAGCAAAAAAAGATCAAGAACAGCAAGAGGAGCCCCCCAGCAAATCTCCTATGGAAGCCATGGGTCATGAGCGGATAGATTTCAAGGTTAATGCATACATGGTTTGATGGTCATCCATACGGAACGGATGACGAGTTTTAATACAAAGATAATCAGTACCCCCCCCCATTTTTGAAAAAAATATGATTTTTTTTGATTTTTTTTAGGAATGTCAATCGGAGTATCATTCTAGTAAAGCCCGCCTTTGGAAAAAAGCGTTATTTTATGTAAGAAACAGTGAAAAACTAATCCATCATCAGCAGAGATGGGAATGATCTGATGGGCCGTGTGGGGTCTTTGGGTTCTGGAGTCAGCGAGACATTCGGTAGACTCCTTTTCTATCATGGTGCCCTAAGAATATCGGTCTGGACCTCTTATAATGGTAAGCGGTTTTTTCTATCTCCAACTCCTTATCCGATCAACGGCTCTATTGGTCCTCCGTGGCTTCATCGACGGGGGCTTGATGAATACATACCGCTAAGAAATCCCTTTGTTTTGGTTCGATTTTGAAACGTCGATAGGCCCCTTTAGTATTTTCTCTAATCCATTATTTGTAGGGAGGCACATGTTGCTCAAGATGGTTGAACATAAGAGTAATTAATTCTGAGATTTAGTTTAATTAGTAGCAATTAAGGTTGTCAATAATTTTTATAAATCGATACGCACACTAGCATAATAGATTCTTCCAGCAATATTAGAAGCATTAGGAGGATCAGTAAAATCAAACAAGTTATCAATTCCAAAACCAAGTAAATAGTTATTGAACAACCGTTTGTTTAAAGCAAAATCAACAATACAATAAGCATCGGCAAAATGGTCATACACATCTAAATGAGCATTACTATTGGTATCAAATAAAGCATACTTACTGCGATAGGTGGCCCGAATATTAGTGTCAAATCCCCAAGATGGGACTTCATAAAATAGTTTCAAATTAGCCATATGACGTGAACGATTAAAAAGGCCATAATAATCGTCTTCATTTAGCCGAATGACCGGAGAACTCACAGAGTTTCTAGCAAATACGTTACCTTCTCTAAATGCCTTTTCAATCGCTTGATCTTTGGAATATAGTAATTGATACCCCCCTTTTAAATCTAGATTTTTTAAAATACTCCATTTAAAATTATATTCCAATCCTTCGGTATATACTTCGTTCAGATTGATATAACTAAAAATATTTTGTCCATTTCTCAATCTTGCAATGGGTAAGGTTTCAATCAAATTAGAGATATTATTTCTAAAATAGGTTGCCGACATGTTGATAGCTTTCGAAGGATTAAAAGTTAATCCAGCATTATAGGCGATGGATGATTCAGCTTTTAAGGGGCTATTAAATTGCCCCATGATTTGGGTTAATCGATGGACCGAACCTGTAGTGAGTTCGCCTTGGAGAGCCAGCTCTCGAAGTCTATTTTCAACGGCTTGGCGGCCGATAACTATATATCCTACATTTTTATTGGTAAAATTCAAATATAATTGTCTGAAGTCCGGGGCTTTAAACCCATAACCGACCGATCCTTTAATAGCAAAATCTCTAGTTAATTGGTACCTGAGAGCCAATTTTGGACTAAACTGTGCGTTGTATTCACTATGCCAATCAAATCTAAATCCTGCAATGACATTCCATCCTTCCAATGGATAGGCATCATATTGAAAGTAAAAATATTGGGCATGAAATCTCGGATTAGAAATAAAATCATCTCGTTGGACCGACTCTTGGGTAGAACCAAACCCACCGATTATTGTATTTTTTTCGTTGGGTGAAAAAACGGTGCGAATTTCAGGTCTTGTTAGGTTTTGAACAAATGCACTATTAGAAAAAGTTTCGCCATTAGAATCATTCAAAAAACTTCCCAATGTATATCGAGTACTGTGAAATTCAAGCTCACTGCGCCATTGGTCATTGATATTCCAATGAGCGTTGAAATTTAAATTCAATTCGTCTAGATTATTTTCGCCGGTCAAGATTTCATCGGAAGATAGTAATGATGAATTTTCTTGATGTTCATCATACACCCGACCATAAATACTAGCTGTTATGTTGTCTGAAAATTCATAACTAAATCGAGCGGTCGCCGTATAATTGACAAAAGGATGGACCGTCTGAAATTGATCTTTAGGAACTAGGTCAAACCCATCACTGCTGAATCGATTCATAAAAACATCGATGCCAACTTGATCTTTTTTATAATTGATATTAGATATGCTATTTTGATTATTAAATGAACCTAATTGGTGACCGACATGGGCATTAAAACCTAGTTCATTACTTTGGGTGATGATATTGATGACTCCTCCCAAAGCATCACTACCATACAAGCTAGAAGAAGCTCCTTTGATAATTTCAATTTGCTGAATATTTCCAGTGGTGATCCTGCCGATATCTAACGTTCCCGCAGAGCGGCCAACCAATGGAACGCCATCTAAAAGAACTAAAATATATTGACTGTCCATGCCTTGGATTTGTACACCTTCAACGCCACCAAAATCTGGAACGCTAATCAAACCCGTTTGTTCGCTTAATATATCAGGGAGCCTAACAGAATGAATCCTATTGATTTCTTCTTGGGTTACAATATCGGCCATCACGGGGAGTGAAGACAATTGCCTTTGGGTTCTAGTGGCCGTAAGAACCACTGGATCTAAGTCTCGAACAGCCAACGAATCCGTAATTTGTTGCGCATGAGCAATATCGGAAACCAATAATGATATAACCACTGCAATTACAAAAGATTTGGTTGAAATACGCTGTCGATTCACGTCTATACTAAAGTAGTATTTAGGATAAAAAACTAGACGCAAAACTAACTATTTTGAATCATTCTAAATAACCAATGTTAGCATTATGTGGTTCTTCATCATGTGTGTTGAAATGAACGGATGGGGTTTGATATGATCTTTTGCTGAAAGAAATTAAATAAAACCTTCATTATTTTGAGTTTTCAACTATATTTCAAAATTAAAATTCTCATGGGCATCAAAAAACACAACAATTTAACACGACTCTGTTTTTTGTTTGTTCTTTTGGTGGGATGTCAAACAGCCGTTTCTGAAAAAGAAAAACTATTTCAAGTCATTAAATCTTTTGAAAATCACACATCAATTTCTGACAAGTATCCATTAGGAGATTATTCCCAAGAAAGATTTGATCGAGATCATCGGTTTTACCAAGAATTGCAAAATAAACTAGCTAGTATCGATAAAAATCAATTGGAAGAAACCGATCAGATTTCTTTTGAAATACGGTCTTTTTTAATCAACGAAGAAAGAGTACCATACCAATTCAATCGGCATTGGAATCCAATATGGTCTGATGGCGGTTTCCATATATCACTCACTTTTGGAGTTCAAGAATTAAGAAATCGAAAGGCGGTCATCGATTATCTAAAATTTTTAGAAGCCATAGCTACCTATATCGAACAACAAAAAGAATTGATTTTAAAAGGAATCGAAGCAGGAATTTCACAACCTTTGATAATTTTTAAAGGATATGAATCTAGTTATCGCCAACACATAACTTCAACTGCAGAAGAGAATTATTATTTCAGCCCATTAAAAAAACTGCCTGTGGTATTGCCCCAAAGCTTCAAAGATTCCCTTATTGGTGTTGGAAAGTCGATCATCAGAGAAAAAGTCATTCCTACTTTTCAATCAATCGAAGAATTTTTTCAGTCCCAATATTTGCCTCATACAAGAACCACTATTGGAACTTCTGAGATTCCTAATGGGATGGCGTATGACCAGTCGAGAATCCATTACTATACCACATTAGATTGAACCGCCCAAGAAATACATGATAAAGGTTTGAAAGAAGTGGCTCGGATTCGAAATGAAATGCAATCGATGATGGATGAGTTAAGTTTTGAAGGCGATTTCGATCAATTTTTAAACTTTTTAAGAACCGATCCTCAATTTTATGCTAAAACGCCTGATGAACTATTAATGTTTGCTCGTGATGTTTCTAAAGGGAATTATATACCAAAGTGGCAATAGCTTGTCCTCCCAATTTCTTCATCTAATTTTTTATCAGCATCTAAAAAATGCGGAGTGTTGAATTAGTTTTTTTAGGATTTTGTGAATAAAATCTGGGGGGGGGTATTTTCTAAATTAGCCATCGTTGATAAATTTTTTAGAATTCTATTTCCTAATCGAAATAGATAATGCTTCTGGCATCTGTTTTTTGGTTCATCCAAGATTTTCAAAAGGCATTTCTAATTCTTTTTTGCTTGGACGATAGGATGATGGAGGCATTTGAACTTTTTTGGTTTGAACATAAGGAGCATCGATGGGTTTGTGTTTGGTGGACTTCATTAGAAAAAAATGGATTGACGAAGTAAAAGTAGTATTTGATCGAATTAAAATAAAATCATGATTGTAGGCTACTAACTCTCGATATAAAAGCCGTTTATTGGCCATGATTGAAGCCAAATAAGCCATGTTGTCCATCGAAGATAACGCTTTGATGTGATGCTTGGTGGTAAATTCTTGAACATAACGATGGAGATGTTTTCGGCTCATCCAATGATCAGTTCCATGATAACCTCGTTTGAATAAAGCCTAGTGGCTTTCCATGCCATTGGTATGCACATCCTCTCGAACATATTCATAGCGACGATGATTGACGGTTTGATGATCTCTTGGAAGACCCCAATAAGATCGGGCTTCATCCGTGTAAATCAGACTATCTTCCGTCGTGTTTTCCATAATAAATTCATGCCGTGTCTCACCATCCGTCTGTTCGACAGAATAAGCGATGATCTGATTGCTTTCTCGGCATTTCATACCAATGATGGGCGTTTTTCCAACAGCTCATCGCCCCAATGAACTGAATTCCTTTCGTTTGCCACCCATATAGGTTTCATCGACTTCCACCGTTCCTTTTAGCTTTTGTTTTTTGATGTCAAAAGCCCATCGGATGCGTTGCAACAAAAACCATGCGGATTTTTGGGTCATCCCACACGCTTTGGCTAATCGAACCCATGAAATGCCTTTGGTGTTGTTGGTGACGAGATCAATGGCCACAGCCCATACTTGATAACTCCATTGAGAGCCTTCCATCACCGAACCTGTTTTCAATGAAAACTTGGTTTTATGGGGGCAACCACGACAACGATGCCTCATCGATGAATGTTGCAAGATTGACATTTGGGACATCGGATTTGGTTATTCCAAAGTTTCTCTATCAACCATTGTTTCGCTTTTTCTTCCGTGCCAAACAATGTTAAGATGTTCATCAGATGCATACCAATAACTATTTATTCGCAACAAGTTACGAAAAAATAATGACCTAGAAACCTCCAAAATCAACGATGGTTGACTTATTTTTGCCACTTTGGTGTATGATTCCCAAATGTTGCTAAGGACACTTTTGATGTGCTACAACTGATGAATAATCAAATATCTTTTGAAAATTATCGGGAAAATATCGTTTATGAAATCATTTCTTCTGGAACCCAATCTTTCAAAATTTTAGACCCCTTATTAAATGACATTCCAGCAAATTGGGAAGATCAAATCCAATCATTAGGCCGTAAAGATTTTAACCCCTCTAAACATCTCGAAATTAGAAAAGAAGTTAAAGACCGAGTCAATCGCCTATTGACAGACAATGATCGATTTTACATTTTAGCCCAAAGTATTGGTATTATCCATAAAACAAGCTATCCATTTAAAGATTATCCCTCGGTAAAACATCGCAGTCGTTTGACATTAAGGTTTAGTATCGCTAATAAACAGAACCACAAAAATCAAATTGATCAATTGATCAAGGTTTATCAACTTTATAAGCCTTTAGGCTTCAAAACAAAAAAACTATATGATTTTTTCACTAACACGATTTCTCAAGAAAGAAGGAATTCAAAAAACACTCTTGATTCCACAAAAGACTATGACCCATTTGATGACTTTTTTTAAAATTTTAATTTAAGCGTATAGTGTGTTTTTTTGATAAAAACTAAATGCCACTCTGGTATATAATTCCCAAAAAATACACAGCGTTATCCACTCACGAAATCAATACCGAAGTCGATCGTTATATTTCCTCGCTTGGACAAGTTTTGTCTTATAAAATTGGTGAAATCAAAATTCGTGAGTTCATAGAAAAAGCGGAAGATGAATTGGGTAGTGATTTTGATATTCGATCATTTCACGAAGTGATTTTAGAACAAGGTGTGGTGCCCCTTCCCATTTTAGAACAGCAGATTCTAGATTTTATTGAGCAGATTAAAAAAGATACGCAAAATAGTTCGTTGAATGTCTGATAAAAAGGTTCATATCTTTCGAAAGCCTTCTGGACCAATAGTCATCCAAGGACCAGTCTATTTAACGGATCACTTGGGAAATAAATTGAAATATGGTATGAAATTTAGCTTGTGTAGTTGTGGAAAGTCTTTGAATATGCCTTTTTGTGATGGTTCTCATAAAAAGTCAAACTAAATACCAAGATCAGTGGTTGATATTCAAAAAAGGTCGGTGGGTTATGTTAAGGTTCTTTGATTTCAATCAAAGAACTTCTCGAAGATTTAAAATAGTGCGGGTGAAGGGACTCGAACCCCCATGCGATTAAGCACTAGATCCTAAATCTAGCGTGTCTGCCAATTTCACCACACCCGCAAAATGGGACAGCAAAGATAGTTAGATATTGGATTTGAGTAAAGAAAAATCAATGCGTTAACATCGAATTCTATTTTATATTTGAGCATAAAGTTAATAAGACAAAATTATAAATGATTATCACTAAGACTCAAAAAAAATATATCAATCAATTAAAAGAATTTTTGGCATTGGCATCAGTAAGTGCCGACTCCAACTATCTTGCACAAATGAATCAAGCCGCCCAATGGATAAAAAACATGCTCATCGAATCCGGATGTAACACAGCAACCATCTACCCGACCAAAGGGCATCCAGTCGTTGTTGGTTCACGGATGGTCAATTCAAAATCCCCAACAATAATGATCTATGGGCATTATGATGTTCAACCGCCTGATCCATTGAATCAATGGTCAACAGACCCTTTTAAGCCGGTGGTTAAAAAAACTCAAATTCACCCGGAGGGGGCCATCTTTGCTCGTGGGGCGTGTGATGATAAAGGACAAGTATGGATTCATATCAAAGCTTTTGAAGAATTGGTGAGAGATAATAAACTCGATTGCAATGTTGTCTTTTTAATTGAAGGTGAAGAAGAGATCGGGAGCACCCACTTGGAAGAGTTTATTACCAAGCATAAACAAATGCTAAAAGCAGACCTCATTTTAATTTCAGATACCGCTATGATTTCAAAATCTCAACCTTCTATTACTACAGGTTTAAGAGGTCTGAGCTATCTAGAAGTCCAATTAGAAGGCCCATCGATTGATTTGCACTCTGGAGTATATGGTGGAGCAGTTCCAAATCCGATCAATCTCTTATCTAAAATGATTGCCCATCTTCATGATCAAGATCAACAAATTACGATTCCAGGATTTTATGACCATGTGGTTCCGTTGGATGAAGAATCAAAAGTTGAAATGCTCAAAGAAACATTTGATATAGAAGGGTTTAAACATTCTATTGGAATAAAGGATATTATTGGAGAAAAAGATTTTACAACTATCGAACGAAAATCAACAAGACCTTCTCTTGACGTCAACGGCTTTTGGGGGGGATATATTCTGGAAGGAGCCAAAACAGTGATCCCTAGCAAAGCGACAGCCAAGATTTCCATGCGTTTGGTACCCCATCAGCAATGGGAAATCATTTCAAAATCATTTGAAGAGTACCTGAAAAAAATAGCGCCAGAATCATGCAGAATAACGATTAAAAGCTATCAAGGAGGAAATCCCTATGTAGTTTCACGTAATCATGTAGGATATCGAGCTGCTCGTTTAGCCTATCAAAATGCATTTGGTACGGCTCCCATAGCCACTCGAGGGGGCGGCAGTATTCCCATCGTTTCAAGTTTTGAAAAGGTGTTAGGAATAAAATCTATTCTTATGGGATTTGGTTTAGACAGTGATGCGATTCATTCTCCAAACGAACATTTTGGATTGTATAATTTTTTTAAAGGGATTGAAACGGTCAAATATTTTTACCATCATTACACTAAACTTTTTCAAGGGGCGTAGACTCTATAAATAGATCAGAAATAATTCTATCAGCCAATATTTTTCCATGTTTAGTCAACTTGAGCCGGCATTGATTTTGATACATCATTTGTTGTTTAATGTAGTGAGATGCTTTGTGAAGTAAATCGGTTTCATAACCTCTAGCCCATTGGTTAGAGAGGTGATTTAAATCTATACCTTGGTTAGTTCGTAATGAGATCATCAAATACTCATTATAACGATTAATTTCAGTCAATACTTCTTCTTTTTTGGGATGTTTTCCTTGATGGATTGATTGAAGGTATAAATGATTGTTTTCAATATTCCAACTTCTGGTTTTCTTTCCATCAAAACTGTGTGCTGAAGGACCAAAACCCCAGTAGGGTTGGTTAGTCCAATAGGATGTATTGTGTTTTGATTGCCATCGAGGCAATGCAAATGAAGATATTTCATAATGCAAATACCCATTGGTTTCTAAATAATCAACTCCGTGGTTGTATTGGTCAAAAATCACTTTTTCTTCAGGAAGTTTAATTTTTCCATGTGATATTTGATGGTCTAAAAGAGTATGTTCTTCTATTGTCAAAATATAAAGCGATAGGTGCTTTGGGGAATAATCAAGAGCCTTGATGAGATTGGATTTCCAACTTTCTATGGTTGAATGAACCAGTCCATAAATTAAGTCAATAGAAAAATTTTCAAATGCATTGGCCACTAATTTCAAGCTATCGAGTGCTTTTTTACCATCGTGAATGCGCCCGATGGTTTTTAATTCCTGGTCATTAAACGATTGAATTCCTAGACTCAATCTATTGATTCCCAATTGTTTTAACTTATAGAGATAGTTTTTTGAAATATCATCGGGATTGGTTTCAAAGGTGATTTCAGCATTAGAATCAACATAAAACAGTTGAAAGATTTTATTTAAAATTTGTTGAATCTGAAAAACAGACATTAATGATGGGGTTCCACCACCAAAATAAATGGTATTGATTGGACCATGGACTTCTTGTTTTCTCAATTCTAGTTCTTTTATCAGAGCCTCTATAATCGTTTGACGGTTTGAAGTTGAGGTTGAAAAGTAATAATTACAATAGGTACACGCCCTTTTACAAAAGGGATAATGAAAGTATAGTGAAGCCAAGAAAGTGGATATTTATTGTTTTGAAACTTCTTGTGAAGAGACCAATCGTCCTGGATTATCGCTAATAAATGAACTCCAAGATTTATAGGAGTTACTTTGTAAATCTAGATGATTGGAATTATAAAAATGGCATAAGGCAACGGCAATGGCATCGGATACATCATGGTTAAATGAAATGCTTTCAAGAGATAATAAACTTTTTAACATTTGTGCGATTTGTTTTTTGGAAGCATTGCCCCTTCCGACGATGGATTGCTTAATTTTCCTAGGAGAATATTCAGTAACGGTAACATTTTTAGAAAATACGGCTGCAATGGCAACCCCTTGAGCTCGTCCCAATTTTAAAAGAGATTGAGGATTAGAGGCATAAAAAGGAGCTTCAATAGCAATTTGGTGGGGTCGAATCAAATCGATTTGTTCTTTACTTTTGATATAAATCTCTCTCAATTTTCTGTAGGGATCCTTAATACTGGTCAGTTTTAATTCAAGGGTCTTGTACAAGGAAGGCCTATTATTGATAATCTTTATGGCTCCAAACCCCATTTTTTGGGTGCCTGGATCGATACCAAGAATGATTTTTTCAGTCATTGGAATGCGGTTAAGTCGATCTTATATAGAAAAACAATTTATAATCACCCTTAAATTTTTAGTCCACATTCTCCCTATTAAACAAAAGTATCAATTCAAATCGAGTATTAAAACGTAAATTGCTCTTTAAATGATTATTTAATATGATTGAAATTCTCTTATTTGGGGCCGCTGTCTTTTTTATACTTTTGGGGTTGGCAGGGAGTGTATTACCTATAATACCCGGTCCCTTATCATCATGGGTTGGTATCTTATTACTTCACTTGACCCAAGCAATTCAATTTGATTGGCGTGCAATTATTATTACTGGAGTGATTGCCATCACGATTTTTGTTCTTGATTTGTTTTTGCCTATCATTTCAACAAAAAAATACGGTGGATCTAAAGCTTCGATTCGGGGTTGCACGGTTGGTATTATTTTAGGGATCATTGTATTGGGTCCTTTTGGCTTATTATTGGGTCCTTTTCTAGGGGCATTGGTGGGAGAATTGATTGCTAGAAGATTTTCTCGTTCGGATTCTTCTCCTTTTAAAGTGGCCGTTGGCGCATTTATAGGATTCTTAATGGGCACGTTTTTTAAAGTCCTTATTTGTATTGGATTTTTAGTTTATTTCATCCTAGTGACGATTAAAAATTGGGATGCCCTATTTTAAAAGCTTTGATTTTGGTACCTTTGCGGTGGTATGGCGTTATTTTTGATTTCAGTTGTCCTAGTTGGTTTGGCTTTTGGTGGAATTGCTATTAAAATTTGGGCAACAAAGGATGGGCGATTTAGTGGCACGTGCGCTAGTGAAAGTCCTTTTTTAAATAAGGCTGGTCAATCATGTGGTTTCTGTGGTAAAAGACCCGAGCAAACAGAATGTCAAAAACCATCACTAAACTAAATTATAATTCTGAAATCGCAATTAGATATTTTGCCCATAGAGGACTTGGTTCTTCTTGGAAGAAATAAAGATCAAAAAGCTTATCACGAATTATTTCGTCGATTTTGGAAGCCAGTATACCATTTTTTGCTTAAACGTACCAATGATGAACATCATGCCGAACTTCTTTCAATAGAAGTGTTTACTAAAGCATTTGATAAGCTCACTTTATTTGATTTAAAATATCAGTTTGAAAATTGGTTGTTTACTATTGCTAGAAACCATCATATTGACCATACCCGTAAAGTTGGCAAACAACAAGATTTACATGCTGATTTAACATCTCAGCAACTGTTTAATGTTCCTAGTGAAGTTCCAACGATTGAAGATGATTTAATCCATAAAGAAAAATTGGAGTTGGTATTGAGCCATTTGAATCAACTTAAAGAAGATCAACGCGCTTTAATGGAAGCCTTTTATATGGAAGACCAGTCATTAAAGTATATTTCCGAGAGGTTTAATTTACCAATCAATACAGTCAAAGTAAAAATCTTTCGTTCTAGAAAGCGACTTTTAAAATTATTAGAGAATGCCCCGGATAAGTATTGCTAAGTTAGGTCCAGGACTATTGTTTGCTGGATGCGCTGTGGGGGTATCACATTTAGTACAATCAACGCGAGCCGGTGCCGATTTTGGATGGGGACTCCTATGGGCCTTACTATTAATCAATTTGTTTAAATATCCCTTTTTTCAATATGGTCCACGGTATGCTCTATCAACAGGAGAGTCTCTTTTAGATGGCTATTATCGACTTGGCAAAGGGTATTTGATATTATATTTTGTTTTGAATATTGTGATGATGTTTACTGTACAAGCCGCCGTAACAGTAGTCACAGCGGGATTGGCTATCCAACTGTTTGGTGGTAGTTCTAGCATTGTTGTCTGGTGTATTTTACTAGTTGTATTTTGTGCCATTGTCTTGGTATTGGGAAAATATAAATTTTTAGATGGATTGATTAAAGTCATCATGATTGTTTTGGCCGTTTGTTCTGTTACGGCCGTTGTTGTTGCTTTTGTCAAAGGAACGGCATCTGCTGACTTAACCTTCACACAAATCATGCCTAAAGGTTCTGAAGTACTCTTTTTATTAGCTTTTATGGGTTGGATGCCGGCACATATGGATGGATCCATTTGGTATTCTATGTGGGCCATCGAAAAATCTAAAAATCAAAAAGTAACATATCAAGAATCACTATTTGATTTTAATGTCGGTTATATGGCATCTGTGGTTCTGGCCATCTGCTTTTTGGCTCTTGGTGCACTGGTCATGTTTGGATCGGGAGAAATCTTTTCTTTTCAAGGGGCTGAATTTGCAGGACAACTCATCAATCTTTATACGTCAACCATGGGTCAAGTATTTTTTGGTTTGATAGCCATTGCAGCTTTTGCGACGATGTTAAGTACGACGATTACTTGCCTTGATGCTTCTCCCCGAGTAATGACTAGATCAGTCGAGTTGATGGCTCCAAAATCTATGATTCTCAAAAGAAAAAACAGCGATAAAAAACTCTATGGACTTTGGATGGTGATATTAGCTGTAGGCACGTCGATTATTTTTATTTCATTTATTTCGGAAATGGGAACACTGGTGCGAATAGCCACAGTACTTTCATTCATCTCGGCTCCTATTTATGCTAGTTTAAATTTAGCGGTGGTTACTAGTCAACACATGCCTAAAGAAAGAAGACCTTCTATAGTGCTCAAATTAATCAGTGTGCTAGGGATTGTTTTTTTGCTTGGATTTACGGGTTATTTTATATCTACTTTGTTCTAAAATCAATCGGATAACTCATGCTGTTATAACTTTGTAAGCAGTAACAATGGCAACGCAAATTTTACAAAAATCAACCGAATCAGTTTCCACTTGGAAAAGTATTAAACCAATTCAAAAGACTTTTTTATCTTCTACTAAGGGGCTGCATACCAAAAAAAGAAAGCCCCCATGGATCCGAGCAAAGCTACCCATAGGAGAAAAATATAAAGACTTAAGGCATCTAGTTGATAAGTATAAATTACATACCATTTGTACTTCTGGAAGCTGTCCTAATATTGGAGAATGTTGGACAGAAGGAACAGCCACATTTATGATTTTAGGCAATATATGTACTCGTTCTTGTGGTTTTTGTGGGGTGCAAACTGGACGTCCAAGTCCTATTAGTTGGGATGAGCCAGAAAAAGTGGCTTATTCAATCCATCTTATGGGTATCAAACATGCAGTGATTACATCGGTTGATCGTGATGACTTAAAAGATAAAGGATCTATTTTATGGGCCGAAACTGTAAAAGCCATTCGTCGTATGAGCCCGATGACAACTTTAGAAACGCTTATTCCAGATTTTCAAGGTAGCGAACAATGTCTGGATCGTCTGCTTCAAGTGGCTCCAGAAGTGATTTCTCATAATATTGAAACCGTTCGTCGTTTGACCAGACAAGTTCGAGTACAAGCCAAATATGATACATCACTAGGCGTCTTGAAATATTTAAAAGAAAATGGATCTAAAAGGACTAAATCGGGTATCATGTTGGGATTGGGAGAATTAGAACATGAAGTATTTGAATCTATAGAAGACCTTCGGTCAGTGGGTGTTGATGTGGTTACCATTGGACAGTATTTGCAACCCAGCCAAAGAAATTTAGAAGTTTCGGCCTTTATTTCACCAGAGCAATTCGATAAGTATCGAGAATTTGCACTAGACCTTGGTTTTAGACATGTTGAAAGTGGCCCCTTAGTCCGATCTTCTTACAAAGCACACAAGCATATCGATTAGGCATCTTATGTAGAGACTTGATTCAAAAAATCGGATGCATCTTTAGAGCTAAAAAACTCTAGTCGTGTGGGTAAGTAGAAAATTTTGTTTGGATTAATGACTTGAATCAACTTATAAAAATCTTTCTCAGTTGTGAGAATAGATTGATTTTCCATAGAAAATTGAGAAAAATCGCTTTTAGTATAACTGTGATGATCTGGAAATAAAAGGGGTTCTATTTGTAATTCAAGATGTCTTAAATATTCAATCAGCAGATGAGGATCGACTATTCCAGTGATCAGTTTGATTTTTTGATGTTTAAAAGTTTCTAATGAATATGGTTTCTTTTGATGGTCATAAACTTTGTTGGGATAAGAAAGTTTAGTGAAGTACACCTTTTGATGTGGCTTGGGATTAATTTTTTTAATAAAAAGGGTTTTGGTTTTTATGGTTAATGTATTTGGACACTTGGTCACTAAGATGATATCGGCACGGTTTGCCCCAATGGCTAATTCTCTGAGGTTTCCAACTGGAAATATAAAATCCTTGAAGTATGGACTTTGAAAAGAGGTTGTTAGAATTAATATGTTCGGTTTAACCCATCGGTGTTGAAATACATCGTCGAGTATAACGATCTGGATATGTAATTTTTCTAATTCAGTGATTCCAATGCTACGGCATTCGCTAACGGCTACTGATATATTGGGATACTTGGAATAAAATTGAAAAGGTTCATCGCCTATTGTTTGGGGGGTATCATTGGATTTTGCCAAGACGTATCCTTGGCTAATGCGTTTGTAACCTCGACTCAATACACCAATTTTTTCTTTGTTGTTCAATTGCTCTATGAGATAATCTACGACGATTGATTTTCCAGTACCTCCCATGGAAAGATTCCCCACACCAATGAGTTTGATTGATTTTTTTTTCTGTTTATAAATCTCTAAATCAAATAGAAGATTTCGGATTATTGTAATCAAGCCATAGACGATGCTTATTGGAATGAGTAGCCATCGAAGTTTTAACAACATAACTTAAAAATTATGAAATGATTTGCTTTTTCATAGATTTTGAATTTTACAGACGAACATAACCATAGCGCCAACAATGAATTTAAAACTCAAATCAAATAAAAATGAATATAATAATGTAATCTGTAATAGATGTGAATTAGAATAGTACAACTTGGTGCATAAAATGGTTTGAATACTTCATGAAGCTTATCGGCGAAAAGTATACAACTTTCTTGGAAATGTATACGGCCAATTGGTATATTAAAATCAATTTTGCATCACCATTAATTCAATATAAATCATGAATAAAACAATTTTAATCACGGGGGCTAGTAGTGGCATTGGAAAAGCGACGGCTAAGCACTTCAATGAAAAAGGCTGGAAGGTCATAGCTAGTATGCGTTCACCAGAAAAAGAACAAGAATTAAATCAACTTGACAATGTTCTGGTCAGTAAATTAGATGTTACGGATTTAGATTCGATTACAAAAACCATTAAAAATGGGATTGAAAAGTTTGAGAAAATTGATGTGCTTCTCAATAATGCTGGATATGGAGCCTATGGGCCCCTCGAAGCATTTCCACGCGAAAATATCATCAAACAATTCAATACCAATGTGATTGGATTATTGGATGTCACCAAAGCAATACTTCCGCATTTAAGACAAAATAAATCTGGGCGTATTATTAATATTTCTTCAATTGGTGGAAAAATGACATTTCCTTTAGGTAGCTTGTATCATGGAACCAAGTTTGCGGTTGAAGGTATTTCAGAATCTCTTTCATTTGAATTAGAAGGACTAGGAATACAAGTCAAGATTATTGAACCTGGAATGATTGCAACGGATTTTAGTGGGCGATCATTTGATTTTCAACACCAGCCTGAATTAACGGATTATCAATCCATCGTTGATGGCTTGGTGAAAAGTATGGCTACAAGTTCGACTCAATTTTCTCCACCAGCATTAGTTGCCCAAGTGATTTATAAAGCAGCAACAGATGATACCAATCAAATGCGTTATCGAGCTGGGGCAGATGCCGAGCAAATTTTAGATACTCGAAAACAACTTCATGATGATGACTTCATTCAATATATCAAAAATCTCAATTTCAATGTTGACTTATGAAACAGTTTATCAAACCCTTTTTCATACTCATCATTGGCTACATGGTTATGATCTCATGTAGTCAAGATGATGAATTTATGCCATGTTTGGCCAAGACTGAGTTAGGTAATACGACCAGTCGATCAGATGATCATGCAGGAGTCTATACATCTATTGTAATCAACGCTACTCTTGAGCAAGTTTGGGAGGTATTGACCGACTTTAGCACGATGCCTAGTTGGAGTTCTTCTTTTCAAGGATTACAGGGCGATACTTCTGACGGTGGACAAGCGAATGCTCTATTTTTGATGGAAGGAAATCCAATCCCGTTTCCACATCGATTAATTTGGGAAGAAGGAAAACGATTTGGTTGGTCGGATGAGATTTTGTTTGCCCCTGGCGTGGTTGACTATCACCTTTATGCTGTTGAGCCCTGTGGCGATCAAACACTTTTTATACAGACCGATGATTTTACTGGAACAAACCAAATGTTTCCCCCGCAGGCTTTAGCCACAATACTTTTAGATACCTACCAAGCATTTAATCGAGAGTTGAAGACTGAAGTCGAAAGACGTTATACAAAAACTTAATCATGAAAAGAGTATATTTTTTAATAAGCAGTTGCTTACTATCAGTTCATGGACTGATTTCACAAGACTTAGTATATCAAAAGATAGAACATCTCAAAGATGCTGTACTGCTGTTTGAAACTACCTTGGCAACCACCGAAGTAGAATCTTTTGGTATGAATCTAGCAGAGCTTTTCAACCCCCCTGATCAGATTCCTCCTTTGGGACTGCGCATCAATACAAGTTATGAAGGCTCTACAGATGGTGATATCAGTGGACAATTGGCATTAACGGACTATGGGACCATCATGCCTTATGGTCTGTTAAAATTTGAAGGTTTAGGTAGTATCAAAACCCAAGATGGAGCCACAATTTCTGTTCGAACTAGAGGAGAAACTCAACTGACACAGGCTCTAATAGCTCCTTTTGGTGGAACATCCCAATTAGTGACACACCATCCCAATTACAAATACCTCAATGAATTATTTATCTATACTTCGGGTATAGTCGATCAATCAAAAAACACACTCATTCTGAAATTTTATGGATTTGAAAACAATCCCTTTGGTGACCATGATCCCTATGCTCGAAATTTAAACATAGATTATGCTAACTTTCCTTTTGATGCTAAAAAGATCGAAGAAGATCATAGAGCCACTTTGGTGTATGAAGTTAATGCCAATCCCAATGGAATTGAAGCCTTTGGCATGGATATCGATAAAGTATTTAGTGGTCAAGAAGACATGCCGAAAAATGGAATTCGGATGGATGTTCCTTTTGCCGGTACCGTATCCGGAGGAGAAATCGAAGGCTCTATTTCTGGTATTGATTATATCACGGTTTTACCCAATGGACGTACGATGGTTGATTTTCACGGAGTCATAGAAGCTGATTCAGGTGAAAAAATAGCTTTAAAAGTTGATGGGTTAATGATTCCTACCGAAGAACAAGGCATTCATAAATTCCATGAAACGTTGAGTTTGCAAAGCACATCAGAAAAATTCAAGGTTTTCAATAATCAATCCAATTTGTTCAATAACCTCTTTTTCACGGATATTGTGTTTCCAAACTAACTCATGGATATAACGTTGTAAGTGCTTTTGACTCCACCAATGATGAGTACCTTTATAAGCACGTTTCACCTTGGCCCAGAAAGACTCGATTCCATTGGTATGAATCTCCCCATCAACAAATGCTCGTAGGCTATGACAAACAACACCATATGTTCGATTCAATCCATGATAACATCGGGCTTCATCCGTATAGATCACCGCATCCGATGTCGTCTGTTGATTAATAAATTCATGGAGGGTTTCTTTGTCTGTATGTTCCACCACTTTGGCGATCACCTGATTAGTTTCTCGGTTCAATGCACCCACTACGGGAAATTTACCCACACTCCCTCGTCCTAAATGATAGAACTGCATGCGACGATATTTCGACATATTGGCTCTTTTGCCCCCAATATACGTCTCGTCCACTTCAACCGTTCTTGAAAGCTGATTCATTGGTTGTTTTGTAGCTTCTCTGATACGATGGAGTAGAAACCAAGCTGATCGTTGTTGTATTCCTAAATACTTCCCAAGTTTTGTCGAAGAAATTCCTTTTGGTGTGTTTTTAAATAAGTATAAAGCCATCATCCATTTTCTCAAAGAAATTCTAGACTCTTCCATGATGGTTCTAGTTCTTACACTGAAATATTTTCTACATTGATTACAGAAATAAGGCATTGGTCTTTGATTCTCTAACGGATTCACTTTACAAGAATGACACCTAGGACACCTAATGTTATCTTCCCACCTTAATTTTTCCAAATACTTTTGAGCATATTCTTCTGTTTTAAATAAATCAAAAATTTCTATTAAGGAATTAGTTTTACTTTTAGTTAGATCTAAATTATTCATTTCAAAATTTTACATTAAAAAACATACTATTATTATGCCAAAGTGTATAACTAAATACATAAATCCCAAACTTTTAGTTCCAACTTGAAGTCTAAAACGGATATTAAAAAATCTATAAGACCCCTTGTTTTATGTAATAACGCAAAAATTATTCCCATACCAAATAGAACATAAATAGGTTCAACTACATTTGTTATATTACATAATAAATTTTAAACACCCTATTTTTAATACATTAATGTATTAAATTTACCCTTTCTATATTACAAAATAGATGATTATAAAGAGATCAATTACCAAATATTTAATGGTTTGGAAATCCAAAGTTAATAGGAAACCACTAATCATTAGAGGCGCTAGACAAGTTGGAAAGACGACTATCATTAAAGAGTTCTCAAAGACTTATAAATATCAACTGATTCTAAATCTAGAAAAAGAAGAAGACCGAGAATTCTTCCAAAATACGGATGATGTAAAGTTAATTCTGCAATATCTATTATTAGCTAGAAAACTAAATGATCGTAGTTTGTCAAATACACTTTTGTTTATTGATGAAATTCAAGAATATCCAAAAGTCATCAGTCTACTGCGATATTTCTATGAAGAGATTTCAGAACTGCATGTAATAGCTGCAGGGTCACTGTTAGAATTTGCGATGAGGAAATTACAGACTTTTCCCGTTGGTAGGGTAGAATTCATGTATTTACATCCCATAAATTTTGAAGAATATCTAGAAGCATCAGGGTTTTCGATTCCTCTTGATTATCTAAAAAATATTCCGATTAACCCTGCGGCCCATAAAGTATTGATACATCAATTTAATCGATATGCAACAATTGGTGGGATGCCTGAGATAATTCAACAAGCTATCATTGATTTTAAAGTTTCAGATTTAGTATGGACATACGATAGCATTTGGAATTCATTCTTGAGTGATATCGAAAAATATGCACGAAATGATACAGAGTTAAAAGTCATTAGGTTGATTATGTCTACAGCTCCATTTTTTATCGATAAACGGATTAAATTTCAGAATTTCGGTCAATCCAATTATCGGTCAAGAGAAGTCGGTGGTGCTTTCAGAAATATACACCAGGCCAAGGTCATTCAATTAATTTATCCTTCTACGGAAATGAACCCTCCAATTATTTTGGATTTTAAAAAATCGCCCAAAATGCAGTTTTTAGATACAGGGATTTTAAATCATATCATGGGAATAATAGGACAGCTGTCTGTTTTGGATGACTTAAGCAACTATTATAGAGGGTTTCTCATTCCACATATATTCATTCAAGATGTTATTTCCATACATAACATCATTCATTATTTACCTTCTTTTTGGGTCAGAAATAAAACTCAATCTAGTTCTGAACTAGATTTAATCCTAGCCGTTGATGATAAGTTATTACCTATTGAGATTAAATCTGGAAAAACGGGAAGACTGAGATCTCTGCATCAGTTTATTGATTATTGTGATCACCATTACGGCATCCGAATTTATGGTGGAGAGTTTGATATCCAAAAGACGAAAACCCCCAATGGAAAGCCTTATGTGTTAATGAATTTGCCCTATTATTTAGGGACTCAACTTCTAAAATATGCTAGGTATTTTGTTGAGAATTACTAATTCTAAAAGTTGAGATATTTTAATGAGAAACTATGTTTTTGAGTTTGTGAAAAATTTCGGTATTCTCATAAAGTCCACTAAATTCGATAGCCTCATAACCAGAACTAAAAATAGGAACAAACGTTGCAGTATGACCACCCGTTCCCCAAGCATCGGTAATGGTGTTATTTTCTAAGTTCCCATTATTTACGGATAATCCACCAGTTTCATGATCGGCTGCGGCAATCACTAAAGTGGATGGATTTCTTTCAGCAAAATCAAGTGAAATATTGATAGCTTGGTTGAATTCTTTGAATTCAGAGATGAGAAATTCAATATCGTTATCATGACCTGCCCAATCGATTTGAGATCCTTCAACCATCACGAAGAAGGGTTGATTACGATCGAATTTTTCCAATATTGCACTTAATGATTCTTCTAAGGTTGGTGTTCTTCCTTCCAACAGTGAGGGAGGTTCTCCAGGGTAGGTTAAATATCCAATTTTAGGGGATTGATTTGATTGAAAAGCTTCTAAATCATCAACAAATTCAAAGGATGTGGACTCTTGAATCAAGTTTTTATCATCTTTTCGATTTGTAAAATATTTTTTACCCCCACCAATAAAAAAATCGACTGAAGAAGACATCAGTTGATATGCAATTAATTCATATTGTCTTCGAGCTTCGACATTAGCATAAAAAGCAGCTGGCGTGGCGTGGACAATCGAAGAGGTAGAAATTAATGCCGTTTGATATCCTTTTTGTTTGAGAAGTTCTAATATCGAGGGGAGTTTATTTTTTTCGGCATCCATCCCCAACATTCCATTTTTTGTTTTTTCCCCAGAAGCAATGGCTGTTCCTGCTGCAGCTGAATCAGTTAAAATAGTAGTTTCATTAGGATGCGCCTTGATGAGCCCTACAAATTCAAAGCGATCAAATGCTGTTTGGTTTCCCATGACATAATTTCCAGCTGAAATTTGGGATAAACCATTTCCATCACCAATGAGCAAAATAATATTGGGATGGTTTAAATCTCCATTGGTGTTTTGGCATAAAGTTTTACTGAAAAATAAGCCACAAATTAGAGTTATAAAATAGAAAATAAAGTTTGTTTTCATTGGATTATTTATATTAATAACAGAAGTACATTAGTGATTTTAATCAAAAACTCAGGATTCAAATGGGTAGAGATATGTTTAAAAACTTTTTTGGATCCATTCTTATTTTTATTGAGATATTCACGGATTTCTTTTTGAATTGACGCTAATAGTTTGGGGTTTGCTTTTAAATGCTGTGAGGTTTGTCTAAACTGCGATTTATCAGAAACAGAAAAAGCAATATGTTTATGGATTAAATCAGAAGCTTCCGGAAAGTAGTGATAATGTGGTCCAAACAAAACGGGTTTACAATGTCCAATGGGTTCTAAAATATTGTGTAATCCTTTTTTAGAAAATCCTCCACCAACATAGGTGATTTGAGCAAAGCGGTAAATTGATGAAAGAAGTCCTATGGAATCAATAATCAAAATTTGGGTCTTTTCAATGGTATCGATATCCGATCGACTAATCACTTGGTAGGAAGTTGAGATTTTTGATTTTATAAATGCAATTGATTTCAAATCAATATCATGCGATGCAATAATGATTTTATCATAAATAGATTCAATTTCTGGGAATAATAATTCAATATCTTTTTCCCATGTACTTCCAGCTATAAAACAGGGCTTACGGTTTAAAAATTTTTCTATAATTTCACTATAGAAAGGTTGAGATGCATTTTCAATCACTCGGTCTATTCTTAAATCTCCAGATACTGAAATATTATTGAACTGATATCGATTTAATAGAACAAAAGAACTTTGATTTTGAACAAATAAATGGGTCATTTTTTTTAATTCATTGAGCAACCATCTACCATACCATTGGAATAGAAAATGATTTTTAGAAAATTGACAAGAGATTGCAAAGGTTTTAATTTCTCGTTCATGAAGTTGGTTTAAATAATTGGGCCAAAATTCATATTTCACAAAAATGGCGATATCGGGATTGGTTTTATCTAAAAATCGCCGAACCCTTCCTTTGGTATCAAAAGGTAAAAATCCGATGTGATCTACTAGATCAAAGTCAGAACTCGTTTGGATACCAGAAGGAGAAAAAAAAGTCAGTAAAAGATTAAAATTGGGATGGTTTGATTTGATTGTTTTCAGAAGGGGTTTACAGAGTTCGAACTCTCCTAAGGAAGCACAGTGGAACCATATGAGTTGTTTATCCGGAGAAAATATTTGATTTTTAATTAATAGATGAGGGGCTTTTCGTTTTTGAAGAAATTGATGAATTTTTTTAGAAAAGAGCCCTACTATCGGCAGACATAAAACAACAAAGGATACGAAAAAAGAATAAATCCAAAACATGGAACTCAACAATCAAAAGTAAATGATCTGCGACCTAATACAATCAATACCGTTTGATATTCTATTAAAGTTTAACTTAAAAAATCTTTAATCTTCTGGACAATGTAATTGATTTGCTCATCCGTTAGTTCGGTATGCATGGGTAGTGACAAAACTTGTTTTGAAAATTCAATTGTAATTGGAAAACAAGAATTCTTGTGCTGACTAATTGAATAAGCTTTTTGTTGGTGTAAGGGAACCGGATAATAAATACCAAAAGGAATTTCATGTTCTGAAAGATGATCGGCTACTTCATCACGTTTCCCATTGGTAATTCTTATGGTGTATTGATGCCAAACGTGATTGCGTTTTAATTTAGGAAATTCTGGTACAATCACATGGGGAATATTTTTTAAGAGGGCATGGTATTTTTTTGCATTTGATTGTCTTCTCTCAATGTATTGATCGAGATATTTCAATTTGGTTTTTAATACAGCTGCTTGTAGAGTATCTAATCTTGAATTAATCCCAATGATATCGTGATAATATCGTTGGGACATCCCATGATTTGCGATGGCACGAGCCTTGCTAGCCAATCCATCATCATTTGTAAAGAGTGCCCCGCCATCGCCATAAGCACCCAAATTTTTAGCAGGGAAAAACGAAGTCGTTCCGAAGTCCCCAATAGTGCCTGCAAATCGTAGATTACCATTATTAAATTGGTGCTTTGCGCCAATGGCTTGTGCATTATCCTCTATGATAGCCAAACCATTTTTCATAGCTATTTCGGTTAACCCATCCATGGGGCATACTTGCCCAAATAAATGCACAGGCATGATGGCTCTTGTTTTTGTTGTAATAGAAGATTTCACTTGATCAATATCGATATTGAATGTTTTAGGATCAATATCAACTAAAATTGGTTTGAGACCTAATAAATGAATTACTTCAACTGTGGCAGCAAAGGTGAAGTTGGTTGTGATGATTTCATCACCGGGTTCATAGTTCATGGCCATGAGTGCTATTTGTATGGCATCAGTCCCATTGGCACAGCCAATCACATGTTTTACTTGAAGATATTTGGATAAACTTTGTTCAAATTCTTTAACAGTTGGGCCATTTATAAAAGTTGCTGATTCTAGGATTGAATCAAACTCTTTCTTTAATTCTTCAGCAATGCCATGGTACTGACCTACAAGGTCAACCATTTGAATTTTTTTCATTGAATTTTAGAAAGACCAAAATTAGAATATCCCAATGCAAAACCTTATAATATCAAATGAAAATTACTACTAGTAGCCCCCTCAATCAATCAATGCTAGTTTTTTACTATGGGGGTTGAATTAAAGGGAACTCTTAGAAAGAATTCAAAATTAGGATATGCCTATGTAATTGAATGGCGTAATTTTTTTTAGATTGGTTCTTAATGTATCACTAATCTCTAATGAATCGATAAACTGATGGATGGTTTTTTGATTGATTGATTCGCTACC
Organism: Flavobacteriaceae bacterium; assembly: GCA_965221765.1. Taxonomy (GTDB): domain Bacteria; phylum Bacteroidota; class Bacteroidia; order Flavobacteriales; family Flavobacteriaceae; genus Bin25. The sequence continues at coordinate 1,490,996 of OZ244911.1, forward strand.
TCTTGTAAATTTTTTAAGTTGCTCGTAGGGCTGATGGTATCCCTCTTTTCTCAATAGAGTTTGGATGGCTTCTGCAATTATTTGCCAGTTTTTATCAAGATCAAGATTAATTTGAACTTTATTGACTTCGAGTTTATTGATGCCCTTTATTATGGACTTCATAGCAATGATGGTATGAGCAAATGGAACCCCAACATTGCGAAGGACCGTAGAATCTGTTAAATCTCTTTGAAAACGTGATATAGGCAGTTTTCTTGAAAAAAAAGCAAATATGCTATTGGCAAGTTCAAGATTCCCCTCAGCATTTTCAAAATCAATCGGGTTGATCTTATGAGGCATTGCTGATGATCCAACTTCTCGATGGATGATTTTTAATTTGAAATAATCCAATGAAATATATCCCCATATATCACGACAGAAATCCAATAATATCGTGTTGATGCGTTTTAAACTATCGGATAGTGTGGCAAAAGAATCATAGTGCTCAATTTGAGTCGTAGGAAGACTATAGACTAGTCCTAAATTATTTTCTACAAAGTTTCGACCAAAATTCTCCCAATCGATATCGGGATAGGCTAATTGGTGCGCATTGAAATTACCAGTTGATCCGGAAAATTTAGCCGCATGAGGAATTTCTAAAAGAAGACTCAATTGCTTGGAAATTCGGGTAATAAAAACCTGTATTTCTTTTCCCAATCGAGTGGGACTAGCGGGTTGTCCGTGGGTTCGGGCTAACATCACAGTCGATCTCGTGTCTGCAGCCAAAGATTCCAAATGTTCGATGAGCCGATTTAAATCTTGTAAATAAACTTCTTCAAATGCAGCGCGAATACTCAAAGGAATAGCCGTATTGTTGATATCTTGAGAAGTCAATCCAAAATGGATAAATTCTTGATATTTTTCTAATCCAAGTTTTTTGAATTTTTCTTTGATAAAATATTCAACTGCCTTTACATCGTGGTTGGTTTGGGTTTCGTATTGTTTGATTCTTTTTGCATCTTTAACTGAAAAGGAAGTATAAATTTTCCTGAGTTTACTAAAATGATTTCGATCAAAATCCAATAGTCTATCTAGTTCTAATCCACACAACTCAATAAAATACTCTATTTCAACTAGGACGCGATATTTTATTAGAGCTCCTTCAGAAAAATAATAGGCTAACTTATCAACTTTTTTCCAATATCTTCCATCGATTGGTGAGATGGTTTTGAGTGTTGAAATTTTCATGGATTTTTAAATTAAAAAGTCAAATAAAAATATCCCAAAACACCGGCAAATTATGAGTCACAAATTTAAGAAATTCAACCCCATTTCAGACTCTTTTAGTTTCAAAATCGCTTCAAATAACCCCTGATTACCGACTGTGCCCCCCCTTTGAGTGATTGGGTTGGTGGATAGCGAAATCTCTAAAATCAAGAGAATTTTTTTCTAAATTCTGATTTAAAAACCATCTATTCTTTTCTCTTATTTTACACTCGTTGGTTTTATTTTAACAAGCGTATTGAATAATTAATTTGAGCGTTGTAGAATTAAAAACAGCTAATATTTATATTGACAGCAAAACTGCGAGTTTATATAAATCTCCATCAGTGATATGCTTTAATAATGCGTTCTGTGATATTTCTGTCGTCACCAACCAATCTGCCTTACAATCACTTCGATAATCAACTCAACCGTCCAAGAATGTCTTTTATATAGTTTATGTCGTTTTGAGAGGGGTTGGTTTAAGAAAAACTAGGATAGCTTAATCCTCTCCCAACTCTTTTTTTAATTTTTTAACTCGGAGTTTATGTTCTACTTCTTCTCGCCGTTCACTTCTTATTCCTTTTCTCCACTTCCAAATGATAAAACCAGAAGATATGGTTCCGAAAATAATACCAGCAATAAGACCAAAAAATTCGAGACTCAACCAACTGAAAACGGTCAAACTAACCGCTTCAATAACATCGTTATCCATTGTTCGTAACACGCCACAAATTTAAGTGTTTTATTATTTCAAATTTCACACAATATGTTTTTTCACTTTTTTATTGTTGTTAAAATGATAGGCCATCGACTCTAAATGTTTGCCATTTTGCATTAGATAGTTGAACATGGCATTTATGAATCGAAGAATAAACCGACTCACAAGTTTTGTAGTAGAACCAAAAATATTATCAATCGAAAGCCATCCATCCTTTTTCATAAAACATGCCTGCCGTTTAAAGTTATATCATTTCCAAGTCTAGTTTATTTAGGAGGTTTATCCTTAATCAATGCGTTTTTTGATTTACTTTCTTTTTCAGCGAGACTATAACTGTCCCCTCTTCAGAATAAAATCAAGTTCTTTTTCAAAAAATAGTGTCGCTTCTTGAAACATAAATTGATATAAGCTACCGTAACAATTCGTTTTTCTAACTTCTTCTAAGGCTTGAAAATAATCGTGTTTATAATCTCTATGCACTATGGACATGGGTACATCATGACATCTTTGAACATAGTTCATAATCAATCGACTTAATCGACCATTCCCATCTCTAAATGGATGGATATCCACTAAAAGAAAATGCGATTGAAACGAAAACTTATAAATATCCGTTATGGTCTTTTGTTTTTTAAAATTTCAATAGAAATTCAAAAAAAATTGATTGATAGCACTTGGGACTTTTTCTGGCTCTATAAACACATGATTTCTTGCTTGTAGAGAAATTTTACGAAACTTACCATTCAATACATCAAAATTCCAATGTCTTGCAAATTCACAAGCAATAGTCCTTAACAATATTTTTGGTGAAAGTCTTTGCAAATCAGCAGCACTTAATTCAATTAGGTTTTTTTTATTTGTCATTGCAATCATATCCTTCAAGGCTTCATGATGATCTTCAACCATTAAGATATCATCTACTTTTTTACCTTTAGGCGTTAAACCGTAATCCAATTAATATACTTACATCCTCTCTATTCAAATTGGAGCCTTCAATTCCAGCGCTATGACAGGATGGATATAGCGTATAGATTATATCGTTGATGATTGACCAATCCTTTACTTGCTTTTTGGTATTTTTTAACTAAATTTTCAAATTTTAAATTCATTATTTCATTAATAACAAAATGCTTGAGGATATTTTAAACTTGACTATTCACTTCTAATTCCATAGACATAAAAATACTAATCGGAGCATAGTTGACCTAACTATTTGTCTGTAGATTAATTGTCAACCGTTATATTATATGAGATGAAACTTTTGCAGTGAAATTCCGGCTATTCTCTAAGATAAAGGATTAAATTAAAAGCCCCTTTCTTTCCAAGTGTATGCGTTTTTTTAATCTGCATCAAGGTCGAACCAAAACATCTATCTACCAACCAATTTTTCCATTAAGTCAATGATATTTATGGATTAGCAACCGATGGAAGCCACTTTGGTAGAAACTGATAAATCATGTAAAAAAATAACGAGGTTAAAAAGCCGATTATCTCTTGATTTTATTGAAAATGTAGCTGATTTGGGTCTAATTCAACCTCTCAAATGTTCAAACCGAAGCATTCATTAGGATGGCATTCGTTTCACGCCTTTTGTGATTTGGATACGGCAGAAGCCCTTCCCAATCACTGCACCTTGTATCGTTTTATTTGTCGTTGATGGTTTTATGATTAAAAAGATGAAAATTTTCATACAGTGTTTGAAGAAACAGATTAGTCTTCACAGATTTTGTTTTTATGATATCTCCCTTTTGACATGCCTTTCTTATTTTCTCGATTTTATTTTGTTTTATTAGTGTCTTTCCCATTGGATTGTTCACCAATAATGCTTTGTATTTCTGATTGAATTTTTTTTGCTGATTTTTTCACCAACGACATGTTGTTTTTTAATGAACTTGAAATGAGGGTTGGCTAAAGTTTATGCCATGGGTTCCGATATGGAAGAGCTAAATGTTATATTCAAAGAATGAACAAAGGGGTATAAGTGCTATTTGATCTTTTCTAATCAATTTGTAATCAAAAGGGATGTGTTTCGTTTTAGAAGAATAATTGGCCGGTTGGTCTCTTGAACACTGTTTAATAACCTTTTAGTTACTGTTTATTTGATTTTTTTGATGCCCATAAATGCTACTTATTTGTAGATGAAATATCCTTTCTGAATACGCTCGGTTATCTCTTTCTGTTCTATTTAAAACCGGTCGTTGATACGCATTGACCAGAATTCGATGTAGGCTTTGCTCGCAAAGAGCAAGAGGATCAATGGTGTGACATTTTATTATAAAATCGTAATCAATGTTGAAACTAGTTGAATTGTTTAAAAACAACAATTCAAATTTTCGAACAGTTCTGATCAACTCTTGACTATCCATAAAGGCAATAGCCAATGGGTAAATATCTTCGAGAGCTGGAATTTATTTCTTCACAAAAGAATGATGGCAAATTATGTTATTGAAAACGATACCATATCCTCTTTAACTTACATGGACAAAATACGATACTCTTCATAGCATTTACTGATGGCCTCAAGTATTTGTAGATCGTTGGCTTCTTTAATAAATACTTCTGAATAATTACAATTTCCCAAGACTTCATCAATTTCACCGGGTTTTAAATTGAGAAACTGCATAAGCACTTGTCGATCAAATTTGATGGCCAATAAGTCTCGAATACTTTCATCTTCACGCATCTTATTGAGTTTTCTCATTTCACTACTTTTCCGACTAAAAGTATTGTACATCAAATCAAGTGGGTCGAATATCGAACGAAAACTCTTAGCAATATTTCTTAGTGATGATCCTCCAGACTCATATCCTAAATTAGAAAGTCCTGCAATCCGATAGCGTTGTACGTCATTGGTAGGAGAATTGCGGACATCAATATCTAGATAACCCGTTAAACGGTAGGGTTGCAAAATCACTTCTTCTAATGCAAAGGCCAACTCAGTCATTTTAAAAATGGCATTGCCAAATTCTATCATATCGTTAGTTACTGCAACTTTTAAAGGTTTGTATCCGATGTATGAAAAATAAAGAGTATCTCGAGCCTTAGCCATGAGTTCAAATTCGCCATTGATATCTGTGGTAGTTCCACTGATTTCATTGAGATTCACCACATGAACACTTTGCATTGACAATCCGGTGGTTTCATCTTTTACTTTGGCTTTAAATACTTGTAAACTTTCATCTTGACCATACCCCCAATGGATGCTTCCAATCACAAAGACTAGTCCAAAAATTAGAGTATTTTTCATGCCATAAAATTACATTAATCTATGCATTGAAATTAAAAGGATTGAACGCCAATTGTTTGGGCAAATGGACTATGGGATAAAAAATCACTCAATGCATGGATAGCGTTGGCTCGATGACTATACAAATTCTTCTGATCGAGACTCATTTGACCAAATGTATGATGGTGTCCTTTAGGAATAAATATGGGATCATAACCAAAGCCTTTCTCCCCACGAATTGTATCGGTTATAAAGCCCTCTACTTCTCCTTTTACAAAATGATGCTCATGATGATTAAAAAGACAAAATACTGTTCGAAATAAGGCGCTTCGATTGCTATTTTCTTCCATAGCAATTAAGAGCTTTTCGATATTTTCACTTGTCGTAGCTTGCTCACCGGCATATCGAGCAGAACGAACACCGGGAAGGCCATGAAGTGCTCTAACAAATAGCCCAGTATCATCCGACAGCGTGGGTAACTGGCAAAATATTGAAACAGTTTTGGCTTTCAATAGAGCATTGCCTTCCAAAGTAGTGGCCGTTTCAGGGATATCTCGGTGGAACCCAACGTCACTCAATGATAAAAAACGGATGGTTTTATCAAGAGAACTATTTAATTCAATGAGTTTATTGGCATTATGAGATGCAAATACAATCGTTGGCTTATTCATGGTGGTATGGATGATTACTAAGGATTGTTAAGGCTCGATAGATTTGTTCTAACAAGATGACTCGAATCATTTGATGGGTAAATGTCATTTTTGAAAATGATAAACTAAAGTGGGTATGCCTTTGTAAGTCAGGTAATAATCCGAATGGGCCACCTACAAGAAAAATAAGTTTATGATAGGAAAGATTAGCTTTTGATTTCAATAAATTAGCAAACTCTCTTGAATTGAGCTGTTGACCGGTATCGTCTAGTGAAATAAAAAAAGAATTTTTGTTTAGTTTAATCATGAGCCGGTTTAGCTTTTGGCCTTTTGGATCTAGACCCAATAAATGAAGCTGAAACTTTGTAAATTGTGCAATTCTCTTAGAGTATCTGTCTACCAACTGATTAATTTCATTATCATTTGACTTACCAACTGCGATGACGTGTAGTTCCATTATAAAATTTGCCAAAGTTTACACTAATTGTGGATAAATGAGTTGGGATGATAAAATCAAATTATTTAGTGTTGGTTGATGCAGAAAGTTCAGCAGATTAATAAAATACTCAACCATTGGTTTTCATTGATTGTTTCTCCGCTAAAAAAAATCATTATTCCAGGTTTTGGTGGGGTGACTATTTATAGATTACTTCACTTATATCTTATCGGCCTTATTAAAGGCACTATCAGTATGCGAGCTTCTAGTGTTTCTTTTAGTTTTTTTTTAGCTCTTTTCCCATTTTTATTGTTTTTATTAAATCTCATTCCGTTTATCAGTCATTTTGCTTTTTTAACAGTTGATATGTTTGAAGAATCTCTATTGCGAGACTTTGGTTTGGTTATTCCTAGTGACTCTCAAAGTTTTTTTAATGAAATATTTAATGAAATTCAAAACAGGCCAAGAGCAGGATTACTGTCCACTATTTTTTTGCTGTCCATGTTTTTTTCGGCCAATGGTATCCGTTCTCTTTTCACATCCTTTCAAGAATCGTATCACTTAGAAATCACTAGAAATTTTATTTCACAATTTCTTTATGCAGCTGGTATAAGTATCATCATTGCTTTTTTAATATTGATTGGTGTGGGAACCTTTTTTTATATGGAAGGGCGGATATCTGAAATTACGCTATGGTTAGGATTTAGTGATTATAAATATGTCCGTTATATCCAATTGGTTTTTTTTGGATTCATTATTTTTTTAATTGTTTGTATTCTTTACAAGTTTGGTTCCATTGAAACGAGAAAAGTTCATTTTTTTTCGGCTGGAGCATTTTTTACCACGGTATTATTTTTTATCTCAACATATCTTTTTGGAATTTATGTAGATAATTTTTCTTCCTATAATCAACTTTATGGATCGCTAGGGGCCCTTTTAATTTTTCTAATCTACATTTTTTTAAATGCCAACATATTGCTTTTGGGTTTTGAGCTAAACGCAACCATTAGAAAACTTAAAAAAATGAAGCAATCTAGCTAACGATTCCTCCTATGTATTTTGTTGATGTCATTCTTCCTCTTCCCCTAAAAAAAGCACTGACATATCAAATTGATAAGAATAATTATCAAAACATAAGTCCTGGGACTCGCGTTGCAGTTCCTTTCCGTAAAAATAAAATACAAACAGGGATTATTGAACGGATGCATCAAGAGACGCCTTTACATTACCAAACCAAACCCATCGAGTTCATACTCGATGAATATCCCATTGTTACCAAAACTCAGATGGAATTTTGGCAATGGATCGCGTCATATTATCTATCCACGATGGGTGAAATTATTCGAGTGGCTCTTCCTTCAACATTTTTTCTAGAAAGTCAAACAATTTTTATTTCAAATCTTCATGTGAATATCGATGATTTGAGATCGGATCAAAAAATGTATGCCGTTTATATGGCCATTAAAGACAAGCCGTTAACGATATCGCAAATTGAAAACAAAACCAAGTTGAATAGATTAATGCCGACTTTAAAAAAACTGCTCGATAGGGAGTTTGTTAGACTCAAACAGAATTTTGAAGATCGATATCGCCCACTTTTAGTCTCGCATATAAAGGTGAATCCCATTTACAGTGACGACCAGAAACTTGAAGAGCAAACCCATAAGTTTGTCAAAGCTCCAAAACAGTTGCATGCCCTGGTAGAGATTCTCAAACAAGACCCTACAAGAGAGCAATGGATTAAAGTATCGGATTTAAAAAGAAAAGAGATTTCAGCACAATCAATCAACGCCTTGTATGAAAAAGGATTGATATTAAAAGAAAAAATTCCTTTGGAACGCATTTTAATTGAAGATATCAAAAAAGAAAAACCTCATCAACTTTCTGCAGAGCAAGCCAACGTTACTAGAGAAATTCAAGAACAATTCAAACAACACTACGCTGTTCTATTGCATGGTGTGACGGCATCTGGAAAAACAGAAGTGTATATGTCTTTGATCGAAAAGTATTTAGTGAAAAACCGGCAAATATTGTATTTATTGCCTGAGATATCGCTTACATCCCAAATACTGTTGCGATTAAAAGCTCGATTTGGAAGTATTGTAACAGTTTATCATTCGAAGTATAATCTCAATGAACGAACAGAGGTTTGGTATAAAGTTCTAACATTGGCTGAAAATGCTCATATCATTGTTGGAGCTAGATCTGCTCTTATGTTACCTTTCCAAAATTTGGGGCTCATTATTGTTGATGAAGAACATGAGCAAGCCTATAAACAATTTGATCCCGCTCCAAGGTATAATGCTCGTGATTCAGCCGTTAAATTAGCTCATCATCTTAAAATCAATATTTTGCTAGGTTCGGCCACCCCTAGTATCGAATCGACCAATAATGCTCAAAATAAAAAATATGGAGTGGTACATTTAAAACATCGATATGCAGGCGTTGAAATGCCAGAAATCAATGTCATTGATATGTTAGAACAAAAAAAAGAACATAAAATACAGGGTGTTTTTTCACATATATTAATCGATAAAATCAGAGAAATTCTCAAGCATGGAAAACAGGTCATTCTTTTTCAAAATCGTAGAGGTTATGCTCCCAAAGTTGAATGTTTGGATTGCGGTCATATTCCTCAATGCAAAAGATGTGATGTGTCATTAACATATCATCAATATGATAATACACTTCGATGTCATTTTTGCAATTACAGCATTCCTAAATCTGATGATTGTCCAGTTTGCGCCAATAGAATGTTAATCAATAAAGGGTTTGGTACACAGCAGATTCAAGAACAAGTCCATTCACTTTTCCCTGATGCCACATCAATTCGGATGGATAAAGATTCTACAAGTAGAAAACACAGTATTGAAAATATTATAAAAGATTTTTCTGAAGGCAAATACCAAATTTTGATAGGAACACAAATGGTGGTCAAGGGATTAGATTTTAAGGATGTAATGCTAGTGGGAGTTTTAGATGCAGATCACTCTCTTTACTTCCCAGAATTTAGGTCTTTTGAAAGAACTTTTCAAATTCTCAGTCAGGTTGCAGGGAGAGCCGGTCGATGGGATCAGCGTGGCAGTGTATATTTCCAAACTAAAAACCCGAATAATAATGTTATTCAAGCTGTTTTAGCCAATGATTACGATTCTTTTTACAAAGAAGAAATCAGCGATAGAAAATCACACCAATATCCGCCATTTTCGAGATTGATTCGAATCACGATGAAATGTTTAGAAAAATATGTATTAGATGAGGCGGCTCATTGGTTTGCTAGAACATTTAAACAAAATTTTCAAGGAGATATCCTAGGCCCGGTCTATCCCACAATAAGTCGAATTAAAAATACGTATCACAAACAAATTCATATCAAAATAAAAGAGAATCATCAATCCAATACCAAAAGGGAACTAGACCATGTTCATGGACGATTTAAAGGTATTTCTCAATTTCGTTCTGTGAAAATCTCCTTTGATGTTGATCCATATTGATGTTGTATACTGATAAAAATCAAAAGGAATCGAAATTCTACCATTTGGTGCAACTTTAAAAACTATAGCCATAATGATTAACAAGGGACTAAATATGGCTTAATTATTACGTTGGGAACATTCTATAAGACGATTAATCTGCAAATTTTGATGTAAAAAAAGTTATCGATGGACAAGTCTATATTAAAAAAGTTTGGAAAAGATCTCGAGTTTAAAAATCAGTATTGATTTAATTTGGATGATCGCCTCACTTTTGAATTCAACTCACCAATCCTATAACCAATAGTTCTTTAAATTTTTATCTTTGCCACCCTTAAAAATTCTGTATGCAACATTATGAAACTGTTTTCATTTTAAATCCCGTTCTATCGGAAAGCCAGATAGAGGAAACAGTAAAAAAATATCAGAAACATATCACTTCAGCTAACGGTGAAGTCATTGATACTGAGAACTGGGGTCTTAAAAAGTTAGCTTATCCCATCAATAAAAAAAACAGTGGTTTTTATCAATTGATAGAATTTAGCTCTGGAGGTGATATTGTATCTGATTTAGAACTTCAATTTCGAAGAGATGAAAAAGTTTTGAGATATTTAACCGTAAAATTAGATAAATATGCTTTGGCTTGGTCAAAAAAACGCAGAGAAAAGTTAAAATCCAACCCCCAGCAATCATCTGAAGAAAGAGAGTTAGATGCTCAACTAGACCAACCCATTAACTCATAAGTATTATGTCTAAAATAGAAGAACAATCTAGTGGAGGTAATCAGGGAGAAATAAGATATCTAACCCCCTTAAATATTGCCACAGTATCGAGAAAGAAGTATTGTCGATTTAAGCGTTCGGGAATCAAATATATCGATTATAAAGACCCAGATTTTTTAATGAGTTTTATCAATGATCAAGGAAAAATTTTACCAAGGAGAATTACAGGAACCTCATTGAAATACCAACGAAAAGTATCTGTGGCCATTAAAAGAGCTCGACATTTAGCGTTACTACCATACCTGGGAGATTTAGTCAAAGGAGAATAAACCATGGAATTAATCTTAAAACAAGATGTTTCTGGATTGGGATTTAGAGACGATATTGTCCATGTAAAAAATGGTTATGGTCGAAATTACTTGATTCCAAAAGGTTTGGCTCAATTAGCAACGGAGTCGGCAAAGAAAGTATTGGCAGAAAACCTTAAGCAAAAAGCGTTTAAAGAAAAAAAAGAAATCGAAGAAGCTCATCAGAAGGCAAAAGATGTTTTGAAGCTTAAGGTAAAAATAAAATCAAAAGTTTCGACTGGCGACAAATTATTTGGTAGTGTGGAGGCTCAAAATTTGGTTGCAGCATTAAAAGAAAAAGGCTTTGAATTAAGTAAAGAGGGGGTATCTATACCTGGTAAAAAAATCAAGCGCACGGGTTCTCATTCTGCTAAAATTCGGCTTCATCGAGAGGTTAATATTGAGTTTCCTTTTGAAGTCATACCAGAATAAGGTTTTAAATTTTTCCAACCTAATCACTAGAGCGCTAGAATTCAAAATCTAGTGGATTGGGTTTTTATGGGATTTGAATAGATAGGTTTTCCGTCCAATAATTGCTTTTGAAATAGAAATCGGTAAAAGTTATTCGCTTGAAATAAAATAATGAATCAAATCAGTATTGTTGACGATTTTTTGTTCCCCTGAGGTCATTTTTTTGACAATAAAAATCTGATTTTTTTCTTCATTTGGACCATAAAACACAACATGTTCTATGCCTTTTTTATGAGCATAGGTCAGTTGTTTGGGTAATTTGATTGGATTGGGATATACTTCAACATTCCAACCTTTTAAACGTAAAGAATGAGCCAAACCAAGGACTTTATCGATGAAGGGATTTCCAAAATTGATAAATAAGATTTGGGTTCTTTGAACAAGATGATTAGGAAATCCTTGCTGTTGTTCCAAAAGAATTTGGATTCTTTCAAATCCCAAAGAAATTCCCATCCCACTCATATTTTTCAAGCCAAACTTAGCCGTCAGATTATCATAGCGACCACCAGCAGCCACAGACCCAACAGATGAGATTTCACTAGAAACAGCCTCTAAAACAAGACCCGTATAATAGTTCAAACCCCTCACCAAAGTGGGTTCAACTTTAATCTCCAAATCATAAGGCGATAGATTTTCGAATTGCGATTTTATAATCTTTAGTTCCTTATAAGCTTGATTGGCATTGGAGCATTGGTTGATAAAGTTTTTTAATCCTTGAGGATGGTTTATAAACTCTGTGATGGCCTGGATCTGAGTTTTATTTAATCCAATATTTCTTAAGAGAGCAATTACCGTTTTAAGGCCTATTTTTTCAATTTTATCAAGTTCAATAACAATTTGATTGAATTGGTTAGCCGCTCCAATAGAATCAATAAATGCCTCAATGATTTGACGGTGATTGATTTTTACAGTTAAATTCTTCAATTTTAGTTTTTCAAAAATCAAATCCATCAATAAAAGCATCTCTATTTCATGTAGTGGTGATTGATTTCCAATGATATCCGCATCACATTGAACAAATTCTTGGAGGCGTCCATATTGAGGTCGATCGGCTCTCCATACCGTTTGAATCTGATATCTTTTAAATGGAAAAGTAATATTGCTTTGGTGTTGAGCAACATACCTTGAAAGGGGAATCGTTAAATCATATCTCAATGCTTTATCTGAAATAGAAGCAATAAAATGCTGGATTTCACCATTTTGAAAAGCATCAATATTGGCCTTTTTTACTTTTTCTCCAGAGTTTAATAGTTTAAAAATCAGTGTTTCAGCTTCATCTCCATAAAGACCTTCTAAAAATTCTCTTGCTTCAAAAGCAGGGGTTTCTATCGGTTGAAAACCAAAGAGTTCAAAACAATTAGTAATTGTTTTTTTTACGAAATTGCGTTTGGCAACTTCAGCGGGGGAGTAATCTCTAGTACCTTTTAAGTTTTTTGCCTTCAATGACATTGCTTGAGTGAGCTAATAAGAATGCAATAAAATAGGTTGGCAAATTTATGGGTGTTAGAGCATTTTAATCTTTTGATAGTAGGGATAAAAATCGACATAGAATATTTTTTTAAATCTCTCCCAATCGTATTAGATTTAAGATGATTTAGATTTATTAGGAGTAGGGCAGTATAAATTTTTAAACCAAGAAATCAGATTGCTCGATCCAAATGGGTATAACCACCATCGACATGGATGAGTTGCCCAGTGGTATGCCCTGATTTTTCAGATAAAAGAAAAAGCACTGTGCTGGCAATTTCAGAGGTTTTGGTCATTCTATTTTTTAATGGAATCCGGCTTTCAATTTCATTGATTTTTTTTTGTGGATCATCAAAACTTGAAACCCATTTCTTATAGAGCGGCGTAAAGCATTCGGCTACCACCACAGCATTGACGCGTATGCCATACTTTAAAAGTTCGACAGCCCATTCTCGCGTGAGAGCATTTCTCGCACCAGTGGCTGCCGCGTAACCTGACGTTCCTCCTTGTCCTGTTGAAGCTACTTTGGATGAGATATTGACAATAGAACCTTTTACTTTTTTTAACTCTGGGAGACATAACTGAGCCATATAATAATAATGGGCAGCATTTCGATGATAAGATTTTAAAAATTTCTCGGGAGTTCCTTTTTCTAAACCAATGCGATCATTAATCCCTGCATTATTCACCAAACCTTTGATTGACTTTCCTTCATTTTTGATGAATTCTAAGGCTTTTTGACATTGATCGTAATGAGTTAAGTCAGCAATATAGTGATAGACTTTTTTGTTTTTTTCTTTGATTGAACGAACCGTAGTCTCTACACTTTTTTCATTTTTATCAATAATGAAAGGAATCGCATTTTCGTTTACTAAATTTTCTGTAATGGCCTGGCCAATCCCAGAAGCCCCTCCAGTGACTACATAAACTTTATCTTTTAATTTAAGATTCATAGGTTTCTAATCTAGATGATAGATTTTTGATGCATTGAGACCGAATATAGCACTTTTCTCATTCAAGGTAAATTTAGCCAAGAATTTTCTAGGAATTTCTAGTACTTCATGGTATGTAGCCGCTAGTAAACAAACGGGCCAATCTGATCCGTATAAAAGACGATGCGTACCAAAGTTTCTGATGATCACATCTAAATAAGGTCTTAAATCATTGATAGTCCAATGATTCCAGTTGGCTTCGGTCACCAAGCCAGATAGTTTGCAATAGACATTGTCATATTGTGCTAGTGTTTTGATGTCTTTTTCCCATTTTTTGATTTCTCCACTTTTAATATACGGTTTGGCAATATGATCTAAAACAAATATTTGGTTTGGAAAATCCCGAACTAGTCTGATGGATTCTTCTAATTGCGGTGGAAAAATGAGTATATCATATACCATAGCATGTTCTTCCAATAAAGCCAACCCTGATCGAAATTTTTTATCATCTAAAAATCCAATAGGTTCAGCTTGAACCACATGACGAAGACCTTTTAAATTAGTTTGAGAACTATAAAACTCTAATTTTTCTTCAAAATTTTTATGTTGAAAATCCAACCACCCCACTACGCCTTTAACAAATTGGTGTTCATTAGAAATTTGAAGTAAAAAATCTATTTCTTGAGAATCAGTTCTTGCCTGTACAGCAATGCATCCATCCACATTATTTTGTTTAAAAATCAATTTTAAATCATGGGGTAGAAAATCTCGTTTGAGAACCTCCATCGAATCATCAATCCAATCATACAAATGAGGATCATAAACCCAAAAGTGTTGATGGCTATCAATAATTTTCATCAGAAAATGGAATAACCGATTGCTTCATCGTCCCTAAATGTTCAATTCCCAATTCCATGGTGTCTCCTGATTTTAAATAAACGGGCGGGTCAAATCCCAATCCAACTCCGGAGGGGGTTCCAGTAGAAATAATATCTCCTGGCAATAGGGTCATAAATTGTGAGATATAGTGGATTAAAAATTCGATATTAAAAATAAAATCCGAAGTAGAACTGTTTTGAACAACCTTGTCATTTAATTTGAGCCATAGATTCAGATTATTGGCATTAAAAGTTGTTTCATCCGCAAGGACTAAATATGGACCAATGGGAGCAAAGGTGTCACAGCTTTTGCCTTTAACCCATTGCCCAGAACGTTCTAATTGAAACGATCGTTCACTAACATCATTATGAATGGTATATCCCAAAATATAATCACCCGCTTTTTCTATGGGCACGTAACCGGCCTTTTTACCGATAATAACCGCTAGTTCGACTTCCCAATCTGTTTTATGTCCATCTTTAGGCAACATGACTAGATCATTTGGTCCTATGATTGCTGTGGTTGATTTAAAAAATAAGATAGGTTCATTAGGAATTCCCATCCCACTTTCAGCAGCATGTTGTTTGTAATTTAATCCAATGCATACGATTTTACTGACGCCAGTAAGAGGTGGTGCGATTCGGACGTTAGCAATATCGATTTGATGGCACCTTGAAGCCTGTTGACGAAGCCAATTTTTTAATTTTTTTATCCCATTATTGGCAAAAAAGTCAGGAGTATAATCTTGATCAAATGATTCGACCGATAAATGCTTTTCTTCCCAAAGCACACCAGGTTTTTCGTTATCAAGCGATCCGTATCTAAATAATTTCATAGTTAAGTATTTAATTTTAAAAATCCACCGTCGATTGGAAAATCTGTTCCAGTAATAAATTTAGCTTTATCAGAGCATAAAAAGAGGGCTAAATCGGCTACTTCTTTGGGGGTTCCCATGCGACCAATGGGTTGAGTTTTTGATAATTGTTTAAACATTTTTTCTATTTCTTTGGGATAATGCTGTTGAAGATAATCATCTACAAAGGGCGTATGAATACGTGCTGGAGAAATGCTGTTGCATCGTATCCCATACTGGATATAGTCTTTGGCAATAGAGTAGGTCATCGAAAGAGCCGCTCCTTTGGTCATCGAATAAGCAAATCGTTCAGAAATTCCCACCGAGGCGGCAACCGAAGTGATATTTAAAATCACACCACTCTTTTTTTTCTTAAATATGG
Organism: Flavobacteriaceae bacterium; assembly: GCA_965221765.1. Lineage (GTDB taxonomy): Bacteria > Bacteroidota > Bacteroidia > Flavobacteriales > Flavobacteriaceae > Bin25. Next base: position 1,506,797 of record OZ244911.1, read on the forward strand.
GAACTAATACTTTGGTGACATTGAATATTCCTTTGACATTCACCGAATATAATCGATCAAAGTCAGATTCTGTGGTCTCTTCAATAGTTCCAATATGAGAGATACCAGCACAATTGATTAGAATATCGAGATGATTACAAGAGTCACCAAGCGATTCAATTGCTTTATAATCACTGATATCGAAATTGAAGTGGGTTGGTATTCGATTCTTTGTTGCTAATTCATCCAATAAGGCTTTGGCTTTTTTTGTATTATTATCAAGAATAATCACATGGGCACCAGCTTTCCAAAATTGGGTGCAGATGGCTTTTCCAATACCACTTGCCCCTCCTGTAATCAAAACAGTTTTTGAATCGAGATTTAAATTCATTTATAGAGTTGCTAAATTAAATTAGTATTCTGTGAGATGAGTTCTAAAACTACGTAGGATTTTATTTAGGAAATGTAACCAAATCGCTTGAGTATTTTGGAATCTTTACGCCAGTTTTTAGCCACTTTTATTCTGAGTTTTAAAAAGATTTTTTTTGAAAAAAAATTCTCAATTTCTCGACGAGATGTCATCCCCAATTGTTTGAGAGATTCTCCTTTATGGCCAATCAAGATTCCTTTTTGAGATTCTCTTTCAACATAAATATCTGAATGAATCCGAATCAAGTTAGATTCTTTTTCAAATTTATGCGTATTTACTTCAGTGGCATAGGGAATTTCTTTTTTATAACGGTTTAAAATATGTTTTCTTACGATTTCATTGACAAAAAATCGTTCTGAACGGTCGGTAAATTGATCTTTTGGAAAATAGGGAGGCGATTGGGGTAAATGATCAATAATGATATGAAGGAGATCATCAGTATGCGTTCCGTAAAGAGCGCTTATAGGATAGGTCTTTGCATTGGGTAGTATTGTCTCCCATTGAGTAGTGATTGTCTCAAGTTCAGCTTGATGGGACAAGTCAATTTTATTAATCACCAACAATAATGGAATATTTATTTTTGGTAACTTTTCGACAAATAATGGTCTATTTTCTAATAAGTCACCACATGAGACGACATAAATCAAAACATCAGAATCTTCCAATATTTCTTTTGTAAAAGACATCATGTACTCATGGAGTTTGTATTCTGGAGAAATTAATCCAGGTGTATCAGAAAAAATGATTTGATATGCATCATCATTGAGAATTCCTAAGATGCGATGCCGTGTTGTCTGTTTTTTTGGAGAGGTGATCGAAAGAGATTGCTTTAAAAATTTATTGACAAGGGTTGATTTCCCAACATTAGGTTCTCCAATAATATTGACAAAACCTGCCTTATGTACCGTATCACTTTTCAATAGCTTAAACTATAGGGCAAAAGTAAAATTTGAAACAGTGAATACATTCAAAGGCCATATGCCACGGAGACAAACTCGATAAAAGTAGTGATTTATTTTTTTAGTCGATTAAAATTCAAATCGTACCCTTGCAAAATAAAATTGCTTAATTATTTGTAAATCAATACTTTGAATATTACGTGTTAAATTTTTCAGTGCGCGATTTAAAGATATCGGTTTAGATAGTTTGATAAAGTATGCTCAAAATCAAATCTTTTAATTATTTCTGAGATTAAATAGAATAAAATCATGTATCATGAAAGTCGTTTGCATTGAAACCCACGCGTATCATCAACAACTCATCAAAGACATGAGACAAATCATCATCAAACAAAATGTAGAAGACAAAAAAGCTAAATAGATCTTAAGCCAAGAAGCGGCTGAAATTGTAGGATATAAAAATCTGAGGAGAGTCAAGGCATTGGCTCAAAAGGGAATAACCAGCCATTCAATAAAATCACGTATGATGATCAAATTTCAATATATGATGTTATCGAAACATCTGCGGTAGATTTGTTTTTTAGATCATTTTAGTGGTGCATTGGCATCAAAAAGAACTTAGTTCTTATGGAACCATGCGATGTTATTGAAGAACTAGAAGGGAGACTAAGAGAAGCTCATAAATCATAGGGAGGTATCAATGATCGTAAAAAAGATAAAATATTCAATCTGACCCTCTCAAGAAATACCCTTATCTCGTTTATTCGACTACAGTTTGATTATATCATCGAAGGTTCTAGTTCTGCGGTCTTTCCTTCGCGTAGTCAATTTTTTCGTTATCTCGTTTTAGGGGTGGCCAGACATTATTCGGAGATTCTAGTGCCAGAAGGTTTTTATGAATCGAAGAGGGAGACGTCAAACAAATATGAAAGGAGAAAGAGGGTTATGGACTTTAAAAATTGACTAGCCGACCTACCAAGATTTTTACAAAATCGTTGATGCCCATACCACTGCAGATACGATGCCTAAAAGCTTTGCCTCCTTTTTCCCACGATTCATCGCCTTAGCCAATACGTTGAAGGGATGATGACTTAGCGTCATCGAGTCGATGACATAAAGCCATCTGTCCAATGGTTTTGATAAAACTGGAAACATCATTCGATCGATAAACCACCAGACGGAGGAGGGATACGGGGGTTCTTTTGTCCGTATTCATCAATCATAAAAGACCTTAGGGAAGGGATCGGAACCGAACAAATCCCCTGTTGATCCATATGAACGATTCCTTTGGAAAGGATGATTTCGTACAATTTTTCAGATGCTATTTCGGAAAGATATTTTGAAAAACAATCGATTACATTTCTTTTAACAAACCAATCTGGCAGTTGATTCAGTGCCCATGCGATGAGTTCTCTGTGTTCATAATCGATACCATCACATCGTTGTTGGTAATAGGTATGTTTTAAATCATTACCATATTTTAAAACTTGTTTTAATCGTTGATTGGTTAATGTTTCACCGATTTCTAAAAATTCACAAAGAGCGTTACAATAGGATTGAATATGACTTGGCCATTGATCAGTTTGTTTGATAATTTCTTGTATCCAAGTGGTGGTATCACTCGGTGTTTTGATTTCTTTGGTGAGCCAATCATGAATAATCGATTGCTCGGCATCGGGTTCTAATCGTTGCAAATAACGAACACAACCCGTATTAAACCGAGAAATACCAAATGTTCGAAGTATTTCTTTGGTCATGCTCAATCCGCCTAATAAAAGAATAAAACCATGTTTTGATTCTACATTATGATAGGTATTGAAAAAAGAAGTTATTCTAGGTTTATCGGAATGGCATAAATAATCTTTTAAAGTCTGCACTTCATCCAACCATAATAAGGTTGGTTTTGAAAGAATAATCGATTCATTAATGGCATTGGTTTCAGGGATTGATTTCTTTGTCATATCTGCCTTAAAAATATGCAGATCTATACCAAATGTTTTTTCAAATTTTTTAGGATTCGATTTTTTGGTTAGTTTGGTAAATAATTCTTTAGGATCGGATAAACACTCATTCGATAATTTAAAAACCTGCCATTTTTTCTTTCGGGCTTGCTTTTGATATTCATGAATCAAGGCAGATTTTCCGACCCCTGGTGGACCTTGAAGGAGAACACTACTACCGATGCCCCGATGAACGGTTTGAAGCAATAGATGTTGAAAATCATTAATTTCTTGATGTCGACCATGAAAATATTTTGCTGGACCTCGTTCAATATCCATCATGATTAAAAATATAATCGATACTTTTCAAAGATACAATAAAAACCCCCGAATGACAGAGACTTGATGGCCTTTGTATTTGGGTTTGGCGGGATCGTATAAAAATTGTGGCGTTGGTGGGAATCGAACCCATATCCAAACTAGGGATATCAGAATACCATCGGTTTCAAACAAATCATGTCTTATCCTATGAAGGATAGGGTCTCGTAAAGAACGTTTTAATGCTAAATTGCTTCTTGATGAGATCGCGTTTGGCAAATTCCAACCCATTATCAAAAGCCATGGTTTTTATCACTTGAGAGCCTATTTCTTTGGTCTTCTCCATGATGGCATGAACGACTGGCGTCTTCTTTTGCCATGATGTAGATAAAGATACCACCGTTTGTAGGGAGCATCCGATGTTTTGTTCCCATGCTTGCCAGGCCATCACTAGCGATCGATCTTTTCGATGGAGACGCCTTCTATGCCTTTGGCTTTCTAGTAAGCCACCACCAACTCCGGACTCCAATGCTATTCCACCATCTAGTATTTGATGTCGTCTTTGAGGGCCTGGGTCCACTTGATGAGACGAGGTTTTCTTTATTCTCTCTTGACCACCTTCCGCTGGGCTATATCGGCCTGGTAACATCCCTTATCTAGACTTCGTTTCGTGATATTAGGCTGTCGTTCTCTCCAAATGGTGGTCCGATGAACGATTAGTTCTTCGGCCATCGCTTGATTAGAAAGCCCTTGATGAATGAGTGCCTCCAATAGGGACCTTTGTGCTTGGTTGAATTTTCGATATTTCATATTTAGTTGTTTTTGAAACATCAAAATGGGACCTTATGAACCCCTCCCTCAGTCAACATAGTTGACTAGGAGAGTTATGGTTGTACTAGATAGTTTAACTTGTAAATTAGATAAAAACTTATCCTATAATAACCTAAAATACCAACTATATTACTTTAATTATCATTAGTGTATATTATTTGCAATGAAATACATTGAATTTGTATCTTTGTGGACCACATCGCGAGGTAGAGCAGTGGTTAGCTCGTCGGGCTCATAACCCGAAGGTCGCAGGTTCGAGTCCTGCCCTCGCTACTACTCGGATTTTTTCTTCACTTGCATAGTGTTTTATTTCGCTCTATTTTTGGAGTTGTGGGCGAGTTTCAGAATGGTGGGGTTATGTTTTCACTTACCGATTAGAAAACTCAAAATCCGTTTACTCTATTAAATCATTCCATGCACACTTTTCTTAAACTATGTTTGGAATAAATAATCCTTATAATGACCCATGGAATGATTCGTATCGAAATCCAAAAAGGGCTACATCAACCAAGGGATGTTGTAATGCTATTGTCTTGGTGCTATTGCTGATTTTTATTGTGATTATTCTAAATATTCTAGAAATTGATTTGTTGGGTTAGAATTTTTTGAGATGGAGAGGGGGTTCTAAAATTAAAAATTTAATTGTTTAGAAATATGGCAATGAATAAGATAAACTCCAAAGATGAGTTGAGTCAAAGTCAAAACTTGATACAAGAGAATATTCTAAAACTAAAGAAGTTATTCCCTCAAATTATGGTTGAAGATAAGATTGACTTTAATATTTTAAAACAAATAATGGGGGGGGGTGAAATTGCTGAAGACCAAGAATTATATCGATTTATTTGGCCTGGTAAATCACAATCTCGAAGAGAAGCTTATAAACCATCTACGGGGACTTTGAGGCCCGCAAAGGATGAAAGTTTGAATTGGGAGAACACAAGGAATTTATACATTGAAGGGGATAATTTAGAAGTGCTAAAACTACTCCAGAAAAATTATGGGGGGGGGGGTAAAAATGATTTACATCGATCCGCCATATAATACAGGAAAAGATTTTATTTACAAGGACAACTATAAAGATAATCTTAGAAATTATCAAGAAGTTACAGGACAGATAGATCATCAAGGAAACAAGTTGTCAACTAATGTAGAGTCGGAAGGAAGATTTCATTCTAATTGGTTGAATATGATGTATCCACGATTGATATTAGCAAGAAACTTATTGACAGAAGATGGAGTGATATTCATCAGTATTGATCAAAGAGAAATCACGAATCTTAAACAACTTATGGATAATATTTTTGGTGAAAATGCATTTGCTGCAATTTTTAAATGGAAAAAAACATCTACTCCCCCTAGTCTATCAAATAAAGTTAGAAATAAATTTGAGTTTGTTTTGTGTTACGAGAAAGAGTCAGTGCCAAAGAAATTTAAAGCAGGAACTACAGAGGGGGGAGATATGCCATTGTTAAATAATGATAACCCAATTTCTCAGTTAAGCATACCTAAAGAAAAATTAGAATTTATGTTTAATGGATTGTTTCAAAAAGGAAGAATTGGAAGGGTTTATTTATGTAATGAAATAAAAATCAAAAATGGAAGATCTAATGTAGATGTGGTATTAGAAGGACCATTCAAGTGGGGACAAAAGAACTTAGATATTGAAGTAGATAGCGGTACAACGTTTGTTATAAAATCTGAGAAATTTGCAATAAGGTATATTAGAGATGGGATTAGATTTAAAACCCCTTCGGATATTATATCAAAAAATGAATGCGGAGTTGGCACGAATGAAGATGCCGGAAAAGAAATTGAATCGTTATTTGGTATTAAACTATTTTCTTTTCCAAAACCTAGTTCATTAATTAGTTATCTGTTTAATTTTCTAGATAGCCCAGATGGAATTTTTCTTGACTTTTTTGCTGGTTCATCATCCTCAGCTCATGCCGTATTAGAATTAAATAAAGAAGATGGAGGCCATAGGCGATTTATTCAAGTGCAATTGCCTGAACCAACCGATCCTAAAAGTGAAGCATATAAGGCTGGGTATAAAAATATTGCTCAAATAGGTAAAGAACGTATACGAAGGGTCATCAAAAAGATAAAGGAAGAAGAGCCAGAAAAATCAAAGGATATGGATTTAGGATTTAAGGTGTTTAAGTTGTGTAGTTCAAACATCAAAGCTTGGGATGGTGGGGATAGGAATATTGATAGCTTGAGAAAATCACTATCAGATTCAGTGGAGAACATCAAAGAAGATAGGACCGAAGAAGATGTTTTATATGAAATTTTATTAAAGCAAGGGTTGGATTTATCCTTACCGATAGAAGAACGCACCATTGAAAAAGCGAGGGTATTTAATGCTGGGCATGGGGCGTTGATGGTATGTCTTGCCGATAGGATAACGTCAAAAGTTGCGGAGGGCATAGGCCATTGGAAAGCAGAATGCAAGCCTAATGAGTGTGTAGTGATTTTTAAGGATACAGGGTTTACTGATGTTGAAAAAACGAATTCAATTCAAACATTGAAGAGATTTGGAATAAAAGAAATCAGAAGTATTTGAGAAATATAAAGTTCTATTGGTATTACTTTAGATTTTTATAACCACAGATAGGATTATGAATAAAATAGATAGCTGATGAGTATGGTCAAGATCAATAAAAAGAATAGATTGAGCCAAAGCAAAGATTTAATTCGAGAAAACATTCAAAAACTGAAAGGATTATTCCCTCAAATTATGGTTGAAGATAAGATTGACTTTAATATTTTAAAACAAATAATGGGGGGGGTGAAATTGCTGAAGATCAAGAATTATATCGATTTATTTGGCCTGGTAAATCTCAATCTCGAAGAGAAGCTTATAAACCATCTACGGGGACTTTGAGGCCCGCAAAGGATGAAAGTTTGAATTGGGAGAACACAAGGAATTTATACATTGAAGGGGATAATTTAGAAGTGCTAAAACTACTCCAGAAAAATTATGGGGGGGGGTAAAAATGATTTACATCGATCCGCCGTATAATACTGGGAAAGATTTTATTTACAAGGACAACTATAAAGATAATCTTAGAAATTATCAAGAAGTTACAGGACAGATAGATCATCAAGGAAACAAGCTATCAACTAATGTAGAGTCGGAAGGAAGATTTCATTCTAATTGGTTGAATATGATGTATCCACGATTGATATTAGCAAGGAATTTACTAACCGATGATGGTGTCATTTTTATTAGCATTGATGATAATGAAGTTGACAATCTTAAAAAGATTTGTAATGAGATATTTGGATACAGCAATTCGTTAATTAATACTATATGGTTAAAAGCGAATGCACAAAATGACGCAAGAAATATTCAAAAAAATCATGAGTATATTATTGGGTATGCTCGAAATATAGAAAAACTAAATTTATCTGAGGAAAATAAGAAGAATTACCAAATCAAAAAAGATAAGTTCGGAACTTTTTATATAGGCTCAGGTATAACAACTGGTGGGGCTGGTGGCACTCTAAATAATAGGCCGAATTTAGGATATACAATTTATTATAATAGACAATGTGATGCTTTTATTGGGAAAATGGATTATGACATTGAATTAGCAAGGGTTAGTAATAATGAGAATGAAGTTTATACAGATGATGAATGTTTAATTAATCAAGGTTATATCCCGATAAGACCTCCAAAAAAAAGAGGTTTATTGGGTAGATGGACCCTAAGTTTGAAGAAATTTAATAGCATTAGAGATGAAATTTTCATTTCAGAAAATCTTACAATATTTAAGAAAATCTACGTAGACCAATCTTCTATAAATGATTCAAATGAATTGGAAGTAATTAGAAAGTATCCATTAAAATCAATATTCAAATTTTCAAGCTCAAAAGGTACTTCTACTCTAAATGAAATAATGAATACAAAAGTTTTTGATAATCCTAAGCCATTAGAGATAATATCTCGGATAGCAAAATCCATCTCAGGCAATAAATATACCCTCCTTGACTTTTTTGCTGGTTCTTCCACGACTGCTCATGCCGTATTAGAATTAAATAAAGAAGATGGAGGCCATAGGCGATTTATTCAAGTGCAATTGCCTGAGCCAACCGATCCTAAAAGTGAAGCCCATAAAGCAGGATTTGAAAACATTGCTGAAATCGGCAAAGAACGAATACGAAGGGTCATCAAAAAGATAAAGCAAGAAAAACTAGAAAAATCGAAGGATGTGGATTTGGGATTTAAGGTGTTTAAGTTAGACAGTTCCAACATAAAAAGTTGGGATGGAGAGGCTGATAATTTGAAGCAATCGCTTTTAGATTCTGTGGAGAACATTAAAGAAGATCGATCTCAAGAAGATGTGTTGTATGAAATTTTATTAAAGCAAGGGTTGGATTTATCCTTACCGATAGAAGAACGCACCATTGAAAAAGCGAGGGTATTTAATGCTGGGCATGGGGCGTTGATGGTATGTCTTGCCGATAGGATAACGTCAAAAGTTGCGGAGGGCATAGGCCATTGGAAAGCAGAATGCAAGCCTAATGAGTGTGTAGTGATTTTTAAGGATACAGGGTTTACTGATGTTGAAAAAACGAATTCAATTCAAACATTGAAGAGATATGGAATAAAAAATATAAAAATTTTATAAGGTGAAAATAAAATTTGAAGGTCAACTTCAATTTCAGTTAAACGCAATCGACTCCATTGTAGGCATATTTAAGGGTTCAGAAAAGCATGATTCGATATTTACTGTTTATTCTCCGGAATATATCAATAATCAACAAACAATTACTTTTAATGAAACAGGTTATAGTAACCAAATAAACCTATCAAAAGAACAATTAATTGAAAATATTCTTAACACCCAGCTAAAAAATGGTTTAAGACCTTCATCGATTGATGACATAAAAGAGGATCATCTAGAGTTTACTATTGAAATGGAAACAGGAACAGGTAAAACATATGTTTACCTGAGAACTATAATGGAATTATATCAAAAATATGGTCTGTCAAAATTCATCATAGTGGTTCCCTCTATTTCAATTAAAGAAGGCGTTTATAAATCCTTACAAATTACTCAAGACCACTATAGACAACTTTATGATAATGTTCATTATAATTATTTTATCTATAACTCCGGTAGATTGAGTGATGTGAGAAATTTTTCAACCAATAATGGATTGGAAATCATGGTCATCAATATAGATGCTTTTAGTAAGAGTTTTAAAGATCCTAATCATCCCAATAAAGCCAATATTATTCATCGATATAATGATTCTTTGGGAGGAAAACCTTTGGATTTTATCAAGAATACTAGACCGATTTTGATTATTGATGAACCCCAATCTACAATCAGTACGCCCTTGAGGAAAACCGCGGTTCAGAATTTAAACCCATTAGTAACATTGAGATATTCAGCTACACATCGAGAAAAGATAAATTTAATATTCAAATTAGATGCTGTTGATGCCTATTCTCAAAAACTAGTCAAGCAAATTGAAGTTGGTTCTGCTAAAGCAACTGAAGAGTTAAATAGTGCCTATATCAGGTTAAAAGAAGTTATTTTAAGCAAAGGATCCCCCATTGCTAAAGTGGAGGTGGATGTTTTTGAAAGAGGTTCGGTGAAAAGAAAAATTAAAACAGTAAAACAGAATACAGATTTGGAGAAAGTGACTAAGAGAAATGAATATGAAGGCTATATTATCAAGGATATTCATGGAGAGAAGGGCAATGAATATATTGATTTTACAAGTAGAGAAGATAACATAAAACTACATGAATCGATTGGAGAAGCAGATGACTTACAAATTAAAAGAGTCATGATTTTGAAAACAATTGAACAGCATCTTGATAAAGAAATGGAATTAAATAAAAAAGGGATCAAGGTGCTTAGCCTGTTTTTTATTGATCGGGTTGCGAATTATAGGTCTTATGATGATGAAGGTAATCAAACGAAAGGCATATACGCTAAAATATTTGAAAAAGAATATAACAAACAAATTTGCAAACCTAAATACAAAGATCTTTTTGATAATATAAAAGACTCATATATTGATGTACACCAAGTTCATGGTGGGTATTTTTCCATTGATAAAAAAGGGAATTACAAGGATACCACTGGCAATACCAATGCAGATGAAAACACGTACAATTTAATCATGAGGGATAAAGAAAAACTATTGAGCTTTGACTCTAATATACGTTTTATATTCTCTCATTCAGCACTTAAAGAAGGATGGGATAATCCGAATGTTTTTCAAATATGCACCCTTAGACAAAAAGGAACGTCAAAAATTAGCGCACGTCAACAAATTGGAAGGGGATTAAGGTTATGTGTGAATCAAGATGGAGAAAGAATTTTTGGGCATGGTATTAATACCTTATCAGTTATTGTTAATGAATCTTGGGAAGAATTTGTCCAAGATTTGCAAAAAGAAATAGAAAACGAGTCCGGAATTATCTTTGGAGAAGTAAAGAAAGATACGTTTTCTGACATTGTCATTGAGCCCGTTAATATCGATAAAAAGCCTATTTATATGGGTTATGAAAAATCGGAGCAATTATATAAATATTTTTTGGATAGAGGATATATAGATTCAAATGGTAAAGTTAAGGAGCTATTAAAGATTGCCTTGAGAGATAACAATGTTGAAATTCCCGAATTATTCTACAAAAATGAGGAACACATTAAAAAGCAAATCCTCAGTAAGCTAAAAAGTTTGGCGGATAAGCTGTCAATCAAGAATTTAGATAAAAAGAAAAAGATTAAAATCAATGAAAAGATTATCGACTGTCCAGATTTCAAAGAATTATGGGAAAGAGTAAAGCATAAAACAACTTTTTCAGTCGATTTCGATTCGCAATGTTTGATAAAAAATTGTATTAATTCTTTAGACAAAAATCTCAAGAAAAATAGAGGCAGAATAACTTTTGAAAAAAAAACTATAATCTTCGATATTGGAGGATTAGATCCAGATGAATCAAAATCAAAAACAGAACATCACCGTTACGAAAATCAAGTCGAAAATTTACCTGATATTATAAGTTATATTCAAAATGCAACGAATTTAACAAGGAAATCTATCGTAGAAATATTGATAGGCACCAAAAAACTAGAATACTTTGAGATTAATCCACAGAAATTTATTGAAGGATGCATTTATTTAATCAATGAACAAATGAGACACCACATAGTCGATGGTTTAAAGTATCATAAAATGGATAGAGGAGAATATTATAGTCAAGAGTTATTTAAAAATGAAGAACTATTTGGATACTTAGAAAGTAATATGATTAAAAGTTCTAAATCTCCGTATGATCATGTCATTTTTGATTCAACTATTGAAAAAAACCTAAGTGTTGAATTTGAGGAATGTAATAATGTTTCCGTTTACGCAAAACTTCCAAATTGGTTCAAAATTGAAACGCCCTTAGGGTCATATAATCCTGATTGGGTAGTGAATTGGAAAGACGCAGATGGGGAGGAAAAATTATTTTTTGTGGTTGAAAGCAAGGGCAATCTTTTCGAAGAAAATTTAAGACGAGTAGAAAGTTCAAAAATAAACTGTGGAAAAAAGCATTTTAAAGAACTAGGCTCTGAACTTCAAGTTGGGACAAAACTTTCAGATTTCACTATAAACTAAATTTAGTAAGATTGTTCTGTATCCCAAAATTAGGGCAACTTTTTAAGTTATGTCTTATTAGTTAGTCGCTCCTTAAAAAGCCCAGATGTGTTATCCTCCAGTCCTTTTATATGGTGGTTTGAATTGTAAGTAAGCCTAAACTAATTTGAATCAAGGGAAAAAATATTTTCAACTTTTTCATGAAAATCACCTTTGTTTTTCTCATTAAAAAAGGGTAAACCTAAAAGTTTAAAATCTTTATTTTCAAAAATAAAATTCAATTGATATTCATTCTCTAATTCTCTCAAAAACTTTTCTTTGATTTCACTATCCTCATTATTTATTAAGTGTTGTCCTTTGGGTTCGATGAAAATTTGGTAGTATAATGATTTATCCGTTTTTTCCTCTTTCAAGAATAGCACAAAATCTGGCTCAAATGCTTTTCCTTCTTTGAATGTGAATACTTTGAAATGCCTTTCATTTCTAATCAAATAAAATTCATATTCATTGTTTGAATATTTATCCTTTAAAGTTTTAACATATTTAACTAAAAACTTTTCTTCTGAGGCGCCATAATTTTCATTAAAAGCATACCAATCTTCATTTGATAAATCTAGTTTTAATTTTGGGTTTTTGGGGTTGCTTTGTTCAATACCATATTCTTTATTACTGTGATTGTCAATTGAAAAATTTAAGGTCTTTCCACTTTCATCTTTACCAAAAATTTCGGAGATGTGCTTAGGCTTGAATATTTTAGTGCCATTGAATTCATAATATTCTTTTTTTATTAGCCTAGATATTTCATCTAAAGTTGATATCAAAGCTTCTAATTTCATATCAGCAGTGGGGTTGTACACTTGATCTAATGTCCCAATTAATTCGATTTTTATGTGTTTTAAATAATTAGGATCATCAATGAATTCTGTCATTGAATTCAAGTGCGGAAAAAATTTTTTCAGATTTCGAAATTTGTAAAATGGCAGTTTATTAAGTGCTTTTCGAATAATAGGCTCGAAAAACTCATTTAATATATATATCTGATTATGAAAACTTAAAGCTCTAGGTGTCCCAGAAACTAGTTTCTCAGTGCGAGAATGATCGGTATAAAACTTTTTCTTAAAAACTTTCTCAATGATGGCTTTATCAATCCCCAGAATATCATTTCTATCGTTTTTTATTCTTTCATTTATAAATACAAATCCATTTTTATAAAAATCAGTTTCTTTGAAACTTTCCTTAAGAACCAATTTTTTTTGAATGGTTTTTGGAGCTTTAAGCCCAATATTAATGAGCGCTTTTTTTAATTCGGATATATAACTCGGATTGTGCGCAGAGTGATAAAATAACTCTTCACAAATTCTTAAATTGTTATTTAAATCACTATCATACTTTCTCTGATAAAGAGGTTCTTCAGGCAAAATTCGAAAAGGGCAATACCTAGCACCACGACCAATTAACTGAGCTTCAGACATTGTGGTTTTACCGATTCCATTCTTTGAAGAGTCTCTAGTATCATATAGTCTTACAATATCAAATAGGTTAAGCACATCCCATCCCTCATTGAGTTTGTTAACGGCAAAAACCGCTCTATATAGATTCTTTTTATCCTCTAGACTATTAACTATTAGCTGCTTTTGTTCGCTATCATTTTTACTATTTACAATCACACATTTTTCTTCTTTAAAATCTTCTTTTAATTCTGACAATAGGTCACAAAGGCTAATATTCTGAAAGTCAAAATATTCAAATATTTTCTTTATTACTGAATTCGATGAGTTTTGTTTGATTTTTTCTAATGTTTTAATTGATAAGTTACCAAGTTCATTTTGAAATTCTTTGTAAAAACCTTCACTTTCTGTTATTGTTTTAGATTTAAATAAGATTACTGGTTTTATTAAAAGTTTTTTTTTGGCGAAAACTTTCATTCTATATTGGCTTAACAAAATCGCTTGTAAAGCTCTATCAAAAGGTTTCATATCAGCTTGAAGCACTTTAACTTCTTTTGAATATTTATCTTCTCGAAATTTTATCAAGGGATAATTAAATAGTAGTTTATCTCTATATTTTTCTTCTATTTCTCTATTTGTCAAATCGGCAGTAGCAGTAAACTCCAATAAATAATTGTTGGGGTTTGAATCGAAAATTCGATTAACCGTTTGTTCCCAACTTTTAATAATCTTTTGATTCGATTTTATTCGTCTTCCACTTTTGGTATCGGCATTTATATGATGTGCTTCATCTGAAAGCAACACTACTTTCAAGTTATCAAAATCGTCGTATGTTAAATTATTTTCTTTCGGTGAATTGAGATTACTATGTAGTCCTTGAATAGTGGTAAAAACAATATTGACATCTTCTTTGTTTGAGCCTTCAAAGTTTGAAACTTCATTAATCCTAATATGCTTGTCTTTTATGGTGATAATTTCATTGAATAAGTATTTTGAAGATTGCTTATTCAAAAAATTGTCTCTTGTTTTTTTAATAATTGAAGTGCTATTAACGAAGTAAATGAAGTGTCTATATCCTCGTTCATACATATGTAATATTATTCCCGCCATAATTAGTGTTTTACCACTCCCTGTAGCCATATGGAACAATAAGTGCCTATGCTCTTTTTTATTTGGATTATTGCCTTGACTCCAATCAAACTTTTTTAACGCTTCTTGTTGGTATGGTCGTAATTGAAATTTAGGATTTAAATTATTTTTGATGATATCCTTAACTTCGTGAGTATAATAACCAGCATTGAAAACTCCTAAGACTGAATCTTCTAAACTTTGTCTATTCATCCCCATAAAATTGTTTTGTTAGATATTTATCCCTTGAATGAATTTCAAAATCATTATTTTCAATGTCAAAGTATGAGGTATAAATTGTGTTTTGATCCATTAGGCTCTTTAAGATTTTCTTTTTATCAGTTAAGTTTAATTTTTTGAATTCATCATCAGAAGTTTTATGGAAATCGACTCTATAATTGATGTGTGGATTATGTTTTAACTTGTACCATAATTTCAACATTTTCAAATCATCATTCTTCTTTAGACCTTCTGTAATGTATATATTGTTCGATAAAAGTTCGCAAAAGACAAAACTTTTATTTTTTTGAAGAACTTTAGATAGGATGTCTACAGAAACCTCAATATGATCTTCTAACTGTTCAACAAGAATGAATTTTCTTTTACCATTATCCGCTTCATTTAAATTCAATACAGCATGTCCGGTGGTTCCACTACCTGAAAAAAAATCCATTACTATATCATTTTTTCTAGTCATTATTTTTAAAACGTCAATAATTGTGAATAGAGATTTTGGATAACAAAAGTATTTATTAGTATACTTTTCAATTAATCGTTTGCCATGATGATTCGAATTGTATTTTTTATCACTCCATACCGTTGTGATCATTTTTCCTTTTTCAATTCTATATTTCCTTAATATCTCTATTCTACCATTCTTTTCGCTAATCACTAAATCAGCTAGATTTAATTTTTTTGAACCCTTAACATATATCCAAGTTCGTTCTTGTCCATTTTGCGTAATAGGATAAATCTCTTTAAAATTATTTTTTGGAGTAAAGGAAATTTCATTCATATTTACATAAATAGGATACCATGCTTTTGGTTTGTTTTTTCTTAGATTTGAATCCCCCCCCCCCAACCTAATGAAAGACTCAAGTTTATATCTACCGATTGAGTCTTCTAAATTGAATTTTTTTTCGTCTTTTTGTGATAAAATTACTTTATTGAATTCCCCATATTCGATATTTTTAGCATAGACAATCATGTAGTCGTTTGTTGGTGTGAAGAATTTCCCATGTTGTCTTCCCATAGGATTATTTACAACAGTTATTACTCCAATCCTATTCTTTCTTTTGAATATTTCATCTGAAAGTGTAATCAAATACGATAATTCATAGTGGTCTATTGCTATAACTATAAATCCATCTTCTTTCAAAAATTCTTTGGCTATTGAAAGACGATTATTCATAAATGTTAGCCATGTAGAGTGGTTAAATCTATTATTATAAGTAAAAATATTTGCATCTCCACCGGTATTATATGGTGGGTCGATATAGATTAGTTTGACTTTTCCTCTATAGATATTTTTAAGGGAGTGTAAAGCAATCAAATTATTGCCTTTGATGATTAGATTTTCATTGAGAGTCCCATCTTCATTTTTGGATAATTTAGTTACTTGATGTTCTCCATTGTGATCATAACGTTTCCAATTGGTCAACACTTTGGGTTCAAATAATCGATCGATTTCATCGCCTGCGAGAGTTTCATTTAAAAACACTTCGTTTCGTTTTTGGTCTTCTTTGGTTTGTCCACCCACAAGAACACAATCCTTGTATGGAAAGTCCAAGACTACTTCATTGGCTTCGGTTAAGTATTTTCTATCAGCGGTGAGTCCAATTTTATTTTTAAAAGAGGTATAACTATCAGGTAAGAACTGTTTATTGGTAACAAAGTTTTGGAATTTAACTTTATCAAATACAACTACCCCCCCCCTGAATTTCAGTGAAGAATTTATCTCTGATGAGTCGATCTTGATGCAATAGGCTGATAAGTTCGGAGTCTAATTTTAGAGCATCTTCTACAATTTTATTTTTCAAAAGTTCGCCATCAGCATGGTATTCATCAACCTGAAGAAGAATGGAATTAAAATGTTCTAAAAAAATCATGGTTGTATGGAATTTTAAACTTCGTGCAAAAGTAAATATGAATTTTAAATATTCTAATCTGCATAAAATTGGTTTGAAAGATCTATATCTGTAGTCTTAATTTTAAAATCTTTATTATCTATTTCTGAATAAGGAATATACAACATATTTTTATCGAGCAACTCTTTCAAAATACCCTTCTTATCTGATAACGACAAATATTTAAAATGATCATCAGCATCTTTTTTTTGAAATTGGGCTCGGTAATGGGTATGTGGATGCGCTTTTAATTTATTCCAAATCAAAAATGCTGAAGAGTCATCACATTTGTCTATTTCCTCAATGATTGATTGAGTATTTTCCCCTAATTCACAATAAATAAAACTGCCGCCACCTTCCCAATTCACATTTGCCGAAACTCCTCCCTTTTCGCCATTAATGACTTTTTGAAGTCGCTGTAAAGCAATAGTCTCGATATAATCCATTTGTTCAATTCCAATATAGCGTCTCTCCATTTTATGAGCTACTGCACTTGTTGTTCCGCTACCCAAAAAGAAATCCATGACGATATCATTAGGTGAGGTTATTCCTTGAATTATTAATTGTGCAAAAGCTTCTGGTTTTGGATAAGCAAAATCAACTTGGCCAAACAACTTATTTTTTTCTTTTGTCGCCACTTGATTCATGAATTCATTTGTAGCCGTATCTAAACTTCCAATAAGATGATAATCGCTTTTAATTTCTGATCTATATCGTTTGAAGATAAATCCTCTTTCATTTTCAGAATGCTCCTTTCTGAATTTTATTTTTCCCGATACAATATGTTCTTTTAATCTTTGTTGGGAAAATCGCCAATCGCTATTTTCTGGTGGATAATCTACTTTCCCAGTATATGGATTTTTAATTGGATAGTTTCCACGCTCAGTTTGCCTGCTGGCGCTTGGGTTATCGATAACCCAAGCGCCAGCAGGATCATTATCTGGATTTTTGTATTTATCAAAAGATTTTTTCTTACCAACCATCATGACTTCTGATTTATTCTTTGCATATACAAGGGTATTTTCATGTTGAATATTAAATCCTGTTTTGGCATCGTTTGTTGTTGATTTAGTTTTTCGAATTAAATCTCCAACAAAGTTTTCTCTACCCATGATGTTATCAAGTAAAACTTTGAGATAAGCCTGTTCGTTATCATCAATATGAACAACCATCAGACCATCACTTGTGAGAAACTCTTTTGCAACTTCTAATCTATTTTTCATAAAAGTAAGCCAAGTGGAATGGTTGAAGCTATCATTATACCCAAACCCATCATTTCCGGTATTATATGGTGGGTCGATATAGATTAGTTTGACTTTTCCTCTATAGATATTTTTAAGGGAGTGTAAAGCAATCAAATTATTGCCTTTGATGATTAGATTTTCATTGAGAGTCCCATCTTCATTTTTGGATAATTTAGTTACTTGATGTTCTCCATTGTGATCATAACGTTTCCAATTGGTCAACACTTTGGGTTCAAATAATCGATCGATTTCATCGCCTGCGAGAGTTTCATTTAAAAACACTTCGTTTCGTTTTTGGTCTTCTTTGGTTTGTCCACCCACAAGAACACAATCCTTGTATGGAAAGTCCAAGACTACTTCATTGGCTTCGGTTAAGTATTTTCTATCAGCGGTGAGTCCAATTTTATTTTTAAAAGAGGTATAACTATCAGGTAAGAACTGTTTATTGGTAACAAAGTTTTGGAATTTAACTTTATCAAATACAACTACCCCCCCCCTTTAATTTCAGTGAAGAATTTATCTCTGATGAGTCGATCTTGATGCAATAGGCTGATAAGTTCGGAGTCTAATTTTAGAGCATCTTCTACAATTTTATTTTTCAAAAGTTCGCCATCAGCATGGTATTCATCAACCTGAAGAAGAATGGAATTAAAGTATTCAATAAATTTCATAATTATGTAGTAATAGCCCTGCAAATCTAAGGCTTGAAACCACAGTATCATCCATTATCCTCACGCTTTCATTCCGTTTATATTATAAACTTAGGAGTTTATATATCGAGATACTTAAAAAATAAAAAAGTAGCAAAACACCATCTTCAACTCGCTAGTGCAACATGAGCCCATGTTGATTTTATCTTTTCGATGGGGCTAGGGTAGTCGAATTTACGAACGCTTCTGTGATTTATGTTATCTCTAATGAGGTTATACTTCATTAATGGCCGTCATCGACGCTTTCGCTTTTTATATATCACTTCTTAAGGACTTCAATTGGGTTTTTAATAGTGCTTTTTGGCTGAGATGAGATAGAGGGCTTGAAAAAAAGTGTCGATACCGAGTTTAATTGATGAGATCGAGTTTGGTAGGTGCCAAACCCCTATCAACCGACATCGTTTTAATCACTTGGGGTCATTTCTTTAGAGTTTTAATTTCTTTTAGTTGAGTTTTTGATCGTTCATATTTGTTAGAAATATTAATGTGAAACCGTAGGGATTTCTCTAGCGAATCATTAGGCTAGGAAGTGTTATTCTTGCAATAAATTGTTGAACGTATAGATGTTGTAATCAAATCAAAAAACTAGGATGAAACAAGTAGAAGAATAATAATTCGTAGAGTCCACGTTAGAAAAATCATTCGATTGTTAGTTGGGTATGACAAGGCTTGAATTAAAAATATGTCAAGCTCTGAAATTTTATCAAGCCCTTCTTTAGTTGAAAAAACTGGTGAAATTAATCTAATGATTATTACAAGGTTTTAGTCTTTATTTGTTCTTGAAATATCAAAGGCAAACCATAGGAGTTTTCTTAGTTCATTGTTTTGGCTGGGATTGTTATCGTTGAACTAGATATTGAACTTGATGTTAACTTTAGTAAGTCCGAGTGATAATAATATTGATATCGTATGGGATACATTGTTGCTATCGTAGGGCGACCTAACGTCGGGAAGTCGACATTTTTTAATCGACTGACTCAAAGTAGAAGAGCTATCGTCGATAAAACGAGTGGGGTCACTAGGGATAGACACTATGCGTTTTCGGAATGGAATGGAAAAAGTTTTAGTGTGATGGATACAGGAGGTTACTTGACAAGTAGTCAAGATCAGTTTCAAAAAGAAATTGATAAGCAAGTCAAGTTAGCCATTGACGAAGCCGATTCCATTGTATTCATGGTGGATGTCCAAACAGGATTGACATCGGCTGATGTCGATGTATCCGAAGTATTAAGAAAATCAGGGAAGCCAGTGTTTTTGGTACTCAATAAAGTAGATGATGCCAAAAAATTAAGTCTAGTGAATGAATTCTATAGTTTAGGATTTGATAAACTATATGCCCTTTCTAGCACCAATGGATTTGGTACCGGGGAATTGCTTGATGCATTAGTTCAGGCCATACCGATGGAGAGTGATAAAATTCCATCAGAATTACCTCAGCTGGCGATTATTGGTCGACCAAATGCTGGAAAATCTTCGCTCCTCAATGTATTGATACAACAAAATCGAAGTATTGTTTCTGATCAATCAGGGACGACTCGAGATAGTATCGATACGCCGTATAAAAAATTTGGTTTACAGTTTAAATTGGCGGATACGGCTGGCATTAGAAAAAAATCTAAAGTCAAAGAAGATATTGAATTCTATTCGGTGATGAGAGCTATTAAAAGTATCGAACAATCTGATGTTTGTTTATTAATGATTGATGCTGAAAAAGGATTCGAAAAACAAGATCTAAATATTTTTTGGTTGGTTCACCGAAATCATAAAGGAATCGTTTTGCTAGTCAATAAGTGGGACTTGGCCTATAAAGAAACCATGAGCTCTAAAAAAATAGAACTTCAAATCCGTAAAACCATTGCTCCCTTTGATAATGTTCCAATCTTATTTATTTCATGTACTAAAAAACAAAGGATTTATAAAACTTTGGAAATTGCCATGAAAGTCTATCAAAACCGAATAAATCGTATTTCAACCCATCAACTCAATAAAGTATTATTACCTATCATTGAGCAAACCCCCCCACCAATCTATAAAGGAAAAGAACCCAAAATCAAATATGTATCGCAACTGCCCACTAAATTTCCACAGTTTATTTTTTATTGTAGTAGACCACAATACATCAACCCAACCTATTCACGATTTTTGGAGAATCAAATACGCAAAAAATTTAATTTTTTAGGCGTTCCTATTGAATTATTTTATCGAAAAAAGTAGATAATTCAAAATCCCCACCCAACCAATTTTCGGGAGTTTTAATTCGCATTCAAAGATGATTTCTCAATGCAATTAAATCTTTTCGGAGCGATTGCAACTTTTCAAGTAATTCTTGTTTTAAAATATCAGGAGAGTCTGAATTTAAAGCCATTTTAGTACCATTGATAGTCAGCTTTTTTTCTTCTCTTAAATATAATATTTGTTCGAGGGCCTTAATATTTTGGGGCGTGTATTTACGAATTCCATTCTGCTTTTTTTTGGGACGTATTTCTTTAAACTCGGTTTCCCAATAACGAAGTTTGGATTGACTGACATTAAATGCAAGGGCTACTTCACCAATGGAGTAGTACAATTTTTCAGGAAGTTTGACAGACATAACTTCCTAAATCTAATCGAAAGATTTATTGTATTGTGTCGATTTATTGATGATTGCATCAAACTCATCCGGAGTTAGGCTGCCATAATAAAAATGAATGGGATTTTGATGCACTCCGTCTTTGATGATTTCATAATGTAAATGAGGGCCTGCAGAACGTCCCGTATTGCCAGAATAACCAATCAAATCACCCCTTTGTACTCTTTGTCCCTTTAGAACATTGTATTGACTTAAATGGGCATAGAGACTTTGATATCCAAACCCATGATTGATTTTGATGTGTTTGCCATATCCTGAGACTGTGGAACTAACCCTTTCCACAATTCCATTTCCAGTGGCATAAATGGGGGTTCCTTGTTTGACCGTAAAGTCAACGCCACGATGCATTTTTCTTTGATGCGTAAAAGGATCTTTTCGATAACCAAAGCCAGAGGAAAATCTCAAGATTTCATTATTTCTGATGGGAATGATGGAAGGAACCGCTTTTAAAAAAACTTCTTTTTCTTCACTGATTTGTTCTAACTCTCTTAGTGAATAGTTCTGTACTGCCATATCAGACAATAGCATATCAAGCCGCTTATTAGTAGTTATCAAAATATCAGAGCTCTTGTAACCTTCTAAATTACTGTAGCGATTGGATCCACCAAATCCGGGATTAAAACGTTCTTTTGGAATAGGACTTGCATCGTATGTGACCCGATAAAGATTTTCATCACGCTGTGCAATGGTCGAAAGAATACTTTCAGCTTCTTCTAATTTATTATTGAGTTCTCCCAATTGAACTTTGAAATTTTGGATTTCTCTTTGCTGACTCATCATTTTTGAAGAAACGATAAACTCTAATGATTTAGGAACTGAAATGATGATGATGACAATCGTAGCAATACTCGCCAATAAACCCAATAAGAAAGTCAATGCAAACATACGGAGTTTATTCTTGTATGGTGGAGTATAGACAAAGTTTTTTTTCTTTTTGTCAAAAGTATAGTGATGATGTTCTCGTCTTGGATTAAATAAACTATAATTTATCATTCTAACTAGTATGATTTAGAAAAAACTCAAGATTTAATTGTGTTTTGTTGGATGTGAACTACAAGAACCACGCTTTTTTTAAATGAGAGGGATTAGTACTTATCTGAATAAGATCTTCTTAAATTTCGGGCGCAATTTAATCAAAAGTTTAAAAAAATTCAATTTAAGTTTAATTTACTTGTTCTAATTATTGAAAATCAATGAATTATATCCAATATAATTATAAATATAAATAACTCTTACAGACTTAAAACGATAAAATAAGATATTTGTAACGTGAAATCAGCACTTGTAAGAAAGAAATTTTTTGAATTTTTTGAATCAAAAGGACACCAAATTGTTCCTTCAGCCCCCCTAGTGGTTAAAGATGATCCGTCATTGATGTTTAATAATGCTGGTATGAATCAATTCAAAGAATTTTTCTTGGGAAATTCTCTTCCAAAATACAAGAGAGTGGCAGACACTCAAAAATGTCTTCGAGTCTCGGGAAAACATAATGACCTAGAAGAAGTTGGCATCGATACCTATCACCACACATTTTTTGAAATGTTGGGTAATTGGAGTTTTGGGGATTACTTCAAAAAAGAAGCCATCCAATGGGCCTGGGAACTCTTAACGGATATTTTCAAAATCGATAAGGATCGAATATATATAACTGTTTTTGGAGGAGCTCAATCTGATAAAGTAGATTTTGATCAAGAGTCATTCAGCCTTTGGACATCATATTTGCCAAAATATCGGATTTTGAAATTTGGGAAAAAAGATAATTTTTGGGAAATGGGTGATATCGGGCCCTGTGGTCCATGCTCTGAAATTCATGTTGATGTGCGAGATGAGCAAGAAAGAAAAAAAATCGATGGTAGCCAATTGGTCAATAAAGACCATCCCCAAGTGATTGAAATATGGAATTTAGTATTTATTCAGTATAACCGATTGGCTAGTGGAGAACTTCAATTACTTCCGCAGAAACATGTGGATACGGGAATGGGATTTGAACGCTTATGCATGGTATTGCAAAAAAAATCTTCAAATTATGCTACGGATATTTTCACCCCATTAATTTCTGAAATTGAAACATTAACGCGATGTGCTTATGGTAAAAACAATCAAATCGATATTGCCATTCGGGTCATTGCTGACCATTTAAGAACCGTTTGTTTTTCCATAGCAGATGGGCAATTACCAAGTAATAAAGATGCTGGTTATGTTATTCGAAGAATTTTGAGAAGGGCGGTTCGATATGGTTTTTCATATCTCAATATGAAAACACCGTTTATCTATAGAATTGTGCCGGTTTTGACGCGACAAATGAAATCGGTATTTCCAGAATTGGTCACCGAACAGAATCTCATCACTAATGTCATCAAAGAAGAAGAAAAATCATTTCTAAAAACATTGGAGCAAGGTCTTTTTAGACTGCATGCCCTCATCGAACAAAATACCAGTGGTACATTGGATGGTTTTGAAGCATTCGAGTTGTATGATACTTTTGGTTTTCCTATTGACCTTACTTCACTCATTGCCAAAGAAAAAGGACTTCAAGTTGATCATAAGGAGTTTCAATTCCATATGGAAAACCAAAGAGAACGTGCTAGAAGGGCAAAGTCTGTAAATATTGGTGATTGGATTATTCTTTCAGCTGATGATAAAACAGAATTTATTGGATTTGACAAACTAGAAACGAAAATAAAAATCACCCAATACCGAAAAACTCAAACACTCGGCGGTGAAGTTATCTTTCATTTGGTATTTAATTTGACTCCATTTTATCCTGAAGGTGGGGGACAAGTGGGCGATAAAGGATATTTAAAGGACAGTGCAGGAACCAATCATTTTATAGTCAATACGACCAAAGAAAATAATCTGATATTACACCATACCAAAACTATTCCACCAAAAATTGATGAGCGATTTATTGTTAGGGTGGAATCATTACAACGTCAACGTACTTCTTGTAATCATACAGCCACTCATTTGCTACACCAAGCATTAAGAAAAACTTTGGGATCGCATGTGGTTCAAAAAGGATCGATGATTCACTCCCGTGAATTCCGATTCGATTTTTCACACTTTTCAAAATTATCTAGCGATCAATTAAAAGATATTGAACATTTTGTCAACGACCGGATTAGAGAACAAATTGCATTAGAAGAACAAAGAAATGTGCCTTATGATGATGCCATTAATCAAGGAGTCATTGCTCTTTTTGGTGAAAAATATGGAGATACGGTCAGGATTGTTCGTTTTGGTCAATCCATTGAGTTATGTGGAGGAACCCATGTGAAAAACACTTCGGAGATATGGCATTTTAAAATTTTATCTGAAAAAGCCATAGCCTCTGGAATTAGAAGAATAGAAGCCATCACAGGTGATGAGGCTAAACGTTACTTGGTTGAACGCACTAATTATTTTGAAACGGTTGAAACACTATTAAAATATCCTAAAAACATCGTTCATGCCATTACTGAGCTACAATCCAAAAATCAATTATATAGAAAAGAAATCAATCGATTTCAACAATTGAAAATTGATCTAGAATTGCAAAATTTGATTCAATCATCGGTGAGCATTTCTGGAATTTCTTTGATTGTTAGTCAGGTTGATTTTAATCCCAATGATATTCGAAAGATAGCCTTTGCATTGGATAAAAAACTAAACAAAGCCATTATTGTTTTGGGCTCTATTTATTCCGGATTACCAATCATCTCTTGTTTGATTTCTAAAAATTTAGTTGATTTAATGAATTTGAATGCTATCGAACTAGTCAATAAATTAGGGGTTTATATCGATGGTAAAGGGGGTGGACAGGCATTTTTTGCTACGGCAGGTGGAAAAAAAACAAATGGACTATCCCAGGCGCTTAAAGTAGCCGCTGATGATTTTCAATCGGTATTGGAAACAGCTAATTTGGCTTGATTGGGGAGGGTGGAAACCTAGAAAGGATTTTTTCCACATATTCATTGATTCGCTTTTCTTTTTCCAAGCCACTCAAGTGATGTATTCTACCTTCACCATATCCTTGCCATATCAAACTTCCGGTTTCTGCGTCGATTAAATCGATATAAAGTCTACTAGAAACAGTACTATAAAATCCATAAGGATGTGGATTCCCCCAAAACCAAGGACTCCAATACCAACTAGTATTTCCTGAAACATAAATATCCTCATTTTCTTCCGTGGCAATATTGATTAATAAATCAGGGGTTTCACTTTTTCTAAAACCACTTGTTTGTAGATAATTATCGATGGATTCCAATATCCGTTGTTTGTCTAGTTCTGAAATCTTAAGGCGATCAATTCCTGATTTATAAAAAGCATAGGTTTTGTACTGATTGAAATCAATACGAGTATTGTAATCAGCGATTACGAAGATAGAATTACAAGCCGTCAAGAATAACCCGCAAAGGAAGAAAATAATTATGATTCTCATTAATTAATGACTTTAGATTAAACCAAGTCAAAAACTGTACCAAATTGAATAAATTGACATAAAAATTTTGGCATAGGTTGTTATTGTTGAATGGGCTCGTATAGCTAGGAAATAAGTGTTTTGCAATCAATAGATATCATAATCTAGTTATATGTGTTGGATTCGGTAACTCTGAACAGCACATGAAAATTGATTTTAAAAACACAAACGATTTAATTCTTTAACAGCCCCCCTATGCTAAGAATTAGAAGTCAAATTAATTAGGGATGGAAAACATAATATAGATTATGCGGTAAGCGTTGATGATATAGTAACTTTTGGAACCAACTAATTTCGTAGAATTAGTATCAATTTGCTTTCTGAATTATATGAAATTGATTTACTCTCATTATCGTTTTGAGAGACCAATTGTAGTTTAAAAAACAAAAAATATTTTATGAATTTAAAAAGTAATTCAAAACGCAACTTAGTATAAGAAAAGAACTAGAGATAAAAGATTTAAACCCGATTACTTTCGAAACCAAAATGCATAAAACTAGAACCAATACCAAACCAATGGAGCCTTAAAAATAAACTCAATCATAAAGATTAATGAACTATCCAAACGCCATTAAAGACGACATAAAGGAATTTAAAACCCTTATGAGGGGAACAACAGTACGCAGTGAAAAGAAATAATATCCAATAAGGTATATGTGATACCTATACAGGTACTTAAAATAAGAATCAATTACCTAAGAAACGATGTAAAGAAGCTGCAAACCAATACAGAACCTGTGCGCTAGGAATTATAGCTAAAAAAGAATAACATACGGTGGATACGAATTACGCTAGGAGTTTTAGGCCTTTTGTCTAATAAGGTTATTGTTTAAAGTAATAGAACTATTTTAACCGATAGTTTACTAACTTTATAGCAAAACTTAAAAAGAGTAGTACTTAAAAAAGATAATAATAAAATATTACAAATATTGGACAGACGGTGGTTATGAACCGTCTATCAATAGGATTATTTGAGGATCGCTTTACAAATGCAATAGATACAAAAAGTAAAACAGGAGTGTGATTAGAGGAATAAAAAAACGGAGATATGTCTACGATACTATTGAACTTTTAGAAAAAAATCCTTTGGTGAAGATATAGATAATGACAGAGAAGAGTTCCTAACCATCTGCAGAAAACGAAAATATAGTTATGATATTTATGAAAAAATAAAGGTGCTATATGATGTCTGATTAAATTAATCATAGAAGCAATAAACCTACAAAAAACAGCAATAAAATATGAGTAATCAATCAGTTACAAAACAAGATATTATAGAACTTAAAAAGGATATCGAAGACCTATTAGAACCGATTAGAGACGATGTAAAAGGGATTAAAGCCGATATTAGAGAAATATCTGATAAACTAAATGATACATATACAGATGTGCAAGTAATTAAAACAGAAATCAAGTATGTTAGGAATGATATAAAAACCCTAAAAACCAATACAGAACCGATACAATATGAAATAGAATTACAAAAGAATAATATACGATGGATACGGATTATAGGAGGGTTTTTAGCCCTTTTGCTAATAGGATTATTGGTAAAAGCAATTGGGCTATTTTAAACCCAATGAACCCCAAATACACTCCCCATTGAAGTTATTATGAAAACCAACGATAAAATGATACTTAAATGCGAAATACATCATAGAATACTATAAAATCTATAGCCTAGACCAATAAGTATTAAAGTATCCCATGCTAGAAACTATAACCAATGCCAAAACATAGAACAATTGGGAATAGACAGTGGACGGCATAAATTGGATAATGAAATTATATTGTACTATATAGGCCAAAGCAAAGAAGGCTCCGGGGAACTTATGGTAGAAAGTTCTAACATAGGACTAAACTAATTGGCTTGAAATGTCGCTCTTTTTATGGTTATAGAAAAATTAAGTGAAGGTTCAACAAACTATATAACGATCCTTAAATAGGCTACACTTCATGATGAGAAGGTTTTTAAGATTAAAAATGATGTAGATTTCGTTATTTGAAAATTATTTAATCCAATACACAATCAGTGAAATATTTTAAAACTCACCACCTAGGTTATCTTTTATTCATAGTGTTTTTATTGAGCAGTTGTGGTAGTTCATTAAAAACCTTGGAACGCAAAAAAGAACAACTTACAAAAGCTCGAGAATCTGTTGAAAAAATAGAATCTAGAATTTCGAAAATGGAATCAAAGATTCAATATAAAAAACCGCAAAAAACCAAAATAAAAAAAGAAACCAGAGAAGAACTCATCGAAGACTATATCAAAAAGTATTCGAGCTTTGCAGTTAGTGAAATGAAAAAATATAAAATTCCTGCTTCAATAAAATTAGCTCAAGGTATTTTAGAAACTAAATATGGTACTAGCCCATTAGCTACAGAAGGTAATAACCATTTTGGTATTAAATGTCATAGAGGATGGAAAGGGCCTTCAATGCGAGTAACCGATGATGCTCCTAATGAATGTTTTAGAACCTACCGGACCCCCTTTGAAAGCTTTCGAGACCACTCTTTATTTTTAAATTCTAGATCTCGTTATGATGGTTTATTTGATTTAAAACTACATGATTATTCGGGTTGGGCTTATGGATTAAAAAAGGCAGGTTATGCAACCAATCCGCTATATGCTGAAGGATTGATCGGTTTGATAGAAGAATTTAAACTCTATCGGTTTGATAAAGGCGGTCGACTATCTAAACAAAGTAAATCGAATAAAAATCAACTAGTCCATAGAGTACAAAGAGGAGATACCCTTTACTCTATTTCTAAAAGATACAATGTCAAAATTTCTGATTTGATGCGTAAAAATAACATCAATGGATCGTCGATTATACCAGGTCAACAGTTGATTATAAGGTAATGGCACTTTTCAAAAATTAATAACCCAAAGGATATCGACTTTTTTTGAAAGAGAACTATATACTTAGTTACACGGATTTTTCGTAAATTTACTGTAAACCAAGTCCATGAATCAACCATTATCCCTCATCAAATTATTTGAATTATTTCCCGATGAATGAAGTGCTGGGAAGTGGTTAGAACGAGTGATTTAGGGAAAAGAACCCACCTATCCCCGATGCAATTTGCTGTGAATGTGTTTTAATTAGAAAAAGTCGAAAACCCATGCCTTATTGATGTAAAAAATGTGGGAAGTATTTTAGTGTTCGAACAAGCACCTTAATGGCCAAAACGAATTTACCCTTGCGAAAATGGGTGATCGCCATTCATTTCTTTCAAACGAAACCGAAAGGCATCTCATCCATTCAAATGATGAAAGATTTAGGGATTAGCCAAAAATCAACATGGCATTTAATCCATCGATTGCGAGAAGCCATGGATCAAGATATTCCCATCTTTGAGGGTGAAGTCGAGTTGGATGAAACCTATAGTGGTGGGTTACGAAAAAATAGGTCATTGAAAAATCGAAGGGCAACGCAAAGCACCGCAGGGCGAGAGGGGTGGCTGGTAAATTCCCGATCATTGGTATGAAATGTCAACAAACCAAAAAAGTGGTGTCCAAAGCTATTGATCATACGGATCGTGAGACATTGCATGAATTCATCAATGACCATACGACTGAAGGTGCCACGGTTTATACCGATAAACATCGAGGCTATCGCCAACCTAAATAGAGAACATCATTGTATCTTGCACAGCCAACACCAATATGTTGATGGTAAGGGTGCACACCAATGGCATTGAAAGTTTTTGGTCAGGGATCAAAAGAGCCACCAAAGGCACGTATCATTTATGAGTCAAAAGCACCTCCATCGGTATGTGAAAGAATTCACGGGTCGATTTAATTTAAGGGGATTGGATGTTTTAGACCAAATGAAATGGTTATTTCAAAATATGGTGGGGAAACAATTGATGGTTCAGGAATTGATAGCATAGAAATTAATAAATTATGTCTAATCGAAATTTAAATCAAGCCCGAAAAAACAATTACAATGAATTTTATACTCAGTTGTCCGATATTGAAAAAGAAATCAAACATTATAGACATCATTTTAAGGATAAAATAGTTTATTGTAATTGTGATAATCCCAAAGTCAGTAATTTTTGGAAATTTTTTACGGAACGATTTGAATATTTAGGGCTTAAAAAAGTCATTGCAACATGCTATAAAAATCAATTACCTATTAAGTTTTCGGAACATCAAGATGAAAAAGCATGGTATCTAACTTATGAAGGTGATAAAAATAAGAACCGAATTGTGGAACCTAATGAAATTGGGGGGGGGTATTCTCAAAGGAGATGGAGATTTTAGAAGCAAAGAAAGTATTGAGTTTTTAAAAGAAGCCGATATTGTATGCACCAATCCACCTTTCTCTTTGTTTAATCAATATATCAAGCAACTTATTCAGTATGAGAAAAAGTTTTTAATTATTGGGAATGCTTTTTCTATAACAAGCAAAGACAACTATTCTTTTTTTATAAAGAACATATTATATCCTGGAGTAAATCCAAGAGGTATGAATTTTGCCCTTCGGGATGATTATTACATTAAAAATGGAAAGAAATATAAAAGCGTGAATGCAGTTTGGTTTACTAATATGGAACATTTTAAGAGAAACGAAAGGATAGAATTGATAGAAAAATATAATCCAACTAAATATCCTAAACATGTAAACTATAATGCGATTGAAGTTAGTAAAGTGATTAATATTCCAATAGATTATGGTGGGTATATGGCTGTCCCTTCAACATTTATTTACAAGTATAATCCAAGACAGTTCCAAATTATTGATGCTAATAAAATTAAAACTAATCCCGCAGTGCCTTTTAAGCCACATGGTCTAATTAAAGATTCACATGGAATTGTAGAAGGGCGAAAAAAACCTATAGCTCCAAGATTTGTAATTAAACATAAAAATCTTCCATTATGAAAATGACTCATATGAAAATCACGCTACGTGAACTTGTCGAGGGGTATATCGATCATGATGAAGAATGCGGTGTTTGGGCTTTTGGAGGCCGATTGAATATTCGCCCACCTTATCAACGAGAATTTATTTACAAGGATGCTCAACGTGATGCGGTCATTGATACTATTGTCAAAGATCGACCACTCAATGTGATGTATTGGTCAAAGAATCTTGATGGTTCTTTTGAAATGATCGATGGGCAACAACGTAGTATTTCTATTTGCCAATACTATGAAGGTGAATTTTCATTCAAAGGAAGATATTTTGACCGATTGCAAAACAATGAACAAAAGCAGTTCTTGGATTATGATAAAATTAATGTGTATGTCTGTGAAGGCACTGATAAAGAGAAATTAGAATGGTTTGAAACCATTAATATTGCTGGGGTAGCGTTGAAAAAACAAGAATTGCGTAATGCGGTGTATCACGGGCCTTGGGTATCAGCATCTAAAAAGTTTTTTAGTAAAACTAATGGATTCGCTCATAGGCTATTTGGTAAAGACTATATGAAGGGTCCTGCCAATCGCCAGCAATATTTTGAAGTAGCAATTCGATGGCATATTGATGCTATTGGTATCAAACAAACGATTGAAGATTATATGAATGAGCATGCCAAAGACATCGATGCGGATGAATTAATTACTTATTTCAAACAGGTTGCTGAGTGGACTAAAAAAACATTAACTAAAAAAAGAAAAGAATTGGAAAATGTGGATTGGGGGTTTTTATACAATCGGTACCATCAAAATCCGTATGATAGCATTGATTTGGAAAATCAAATCAAAGTATTGATGAAAAATCAGAATGTTCAAAAAAAAGTAGGGATATACAGTTATATACTTTCCCATGATGAACGAGATTTAAACCTTCGAACGTTTAGTGATGAACAAAAAAGAGAGCAATATGAAAAACAAGATGGTTATTGTGCTTCTCCATATTGTCAATTCCCTAAGAAACAATTTGAATTAGAAGAAATGGATGGCGATCATATCAAAGAATGGAATCAAGGAGGGTTAACTACAGATGATAATCTCCGAATGGTGTATCGAAAGTGTAATTCATCAAGGAAACGGTGCGTTTATCAAGAATCTAAATAATCTTCACTCTAATAGAAACTTAGAAATTCGCACATAAAGAATAAAACAATAGATGAAAAAACTGTAAATCATTCACTTTTAATAAAACTTTCTAACTTCGTAGTTCAATCCAAGAGCCATGAAGCGATCGCTTCGACGGAAGCCCATCAAGATCAAAAAACCCAAATGGCCACCCAATGATATTCCTAAAGAAGTTCATTTAGAAGTGGAAAAGTTTGCAAAAGCATTGAAGCTAACAATGTGTTTTCTTTTTTTGGCTTTTGGTTGGTTTCGTCGACCAATAGCCATTTTATTTTAAACTCTTTTTTTATCGATGAATTAGGAATTATTCCATTTTTATTTTTACCATGATAACCTCTGTTCCAAGCACTTCCTTTTTCATGGGTCAAATCAATAAGCTCATATGGGTTATATGATCGGTAATAATCAAAAACCCTTGACATTAAATTTTTAGATTCGTCATCAATAATACATGGTTGATCACATTTATTTTCAATCAAGTGGTATCTGTCTTGATCTCTAAACAGATCAACCATGGATGGGATCATAGGACCAAACCGCCAAGCTCTAAAGGAATCAAGAAATTAGGAATGCAATTTATTCTGGGTCTTGGGTGAATGACGCTAAACGATACTTTACAGCGACTACTAATAATTATGATGATTATTGTAAAAAATTAATGCCTTCAAAAGAACGTAATCGACAAAAAAATTGGAAATCATCATCGGATGGTATGTTAATAGCCAACAAGATAAAGTGATTTGTGATTATATGGGGCAAGTGGCACATCAAAAGAGTGCTAAAGACTTATGGCGTTTTTATGAGGATTTAGTGGATTGGGTAGAAGAACGATTTGGAGAAACTACTACTTATGACCAATCCATTAGAACAAAACAAAATTGGGGTCGATTGTATCATCTATACAAGGACGAAATAATTGATTTTAACGACTCTAAACAAAGATTGAATTAATTCAAAGCTATCAGGAACAAACTGATCCTGTTGAATATTCTGAATACCCTTTTGTGCAACGCATAAATGATTTATATGAATATATTTTAGTGGGTGAAGAGTCTAATAGGGAAAATCGGAAACTCATCAATAATCGAAAGTTTTCCAATGATTATATTAAGGAGACCTTTGCCCTAAAATTTCGGTTTTTTGCTAAGATAAAGGGTTTGGGTCGAAATCTCTTTTTTTTATTTGACCATTGGTTTTTATCATTTTTTTTTGGTCTATGGTACGCGTGATGAATCACTTCAAATCGTATGAATCCAACCCCATGCGTTTTTTGAATCTCCATCAAGGGCGGAGTCGCACAACGACCCCACCGTTGTTCAATCAAGTCCATGACCTGATCGATTGGGAGCCCCTGGAGGCTTTATGGGTTGAAAACGATACATTGGGCAAAAAACAACGAGGCCAAAAGGCTGATCATCCGATGATTTTGTTGAATAGGCCACTCCTCTCTGTCGGGTTCCACCTCTGGGATGTTCGAACCCAAGAGTTCATTAAAGACCGCATCCGTTTCACGGCTTTTTGTGGTTTAGATAGGGAAGATGCCGTCCCCGATTACAGCAGGCGGTCTGGCTTTCGTTCGGCGTTGACGGCCAAAAAGCGCTATCAAAAGATCATGGAGCAAGTCCATGGACAACTCACCCAAAAGGCCGTGATCATTCAAGGCAGGGCGGTGGTGGATGCCTGCATCACCACCGGTCCCTTCACCCCCCCCCCCAAAAAAAGTCAACCCAAAAAAATGGCTCAAGACCCAAAAGAAGACCAGCGTGAAGAGTCAGAACTTCAAGCTGAACAGAGTTATGATGAAGAAAAATAGGAAGACCGTCCCAACGCCGACCATGAAGCCCGTTGGTTTAAAAAAAGAAAAAAGACGTACGATGGGTATAAACGGCCCATGGCCACGACCGAAAAAGGCTTGATTTTAGGGGTGCATACGGTGGCTGCCAATGAACAGGACCGTCAAGGTCTCCAGCCTTTGATGGAAGGCCTTTGGGTCGAAGAACGACAACGAGTCTTGGCCGATAAAGGGGACCCATCAAAAGAAAATGCCCAGCTCTTAGAGGCCATGGGGAGTGCATCCTTAGTGATGGAAAAGGGCTATGGTCACAAGCCCTTGACCGAGCCACAGAAAGAACGAAACAACCCCATCAGTAAAGAACCTTGGGTGGTGGAACAGACCGTTGGTGGTTTGGCTCGCTGGTTCTAGGGTCAAGTGACCCGACTCAAGGGACTGGAAAAAGTCCATCATCAACCTATTTTGGAGTCGATGGCCTAGCATTGAAAGAGATCACCGAGTATGATGGCTCTCATGCCAACTTAAAAAGGGAGATGATCGAAAAAGAAGTTCTCAAAGCCGTATTCGGCTCAACCATGAGGGGAAAAAGGAGCCAAAGAGGCCAAAATCAGAAAAATAGCGTGATTTTTTGGAAGAAAATCACATCGAATGAGAGACTCAATGGCTGAAAAGAAAAAATAATTTCCCCATCACACCCCATTTTTTTTGATTTTGCATTATTCAAAGGTCTCTTAAGAAAAAATATCAAGAGCAAAGAGTATTATATGCTAATACTAAAAACAAAATTTGTGATGTTCCTAACTGCTCTCTGAAACTTAAAGATGCACCAAGCGATCATATTCATGCTTACGCCAAAGGGGGCATAACAATTTATTCTAATCTTCAGATTTTATGTGGACAATGTAACCGTGAAAAATCGAATAAATAAAAAAATCTTAATCAAGAAAAAATGATACACAAAAACATATTAATGATTTACTTTGGGTTCTAATTCCCAAAAAATGAATTTGAAATTTGAAAATTTAGTTAAAAAATACCAAAAAGTGAGCAGAGGATTGGTTCATCATGAACGATATAATCTGTATGCCATATCTTGTCATAGCACAGGCATTGAAGGATCCAAGCTAAGTCGAGAAGAAGTCAATTTCTTACTGGATAATAGGTCGACACCAACAGGAAAAAAGATTGAAGATATTTTGATGGTAGAAGACCATCACGAAGCCTTAAAAGACATGTTGGAAATGGCCCATCAAAAAAACCTAATTGAATTAAGTGTTGCTGATTTGCGAAGACTTTCACCAAAAATCTTACTAAGAACAATGGGCTCCGAATTTGCAAAGCATTGGGATTTTGATGTTTTGAATGGTGTATTCCGAAAGGTTTCGTTACAAGCAGGAAATCGTGTCTTCATGGCACCAGAAAAAGTGCCTGGTGCCGTTGATGCGTTTCTTTTGAATTTCAACAGAGATTTTAAAAAACAAAAGACCATCACGGAGATTTATCAATTTTCATTTAAATCGCACTTTCTTTTAGTGGATATACATCCCTTTCGAGATGGGAATGGTCGCTTAAGTCGATTAATCATGAATTATGTTCAAAGGTGTCATGATTTACCGATGTCGATTGTCCATACTGATCATAAATACAAGTATTTCCAAACTCTTGAAGAAGTGAGAGAGACAAACCGTTTCGATTGTTTATATGAATTTATGTTTCAAGAAGCAACTCTATTTTTTGAAAAAGAACTTGATTTGATTCGAGAAAAAGGAGGACATTATTTATTTAAAAAACTATAGTGAATCAAAAAACACTCAAAAGAACCAATCTCCTAAAAATACTTGGACCTGGTAGATGGTCACACTAATATGAGGCATGTCTTATGAAATTGATGGAATGTTTTCGATGAATCAACAAGAACTCTATCGTCTTACATTCTATTTCAAATTAGCTTTTGCCACTTTGGGTTCTAATCCCCATTCAAAATTATATAATCAGTCTTTTCTAACTTCGTAGTTCAATCCAAGAGCCATGAAGCGATCGCTTCGACGGAAGCCCATCAAAATCAAAAAACCCAAATGGCCACCCAATGATATTCCTAAAGAAGTTGATTTGGAAGTGGAAAAGTTTGCGAAAGCATTGAAACTCCCAAGTTTTTCTAAAAAAGAATCATTGGGAAATCACCAAAGAGGAAGAACGATTTGATCATTGATTTCATTAGCGTTCATCTTTATCGAAAAAGTGATTCCATGTAATTAAGTACATAATTCCTTTTTGGAAAGCTTATCCAAACTAATTTAGTGGTTATTAAGGGATGGTTATTTTGGTCTGAAAATTATCCAACAGCAATAATTTAAGAATATTATTCGGGTCGCATTTGAGGAAAAAAGAGAACTTCTTGAATTGAAGTTTTATTGGTCAATAGCATTACCAAGCGGTCAATACCAATACCAATACCAGATGTAGGGGGCATTCCATGTTCTAAAGCTCGTAAAAAATCGCGATCTAGTAGCATCGCTTCATCATCTCCTTTATCACTTAATGCGACTTGAGATTTAAATCGATGGTATTGATCAATCGGATTATTTAATTCAGAATAGGCATTGGCAATTTCATTTCCGACAACATATAGCTCAAAGCGTTCAGTCAAATTGGGATGATCCCGATGTTCTTTGGTTAGAGGACTCATTGATTTTGGATGATTGATAATGAATGTTGGAGACTGAAATTCTTTTTCACAGTAATTCGAAAATATAGCATCGATTAGTTTGGCTGAACCCACATGTTTATCAACATCGACATTTAAATTTTTAGCGGTTTTAATAAGTTCTCGTTCATCCATGTTAGATAGATCAATACCGGTTTTTTGAGCTATGGAATCAAACAGTGATATTCGTGGATAAGGGGCTTTAAAATCGATTTCTTGATGCCCGATGGATACTTTGGTTGAACCAAATAAACTAAGCGTAAGATGTTCCATTAATTGTTCTGTTGTTTGCATCATCCAGAAATAATCTTTATATGCAACATATAATTCAAGAACAGTAAATTCAGGATTATGGAGTCGATCCATGCCTTCATTTCTAAAATCTTTGGCAAATTCATAGACGCCTTCAAATCCTCCCACAATCAATCGTTTGAGATATAATTCATTGGCAATCCGTAAATACATGGGAATATCAAGGGCGTTGTGATGCGTTATAAAAGGTTTGGCGTTGGCCCCTCCAGGAATAGGTTGTAAAATAGGCGTTTCAACCTCATAATATCCTTTATCATTCAAAAACTCACGAATGAGATTAATGATTTTGGCTCTAGTTTTAAAAATTTGTTTGACTTCTGGATTGACAATTAAATCAACATATCTTTGTCGATAACGGAGTTCAAGATCTTCAAAAGCATCATAGATTTTACCATCCGTATCAGTTTTTGGCAGCGGTAAGGGTCTTAATGATTTTGATAAAAGAGTAAAGGATTTAACAAAAACTGTTTTTACTCCGACTTTAGTAGTGAATAAATAACCTCTAATGCCGATGATATCTCCGATATCCAACAATCGTTTATAAACGATATTGTAAAAGGTTTTGTCTTCACTTGGACAAATTTCATCTCGATTAAAATAGACTTGTATTTTAGCTGTTGAATCCATTAATTCGGCAAAACTCGCTTTTCCCTGAATTCTTCTAGACATTAATCGTCCAGCCATGACAACGGGTTTGTTGGCACTGTAGTGAGATTCAATTTGGTTTCCCCAAAAATTTACTGGAAAAGTGGCAGCTGGGTATGGACAAATACCGAGTTTTTGAATTTCCTCGAGTTTCCTTCTTCTAATATTTTCTTGCTCTGAGCGGTGAACCATACAATCAAAATATGCGCAAAATTAGATGTTCAGTTTAATTTATTAAAACACTGTATGATGCAGCAACTCTAGTGTTGATTCTATCCATTTGAATTTCAGATTTAATAGGCATAAAATTTAAATTTTTAGTAGTTATATCCATCATCTCATTATCAAAAATCCATATTGTCGGATAAAGGATACTAAGTTTAATCAATATCAGATTCGTATAATTTTACATCTCGATAAAATTTGGGTTGAATTTATTAGAAATAAACTCATTTGAAAAGATTCAAAACCCTGTAGAATTGAAAAATAGTTCTGTTGAACGGATTGATTTAGGACGTATGTCCTATGCAAAATGTTGGAAATACCAACAAGAATTATTGGATTCAATCATTGAAACCAAAATTTATAACCGTCAAAACTTGGATAAAAAAAAAACAAAAAATTATTTCTTATGGGTTGAGCATCCACCGGTCTATACAATGGGTAGAAGGGGCCTAATGACCAATTTGCTTTTACAAAAAGATCAGTTAAGGGCCAAAAATATTTCATTTTATCATACCAATCGTGGGGGAGATATCACCTATCATGGACCCGGTCAAATTATAGGATATCCTATTTTGGATTTAGAAAATTTTTTTACAGATATTCACCTATACTTGAGAAAAATTGAGCAGACCATAATTGATACCTTGAAATACTATGATATCCAATCTAAAAGAAGTCAAGGTGAAACCGGTGTATGGATTGGAAGAAAGATTCCCAGAAAAATCGCAGCTATTGGCATTCGAAGCAGTCGTTGGGTAACCATGCATGGTTTTGCACTAAATGTTAATACTGATTTATCCTATTTTAATCATATCATTCCTTGTGGTATTTTGGGTAAAGGAGTCACCTCTATGGAACGTGAATTGGGTAAGCATATCTGCATATCTCAAGTCAAAGAACAACTAGAACAGAATTTTAGCCAACATTTTGATATTCAGTGGATATCCAAAGCGGTTAATTCGTAAAGACTGATTGTTTTTTTATCGATCAGTCCAATCAGCTTAATTCTTTGATCGAGTTGATCATAAAGAATATCCAAGGGAACCAATGTTTTTACTGGAAAACCAGAAATTCGATTGCCTTTTTCATTGAAAAGATAATACCGATGATTTTCTTGATCCATTATACCTATTATTTTCCCAAAAGGGGTGTTTGAAATTATTGGACATAAATAATCTCCCGATGGCATGTCTATTATTTTATTGTTTAAGAATAATTCATTACCTGAAATATATACTAAATATTCATCCAAACTTTGAACACAACCATTGGGTTCAATTTGAATAGGATGAAAGTTCTTTTTTCCTTGGATATCAAATAAAATAACATTCCCAGATAAGTCAATAAATCCCAATTGATTTTGATAAATAAAGATGCCTTTCGAACTAGAAGATACAGCTTCTGAAAAATGAATGACTTCTAATGTATTGTAATCCACAATTTCTACACTACCGGATGCATAGCGAAAAACAAAATAGTGTTGATTACCAATTTTATTAATCGAAGGTTTTTCAACCAAATTACTTTTTAGATGATATCCTTCAATAATGAATTTATTATTACTCTGATCAAATCTTTGAATGGTTTGATCATCGATGGTATAAAAGTTTTTAGTTTTTTGATCATTGTACTGACGCTCGATGAGATAAGAGCTTGATGGGATAAAAGAAGTGATATTTCGTTTGTCCAAATCTCCGGACTCTAAATCGACAAAATAAATATCTCGTTTGGTTCTAAATACCAAATTTCTTGAATTATTATGGTTGGAACTTTCAAAGACAGAACTTGTCAAGGGAGCATCTAACAAAATGTCGAGTTTTAAATGCCCATCGATATCGACTACATTTAAAATATTCATAGAATCTTGAAAAACTATTTGATATTCATCATTATCAAAATTTGATATCCATTGAGGAGCTCCGGATATTAAAGTAGGATGAGAGATGCTTAATTCTAGATGTTTGGAATAGGTTGTTTTCAAATCAATTGCTGGGAAACTAGTTTCAGTTATGATTTGATCTTCTCTAACATCCGCACTGACCATAGAATATGGAATATTGGCTGTGGGCAAAAGTTCAAGAATCTGTTGAAAGTCGATGGATTTATTTTCAATCCAATACCTAATCAAACGATCGGTATTAGCAATCCAAGCAAAAGATTGTTTCTTTTCCACCTTTTTACTAAGATTGTATAAATCCATTTGTTTTTTCAATGTCTGTTCTAATTCATACTGATTGGCGATTTTTTCAAGAAAACTCGAGTCTTCAGAATAGATGAGATATTGATTGATCATCGTCATGAACCGAATTTCACCTTGGAATCCTAAATTTTTTAAAAAAAATATTTGATGTTTAGGAATACTGACTTCATATAAAGGATAATTTCCCGGCGATTCTAATTCAGATTCTGGTGGAATTAATTCTGAATTGAGGGCATCATTATTAGAAAAACGAAATGCTAAGGCTCTGTTTCCATTGAGAGAGAAAAACCCAATTTCTTTTAAGTTCTTCCACGATGAAAAATCAACCTGTAGTAGTTCCAAGTTAAAACGTCGGATATAAGTATTATAATTGGCTTCAAGTATTCTATAATCGGGAATCCCGATGGCATAGTATAAATCAGCATCCATAGGACATACTTCCATCGTTTTTAATTGGATTTTAGGTACCTCTTTAAACAAATGCAATCTGTTGATTGAAAGATAATCAAAGAATCTATTGATTTGAAAATGAATTTCTCGATTTTCTTCAAATAAATTCATCTGGGTCCAATCCAATTCAATTTTCGGAAAAAAAGGTAATGGAGGCAATAAATTTTGATTGTTTTCATTGGAACGGTAAATAAACTTGATTAAAGGGTCTGATTCTAATGATTTTGATTGCAAATCAAAAGAAGTAGAATTAATACCGCTATATCCAGCAATATGATTTCTTATGACACTTTCCATGGTAATCAATGAATTGGTATAGAACATAGCTTGGTCTAGTTGAGTGATATATAGAATCCCTTGATAATCAATCACTTCTATATTCCGATTTTCGTACTGTAGCTTATCAATTACTTGAAATTTAAACTTTCGATTTTGTTCCCCATCAAATACTACCGAGACTACAATTTCATCTAGTAATTCTCGACTAAAAAACACAACGATTGGACCTTTGATCTCTTTTGGTATGAAATTTTCAATCGTTGTTCTTATTCTAGGAATAGCATCAAATGCGATTTTTAATTTTTGATTTTCTTCAATAGCATTATTCAATTCTGAGAGATCATGGATATTCAAAATTTGAAATGTATTATTGGGAGAATAACTATATAATTTATTTTTTTGGAGATTTGATGTTTCACATTTCCATAGAATCAAAAGCCAGGCAACACTCATAGTCATACCAATGAATTTCATATACAGCGATGGTTTATCTAGAAATGCGAACACTTTAAGTACATTGAAATGATTTTCGATGCCAAGGACTAAGACCATTTTTTTTGACTGCAATTCTGTGTTCAGGTGTGGGATATCCTTTATTTTTTTGCCAATGATACTCTGGATATTGTTTATCTAACTTGTTCATCAATTGATCACGATGAGTTTTGGCCAAAATAGATGCTGCGGCTATGAGTTTATATTTTTGATCTCCTTTGATAATACATTCATGTTCTAGGTCTTTGTAGGGTAAAAACCGATTTCCATCTACTAGTAACAAGTCAGGATTTATTTTTAATCGACCAATGGCTTGGTGCATGGCCTTAAAGGTGGCATTTAAAATATTTTGAAGATCAATTTCATCCACTCCAATATGAGCAATACTCCAATAGAGGGCCTGTTTTTCAATGATTTTTCTGAGTTTTTCTCTTTTAGAAGGCGTCAATCGTTTGGAATCATTAATCGCTTTAATACCATGATTTTTTGAAAGAATGACTACGGCAGCCGTAACTGGTCCAGCTATGGCTCCCCTTCCTGCTTCATCGATACCTGCTACTAGGCCATCAAAAGAAAAATCTAGAAGTGTTTTGCTCTGCTTCGAAATGGATAAAGGACTAGTACTTAAATGTGGCAAGACAGATTTTATTTTACTTTCGTACAACTTTATTCTGATGCATGAGCAGAACAATTTTAGTTTTTTTTATAACTTCTATGGCCTCTTTAAATGGAAGTTTTTACTCACAGAGTCAAAGCACTAAAATAGTAATAGTTAAGCCAGATTTCTTTTTAGAAATAAACAATATATCAAATTTTAATTTACGCATAAAGAATATTGAAACGATAGATTTTTATTCTACGGTATCTAAAAACGAGAAATATTCACAATATGACGAAATCAACAAAGAAAAGCCAAGAACTCCCCTAGCACACTCTCTTTATCAATCCTCTAAAGATTCTATTCCGGATACTTTGGATAGTATCCCTAAACCTACGCCATTGATGGGGAATAAAATAAAAATAGATTCCATCGATCAAAATCTCCCAAGTATTAACGAAATTTTGATAAAAAAGGCATTGGATTCGATTCCAAAATTTGAAATAGAACTTAGCCCATCTCAAAAACATGATTCGATTCCTCAAACAGAAAATCAATTTGAACAATCTTCAAGTGATTGGGAGCAAACATCTCAATTACAAGATTCATTAATTGCCAATCAAACCAAACAAAAAAGAAATAAAAGAATCATCCCATACATAAAACCGATGGATTCAGTAACTATTGATGACTATCGAATCCGGTATATTGATGGAAGAGATATTGCTGTGGATACCACTTTGAGTATCGATGATTACTATAAGTTTAATGTTTTAAAAAAAGATTATTTTGAATTATTACCACTCCCTAATATGGGACAAGGGTTCAATCAATTAGGGTATGACTTTATGTCTTTGAATAGTAGCCCGATGATGGGTGCTCTCAATAAGCATTATAGTTATTTTGAAAAAGAAGATATCCCTTACTTCCATGTGCCAAGTCCACTGACGGATTTGTTTTTTAAAACAACCTTTGAACAAGGTCATAATTTAGATGCCCAGCTGACACTAAATACATCTCCTAAATTCAATATTTATGTTGGCTTTAAAGGATTTCGTTCATTGGGTAAATATGTCTCGGCCCGAAGCGCTAGTTCTCAATTTAGAATAAGTACCCAATATCAGAACTATTCTAAAAGATTTCGACTAAGAGTTCATTATGCCACCCAACTTATTGAAAACCAAGTTAATGGTGGATTAACGGTGACTTCTGATTATTATTATATCAATGCCCCCTATTATCCTCAAGCAGATGAAAATGGAATGCCCGTTGTAGATGAAAATGGAGAAGCTGTTTTAATAAAAAGAGATGAATTTTTAGATCGATCAATATTAGAGACATCGATTGAAGGAAATAACAATTTAGGAGGTAAAAGGGCATTTATCGAACCCCTATTTCGATT
The DNA here is from genome assembly GCA_965221765.1 of Flavobacteriaceae bacterium. Taxonomy (GTDB): domain Bacteria; phylum Bacteroidota; class Bacteroidia; order Flavobacteriales; family Flavobacteriaceae; genus Bin25. The sequence continues at coordinate 1,549,700 of OZ244911.1, forward strand.
TATTCCTCAACAAAAAGACCCTGCCGAATATCTTTTAGAATTGGGGTATAATTATACTCAAGAACGCAAATATTATGATTTTATATTGACTAAATCATCGGATTATTTTGGTAATCGAACAGAGGAATCAGGATCAGGCGAAATTACAGACCGTATTGATTTTGATACAACAGAACATCAAGTATTTAGTCGATTGGACTTTAATCAATTAGGAAAACTCAAATTAAATCTATATTTCCGTTCTTGGGATTATATTTTTTCTGATTCCGCAGAACATCATTCGCAATCAATTAACAATCAAGCCGATGAAATGAACCAAACTCAAGAAGACACGACGGTAAAAAAATTAAAATCTAAAGCCAATAAGGGAAGTCAGACCAATTATCGTTTGGATTGGGAATTAGATCTCCAAAAAAATCATTTACATACTTTTTATCTAAACTCATTAGAATCCCAGTTTGCCACTCAGCATTATGGATTAGAACTTTCACGAGAATTGCTTTGGAGAATACATCTTAAAGTCAAATATCAATACCTGTCAAGACCTTTGGATTTTAATTATTATCTGTATACGAGTTCTTATGAACCCTATAATTGGAATCATCATGATTGGAAAAATCAAGAAATAGGGACGTTTAATCTAAACTTGAATCATCCTATATGGGGATATTTAGATATATCTTATTCAAGCCTAGAGCATTTTGGTTATTTTGTTAATGAAGTTCCAACTAGTGATAAATACAATTCATTGATTGTGGAACCTCGTCAGTCAAAAACGCCCATGGATTATTTAAAAGTGAGATTTCGAAATAATGTAACATTAGGAAAATTTTCTTTTGTTAATATGGTTCAATTTCAAGATGTGCAGATAGATTCCTCTGATGATAAAAACTCAATTGGAACCTCCAATAAGATTATCAATGTACCCAAGTGGCTTGTTCGTAGTTCATTGATGTTTTCTTCTCATTTATTTAACAAGCAGCTATGGTTGAATGCTGGATTATCGTTTCGCTTTTTTACTGATTTTTATGCCAACCAGCATAATCCGCTATTGGGTCAATTTGTAGTTCAAAATCACACTCTAATTGGTGAATTTCCACTTGCAGAAGTCTTCATGAATTTAAAAGTGCAACAAACAAGGTTATTTTTCATCATTGAAAACTTTGGAAGTTGGCTAGAACAAAATATTATCGATGATAAAAAACTTTACGATTTTTACTCTGATCCAGTGACGCCCTATAGAGACTCCATTATTCGCTTTGGTTTGATTTGGAATTTTTTCCAGTAATTTTTCAAGTTTATAAATTCAATATCGAATTTTAAGATTGTAGAATCTCGATAATAGTGGAAAATAATTACTCAACCTATCTACCTTAAAACCTCATTGATTTGTTTCAATTTACTAGTGATGGCTCTTTTGGGTAGAATTGAATCATATCTCTAATAGTTAATATTCTATCAATAATACTTAATTTCAATTCGATAGACAAGAGATATTGTTTACCAAAGATGATAATGAAGAGTCATTCATTCATGAAAACTTGAAGTGTATTGGATATTAACTAAGCGGTTAAAACAGAATAAAGATGCCAATAATAATTTATTTCTTGTTAGGGTTTAGTTGCCCAATGTTTTTAGCTTTTGCGCCGTCAAAAAAAGAAATTGTTCCACAAACCTATATAGCTTATAAAACACACTATCCCATTGTTATTGATGGTAACGCTGATGATTTGGCTTGGAAAAAATCCCACTGGACTATTGACTTTATTGATATTGAAGGGAATAAAGTACCAAAATATCAAACCAGAGTAAAAATGCTATGGGATGATCAGTAGTATTATATTTTGGCTGATATCAAAGAACCTCATGTATGGGGTGATATTCAAGAGCATGATGCTGTGATTTTTTATAACAACGATTTTGAAGTCTTTATAGATCCTGATGGTGATACCCATAACTACTACGAATTGGAAATAAATGCATTCAATACAGTTTGGGATTTATTTTTAACCAAACCGTACAGAGAAGCCCCAGTGGTTTTAAATGATTGGAACTTTACAGGATTAAAATCGGCTATAGATGTCAATGGCACTTTGAACAACCCACAAGACATCGATCTTGGCTGGACCATTGAATTAGCCTTGCCATTTAAAGCTTTAAGGACTTCTTATTATCAAAATAATGTCCCAAAAGATCAATTTTGGCGAGTAAATTGGCAGCATGAGATTATTAATAATCATTATTCAAGAAAGAAAGGCCGTGATGGATTTTATGTAAATGAATATAATTGGGTTTGGTCTCCAATCGGTGTAATTAATATGCACCTCCCTGAAAAATGGGGTTATGTTTATTTTTCATCAAAAGAAGTTGGAATATCAGATACCTTTACGATTCCAAAGGATGAAGAGATCAAATGGCATCTGTATGAGTTATATCGAGCACAAAAACGATATCAGAAAGAGCATAATTGTTTTGCAAGTCGAATCAAAGATCTCAAAATTTCAAACTTGGTGATTAACCATCAAATAATTAATGTAAACATGCAAAATCACGATATGGGTTATAACCTTTCTGTTAAGAGTCCATTTTCAAATAACGTGTTAATAGTAAGAGAAGATGGAAAATTTATTTTAAAATAATTTGAATTTAATCATTTCATATCAGATTCAATAGAGTTTTCAACTGTCATAATTTCTTGATTTTTAATGCATTCTCAAGATACCACAGACTGAAATTTTTTCTTGATTAGAAGTTGAAAATTTTTTGAATTGATGGAGTTTATTTTAGATAAAAGAGATTATATTTGCGGTCCCCAAATTTTTTGGGACACGGTCTTTGAAATTTTTGATGACAGCGCGTATCGTAAGATACATGTAACTAGATGATTCATTAGGGCATTTGATATTCGAAAGTTGTATACTAAATACATATTAAAACTACAATGAAGAGTTTGATCCTGGCTCAGGATGAACGCTAGCGGCAGGCTTGACACATGCAAGTCGAGGGGTAACATTGAAGCTTGCTTCAGATGACGACCGGCGAACGGGTGCGTAACGCGTATGCAACCTACCTTTCACAGGGGGATAGCCATTAGAAATGATGATTAATACCCCATACGATCTTTTAACAGCATTGTTACAAGAAGAAAACTACGGTGGTGAAAGATGGGCATGCGTCCTATTAGTTAGTTGGAGAGGTAACGGCTCACCAAGACATCGATAGGTAGGGGCCTTGAGAGGGGGGTCCCCCACACTGGTACTGAGACACGGACCAGACTTCTACGGGAGGCAGCAGTGAGGAATATTGGACAATGGAGGAAACTCTGATCCAGCCATGCCGCGTGCAGGATGACAGCTTTATGAGTTGTAAACTGCTTTTATTCAGGAAGAAACCTCAGCACGTGTGCTGAGTTGACGGTACTGTTTGAATAAGGATCGGCTAACTCCGTGCCAGCAGCCGCGGTAATACGGAGGATCCAAGTGTTATCCGGAATTATTGGGTTTAAAGGGTCCGTAGGCTGTTTGGTAAGTCAGGGGTGAAATCCTACAGCTCAACTGTAGAACTGCCTTTGATACTGTCAAACTTGAGTTATTGTGAAGTAATTAGAATGTGTAGTGTAGCGGTGAAATGCATAGATATTACACGGAATACCAATTGCGAAAGCAGATTGCTAACAATATACTGACGCTGAGGGACGAGAGCGTGGGTAGCAAACAGGATTAGATACCCTGGTAGTCCACGCCGTAAACGATGGATACTAACTATTTGATGCACATTGGTGTGTTGAGTGGTCAAGCGAAAGTGATAAGTATCCCACCTGGGGAGTACGCTCGCAAGAGTGAAACTCAAAGGAATTGACGGGGGCCCGCACAAACGGTGGAGCATGTGGTTTAATTCGATGATACGCGAGGAACCTTACCAGGACTTCAATGTATGTTGCATGGGACAGAGATGGCCCTTTCTTCGGACTACATACAAGGTGTTGCATGGTTGTCGTCAGCTCGTGCCGTGAGGTGTCAGGTTAAGTCCTATAACGAGCGCAACCCCTGTTGCTAGTTGCCAGCGAGTCATGTCGGGGACTCTAGCGAGACTGCCGGTGTAAACCGTGAGGAAGGTGGGGATGACGTCAAATCATCATGGCCCTTACGTCCTGGGCTACACACGTGCTACAATGGTCGGTACAATAAGCAGCCACTTCGCAAGGAGGAGCTAATCTATAAAGCCGATCCCAGTTCGGATCGCAGTCTGCAACTCGACTGCGTGAAGTTGGAATCGTTAGTAATCGGATATCAGCCATGATCCGGTGAATACGTTCCCGGGCCTTGTACACACCGCCCGTCAAGCGATGAAAGTTTGGGGTGCCTGAAGTCGGTGACCGCGAGGAGCTGCCTAAGGTAAAACAAATGATTGGCGCTAAGTCGTAACAAGGTAGCCGTACCGGAAGGTGCGGCTGGAACATCTCCTTTCTAGAGTTTGACTTTCGGAAGAGACTTAGTGAAGATTCGTAATAGTTACACGCTGTCATCTTTTTGTTTGATAGTTGTTTGTGGTGTATACTCAAAAATGATAGAAATATGAGACAATAGATACACCGATCGGAAAGACCCATGAACAAAACAGTCTCGTAGCTCAGCTGGTTAGAGCGTTACACTGATAATGTAGAGGTCGGCAGTTCGAGTCTGCCCGAGACTACTAGAATGCGTTTCTTTCAATGAAACCTTCAAGTGTTTCGGTTGCTTTATAGGCGAGTCTTAAAAGCATGTGGTAGCCAGAATCCAATCAATAAAATTGGATATGACCGATTAAAAACAGGGGGATTAGCTCAGCTGGCTAGAGCGCTTGATTTGCATTCAAGAGGTCATCGGTTCGAATCCGATATTCTCCACATAAGTCATGCCATTGGCATGCCTTCAGACGTTCTTTGACATTTTGGATAAAACAGATATTTGATTGCACAAGGCAATCGAATATCGGTAGCAAATAGTAATCAATACAATTTTTTGAGTACAAAAGTTACGATAGGCTAATTAAGGGCATATGGAGAATGCCTGGGCTCTCAGAGACGATGAAGGACGTGATAAGCTGCGATAAGCTGCGGGGATTGGCACATACGAATTGATCCGCGGATTTCCCAATGGGGAAACCCACTGCATTGAAGATGCAGTACCTTTTGAGGAGTGAACCTAGGGAACTGAAACATCTAAGTACCTAGAGGAAAAGAAAACAATAGTGATTCCGTTAGTAGTGGCGAGCGAATGCGGAACAGCCTAAACCTTTGATGTTACGGCATTAAAGGGGTTGTAGGACTGTGATATTGGTTCATGCGTGAATTAGAAGCATCTGGAAAGTTGCACCATAGCAGGTGATAGTCCTGTATAAGTAAGCAATTGAATCATAGCAGTATCCTGAGTAGTGCGGGGCACGTGAAACCTTGCATGAATCTGCCAGGACCGTCTGGTAAGGCTAAATACTCCTGAGAGACCGATAGTGGACAAGTACCGTGAGGGAAAGGTGAAAAGAACCCTGAATAAGGGAGTGAAATAGATCCTGAAACCATATGCTTACAAGCGGTCGGAGTCAGATTTATCTGATGACGGCGTGCCTTTTGCATAATGAGCCTACGAGTTACTGTTGCCAGCTTGGTTAATCTGTTTTGCAGAGCAACCCAAGCGAAAGCGAGTCTGAATAGGGCGAATTTGTTGGCAGGAGTAGACGCGAAACCGGGTGAGCTACCTATGGGCAGGTTGAAGCTGTGGTAACACATAGTGGAGGACCGAACCCGTAGACGTTGAAAAGTCTTGGGATGACCTGTGGGTAGGGGTGAAAGGCCAATCAAACTCGGAAATAGCTCGTACTCCCCGAAATGCATTTAGGTGCAGCGTTGTAATAGTTTTATAGAGGTAGAGCTACTGATTGGATGCGGGGGTTTCATCGCCTACCAATTCCTAATAAACTCCGAATGCTATAAAATGATTTGCAGCAGTGAGGGCATGGGTGCTAAGGTCCATGTCCGAAAGGGAAACAACCCGGACTATCAGCTAAGGTCCCCAAGTGAATACTAAGTTGATCAAACGAGGTTTGACTGCACAGACAGCTAGGATGTTGGCTTGGAAGCAGCCATTCATTTAAAGAGTGCGTAACAGCTCACTAGTCGAGTGGTCAAGCATGGATAATAATCGGGCATAAGTATTCCACCGAAGCTATGGCTTTGTATTTATACAAGGGGTAGGGGAGCATTCTATTGGCGATGAAGGAATACTGTGAGGTTTTCTGGAGCGAATAGAAAAGAAAATGTAGGCATAAGTAACGATAATGCGGGCGAGAAACCCGCACACCGAAAGACTTAGGTTTCCTCAGCTATGCTAATCAGCTGAGGGTTAGTCGGGACCTAACACAAACCCGTAAGGGGTAGTGGATGGATAACCAGTTAATATTCTGGTACCTGCTATACAACCAAAGGGACGGAGAGATCAAGATGTTGCGTACTGACGGAATAGTACGTTGAAGCTACTGTTAAGGTGGCGATAGTACACCAAAGCTTCGGCTGCGGTGATAATACATTGGAGTCTCTTCCAAGAAAAGCGAGTATAGCAGCCCGTACCGTAAACCGACACAGGTTGTTGGGATGAGAATTCTAAGGTGCTCGAGAGATTCATGGCTAAGGAACTAGGCAAAATGGACCCGTAACTTCGGGAGAAGGGTCGCCCACCTTATGGTGGGCCGCAGTGAAAAGATCCAGGCGACTGTTTATCAAAAACACAGGACTCTGCTAAGTCGAAAGACGATGTATAGGGTCTGACACCTGCCCGGTGCCGGAAGGTTAAGTGGAGATGTTAGTTTCGACGAAGCATTGAAATGAAGCCTCGGTAAACGGCGGCCGTAACTATAACGGTCCTAAGGTAGCGAAATTCCTTGTCGGGTAAGTTCCGACCTGCACGAATGGTGTAACGATCTGGATACTGTCTCAGCCATGAGCTCGGTGAAATTGTAGTATCGGTGAAGATGCCGATTACCCGCTACGGGACGAAAAGACCCCGTGCACCTTTACTATAGCTTCGCATTGATTTTGGGTAAGTGATGTGTAGGATAGGTGGGAGACTGTGAATGAACATCGCTAGGTGTTCAGGAGTCAACCTTGAAATACCACCCTTTGCTTATTTAGAGTCTAACCTATTGTTAGGAACAGTGCGTGGTGGGTAGTTTGACTGGGGTGGTCGCCTCCAAAAGAGTAACGGAGGCTTCTAAAGGTACCCTCAGCACGCTTGGTAACCGTGCGTAGAGTATAATGGCATAAGGGTGCTTGACTGAGAGACTGACACGTCGATCAGGTTGGAAACAAGAGCATAGTGATCCGGTGGTTCCGCATGGAAGGGCCATCGCTCAAAGGATAAAAGGTACGCCGGGGATAACAGGCTGATCTCCCCCAAGAGCTCATATCGACGGGGGGGTTTGGCACCTCGATGTCGGCTCGTCACATCCTGGGGCTGGAGAAGGTCCCAAGGGTTGGGCTGTTCGCCCATTAAAGTGGCACGCGAGCTGGGTTCAGAACGTCGTGAGACAGTTCGGTCTCTATCTGTAGTGGGCGTTAGAAATTTGCGTGGATCTGTCTTTAGTACGAGAGGACCGAGATGGACTGACCTCTGGTGTATCGGTTGTACCGCCAGGTGCACTGCCGAGTAGCTACGTCAGGAAGGGATAAGCACTGAAAGCATATAAGTGCGAAGCCTCCCACAAGATGAGATTTCTTTTAAGGGTCGTAAAAGACGATTACGTTGATAGGTCATAGGTGTATAGGCAGTGATGTCATAGCCGAGTGATACTAATTACCCGTAGGTCTATCGTTTCTTTTTACTCAATTTTGTATTGACTTGTTATTATATCCAAAGTTTATATCACATATGATCAAGTTTTGTTTGGTCAAAAATCTATAGGTGGTTATTGCAATGGGGTACACCTCTTTCCATCCCGAACAGAGAAGTTAAGTCCATTAGCGCAGATGGTACTGCCATTTGGTGGGATAGTATGTCGCCGCCTATTTCTTATAAGTCCTCTAATTTTTTAGGGGACTTTTTTATGTTCGTTCCATCGGGTTTTCATTCAAGGTATGAATGATGACCAATAAGAGTTTTATTTGATTTGTTAACCTTGGTTCGTTTGATATTTTATTAAGGAAGGTGAAGACCTTTGGGGAAAAAATCGTCGTTACAAAAATCAAAGAAGGTGATTCGGAGTTTTTTGAGTCATTAGTTAGAAGGTACCGACCTAGATTACTCGTCTATGCAAAAAGTTTAACCAAAGGTTCAGCGCGTTCTGAAGATATCGTTCAAGAAGTTTTTATCGAGATATGGAAAAAAAGGAAACACTCTTGATTAATTCACAGTAGGTAGTTATTTATTTCATTCTGTTTTTAATGAGTGTATTGATAGAACAAGAATCAATCAACCGAGGGCTCTCAAAAAAAATATTTGGATGTTTTGGAAGCATTGGCTAACTTATACTAATTAGCCTTCTGCATTACATTTATAATATGCAGAAAGAAAGTTCATAACCTTCACTGGTTTCCGTATTTAGAAATCTCTTTGAGCCCATAAGCTAGTGGATCGGTCAAATCATCTAGTGTTTCAAAGAGTTTATTATCCAGAGAAATTTTTCTCGGATCTCGGTCCATATCTACTCGATAGATGGAGCTTTAGAATGTCCGGGGTGGTTCTATCAAAGCGATATTTTCAGGTGTTTTTAAATCTTTCGATTCAGGCCATTGGGCTTGATCGACCGGCATGATAATCTTATAATCTTTGAAATCCTTGCCCACTAGTTCTATCAACAGATTCATTATCTCGGTATTGGCGGTAGGGTAAAATCAAAAAGGTCGTTTCTGCTTTTTCAGGGCAGACAAAAGTAGAAGCCTATATGGATTGACCTACCACCTATTTGACCACATGAGGTCGGCTCTTTCGAGGGCACCATGATGGTTTGGGGATCTTAATCCGTCCAAACCCTCTCTCACCTTGGCCCCCCCCAATAGAACCGCTTCTTAACCATGGCTTCTCCTTGATCATGGCCTTCACTCGCTGGGATAGTTTTTTTAAGGGCTTCTTGATACTTGGGATCTTTTTGAGAATGAGATGGCCGAGGAACCACTGAGCACCAATCATGACGCTTCAAGAGTCAATAAAGGGAAGGGAGTCTCTTGGCTACTTTTTGCCCGATGGTTTCTTCAAAAGTGGCTTAAATCCACTCGGTCGTGACGCATTCTCCTACAATCGCTTGTTGTCGAAATATTTCTAAACACTGCTTTTCTTCTTGGAGAGATCGATGGCCTTACTTTCGCCCACCTTGTCCTTGGCCTTCAAAGACCTAAAGGCCAATGCTGGTGATAAGCCCGTAACCATGGCGTGATACGATGTTTGGAAAGAGAACGATAAAGCCACCCATGGTTTAGCGGTTTGGTTTTTTCGTTGAGCATTGATGATCCACTTGGATCTGTTGCACACACCAAAAACTTTTGACGTTTCGGATGAGTGGTTTTAACTATTCTTCCGTCGTCGCATGCGGAATCATTTTAGTATATCGTAACATGAAAATCATTTTTTATAGAGATAATATAAATGATAATACAGAACACATTTTAGTATTATAAAAATTTTTATTGAGAGTTATTATATCCGTCTAACGATTTTAGAGACGTTCAAAGAAAATTCCATGAGAAACGTGCAAATAATAATAGAACGTTATTGCTAGCACCCAGGGGTAACATTAATGAAATAGAAAGCAGAGATTTTCTTATGCAACTTATGGAGATATAATTTGAGTTTAGTAAATATTTGAAATGTGTATTAAAAATTATTGTGTAATAATTATATTCTGATAATTAGAAATGAATCAATTCAAATTGGATAAAACAAAAAATTGTTCTTGAACAATTTCTAAAAAAAATCCACTTCTAAATTATATACTTTGTTACAAATTTTAAAAATAGTGTTCGGTTATATTAGAGTTAGCCGTGAGAAACAAACTGTTGAAAATCAGTGTTATGAGATTAAAAAATTTTGTAAAAAAGAAAATTTAGGGAATTATATACCAAAGTGGCAAAATTTGACCAAAAATAGTTGAATTTGATAGCTTTCATCTCATTTATTTTTCGTAAATTACTGAAATTTAAATAGTTATTGATGGGAGAAGTATTTAAAAAGCAAATATTTCCTTCCAATGTGCGAAGCACCCATTCAAGGTATAAGTCCCAAAGTATTTTGTGCTAAAGCTGTCGATAAAAATTGAGCATCACCGAAATAGATTCTCGTCAAGAAAAAGGGATTGCTCAATCTGAAACCAAAGATTCAAACCTTCGATTAGATGTGCCGAATAAAAATTGGCATGTTTTTAAAGATAATTACGGAACTACGCCTAAATAATTGCTAAGAAGGACTTTTCGTCCTATGCCAGGATTTAAGAAATAGAGAATACCATCCATCGTACCTGATGATATGATGAGGCTGAAAAAATCAGGTGGCTTTGTTACTTAAGTATATAATCCCCCTTATTTTAAATCTTTTTTGTACCTTCGATTCATCGAAGAAACAAAACAAACCGAGCCTTCAGTCTCTTTAGAAGATCGACATCGACTCATTAACGAAGTTGATGAAACGATTGAAAAATACGGTAGACCTTATGAAAACCATGATTTTCAATTATTTGGTCGAGTGAAACAAAGAGAATTTATGAATTGGATGAATTTTCTAGATTATATTAATGCTTTAAAAGATGAGTTGGATGGTTTTGTTCATGAATTTTCTCTCACGAAGAAGAGTTATGACTTGATGCTCGCTTGGTGGAAAGATTATCGTTCTTATTATTTTGAAATCGATGGAAATTCTGTCCAATACCAATGAAAGATGACGAAAAAAAGTTTTTAGTTGCTCTTCAAGATTACCGTCAAAGTTTAAGACGAGCCATCAGGGCTTCTCAGAATGTTTTATGTAGTTTGATTGAACAGAGTACGGCCATTGAAGGTTCACGATTAACAAGATTAGAAGTCCAAGAAGTCATATGGGAAAATACTCGTTTCGATTACCCTGAAAAGGATAAAAATATGGTTCGAGACTACACATCGGGATTATTCTATGTCATGTTTTTATACAGAAATCGGTTCCCATTAACCATCCAACGAATCGAATATTTAAATCATTTGGTCATGCGAAATAGTGGTGAAGTAACCTATGATGAAAAAGATAATATAGTGGATACCCGAAAAGGGAAAATTCGGGAAGCTCCTGTTTATTGGGGGTATTATAAATTTATAGACCATTCAAAAATTCACGAAACATTAGAATCTTTATTAGGAAGAACAAATAAACAATTAAGTCAAAAACAAAGTGTGCTCAATAGTCATCGAATCGCATTTGACTTACATGGAAAAATGTTGGGGATTCATCCTTTTTTTGATGGCAATAGCTGCACTTCTCGATTATTACAAAATTATGTTCAGGGGTGGTATCGACAACCCTTATCCACCGTTTGGTTTAAAAACGCTTCCCTCTATAAAAAGACTTTATCGCGTTCTTGGGAAGAAAAAGATCCCCATATTTTCAATGATTACATGTTTGGTCAAACCATTGATTTTTTTCGGATAGTAGAAAAAGAATATCGTATTGGAAAGCAGTATCAAAAAATAGAAATTGAGCCTCTGATAGCCACCAAACAAGATCGTTTGAGTTCTAAAATACAACAAGAATTTGACGACCTATCGTTGAGAATATAAGGATGAATCAAAAACAAATCACCATTAGATTCAATCAATTTCAGGTAAAGCGTATCAGTCTCCAAAAATTAGGGAAATCAAGTCTTTTGCCACTTTGGTACATAATCCCCAAAATTTAACTGTGGATAAATCGATTAAAGAAACAATTTTTGGAATCAAAAATGTAGAAGACAGAAAACTAGGTAGATTGCTAAAAACAATGAAAAAAGATGACATTTTAATTTGCACAGAACTTTCCAGACTAGGTAGGAACTTAATGATGATTATGGGAGTTCTTAATCAATGTATGAAAAGTGAATTGGCGGTATGGACAATAAAAGATAATTATAGATTAGGAAATGATATTAGTTCCAAAGTATTGGCATTTGCTTTTGGATTGTCAGCTGAAATAGAGCGAAATTTGATTTCACAAAGAACCTAAATGAATCTATAGATAGAAAAAGAGCAGAAGATATTATTATTCTTTGAAGACCAAAAGGACCAAAATCTTCAAAAACTAAACTATTAGGTATAAGGAGAGTCAAGTTAAAAACTTATTGTCCAAAAAAATGTCTTACAGTGCCATGGGAATAATTCTGAAAGTAAATAGGTTAACAGTATCCAAATACATTAAAGAACATAACCTTCAAAACAAATTTTAATAGGCGTGAAACAATATCCCAAAAACCTTTTGAATATTGAATTGATTCAGTAAACAATATGATCGGTACCGTAAGGAGCTCGTTGAGGACGTGATAGCATTTGATTGGCTTTATCATTGCCCACAAAGGTTTCGCTAGTTGGATTCCAATTTAATTGATGAGGAAATTTCATGGCAATATGTCCCAATAAACACATAGAACCAACGCGATGGGCAACTTCTACATTCGAAATAGGCTCCGAATCGTTTCGAATACTTTCTAACCAATTCCCATGATGGTCAAAACTACGAGGTAAATTGATTTCATTAGGGCCAATGCCATCCTTTAAAATTTGGGGGTCACTAGCTTCTAAAGGTGATTGCTCACCATCTTGAGAAACCGGATCTGAATCGGTGGCTTGATAGTTTCCTCTAGTGACAAAAATCCAGCCATTTTCTCCTTCAAATTGGATGCCATTGGGATAGCCGCCACTAGCTATAAAGGTCAATCCATTTAGGAATTCCATACGCACCATAAAATCCCCATGGACATTCCAACTTCCTGACCTTGGGAAGTCTGCAATGGCCTCTATAGTCACTGGACCAGTATATTCAGTATTGGTTCCCCAAGCAGCAATATCAAAATGGTGTTGTCCCCAACCGGTAATCATGCCCGCACAATATTGTTCTTGTCGTAACCATCCTGGTCGAGAATAATCTGCTTGTGGATGCACTAACATTTCAGCATAATCAACCCAGGGAGCAGGTCCCAACCATGCATCATAATCTAAATTTTCCGGGATAGGTTCTGGGGCTGCTAGTGGTCCTGAGGGATCTCCAGGCAAACCGATTTTTACGGTATGCACCTTTCCAATTCTTCCATTTCTAACTAGTTCGCATGCATATCTAAATTGTTCGCTAGAACGTTGTTGAGTTCCTAATTGAAATTTCACTCCTTGACTTTGAACAATATCGCTAACCAACTTTCCCTCTTTGATGGTCATAGCATGAGGTTTCTGAAGATAAATATGTTTATTAGCTAGTGCAGCTTCAATAGCTGGCTGGGCATGCCAATGATCTGGAGTACTAATCACGACGGCATCAATATCACTAGAAGATAAAATCTCTTTATAATTTTCAAAAATTTTGGTGTCGACTATTTTACCTTTTTTAGCATAATATTGGTCAATATTTTCCTTTCCATCTCTAGCTCTTTTGCTGTCGACATCACAAACTCCGATGGTTTGAGCAAAATCATGTTGGATGACACCGAGTATATCTCCCCAACGAGTAATCCTCCCGCAGCCAATTTGCCCCACATGTATTTTATTGCTAGGTGCATTTTTACCAAAAACACTTGATGGAACAATGGATGGAACAGCCATCGCACCAAATGATGTGAGTGCTGTATTTTTTAAAAAATGTCTACGCTTAATCGTTTTCATTAGTTGTTATTTATCGTTTAATTTTATTATTTGTAATTCTTTATAAATCTATAGTTCTATTTGGAATATTAATTGCTAAATTAATGATTGGCTGTGTACCTACTTTAAATAATCTAATTCATTAAAAGAGTTGATTTCCAAATTTAGTCAAGAAAAAGAAGAATAGAGCCCTCATGAACAATTGAAAAGCATTGGATTAAAACAAGCCTTTGTGGCTCTTGATAATGTGATGATAAAATTCTTCCATCTCACTTACAAATGATGCATTTTTGGCCAAAAAGCAGGATGATTTCCACCAATTTTTATGAGAGATGCAGGAATTAAATTGTTTTGACTTGTTATGATTTCTTCAAGTAAAGGAGCATGACTTTGCCAATATGAATTTAAGGTTTCTTTCTTTTTAAAAGAATCGAAGTGAGGCTGTGTGTAATGATTGGGACAAAATACTACTTTTGATTTGGATTCGTTTTTCTTTTTTTGTTCGATGAGTGCTTGTCCTATTGAGGATTCAATTAATTTTTTTCAAGTTGTAAACTTATCCTCCCCCCCCCTTTTTAATTGAAATAATAATAATAAGGGATCATTATCCAACATAGAAGCGTTCTTATAATAAATACCTGCGACATGTTTGTATGGTGAGACATAATCTGGACAATTACAAGTACTAGATAACTCCCCTGACTTTGGAAGCAAACTAATTTTTTCTTTTTCAAAAATCGTTTCAATTTCAGTAGGAATATCTCTCATGAATAATGGATAAATAAATGTTGTATATGGTGAAATATTCTTGATAATACGGATCCTATTTGGCTTTAGAAAATGACTTGAGATAAAAAAAACACGATAAAAGGGGCTGTAGTGGACTAATCTTTGAATCGATTTGACTTCCCTTGATTTCAAAAGAAATAACTCGATGAGTTGAATAGCTTTTTCCTCGATTCAAACGGCCGGAATCTATGGAAATTTTTAAGATTTCCAAAAACTTTTCTCCCCACCAAGTCCTTCTTGGACGATGCATTGTTTCAAATTTATTATGCTTCCATGATAGACTCTTGGTGAAGTTCAATCAAATTCCCAAATTCTTCTTCATCTATCTCTGTAATCCAATTTTTGCTTGTTCCCAAAATACTATTGGTAATGAGTTGTTTTTTACCAACATCTCATCTATTTTTTCTTACAAAGTCCCTATTGTTATCATTTTATAGGTGGGTACTTTCTTTTCTTGTCCAATTCGATAGGCTCGATCTGTAGCTTGATTTTCAACGGCTGGATTCCACCATCTGTCAAAATAAAATACATGATTGGCACGGGTTAAGTTAATCCCAACTCCTCCAGCTTTAATTGTGAGAACAAAAATTGAAGCAGTAAACTCAGGATTTTGAAAATCATCTATTCATTTGTTGACGATTTTTTCTGCTTGTTTTCCTTGTAAAAAATAAATGGGGGCATCGGTGTTTTTATTTCGAAACAAACGTTCCAAATCTTCCCCCAGTTGATAAAATTGTGTAAAAACTAGCGAACTTTCAGATTTTTCTGATGCGACTCAATCATATCATTGAGTCGTTTTAATTTCAAAGAACGGTTTTCATCAAACGAACTACTGTCTTGTGAAAATTGCTTTGGGTGATTACAAAGTTGTTTCCGCTTGGTTAAAGAGGAAATAATAATTCTTCTCCGCTCCATACCTTCAGTAGAAAGAAGTTTTACTTTGATATCTTCCGTGGTGGCTTTGTAAAGAGTTGCTTGTTCTTGTGTTAAATGACAATATACCTTTTGTTCCACTTTATCGGGTAAATCATTGATGATATTTTTATCTGTCCTAAGCATTCTGAAAATAAATGGATCGACGAGTTTTTTCAATTGTGACATCATGTTTTGATTTTCGTTTCTCCGTATGGGGATTTCATATGTTTTTTAAATCGTGATGCGGGACCAAAAAATCCAGGGTTCAAAAAGTGGAATAAAGAACACAAATCCATGAGTCGATTTTCAATGGAGGTTCCAATTAGAGCAATCCGATGATTTGATTTCAAAGAATAAAGTGCTTTGACTTGAGAGGATTTAGGGTTTTTGATGTTTTGTGCTTCATCAACAACAATACGGTGCCATTTCATGGTTTTAAGCAATTGATGATCATTTCGAGCAGGAGCAAATGAAGTAATTATGATATCATGCTTGGTGCTTATGTTCTTGAATTTTGATGCATTACTTTCTCTAATGAGTACCGTGGTGGATCAAACATGTTATATTGGGAGCAAACCGTTTGATTTCTTTGAGCCAATTTACCAACACCGAAGTAGGCGCAACTAACAATGTAGGAAGTTTTTTTGCTATTCACTCGTTTCAAGTATTCTTTTTCATAAAGAAAAGAGACTTATGATTTGAATCGTTTTCCCCAATCCCGTATCATCGGCTAGGTATGGGTTTAGTCCAAGAGATTCACCCAAGCAAGCCCTTTTATTGATATCCTCTCAATTCACCTTGAAGTCACTCAGGGTTAGGATTGTTCTTTAATATTATCTTTTTGACGAATACTATTCAAGAGTTTGTGTAAAAAAGAATCAAATTCATGAGCCACAGTATTATTTCCGAGGTTATAAAATCTTTGACCAATTGTCCCACCGTGGTTTTGGTTTCAAGATTTTTTCGATTCTTTTAATAGCGATAGTATTTTGGCTTTATAACGACTATTAAATTCTATCCATTGCCCTCGAAATTGAACTTATGCATTTATTTCACTTTCGCTCTAGGAATAATCCCCCTATTGCTCAGTTTAAATCAAAATTCACCAGCGTATCGGTATTAAAAAAACCAAGATTTTTTCCGCTTTCAGATGATGAAGGGCGTTTTCTTTCGGAAGCCTTTGTTTTTAGCTGAATACGTCTTCGTCCCTCCGGTAAATACCAGCTAGGAAGAATTGCTTTGATTCCCACCGATTCTAAAGGTTGAGCATCATGATTTAAAAATTCATAGGCTTCTTCAAGGCTTATACCATAAATGCTTTTTGGTTTTGATGTTTGCATTCCTTCCCGAAGCAAAGGACAGACTCTATCGACATTACCTAATTTAAAGAACATGATTCTTTCAAATCGAGAACCTAATTGTTTTTGAATTTGCTTCTGTTTTATTTTGGGCAATCCCCACCAATCTTTTGAATCTATTTGAAATGATGAATCACCTTTTGCGAGCACAAAAAAAGATAGAGATCAGCATTCTTTTTCGAACAGAGGCACTTCTAATCGGATATCCAATTGAAACGCAATTTCATTAAAACTATTATAAGATTCTTCAATTTGATTTTTCTAAGAATACCACTCATTCCGTGATTCGTTAATCATTTTTTTATTCTGAGGAAACCTTTTTAGAGTACCCTGTCCATTAAAACTCATGGCATCTAATAACAGCCAAGTGTAATCAAACTTTTTTAATAATGCTTTTGGAAATTTAATCATGCGAACCAAAGAATCAAGTACTGGCTCAGAAAAATGTTGTAACAATGTTTTTGAATTCCAACATTGAGTCATAGTCGTATACTGCTTATTATTTGATACTACTACTGAAGTCAGACTAGAACTAGGTATTGATTTGGCATAAGCAATAATCCCTTGGTGATAAGAACTTGAAGAAGGTTCCCAACCCGTAGTATAAAAGAATTTTTTTGCTCTTTCCATAGTTTGTAGGATTTAAAGATTGGAAGAAAATGATGTTGTCGTGCAATGCTAGTCAAGTGAGAAGAGTAATGGATCCAATATTTAGATCTGAACCCAATCGATATTCTAAATGGTGGCCATATGTATTAAAATTGATTTCCTTTAGAAAAAGTAGGGGATTTTTAATGGAAAGACAGTGAAGTTTTAAAATTTCCATTCATATTCATTAGGTAAGGAATCCCCTGTGAGGCGACTCATTTCCAAACTCGGCAAGACTCCTTTGTCTGTAGTAGGAAATAAGGCATAAAATGAATTAAAGCTAGGTTTAAAAAAATCCAATAGACTCCCCTAATGCGTACTCTTGAGATAATAAATCAACAAGGTCTTCTGTTTTTTTTAATGATTGGGATGTATACTAGACTGTTTAAAATTTTATGGCTGGACCGCTTTTCAACCCATAAAACAAATTTTCCATGATTATCAAACAGTTTTTCACTACTAGGCAACCAAGTTCCCATGGTAGATCAATAATTCATCAGATGGTTGCTATATTCTTTATTAGTTTGTATTTAATAATGCCGCTCTTTAAATCTTTACTAAGAAAAAATAAAAGGGGGGGGGGAGGGGATTATGTTTTTTATGGCTATTGATATTATAAGGTTCCCCAAAAATGGGAGCCTTCCAAACTATATAGTTCTATGAAAAAGCGTTTATAATTTTTGAATCGATCTTCAAGGTCGGCGATTCATGGAATATCGATGATATCTCTATTGATGGTTACAAGCATTTAATTCATGTGATGGTTTTCTCATGTTGGTGGCGGTGTGAGATATGCCCTAAAACTGAATCGATTTAGTACTTATAATGAAACACCTCTTTTCCAAGGAATAAAATCTTGTTGCCCTAAAATTTCTGCTTTTGTTTTGATATGACCACTTGCAATTTCGATGATTAAATCAATAAGTTCATCGCCAACGGATTCGATAGATTTTCTTTCAGATATAACGGTTCCAGCATTAAAATCTATAATATCCGGCATTTTCTTAAATAATGTAGAATTAGTAGATACCTTCACAACAGGGGTAATGGGATTTCCAGTTGGAGTACCTAAACCAGTAGTGAATAAAATAATATTAGCTCCACCACCAGCTAAACCCGTGGTGCTTTCGACATCATTTCCTGGAGTACACAATAGAGAGACACCAGATTTAGTGACATATTCAGTATAATCTAGAACATCAGTTATTTCCGAATCACCTGACTTTTTAACGGCACCAGCTGATTTGATAGCGTCAGTGATTAATCCATCTTTAATATTACCCGGAGAAGGATTCATATCAAAGCCAGAGTCAACTTTATTTGCGGCAGTTTCATATTGATTCATCAATGAAATAAACTTAGAAGCAAGCACATCATTTTGACATCGATTAGCTAGTTCTTGTTCCACGCCGCAGAGTTCAGGAAATTCTGCTAAAATGGCTGACCCCCCAAGGCTAGAGATGACATCTGATACATGACCAAGTACTGGATTAGCGGTGATTCCTGAAAAACCATCGGATCCTCCACATTCAAGTCCAATCTTTAATTTCGATAATGAGGCTGGCGTTCGTTGAACTTTATTGGCTTCAACGATTTGTTGAAATGTTTGACGAACTATTTTACTTAAAAACTGATCAGTACTGCCTTCACTTTGTTGATTAAAAATCAATACGGGTTTACTTCTTTGTGGATCTAATTTGTTTAACTCATTTTCTAAAAGTTTAATTTCTAAATTTTGGCATCCTAAACTCAAAACGGTTGCTCCAGCAACATTTGGATTATGAACATACCCAGCTAATAATGATGCTAATACTCTTGAATCTTCTCTAGTGCCGCCACATCCTCCATGATGTGTTATGAATCGAACCTTTATATTTTGGTAGGGGTGGGGTATGAACTCAGAATAAT
This sequence comes from Flavobacteriaceae bacterium, assembly GCA_965221765.1. Classification (GTDB taxonomy): domain Bacteria; phylum Bacteroidota; class Bacteroidia; order Flavobacteriales; family Flavobacteriaceae; genus Bin25. Next base: position 1,569,119 of record OZ244911.1, read on the forward strand.
CAGATAGTTCGTTATTTCTGTTAGGATGAAGCAAATTTCCCAATAAACGTTGTAGTGGATCTTTTTTTATTGGATAAAACTCTCTTTCAAAAGTGCTTTTCAGCACTTTAATATTTCTGTTTTCACAAAAAACTAATGGGAAGAAGAGCCAAATATTATCCGTACCAACTTGTCCGTCTAATCTATGATACCCCATGAATCTTTTAGATTGCCATTGACTAATAGCGAGTGGTTCCCAATCATAGGTAGCGTTTTTCCCAATTGTTTTTGAAGTTTTATGCTTTAGATTGTCTGTACTAATTAATCCACCTTTAGAAATATCTTTGGTTGTTATACCAACCAAAACCCCATACATTATTACGGAAGATCCAATAGGGAGATCACAAAGAGCGAATTTGTGTTTTTGATCAATATCATCTGCTAATAATATCTGTTCATTTTCAATAATAACTGATTGCCCTTTGGATAAATCAGTTAATGCAACGGCGATATTATCTCGTGAATGAATTTTGATAATATTAGATTTCATCTATGCTATTTGATTACGATAAAAAAAATAAAATCCCTTTTTGATACCATTCTTTGTCAATTGTTCAAGGGCATAATAAAGTATCTCAGTGAGAAGTGGTTGTTTACTCAAATCAGTTGCCCAGATATTTTTATTTCCCAAAATGGTTTTGACTCTTTCAAAAGTAGGAATGGTGTGCAAATCTTTTAAAAAGTCGACAAACTCTTGATTATCATCAAAACCATTATCCCATTTAGAATATAAATCTACAAAACAAGCAAAAACATAAATCAATCTCAAGGGGTAATATCCCATTTTTTTATGATATTCAAGAATAATAGGAAGAATTATGGTTTGAAACTTTTCAAAAATATTTCTTCTGATAGGAATCAGACTTTGGTTTATGAATGGATTATTCAATCGACTCAAAACTTGTCGGTTGTATTTGTCAACTAATTTAGGATTTAAAGGATCATTTTTAGTTTTTATATCGAGGTGATTGAATCGGTGTTTTAAAGTAGAAAATATTTCTAATGTCAAAGCTCCCTTTATAAAGTCAGCCAAAAAATCATCATCTAAAGCATCCGTAATATTATCTTTATTCATGCATTTCCCTATGATAGCGGTTACTATTTTAATACCATCAAAAACGCGTTCTTTTCTAAAAATAAACGAGTCTAATTCTTCGACAAGTCTAAAATCATTATCTAGGCTATTGAATGCATTGATAGGTTTGGGAAAGTCTTTACTTCTGATAGCCCATAAAAAATAGGGTTCGACAGTCACGGACTGTTTCAGTGCCAGTCCTCTATTTTCTATGTTTCGTTGAGGTTCTCTTGAAATAATTCGATCAGCAAATGAGTCATAAAACGTACAAGATGTATTGATCCAATCTAGAAAGGAAGCTCCTAAATTCCACTGTCTAATTAAATGGACAATACCACGTTTTAAATTTTGATGTTGTACTGTTTGTATGATGGATAATATGGCTAAGCCTTTAGAAAAATCGCCTTTGAAATAAAAAAAACGAGCCTGTAAAAATTGAACGAATATTCCAAGAGATGATTGATTTGGAGCTTTGTGGAATGCATCTTTAGAAATCAAATAATCGGCATTAAAATATTCAGTGAAAACAAGTTTGAGCGTATCGATTTTAGCTAAACGGATAAAAGAATTGGAATCAGAAATTGGATCAACATAATCTTTAATGCAAGTGATTTCTTTTTCTTTTTGTATTGGTTTGCCATGAACTATTCCTTGATAATTAATATGTGATATCGGCTTGTAACATGGTGATGATTTTATATTTTTTGATTGAGGAGATAATGAAACTATTGCTAATGAACCACAATATGCTGTTGTATCATTCAATTGTTGAATGATATCGATTGCTAATGTTCTATTGAATAATCCTTCACCAAACTGAACAAACTCGATAGGAGGAAAATTTTTTGTTTCAGGGCCCTTCATAAATGATTTCTAAGGATTTAATAAAGTTCCAAAATTAAATCCATCGAGGGAAGTTTATCAAAAAGTTTTTGATCCTAAATATCATTTATGTCAAAAGAGAATAGGTTTTCCACATAAAGATGAAATCAAGATGGGGTCACATATTGCACTAGCGAGTTGAACATGGCTTTAAATCACGTTTAATATGTTTTAGTCGATGATATCAAATCATTACAAAAAAATTGAGAGGACTAAAGATCTGATTACCATGGAATTAGTTGCTGTGCATAGTTAGATACTCTATCCTCAGAACTAAAGTGAACTTGACTTTCCGATATCTCTTGCAAAGTATTGGACTAAATCAATCATCCATAAAATAAAACTAGCCTTAATCAATCAGTAAATTTCTAAATTCGTCTGAAATAGAACATCTAATTTCTTCTGGAATGTTCAAATTTTCAGCTATTTCATACCATTTTGGAATCGCTTCACAAACTTGGCTGATAATGCGGTGGGGAGATTTTATGGAATGACGTTTGGCAATGTCTAATACTTCTTTTAATTCCCATTGAGTTCTCTTTTGATTCAAACTTAAACTATGTGGGGCATTGGGCCATTTAGCCAATGCATCTAAAGCAAAGTTGATATCATAAGAAGGAGAAATGCGCCAACGATTACGCTCTGATTCGTACAAAAAAGAATGGTTTTTCAAATGATCATCAGTATTGTGAAATACATAGTTAAAAACCATGCGACGAAATAATGCATCGATGTCCCTTGATGGGAGATTGATAGCAGAAGCAATGTCAAATAGATTTTCATAACTAGAAACTTCAGGATTTCGAAAGTCATAACCACTGATTCCAGTGGCAGTCATCACATGAATTTTTTGACCATCAACTCGATCATAACGTAATGTTGCAAAATATTTGTTTTGGATTATTTTAGAAGGCATCATATCTAAACCGGCCTCAATGGCTAATAGATAATAAGCATATTCTACTATTTCTCGAGAATAAGAGTCTTCTCCAAATCCTAACTTGATTAAGTAGTGATGATAATCTTTTCCAAATTCAATATCGCCTAGAATTAAGGCTCCTGTTTTTTTGTGTTGACTCACTAAAACTTTAGGTCTAGCTCCTCCAGCACTAGTTCCTAAATTGAAGATTCCTAATAATCCAAAATCATTAAGATTTGGTTCAATGGCCTTTTTCTTGGTTTTTAAAACAGATTGTAAAACAGATGTTATTTCATCTAAATCAATGGTGTCAATTCGGAGAATTCTTTTTCCAGGAAAATATTCCAAAGCTCCCATACCTCTGTTTGATAAATAAGCTAATTGATGAACTGGTGATAACTTTGTGGGATCAATCTTTTGATTTTTAATCCAGATATTAAATATTCGATTTCCAAAATAATCAGGTAATGAATCTGCAAATACTGAAGGAATTCCGCGGAAAGTAACACTAGACCCCATTTGAAACTGTTGAACCTTTGCTTTTTTTTAATGATGAATGGAAATATATTTTTAAATCGATTGCTTGCTAAAAAAGCTTTTTTATATTGAAAATAGCTAATGGATTCCTTAAAGTCATATGCTAATGTGCCGACTTCTTCTCCAAAGATTTTGACGCGTATCGTTTCTAAATCGTTAGTCATAAAAATGAAGAGATTCGAGTCTTTGTTCTTTTTTGATTAAATCTAGTTGCGCGTCATAAAATGATGAGAGTTCTTCAAGGAGGTTGAAATATTTAAAGAGTTTGAAGACAGCAATCAAATTTTTCCCCTTACCGTTTTCTATACTAGAAATCGTAGGCCGTGACGCATTGATTCGTAAAGCCAACTCTTGTTGTGTTAAAGACTCTTTTTTACGATGATATTGTATGATAACCCCCACCTTCTGTAGGACATCAGAAATCATTACTTGCTTTTGCATGATGTAAAATATATTTTACAATAATACGATATAATCTATTAATGAATAAAAATATTTACAAATTTGAGATGGATTGATCATACGATTGGTAAAATAGCTAAAAGATAAAATGCCTTTTAAACCCAACTTCATTCGCTAGCCTTTTCTCATTTTCTTACTATATTTGGTCTCATAGCCTTTGAGGATACACCTATACCATAGGTTACATATACATATATTTTTGATCCGTTTTTTTTATTATATGTTGCAATTTATTGGAATCGATCAAAAGATTACATCTATGGCTTTCTATCATATTGAAGCTATTCCCAATTAAAATGGAAAGACCGATTTCTTCCGAATATATTGACGTCGCCAAGGCCTCCAAAAAAAGAAAACCATCATGAAACTCATCCCTTTTTCTGAAGTGGTTCGGCAAGTGATTATATCGGCTATTCGAGATGAAATCAATCATCGAAGCTATCAAAAAGGGTTTCGCATCCAAGCATCATGACCTCATGGAGATGGTGGCGAATCTTTATAGACGGACCAAACGATTAAACTTTTTTCGATTGGCCATCGAAAACCCTCCCGAGTGTGAGATATCGCTTTCACTTCGATTGTAGTGCCGCCTGATTTCGCCTCCATCAAAATTGCCCACCGAGGGGGGAGCTCTTGTCGAGCGAATCCGATAGCATGAGTATGGGCCTCTTAGAGGTTGGGCGAAGCCAATGAAATATGTCGTGCATCCATCAAATAGTTAAAAATAAATGATGATGTGAAATGCGAGATGTTTATAAATCAAATATTTGAGGTAGCCAAAGAGATAACGAAGGAATATAGGTGATTAGAATTAATGAAATAATCATTACCACATAAAATGGCAACAAGGGTTTGATAATTTTTTCAATGGAAGTTTTTGAGATGCCAACCCCAACAAAAAGAACTGTTCCCACAGGTGGGGTACATAGACCAATACATAAATTCAACACCATCATCATCCCGAATTGAATCGGATCAATGCCTATAGAAGTTGCTAAGGGTAAAAAAATAGGAGTAAAAATCAAAACAGCTGGCGTGATGTCCATAAAGATTCCTACAAATAAAAGAATGAGGTTGATGATCAATAAAATAATGATTGGATTTTCACTAATGCCTAGTAAAAAATAGCTGAGACTCTGTGGAATATTTTCAAAAGCCATGACCCAAGACATGCTCATGGATGCTGCTATTAAGAGCATCACAATGGCATTGGTTTTTGCAGTGGATAGAAAAATAGCAGGTAAATCTTGGGTTTTAATCTCTCGATAGGCAAATCCTAGCACAAGGGAATATAAAACAGCAATCGCGGAAGCTTCTGTGGCTGTAAAAAATCCAGCGACAATACCGCCGATAACAATAATCAATAAAAGCAAAGCGGGTAGAGCGGCCAAGAATTTTTTAATCACAATCATGAATGGACTGAATCCAAAGGTTTTATAGCCCCTTTTTTTTGCCCATATCGATGCAATCACCATCAGTAAAATACCTGTGATAATGCCTGGAATATACCCTGCTACAAAGAGGGCCGCAATCGAAACACCACCACTAGCCAAACTATAGATAATCAAAACATTGCTCGGGGGGATTAACAAGCCCGTTGTCGAAGAAGTAATATTCACGGCAGCTCCATACTCTCGAGAATAGCCTTCTTTTTCCATCTCGGGTCCCAAAATACCACCCATAGCCGAAGCCGCAGCAACTGCAGATCCTGAAATAGCACCCATCATCATGGCAGAAATGATATTGATGAGAGCCAACCCACCAGGTAAAAAACCAACAATCGTTTTGGCAAAATCAATCAGTCGTTTGGCAATACCACCATAAGTCATCAATTGACCAGAAAGGATAAAAAATGGAATGGCCAATAATGAAAATCGGTCTAATCCTGTACCCATACGTTGAGAAATCGTTGTAAGTGCGGGGAACCATGGCATCGCCACCAAAATGGTCAATAGTGATGAAATAGCAATGCTCCATGCCACGGGAGTTCCTAATGAAAGAAATATTAAAAAACTAAGTACAAGAATTAAAATAGGAATGAGATCCACGGTTTATATCGATTTTTTCTGTGTGACTTTATAAAAAACAACCAATAAGCCACTCAAGGGAATGATTAAATAAACCACGCCAAGTGGAATTGAAAGAGTTGGCGAATTTTGATTTAAAACGAGGGTAATGTATACAAGGTTACCACCTCCGATGATGAGTCCAAAGACTGCAAATAGAATAATTGACCAATTTGTAAAATACCAAGCAATCTTTTTCCATTTTGGAGAAAATTTATTGACCAAGACATCAATAGAAACATGTTGATCTCGACCGGCGATATAAGCGGCTCCTAATAGGCCTAACCAAATCATCAAATAGCGTGATAGTTCATCAGTGAATGATGAAGGAGTATCCGTGAAGTATCGCGTAAATACTTGGTAGCTCACATTCAATACCATCAAAGCCAATATGATGATTAATATGATACTGACAACTTGGTCGACTTGTTTACGGATTTCGCTTGCTTTCAATGGATTGAATTAATTGAGCTATTTCTGGGTCTTGTTTGAATGCATCATACATGGGACGGACTGCCTTTCTAAAGGGTTCTTTTTCAGGATAGATAACTTCGATTCCAGCTTGTTTGACACCCAACATAGATTCTTGTTCACTGTGATTCCATAAATCTCTTTGAAATACTGTGGAAAGTTCAACTGCTTTTTTTAACCATTTTTTTTCTTCTTCTGATAATCGATTCCAAAGATGAGTGCTGGTTAGGATGACGTCAGGAATGCTAGTGTGTTCGCTCATGACGTAGTAGTTGGTGACTTCATAATGTTTGGATAAATACAAACTAGGTGGATTGTTTTCAGCTCCATCAACCACGCCTTGTTGTAATGAAGTATAGAGCTCTCCCCAAGAAATAGGTGTTGGCGAAGCTCCCAAATATTGCATCATGGCAATGGCTGAGGCACTTTCCATGACTCTTATTTTCAAGCCTTTTAAATCATTGGGATGTTCGACCCGTTGGTTTTTCAGATAAAAACTTCGACTGCCAGAATCATAATAACCAAGCCCTTTTAACCATGAAGATGTCCCTAAATCCAATAGTGACTGTCCGGTTGGGCCATCAAGAACTCGAAATAAATGCTCTTTGTCATCAAATAAAAAAGGCAAACCAAAGATTTTAAAATTAGGAACAAAATTTTCCATCACGGCAGCCGATACTTTGGTGATGTCTAAACTTCCAATCTGAAGCAATTCCAAACATTCTCTTTCGCTACCCAGCTGTTGATTGGGATAGATGACCAATCGCATTTTTCCATCAGAAAGTTCTTGAAGATGATGATCAATTTGGAGCATACCTTGGTGAACAGGATGCGTCACATCCAATCCATGTCCCAATCTTAATGTTCTGACGGAACTGATTTCAGAACAACTATTCATCAGTAATAAAATCGATAAAATCTTAAAGAGATTCAGGAGTTTCAATGTTATAATGTTCTTTACTTCAAATCTTGTATGTCCCTGACGACTTGTTTTACTCTTTGAATTAATTTTTCAAAATCTCTATATTGGAGAATATCTTTCGAAATTAATTTGGACCCCATCCCCACACATATAGCACCAGCATCAAACCATGCTTTTAAATTTTCTCGATCGGTGGTGACGCCGCCTGTGGGCATGATGGATGTCCATGGCTGAGGAGCCAACACCCCTTTAATAAAATTAGGTCCATAAATATTACCAGGAAATAGTTTGACAATTTCGGCCCCTAATTCTTCGCATTGAACGATTTCAGTTAAGGTTCCACAGCCAGCAATCCATAGTTTTTTACGTCGGTTACAAATATGAGCAATATCGGCTCTCAATACTGGAGTGACTACAAAATCAGCTCCGAGATTCATATAGGTGCTGGCTTGTGCAGCATCAGTCAATGATCCTACACCGAGAACCATTTCAGGCAGCTCTTCAATGCATAGTTTACTGAGTTCTTCAAATATGTTTTGCGCAAATTCTCCTCGGTGTGTGAATTCTAAAATTCGAGCTCCTCCTTGATAGCACGCTCTAACGACTTTTTTGGCTAATTCAATATCTTGATGAAAAAAAAGAGCCACCAATCGATCTTGATGGATTTTTTGAATCACTTGATTTCTTTGTATAAATGGCATCTTTTTCTATCTAATAACTCTTCCTGATGCATCTCCTCCCATTAGTTTTTCAACTTCAGGAACCGTTACTTGATTAGCATCTCCCTTAATGGTATGTTTCAAACAAGATGCAGCTACTGCAAAATCCAATGCTTTCTGATAATCATCATTAAAAGTAATCAATCCATAGATTAAACCAGCCATAAAAGAATCTCCACCACCAACCCGATCGACAATATGTGTGATTTGATACTCCTTGGTTGTATAGGTCTTTTTCCCATCATACAAGATACCAGCCCATGTATTATGAGAAGCGGATAGAGAACCTCTCAATGTGGTAATGACCATTTTAGCTCTTGGAAATTCGTCCATCATCTGTTTGCATACTGAGATAAAACTTTCTGCTTTGACTTTTTCTCCTTCAGTAGTAATATCGATACCTTGTGGTTTGATTCCAAAATGCATGTGTGCATCTTCTTCATTTCCTAAGATGATATCGCAGTAAGACGTCAATTTCCTCATAGTATTTTCTCGATCTCCATCGTATTTCCAAAGCTTGGCCCTATAATTTAAATCGGTAGAAATAGTTAAATTTTTATGTCGAGCCACTTTCAGTGCTTCCAAGCAGACATCTGCAGCGGATTGAGAAATGGCAGGCGTGATTCCAGTCCAATGAAACCAATGGGCATTTTGAAATACATCATCCCAATCAACCATGCCAGGCTGTATTTCGCTCATGGAAGAATACGCTCGGTCATAAACGACCTTACTTCCTCTGCTGACGGCTCCTGTTTCAAGAAAATAAATTCCTAAGCGTTGCCCGCCTCTAATAATCTGAGAGGTCTCCACCCCACGTTTTCTCAACTCCATAAGGGCACAATCTCCGATATCATTATTTGGCAATCTTGATACAAAACTGACTGGAAGATTGAAATTTGCAAGTGAAACAGCAACATTAGATTCGCCCCCTCCATAGATGACATCAAATGAATTGGTCTGTGAAAATCTTAGAAATCCTGGTGGGGCTAATCGCAACATGATCTCTCCAAAAGTGATGATTTTTTTAGGCATAAATCGAGAAATTATTTAAATAGAATATTCCTTTGAATCATTGAGTTTCTATGGTATAAACAGTATCGTCTTAAATGAGAGTTGAATACTTTTTAAGGTCTTAATTGATAGTCTTGTCGTTATCTCAAACCAAATCTCTTCGAAGTTTTTTTACTCTTAGCATATGTTCAATGATTTCTCTTTTTTCTCTTTCTTTTTCACGTTTTTCTCTAGCAGTCTCTGTTTTTCTTTCGCGTTTTTTGTTCTTCTGAGCATTTGCGATGGTATATATTACATAGAGCTATGGTTGCTGAAGAAGCCACAATAGCAAAGATGGGAGCTAGGAAGTGCCAACTAAACATCGCAAAAAAATATATCATAAAAATCTCCAATGTGGCTGTGGCTCTCATACTACAAACTTAAGATATTTTAATTATCACTCTCCTTCAAACTCGATTATCAGTATTTATTGGAGTTTAAACCAATCGTGGTCAATCCAAAATAATTCAGCAAATTCTACTCGATGTGTATATAAAGATTTGATAATGTTTCGTTTAGAATTTCAGCAAGATTATGATAAGGCTAGAACACTGTAGTGATTCATTTCAATCACTCTTCGTTTTATTATACACCTCAACTAATTGTCCACCAATTCTAAGTAGCCAATCAAAATATTCCGGGTGTCTTGAATCATCATCTAAGTCGACTATTCTCCTACATTCAATTTTAGAAGCTTGTCTATTTTCTAAGGGAAGCCAATGAACTGTACTCTCCACTTGTTCTTCAAATCGATGCTTATTTCTTTCTAAATGTTGATATAACTCTTGATCGTCTCTAATATAGATATGAGCTCTAATTTCGTTTCTTTGAGAACTCCTGTTGAGGGCTAAATGAGATCTTCTATCATTTGGAATAGAAATGTCAAACCAATGTTGTGGTCTAGGTGTTCTATTTCTTATTCTCAAGGTTGTATTGCTTTGAAGAGCATGCTCTCTAAAATTTATCCAAAATTGAAGATGTTTTGATTTCGGCGGATCTGGAATAGTTCTTGACCAATTATTTGGCTCTTCTAATACAGTAAATTCAACCGCTGGCTTGGAGTCGTCAATTTGACATAATCCAATTTTTACAAGAAAAAACGAAATGGAGCCTGGCATGTGTTTGTTAAACCAATGGATGGCATTGTGATGATCTTCGGTAGTTTCTTTTACAATCCAAATAATGATACAAGCATCAAATGCTGAAGCATATGTCAGTAACTTTCCTAAATGATCGTGATCTGTTCTTCGGAGTTGATTTTCAATAATGACTTTTTGAGGTTTTTCTTCAGAGTTTCCTATATCAGCAACGATGTCAACATAAAATTGACCAGTCGATGTTTCTATTTGAATATTTTGTATGCTTTCCATATCAAAACCAATGGTTTCTGTTAGAAGTTTAAAATTATGTTCATCAGATAACCATTTAGTAAACTAGGATTCGATTTCCCAAACTTGATTAAGACAAACAGATTTTTTTTTCTCCTAATGGCATCAAGAATCTCTTTTAAGCAAAATTATAGCATAGCATTATGGGATATCGAAATAATGCTTGACATTATGGTAAGAAATATCAGCGGCTATGTTCCCAATCCAATTATAATCTTTGGGGAGCCTCCCTTTGCGGATATCTTCCCCAAAAATATTACAGATAATTCTTCTAAAATACTCATGTCTTGGAAAGGATAAAAAACTTCTAGAATCCGTTAACATTCCTATAAATGTGGATAGGACGCCGATATTTGATAAGGTATTAAAATGTTGTGTGATGCCATCGATTTGATCCAAATACCACCAACTAGCCCCCCATTGAATTTTTCCTCTAATCGATGAATGATTAAAATTCCCCATTAATGATGCAATCATTGCATTATCTGATGGATTCAGGTTATAGATGATGGTTTTGGTTAATGAATTTTGTTGGTCTAGTTGATCCATGAATGATAATAGCGATCGAATATTTATCGAACTTCCTATGGCATCCCAACCACTATCAGGACCTAACTGTCGAAACATTTTGGTATTAGCATTTCGAAGTGCTCCAATATGAAACTGTTGAATCCAACCCAAACGATGATAAGATTGGGATAAAAACAAAAGCACATGTGATTGAAACTGCCTAACCTCCAAGTGAGTTAGTTGCATTCCTTTAAGACGCTTTTTAAAAATTTCTTCGACTAACTTTTCGGATATTCTTTCAAAAGGGATGACTTCTAATCCATGATCACATAGACGGCAACCATTTTGGTGGAAATAGTTCATTCGATCCAAGAGAGAATCCTTGAGACTCTGAAGAGTCTTGATTTCAAACGGACTAATCGCCTCTAATTGTTTAATTGAATCAAGATAACTAGGATGACTAATGAGAAGAAATAAGTCGGGTCGAAATGCTGTATGCATTTGAATGACTGGATTTGATTTTTTAAACGTTATGTGATGTTTAAGATCATCGAGTGGACTTTCTGTAGTGCATAGATATTTGACCTTCATTTGGTTTAATAGTCCAATGGCAGAGTATTCGGGTTTTCTCAGAAACTCTTGAGTCAAATCATACACATGGTCAGCATTTTCTTTATTGACTAAATCATTAAACCCAAAATAACGAAGCAACTCTAAATGAGACCAATGATATAATGGATTGCGAATCAGATAGGGCAGAGAAGTCGCATATTCTTTGAATTTATCTTTATCTGAAGCATTGCCTGTAATATATTTTTCATCCACTCCCAATGTCCGCATAGCTCTCCATTTATAATGATCATCATTCAACCATAATTGTGAAATATTTTCAAACTGTTTGTTGTGAGCAATTTGATCAGGAGGCAAATGATTATGGTAATCAATGATGGGTAAATCTTTGACATAATCATGATAAAGCGTTTTGGCATGATTTGATTCAAGTAAAAAATCTTCAGTAATAAAAGAGCCCATCAATCAAAATTTAAGTGAATCCATCGTTTCAATGTTTTGCTGATTTGGAGTATATAGTTCTATATCCGAATGATTGATATGAAAACATAACAGAGTCAATACTCAGAAATTGTTCACTTTACTTTGGTATGGAATGGATGGGGGGTGGTTTTCTCATGGCTTGGACCCCTTCTATTTGCATACCTAAATTTTTAGGAGTCATATTGGCTAGTGCAATCCGATGTGTCATCACTAGCTTTAATGAATCCAATACCCATAAATAATCTTCATTGTCAACCAAATTGAACATTTCATTTTTATCGTTGGCATGATCATAAAGTTCATATTCTTGTTGTCCATTGAATCCCCAACGAGTTAATCGATACCGATCTGTTTTAATCGTGTATCCATTTTTCATTTGACTTAATGCCGACTTTCGAACAGATGTTGATACCCCATTCAATATAGGTAATAGGCTGATTCCAGATACAAATTTTGGGGTTTCAAAATTCATTAAATCCATAATGGTGGGATATAAATCAACTAATTCAATAGGAGATGATTCAATATCAAGGCCTTTTTCAATCGTTGGTCCCGCAATAATTAAGGGCACTCTCGTTGCATTATCGAATAAAGTCGCCTTTTTCCAATGACCATGTTCTCTTAGATGATAACCGTGATCTGAAGTGAAAATGACAATGGTATTTTTATCCAATCCAGTTGTTCTCAGAGATTTCAATATACTATTTACTTGAGCATCAATAAAACTAGTAGTGGCATAATAAGCTTGGATAATCTCTCTTGATAGTGAATCTTTCATATTGATCTGTTCGGGTTTAGCTCTGATGGTTCGACGAGCTGGAATCGGTAAAGACTCGATATACTCTTGTCCAAGATTGGGAGGTAATTCAATATCATCCAAATCATATAGTTCAAAGTATTTTTTGGGAGCCACAAATGGGGTGTGGGGACGAAACAACCCCACAGCAAGAAAAAATGATTGCTCATTCGCTGCAAATTCCTCCAATAAATCGGAAGCTATGGTTGCAGATATTCCATCAGTCTGCTCTTCATCCTTTCCGTCAGCCGCCAGCCATGAAAGCGTAGCACCATATTGATTTGGAACAAGGGTATTGATTTTGTATTCCTCTTTTTTATCTCGGCCATAGGGATTGAATGTATAATCCCAAGTGTACACATCATCAAAACTTGAAGTCCCGATGGCACCTGGATTATCATAGTGGTATATTTTTCCAATGCGTACGGAATGGTACCCTTCTTGTTTAAACCGTTCTCCAATGGTCGTGACATAGGGGATGGTTTGACGTAAATAAATTCGATTTTCATATAATTTGGTTTGGTCAGGATATAGTCCAGTCATCAGAGAGGCTCTAGAGGGTCCACAGATAGGAAATTGGGTATGTGCATTTCCAAACTGAATTCCTTGACTTGCCAAGGAGTCTATGGTTGGTGATTGAACTAGTTTATGTCCGTAGGTGCCTAAATCACAGTTAAGATCATCAGCGATAATAAATAGCACATTTAATGAATTATGAACTTTAGGACTTTTGTTTGCGCGCTTTTCAAGATTACAATTTATAACCAAGATTACGACAAAGGGCAAAACAAAAAGATGAAATTTCATTCGTTTAAAAAATTAGAAAATTAAAAAAGGAAACAAGAACCAAGAAAGAATATCAATCCCAAAGTTAATTTTTTCAAGTTTTAAAAAGTAAAATTCTCATAGAGATTTAATAAATTTGAATTAGTTCGCAGATTCTAATGTCAAAAATTTTCAAATGATTCAATCTATTAAAATATCGTTTTTACTGTTCTTCTCTTTTGGTATGGGAACACAAATTTATTCTTTGAAACCGAATCAAAAACATATTCCCCAAATCTTGGGAAGAACCCAAATTATTGATTTAGCCAATATTGGAAGTACAGCAGAAATTGATTTGCAAGATTATTGGAGAAGCAATATTATTGTCTCAATAGATGCCATTGAATCACAAAAAAAACCCAAAGCTTCTCATGTTCTTGGATTGATTGAGTATCGCATTTATGTCACGCAATCTGGCACTTATAAAATGACATTCCAATCTGATGAACAATCTTTTGGTTTGATGCATTTGACCATCAATGGTATGGATGGTGGAAAGCTTTTTGAAAACCATCAATCTATTTCAACAAAGATTGAAAATCTTGATTTATATCAAGGATATCATTTAATTCGTTTGACGTCGGCTAAAGTCGATACGCCAATACCCCAAATCAATAAAATTTCTCTAACGTTTGAAAATCCTAAAGAAATTCCGGCACCAAAATCGAGAGAACTTATCATAAAAGAAAATATAAAGCCTAATTTGGAGTTAGGTTGGGAACAAAGGATTAGTAGAAAAATTCATTTAGACTTTCATACGGCTGCCTATGTGGATGAAATTGGAAGTAAATGGAATGCCAATGAATTTGCTTCCATATTGGCTGATAATCATATCAACGCTATCACTGTTTTTGCAAAAGGCCATCATGGATTTGCCTACTATGATACCAAAATTGGGACACGTCATCCTGGCTTGGATTTTGATTTATTAAAAGAACAGATTGAAGCTTGTCATCAGAAAGGTATCATGGTATTAGCTTATTTCTCAGTCAATTTAGATGAATTATGGGCAACTACCGAAGAAAGTGATAATGAAAATAGAGGAAGTTTTCAACGCGTTGATGCCAATCCTGAAAATATCTATATCAGAGAATATACTTGGCCAATGATTCAAGAATTAGTGGAAAACTATGATATTGATGGTTTTTGGTTTGACTTTCCCGGATACGATTCTTTTGTTACAGAAACCATCACCTTGATCCGATCATTAAAGCCTGATTTAATATCAGCATACAATCATCAATTTGATAAGCCAAGGGAAAAATTGGCAAAAATGGATGTCATGGAAATAGAAGCATGGATGCATTCACAATCACTTTATCGCCTCCCTTACATTGCTCGATATGCCCATGGGTCAACACCCATAACTGCCATGTCGACTCGATTTTGGCACATGTGGGGCGATTTTGGTCGGGTGAATGATGAGGCCCTATTAAGATATGAAACTGCGCTTAGTTATGCCAATGGGGTAGGATTAACCATTGGCGATCAATTGCATCCCAATGGTCGACTAGAGCCAGCAGTATACCAAGTAATCGGTCAAGCCTATGAGTTAGGAAAATTACTCGATCCCTATATTCATAAAGCGTCCTTTGTGCCTTATGTTGCTTATTTACGCCAAGATTTAACGGGGTCGGCTGTGATATTGGATAATGGCATTCATTTTAATGTCGTTGATGAAAATCAATCGATAGACCAATTCAAGGCTCTAATTATTCCTAAAGTAGAAGATGTTTCAGAGCAATATGTTTCTAAATTATCTGAATTTGTTAATAATGGAGGTAAAGTCATCGCTTTCGGAAATCCACCCTCTTATTTGGAATCATTCTTAGGGGTGAAAAAATATGAACTATTAGAATCTCCGTTTCATGATCGAAATATGATTGGTGGTTTTATTCGAAATCGAGATAAGGTTTTAAAATCAGCGGCTGCCATGGATATATTAATCAAACAAAAACTTGTTGGTGTGAAACCAATGGGTTCAACCAAGACAATTGCTCCACTAGTCTTTCAAATGAATTACGGAACCGATCATCGCCTATCACATCAACAAAGCCCGCCAAAGGATCAGGTTTCGGATTATGCAGCGATTACTCACAGAACCTTGGGTAAAGGAGAAATTATCTTTTCACCCTTAGCGATCCCCCAAGATTATGCTACCGATGGATTTACACAAAACAGACATATTGTAAAAGATATGTTTGACATGGTTGTTCCACTAGATGAACGATTAATAGAAGTCGAATCTAGAGTAAACTTGGAAGTTTCCATAATGGAACAAGAACACAAAAATCGCTTTGTGATTCAACTAGTTCATGCTCCACAATCAAGAAGAGCTACTCTAGAACCCATGCCAGTTATTGATGAATTTCCAATCGTTCAAGGAACTAGTTTAAAAATTCATAAACAAATCATAAAAAATCGATCCGTGCGCATAGTCACTCAAGATTTACAAGAATTAAGACCTATAAAACAAGATGATTTTCATCTTACTTTTGAGATTCCTGATTTTTCAATCAATACGGTTTTGGTGGTTGAATGAATTAAACTTATACTAAGTTGCGTTTTAAATTACTTTCAGAGTTAGGAAATAATCTTTGCGTTTGCTAGTGTATTTATTTTATTCAAAAGAATGAAAGGAAAGTCGAGTGCCAAAAAACGCCTAGAGTTCACAGATTGGAATTAGATCCAAGAAATAGCAACGAATGGGTTTAAAAAATTTTGAAAACACACTAAAATCTATATTGAACTCCAAACCGTATTTGCCATCTAGATTCAAGACTAAAATAGTCAATAAGTGTATCCATTGAATTGGCGTCATAAGAATAGGTCGATCTGTTTTGATTCACAGTCACATCAATAGGTTGCCAATTGGTAACTCGTTGACCAATTCCCCAATTCGAAGAGACTAGATTGCCAAAATTCAAAATATCCATACTCAACTCAATCGAGTCATGATTGTTCAATTCATAATCTTGTACTACTCTTTTGTCCCACCGAGAAAACCAAGGAAGTAAATGATTGTATTTTTGTGTACTGGCCTCTTTTTAATAAAATTTTCTAGAGCCATCTTCTGAGTTGATTGTTGATCTTCTGAACCAACAAATGACATGTTTTCAATATCGCTTGATGTTGGGACATAGATTAAGTCATTATTCGGGGAACCATCACCATTGATGTCCTTGAAATAGGTATAACTAGTCACTCTTTAAAAATTCAAATAGAGTCCATCATCTCCTTTATATGGGGATTGAATGCTGCCCTACTTGCGAAGATAGGGTTTTGAAATCTACAAGGAAATGCGTATCTCGGTCTCAAAAGTTGGTAGAGATGATCAAAAAAGTAGCCCCCCAACAGCCCTAGTTATTGGACTCGGAATTTAAACGTATTCTCCATCCAAAACATCAAATCTAGTGGCTCGCTGATGCCATCGATTGGTCTTTTTTGAAAACGCCTTAGAAGCCTTGTATGCCAAAACCAGCCGTCCGGCCCCTCCCATTAGGGTAATAGTGGGTGGGTTTGATGCTGAAACGACTCGACCATCTAGGTGATCAAACGATCATGGATTGCTGGATTGAACATTCTACCATACAGTACTTCAGGGGTTCTGATTTCATGAAACACCACTCCCCTGGCGATTCCTCTAATTGGAGTCAGTTTAGAGATCGTATTGGCCCAATAGGGATGGAAAAGATGTTTGCTTATTCGTTCTAGTGGCATCCAAAAGAAATCAAGAAGTCTTCATCGATGGTGTTATCCCATACCACTGTCCAAGGCAACAACGTGATGGTTTCGACCGATGTCAAACGGAATCAAAAAGTCATCGATTAATACAATCAAATCGCCAAAAAAGAAAAGATCTAACAGAGACAAACCGATGCCAACCCCTCCAAAGAACTAGTGCGTCAAACCTTTCATGGGAAGCCTCCTCGACGGTCTAAAAAGGCCACCTCCAAACGCAAGACCTTCGCGGGCCGACCAGTACGGGAACAAAAACGCCCCTCTATAGAACGGAGCCCATGCCAAGAAGAGCTAGATGGGGACCAACGAGTCATCTATCAACAGTGATTCAATAAAAACAAAGTGGTTGCCATTCACCAGCCATTCACGGCTGGTATGGCTAAAGACAAGGCTTATAAAAAGTATGCATTTGATAATCAAGTGGGATTGATTGCGATGGGAGGCTAAACCATGATCATCACGGCTATTGGTGCTTTTGAGGGAACCCCCATGATCGTCAAACCATCCCCACCCTTATGAGAATAACATCCATCCATTGTGGGCCAATCCCCCAAAAAATTGGTGGTTGATCGAGGAGGCGGCGGAAAACGTCCGATGGACCAGACCAAGAGATCGATACCAGGTCAACTATTGAAAAGGGATACTCTCCCTATCAAAAGCACAAGAAACGGAAAAAGTTTCGACGCCGATGGGCCGTGGAGCCGCTGATGGGCCATCTTAAAACAGAATATCGGATGCCAGAAAACGACTTGATGGGAGCCCAATGGCCAACAATCAATGTTTATTTGGCCTCGACGGGGTGGCATTTGAAGAAATTCATGGAACCACTAGTTCAAGAGGTTCTTTTTTATTTCTTCAGAGGGACTTCCTATTCAGTTCAAAAAACTCCGATAATAAAAATAAGTGAACAACAACGGGTAAAAAAGACTTTTTAAGGAGCGACTATTTAATCCTATGCAGACCAAGGTGAGGAGAAGAATACTAAGGATGATTATGCCTTCAATCATGCGATTAATAGGGGGATAATTCTGAAAAATAGTTTAGAAATAAAAAATGATGATTAAGAAACAGAGTTTATCATCAAAAAAGAACTATTGATTGCCGATAATCAATATTTAAAAATACGACCTCCAACTTTCACTTGTTGTGTTTTTTTATCAAAGGTTGCCTTTTTCCCAGTGTGTAATGCCGCTGTAGTCATGATATTGGCAATGGAATGATTATATCCTGCTTCAACTGGTGCATTGGGAGTTTTACGTGAACGGATGCATTTCATCCAATTGAGCATATGCGCATTAGTCAATGGATCTGAACCAGTGTTTGCAGATGTCACCACTTGTTGCGAACGATCGGCTAAATTCAACTCTTCTAATAAATTGGCATGATAACCCATTTTCGAAGCTTCTTCTTCTGTAAGTCCACCATTTGAGGAGACTTTATTTGTGGCTAGATTGAGTTCTCCGCCATTTGAATAATAAATTTCTTTAGTCCCTCCAGCCGAATTAGTAAAGCGTGATGAATAAACTACTTGGAAGCCAATATCTGGTTGATCATCTGGACCATAATCAAAGACGGCGGTCATGGTATCAGCATTTTCTCGGCCATCTTTCCATAAATAAATTCCACCATTGGCTGTGACACTTCTAGGATGAGATAATCCAGAAAACCAGTGTACTGTATCGATTTGATGTGACATCCATTGACCTGGAATACCAGAAGAATACGGCCAAAACAAACGATATTCTACATACTTGCGAGGATTCCACTCTTCAAATGGCCGATTGATTAAATACCGTTTCCAATCGGTATCAGATTTTTGAATGGTACTGGTATAATTCGGTTGACGCCATCGCGCTGGTTGGTTGACATTCCATGTCATTTCAACCATCATAATATCACCAAACTTTCCAGCTTTGATAAATTCATTGGCCGCATGATAATTTAATCCACTTCTTCTTTGAGAGCCAATTTGCACGATAATCCCTGAATCCTTGACTGCTTTTAAACCAATGATATTATCATCCATTGTTTCAGCAAAAGGTTTTTCAACAAAAGCATCTTTCTTTGCAGTAGCAGCTTCAACGGTATGTATGGCATGTTGGAAATCTGCTGTCGAAATAATCACCGCATCAATTTGATTGTCTTCATAAAGGGCTTCATTGTTTTTATATGTAATCACATCATTGCCCGTCAAATCTTTGATATAGGATTTTCCCCAATCTCTTCGTGCATTCCATATATCCGACAGTCCAGTGATTTGAAAATTCAACGGATCTTGATAAGCGACTAATGATGGGATCAATGAGCCTCTAGCTCTTGCAGAAAAACCAATAATTCCCACTCGAACTCGATCATTAGCCCCAATAATTGATGCATAGCTTTTGGCACTAAATAAGGAGGATCCTGCGAATGATACACCTCCGGTTGCCATGGATGCTTGCTTTAAAAATTTTCGTCTTGAATTTTTCATAATATTGATTTTAAGCCTTAAAATTCTCGTATTTTGATGTTTTTGAAGTGGACTTTATTTCCGTGATCTTGAAGTAAGATGAGCCCATGATCTAACCTTCCAAAATTCTCCCATATTTCGTATTTACTCTTTTCAACCAATGCTCTAAATTGCTGACTGAATCGATTGAATTCAACGACTTTAATATGATTCAACCAATGTTCTACATGACCATGTTTAACCACAATTCGAGCATTGTTCCAACCTGTTGTGCTAAACCTTTTTCCAGACCCAAAAGAATGGCTTTCAGCCCGAATTAAATCATATAATGAACCAATGGTACGATTCCCATTTTTTCCTTGTTTGGCATCAGGATGTCTTTTATCATCTAGAATTTGGAATTCTAGTCCGATAGAGGAACCTTCTCCTTGATTCAAACTAGTATCGACAAAATACTTAATGCCACTATTGGCCCCTTCGGTCATTTTAAAATCAAGAGATAATTCAAAATTTGAGAAGGAATCTATGGTGACGATATCTCCCCCATTTACGGATTCACCACCATGGGAAGCTTCAACAGTTAAAATTTCATTTTCTATTTTCCAGCCTTTAGTTGGAAACCCTTCTAATTTAGCTCCTCGCCAACCCTTGGTTGTCTTGCCGTCCCAAAGAAAACGCCATCCTTTTCTTTGTTCTAATGCGGTTAATTGCCCATCGATTAAACTGATTTCTGGGGCATAGTCATAACTAGGATGACGTAATTTTTCTAGATTGGTGGTGGCAATTCGAAGGTTGCGCCACTTTACTTTGGTCCCTTCTAAATCTTTATTTTGAATGCTATGAACTTGTAACCCAATAAAACCTTCAGCCGTTAAGTCATCTACTAAATTAGCACATTGAATTTTATTTACATAGGTTCTTAAAATATTTCCGATGGCTTCAATGCGATAATGATTCCACTCCCCTGGCTTAAAAGCGTGTTGGCCTTTTTCATTGCGGGACAAAGGATAGAGCCAGCCCCTTCGCGATTCATCATAAATTCCGCCAGCCCATTTTCTTGGACTCGTCTCGATTTCGCATTGATAACCATGAACAGCACCGTTGGCATATTCTGGAAAACTTAACGAACGAAACTGAACGCCAGAATTAAGTCCATTTTCAATCTTTACTTCGAATTCTAAAATGAAATCATCATAGGTTTTTTTAGTGGATAAAAAACTATTTCTCTGACCATATTTTGAATATCCGATGATAACACCATCTTTTAATTCAAATTCCACTTGGCCATTTAAAATTTGAAAATCGCTTAAATCAATTCCATTGAATAGAGGTTGCCAATCATCTAAGCCCTGCTGTTGAGAATAAATTAGGTTGTTTAAGAATAAAATAGATAGTACGAAAGTCAATATCGGTTTCATTATAATTTGATTTACTAGAAAACGAAGTTAAGCATCATTTTAGAAAAAAACCGATGTTAAAATAAATAGGGAGCATTATCTATGATAGTCAATAATTATCTTTTGTTATAATGTTTTAATGCATCATCGTGTTCAACATGCTCTTGCAACATGATTTCATGTTTATTTCTTATGTTATGGAAAACTTTACGAATATTATTATACGCGTTTGCTTATAACTCCTATTTTACCTTCCAAATTGGCGTGTTTTTTGATATCTTTGTAACCATTCCAATGAATGCCATATCAGCCTTTGATATTCACTACCCCCCCCCCCCCCCGAAAATCTTCTAGCGAGTTGCTATTCTAGAGCCCTTTGGTCTAGCAATCGCTCCCTTTATTTTTTGTATTCCCATGGGGGCTTGATGCTATATAGCATCCTAATGAACCTGGTAGGAATCCACGCATTTGAGGCTCTTACAGAGTCATTTCGGGGCTTTTGGCCAAGCCATCCAATACATTATAATCATGATTAATATTTTTTTATATGAAAAAACTTTTTATTCTGTTGACAGCGGTGGCCTTATTGGCTGCGGGCTGTAAGAACTATGATGACCGCTTTGATGACTTGAATGGTCAGATTGCGACATTAACCACCCAGGTCCAAACCCTCCAAGGGGTGGCCAGTCAGGTAACGGGTCTCCAGACCGAGATCAAGAATATCCGAGCCAGTATTCAAACCGATATCACCACAGCGGTGGCAGGGGTGAGTACGGCCTTATCTACGGCTCAAGGAGAACTGAAGGGCGAGATCGGTACAGAGGTAGGAAGGGTTAGTGACGCCTTATCTACGGCTCAAACGGCTCTGAATGACAAGATTACTGACTTACAGGATGACTTGAAAAATGCATCGGCCAATAGTTTATCGCAAGACGATATCGACCAACTAAAAGCCGATTTAGAGACAGCATTAGGGGAGGCCCAGCGAGTCGCTTTGGAAACGGCCTTAGCCGGGTTGCAAACCAAGCTTAATGCATTAGAACAAGCCTTGGCAGCAGCTTCCGCTGGGAGTTTATCTCAAAAAGACCTGGATCAGCTCAAAACCGATATCGAAGCCCAGCTGGCTCAAGTCAAAGAAGAGTTAGAGGCGAGTCTAGGCGATGGGGGATTCCATAGCGGGTCGGTCGAGATCACCTCTTCGGGCGGTTGGGAAGCCACCAAGCGTCAATTAGGCAATAAGACCGAATTTAATGGTGACTTTACCATCAATACCGAAAAGTTATCGGCCACCGAATTGGATGAGCTCATCGGATGGGTGGCTAAGATCACCTTGATTTATGGAGATCTCACCATCACCCATAAAGACAAAGACAAGGCGCTCAAGTTTGGCCAATTGACCAGCATCACCGATTTAAATGATGATCAACCCCATGTCCATTATCCGGCATTAACTAGTGCGGGGATTATCTCGCTCGATGGTGGAGATATCCTAACGGTCCAATTGCCCAAGCTCACGACCCTCACGCAATTTGCAGGGCATGAGATTGATCTAAGAAAAGGGAAAGCGTTGACCCTTTCGGCCTTGTCGGCCTATACCGACAACTTAAGCATTGACTTAGGAGGCACTTCTGCTGAGATTGATGTGCAGGCATTGGAGAGTGTAGCCAAAGGCAATACAGGCAAGCTCTTGACGGTCATTGGGCCTGATGAAGTGGCTTTACCCGCGTTGACCACCTTAGAAAAACTACATATCAAGGAAGTGCGAACCCTCACGGCACCCAAAGTGAAGGGGGCGGATTTAGAAATTAGCGAAGATGTCGATCATGTAGAGGTGGGTACGGCCGATGGGGCTCGTATCAATGTGTTGAACCTTAGCAATGCGGCGGATTTAAAGACCCTCCAGATTGGGGGCAATCCGAGCACCAAAGCCTCCGATGGCACGGTCGTGGTTCTCAATGAAGACCATACGCCCAAGCTTGAAAAAGCCCATATTCATGGGGGACGGTCGCTCACGGTCAGTGACTTGGAAGATCTTCAAGAGATTATCACGGCTCGATCGATCAATACGGTAGCGATTACAGGCACTGGTATTGAAGACGAATTGATCTTAGGGCATGACAGTGGAACCAATGGTATTTTAACCATTGAGCATAATACGGATATTGAATCCTTAGTGGCTGATAAAGTCAATAAACTCAAGGGATTGTATATCAAAGGCAATCATGATTTAGCCAAGGTGAGTTTTAAAGCTTTTAAGGTACCTGGAAGCCAACGCTTAGGGACGGGTGCTCAATGGTTCACAGGCGATGGTTTTGTCATTGGCAAAGCAGGCTATGGTGACTATAATGATGGTCAAAGTGCCCAAGACAATAAAAATGATTTGATTGCCACAGAAATCACGCAAGAGATTTTAAAAGCGGATGAGTCGGTAGACCGTGCTGGGAAAATAGTCGATGGGACGGGCTTGAGTGATTTAGCCGAGGTCTTACAACATGCCAATACCAAGCGAGCGGTGATTTCTTTTGATGGCACCGAGGCGTTTAAAGGACAAAACAAAAGTGCGGCGGCGGTTGAAGTAGCAACGACCCAAGCCAATCATGAGGATTTGATTTTATTCCGAAAAGGAGTAGCTAATCGGGTAATCCCTGGTACGAAAGCAAAGCGAGTCTTCTCCGTTAGACTTAGTTCGGGTAATGCTGGTACGATTACCATTGGCATCCGTGGTGGGGTTTCTAAATCGATTGCCTTGACCCCTGGGGGTTCGGTAAAAAACTGGGTCAATGATCTCAATGCAAAAGAAGTCAAAGACTTTTTTAAAGTCAATGAGATCACCGTAGAGTCACGAGTTGGGTCTGAACCTAAAAGTCACCTTCAGTTCAACCTCAGTGGTACGATCAATCATACGCAAGGCGATAATAATATTACCAATGATCTAGGCGGCTCTTTTAAATTGACCATCGGAGAATATTCTCATGAGGTCATCTTATCGGATGGTACGGAGGCCGACAAGCCTTTTTCGGCCACCAACAAAAAGGCCATCACCTATGTGGATGCGGATGACTCCTCTGAATTTATGACTCCTACTCAGTTATTAGGAATATTAGATGATCCGTTTCATTATTACTCTTCCTATCCGAGCAGTCCAGATAACCAGAAGGGGCTAGATAGTGATGGCAATCCTCTCGTCCCGATTGGCATGAATGAGCCTAGTTTTGAAGGGTATCTTACGTATGGACTTCATGATAGACAACCCATCGATAAGCCGATTACAGTCACCTGGGAAAATAAGCTGGATCAAGATGGTCTCTTTAATATCTTGGATGAATCTAATAAAGACATTGAGAATGAACCGTATCTACTAGTTATTTTGACTTCAGATGTGCCTGGTGCGGGCGATAAATCGACTATTGGGCATCCACAGGAGGGATTTGGTCGTAGTAGGTTAATTCACCCAAGACCTCTTTCAGATGATAATGAGAATAATGGAGAAGCCTATGTAGAACATAGCCGAGTAGTAACAGTAGAACTCACCATAGGAGAGGATTTGGTTATTAAGTCGACGCTCCCGAAGAAAGGCATCGATCAAGATAAAACAACCAATCGAGGTGATGATGATTTGAGTCGTGTGGACTGGCTTGAATAAAATCGATAGAAATCGACAGATTACATACTAGAAAAAAAGACATAGAATCATTCTATGTCTTTTTTTATTTACGCGTTCTATAGATGTGGTGAGTAAATATTGCTATTTCCGTTTGAGGTTCTAGGCTATTGACTTGGAGATGCTCAAAGGATATAAAATCAAGGTGAAATCATGTTGAACTAGTGGTTTGAACATGGTATTCAATTTTATTACGTTATTATGCAAATCGAAAGAATGATTTACAGTTTGGTTTGATTTGAAGGAAACCTAATACTAACACGCTTTCTGAATTACGTTTCTAATATGCGGGAAGTTTGTTAAAGATGTCCATTTTTTTCCGTATGCAACCATCGCTTTCAACCCATGAGCTAGCGGTTCTTCCAAATCTTCCAGCCTTTCTTTCAAACAGTTGGTGGTCTAGAAATTTTTCTCAAACTTCCACCCCTATCTGCTCTATAGGGTGTAGTTCTAGACTATGGGGGGTGATTGTTCGATTCAAGCGATGTTTTCGGGGATTTTGAAGTCTTTCGATGGGTGCCATGGGGTTTGCGACCGGCCTGATGATCTGATGGTCTTTGAAGTCCTTGGCCACTGGTTCTAAAAAGAGAGATTGGCAAGAGTCAACATCAATGACCTCGCTTTGGCTTTTTTAGGGCACCCCAAGGGATAAGCATACACGGATTGCTGTACCACCTATTTGCCTACTTGGGGTCGATCCTTTGGAGGCCACCATGATTTTCGGGGAATAGTCATGCGTCCAAACCGGCTCTCGTCTTGGACTCCAAAAAGAACTTATTCTCGGTTCTATGGTTTTTCTTTGATGATGGCTTTCCATCGCTCGGGGAGTTTTTTAACGTCTTCTTGACGTTTTGGATTTTTTTTGGGAGGATCCGGCCGAAGAATGACGTGGCGCCAATGATGACTTTTCAATAGTCTGTAGATGGTACTCTTGGCTACTTTCTGACAATGTTCTTTTCAAAAGTCGCTTGGATGATGGTCGTGATGACGACCCGGCTGGCGATTGCTGGTTGCCGAAAGCCTTTTAAAAAGATTTTTTCTTCTTCGAGAGACCAGGAACCATACTTTCGGTCGCTTTGTCCTTTGCTTTCAAAGATGTGGAGCTCCTACTAGTTATAAGCTTAACCGTTGGGTGATACGGTGTTTGGAAAGCGTACTGTCAGCGGCCAATTATTCGGCGGTCTGGGGTTTCCCTTGTGCATTGATGATCCCTTGGATCGGTCGCCCCCGCCAAAAACTTGGGCTTTTTCGGAGGAATTGTTTGAGCTCTTCTTCTGTCGCATGCGGCATCATTTTGGTGTATCGTGCCATGAGAATTATTTTTTACAAAAACGGTTCTATCACGATTAGTGTGGATAGCGTTTTAATCCACCACAGAAAAACAAGACCGGCAATCGGAAGTTTTCGAACTTTCAATCCCCTCTAGCCATCGTTTTGATTGGTTGAATTTTTCCATGGATTCGTTCGGCTCGAGCATGGCTTTGTTTGAACGTCAAGGCATGGATCATCTCATCGAGAAGTCTTTGGAACCGCTTGGCCACCTCCATGACTTCTTGGATGCCTGTCGCTAGGACCTGGTCCAGCCAATATTTTAATCGCTCTTTGGCTTGTTTGATATCCGAAGTCTAGAAAATAGCTTTAAAATCTTCACGACATTTTCAAGCTTTACTCGCTTGTCAATGGGCTTGTTAAATAGCCTCGAAAATGATACCTTGTTTTTTTTATTCTCTTTTCTCGGATCTTTCCATAGAGCAAAACGACTGTTTTTTAAGACCGCATGATGTTGTACTTTTCGGCGTCTGACCGCGTCAATGGCCCGACTCAAATACTTGATCAAGCACAATCGATTATGAATCAAAGAGGCGGCGGGCAACCATTCTTGAGCTGAACGAACATCAATGGGCTACATCTCCGTGGTGATGGTCTAGACCAAGGGCTTTTGCTTTTCAGGCACGAAGGGATTTAAGATGGTTTTGGTGGCTTTTTGATGCTGACCGTGAATCCAATCCAAGATCAAGCCTATTTCCGGATTACTCACCACCGTGGCATCGGGAGGTCGTCGTTGGTAATCTTTTTCATCCATGCTTAAATGATGTAATTCTTCTAAAGAACGATAATCCCATCCTCGTTCTACGGCTCGATACAGGATGCGACTATTGGTATGGGCTCCACAACGAAGTCATTGAGCCGTTTTGTATGGATTCCCATGGGCTAGTAGCACGTCCATCGCCTAGTGCTCAAAATGCGTGGTGAAACGATGGATGGGGTCGCATGGCAACTGAATGCTCTTAACTTGGCCAGAAGAACAACGAACACGGAGAACACGACAGTGAATATAGCATTGGCTCCGAAAAACATCTCAATGACGCCAAACACACCGTTTCCGATGATCATAAAAAAGGGTTGCCTTTTGACCCATTTCAGGGCAAGCAATAAGAATGGCTGATATAGGAAAGATGCTAGTCAACCACATTTCGTTTTTTGTCGTCGTGGACCCATTCAACCTTTCAATCGGTACCGAAGTGAAGATTGGCTTCAGCAATGATTGATAACGTATCCATAAGGGTAGAATTAAAAACCCAAAACTAATTCAATGGATAATAAGTATATTTTTGCTATCCACACTAATCGTGATAGAACCCAAAAAATAATAATGTAGAACGCACTTTAGTATAATTTGAATCATTCAACCAATAGTTGATAAAATCAATAAAGTCTTGAATTGCATAGAGAATAAGAAATGATTATTGTCAATTTTAAAACACATCTTTATTATGATGAGTTTACTTGTTAAATCTTATGCCAATAAAATCGTATCAACAAATCCATAAAATATAGATAGGATAAGGAAACTAGTATAACAAATGGTTGATTTTAGCGACCAATGAAAATTTCTAAAAAACGGCCGTTTGAAGATTCAACTTGAGATTTTGTCGTATTTGCTGGCAAGAATAAAACTTCTCCCATTGACAAGGGGTAATCATATTCTTCATAAATAAAATTCAGTTTTCCTTGAACACACATTAGAATCACAAAACAATCGATTTTAGAATAATCGAGATTTATTTTCCTTGAAATAAGAAAAAGATTTATGTTGAAATGTGGGGTTTCAATGATTTCATTGGCTTCATTTTTAAACTTTGAATAAGAGGTTGGTATGCAAGGGGAAGTAGAGTAATCTATTGAATCAAAAGCCTCTTTTAAATGCAATTCTCTTTTTTGATTGGTTCTTGCATCGATGCGATCGTAATCATAGAGTCGGTAAGTGATATTGGAGGCTTGTTGGATTTCAGCGATTAAGTTGCCACCACTAATAGCATGTGGTCTACCAGATGGGATATAAAATATTTTTCCTGGAAGACTATAGATTTTATTCATTTTATCCATCAAATTACCATCTTTTACCGATTTTTCTATGAATTTTGGATTTAAAGGCTCTTTAAAGCCATTGAGTACATAGGCATCTCCTTCAATATCCAATATATACCATAATTCAGTTTTACCCAAAGAATGGTGTCTTTGAAGAGCTAATTCATCATTAGGATGCACTTGGATTGATAGGTTTTCACTCGCATCAATCAATTTGATGAGTAATGGAAATTCACGGTGGTCATTTTGGGAAACTTGATTGCCTAATAATTTAGAACCATAGATATCAATGAGTTCTTGTAGGCTATGATTTTTTAGAGGACCTTGAGACACTCGAGAACTGAAACCTTCCATGTTAGAAATCAACCAAGCTTCACCAATGGGTTCATTTGATGATTTCATACCAAAAAGAGGGTATAATCGGCCCCCTCCCCAAATACGATGAAAAAATTGAGGAACAAATTTTAGTGGATAAAGATTTTCCATTTAGATTAATCTCTATGAGATTGCAAAATTAATGCTTCAACTTAAAGCAATAAAGTTCAAAATTTTCTATCTTGGGGAAAATTATAGTTGGAGGAATTCCTTTATTTTTTAAAGAACATCTTATGGATTATTAACTAATATTTTTATGAAAGATAGTCAAACGGTCTTGATTACAGGAGCTAATAGAGGAATTGGATTAGAGATTGGAAATCAATTAGGACAAAAAGGATTTCGTCTCATTCTCACTGGAAGGGATCATAAAAGTGGTCAAACAATCACCAATCAATTCAGAGCCAAAAATATAAATGCCCTTTGGTACACTTTGGATTTATGTAATCCAAAATCCATAGAAAGGGCGTATCTTAAAGTATCTCAAAAGGTTAATCGATTGGATGTATTGGTCAATAATGGAGGGGTATTAGTTAATGAAAGCCGCAGCATTTTGAATCCAGCGCCTGAAGAAGACCTATTATCTGTAAAAACCAATGCACTGGGTGCTTTGTGGGTCACTCAGTATTTTATGCCCTTGCTACAACCAGGGAGTCGAATTATCATGATTTCAAGTGGAGCGGGCAAGTTTAATGATAATACCTCAACTTGGGCCCCTCATTATCGAATCTCCAAAACTTTAATGAATGCCATTACAAAACAACTTCATTTATCACTCGCAAACAAGTCAATCACAATCAATTCGGTTTGTCCGGGTTGGGTTCGGACCCGAATGGGTGGTCAAAATGCCGGTAGATCAATAGAAAAAGGCGCTGAGACTCCTGTATGGTTAGCTACAGAGGCTCCACCAACAATCAATGGCAAACTGTTGAGAGACAAACAAGAAATAAAGTGGTAGAATCAAACACCACTGTAGATGCTAATTCCACCATCGATAGGCAAAACAATCCCCGTAATAAATTTTGATGCTTCACTAGCCAAAAAGTGGACCGAACCGTGGAGTTCATGAGGTAACCCGAATCGTTTCATGGGTGTATTTCGAATGATGGCTTGACCTCTTTGGGTATAAGTCCCATCGGAATTTGTCAGTAATAGTCGGTTTTGATTGGCAATAAAAACTCCTGGAGCAATGGCGTTTACTCGAATACGATCACCGTATTTTAGAGCCATATCAACAGACATCCAACGCGTGAAATTTTCCATAGCAGCTTTAGCTACCGAGTATCCCAGGACTCGAGTCATCACTCGGCTGACAGTTAATGAAGAATAGTTGATAATCGAAGCGCATGTTTGTTTACACATGAGTTGGCCAAAAACTAATGTGGGTAATACGGTCCCCTTTAAGTTCAAATCCATTACTCGATCAAAATCTGTTTCCTCCATATCAAATACCGATCCTCCATCAGGAATCGTAGCCCCTGACAAGTTCCCACCAACAGCATTGATTAATACATCAATACGATTGAAATCTCCCATTATTTTTTCTGAGATATTTTCTAATTCGGATTTCTTGATGACATCGACTTGGTATGCACGTATTGATTCTCGGGTGAATGCATAAGAAGAAATAAGATCTTGAGCTTTCCTAATAGATCGAGACAATAGAGCAATTTTAGCCCCGCATTGAATAAGGTATTTGATTAATGAAAACCCAAGTGTTCCGGTACCCCCTGTAATGATAAATACTTTGTTTCGAATATCAAATAAATCCATGTTAATACAACTTTAAAGATGATATTAAAACCATGAAAAATAAAAAACTTACTTAAACTTTGATAACTTGACGTACTATTTAAAAATGATTCGCAAAATTACTGAATATTACGACTTGCTTGAACTTCTGATATCCTTATTGGAAATAAGGAACTAGGAGCACTTGTAGCATCAGTATATGTTGCCTATTAGTTTAATGGATTATTGAATCGGTAGTAATCTGCAATTCTTCTACCTTGGGTTGTTATGGTTGCAGTAGATAGTTGAACTTGTAATTCAATTTTTTGAAATTGAATTTATCATTTAGAGTAAATGATAAAATCATGGATTTTAATTCTTTTAAGATCATTACATGTTAAATAAAAAAAGGAGAATTTCTCTACTGTCGATTAACAATTCAATCCAATAAGTTTTATTTTTATAAATCCTAGAACTAATTCGATAGTTAATCAAATATGAAACTATTTTTAGCCCTTTTCATTCTTTTATTTTTAGTGTTATTTCCTGTCGTTTCCCAAGATGGAGGTACCAAATTATTACGTCAGCCAAGCATCCATGAGAATATGGTTGTTTTTGTCTACGCAAATGATCTATGGTTGACAACTATAGATAAAATAGATAGGCCAAAACGACTCACGTCAAATAGAGGGGCTGAATCCAATCCTCATTTTTCACCTGATGGGAAGTGGATTGCATTTACCGGTCAATATGATGGCAATAGTGATGTTTATTATCTTTCGATTGGAGGAGGAGACCCTCACCGTCTGACCTATCATCCAAGCGCTGATATTGTCCAGGGGTGGACTCCAGACAATGAAATTTTATTTCGATCTTCCCGTGAAGGTCGTCCCACTCAAACAAACAAGTTTTTTACCGTTCCCATCGATGGTGGATTGCCGAAGTCATTGCCCATCGGCCGGGCAGCCTACGGAGAAATTTCACCCGATGGCAGTTCACTGGCCTATACACCCATTACTTCTTGGGATCCTGAATGGCGAAATTATCGTGGTGGACAAGCCATGCCGATATGGATTGTTGACCTAAATACGTTAGAACTAAAACACACACCTCAACCAACAAAAGAAAGACACTTAAGCCCAGTGTGGATTGGTCATGATATATACTATTTGTCTGAAAGAGATTATGCTAGCAATATTTGGAAATTTTCTCCAGGTACTGGTCAAGAAAAACAAATCACCTTCCATAAAAAATTCGATGTAAAAAGTTTAGATAGCGATGCCAGCCAAATTATTTATGAACAAGGAGGAGAGTTACATCTAATTGACATAGAAAGTGGGGATTATAAAAAATTAGTTATTCATGTTGCCGGTGATATGAATTTTTCTAGACCTCGTTGGGAATCAGTATCATCACAACAATTGACGAATGCAAAACTATCTCCAAAAGGGAAAAGAGCATTATTTGAGTATAGAGGAGAAATTTTTAGTGTCCCAAGAGAAGAGGGTAGCTGGCGAAATTTGAGTAATAGTTCATCATCAGCTGAGCGATTTCCTATTTGGTCTCCCAAGGGAGATCGTATAGCTTGGTTTTCTGATAAAAGTGGTGAGTACGCAATGGTTATAGCAGATCAATATGGAAATGAATTAATGAATATTTCCATACCTAATCCGACATTTTATTTTAAACCGGCATGGTCTCCTGATGGAAACTATATTGCTTTTACTGATACTCATTATAATATGATTCTATTGAGCATTAATAGTCAATCGACTCGCATTATTGATTCAGATTTATATGCTCATCCAAATCGAACAATGAATCCCATTTGGTCTCCAGATAGCCGATGGATTGCTTATGCCAAACAGCAACCGAATCATTTTAAAGCCATCTATGCATATAATATGCTTTCCAAATCCACAATACAGATAACAGATTCATTGGCTGACGCTATTTCACCTGTGTGGAGTGATGATGGTAAGTTTCTATATACATTGGTAAGTACCAATTATGGACTTAATTCGGGATGGCTAGATATGAGTTCCTATGATCCAGAAATGACTCGTAAGTTATATGCGGTTAGCCTTTCAAAAGATCAGGCATCTCCGACACTCCCTAAAATGGATGAAGAAAATACAGAAAATAAAATAAAGGATGAAGAAGAGAACAAAGAGGATGATTCTCTTGTAGTTATTATCGATGAAGATGGACTTTTTGATCGAGCCATTCCTTTGGACATTGAATCAGGAAATTATATTGGATTGCTCGAAGGACCAAAAAATACCATTTTCATATTTAAAAGAGAGGATGATGGAGTATCTCTCATGAAATATGAGATGGATAGTGATAAATCATCAACCTACTTAACCAAGGTGAATACAGCGACTACTTCATTTGATCGAAAAAATATTTTATATCGAAGCGGACCTAGTTGGAAAATAGTCTCTACAAAATCAGTGTCAAATGATAATAAGTCTTTGACACTAGGTATCCAAATGAGAGTGGATCCAAGGGCTGAATATCACCAAATTTTTAAAGAGGGGTGGCGCTTTAAGCGAGATTTTTTATACGTCGATAACATACATGGTGCTCCATGGGATATCATTTATCAGTGGTATTTTCCATGGATTGATCATGTACGTCATCGGACGGATTTAAATTATGTTATCGATATTTTGAGTGGAGAAGTTGCTATTGGACACTCTTATGTTTCCGGTGGAGATATGCCAAATATTGATTATGTCTCTGTAGGCTTACTAGGATGTGACTTTATAGTCGATCAGAATCATTACAGAATATCGAAAATATATAGGGGAGAACGTTGGAATCCGGGAATTCAATCCCCCTTAGGCTTACCAGGTATTGATGTTAAAGAAGGAGATTATCTACTCTCGATTAATGGGCATCCATTGACCACTGATAAAAATCCCTTTCAACTTCTAGAACAGACCGCAAATAGAACGATCTATATTGAAGTTAGTTCTAATCTAGAGCCTAAAAATGTTCGAAAAGTAATTGTAAAACCTGTCCGAAGTGAAACAGCGTTAAGAACGATCGATTGGATAGAAAGCAATCGCAGAAAAGTAGATGAGTTGTCTAAAGGACAGCTGGCTTATGTCTATGTGCCCAATACCTCAAGAAATGGATTTAATTCTTTTAATCGATACTACTTTTCACAACAAGATAAAAAAGGGGTGATTATCGATGAACGAAATAATGGCGGGGGATCGGCAGCCGATTATATGATTGACATCATGGCTAGAGAACCCATGGGATATTTCAATAGTAAAACCAACGACAGAACACCTTGGACTGCTCCATTGGCAGGCATATGGGGACCGAAGGTCATGTTAATTAATGAAAGAGCTGGCTCAGGAGGAGATCTATTGCCTTATATGTTTAAACTCAAAAACCTTGGACTACTTGTGGGAACACGAACATGGGGAGGCCTTGTTGGAACATGGGATACTCCAACATTTATTGATGGGGGACGCATGGTAGCACCCAGAGGTGGATTTTTTAATCTCGATGGACAATGGGCAGTTGAAGGGGAAGGAATTGCCCCTGATATTGAAGTGATTCAAGATCCGTCTCAAACCATAAAAGGGAAAGATCCACAACTAGAGGCAGGCGTTCGTGAAGCCTTAAAATTATTGGAAGCAAAAGAGTTTCAGTTAAAAGAAGAACCCAATCCCCCAACGCGGTGGAAGCGTCCCGAAGGGTTTGAAATTCAAGAATAATTCTAAGCTGCGGTTTAAATTATTTTTTAAAGTCATAAAATAGCTTTTGTTTTTATACTGTATTTGATTTCACAAAAAAGCAGTGTGGGTAAATCAATGACATATAATACAGAAAACTAATTGGTATAAGGTCTATGGTCCATTTGGATTAGAAGTTCATACATAAGGATATAGATTGTAGATAAATTTTTGAATTCTGTTGGGCGAGAGATACCAACGTGACAAATGATCAATCATAAGCGTTAAGAGTTGATTTCTCACGACCCTATTCAAATTTATTATGTGATTATTATATTCGCCAACTGAAATATAGCCTACCTAAATTTTGCCATCTAACACTGATTAATCTAAATGAATTTTTTAAAGTTAACTCATAAACGCTCAGACGTATTGGGTATCCTTTCAAGTTCACTTTGTTTGATCCATTGTTTGATTACTCCATTTATTTTTATTGCTCAAGTGGAGATGCAATCTTACTCTAATGGGTGGTCGTTTTGGTGGACTATCATGAACTTTAAGTTCATTATACTTTCTTTTTTTGCGGTTTATTTTTCTACTAAAAATACATCAAAGAAAAACATTAGACCATTCTTTTGGGTTTTTTGGGGACTTCTCTCATTGGCCACTATAAATGAAGAGTTTGAATTGTATCACATCCCAGAAGTATATACTTATGCTCCAGCAGTGGCACTTATTTTAACTCATTTTTATAGTCTAAAATATTGTCAATGTAAGAATGATGCTTGCTGTTCAAAGTAGGCAATCATTAATTGGTTTTACACCCAACCATTTTAGTGATTTAAACTTTTTCCTTAGGAAAAAAGCATGAATTTTGAAGGCCTTAAAAAGAAGTTCTCATTTAGTTTTTTTATTAGGAATAGTTTTATTGTATTGAGTCATTGATAACCGAATTAATTTTTCTATTTCCCTATCATATCCAAATAAATCATTGGATTCAAATAACAATTGGATTGCTTTATTCCATTGTTTTAATTCAACCCAAATAGAGGCACAATAAATCCATTTCGAAATTTTTGGCTTAGAAAAAAGCAAAAAAGTTTCGATACACATATTAATTTTTTCTATGTCCTTGAAGTGTACATATACTTGCGTACAGAGTTTCCATAATCTCGGATTTTCAGATTCGAACTTACAATAGTTTTCTAAGTAATCAAGAGCTCTATCATAAAGCTTTTCATCAATTAAGAAGCGGAGCAAATCTTTCCAATTATCGTCATTATGAGCCCCTGATTTAATGGTCAAACTAAAGTATTTATAAGCTTTCCATTTTTGAGAAAGCCCTAAATAGCAATGGGCAATTTTTCTATAAATGGAATAAGTTTTACACCCTAAGTCTAAAGCTTTTTCATAGGCCAAGATTGCAGATTGAAAATTTTTTGATTTTTGGAGAATTGTACCCTTTCTTTTATATGATTTACAATTACCAGGTTTTAGTCGAATGGCATGCTCTATGGTTTGAAGAGCCAAATCGTATTCTTGAACTATAGAAAATAGTTTTGATAGACTTCGCCACCCTTGAACATGACTAGGGTTGTTTTCTAAAAATATGGTCATGTCGTTGATTGCTTGATCTATTTTATCATTGACTATTTGGCAATAGATATATTTTTCTAAAAGATCTGTATCCGAAGGATTTCCCATGAAGCTATCAAATAAAAAAGATCGAGCTCTTTGATAATCTTCATATCTAAAATATTCCAATCCTAAATTAATGGTTGCTTCATATTTTATATCTGGGTCTGTTGAATCTAGTAATTTGCCATATAATTCGATACATTCCGTTTTTTTATTTTGAAAAGAATAAATAATGGCTAGTTGAAATTGGTATTGTTCATCCTTAGGTGATAGACTAATCAAGCGTTTGATTAGTGATTCTGCTTGCTCAAATTTTTGTTGCTCCATCAGAACATCTATTTTTATAATGAGTAAATCTTCATTGTTGGGATGTTGATTCAACCCATATTTGAGCACAGTAAGGGTTGTGATATAATCTCTTAAATTGAGATAATGAATGGCTATTTTTTCAAATTCTGAAACGTCGAAGTAATAGACCTCACGTGTTTTAAGCATTTTATCAAACCGTTTAACCACGTTCATAAAATCAATTTTTGTCAACAATTAATTCCAAAGATATCATCTATAACCAGAAGTTTTAAAATCGAGGGTTAAAAGAATTAAACAGTTTTAGAATTATAAGTTATCCAAGCATTTAAGAATAATTCGACATCCAATGAGGATATCTTTTCTAGATATAATCAAAGATGGAGTAATCCGCACAGCGGATTTTTCCCATAATAATCCAAATGTGATTAGTTGATGTTCAAGGCAAAGTTTTATCAGTTTTTGAGCATTTTTTGCAGAATATAAAATAAGAGCTAGCATTAATCCTCTGCCACGTATTTCTTTGATTTTTTTATGTATAAGTAAACTTCGAAAGAGAAGTTCTTTTTCTTGAATGATATTTGTTTTTACCAAGGCTTGAATGATCTCAAGGGTTTTTAAGGCACTAGCCATGACTACCGGATGCCCCCCAAACGTTGTAATATGTCCTAAAGGTGGTTTATCACTCAATTGATTCATGAGTTTTTCAGAAGCAGTAAATCCGCCAACAGGCAATCCCGATGCCATGGATTTACCAATGACCAAAATATCAGGACTAACATCAAATTGCTCAAATCCAAATAGCGTACCGATTCGACCAAATCCAGTTTGAATTTCATCGAGAATTAATAAGGCATCCATTTCACGGCATCGCTTCCACACCTTTTTAAAATAATCTTTTTTAGGAACAATAAAACCAGCCCCTCCTTGAATAGTTTCTAAAACCACGGCTGCTGTTTTACTTGTTATTTCGTTAATATCTTCAAAATGATTGAAACGAATTTGATGATTTCCTGGAATCAGAGGCCTGAATGGATTTCTATTTTCAGGTTGCCCCAAGATACTCAATGATCCTTGCGAAGATCCGTGATAACAATTTATTGCAGATATTATTTGATTTCTATTGGTAGCTTTTTTTACTAACTTAATAACCCCTTCCATGGCTTCTGTCCCTGAATTAGTAGGATAAAACTTTTGATGGTTTTTAGGTAAACTGTCAATGAGTAGTTTAGCATAAGAAACAACGGGTTTTTGTATGAATTCACCATAGACCATGATATGATTATACAATCGGAGTTGTTTGGAGATAGCTCTATTGATTTTTGAATGTCTGTGTCCCAAATTGCAAGCCGAAACGCCAGACACAAAATCCAAATAAGCATTCCCTTTTTGATCATACAAATATGACCCTTTGGCTTTCTGAATTTCAAGTCCCAAAGGAATTGGAGTGGTTTTGGCTAAATATTGATGAAATGCTTGAGTTAATTCATTCATCATTCTCTAATTCTTCTTCATCTTCTCTAATGAAAGGAATAGGTTGAATGATTTGAAACTGAAATTCATTATCTGATGGACTGAATAAATCATCGATGTTGGTTGGCTTTTCTGGAATTCGGTATGAAAACCCTTCTAAAACTCGTTCGTTGGGATTCAAATCAACTTCTGGATAGACTTTTCCATCAGGTTGACCTAAAAATCTGATGCTTTCCACTTGACCTAATTTAAATTTCATTTGGATAGCATTACATGATGTTTTGTCAATACCGATTAACTCAAATGATTGATCATTATATAGATAATAAATCATCATGGTGTTTTTTGTAATATCAAGTGAATTGAGTTTTCCATCATCAAAATCACCTCGAAGCTTGGCGCCACTGATTTGGTTGTATCCATTCTCACTGAGGGAATCTTTTTCAATGATTAATACATTCCCATCGATATGCAATGAATCAAGTTTTCTAGTATTGGGATTTGAAAGTAGTTTAATGACATCACCAGTCATCTGTGTTTTATCAAGCCACATGACTGGATTTATATTAGTTCGATCTTGTTCAGTCATGATTTGATATTCTTTTTTAGTGGGGGGACGTTTTAGTAATTTAGTCAATCCACTCGTTTCATCGATGTATATTGAATCGGACTTTCCTTGAATATCGCTTTTAAAAATTCGTACATCATAAAACCCTTTAAAAATTCTATTTTCTTCAGGCCCAGTAACAATCAATGTATCAGCATGGATATATAAAGAGTCGTTATCAAAAATATTCGTTGCCAATGCTCTATTGGTAATGATTGCAGAATCTTTGGCTTTAAAAATCTCACCATAATGCCCCTCTATTATTGATCGATTGATGGTATCGATTAATTTAATATTACTAGTTGCAGCAGCATATTGGCTTAGATTGTCAAAATATAAACTATCTCCGTAAATGATTTTATTATCATAATGTATGACAGCGTTTTGCTTAAATATTCCCGTATCAGCATCCATATCATAAAATCCTCTTTCACTTTGAATGAAGTAATCTTCACCTAAAATTTCGGTTGGGCCATATAAAAAAGCATGGTTGATTTCAGTAAAATAATCTAGTTTCTCAGAATGGATAGTATAATTTGGATTTTCAATCATGACATCGGATAAAAACCGATATTTTTTTTTATCAACATAATATATTCCTTGTTGACTAGTTAAGGTGTTGGTACTATCAACAATAGTCCCTTGGGTATTGTAATAGATCTGATTTTCAACGCGATCAAGTTCTAGAGTATTGGTTTTTAAATCCATGTCTGTACGTACTAAATGCACGGATCCATAGGCTTTTGCTATGCGAGTATTCCCATTGTAGTCTAATCGTTGACTAGTCATGGTAATGCTATCCCCTTGGGTAAAAACTACATTTCCACGTGCATTGAAATTATTAAGCTTTGGATAGAATATGGCATAATCTGAAATAATTAAGGCTCCTTGATGAAATAAATGAACTCGTTGTTTTTGAGAACGGTTTAAAATGGTGGCACCAGGATAAAGCGTTTCATCTCTTGAGGCAGATCCCGCTTGTTGTATTTCGATAATTTTTGGATTTTCTTGAGACCAAGATGCCCAAATGATGATGAGGCATAGTGTGGTGAAAATGTATTGAAAGATTAAACTAGGTTTTCCCATTTAATCATAAATAGTCTGAGATCGGTCTGGTCCAACCGATATGATATAGATGGGGATGTTTAAATAATCTTCGATGAAGTAGAGATAATCTTGAAATGGTTTTGGGAGTTGTTTTTTGTTTTTTATACCACGAATGTCTTCTTCCCAACCTTCAAATTCTTTTAATTGCGGTTTAAGGGTTTTTTGATTTAAATCATATGGAAATTGCTTGGTCACCGAATCATTAATACTATATTGCCAGCAGACTTGAAATTTTTCGAGCCCAGATAAAACATCGCCTTTGGTTAATATTAAATGAGAAACTCCATTGAGTTCAACAGCATATTTCAGAGCTACTAAATCTAGCCAACCGCATCTTCTTTGTCGACCTGTTGTGGCTCCAATTTCATTGCCATTATTGAGTAAAAAAGCAGCATCAAGATCAAAAATTTCGGTTGGAAAAGGACCCTTTCCAACCCGTGTGGTGTACGCTTTTGAAATGCCATAGACATGATTGATTAATCGAGGCGAAATGCCAAGACCAATACATGCCCCCGCTGAGGTGGTTGAAGAAGAAGTTACGTAAGGATAGGTTCCAAAGTCAATATCTAGTAGTGTCCCCTGAGCTCCTTCAGCTAAAATCCTTTTATTTTTTGAAAGAGCATTTTGTAGGAAAGCCAAACTATTGACAATAGAACTTGTTCTAAGTATTTCAATGTTTTCAAAAAATAAAGTTTGTTCAAAATCAAAATCAAAATCGGTTTCAACGGGATATAAATTCAATAAATCAAAATGCTTATCAACTATCTTTTGATATCGTTGATCCCAATCTGGTTTAAATAAATCACCAACTCTCAAACCATTTCTTCCCGTTTTGTCCATGTATGCGGGTCCAATCCCTTTAAGGGTCGAACCAATTTTTGATTTTCCTTTTGATACTTCAGAAGCTTTATCCAATAAACGATGTGTTGGTAAAATCAAATGAGCTTTGTTCGATATAAATAATCGAGAATTTAATTCATCGGTATCCATGTTGAGTTGCTTCAATTCCCTATGAAAAACGATGGGATCGATGACTACGCCATTGCCAATTAAATTCTTTATATTTTTATGAAAAATTCCCGAGGGGATGGTATGAAGAATATGTTTTTCCCCATCAAATTCCAAAGAATGTCCTGCATTTGGCCCTCCTTGAAATCGAGCGATGATATCGTAACGAGAACTCAGGCAATCAACAATTTTACCTTTTCCTTCATCTCCCCATTGGAGACCAAGTAATACATCAACTGGCATTCAATCGGTTAAGATTTCTTTTTTGTGCCGTAAAAATACAATGTGTGATCATGTATATCAATATTAAATACTTTTTCAATAGTCTTTTTTATTTGACCAATTCGTGGATCACAAAACTCTTTAATCTCTCCAGAATCCTTTAAAATAACATGATCATGTTGCTTGTTGAAATATGATTTTTCGTAATAGTTTTGATTGGAACCAAATTGGTGTCGTCGAATCAATCCACAATCTAGTAAAAGGTCAATCGTGTTATAAACCGTGGCAATACTGATGTTGTAGGATTTTGAATCGAGGATTTTATGTAATCTTTCTACTTCAAAATGACTATCCAAAGAATAGATTTCATTTAAGACATTAAACCGTTCAGGAGTTCTTCTTAATTTTTTTTCTTTCAAATAATTAACAAATACTTCCCCAACTATTTGCTGATTTTTGGCTAAGAAATCGTGATTATTATTGACTTTTTCTTCAATTGTCACCATTTTAAATATTATTGTTTACGGGCAATTTTTTCAATACCGTCTATTGTCTTTAAATTTTTGACCAAGTTATCTAAAGTATTTTTGTCTTGGAGGCTTACGTGTAATTGTCCTTTGAATAATTCACCTTGAGCGGTAAATTCAATTTTATTGATTTCTATTCCCGCAAAACCTAACACGGCTTGGGTGATTTTGTTCACTAGTCCTTTGTGATCTATTCCTGAAATAATCAGACAAGATTTAAATTCTGCTGAAGCTGGATTTACCCAATTGGCTTTGATGATTCGATAAGCATATTGTGAATGTAAGGCAATGGCATTTTTACACTGTATTGAGTGAACTTTTATGCCTTCTGATTTGGTAATAAATCCAAATACTTTTTCACCAGGAATCGGATTGCAACAAGCACTTAGTGTGTACTCTAGTTTTTGGTTTTCTTCTCCGAATACCAAAACAAATTGATTTTCCTCGGTAGACTCAAGAATTGATTTTTTTGATGGTTTGAGGCGTTTTTTAAAAAAATTGATGAAGCTATTGTTATAAGCAATCACGAATTCTTTGAAGCTTTTATTATCAATGATATGGGACCCGATTTTATAATATAATTCTTGAACGGATTGAAGTCGAAAATATCGAATCATTGAGAGTAGTGATCGATCGTTGACTGGAATTTTAACTTGTCGGAATTTTCTTCGGACAATTTCTTTTCCTTCGGCGACGATATGATTTCTTTCTTGTTTTAAAAAATGTCGTATTCGAGCTTTGGCTCTGGAAGTCACGACATAATCAATCCAATTGCTATTGGGTTTAGCTTTTTCTGAAGTTAAAATTTCAACAGAATCTCCATTTTTTAATACATGATTCAAAGGGACTAGTTTTCCATTGACTATAACACCTCGGGTTTGATAGCCAATTTCTGTATGAATAGTAAAAGCAAAATCGAGTGCAGTGCTATTTTGGGGTAATGATTTGATATCTCCTTTGGGAGTAAATACATAGATTTCATCGGCATAGAGATTGAGTTTGAATTCTTCGACAAAGTCAACCGCACTGACCGTGTTATTATGCAAGACTTCGTGTAATTTATTCAGCCAATCATCAATCCCCATATCCGTTTGAGATCCATGTTTGTATTTATAATGAGCGGCATATCCTTTTTCGGCCACTTCATGCATTCTTTCTGATCTGATTTGGATTTCTACCCATTTATTTTGAGCTCCCATCACAGTGATGTGTAGAGCTTCATAACCATTTGATTTAGGCGTGGAAATCCAATCTCTCAATCGAGAAGGATTTGGAGTAAAGTGATCCGTAACGATGGAATAAACTTTCCAAGCAAATAATTTTTCTTTGGGTGGAGATGATTTATAGACAATACGGATAGCAAATTTGTCATAGACTTGCTCTATGGAAATATTCTTTGCCACCATTTTTTTATAAATAGAGTAAATCGATTTGGTACGACCTTGAATCGAACATCGAATGCGTTCTTTTTCTAGAGCATTGCTTAAAAATT
Source organism: Flavobacteriaceae bacterium (assembly GCA_965221765.1). Classification (GTDB taxonomy): domain Bacteria; phylum Bacteroidota; class Bacteroidia; order Flavobacteriales; family Flavobacteriaceae; genus Bin25. The sequence continues at coordinate 1,611,634 of OZ244911.1, forward strand.
CACTAAAGTTTTCAATATATTGATCTTGTTCTAGTAGATTTTCTTCTAGATGATCTTTGATGAGTCGGTAGTTATGGGGATTGGTACACTTTAAACTAAGATCTTCAAGTTCTGTTTTAATATTATAAAGTCCTATTCGGTGGGCTAGTGGGGCATAGATGTAAAGTGTTTCTGAGGCAATTTTGAGGCGCTTATGCTCAGGCATGGCGTCAATGGTTTGCATGTTGTGTAATCGATCGGCTATTTTGATGATGATGACTCGCACATCATCATTTAGGGTGAGCAACATTTTTCGAAAATTTTCGGCTTGTAATGAAATATCTTTATCTTTTTTAAGATGTGAAATCTTAGTGAGTCCATTAACAATTCGACCTATAGTCGGGCCCATCAACTCAATGATATCGTCCAATGTGTATTGGGTATCTTCAACTACATCATGCAATAAAGCACTAGCAATGGAAATAGCATCCATTCCGATTTCTTGGGCTACTATTTTAGCAACACTGATGGGATGAAAAACATAAGGATCTCCTGTTTTTCGCCGTTGTCCTTGATGAGCATCCACAGCAATGTCAAATGCTTTTCGAATCATTTTTTTATCAGCTCCAGAAAGTGTTTGATAACTGATTTGCAATAATTCTCGATAATTCCGAACAATCTCGGAACTTTCTATGTCAATAGTTTCTTGGAGCATTCTAGTATTTACAAAAAATCTTTAGTGTATTGTAGCATAATAGTAAAATTAGCAATTTAATAGTGGATTAAAGAACCAAACCATAACTCATAACGCTTCGGTATAGGGCAATAGCACCCTTTAGCTTATAAATCATTTCTTTTTACTTTGGTAACAAATGAGTTTGGCTTAGAATAGTTCAAGAGTGAAATCAGTTGATCTAATTTTTCTCTATAAAGTGCTGGTTTTTTTGAGTATTAATATGTTTTGTAATTTCCATTAAATATCTAGAAAATCTTTATAATCGTTTAATGACCCCAATTGGGACTCCCAGCTTTGAAGTTGATTAAAAACTCCTTATCTCGTTCTGTTAGTCTTGTGTTCATCTCTGAAATTAGATTTTGTCGAGTCTGTTGATGCAGTTTATATGTCAATGGAGTTTCTGCCATTTCTCGAAAATTTTTAGGGAATCTAATACTATCGATAAACTTTCATTGGCTGATAAAAGTAAAAAATAAGAATCCTTCTTTAGTTTCATTATTATGTGCTAGTTCCTATTAAAAACCACAATTAAACTAGTTGATTGAGAATTTATAAGGTTTCATCTAAGCTTTTGAGTTCTTTCTCAAACTAGTATTTAATTGTTTTCAAACCCCATTCGATGTATTAAAGCGTCTAGTTTTGGTTCCCGACCTTTGAATTTTTTAAATAACGCCATGGGGTGTTCTGAATCCCCTTTTGATAAAATAAAAGTTTTAAATTTTTGAGCTACCGTTGAATTGAATACCCCTTCACTTAAAAAGCATTCGAAGGCATCCGCCTCTAAAACCTCTGCCCATTTGTAGCTATAGTACCCCGCTGCATAACCCCCTTGAAAGATATGAGCAAAAGAGGTAGATAAGCAACTAGATGGCACATCAGGTATGAATTCGGTAGCTTTCAATACACTAGCTTCATGTTTTTTGATATCGGATATATTGTCAGCATCTTTATTATGGAAAGACAAATCTAAATTCCCCAATCCTAACTGTCTTAATGTTTGCAATCCTGATTGAAAATTATGGGCTTTTTTGATTTTTTCAATATACTCTGAAGGAATCTCTTCATCGGTTTGGTAATGTCTAGCATATAGTTTTAAAGCCTGGGCTTGATAACACCAATTTTCCATAATCTGAGAAGGTAATTCAACAAAATCCCATAGAACATTAGTTCCACCCAAGCTCCTGTATGGCACTTCTGAAAGCATGCTGTGAAGTGCATGTCCAAATTCATGGAATAAAGTTCGAACATCCATAAAGCTCAAAAGAGAAGGATTTTTGGAAGTTGGTTTTGGAAAATTACAAACTAGAGAGACATGAGGCCTTTGATATTGAGTTTGTTCTTTATAATTAGTCATCCAAGCTCCTGCACGTTTTCCCTCTCGAGGATATAAATCTAAATAGAGAAGAGCTTTAAAATGATCATTAGAATCAAAGACTTCATAAATGCGAACGTCTTGATGATAGCTTGGGTATGAATCTGTTTTATCGAATTTGAGATGATAGAGCTTATCGGCAATTTGAAAAAGTCCTAAGATGACTTGTTCAAGTGGAAAAAAAGGCTTTAAAGTATGATCATCAATATCAAAAAAATGCTTTTTTAAGGCTTCTGAAACATAAGCGATATCCCATTTTTGAATCTTTTTAATGCGATACTTTTTTTTTGCAAAGTCACAAAGCTGTTGCCACTCATTGAGGGCATGTTTATAGGTTTTGTTGAATAGATCATCTAAAAGTTCAGAAACATTTTCTAATGAATTGGCCATTCGTTCTTCCAGTACATATTCAGCAAAAGATTCATAGCCTAAAATTGAAGCTTTTTGTTTTCTAAGTTTAATTAACTGTAATATGATTTGCACATTATTTTGTTCATTATTTTGGAAACCAAGTTGCCCATACCCTAAGGCCATTTTTTTTCTAGTATCTTGATGATGACAAAATTTTTGAACGGCTAAATAAATAGGTTGGTCTAAAGTCAATATCCATCCTTCTTTTTCTTGACTTTTGGCTTTTAAAGCAGCCACTTCAAGAATTTGATTTGGTAGTCCATCAACTAATTGATGGTTTGTAATATGTAATTGAAACTTCTGCGTATCTGCTAATACATTTTTACCAAATTGTATACTCAATTGAGCCAATTGAATATCAATTGTTCTTAATTGTTTTTGTTTTTCAGAACTTAAATGAATGCCATTTCTAATAAAGGCTTTGTATTGTTTTTCAATCAAGCGTTTTTGAATAGCATTTAAAGATGATTTTTCATTGTTTTTATAAAGTAATGATACCCGATGATATAATTTTTCATTAAATAATAAATTGTTTTTAAAATTGGTTAATAAAGGCGAAGCTTCCATCACCACTTCTTGTAATTCTTTTGATGTGTTTGCATGATTTAAATTCATGAGTGTCGCAATAATATCATTTAGCCTTGGTTCTAAATTTTCAAAAGCCAAAATAGTATTATCGAAAGTTGGCTCACTCGTTGAGTCAACCATGGATTTTATTTTTTCTTCTACTTTTTGGATATAGAACTTGATGGCCGGTATATAATCGTCATTTTGGACATCCAAAAAAGGAATTGATTTTTTTGGCGTCGTAAATTCTTGAAGAAATGGGTTGGTCATTAGTTCAAATCCTTATCTGATCGGATAACTTTGGCTCTTAATGTTTCTTTATAATCGCTCAATTTTTTTCCAATTTCAGGGTCGTGACTACCTATGATTTGGATAGCTAGCAAACCAGCATTCTCTGCTCCATCTAATGCAACGGTTGCTACTGGAACCCCTGTGGGCATTTGTAGAACAGACAAAATAGAATCCCACCCATCTATTGAATTTCTAGATTTTATAGGCACTCCAATAACTGGAAGAGTTGTCAACGAAGCCACCATACCAGGTAAGTGAGCAGCACCTCCAGCACCTGCAATAATCACTTGAAGCCCACTAGCCACTGCCATTTCAGCGTATTGGACCATCCGATTAGGGGTGCGATGAGCTGAGACGATATTCAATCGATACGAAATATTAAATTCTTTAATGATATCGATTGCTTTTTGCATGATGGGGAGATCAGATTGACTTCCCATGATAATTCCTATTTGAGCCATACTAGTTTGAAATGATTTGTATTTTTTGCTTAAGTTTTTGAGCCATTTTATATGCTGACGCTAGTTGATGATCTATAATAGTTATATGCCCCATTTTTCTATTGGGTCTTGTCATAGATTTACCATAAAGATGAAGATATGCATTTGAAATATCATGTACTTGATTAATATTCTGATAGACAACATGACCAGAATATCCCTCTTTCCCTACTAGATTAACCATAACTGAAGGGGACTTCATGAGAGAGTCTCCAAGCGGTAAGTTCAATAGTGCTCTTAAATGTTGTTGATACTGAGAACTATGAGCTCCTTCTATCGACCAATGTCCACTATTATGAGGTCGAGGGGCGACTTCATTGACTAGTAAATTTTGGTTTTTATCGAGAAAGAGTTCAATGGCCAATAAACCTAAATGCTTAAATGATTGAGAAACTTTTAAAGCAAGTTGGTTCGCAAGAGATTCTATGGATCTAGAAATTCTTGCTGGACATAAAATATATTCGACTTGATTAGATTTCGAGTTAAATTTCATTTCAACCACTGGAAAACATGATATTTCACCTAATGGATTCCGACAAGTTATAACCGATAATTCTTTTGAAATATCAATGACTTCTTCCACTAGGCATTCCCCATGACTTAAAGAATTCAATTCTTCAATTGAATTGATTTTTTTTACACCATATCCATCATAACCAAATCGAGCCGCTTTCCATATAAAAGGAAATATAATCTCATCATTAGAAATGGCTGATTTTAAACTTTCTATTGACTCAAAAGATCGAAAATTAGAAGTAGCAATCCTATTTTCATGATAAAATTGTTTTTGCTTAATTTTATTTTGAATAATTTCTAAAACAGCGGTCTGTGGGATAACGGTTTTTCCACTTTTTTCTAATTCTTGCAACGCTTGGATATTTATATTTTCAATTTCAATAGTGATAATATCCACGGTAGATCCAAAATTTAAAACAGCTTGATAATCCAATAAATCTCCTTGTACAAAGGTGTTACAGACTTTATTACAGACAGCATTAGCATCAGAATCCATTACAGAAATTGGTAAAGCCCATTTATGAGCTTCCAATAAAAGCATTTTGCCTAATTGTCCTCCACCTAGTATGCCGATTTTCGGAAAGTATGCCAAGATTTATTTGTGGCTCAAAAAAGAATCCCACAAATTTAATTCATAAATACCATTAAATAAGAATAAAAGTCTTTGAAGGTTCCCAAACACCATTTTAAATCCTCTGGTATCTGGCGATTAAAAGCTGTTTATCCAAACCAACACGGCGACTGTGTGTTCTTTGACTATGTCCGTTTGGCCAAAGAATATTTGCCATCCACCCATTCCATCTATGATTGGTTTTGTCTCATCAAGTATCTTAACTTGTCCATTGATGTCGTTAGACGCTGAGAAGTCAAGCACCATGTGGCATTAAAACACAACTGTTTTGTGCTCTATGGAAAAATTCAATAAAAAGAGCAGCAAAACAAGACATGGTTTTCCAAAAGCTATTCAACAAGCTAATTGACTATCTAGTGAGGCTTGGAAATATCGTGAAGACGTTATAGCCATCTTCCATGCTCGCGGTAGCGGTCGGTTAAGTGTTGGATTGATCCACGAGAATCCAAGAAGTCATGAAGAACTGAGATATTCCAAAGACATCTCAATGGAATCATCCATCATTTCGTCTTCAAATCATCCAATACTTGAGTCTAACAAATCCATGGGAAAACCTAACCAATCAAAATGATAGCAAGGGCTATCAAAAGTTCAAAAAAACTTCCGATGAGTTGTCTTATTTTTTTGTGGCGGATTAGAACTCTATCCACACAAATTATCATAGAACCATATTAAATAAAATGTCTTTGTAGAATTAAAGTTTCCCTATATTCAGATGTTTTGCAAGATAACCCCCAATTAATCTTATTACTTTCTTTCATCTCCTGTATAGAAACAACATTGTGTAAAAGCACGAAAAACCTTTGGTCTGTTGATGAATCAATTTTATGGGTTGCAATTGGTAAATGAAGGGCGATGGGCCTCGGTTAAGCCGGAATTAGAATAAAAATTTGAACAATTGGTCACCTTAGCTACACTCCATTCACTCAGGTCATGATTGAATATACTTGCATTAGAAAACATACCTTGCATATTGTTCACAATACTGACATTCCAGTCCCCAATATCTTGATTAAATACACTTGCATTAGAAAACATTCCTCCCATATCGGTCACGCTACTTACATTCCAGTCCCCAATATCTTGGTTAAACACGCTAGCTTGAAAAAACATTCTTCTCATACTAGTAACATTACCTACATTCCATGAAGTGATGTCTTGATTGAATGCTACTGCCGATTGAAACATAGAATACATCGTGGTCACATTACTAGTATCCCAATCTCCGATGTCTTGATTGAAAGAATAATTATTGACAAATAAAGAACTCATATTTGTGACCAAGGTGGTACACTTGGCATCAGTGTTATTTGCACGGATTAATCGTTTGAGGGACGCATTATTCACGATGGTATACGTAGTGCCATCGACGGCGGCTTTTTTCCCCACGTACTGCGAAGGATTGGAAATTAAGGGATTGATGATGACCGTGACACCATTTTGATGTTTGATTAGTAGATTATTAGGGCAAGTATCGCCTATGGGAATTTTTACACCATGACAAACTTTGGTTTGAGTTGATGAGCAAGCGACATTGCAATTTGAAAAATTAGGTCGGCTAGTAGTAATTAAACCGCATACCGCATTGGTACATTCGGTGACGCTACTCACATCCCATGAACTGATATTTTGATTGAAGGCACTAGCGTCATTAAACATTGCCGCCATATCTTCAACGCTACTCACATTCCATGAACTGATATTTTGGTTGAACACACGAGCACTAGAAAACATAGAATTCATATTAATAACATTACCCACATTCCATGAGGTGATGTCTCCGTTGAATGCGTGGGCACTAGAAAACATACTTTCCATATTTGTCACTTTGCTAACCGTCCAATCATTGATGTCTTGATTGAAGGCACTAGCGCCATTAAACATCAATCTCATATTGGTAACCTTATCTACTTCCCACTCGCCGATATCTTGGTTGAACATACTGGCGCCTTTAAACATACTAAACATAGTAGTCACCTCACTGACATCCCAATCCCCAATATCATGATTGAATAGTGCAGCCGAATCAAACATATGTTGCATATTGGTCACATTATCCACTTCCCATTTGCTGATATTTTGATTGAAAGCACGAGCTAAAGAAAACATACCTTCCATGGTGGTCACCTCACTGACATCCCAATCCCCAATATCATGATTGAACGCATAAGCCTCAAAAAACATACTGTGCATGTTGGTTACATTACCGACATCCCAATCTCCAATGTCTTGATTGAATGATCGAGCTTGTAAAAACATACTATTCATAGTAGTCACACTACTAACATCCCAATCCCTAATATCTTGATTGAAAGTGGTCTTAGCCAAAAATAAAGAACTCATATCCGTTACCAAAGTAGTACACACGGCATTGGTCTTATTAGCAGCCACCCATTTTTTGAGCGAGGCGTTATCCACGATGGTGTACTCGGTACCATCGACCGTAGCTTTTTGTCCAACGTACTGTGATGGATTTTGGAGGTCGGGATTGATGATGACCGTCACGCTATTTTGATGTTTTTTTAGCAAGGAGGGGCAGGTATCTCCACTAGGGATTGGTTGTCCATGACAATCTTTGGTTTGGGGTTCTGGCTCGGGACAATCTTCATCGATGGGAATGGGTTGTCCGTTGCAGTCTTTGGTTTGAACCGGACAACTTTGAGAGCGAGGAATCACAGAACCATCCCAACAAGTTTTGGTTTGGGGTTCAGGGTCCGGACAATCCTCATCGACGGGAATCGGTTGTCCGTTGCAGTCTTTGGTTTGCATCGGACAACTTTGAGAGCGAGGAATCACAGAACCATCCCAACAAGATTTGGTTTGGGGTTCTGGCTCGGGACAATCTTCATCGATGGGAATGGGTTGTCCATTACAATCTTTGGTTTGCATCGGACAACTTTGAGAGCGAGGAATCACAGAACCATCCCAACAAGATTTGGTTTGGGGTTCAGGGTCCGGACAATCTTCATCGATGGGAATGGGTTGTCCGTTGCAGTCTTTGGTTTGCATCGGACAACTTTGAGAGCGAGGAATCACAGAACCATCCCAACAAGATTTGGTTTGGGGCTCTGGCTCAGGACAATCCTCGTCGATGGGAATGGGTTGTCCGTTGCAGTCTTTGGTTTGCATCGGACAACTTTGAGAGCGAGGAATCACAGAACCATCCCAACAAGATTTGGTTTGGGGTTCAGGGTCAGGACAATCCTCATCGATGGGAATCGGTTGTCCATTGCAATCTCTGGTTTGGGGTGTCGTTTGTGGTGGTTTGGTGATGGGATCTGTGCTAGGATTCGTCGATGGAATCAGTGGATCCGAAGTATCGGCTTCTTCCACTTTTTCAAGAACAACTGTCAAATGACAATCCGTGATCGCTGTAAAACGAATTGTGGTCACGTTGTCTGAAAAATCACCGCAGTCGCCTGTCCATGCTTTTAAGACATAGCCTTCGTCTAGGGTGACGTTAATCGATACCTCTTGACCATGTTCGACTTGAGTGGTGGGTGTGATATGGCCTCCTGCATTGACCGATGTGGTGATGGTGCGATGGGCTTTTTTAAAGATCGCTTCCAAGGCACAAGGACCTTTGACAATGAATGAAAGTGTCGGATGAGTGGGATTGTCAAAAGTGGGGCAATCAGAAGTATCATCGATGATCCATTCCACAAATACGTGATTTTCATCCGCTAGGGCCGTCAAAGAAATCTTTTCACCTCGGAGAACTTCTTTTTCAGAGAATCCACCAATGGAACCCCCTTCGGAGGATGTGGCCGTGATGCGATAGGTTTTCTTTTCTAAGACAGCGTTAATCTGGCAGTCTTTGGTGGCTATAAAACGTACTGTAGTATCTTGGCTAATGAAATCACCACAGTTGCCCGCCCATGTTTTCAAGGCATAGTCCTTTTCTAAGGTGACGGCAATCGATACCTCTTGACCATGTTCGACCTTAGTGGTGGGCGTGATATGGCCTCCTGCATTGACCGATGTGGTGATGGTGCGATGGGCTTTTTTAAAGATCGCTTCCAAGGCACAAGGACCTTCGATAATAAATGAAAGTGTCGGATGAGTGGGATTGTCAAGAGTAGGGCAACCCGAGGTATCATCAGTTTTCCAAGTAACAAACAGATGATTTTCTTCAGTCACTGCCCTTAAGATAATGGCTTGCCCTTGGGAGGTGTCATCGGATGGTAGGCCAGTAATGGAACCCCCTTCGGAAGAGATGGCCGTGATCTGGTAATTGATTTTTTCAAAGATAGCTGTGATTGAGCAATGTTTATCCACATCAAAACGGATGGTTGTCTCTTGGCTACTATTGGGACAATCACCGGCCCATGCTTTGAATCGGTAATGTTTATTGGGAGTGGCAGTGATGGATACGGTTTGGCCAATGGCGATGTTTTGAGTGGGTGTGATCTTCCCGCCAGTGTCTGCAGAAGTAGCAACGGTATAGAATAAAAGGGGGGGGGGGATAATGGACGTGGTGGGCATTTCGTCATCTCCACACGAAAAGAAGACTAAAAAACTAAGAAAGAGGGCTCTGCTACAAAAGTTGTAAGTAGGTTTATTTTTTTTCCAACGAGATTTCCGATCAGTGGAAAATTGAAAATTGTTTTCGATTTGGAATTTGGTTTTTTTGATGAGATTCTTGAGTTGACAAGGATTATTTCCATCATAAATCCGTTTTGGTTTTCTGTTGGTAAATGCCCAGTAACTCGTTTTGAGCTTGTGCCAGAGATTCATGTTGACTTCTTTTTAAGTAACGCTTATCCTCAAATTATCGGGTGTTATCTCTCGATCACTATATTCTTTTTTGAGAATAGGGTCATTATTTTCTTTACCGTCTTCTTTGTTTGCCCAATGAAGTTTCCTTTCGGTGGCATGTTTTATCTTTTTAAAACGTTCTTACCTTCTTGCAACATAAAGACTCTCGGTGTTGCTTAAATAACAACCCATAAAAGAACGACGATTGCAAAGGCCCATTTTAAAATGAGTTTACGGAAATGTAAATTGAACCGCTAACTTAACATGTTTTGATTAAAAAGCAAAATCCTTTTTATAAAAAGAGCAATATATTTTTTTGGATCGTTTACTCTTCTAAACCAAAGCAATCCAAAACATGGTTTTTTCTTTATGGTATAAAGTCAGCACGGAACATCGAGATGTGCCATGCTGACTCAAAAACGCCAGTGGCATCTGATGATTCAGAGCAGCTTACGAGCGTCGGTTATGGTGCGGTCATCACCATGGTCTAATCATTTCTAGAGCCATATCAAGTGATTCGAATAGATAGGCATTCAATCAACTTGTTTTGTGTTGGCTAACCAGGTGGTTTATCACCACATGATAATTCTTTTTTATGGCCCAGTTTTTGAAATGATGCGACATAAAAACTCAAGGTCATAATCCAGATGGATTGTTTGAAGTTTTCTAAGCCATGCTATCAAGGTATCGAATGCTTGGACGACCCATTTCGAGTTTAATGATAGTTCGATAGAGCCCCATCATTCTTTTCGATGATAATCATCAACCACATGAAATAGTCGAAAGATATTTATAATAGGAAAGCATATTGTGCATGATATTGGCACGCCAAGTACTATGATCATCCACTAAGGAGTATAGGGGAGGTTTCACTCGTTTGGGATTCTAACTTTGGCATTCTTGCGTCAATGCCATCCCAAAGACACTTTTCGAAATCAATCAGTAGGATGGGTTTGAGCTCATGCGTCTAATCCTGCCGACCCTATTGATATGATGAATAATGGGAGGCGTTTTGAATCAATCTTCATCTACCAATCAAAGCCTCGCAGCCACTAGATAGGCCTGCTAGATCAGTAATTCTCTTCTTAGATCAAATAGTCCATAGTACGACGATTTTCAATAGACCTTACCACTTTTTTTTCTAATCAACGGTTGAAAGTATGGTGATCAATCGGTAGATTCGATTGACACCACTTCACGTCGCTATAATCGGTTTCAAGACGTTGAGTTGGTCCTAGTGAATACCGTCATTTGGACTTTCAACGATAGAAGGTGGGATGACTAATCGAATACTCTCGGCAGATCTCTTGCACCGTTTGGCCCTCTTGTTGGTGGAATGAGATTTTGACGATTTGTGATTCAGAAAATATGCTTTTTCATGGATTTAATAGTTGCATTTTAAATTAAAATAATCCATCAAACTCTATTTAGAATGTTCCTATTTTGGTTAAACCTTAAAGGGATTGGTAGATAACCAATCAAGACTGAATATTACAAACTAAAACGCTCATTTTAACAGTAAATAAAGACAAACCTTTATTGGTAATTAAAGTTTTTTGCTGAGATAGCATCGCTTATGAGACATTGAGATAAATTTTATTTATTCTCTCTACCCAGCAACCTAATCAATTTCATACTACTAGTAACCTTTAGCCTCAAAGTCTACTTTTCCTCTTTCTGTGTTATTTCGATTGAGATTGGTTTTCACATAAATGCTTATATCATCGATTTAAAACTAGTTTGTATTAAATTCAGATTGAAAGTGGAATTTAATTGTAGGGAACTTTTGTAGGGTGTGTGATAGAGTAAATTTAGAGTCAGCTAAAAAAACCAATTGTTCACTTTTGTCTATAGCTAAAAACTTTTGTTTCAACCGTAAAAATTCTTCATACTCTCGATGTTGGTTGTTTTGATCTATCCAACAGGCTTTATAAACTGGTAAGGTTTCATAAGAGCATTCAGCACCATATTCATGTAATAATCGGTATTGAATAACTTCAAATTGTAATATACCAACCGTGCCAATAATTTCACGTCCATTGATTTGTAATCTAAATAATTGTGCTACACCTTCATCCATCAATTGATCAATTCCCTTTTTAAGTTGTTTAGTTTTTAAAGGATTTTTATTGATGATATATCTAAAATGTTCAGGTGAAAAACTTGGAATACCTTTAAATATTAATTTTTCTCCATCAGTTAGCGTATCACCGATTTTAAAATTTCCAGTATCATGTAAACCCACAATATCACCGGGGTACGAAATTTCTATGATTTGCCTTTTTTCAGCAAAAAACGCATTGGGAGAAGAAAATTTTAATTTTTTATTCAAACGAACGTGGTAATAAGGAGTATTGCGAATAAAAGTTCCGGATACAATTTTTAAAAAAGCCAACCGATCTCGGTGTTTTGGATCCATGTTGGCATGAATTTTAAAAATAAATCCACTAAAATTGTTTTCATTGGGTTGGACTTCACGTGTTTCTGAAGTTTGAGATTTCGGATAGGGTGCAATTTCAATTAATGTGTCTAATAATTCTTGAACTCCAAAATTTTTTAAAGCTGAACCAAAGATGATGGGGTGAATTTTCCCATCCAGATAGGTTCCAATATCAAATTTGGGGTATAACTCATCGACAACTTCGATATTTTCTTGAAGTTGTTCAAAATATTTACCTCCTATAGTTTCAGTAACTTGTTTAGAGTTCGCCATATCGATGCTATGATAGATTGGCAAATGTTGTTTATCATTTGAAGAATAAATCAGCATATTGTTTTTCAAAATATGGTAGACTCCTTTAAAATCTATGCCATCACCAATAGGAAAAGTGATTGGAATTGGATTTAGTTTTAGTTGATCTTCTAATTGATCAAATAAATCAAATGGATCTAGAGCATTTCGATCCATTTTATTTATAAAGATTATCATTGGAATACACCTCATACGACAAACTTCAACTAGTTTTTTTGTTTGCTCTTCAACCCCTTTGGCTCCATCAATCACCACAATCACACTATCAACAGCTGTCAGTGTTCGGTAAGTATCTTCTGCAAAATCTTTGTGCCCAGGCGTATCTAAGATATTGATTTTTTTATCCTTGTAGTAAAATGCTAGCACAGAGGTGGCAACTGAAATACCACGTTGTCTTTCGATTTCCATAAAATCCGAAGTGACTGCTTTTCGAATCTTGTTTGATTTGACTGCTCCAGCTTGGTGGATGGCCCCACCAAAGAGCAATAACTTTTCTGTCAAGGTTGTTTTTCCTGCATCTGGATGTGATATGATACCAAAGGTTCTTCTTTTGAGAATTTCGTTTTCTAAAGTTTCCATAAAAAATCACGCAAAATTAAAAGATTGTTATGCTCATTTAATAGATATTCAATTTCTAATCAGATCTTTTGGACAAAAGGGAAAACCGAGTAAATCATTATAAATTTGGCGTTTAGTACCATCTAGTTTGGTTTGCATGGGAAACAATGATAATCAGTTTGTTGTATTGGTCGATAAGAAAGATCGGCCTGTAGGAAAAATGCCTAAACTAGAAGCTCACCAAAAAGGCATATTACATCGGGCTTTTTCAGTATTTATTTTGAATTCTAAAAACGAATTATTACTACAACGACGCTCTGCATCCAAATATCATTCTCCTAATCTATGGACTAATACATGTTGCAGTCATCCTTATGTTGATGAATTGGTTATTGATGCCGCCAACAGACGACTAAAAGAAGAAATGGGTCTTGGTACCCCATTAGAATATTTATTTTATTTTATCTATCGTCAAAAAGTAGGAAATGGATTAATTGAGCATGAATTGGATTATGTTTATTATGGGTTTTCAGACCATGATCCCATCATAAATCCCCTTGAGGTATCCCAATGGAAATGGATGGCGTTAAAATCGATAGAAAACGAATTACAAACCTCTCCAAATGATTTTACTATTTGGATGCGAATTATTTTTCCTCGGTTTTATCAGGCTATGAAAACTGAAATTGAATTTTAAAATTTGGGAATCTCTAACCTCGACTTTATTCCCTAGTCTTTCATGATTTTCTTGTAGTACTGTAAAACTCTTAAATCATCCTTTTTTGGATTCATCTTCCCTAAAGATCGGAGCATTCTAAAATAGCGTTTATGAAAGGTTTTTACGCTGAATGATTACTTTAAATAGGTTTAAATCTCGATTATCTAGGAATTTTATATGAGGATAAGCTCTAAGAGCGCGCAAGATTCCACTTCCATACCCACGAAATGGTAAAAGTTTATTGGCAAATGAAGCAATAATTGGATTGCGTAGATTCGAAATACCCAATTGGATGTTTTCTACTGATAATTTGTTTGGAAGATGTCCTGGATTAATAATTTCAATGCGGTCAGAAAAAACAAATATTTTTATGGAATCTGATATGAAATAATCTCGATGTATTAGCGCATTTGCGATTAATTCTTCAAATACGACTCTTGGTATTTCTGGTTCGCCAATTGAATTAATACCTTGATCATTTTGAATATGTTTGATGTTTCTGAGTACAAACCCTATTAGATTTTGAAAAATAACGGAAAGTTTTCCATTAATGTCTCGACTCTCTATGTAATGTATATCCTCAATGTTTTTTCCAGGGAAGGATGCTGCTTTTGCAATAAAAACGGGGAACCAGAACTGAGGCCGTTTGGCAAAAAATAAGATTCCACAGTAATTTAAAACTCCATCTTTTAAAAGTTTCATATTTTCTAAAAGTTGGACAAATGAAATATCTTCATCCTTAATTTTTTTTCCATATTCTTTCTCAAAAAATTCATCAAAAAATTCTTTGTCAATGTCAGTTACAGAAGTTCCATTCACTAGAGTTGAATCAGTTTGCCCTATTTTTTGAAGCATTCGTAATAGTTCTTCCCGAGCGATAATTTTTCGCTTATCGGCCCCCGATTTAACATACATATCACCTTTATTGTCGGTGTAAGGCTTGTTGGATCCTTCATCAACTGTAACCAACACTACCTTACCATCAGATAAGGTAAAATTCTGAGTATGTACAATAATTGGTGGTTTTACATGCTGGGATGCCGCATTGGAAATGTGTTGATTTATTTCTCTAATATTTTTGGATGTCAAACCAGCTAAATCTCCAAAATCAGTGACCCCAATAACAATTTTTCCACCTTCAGAATTACTATATGCAACCATCTCTTGAGCAATGTGTTGAGGGTGTTTAATATCACTTTTAAACTGATGAGTAGAATCTTCACCATTGTCTATAATTACTTGTAGTTCTTTGATTCCCATTCGTTATATAGATGTTTTCGTTTTTCAAAAGCTTCAGCTCCCCCTTCCATTATATTCACAATACTTTCTTGGATATTTTTACAATCAATACTGCCACAATCAGCCAGTACTTTTTTATTTGAATAGTTACAAACTATAACTTTTTCTGCATCACCCAATACAGGAATATTTGCATTATGGGTAACAAAGATAAATTGAGTGTTACTTTTAAACTTGCGAATTAACTTTATTATGTCTTGGTAGATAGTTTGATTGTCAAGATCATCTTCAGGTTGATCAATAATTACCAAATCATGTTCATGTTGGTTTAAAATAAAAATTAATAAAGCTGACGCTCTTTGACCTAGAGAGTGAGTTATCAGTTTTTCTCCTTTATATTTTATTGAAAAAATGTTGGGAACTTGCCAAGTAATAAAATCGTAGAGATGTTTTAAAAAATAGGATTTAAAGTTATCGAATGAATTTCCTAATAAAGAACTAAGTTCATTTTTATCGTCCTGCCAAATAGATTTAAAATCCAAAAAATTTGAAACTACTGTTTTTAAGGTATGGTTGCGAATTCGACTCCCTTTAAATAAATCTTGAATAAAGTTGAGCATTTGGACCTTATCAGCTTTATAATGAGATTCAATCTTTAGTTGGGAATCAGTCTGGTTGAATTTCTTAACAATTTTTTCAAACACTAAATATTCTTTTTGCCATAAATCATCAAGTCTATTGACTGCATCTAACAATTGCTGATTTAAACCTTTATAAATACTTTCTGATTTATTTAATAGATTAATTCTTTTTTTGGCTTCATCAATGTCAGTTTTTATCTTTTTTAACTTTTCTAAGTTAATTGAATGTAAATTATTTTCTTGCAAATCCATAATTGTTTTACGCTCTACTTTTGCAAATTCCTCTTTCAAGGATGCCTTCAGTTTTTCAAATTCTTTAAATTGATTCCTTAGTTGATTTTTACAAATTTCTCCTTCAATAGCTATTTTTTTTAGATTATCGATTCCATTGTTTAACTGTTGATAGGTATGAAAAAAAGCATTGAAAAATGAAGTGTTTTCAATAGATTTATACAATGTAGGTTCTTTTAGCTCTACTTCATAGCGAACTATAAAATCATTTAAGTCTATTATAAAATATTCTATTTTCTTTATGGTTTGTTGAATCTTTATTTCATCTCGATTGAAATTAAGTTGTTTTTGTAGTTTGGTCTCAACGCCATACTTTTTATAAAATTTTAAACTATGTTGTGCATCTAGCAATTTTTCTTCCCATTCATTTTTTTCGCATGAAGAGTGCGTAACATTTTTTATTTTGTTGATTATATCAGCAATCTGTTTTTTAGTTTCTTTAATTTCTATATGCAACGGAATCAATGAATCACCAGCAAGTTTTTCAATTAAATCTTTTTCAAAACCCGAAGATCCAATAAGAGCAAGATCTTTTTGACCGAAATATAATGGCCGATTTAATACTGACTCGCGTATTGAAACACCAGGTTGCTTTTGTCCATCTATAAATACATCTGGTTCATGATTTAAAATGCGTTGAATTTCATAGGTTGAACCAAGAGTCCCTACAGAATCTATACAAACTTTACCTCCATTTCCAAGTTGATAATCAACTAAAGCATTTTTATAGTCGGTGTCTTGTGCTTTTTCACCAAATGGTATATTTAGTGTATAACGAATTCCCTCAAGTATTGATGATTTACCACTTCCACGTGCACCAATAATAGTATTCAATTCAGGGGAAAGCAAGATTTTAGTTCCTCCTAATGCTCCAGTACCATCAAAACTAATCTCGCGGATGTGTGAATGTTTATAAGATGGTCTTTCTTTTCTTAATCGATCATTTTTGTAGGTAAGCGCATGTTTCACAGACTTGAAACTAAATTCACCTAATTTCACGTATGTTGCTTTATCCCCTTTTGAAACATCAATAAGGTTTTTTGAATCAGAGCCTTCCACCTCCGCAGGATATAACCTACCTAATGCTTGCTTGAAAATTTTTCTTTTATTGAGAGTTCGTACTTTTTGAAAGGCTAGGATTCGTTTTCTAACATAATTAAGTTGAAATAAGTCCTTAACACGTCCTGGGCTTAATTCTTTCCATAATCCTTTTGATTGTTCTACATGGGGGAAAACCAAAAAGTAGTCCATTTCAAAATCATCTAACAGTTTTACTATTTCGGAGATGCTTTTACTAGGTCTATGATTATTCTCTAAATAGGTATTATTATTTGGATTAAGTTTTGCTGAATTGAGAAATAGCTCTATTGCGTATGATTGATTCTTTTTTTTAATCCATTCTTCGGAGAAAACAACAAGGATGTGTAAGCCCGATTGACCATCTGTAACGGATAATTCGACTCCTGGTAACAAACCGATGTCGAATTGTTTGGTTTTTTTTCGTAAATCTCTAAACTCATCTAAATCAAATTTATCATGATTGGTGATGATACCGAGATTAACACTAGCTTTAGCCAATGCTCGTGCATAATTTATTGAGTAATCATTCTCATCATCCTCATATTTAAATTCCTTATCTGCCTTGGTATGAAGATGAAAATCTACTTTTACCCATCGACTACCATGTTCAAAAAAGTTGTCACTCATAAATTAATATGCAATAACGATGCATTCATACAAAATCGATGCAAGTTAGTTTAAGAAACATTCTCTAATGTAATGATACAAAGTGTTTTTTGGCACTCATCTTAATTTTCTTTTGATTTGCGATTTTCTATAAAGGTCATTAATTCACGGCCATAAATAGATTGACGAACTTCATCGGATAAAGCATTTGAAATGGAATCCAACCAATGAGTTTGAACCTCTAATGCGTGAGTCAAAACGATGTATGGAGCCATAAACTTGTCAGCATTTTGAATGGCATAATTGATAGAAAAAAGATATCTCCGAGTCAAAAGATTATCAATGGCTTGTTGTAATGAATCAGCCAACATTAAATTTTTGCTTTTTTGAGCATTGAAATAATCTTCAAGCAAATCTAAATTTTGATGTTGAAATCTTCGTTGATAAGAAAAAAAATCTTGAAGTAAATTTTGATTTTCAGAACCTGTGATGATGGCACTACTTTCAAATGTGCTCAATTGGGTTTGAATATCAATCATTCCAGGTTCGCCAAAAAAAGTGATGATATCATTTAAGGTATCTCCATCTTTTTTTTGAAGGTATAAATAGAAAATTTCTGGTTGTTCTAGCTCATAGATGAATTCAAAATTCGGATTGCCTGAAACAATCAGAGAGTCAATAGAAACGATTTCTGAATCTTCTACTTTTTGTAAAAAAAGAGTGCCTTTTCGAAGTCTATCAACCGATCCGACGATGGTCATCGTGTTTTCAGTAGTGGTCTTTTTTTGAGATTTACATGCGCTTAAAAGAGTGCATAGCACTAGTAGGATAAACATTGGTAAAGAAAAACGGTGGTTCATATCAAATACTTAACCAATACGTCAATTTCAGACTGATACTTCTCAGTTGGGGAGTATTTTTTAAAAAACCATCGCTTTTGTAATTATCATTATAAACAATATAAAGATCTGAAAGTGGAGCAAAACGCCATTGCAATCGGGAATTGATACCAAAATCGTTCCCTTGAGAGTTGTGTTGGATAATAGTAGACCAAAACAGATTTCGAGTAAAGGTAAATTCAAATTTAGAACTGATCAAAGAGATCGTTTCTGTTGGATAGGGATTAGGTAAATCAATATAATCGATATTAAAAATCAAGCTAGATATAAACCTTGGTTGGACTCTTAATTTAAATTCGCTTTCAAGAGAGTATTTATGACCATTATAAAATTCACCTAATTCAGTTTCTATTTCAAAGAAAAAATAACGACTTAAATCGGATGCATATTCCAAATTAAAATAACCATAGCTATAGTCTTTAAATGCCGGTAATTCAGTATTCTCATTACTTGTAGGATCAAAAGGTTCAAATAAATAAGTGTACCGATTCCAGTATTGAACTTCTATTGAAGAGGTATTGTTGAACTCAAACTCAACTTGTGTTAGATAGTTTCGATCACTCGGTCTGAAATGATCCTTGTCTTTTTGATAAGTAAAAAATATGGTTTGGTCAAATGAAATAGAGTTGATAGAACTGTTTTTTGGATAAAAGGTATAACCTAATTTAGGAAAAATTCGATACACCCCAATTCTGCGAACAAATCCTAAATCAGCACGGTAATCTTCTCCAATATAAACACCAGCCAAGCGATAATTCCAATTTCTAGTTTGACGATTCAATCGAACTCCAAAACTAGCGTTATCATGGTCATTTTGATGAGCAAATGATTGATGGAAGAAGAAATCTCCTGTCCAAGCGTTATCCACTGAAGCTAGTTTGTAGTCAATTCCTAAAATCCGATTATAACGATCTTGTGGTGAAACAAATTCATAATCTTTGAAGGTTTCTCGATTGATGAATAGCATAGAAAAATTAGATCTTCTAAAAACTTGTTTTTGAAGGACAAATACGGTGTTGTTGTTTGAAGGAATTTTATTTTTGATGTCTTCACTTGTTTGAACATTGAGCAAACCTAATCGGGTTGAGGCATTTAAATTACCATTAAGCCTTAGACCAGCAATGATGGGATTTTCGATGTTTTCTCCATGTTTGTTTTCTGCAATACCAACCCTCCTTGAAAAAAAAGGTCTAGAATCCATGAAGTTACCATAATCAGAAAACAAATCTTCGTTTTGTACAAAAAACTGCCTTTTTTCAGGTAACGAAACCTCAAATCGAGTTAGGTTCACAATTTCATCATCAACTTCAACTTGTGAAAAATCTGGATTAATGGTGATATCTAGATTGAGGCCATTGGTGATAGAAATTTTTCCATCAAAACCAAAATTAATATCTTGATGTTCGTTATTATCGAAATCATCGATGATGAAATCTTTAGAAGAAATACCGTTGATAAAAGGAATAACATAAATAGGTGGATTGGATTTTGCAAAAGGTTTTTCAAATTCAACGGTTCCCATAAATGCCATATTGATAGGAAACATCTCTTGGGGGATGGGTGCCCAAGTGGTCCATTCATTGGTTACTGTATTAAATCGGTATAAATTAAATCGCCACGTTGAAATATTTTCAGGATATTTAATCTGTGATAGCGGAATTTTAAACTCTACAGAGTATTTATCATTAGAGATGGTTGATTTGACCTCCCAAATAATATCCCAACTATATTTTAAATCTAAACCAGATTGACCACCATTTGAAATTTGGCCTTCCCTTTGAACTGAATAGGGATTGGAACCAATAAAGATTCCATTGGTTGAATCAGAAAAAGGGTCGAGCATTAAAGTGATATTATCAACTCCTCGCCCTGAAAAATCTCGTTTTAAAGAAGTGATTTTAAAATTAGTTTGGGAACTAAAGGCTTCAACATAAACATAAAGATGCTTATCGTCGGAAAGCAATCGAAATTGAGTTTTATCGATGGCTTTTAGTGTGTCCGTTGGAAACATTTGCCAAAAATCTCTTCCAATACGGGCTTCCTTCCAAATGGGCTCTTGATCTAGTCCATCGATAGTGATTTCATGATCGATAGACTTGATTAGAAGATGAGGAAGTTTATTTTGTCCATTGACCATTTGGCAAACAATAACCAGTGCAATGGATACAAACTTTAATAACTGCAACAAGTTTCAACTAAACATGCGAAAGTTAAAATATTCCAACTGAAACCGATTCCTTTTTAGTTAGTCTTTTTATTAGAAGGTTCTTGCTTTTGTTTTGTTGGGGGTGATTTGATATCCGTGTTTATTTTTACGTTAGTAATCTTTGGTTTATTATCTGATTGAATCAATTCGATACTTCGTTTGATGAAATGGGTCAATTCTTCTCCTTTCAACAAGTTTTGAGAAAGTCTAGAAAAGTCAAAAGCTTGATTAATCAATCTAGTTCTTTTAGTTTTGTGCTTTGTATTGAATATTTGAACTACCAAATCATGGTTGGTGTTGACAATTACATTATATGAAGGTGGCACCCCACCACTAAAACCGCTACCACTGACAGACTGCATCTCTTGCCAACGCCTCATAAATTCAGGCTGGGTAATAACAAAAGGTAATTCTTTGCTATCAAGAGCTTCTAATTGAACGATGAAGGGTTCTTTAATGACCTCTTTGACGAGTTCTTTTAATTTTTCTTGTTGTTTTTCATCGAGTTTTGATATAGCTTTTTCATCTTTTTTAATTAGATTATCTAGTGAATCACTATCGACGCGAGAAAAACTTATTTTTTCTTTAACTGATTCAAGTTTTTGTAATAGATGGCTATAAATTGGAGAATCAAATAGTAATACGGTAAATCCTTTTTCATTTGCGTTTTCAAGGTAAATGTGTTGTTCTTCTTTATTCGAGGCATAAAGGATTATTAGTTTACCATCCTTATCAGTTTGGTTGGCTTTGATTTTTTCTTGCAATTCAGCGTAGGTTAAAAAATCACCATTGGTTGTAGGGTATAAAGCAAACTTGTCTACTTTTTTATAGAAATTTTCATCGCTAAGCATACCATATTCGATAATGACCTTGATGCCATTCCATTTTTCTTCAAATGCTTTGCGATCTTTTTTGAAAAGAGATTGAAGTTTTGCAGCCACTTTAGAGGTGATATGTCCACTTATTTTCTTCACCGCTCCATCAGCTTGTAAATAACTTCTTGAAACATTCAGCGGAATGTCGGGAGAATCGATAACCCCTCTTAGCAATGTTAAAAACTCAGGAACAATACCCTCAACATTATCGGTTACAAATACCTGATTTTGATATAATTGAATCTTATCCTTTTGTATGCTCAAATCATTTCTTAGTTTAGGAAAGTAAAGGATTCCAGTCAGTTTGAATGGATGATCTACATTGAGATGGATATGAAACAAAGGTTCTTCAAATTGGGTAGGGTACAGTTCACGATAAAATGATTTATAGTCTTCTTCTTTTAATAATCGAGGAGATTTAATCCAAGCCGGTGATGTATTATTGATGATTTTATCAACTTGTTTTGTCTCGGGCTTGGCATCTTTTGGAGCATCTTTGGGTAAGGGAAGGGATTCAGTACGGGTTCCAAATTTGATGGGAGTGGCTCCAAATTTGCTATACTTGTTTAATAATCCTTCGATTTTAATATCATCTAGGAATTCTTTTGAATCATCGGATATATGTAAAATGATTTCTGTTCCTCGAGATCTTTTAGTAGCTTCAACTAAAGTATACGCCGGTGACCCTTCACAAGTCCAATGAACTGTGGGTTGATCTTTCTGAAAAGATTGAGTAATGATTTCTACTTTATCGGCTACCAAAAATGAAGAATAAAAGCCTAGTCCAAAATGGCCAATAATACCATCGAGTTTAGTTTTTTTATCATCGGATTCGTTATAGGTAGCTAAAAACTCTTCGGCTCCAGAAAAAGCAATTTCATTGATATATTTTTCAACTTCTTCTTGGGTCATGCCGATACCCGAATCGATAACATGAATTTTTTTATTCTTTTTATCGACTTTAATTTCAATTTGTAAATCTCCGAGTTCTTCTTTTATTTTACCAATGCTTGATAAATGTTGTAATTTAGTTGTAGCATCCGTAGCATTCGATACGAGTTCTCTCAAAAAGATTTCATGATCGCTATAAAGAAATTTTTTAATGAGGGGGAAAATATTTTCGACTGAAACATTTATATTCCCTTTGGTTGAAGTTTCCATAGTTACATCAATATTTTAGTTATTAACAGTTTATTCAAAAAAAATACCAATCTCAAGCCACTGACAAATTGGCAGATAACATATTATGTTATTGAGAACCCTTGTTATTCAATGGATGTTGAAAGATAAATGCGTATTACATTTTTATAAACCAAATGCATATTATATAGAATTATTATATAATGGCCCATAAAAAACTTAGAAGAGAACCAACCCTCGTTCTGGGGGCGTCGACCAATCCGGAGAGATACGCATATAAAGCCACAGAAGCCTTGTTATTAGGAGGATACCAAGTTGTTCTTGTAGGAATTAAAAATGGATCCGTTGTTGGCTTACCAATTTTAAAGCAATTTCCATCTAGCATAAAGATTCATACTCTGTCCCTGTATTTATCTGCCAAAAATCAATCAAATTATTATTCTGAGATTATAGCATGTCAGCCAAAACGAGTCATATTCAATCCGGGAACAGAAAATCAGGTGTTGGAAAATTTACTAAATAAGCATAAAATAAAGCATCATCGAAGTTGCACTTTAGTTTTATTATCGACGGGTCAATACCATCACTAGCCCTTAGAAACCAATTACGCTTTCGGTTCTAATGGTTTTGGTTGTTTTATTATCCACAGTCCAATAAAAGTAATCAATCCATTGATGGGCAATAATTCATAGCCGATGACATAACCTCCTAGTGAATTGGAGGGTATTTGTCCCAAGATAAATGTTAGCATTACCGATATCGATACGACAATGAGCACTAGGTGATTTTGAATTTTGTATTTAGTAAATATTCCAAATGCAAACAATCCCAATAATGGACCATAGGTATACCCTGCAACAGTTAAAAGTCCGTCAATGACATTTCTATCCAATACATATCTAAAGATAATCACCACTAAGATGATTAAAAAACTCATCAAAACATGAACCTTTTTCCGAATTTGTTTTTGTTTGAATTTGGGTTTTTTATTAAAATGAAGAAAATCAACACAAAAAGAAGTAGTCAATGATGTCAGAGCACTATCTGCACTAGAATAAGCAGCAGCAATCAAACCCAAAATAAAAGTAACGGCCACAGTAATTCCTAAAGATCCATTCAATGATATTTCTGGAAAAAGCAAATCGGTCCTAGGGCTATCATCGAGTAATGGAATTGGTGTTGAAGTCTTGGTAGCATAGATGTATAGTAAGGCCCCCAATAACATAAAAAAAGCTGTAACTAATACCAGTACAATACTGAATAAGGTCATGTTTTTTTGAGCATCACCAAGTGTTTTACAAGTAAGATTTTTTTGCATCATATCTTGATCTAAACCGGTCATACAGATGGTTATGAAAGCTCCTCCAATAAAAGATTTTAAGAAGTGATTTCGTGATAAAATACTATCAGTAATAAAGATTTGATCATAATTTTTAAATTCATTAGATTGTATAAAATCTCCAAAAGACCATCCCAAATACTGTAAAATAAAAAAAACAGTAAAACCAGCGGATAATAACATCATGGCCGTTTGAATAGTGTCGGTATAAACAATGGTTTTAATACCGCCTCTATTGGTATAGATCCAAATTAACAGGATTGATATGATTACGGTGATTTCAAAAGGTATCTGCCAAGCATTAAATACGAACTCTTGGAGAACAATGGCAACTAAAAACAAGCGAAATGCTGCGCCTATCACTCTAGAAATAAAAAAGAAAAAAGCTCCCGTAAGATGGCTAGACCTGCCAAATCGGGTTTCTAAATATTCATAAATAGAAGTGGTTTTGTTTTTATAGTAGACGGGCATTAATACATAGGCCACGATTATATATCCGACTAGATAACCAAGAACTACTTGAAAATAAGTTAATTGTGAATCTCCAATCCAACCAGGTACTGAAATAAATGTAACCCCAGAAAGAGAAGCTCCAATCATTCCAAAGGCAACTACCGGCCAACTAGAAGTTCGACTAGCCGTAAAAAAAACTTCATTAGAATCTTGTTTTCCAGTAATCCATGAAATACCGATTAGCAATAAAAAATAGCCAACTACTAAAGAAATAATAAGAATTGGTGTTAGCATCGATAGGAAATGTGTTTGTAAAGGTAAAAATCCAAATGTTCTAAATAATATCTTAAAAGTATCTTTGTACTCAATTTTTTATGAAACTAGAGGATTTCTTAGACACTTAAATGCTTATTTTTACTGTGTGAATTTCAATAATAAACTGATAGATAATGCAGTTGATGAAATTTCTAAACTTCCAGGAATTGGTAAGCGATCTGCTCTAAGGGTAGCGCTCCATTTGTTGAGGCAGCCCAAAATCCAAACACGAGGCTTGAGTCAAAGTCTACTTGAACTTAGAGAAAAAGTTCAGTATTGCCATCGTTGCTTTAATATCTCCGAAAAACCTACTTGTGGGATATGCTTAAGTCACTTTAGGGATGTCACAACTATTTGTGTGGTTGAAAACATCGAAGATGTTATGGCTGTAGAAAATACGGCTCAATTCAAGGGCCTTTATCATGTGTTGGGTGGAGTTATTTCTCCAGTATTGGGTATTGCTATTGATGATTTAACCATTGTTCAATTGATAGGTAGGGTTTATAAGCAAAACATCAAAGAGTTGATTTTTGCTTTAAGTTCAACCGTTGAAGCTGATTCAACCGCTTATTATATATATAAGCAATTAAAAAGTTCTAATTTAAAAATTTCAACATTGGCTCGTGGTATACCACTTGGCGATGAATTAGAATATACCGATGAATTAACCCTTGGACGGAGTATCGTAGCACGAATTCCATTTGAAAAGTCATTTAAAGTTCATTAGTTTTTTATTTCAAGATGAATGACGAATTGTACAACTATTTTTTAAGTTGTTGTTTTAAAGAAAAAAAACAACACAATGATTGTATCATAGAAATTCATCAAGATGCTTTAACCATGCATCCTAGATTTCGAAATGAAATTTGCCAAAAAATCACTCGATTGGTAGATATATCAGATACCAATAAAATATCATTGGCATCCTATGCCGATCAAGTGATGTCCCTTGGTGTGATCGTATCTCAGATTTTGAATTTACCTTTTTTATATTTGAGAAATACACCCAAAAAATACGGTTTAAAAAACCAAATTGAAGGACAACTAACTTCAAATCAAAACATTGTGTTTTTTACTTTGTTTTCACCATCGCCAAAATTATATGATAAAACCAAGGCGATCTTTGTCCGAAAGAAGTCTAAAATTATTCAATGGGTTTCACTGATTGGAAATGAATGTTACTATAAGCATTATCAAACAATTCATGTTTTTCTTTACAATCAATTACAGATTTATAGTGATTTAATGGAAAGAGGGTTGAAATAGGAATTCAAATTCGCTAAGGTATTGTACTAAATATTGAAGAGATATTATCTTCATCTGAAACTATAATTTTTTCATAAGAAAAGAAAATAGTACTTTTTTATAGAGTTAACCATTGCATGTTTTATTTCAAATTTCTCTAAAGTATTTGTAGTTTTTATTTAGGAATAAAAACTACTCTTATAAATCGACCTTCATCAATTGATCTATATCCTATCACCAACCACTGATGCATACGATTATATTGAATTGATTTACTGTATTGATTTTTAGGATTTTGGACAGATATATTATCATAAAATCAGTTTTGCTCATCAGCCTATGAATTTGTAAATTTGGAATCTATTTGAATGGATAATTTTAATGTTAAACTCCCACGTATGGGAGAAAGTGTTGAAGAGGCTGTAATCACAAAGTGGTTAAAAAAAGTAGGTGATCATGTTGAAATGGATGAACCTATTGTTGAAATAGCAACTGACAAAGTTGATTCTGATCTCCCATCTGAAGTTTCAGGAATCATTACAGAAATAAAATATCAAGAAGAATCGGTAGTCTGCGTTGGAGATACACTAGCGGTTATTCATACAAAACAAGAATCAGTTGTTAAAAAAGAAAAAAAGCATTCTGAAACCAAAACCAGATCATTGAAATCGAAGACGATTGAAATTGAAACACAAAAAGAACTAGATAAACAATTTGAACAAGCCCAGTCTATCATCAAACAACCTCAAGATTCTCTTCGATTTTATAGCCCACTGGTAAAAAGTATTGCTAAAAAAGAAGACATATCTCAAAAAGAACTCAGTTCTATTTTAGGAACTGGTAAAGCCGGTAGAGTAACTAAAAATGATATTTTAAATTACATCAAAAACAGACCATTGCGTTCCGCATTTAGCACTTCCTCAAGATTCAATGGTCATGCAGAGGATTTAAAAAAAGAAATTCATCCTAGTCAAACATCTGTCAATACCTATTCACCCAATAGAAATCAATTAATTGAGTTGAGTCGTATGCAAAAACTAACGGCTCACCATATGAGAGAGAGTTTGAATAGTTCTGCACATGTTTACTCATTTGTTGAAGCCGATGTTACCGATTTATGGGCATGGAGAGAAGAAAAAAAAGAGTATTTTATAAATGAATTTAACCAAAAACTAACCTTTACACCATTACTGATTCATGCTATTGTAAAAGCACTTAAAGATTATCCAGTACTCAATAGCACCAAAGAAAATGATAAAATCAAGATGTGGAGTTCTGTTAACTTGGGTATGGCTACCGCATTACCTAATGGTAATCTTATAGTTCCAATTATTAAAGATGCCGGAAACTTACACTTTATTGATTTAGTTAGTACGGTTAATAAATTGGCTATTAAGGCTCGTACCAATGCTTTGAACCCGGATGATGTAAAAAACGGAACCTATACTATGACCAATGTAGGTAATTTTGGGACATTGATGGGGACTCCCATTATTCATCAGCCTCAAATAAGTATTTTGGCAGTAGGAAGCATTCGTAAAATACCTTCTGTTATCGAATCGTCACAAGGAGATTCGATTGGTATTCGGAAAAAAGTTATTCTTTCCCATTGTTATGATCATCAAATCATCAATGGGGCTACCGGCAGTCTTTTTGCTAAAAAAGTAGCTGATTATCTAGAAAATTGGAAAATGGTGCTTTAATTTTTATGTAGTCTAAATAATCAATATATGAGTCAAGAAAATGAATTAAATACTAGGGAATTGGTACTAGATAAACCACTTTGTATTTTAGATTTGGAAACTACTGGAACTGATTTTAGAGAAGATCGAATTGTTCAAATTGCCGTACTAAAATTGTCCACGGATAGAAGTCAACCCGATATAGAGTATAATCAGTTGATAAATCCTAAGGTGGCCATTCCACATGATGCTACGGAGATTCATAAGATTACCGATGAAATGGTAAAAGATAAACCAACTTTTATAGAAAAAGCCAAAGAAATTTTTGATTTTATAGTTGGTTGTGATTTATGTGGTTATAGCATACAAAATTTTGACTTGAAACTATTGACCGTCGAATTCGATAGGGCAGGTTTCGACCAATTTCATTTTCGTGATTTTAAATTGGTTGATGTCAAAAATATATTTCATGCTAAGGAGCCAAGAACGTTAACAGCTGCTTTGAAATTTTATTGCAATAAATCGTTTGAAAACGCTCATGATGCGCTTAATGATGTTCGAGCTACCAAAGAAGTTCTCATGGGTCAATTAAAAAAATATACCGATCTTGAACCTAATATTGAATTTTTAGAAAAAAACTATAGCCCACCTTTAACATTTTTGGATAAGGGTTTTCAATTGATAGAAAAAAACGGTGAGGCATATTTTAGGTTTGGAAAGCATAAAGACAAAAAGATTAAAGAAGTTTGGAAAATAGATCCAGGGTATATCCAATGGATGTACAGTAAAAATTTTCATGAATCAACGATGGAAATCATTGAAAAGAATAGGTAGAAATCGGATAATAATCATTTTAGAAGTTCATCGTCATTACCATCTTGACAATTCATTGATGTAGTCTTTTTTTTAATACATAATTTGAAGGAAGGATGTAAGCCGACAGAAATAGTATTCAATCAGGGTACTCAGTATACTCGTGAATTCAATGAGTTCTTGTAGTTTCATATTTTCTGCACATTGAAAATCATTTGTATTGACCGAAATTATCAAAATCATATTGATAAATCGAAAAACAAAACTCTTTCTGAACCTATATTATTTATTAAACCAGATTCAGCCGTTTTAAAATCAAAAAGTCAATTTGTTATTCCTCATTTTTCTCAACAAATCCAATATCAATTAGAGTTGGCTCTTCAATTCAATGCTTTAGGAAAGCATATAAAACCAAAATTCGCTCACAAATATTTTGATAAAATTACATTGGGGATTGACTTTACTGCAAGAGATTTACATGAAGATTTAAAAAAACAGGGATTACCATGGGAAAAAGCCAAAAGTTTTGATAGATCTGCAGTTGTTGGTCAGTGGATTAGTAAATCAAAGTTTGAGGATATTCAAAATCTGGATTTAAAATTGCTTAAGAATAATCAAATTGTTCAGCAATATAATTCTTCAAAAATGATTTGGAAAATTGATCAATTGATTTCTTATGTATCTAGTTTTTTTACAATAAAAATCGGTGATATTTTATTTGTTGGATCTCCTTCAGTGGTTCGAAATATATCTTCTGGAGATGAACTGATCGGTATTCTCCAAAACAAAGAAATATTTCACATTAGAGTAAAATAAAGTTAAATGGAAGCTTATATTTTGATTATTGGAAATGAAATACTCAATGGCAGAACACTTGATACTAACTCAAAAGTATTAGCTGATAAGCTCACGAAAGTAGGATTTGATATAAGACAAATAAGTGTAATTTCTGACAACCAAAAAGCGATAATCGATTATTTAGATATTGCTTTATCTATTGTAGAGTTTATCTTTATAACGGGTGGATTAGGCCCTACTAATGATGATATCACCAAGCAAACTCTTACCAAGTATTTTGGAGATGAATTATCAATGAATAGTTGTGTTTTAAACAATATTAAAGCCATGTTTAAAAATCGATATAATTCTCCGATCAACCAACAAAATGTACGACAGGCGATGCTTCCAAAACAAGCTCGGATATTCATCAATGCGTATGGAACAGCTTGTGGGATGTGGTTCAAAAAGAATAATTCAAATTGTATTGCTTTACCAGGGGTTCCTTATGAAATGCATTACTTATTAATCGATCAAATTATTCCAACGATCCAGTCAGAATTTAAGTTGCCTAAAAATCATATTAGAACGGTTAATACCATTGGTTTAGGCGAAAGCAATATTGCTGAAAGATTGAATCAATGGGAAAACAATCTTCATCCTAAAATTAAAGTAGCTTATTTACCAAATCTTGGTCAAGTACGCATTCGTATTTCAGCCTCTAATAAAAACTTTCAAAAGGCTCAATTATTTATTGATCGTGCCATTGACCAACTATTGCCTTTAATACAAGATATTTACTATGGTCAAGACCAGACTCAAATTGAAAATATTGTGTCAGAATTACTCAAGGAGAAATCACTGACTATTAGTTGTGCAGAGAGTTATACGGGGGGAGCTTTTGCTAGTCAATTGACTGCTATACCGGGTGCGTCTGAATATTTTAAAGGTGGTGTGGTAGTGTATAATAATGAGTCAAAAAGTGATTTTCTTGGCATACCAAAAGCCATGATTGATACATTAGGACCTGCCAACAAAAAAATTGCCAAGGAAATGGTACTTGGTGTTCAAAAAAGATATAAAACAGATATTGCAATTGCAACAACAGGAAATGCAGGGCCGACTCCAGGCGATGTCAATGTTCCGATTGGAGCCGTATTTATTGGTTTGGCATACAAAGAAAGAATTAAAACCTTTGAGTTTAAAATGAATGGACCAAGAAAGCAAGTGGTTCAAAGGTCATTAAATAAAATCAATGAACTTTTGTTTCACCATTTACGATAATCTAGTAAAAAGACTATTTCATTAATGTAAAGAATAGTTTACTAATTTTTAAAATCTGACATGGTGTGAACTAAATTTAAATCAATATCAAGTTTAACTATTTGGGTTCAAATAAAACAAACCCCTAATGGATGGACTGTGGTTTCATTTGAGTATTTCAAAACCAAAGAAACGATGAAATATCAAAAAACCTAGCCCAAAACGAAGCTTATCCATTGGAACTACTAATCAATATCGCGCCAATCAATCCATCATCGAACAGTAAAGTGTTTATCCGACGGTGGTATGGATAAAGACCCATCTGCTCATAACCTAATCATTCAAAGAAGCCAAAATAAAGGGAATATTCTATTGGATTTCGTTGATTCAGAACTCAAAGATTCCATCACCTCCCCCCCCCTCCCAATCTCCAGAAGAATGATAGCGTTTTGACATCATGAACGATGGAACGATTGAGAGCAACACAAGAAGATACCCTTGATAGGGTTCATTTAATCATAGGTCATTTTGTATGCCAAGATCAAAAAGGGTCAGTCATAAGGCCATGCCTCTCATTGAAGTCATGATGGAATCCATCCAAGACATATAGCCCTAGATGATAAACCCGATGGTCATTAATCTGATTTTTCTAATTGTGCATAAAATAAAGCATATTTTCAAAGGCATTCTTTACTAGAATGATACCAAGATTGACATCTCTAAAAAAATCAAAAAAAATCATGATTTTTTCTTGAAAAATAGGGGCGTAATGATTATCCTTGTATAAAAACCCGTCATCCGTACCGATGGAAGACAATCAAACTATCCATGCATTAACGCTTAAATCCATCCACGTGATGATGCATTGCTTCCATGGTAGATCCGCTTGGTGGCTCCTCTTTCTGTTCTTAATCTTTTTTTGCTGTGCGGAGGACGCCGTGCCTGTCACGCCATTTATCCCTCCCCCATTTTATACCATCTTCACCTCGGCGAGTATCGGTGGGACCATCACCGCCACCCAAACCATCGCCAGTGGACAATCGGTGGGCATCACCGCCACCCCCAATGAATATTATCGATTCAAAACCTGGACGGGCGATTGTCCCATTAGTGGCCAAGAAGCTAGTCTCCGTTTTGAGGTCACCACGCATTGTTTCATCATCGCGTTCTTTGAAAAGATCAACTATCCCATCACCGCCACCGCTACCGAAGGAGGGGCGGTCACCGGACTGCCCTCCGAGGCCACATCTCAAGGGCGTTCCATTACCTTGAGGGCCATCCCAGAAGAATCCCATGTCTTTGTTGGCTGGATTACCGATAGAGCTGCCGGCTGTCCCACCCCAGAAGACCCGACCCAACCAGACCTCTCCTTTCTCATCCAAGGCCCGTGCGGATTACAAGCCATCTTTCGAAAAGCCCCCCGCACTATCATCACCTCGGTCAATACCGGCGGCACCATTAGTCCTCCCCAGACCGTCGAGCATGGCCAAACCGTCACCATCCGCCTCACCCTCGATGATGACTATACCTTAAACCAATGGACGAGCACTTGCGGAACCTTTTCTTCCCAAGACACCACCATCGCCTTCACCGCCACCAAGGATTGTGAACTCCAAGCCATCCTCGAAAAAAAATTATATCGTATTCAGGCCACCGCTATGGAAGGTGGATCCATCAATGGTCCATCGAAAATTAATGCCTCCAAGGGAGAAACCATCAGGTTTACCGCTGTGGCCAATGAGAATCATGTCTTTGCCCAGTGGCAAACCAATGCCACCTCGGAGTGTCCCACGATTGAAAATCCCAAAGATTCCACGCTATCCTTCACCGTGACAAGTTCTTGCACCCTGCAAGCCATCTTTACCAAAGTCCAACGCACCATCACCACTTCAGTCCATGAAGGAGGAAATATTACCGAAACCCAAACTGTCCCCCATGGACAAACCGTTCACATTACGGTCGATGTGCTTGAAGATTATATATTAAAGGAATGGGATAGCGATTGTGGGTCCTTTAGCCCCAAAGAGACCACCATTCGTTTTAGTGCCACCAAAGATTGTCAATTAACCGCCGTGCTACAAGCCATGGACGATGAACCAACACCACCACCCCAAACCAAAGACTGCCATGGAAAGCAGATTCCCATCAATGAGGACTGTCCACCGCCACCACCCCAAACCAAAGACTGCCATGGAAAGCAGATTCCCATCAATGAGGACTGTCCACCGCCACCACCCCAAACCAAAGACTGTCATGGAAAGCAGATTCCCATCAATGAGGACTGTCCACCGCCACCACCCCAAACCAAAGACTGCCATGGAAAGCAGATTCCCATCAATGAGGACTGTCCACCGCCACCACCCCAAACCAAAGACTGCCATGGAAAGCAGATTCCCATCAATGAGGACTGTCCACCGCCACCACCCCAAACCAAAGACTGCCATGGAAAGCAGATTCCCATCAATGAGGACTGTCCACCGCCACCACCCCAAACCAAAGACTGCCATGGAAAGCAGATTCCCATCAATGAGGACTGTCCACCACCCCAAACCAAAGACTGTCATGGAAAGCAGATTCCCATCAATGAGGACTGTCCACCGCCACCACCCCAAACCAAAGACTGCCATGGAAAGCAGATTCCCATCAATGAGGACTGTCCACCGCCACCACCCCAAACCAAAGACTGCCATGGAAAGCAGATTCCCATCAATGAGGACTGTCCACCGCCACCACCCCAAACCAAAGACTGCCATGGAAAGCAGATTCCCATCAATGAGGACTGTCCACCGCCACCACCCCAAACCAAAGACTGCCATGGAAAGCAGATTCCCATCAATGAGGACTGTCCACCGCCACCACCCCAAACCAAAGACTGCCATGGAAAGCAGATTCCCATCAATGAGGACTGTCCACCGCCACCACCCCAAACCAAAGACTGCCATGGAAAGCAGATTCCCATCAATGAGGACTGTCCACCGCCACCACCCCAAACCAAAGACTGCCATGGAAAGCAGATTCCCATCAATGAGGACTGTCCACCGCCACCACCCCAAACCAAAGACTGCCATGGAAAGCAGATTCCCATCAATGAGGACTGTCCACCGCCACCACCCCAAACCAAAGACTGCCATGGAAAGCAGATTCCCATCAATGAGGACTGTCCACCGCCACCACCCCAAACCAAAGACTGCCATGGAAAGCAGATTCCCATCAATGAGGACTGTCCACCGCCACCACCCCAAACCAAAGACTGCCATGGAAAGCAGATTCCCATCAATGAGGACTGTCCACCGCCACCACCCCAAACCAAAGACTGCCATGGAAAGCAGATTCCCATCAATGAGGACTGTCCACCGCCACCACCCCAAACCAAAGACTGCCATGGAAAGCAGATTCCCATCAATGAGGACTGTCCACCGCCACCACCCCAAACCAAAGACTGCCATGGAAAGCAGATTCCCATCAATGAGGACTGTCCACCGCCACCACCCCAAACCAAAGACTGCCATGGAAAGCAGATTCCCATCAATGAGGACTGTCCACCGCCACCACCCCAAACCAAAGACTGCCATGGAAAGCAGATTCCCATCAATGAGGACTGTCCACCGCCACCACCCCAAACCAAAGACTGCCATGGAAAGCAGATTCCCATCAATGAGGACTGTCCACCGCCACCACCCCAAACCAAAGACTGCCATGGAAAGCAGATTCCCATCAATGAGGACTGTCCACCGCCACCACCCCAAACCAAAGACTGCCATGGAAAGCAGATTCCCATCAATGAGGACTGTCCACCGCCACCACCCCAAACCAAAGACTGCCATGGAAAGCAGATTCCCATCAATGAGGACTGTCCACCGCCACCACCCCAAACCAAAGACTGCCATGGAAAGCAGATTCCCATCAATGAGGACTGTCCACCGCCACCACCCCAAACCAAAGATTGTCATGGACAACAAATCCCCATGGGAGATAGTTGTCCTGATTTGCTAGTCAAGCATAGCAATGGGGTGACGGTCATGATCAATCCCATGCTTCAAAACCGTTCGCAGTATGCTGGGCAAAAAGCGACCCTCGATGGCACCGAATATACCATCGTGAATAATGCCTCCCTCAAGACATCAGTGACCGCAGGTAATACCGATGCCAAGTGCACCACCCTAGTGACTGATATGAGTAATCTCTTTATGAATAAAGCCACCTTTAATCAGGATATGGATATCAGCTCTTGGGATACTAGCGGGGTCACCACCATGCAGAACATGTTTAGGGGAGCTACTGTCTTCAACCAAGACATCAGCAAGTGGGATACCAGCAAGGTGACCAGTATGCAATCTATGTTTAGATTGGCTAAGGCATTTAATCAGGATATCGGGGACTGGAATGTCAGTGCCGTGACCAATATGGCTAGAATGTTTGCTCGCGCTTGGACCTTTAATCAAGACATCAGCAAGTGGGATACCAGCAAGGTGACCAATATGGCTGAGATGTTTAACAATGCTCTTGTCTTCAACCAAGACATCGGGAAGTGGGATGTCAGTAGCGTAGAAAATATGGGTGCGATGTTCAATGATACTAGGACCTTTAATCAAGACATCGGGAAGTGGAATGTCAGTGCCGTGACCAATATGGCTGGGATGTTTGTTCGCACTCGGACCTTTAATCAAGACATCGGGAAGTGGAATGTCAGTGCCGTGACCAATATGGCTGGGATGTTTGCAGTTGCCAAAAAATTTAACCAAGACCTTAGTGGGTGGACGGTAAGTCAGGTGATCACTTGCACAGCCTTCTCTGGTAGTTCAGCTTTGAGTCAGGACCATCGCCCTACATTTACTAATTGTACCCCATGAGGGAATCAATCAAAGGTAGGATTATGCTTCAGTTTTTTTTGAATGATTGAGATCTTTAAATAATGCAAAATCAAAAAAATAGGATGCGGTGAGAAAACCATGTTTCTTTTTCAAGCAATGGATCCACTCATTGGACCTTGCTTTCTTCCAAAAATCACGATATTTCTCTGATTTTGGCCTATTTGGCTCGTTTCCCCTTGGTTTTTGAGCCGAATAGAACGTTGAGAGCTTTTTTTCTTGATTCTCCTTTTTAAGTTGGCATGAGAGCCATCATACTTGATGATCTCTTTAAATGATAGGCCATGGACTCCAAGATAGGTTGGTGATGGACTTTTTCTAATCTTTTAAATCGAGTGACTTGACAGCCAAACCAGCGAGCCAAACCACTTGAAGGTTTGTTCCACCACCCAACGTTCTTGGCTGATGGGGTTGTTTTACTCTTTCTATGGCTTAGTCAAAAGCTGGTTACGATCCCCCTTTTCTATCACTAAAGAAGTACTGCCCATCGCCTCTAAGAGCTAGTTATTCTCTTTTGATGGGTCGCCTTTATTAGCCAACACTCGTTGTCGTTCTTCGACCGAAAGACTTTCTATCAAAGGCTGGAGATCTTGACGGTCCTACTCATTGGCCACCACCGTGTGTACCCTAGCATCAGACCTTTTCTGGTCGTGGCCATATGTACTGTTGGTAACCATCATCGGTCGTTTTTCTTTTTTTGAACCAACGAGCTTCATGGTCGGCATGGGGACGATCTTCTTCTAGTTACGCATGATCGCTTTCTTCGGCTTAGAGTGCCTGGCTCTTTACGCTGGTCTTCTTTTCGGTCTTGAGCCATTTTCTTGGGTTGACCTTTGGGCATAAAGAGACTAGTGTTGCTGCTGGTATCTACCACGGCCGTGCCTTGAATGATCACTTGTTTTTCGGTGAGCGGTCGATGGATTTCTTCCATGATGCTTTGATCAATCGTTTTGGCCGTCAACTCCCAACAGAAGCGAGACCGCGTGCGATGGTTGGGAAGGGCATCTGCTAGGTCTCAATCACAAAAAGCGGTGCATCGAATACGGTCTTTAATGAACTCTTGGGTCCGAACATCCGATCAATGAAACTAGACAGAGAGGAGTTGCCTATTCAATAACATCATGGAATGCTCGATTTTTTGGCCTCGTTGTTTTTTGCCTAATGTATCGTTTTCGACCCATAAAGTCTCAATGGGTTCTCAATCGATAAGGTCGTTGATTTGATTAAAAAACGGTGGGGTCGTTGTGCGACTCCGCCCTTGATGGGGATTCAAAAAACACATGGGTTTGGATTCATAAGATTTGAAATGATGCTTATCGCGTACGATATACCAAAAAGTAACAATAAAAACCAATGGTCAAATAAAAAAGGGATTTTCGATTAAATCCTTTTATCTTAGCGGGAAATCAAAATTTTAGTGCAAAGGTCTCTGATTATTTTTTTGTTTTCGAAAGATGCTTAATTTAGAAATAGAATGAGACTGCTAAACTTTGCACTCGATTGTGTCAATGAGGATTGAATGTAGATAAAAGAAAACACATTTTATATCTAATTTATCTAGGGTTTGGTAATAATGTAATATTAAAAATAGGGGAGCTTTTTGCAATAAACGTTTGATTTCCAAAAAGATTAAGAATGAGATTAAAAATCCTTCTTTTTTGATGTGTTGTTATCTAAAAAAAATGGATTCCTCTTTTGGCACTCATTTTTTTTGATTTTGAATTATTTAAAGATTTCTTTTACGTAAAATCGTTTTTACCGTGTTGAATATATTTACGGAATTTGGTTAAATTTGCAAACCCAAAAGAATAATATGTCGAAAGTTTGTCAAGTTTCTAGAAAAAGGGTCATGATTGGAAATAATGTATCGCATGCACTAAATAGAACCAAGAGACGATTTGACGTGAATTTAATTACTAAAAGGTTTTTTATTCCCGAAGAAAATAGATGGGTAAAACTGAAGATATCAACTTCTGTTCTTCGAACAATCAATCGAAAAGGTATTTCAGAGGTCATTAAAGAAGCTAGATCTAAAGGAATTATTATTTAAAGCCCCTAATGGCAAAAAAAAGTAAAGGAAATCGAATCCAAGTCATTTTGGAATGTACAGAACATAAAAATTCTGGACAAAGTGGTACATCGAGATACATCACCACCAAAAACAAAAAGAATTCTCCTTCAAGATTGGAAATAAAAAAGTTTAATCCAATTTTAAAACGGATGACACTTCATAAAGAAATAAAGTAAAATGGCAAAAAAAGCAGTAGCTACCCTACAGACGGGATCTAAGAAATTGACCAAAGTCATCAAAATGACTAAAAAGGATAGTGGATCCTATAGTTTCATTGAAGGAATAGTCAAAAGTGACCAAGTTCAGAATTGGCTTAAAAGGCAATAGATTTTAAGTAACTTAAGATATAGTTACGTCAATTATTTTGGGCTTGTTATTGATGAACAAACCAAATAAATCATCGCTCAGTAAATACAAAAAAACTAGTGGTTTTTGGAATGGAATCAAAAGTCTACTTTCAAGAAAAAGACCCCTTGATTCTCGATTAATTGAAAATATTGAAGAACTCTTGATTTCTGCTGATGTTGGAATAGAAGTCACCGAATTTTTAATTGATAAAATAAATAATCAATTCACTAATCCAAAAGATTTACACACAGATGAATTATCTGAGTTTTTAAAAAAAGAAATCCTCTCCATTCTTGGAAAAAATCAATCGTTAAATGCAATAAGCCCTTACGATACATACTCTAAACCTTTTGTTTCATTGGTTGTTGGAGTTAATGGAAGTGGAAAAACAACGACTATCGGAAAAATAGCTTACCAGTACAAAGTCCAAAGAAAAAAAATTTTACTTGGAGCAGCAGATACTTTTCGAAGTGGAGCTATAGAGCAACTAGGCATCTGGGCTAATCGAGTAGGATGTCGGATTATCAAACACCAAATGGGTGGAGATTCAGCTGCGGTAGCGTTTGATTCAGTGCAATCAGCTGTTTCAAAATCGGAGGATATTGTCTTAATTGATACAGCAGGAAGAATGTCGAATCAAAGTCATTTGATGGAAGAACTGAATAAAATTAAAAGAACCATTCAAAAGGTCATTTCAGATGCACCGCATGAAGTTCTTTTGGTTTTAGATGGATCAATAGGTCAAAATGCACTAGTTCAAGCTAGTGAATTTTTTAATGAAATTGGTGTAACGGCTTTGGCAATAACCAAACTAGATGGCACTTCGAAGGGAGGAATGGTATTCAGTATTTCTCATAAGTACCAGATTCCTATTAAGTATATCGGAGTCGGGGAAAAAATGGATGACTTGTTATTTTTTGACAGTAGAAAATACGTTGAATCTATTTTTGAATCATAAAAATTAGGGGAATGCAAATTCTTTACTGGTTTTTAGTTGTCCCCATGGTTTTACTTTTTTCATGTGAATCAAATAAGAAAAAAGAAGAAATTATTTCGTGGACTGAATATGATGAAACAGAAGAAACGCTTGCTCTAGCCAATCATTCCATCGAAAGAATGCGTTTTAAAAGGATACAACCTTTTAGTAATCTCAGACAAAGCCTTTTTGTTCCATTTGAAAAAGAATTATCAAAATTTGGCATCGAAAAATATCAATCTCTTAAACCCTATGTGTTAGAAAAAACCATCCCTGAACTTCAAGATCTAGTGAGCCAAAAAGAATTAAACTATTATGATTTAACACTTTTTTACTTGTACAGAATCTATCATTTTGAAACCAATCCAGAAAAATATCTGAATGCAATTATCAGCCTCAACCCTAGTGTTTTAAAACAAGCCCGTTTAAAGGATAAAAAAAGACGAAAAGAAATGCAGCATCCGCTCTATGGAATGCCCATTTTATTGAAAGATAATATTAATACAACCCATATGCCGACTACTGCTGGGGCAGCAGTTTTAGAATATAATTTTCCACCTAAAGATGCTATTTTGACTAAAAAATTAAAAGATGTTGGTGCTTTGATTTTAGGGAAAACAAATCTCAGTGAGTGGGCCTACTATTTTTGTAGCGGATGTCCCTTAGGGTATAGCTATACAGGTGGTCAGAGCTTGAATCCTTATGGTCGAAAGATTTTTGAAACAGGAGGATCTTCATCCGGAAGTGGTACAGCAATTGCTGCAAACTATGCTGTGGTAGCCATCGGTACAGAAACATCGGGCTCCATTCTTTCACCTTCATCAAAAAATTCATTGGTTGGATTAAAACCTACCGTTGGATCAGTTAGCCGAAATGGTATTATACCAATTTCTAGTACCTTAGATACAGCCGGTCCAATGGCAAAAAGTGTTATCGATGCTGCCATTTTAATGAGCTCGATTTCGGGATATCAATCGGATGATCCGTATAGTTATCAATCTGAACCAATTGATTTTCAACGTATTGAAAAATCATCGCTTAAAGGCTTAAGATTCGGACTCATTACTTCATTGGCTAGTGATTCATTAATTCAAAATGCAGTTAAAAAAATCGAAAAAGAATTAGGCTATGTGATTAAAATTCAACCTTCGCAGATTGAACTCCAAGAATTTATCAAAATTCTAGATGTTGATATGAAAATTGATTTACCCAATTATTTAGTTCATGAGGCTAGTGAAACGATTGAGGTTAAAGACATCAATGATATTGTCGTATTCAATGAAAAAGATTCTACGCGATATGCTCCATACAATCAATCTATTTTTAGAAAAATAATTTCCGATACGTTATCAAAAAATCTATTTGAGATTGATAAGAATAAAGTGATGAAAGAAGCTCTTCGATATTTTGATGAACCATTTAAAAAACATGATTTGGATGTTATCATTTCAATTAATAATTATACTGCTGCCTATGCAGCAGCAGCACATTATCCTGCTCTGACAGTTCCTATGGGATTTAACCTGCATGGAGAACCTTATAATATTACGTTTATCGCTCCATCAAAACAAGAACAAAAACTATTTGAAATTGCAGGTGCTTTTGAACGTATTTCTAAACAAAGACGACCTCCAAAAGATTATCCATAATTTAATACATTCAAACCTTGAGAACAAAAAGTCCTCAAAAAAATAAAGTCAAAGTCATCACTCTTGGGTGTGCAAAGAATATATTTGATTCCGAAGTGCTTATGGGACAATTACAGTCCAATGGAATTCAAGTGGTCAATCGATCAAAAGCCAATATCATAGTCATCAATACTTGTGGTTTTATTGAAAGTGCAAAGGAAGAATCAATAAATACGATTCTAGAATACATCGATCAAAAAGAATCCGGAAAAATTGATAAACTATTTGTAACAGGCTGTTTATCAGAAAGATATAAATATGATCTAATCAAAGAATTACCTCAAGTGAATCAATATTTTGGTACTAGTGAATTACCACAGTTATTAAAAGTTCTAAATGCTGATTACAGACACGAATTGGTTGGTCAACGATTATTAACGACTCCAAAACATTATGCTTATCTAAAAATATCTGAAGGTTGTAATCGACCTTGTTCTTTTTGTGCTATCCCACTTATGAGAAAACATCATAGGTCAACACCCATCGATACATTGGTAGAGCAAACCAAACAATTGGTTGAAAAGGGGGTGAAAGAATTAATATTAATTGCACAAGACTCCACGTATTACGGAATAGATTTATATGGTAAACGCATGTTACATGAATTACTAAACCAATTAGCTGATGTCAAAGGAATACAATGGATTAGACTACATTATGCATTCCCTACTGGATTTCCTCTAGAAGTTCTAGAGGTTATAAATAACCGAGAAAATATTTGTAATTATCTCGATATCCCATTACAACATATTTCAGATGATATTCTTGTATCAATGCGTCGAGGAACAACCAAGTTAAAAACTGATCGATTGATTGAAACCATCCGTTCTAAAATTCCTGAAATTTCGCTAAGAACAACGCTGATTGTTGGATACCCGGGTGAATCTGAATATCATTTTAATGAATTATTATCATGGGTGAAGCAAATTGAATTTGATCGTTTGGGTTGTTTTACGTACAGTCATGAAGAAAACACCCATGCTTTCCGTTTAGATGACGATATCTCCATGGAGGTAAAAAATCGAAGGTTAAATCAGATTATGAAAATACAATCGGATATTTCATACCAAAAAAATCAAGAATTAATTGGTAAAAAATTCAAGTGTCTTATTGATCGAAAAGAAGGAGATTATTATGTTGGAAGAACGTACAGGGACTCACCCGATGTAGATAATGAAGTATTGATAGATTCGCGGATGAGGGATTTAAATATTGGGGAGTTTTATCCAGTAAAAATTAGTGATGCAAATGAATTTGATTTAATGGGGGAATCCATTGATTATCAAGGCTCCAATCTTGGAAGCTTAAAATTCAAAAAAACTTCTATTTTACTAGGTGCATGAGATTTTAGAGGATATGAAACCAATCCAAAAATGTAGAGTGTAAAACTCTTAAAATCGATTCTATAGGTATGAGAAGAAGATAGATTAACTATAAAAACTTCAACTCGTATCCCATCCCCCAATAATATAGCGTATAAACGGTATCACATAATTCAGACTGAACGAGTTGATTATCTGAAATTTTCAATAATTCTCATGGCTGAGATAAAGTCAATTGCTTCTTGTGATACTTTAACATCACTCAATTGAATTTCTTGTGATAATTCAATCCCCTCTAAAGTGTTACATCGACTTAATGCCACATACGTTTGACCTTCTGCAAAAGCTCCTTCTCCAAGGTTGATATCTACTTTTTCTAGAGTCAAACCTTGAGCCTTATGAATAGTGGATGCCCAGGCTAGTTTGACTGGTAGTTGGTCAAAAGTCCCAACCGATTTTGTATCTATTCTATTGTTTTCTTCATTCCAATAATACGCTAGATCATTCCATTGATGGGGTGTAACTTCTACATAATTATTTGAATCTAAGAGTACCTCAATAGAAATAGACTTTGTATTAATTTTTGTTATAGTTCCTAATGTTCCATTGACCCATTGGTTGGATTTATCATTAGTAATTAGCATGACTCTTGCTCCTACACATAATGTTAGATTGACATATGTAGGTGGTTTGGTTTTAGGAATATCACCATGAAATGTTCCCGTAGCAGTTGCGATAAAATTAACATGAGGGGAATCGATACTACTTAGTATGGAAGAATTGATTAGTTCAGCTTGCTTTGTTCTGCAGGTTAATGACATTTTTTTATCATTATAACGTCGCGGACTTTTCAACTCAGAATATTGACGATTGATAATATCCAGGTCGTGTTGACTGACGTCACCAATCCTAATTCGATCTAATATCGAGACAAATGTGATATCAGATTGTCGATATACTAGATTTAATTCAATAACAGTTAAATCAAATATTTTAAATATAGGGGCACTAAAAAAGAATGGTGTGTTATAATTTTTTTTAATGATTTCAGCTTCTTCTAGCTTTTTATTATCGACAATGGGTGCTAGTTGAAATAAATCACCAACAAAAAGCATTTGTTTCCCTCCAAATGGGAGCTTATTTTTCATATACTTTTTTAGGGATAAGTCAATCGCTGTCATTAAATCAGCACGAACCATGGATACTTCGTCGATAATGAATGTACTTACATTATTACAAATCTGTTCTATCTCAGCATAGAATCTTAAACTTTTATCATTTGGCAGAAATGGTCTTACTGGAAACTTAAAAAAACGATGGATGGTTTGACCATTAATATTAATGGCTGCAATGCCAGTAGGAGCTAACTTCACCATCGATTTTTGGGTATGACGTATGATATAATCGAGGAGGGTGGATTTGCCCGTTCCTGCTTTTCCAGTTAGAAAAACTGAGGCATTGGAGTCACGGATTAATGAAATGGCTTTTAGGGCTTTTTCATTATCACCAAAATGAACATTTGAAGCATTAATCATATCAGTTGAATTGTTGACTAGAACGGTTGATGTGAAAGTACTAGAATTAAATCACAGATAGTTTAATATTTTTTAATGCTGGAAATTCAAATTTACTTCAAACTTGGGATTTATGAACTTTATTTAATCGAAAATGATAGTTAGAATTTTGACATCATGAATTTATTTTTTCTTTTAAAAGGTTTAAACATTGTTTTACAGATGTTATGATAGAATGATTTTATATCTTGGCTAAAAAAGATTGCATGGCTGAATAATTGCTTTCTTGGATATCAAAATCTTCATATAGAGGCTCATCCACCTAGAAGTACAACTATGCTACTCTCTTCCCCCACAAAAGCGCACGCCCGTGATGTTTTACTTGAACTTATGAGTTTTGGAGATTTAAATATTTATTATAATGGATTATTGGATATGTTGGAAATAAAACTCACTACCCATGGAACGTCCTAAAAAATCATCTAGAGATTACATCTACTCTTAAATGTGTAATGGCCAACCCGATTATAAAAAAAGATAGCTTCTTTTTAATTGTATATACTTAATAAGTTGATTTTTCATTAATCTTAATGTATAAAATCTAGAATGAAATCATGAAATAAAAATTATTAGACTTTTGTTAGTTGAAAAAAATATTTATTCAAATTAGGTTTAATTTGCTCATATGCTTAAATCTTTTGTTGATTATGGCCATACCAATTCATTTTCAAAATTCATTTGTGATTATTTAGCTAATGATGATCTAGATTTTTTATATGGAGAATATCCCAATTTAAGAAGTATAGAAGATCATGTTCAATCCATATTGAAATCATACAATCAAGAAAATAGGATTGTATTAGTTGAAGAACTCCATAAGCAATATAAGAGTATTGCCGTTTCAAAACGAACTCAAAAACATCTAGAATGGCTTAAAAAAGAAGATACGGTAACCATAACGACAGGACATCAGTTGTGTTTGATGTTAGGACCGATGTACACGATTTATAAAATTGTATCCATTATAAAACTATCTTCAATACTCAACCAATCATCTAAAACAACTCGATTTGTTCCTATTTTTTGGATGGCCAGTGAGGATCATGATTTTGAAGAAATCAGTTTTTTTGAATACCAAGGCATAAAATTTAAGTGGGAAAAAGAATCTCAAGGTTTTGTTGGAGAACTAGGTTTATCTAGTTTAGAAAAAGTATTGGAATTATTCAAAAATCATTTAGGAACATCCCTTAATGCTAACCATTTAAAAAGTTTAATTAATAAATCGTATCAGACTCAGCAAAATTTTTCAAATGCCTTTAGAATCTTTCTCAA
The DNA here is from genome assembly GCA_965221765.1 of Flavobacteriaceae bacterium. Taxonomy (GTDB): domain Bacteria; phylum Bacteroidota; class Bacteroidia; order Flavobacteriales; family Flavobacteriaceae; genus Bin25. The sequence continues at coordinate 1,656,406 of OZ244911.1, forward strand.
TCAATTATTTGGAAAATATGGATTAATCATATTAGATGCTAATAAAAAAAGTCTTAAACAATGTTTTACACCATACATGAAAGACGAATTAATCAATAGTATGTGTCAAAGAGGTGCCAATAAAACAATTCAAAAATTAAAAACATCCTATGATTCAAAGTTTAAACCACAGGTCAATCCTAGAGATATTAATTTGTTTTATAAATACAAAAACAGTCGATATCGCATTGCCAAACAAAATGGTGAGTTTTACTTGGTGGACTCTGATAAATCATGGTCTAAATCTGAGATTATCGATGATTTAGAATCAAATCCTGAAAACTTTTCTCCTAATGTATTGTCTAGATGTTTATACCAGCAAGTAATATTACCCAATGTGGTTTATACAGGCGGAGGTGCTGAAGTTGCCTATTGGTTGACTTTAATCGATTATTTTGACGATCAAAAAATAGGCTATCCAAAAATTTTACTTCGAAATTCAGCTTTATTGATTACTGATAAGCAATCTAAGAAACTCAATAAATTTAAATTGAGTGATCGAGATTTATTTCTTAAACGCAATATCCTAATCAATAAGCATATTCGAATTATTTCAAATATCGACTTGAGCTTGAGGGAATTAACAGAACAACTAGAAAAACAATTTTCGTATCTTAATCAGTTGGTATTAAAAACTGATAAAAGTTTTGAAGGAGCCGTTATGGCACAGAAAAAAAAACAACTAAAAGGAATTAAAAAACTAGAAAAAAGATTACTTAAAGCCCAAAGGCGAAAACTAGAATCCCATGTTAAAAGGTTATCGGTATTGCATGAAGAATTATTTCCTGCAGAGTTTCTTCAAGAACGAAAAGTCAATTTCACCCAATTTTTTATGCTCTATGGATTCGATCTGATCGATCAGTTAATTGAAAATTTTAATCCTTTGGGAAAGCAGTGGACTATTTTAAGATTCCATTCGGTTTTCAATAACAAGAATACGTAATTGAAAAAGATATTAGTTTCAATGGTATAAATAGTATTTTTGGACGTGCATCAAAAAGTACTGATTTTTGACTTTGGTTCTCAATATACAAAATTGATTGCCAGGCGAGTCCGAGAATTAAATATTTTTTGTGAGATATGCCCATATAACCGACTGCCAGTTTCATTTGATCACTATCAAGCTGTTATTTTATCAGGTTCCCCGTTTTCAGTTCATAATCAAAAGGCACCACAAATTGATTTGACCTTTACAAAATTTATTCCGACACTTGGAATTTGTTATGGAGCTCAATACATAGCCCATCAGTTGGGAGGAGATATCAGCCCTTCTGAACATAGAGAATATGGTCGTTCAAAACTCAATACCCAAAATTCGAAAGAGTTATTTTTTAAACAAGTTCCGGATTATTCTCAAGCATGGATGTCTCACGGTGATACGATTATACATCTCCCAAAAAAATCAAAGAAAATCGCATCTACAGACAGCATCGAGAACGCTGGATATAAAATCGAACCTCATATTTATGGCATTCAGTTTCATCCTGAAGTTTACCATACCACCTATGGAAAACAAATACTGAATAATTTTTTAATTGATATTGCTGGTATAAAACCAACTTGGACATCCGACTCATTTATTCAGATGTCGATAAATGAAATCAAATCTAAGGTGGGAACAGATAAAGTGGTCTTGGGTTTATCAGGTGGTGTTGATTCGGCTGTTGCCGCTTTTTTATTAAATCGGGCCATCGGAAATCAACTGTATTGCATCTTTGTGGATAATGGGTTATTAAGAAAAGATGAATTTCATCAAGTATTGGAGCAGTTTCAGAATTTAGGGCTTCAAATCAAAGGGATTGATGCGGCTGAGGTATTCTTGAAAAATTTGAAAGGAATTACCGATCCAGAAGAAAAACGAAAAGTCATTGGCAATACATTTATTGAAGTTTTTGATCAACAAGCCACTTCAATTGATAATGTAAAATGGTTGGCTCAAGGAACCATTTATCCAGATGTTATTGAATCCGTTTCAGTAACAGGACCATCTGTGACTATCAAATCACATCATAATGTTGGAGGTTTACCAGATATTATGAAACTCAAGGTGATTGAACCCTTGCGTATGTTATTTAAAGATGAAGTACGAAAAATAGGAAAAGCGCTAGAATTACCCAATGAAATCCTTTGGAGACATCCTTTTCCTGGTCCAGGTCTAGGAATTAGAATTTTAGGTGAAGTGACTGAGGAAAAAGTAAAACTATTACAATTGGCAGATTTTATTTTTATTGAGCAATTAAAAAACCATGGGTATTATGATAAAACATGGCAAGCTTTTGTGGTTCTTTTGCCAATAAGAACAGTTGGAGTGATGGGTGATGAAAGAACCTATGAACACTGTGTTTCATTAAGAGCTGTCCATTCGACAGATGGGATGACCGCCGATTGGGTGGACTTTTCACATGAGTTTTTAAAAGATACGGTCAGTCAAATCATTAATAAAATAAAGGGAATCAATAGGGTGGTTTATGATATTAGTTCCAAACCCCCTTCAACCATCGAGTGGGAATGATTGATTGTCAAACCGTATTTATTCGTTTTTTATTGGTAAGCATCTTAATCGGTGGATATGAATTTTCATTGGCACAAGAAAAAAATCTCTTGGAATTAAAAACACATGTTGTTCAAAGAGATGAAACAATTCAAGATATTTTAAAACAATATGCCATTACGTATAAGGAATTAATTCATTATAATCCTCGACTTTCTCGACGCAGACTTCGAAAAAAGATGAATTTGAAAATTCCATTATTGGAACGACAAGAATTATCAGAAAATCAATCAAATGACGCGCCATTCATTGTTAAAAAAGATACGATATCTAATCTGTTGGATCATCTTTCGCTGGTGGATTCAAATCAACAAATTTTAAATATTAATCAAATTACAGATACTTATGATATAGACTTTTCGGAATTACTCTATCTGTATCCAGATATCCGGCGAGGAGAAAATAACTTTGTCATGGATTCCAATAAGATTCAGTCCTATAAGAATTTATTTGAGTATTCTCCTATCAAAAGTAAAATTTACTCTAGGGCTGATTTAGACCAATTAATTAGTAAAAGTTTATCACCAAAAAACCTCCACAAACTCAATCCAATTATCAATGATACAAATATTTTGAATCAGATATTTTCAATTATTGATTATCAACAGAATAAAAACACTTTAGATACCATAACAGAAGTAGAGCAAATAGAAAAAGAAATAAACTATTTAAAGGCATTAAATCAAATGTCTTTGGAAAAAATAGATCAATATGGACTACGTCAAACCAAATTAGAAGAATTATTTCTCTCCGGGATTGATATTACTTTACCCAAGATCGATCTCCAAAGATTATCGGTTCATGAAAAAATAAAATCCCAATTTCTTTCGGATATTGATTTAAACTTCGAAAGGACTCGAAAAAGTTTAAGAATTGCTTTGTTATTACCCATTGGTGCCAATCATTTTATTGAATTAAACCATCATAGAAAAATTCAAGGTTTAAATCGAATACGAAACCTTACAACCATTTCGATTGATTTTTTGTTGGGATGTGAATTGGCCATACAAACCGCTAAAGAATTTGGAGCCAATGTCGAATTAACGGTATTGGATACTCAAAATAATCAAAATACCATTAATCAAATTCTCGATATTAGAAATATTTCAAGCTATCATGCCATAGTAGGTCCTTTAATTGCAGAAAATTTTAATTATTTGTCATCGAATACAGACTTGGTAGCTATTGATAAATATTTTCCTATCTCAACAAATCCCATTATCAGACGACCAAATGTCTATCAAACTCAAACATCCAACGATATTATCCAACAAAAGATGTTACAGTATATTCAATCAACGGTCAATAATCAAAATCATAATGTTTTAATTGTTACGGATGATTACAATCAAGACTATGCCAATAAACTAAAGACCATATTACCAGCATCTCGATTGGTTATACCAACTGAAACAAACTATTTAAGTATTGAATCGGTAATCCGAAGAATGGATCCTAATAAATTAAATACGGTCATTCTTGCTAGCGACTCCAGCATTTTATATTCAAATGCTATTTCACTTTTTAGTTCGATAGACAAAGAAGAAAATAATTTTGAAATTCAGTTGATAAATACATCGGTCATCAATGCCTTTTCAATGATCGATTTATTATCCCAAGAATATAATAATTTGGATATCACATTCCCATCTTTAAACAGGGCGAATTGGGGAGGATATCCTAGTGTTTTTGAAAATATCTATTACTCAATGTTTGGAAAACCTCCAAGTTTAGAATCCATTCGAGGATATGATTTAATATTAGATATCATCAATCAATATTACTTGAAACAAGATCGAATATCAAGTGAAAATCAATTGAAATCTAGAGTCTATAATAATTTTGGATTTGACTATCGAAAAAATGAATCTGGTGGATTTTATAATACTTTATTTTTTTTGCTTAGATACCACAATGGAAAATTATTAGAATTAGTGGGGGAGTATAAGGATTCCATATGGTAAGTCGGAATTCTTTTATTTTTGGTTCCCGTATTTTTTCAAATGCAATTATTGAATGAAAGAGGTCAAATATGTGTTTGTGACTGGTGGAGTGACTTCGTCATTAGGAAAAGGCATTATAGCAGCGTCATTAGCTAAACTTTTACAAGCTCAAAATTTCCGAGTGACCATTCAAAAATTTGATCCCTATATAAATGTTGATCCTGGTACTCTAAATCCCTATGAGCATGGTGAATGTTTTGTGACTGAAGATGGTGCCGAAACGGATTTAGATTTAGGACATTATGAACGATTTTTAAATGTCAATACTTCACAAGCCAATAATGTAACAACTGGTAGGATTTATAAAAGCGTCATTGAAAAAGAACGTAAAGGTGAATTTCTAGGTAAAACAGTGCAAGTCATTCCACACATTACTAATGAAATTAAACAACGCATGCTACTACTAGGAAATACAGGAAATTTTGATATTATCATTACAGAGATTGGAGGGACCGTCGGTGATATAGAATCCCTTCCATATATCGAATCTGTGCGACAACTAGTTTGGGAATTAGGCAAAGCCAATGTAGTCGTTATTCATTTGACGCTAGTTCCTTTTTTAGCTTCTTCTGGTGAATTAAAAACAAAACCGACACAACATTCAGTCAAGCTATTGATGGAAAGCGGGTTGATAGCTGATATATTAGTTTGCCGATCAGATCGTCCTTTGGGTAAGGAAATCCGACATAAAATTGCTCTTTTTGGCAATGTGAATGCAAAAGATGTGATTGAATCTATCGATGTGTGTACGATTTATGATGTGCCGATAAAAATGCTTGAAGAAGGTCTTGATATCCAAGTATTAAGAAAATTTAATTTAAATTCTGGAGGTAAAGTAGATCTTTCGCAATGGAAAGATTTTTTATATCGAATAAAAAATCCTAGACAAAAAGTAAAAATTGGTCTTGTAGGAAAATATATTGAACTCACCGATTCGTATAAATCTATTCTTGAGTCCTTTATACATGCCGGGGCACAATTAGAAACTGAAGTGGATGTGCAGTTTATTCATTCAGAAGATATTGATAAGCAATCGGTGATTAATCTTTTGCAGAATCTTCATGGCGTGCTGGTGGCTCCTGGTTTTGGTTCAAGAGCTATTGATGGGAAATTAATTGCTATTCAATATGTAAGAGAAAATAAAATCCCTTTTTTAGGCATTTGTTTGGGAATGCAAATGGCCGTTATTGAATACTCTCGAAATGTTTCTGGATTTGTCAATGCGGATTCTACTGAACAAAATTCAAAAACAGATTTCCCCATTATTGATTTAATGACAGAACAAAAGTCTATTATCACCAAAGGGGGTACCATGCGTTTGGGTTCTTGGGATTGTCGGCTTGTTGCTGGATCAACAATTGCAAGTTCATACAACGCATTAACTATCAAAGAACGGCATCGTCATCGATACGAAATTAATAATGATTTGGTAGGTCTAATAAAAGATGATAACTTTCGGATTGTTGGAACCAATCCAAAGACTGATTTGGCGGAAGCTATTGAAGTTTCTCAACATCCTTGGTTTGTAGGAGTTCAATTTCATCCTGAATATAAAAGCACCGTTTCTCAACCCCACCCTTTGTTTGTGTCTTTTATTGAAGCTGGAATCAGTTACAAGCAAGATTATTTAGCAACTATCTAAAAGTCTTATGGAAGAAAGGAAATTTGATCCATTTCAACTGATTGGATTTATATTAATAGCGGGGATAATTACTTGGATGATGTATCGCAATTATGAAGCTAGAAATCAAGCTCTTGAACAAAAAGAAGCCATGGAACAACCAGTTCCTAGTACAGTTCAAGAAGACATACTAGTAGATCAAGTGAAAGCATTAACTGATTCGATTCAATTAGAAGAATTATCTCGAACATATGGAAATTTTAGTGATTGGTTTGTCGATAAAAAACAGGAGGTCGTGGTATTGGAAAATGATAAAATGTGGATTGAAGTACAATCCAAAGGGGGTCAAATCAAGTCCTTACGACTCAAAGAATATGAAAATTATCTTGAAAAACCACTGTATTTAATTGGGGAAGAAAATTCAGATTTTAGTATTGAAATATCTTCTATAGATGGTCGAATCACGCATACCAATGATATGTATTTTGTTCCAAGACTAGAAAGTCGAGACAATGCCCAAATTTTAATTATGGACACTAGTCCAGACCATTCACAAGGAATATCTTTTCGATATGAATTACAAAACACGGGTTATTTGCTTAATGTCGATATACAATCTAGGGGACTTTCAAATCAGTTATCTCCTAGATACTCTCCAAGGTTGACTTGGTCAACTCAAGTGTTTAGAAATTCTAAATCAATCGATTATGAAAATAGATATACTCGTTTATCATATGGTTTTGAGGGCAATAAAGACAAAAAATTAGGACAACGAAAGCAAGTATCAAAATCTGCTGAGGAGGTACGTTGGATTTCATATAAACAACATTTTTTTAGTTCAATCTTAATTCCCCAAGACCCATTTAAGACGGTATTAGTCTCTTCACAAAATATTGCAAAAGACAAGGAACTAGAAGAACGGTACACTAAAACGTTTACTTCTATCGTCGAGTTGAATCAGGTGGCATCGGATTTAAATCAAGCCTATCAGTTTTATTTTGGGCCGACTGATTTTTATCTTTTAAGATCGATGGAAGCGGATTTAGAAAAGTCAATAGAAATGGGATGGGGCATTTTTGGATGGATTAATCGATTTTTATTTATGCCATTATTCAATTTCTTGAGCACTTATATTCCACATGGATTGGCGATTATACTGATGACCGTTATCGTCAGATTGCTCATGTCTCCAGTAACGTATAGATCCTATGTATCACAGGTAAAAATGAGAATATTAAAACCTGAAGTTCAAGAAATTGCTGAAAAATATAAAGATAATCAGGTAAAACGTCAGCAAGAAACCATGGCTCTATACACCAAAGCAGGAGCCAGTCCACTTTCTGGATGCATCCCTGCTTTACTCCAATTGCCGGTATTTTATGCCTTATTTTTATTTTTCCCCGCAGCCTTTTCATTGCGTCAAAAGAGTTTTTTGTGGGCGGATGACTTGGCTTCTTATGATTCGATATTAGACTTGCCATTTAATATCCCTTTTTATGGAGATCATGTAAGCATGTTTCCGATACTAGCTTCTGTGGCTATATTCTTTTATACACGGATGACCATGTCTCAACAATCGTTACCGACACAACCTGGGATGCCCAATATGAAGGTTTTGATGTCGATAATGCCCATTTTTATGCTTTTTTTCTTTAATAATTATGCTAGTGGTTTAAGCTTGTATTACTTTGTTTCAAATTTATTGACCATTTTATTGATGCTGGTTATCAAAAATTATATCATCAATCAAGATAAAGTGCATCAACAAATCGAAGTCAAAAAGAAACGTAAACCTAAACCAGGTGGATTTACAGCAAGACTTCAAAAAGCGGTAGAAGAAGCTGAACGACAAAGACAATTGAGAAACCCAAAATAAATTCAATGGATTCAGAATTTGAATACACGTTAATCATAGCGTTTTAAATCCTAAAAATTCGTTTAAAATTATTAAATCGCCCCTCCCCCCGACCTTTTTAATTATCAATCCAAATTCTTTTGCATCAATTAACTATCGTAATAGGGCTTTCAGGTGGGGTTGACTCCTCTGTGGCTGCCTTTTTGCTAAAAAAACAAGGCTATAGAGTCATTGGTTTGTTTATGAAAAATTGGCATGATACATCCAAGACTATTTCTAATGAGTGTCCTTGGTTGGAAGATAGTTATGATGCCATGATGGTTGCTGATCGGCTTGGCATTCCATTTCAAACCATTGATTTTTCGGATGAATATCAGGCCAAAGTGATTGACTATATGTTTGAAGAGTATCGTCAAGGTAGAACACCGAATCCAGATGTCATCTGTAATAAAGAAATTAAATTTGATTTGTTTTTAAAAGCATCTTTGGATCTTGGCGCGGATTTTATGGCAACGGGTCATTATTGTCGAAAGAAAGAGATTACTCATGGCGCTGCAAAAAAGCGGTTTAAACTCTTAACAGGAATCGATAAAACCAAAGATCAATCCTATTTCTTGTGTCAATTAACTCAAAAACAATTGAATAAGGTATTGTTTCCAATTGGTCATTTAAAAAAATCTGAAGTCCGATCCATCGCAAAAGAAAATAATTTGGTGACTGCTGAAAAAAAGGATTCTCAAGGCTTGTGTTTTGTGGGAAAAGTAAAACTGCCCGATTTTTTAAAACAAAAATTGAAACCTAAAAAAGGGGATGTGATTGAAATTCAATCAAATCATGATTTATTTTTTTCAAAAGACATCACAAATCACGATTTAGAATTAAAATATGGATACCATTATCATTCTTCAGATGGAAGAATGATTGGCCAGCATCAAGGAGCTCATTTTTATACTATCGGGCAACGTAAAGGACTCGCTATTGGCGGAACAGATCAACCATTATTTGTCATTGGTATTGATGCGAAAAACAATATTATTTATGTAGGGAAAGGAAAAAATCATCCGGGATTATACCGTAAGACCTTGATGGTTAAAACAGATAAAATCCATTGGATCAGAAAACCCAACTCATTTCGTGAAAATAGAATACATTCGGTGCTGGCAAGAATTAGATACCGACAATCCCTTGAAAAAGCGAAGATGGTGATGCATCCCAGTGGTCTGTTGATTTATTTTGAAAAACCTCAATTTGCAATAACCCAAGGCCAATTTGTGGCATGGTATCAAGATGATGAATTGATGGGTTCTGGCGTTATCGCTTGACTGATCAACAAATGATTTTCCTACATTTACAAGCAACAACATAGAATTATGAGGGTATACGTCTGTAGAGTTGAATATGGAGAATATACAGAGAATTTTAAGCGACACAATTGTATAGGAATTGGTTGGTTTGATGACGATCCGGAACTGAATAATTGGAATTTAAATAATAGAGACTTTCTTAAAATCAAATACAGAGAACGTTATCTTGATGATGCTGATATGAGGGTTCATCAAAATGTCGGACAGATTTATCGTTTTCTTCATCAATGTCATGTTGGAGATATCATCATAACCCCCTATAAAAATCATGAATTATTGATAGGAATACTGACCAATGATTTTATTTTTCAAAGGGATGATGGATTTCCATATACCTGGCGAAAGAGGGTGGAATGGAAACGAGATCAAGTGAATCGGCGTGAATTTTCGATTTCATTGCAAAACTCTCTACGTTCTTCGCTGACTTTTTTTTGCAATAAATCAAAGAGAGGAGATATTTCAAATTTTAAATATCGATCTGCCCCTGGACCGCAACCATCACCAATTTAATATTGACTCGGTTTATGAACTTATTAAAAGAAAGATTTTAGAATTAGATGCTACTGAATTTGAATTGTTAGTTTATTATGTATTAAAAACTCTTGGTTTTGAGCCTAAGCAAAAAATTGGATTTATTGGAGATGGTGGCGTTGACTATGAGGGAGAGTTGGATGTTCACGGAATCGCATTAATCAAATTGCAGGTCCAAGTCAAAAGATATACTACCAATACGATTGGGGAAAGAGACATCAGAAGTTTTAGAGGAGCATTACAAAATGATTTTCAAGGATGTTTTATAACACTTTCAAAGTTTACGCAGCGTGCCCTTCAATCTGCTAATAGAGAAGGGTATAAGCCTATACAACTTGTTGATGGAATGAAGTTTATCGAACTTTTCATACAGCAGTATGATAAGATCATTGAAGAAATTAGAATAGATGAAAATGATGATTTAGAAGAAAAACTAATATTTAAAAAAACGCTTTTTCCAAGTTGATTCATTTGAGATTTCTGATAAAAAAAATCATTTTTATCTCGCTTACCGAGTTCATAGTTTATAATAACGGTATCGTATTTTCTCAATTTGACTATGCTCAACAGATACCAGAAACAAAATATTCATTAGAAATGGTATTCATCGAAGGAGGAACGTTTAAGATGGGTTCAACAGAAACAGAAAAGGGGCGTTCGAATGATGAAGGACCTCAACATCCGGTGGAAATCGATGATTTTTGGATTGGCAAATATGAAATATCTTGGGATATCTATAAATTATTTTTAGACCGACAAATTGAACACAACATCGAAAAACCTAATTCAAGTGAGGTAGAAATTCAGGTGGATGCGGTATCGGGAGCTACACCCCCCTATACAGATATGAGTTTTGGAATGGGTATCAATGGATATCCAGCCATTGGTATGACTCAACATGCTGCCAATATATTTTGCCAATGGTTATCTGCCATCACGGGTAAATTTTATAGGCTACCGACTGAAGCCGAATGGGAATATGCGGCTAGAGCCGGAAAGCCGACTAGATATTCTTTTGGTGATGATGAAAATGAATTAGATCAATTTGGTTGGTATCAAAAAAACAGCGATGGAAAATATCAACAAATTGGACAAAAAAAACCAAATCCATGGGGATTATATGATATGCATGGAAATGTTTCAGAATGGACTTTGGATCAATATATTTCAAATAGTTATCAATTTCGGGATTCATTAGTATCCAATCCCTATGAAATCCCTACCAAACGATATCCTCGATCAGTTCGAGGGGGCTCTTGGAAAGATTTTGCCGAAAAACTCAGATCGGCGGCTCGAGGAAGATCATCTAGTGCTTGGAAAGTCAGAGATCCACAAATTCCCAAAAGTATTTGGTGGCATACGGATGCAGATTTTGTTGGGTTTCGAATCCTAAGACCCAAAAACACACCGAGCCCTGAACAACAATTAATCTATTGGCAAAGTGCCGCAAAATAAATCGAATAATAACCTAGTACTAAAACTAATTGGTGATAAATTCTTATCACTTAAAATCAATAATTTTTATGAATACAAATAATATAAGAAGACCTTCAAGAAGAAATTTTGTTAAAAATTCTACATTATTGACCGGAGGGATGTTAACAATTCCCTCTACGCTAAAGGTCTTTTCAATGCCAAAATCCGAGACAGTACTAAAAATAGCGTTAGTTGGCTGTGGGGGACGAGGTTCAGGAGCTCTTGTAAATGTATTGCAGGCCGATGAAAATGTTGAATTAGTGGCTATGGCAGATGCTTTTCAAGATCGGATCGATTCAAGTCTCAAAAGCATCAATGATTATTTTGACGGTGAAAAAGCCATTGAGTTGTCCAAAGAATTTCAGTTTACGGGATTTGATGCCTATAAAAAAGCCATTGATGTAGCTGATGTTGTTTTATTGGCGACCCCGCCCGGATTTAGACCGGCTCATTTTGAATATGCAGTCAAGCAGAACAAGCATGTTTTTATGGAAAAGCCACTTGCCACGGATCCTGTTGGTGTCCAAAGAATATTAGAGTCTAATAGAGAAGCCATCAATAAAAAACTAAATATTGTTGTCGGATTGCAAAGACGCTATTCGAATAAATATTTGGACTTGTATTCAAGAGTACAAGATGGCATCATTGGTGAAATCATCAGTGGTCAAGTCTATTGGAATAGTGCTGGGGTATGGGTATACGAAAGAAAAGAAGGTCAATCCGAATTAGAATACCAAATGCGCAATTGGTATTATTTTAATTGGTTGTGTGGGGACCATATCGTTGAACAACATATTCATAATATCGATATAGCCAATTGGTTTATCGGAGAACATCCAATGACTGCACAAGGTATGGGCGGTCGTCAAGTTCGAAATGGAAAAGATCATGGAGAAATCTATGATCATCATTTTGTCGAATTTACCTATCCCAGTGGTGCTATTATTTCTAGTCAATGCCGACATATGCCGGGTTGTATGAATCGTGTGGATGAGGTCTTACAAGGGACGAAAGGAACCGTTTTTTTTAATCAAGGGATAATAAAAGATTTAAATGGAAATAAAATCTATCACTATCAAAGTAATCATGACCCAAATCCATATCAAATCGAACAAAATGAGTTATTTAAATCCATAAGAAATAGAAATGTCATCAATGATGTAAATCATGCGGCTTACAGCACGCTTTCATCGATTGCTGGAAGGATGGCCACGTATTCAGGAAATATCATTGAATTAGAAAAGGCGTTGGCATTAGATTTTAAATTAGTTCCCGATTCATTGAATTGGGATAGTTCTGCACCGATACTGCCTGATGAAGATGGAAATTATCCTATTGCAAAACCAGGAGAAACAGTATATCTATAAAAAATGAATAGAAGAAATTTTGCAAAATGGCTAGCCTTATCGACTCCTTTAGCAGCATTTTCGAATTTTAATATAACCGAGTTAAGGGGGACAAAACCTTTATCTAACAATAAATTCAACTTAAGGTATGCTCCCCATCTTGGAATGTTTAAGCATTCTGCCGGGGATAATCCAATTGATCAAATTCATTTCATGGCCGATATTGGATTTCAAGCTTTTGAAGACAATAAGATGCGTAATAGAGAGCTTGAATTACAAATTAACATGGCTAAAGCTATGAAAAAGCTCGGTTTACAAATGGGCGTATTTGTAGCGCACAGTATCAGTTGGCAAAAAGCAGACTTGGCATCGGGAAATATAGAACTCAGAGAAAAATTTCTAAAAGAAATAAGCGATTCAGTTGAAGTTGCTAAACGAGTCCATGCTAAATGGATGACAGTTGTTCCAGGGCATATTGATCCGCGACAAAATATGGATTATCAAACATCTCATGTTATTGAAACCCTCAAACGTGCTTCAGAAATTTTAGAACCACATGATTTAGTGATGGTTTTAGAACCATTAAATTTCATCAATCATCCTGGGTTATTTCTTTCTCGAATACCCCAAGCATATCAAATCTGTAAAGCGGTTGATTCACCTTCATGTAAAATATTATTTGATATTTATCATCAACAAATTCAAGAAGGAAACTTGATTCATAACATGAAGATTTCTTGGGATGAAATCGGATATTTTCAGATAGGTGATAATCCTGGAAGAAAAGAACCCACCACTGGCGAAATCAACTACAAAAATATTTTTAAGTTCATCCATTCAAAAAATTATCAAGGAATTCTTGGTATGGAACATGGTAATGCCGTAGATGGATTAGAGGGTGAAGAGGCGGTCATTCAAGCGTATCGGAGGGTCGATAATTTTCTCTAATAAAATATTGATTGTACAATCGATTAACAAAATTATTAGATATTCAATATCCAATTATCCAGGCTGGTATGGTTTGGAATAGTGGTTGGAAATTGGCTTCAGCAGTTTCAAATTCAGGTGGATTGGGACTTATTGGAGCAGGATCGATGAGTCCGGAAGTTCTTCAAGAGCATATTCTTAAATGCCAAAAAGCAACCCAATTTCCCTTTGGTGTCAATGTTCCATTACTGTACAGTAAAACTGAAGAACAAATAGAGGTTATCTTCCGAAATAATGTCCCAATTGTATTTACATCCGCAGGAAATCCTTCAATCTGGACAGATACTTTAAAACAAAAAGGAATTATTGTTGCTCATGTAGTTAGTTCAGTAAAATTTGCTCAAAAAGCTCAAAATAGTGGTGTAGATATCATCGTGGCCGAAGGTTTTGAAGCGGGAGGTCATAATGGTCGAGAAGAAACAACAACGATGGTTTTGATTCCAATGGTTAAAAAAGCCATTCATATTCCTTTGATTGCTGCCGGTGGAATTGGTTCAGGCAGTGCGATGTTAGCCGCAATGGCATTAGGGGCTGAGGGAGTACAAATTGGATCACGTTTTGCCATCACTCACGAATCCTCTTCACATTTGAAATTTAAACAAAAAGTTGTGGATGTAATCGATGGAGATACCGTATTAACATTGAAAGAATTAGCCCCAGTTCGCTTGATTAAAAATGGTTTTTATAATGATATTTTATCGGCCTATCAAAAAGGAGTTTCCAAGGAAGAATTAGCAAGATTATTGGGAAAGGGTAGAGCTAAATCGGGGATGTTTGAAGGCGATTTAGATCAAGGGGAATTAGAAATCGGTCAAGTTTCTGCGCAATTTGATTCCATAAAATCGGCTAGAAATCTTATTGATGAACTCATTAGAGAATTCAACAAAACTTATAGAAGTTTAAAGCCCATAGAGCAGTGATGCGATCGATGAACCCTATACATCGCAGACAGGTTTTAAAAGAGCAGACCTTTAAACTGCATGCTGCTAAAATAAGATTCAAAAGACTAATTACTGATACTATCAGTTTTGATAGTTTTGAGAAATAAAAAATTTTTAGTATGACAGATAAACTTAAATTGATAGATGAAATTGGGGCAACAGCGTTTGTCATTGCTGCCATTAGAGCACTAGAATCAAAAAAGCCTAATCCACTATTTGAAGATTCTTATGCTAATTTATTCTCTAATGAAATAGGAAAGAAAGCCGCTTTGCAAATGGATGAAAACTTTCCTCCCTCTACCACCATGGTTAGTTTTCGAACAAGGTACTTTGACCAATTAGTAATAGACGCTTATGATAGTGGAGTGAGGCAAGTTGTTCTTTTGGGTGGTGGATTTGATATGCGTGCCCATCGATTTTCACATCCAGAAGTAAAGTTTTTTGAAATTGATAAACAAGCGATTATAGACTACAAAAGTTCTGTTTTAAAGGAAAATGGATTATCTCAACCTCCTTCTGTTAGGTGTAATTATTTAAAAGCAAATATCATTCATGAACTTGAACAAATAGGCTTTGATTGCACAACCAGTAGTTTATTCATCTGGGAAGGAAACACAATGTATTTGCCTCCACCAAGTATTACGCCATTCTTAAATAAATTATCTCAAGAAATTGTCTCACTCACCATTGCATTTGACTTTTTTGCATTGGAATTAACCCACCGCGATTTAAATAGTCTTGAAGAAAACGAGTTAGTTCAGGGAATTGAAATGGCTTTGAATATTCACTTCCAAAATGGATTTCCTGATTTAAGCCTATTTGAAAAACAAACCCCACTTAAAATAGTGGATTCAAATTCTTTTTTTTCTATGGCAAGTCAATTTGGACAACAAGAAATCGTTGAAAATTATTCAAAAGAGTGGATTAATTTTCTTGAACTGTATTGTTATGGTCTCTTGAAAAATTAAACCATGGTGTCGACGATTAAAAATCTTCAGATTCCGTCTTAAAAAAGAGATTTTTCACTTATTAAAAAGCAAAGTTAAGATTCAATCTTTTTCCAATCAATGGATACTTGGTGATGGATTAAATCTTCAAAATTTTCTCTTTTTCTAATAAGATATGATTGATTGCCATACCATAATACTTCCATTGGTCTATATCGTGAATTATAGTTGCTAGACATCATAAAACAGTAGGCACCGGTATTTCGAAATGCTAGAATATCCCCTTCTGTGATTTCTTGGATTTTTCTATTAGACCCAAATGTATCGGTTTCACATATATAGCCAACTACCGTATAATAGCGACTTTTTATTCCTTGGTTTGAAATATTATCAATTTGATGGTAGGCATCATAAAACATTGGTCGGATCAAGTGATTGAATCCAGAATCAACATGAGCAAAAACCGTAGAAGTAGTTTGTTTGATGGCATTAACTTTTACTAAAAAATGACCTGCTTTGCTGACCAAAAACTTGCCTGGTTCAAAAACCAATGAAACCTTTTTTCCATATGTATGGCAAAAGGTTTCAAAACGTTCTCTTAATTTCTCACCCAATTCTTCAATATTGGTTTCAGCATCTTGTTGGTAATATGATACTTTGAATCCGCTTCCAAAATCAATAAACTCTAAGTCCTCAAATTCATGGGCATGTTTGAATAAAATATCAGTGGCTTTTAAAAACACGTCAATGTCCAAGATATCACTTCCTGTGTGCATATGAACGCCGTTAATTTTCATTTTAGTAATCTCTTTAATTCTTTTGATGTGGGGAAATTGATGGATCGAAATACCAAATTTAGAATCGATATGTCCAACAGATATTTTTGAATTTCCTCCAGCCATGATATGAGGATTCAGACGAATGCCAACTGGGATAGTTGAATGGATGCTGCCGAATTGTTCTAATAAAGATAGATTATCGATGATTATTTGAACTCCCATTTGAGATACCTTTTGAATTTCTTCTATCGATACACCATTTGGAGTAAAAAATATCTGATGGGGTTCGAATCCTGCTTTTAAGCCTAACTGAACTTCTTGTATAGAGACCGTGTCGAGTCCCGCCCCTAAGTTTTTAAAAAGTTCTAAGACTGCAAGATTAGATAAGGCTTTACAAGCATATTGAATTTTTAATTGGGGCATTCCATCAAATGCATGAATCAATCGCTGGTATTGTGTAGTCATGGTATTTCCATCGTAGACGTACAATGGGGTTCCATATTGTTGGGCAATCGATAATAATTCTTGATTTTTCATAAAATCCAATTTCGATGGCGAAAATATATTTTAATTATCCAGTACGTTATTAAAAACATAATTTTTAATGAATTGGCCAAATCAAGTTATGTATTTAACAAGTCTAAAAAATTTCAATGCACATATTTTTATTGTTCTACTAGCAATTAAAATATCGTAGTATTTGGTGAGCCTTTGGTATAATGCTTTACTTTTGAAAGCAGACTTATCAAACTATGAATATTCATGAATATCAAGGAAAAGCATTGCTTGAATCATATGGTGTGCCAATATCAAAAGGAATAGTTGCCAATACACCTTTGCAAGCAAAAGAGGCGGCCATTGAATTAAAGAAAATAATAGGGACGAACAAATTCGCCGTGAAGGCTCAAATTCATGCGGGGGGGAGGGGGAAAGGTGGTGGTGTAAAAATAGCTTCTGATATTGATCAAGTATATGCTTATGCTAATCAAATATTGGGAATGCAATTGATTACTCCCCAAACCCCGCCCGAAGGTAAAAAAGTCAATCAAGTATTAATTGATCAAAATGTGTATTATCCTGGAGAATCCCAACCTCAAGAATTTTATATGTCAGTCGTATTAAATCGTAAAACAGGAAAAAACATGATAATATATTCAACCGAAGGGGGCATGGATATCGAATCGGTTGCTGAAAAGACTCCAGAATTGATTTTTAAACAAGAAGTAGACTCTTTGGGTTTGCTTCCTTTTCAAGCTAGAAAAGTTGCTTTTGACTTGGGACTAAAAGGAAAAGCATTTAGTCAAATGACAAAATTTGCAAGTGCCCTATACAATGCCTTTTTGGGTGTGGATGCTTCTCTTTTTGAAATCAATCCCGTATTTAAAACATCTGATGACAATATCATGGCTGTCGATTGTAAAGTCACGCTGGATAATAATGCTTTGTTTCGACATAGAGACTTTTTGGAATTAAGAGATTTATCAGAAGAACATCCAATAGAAATTGAGGCTAGTCAAGCAGGATTAAATTATGTAGCCCTCAGCGGAAATGTTGGATGTATGGTGAATGGGGCTGGATTGGCTATGGCTACTATGGATTTGATCAAGCAATCAGGAGGCGATCCAGCAAATTTTCTTGATGTGGGTGGAACAGCAGACAGTGATCGTGTAGAAACTGGTTTTCGATTGATTTTACGTGATCCAAAAGTAAAATGCATTCTAGTGAATATTTTTGGTGGAATCGTCCGATGTGATAAAGTTGCCAAAGGCATTGTCGAGGCCTATCAAAATCTTAGAAATATAGATATTCCAATCATTGTTAGATTGCAAGGGACCAATGCAGATATTGCTAAAAAAATTATTTCAGAATCCGAACTCAATGTTCATTCGGCTGTTTTATTTCAAGAAGTTGCCGATATGGTCCAAAAAACAATGAAATAGTGCCAATATGTCATATTATATCATCTAATTCATTAGAATATATGACATAATGACTTAAAATATCCATAGGAATGAAAATTGCCATTGGTAAAGTGTGTTAACCTATTAAATTTTTAAGTTATGTTATTACCTAGAAAACATTTAAGATTGCATCCAACCAGTTTGGATGGTGGCCTTTTTGGCAGAGATTGGAATTTTGACTTTCCAACATTCACAAGCAGTTCTCCGATGGTCAACATCAGAGAAACTGACAAGCGATTTGAGCTTGATATGGCAGTTCCTGGTATGGAGAAGAAAGACTTTAAGGTCGTATTAGAAAATGGTGTTTTGACTATTTCTGCTACCAAAAAAGAAGAAAATGAAACCAAAGAAGATGGATATATAAAGCAGGAATTTGGATATTCATCATTTGAAAGAAGTTTTGAACTTCCTGATAATATTGAAACAGAGAATATCGATGCGACCTATCAAGATGGAATACTTCAGATTATATTAAACAAATTAGTTGAAGTTGAATCTGAAAGTAAGAAGATGATTGATATCAAATAATGATTCATCAAACTCAATAATAAAATGCAGAACTCTTTGGAGTTCTGCATTTTTATTTACGCTTCTATCACTAGAAATTGGAATATGGTGCAGGTTTTTTTATTTATTATAATCATAGCATTTTCCATCGGAGGAAATCACATCATAAGGATAAATTAACAGATTTTGTTGATCATGTTGAATGTCAAATTTGAAATATTTGGTATCATCATGAGGAGTCATTCTTGATTTATTTTTAATTCCAGTAATTATTTCAATCGCTTTATTCAGTAAAGGTTCTTTGATATTTCCAAATTCTAGGAGGTTAAATGGCGTTTCTTTTAATATAAAATCAGGTTCCAATCCTTTTTCATAATTGATAAATCCTTCTGAATTTCCTGATTTTAATATTAAGGGTTGAATCCCATTTTTATGTCTTGGATTGATTTTATTTTCCTCAATGACATCTAATATTGTAATAGAACCTTCATTTTTTCCAACGGTATAATGACCGATTATTTGAACATCCATATAGGGTTCTAAATTATTAATCACAGCTTCACTTGCAGAGGCTGTATTACTAGTCGTCAGAAAAAAAACTCTTTCTATGTCCAATTTATTTATCGGTGTTTCTTCGATGAATTGGGGAAAATATTCTTCTGCAGGACCTCCATTGTAAAGTTCATCTTGGATTTTCTGGTTGAAAAAGGTTTTTGAAATAATAGACTCTGAACCTTCTCCGGAAATTGCCGTTGCCATCACATCAGACCAAAAACTATACCCGCCACGATTATATCTTAAATCCACGACTAATTCATTAATTTCTTCAGATTTAAATTGGCCAAAAACATCGTTTAATTCTATCAATCGTTGAGAATCTCCTAAAAATGAATGAAAGTATAGATAACCAATTTTATGATTCGGCATTTGGATTACCTTATGAACCAAGATTGGATTTTGTTTAAAATTTTCTTCTTTGGTTAATTCTATAATCGTTCCATTAGTGTTGAATCCGATGAAGCTATTGGTATCATCAAAAATAGGTTCAGAAAAAGTTAATTCGTACGAATTAGAATCAAAAAGGATAGAAACATTATCGGCACTGATTTGTTCTCCATTAATATGAGTAAAAAACATTCCTCTTTTTACACCTTGATTTGTTGCATTTGAATTAAGATGTACAACTCTGACATATCCATAAAGACGGTTACTATTTTCTGAATACCTTGCAATGTCAAAATCCATACCGTGACTTTTGGAGATACCGGAAAATGTTCTTTCTTGTTCTTCATAGTCATGAATAAACCAGCTAAAACGATCACCATCAATCATGTTTTTTTTATATATCATTTTATTGAAAAAGTTTTCCGGATTCGAATTTTCTTGAATGAGTTTCTTGTATTCTGATAGATTGGATAATTGAGTATCATCCAATAATAGCACATCATTTTGCCAATAGTAGTACCGGTTCATTCCTCTCCATACAAAATCACTGATTTCATAGGTTGGATCTTCCAAATCAATTTCTTTTTTGCTTATATCATCCTCATCAGAATCGATGTTCTTAGAGGTTGTTTTATCAGTAGGTGGAACAATCTCATCTTTGGAATCACATGAAATAATAAAATAGAGAGCAAAAAGGAGTACTAGAAAACTCGTATTAAACTTGAAAGATTTTGGTTTCAACATGAGACATCAGTATTTAATTGTCTAAATTAAAATTTAAATCAATCAGTTGAGTCGAATTTTGAAATTCACCAAAAATGCATTCAATAGAATTAACTGTAAAACAGAATTTATTTTCGAGTACCTAGTGCAACGTCTAACATAACCAGCCAACCGTTTGACTAGTAAAGGTTCACTTAGACATTTCAAAAGCCAAAGAACAATGCGGTTCCTTAGAGGTGTTTATCAGACGATGATATGGAGATAAAAAGCCTTATACCATTAAAGTAGGTCAAGATAACAAGTCTTATCAAGCCTTCAAGAAAGAAAATAGAACGCACATTGTGTTTCATTGACTCAGAAATTCAAAAAGATTCTATCAAATTCATGATAAACGAAGAATGACAGCGTTTTGAGGATTACCAAGCGGATGAAATGATCCTTAGCAATGTAGTATAGCCCTTACCGCTATTCATCCATCGAGCTAGTTGGTATACGAAGATGAAACCGATGATGGCTAAAAAGGCTAGTTTATTCCTTGAAACCATGATAGAATACATCCAAGAAATCAAACCCTATATGATGAAACCCATGACCATTGATTATGGATAGCTCTTCTCTTGATAGAGCTTATGAAAGAGAACCATTCAAATAATTTTAATAACGATAAATGTTGACTCATTAACTTGATTTTCATTGAATATAGGAAAACTCTTTAGAGCATATAGTTCTCTTGTTCTATAACTTCGTAGTTTGTTATTTAGTAACTTAAATGATATGTATCAATCAATGGGATTCGCTACGTCAAGGTTTTTAAATATTTTAAAAAAAGAGAAAAAAGATTGTTTTTCTTTTGAAGAAGCTCAAAAATTATTTCCAAAACAAAATCAAAACGCACTCAAAGGGCTTTTGTATCGCATGGTCAAAAAAGGATTTTTGATGCGAATTAAAAAAGGATGGTATCAGACCATACCCTTGGGTAATGATCCGAATATTTATATGCCTAATTGGGATTCATTAGCATGCCTTTAGCTCAAGGAAAGGAACATTATATTGGATATGGTTCTGCATTAAAAATTCATGATTGTGTGACGTATCCCTGGCGAAAAAAAACAAATTGTTGTATCGCAACAAATTAGACCTTCTATATTAAAAATTAAAGGGATTCCTTTTCAATTCATTACATATCATCCAAAAAGGTTTTTTGGTTTTGAAACGATTGATGTGACTGATGAACACACGGTATTTTGTTCGGATATTGAAAAAACAATCATTGATTGTTTGTTTCGACCAGAATATGCCGGTGGTATTCATGAATTAGGATTGGTGTTTTATGTTTCAAATGATGAAATAGATTATGATCGATTGATTGAATATGCCATTCGGTTTGATTCTAAAGCGATGATTCAGCGTTTAGGATTTTTACTAGAATTAGTTCAACAACATGTCGGTCTGAATGTAGAACCAAATCATTTTAAAACACTTAAAAAATATCGCTCTAATTCGACCGTTTTATTAGATCCATGTTTATTCAAAGAAGGTAAAGTTAGTCGTCATTGGAGGGTACAACAAAATATCAATTGTACGGATATTTTAAATGCTATTCATTGGTGATACCTAAACTTGAAATCCAACAAAAAGCGTTAAAACTTAATATTGAAGATAAACAAATTGAAAAAGATTATATTTTATCTTGTCTTTTAGAAGGATTAGCAGAACACAATGATCTTTCTAAAATTTTAGCTTTTAAAGGAGGGGGACGTTATTAAAAAAGGTTTATTTCGAAAATTATCGGTTTTCAGAAGATTTAGATTTTACTTTATTGGATTCGAACATTAATAACAAATTGTTAAAAGAAATGTATGAAGAGGTGTTGATGTTTGTTATGAAAGAAAAGGGTGTTTTTTAGAATTAATCAAACTTCAAGAACATCAAAGTAGAAGCATCAATTTTTATATCACCTATGTAGGCCCTTTGGGGGGGGGGTAAACACAAAAAAAGATAAAAATTGATAACACAAAAGGTAATATATTATTTTTCAATCCCAATCCAATGGATGTTTTATTAGAATATTCCAATCAAAAAAATGTCAAATTCTTTGCTATCCATTAGAACAAGTCTTGGTTGAAAAATTAGTAGCGTGTATGGATCGAACTCAAGCTCGTGATTTTTATGATTGTTGGTATTTAATGGAAATTGAAAAATGGACATTAGATTTTATCAGAAAGAGTTTATTCAACTATGTGAAAATCGTAATATCGATCCGACAAAATTCTACGATAAAATGAAGGATAAAACAACAAGATTAAAAAATCAATGGAATCAGTCTTTAAAAAATCATTTTCAAAAAACACCTGATTTTAATCATATTCAAATAGATTGTTTTCGACACTTTAAACAATGGGATTTTAAAAATAAAATCTCAATTCAAAAGATAATACGATGAAAGGTTTTTTTTTAGAGAAACAAGCTTAGAGAGGATGGAGTATATAGTCGTTTTGCGGTCGGATTTCATCGTTCCAATACCGTGTCTATGGACTAGTGTTTGGAGACGTTATAAAAGGCGGTGGAACACGATGGTTGTCTTCAAATACTCCATATGGATCAAGGCAGTCCCTTTACCTCTAAGGAATCTACCAATACGGTTAACCGTTTTTCCATTCGGTGAAGTATGGATGGAAAAGGTAGAGTGACGGACCATGCCTTTGTCGAACGATGATGGCATTCGGCCCAACAAGAGTGCACGCCTATGGAACCTTGTGATGATGGTTTAGAGTACTATAATAAATTGGAAAAATACTTTCGATTTTGTAACTATGAGAGACCACATTAGGAGATCTCATATCAAACACCGGTCGATCGTTACTATGAAATCAAAAAAACAAACGACTCATTTTAAGTTGGAATCATTCTTTTTTCAAGCCCATATTCCAAAGAAAAACACAAGTTATAGGATAACTTAAATTTGACCAATAGCTGTCCTACCAATGGAGTACACTTCACTATACTCATAGAAATAGCATGAAAGAAATGCAGATGATATTAAAAGTATTTTGTAGCGGGGTATTAGTAAATTCTGATTTTTATGAAACCTTAGATTAGATATTAAATTTGCTAGGCCTTTGATGGTTTCAATTTATTTTTAAGTTTTTCAACTATATTTCTTTGTCTCGCAGCTTCAGGGAAATCCAACTCTTTACTTGCTTTGTTCATCAATCTGGTATGATGATTGATTTTCTTTTCTATTTGAGACTTTGATAGGTTTTGATTTTTTAACTGGTCTATTTCTTCAATTTTCTTCTGAGCATCTGTATCGATCTCATTTTTTCTTGTTAGAACATGTTCAAGTGATTTTTTAATGGCTTTTGGTGTGATATTATTTTTTTTGTTGTATAACTTTTGAGCATTCCGTCGAAAATTTGTTTCCTCGATGGTGGCTTTCATGGCATCACTGATGAAATCAGCATAAAAAATAGCTTTGCCATTAATATGTCTAGCGGCTCTCCCCACCGTTTGGATTAAAGCTCTTTTAGATCTCAAAAAACCTTGTTTATCAGCATCTAAAATAACCACTAGGGAAACTTCAGGTAAGTCAAGCCCTTCCCTTAGTAGATTAACACCTACTACAACATCAATATCTCCAGAGCGAAGATTTTGTAGTATATCGACGCGGTCTAAAGTATCAACTTCAGAGTGTAAGTAAGTTGCCTTTATTTGAATTCGAGTCAAAAATTTACTGAGTTCTTCGGCCATTTTTTTTGTCAAAGTTGTAATTAATACTCGTTGATTGGCTTCAACTCTTAATTGGATTTCTTCTACTAAATTATCGATTTGATGGGCGGTGGGGCGAACTTCTATTTCCGGATCTAATAACCCAGTTGGTCTCAATACTTGAAGTATTTGGTGCCCAGCCGATTTTTTTATTTCAAAATCGGCTGGTGTGGCGCTCACATAAATCACTTGCTGTTGTAGGGCTTCAAATTCTTCGAATTTTAATGGTCGGTTATCCATGGCCGCTTTCAATCGAAAACCATATTGCACCAAATTTTCTTTTCGAGAACGATCCCCTCCAAACATAGCATGTACTTGAGGAATCGTAACATGAGACTCATCAATGACCATCAAATAATCATGAGGAAAATAATCTAAAAGACAAAATGGTCTGCTACCAGGTTTTCGACGATCAAAGTAGCGAGAATAATTTTCAATACCAGAACAGTAACCGAGTTCTTTGAGCATTTCGATATCGAATTTGGTGCGTTCTTCTAATCTTGTGGCAATATCTTCTTGCTTATTGATTATAAACTCTTGTGTTTCTTTTTTTAAATCATTTTCTATTGCTGTAATTGCTTGATCGATTCTTTCTGGAGTGGTCACAAACATATTGGCTGGATAAATTCTGATTGAAGGATTGGTTTCAAAAACTTCTCCCGTTTCAGGATTAAAGGATTCGATTTCTTCGATTTCATCTCCAAAAAAATGAATCTTATATGCCCAATCGCTATAGGCTGGATAAATATCAATGATATCGCCTAAGACTCTAAATGTTCCTGGTAAAAACTCAATATTGGATCTCGTATGCATACTTTGCACCAATTGTTGTAAGAGAATTGTCTTATTGATTGGATCAGAAACATTTATAGAAACGACTGATTGATTAAAATCATCTGGATTTCCTAATCCAAAGATGCATGAAACCGATGCCACAACGATGATATCACGACGCCCAGATAGCAGCTTGGAAGTGGCACTAAGTCTATACTTTTCAATTACTTTATTGATAGATAAATCTTTTTCTATGTAAAGGCCTGTCGTGGGAAGATATGCTTCAGGTTGGTAGTAGTCATAATAGGATATGAAATATTCTACAGCATTTTCAGGAAAAAATTGTTTGAATTCAGAATATAACTGTGCTCCTAATGCCTTATTATGTGTTAATACCAACGTTGGTCGTTGCACCTGTTCTACAACATTGGCAACGGTAAATGTCTTACCTGATCCAGTCACACCCTTGAGGATGGTGTTTTTTTCGTTGTTCGTAATTCGATCAACAATTTCTTGTATTGCTTGCGGTTGATCCCCCGTAGGTAAAAATGAAGAAACGAGCTTGAAGTTCAATGGATTAATGAGAAACGAAAAGCTAATTTAATATTCAAGGACCTCTCACGAAATTAAAATAGTTAGATGCGTAAAATAATTTTTTACAACATCTCTATAAACTATAAATCTCTTTTTTTCAAAATATAATAGGACCAGAAATAAAATATAGCTGTCCATGCCAATACAATGAGAATTGATTGCAGTGTGATGTCATAGCTTTTGTTGATAGGACTACCTGCTTGATGTGCTAAATTTCGAACTATAGAAAATCGAGTAAAAGGTTCAACAATTAGATTACTCATCGATTGAAGGGGAAAGAATTGAGCAATATCATGAGCGTTGATTAAGAAGGTATCTTTTAATCTAGTATCTAAAATGGTTCTGATAATAGGTTCCAATGCCGACCATGCTCCTAGTATTCCAATAGCAATCGTAGCTCTTTGTACCAAAAAAACCAAAAACATACAAAAAGAGAAAAAACCAAGCAATTTTACAGCATAAGGAATAATATATTGAGTATCTTTAATAATGATGGATAATTCATTGTAATCAGAATAAATAAGTCCTAAAATGAAAGTGATAAAAAAAACAAAAACAGTGGAAGCTAAAACAAATAAGATAATGGTAAAAAACT
This sequence comes from Flavobacteriaceae bacterium, assembly GCA_965221765.1. Taxonomy (GTDB): domain Bacteria; phylum Bacteroidota; class Bacteroidia; order Flavobacteriales; family Flavobacteriaceae; genus Bin25. The sequence goes on from OZ244911.1 coordinate 1,682,713, forward strand.
TGCTATTTAGAATTTCTCTTTTACTTAACCCATCGATTAAATTTTGTTTTAGTGTTTTATAGACAAATTCATTACTAATCATAAAGATGACCACAATGGCTAGAAATATCTTTAAAATGGCAATCACGTAGGTATTAAAATGCCATATATAAGGAAAATTAAAAATGCCTTGTTCAGCGAGATAAAATTTGATAAAATTTAAATCGACTTTAATAGAGGTCAATAAAACAGCACTCAAAATCAACAAAAAATAACTGATCAATAAAAACCGGGCAAATCGGTTATAGTAGAGCTTATACAGTTCAATTTGAACCAACCGAATCATTTGGGGAGTTTTGGGTTATTTCTAAAAATCTTTCTTCAAGAGTTGGTGTTTTTTTTACCAAATGTGAAACATAAATTGAATGTTGAGATAATTCTTTGGTGAGTTGATTTAAAGGTAAATCTTTTAGAAGATGCAGCACTAACTTATCATCTTGTATTTCTATTTTCTTTGTTACTTCATGTGATGCTAGAATCTTCTTCAAAGAATCAATATCATCTGAAATGATTTCTATGTAGCCATGATTTTTTGAAAAATTATCCATAGCACCTTCAAAGTATTTAATCCCATTTTTGATAATCACCACATCAGTGCAAACTTTTTCAACTTCATCCAATAAATGGGAAGCCAGTAGTATGGTAGTTCCTTTGGATGCGATTTTGGTAATCAGAGCTCGAACTTTATGAATGCCAGCGGGATCTAAACCATTCGTTGGTTCATCTAGAATTAACATTTCTGGTTGATTGATTAAAGAAGAAGCTAGCGCAAGTCGTTGTTTCATTCCTAAAGAATAAGTTTTAAACTTACTGTCTTTACGATCCCATAAATCGACATACTTTAATACTTCTTCAATTCGATTGGTAGAGCATTCTTTGATTTTACAGACCAAATGAAGATTTCGAATCGCCGATAGATAAGGATAAAAATTAGGTCTTTCGATGATAGCCCCAATTTTTTTTCGAGCTTCTTTAAAAGGAATGTTACCTTCATACCATTGGTAATCACCACTGCTTGGATTGATGGTATTGAGAATCATCCCAAGAGTTGTGGATTTTCCACTTCCATTAGGCCCTAAAAGACCATAGACCTTTCCTTTTTTAATTTGCATGGACAGTGAATCCACAGCTTTAATTTTACCATAATTCTTTGATAAAGCATTGATTTTTAATAAAAAGGAAGAGTTACTAGTATAATGCATTGAATACAAGACTAACAAATGATTACAATATTACATTCATTTTGATTATTTTATTTCAAGTATAATAGAAGATTAAATAGAATAGATTTTTTCTTGTATTTTCTGTTATCCTTATTTCTAAACAAATGGTTTATTTGACAATCATAAACATATGAAATACAGTTAAATAAAATATTTTTTAAACATAGATTAAAAACAAGAGATAGAAATACATCAAACTATGAAAATTATAGTTTTTGATTATCCAATCTATTCATAAAACCCACCTAATACCAAAATAAGAATGATACATTCGTTTTTAAAAAAATCAATCCTTCATGGTTTAATACAGTTGATTTTTTAAAATGCTTACATGTGCACGAGATTGTTTTGAATCTTTCAGAATGATTAAATTTAGAGCCATAGTCTAGACCGGATCTTTTGTATAGCCATTTATTGGTATAGATCTCACCACACGATGATCGTAAGACCCTCTTAAATGTATTTTGGACTTATGTCAGATAGGGGCAGAAGCAAAATACTTTTATGCAAGAAAATCTGAAAAAAATCTTTTTGTTATTAGTAGATTCTATACGAGAGAATATTGGAATAAATTTTTTAATTCTAGGCTCGGCTGGCGTTGCAAAGTTAACTTTACTTGAAAATATAGGGAGATAGCAGATTATAAAGGTTGGAAAGTAGTCAATATAAAACTGAATGATTTGCATGATATCAAAGCCTTAAGGAAATATTTTGGGCAATATTCGAAAATTAATGCAAGTGAAGCGTTTACTGCCGGAGGGTTTGTTGGCTTTTCTGCGGGCACTAATATGTTTTTTTAAAAATCGATTTTACAAGTTTTAAAAACTGAAAAGACACCTTTGGTATTGGATGAAACACAAGAAATTAGAGATATCTAAAACACTCACAAAAGCTTATCTACTTGGCCAAAAGATATTGGATGAGATTTATAATGTTGGTTTTGGTCGCCCACTAGTGCTTTTGGTCGTTAGATTAGGAACGACAAAAAGTATTTTTGAAAAATTTAGCCTACCGAGGTTTCGAAAGAATACAGTGATTCATTTAGGAAAGTTAGAACAGATTACTGAAAAGGCCATTATTCGTGATTGGATTCATGCTATCAGCGAGCACACTCATGGTTAGCGACAACCTATTTCAAATTAAAGGGGGGGGGTGAAGCATCAACCTATTTACTCAAAAATTCGAGTCGACTGATATTATAAGACTTGAAAATTGTTTTGAAGAAAGAAAAATTGGTAGGATATTGACTACTATAAATCAGCCATTATGAGGTTTTGATGATTAGAAAATGAGAAGAGATTACCAAATTATTGATTACAAAAGCACTAGATCATAAAAAATAGTTTTTCATTTCGAAAAAGAATATAGTTTGAGAGAATCGATGATTTTATTTGAAAGAATAATAGAAAAGGGGATTTTTCATATGAATGATGATGGAAATTACTCTGTACCGATTCCTTTCATGCGATTGTGGTTAATATCAAATTATGGATTAGAAAAAAGCCTCATCCTTTAAGTTAAGAAAAGCAGTAGAAAATAGATGGTCGATGGAGTAATAAATTATATTTCTAAGCAACCTATGAGAGACTAACCTCAACTACTCTGTTTTCCCAATTGGATAGAGCTATTTCTCCCATATTTAGTTCTAATATTTTCAAAGACTTAATTATCGATTACTTTTCTTCATTATAGGAATGGGGTGTTGAATTGTTCCCTAAATTGAAGAGTTAAAATATTTTCGAATTTATTTTTTGAGCAGGCATCAAATTGCTAATTTCGAAGTAATGATTCAAGAAAAGCTAATATCCAAGAAAAAGCCGTTTTTTAAGATTTCAGAGCAATTACAAAGCTATTTAAAGCAATACCGACGATGGGTTCATCTCTCATTGACATACCAAGACTTAACACGGTTTGCTGGTTCAACTATAATCTACGATAAAAACCAACAAGATAGTTTATGGATTCAAGTGTTTTATAATGAGTATGAAAGAGTTGAAATTGAAAATAACTTGAAATTAGTCTATAACATGTTGCATTCTGATGGAAGAAAATCTAATCTCCAATATTTTAATGTTGATTCCATCGACTATTGCACTTTTGGCAATTCACATCCTTTTCGTATTAAAATTAGAAACACACTTAATGATAATTACACGTATTTCTATATCAAACAGACGGATAGTTCTCGAGTTTTTGGATTAGAATTTGAGCATATGTTATCACCCTATAATTTAAATTATATGGTCAACCATCATATGCTCATCGAAGAACATATCATAGGTATTTCAGGGGATGTGTTTATAGAAGAGTATTTATCTCTATGTAACGAAAGTGAAAAAGCACAAATCGCCAAAGAATATGTTAAGTTCAATGAACGGTGTATGATTCGCTTATTGGGAGATATGCGTGCTTATAATTTTGTCATGATTCCTACCCATGACTTCGATCATGTTGTGCATAAAATCAGAGCAATTGATTTTGATCAACAATCTTATGAAGGGAAGTTTATGGTTTATCGCCCTCAATTTTTTAAAGAAAACATACAATTAACGGATTTAGTTCGTTTAAAACTTACCAAAGACTCAATATTTCAATATAAAGTGGAGGAAAGATCAATTGTTGCCAAAAGAATTACTAGTTCTAAAGCTCGTTTGAATAAAATCCTTGATGTCATGAAAAATTCAATAGTGTCAAACAATGAAAATATTAATCGATTAAAAAAAGAAATATACAGTTATACCCATGAATCATCGTTTAATCAATGCCTTTCAATGGGAGATGTTATGGAAGCGACATTTGGACACATAAAAGCAAATTATTTATAACGTTTTGAACTCAAGATAGAAATTACGAAATTTTGATAAATTGATCATGTTTTATTATCTTTTCAGCAGTTTAAGATTAAATAATAAAATGTTCAAGTTATTTGACTAAGAGCATCTATAAATATTTTCAATATAACTTTTATTCAACCAAAAACACTGTTTTGTAAATTCATTCATTCCAGTAATCTCATCTTTCTTTGGTAGAGGAAAGGTATCTTTTTTATCATTGGCGTGAGGACGCACATGAGTTAAATAACTATCGTAGGACTTTGGAAAATTGTTCTTAATGATTCCGTTTTTTGTTTTCTCTAAGACGATATTTCCACTTTCTAAAACAATTTTGGTTCGATTAAATACAATTCTAAACTCATCAATATCTTTGGCTGATAAACTCCAAAACTTAACTTTTTCAAATCGTAAGGTTCCTCTGTTACGTTTAAAAAAGAGAAACAGAAATTTATTTTGAACAAAATCTTTAATTTTTGAATCTTCCCAATTTTCGTTAATAATTTCTATAAATCTAAAGCTAGGAAAAGAAATATGTTCTCTTATTGTATTGTTTTCTTCTACCCGAATGGTTCGTCTTATAACATTTGCTTTTTCAAATTCTTCAATTAAGTAATTTTCTTTAACACCTAACATGCGTTTTGTCATAGAATCGTAGTAATTCTTTGATTTGGGATTTAATGATATTCCTAATTTGTTTTCAATTTCAGTTGTAGACAAACCAACAAATTCGTTAAATCGGTTTTCAATGAGAGATTCAATATTTCCTTGATTAAGTTCATTTTCTGATAAGACACTTTGTGATTTGTTTTTTCCAACAAAAGAATTATATATCAAGTTTACGTATCTAGGTTTAAGAGCAAAAGCTCTTCTTTGCGCTAGTATTTTTGAGTTCGGTTGACTTATTTGAGATGATTTTTTATCTGAGCCTTTAGGACTTGCTTCTAAATAAAAAGTGTCTTTCCCAGAAATCGTATGAGCAATACCTTTGGTAACCTTAGATTGAATGCTCAGCCAGTCTTTTTCGATTTGTATTAAATCTTTTTTTGAGAATTTCCATGTTTCAACCAATTTATTGGTATAGTCGTATGGCAACTGATCTTGAATCCAAAGGTAAAACACAAGAAGTAGGTGTTGGTTTTTAATCCAAAAAGTACTAGTTATAAAATTCTCATTGATTATGTCATTATAGTTAATCATGTTAAGGACAAGTCGTTCTTTAACACTTAAATTTCCTTTTTTCAGCCTCTTTAAAGGGGCCGTTTTTAGCTCTAATCCTATATCAACGAAATCAGGTTCAGATTTCGAATTTGCTTTATACCCGAAGTATATTTCTTCCAATAATATTCCAAAACGTCCCTTTCCTTCGTAGGTTTTTGAAAACTGAAAGTCACATAAATCTCTGATGCTATTATTCTCTAGTTGTTTAGCATAATTCACTACTGATTTGATGCATGTTTTATCGTAGTTTTTATGATTAAACATGATCAATCATTTCAAACTCCATATATTAATAATGATTTTTAAATCAGAAAAGGTTTTACTTTTAAATGGGTTTAATGCTATGCAGGTTTTTTATACTTGCTTAAAATGCCAGGGATACGATACTTTTCATTGATTACTCCATTATTAGATAATCTATCTAAGATCATTTTATGATATTTTTTATTAATCTCACAAGAGATAAAGTTCCTTTGCATCTGTTTTGTCAAAACTAATTCTGAACCGCTACCCCCAAATAGCACAAAAACAATATCATTAATTTTTGTAGTGGCATTGATTAGCATTGAAACCAAGCTTAATGGGATTTGACATGCGTGAAAAGTTTTATCTTTAGAAACATTTTTCACGAGATTGAAATAAAACCAACTATATGGCATTCTGCCTTTTTCCCCTCTTCTAATCCTTTCTAAAATTCTTTTGTCTGTGGGGTTTTGATATGGAACAGCCACTTGATTTTTATAGAAGTTATTTTCTTTGGATTTTGTAGCGTGTAATATACTCCTATGAGCTGTAGTAAAACGTTTTTTTGAATGACCGACATTGGTGTTGTATACCCACGAATAATCTTGCACGTCATAAGCTATGCAATCTAAATATTTTACTCGTAAATAGGCATTTTGTTTTGGATAATTTATCGTAAATAAATTACCGTTGGCTTTTAATACGCGCATTGATTCATTAATCAATTCTCCGTACCAATCTATGTATTCATTCCACTTTTTAGTAAATTTTTGTCCAGCATAATTGATACCAACATTATAGTCTGGGTCAGCATAAACCATATCCACCGAATTGTCTGGCAATTCTCTTAATATGTTTATGACATCGGAATTTAGTACAGAATTTAGATATTTTTCAACTATCATTATGGTTGTGATTTAAAATTATATTGCCTTTTTTTTACTAATTGTAGTGAGGTTAAATCATTTTCATTTTGAAATTCATAAAGATACATTCGAATAGATATTTTTCTTTTTTTCTTGCTATAACTTTGCAGAAGATAACAACAATTTATTTTGGAAGTAGAAGGTATTATTTGACGATTGTAGAGAGTTGGATAAAAAATTTGATAGATAGCGAAGTCTTTTACTTTGAAATTTAACGAGTTTTTTGCTTCGACAATCGTAACATTATTGTTATACTCAAAAGTCGCATCGATTTCTATTTGAAGCTTATGGGCTATCATTGGTTGCTTTCCAAAATTATAATGAGCATTGATTTTTGTTCTCCTTGGTAGATAAATATTTGGATTTCCATCAAAAGATTCTGGGTATAAAAAATTTTTAATGACCCCTTGATTATAAGCCATCGAAACTACATTACTCTCACTATTATCAGTATGATTTAACAAACTCTTCAAATATTGCCAATCTTTTATTTCATCATCATTAACCTTTTCGAAATCGTGATACCAACTTTTAATTCCCTTAAAAAATTTGTGACGTCCATTACCAAGATGAGCTATGAAATAATCTTTTTCTACAAGAATTTGTGGTAGTTGACTCGAGTTATGAATCGCTGTTGCATCATGATGGTTACTAAACTTGTGATTAATTGATATTTTCTTAACTAATCTATTATTAAATACGAATTCTTTTTTCTTTTCACAATGATTAAAAACGTCAATAATGGTCAATTCTTTTTTTCCTTGTTTTTTCATGAGAGATTTATTCTACTTGCACCTAATTTTTATATTCCATAACTTGCAAGGTAGGATAAATGTTTATTCTTTTATTCAGTTATATCTGACTTTCAATTGGGAAAATAATTTCATCCTCGATTGTTAATTTGGGGTATTATATAGGCTTTTAATATCAATAGGAAATATAATCCTACTAGGATGCTAGCACATAAAAGATGCAATGGTTGAGTAGCAAAGGGAAAGTCGAAATGATAGAGCACTAAACCGATAATTACCTCAAGCAATACCAATATGAATATAGATACAAACAGTTTTGGCAATTGCTTTGATTTTAAAAATTGAATGAATAAGACAGCATGTAAAATCAGTAAAGCAAAACCCAAACGAGCATGCTGGTAATAACTAGTTGGTGTATTTTCTTTTAAACTGATATCATGCATTAAAAGTCCTTGATTGATTTGTAAATCGACAATTTGACGCACTTGTAATCCAAAGCCGATTTGGATAATGAGGAGCCCAAAGCCTATAATCAATAATCGATTAATCCATGGATTTTTAATCTTTGAAATGATTGATGGATGTTGCCACGTCAAAGAATATAACATCATCAAAAAAAAGACAATAATCAGCGCCACCACCATATGTATAGATACTTTAGTTGGCATTAGATTAGAATCGACAACGACTTTTCCAAGCCATCCTTGAAATCCCATGAGTAAGACCACTAGTAAAGAAAAAAAGATTAATGATTTTTGGGACTTATAAAATCTGAGAGATAATACCAATAAAATGAGCGTGGCCAATCCTGCGATAGCACCTAATAATCGGTTGATGTATTCGGTATAGGTTTTATAAACATTAAATTCAGCATAATCATGTTTGGTATAAACCATCCAATGATGTTCTATAAACTTAGACCCAGAAGTAAAACTAGAATTGGCAACTAGTAGTCGATTGTTTTGAATAATGATCTGTCCTTTTTTATATTCTTGATTAGGATTCCAATGAAGTTGAGATTGCTTGGTAGGAGGGATTATATAGCCAAAACACTTAGGCCAATCAGGACAACCCATTCCACTTCCAGTCATTCTAACGATGGATCCTGCGGTGATGACCAAGTAGACTAAAATCAAACTGATTTTAACCCAAAGACGAAAACTAGTTTTCATGGGGAATTAAACCCAATTTTTCTCCTTCTTGAATCATTACTTGAAAAGCTTGTGAATATTCGTTTTCGATGTCCCCTTGGAGTATTGCTTCAGTAATCGCTTCTTTAACCATACCAACTTGTTTGGATGGTTTAATATTAAAGTAGTCCATGATAAAGTCTCCACTGATTGGTGGCTGAAAATTTCTTAATCGATCTCGATTTTCAACTTCTACTATTTTTTGCTTTACAATTTCAAAATTGTTATAATAGTTTTGGAACCGATTTTTGTTTTTGGTGGTGATATCGGCTTGACAAAGCGTAATGAGATCATCAATATGATTTCCTGCATCGAAAATCAATCGACGAATCGCAGAATCAGTGACTGAATCTTCTACAATAGAAATGGGGCGAGAACTCATGGAAATCAACTTTTGGACATATCTCAGATGTTCATTTAAAGGCATATGTAATCGCTTAAAAATAGGCTTCACCATTTTTGAACCAACTAATTCGTGATTCCAAAAAGTCCATTTTGAAGGCGGTATAAATTTTTTAGTGGATGGTTTGCCTATATCATGTAAGAGAGCGGCCCACCGTAACCAAAGCTTATCCGTTACGTTAGAAATATTATCTACTACCTGCAGGGTATGTAAAAAATTATCTTTGTGAGTAAAACCATCTATTTCTTCTACCCCCTTAAGATTAGTAATTTCTGGAATTAATAGTTCTAAAATTCCATAATCATCTAATAACTTTAAGCCAATTGAAGGTTTTGGTGTTAATAAAATTGCATTCAACTCTTCGACGACCCTTTCTCTAGAAACGATTTCTAATCGATGTCGATTTTTTTGAATCCCTGCAACCGTTTTGGGTTCAATGTCAAATTCTAATTGGGTTGCAAAACGGATGGCTCTTAAAATTCTTAACGGATCATCACTGAATGTTTTTGAAGGATCTAGGGGAGTCCGTATCCATTTGGAATCTAAATCTTTGATGCCATTAAAATGATCATGTAATTTCCCTTGAGAATTTAAATTAATGCTTACTGCTAGTGCATTGATTGTAAAATCTCTTCGATATAAATCATCTCTTAATGTACCAATCTCAACCAATGGGTTTCGACTATCACGTGAATAGGACTCTTTACGGGAGCCAACAAATTCATAAATTAAATTTTTGTATCGAAACATCGCCGTCCCATAGGTTTTATAAACTACAAATTTTGAGGCTTCTTTTAGCTGATCATGGACTTGTTTGGCAAATGCGATTCCATCACCAACAATAACAATATCTAGTTCTTTGATCGGAAATCGCTTTAAAATACAGTCTCGTATACAACCTCCGACTAAATAAACTTCAATTGAAAGCTCATCAGCAACTGTTTGTATTTTTTGAACGCCATCAAATTCAAGTAATAATCCAAAATCGATTTGAGAATTCAATGACGTATGATTTCAATTTTACCTGATTTGTTGACCCTAACTACTTTCGAGGGCATTTTGGTTCCAGTCCATTCAAAAAGTGGCACAATGTAATCTACTTTATCGATGATGCTCCTATCAATATTAGTATATTCTTTGGGGGAGTTTTGACCCGATAGATTCGCAGAAGTCGAAATGATAGGCTTGCCAAAATGATGGATTAAATCTCGACAGAATTTCGTTTTAATAATTCTAATTCCAACCGATCCATTTTCGGCGACAACCTTTGAAGCTAAATTTTTTGATTCTGGATAGATAATAGTAGTTGGCGTCACGGAAGTAATCAAATCTTTAATTTGAATAGGAACACTTTGTATGTATTGTTGGAGCATTTCTATTGAATCGACTAAAATGATAAATGGCAGATGTTTAGGTCTTTGTTTCAGATGATAGATTTTATCAGCAACAATATCTGAAGTTGCATCACCCCCAAGACCCCAAATGGTGTCGGTAGGATAGAGAATGACGTTTTTCTTCTTTAAATGTTGAACTGCCTCTGGTATATACAAAAAAATAAACTTTACATGTGTATAGACTCCTATTATACCGATACTTCGTGAGTTCGTAATGCTTGGTTAAGAGAAGTTTTTTTATCTGTAGATTCTTTTCGTTTTCCAATAATCAACGCACACGGAACCTGATAATCTCCCGATGGAAAACTTTTGGTATAACTACCAGGAATGACAACCGATCTTGGAGGAACGATTCCTTTATAAATTTTTTGTTCTGGTCCACTAACATCGATTATTTTAGTTGAAGCTGTTAATACCACATTGGCTCCAAGAACAGCATCTGAATGAATATGTACTCCTTCAACAACGATGGACCGGGAACCTAAAAAACAATGATCTTCAATGATAATAGGAGCCGCTTGTAAAGGCTCTAAAACGCCTCCAATACCAACCCCACCACTGAGGTGTACATTTTTTCCTATTTGAGCACAACTTCCAACAGTCGCCCAGGTATCGACCATCGTTCCACTATCAACATAAGCTCCAATATTCACATAACTAGGCATCATGATTACATTTGGAGCGATATACGAACCATAACGAGCGATAGCATGCGGTACAACACGTACTCCTTTGAATTGATAATCTTTTTTTAATGGAATTTTATCATGAAATTCAAATGGCCCCACTTCAATTTTATTCATTTTTTGAATCGGAAAATAAAGAATAACTGCTTTTTTAACCCATTGATTTACAGACCAACCAAATTCTCCTTTTTGTGCAACTCTTAATTTTCCATCGTCCAAGAGTTTGATTACTTTCCGGATGGCATTACTATAGGTTGTCTTAGATAAAAGAGAACGATTGTCCCAAACTTTTTCGATTGTTTGCTGAAGTTCCATGTGAAGCAAATTTATACAATCAATACGTTGATTTTCAAATAAAAAACAATATCAAAATAGTTTGAGTCATTTTTATGAATATCGACTATCTACTGATGATACATTTTTTTCTAATTAATTTTGATATGTTTATGTCCCAATTGTTAGCTATTGATTATGGAACCAAAAGAGTTGGACTAGCTATTTCTGATCCTCAACAAAAAATTGCTAGTCCCCTCAAAACAATTCCATTAGAGCAAGCCATTGAGAATATCCAACAAATATCCAAAGACCATCAGATTGAAACGATTATTTTGGGTATGCCTAAACAAAAAAATGGACAATATTCTGAGATTATCAATCAAATAAAAGAATTTGAAGCTATGATAAAAACTGTTTTGCCAAGAGTTAGAATCGTACATCATGAGGAACGGTATACATCCAAAATGGCTCAACGTATTGTTATAGATAGTGGAATTAAAAAGCAAAAACGGAAGAATAAATCATTATTAGATAAAATTAGTGCCTCTATTATTTTAGAGTCCTATATCGAAAGTATAGAGCAATAATATGAGTTTACCCATTTATTCTTATGGCCATAAAGTTTTAAAAAAAAAGGCGGAGCCCATTGATAAACATTATCCCAATCTTGGTGAATTGATTAATCAAATGTGGATTACCATGAAAAATGCTCAAGGAGTTGGTTTGGCCGCACCTCAAATTGGTAAATCCATAAGGCTCTTTATCGTTGATACAAGAGCATTGTATATGCCTAATGATCGATTAGAAATTCATAATCAAATTGACTTAAAGGCCTTTCATCAAACATTTATCAACCCAACCATTATCAAGGAAGAAGGAGAATTTTGGAGTTATAATGAAGGATGTTTGAGTATTCCAACGATTCGAGAAAATATAAAACGAAAATATCGTATCAGTATTGAGTATTCAGATATCGATTTTAAGCCATATAAAAAAACTTTTGAAGGATTGCTGGCAAGGGTCATACAACACGAATATGATCATATCGAAGGCATCCTTTTTACGGATCTCCTTTCACCATTGAAAAAAAGATTACTTAAAGGTAAATTATCGGATATTCAAATTGGTAAATGTGAGGTTGATTATCCCATGCGATTTTTTTTATAGAATTGCTTTTTTTGCGTCTTTATTTTGTTTTATTGATTAGTGAAATCGTTTAATAGGTTGGTGAAAATCATTGATGAACTTAGAGAGAAATGTCCATGGGATGCCAAACAGACTTTTGAAACTTTAAGAATCTTGACTGTAGAAGAGATTTATGAGCTCAATGATGCCATTATTAACAGCGATTATCAAGAGCTAAAAAATGAATTAGGAGATCTTTTGATGCATATTGTGTTTTATTGCAAAATAGCAAGTGAAAAAGGAATTTTTGAAATAGAAAATGTCCTTCATGAACTCTGTGAGAAACTAATCCAAAGACATCCACATGTTTATAAAAAACAAAGTTTGAAAGATGAACCCTCGGTTGAAAGAAATTGGGAAAAAATAAAATTAAAAAGTGGTGCGAAAAGTGTATTGCAAGGCGTCCCAAATTCAATGGAGCCATTATCCAAAGCTACTAGAATCCAGCAAAAAGTAGCAGCTGTGGGTTTTGATTGGAAACAAAGTCATCATATTATAGAAAAAGTCAAAGAAGAAATTGATGAACTAGAAAGAGAAGTCCAAACTAATTGCAGAGAGAATATAGAAGAAGAATTTGGAGATGTCCTTTTTTCATTAATAAACTATGCTCGATTTATCGCAATCGATCCAGATCGTGCTTTACAAATGGCCAATAAAAAGTTTATGGATAGATTTCAGACAATGGAAAGACTCATCAATGAAAAAGAAGAATCAATTGCAGATCTTTCAGTTGATGAATTAGATAATTACTGGGAACAATCAAAAAAAATCAAGAATGCATAGATTAAGTCATTCTATGATGGCTTGGAAATCCCACGAATTTTTCTATTGAGATTTCGATTGTATAGCCAATACGATAGAACCTAAAATAAATTTAGTATTATGAGTTTCTTTGAGACGATAATAATGATTTTCTACATGTCTTTCGTTAGTAGAGTAAATCATTTTTGTCAGTAATATGTTATCGAAAAAAAAGGGGATAGTTGAAGGCTGAAATTGTAATTTTATGATGTTCTACAAAAATCAAATTAAAAACATGAAAAATCCGATATTCAAGCATATTTTATTGTCAACTTTAGTACTAATTATCTTTATTTCTTCTTGTAAAAATGTTGATAAGGGTCATCAAATATCATTTGAAATAACCAATACTTTAGATTTTGAACGGAGTGAAGTCATAGGAATTTCCATAGACGACTTATCAAGTATTTTATCCTTAACAAGTCCTAAGCATGTGAAAATTAAGGAAAGTAATTCAGACACTTATTTAGTAACGCAATGGATTGACCATGATAATAATCAATTAGATGATGAAATTCTTTTTCAAGCAAAGTTAGAACCCAATCAAAAAAAGAATTTCCAGATTATCATTGATAGTATCAGACAAGAGCCCATCAGTAATGTGGTGGCTTATTCAAGATTTGTACCTGAACGTACCGATGATTATGCTTGGGAAAATGAAAGAGTTGCCTTCCGGACCTATGGTCCGGAAGCTCAAAGAATAGTTGAAGAAAGCCAACCAGGAGGTACACTATCTAGTGGAATCGATCTTTGGTTAAAGCGTGTGGAATATTCTATAATTGATAAATGGTATGCCAATAATTTGAAATCACCAGGTGATTACCATATAGATCACGGAGAAGGCTATGATCCTTATCATGTGGGCATTAGTCGAGGAACCGGAGGAACCGGAATTTGGAAAGAAGATTCTTTGATTACCTCAAAGAATTTTATTTCTTATAAGACAATTGCAAGTGGTCCCCTACGAACTGTATTTGAGCTCTATTATGCCCCCTGGGGGCCCTATCACATTGAAGAAAAGAAACGAATCACCTTAGATTTAGGTTCTAATTTTTCAAAGTTTGAAAACTCATTGGATGCAAAGACCCCTATAAATAACTACTCTATTGGAATTACACTCCATGATAATAAAGGTGAAGTAGTTAAGAATAAAGAATCAGGATGGTTTTTGCACTGGGAACCGATTGATGAGACGTATGTTGGTCAAGGGATAATTATGAATTCAAAATACATCCAAGATGCAATTGTATCTCGAACAGATATTCCAGATCAAAGTCATCTGTTGGTCATTACAAACCCTAATCTTGAAAAGATTACATTTTATGCAGGTTTTGCATGGACAAAAAGTGGCCAAATATCAAATCAAGACGATTGGAAAGAATTAGTCAAACAGCAGGTCATAAAAATCAACGAACCATTAGAAATAAGGTTTAAGTAATGATAATCAAATAGTTATTCTTAGAAAGAGCCACTCTGAACAGTATCTTTACTGAGTTTGATGAGTGTTTACCCTTAAGAGCAAGAGAAAATCTTAAACAAATTATTGACGTGTATGGAGTACACTGGGGGGACTAGATTCCATTAGAAAACTTTCAATGGCCAAACGATAGACATCAATCCCAAAACCAGTGATTAATCCTTTGACATAGGGAGTAATGTACGATTGATGCCGAAAATTTTCTCTTGCTAACGTATTGGATATATGTACTTCAACCACTGGTGTATCAATAGCTCTAATGGCATCTCCAATGCCAACTGATGTATGAGTATATGCCGCTGCATTGAGAATAATCCCATTAAAAACAATGTCAGATTGCTGAATAAAATTGATTAATTCTCCTTCTATATTGGATTGAAAAACTTCGAAATGGATAGCCACATATGATTTTTGAAGTAATTCGAAATATTCTTCAAAAGTTTGATGTCCATAAATAGTACTTTCTCTTTTTCCGAGTAAATTTAGGTTGGGACCATTAATGATTGCAATTTTCATGGAATGAATTTAAGGCTAAATTACGTTTTTGAAGCCTTGTCAAAATAATAAAGACACACTAAGTGATTAAATTTGAATGAATGCGTGATAAAACTAAATTCATTAGTTGGAATGATGCTATAGCAGACTTCCAAACTTATATGAAAATTGAACGAGGGCTATCAGAAAATACAATTATCAGCTATTCTTCTGATTTAAAACTAATGCTTGTTTATCTTGAAAAATATCAAATCAATCAAAGTCCATTTGAAATTTCAACTCAAACGATTATTGAATACATCTATCATAAATCGAAATCATCTAAAAAATCATCTCAATCGAGAACAATTTCATGCCTACAAAGCTTTTTTGATTACCTAATGTTTGAAAATATTCGGACGGATAATCCTATTGATAGGGTAGAAACTCCCAAAGTTGGTCGTCAATTACCCAATATATTGTCTGTTAATGAAATTGAAATGATGATTGAAACAATAGATGTTAGCCATTCTTTGGGTATTAGAAATAGAGCCATCATAGAAACTATCTATGGGAGTGGATTGAGAGTTTCTGAATTAATAGGATTAACGTTTTCCAATATTTTTTTTAAAGAAAATATTTTTCGCATTAGAGGTAAAGGAGATAAAGAAAGACTCGTTCCCATAGGGAAAATCTGTAAATATTGGTTAAAAAAATATCTTAATGAAGCGAGAAATCATTCAGAAGTTCATCATGAATACCAAGATATTATTTTTTTAAATCGACGAAATACATCACTGTCTCGTGTCATGGTGTTTAATATAGTAAGAATGGCAGCCCTAAATGCTCAAATCCAACAATCCATCAGTCCCCATTCTCTACGACATTCATTTGCTACCCATTTAATCGAAAACGGAGCTGATTTGAGATCGGTACAACTATTACTGGGGCATCAAAGTATCACGACGACTGAAATTTATACCCACCTATCAAATCAATTTCTTAGGAGTGTTCTTGAAAATTATCATCCAAGAAGCAAAACGATTAAAAAGTCATTATGAAATCAAGAAAAATAAATTATCTTTCTATTAGATAGGTTAAAGAAAATCTATACAGAATCTTTATTTATATAAGTCTTTTTAGAAAAAGGGCTAGTCCGAATGGGTTTTTTATTGATTATCAATTGAAATCCAACCCCATGGACATTATTGATTTGAACACTTTCATCCCTAGAAAATAATCGTCTCAAACGTACAATAAAAACATCCATGCTTCTTGATTTAAAAAGATTATTGGTTTTCCAAACAGTATTTAATGCGATATCTCTGGGCAATAAATCATTTTGATAGATGGCAAAAAGCCTTAGCAAATCATTTTCTTTTGGAGATAATTCGGTTTTTTCTCCATCGATGTATTCTAATGTGCGAGATCTAGAATTGTATAAATAATTCCCAAGTTTATAAACTTCTGGTGATTTTTCCTTGTATTTGGATTCTTTGATGGATTTACTACTGAGAACTCTATTGATTTTGGCTAATAATACTTCAGAGTCAAATGGTTTTGTTAAATAGTCATCAGCACCAACTTTATAACCTTTGAGCAAATCAGATTTTAAATTTTTTGCAGTGAGAAAAAAAATAGATACGCTATCATCGATGATACGAATTTTTTCAGCGAGAGTAAACCCATCCATATGGGGCATCATGATGTCGAGTATGCATAAATCAAACTTTTCTTTGGAATAAAGAGTCAAAGCTTGATGTCCATCTTTGGCTAATGTGACATTGAAATTGTGAGCTTCTAAGTAATCTTTAAGAAGATTGCCAAAATTGAAATCATCTTCAGCAATTAAAATTTTAGATTTAAATTTTTTCAATTTTTTAGCCCCTAAAGTTAACTATATCGGTGTGTTTAAATTCATATTTCATTAGAAAACCTCAAAGTAAACTGACATCCCTCGTTTAATTTCGTATCAATGGTAATTTTAGCTTTATGCAAATCACTAATTTGTTTAACATAGGAAAGACCTAACCCATAACCCTTGATATTATGGATATTGCCCGATTCTTTTCGATAAAATTTTTCAAAAACTAGTTTTTGTGTAGTTGATGACATGCCTCTACCGTTATCAGCGATGGATAAATAAAAAGATTTTTCTTCATTCCATGTGCTAATATAAATTTCTGGGGATTGATCTTCTTTGGTGTATTTGATAGAATTATCAACGATATTGGTTACAAGATTTTCTAACATGTGCTGATTTCCTAATACCGTATCATTAGTAGCATTGAACCTAGTTTGAATCAATCCCTTTTTATCTTTAATAATTAGACCTAATCCTAAGATTGCTTCATTGATGAGGGAATGAAAATGAATTAAATGTTTATCAACTTTTCCTTTTTTTTCTAGTTGAGAAACTCGAAGAACACTTTCAACATTCGTCAGCATTCTAGAATTTTCTTCTCTAATAATATCTAGATATTGACTTAGCCTTTGAGTATTATTTCGTAACGAACTGTTATTCAAAGAATCAACTACTAAATTGATGGTAGCAATGGGAGTTTTAAACTCATGAGTGATATTATTGATAAAATCGGTTTTTATTTCCGAAATCTTTTTTTGTTTTATCAGTCTAATTAAAACAATAGATGAAAGGGAAATAATCAATATACTCAGTACCAGCGACAAGACACTAATGCTCAAAATAGAAGAAAACACATACTGATTTTTATTGGGGAAATAGACGACCAATTGATATTGTGCGTTGTTATTTTCGTCCATAAAAATGGGATATGTATAATTAGGCCCGTCGATTTGCTCTTTGTATCGATTGCTTCGAATTTTAGTCGCTAATCCCTTATCATAAATACCAAATTCATAAGGGGTATTTATGTTTTTGTTATCAAACTCTTGATACAATACCATATCTAATTCTTCGGTCGATAGTCGTTTATGTATCGGTCGGGTACTAGCATATTCTAAAAAAGTTGATTGACGAAATTGATCAGAAATTTGATGGACATTGGTGATTCGTTCAATATTTGAAAGAAATCGATCTTCTCTATCAAAGACATCACTTTTATTAATCACTAGTGCAGTAGATTTACTTTTATAATCGATTACTTTGGAACCAATAGATCCAAAATCAGTGTCAAAAAATGGCATGATATCATATTCTTCAAAAAGAAGACCGTAGGAATAATAAGAAATAAAGTTATCAGGAGAATCTTGATCAACAAAGAAATAGATGTCTTTAAAATTAGACTCCCCTTTTTCTGAAAGAGAATCAATCAAACTATTGTAATTGGCAACATAATCCGATAGTTCTCTATACTGAATTTTTTCAGAAACCATTTGTAAAGACTGGGTCACAGCCATTGAAAATTCATTTTCTCGATCTTCCCATGTGGAATGAATCCAATATCCTTGGATAGAAACGATACCTATGACAGTGGTGATCATCAGTAAAATAAACAAACTAAAATTCGATTTATTTAATAATTTAGACTTTATAAACCCCAGGCCCTTAGACGAAGACAATTTGTCAATTCTTTTGGAAACAGAGAGAAAGGGATTTTTCAAGCAGTTGTTAAAGTCTGTAATCGAAGGTACAAAGTTTCAAAATCTTTTTTCATTTTGTATTGGTCAGTGGATTCTATCTCAAAATCAGCATAGGTTCGTTTGATATCATCTTCCCATTGTGTGGCCATTCGAGCTTCAATCATTTGATAAGTCATTTTACTTCGACGCATGATTCTTTGCTTTCTAATTTTTCTAGGGGCTGTTACTAAAACCAAATAATCACATTCTTTGTAGGACTCCGACTCAATCATGATGGCAGCTTCTTTGGCAATGAGCCAATGCTTTTGATGTCGATGTTTAAATTCATTAAAAGCGTGTCGGATTTTTGGATGTATAATAGCATTTAATTTTTCAAGTTGATGTTTATTAGAAAAAACTATAGTCGATAATTTGTTTTTATCAATCTCTCCATTGGGTTTAACAATAATTCCCCCAAATTGTTGAATCACTTCTTGCCTAGCGGTCGTTTCAATTAACTTTTTAGCTATTTCATCGGAGTAAAAACAGGGTACTTGTTTGTTTTCAAACAGTTTCATAAGAGTTGTTTTGCCGGCTCCGATGCCACCAGTTATTCCTACAATCACCATTGTAACGATTGCTATAAAAACTTTTGATTCTAAAAAATAAAGCGTTGTGTTAAGTTAAATCTAGATTAAGATTTTTCAAAATATTTTGAAAGAACTTCCTCAGAAACCCCAATGGAAGAAAACCCACCATCATTATACAGATTTTGAAGAGTTACTTTTTTGGTATAATCCGAAAAAAGCGACACGATGTACTGAGCACAATCCATAGCCGTGGCATTTCCTAAAGGGGAATTAGCTTCTGCAAGATTTAAAAAAGCATCCAACCCTTTAACGCCTTTTCCTGCCGTTGTTGGAGTTGGAGACTGTGAAATGGTATTGACTCTAACTTTTTTTTCTTTTCCAAAATAATACCCAAAACTTCTAGCTACGGATTCTAAATAAGCTTTATTTTCAGCCATATCGCTGTAGTTTGGAAAAGTTTTTTGGGCAGCGATATAAGATAAAGCTAAAATACTTCCCCATTGGTTCATGGCATCTTGCTGATAAAGAGTATGTAATACCTTATGAAAGGATACGGCTGAAATATCCCACCCTTTGGTCAACCAGTCGTATTTTAGATTCGTATAATGTCTGTTTTTTCTAACATTGACAGACATTCCAATAGAATGTAGGACAAAATCGAGTTTAGACTCCAGTATTATAGTTGATTGCTCAATTAAAAGATTTAAATCTTCTAAACTAGTGGCATCGCATGCAATGGTTTTTGAATTAGTTTTTTTAGCCAAGTCATTAATTGAGCCCATTCGAATTGCCAATGGTGAATTGGTCAATACAAATTGACCGCCAGCATCATGAATAGCAATAGCGGCATTCCATGCAATGGACTGGGCATCAAGAGCGCCAAAAATGATTCCTTTTTTCCCTTCTAAAATTTTATGTTTCATTGTCAATAAGATTATGATTTAGTAATGCTTGAGCATGTTTTAAAGCGGTAGTAGTTACTTGATTACTTGAGAGCATGGAAGCTATTTCATCAATTCTCTGTTGTCGATTTAATTTTTTAATAATTGTTTTTGTAGAAGTTAGTTCACTTTGTTTATAAACTTTAAAGTGATGCTGACCAACGGCTGCAACTTGGGGTAGATGGGTTACGGTAATGACTTGCATTTGGTTTGATAGAGTTAGCATAACATGAGCAACCGCATCTGCAATTTTACCTGATATACCGGTATCAATTTCATCAAAAACTACTGTTGGAAGATTTTTATAGCGAGAAATCACGGTTTTAAGTGCTAACATAATTCTTGATAACTCACCTCCTGAGACAACATTTTTGAGGGGCTTGTATGGACTTCCTCTATTAAGTTTTAATAAAAAGGTAAGGTTATCAATGCCGTTAGATTCGGGATGTTCTGTGGTATCAAAATCTATTTTTATTTTTAAATCTCCCAATCCCATTTTTTGGGTCAATGTTTGAATTTCTCTAATCAATTGAACAGACTTTTTTTTTCTGTTTTCACTAAGTTTTGTTCCAAGTTGTTTTAATTGTTTATAGATTATAACTTCTTTTGACTTCAGTGCTTTGATTTGAGTTTTAAATCGCTGAGCATTGTTTAACGATTCTCGTAATTCCTCTCTTTTTAGAATTAGTTGATCAACCGATTGAACTCGGTGTTTTAGTTCAAGTTTGTTAATACGGTTTAAGTGTTCATTGATTTGGTTAATATCTTCATGATTAATTACCAAAGAATCAAGCTTTCTATGGAGTTCGATGGATAGCTCTTGTAGTTCAATTCTCAAGGTTGATACACTTTGGGAAAGATCACGAAATTGTTCTGAGTTTTTCGATGCAGAATCAACATGGTTTTGCAATTCGAGCATTTGATTATTCAATCCATGAGGTTCATTTTCTAGCGTGTGAATAGCCCCCTGGATCCCATTTTGAATGTCTTCGAAATAGATTAATTTGTTTAATTGAGATTCTAGTTGACTTTTTAAGTCAGAATGCAAATCGGCCTCTTGTAATTCTTGTAATAAAAATTCATTCAGTTCTAAAGAATATTCATCCAAATTATTTTTAACCGTGAGTTGTTTTATGGATTTTTGAATGGTTTTGTAATGATCAAAAGTGGTTTGATATTGATGTTTTAGTTCAGAATTTTGAGCAAAAGAATCTAGTATTAATAACTGTTGATCTTCTTGGAGTAAAGTTTGGGTTTTTCTTTGAGAATGGATATCAATCAACTGAACGCACAGGCTTTCTAAGATTGATAATTTTACTGGAGAATCATTGACAAATACTCTTGATTTCCCATGAGGATAAATTTCTCTTCGTACAATGGTTTGATCATCATACTCTAGATTATTTTCTTTGAAAAAGGGTATTAATTGTTTGTTTTGAATATCAAAAACGGCTTCGACAGTACATTTTTTAGACGTATTTTTAATCATAGTAGCATCAGCCCTTTTCCCTGACACTAGGGACAATCCACCCAAAATAATTGATTTTCCAGAACCAGTTTGACCTGTAATACACGTCATGCCATTTGAAAAGTCGGCTTTGACATGCTCGATTAAAGCATAGTTTTCAATTTCTAAGCTGCAGAGCAATATTGATTATTTTGAGAATTGCAAAGATACTAGTCCAGACAGTTTATAAATTATTCCAAAGTTGACTCTCGCTAGGAAATATTCTATTTAATGATTCAATGACTGGTTTAGGAATAGGCATATTTCCATTGGATAAGATTTGATAGATTTCTTGGTGTTTAATATCGATTAAAAGTTGAAAGAGCATTAGTCGGCTATTGATTTTAAAAATATCTTCAAAATCAAGGATAATATCAAATAATTGATTTAATCCGCGATGTGGATTGTCAACCAATTGATCCAAGACATTGCGATGGTATTGATAGAGTGCTTTGGCTCTAAACGCTTGTCCTATCTGAGTATCTAATTCTTGAATTAGTTGGTAGCGGTTTTTTTTATTAGGTTGTGGAAACCAACCATTTTGACCTTGAGACCGAGCCAGTCGCTGAATATATCGAGCTTGCCTTAAATGAAATTGGCCACCCATTGCTGAAAAAGTATCCAAATCATAAGCCAAAACTAGATGACTATAAAAACTTAGGAGAGCCATTAATTCAGAAGTATAATTATCGGTAGAATATCGAAAAGGGGTTTGACTTCGATATTCAAATTGAATATCCTGATCTAAATTGGAAAAAACTGGAGATGAATAATCCGCCCCGTATATTGGACGAAATGATTGAACCTGAAGGGTGCCACTGAACTGGTTGTTTCTAAAATCTTCAATGACAAATATAAAATTACAATGCACTTTTTCTTGAATTAAAACCGTTTGATTCGTAAACCTTTGGGTATTGAGAAAAGTACTCACATGGGTCTGAAGTTCTTGAAATATTCTATTATTGGTTTGTTCTGTAAGTAATGAGTTAACAACTACGGTTGCTCTAAGTTCTTGTGTATAGGAAGGAATATTTAAGCCAAGAAAAGATAATGAGAAAAAAAAATACCGTATCAAATCCTAGAGATAATTTGATTAAAAATATCTTTTGCTACCTCAATTTTGTCTTTTAAAGGATATTCAGTTTTAGTAAAGTCTTTATGGATATATGTGATTTTGTTTTGTGAACTTTTAAAGCCAGCCCCTAGAACATTCAATGAATTCAATACGATGGCATCTAGTTTTTTGTTCACTATTTTCTTTTTGGCATTTTCTAATTCATTGTCAGATTCAAGAGCAAATCCTACTAGATGTTGATTCGTTTTATGAAGTCCAATAAATTGAAGAATATCTCTAGTGGGTTCTAGTGCAATATGGTCCAGCGTATGTTCTTTTTTGATTTTTGAATTCCAACAAATTTTGGGTTTGAAATCAGCAACGGCAGCTGCTGCAATGATAATATCCATTGATTGGTATTTGGATTTGCTTGCTTGAAACATCTCATCTGCTGATTGAATATTTATTATTTCTAGGTTTTGGTGTTCAAGCTTTAAATTAGTAGGTCCAGAAATCAATGTGATATGGGCTCCTAACTGCAAAGCAACTTCAGCCAAACAATAGCCCATTTTACCTGAAGAATGATTACCGATATAACGAACAGGATCTATGGCTTCATAGGTTGGTCCAGCGGTAATCATAACCGTTTTATCTTTTAAGGGTTGGTTGTTAGTAAAAAAAAATTCAACGTCTTGAGCGATTTCTTGAGGTTCTAGCATTCTTCCCTTTCCATGGAGTCCACTAGCTAAAAATCCGTCACCCACATCAAGCACATGAATATCTTGTTTTACTAAGGAATCTAGATTATTTTGAGTTCTGGTATGAGCATACATATCCAAATCCATGGCAGGTGCTATCATTACGGGGCATCTTGCTGATAAATAAGTGGCTAATAACAAATTATTACATCTACCATGTACCATGGAAGAAATAGTATTAGCTGTCGCCGGAGCGATTAAAAATAAGTCGGCCCATTGTCCTAGTTCCACATGATTAATCCACCGTGGGTTATCAAATTTTGTTTCTGTAAATGACCAATGAACTGAGTTATTAGAAAGTGTTGAAAGAGTTAGTGGAGTGACAAAATCTTTAGCTGCCGGAGTTAAAATGACTTTGACTTCGGCCCCCCTTTTAATAAGACTGCGAACAATTAAGGGAGCTTTATAGGCGGCAATACCACCACTGATTCCCAGCAATATTTTTTTGCCGCCAAGGGAATTCATTCTTGAGCTGGCTCGTCTTCTTTAAAAAAAATTGAATCAGATTCCCATTCAGAAATTGCTAAAGAATGGGGTTTAGGTAACGCCTCATAATATTTTGAAACTTCGATTTGTTCTTTGTTTTCAAAGACCTCATCCAAAGAGTCTGTATAGGTTTCAAAATCCTTTAATTTTTCGGACAATTCAATTTTGATGTCTGAATTGATTTGTATGGCTCTTTTGGCAATAATAGAGACGGCTTTATAAATATTCCCTACGGGTTTTTCAATTAAATCTCGATTATAGGTTTTTGTAGTTAATTCAACTTTGAGTCGGTTGTAACGCATGATAATTAGTGATTAAGTATAAAAGTTATTCTGTGAGTTCGGCAATTTTAGTTTGATCATCGAGTGAAAGTTCTTGATTGACAATCTCCATTTTTTCGTTTAAGTCTTCAATAAAAACACTTTCAGGATAATAACTGATAATAGAATTGTATTGGGATACCAAGTTATTTAGACGTTCTTGTTTTTTGCTTTCAACGCTATTGATGGCGATTTCATAGGAAGATAAAAATTTAAAATAAAGAGATTCTTCTCGAAAATTATTTCCAGGAAAAGAAGCAATAAAATTATCAAAAGAAGTTATTGCTGCATTATAATCTCGAATAGTATAATAGTTTTTAGAGATTTCAAATTCTTTTTTTTCTAATTTAATTTGAAGTTCGATAATAGCATTATTGGCATCATCAGTAAACTCAGCATTTGGAAAATTATTGATAAAGAGTTGTAGTTTTTCAACGGCTTTATGGGTGTCTTCTTGATCTAAACTAAACTTAGGTGATAAATTATAATAACACATGGCTTCTTTGAAATAGGCTTCAATCAACTTTTGGCTTTGGGGATAAGATTGAATGAAATTTTCAAATTGATGCGCTGCTAAATAATAATCACCAGCATGATAATAAGAATCAGCATACAAAAAAACGACTCGTTCTGCTTGTGGAGTCCCCCGATATCTTGGAGCCGCTTGTTCAAATAATTTTGCGGCTTTTTTAAATTCCGATTGGTTGTACAAAATTTCGGCTTCTTTGTATTGTGCAGAACTATCACTCGATGACAGTAGTTTCTGAAAATCACTGCATCCAAAGATTAAAATCACAGAAACTGAAAGAGAAAAAATCTTTGAAATTTCCAATAAACTCATGGGGTAAAAATAAAAAACTAATGGCTTAATCAAAGATGAATCACTTCGCCATAGGCATCGGCAACGGCTTCCATGATGCTTTCACTCAAGGTAGGGTGAGGATGAATAGCTTTTAGTATTTCATGCCCCGTGGTTTCCAACTTTCTTGCTATGACGGCTTCTGCGATTAAATCAGTGACGCCTTCCCCAATCATATGACATCCTAATAACTCTCCATATTTAGCATCAAAAATAACCTTAACAAAACCTTCTGGTTTTCCTGCTGATTGAGCTTTTCCAGAAGCAGAAAAAGGAAACTTTCCAATTTTTAACTCAAATCCTCTTTCTTTGGCTTGTAGTTCAGTCAATCCCACAGAAGCTACTTCTGGCAAACAGTATGTGCAACTTGGAACATTTCCGTAATCCAATGGCTCTGGATGATGCCCGGTAATTTTTTCAACACAGAGAATCCCTTCGGCTGATGCTACATGAGCTAGTGCTGGTCCTTTGGTAATATCTCCAATGGCATAATAACCTGGAATATTGGTTTTATAAAAATTATCAACCAAGATTTTATCGTTATCCACTACGATTCCCACCTCTTCTAATCCGATGTTTTCTATATTTGATTTAATACCAATCGCCGACAGCAAAACATCGGCTTTGATTTCTTTTTCTCCTTTGGGAGTTTTGATTTTAGCCGTTACCCCTTGTGTATTTGTTTTGACATCAAAAACTTCAGATTCTGTTAAAATTCCAATTCCTTTTTTAGAAAAGCTCTTTGATAATTGCTTTGATATATCAATATCTTCAACAGGAACAATACGATCTAAATATTCAACTAAAAAAACTTTTGTTCCCAGTGAATTATAGAAAAAGGCAAATTCTACACCGATAGCCCCTGAACCGACCACAATCATGCTTTTAGGTTGTTGCCTTAATGACATGGCTTGTCGATATCCGATGATTTTTTCACCATCTTGTTTTAGTTGAGCGATTTCTCTAGATTGAGCTCCGGTAGCAATGATAATATTTGAAGCCGAAACTATTTGAGATTTTTTATTTTGAAGAATTTCTACTTTTTTGTTGGGCAATACTTTTCCATGACCTTTTAAAACAGTGATTTTATTTTTTTTCATTAAAAAGTTGACGCCTTTACTCATGGTTTCAGCCACATGGCGACTTCGATTAATGATGGCGTCAAAATCTGAATGGTACTCTTTGATTTGAAAACCATAAT
Source organism: Flavobacteriaceae bacterium (assembly GCA_965221765.1). GTDB lineage: Bacteria > Bacteroidota > Bacteroidia > Flavobacteriales > Flavobacteriaceae > Bin25. The sequence goes on from OZ244911.1 coordinate 1,709,090, forward strand.
CATTAGCCTGTTTTAAATACTCAAAAACTTGCGCTGATTTTAATAGTGCTTTTGTTGGAATACAGCCCCAATTGAGACAGACTCCTCCCAACTCTTCCTTTTCTATAATGGCAGTTTTTAAACCCAATTGGGAAGCACGAATAGCTGTGACATATCCTCCTGGTCCGCTTCCCAATACAATTAAATCATAGTCAGTCATGTTCTCTATATAAAGAGGTGCAAAATTAAATAATCATAAGGTGTTTAAACAATTAGTTTTTATGGACTAGTGAAGCGGAATTCACACAATATCTTTTTTTTGTTTGGGTTGGACCATCATGAAATACATGACCTAAATGTATCCCACATCGACTGCAAATAATTTCAATTCGATTCATACCAAACGAAGTATCTTTTTGGTATACAATCGTATTTTTTATAGATTGATCAAAACTTGGCCATCCACATCCACTATCAAATTTGTGAAGTGAATCAAAAAGTTCTTGCCCACATCCTTTACAAGTATACTTACCGGGGGATTTATAATTGTTATATTTTCCTGAAAATGGGGGGGGGTTCCGTTCCTTTATTAATCAGAATGTGATATTCCGATTTCGAGAGTATCTTTTGCCAGTTTTTTTTAGATTTTGCTTTTGGAAAATCATTCATCTGAACATGTTGGAATAAATTCTAAAGCAGCAGAATTAATACAATGTCTCATTCCGGTGGTTTCTTGTGGTCCATCATGGAATAAATGGCCCAAATGTCCACCACATTGACTGCATTTGAGCTCTACTCTTCGATAACCTAGCAAATAATCTTCGCCTAATTCTAAATTTTCTTCGATGCCCCGATCAAAAGAAGGCCAACCGGTACCAGAATTAAATTTATCTTTTGAATCATACAAAGCAGCCTGACAACCTGCACAATGATAGGTTCCTTCTTCTTTATGGTCATTATACTTTCCGGTAAACGGTCGCTCAGTTCCTGCTGTTCTAAGGACATAGTATGCCTCTGGAGTTAAATCAGCTTTCCATTGAATTTCAGTTTTACTAATCGGATAGGCGGGTATTTTTTTATGGGATTCTTGTTTTTGGGCATTAATACATCCTTGGCACAAAAAAGAGGTAATCACCAATAAAATAGAGCCCGATATTGAGTGTAAGTTGGGTTTCAACCAAAGTGATTTCAAATCAAAATTAAACTATTCCATAGTAGGACTAAATTCAATGGTCTATTACATCAAGAATAATCATAGCCGTACTAGTTGGCTCAAGAAATCTAATCATTTATTACTTTTGTAGCCAACAGTTTCCATAGTCCGTTGAGATTAAAATAAATTGGCTTTTATTGGAAAGATATTTGAATGATTCATTTTGAAAAAAAATAAAAAAGGAGATAAAAAACTCATTAGAGCATGGGCTATTTATGATTGGGCTAATTCTGTGTATCCTTTGGTCATTTCTTCAGCTATCTTTCCAATTTATTATGGAAGTATTCTAGATGAAAGCGATACTATATCAATGGTTGGAATGGATATAAGGTCGACGGCCTTAATCAGTTTTGTCACCGGTCTTTCTATTTTAATGGTTACCATAACGACTCCCATACTTTCTGGCATTGCCGATTATATCGGAAATAAAAAAATATTTATGAAATTCTTCGTCTATCTAGGGGGGCTATCTTGTATAGGGTTGTATTGGTTTGAGATTGAAAATATTGAGTTGGGGATTGCATTTTATGCGCTAGCACTGATTGGTTTTACAGGGAGCCTAGTGTTTTATAACTCATACCTACCCGATATTGCTTATTCTCATCAAATGGATAAGGCGAGCGCAAAAGGGTTTTCTTATGGGTATGTTGGTAGTATGATTTTACTGGTTTTTAATTTGATGATGGTCATGAATCCCCATTGGTTTGGAATTGCTGGAAATGAATCTCAACAAGCCTTGAAAGCTATGAAATATTCTTTTGTTTTGGTTGGTGTTTGGTGGATTCTATTTAGCCAAATTTCGTTTTATGCATTACCTAAAGGAATTAAAAAAGTCAAAAACATTCGAAATATTTTTGTCAATGGTTTTCGAGAACTTTATAAAGTTTGGAATGAATCAAAAAAACTCAAAGGCTTAAATCGGTATTTAACTTCTTTTTTTGTTTACAGCATGGCTTTACAAACGGTATTGATTATTGCTGCTTATTTTGGTGAACAAGAAATTAATTGGATTAATGATTCTCAAAAAACTATTGGGTTGATAATAAGCATTTTACTAATTCAATTGGTGGCAGTTATCGGTGCAGAAATTACTGCAAGAGCTTCTGGGAAATTCGGAAATATTCAAGTTTTGGCAGTCTTGAATATTTTTTGGTCCATCATTTGTATCTCCGCTTATTTTGTTTATCAACCCATTCAGTTTTATATTATTGCGGGATGTGTGGGATTGGTGATGGGTGGATTACAAGCCTTGTCTAGATCAACATATTCTAAATTAATCCCTAAAACAAAAGAGACCACATCTTTTTTCAGTTTTTATGAAGTCACTGAAAAGGTGGGGGTTATTATTGGAATAATAACCTTTGGATTTTTAGATCAAATCACAGGAAGTTTGAGAAGCTCGATTACGTTTTTTTTAGTTGTCTTTTTACTAGGCGCTATACTCCTGCTACGAATTCCAAAATCAATAAGAACTAATCTACAAAACTAATTCGTCCGGAGCCTAAAACTTTTTGAGTTTGTTTCTTAGGGTTTCCATAACAGATGACTCTTCCTGATCCACTGATACTACCATTGAATGAATCACTGGCATAAAGGCTTATTGAACCTGATCCACTGATATTAGCTATGGCTTGATCTGCTTTTAATTCGGATGCTTTTATGAGACCTGAGCCGGCTAAAGAAAAATGAACACTGTCAGTATCACCAAATAATGTGATTCTACCAGAACCCGATACCATGCTCTCAATGACATCTGCATGGATATTTAAATCGATTTTTCCTGACCCAGCAAGGGATAATTTCAATTGATCACTAGACAATGTATGACGATTTGAAATTTTTCCTGAACCACTTAATGTCAAGGCTTTTAATTCATCGATAGGGATTGTGACTTGTATCGTCCCCCTCCGAGAGATAAATCCTAAATTGAGTTTTGTTTGAATCTTAAGAATGCCGTTTTTAACTGAAGTTGAAACTGAAGAGAGCTTTGCTCCTTCTAAAGTGATAGATCCAGGGGATCCTTTTACAAGATTGATGTGATAAGCACCCGCAATTTCAATAGAGTGATAAAACCCGATATCTCTTACTTCTCTTTCTTGTTGTGCTTGAGAAATGGTTAATGATCCAAGGATTAATGCTATAATCCACAGTTGATTAATGAATTTTTTCATGTCTTAAAATTTTAGTGAGATTCACAATAATTTGAGTTCAAGATTAAAAAAATACCAATATACAATATCATATTGGGACGATATCATTTTCGGTACTTTATGGCTGGACTTGAATAACCATAAAATGTAACACCAAGTATAAAAAATCAATTGTTCTAAAAATTAAATAAAGTGATCCCAGCATAGGTCGTTTTAAGGTCTTGAATAATAATCATCACATCATGCCTATGAAATGCGAATTAATTTCGTCCTTGGGATGCGCAATAAATGTCACATATATTACTCTTATTGGATGTGGCACAACAATTGCATTTTTAATCGTAGGCATGTTGTAAGTGGGAGCCTATTTCGAAACCATAAAGATAAAAGTCATGTTGGCTGACAATTTGACGCACTAATAAAGTTCAATGAGAAAAACAAACAAAGAAAAAATAGAAACATACATTTTTGAAAACGGAGAAGAATCTGAGAAGGCTCTAATCAGTAAAAAATATGAGCAAGAAGATACCACTAAAGAAGAATCGATTTCTAAAACGCTGCCCATTTTACCTCTTAAAAACACAGTACTATTCCCAGGAGTGGTAATTCCTATTGTGGCTGGAAGGAAAAAAGCGATTCAACTTTTAAAACACGTCGACCAAGGAGATAAACTATTGGGTGTGGTTGCTCAGAAAATACCCGATGTGAATGATCCAAAACCTGAAGATTTAAACCATATTGGTACAGTCGCAAAAATTTTGAGAATCATTGAGTTACCAGATAATTCAACCACAGCAATATTGGAGGGTCGAAGTCGATTTAAAATTTTAAAAATGAATCAATCTCATCCCTTTTTTGAAGCTGATGTTGATAAAACGCCGTATGCAAAAACAAAACATAAAACAAAAGAATACAAAGCCATCATTGATACGATTAGAGATGTGGCCGAACGCATTATAAAAGAAAGTGATGGCATTCCCACAGAAGCTTCAATTGCTGTAAAAAACATTAAAAGTGATAGTTTTTTAATCAATTTTATTTCTGCAAATATGAATTTCCATGTAAAACAAAAACAGGAAATTTTAGAAGAAAATGAATTTCGTCAGAGGGCATTAAAATGTCTTCGTCTACTCAATGAAGAACACGACAAAGTCATGCTTCGAAATGATATTCAATCGCAAGTTAGAAAAGATATTGATGTACAACAAAGAGAATATTTTTTGCAACAGCAGATGAAAACGATTCAAAAAGAATTGGGTAAAGAAAGTTTTGAAGATGAAGTCGAAGAATTAAAAACAAAAGCCAAATCTAAAAAGTGGGATAAAAAGGTTAACGAAATATTCAATAAAGAAGTCAATAAACTGCAGAGAATGAATCCTCAATTGGCTGAATATTCAGTACAACGAAATTATTTAGATTTATTTTTAGAACTACCATGGGGAGAATATTCAGTCGATAAGCTTGATCTGAAAAGAGCTCAAAGAATTTTAGATCGTGATCATTTTGGATTAGAAAAGGTTAAAAAACGCATGATCGAGTTTTTAGCGGTATTTAAATTAAAAAAAGACTTAAAGTCTCCATTATTATGTTTAGTGGGGCCCCCTGGAGTAGGAAAAACATCATTGGGAAAATCTATTGCTGAAGCTTTGGGTCGATCATATGTTCGTATTTCACTTGGTGGGCTCCATGATGAATCCGAAATTAGAGGTCATCGAAGAACCTATATTGGTTCAAGACCAGGTCGCATTATTCAAAGCATTAAAAAAGCTAAAACTAGTAATCCTGTTTTTGTTTTGGATGAAATTGATAAAATTGGACGTGGAACGCATGGTAATCCAGAAGCGGCCTTTTTAGAGGTTTTAGATACAGAACAGAATCATGCATTTTATGATAATTATCTTGAAACGGGATATGACTTAACCAAAGTATTGTTTATAGCTACGGCCAATAATTTAAATGAAGTTCATAATGCCTTAAAAGATAGGATGGAAATCATTGAGGTTTCAGGATATACCCTTGAAGAAAAAATAATGATCGCCAAAAAGCATTTGATTCCCAAAACGGTCAAAGAACACGGTCTTACTTCTAAACAAATTAAACTATCAAATGCACTCTTGGAAAAGGTTATTGATAATTATACGTTTGAATCTGGTGTGAGAGGCCTAGAAAAGCAAATTGCAAGTTTGGTACGTCATACAGCTAAATCGGTGGCTTTAGAAGAAGAATATCATATCTCACCCGAGATTTCACAGCTATCAACCATTTTGGGGCCAGAAAAAAAGAGAAGGGATAAGTATGAGAATAACCATGTGGCAGGTGTGGCTACTGGATTAGCATGGACATGGGCGGGTGGAGATATTTTATTCATTGAGTCGGCTATTTCAAAAGGGAAGGGAAAATTGACTTTTACTGGCAATCTAGGAAAAATCATGTCTGAATCAGCGACGATTGCCATGGAGTATATCAAATCCAATGCAAGCCTTATGGGATTAGAAAAAATAGATTTTGAAAAATATAATGTACATATCCATGTTCCTGAAGGAGCAACGCCAAAAGATGGGCCCAGTGCAGGAATCGCTATTTTAATTTCGTTGGTTTCTCTTTTTACTCAAAAGCGAATCAAAAGTAAAATAGCTTTATCTGGTGAAATTACAATCCGTGGAAAAGTATTGCCAGTGGGTGGTCTCAAAGAAAAAATATTAGCGGCTAAGAGATCTAATATTAAAGAAATTATTTTGAGTCAAGCCAATCAGAGTGATGTGGATTACATCGAACAGAAGTATTTGAAAGGACTGAAATTTCATTATGTAGATGAAATGATGGAAGTCATTGATTTAGCTCTTACTAATCAATCAGCCATCAATTCTAAAAAGTTGTAATCCATTGATTTAAAGCAGATAAGACTTCTTGATTTTTGAAAATAAGGGATCTGTTTGGTTTAATCAAAAAAGTAGTTTTTCCTCTGATAAGGAAATGTATAGGATTCGTAAAACCAAGATTCTACTGTAAGTAAAGAGTTAGAAAGATTCATATGCGATATTTTATATGGAGGGTCCTTCGAAAATTTTTCTCAATACAATAGTTCTCATGTTTAATGAGTTTGATACCCCAAAAAAAAAGGGAACTATGTTCGATAAGACCAAATATGACGTGATGCGATAACTCATAGCATTATTGGGAGAGGAATTTCAAGAATATCAACAAATGATGAGAAGCACGTTGCAATTGTTAATCGAAGCCATTCGATCCCGTGTTTCACAAGAAAATCAGTTAAAAGAACTCAAAACTTAGCTGAATTAAGGCTTAGAAGCCTGTGTATCGATGATCTCTTAAAAAGGATAGTCGTCACAACATTATCTTCTATGAATGATGATGGATAAATCGTGTGCTTAAAGATAAAGACCATGATCATTATTCGTTCGTTCTTTAATGCGTTCTGTTAATTGATTGATGGTTTTAGAATATATTTTATCCAATCCCATATCATAAAGATAGGATAAGACTTTGACATCCCAGCTCGATTCGGCATGAGGCCAATCAAGCCCTTGAACGGAATGTATTTCTTCAACTTCAAAAAATCCCCGATCATAATCGGATGTCATCGTATCGATAAAATGTAATCGGCTGGGGTTTTGAAGTAAACTTTCTTTGGGGGGCATGCCAAAAATAAGGGGATAATCTTGGATTGCATCAGTTTCTTGCACTCTTTGAAGTCGTTCCATTAAATTAATTAAAGGGATTTTATCAGTGATACAATCTAAATCGTAAATATCTTTTTTACTCACTCGATGATTGGCACTAATGAGTTTTAAAATACCAATGTCTATTAAAGATAACATTTGAATATCGAATTCTTTTTGAAAAGGATCGGAAAGGGGTGCTTTTTGAATCAAATCAATCTTTGAATAAGAATTGTTTTGATGAATTTGAATCCGATACGATCTTAAATACTCCATAGGTTGTTTTGAAATACAAATAACGATCGCATCGACACCATAAAAATTTTGCAGTTCTTTTTGGATACTTTGATATTTTTTTTCATCGATGTGGCCCTTTGTGAATAAATCAATGTCGTAAGAACGTCGATGTTGGTATCGCAAGGCTAAACTAGTGCCTCCACCCAATCCAAAATCTTGAAAACAAGAAAAAGTTTGTATTTCTTGAATAGTTTTTATTAAAAAATCACTAACCGAATGTACCATGACAGGTTTGAAAAGGAGATAAACCATATCGTTTAGCCGTTAGAGAAAAAACAATGGGAAATAACCATTCTTTGGTGTTTTTAAGGCAATAGATGATTGTTTCTATGGGATAATAGGTTTCTAAACACGCCATATCTTGGTTAAAAGAGGAAGTGTTGGTCATGTATAAACGACGGGGAATGATGAGATATTTATGTTTTTCAATCGCTAATTTGGTCACGTCGACATCCCAGAATCCAACCCGTCGAATGCCTTGATTCGACCATAGAGGATGTTGATTTTTTTTTGGTAATCGCATGGGTTTCAATCTATCCCAAAAATATCAAATTATTTTTCCTGTTCCAACAACAAAATTAGAAGTCATTTGATCTGACCATACGGTCCATTTGAAAAGTCTGATACCTTTTGGCACTCAGGTATATAATCCCCTAAACATAAGGGTTCTAGAGTATAGTTTTTCTTCATAATCAATAGCCAGCATGAGAAATATAGATTTCTTGTGTAGACTCCAAAAATACTGGGTTTTTGATGGGTGTATTGTAGTCGTATCGAATGCTACTTTTGTTCATATTTTGATGGGATTTGTTAATGTTGCAATAGATAGTGTAATATAGATATTGAGTAGTCATTCAAAAAAAATCATCATTGCCATTGATGGTAAAGCATCAACCGGAAAAACAACGCTTGCAAAAAGACTATCTAGTCATTATCATTATAGACATATTGATACAGGCGCGATGTATCGAGCCGTGACATTATATGCTTTAAAGCATTATAGAAAAACCAATAATCAAATTGATATGCAAAAGTTAATTAAGAATATCAATAATATTTATATTGAATTTAAAATCGATGATTTTCAACAACGATGTTTTCTCAATGGTGTTGATGTGGATGACCAAATACGATCCATAGAAGTTTCTGATTTTGTGAGTTCGATTTCTACTTATTCAGAGGTCAGGACTTATTTGGTTTCTCTTCAACGAAAAATCGGACAGAATAAAGCCGTCGTTATGGAAGGACGAGACATCGGTACGGTGGTTTTTCCCAAGGCAGAGTGCAAGATCTATTTGACAGCTCATCCGGAAACTAGAGCCAAAAGACGCTATAAAGAATTAACCCAACTAGATAATAAAGTAAACTTTAATATGATATTTAAAAATGTAATTAAAAGAGATCACATCGATCAATATAGAAAGCATTCCCCATTATCAAAAGCTAGTGATGCTATTGAAATTGATGTAACAGATTTAAATGCAGAACAAGTCTACCTAAAATCCAAAAAGATTGTCGATCAAAAATTGTAGAATTGTTGGCCTAAGGTTTCTAATGCAAAGGATTGTAAGCAAAAGAATCTATTTTGGATAGTATTTTTATATTTGCAGGCTTTTAAATTCAGAGGGAAACAAAAGAGCAATCATTAAATAATTAGTAATCTCTTCTGTATTTGGAATGAACGTTTCCCCATCTACAGAATACAAATAAGCTAAATGTCAAAAATCAAACAAGAATCTGAAACTACTCAAGAAGACATTTTAACAGAAAAATCTAGTTCTAACAAAGAAAAACAAACAAGTGTAACCAAATTGGATGGTTCAAATCAGAATCAAGGAGTTTTGGAAGAACAACCCAATAAAAAAAATATTGTATTAGATTCTGAAAAAAAAGAATCTAAAGAAAAGCAAAACCATACAGAATCAATTGAGGAGAAAAATGATTCAGATGATGAATCCACTTCTTCTGATGAATTTTTAAAGAACTTTGATTGGGAAAGACATAAAGGGACTGCGGAGTCCATTGGCGATAAAAAAATAAAGAGTTTTGAAACCCAAGTTGATGAAAACTTTTTTGGGACGGTTGGAAATTCGATTATCAAAGGAAAAATAGTTCGTATTGCTGATAGAGAAGCATTGGTTGATATTAATGCCAAATCAGAAGGGGTGATTTCTCTGAATGAATTTAGATATAATCCAGAATTAGCAGAAGGAGATCTAGTAGATGTCATCGTTGATAAACCAGAAGACAAAACAGGTCAGCTCGTTTTATCTCATCGTAAAGCTCGTACCATCATTGCTTGGGAAAAAGTGAATGAAGCATTTAAAAATGAAGAAATACTTTCGGGAACCGTAAAATGTCGTACTAAAGGAGGGATGATTGTCGATATTCAAGGAATTGAAGCCTTTTTACCTGGTTCTCAAATTGATATTAAACAGATTAAAGATTATGATCAGTATATCAACAAGGTCATGGATTTTAAAATTGTTAAAATCAACCAAGAATTCAAAAACATCGTTGTATCACATAAAGTACTCATTGAAGCTGATATGGAAGAAATGAAACAAGAAATCATTTCGAAGCTTGAAAAAGGGAATGTTTTAAAAGGTACAGTTAAAAGTATCATGTCTTATGGTGTATTCATTGATTTAGGAGCTATTGATGGGTTGATTCATATTGGTGATTTGGCATGGAAGAGAATTAGTCATCCATCTGAAATTGTAGAGGTTGATCAAACGCTAGATGTTGTTGTACTGGACTTTGACAAAGATGAAATAAAAATACAATTGGGGTTAAAACAATTGGAAGATCATCCTTGGGAAAAGCTTAGTGCTGATATTAAAGAAGGTTCAGAATTAGAAGGAAAAGTGGTGATGATTTATGACTATGGTGTTTTCGTAGAAGTTGAAAATGGTGTTGAAGGCTTTATGAAAGTTGTTGATATGTCATGGTCTACCTATTTAAGATCTGCAGGAGAATTTGTTAAAGAAGGAGATCTAGTCAAAGTAAAGGTGCTTTCAATTGATACGGAAGCTAGAAAATTGTCTCTTGGGATGAAACAATTAACCAAAGATCCGTGGACCGATATTACGGAGAGGTATCAAATCAAAACCAAACATGAAGGGGTTATTCGAAATTTAAAAGAGTTTGGAGTTTTTGTTGAATTAGAACCCGGTATCGAAGGATTGGTTTATTTAAGCGATATTTCATGGACCAAACGTATTAAACATCCTTCAGATTTATTCAAATTACGTGATAAAATTGAAGTGATGGTCATGGACATCGATACCAAAGAGCGTCGATTAAGACTAGGTCATAAACAAACTAAAGTCAACCCGTGGGATAAATATGAAAAACAATATGCTGTCGGTACGGTTCATCAATTTAAAATCGATAAGGTCATCAATGGTGACGGTATCATCAATTTCCAAGATAATTTGGTTATTTATGTCAAACGCAATGGCATGAGGACCGCCGATGGAAAACCTTTGAAAAAAGGTCAAGAGGCGGAGTTTAAAATCATTGAATTTAATAAGGATAGCTCAGCGGTCATTGCTTCGCATACGGCTTTAATTAATGATCAAGAAAAAGAAAATGTGATCAAAAGAGATCAATCACTTTCTAATAAGAATGTCAAAAAAGCCACATTAGGAGAATTAGAAGGTTCGGTTCTTTCTGAACTTAAAAGTAAAATGGAAGATCAAACCGATGAACCTAAAAAGCCTAATAAGAGGAAAATACGGGAACGTGACGATAAACCTTTTGTAATCGATACCGAAGAAAGCCAATAAGAGTTGGCCAATGAATTTGAACCTAGTTTTTCAAATAACATCTGACGAATTAAAGCCTCTAGAAATGGAGGTTTTTTTTTGCAATTGGAAAATTTAGAGTACTTGAATTAAAAGAAATCCAAGTAAAACTAAAGTTTAAAAAACTCATGGATGTAAATTTGTAATTATTAGGGAAGCCGTGTGATGGAACGCATACTATTAGATCAACAGAAAATTCAAATTATCTTGCATCGTTTGTGTTGTCAATTAATCGAAAGTTACGGGAGGCTAGAAAATACGGTATTAATTGGACTACAGCCCAGGGGGATATTTCTTTTAGATCGAATGATTAAACTATTAAAATTCCAATATCATATTGAAGATGTACAAAATGGTAAACTCGATGTGACATTTTTTAGAGATGATTTTCGTCATGCAGAAAAGCCCATGACTGCCAATCAAAATTTAATGAATGTAGTCATTGAAAATCGCCAAGTGATTTTAATTGACGATGTGTTTTTTACCGGACGAAGCGTACGAGCAGCCTTGACAGCTATAGAAAGTTATGGACGACCATCCACCATTGAACTGATGGTTTTGGTTCATAGGCGATTTAGTCGGCATTTACCCATAAAACCCGATTATATCGGTATTCAAATGGATGCATTGGTTGGAGATAAGGTTAAAGTTTCTTGGATTGAAAATGATGAGAAAGATGTGGTTTACCTTCAAAAGAAAACTTAAATGCAAGCCTTAAGTGTACAAAATCTTATTGGTATCAAATACCTACAAAAAAATGATTTAGATCTCATTTTTGATATGACTACGCATTTTAAAGAAGTCATTAATCGACCAATCAAAAAGGTGCCGAGCCTTAGAGATTATACCATTGCTAATTTATTTTTTGAAGATAGTACGCGAACCAAATTATCGTTTGAAATTGCTGAAAAGCGATTAAGCGCCGATGTGATTAACTTTTCATCTTCTAATTCATCTATAAAAAAAGGAGAGTCATTACTCGATACCGTTAAAAATATATTGGCTATGAAAGTTGATATAGTTGTTGTGAGACATCCAAATCCTGGAGCAGCCTTGTTTCTTTCTCAAAATATAAAGGCAACCATTATCAATGCAGGAGATGGAACTCATGAGCATCCTACCCAAGGATTATTGGATTGTTATTCTTTATTGGAAAAATTCGGATCATTAGACGGAAAAAAGATAGCCATAGTAGGGGATATAACTCATTCTAGAGTGGCCCTTTCAAATATCTATGCATTGAAAAAACTAGGGGCTGAGATATGCCTGTGTAGTCCTAAATCATTGATTCCTCGTAATGTGGAAAAATTAGGCGTGTGTCAAAGTACGGATTTACTTGAAACACTTCAATGGAGTGATGCGGTCAATATGCTTCGAGTTCAAAAAGAGCGAATCCAAAATGCCTCCTATCCAAGTTTGAGAGATTATGCATTGCAGTTTGGACTTAATAAACCTCTAATTGAAAAACTTGATAAATCCCTCATCATTTTGCATCCCGGACCCATAAATAGAGGAATAGAAATTACAAGCGAAGTAGCGGACTCTGATCAAGCCATTATTCTTGACCAAGTTGAAAATGGCGTGGCTATTCGAATGGCTGTCATCTATCTCTTGGTTTCAAAATCTAAAATATCTACGGATGAAAGTCCAATTACTTGACCAGCAGATTTATTTGATTAGCCAGGATTCCGGCAAATTAGATTTTGCGACTAAATTCATCGAGGAATCTACATTTAATCAAAGTCCACACAGCATCATCTTGATACCTAGATGTGAAAAGAACTTAGATTCGAACGTATTAAATCTCGTATCAAAGAAACTACAGAAGTTAAATCTAATTTTGGTGCTGGTTTTTCAAAACAAAAATTCTGATTTTTTATTGGGTGACATTATCAACGTCCCAACGTTAACTGAAGCTATCGATTATATAGAATTCGATAGAATTCAAAAAGAACTTCTAGAATAAATGAAACTAACCATTTTGGGATGTCATTCTTCAACACCAAGAAAAGACTGTTTTAATTCAGCGCAAGTTTTGAGTTTGGGTCCTACTCGGATTTTAATTGACTGTGGAGAAGGAACACAGATGCAATTAAAAAAAGCAGGGATACACATGAAAGATATAGATATTGTTTTGATTTCTCATTTACATGGTGATCACTTTTATGGATTGATCGGATTTTTGACTTCTCATGATCACAATATGCGTAAAAAGCCAATTTCTGTTTATGGCCCCATAGGGATTAATGAGATTATTCAAGTTCATCTAAGAGTAACGAATAAATCTTTGTTATACCAACTGAATATTATTGAATTAGGACAAACCGAAAGTATTGAGATTATCAAGGATTCCCGATTAAGTATTAAAACCATTCCTCTAAAACATCGCATATATACCAATGGGTTTTTTATTAAATACACAGATGAAGAGTTCTGTATCCAATATGCCTATTGTAGTGATACCGCCTATAATCCCCAAATAATTCCTATCATCAAAGGGGCTCATTGGCTCTATCATGAAGCTACTTTTTTAGATTTGCATAGCAGCAAAGCTTTACAAACGAATCATTCAACAGCCAAGCAAGCGGCAATGATTGCTCATAAAGCTGGAGTCAAAAAATTAATCATCGGTCATTATTCATCTAGGTACCATAACAAAGAAAATCATTTAAAAGAAGCAAGAGAAATATTTGCTAATACAGAGTTATCTCAAGATTTAAAAATATTTGATCTCAAAGAAGTTTTGTAAAACCCCATCATTTATGAAGAAAGACATTGGTCAAATCAGAACTCAATATCAAAGTTCACCTCTTTTAGAAAAAGAGGTTTCTCAAGATCCACTAGAAGAGTTTTCTAAATGGTTTGAACGAATTTTTGCTGATAAAAAACTAAAAGAACCCAATGCTATGATCTTATCTACCATCGGATTGGATGGATTTCCTAAAAGCCGTGTTGTCTTGTTAAAATTTTATGGAACTGAAGGATTTGGATTTTATACGAATTATCAGAGCGATAAAGCAAAAGCCATTTCAAAAAATCAAAATGTAAGTTTGAGTTTTTATTGGCCACATCGATACCAACAGGTTTTAATCAAAGGAAAGGCTCATCAAATAAGTCCGATTATTTCTCAGCGATATTTTGAATCTAGACCAAAAGGAAGTCAGATTTCAGCCTTATTATCACCTCAAAGTTCAATTATTGATAATCGATCTGTGTTAGAAAAAAAATTTAAAACTTTAGAAAAACAATATGCCGATAAATCAGTGCCAAAACCTTCGAATTGGGGTGGATATCAAGTAGTCCCTATAGAATATGAATTTTGGCAGGGACAAAGAAACAGATTACATGACCGACTTCGATATTCCAATCATTTAGGAATTTGGAAAATTGAACGATTAGCCCCTTAAAGATACCATGAAAAAAGTAATATTTCTTAGACATGCAAAATCTCAGTGGGATTTTACCCATGGACCGGTTCGGGATCGAGAGCGACCGATTAAAAAGAAAGGAATTTATCGAATGCAATTACTGATTGAATATTATGGGGAGTATTTCAATAATATAGAAAAAGTTTATACTTCACCAGCTCAAAGAGCATTACAAACAGCCAAATTATTGGTTAAAGGATTGAATTGGAAGTCTGAAATTTTAGAAGTTAGAGAAGAATTATATAATTTTTCAGAAGAACCCGTTTTAGAATTTATTTCTAGCTTCAATGATTCATTGAATACGGTCGTTTTAGTAGGTCATAATCCTGCTTTTGAGTCATGTATCAATCGACTAGGAAATATAGACTTTGATCATTTACCAACAGCGAGTTTTGGCGTGATATCCTTTAAAGAAAGTTCTTGGAAAAAAGTCCAGCAAGGGTCTGTTGTTTTATGTTTTCCCGGAGAAAGAGCATGATGAACAAAAAATATATTTATCGTGACCTAAGTTGGTTGGATTTCAATGCTCGAGTACTTCAAGAAGCTGAAGATGCATCGGTCCCATTACTTGAACGCTTGAGGTTTGTAGGTATATTTTCTAATAACCTCGATGAATTTTTCCAAGTTCGTTATGCTACCTTAAAACACATATCTCTTTCTGAGAAGTCGAATCATAACTTATTCGATGGATTTTTGATTTCGGATCTCTTATCGATGATCACAGAGAAGGTTATTTCTCTTCAACAAAAAAGCACTGAAGCCTTAGAAAAAATTCAAAGCGAATTAGCCGTTCAAAACATACATTTTATCGATGAAACCTCGGTGACTCCAAAACAAGAAAAATTTCTTAAAAATTATTTTTTTAAAAAAGTAAACAATTTACTTTCAATTTTGTTTTTAACCGATTCAACGCCTGAAAATCCTACCAATAGTAATCTTCTTTTAGCAGTAAAAATCATAACTCAATCAGAAAACCCTAATACGAATCAATCTCAATATGCATTGATTGAAATACCTAAAGAGATTGACCGATTTGTTGTGTTACCTAAAGAACGAGGAAGTGATCAACGAAGTGTCATTTTAATAGATGATGTTATCAGATTGAATTTAAATCTAATTTTCCATCCTTTCAATTGCATCAATATAGAAGCACATATGATCAAAGTCACCAGAGATGCCATTTTAGATCTTGAAGAAGATTTTTCAAAAAGTTATGCAGAAAAGATTAAATCGAGTGTCGAAGAAAGGATATTAGCTGAACCGGTTCGTTTAGTTTATGATCAAAATATTTCGAATGATACGCTAGATATTATCAAACAAAAGTTAGGGGTCAATAAATACGATAGCCATATTCCTGGAGGACGTTACCACAACCGAAGTGATTATTTAAATTTTCCATCTTTAGGCAGAAAAGATCTGCAATACAGAATTCTTGAACCTTTAAATCTCCCCAATTTATCTATAGAAGATAGTTTGATTGCCGCCATAAAAAAAAAGGATTATTTGGTCTATACCCCCTTTCAAAATTTTAATTATGTTGTAAAATTATTGCAAGAAGCGGCTCTAGACCCAACGGTTAAGACCATCAAAATAACCATCTATCGACTATCTAAAATTTCTAATGTAGTTCGTGCACTGATCAATGCTGCTCGGAATGGCAAAAGAGTTTTGGCCCAAATTGAACTTCAAGCTCGATTTGATGAGAGCAATAACCTTATCCATGCTCATGCGCTTGAAGATTCTGGGGTTGAACTTATTTTTGGAATCATAGGATTAAAAGTTCATGCCAAAATTTGTCTCATTGAACGATTAGAAAAAAATAAAATAAAGTGTTATGGTTTTATTTCAACTGGAAATTTTAATGAAAGTAATTCTCGAGTGTATACAGATTATTCATTATTGACTTCAAATCAAGAAATTTTAAAAGATGTAGGAAAGGTGTTTGATTTTCTCAAAAGCCCCTATTTGAAATTTAAATTCAAACACATTATCGTATCTCCAAACCATACGTTTAATTCGTTTAAAAGGTTGATTAATCAAGAAATCGAAAATCAAAAAAAAGGATTGCCATCGGGGATTCAGATGAAAATCAATAGTCTTTCTAATCGATTGATTATCAATAAATTGTATAAAGCGAGTCAAAATAAAGTCAAAGTTGACTTAATTGTCAGAGGAATTTGTTGTTTGGTTCCAAAAATCAAAGGGAAAAGTGAAAATATAGAAATTATTAGCATTGTTGATCGGTTTTTAGAGCATTCAAGAGTTTATATTTTTACCAATGCTGGTGATCCTAAAGTATTTATTTCTTCAGGGGATTTAATGACTAGAAACCTTAATAGTAGAGTAGAAGTCACGGTCCCAATTTATAACCAAGAATTAAAAAATCAGATTATGGATACTTTTGAGATTTATTGGAATGATCAGGTAAAAGCCCGACTAATTAATCAAGAACCTCAAAATAAGCTTAGGATACCTAAACAAAAAAATCAGCAAGGATCACAACTAGAAGTCTATAAATATTTAAAACAACAATCAGAATCTTTGGTTCGTGAGAATTGAAAAGTTTGCAGCTATTGATATTGGATCTAATGCTGTTCGTATTCTAGTTGCCAATGTTATTAATCGTAAAGGATTCTACACATACCAAAAAAATGCACTGGTTCGGGTTCCTATTCGGTTAGGTGAAGATGCTTTTATGTTGAGTAAAATTTCTCATTATAATTCACAACGTTTGGTTAAAGCAATGAAAGCTTTTGATTTATTAATGCAAGTTCATGACGTTAAAAAATACGCAGCCTATGCCACTTCAGCATTGAGGTCTGCGGAAAACAAAGATGAAATTATTGAAAAAGTGTTTGAAGAATCAGGAATCCGAATCAAAATAATTTCTGGTAAGAAAGAAGCAGAAGTCATTTCTAGAACGTCATTTTCAAACTTTATTGATCGACAAAAAATTTATTTGTATGTAGATGTAGGTGGGGGAAGTACAGAAATATCATTGTATAAAAATGGAAAGATTTCGGTTTCTAAATCGTTTAAAATTGGAACAGTTCGATTAATTAATAATTTGATAAACAAAGAGTTATGGGATAAAATGAAAGCATGGATTAAACTCCATACCAATCAATACAAAAAAATAAATTTATTGGGAACCGGTGGGAATATAAATAAACTACATAAGATGGCCAATTTACCCGAATCCAAACCTCTTTCTTATTTAAAACTATATTCTTTTTATCAAGAATTAAATGCTTTGAGTTATACCCAGCGTATTATTAAATATCGATTAAATCTAGACCGTTCGGATGTGATTATACCGGCGATGCAGATTTATATGAATGTATTGAATTGGTCAAGGGCCAAGTCTATTTTTGTTCCTAAAACGGGTTTGGCCGACGGTATGATTAAAGAATTGATTTTAGAAGACGAAAAAAAGCTACTCTAGTTTGAATTCATCATAAAATGTTTTAAAAAGGGGGTTTATTTTAAAGTATTCTTGAACGATTTCGTGTTTAGACTTTTTTTTTTCATCTGGAGAGGCCTCACCGATACTAGAAGCAATATTGATTAAATCATTTTCAAAATAATGATTCAAAGTTTTTAATAGTTGAGATTGTAAGGCATGAAATTTTCCCAAAATAAAACTTGAATTGGCTTTAAAGATGATTTGATTTTTTTTGCCCACATCATAATTACCTAGAAATAAATATTTTAAACTAAATTTTTCACTTTCCATCCTTATTTCAGACTTAAAATCAGTAAAAAATTGATTCAAATAATCCATAGATAAGATTTGCCCTTTTCCATGATATTTTGGTTGACAAAGAGCATCAAAAGCAGATCTATTTGGAGTAATGTCAGTTTCTTCTTTCTTATGATCTGTATTTTCGGAACGATTTAATGATAGATTGATATTTAATTCGGCTGTCCTAGTATGATTTTCACTCAGACTTGAAACTTTGTTTGATGGTTGATCAGAAGTAGCCTCTGTGGTTGGATTTATTGGCCGGTTTTCAATAGGGTTTTCAGTTTTATTTATTAGTTGATTATTGACTTGGCCAGTTTGAGAGGAATCTATGATTGGTGGAGAACTTTCAGTTCTAGTATCTTGGAGGGTATTTTCTTCTGAATGATTTTGTTTTTTTATGGATTCAACGGGTATAATTCGTAAGTCTTTTTTTTCACTATAGTTTAAGGAAGCCAACTGCAGTAAACACAATTCAATATGGACTTGTTTGTTGTGACTATCTTTAAATTTAATTTCATATTGATGAACTAGTTCTAAACAATCAATCAACCAAGTGACTTTCATGTGCTGGGTTTGTTGTTGATAGAGATTGACAATGTTTTTTCCAAAATCGAGTAATTCTAGGGTTTTTGAATTCTTTATCATCAATAGGTTCCGAAAATGTTGGCTGAGGCCCAATAAAAACTCATGATTATCTAGTCCATTGAAAAACAATTTATTATATTGAATCATTAAACCAGATAAATTATGATTTTGAATTTTATTGATGATTTCTAAATAACTTTCAGTATCTAGAATATTAAGATTTTCTGAAACTAATTTAGTAGTTAATTGCCCCCTTGTAAAACTGATCATTCGATCTAATATGGACAGAGCATCACGCATCGCGCCATCCGCTTTTTGAGCTATTAAATACAAGGCATCTTCTTGATAATGGAGTTGCTTCTCCATGACGATTTTAATCAGAAAATCTACAATCTGTTGTACCGATATTCTTTTAAAATCATAGACTTGACATCGAGAGAGGATGGTTGGAATGATTTTATTTTTTTCGGTGGTTGCTAGTATAAAAATCACATTTTCAGGGGGCTCCTCTAAGGTTTTTAAAAAGGCATTAAAAGCTTGGGTGCTGAGCATATGAGCCTCATCAATAATGTAAATTTTATGAGTGCCAGTTTGCGGGGTTATCTTGACTTGCTCATTGAGTCTACGAATATCTTCTACCGAATTATTAGAAGCCGCATCGAGTTCGAAAATATTGAAGGAAAAATCATCATCTAACAATTCCATACTATTGTTAATGGCTTTTGCTAGTATTCGTGCACAACTAGTTTTGCCGACTCCTCGGGGGCCACAGAACAAAAGAGCTTTTGGTATTTGATTGGTATCGAGTGCATTTTGAAGGGTTCGGGTAACAAATTCCTGTCCCACTACCTCTTCAAATTTTTTTGGCCGGTATTTTAAAGCTGAAACGATAAACTTTTCCACTAAAACAAAATTAAAAAGTTGATGTTGATTTAGTCAACAATCTTGTTTTTTAAAATCTAACACATCACATTAAAATTGATGTAATTTAGCATGAGGCAGACTAATCTATCGCTCAGTTTTGGGAGGAAAGTCCGGACACCATAGAGAAGCATAGCGGGTAACACCCGTCACTTAGAATTTCTAAGGAGGACTAGTGCAACAGAAAGAATGTACAATTTGGTTGTAGTGAAATCAGGTAAACTCTATGCGGTGCAACATCAAGTATACTCACAATTGAGGGTTTCTCGTCCGATGTGAGAGGGTAGATGGCTTGAGTTCGTCAGTAATGGCGTTCCTAGATAAATGATAGATCTCGACAGAATCCGGCTTATCGGTCTGCCTCTTTTTTAAAAAAACTGATTCGTGAATTTCCGTATTTTCTTGATTCTCTGAACCAATCGATATGAGAAAGGTCTGTTTTAACATTATGTTCTATGACTAGCATTCCTCCATGATTTAAGATCTTCTTTTTATCAATGCGAGTAATCAATTGATGGTAAGATTTTTTGGGATAATCATATGGCGGATCAGCAAAAATGATATCGAATTTTTTAGTACATACTTCAATAAAATCAAAACAGTTCATTTGGATAATTTGTATGGATAAATCCAATAATTGGCATGTTTGGTCGATGAATTTGGTTGCCAAATAATGTTGATCAATGGATATTATTTCTTTGGTTCCTCTTGAAGCAAATTCATAACTAATATTACCAGTACCAGAAAAAAGATCTAATGCAGAAATAGAATTTAAATCGTATTGAATTCGAATGATATTAAAAAGAGCTTCCTTTAGTCGGTCTGCAGTGGGAATATGTCCTAAGTTAGGGGGGGCTTTAATTTTTCGCCCCTTGTGGATCCCCGAAACAATACGTATCACATCAAATAAATAATTTCCATGGATAA
Organism: Flavobacteriaceae bacterium; assembly: GCA_965221765.1. Taxonomy (GTDB): domain Bacteria; phylum Bacteroidota; class Bacteroidia; order Flavobacteriales; family Flavobacteriaceae; genus Bin25. Next base: position 1,729,827 of record OZ244911.1, read on the forward strand.
TGGGAATTATCTTTTTTTTGTTGAGAATTATCTAAATCATTGAAACATTTCAATTTAAAAGTTTCAGATAGTTTCTTATAGCACATACTGTACTGATTGAATTTTCCCAAAGGAATCAACACAATATTTGATATTTTTATATGGTTGGCTTCAATAAAACAAAGTAGATAGTAAATTAATTCATCTTCATTCTCATAGTCAAATCGGTTTGTTCTTTTGAATTTATTTCGATGAAAATGAAAAATATCAAAGAACTCTTTGTGGAAAAAAAGGATTATTCTTTGATCTTTTTTAAAGGTTTGTCGGCTTTGAAATACATAGTTTAATAGATAGTTCCAAGAATGTTTTATGGTTAATTCAACGCCTTTTTTCTTTTTTATTTCATGGATTGATTTTGTATAATAAAATACATTCACTAATGAATACAAATCCAAGACTTGGTGGCTATGATAAAAAGAGTGGGGTGGAGTACAATAATTTTCTATAAATGATAAAGCCAGTTCTTTTTTAAAGTATGCTTTTGGAACAAATACGGAGGGGTATTCAAAACATACACAATCAATCAATAGCGGTAAAGGATTATGTTTTGAAAGATATCGATCAACGATAGCAGGAAGCGTTTGGTAATCGTTGTTACAAAAAGTGACAGCTTGGTTTTTTTGGTAGATTGAAAACCCATCTAAAAAGCAATGGATAGAAATTTTATGAGACGTTGTGGTCAAATTAACTACTCTCTGTCAGTATCAAAAATAGTCGGCCAATTCCCATTGGTACTAACATCGGAAAGAGAACCAAGAATGATATCCGGTCCATTGACCCCATCAACAGAAATTAGTTCTTCTTCTTGAGTCAAAAGGCTTTTATCTTGATCATGCAGAATAATCTTTTTAGGAACTTTCACTTCAAAAACAGGCACTTTAAAACCATTTTTATCAATGATTTTAGCTTCGAGTTCAAATTCTTCATCCACTCCTTTTATCGGAATCTTAGCAATGTCCATATATCTTAGATCATTTCCAAACAGAGAATCTTTCACTGAAATAAAACCGAGCGTATCGATGATAACCACTTCTTGCAACATGTCGATTCGATAGATTGGATTGTAAGCGTAGTATGAAGAATCCCGTTGTTGCGTTATTGTGAAGATACCTTCATCGACAAAAGAAATCAAGCTATCAAAATTATTAGCAAATCGACCTTTAACATCTTTATGTGCTATTTGTGCTATCCGAATATCCTTGAGACGGTCGATAACAACCGCATATCGATCATTTTTAATTTTATTAAATCGTATAGGATCGTTAATTGAATTATAAATTCTAGTTGTAAAGAAAATGGCCAATGCCCATAGTACCACGAGGCTGATTACTTTTGTTCTTTTACTCATGTAGTATAATATTTTCGATGTTAACAAATTTACATTTTCTTTACACAAATTGAAGATTTTGAATAAATGCTTTTGTTCTAAATTAAAAAACAATCTTACAGTTTAAGTCATTGTCTTGATTGACCACTCAATCTGAAAGAAACTACTTTTGGTGGAAAAATAGGTTAATACAACAAGGGTTAGTTAAAAGGATGTTTGAGCGAATTGATATTCAAGAGGATGAGGTTTTAATAAAATATCCAGGTATTCTTCAAGTTTTATTATACGACTATAATTCTAAGAAAAATATTATTTGGGCTACCAAAAATTATGAGCATTTAGGAAAATTATACGATTTTTTATCTGAAATCAAATCCGATTTGATTGTAAATGAGAACGGTAACATTATAAAGCCAAGGGTAAGTAAGAATAGATTATTACAAAAATTTAGATCTAAAGAAAAGGGAGAAGTTTATACTCCCCTGTGGATTTGTAATAAACAAATTAATCTGATTGATAATGCTTGGTTTGGAAGAGAAAATGTTTTCAGTATGAGTAAAAGAGGTCATTCGTGGAATGTACAAAAGGAGAAAATCACATTTCCAAAAACAAAATCATGGAAGGATTATATTATCGAAAATCGAATGGAGATTACTTGTGGAGAAGCTCCTTATATTGTTAGCAGGTATGATACTACAACTGGAGCCTACATTCCAATTGAAAATCGAATTGGATTGTTAGATAGGAAATTAAGAGTGGTCAATGAGAATGTAGACACTCCTGAAGATTGGCTTTATTTCTCTAAACTAGCTTTTAAGAGTATTTATGCGTTTGAATGGCAGGGTGATAGCTTGTTCTTGGCACGAGAATCCATGTTAATTAGTTTTATCGAATATCACATTCATAAATTCGAAAAAGAACCTTTACATGAAGATATTTTAGAAGTAGCTGAAATTATTTCGTGGAATGTTTGGCAAATGGATGGCATAAAAGGAGTGATTCCAAACTCATGTTTTGAAACGTATTCGAGGAATTTAAACTTATTTGGTGAGGTTGAATCAAAAAAAACTGTTTGCCAAGGTTGTGAAAAAAACGATGTTTTCAAGCACAACGGAGTGTATTGTTTTATCAAAGATTGGCATTATAAAAATGAAAATAACGGAGAAATTGGAAGATTAATAAGATTTGTAGATTTCATAGTATAAAACCAATGGAAAAGTTTAAACAATCATTTAAGGACAGATTGATTTACATTGTTAGATTCAATTACAAAACTCACAAGGGGTGTTTAAAAGTTGGTCAAACGACAATCGAGAATAAGCATAACGAAGATTTTATCCCAAATAGTAAAAGCCTTAATGATGCCGCAAAAAAACGCATCAACCAATTCACACAGACTTCTGGGATTAATTATGAGTTACTCCATACAGAACTTGCAACTTATACTGCAAATGGGAAAAAGTCTTCGTACTCAGATAATGAGGTCCACAAAGTTTTAACTCGTTCTGGAGTTGAGAGAAAAGATTTCAATTTAGACGATAACAAGAAAGTAAGAGATTGGTTTCATACAGATATTAATACAGTAAGGAATGCAATTGAAGCGATTAAAAACGGAAAAAGTTCGCTGAATCATAGAAATGTGTCTAAAAATCAAAAGCTTATCAACTTTAGACCTGAACAAAGAAAAGCAATAGAAGAAACGATTAAGCAATTCAAAAGCAATAATCAAATGCTTTGGAATGCAAAAATGCGTTTCGGTAAAACCATATGCAGTCTTGAAGTTGTAAAACGATTAGAATTTCATAGAACAATCATTCTAACACATCGTCCAGTAGTTGATAAAGGCTGGTTTGATGAGTTTGAAAAGATATTTCATTCGAAAAATTTCAATTTTGGATCTCGAAATTATGGTCATACCTGTGAAGAATTAGAATCACTTTATAAGAATAAAAGTGAAAAGTACATATATTTTGCTTCTGTTCAAGATTTACGCGGTTCAGAGGATGTAGGTGGAAACTTTCAGAAAAATGAAGAAATCTTTAAAACAAATTGGGATTTAGTAATTGTAGATGAAGCACACGAGGGCACACAAACTGAATTAGGTCAAAATGTAATTAATGGAGTCAAGAAGAAAGATACCAAAATATTGCTACTATCGGGAACTCCATTTAATCTTTTTGAAAACTTTAAGGAAAATGAAATTTATACTTGGGATTACGTAATGGAACAAAAGGCAAAAAGTGAATGGGAATTAAAATATTTTGATAGTCCTAACCCATATTCATCTCTTCCTAAATTGAATATTTACACTTATGATATAGGTAAAGAATTAGAAAATTATGTTGATGAAGAAGTTGCATTTAATTTTCGAGAGTTCTTTCGAGTAGACGAATCAGAAAGATTTATTTATCATAAAGATGTTTTGTCTTTTTTAAATCTTATATGCAGGAAAGACTTTGAAAGTAATTATCCTTACTCTAGAGTTGAATATAGAGATAATTTTAGACACTCTCTTTGGATGGTTCCTGGTGTTAAAGAAGCTCGAGCATTAAGTAAATTATTAAAATCACATGATGTATTTAAACAATTTAGCATAGTAAATGTTGCTGGAGAAGGTGATGAAGAAGAACCTAATGAAAATGCATTAGAAAAGGTAGAAAAAGCCATATCTGAAGACCCACATGAAACATATACAATAACTCTTTCTTGTGGACGGTTGACAACTGGTGTTTCAGTAAAAGCATGGAATGCTGTTTTTATGTTATCAGGATCACATAATACTTCTGCATCAGCATATATGCAAACCATATTTAGAGTACAAACTCCTGCAATTATTAATGGAAAAGTGAAGGAAGAGTGTTATGTATTTGATTTTGCTCCCGATCGAACTCTCAAGATTATTGCGGAAACAGTAAATAGGACACCAAACACGAGAAGAATAAAAGATATCGATCGAAAATCAATTGGTGATTTTTTGAATTTTTGTCCGATAATCTCTGTGGATGGCTCACAAATGAAACCTTATGATGTTAATGTAATGGTAGAGACTTTAAAATCTGTTCATATAGAAAGGATAGTAAACAAAGGATTTGAAGATAAACATCTATATAATTTGAAACTATTAGAACAACTAAGTGTTGATGAACTAGAAAAGTTTTCAAACCTTAAAAAAGAAATTGGAAGAACCAAATCAATACCTAAAGTGAATGAAATCTATATTAATGATTTAGGTTTTGCAACTGAAGAGTATGAAAGTATTGACAATGGTAAACCAAAGAAAGCTCTTACGCTAGAAGAAAAAGCTCGACGTGAGGAAATAAAAGAATTAAGAAAAAGAAGAGATGTTGCGATATCCATATTGAGAGGAATTTCAATACGTCTGCCTTTGCTTATCTATGGCTTAGATTTATCGAGTGAACAGGAAATTTCAGTGGATAATGTTGTGGAATTAATTGATAATCAGTCGTGGTTTGAATTCATGCCTAAAGGCGTTACAAAAAAAATATTTGCAGATTTTAAAAAATATTATGATTCGGATGTTTTTCGTGCTTCTTGTAGAAGAATCATTGAAAAAGTAAATTCAGCCGATAAGCTTACAATTGAATGTCGAATCGAACGTATTACTGACATTTTTGGAACATTTAAAAATCCTGATAAAGAAACTGTATTAACCCCATGGAGAGTGGTTAATATGCATCTTAGTGATTGTCTTGGAGGATACTATTTCTTAGATGAGTACAGAAAAAAAACTAAGAATGAACCAAGTTTTGTTTCGCATGATGATATAACTGAAAATGTTTATTCTTCAAATGCTAAAATCCTTGATCTAAATTCAAAATCAGGACTCTATTTACTTTATGCCACTTATAATATATTTCGGAAAAGGTTAAGTTTTTTATACCCTAATCGTAATCCAAATACAATTTCATTATCGAAACAATGGGATATATGGAATAAAACTGTAACTGAAAATATTTTTGCTATTTGCAAAACACCGATGGCTAAGAAGATTACAGTAAAGACGTTAATTGGATCTAATGACGTTAAAGTAAACGTTCGACATTTTAAAAATTTACCTAATCAAGTGAAATTTAAAACAACAAATTTTCTAAATAAAGTTCGAAGAGGTAAGAGCTATTGGAAAACAAATAAAATTGACAAAATGAAATTTAATGCTATCATAGGAAACCCTCCTTATCAAGAAAATATAAGTAACTCTCAGAAAAACTCATCTTTAAGTAAACAATTGTTTCCGGATTTTGTGAAAATCGGGATTAGGTTAAAACCAACTTATTTATCACTAATAACGCCTTCTAGATGGTTTACTGGAGATGCTCAAGATAAATCTTTTATAAAGCTTAGAGAGTATATGAAAACCAATAACAACATATCGAAATTATTCAATTATAAGGACAGTAAGGACATTTTTCCTCGAGTAGAAATAAAGGGGGGGGGTGAATTATTTTTTACACCAAGAAGGCTATCATGGAAAAGTCCATTTTACAAACTTTATTGACGGTAAAGTACACTCTTCAGAGAAACGAAATCTATTTGAAAAAGACATAGATATTATAATTAGCAATGGTAAAGATTATTCTATAATTCAAAAAGTGAGAGGTTCAGATTTTGTATCAATAAACTCAATTACCAAAGGTAGAAATGCATTTGGTATTACTGGTAAGCAAGTAGAAAATGGGAGTATTACTAAGAGTAGTTTTTATGATGGTTCAATCAAGCTTAGATGTAAGAAGAATGAAATTCTTTATTGTGATTCCTCATTAATTAAAGACGAGGTAAAAGATATTCTCAACAATTTTAAAGTCTTTATCTCTAAATCTGCTGGAGATCCAGCTCATGACAAAAAAGTAATTGGGGAACCATATGTTGGGGGTCCAAATGAAACTTGTACAGATTCTTTGATTCCAATTGGAAATTTTAAAACGAAACACGAGGCAGACAACCTTAAGAAATATTTAAAAACAAAATTTCTTCGATACTTGGTTTCAATATTAAAAACGTCTCAAAACGTGTATCAAAACGTGTATCAATTTGTACCTTTAGAAAACTTTACTTTTGATTCAGATATAGATTGGAATAATTCGATTGATGAAATCGACAATCAATTATTTGTAAAATATAAATTCAGTGCTCAAGAAATAAAGTTTATTAAATCAGACATTTGTTAATTCAACTGAAAAGCCATGTTCAACTCTTTAGTATTACAAAACTCCATGTTGTTTTCTCTCTTTTACAAGAAGAAAAAATGACTCAGACTTTTTCAAACATATTTGTTGCTGATTTTATTTAAATAAGCAATTGTATGAGACATCGAAATTGAATTTGCAACCTAGTCATTACATAATATAGTTATTGGAAAACTAATCTATAATGTATGTCTAAAATAATCTGTTTAATTCCAGCAAGATTGGAGTCAAAACGGTTCCCAAATAAACTGATAAAAAAAATTGGTGACAACAAGACTTTGATTGAACAGGCTTACTACAATGCTCTTCATTTTCAATTATTCGATCACGTCGCCGTAGTTACAGATAGTCAGCAGATCTGTGATATCATCAAAAAAGCTAGAGGAGATGTCATTTTAAAAAAGCAATATTATCCGTGTGGAACAGATCGTGTTGCAGCAGTTCATTCAGTATTTGATAGTGAAATTGTTTTCAATGTTCAAGGTGATGAACCTTTTCTTTCAAAAGATTGTATCGTTCAAATGCTAGAGGTATTCAAAAGAGATTCAAAAGAAGACATCGACATTGTATCATCGATGGTTCGAATTAATAGGTCAGAAGATATTATAAATCCAAATAATGTGAAAGTCGTCACTAACAGCAACAATGAAGCACTTTATTTTTCTAGATCAGTCATTCCATATCAGAGAGAAGAACAGACTTCTTTTAAAGTTTATAAGCATCAGGGGGTCTATGGATTTCGTAAAGAAACATTAAAACAAGTCAGTAAGCAGAAACCGACGCCTTTAGAAAGGCAAGAAAAAATCGAAGCTATTCGTTTTTTAGAAATGGGAAAAACGATTAAAATGGTTGTCAATGCTCAAGAAAGTATTGGAATTGATACGCCTAACGATATAATTCAAGCTAGAAAACAGTATCGAAATTTATATAATCAATGAATGAATACGAGTGTCTCCGAAAAGGAATCTAATCAAGTGAATTAAATAGAAAAGTATCGAAGGATAGCCAAACCCACTATTTAGGAATTTTTTACATTTGGTTACATGCTTATAGGGCAAAATAAAGAATGTATGGTCTGTGTTATCATAAAGGAAGAGTTTTTGACAAAAAATAACTTGGTAACACTAATAAAATATTATTGATGTTTTTCAATGCCGACTATCAATGACTTATTAAACTATTTTCACTATGGCATTAGACAGGGGATCCAAAAGTTTTTTTTACGGAAGAAAAGAAGAACTAGAACAGTTTAAGAGTTTTTTGAATTTAGTTAAAAAAGATAACTCAAGGACTACTTTTCTAATTCAAGGAGCGCCAGGAGTTGGAAAAACTACTTTATGGGAGCATTGTTGTGGTCTTGCAGAAAAACAGGGTTGGAATATTGTTTTGATAGATCGTTCTACTTTATATAACATCAAAGATTTTAGAAAACGTTTAGGGAGAGAACCCATTTGGAAATTTTGGAGAAAATCAAAAATTCCAATAACTCCAAATATTGGTGAGCTCAGTTTAGGCATGGAAATGGAAATAAATCACCATACTTTTTTGAAAACATTAAATGCAGTAAAAACGCCTACCATTTTAGCGTTAGATGAAGCTCAAAAATTAGGAAGTAAAGATTTATCGCCAGCTAAAAAGAGTTCCGTCGGAGATGTTCTAGATCATTTACACAATAGGAGAGGAAAAAACAAAAGTTCTTTAGTATTATTAATGAATGGTTTGGGAAGGACAAAAGAAATATTAAAAGAATATGGGATATCCCGCTTTGCGACAAAAGCTGTTATTAATTTATCCGAAATAGATAAAATGTCAGAAAGAAAAATCATTCATGATTGGTTAGTTATTGAAGCAGGTGTGAATAAAGATGATTTACAATTAAACCATTGGATTGGCCAAATATCTCAACAAACTCACCAATGGCCACAACATATTGCAGCTTACGGTGCTGCTGCAGTGGATTATTTTCAAAAAAATGAAAAAAAATTAACGGATAAAGGACTTAACGTTATTTTGGAAAAAGGAATGGTATCAAGGCAGGATTATTATAGAGATCGATTAGATGGTTTTAAACATAGTGAATGCGAGATCATTATTGAGTTTTTAAAAACTCAGAAGGATATGAAATATTTTTCTGATAAGGACATTGTCCCATTTTTTGAAAAAACTTTATCGCCAAAAAAATCAGAAAAATTATTTCAAAAAGCTTGGTATTCTGGGATTTTCCATCAAGGAATAGATATGAAATACAGTATTTCTGTTCCATCAATGAAATATTGGTTTATTTATAATTTAGGAAGCAAAAAATAAGATTCTAGATAAACAATTTACGGACATCAAAAAATTAACCATAGAACAAAGAAAGAATTATAAAATAAGTGTGCTAAAAAGAAATGATGGTTGGAATCATAAGATATTAGAGTCTTAACGGCATTATTGACTGTATATTTCACTTCTATTTTGTCAGATAATTCCTCTTGATTAAAATTTAAAACTAGATTTTAAGAGTTTAAGTCAAGAAGTATCAATGCACGCTATGAAATTCGATAAAATCTAAAGAAATATACCTTAAATCAAAATAAAATGAATCGATTTTTCCTTTTTACACTTTTATGGCCTCTAGTATCTATTTCAATTATTGGGCAAGAAACCCCTGAAAAGCATACCCCGGATATCATGGGAAGAGTCCAAACAGTTGATATCGCTCATAGAAGATCAATGACACTAGATATTCAAGATTATTGGCGAAGTAACCTGCATGTCAAAAATGGGATAATTACTCCCGAAAAACGTCCCAAAGCTCAACATGTGCCAGGTCTTATTGAATACCGCGTTTATATTGTTAACCCAGGGATATACTCTATTCAGTTAGAAGCCGATTATAATCTAAACTCTAAAATGTATTTAACGATTAATGGTGAACAACAAGGGATTCTTTTTGAATCACCGATAGAGAATTCAGAAATCATTGAAGAATTGATATTACACAAGGGCTTGCATTATATACGATTAACTTCTGATAAACTAAATACTCCTATTCCAAACATCCAGTCTATTTCACTACAGTTTGAAAGAGCAGAAGAGATTGCTATACCAATAACCCCGGCAATCGTAAAGACAAATATTCCATCGAGTGTCAAAAAAGGATGGGAATATGACGTGTCTCGTAAGATTCATCTTGATTTTCATACATCGGCCTATGTCGATAAAATAGGAAATAAATGGGATCCTGAAGAGTTTGCTGCCACCTTGGTGGATAGTCATATCAATGCGGTGACCATCTTTGCCAAGGGACATCATGGTTTTGCCTATTATAATACAAAGATTGGAACCCGCCATCCAGGTTTGGATTTTGATTTATTGGAAGAACAAATAAAAGCTTGTCATAAAAGGGGCATTAAGGTATTAGCTTATTTTTCTGTCAATGTGGATGAACTTTGGGCAACCACAGAAGAAGGTGAGAATACGAACTGGGAAACTTTCCAAAATGTTGATGCCAATCCCCAAAAATCATATATAAAAGATTATACCTGGCCGATGATCCGAGAGGTAGTGGAAAACTATGATATTGATGGTTTTTGGTTTGATTTTCCTGGGTATGACCAGTTTGTATTAGGGACCATTGACTTGATTCGTAGTATCAAACCCAATTTAGTTTCTGCCTACAATCATCAATATGGCAAGCCTCGTGAAGAATTAGCCAAACAAGATATCATGGAAATAGAGGCTTGGGAACATTCCCAATCTCTTTACCGTTTATCTTATATTGCCCGTTATGCTCATGGCGCCACCCCTATTGTGGGTATGACCACACGTTTTTGGCACCGATGGGGTGATTTCGGACGTGTAAATGATGCGGCCATGCTTAAATTCGAGACGGCTGTGAGTTTTGCTAATGGATCTGGAATTACTATTGGGGATCAGCTCCATCCCAATGGCCGATTAGAACCGGCTGTTTATCAAGTAATAGGCCAAGCCATGAAACTAGGTAAAACCATTGAGCCATATGTCAATGGAGCTTCTTTTGTCCCCTATGTAGCTTACTTACGTCAAGACTTAAAAGCCTCCTCTACTATCATTGATAGTGGGATTCATTTTAATGTTGTGGATGAAGAGATGCCATTAGACCCCTATAAAGCGTTGGTTATTCCGATGGCTAGTAAGTTATCAGATAATTATTTACAAAAGTTAGAAGGGTATATCAACAATGGAGGGAAGCTTATCATTTATGGGAATCCTTCGAAAAAATTACAGGCAATTCTTGGTGTAGAAAAATATGATTTAGATATTCCAATAGTCAGTATCAAGGATAATGAAAACCTTACGGGAGCGTTTATTAGAAACCGAAATAAAGTACTCCCCACCGCTGCTGCTATGGATATCATGGTAAAACAGCCCATCGTCGCTGTGAGACCTACAGAAAATACTCAAGAAATAGCTCCACTAGTATGGCAGATGAACCATGGAACAACTCATCGTTTGTCACATCAACAAAGTCCCCCAATGGATGACGTGTCGGGGTATTCGGCTATCACATACAGAACGCTTGGAAAAGGAGAAATTATTTTTTGCCCATTATCAGTCATGGAAGCCTATGCTAAAGATGGCTTTACACAAATGCGGCATATTTTCAAAGATATGTTCCAAAAAGTTGTAAAGCCTGAAGAACGATTAGTAGAGGTAGAAAGTATGATTGGCATAGAAGTATCGGTTATGCAACAAGAAAATAAAACGGTTATTCATTTGGTCAGTGGACTGCAATCAAGAAGAGCAACTCTTGAACCGATGCCAGTCATCGATGGATTTCCTATGGTACAAGAAGCTATTCTCAAAATTAACAAAGACCTTGTTAACAACAGAACTCTCAAAATAGTAACAGACAATCTTATTGAACTGTCGCCATTAAATGAAGAGGACAATCAAGTTATTTATCAAATTCCAGATTTTAAGATTAATAGTGTGTTTGTGTTAGAATAACAAACACACTACTCATATCACATTGAAACCAGATGCTTTTTAATACTGGGGATTGATATTAAAGTAGAAAAACGCAGCAGAAAATAATTGAAATAGATTATGAGATCCCAATGGGATACTTTGGAGAAAAGAAAAAATGAGTATTTGAATCAAGTTGGCCATTATCCTAATTTCAATAAATTGAATATGTATTGTGTTGCTCATTATAGTTCTGTGATTGAAGGAGCTTCATTGACTTTCAGAGAAACATGTCGTTTGCTAGATGAAGGAATCACACCAAGCAGACCTGAAAAACATGTTTCCATGGTCATCGATCACTTTAATGGGTTGATGTATGTCCTCCGATTGGCTTTTCGAAAAGAAAAACTAACATTACCACATTTGGAAAAAATAAACCGTTTTATCAATAGAAGAACCGGTGAAATTGGGATTTGTCCGGATACACAAACATTTTATGATACCGCAGAAGGTAAATTGAGAACGTATGGTGCCTTTACAATCGGGGGCGATGGTTCTAGAAAAGATTATATACACCCCCATGATATCCGTGATGAAATCAAATTATTGTTGGATGCTATCCATCAAGGTCTTACGAATTATAGTAATTTTAAAGAAGTCAATAAATTATCATTTAAAGCACATTACGATGTGACAAGAATCCATCCCTTTGGTGAAGGAAACGGAAGGACGGCTAGGTTGGTGATGAACTATATACAATATTACCATGGATATCCTTTGTCTTTTGTGTTGAATAGAGATCGAGACTCTTATTATGCCTCTTTAGAGATAACTGATAGCACATCTGATTTAAAGCATTTTGAAACATTCATGATCAAGGCATCATTAAACGCTTTTGGTCAAGGAATCGAAACACTAAAACCACGAAAAGAATATAAAAACCCACTTTATGAAAGAGAATAGTTTTATTCGAGTACAAAAACAATTACAAAGAATTGAAAATGCGTTTTTGGAATATGGCGATCCCTATGATTTTCATGAATTTGCTCATTCGGATCATCATGACCGAAACCGTTTTATTCAGTGGTGTGAATTTTTAAACACATACAAAAAAATCAAGCAGAAGATAAACAATAATAGCTCCTTACCAAAGGGGTTTGATGTAACGTTTGAAACATATGTTGATAGAAATTTAAATATATTTTTTTTAAAGAATACGGTTGTTTCTGGGGCAAAAGAACTCGGTTTAACAAAACCATTTTTATTCTCTGTATAGAGCTTTCATTATAGAAATAAAACAAGCTAAACGCTCTTATTCAGTTAAACTTTACTATCTTTGTGTATGATTCCCCCCCCCCTTTTTATTTTTAAGGTGCGTTACTAATAATCAGATAGATAGCAGGATTTGTTTGTTTTCAAAAAATTATTTGAAGAGACTGATCAAGTTAAAAATTCTAAAAAACTGTTCCCATTCTTCTTTGTCGATGTCGGTTTGGTCAAATAATTTAAAACTAGTGATGAGTTTAAAATCTCTGAATCGAGATAAAATACGAACGCTAAAAAGATTGTTTTGAATCGATTTATCCGAAACAAAATAACAATCACCATGTCTTTGCTTAAAAGAAAAAATAGACTTAAAGTTAATTTCGTAGTTATCAATTTCTAACAAATCAGATGGTCGACAGTAGTTTTTACCAGCCTGTTTTTGAAAACAAGCAAAAAGATAGCCGATATCATTTGGTGAAAAATATTTGTTAGACAAAACCCATAATAAACGTTCAATTGAGTTTTTAGGATTAAGTATAGAGGTGTTAATTTTTATATTCTTATCCATTTTAGATTCTATTAAATCCATTTTTGATTTTGTTTTGCCAAAAACTTGCTTATCAACAAATAAGTCATCAGGTTTATCTTGCTCGAAAAGAATGATATCTTGGTTGGTGATGCTCCATTGAAACAATTGCCAAATTCCTTTTCTTATTTTGATATCATCATAAAATCTCAGGTGTTCCGATGAAGCATGATACTGGTATCCGTCTATGTAAATAGCAATATCTTTGAATTTCATGTGTTCCTCTAGATCTACTAATTTGTCGTTCACTATAACTTCTTGGCATCTAAATACATAATCGGGTCTAGTAATATGACCAACTCCATCACTTTTATCAAGGTCAACTTGTGGTTCAACGGAGTAACGAACTTTATATTGATTATTGGTAATGGTTAAAAGAAAACCTCTTTTATTATTGATGTCCGAACTTTCAAATTCAAAACCTTTATCCTGATGTCGTTTGACATACTCTTTCAATGCATTTCTGAATTTAAACTCTAATTCACTTTCTTCTGCAACTTTTGGATTTTTAAGGGAGGATAAACTATAGTCTATTTTTTTCCATTCTCTCGAATTTCCAAGCAAAGAATAAAACATATCTTCTGCTTTCTGACGACTAAAACCTATTCTTTCAAATTGATTAGCAAAAGATAAAATACATTTATAGCAACCGTCTTTCGAACAATTACAATTTTTCACTATAGTATAAGCTGAGTTAATCAGAGAATTAAACACCTCCATATCGAAGAGTTTTTGGAGATATCCAGTGCCACCAGGAACGGTATCATAAAGCACTAGATATTTATCGAATTCGGTTGTTGATGTATTATATTCTGAATAAAACTCCATCTCAATATGGGTGGGATTTCCCTTAAATAACGCCTTTAATCCAAGAAAAATACCTGACTTAAACATCGATTGTTGTTCACTTGTAGAAATTTCTTCTGGAGGTATTAAAACTTTTAAAGCTTCTGTTTCTAATGTTCGATACAGATACACATCTTCGAATACAGCAATATCATCATTGACAGTTGACTCTCTATGATGACAATAGGGATGGTGTAAATCAGAATCTGAAATAGAACGACCATCGTGTGGTGTTGATTTACCACAGTGTTTACAAGTACGAAATCCTTGTTTTGAGGCATCTTGATTATTAAATCTGACAGTTTCGCCCATAGGCTTTTTGAGACCGAGATTCACAGTGGTTAGTTTGACATCATGAACAAATTCAATCCCGAAATTATTATCTCTATTAACATAGGCCCCGTCTCCTTTTTTATTATCAAATTCAAAATGGTTTGAAAGCAGAAATATTTCATGCTCTCTGACGTCGCTAGTATCGTTAATTGAGGCCTCTTTTCGATTGCAGTTGGATAAGACTGAATCTAAAAGAACCATTTTCTTTACATTGGTGTTTGCATTCCATGAAGGATGACCACATTTAGGACATCCATTTAATGTTGATTTTGTATTTTCCATTAAAAAATCACATTGAGAACAATATCTAAATTCTACATTCTTTGAATTTGGCTGGTCCCAATTAGAAATATTTAAACCATTGATGAGTAGTTTGTGTCCATGACTATAAAAATGATTACTAGGAGCTAGTTCACGAATTGCTTGATTAGCTGCGCGAATCAATTCTATTGATTTTCGATTGAAAACTTTTTCACCACCTTTTGCTTTATCACCATAAATTTGGGCTTTTAAATAGACGCCTGTTTCTGGAAAAGCGTAGTTGGGTAAGACCCCTTGATTAGTTAAGACTTCAAGGATTTGTTGATTATTGATAGATTGTTGATTTTTTCCCCAATAAGTAATTCCTTTTTCAAGTTCTTTTCTATCGGGGTCTTCAATCGCAAGCAACCTCGTTTTTATTTCTTTTTTTAATTCTCGAATTTTTCTTTGTGAGAATTTCAGTTCCTCTCTAATATTGGTAAATACATCTTCAAACTTTTTTTGAATGTCATTTTCTCCTACATAACATTTTATTTCAACTATTCTGAGCGGATCAACCTTTTGTTCATAAATGCTGATAAAATAATCAAGTAATTGACTTTTATTCTTTTTAATATAATAAAACAAGTCTTCTATAAAATCAATTTTTTTGGGGGGTTGCTTTAATAGTTTGAGATTTTTTATACGTAAAGGAATTTTAGCTTTTTCGGGATTGTTTTTACTCCAGCTGTCAATACAAAATGCATTGAAATGCCGTTGTAAAATATACTTGGCATTCAGAAAGCATCCAGGTGTGCTAATATCACCTTCCATCATTTCTAAGGGATCTTCATAAAAGAAAAGATCGTGTTTTTTTCTTGGACAAAAATTCAAGATCAATGCTGCACCTGAAGAACGTCCTGCTCTACCAATACGCTGTAAAAAATTAGACGGTAACGGAGGAATTGAAGTATTTATTGCATTATCAAGTGTTCCAATATCGATGCCCACTTCTAATGTTGATGTTGCAACTAGAACATTTTTGGAATTAAATTTTGGTCTTTCTTTAAAGTCAATTTCAATCTTATCACGATGGAGTCTTTCAAGAAGCCCTGTATGTTCTGAAGAATATATTCTCGATAAAGAAGATCGATTGTAAACCATTTTGTAATAATCAGATGGTGCACCTTGGTATGGATTATATGTCCCTGTGCATCGATAACGCAAACATTTTACTTGATTAAATTGATTATTGAGATTGAATATTTGTAATTCTGAATGGCATTTTTCACATCGATAGTTAGTAACCCTTGTCGATAAAATCAAAATAGAAGGATTCATAGCGTAATTCTGCAACCTTGAATTTTCTAAACCGTTGACTATCTCATTTTTCGTTAATACTATAAATAATCGGGTATAAAAATCATTGATAATCGCTTTATGGGGATTTATCGAAGAGAAATTCTTTTTAAAGTAATTATGAAACCAATTGACTTTCTCAGTAAATGTTGAGTCAAATGCTCCATGTTGTTGTTGCGTGCAGACTAGTTTTGGAATCCTTTCTCTTTTGCCATAAAGCCTATTTAAAAAATGTCTGTTGTCGTTATTCCAATTTAAAGACCAAGTGGTTGATTTTTCCTCTCTAAATTTTTTAAGATAGGGATGATCTAGTCCGCCTCGGACTCTCATTCGATGAAGCAATCCTAACAAAAAGTTGTGAAATTTCATCTCTTCTATATCACTGAGACTGTTTTCTTCAAGCCAAGGTTTTAAATTTTGATAAGTATTTTTAAAAAGTTTAGACTCGAATCCGATGGCAGAACACATTGTTTTTTCCAATGTGCGACCAATCGCAGCATTAAAACCAAATTCAGAAAAAACCTCCCACCGAACTCGTAAATCAAATTCCTCTTGAAACTCTTTTGATAATTCATTGTCTTTGGATCTAAAATCTTCAATATCCGCTTTACCAATATAATCTGAAGGAAAGAACCGATAGAAATACGATTCTTCATTATTCTCTTCAGTGGGATCAGAATTCTGCTTCCAATATTCGATAAATTTTGAAGCCAATGTTTCCAAATCAATCGGATTTTCGGATTGTGTAATTACTTTTTGAATGGATGCTCTGTAAAGAAATCTAAAGCTTCGAGCGCCGACATACCCTGCCATGTGAGCTGCATCTTGAACGCCATTGGTGAAGGATAAAATTTTTCTTTGTTGGAGGTTTTTTTGATCTAATTCTGAGGAAAGTAATTGATTGACGGCAATCGAATGGAGTAATGAAGTTCTCGCACCGATGATACCAATGGTATCATTTGAATTACATTCTGGACAAATATTTTTAGATTTAATCTTTAGGCTGAGATTGTTTTTTTGTAATTGACGATATCCTAGAATAGAAAGAATATTTTCATTTTCTAATGTTTCAAACTTTAAATTGGATTGATTGACGGTTTGTGAGATTGTAGTTTCAGGATGATAATCGTCAGCACATTGGTGCTCATCTTTAGATGTATTGAGGAAAAATACATCTTGGTGGTTATTAAAAAATCGATCATATACCTCATTAGGAGGAATTTTTTCAAAATGCTCCTTACTTTCTTTTTTAATCCCTATCCAACCACTAGCTCCACAAGATTTACAATAATATGCTGGAAGAGCTATTGGCTGATCTGCATCCCTTTTTTCTTCTTGCCATTGAAATTTTGGATTCGAATCAAATAATCTCAAAAACCCACTTAATTCTCGTATCCATAAATGCACTTGTAAAAACAAAAGCGGGAAACCTCTGCTGTCTGATTTTGCTTCAGCGATAAGAGCAAGTAAAGACTTTATTAATTCACTTTTTGGAGAGAAATTTTTATTGATGGGTAAAGCATTAAAAGAAGGATTGACTATTGAAATCTTATTAATCAATTTTTGAATATCAAGAGTTGATGATTTGGTTGCAGAGATCATGTCTCTTACAATCTGTAATGATTTGAGGTGATTTCCTAACTCCATTGGAGAGCAGTTTATGGGGATTTTCCATACTTGCTTTTGTCTTTCAATATAATTGTGATATGATTCGGTTTCTTGAATTTGACAATGTTTTATTTCTTCAGTGTTAGGAATAAAATCACGAATCAAATGCGGCGTATCATTAAAAAAATCATTGGTTGTTAATCTTTTTTCAGAAATGATGCTTTCAGAAGTAAACTCTTCTCCAAAAACATCCGATGCATAACTCATCAGTTGTTTTTCAGAATCTTTACCCTCACCGATCGTTGCAGAAGTTCCAATGGGGCATAATTGATGGATGGAAATATTTAATTTTAGTTTTAATCTCCGAATGAGATTGGCCACATCCGTTCCCTGAGCTCCATCATAGGTATGTAATTCATCAAGGATTAAAAAACGCAGAAGTTCTGGGTTTTTATAGTTGTGTTGCCATAAGCTATCGTATTGTGAACGAAGCAGACCATAATCAAGCATTTTGAAATTGGTCAAAAGAATATCTGGAGGATTTTGTAATATTTCATCTCTATTTTCTATGATATGGTTAGCCCCCATTTGATGGGGATATTTTTTTTTATTTCTTCCAACACCAATAAATAGTCCAGCAGTTATTTTTCCTTTTAATTCTGGGTTTTCATCAATGACATGTGCTAGTCGTTTGGCTTGATCTGTAGCCAAAGCATTCATGGGATAGAGTATAATGACTTTTATTCCCGACTGACCTATTGTTTTGTTGCAATAATCTAAAATAGGGTATAAAAAGCATTCTGTTTTTCCTGATCCTGTGCCGGTGGTGAGGAGAGTTGATTTTGGTTGATGACCATTTAGTGTATGCAACCGATTAAAACTTTCTAATTGGTGTTTGTACGGCTTAAAATTAGGCTTGATGCGTAGTGGAATCTTTTGATTTTCTTCTCCTTTTTGAAATGGTAGTTTGAGGGATATGTATGGTCCTTTGAAAATTCCATCCGTTGGATTTGAGATAAAATCCATAAAGGCTTTTTTAACCTTGGAATCTCTTATAGGGTAAGTAGTTCTGAGATATTCTATAATAGATTGCCTAACCTCAAGAGCGTGTTGGAGTGGCAACATATTTAACTAGAAAACAAGTTTTCAAAGTATTTCCAAGCGATGTTATAATCTTCGACTCGATCACATTTATCAAATGGGGCATGATATGTGATTTCTTTTCCTTGGTACATCTCACTTTTTGTAATGGTATGTTGATATATTTCACCTTCTTGATAATTCTTTATTTTCTCCCAATCGGATTTATCGACGCCCACACCTTTCAGTGATCTTGAAGTCGTGAATACAATATTTCCACAAGTATCATAATAGGTATTGTATTCATTTTCTTGGAGTATTGAAAATTCAATGAGATAGATTTGAATGAGTTCTTCGAGTGTTAATCTAAATGCCATTGCCACAATAACATCTATTTCAACTAGTGCCTGTCTACGTTCATAATGATTTCGCAAAGGTGTTTTCCATTCCCATTTTTTTGATAAACTATCAAATGATTTTAATCGGTTATCATTTTTACTCCATGTCAGTGTTGTAAAATCAGGTTGATAATTGTTTTCCCAAAGATCTGTGTAATAAATATTTAAGCAATTGAGAAGTAGCGTTCTTTTATCTAGTTCGGTTCTGTATTTTACATCAATTCCAAGAGGGAAAAAAGAGAGTCTATTTGGAGTAATATTTTCTGCTCCCATGACTCGCAAGTAGAAATCAACTATGATTGAAGACGATAATCCTACAAATTCGGTTAGATTCGAATTTTTTGAAAACACCACCGAAATCAGCGCATGTAAATGCGCTGATTTCGGTGGATAGATTGCTCCTATTAAAGCTCTCTCTCCTCTTAGATTTAGCATTTTTCGAAATGCGATTTTATAATAATCAAACCAAGAATCATCAGATTTTAATCCCTTGAATTCATGAAAAAAAGTATTTGCAGACACGTTGGGTATATAGTTTGTTCTTGCGAAAAAATCATTGCTGATTTCCATTAATTCAATGGAATCATAATCGCCATTAGACTTACAATTTTTCCTTGGGTTTTTGTAGAGGGGGTTTGAAACCCCTACATGTGGACCACTAAGAATAAATTCAAAATTTTTATAAGAAGGATATTGTGTTTTTCTTTTAATGTAGCCTTCTTTAACACTAAGAGTTTCATTCCAGCAAGTGTCGATTTTGTTATCTACACCTCTTAAAATGGTCTCAAAGTCACCAATTTTATCAGTGACTTTTAGTAAATCTTCGCTATGAATCCTAACTAACCTACAAGATTCCCAGTCATCTGAATTTTCAAATGTTTTTGCAATAATTTTCAACTCCTTGGAAGTTATATTAATGACTCTTGACTTGTGAGGTTGAATGGTTCTTTCAAAAGTGTTTGTTTGAGGATTAAAAAATTTCTCACCATAGCAATTACCCATGCCTTGGTGCACTAAACTTCCATCAATTGTACTGGGATGAATAATATTGTTCATGCTAATAAAATTTGGTTCCTTATATCCCCCGTTGTAGACATTGATTCCAAAAATGGTCTCTGAATGAACTTCTGAAAAGAGTTTTAGTCTGTTTTGAAATTGAAAATGGTATACTAGTCTTTTGTACATCTCCTTCCTCAAGACTTTTCCCCCAGGAAAATCGTAGATAGATTCAGGATGTAATAATCCGATGACACCGTGTTGGGATACTAATCCGAAACAATTAGTTAATACATTTTTATAAAGGTTAGATCTATGCCCTTTAAGAAGAGGATAATTTTGATATCCACCTAAAAAATTTGCAGTCGAATCGGTTTCAATATATTCTCTGTAATAAGCTTTTTTTTGATTTTTAATTTGAAGATATTCTTCTCTTTTCTTTCTGGTATTTGGAGCAGAAACATTTCTGATAATCAATTCGGGATATAACTCACTCATCACCTCCTTTTCTTCAAATTGTGACCTTACCCATGGGGGATTTCCAATAATAATATCAAAGCCCCCTTTTTCCATGAATACTTCGATAAATTCAAGTTGAAAATGAAAAAATCTTTGGGTATCTCGAGTTTGATAGACAATTTTAATACGCTTTTTTTCATCAAATAAATGACTTTGTTGCGATTGTTGTTTTAGATTCTCAATATGTTTAGGATCTGACCAATTAATCTGGTTGTTACCGTCTGTATACTTGGTAGGTATATTATCTTCCAATTCCAAAAAAGTTTGGATATCCGATATCCATCGACTTCTACTTGGTAAATCATATGCATCACGTAAATCCCAAAACCATAGACTACACCAATAGTCCATGAGTAATTTGATTTTATAGTAAGGAGAAGATTTATTATTTCGTTTTTGATTTATAGAATCTTTTTCATTAAAGTCTATTTCTAATTGCTTTCCTTTTGAGTAGACTTTTTCCATCTCCCAAACATCTAAGCTAATTTGGGTTTTGGACTTTGATTCCATTTGATAAGAATAATGTTCGATAAGTAAAGCATCAATTTTTTTGCATATGGCTCTTAGCTTATCGAGTTCGTCATTGTTAATGGGTTTACGATTTTCTTTTTTCCACTGGGTTATGTATTTAGCTTCGCTCGGAAATTCTTTTTTTAAAAGTTGAATATTCTTACTTGGAACCATATTATCATCAGGTAAAAGAAAATGATATATGTGATCTTGATCTCGAATTATTCTCCCATTATTAAATTCGATCATTTGAGGATTATATTCCCACCATTTTCTTTTTCTTAATTGTGAAGTAGAAAAAGTTTTAAACCAAGCTCCAATGACAGCATTTCCAATACCCAACCGACTTCCAAAAAACGGAGGTTGCATTCCTTTATGGATGATATTCAACCAAATTGATAGTTTTCCCAATTCAATGGCCGTAGGATTGAGATCCACCCCATAAGAGTTATTTGTGGCTATGTAAGCTTTGATGATATGGAGCTCTTTTCGATAATTCTGAGGAGCAACGGTTTTATTGGTTTCTTTTTGTCTAGTCTGTATGTAGGTTTCAGCTAATTGATGAATTACTTCGTTTAAAAAAGCAGCCGCCCCCATGGCCGGTTCAAGTATTTTAAGATGTAATATATCTTGGGCCTTTACTTCTTGATTTTCGACTTTTTCGAGAATTGGTCGTAGCGTATATTTTACGGTGCTTTTTGTGAGAATCTCCGGCGTATAAAACGAAGCAGATTTTGTTCGATCTCGCCCACTTAGGCGATAAACAAAATCTCCTTTTTTAAGAATCTTAAATTCCCCTTGGTTATCTTTTAAAATCTCATCTTGATGAAAATCATCTAGCCTTCTTCTGACTACCAAAAAAGTTCCCTTTTTAGAATTCTTCTTTTCATGAACTTCGATATAGTCTTCTTCTGCATAGAATCCCCTGTAGGCTAGCAGACTTTCATAGACGCTTCCTAATTGGTTGATGCCAAGATTAGCATAGGAAATTCGACCACGGGATTTACTTCGTTGCTTTTTTGATAAAGATAATTTCTGAATGATGTCTTGCCAAACGAAGTTTCGGAATTTCGTTGAATTTAACTTAACTGACTCATTATCAGTAACTTGTAGGGGGGGGGGTAGATGATGAGGCTTCGGCTATAGGGTGATATCCAAGATGATGTAATTTAGATTCGTCAAAAAGCGGAGAGTCAATGGGATTGATTCGAAATGATTCCGTATCTTCTAAATTTCCTTGATACAATAAGTTAAACAATTTATATAGTGAATAATGAAAGAAATATCCATTTTTTGCGTCTTGTGTCCCTAAATGTACTTGTTCAAGATCACGTAGCATTTCCAAAGAATATCCTTTGAGATAAGTAGTATCTTTCATCGGCAATATTCCTAATTCAGGTCTTGATTCAGCATAAAAAATGAATAGAAGTCGGTAAACAATCGTCAAACAATCATCTCTAACTTCTTTTTCAAAAGTATCATCAGTTTCATCAAAATCTCGATTGAGAATGGTTTTTTGGTAGTATAAATACTCATTAGCTAGTTTTTCAACGGCATGAATTATGCCTTCTTTTAGATCTTGAGTGACTTCATAAGCACTTTTATGACTGTTTTCATCTAGAGAGTGCATCAATGATTGCCCTTCAGGGCAGAGCGTATCTTTACCTAATAGCAAATAAAATACGGTATATAAGTCAAGATTTCGTCCTGTGGCAATAGAAAACAATTCTTCAATATCAAAAATTAAATAAGAACCTCGCATCCATTTTTCAGGTTCAATTAGAAATAATTTATTACCCGCAAGGACTAAAATAAAACGTGGTCTTTCAAGCTTGTCAAGTAATGCAATTTTAGAAATACACTGATTGACAACCATCGGCGAAACTTTTAAACCTTTTTCAATCTTAAAAACTTCTTTCCATTGTGACCTATGATATTTTTGTTCAGAAGACGGTTCTTCACTATCATAACTCTGTTGAAACAGTCCATCGGGAGGTTTGTCAATCTCTACTCTGATCATTGGCTGAATTTCCAACACCATTAAATCTATTTTGTTGGACGCCCCTTTTCTTAAAATATGCCTTATAGGAATGACTTCTTTTTCTGTGATCTGAAAAGGAGTATGGTAACCATTATGTTTTCCATCATAACCTAACGCATCCAATAGAAGAGTATGAAATTTGTGTGTTTCAAGGATTTTATCTTTTGTTCTAAGTCGATTTTCTATAATTTGTTGTTTAAAGGAGTAGTACTTTTCTTTGAGTTTAGAAATACTTTGTTTAAACTCGTTAAGTGTTTCTTTTGAATGTTTTGATTCTTCAAGTACTTTTTTAGCAAAATCTTCATCAAAATAGTTGGTTGAAAAATATTCACCGATATTTTCGAGAAACCTAATCATGAGTTAAAAAAAACAGCTAACACTTTAATGTAGGGTCGATTGTCGATCTCTTTTAATTTATTGTAGTTTTCTTCTGTAATCGATGCCAATGATTCTATTTCATCGATTTTCTTTTTTTTCCTTCCTTCACTTAATTTATCCATTATTTTATTACGATAATGATCATTCAAATATTGATAAGAATCTGATTTCCATTTGTTTAACTTCTCATCGTAAGGAATCAATTGATCAAATAATTCATCTTCATTATCAGATTTTTTAATCTCAATGTATTTCGTTGCTTTAACGATAACCTGCGGTAGTAATTGACGGATTGTTTTAATCTCAGAATCTTTAATTTCTAAAGAATAGATATCGTTTTGTAATTCAAAGTCATTTACAAATCTTTGCAGGGAATTTATTGAAAAGTTGCCCGATAAATCATGAAAAACTGTGAAAAATTCAGAGAGTATGATAGCACCAGAAGCATTGGCTACTTGTCCGTTAACGATATAATAAATACTTTCTTTTGGCAAACAATTTAATCTTACAATATTGGCTTGATTTTCTGAACTATTAGCTTCAACAATGGTCAATAAATATTGAATCAAGGGATGATTTTCATATAGGATGTGGTATTTAGGCCAGTCTCCCTTTTTCTTTCTGGCATTGCTGATGGATTTTTCGACCAATTCTTTATCAAGGGTTAAAAAATATGAATTCTCTAATTTGGGCTTTGCCTCTATTGGAATATCATATAGGATTTTTTGTATTTCTGTGGTATTAGCTACAGTCAAAATATTATTTTCTGTGTCATATTTCAAATAATCACTCGAGAGCCTTTCATGGTGGTTGATATAATTGCAAAGAGATTCATAAAATTTACTATCAGAGTCAAACAAACTAATCATCTCTTCAAATTTCGGTTGAATATATTCTTCAGAATGGTCTATATCTGAAAAAAGTTCTTCGAAAAAATCATCGTTTTGATTATTCTTTTCTATATCAGTGAAATTTTTGTTGTTGGACTTGATGGCATCAATAACAAACGCTTCTTCTTTTTTAGAGTCATATAATTTAAATACCGATTCAGCATCGCCTAGTGCTTGATAAACCTCTTGTTCTTTTTCCCTAAGCTTGTCGATGATTCGTAAATCAGACTCTATTTTGCTATTTTCTGATTTTGAAAGTAAATAATAGATGCGGGGATTTTCTTTTTGTCCATAACGATCGATTCGACCATTTCTTTGTTCCAATGTGATTAAAGACCATGGAATATCATAATTGAAAATAATATGGCAATAATAATGCAGATTGACTCCTAATGAACCAGCATCTGAACACAAAAGGATACGTGTTGGACTATCTTGTTTACCAAAGTCTTCGATAACTTCTTGTTGTTCTTTATCAGAAAGCTGACCACTAAATATGGTGATGCTTTCGGTAGAGAGTTTAAAATCAGCGATAAGTCTTTGTTCAAGGTATTTCAAAGTGCCAATTCTTTCTGCAAATACGACAAACCGTTTGTCATCTTTTTTACCAGACCAACTAAGTTGATTTAGGATAGATTTGAATTTTTCGTATTTGGTATCTGAATTATTACTCAGAATTTTTTCTAGCAATATCTTACATTGATTAAGAGTCACTATATCATCTCTTAGAAATCTTGATTTTTCTGACTTTTCTTTGACTTTATTGATTCTTTTTAAGATGGTTTCAAGAGCCGCTTGGGGAGAAGAAAGAAAAGATTTAAATAAACCAATAGAAAAAAGTAAATCTTTTTCATCCTTCGTTTTTGCATTTAACTTATGTCCTTTGTTTTTGATTTCTTGTTGTAGTTCAAGAAAGTTAATTTCATCTAGACTCAATGGAGCCCATAACGGTACGATTTCACGTTTTAGAAAATTCTCTTTGAGTTGTGATTGTATGTCTTTTTTAAATCTACGCACAAAATATTTTTTGATATCTTCTTTATCAAAATCGCCATTCCATGAAATTGCAGTAGGTTCAATCATTCCTATGATATTGGCAAAATTTTCTTTTTTTCCACTATGTGGTGTTGCTGAGGTCAGTATTAGAGATTCGCATTTTTTTGATAAGCTTTTAGCTAAATCACCTCTCTCACTAAGCCTATTTGCAACTGTATGACACTCATCTATTACAATGATATCCCATCTTGTTTTTTCAATATAATGTTGGAATTTTTCATTTTGTTTTAATGTATCAATTGATATTATTGTTTTATCATAATAATCGAATGGATTTTTGTTTATAGGAAGTTCTGATCTTAATTTTTGAATTCCTATAGAATCTAATCGAACCAAAGGGATAGCAAATCGGCTCCATATTTCTTGTTGAAATTGGGTTAAAATTGATTTTAGTGCCAATACCATGATTCTTTTGCCCTTTCCCTTTTTAATCATTTCCGAAAGGAATATTCCAACTTCAATTGTTTTCCCAAGTCCAACGGCATCAGCGATTAATAATCGAGGTCTAGGAAGATTGAAAGCCTTGATCGTTGGAACAAATTGGTATGTTTCCTTGCGAAATACCCCCTTTGTAGCTATTGCAATGCCATCCCCCGTATGAACTGGAGCTTTTCGAATCAATGTTTCAATGTACAACTTGGTGTTAATGCAATGAACTGATTTGTCTTCTTGAAAATCAATTTTAGAAGGATCGGAGTATTGAAAATCGGAGTCTATGGTTGTGTCAAAAATGAAAGATCGCCCCTTTACTAAATTTTTTAATCCTAGAGCTTCAAATATATATTTTGATTTCTCTTTATTGCTATAATTTACTTTGGTTACCAAAAAGTCTTCACCTCTGACTTTGACTCTTTGTCCTTGACTTAAATTCATTGATAAATCCACGGCAATTAAGATTTACGATTTTTGATAAAATTAAGCATTCAACCAAAAACCTCCTCTTTTTTGATTTGATAACGCATGCGTTTAGACAGAGCCTGATGTGGATAGCACGGTATTTCTAAAATGGTTGAAATTTCGAAAACTTATCACAAGTAGAGATGACTTCTTGTATTTTACTACCGATTCGTTTTAATGTAGCATTTCGATCATTCAAAAACTAGTGCGTTCATTACGTCTCTTTTGGTGTCTTTGAAAGCTTTTTAGAACTGTAATGACTTCTTTTATGTCCTCTTGTAAGGGACTCATCCTACACAAGTAAACGTTTTGATAATGACTTCTCTTCTGTCGGCATTTAAAGTCTTTTCGGTGTTGGTATGTAGGACAAACTTTTGAGATTCAGTTTTTGAATTCTTTGTGAAGATATAAATGTTCTTTTTTTATTCTTGTTTCTGGGTTTTTAAAAACAGCACGCTTGATTTATTTCAATTTAGGAAAATATCGGATTTTGAAGTCAAAAATTGTAATCAATGACTTTTTTGAGTCGTTTTATGACATCTATTGTAGATTTTCTTTTTATTGAGTGATGGGCCCCCACTAGATTTGAACAGAAAAAGGGAATATAATGAATCTAACTAAAAAACGCTTTCAAAAATCTAATCGTTATCATTATTTGTCTTTTGGTTTCTTTCAAAGAATCTCCATCTCAAATTGATGTTTTTCTTTTGCCCATGACCACGTAGCATCAGATATTTTATTTCTTTAGGAGTGAGAAAAAATTGATATACAAGCCAAGAAATACAGGCAATACCCCCCCCCCCCTACAGTAGTAATCCAAGGATTAATCTCGTCTATAAACATTGTGACAAGCATCACTACTAATATTCCAGCACCTTCTAAAAAAGTTAAATCCATTGTATCACCCATACCAACATAAAGTGTAAGATATTTATGTAAATCAAAATATCTTTCAAAGGGTTCAAAAATTCATATAAATAAAGTCAAAACAAAGGCCTCAAAGCAAAATAGGAAATATCACAAAGAGGTACTAAAGGGGACCAAATAATGTTAGAAGTAAATCTTATTGGTTTTTTTACACCTTTGTATATACTTCTCAAATAATACCAATGAAAAAACATAGACTCTCTTTCTTGATTTTGTGGCTTTTGACTAGTTCTATTACACTATTCGCTCAAATCACTGAATTTGAAGCTGAAAAATGGCTTGTTCCGCAACCACAATATATTGAAATAGCATCAAAGAAAAATAAGTTGATAGATGGTAGAATTATTGTTTTGAACAATCAAAATATCTCGCCTAGACTTTATCAGTCAATTCGACAGTACCGAGAGGTCATAATACCGTGGGCCGGTGTTCGTGAAATTAGTAAGTCATTAGCTAGGAACGAAATCCCGGCAGTGCAATTCAAAGTTGATAATCAAATTATTAAACAGGCTCAAGGTTATTCAATTGCCATAAACGAGGGACAAATAAATGTCATGGCCCATGATCAAGCAGGTCTTTATTATGCCATAGTGACACTCAATCAAATAGCGGCCTTTACTTCAGAAACAGGATATCTGCCCTCTTTAGAAATCACTGATTTTCCAGATTTTAAACGACGAGGCATCATGCTTGACATCAGTCGAGATAAAGTGCCTACCATGAAAAGTCTTTTTAAACTAGTGGATAAAATGGCTTCATGGAAGATGAACGAACTCCAACTTTATACCGAGCATACCTTCGCTTACCAAAATCATGAGACAGTGTGGAAAAACTCTAGTCCAATGACGGCAACGCAAGTATTAGAGTTAGATCAATATTGTAGGGAACATTTTGTTGAATTGGTTCCTAATCAAAATTCTTTTGGCCATATGCATCGTTGGTTAGAACATAAAGAATATACCCATCTATCAGAATGTCCAGATGGCTGTGAAACACCTTGGGGTCTAAGAGCAAAAAAAAGTTTGAGCCCTGCCGAACCAGGCTCTTTGGAGTTGATGGAAGAGCTATATGCCGAATTATTGCCTAATTTTTCTAGTGATTATGTTAACATCGGCTGTGATGAAACTGTAGAACTTGGCAATGGTAAATCTAGTGCACTGGTTGAAAAATACGGTAAGGGGAGAGTGTATTTGGACTTTTTAAAAAATCTCAATGAACTAGCAAATAAACATGGAAAAAAGACGATGTTTTGGAGTGATATCATCTTGCGATATCCCGAACTCATTCCCGAATTACCCAAAGATATTACAGCCATGGTGTGGGGTTATGGGGTGTTTCATCCTTTTGATGAGCAAAGTGCTAAGTTCAAAGAATCTAATATTCCTTTCTATGTATGTCCAGGAACTTCTGCTTGGCAAACAATAATCGGTCGTTATACCGATACGGCACCTAATCAACTCAATGCAGCTAAAAATGGTAAAAAACATGGAGCCAAGGGATATTTGCTCACAGATTGGGGTGATCACGGTCATTGGCAACCATTACCGGTTTCCTATCCTGGATATATTTATGGGGCAGGTGTTTCATGGGCTGTAGAGGCCAATTCTCAAGTAGATATTCCTCAACTCTTAAATCTACATATATTCAAGGATAAGAATCATATCATGGGCAATTTGCTGAGAGATATCGGGAGTGTTTATAAGGATAGAAGATCGGTTCCAGTTTATTTCGATATTCTTCATACGGTTCATCCAGGCTCTGTTTCTAAAGTGAACAGAACCTATAAAAAGGAAGATTTGATGGGATATCTATCATCTATTGAAAAAGCCATTGAAGCTCTTCCTAAAGCAGATATGCGTGCTGAAGATGCATCATTGATTGAAAAAGAAATCCTGAATGCCACAGCTTTGGCTAAATTCGGATGTAAGTTGGGTATTGCCCAAGTTTCACATGGGGCTACCATTCGTCAAATCGCACCCATTCCATTGAATGAAAGATTAAAATTGGCAGATGAATTAGAACCAATCATTTATGACTTTAGAAATATTTGGTTGGAACGAAATCGAATCGGCGGACTTAGGGAAAGTGCCGGACGAATGGAAAGTATACTAAGAGAACTAAGAAAACAATAAGTTGCTCACAATATTGCGTTTTAAATTACTTTTCAAACTCATGAAATGATTTTTGTTTTGTATGCTTTATTTGTTTTCTCTAAGAGTGAATGACAGTAAATCAAGTGTACATCGAATACAGAAAATAAATTGGTGTCAACCAAGAAATAATTGCGATATAATCTAACCACGGATGGTATGAAGAAAAATTAATATTTAACTCCATAGTTTTGTCGTCTCACTCGGATTTTTTTGTATAAAAACCAATAGCCGAATCTATTAAGCAGTTTATTGAATATGGGACGTAAATCTCAAATATCCTTGAAATTAATTCTAAGCAAATGAATTTTATAAAAGTTATCGACAAATATGAAAGATTAGCATTTTCAAAAACAGATAAGGGCACCAAATTCGAAAGACTCATACAAGCTTATTTGAAAACAGATAAATTGTTTTTAAATCGCTTTACAAAAGTTTGGCTATGGAAAGAATTTCCTTACAGAAAAGAATTTGGAGGTAAAGATATTGGAATCGATTTGGTAGCTCAAGAAATAACAAGAACACATCTTTCTTTTTCCAACGAAAATACTTTTCCTCGCAGCAATCGCCCCCCCCCGATTTTGGGCGATTCAGTGTAAATTTTATTCAAGAAAATATAGAATAAATAAAAAGGATTTAGACACTTTTTTCTCTACTTCATCAAAAACATTTGGGGATAAATTTATTTTTTCACATCGTTTAGTTGTTAGTACAACTGATTTATGGAGCTCAAATGCCGAGCAATTGATTCATAATCAGATACCTCCAGTATCAAGAATAACTTTCAATGAACTAGAAAAGGCTAATGTCGATTGGGAAAAATTAGATAAGTTAATCTTTGGAGAGAAAGCCCATGGATTATCAAGAAAACCTAAAAAGCATCAAGAAGAAGCCATTTCAAAAGCACTAGACCATTACAAAAACCATAATCGAGGAAAGCTGATTATGGCTTGTGGTACTGGGAAAACATTTACTTCTCTTCAAATTACTGAGCATCTTACCACTGAAACAAATCTCGTATTGTTTTTAGTGCCATCAATTGCACTTTTAGGTCAAACTTTACTTGAATGGACTTCATATTCAAAAAGAGTAATCAATCCGATTTGTATCTGTTCAGATCCTAAGGTCTCTAAAAGAAGTGAAAGAGATTTGATGTTAACTAAAACAACTGATCTTGCGTTACCTGCTTCGACAAATATTGAAAAAATTTCAAATCAATTCTATCAATTTTATTCTAAAGGTAGTGAGTCATTAACTGTTGTTTTTTCAACGTATCAATCTATCGATGTCGTTTCTAAATCTCAGAAAAAATGGCTGCAATATGATTCAGAGGCCGTATTTGATTTAATCGTATGTGATGAAGCCCATCGAACAACCGGTGCAACTTTTTCAAAAAAAGATGAATCTGCGTTCGTGAAAGTGCATAATAACGAATTTATCAAGTCAAGAAAAAGACTTTATATGACGGCTACACCAAGGCTATACTCTGACTCGGCTAAACAAAAAGCCGAAGAATCGGATATTCTTTTGTGTTCAATGGATGATGATCAACTGTACGGTAAAGAGTTTTATAGAATTGGATTTGGAAGAGCGGTCGAGGAAAAGCAATTAACTGACTACAAAGTATTGATTTTGACATTAGATAAAACATCAGTTCATCGATATGTGCAAAATATGAATGAAGATGACCAATTAGGAATTAAAATCGATGATGCAGCAAAATTGATTGGTTGCATCAATGCTCTATCAAAACAAACAATAGGAGATAAGGGTAATATTATAGAAGTAGATCCGGGTCCAATGAAAAGAGCCGTTGCCTTTTGTAGTCGAGTTTCAGATTCAGAAATAATCACAAAGGCTTTTAATAGTACTAAGGAACATTACATCAATAATTTACCTAAAGACTTAAAAGGTAAAGTCATCCAAGTTGAATCAAAACATATTGACGGAACTCAATCGGCATTGGATAGAAACATAAAGTTAAACTGGCTAAAGAAAGAATCTGAAAAAGCAGATGATAAGTGCAAAATATTAACCAACGTGAAATGTTTGAGTGAAGGTGTTGATGTGCCTACTCTTGATGCCGTTTTATTTCTTTCACCTAGAAATAGCCAGATAGATGTTGTACAATCGGTTGGAAGAGTTATGAGAACATCAAAAGGAAAAAAGTATGGTTATATCATTATTCCAGTTGTTGTTCCTTTTGATGCTGTAGCTTCTGAAGCTTTGAATAAGAGTAAAGAATTCAAAGTCGTTTGGTCAGTATTAAATGCATTAAGAGCTCATGATGATCGATTTAATGCAACCATTAATAAAATTCAATTCAATAAAAAGAGACCTGATAATATTGTTGTAATACCTGGTCCCCTTCCATGGGATGGTAATGGAACTGAACACAATGAAACTAATGGAGAGCATGACACATCACAAAATCAACTGCCATTTAACTTCGATGATTTACAGGACACTATTTATGCAAAACTCGTTGAGAAAGTTGGAGATAGAGTGTATTGGGAAAAATGGGCTAAAGATGTTGCAGAGATTCAGAACGAACAGGTTTCATTGATTGAAAGTTTAATCAAAGATCCTAATAAAAAGCCAAAATTTGATGATTTTGTAGAATCGTTACGCCAGAGTATTAATCCGGGGATATCGGAACAAGATACTGTAGATTTTTTATCTCAACACATTTTAACGCAGCCAGTATTTGATGCGTTATTTGAAGACTATACATTTTCAGATCATAATTCAGTTTCAAACTCAATTGAATCTTTTATCAATAGATTAGACGAAAATTCAAAATTTCAAAAAGATGAAAGATTAAAATCTTTCTATGATTCGATTAGAAAAAGAGTTGAAGGCATAGATAACTCAGAGGGAAAACAAAAAATTATTAAAGAATTATATGAAAAATTTTTTCAAAATGCGTTGCCTAAGCTAAGTCAACAATTGGGTATTGTTTATACGCCCATAGAAATTGTAGATTTTGTTATTCAATCGGTAAATGATTTAATGATTAAAGAATTTGGACACGGGTTGACCAAAAAAGATGTCCACATTTTAGACCCATTCACGGGGACTGGGTCTTTTATTACAAGGTTGTTCCAGATTGGAATCATCAAAGAAAAAGATTTGATAAGAAAATATCAAAATGAAATTCATGCCAATGAGATTGTCTTGTTAGCCCATTACATATCAGATGTCAATATTGAAAGTGCATTTAAAGAATACGCCAATTTAGAAGAATATCTATCATTTGATGGAGCCGTACTTACCGATACATTTCAACTAGGTGAAACAGGAGAGTTGATTTCAAATTTATTTCCAGAAAATTCGGAAAGAATAAATCAACAAAAAGAGGCTCCTATGGTCGCTATTATAGGCAATCCTCCTTATTCTGGGGGTCAGAGATCAGCAAATGATAATGCTCAAAATCAACAATATTTAAAACTAGAAAACAATATTAGAAACACTTATTTCAAACAAACTACGGATGCTCACAAACAAAAACTAGATTCATATATTAAAGCGTTTCGTTGGGCGTCTGATCGAATAAATAATGAAAAAGGAGGTATCATTGGTTTTGTGACCAATGGATCTTGGCTTGATTCGGTTAGTGGTCAAGGCTTTCGAAGATCTATAGAACAAGAATTCAGTTCGATTTATGTTTTCAATTTGAGAGGAGATCAGAGAACTAGTGGTGAAAAAAGTAAAAAAGAAGGTGGGAAAATATTTGGTTCAGGTTCTAGAACACCAGTTTGCATAACTTTTTTAGTAAAAAAGCCAAATTATGAGGATAATGCAATTATTTATTATAAGAACATAGGGAACTACCTTAAACGTGAAGAAAAGCTCAAAAAAATTGAAGACTTCAAATCCATTTTGAATCCTAGGATGGGTTTGTCGAAAATTAAACCTAATAAAAAAGGTGATTGGATTAATCAAAGAAAAGACTTTCCGGATTATTTTATTCCACTTACACCAAGTAAAAAATTTGATAATAACAGTCAATCTTTTTTTGTTGCAAATTCAAGTGGAGTTGTCAGTAGTAGAGATGCTTGGGTTGTTAACTTTTCAAAAAACAAACTGAAAAAAAATGTGCGAAAAACCATCAAGCACTATAATGAAGAAAGAATAAGATTATATGAAGTATCTGCATTTGAACGAAAAAATCAAGTCAACATCAATGATAGACTAGGAAAATGGGGGAGAGATGACTTGGATAAGTGCCTTCAAAAAGGCATTGAAATAAGGGAAGACGAAGAGTCATATAGAATTACAAACTATAGACCATATGTGAAATCAAATAGATATTTTCACAATCATTTAAACAATAATTTATTCCAAACCCCCAAATTTTTCCCAAATAAAAACTTCAAAAATTTTGTGATATGTATTCCAGGAAGAGGTAATAAAAATGAAGCCTCTATTTTAATGACGAATTTAATAACAGATTATTCTTTTTTAGGTGGAAATTGTTATCCACTAAGAATAAATGGAAATCAATCAAATAGTTCTAGATTTTTTGAACCTGATAATTTGAATTCAGAATTAAATAATGGGATTTCTGATTGGATACACGAGAAAATTAAAAACGAATTTAAGTTGAAAGTAGAAAAAGAAGATATTTTTTATTACGTCTATGGTTTTTTACACTGCCCTAATTACATTAAAGTTTTTTCCGAAACTTTAAAAAAAGAACTGCCTAAAATCCCGTTACTGGATGAAAATCTGTTTTGGAAATTTAGCAAGGCGGGTAAGGAATTAGCAGAACTCCATTTGAATTATGAAAGCATACTTCCTTATTCAAACTTAACAATATCGGGCTTAGATATTGGAAATTTTAAAGTTCAAAAAATGAAATTTCAAAAAAAAGATGATAAAAGCTCAATCATTTATAACAAGTTTATCACAATCGATAATATTCCAAGTAAGGCTTACCAATATGTAGTCAATGGACGATCAGCTATTGAATGGATAATGGATCGATATCAAGTCAGAGTCGATTCAAAATCTGGAATCATCAATGATCCTAATGATTGGTCGGTAGAACAAGATAACCCGAGATATATTCTTAATCTTTTACTGAGCGTTATCAATGTAAGTGTTCAAACAGTTGATATTGTTGACTCTCTCCCCAGTCTAGAGTTTAATTAAAAATTGGATTTGCACTTTCAATAATGAATTTTCAATGTTTAAATCAATTGAATCAATCCATTACGAGCTTTCTTAAAAAGGTTTACACTAATGAGATGTCTTGTGAATCTAATTTTGACTAACGGTTATTTTTTGAAATTAATCTTTCATATTGTGATAAACTTGTTGAATATCTTCATCATTTTCTAGTTTTTCTAATAATCTAAAAGTTAAATCTTTTTCAGAATCTTCCATCTCAACTAAATTATTTGGAATACGTTCAAATCCTGAGGAAATAATCTCATAGTCATTATTTTCTAAAAATTTTTGAATTCTCCCATATTGATCAAATGGCCCGTAAATGATGATGGAGTCATCTTCGGTGTTGATTTCTTCAACGCCAAAATCAATTAATGATAATTCTAACTCTTCGAGTTCAACCTCATTTGAATGAATGGAAAATAGGCAATAATGTTCAAATAAAAATTCAACCGAACCAGAAGTTGCTAAGCTTCCTCCAACCTTCTTAAAATAACTGCGAATATTTCCTACGGTTCGGTTATTGTTATCTGTTGCTGTTTGAATTAATAAGGCGACACCACCGGGTCCATAACCTTCAAAAAGCAATTCTTTGAAGTTTTCAGAATTTTTATCTGTGGCTTTTTTGATGGCCCGTTCAATATTTTCCTTGGGCATATTGGCTGCTTTGCAGTTTTGAATCAAGGCTCTTAATCTCGAATTGTTTTTTGGATCCTCGCCCCCTTCCTTCACCGCCATGGTGATATCTTTTCCCAAACGAGTAAATGTTTTAGACATCGCCCCCCATCGCTTGAATTTTCTGTGTTTTCTAAACTCAAAAACTCTTCCCATGTGGTTTATCGTATGGATTCAGTGACCGAATGAAACTTCAAATTATAAAATTCATGTATTGATAAAAGGAGGCTTTACAACCTTTGCTTTTAAGAGTTTATGACGAACCAAAATAAAAACATCATCATCAAACGATATCAATCGATCAATCATGCCTAATGCAATTCCTTTTTGAAGAATTGGTGAAAAAGTACCTGATGTTATAAATCCGATGGGTAGATTATTTAAATCGAATATTTTTTGATCTTTTCGCGGGACTCCTCGATCTTCTAGCACTAGTCCAACTAGTTTTTTATTTGATGGTTTTGCTTTTTGTTTTGCCAAAAATTCATGATCGATGCATTTAGTTTTAGGTTTCGAAACCCATCCAAGTCCTGAAGAAATCGGGGATCGATCATCGGTAAGTTCATTTCCATAAAGACAATATCCCATTTCTAATCGCAGAGTATCCCTTGCTACCAATCCAATGGGTTGTATACCAAAGGCTTTGCCAACTTCAAGAACTCGATTCCATATATGTTCTGCTGTTTTAGTATTAAAATAAATTTCAATGCCTCCAGAACCAGTATATCCGGTGGTAGCAATCAATACATTTTCAGTTTCAGCAAAGGTTCCAGTTTGATGATGATAAAATTTTAAAGCAGATAAATCCACTGATGTTAATAATTGCATGGCTTCAAGTGCTTTTGGACCCTGTATAGCCAATAGTGATGTCTGAGATGAAATATCAGTGAGTTGGACATCGAATGGTTTAATATGTTGATATAACCAATGCCAGTCTTTTTCAATATTGGCCGCATTAACAACTAATAAAAATTTAAATTCTTCTAATTGATAAACAATTAAGTCATCGACTGTTCCCCCCTTTCCATTTGGAAAAAAATTATACTGAGCTTTGCCAATATATAGGTTATCGATATCATTACTGCAAACTAGCTGTAAAAATTGTTTTGACTGTATTCCTTCAACGATAAACTCTCCCATATGCGAAACATCAAAAACCCCAAGATGGTTTCTTACCGTAAAATGCTCAAGGGTTGCACTTTGGTATTGAAGCGGCATAAGATATCCAGCAAAAGGCCCCATTTTGGCTTTTAACCTAATATGATTTTCATAGAGTTCGGTCTTTTGCATTTATGAAATTTGATAGTCGATTGGCTATCAAATTTAGTCAGTAATTTGGCCAATCGATAAATATAGAATATAATAAGATGAACTTTTTGAGTTTTATAATGGTGAGCATCATGGGATGTAGCCATATCTTAAGTCAACAACTTCATGGATTAACCCCATCATTTCATCAAGAACGAAGAGAGGCATTGCGCTCTATGATGCCTCCAAACTCAGTAGCTGTTTTATTTGGAGCTCCAATACGTAACCGTTCCAATTCAGTGAATTATACTTACCATCAATCTCCCAACTTTTATTATCTCACTGGTTGGAGAGAACCTCATGCTGTTTTAATCGTATTTTCAGAAAATCAATCCGATCAAAATGGAAAATTCAATGATATTCTTTTTGTTCGACAAAAAGATCCTTACTATGAAATGTGGGAAGGCAAACGATTAGGCATTCAAGGAGCAAAAGCAATGGGATTTAATCGAGTCATTGCCAAGGAAAAATTCATAAACCATGACATTGAATTTGAAGCGTTCGATCAAGTTCTGTTCTTTGATTTCCAAAATGATATCATCAATACTAGTGATTCGAGTGATTTGTTTGATTTATTGCAAAGTTTTAAAACAAAAATTAATTATTCTGAAAAAGCACTGAAATCAAATAATTTTAATAAGAATTTATTAAGACAATATTTGACTCAACTAAGAGAAATTAAAATGCCTGAAGAAATCGAGATACTCAAAAAAGCTATCGCAGTTTCTGTTCAAGGTCAGCTTGAAGTGATGAAAGCCATCAATGATTCCATGACTGAAAGAGAACTACAAGGAATTCATGAATTTGTTCATAAAACGTATGGAGCGAGTGAGGTGGGATATCCTTCCATCGTGGGAGCTGGAAATAATGCGTGTATTTTACATTATACGGCCAATAATAAAACCGAGATTAAAGGAGAACTCGTATTGATGGATGTTGGAGCTGAATTTCAATATTATACGGCTGATATTACTAGAACGATTCCAGCATCAGGAGTATTTAATGCTCAACAAAAAGCCCTCTATCAAATTGTGTTTGAAGCTCAAAAAGCAGGCATTGAAGCCGCCAAAATTGGAAATTCGTTTCAATCGATTTATGCTGCTAGTAGCCAAATAATCAAAAAAGGTCTTCTAGATCTTGGAATCATCGAAGAACCTGAGGATTTTCGAAAATACTTTCCTCACGGCGTCACGCATCATATCGGATTAGATGTTCATGATTGGGGCGAATATAAAGACCTTAAAGAAAATATGGTGATCACGATTGAACCAGGTATTTATATCCCAGCTGGAAGTGATTGTAATCCTAAATGGTGGGATATAGGTATTCGAATAGAAGATGATATTCTAGTTTCGACTGATGGACCAATCAATTTATCTATGGATTTGCCACGATATTGGAAAGATATTGAAGAAATTATTGCATTACCAAGTGCACTAGATGATTTTAAACTTCCTCTGATAAAGGAATAAAGGGAATCATCAAAAAAAGAGGCCTGGAATAAAATTCTAAATAAACGATTAGATCATCAAATAAGATTTAAACTGGGGATAAGACCAAAGCAAAGTTCTTGGTAAATCATTATTAAAAATTTCTTTTAATGAATTTGGCATTGGAATTTTTTTGTGAATTATTTTTTCAACATCATCTCTAAATTTAATAGGGTGAGCGGTTTCTAGAAATAGGCCTTGATAGGTATCCGAATTCTCTGGTTTGTTTAAAAAGGATTTTAATCCCAAGTATCCAATAGCCCCATGGGGATCTGCTAAATATTGTCTTTTGTTATACAATGCTTTAATGGCTTGTTTGGTGTTATCATCATCAAACCAATAACCTGATAATACGTGTTTTAAAGATTCAAATCCAATGGCATGATTTTTTTTAATGCCATATAATTCCTCAATGCGCACAAAATTGCTAGGATTTCCAACATCCATGGCATTAGAAATGGTTTTGAATGATGGAACGATAGGGTGGTACAATCCATTGTCAAGATAGTTAACAACCGTATTATTATGATTGGTACTAGCAATAAAATGATCAATTGGCAATCCCATTTCTTTTGCAAATAATCCAGCACATAGGTTGCCGAAATTACCACTAGGAACCGAGCAAATTATTGGGATCGTTTTGTTTTTTAACTGTTTATATGCAAAAAAGTAATACAGCATTTGAGGCAATAAACGGGCGATATTGATAGAGTTTGCACTGGTAAGCGTTAGAAAATCATTGATTTCTTTATCTACAAAGGCGCGTTTGACAAAATCTTGACAAATATCAAAAGTGCCATCAAGTTCAAACGCTTCGATATGATCTCGATTGGCACAAGAAGTGATTTGTGCCTCTTGAATCTCACTGACTTTTCCTTTAGGAAAAACAATGATCGTCCGGATATAATCAAATTCAAAAAATGCATTGGCAACAGCTCCTCCAGTATCTCCCGAAGTGGCTACCAATACGGTCATATATTTTTTTCCAACCAGTGGCCTCAAGTAGTTTAATATATGAGCCATAAACCGAGCTCCTACATCTTTGAATGCCAGTGTTGGTCCATGGAAAAGTTCTAAACTAAAAATATTTTTTTCAATTGGAACTAAAGGAAAATCAAAAGTCAAGGTACTGTTGATAATCTGTTTTAATTTGTTTGGGGGGATAGCATCTCCAATAAATGGAGATAGAATTCGATAAGCAATTTCGTGATTTGAAAATTGTTCAATATTGCTTATAAAGTCATTCCTGAGTTTGGGAATATATTCTGGAAAATAGAGACTTTTGTCTGGAGCGATTCCCTGGAGAACTGCTGTGGAGAAATCTACTTTTTGTTTTCGATTGCCAAGGTTATAATACTTCATAACCTAGATAATTTGGATTCCTTTTTGATTGATATTGGAGACGTAGGTATCAAAAGCTAAATCCAAAGGGGCCAAAATGTCAGACATGGATTGAACCACTTTTTCAGCCGTTTCGATCCCTTGAGAAAGAGCAAACACAGAAGGTCCAGAGCCTGAAATACCGAATCCTAGTGCTCCATGTTCTAATGCGGAAGATTTTAAAGCATCGAACTCTGGAATAAGCATGGATCGATTGGGTTCAATGATGATGTCTTTTAAACTTCTAGAAATCAAATCGTAATCATCCGTATATAAAGCGCTGACAAATGCACCAACATTCGCCCATTGATGCACGGCATCTTGAAGAAACACCTCTTTTTTTAAAATGGCTCGAGCATAAGATGTCTTTAATTCTATTTTAGGATGAACAATAGATGCTACGAGTTCATTGGGAGTCGGTAATGCTATCACATCCATACTTTCTAAGCACCGTACTAATGTGAATCCACCTAATAATACTGGAGCTAAATTATCGGCATGTTTTGCACCACTAGCCAAACGTTCACCAGCTAATGCATATGGGATGAGTTGCTTTCTTTCAAGCAGACCTCCCATGAGTTCGTTGATCGCAAAAACGGCCCCTGAAGCACTCGAAGCGCTACTGCCAAGTCCACTACCAGGTTTAATCGTCTTGTCAATTTCTATTTCGTATCCGAATTTAGAAGGGTAGTCTTTTAATAAAGCTTCTGCGGCAACACTTGCTACATTTTTTCTGGGATTTAGAGGGACTTTAAAACCTTTTACATCCGATATTCGAATGCCTGGAGTTTTTGATTGCCGAACAATCATTCGATCTCCTATAGGATCCAAACAAAAACCCAATACATCAAACCCACAACAAACATTGGCTACACTACCAGGAGAAAAAATGGCAACAGAATCCATTTTATGTTTTACCAATGCGTATAATATCCGCAAATACCCCTGCTGCAGTAACATCTGCTCCAGCTCCGGCCCCTTTAACAATTAATGGTTGTGGATTGTATCGAGTGGTATAGAAAAGAATGATATTATCACTTCCTTTCAAATTGTAAAAATCATGATCAGGTGTCACTTGTTGTAGACCTACTGAAGCTTTACCATCCACTAATTGAGCCATATATTTTAGTCGAGCATTATTAGTTTTTGCTTCATCGAGCATTTGCTGAAAATATGGTTCATGTTTCTTTAAGGAATGAAACAATTCTTTTTCGTTATTCGTTTCAATGCATTTTTTGGGTAGAAAATTATTTTTTTCAATATCATCAAATTCGATATGAAGTCCACTTTCTCTGGCCAATATCAAAATTTTTCGAGCCACGTCTACCCCACATAAATCAATGATAGGATTGGGTTCTGTAAAACCTAGTTTTTTTGCCTCCAAAACAACATCATGAAATGTAGTCTCCTTTTTGAAATTATTGAAAATAAAATTTAAGCTGCCTGATAATATCGCTTGAATTCGAATAATTTTATCCCCTGAAGCCACCAAATTATTCAACGTATCAATGATAGGAAGCGATGCTCCAACATTGGTTTCAAATAAAAATGGCGTGCCGAATTTCAATGAAATACGTTTTAAGTGAAGGTAATTTTCCAAAGTATCGGCACATGCGATTTTGTTGCATGTTACTACACCTACATTTTTACTTAAATAGGATTGGTATTCTGATGCTATTTCAAGACTTGCCGTATTATCAACAAAAATGCTGTTTCGAAGGTTTAAATTCATGATATGGTCGAAAAACTTAGTGCGATTGGCCACGATCTCTGAATTGATTAAATCACTTTTCCAATTTGTTAAATCAATAGCATTTTCACTAAGAATCATCTTTTTGGAATTAGAAATGGCTCTAACTCGTATTTTGAGTCGCAGCTTTTCAGATAAATAGGTTTCTTGAGATTTTAATTGTTCGAGAAGACTTCCTCCGACATTACCAACCCCTGTAATAAACAAGTTTAATTGTTTAACTTGTTCCTCAAAAAAGTTTTCATGTAAAGTATTGAGTGCTTTTTGGATATTGATCTGATCGATAACAATTGAAATATTTCGTTCTGAAGAACCTTGCGCAATAGCTCTAATATTTATGTTATTGGCTCCTAGAGCACTAAATAACTTTCCACTAATGCCTTGATGATTTTTCATGTTATCCCCAACGACAGCTATATTGGCCATATCGTTTTCAATAGTTGCTGGGTTGATTTTTTTTAACCCAATTTCAAAAGCAAATTCATGCTCTATAATTTCTTTTGCTTTGATAGCATCATTTTGTTTTACCGCTAAACAAACTGAATATTCTGATGAAGCTTGTGTGATTAAAATGATATTGATTTGACTTCCAGCTAAGCAAACAAAAAGTCTTTTTGAAACTCCAGAGACACCAACCATTCCTGTTCCTTCGATATTGATTAAGGCTACTTGGTCGATATGACTGATCCCTTTAACAACCTGATCACCATATTCAGCCTGATGTGTTTCAGCATTAATCAAAGAACCTGGATCTTCAGGAGCAAATGTGTTTTTAATGTAAAGTGGAATTTCTTTCTCCACCAAAGGTTGAATCGTTGGAGGATAGATTACCTTGGCACCATAATGGGAAAGTTCCATAGCCTCGTAGTACGATAATCGACGGATGGGTAAAGCGCTAGAAACAAATTTTGGGTTAGCAGTATAAATACCGCTAACATCGGTCCATATTTCAATAAAATCAACATCTAAAAAGTTTCCGATTAATGAAGCGGTTAAATCTGAACCACCTCTTCCAATAGTGGTCGTTTCACCGTTTTCATTACATGCAATAAATCCTGGAACGATGGTGATTTGATGTTTTTTATTTGAAAAATAATCAACTATCTCTTGTTGACTTTTTTCTCGATGGATGATGTTTCTATCTTCTATTTCTTTTGTGAACAACAACTCTCTGGCATCTTTTAAGACAACATCCAAACTTTCAGATTTTAAAAAGCAAGTAACAATATTCGATGATAAAATTTCTCCATAACTTACGATTTGAGAATAGATTTTTGGGGTGTTTACGCCTAGTTGTAAAACCGCTTTCAAACGAGACTCCAGTTCAATAAAATGGCGTTTGACAAAACTGATGGGGTAGCTTTGACTCTTGATTGGAATATAGTCTTTGACATAGTCTAAATGCTTGGTTTCTAATTCGGAAAGTAAAGATTCATAAGATTGATCTCCAACAACTGCTTTTTCAAGCATTTTTTCTAGAGTATTGGTCACTTGAGAAAAGGCTGAAACAACCACCACACATTTATCTGACACTTTACTTAAGACAATGTCTTTTAGTCGATGCAATCCATTCTGCCCTGCTAAAGAACTTCCGCCAAACTTTAGTACTCTCAATTGAAATGAACTGAATAAACTTGAAAAAGGTGATCGACAAAATTAAAACAATACAATCACCTATGTCCGCATACTGGTCCTAAAAATCAGACTTTAGTGGCATTTGTGCAAGTGTGGGAAATCTAAATTTCCCACACGGATGTTGATAATAAACAAAAAAATCATATTTCAGATCGCTTCGGTTTAGGGGAATAGCACAATGTCAGTAATGTAATCGATATGATTTATATGTTTGGTAATGTCACTTCATTTAATCAAGATATTGGGGATTGGAATGTCAGCAGTGTAAACTATAAGGGTCGAATGTTTTTCC
Source organism: Flavobacteriaceae bacterium (assembly GCA_965221765.1). Taxonomy (GTDB): domain Bacteria; phylum Bacteroidota; class Bacteroidia; order Flavobacteriales; family Flavobacteriaceae; genus Bin25. The sequence continues at coordinate 1,773,114 of OZ244911.1, forward strand.
ACGCATATAGCTTCAACCAAAATATAAGTCAATGGAAAGTGAGTAATGTAACTTCGTGTATCTAGTTTAGATATCACCAAAGTAATAATTCATTTACACTTCAAGATGGTTATGCTCCCCAATTTGAGAATTGTAGTATACAAGAATAAAAGGTATTAACATTACGGTTCTATCACGATTGGTCTAGATAGCACAAATGTACTTATTATCCATTGAATTAGTTTTGGGTTTTTAATTCTACCCTTATGGATACGTTATCAATCATTGCTGAAGCCAATCTTCACTTCGGTACCGATTGAAAGGTTGAATGGGTCCACGACGACAAAAAACGAAATGTGGTTGACTAGCATCTTTCCTATATCAGCCATTCTTATTGCTTGCCCTGAAATGGGTCAAAAGGCAACCCTTTTTTATGATCATCGGAAACGGTGTGTTTGGCGTCATTGAGATGTTTTTCGGAGCCAATGCTATATTCACTGTCGTGTTCTCCGTGTTCGTTGTTCTTCTGGCCAAGTTAAGAGCATTCAGTTGCCATGCGACCCCATCCATCGTTTCACCACGCATTTTGAGCACTAGGCGATGGACGTGCTACTAGCCCATGGGAATCCATACAAAACGGCTCAATGACTTCGTTGTGGAGCCCATACCAATAGTCGCATCCTGTATCGAGCCGTAGAACGAGGATGGGATTATCGTTCTTTAGAAGAATTACATCATTTAAGCATGGATGAAAAAGATTACCAACGACGACCTCCCGATGCCACGGTGGTGAGTAATCCGGAAATAGGCTTGATCTTGGATTGGATTCACGGTCAGCATCAAAAAGCCACCAAAACCATCTTAAATCCCTTCGTGCCTGAAAAGCAAAAGCCCTTGGTCTAGACCATCACCACGGAGATGTAGCCCATTGATGTTCGTTCAGCTCAAGAATGGTTGCCCGCCGCCTCTTTGATTCATAATCGATTGTGCTTGATCAAGTATTTGAGTCGGGCCATTGACGCGGTCAGACGCCGAAAAGTACAACATCATGCGGTCTTAAAAAACAGTCGTTTTGCTCTATGGAAAGATCCGAGAAAAGAGAATAAAAAAAACAAGGTATCATTTTCGAGGCTATTTAACAAGCCCATTGACAAGCGAGTAAAGCTTGAAAATGTCGTGAAGATTTTAAAGCTATTTTCTAGACTTCGGATATCAAACAAGCCAAAGAGCGATTAAAATATTGGCTGGACCAGGTCCTAGCGACAGGCATCCAAGAAGTCATGGAGGTGGCCAAGCGGTTCCAAAGACTTCTCGATGAGATGATCCATGCCTTGACGTTCAAACAAAGCCATGCTCGAGCCGAACGAATCCATGGAAAAATTCAACCAATCAAAACGATGGCTAGAGGGGATTGAAAGTTCGAAAACTTCCGATTGCCGGTCTTGTTTTTCTGTGGTGGATTAAAACGCTATCCACACTAATCGTGATAGAACCAACATTACATAAATGACTAAACTTAAACACACAAAAAATCAATAGGATTTCACCCTAGAGAATAGAAAAGGAACTACTATTTAGGACGACACCTAAATAATTCCTTAAAATGAGATCTCCTCATCTTCCTACAACTTTTTGGTAAAAATAAGTTGTCAATTTTTGCCAAAGTAGGAGAGTTATTTTGTTGCCAAATAAGCAAATTCAAATCATGTTTTTACAAATCAAGTCGGTTTTGTCTTTTGTTTTCGTGTTATGCATTAGTTGTTTTTGGTAATTGACATTCAAGGATTTAATACATGGGTTCCTACAATTCATCTTGTTTTAAAAGAAATAAAACTGTTTTTGACTTGTATTGTATTGAACCACAGACAGATACTATTTTCAAAGCAGTCAGAATTTGTGGCTGCCTCAATATTTTATTGATTTGATACTGTCCTACTTAGGAAAGCAAAAGCCGTATAACAAATAGCCATATGGACTTTGATTCTTCGAGGCTTCCTATGAATCATGGGTTGGATTTAATTTTGATTTCACCACCTTAAAACGGTGTTCGAAACGCTATAAATCACATGCTTGTCTTTAATCAATGCCTCTTGACTGATTTTGGGTTTGTTTTTTTAACAGCAAGAAATTTAGTTGTCGATGTTCAATACCATGCAGCATATTTTTAAAAGTAGTGTTATAACCCATTGAAAAACAAGGCGATAAAAAGTGTTTGTTATCCAGAGTTAACTACAAAATCGAGGTTAATTATGAATAATATATTGAAAAACAAGTAATTATGACAAAAACCTAAAAAATGACTTGAATCAGTTTAAATCTAGATTAATTTGATTATTTGAGTTCTATTACAGAATCAAGTGGGGTATTGTTAACTGGAAAATTAGAGATGAGGTTCGATTTCTGGTTTTCTTACAGTAATATCAAGTGCATCGGATTTTTTATCCCATGAGATTATCAAATCATCACCTTCTTTGATATCATCACTGACAATTTTCTCAGCAATCAAATCTTCGATGTGTTTTTGTATCATTCTTTGAAGTGGACGAGCACCATACTTTTCATCATAACCTTCTTTAGTGATGAATTCAATGGCCGAATCCTCAATATTGAACGTATAATTTAGTTTTTCTAGCCTTATAAATAACCGTGAAATTTCAATTTCAACAATTTTACCAATATCGTCTCTATTGAGTTTATTGAATATAATCACATCATCCACTCGATTTAAAAACTCAGGTGAAAAAGTCTTTTTTAATTCATTATGGATGACACTCTTTTCATGAGCCGCCGATTGTGATTTCCGGGCAGTTGTATCAAAACCTACACCTAAACCAAAATCTTTGATTTTTCTTGAACCGATATTGGATGTCATGATGATGATGGTATTTTGGAAATTTACTTTTCTTCCAACACTGTCTGTCATAAACCCATCGTCTAATACTTGCAACAAAATATTGAAGATATCGGGATGTGCTTTTTCTATTTCATCCAAGAGGACCACACAATAGGGTCGTCTTCTGACTTTTTCACTTAATTGTCCCCCCTCAGAATAGCCTACATATCCAGGAGGTGCTCCAATGAGTCTAGAAATAGAAAACTTTTCCATAAACTCGCTCATATCGACTCGAATTAAGTTTTCTGAAGAATCAAATAATTCAGAAGCCAGTACCTTGGCCAGCTGTGTTTTTCCCACACCGGTTTGGCCTAAAAAGATGAATGAACCGATTGGCTTTTGAGGATTTTTAAGACCGGCTCGGTTTCGTTGTATGGCTTTAACAATTTTTTCAACCGCTTCATCTTGACCGATAATTTTCTTTTGAATAATCTCAAATAACTTGGAGAGTTTTGTTTTTTCATCCAAAACAATTTTACTCACAGGAATATTAGTCATCATGCCTACCACTTCAGCTATTTCTTCTTCGCTGACCAAGGGTTTATCATTTTGAGAACCTTCACTCCATCTCGACTGGGCTAGCTCAAGCCGTTTTTTAGCTTCATTTTCATCATCTCGAAGTTTCGCTGCGACTTCATATTGTTGCTCCAAAACTTTTGAATCTTTTGCTCTTTTGATTTCATCAAGTTTTTGTTCTAATTCCAAAATATCTGAAGGGACTTTAATATTACTGATATGAACTTTAGAACCAGCTTCATCCAAAGCATCGATGGCTTTATCCGGTAAGCTTCTCTCGGTCATGTATCGATTGCTTAATTCAACGCAAGCAATCAATGCCTGGTCGGTATAAATGACATGATGATGGGACTCATAACGAGTTTTGATTTGTTTAAGGATTTCCAAGGTATCCTGGGCCGATGGTTCTTCAACGATAATCTTCTGAAATCGCCTTTCGAGAGCTCCATCGCGTTCAATATGTTGTCTGTATTCATCAATCGTTGTTGCCCCAATACATTGTAATCTGCCTCGAGCTAAAGCTGGTTTAAACATATTAGAAGCATCCAAACTCCCTGCGGCTCCACCTGCTCCTACGATGGTATGAACTTCATCAATGAATAAGATGATATCTTTTTGGTTTTCTAATTCATGCATCAAGGCTTTCATACGCTCTTCAAATTGACCTCGATATTTTGTGCCTGCAACGAGACCTGCGATATCGATTGATATGATCCGTTTATTGAATAAAACTCTAGAAACTTGTTTATTGACGATTCGAATGGCGAGTCCCTCCACAATTGCCGTTTTGCCAACTCCAGGTTCTCCTATTAAAAGCGGATTATTCTTTTTTCGTCGGCTCAATATTTGCGATAGTCGAACTATTTCATTAACTCGGCCAACCACAGGATCTAATTGACCCTTTTTGGCCAAATCTGTAATATCCCTTCCAAAATTATCAATCACTGGGGTTTTGGAATCTTTTTGAGATGAAGTTCTAGAAGATTCTTTTGAACCTTCAAAAATCGGATTGGGTTTACTAGATTTTGAAGAACTTTTTTCACTGATAGGAAATTCCATTCGCGGTAATCGATATTTTCTTTTTTCTTCTATTTTATCCTCACTAAAATTAGATTTGACTTTGCCATAAGTAACTCCTAATCTTTCAAAGGTTTTGGTTGTCGGATCGTTTTGATTTCTGAGAATACACAATAAAAGATGTCCAGTATTGATGTGATTACTATGACTGTATTCGGCTTCAGCAAAACATTCTTTCATGGCACGTTCAGCTTGTTGTGTTAATCCCATCTCACTTTTGGTTGGTGTATCATCACCAAGATAAATCGCCAAATTGATGCTCTCAATTTTTGTTTTGAGATGGCCTAGGTTGATATTGAGATTTTTAAAGATTTTAACAGCAATATTATCACCCTCACGAAGGATTCCAAGTACTAAATGTTCTGTACCAATGAGGTTACTTCTCAAGCGTTCTGCTTCTTCTTTACTAAAAACCAAAACTTCCTTAATCTTTGGAGAGAACTTTTTATCCATAGAAATTCCGTTAATTCAAATGTAATTTATTTGTAGATAAAATTACATCAACAAAGTTTTAAAAAATCCACTTTTTATAAAACAATCAGTAAATAAATAATCGTTGTTATTTAACAGAATTTATTAACAATAAAATTCTTTGGACTTTAAAACCATCTCTACCATCAAGAATTTGAAAAATCAATCAAGGTTGTAAGATTTTCAAAAAACAAGAGCATTCTAAAATTTAGTTTTGCGAACTATTTTAATATGAAGTGTAAATATTCAGCACGAGAAAAAGAGCAAATTTCAGAATCAAACATCAAGGAAATAAAAAGAGCTTCTTGGACAAATATTCTTGTTCAAGATGTCAATAAAAACTATATGAAATAGTACAGATTTCTGTAAATTGTGAGGCTTAAATAAATAGAAGTTTTAAACTTCAAATATTGTTTTTTATCAAAGTTTAATGGATAATGGAGAAAAGATAGTCCCCGCTAGTATTGATAGGGAAATGAAGACCGCTTATATTGATTATTCAATGTCAGTGATTGTATCTCGTGCACTACCCGATGTGCGAGATGGACTCAAGCCAGTGCACAGAAGAGTTTTATATGGAATGCATGAGTTAGGTGTCAGATCGAATTCGGCTTATAAAAAATCGGCTCGTATAGTTGGTGAAGTATTAGGCAAATATCACCCCCATGGTGATACTTCTATTTATGATACCATGGTTCGTATGGCTCAAGAATGGAATTTGAGGTATTTGCTGGTGGATGGTCAAGGAAACTATGGTTCGATTGATGGAGATGCGCCCGCTGCCATGCGTTATACAGAAGCTAGAATGCAAAAAATATCAGAAGCTCTTTTGTCAGATATCGAAAAAGAAACCGTAGATTTTCGATTCAACTTCGATGATTCTTTACAAGAACCTGAAGTATTACCTAGTAAAGTTCCCAATCTATTAGTCAATGGCGCCTCTGGAATTGCCGTTGGTATGGCAACCAATATGGCGCCTCATAACCTCAATGAGGTCATTGATGCAACCGTCTACTATATTGATAATCCAAGCACAAGCATTAGTGAATTAATGAATGATATTAAAGCTCCTGATTTTCCAACGGGTGGAATTATATATGGTTATCAAGGAGTTCGTGATGCCTACAATACAGGAAAAGGACGAATTGTCATGCGAGCTAAAATCGATCATGAATCAATCCAAGATAAAGATTGCTTTATCGTCACACAATTACCGTATCAAGTGAATAAAGCAGATTTAGTAGCCAAAACTGGAAAACTCATCAATGACAAAAAAATTGATGGCATCAGTCTCATACGAGATGAATCCGATAGAGATGGTATCCGGATTGTCTATTTCATAAAAAAAGGATTTAATCCCAATGTGGTCTTAAACAATCTGTATAAAAAAACAGCGTTACAATCTTCTTTCAATATCAACAATATTGCATTAGTTGAAGGACGTCCTCGGTTGTTGAATCTTAAAGACTTAATCCACTATTTTGTTCATCATCGACACCAAGTCATTATTCGACGACACGAATTTGAACTCAAAAAAGCCGAAGAAAGAGCTCATATATTGGAAGGACTCATTATAGCGAGTAATCATATTGATCAAGTGATTCAATTGATTCGAGATTCTGATAATCCTGATTTTGCAAGAGAAAAATTAAGGCAAGAATTTAATTTGAGTGAACTGCAAGCAAAAGCTATTGTAGAAATGAGATTAAGACAATTAACGGGTTTAGAACAATCCAAATTACATTCAGAATTTAATGAACTAATAGAAAAGATTAAATCTTACAAAGAAATTTTATCAAGCAAAGAATTGAGAATGCAAATTGTCAAACAAGAACTGATCGATATCAAAGAACGGTTTGGTGATCTTCGCCGAACCCAAATTGATTATCAGGGTGGAGAATTTCAAATTGAAGATATGATCCCCAATAAACAAGTGGTCATCACCGTATCCAATGAAGGATATATCAAAAGAACATTGCTCGAAAAATACCGAACTCAAAATAGGGGAGGAAAAGGTCAAAAAGCATCCGATATCAAAACAGAAGACTTTATTGAAAAGATTTATGTGGCCACTATGCATCAATACATGATGTTTTTTACTGACTTTGGAAAATGCTATTGGTTAAGAGTCTATGAACTACCAGAAGGCTCTAAAACTTCAAAAGGAAGGCCAATACAAAATCTAATTAAACTAGAAAATGCTGAAAAAGTCCGATCTATTATTTGTGCTCAAAATCTAAAAGATCAAGAATATATTGACAACCACTATGTTGCCATGGTCACCAAGAAGGGAATCATTAAAAAAACCTTATTGAAGAATTTGTCAAACATTCGTACCAATGGGATCAAAGCCATGAAGATGTTTCCTGAAGATGAATTATTGGCAGCAAAATTGACCGATGGTAAATCTCAAATATTAATGGCAAAAAAATCGGGCAGAGTCATCCGGTTTGATGAATCTAAAGTGTCTCCTACTACCCGGTATTCAAGGGGCGTAAAAGGAATTAAGATTGATAAAAAAGTTGATTATTTGGTAGGGGTCGTTTCAGTTAAGGACGAAAAAAATGACTTATTAGTTATATCAGAAAAAGGATATGGCAAACGATCAGTTATTGAAGATTATCGTTTAACCAACCGGGGTGGTAAAGGAGTCATTAGTCTTAAAATCACTGAAAAAACTGGAGATTTAATTGCTATTTTGGGGGTTCATGAAACAGATCAGTTGATGATTATTAATCAATCTGGAATTGCGATTCGAACTTCATTAGAGGCCATTCGAGTGATGGGAAGAAGTACTCAGGGAGTCAAGATCATTGAACTCAATGAGGGAGATAAAATTGCATCGGTCACCAAAATTGAGCAAGAATTAATACAAGGAGAGAATTAGACTTTTTATCTATTTTTTAATACATTAGCAGTATGCACTAACATCAATAACCATCAATGAGAAATTTAAGTTGGATTTTAATCATTTGTTTTACTACAAGTACTTGGATTACTGCTCAAAAGAGAGAGTTGAGAACAGCCAATAAAATGTTTGAAAAAGGTCAATTACAAGAATTAAAAGCTTATCTCAATGAAAATCAAACTGTTTTTGAAAATGCTGATCAACAGATCCAAGATGATTTAAGTTTATTACAAGGAAAAATTGCTCGACTAGATCGTGATTATTCCGAGGCAATAGAAATTATAAAATCGCTAGAGTCGAATGAATCTTATGCCGAGCAGATTAATATACTGAAAGACTCTCTTGTTAACGATTTGGTCTCAGAAGCCGTTAAAGCTAATGAAAAGCGCAATTATGCAACAGCTGCTGATAAGCTTTATATGAGCTATTCTCTTCGTCCAGATCAATATCAAGATTATCTCTATTTTGCTGCTTCTAGTGCTGCAGCTGCTAAAGATACCTTAACGGCATTGAATTACTACAATCGATTAAAAGAAATCAACTATCAAGGCATACAAACAAGATATCTAGTGACCGAAAAAAGAAGTGGAGGAGAACTTGAAGTTTCATCATCTGAATATGAAATTTTTCAGCGGTCAAAAGACTACAAAAATTTTCGAACAGAACAAACGCCATCAAGATATCCAGAAATAATAAAAAATCTTGGGATTTTATATTTACAAATCGGAGAAATAGATACGGCATTAACAATCATTCAAGAAGCTAGAAAAGAAAACCCTGAAGATTTAGAATTGATTTTGACCGAAGGGAATATCTATATTCAAATGGATCAAAAAGAAAAGTTTTTAGAATTGACAGAAATGGCAGCCGAAAGAGATCCTGATAATGCCCTTATTTTTTTTAATTTGGGGGTCGTCACCTCCGATTTAGGAGAAAAAGAAAAAGCACGTGATTATTATGAAAAGTCTATTGCATTAGATCCCACATATATGAGTGCCTATTTGAATTTGACAAATCTGATCTTGCAAGAGGATCAAGAAATAGTGGATCAAATGAATAATCTTGGTACTTCTAAAGCCGATGATGCTAGATATGAAGAATTAAGGGCGCAACGAGAGGCACTATATCTTACGACCATACCTCTTTTAGAAAAAGCTTTAACTATTGAAAATAACTGTGGGGTTATTCGAACGCTTCAAAATATTTATAATGTGCTTGATGATCTTGAAAAATTCAATCAGTACAAAGATTTGTACAGTCAAGAGTGTTCTGTTTAATCTGCATAATTGGAACTTATCAAATCAGTTCGAATCGATATAAATCAATAATAGAACTGAGACTTTTGCACTAAAATGTTGGCTTCCCCTTAAGGGAACGGATATAGTCTCTCCACTTCTTTATTATTAGATCTTTTGTTTTTACCATTTTTTTGACGACTATTTCTAGTATGAGTATTTCTAATCTTTTCAATCTAAACCAATGCGTTGTTTTAGTTCCTTTGAAAGGCGAAGCCATACAACAACCCAATTGTTTTTCATTCAAGTCCATGATATCACTCTGTTTGGGACCTTTTAATGCCATATAGTATGACGAATTGGCATATACTCGGTAGTTCCTAAGGTGGACGCATGGCTCGTGGTATAGGGATGCCGTTCGCCAACTGTATTTTGAAGTATTTTTATCAAATCCTAATGGTTGAAAAATACTAATCAAGGATATGGAATCGTGCTTAAAATACTTTTTCCAAATGAGCAGTCGATTCTTTTGAAGGGATATCTAATAGCAAGATTTACTGTAGGTATTCTACCAATGGTAGGTAACAAATTCACACCTAATTAGGCACATGAATAATCAATTTAGAAACTAGTTCATGATAAGTTTGGACACCCTAAATTTGGGTATTCATAGTTAAAGGGATAAGGTTTTATATGTTAAAGAAAGTGTATCGTTTTGTTTCTGTTAACCAATACTATCCGATAAAACTTTTTTTTATCAGCAGGTATTGGTGGAGGTTTTATTTCGTATGGATGATTGGGTTTTGTCCATTGGGTTTTGGACAAGGAGAAGCATTGACATTAATAGAAAAACGTTTTGAAGAGTTTTTGGTGGGATCAGATGATTATGATTATTCAAATGAATATCTGAATTTCAAGTATCGTAAAATGCTCGACTTTGTCGACTCGGCAAAAATAAAATTCGATCAGGGCAATCTCAAATATGACGAGATTAATTCGAGAACAGATATATGGCGAAATATTCTTTTTCCATTGGTCATGGGGTATCATATTCCTGGTTCCAAGGAGCATCCCAATCCAAACTATAAGTCAGGTGAATTTGCGGTTAATATTTTGAAAATCATCAATAGAATGAACAAATTTGGATGGGATGAAAATCAAGATATGGGATGGAATAAATCTTCGCTCCCTAAAACGGGCATTATTGGAGTTGGTGGAACCTATGCAAATAAAACAGCTCCCTATGCAATCTCTATTTTTTTGATGAGAGATTTCTTATCAGAAAATGGAGTTTTAGAAAGAGAGCTCGAGACTTTAAATCAAGCGACGGCCATTGTAGGTCCCCAAATGGAACATCCTATTTTATGGGAAGTCAAGGGCTTTAATGTCGATTTAATCATCGGGTCGATCCTAAGTAGATTATGTTATATTCTTTCTCTAGACCCAGGTGATCAAAGAGTGTCTGAGATGCAGTATATCCAAAAATTACTTAATAAAGGTCTTCGTATTGCGGACGGTTTTGCTGATTTTATCAAATCTGATTTCACGACGAATCATCATAAAAATGCTTATGTGTCTTCTTATGGAAATGAAGGCTTACAAGCGGCCGCAACCCATATTTATTTATTGAATAATACACCATTTCAACTAGACGAAATAAGTATTTCGAATGTCTCAAGAGCTCTGTTAGCCGCTCGGATATTCAGTAATAAATATACTTTTCATCGAGGGGTCTCAGGACGTTCAACCGTATATGATACCGCTATATTCCTCACTCCTGCCTTGGCTCAACTATCAACGATTGATAGTCCTTTTCAAGAAGAAATTCGTGGCGCATTTTTGAGGTTTTGCAATCCTCAATACCCTCAATTTAAAGACAGGTTACTCAATAGGGTCTATGCAGGTAAGGGATTTTATCACTCTCTAGGCTCGGTTGAAATCATGATCAATGAGTTTAATAAAGGAGGTATTGCAGAAGAGGCCCCCAATGGACATTGGTACTTTCATTATGCGGGTTTATCTGTTCATCGAAGAGACCAATGGTCGGTCATGTGGAAAGGAATCGGCAAGTATTTATGGGATTATGAAGGGCCACTTAAGAAAAATACCAATATCTATGGGAAATATAGTGGTGCCGGGGCATTAACAATTCTCAATAGCGGAGAACCGATCTCTGAACCCGGAAGTGGAATTGTTAAAGAAGGTTGGGATTGGAGACGCGTTCCAGGAACCACGGCTGTAAACGCTCCATTTGAAAAAATGACTTCTAAAAAGCATAGACAGTTTTCATCCAATAGCTTTATCGGAGGCATTACTATCGATGGAAACAATGGTATTTCATCTTTCCAATATAGAGATCCAAAAACCTCTTTAAAAGCTAATAAATCAGTTTTTTATTTTGATGATTATGTTGTTGCTTTAGGTTCTGATATCGAATCGGTCGAGGAATATTCAATTCATACCACGTTATTTCAAACAGCATTAGTTGATGAATCAAATAATCCAACGTATTTCAATGGTAAATCAATTAAAAAATTAGGTTATACCCAGCAGTTAAAAAACCAATCCATAATCGTAGTCGATGCTGTGGATAATGCCTACTTTGTTCCATTGGCCAAAGAGTTTTCAATCGAAAGAATAAAGCAAAAAATGCCCGATCACACGGGATTAACTAAATATAGTCACCCCTATATTTCTGGCCGATTAATGCATGGTAAGCAACCATCTAGCGAAGCCTATGAATACTATATCCAAATCAATGGAGGAAAAAAAGGAGCTCATTATCTAAAAGAAAATTATTTGGATTTATTCGCAGTCCATCAAAAAGATTATCGAGCCCATATTGTTGAATATATTCCCAAAAAATTAGTCGCCTATGCCATCATGACTGAAAATGATGAATTATCTGATCAGTTCATCATGGAATCAGACACCCCTTGTATTGCCATGATTAATTATGATTATTTTTCATCGGAACTAGAAATAGCCGTAATGAATCCGGAAGTAGGAAAAATTGAAGGACCAATCGCTTACAAGGACGTTAATAATCGTGAAACTTGGCATGCTAAACCTACCATCCAACCAGTCGTTTTAACTTTAAAAGGAGAATGGAAATTAGAAAACTCGGATTCAGTAGAAATTATTCACGTAGAAAATGGATTGACTCAAATAAAGTTTGATTGCATTGATGGTAAAAAAATCATTGCTAATATCAAATCAATCAATTAAATACATCTGAAAATGATTCATCAAATCGCACTTATTTCTTCTCTGTTGATCTTGTTAGGATTTACAAGTTCGAAATCATCTTCCATAGAGGCACCTCAATTATCTGATAATAACCGATCAGATACATCAAGACCTAATGTTATTTTAATTATGGCAGATGATTTAGGTTGGGGGGATGTTGGTTATAATGGTCACCAATATATCAAAACGCCATTTATAGATCAAATGGTTGCCAATGGGGCTAAATTCAATCGTTTTTATGCTGCTGGGCCAGTTTGTTCACCGACAAGAGGAAGTGTTTTGACAGGAAGGAATCCTAATCGATTTGGCGTGAGATCTGCTAATAGTGGACATTTGAGAGAACAAGAAATAACCTTGGCTGAATTGTTTAGCTCCAAGGGATATGATACCGCTCATTTTGGCAAGTGGCATTTAGGAACATTATTTGAAGATTTTTCAGGCAAAGGCCCTAAAAGAAAACCGGAGGAAAATTTTATGACACCTTCTATGGCTGGATTTGATTATTGGTTTTCAACTGAATTTTCTATTGCTACCTATAATCCATACATAAGGGATAAAGAACATGCTCATTCTAATTATTGGTTAAAAGGAGGTGATAAAAGAGTTCTTTTTGTCGAAAATGGAGATCCTATGGATGAATTAAAAGGCTGTACCTCTGAAATGGTGATGGATAAGGTTCTTCCATTTATTGAAACATCCGTTGAAAATCAAAATCCATTTTTTACAGTGGTCTGGTTTCATGCGCCACATACGCCAGTGATTGGACATCCTAAGTATATGGAACAATTATATTCCGATAGACCAGCCTATGAGCAACACTATTTTAGTGTCATTACGGCTTTAGATGCTCAAGTGGGTCGGCTAAGGGAAAAACTTTCAGAGCTTGGCATCGCTGAGAATACGATTATTTGTTTTACGAGTGATAATGGTCCGGAAGGAAATCCCGATGTTCGTGATCGTTCAAGGGGTAGTACAGCCGGGTTGCGAGGGAGAAAAAGGAGTCTTTACGAAGGGGGTATTAGAGTCCCATCGGTAATTGAATGGCCCAATGGTATCACACCAGGCACGATCATAGAGGCGCCAGCGGTTACTAGCGATTATTTTCCAACATTTAGTTATTTATTATCAGAAGATCTTCCCAGCAGACCTATTGATGGTGTAAATCTTATGGAGATTCTCAATGGTAAAAAAACCGAAAGAGATAAACCAATAGGATTTTATTTCAATCCACATAAACAGCGTGTTCTAATCGATGATCGGTATAAATTGGTTCATAATTATGGAAAAAATCGACCATCGTCAGATAATAGTGAACTTCCGTCATTAGAATTTGAATTATATGATATCATCGAGGATCCATATGAAACCAATAATATTATTGCCGATTACTCTTCAGTGGCTGAATCCATGAAAACTAAACTTCAAGATTTTGTTGACTCTTGTGAAAATTCTTTTAATCGAAAGGATTATAAGTAGCCAATCAACATAATGTCGGTATATAATTACCTCATCTGAAGATAAGAAAACAAACGAATGATAAATAACTGAGCCATGTTCAACTGTTTTGTGCAACACGGCAAATTTGGATACAGATAGATTAGAATACAAAAGCATGTTTGAAAATTGAATGGACTTACTGGAATGGTGGTTCACAAAAAGGGTCATGCATTGATGATGATACCGATTGAAGAATACAACTCATTGAAGATAAATGAACCCTAGTGACGTTTGTCCATTGAACTACCTTAGTCCCATCAAAAAGATAAAATCAACATGGGCTTATGTTGTAACAGATAGTTGAACATGGTATTGGAATAATGATGAAAAATAATTAAGAATGCGTAGTCTAAAAAAAAGCAAGAAAGTCAATAAGGGTTTTATACAGAAAATCTTAACGACCATTGTTAGCCATTCGATTTGGTTTATTTTGATGTTTATCGTAGGATTTTATTCGGCTAATGGTCAGAATAATAATGAAGAAGATATCGCGAAATGGTGGCGAGAATCACGGTTTGGATTATTCATACATTGGGGTGTATACTCGGTTCCTGCAGGGGTATGGAAAGGAGAAAAAATTGAAGGAATCGGAGAGCAAATTATGCGCTTTGCAGCGATTCCTAATAGTGAATATACGCTTTTACCTAAAAAGTTTAATCCCTCCAAATTTGATGCCAAGAAGTGGGTGCAAATAGCCAAAGAAAGTGGCATGAAATACATAGTCATTACGGCTAAACATCATGATGGTTTTGCTATGTATGATTCAAAAGTATCCCAATACGATATCGTTGATGCAACGCCCTTTGGTAAGGATATTATGACCGCATTAGCCAACGAATGCCAGTTGAATGGCATCAAACTGTGCTTTTATTATTCGCACCGTCAGGATTGGCATGACCCCAATGCTAATTGGCAAGAATGGGAAGGACAGTACGAGACGCCACCAGAACTTCGCAATGATGATCTTGAAGTTTATATTCAAGAAAAAGCTTTTCCTCAAGTTCGAGAACTTCTTACCCAGTATGGGCCTATTGGTATCATATGGTATGATACCCCAACCAATATGACATCAACGGATTCCAAAAGATTTTATGATCTGGTCAAGAAAATACAACCCAAAACATTGGTCAATAGTAGAGTAGGTAATGGCTTTGGCGATTATCAATTATTTGGCGATAATGAAATTCCTTGGAAAGTTCTCGATGGTGATTATGAAGTCATTGCCACGATGAATAATACTTGGGGATTTAAATCTTGGGATCACCAGTGGAAGACTCCAAAACAATTAATCGAATCATTGGCAAAATGTGCCTCTAGAGGATCAAATTATTTACTCAATATAGGCCCAACATCTGAAGGTGAAATTCCCAAAGCAAGTATTGATATTCTTGATGAAATAGGAGATTGGCTAAAGGAAAATGGTCCGTCTATCTATGGAACCCAGCCCATGATTTTTAAAAGAGACTTTCCTTGGGGGACTTCAACAACAAAGGGGAATAAAATCTACTTACATATTTTTGATCATACCCTAAAGCGATTGACTTTTCGGGGCTTGAAAACACCTATTAATTCAGCAAGATTACTTTCATTGAATCAAGAATTAAAATTTACTCAGCAAAATTCAATAAATAATTTTTATCAAGCAGTGATTGAGTTCCCATCGAAATTATCTGAAGAATCGATTTCGGTGATAGAATTAACATTTAATGAAACACCTGAATCTATCAAAGAACTCTATCAATTCAGTAATGGACTGATATCATTACCCGCTACCTATGCTGAACTCATCTCTGGAGAACAAGGAACACTATCAATCGGTCGTTCCGGGTACACTCAAAATTTTGCAAAGGGGTTTGGTCGTCTCCAATGGAAATTTCAAGTAACTGATCCAGGAAATTTTATGATCAAACTATACACCAATCGGCATTGGAGACAACGATTTCCAAGGGGCGCCAAGGTTCGGCTTCAATTTGATGGGACCTCAA
Organism: Flavobacteriaceae bacterium; assembly: GCA_965221765.1. Lineage (GTDB taxonomy): Bacteria > Bacteroidota > Bacteroidia > Flavobacteriales > Flavobacteriaceae > Bin25. The sequence continues at coordinate 1,788,924 of OZ244911.1, forward strand.
AAATCATAGAGCTCAAAGAAGATGTGGCAATCAAGAATGTTCGAGCACATTCCTATCCAGAATCGATTTGTTATTTAAGTGAAATTCATATTGATAGTCCTGGAGAAAAAGTAATCGAATTATCCGTTGAAGATACGGGAACCACCATTAAAAAATGGTTTTATGATGAGGATATTGATTTAGAACTCGATACTTTAAGAGTCCTTCAAATCGAATTAGATCCCGTGATGGTTCTCAATAAAAAAACATAAATAAATCAAAATGAAAAAACAATTTAGAGTCCTACTAATCATATCATTCATCTTCGTTGGAATAGGCAATGGCTGGTGTCAGCAAAAAGCCAATCAGTTGATGAATCGATTGGGTCCTTTGCCAGATGTTAAAGCCTATTCAGAAACAGACTATTGGGTTTGGGGAAGTTCAGTTATCAAGACAGAAGATGGGTTATATCATATGTTTGTTTCAAGGATTCCTAAGTACCTTCCGTTTCATCCTGGCTGGATGGTTGCATCGGAAATTGTTCACGCTGTTTCTGACCATCCACAAGGCCCTTTTGAATTTCATGATGTTGCATTACCAGCAAGAGGAGCACAATATTGGGATGGCCAATCCACGCACAATCCTAAAATCACCAAGTCGGGAGACACGTATGTTTTGTTTTATATGGGTTCGACCCACCCTTTTGATGACTTGGAGCCAGGTGACGCATTTGATTTAAAATCCCCCTATGCGATTATTGGAAGATCAAACAAAAGAATTGGCGTGGCTTTTTCAAAAAACATCAGTGGCCCATGGCAACGTCTTGATGATCCCGTTTTGGATGTAAAACCCAACACATACTATAGTTTTCTGACTTCTAACCCGGCTCCTTGGATTAATGAAGATGGATCGGTGGTGGTGATGTTTAAGTCTAGAAGATATTTGAATGCCTTTCCATATCATTCTGGCATGTCAATTGGTGTCGCCAAAGCGAATGATTTCAAAGGCCCATACAAGGTTTTAAATCAAACCCCTATTTTTAGTCGTGAACAAGAAACTGAAGTTGAAGATATCTGTCTTTGGAAAGACCACATTGGATTTCATCTATTAGCCAAAGACCAAAAAGGTAAAATCACTGGATATATCGGAGATGGTGTTTTAGCCCATTCTTCTGATGCCATCCATTGGAAGTTTGATTCATATCCTCATGCATATTCGAAAAACTTAAAAAATGAATCTGGTGAAATGGTTTCTCAAGGTCAACTAGAAAGGTGTAGTGTATTATTGGATGAAAATGGGAATCTTGATTATTTATATTTTGCAACCATGGATGGCCCAGGTGGATTCAATAATGCAACAGAATCTTGGTCTGTCGCTATTAAAATAAATGATTGATATTAACAGCGTATTTGGTGGCTCTGTTGGAGTATTAATTTTTAATAAGGTGCTTACAAATTTGAGCAACTAAGCCCTTCTAATGCCAACTTGAAGCATGTGATCGATCGACTGAGTTGTTCTATTTCTTTTTCTAATTGTTCAATGGATGCCATTGAAATAGTTTGTTGTCTTAATAATTGATTGTATTGTTCTTGGAGTTGTTCAAGTTCATTTAAAGTCTGGTTTTGATTTTGAATGGATGCCTTTAAGGTTTGATATTCTTCTAATTCATCTTTTAATTGATTTAAGCGATTTTGAAGTTGATCAAGTTCTTCATTAGACACCGTTCCAATGGAATTACTTGTTGAATCTTGATTGATTTGCGATTTAAGTTGAGCTATTCGTTCTTTTGATTTTTTTAATTCTTCAAGTGTTTTATCCAATTCTGTTTTTTTATTTTCAAGTTGCACTGTAATAGGTTCAAGATCTTTAATCTTTTCAGTAATATGTGCAAGTTGTTGCTGCTTACTTTTAATTTCTTGTTGGTATTCGGTATGACGTCCAAGGAGTTCCAATAATTTGTTTTGTTGCTCGATATTTTTCTTTTTCAAATCGTCAATGTTTTGACCTTCAATCTTTTGACCTTCAATCTTTTTTAATTTTTTTTTCAAATCGTCGACCTCGTTTTTAAGTTTATTTTGTTCAGCAACGGAATCATCAATTTGGGTGTTTAAGTTCTCTGTTAGAGATTTCAATTTAGCTTCAAATCCTTGACGATTTTTTGTTGCCATTACAAATTCAGTTTGTAATAGCTTGTGTTGATTTTCTAGTGCTTCAATCTGACGTTTTAGATTGGTATTTTCTGCAATGATGGATTTTAATTCTAACTCTAGTAACTCAATGTCTTTAGAAATTTTATCATAGGTTTCTTGAAGTTTTTCTCCCAATAAAGTATCATTCGAAGAACAAGAAAAGCAGAAAAGGATTCCCCAAAAAAATAAAATCTTATTAATCATATTAGAGATATTTTATAGGGAGTTATTTTGAGATTGAAAATAAATTTATTGCTGATAGTCATTTCTAATCGTTTATCGAATTTAATTCACCGTAAATTCATAAGTATCTAATACTCTATCATCTTTATCATCTTCTTTGGTGCGAACTTGGATGATAACGGTTCCAGCTGCTTTTGCCGTTACTGTACCTGAATTTGGATCGATCGTGGCCACATCCGTATCCTTACTAGTCCATCGGACACCCGTCGGAGAGGCTATCGCTTGATTTGCTGTATTCCAGTATAAGTATTCTAGAGTATGGGTATCCCCAGTTGCAAATGTGGTTGGAATATTCTCAAAGATACGAATCCCTGGACCGGTAAGATCAACCGTGATATCATAGGTATCTGTTAATACCGAGCTGTCAGAGTCAAGAGTATAAGTTAGGGTGATGGTGACCTCACGGTTTCCTTGTTCTGCGGTGATATCTCCTGAATTATCCACATTGGGTCTAGCAGTTCTATTTCTACTTGATGTCCAGACCGAGGATCCCGAGGGAGCTGTGGTTTTCATTCCTTGTGTGTTATAATAATCAAATGTTAATCTATGGGTTTGACCGACAATAAATGGTAGAGGAATATCCTCTACTATTTCAATTCTAGCTGGCACCGTCATTGGAGCGGTTACTGTGATGGTTTGAGTGGCCGAGATAGTATTGCCATTAATGGTAGCACGGACCGTGATATCTGAATTGCCAGCACTAACGGCTGTAATCATTCCTGTTGATGCATCCACGGTTATTTTGGTGGTATCGGAAGAGGTCCAAGCGATGGTGGCCCCTTGCGGGAGATCTACTTTGGTTCCAGTCTGATCATAGTATTCATAATTTAAATCATGTGTTCCATTGGCAGCTATCGTCGAACTAGCCGGTAAATCAATGATTTTGAGTTCGGGATCCGTCAGCACATCAAATCGATAATTATCAGAAATACGATCATTTGAATTACTTTCTTGCGTGGTGACTCGGATGCGTACATTGCCAGCCCCAACAGCTGTCACTTCACCATTTTGGTTGATTGTGGCCACACTTTCAGAACTACTTTCCCATGATAATCCATCAGGATGGGTGATTTTATTTCCTGTTGCATCATAGTATTCAGCCGTTAGGGTATGAGTTTGCCCTGTTTTAAATCCTTGGGGAAGATTTTCTAGGATTCGAATGAGGGGGCCTTGAATGACTCTTAATTGATAGGTATCTTCGAGATAGTTTCCATCCGAATTAAAAGTATATCTGACGGTGATGGTGACCAGACCCATTCCACCTCCAGTGCCAGCCCCGATATTGGTGGTACTAAAAGTGAGTTTGTCATTACTACTAGACCATTTAGCCGAGCCGGCCGGTACGGTTGTTTGGGTATTGGAGCTATCATAGTAGCTGAAAGTAAATGTATGGGTTTGCCCGACAAAGAACAGCTCGATATCTTCTTGGATTTCGATACGACTACCATCAGTACGAGCTATTCCTAGAATTGTAATCGTAATGGTATTAGAAATACTAGTTCCACTGATTGTAGCTGTAATGTTTGCACTTCCTGCCCCCACACCTGAAATAATGCCTGCGGAATTAACACTTATTTTAGTGCTATCAGATGAAGTCCATGCGATGGTGGCTCCTATAGGTAAATCAACTTTAGTACCAGTATTATCATAGTATTCGTAGTCCAAAGTATGAGTTTCATTGACATCTATCGAAGAATTAGTAGGTAAATCCACGATTCTAATTTCAGGATCGGTCAACACGTCAAATTCATAGGTATCATTGATTCTACTATTGGCATCACTTTCTAAAGTAGTAATAGTGATGGTGACCGTTCCTGGACCGACTGCTGTAACTTCACCAGTCGATGAATCAACAGTAGCGACAGTGTCATCCCCTCCTGACCAACTCAATCCATCGGGATGAGTGATTTTATTTCCTGTGGCACCATAGTATTCAGCCGTTAGGGTATGGGTTTGCCCTATTTTAAATCCTTGGGGAAGATTTTCTATGATTCGAATGAGGGGCCCTTGAATGACTCTTAATTGATAGGTATCTTCGAGATAGTTTCCATCCGAATTAAAGGTATATCTGACGGTGATGGTGACCAGTCCCATTCCAGCCCCGGTGCCATCTCCGATATTGGTGGTACTAAAAGTGAGTTTGTCATTATTGCTAGACCAACTAGCCGAACCGGCCGCTAACGGAATTTCAGCGTCACTAGAATTATAATATTTGATGGTGAACGAGTGCGTTTGTCCAACGAAGAACAGCTCTGGCAGATCTTCTTGGATTTTAATATAACTACCATCGGAACGTAAAGAACTGGCAGAAACAGTAATCGTTTGAGTAGCTGTGAGGGTATTGCTACCAATGGTAGCACGGACCGTGATATCTGAATTGCCAGCACTAACGGCTGTAATCATTCCTGTTGATGCATCCACGGTTATTTTGGTGGTATCGGAAGAGGTCCAAGCGATGGTGGCCCCTTGCGGGAGATCTACTTTGGTTCCAGTCTGATCATAGTATTCATAATTTAAATCATGTGTTCCATTGGCAGCTATCGTCGAACTAGCCGGTAAATCAATGATTTTGAGTTCGGGATCCGTCAGCACATCAAATCGATAATTATCAGAAATACGATCATTTGAATTACTTTCTTGCGTGGTGACTCGGATGCGTACATTGCCAGCCCCAACAGCTGTCACTTCACCATTTTGGTTGATTGTGGCCACACTTTCAGAACTACTTTCCCATGATAATCCATCAGGATGGGTGATTTTATTTCCTGTTGCATCATAGTATTCAGCCGTTAGGGTATGAGTTTGCCCTGTTTTAAATCCTTGGGGAAGATTTTCTAGGATTCGAATGAGGGGGCCTTGAATGACTCTTAATTGATAGGTATCTTCGAGATAGTTTCCATCCGAATTAAAAGTATATCTGACGGTGATGGTGACCAGACCCATTCCACCTCCAGTGCCAGCCCCGATATTGGTGGTACTAAAAGTGAGTTTGTCATTACTACTAGACCATTTAGCCGAGCCGGCCGGTACGGTTGTTTGGGTATTGGAGCTATCATAGTAGCTGAAAGTAAATGTATGGGTTTGCCCGACAAAGAACAGCTCGATATCTTCTTGGATTTCGATACGACTACCATCAGAACGCAATGAACCAGCAGCAACTGTGATGGTTTGGGTGGCCGAGATAATATTGCTGTTAATGGTAGCACTGACTGTGATATCTGAATTGCCAGCACTAATTCCCGTAATCACTCCTGTCGATGCATCCACGGTTATTTTGGTGGTATCAGAAGAGGTCCAAGCGATGGTGGCTCCTTGAGGAAGATTAACTACGTTCCCATTTTCATCTCGATATTCAAAATCTAAATCCAATGTTCCGTTGATGAAGATGGTTGGACTATTGGATGGGTTAATGATTCTAATTTCTGGTTCAACCGTTGTACTTCCAGCTCCCAAAACTGTAATTTCATAGGTATCATCAATTCGATTATCCTTATTGCTCTCTTGTGTGGTGATTGTAATCAAAGAAGTTCCGGCACTAACGGCGGTCACTTCACCGGTGCTATTATCGATGGTAGCTACTTTTTTTGTCGCGCTTTTCCATCGGATGCCATCCGGTGGATTGACTTTAACGCCATTGGCATTCCAATAATGATAAGTCAAAATAAATGTTTGGGGAGGAGAAAAATTAGATGGAAAAGTATCTTTTATAATTCGAATGGCAGGACCTTGTTCGACCGTGATATCGAAGCTGTCAGTTAATTCTTTAGAGTTTCCATCGATCGTGAATATGACTTGTATGGTGGCTTCTCCTTTTCGTTCTGCAGTGACGTCTCCTGAATTATCTGAATTGGGTCTTGCATTTCTATTCTTACTAGATTTCCAAACAGCCGTGCCACTAGGTGGAGTGATGATGTTTTCATTGGAATCATAGAATTTTACAGTAAATCGATGAGTTTGGCCAACTAAAAATGGATCGGGAAAACCTTCTTCAACAATTTCAATTCTATGAGCATCATTCGACACCGAGCCATCATATACGGAGATTGTAAAGTGATCTGAAATCAATTGCCCTTCGATGACGGTACTGATAGAAATAACGGAAGTACCGATAGCCACACCCCTTATCACACCGGTGGATGAATCGATGGTGACCTTCGTGGTATCTGAAGAACTCCAAATAAAACTTAATCCAGTGGGCGGATCGACTTTTTGTCCTAAACTATCGTAATATTCAAAATTTAAATCGTAAGTCTCATTGACTGCAATTCTAGAATTATTGGGCCTTTCATCAATGATTAATATTGGCGGAAGAGAATCGCTTTGAACTTGAATTCGGTACGAATATGTCAAGAGTCCAGTTTCGGGATGTTCTAAAGTTATTGTGATACTAGCTGAACCAGGTGTTAAAGCTCTGATTTCACCGGTATTTGGATTAATGCTGATCACCTGATTATCTGAGCTTTTCCATAGGGCTTCCCCCGGAGGTTGTGTGACCTTTTTTCCTCGTTCATCGAAATATGCAAATTCGAGATCATACTTTTCATGAGGAATTAAGACTTGGGGTTTATCGCCTATAATTTCTATTCGATGCTTTAATAAATTGGATACATCAATTGTTAGGGTATCTTCATAGATTTGGTCATCGATTTGAGTAGTAATCGAAATTTGCGCAGTTCCAAGTCCCCTAGCTTGAATCTCTCCGCTGACTTTATCGATTTCAATGATTTTCTCGTTATCTGAAGACCATAAAACTAATCCAGTAGGTTGTGTCAGCGTTCCTTCTTCGTTATAAAAATTATAGTTTAGTTTATACACATCTCCCAGAAAGAGACGCTTTGGCATATCACTATCGACTCGAATAGCCGGTCCATAAACAATAGGCGGCGGTGGGGGTGTATTTCTAGTTAGGAGATAAAATTCAGCTTTTAAATCTCCAAGTTGCAATTGAAGGTTTTTTTCACTTTCAATGGTTTTACTCAGCACCTCTTTGAGCTTTGGCAGCATCTCAGAGAAAGTTGATAGGTTTTTTATTTCTTGGGTTAACCCCACAAGATCATTTTCTACTTTTTCAATCAGTCCAATAGTCGATTTGGCATGGCTTAGTTGTTGATCTAATTGATTTATTTCAGCATCCAATTTTAACTTTTCTAAAGTTTTTTCAGCGGTATCAATTTGTTTCTCTAGTTGAGAAATTTTACCTAGTTGAGATACATGCTCTGATTCTAAACGTTCATACTCTTCTTTTTTAATCAAAAGTTCATTCAAGTCTATTTGGAATTCAGTAATCTTACTTTGAAATTCTTGGAGAGCTGATTGCGATTTTTCAATTTGATGGAAGGCCTTGGTAGTTTCTTCTAATAATTGTTGGTTTTCTTCGTGTTGTTTTAACTCTTCAGATTTGCTTTCAACTTTTTCTGTCAGCTGTTTCAATTCGGTTAATAGATTCGCGTATTGTAGTCTATTATTTTCTATGGTTGTTTGAAGTTGTTTTTCTATGGCGTTAATTTCAATTTGAAGAACCTCAGAGGATGATAATTCATCTTGATACTGTTTTTGTAGTACAGCATAAGATTCCTGCAGTGAGGAGAATTTTCGCTTTAATTCTGTATTTTCAGCTTTGAGTTGATCCAGTCTGAGTTTACTTTGGTTATACTCAATTTGAAGCAGCGATATTTGAGGTTTTAATTCATCAACTAGGGGATATTTCTGACAAGCTAGGATAATCGAAAATACTATCAAAATAATACGACTCAATCGGATGATATTTCCAAACTTCATATGCCTATTAAACTATATTAAAACAACATATGTTTTAGACAATCCATAGATAGAACAAAGTTTTATCTTTGCCAAAATATTAATCATTAGTTGACTGTATTATTCATGAATTTGTATGGATGGTCTCAATTCCAATTTTGGTCGGCTTAATTTAGATTGATACCTACCCCAATATAGGATAAACATCCAAAATACCGATCTAAAGCAAGGTTACAGTTATGTATTAGATATGTTACATGGTAGGAATCTCAAATCGTTCCAATAAAAAAATACTGAGCACAACAAATAACCGCAGGCTATAGATTGTTAAAAAATTAGCGAGATGATATTTTAAACAACATGCCATGCATTGAAAATATCAGCGACTTTTTTTGTAACAGCAGTCCTTTAAAAAAGTTACATGGTGTCAGACTTTTTTAGTTGAATACTATTTACACTTGTTAAATCAACATGAGTCGAGTTATAAGGGTAATTTGTTTCTTTTATTCAGTGTGTTGGATTGGTCATGCACAACAGACCCATTCAATCTCAGGAACCGTTTCTGACAATGAAGGTGTTCCGTTGATGGGCGTATCAGTCATCGAAGTAGGAACCAACAATGGAACCGTTACGGAATTCGATGGGACTTATGTTATTGATGTGTCCCATGAGGGTATTTTATCGTTCAGTTATCTAGGCTTTGAATCCCAAGAGTATAAAATTTTAGAATCCCAAACTATCAATGTGGCTTTGCAGCCTAGCCAAAGTGCTCTCGAAGAAGTTGTTGTCATCGGTTATGGGAGTGTCAGAAGAAAAGACTTAACGGGTTCTGTGGGAACAGCGGATTTAGAGGATATCAACTTAGCTCCAGTGGGTTCTATTGATGGGGCATTGGGTGGACGCGTTGCTGGATTATTGATCACATCGAGTCAAGGTAGACCAGGAGCTAGTACGGATATTAGAATTCGAGGAACGGGATCCTTGACCCAATCGAGTACCCCCCTATTTGTCATTGATGGTTTTCCTGTTGAAGATTTTGATATCACATCAATCGATCAGTCGGATATTGAGTCTCTACAAGTGCTCAAAGGGCCATCAGCAGTGGCCATTTATGGAGCAAGAGGTGGTAATGGGGTTATCCTAATCAGTACTAAAAGTGGAGAAGTCGGTAAGCTAAGAATATCCTATAATAATTTTTTTGGATTTCAAGAAATCACGAAACGAATCGATGTACTGACTCCATATGAGTTTGTAGAACTCAAATATGAACAAAACCCCGAGAATGCAGCTCGTTATTATGGACCTTTGGAATTCTATCTAAAATCAGATGGATCTTCAATTGATGGCATTAATTGGCAAAACTTAGCCTTCAAACAGACCAATACCCAAAGCCATACGTTTTCGATTAATGGCGGTGGGGAACAAACTCGATACAATCTATCTGCCTCAAGATATCATGGTGATGGTTTGCTAGCCAATAGCCAATTTACCCGTACATACCTCAAAATGAAACTCAATCAAAAGTTAACCGATAAAATAAAAACGGGATTAAACATATCATATACCACAGCATTGGTCTCTGGGATCAGCACTTCAAGCAATACTTTAAATCCTAATACGGGAGATGGGGGTGGTACTTCTCAAAATTTTAATCTTTTAAGAAACATTGTTCAAGCGCGTCCAACTGGTGGTTTATTCATTACCAATGATGAATTAATTGACCTACCAGTTGATCCAGATCTTGAAGAAGGTGAACAAGGGGCTAATTCGGTCAATCCGTTATTGAATGCGATAACCCAAACAAGAGAAGATGAACGAAGAACATTGATTATCAATGGTTTTGTTGAGTATGAAATGATAGAGGGATTAAAATTAAATTTTCGAGGCGGGTTTAAGAGATTAGATCGAAAACGTGATGCTTTTGACAATGTTAATAGTGCTTTTGAAAGAAGAAATGGTATTACTAGAGCCGTATTAACCAATAGCGAAAGTAACAACACACTGGTTTCAGTCACATTAACATATGATAAAGTATTTTCTAAATTCAATATCACCTCAATGGTTGGCTTTGACTCCCAAGACATCGTATCTTCTAATAATTCAGTGGTGGCTTCAGGTTTTCCTGATGCTAATTTGGGGGTAAACAATCTAGGTCTTTCAACCATACCCTCTATCCCTTCATCATCCAAAAGTCCCACCAATCGGATCAGTTCAATCTTTGCAAGAGTCATCGTTAATACCAATGAAAAGTATCTATTTACTGGAACACTTCGAAGAGATGGGTCTTCAAAATTTGGAGATGATAATGTGTATGGCATATTTCCTTCATTTGCTTTTGCATGGCGATTTTCAGAAGAAAAATTTTTAGAAAAAATCAATATCTTAACGGACGGAAAATTTCGCATAGAATATGGAGAAGTTGGTAATAACCGTATTCCAGCATTGGTGTCTAGACAATCGTTAGGTTCGACTTCGTATGGTTTTGAAAATGGAATCTCTCCTGGCGTGTTCCCTACAAATTTATCCAATCCTGAAATTAAATGGGAAACTCAGCGACAAATCAATCTAGGATTAGATCTTGGAATATTTAAAAACAGGCTTACAGTAAATTTTGACTTATATCAAAAGGAGTCGATAGATCTTTTATTGCTTTCTCCAATTCCAACATCTACAGGATTTACTAATGTTTTTAGAAATATAGGTGCAGTGAGAAATGAGGGGATTGAACTAGCTATCCATTCTGAAAATATCACTAACAAGGGAAGGAATTTCAATTGGGAATCCAACTTTAATATCAGTTTCAATCGTTCCAAAACCCGGGCATTGGTTGAAGACGATATCTTATTGAGCAGTTCGAGATGGCGCGGTGGCAACCGACCGGAATCCACCAATGATTTTATCACTATTGTGGGACAACCTGTGACTTTGATTTATGGCTATTTAGATGATGGATTATATACAACAGAAGATTTTGATGAAGATGGTAATCCTTTTATAGATCTCTCTTTTGGAGATGAACAAGTGGGATTTAGAAAATATGCTGATCTAAATAATGATGGAATGGTCGATGAAAATGATAAAGTGATTCTTGGCAATCCTAATCCTGATTTTTTTGGTGGGCTGACAAACAAATTCAGTTACAAAGGATTTGACTTGAATATTTTTTTACAATGGACCTACGGAAATGAAATTTATAATGCTAGTAAAATTTTGTGGACGACCACTCAGGGTAATCGTAATTACCACAAAGAGGTCGTTAATCGTTGGCGTCCTGGTCAATCCGATGAAGAAAATGCACGCGTGGCTTATCCTTCGATACAAGACAGCAATTCTCGGCAAGTAACCGATCGCTTCGTTGAAGATGGATCCTACTTACGACTTAAGACTATCTCAATGGGATATAGTTTACCTCCCAAGGTATTAAATAAAATCGGGATATCGAAATTTCGTGTTTATGTGTCGGGACATAATTTGTGGACGCTAACCAATTATTCTGGATTTGATCCAGAAGTAAGCACTCATGGTTCGGGTTTAACGGCGGGGGTGGATTATGGTTCTTACCCTAGAGCAAGAACTTTTGTTACGGGCTTATCTGTCACCTTTTAATGAACATTAAACCAAGCATAATAAAGGCAATTGCCAAAAAAGTGGTTCATAAATCCAAAAGTTGGATATTTTGGTATGCATCCCATAATATAAAACTCATAGGCATCGTTCTTGGAATCTCTTTTTTGATGAGTGGTTGTGAGGATTTTCTAGAAGAAGAAGCTTTTACCACATTTACAAAAGATTCATTTTTTGAAGACGTTAGTTCTGCAGAACTAGCGATGGTAGGGGTGTATAATACACTTTCTTCAAATGATTTATATGCCTCCAACTATGTCATTGCATTTCATACGGGAACCGATATTGATCGGTACTATCGGCAAGGTGTTGGCAACCCGAGTGATTTATTAGCCAATTACGAAATTCAAGAATTTAATAAAGATATCGGTAGAGCATGGGCTACATTATATAGAGGTATTGCTAGAGCCAATATTGCCATCGATGGAATTAAAAAACTTCGAGATCAAGCGACAGATGCGGATAATCAAACGGTTCAACGCTATGACAATGTTTTAGGCGATATATACTTTTTAAGAGCTTTTTTTTATTTTCAATTGGTAAAAAATTGGGGCGATGTCCCTTTACGTTTAAGTGCCGATATTTCTTTGGATAAACTAACTATCGAACGTTCTCCCAAAGAAGAAGTATACCAACAAATAGAATCTGATATGCTTCAGGCCATTGAACTACTACCGCCTCTATCAGAGGTGAGTAATAAAGGTCGTATTAATAAAAGGGCAGCTCAAGGTATATTGACTAGAATTTATTTACACTGGGCAGGGCATCCAATTCAAGATAAGACCAAGTATATCAAAGCCGTCGAGCAAGCTTGGGCAGTCGTCAGCAGTGGAGAACATTCGTTAAATCCAGTAGTTGAGAGACCCGCTATCGGAGCTCCTTTTGATCATCCACTCCCTGAAGTATTTGCCAATTATTCTTATGGGGTATTTGACTTGAAAGAGAGTATGTGGGAAGTGCATTTTTCATTTGTTGGCAATAATGCGCAAAATGGTAGTTCTATAGGGACTTGGTTTGGTGTAAAACAACATACCAATTCATCCTACAAAAGAGGAACGCCAAGAAGATACGCATTACCAATATTTTATGATTCATTCGAAGAAGGAGATTCATTGCGAAGAGATTGGTCTATTTCACAATTCGAAATCAATGCACGAGATCAGTTTATTCCGACCAATAATGAATTGCAGTATGCAGTAGGAAAATTCAGACGATATCTCATGCCATCTCCATCGACCACCAATAATGTGGATAAAATGAATTGGCCGGTTATCCGTTATGCAGATGTGCTTTTGATGTTGGCAGAAGGGATTGTTGAAGTATTGGATCAGGGTGGCAGTTTACCCAATGGCGTGACCATTGAAACGGCTTTTGAAGCGATAAATCAAGTTAGAAGAAGAGCGAGAATAAAAAATCCACTGAGTCCAAATGAAGAAGTTGACTTGATTGGATTGGATTTGGGACCGTTGCGCACTCAAATTCGAAAAGAACGGGCCTGGGAATTATGTTTTGAAAATGTACGTAAACCTGATTTGATTCGGTGGGGAACACTAGTTTCAACGGTGCGTGAAATAGGAGCTCAAATGCAAGAAAGAGGTTATGATCTCCAAAGAGTTTATCGTCCATCATTATTCATCAAACCAATCCATCGTCAATTACCAATTCCTTTTGCCGAAGAAATATCTCAAAATCCAGCTATTTTAAAAACAGATCCAAGCAATAATGGTTACCGCTAAGCACCTAAAAGTTTAATCCATGCAATATCTTATCAATATGATGGCGGGGAACTTTTATAATCTAATTCGGAATATTTCAATGGGGGTTTTGTATCTATGTGGTGTCTTGAGTTGTACGGATGAACATATCGAGTATGATCAATTTTCGGAAGCCCCAGCGGCTTTGGGTTTTAGAATATCAGAAATTGAAATACAAGAAGGTACAAAATCTGCTGTTGTTGAGGTAGGAATCTCTAAAAGAATTTTTCAAGAAATTTCGTTTCAACTATCAATTCCTAATCATTCAAATGAAATATCCATAACCGATGAAAATGGATCTTCTGTCAGTACCATCGGTCTAGGGCCAAATAAGGCAACAGAAAAATTAATTATCACAGCCATTGATGACTCGCAGTATACGGGGAATCGTGAAATTAATCTTGTATTAAGCAATCTTAATGGTGAAGGGGTTTTTATTGCTCAAGAACTGCTGAGCGCTCAAGGACAGAGATTGTATCCAATTCTTTTGATAGCCATCACTGATGACGAAACGCCTCCCATCAAGATTAACATGAAAAATAAGGTTGGGGAAATTCTCGAAGGAGCATCAAATTCTCATGTTGTTGAAGTACTGATGAGTGAATCGGCTCCTAATACAACTTCTTTTGAAATAAGTGTATTAGGGACGGCCATAATGGGTGAAGATTATAGTTCATCTGCCGTCAATGGTATAATCAATGTCGATGTTGAAAAAGGAGATAGTCGTCTTGAAATTGAGATTCAACCGATTGATAATGAATTAATCGATGGTGATAAAACTGTGATTTTAACCATTGTTAGTGTCAAGAATGGATTTGTGATAGGTGAAGACAATAGGTATACCTTGACCATTGTTGATGATGATTCTGAAATGCCTAGTACCATCGTTCAATTAGTGGTTGATAAAGATGCCTGGTTTAGAGGAAAGCCTGGTAGTAATCGAGCGGATGAAAACCAAGGATTAGCCAACACATTGGTGGCTAGCCAAGGAAATAGGGATGATGATAACCGACAATTTTATTTGCAGTTTGATTTATCAAATATCGATATTACCAAAGTGAGTTCCGCCATGGTTGAATTGATAGCTGAAAGAGATTGGACCGGTGCAGAAACTGCAAATCAAGGACAGCCAACCACACAAAGTGTCTTTAGAATCGCTGATGATTGGGAAGAATTAACCATTACCGCTAATAACCAACCCGAAATACTCATTGAAGAAGCTGTGGCTACTTTTACGGCAGATGCATTAGTGGGAGAAGTTGATTTGGAAAATCCACCGATCCATCAATATGATATAACTTCAGTTGTGAAACAAGAAAGTGATGGCATCTTATCATTGTTATTTACAACCGTTTTTACTGATGCCAAACGAATCACATATAGTTCTAAAGAATCCGATAATAGACCACCTAGATTGGTATTAGAAATAAAACAATGATGAAACAGATTCAATACTTGATGTTATTGATTCCATTAAATAGCTTCGTAATAAACAGTCCACTGTATTCTCAGTCAACGTATAATATAGAAAAGGTTGAATGTATGAATGAAGAAATGATTTGTTGGGATCAAATCCAGAGGGTGTTTGATTGGGCAAAACAACACGTATCAAAATTATATTTAGAAGTTCAGAAAACCAATAAATTTCCACGATCAGTAGATAAAGGATTTCGAGATATTAGAGATTGGACTAGTGGGTTTTTACCTGGAATTTTTTGGCTATTGTACGAATTTGATGGAGATATAGACATTCGTAAAAAAGCTGAGTTTTTAACGGCATTACTCGAAGATGAAAAAAATAATATCATCGACCATGATATTGGTTTTAGAATTTATAGTAGCTATGGAAGAGGATTTAAGTTATTAGATAATTCAGACTATAAACAACTGATTATCGATGCAGCAAATTCTGCCATTAGGCGTTATAATCCAAAGGTGAAAGCCATCAAATCATGGGAGCCTAGTCTCAAGCGTGATTGGAAGTTTCCTGTGATTATTGACAATATGATGAATTTAGAATTGTTATTTGCAGCCACAGAAATAACAGGCGACTCCATCTATTATGACATTGCGGTACAACATGCGTATACCACAAAAGAATACCATTATCGATCTGATTTTAGTACTTCTCATGTCATCGATTTCGATCCGGAAACAGGATCTTTTCGTAAACGAGATTGGAATAATGGACACGATAATATTGACAAAACAACGTGGAGTAGAGGACAAAGCTGGGGCCTGTATGGATATACTATGGCTTATCGCTTTAGTAGAAATAAAGAGTTTTTAGAGCAAGCTGAAAATATTGGTCGATTTCTTTTAAATCACCCTAATATGCCGCAGGATTATATTCCTTATTGGGATTATAGCTATGATGGTAAGTCGGATACTAGAGATGCTTCAGCGGCTGCTATTTTGGCCTCAGGATTATTAGAACTTTCTCAATATTCTAAAGATTATGGCGAGTTGTTCTTTCAAACGGCGGTTAAGATTCTACAGAGTTTACAAACGACATCTTATATGGCAGAACCCAATACCAATAATAACTTTTTATTAAAAAGAGCCACCGGAAACTTTATGAGAAATTCTGAAGTCAATGGGCCTATGATTTATGCTGATTATTATTTTTTGGAAGCCATGATGCGCTATACAAAATTGACATATCAATTCCATCTATAATACGTAACCATTAGATTAAATTAAACATAATGCGGTTCATGTTTGATCATATGAAAATTCATCATCGGATTTTCCTCTATTTTATTTTATTGCTGTTATCGATAGACAACAATTTCGCTCAGACCACAGATCCTATCGATGAGATCGCTGATAAATACCAAACATGGATTCTTGGTAGTTCTAATCTCAATTATGATAATCGATTTATTGAAACAAGACATAATCGATTGATGGAACATATTTCAGAAGCAGAAAAATCATTTTCTCAACTATCCGCTACTATTGAAATGGGGCGCATGGCTCGAGTGCGAAATGATGTGTTATTACCTTTGGTATTAAGTTATAATTACAAAGGCCCCGATGACAAACCAAATGCGGGCTATCAATCTGAAGAAATCAAAGCCAATATTATAGAATTATATAATCGACTGTATGAGAGTGGTTGGAATGCAGAAAATGATGCATTATTTAAAAACCCAAGTGATGATAACTACCGAAACCATGGCATTTTAGGTCTTGGAAATACACAATACAATGCTGCTAGTGGATATGCGACGGCCGTTTTTTTAAGCAGAAAATTCTTGCCCGATGATATACTCAAAAGAGAGTTGGCCACATTAAATCGACTGTCAGCTCCAGCAGGACCACAATTTGAAGTACCCGTATTATTTGAAGTCAATGGATTGAATGCCGATTTAATCATAGGCATCTTGCCTAGTCGGTTATCATATGTCCTAACATTAGCACCAGGCGAACAGCGAAATAATGAAATGCGTTATTTACAACGCATGATTCATAAGGCTCTTGCCATTGCTGATGGATTTGCAGATACGATTAAATCAGATTTTACGGTCAACCATCACAAAGGGGTTTATTTATCGGCTTATGGTCCAAGAGCTATCGCTGCAGCATCCGTTCTAGCATATATTTTAGATGGTTCACCATATCGCTTAAATGACATATCAACTGAAAATTTAATCAAAGCTCTACTAGCGGTGAGAATTTATTCTAATATGTATGACCATCATAAAGGAGCTGGTGGACGAGCAGCCAGTACGGATGGCCCCATTATTTTAGTGCCCTTTTTTGCCCATTTGGCCCAACTAAATACGCCCTACCAATCCGAACTCAAAGGAGCGTTTGCTCGGTATTGGAACCCATCACATCCTGAGTTTTTTTCAAAATTTGTCAATCAAGTGGATGCCCGTAAAGAGTATATATCAACGATGGGACAAATTGAAGTATCCGTTGATGAACTAGAATTGAATGTGGCAAGAGAACCGGCTCCTAATGGACATTGGTATTTTCACTATGCTGGCATGTCGGCGCATCGAAGAGGAGAATGGGCTGCACTATGGAAAGGGCAAGGAAAATACCATTGGGATTATGAAGCCACAACCACTAGTCACTCATCTCCTGAGAATTTATATGGCAGACACTATTCTGCAGGGGCATTGATGATATTGAATGAAGGAAAGCCGGCTGTCTCTGGAGTTCGTAGTGGCTTTCAAGGGCCAGGATGGGATTGGCGTCGGATTCCAGGAACCACGACACTCAATACGACATATGATGAAATGATTTTCGACAATAATACGCGAGAATATCCCAATAATATATTCAATGGTGGTTTAAATTTGAACGAGGATGGTCTTTCTTCTATTGATTTTCAAGACCGATTGACATCGGTGAGAGCAAAAAAATCCTTTTTCTACTTCGATGAGTATATCGTGGCATTAGGTACGGGAATCCGTGCTGGAGAACAACAAGAGTTACACACAACGCTATACCAAACTGTTTTAGAAAAACCCACAGACCCCAATTTTTTAAATGATGTACGACTAGAAGGAATCGGTCAAGTTGAAAACTTTAGTAAGCAGGCTGTTTTTTTAACGGATGCGACGGGAAATGCCTATTATGTCCCAAATCCAGAAAATTTGATTATGGAGCGAATAACACAAACCGCTCCAAATGATTCTGGTAAAAGGCAACTGACGGGCGATTATGTTTCTGCCAGATTATTGCATGGGACTCGACCCCAAGATGCATCTTATGAATATTATATTCATGTGGATGGAGGAAAAAAGGGGGCTAGAGGCTTAGCTGAAAATATTAAAAATCTATTCACAATCCATGTTCAGAGTAATGATGCCCATGTTGTGGAATATAAATCCAAATCTAGCATGGGATATGCTTTGATGACAGAAAATAAATCTACAGGCCAATTGGTCGACCGAACCGATATCCCATCCATGGTGATGACCACTGAAACAGATCAACCTGGTATCATCCAAATCGCTGTGATGAATCCAGACATTGGCAAAATAGCAGGGCCTTTTAGATATAATGATATCAATGACCGACAAACTTGGCATGCTAAACCCACCATTCAACCGGTGACGCTGACATTAATAGGCCAATGGGACTTAGTAAGTGGTGATGGCGTGTCTATCCTATCTACTGATGAAAATTCAACTCAAATTAGATTTGATTGTATTGATGGTCAATCTATAGGAGCCACTCTAAAAACAGATGCCATTGCATTAGAAGCTGAAACCAATCCTCAAAGCATCAATATTTGTGAAGAAGACTCCGTCGAAATAACCACCCAACTCAGTGGTATTGAGGAGAATGCAACGGTTAATTTTAATCTCATAAACCCACCATCGGATATTGAACTCTCTTCTGAGAAAAGCACTGATGAAGCATTTAATCAACAGTATCGACTAATCCTTTCTCAATTAAACAATTTGGATTTGGGTAAGCACGATATTGAATTTGCAATTAAAAGTGGCGATCGTTCAATAATTCAAAAGATAAGTATAACCAAAGCCCAAAAAATATCAGCTCCAAAACTCATGAGCCCCAATAATGGCAGTGAAGGTATAGAATCACCAATCAATCTGAAATGGGAAGCTTCTAATGGAGCCAATGAGTACATCGTAGAAATAAGCGATAGTCAAAGTTTTAGCCCATTAATCATTAATCAAAAGACCTCAGAAACCAACTTTTCCACCAAGAATCTCAATGATGATACTCAATATTATTGGAGAGTAAAAGCAATCGGTCAAGGAAACTGTCCTGATTCAGAATATTCTGCAATAAGCAATTTTAAAACCATAGACGATTCTTCTGATGATGCTGATCCCCAACCCCCACTTGATGAAAATGAGGATAAAGAAAAGGATATTGCAAATACTGAAGATGTAGATCAAGATGGTATTATTAATTCAGAAGATAATTGTCCTAAAATTCCAAACCCTGACCAATTAGATGCGGATAATAATGGAATTGGTAATCTATGTGATACGGCTTCATATCGAAACATCAGCATTTTGGTTCGTGATGTGAGTTGTGTGGGAAAAATGAATGGGATGATATCCATATCAGCTAATGCTTTGTCAAATTATTGGGTTTCTTTAAAGGGTATGGGGATTAATACGCAAAAAATATTTCATCAATCCGATGGGATTGAATTTAAATTGCTTCAGGCTGGAAACTATACGATTAACGTGGGGCCCAATCGAGAAAATACAAGAACGTTTGATATCACGATCAATGATCCTCCTAATTTAATGGTCCAGACCAATATCAATAAAGCTCATCGAAGGCTGGACTTGACGTTGTCGGGATCGAATCAGTATCTTATAGATATCAATGGAAGTATTACAGAAATCAACTATTCAGGTCGTCATTCAATTCCTATAAAGCAAGATATTGTCGATTTGAAAGTATCAACCTCTAATGGATGTCAAGGTATTTATCAAGAACGTCTCATGTTTGAAAATAAAGTGAGACTTTATCCAAATCCGGTAGAAGAACAATTAATGGTGACATTGCCCAAAAATTCGGATGCTATGATTGAAATATTTAATTCATCAGGTCAATTGGTGTTTAAATCTAGATGGTCTTCTTGGAATATTGAACATCTAGTTGATGTGCGGGATTTGCCTGTGGGTCTTTATGTGGTCATGGTGCACTATGATGGCCAAACCGAGTCATTCAAAATTTTGCGAAAATGAGATTTTGGACTATTATTTTGATCGTAATATTATTGGGGTCTTGTGAAGATGACTTGACGGGGCTTCAACCCAAACGTTCTGATTCAACCAATGCTCTACCATCGGTAATACCGACTCCAACTGAAGTTTCGATACCAAGTCCAGCCATCCCATTGCTGGTAGCTCCTGAAAACAATAATACGTGTACTACTGAAGAACCTATTGATGATCAGAATAGCAATGTTACTTTTCGATGGAGAGAATCCAATAATACAAGTAGTTATGAATTAAATATTGAGGCTACGGGGACTGGTCAAAACTTCAAAACAAGTAAAACCACAGATACCAATGCAGTAACAGTAGTCCTTGAGAGAGGATTGCCTTATTCTTGGTGGGTAGTATCAAAATCATCAAGCACGCAAAAAACAGCAAAAAGTGCTGTGTGGGCTTTTTATTTAGAAAATAATCCCAATGAATCACATGTTCCTTTTCCTGCAAGTCTAAAATTTCCTGAAAACAATACATTCATTATGGCTGAAAAAGAAATTCAAGTACGTTTTGAATGGGAAGGAAATGATTTAGATAATGATATTGCTTTTTATGAATTTCAGATGGGTAGATCAAAAGATGATTTGACTGCCATTGAAAGCGATTTGACACAAACTCAGATTGATTTGATGTTGGAAACAGATCAAGAATATTATTGGCAGATTCATACCAGAGATCAAACCGAGCATGTTTCAACCTCCGAGGTATACAGATTGGTTATCAATAGTAAAGAAAAAGAAGAAACTGATTCCAAACCAATCCAAACGAATGGGAATGAGTCTTCAGAACCCAATAGTAGTAATCCTGACACTTCTCAGTCCGGTAATGATCCTGAGACGCCTCAAACTAGTGATACTGATTCAAATGCATCTGATGAAAATACAAGGACAATAACCTTGGAAGTCATAGAAGACACTTGGCTTGTGGGAAGGAACGGATCAAGTAAATCAATTGAAGCTAATGGTACTGCGAATACTCTAGTTTCTAGTACAGGGGATAAAGACGATGATTATAGAAGATTTTTACTCAAATTTTCACTAGGAGATATCCAAGTGTCGACCATAAAAAGAGCCACGCTACACTTGACCGCTGATAGGGATTGGACGAAAGCAGAAACAGCTTTTGGAGGAGCCACAACACAACAAGTGTATCATGTTTTGGATGATCGTTGGATGGAATCAGATTTAAACGCGAATACCGAACCTAGTTTTGATACTAGTCCTATAACGACATTTACTGCAAATTCAACCGTTGGAAATGCCAAAGAAGCATCGCCTCCAATCGTTCACCAATACGATATAACCAATGTATTTGACAAGGATACCGATGGCATCGTATCATTGAGAATAACAACAGGGGATACCTCAGGACAAAGAATAACCTATTTTTCTAAGGATAGTGCAACGAATATCCCCAAACTTGTCATAGAAGTTTCTCCATGAATACTTTATCGATAAAAAATAGCAAAAGTGTTTAAACTTTAATCCAATCAAAAGTGAAACGTCTCATACTCTTAGTACTTCTTTTTATTATTGGTTCTTGTGCTGAAGACTATCAAGATGAATTTGATAATTTAAATGCTCAGATCGCAGAATTAAAGAATATCCAATCGAATTTTTCAACCATCATTAATTCGATGGAATCAGTCAAATCAACGATAGCCACCCTTGAAACAAAAATTTCAGATATCGAAAACAATACGGTGGTCATTCATTCTTTAATCAGCACGTTAACTGCCAATCAAAATCAAATCAAGTCAACGCTAACTGAGTTAGGGATTGAAATAAAAAATGCTCAAACCGTTGTAAATCAAATTACTGAAGTCGTTGAATCAACAGAAAAAAACCAGATTGATGAAAATTTTTTAAAAGAATTAGAACAACGATTAACAAAAGTAATACAAGAAGAAGACCAAGAAAAATTTATCGACATTGATGAAAATTTTTTAAAAGAATTAGAACAACGATTAACAAAAGTAATACAAGAAGAAGACCAAGAAAAATTTATCGACCAACTAAATACAATTAATCAGCAGATCGAAGCACTTAAAAATCAATTAGAATTATTGGTGGATACCCAGGCTGATTTTTATTCGGGTTCTCCAGAAATAAGCACCACGGGTAGTTTAAATTTTTTTCACTCCATCAAAACAAATCTGAAGTATATCCAAGGAAACTTTACTATTCGAACCTTGCAAGGAATGGATATTCAAAAACTGAATGAAATCATTTCATCCATTGATTATATTTCTGGGAATCTCATCATACAAGCACAAAATAAAGATGGTCCGCCGGTATACTTTGATAATATAGAGGCGGTTGATGGTAATATATTAATCCATCAAGTGGGGAATATCGATTTTCCAAAACTAGTCAAGGTCAATAATTTAGTCATTTCAGATCGCTATGAAGCGAGCATTAATTCTGTTGCATTTCCTTTATTAGAAGGGATTAAATCATTTTCTACTGGGCCCTTGGATTCGGCTGTAGCATTATTTTCTAATGGGAATCATACAATTGAATTGAATCATCTGAATGATTTGAATTTAGGTTCTTTGGTAAACTACCCCAATAGCTTGACAATCAAAATAGCTAATGATGGTGCCATCAATCTAAAAAAGTTAGAATCCATAGAAACCAACCCTAAAACCCCCATCAGAACATTAACAATACAAGGGCCGAAATTGGCTGAATTGCATGCATTTAAAGATGGGAAAATCGTTGAATTAGAGGATGTTTTTTCTGCTGAATTCCCGGCATTTAAAGGACATTTAAAAATTGCTTCAGATGTAAGATTGGTCAAAGCCAAAGTAAATGAATTGACAATAGCAACTAATAATGATCTTGAAAGACTAGAACTTGAATCAATCAATAATCAATTTAAACTAGATACGAGTGATCTTTCAGATTTAGAAGAATTTAAGTTCGATGGTCTCGCTGAAGAAATAAAATTAATCAATAACTCGGATCTAAAATCAATTGATTTAAGAGGCGAAATCAAAATAGTACATGTCATCAATTCGGATGTTGACGGATACTTAAATCTAAATCATATCAATTTAGATAAGGAGAGAGAGGGAACCTTAAAAGTCATCGATAACGGAGATATCACCACCTTAAGGGTTCCAAACATCAATAATCTGCAAGTATTAGAAATCCAAAGTAATGAGGAATTATCATCTATTGAATTTCCGGCCTTAAGTTCGGCTCAAAATAAGCTAGGTGAAGTATCCATAAAAATAGGAGGCCTTGGATTTGAAAATGATTTATCAGCAACTCAAATTATCGAATTTGAAGATGATTCTGATGAAAAAACCAATCCAGTGGGCGTCATACGTTCGGGTTCTGGATTAACAGAACTCAGCAGTTATTTTCAATCGGCACTATCTAAAAATGGAGATATCAGTGTTTATTTTGATCGAGCGGATTCCTTTCAAGAAGGAAAAGATAATCCTACTTCAATTGTTGAAATTACTACTGAGAATCAAAATAATTTGCTTTTGATTCGAAGAGTTGGCAATAAAGCAACCGAGGGTATTAAAGCCAAAAGAGGATTTGTGATTACGCCAGAGAGTCGTTCGCCATCAGTTACCATAAAAGCCAACGGAGTTGAAAAAACGATTCAATTAACAGAAGGCGGATCCAGTAGAAATTGGGCAGAACAAATCAAAGAAGATGAAGAAGATTCTAATTTTTTTTCAGTGAATGATGTCGACATAGATGTTTTTGCTGGTGGCATTCCTCAATCCACCATTACTTCTGATTTGGTGGATACCCCCTTGACTCAAGCCAATATTGATGCCATGACCAATACTATCACTGATGAAGCTCCTTATATTCAGTTAACCATCGGGAATCCATCAGAATTATATTCTCGTTCACATACGCTATTCCTAGATCCCACTCAATTAAGTGATGATTTTGAACCAGAAATTTTTACGAGCAAACTATTTCATGCAACAAGTTTAATAGAGTTGACTACGTCGATGAATCAACATCAGATTTTAGATACTCTTATCAGTGCTTTTCCCAATGCCATCAATAACAGCAGAACTAGAGGTGGAGGAGTTATTTCGCCTACAAAACCGGGTAATATAGATTTTAATATTGAATCCATACCCAATACATTCAATTATGTCATTTCGGCCTATGACCAGAGTGATCGTTTTGATGGTATCCCTGTTGAAATAACAAGCAATATTCGATTTGGCACTTCTAATATTGATCCCACAGGTGGATTAAAAAGCTTACAGGCCACGAGAATGAAAGGAAATTCAATAGTTGTCACATTAGAATCTAATATCCCTGGGGCGACCAATTCTGTCATTGGGCAACCTACTTTTGTTGAGAGTCAGAGCAGAAAACCTAATCCAGTGGACAATGCATCTGAAAATGTTGTTTATATCACACCTGGAAGTTCAGTAGAACTATATTCAAAAGGTGACTATGGCGGGAGACGATATTTAAGATCTCCGGAAAGAACTAGGACAGGCGTCGATGTAGATTTAAATGAATCAGGGTCCTTTATTTTATACAAACTAGATTGGATTGAGTGATATAAAAGTTGAACCCCACACCCTTCTATAGATAGCCGTTATAAATGATCATCTGAAGTGGTTCATCATGCTTCATTCGGATTTACCTCCCAACTAGATACACAGTATCAAAAAATAACTTTATTTTGCACGCCTATAAGGCTAAGTAAATGCCGATGTAGCTCAGCTGGCTAGAGCAGCTGATTTGTAATCAGCAGGTCGTGGGTTCGAGTCCCTCCATCGGCTCAAATAAATCCTAAGGGGAGATACTCAAGCGGTCAACGAGGACAGACTGTAAATCTGTTGTTTTTTAACTTCGTAGGTTCGAATCCTGCTCTCCCCACTACCATCGATTTGTTTTGGCGAGAGTAGCTCAGTTGGTAGAGCATCAGCCTTCCAAGCTGAGGGCCGCGGGTTCGAATCCCGTCTCTCGCTCTTTTTATTGGTTGAAATTAAATTTGGTCTTATTTACTGCAATGATTCTTTTGATGAATGACAAAAAAGCATGGTAACATAAAACTTGATAAGTAGTTTAGACTTCATAAAAATAATTAAGAGTTTCATTAGGATTAATACTTATATTCGCAATTGAAAGTGATTCTTACGTTTT
Source organism: Flavobacteriaceae bacterium (assembly GCA_965221765.1). GTDB lineage: Bacteria > Bacteroidota > Bacteroidia > Flavobacteriales > Flavobacteriaceae > Bin25. Next base: position 1,814,339 of record OZ244911.1, read on the forward strand.
GATTCGATTTGACAATGTTTCATCGTGATAAAAAAGCAGATTTTATTAAAAACTTTTGGCTTTATTTTATGGATTGTTTTACTCATTAATCATAGGTCCTTTGGTCAAATTCAAGGAATCGTTTTGGATGCGGAGAGCAACCAACCGCTCATGGGAGCAACGGTTAAACCAAGTCAATTTCCTAACTTAAGTGCTATCACCGATATTGATGGAAAATTTGCCATTCAACTCGATGGAAGTCAAGAGTTTACCATCTCATTCATTGGATATAAAACCCAAACGGTATTGGTCGACTCCGAGACAGAGCAAACGATTTTTCTTCAGCCAGATGCGATGGTCATGGATGCTGTGGTGGTGACTGCTTTAGGAATTTCAAGAGATGAAAAATCCTTGGGTTATGCTGTGCAGTCCATCGATCAAGAGGTCTTTGAAAATAACACATCGGTCAATGTGCTTGGTAAATTATCTGGATTGGTTGCTGGACTCAATATCAGCCCGAGTGGTGGTGGTCCTGCAGCATCAAATAGAGTATTGATTCGTGGAAGTAGTTCACTGACGGGAAGTGATCAACCACTTTTTGTTATCGATGGATTTATTGTCAATAGTGAACCAGGTGATAACCGAGCAACACAAGATGGCGGTCTCGATTTTGGTGATCCGTTGAGCACCATCAATCCCGATGATATTGAATCCGTGACGGTTCTCAAAGGACCAGGTGCTACAGCCCTTTATGGTTCATTAGGTACCAATGGTGTGATTGTTATTGAAACCAAAAAGGGGAGACAAGGAAAAGATTTAGATATTCAAATAAGTACTTCTATTTTATTTGAGCAACCCTATATTTTTCCAGAGTTTCAAAATGAATTTGGTCGAGGAGCTCAAGGCACGTTTACCGCCTTGAATACTTTGAGTTTTGGGCCCGCATATGATGGTCGTTCTATCACCAATTGGTTGGGAGAACAGAAAACTTATCAATCCGTTGAAAATCAAATGGAATCATTTTTTCGTACAGGCATTAATCATAACCATAATGTGCAGTTAACAGCCAGTGATGATAAAAATCAATTTCGCCTTTCGGCTAGTTTATATGATGTATTAAGTATCATGCCCAATAGCGATTTAAATCGAAAAACAGCCAGTATTACCTATTCTCGAAAGTTTGATCAAAAATTAACTCTCACAACGAAAGTCAATTATTTCAATCAAAATGTTTTTAATCGGCCCAATTTGGGAGGCTCTCCTGATAATCCGGTAAGGAACTTTTATATCATGCCTCGATCGGTTATTTTGAACGATTTACAGCCATATATTGATGAAGAAGGAAAAGTCATTACTTGGGATGGCAAAACACAAGGATCTTTTAACCAAAATCCATACTGGGCAATCCATCTCAATACCAACTCAGATATCAGAGAACGGTTGATAGGATTTTTTAAACTAGATTTTGAGATTTTTTCTTGGCTTAATGGAAGTGGTCGGGCAGGCTGGGATTACATCTTTGATGAGAGAGAAAATAGAATTGCTGAAAATACGGTGTATAAAACCTCTCCAGTTGCAAGTTTTCGATACGGCATAAGTAATCGACTGATATCTAATTATGATTTTTTATTAACAACCCAACGAGAATTTGGGCTGATTGATGTTAATCTGACGTCTGGAGTGAGTTCTATTGATACTCAGTTTGACAGTTTATCATCAAATGGGGATGATATGGTCAATCCAAGCTTATGGGTGGTGAATAACTTTAGAGAAATTGAATCGTCTCAAGGTATCGCTCAAAGACGTCTAAATTCTGTTTTTACGACACTTGATTTGGATTGGAAAAACCAATTCTATGCGAATTTTACATATCGAAATGATTGGAATTCGGTCCTTCCAAAAGAAAATAGAAGTTTTGCTTATTGGAGTTCAAATTTTAGTTGGATTGCTACAGAAACAATATCTCAGCTTCCCAACTTTTTTGAATTTTTAAAACTTAGAGCTTCTTATGCCAAAGTGGGAAATGCCAATAGTCTTTCAACTAGTGCTCTCTTTTTTACCTATACGCCATCCACAGGACATTTGGGGCAACCTTTTACTCGAGTTCCAAGAATTGGCCCCAATTCTGAAATCAAACCCGAAAGTACCACAGCCATTGAATTGGGTCTAGATGTACGATTATTTGGTGGTCGAGCAAATATTGATTTTAGTTGGTATCGCAATGATTCAACCGATCAGATATTCACAGCTCCTGTGGCTAGTACCACAGGTTTTGAAAATCAATGGATTAATTCAGGGTCTATACGCAATGAAGGATTTGAATTTGTGTTATCTGGAAAACCGATTGAAAAACCAAGTTTTTCATGGTCCATCAATGCCAATGCCGCATTGAATTCCAATGAAGTGTTAGAATTAACAGAAGAACTACCGATTTTAATTTTAGGAGGTAGTCGTGCCGGCATCAGTATTCAAGCAAGATCAGGTCAACGAAGTGATTTACTGGTCGGCTCGCGATATGAAAAGACTGAATTAGGTCAATTTGTCATCGATGAATTTAATTTACCGGCGGTAGACATTGAAGATGATGGCAATGCTGATTTTGTTCTTGGACAAGTGCAACCTGATTGGCTATTGGGTCTCAATAGCAGTTTGAATTATAAAAATATTGCATTCTATTTTGCTTTGGATGCTCAATTTGGAGGGGTTATTTATAGTTCATCCTATGCCGTAGGATCGGCTGTAGGCACATTAGAAAATACCATCGAAGGAAGAAATGGCTGGTATCAATCTGAACAAGAGAGAATTGCATTGGGATACCGACCAGATCAATGGACTCCAACCAATGGCGTCCCTATCGAAGGAGTCGATGAACAAGGAAATCCCATTAAACACTTCGTTAATCCCCAGCGATATTGGAGCCGATTATCGGGCATTAATGAAGCGAATGTTTTTGATTCTTCATTTATTCGGTTGCGAGAATTATCGATTTCTTTTCAATTATCTGATGCCTTGAACAAAGTATTGGCTTTGAATGATTTTAGAATCAGCGTTTTTGGAAGTAATTTGGCTTATTTATTAAGACATACTCAAGGTTTTGCTCCTCAATCGTCATTATCATCAGGCAAAGCACAAGGGATTGAAAGTTTTGCATTTCCCGAACTAAGAAATTTTGGTCTTCGATTGAATATAGGGATATAGATAAAAAGAATGATTGATAATTTTTTAAGTAACTATATTTCAAAATCTAAAACTCTTCTACCTATCAAGTCACTAGTAACAGTTTTGGTTGTCAGTGCGTTATGGATTTTTAATACTTGTGATACAAACTTTGATGAAATCAATTTTCCAAAAACAGGTGCGGTAACGACTGACCCGGATGGATTGTTTACCGTAGCGACTCAAAGGGGAAGTCTCACTTGGTATATGTATGATCGTTTGCAACGAATCGTGGCCAACCAATACATGCAATATAATACAATCGATGGTTCGGGATCTATCGATCATTATGAACCGAGTTATGGATTATTTTCAAATATTTGGGATCGCATGTATGGCGATCAAACATGGGAAATTGCTCCATTATTTTATGCCGATCATGCAGTCGAGGTGAGTCATCAACGCGATAATCCTCATAAGGAAGGCATGGCTCGAATATGGAAATCTTTTTTATTTCAAAGAGTGACAGATCTCTATGGAGATATCCCTTATACAGAAGCCTTTAAAACTTCACTCCCTATATTCGATACCCAGGAATCTATTTATCGTGATCTGATTGATCAAATCAATCTTGGTAAAGAGCTCATAAGCACACCGGGAAACTTTCCTTCGTATGGTCAAGCAGATCTTATCTATCATGGTGATTTAAAGCAATGGGAAAAATTTGCTAATTCTCTTTTATTGAGAATTGCGTTACGAGTCGTTTATGTAGCCCCAGCATTAACACAATCGATCATTAATGATATCAAGGATCAACCATTTATTGAAAATAATGAAGATTCTAATAAACTGAATTGGGATCCGACCACCTCTAATATTTATTTCCGAAATCCAATTTTAGTAACAGAAGTATTCAATAATACCCGCATGTCCAAAACAATCGTTGATTTTTTGGTCGAAAATAAGGATCCAAGGTTGCCATTTTTTGTGAAACCCGCCGCAACCGATGGCCTTTATCGAGGATTGGCCAATGGGCTTGATCCCAATGAGCAATCGGTCTTTGATCAAGATTATTTTGATCAGTTTAGTCGAGTAGGCGAAGTCTTTTTAAAAGACGATGGAGCGACCTATAATTTACATTTTGCAGAAGTTTCTTTTTTAAAAGCGGAGGCGGCCATGCGAGGATATTTAGATATCAACCCGGAAGTGTATTATAATCAAGGCATTAGAGCTTCTATGGAAATGTATGGACTATCAGATCATCAGGCCATAGAGAATTATATCAATCAATCTCAAATCAAGTATGATGAATCTAGAGCACTTGAACAAATCATTACTCAAAAATGGGTATCTCTTTGCATGAATGGCGTAGAAGCTTGGTTTGAAAAACGTCGCACGGGATTTCCTATTTTAGCTCCCTTGGAATATGCTGGAACCATCAATGAGGGACAATTTCCTAGAAGATTAACCTATAGTGATGCCGAAAGACGACTCAATGGAGAGCATTTAGAAGAAGCGATTAATCGCATGGGAGGCGATACTCAGCAAAATAGGGTTTGGTGGGATAATAATTAAAATGTTGATGACTCATTTTAAAAACCTAATAAATAATAATTTTAATACCGTAAATCTTATCTATCATGACAATTTCTAAAAAACTTTTTGGGTGGATTTTTGCTTTTTTCTTGGCCTTTATCGGTTGTGAAAAAGATGATCCAAAATCGGATGAAGCTCTCATAACGAGTTTCACATTATCTGGTGTTTCTGCTACCATCGCTGGAGAGGCCATTACGCTGAGTGTTCCTTATGGAACCGATATTTCGAGTTTGAGCCCTAGCATCCAGAATTCCACGGCTTCGACCATTACACCCGCAGCCGCTACTGCTAGGAATTTTGGTTCTCCTGTGACCTATACCGTGACGGCCGAAGATGGCAAAACCACCAATACCTATACGGTGACGGTGACCGTATTGGATCCCGATTCAGTGGCTATTTCTACTTTTAGTATTCCAGACACAAATACACAAATTGATGAATCAGCAAAGACCATTGCGGTCAGTGTCTTTGAAGGAACGGATGTGAGCGCACTGTCGCCTGTCATCAACACCATTCCCACCGATGCGACCGTCATGGGGGGGGCGATTCTTGATTTAAGTTCGGGGCCTGTAACCATTACCGTCTCGGCGGGTTCAAAATCCGAAAACTATACGGTTTCGGTCAAGTTTTTATCTACTGGATTTGATGCCGAAAATCCAGTGACTTTAATTGATGCGGGGGCTGCTTCTAATAGTTTGCCCACAGAATTAGGTGATAAAGGAGATAATGAACGAGGATTTTCAATCAATAGCCAACATGTTTATGTTGCTGATAAAGGGGAAGGAGTTATACATTATTGGAATCTTGATGGCTCTAGTGCATCGGCTAGCCAATTAAAAAATAGTGATATTGTTAGTGGTGGGGTATTTAAACTCGCTGATGTGGTGGCCACAGAAAATGGAATTTTAGCTTCAAACATGAACTGGGCAGGTGGTGAATTCAAGGTCTATCGTTGGAAAGATCATGATGCTGATCCAGAACTACTATTATCCTTTCCAACTAAGGATTCTTCTGGCAATAATATTCGGTTAGGCGATAACATCAATTTTATTGACGATCCACTAGGTGATGGGCATTTAACAGCAATGGTATTCCCTGGATTTAATTCTATTCCAAATAGCACTTTTGTGTATATTTGGGATGTAGAAAATGGCTCGATTACTAATGCTGAAAAACCCCATAAAATTGAATTTACCGAATTAAATAATGCGGGTAGTTATGGTTATGTGGAATCAGTAGAAGGTACCAATAATGATGAATATTTATTGGTCAATGGAGCTAATATTGTTCCAACATTATATGACTTAGATGGCACTCAAAAATTAACATCCATCCAAAGTGATGCCATTGCCAATAGAACCTTTGGTGGTAAAGTCTTTGAGTTTAATCAAAAAAGATATTTAGCAGTGGCCACCGCTGGCACTGAAGGAGCTAATATAAGAGATGCTTCTATTTTGATTTATGATGTCACCGGAGATAATTTAGTTGAAGCATTTAATGCTATTGACCCAGATACTGTTGGATCGAAATTGGTCTTTACTCATTCGTTTGGACAAAATCTCAATGGGAATCAAGCCGCTGATATTGATGTGTATGTCGATCCAAATGGCGAACGAGTGGTGGTGATGGGAGGAGCCGCCAATAATGGCTTTCAAGTGATTGAATTATTAAAAGCAAAATAATTGCTGGAATCGATAACTCAATAAGAATTTAAAACAGTCCGTTTATTTTTATAACGAAGCATTGTTAAAAAGTCTTAGAGTAATAAATAAGCTTTGGAGTATAAACATGGTGACAGCATCCGTATGGATGCTGTCGTTATTGTTTGTGTGTTGTTCTAATACCAATGACCGACTCACAGGGAAAGATATTTTATCCTTTGAAATCAAGTCTGCTGATGGTTCGTTTCAAACCACAGCAACCATCGATCAAGGGAGTCTACAAATTACGGCTACAGTTCCATCGGAAGTGGATATCACCACCTTGATACCACAAATTTCGATTTCTGAAGGAGCCAATGTATCTCCCGCTAGTGGCCAAACAGTTAATTTTCAAGGAGGAACCGTATTTACTATAACCGCCGAAGATGGAAGTAAAGCCAGTTACTATGTTTCTTTGACTCAATTGAGTGGTCAAAATAAACTGCTCTCTTTTCAACTCCCAGATCTTTCAATCCAGGGGGTGATTCAAGAAAATACCGTTGAAGTTTCTTTTCCTTATGGTACAGACTTGAAATCCATTAAGGTAGATTTTAGTTTTTCACCCAAAGCGAGATCTTCGATTGAAAGCGGGTCTAATCTAGACTTTTCAAAAGAAAACACAATCATCATCACCTCTGAAATTGGGCAATCCAGGACGTATCGTATTCTATCACTGATTGAACAAGCTAGTGGAGATAATTTGCTATTGTCTTTCAGTCTCCCAGATTTATTCCAAGAAGCAGATATCGTTGGGAATACTATTTTTTTGACCCTGCCATACGGTACTGATTTATCAGATACTGCGGTAGAATTCACTATTTCTGAAGAGGCCATTGCTGCTTTTCCAAGCGGTTCTTCAATTCACATAGTTGATAATAGCAAGTTTGAAATCATATCGCAAAATGGTCAGAAAAGAATTTATGATTTTGAGATTACCTATCGAGAACAAGAAACGGGGGTTCGAGGCGTATGGTTGACCAATGTGGCTAGTGATGTGCTCGAAAGCAGAGAGAATATTATTATCGCAATGGAACTCCTTCAAGCATTAAATTTTAATACTGTTTTTTTGGTAGCATGGAATAAAACCCAAACGCCACACCCTAGTGAAGTTGTTAATAAAGCCCTTGAGCCGTTGAACAAAACAGATATCATCACGCGATTTGATCCGGCGAGAGATATTTTACAAGAGGTTATTGAAGAAGCTCACAAAAGGAATATTAAAGTGATTGCTTGGTTTGAATATGGTTTTGCATCACAATTTGGGGATAGCGATGGTGGTAGAAATTCAATTCTTCAAGCCCATCCTGGGTGGGAAAGCCAAGATATCAATGGAGATATTGCCCAGAAAAATAATTTTTATTGGATGAATGCTTTTCATCCTAAGGTACAACAATTTATGACCGATTTAATGTTAGAAGTAGTCGAAAAGTACGATGTTGATGGTATTCAAGGTGATGATCGATTACCTGCAGTAACCTCTACTTCGGGTTATGATGACTATACCATTGAAAAGTATATGAAAGAACATAATGGCAGTATGCCACCTAGTAATCCTAGAAATAATCGATGGCTTCAATGGCGATCTGATCTCTTGAGTGATTATGCTGAAAGTTTATATCAAGAGGTCAAAAAAGTCGATCCCCAATGTTTAGTTACCTTTTCTCCATCTCCTTTTCCCTTTTCATTTACTGAATATTGTCAAGATTGGCCAGCATGGATTGATCGACATGTGGTTGATATCATTTCACCTCAGTTATACCGTCGTGATAATCGCGGGTTTAATGAATATCGACATCTATTGAATACCAACCTAGCGCATGCTAGGAACAATCTTAAGATATTTTATCCAGGCGTGTTGTTGAGAATTGGAAATTATATTCCTTCAGATCAATTTTTAGTGGATGTAATCAGGCACCATAGAAGCCAAGGTGTGATGGGCGAAGTATTTTTCTTTTATGAAGGAATTGCAGCCAAAAAAAAGGTTTTTGAAGCTCTTTATGCTGGGGAAGCAATATTTCCAGAAGATTTACATACGCGATAAATAAACTTTAGCCATGTTCAACTCGCTAGTGCAACATAAGAAAGGTCTTTGACAATACCATGAATCACGCACCTTTAAGAGGGACTCGAAAAATGGTAAACGATTTTTCATAAAACAATAGATGATAATGGACCAAAAGTAAAACGACCCAAAACTATTGTAGTAGAACTAAAAAAGCAGACGTCGATAATATTTTATTCGTCTGATTCTAAATTTATTGTTCACCGTAAAAAATTTAATGAACGGTAGGAAGTTCACCTAATAGGGTAATTGGTTGTTCAAATGGTTCAACCAAAGTATCTAATAAAACAGAAAATTCTCCTCTTGTGATTATTCTTTCAGAATCGTTTTCATCATAATTGATTAAAGTTTCGATTTCGTTTCGGTTGTACGTGATAATAGTTTTAGTTTCATTCAAATAATTCAAAAACCAATCAATGACTTGGTTTTGAGTTAAATTATCTGGAAGTGGATATTGATTCGTATCAATATAATCCTCAATAAAAACATCTTCAATTCTAAGGTTCGAATCAGGGTAAAACCATGTTTGATTTTCCCAACCAATATTCTTTCCAGTACCTCTTAAAATTCCTGTAACTCCGATTCTTTGATAGGTTTTAAAGTGGGGATGAGACTTTTGAACATCTAAAAATGGCATTAAATAATGCCCATGGTCAAGCAAAGCTTTTTGAGTTTTTCGTACATCAATATTTCTAGGTAAATCATTTGATAATGCTGCACTAGCGGCAATGATCCCAGCCACTTGACCAAGTTGTAAAACAACGGGTTGCAATCTCGTGGTCCCATTAACAATATTGGATACCGAAATTGACTTTTCAGCAACTACTAAATGTTCTTGAGTTTTTGGAATCAAAGTTCCCAATGGAATGGAATAAGAGGGAACAGGATAAAAATGGAGTTCTGGTAACTCATCGGCTTGAGGATGAGCTGCATGATGATGATCTACGGGATAATCTCCAACGGCAATAGACGTTCGATAGGTGGGATGACTTTGATCATAAGGATGGCTCAAATGATTCATTGAGAGGGTAGTTACGCCATCAATGCGTAATGATTCTCGATGATATGGGATTAGTGGCAAACCATCATCTGTTGGAAATTCGTCATCAGCAATGGATAAATTTTCAAATCCCAATTCGGTTTGCAAATAGTATAAAAATTGAAGAGATTTTAATTTGGCTAGTTCAAAGACTGAATCTCTTTCTTTGGAACTCATATAAATAGCATTGACATAGTAATCATTGCCATTGATTGGCCAATTAATCATGTATTTATCATTGGGTAGTTTTCCGTAAGTAATTTTTCGTTCTTTCGGCCATAAGGTGCGAATCATGGTCGACTCCTCCTTACATTTTTCAGATTCAGTGGCACAATAAAACACCGAAGGGTCATATCCTTTGGGTTGATCAATGATTCGTGCCTCACCATAATCTTTTAAAATCAATGCATAAGTCAAATCTTGAATGATATCATTCGCTTGGTTAGGAGCAATGTACTCATCATAATCATTTTTTGAATCCATACCCACTCGGTGAGAAACATCAAGCTCTTGGATGACATCCCCTAATTCAGTAGCTTCTACCAGTTGTTTAGTTTGGATTTTATCTCCTTTAGTTAATTCAATAATCCAATCTAGTTCCAATCGATAAATAGTATCCCACGTTTGACTCATTTTTAATGTGAGATTTGATTCGGCATTGGCCATATTATGAAAAATAGCATTCCCAATATGAGGTTCAAATAATGTATTGCTCACCCAACCTGTTTTCATCGCATCCAACGATCCGTATCGCCCCACCAAACTATCTCTAAACTCACCCCAAAAACCTGAAGGTAATTTATTATTGCCATCGACAGCACTAACTCCCGCTGAAGTTAACATCCCCCCCAGCCAAGGGCCTTGTTCTATCAAAAGTGTTTTGGCCCCCAATCGTGCACTCGAGATACCTGCGGCAATTCCCGAGGTTCCACCACCAATAACCACAACATCATAAACTTCTTGATTTGAGTTATTATCACAATTTGTATGGATTAATGAGAGCGATAGTAAAAGAAAAGTAAATAGGATTTTATACATTTTAAAATTTGGTTAAAAATATTATAGGGGTTTAAAAATGGTATCTTTGGCCACCTATCGAAGATTACTACAGTAGGAAACTTGATAATCGTTCATTAGCCGATGTAGCTCAGGGGTAGAGCACTTCCTTGGTAAGGAAGAGGTCTCGGGTTCAAATCCCGACATTGGCTCGATGTGAATTTATGATTCACCCAAAATTCTGTAAACTAATTATTTTCACGTAATAGATTAAGTGCCGATCCTGCGCGATACCATTGAATTTGTTGTTGATTATAGGTGTGCTTGGCTTCAATGACGCTTTTGGAATGATCTGAGTGAATAACTTCAATTTTAAGATTTTTATTTGGTGCAAAATCGACCAGGTCTAGGAAATCAAAGACATCGTCTTCTTGAATTAAATCATAATCTTCTTCACTACAAAAAGTCAGTGCTAACATGCCTTGTTTTTTCAAGTTAGTTTCATGTATTCGTGCAAAAGACTTGACCAAAACAACTTTTACGCCTAAATGCCTAGGCTGCATGGCGGCATGTTCTCTAGAAGAGCCTTCACCATAATTATGGTCGCCAATCACGATGGTTGGTATTCCAACTTTTTTATAATCTCTTTGAACATTGGGAACCCCATCATATGCTCCAGTGAGTTGATTTTTAACAAAATTGGTCTTGCCATTGAAAGCATTCACGGCACCAATAAAACTATTATTGGCAATATTGTCTAAATGACCGCGATAACGCAGCCATGGTCCTGCCATAGAAATATGGTCTGTAGTACACTTTCCCAATGTTTTAATCAGTAATTTTAATCCGAATAGATTTTCACCATTCCAAGGTTCAAAAGGAGTCAACCGTTGTAATCGATCCGAATTTTTATCGATAATCACCTCAATATTACTTCCATCATCAAGTGGTTCAATGTATCCATTATCTTCGACATCAAATCCTTTGGGAGGCAATTCTAATCCATGCGGTGGATTTAATTTGATTTGTTTGCCTTCTTTGTTGATTAAAGTATCTGTGATAGGATTAAAGTCCAACCGACCAGCAAGAGCGATGGCTGTTACCATCTCCGGAGAGGTCACAAAAGCATGGGTATTTGGATTACCATCATTTCTTTTAGCAAAATTTCTATTGAATGAATGGATAATGGTGTTTTTTTCTTTTTTGGAGGCTCCCGCACGATCCCATTGACCAATACAAGGTCCACATGCGTTGGTAAATATTTGAGCCCCTAAATCTTCAAAAGTTTCCAATAGTCCATCTCTTTCTGCTGTATAGCGCACTTGTTCAGATCCTGGATTAATACCAAATTCACTTTTGGTGGTTAAGTTATTTTCTACAGCTTGTTTCACAATGGATGCCGAACGAGATAAATCTTCATAGGATGAATTCGTGCAAGAACCTATCAAACCCCATTCTACATCGATAGGCCAACCATGCTCTCGAGCTTTTTGAGCCATTTGGTTAACGGGCGTGGCTAAATCGGGTGTGAAAGGTCCATTGATATGCGGCATGAGTTCATCTAGATTAACTTCAATTACTTGATCAAAATATTTTTTTGGTTGATCATAGGCCTCAGGATCCGCTGTTAGGTGTTTTTGAATTTTTAGTGCTTCATCGGCAATATCATTTCGATCCGTGGCTCGTAGATATCGTTCCATGGCGTGATCGAAACCAAAAGTGGAGGTGGTAGCTCCAACTTCGGCTCCCATGTTACAAATAGTCCCCTTACCAGTACATGATAAAGAAAGAGCCCCATCGCCAAAGTATTCAATAATGGCTCCAGTGCCCCCTTTGACTGTTAGGATTCCTGCAACTTTTAGAATAATATCTTTTGCTGAAGTCCAATTATTGAGTTTTCCAGTCAATTTCACGCCAATCAATTTGGGAAATTTAAGTTCCCAAGGCATTCCAGCCATGACATCAACCGCATCAGCTCCTCCCACACCAATGGCTAGCATTCCCAATCCACCAGCATTGACCGTATGGGAATCTGTGCCAATCATCATTCCACCAGGAAAAGCATAGTTTTCCAAAATCACTTGATGAATAATTCCGGCTCCAGGTTTCCAAAAACCAATTCCATATTTACTAGAAACAGATTCTAGAAAATTAAAAACTTCAGCACTAGCGGTATTAGCATTCTTTAAGTCTTCTTTGGCTCCTTGTTTCGCTAAAATCAAATGATCGCAATGAACCGTTGTTGGCACTTGAGCTTTGGACTTTCCAGCTTGCATGAACTGTAATAAAGCCATTTGGGCTGTGGCATCTTGCAGAGCCACTCGGTTGGGTGCAAAGTCGACATAGTCTTTACCTCTCAAATATGGGTTTGATGGTAATCGATCCCACAAGTGAGTGTAGAGAATTTTTTCCGATAGAGTCAATGGCTTTTGAATAAGTTGGCGAACCTTCGTAATTCTTTCATCCATTTTATGGTAAACGGAACGAATCATTTCAATATCAAAAGTCATTTCTTATGCTTAAGAATGGTAAAGAGAACAAAATTACATAAAATTTCAGCTAGGTATTTCAACATAAACCGTGAATGGGAGATTCAATGGAGTGTTTTAAAAGAATAGATATTTCAACAATTTAACTTGGTAGTATGAAGTGTACCCAATGATAGGACAGTTATTGACCAAATTGAAGTTATCTATAACTTTTATTTAAAATGCAGTTCTGAAAAAAGCACCATTCCGATTTAAAATGAATTGCTGATTTTTTTTGAGTTTTGAATTCTGTTGAATACAACCCATCGGATACCATGGATTATCGAAAATCAGTTAAATCATGCTCTTTTTGGATTGAGTATGAATAATTCAGGTTCCTTATTCACGGAAGATAATTTGGAAAAGAAGAGGCTGTATTGATAAGAAATCTTATCACGTCTGCCGAAACGCCCCCGCAAGCACAAAAAAAAGCACTCACCAAAAATAATTTTGAAAGACTCAAAGTCAGTCGTTTTGAAGTTTTGATGGACAAACTCAGCGTTTTTATCGCTTGGTGGTCATGTCCAAACTATCGGCAGGCAAAAAGTGAGAAATCGTGATGAAGCAGCAGAAAACAACCATCCAAAAAGAAGCCTTCAAACGGTTGCAGATTCCATTACCATAGTTCCTCAAGGACGCGAAACGGAAACCTCAATCTTCAAATCTTTCCCAACAAAATCATCTATGCTATCGAAAAAAATATTCCATGGAGAGACTTTTTTTCTTAGTTTTAGAAAAAATCAAAACAAGGGAGAGTTCAGTTATGATGAATTCAATAACCGATGTCGCAATATCTCTTATTTGCTACCTATATTTAACAACTTAAAGGTTGAGAATCATATAGTAGACGCAGATGATAATCGCTCCATATAACCCTAGCTTCTTCAGGTTCTATGTGGTTTGAGGCATTCCATCAATCCCATTTTAATTTTGATGCGTTTAAGTTTTTATCTTGATGCTAGTACTCAAAGATTTTTTGAGTTGTCTCTGCTTATGAGTTACCTTTTACTGCTCTTTTCAATTGATTTCTTTTAGTCATTCCCATATTGTTCAAACAGCCATGTTTTGAACGAGGGGATAGAAATCGAAAAAGCGCCATCGACTCTTAAATGAAAAACCCCTTTGACAACAGAAGCATCCCAAAATTCTTTTTTGCTCATGGTCAATAAAGCTCTTTCTTTTTTAAGAAATTCTATGACATCAATTTTATCAAAAATTGAGGGTAGATTTTGAACAAGTTTTGCAAGGATTTTACGGTCTGTTCTTAAAAGCCTTTCACATCGTTGATTATAATATTTTAGTTTTAACACATCACCGTGTTCTAATATGGTTTTTAATTTACTGTCAGTTAATGCTTCATTTTTTTGAAGATAAACATCTATTTGATTGCAATAGGAAGCGATGTGTCTTGGCCATCGACTAGTCCTAGTTATTATTTGATCAATCCAATGTTCTATTTCATTTTTATATTGTATATTTTCAGTAATCCAATCTCTTATAATCGCTAGTTCCGAACTATTGTCTAAGGGTTGTAAATTAATGCAACATTCTTCATTGATTCTCGAACATATCGAAGTCAATTAGCCAGAAAATTATTTGAGAAATGTAGATGTATCAAGGAAAGTTTTTAAAAAGAATTTAACAATATAAAAGAAGAATAAAAAAAAATAGCGTAGATACTTGTAATTTGATATTAACTTAAATAGCATCACATGGCCAAAATTAGTATTGTTTTAGAAGACCGAGATTCTCATAAAACAAAAGAAGGAAAACACCGCTTGTACTTACGAGTCTCTCATAAAGGGATCGTCAGATATATCAATCTCCATAAACATCTTTATACCCATCAATTTAATCCCGAAAATTACGAAGTCACCGGATTTATCGGCGCTAAAACCTATAGTAAACGACTAAAAAAACGCTTTGCCGGTCGATCTATGGCTCGATGAACATCGAGGCTATGCCTATTATTGGGATGCTAACCGCCTGAGAGATGAAATTCAACATGAATTTTTTAATATCACCCCACCCACTTATTTTTTAGCACACGGTGGCGAATGTCTGCATCAACTATGGCAAGAAAAAAGATATAGCACTCTCGATTTGCGAGAAAATAGCTTGAAAGTGTTTTTAAAATACCAAATGCTCCAAAAACGTCAAGTACCCCCGCAAAAAATAAGATCTCTCTATCTAAAAACAGAAAAAGCCTTTACACTTTTAGAAAAATATCAAACCTATGATGCCGATATTCGAGGCCTCGATTATCGCTATTTTACCAAATTTAAAAGTTTTTTGGTTCAGCAATACCCCAATCCTAATACCGCCCGTATCCACTTATCAGTCATCAAACTATTGATGAATGAAGCCTCTCGAAAATTTCCCGCTTTAAAAAATCATCACCCCCTCGAAGAGATCCGTATCCGCTCTCAAAAAACCGAACCCAACCCGCTGACGATAGAAGAACTCAACGACCTACGGCATTTAAACTTAAAAAAAGGATTTATGTATTTAGTTATACACTTTGGCATAATAATAGTATGTTTTTTAATGTAAAATTTTGAAATGAATAATTTAGATCTAACTAAAAGTAAAACTAATTCCTTAATAGAAATTTTTGATTTATTTAAAACAGAAGAATATGCTCAAAAGTATTTGGAAAAATTAAGGTGGGAAGATAACATTAGGTGTCCTAGGTGTCATTCTTGTAAAGTGAATCCGTTAGAGAATCAAAGACCAATGCCTTATTTCTGTAATCAATGTAGAAAATATTTCAGTGTAAGAACTAGAACCATCATGGAAGAGTCTAGAATTTCTTTGAGAAAATGGATGATGGCTTTATACTTATTTAAAAACACACCAAAAGGAATTTCTTCGACAAAACTTGGGAAGTATTTAGGAATACAACAACGATCAGCTTGGTTTCTACTCCATCGTATCAGAGAAGCTACAAAACAACCAATGAATCAGCTTTCAAGAACGGTTGAAGTGGACGAGACGTATATTGGGGGCAAAAGAGCCAATATGTCGAAATATCGTCGCATGCAGTTCTATCATTTAGGACGAGGGAGTGTGGGTAAATTTCCCGTAGTGGGTGCATTGAACCGAGAAACTAATCAGGTGATCGCCAAAGTGGTGGAACATACAGACAAAGAAACCCTCCATGAATTTATTAATCAACAGACGACATCGGATGCGGTGATCTATACGGATGAAGCCCGATGTTATCATGGATTGAATCGAACATATGGTGTTGTTTGTCATAGCCTACGAGCATTTGTTGATGGGGAGATTCATACCAATGGAATCGAGTCTTTCTGGGCCAAGGTGAAACGTGCTTATAAAGGTACTCATCATTGGTGGAGTCAAAAGCACTTACAACGTTATATCCATGAGTTAGTTTGGAAACACAATATCCGTGAAAAAGAGGTTATTGAACAAATTGGATTGATTATTGAAAACCTTGGTAAAAAACTGTCTTATCAAGAGCTTATTACACCATGAATCAAAGCATTAAAACTTCATTTGTTGATGCTTTAAAGAGTAAAGGGAAGTACCGCTATGGTCGCTATCAGAATCTTCCGATTCGATACGCTGGGGGTAAAAGTTTAGCGGTAGGATTTGTTGTAGAGCAAATACCAACAAGTATTCAACAATTGGTTTCGCCGTTTATTGGTGGTGGAAGTGTTGAAATAGCTTGTGCTAATACATTAAACATGAAAGTTCAAGGGTATGATTTATTTGATATTTTATGTAATTATTGGAAAATTCAATTAAGAATGCCTATCACATTGGCTGATCGAATATCGAAATGGAATCCAACCCAAGAAAATTATAATCAAGTGAAATCGAGATTAAAAGAACATTGGATCAACAATGTTTTAATTGAAAATAACTTAGAGTTAGCAGCTCATGATTGGTTTAATCATAATTTATCCTATGGGCCGGGATTTTTAGGATGGATTTCTAAAATATATAAAGATGATCGAAGGTTTAAAAGATTGGTTGAAAAAGTGAGACGGTTTTGATGTCCTCGTTTAAAAGTAAAACAAGGTTCTTTTGAAAAAACAATATCAAAACATCGTACCACTGCGATCCACCTTATTTTCTTGAAGGAGATCGTCAAATGTTTAAAGGTATTTATCCCCAAAGAAATTTTCCAATTCACCACAAAGGATTCAGACATGATTTACTCAGAGAACTATTACATGAACACAAAGAGGGGTTTTATTTTGTCCTATAACGATTGTACACCAATAAGAGAATGGTATTCCGATTTTAAAATCATCGAAATGGGATGGCCATATACTTTAGGTCAAGGAGAAAGTTGAAAAAAGAATTGTCTAACGAAAACATATTGAGTGCTTTTTTAGATAAGGGGTTATTTGATGGTGGGAACGCAAAATATTTAAGCATATTCATTGGTGACACCAATAAAACAGATATTAATGACAAAGTTTTTCATGTTTTCCACAAGGATGATGGTATCAATAATTTAACTGCAAATATTGCGGTTAATAACTCAAAAGCAAGAAATGAACATCAAATGGATGATCAAAAAGTTATTTTCTTTTCTAATTTAAATGGAAAAAACATTGGTGAAATTGAAGATAGACGTGATAGTGCTCAGCATTATAGAGCAATGAAGTTTCGACTTCATACTGAATCCACTTACTCAATACTACATCAAACTATCGAAATAAGAAAACGACTTTGCAGACAATTAATAGTTTATGGAAAAGCAGTTAAAACTTTTAAGCAAAATATTTAATCATGACAAGACAACTTGGTAAAAAACTTCCTTCTGAGGAAGTACCAAACCATGAAAATATTTCTTTAGAATTGCATTTACAAGTTAAAGATTTAGCGAAAACATTAATGTCAACTTCTAAAAAGCCTTTTAATAACCATAAAAATAATTTAAAATGAAATTGAGTAGTATAACTAAATACATAAATCCCAAAGAAAACTTGATTCCTACTTATGACTTCGTATCATTTTAAATACTAATATAGTCGAACTTGCAAAAGTCCTCAACCCCTTGTTTTTACTGGTATTCAAAGGTCAAACGGCCTGTCTGAAATTTCAAGAGTCTCTTTTGAACCCCATGGAACATAAAAGCTCAATCAATTTTAAGGCCGTCAAGGCGAACTCCGAAAGGCACAACAAAGCGGAAAATAGAAAAACATTAGATTATGTCAGAACAGATCTCACGCACAACAATACACAGTGGATGGCCACATCGATTTCTAAAAAACGAAAAGAAATCATTCAACGACATAATGAATATCATACCGAGGTAAAGACTTTTATTTGTCCCAAAACAGGAAAAGAAAAAACAACCAAACGATTAAAAAAAAAGTTTCATTCGACGGCTGTTCCCATCAAAGAAGCCGTGGTTAATTTAAAACGCCAAAGCACGTGGAAAGATCTTCTCAAAGTAGCTGAGGTGATAGAGAAAGATTTTGGACCCCGTTGTTTCCAAGCGTTCATCCATAAAGACGAAGGAAGATATGCCGATCAGCAAGACATCGATAGGGGAAAGGCGACTCGAATCAACCAATGGATTCCCAATTCACATGCTCACCTATTGTTTGATTGGACCGATAAAGTGACAGGAAGACCTCTACGTTTGAATCAACTAGCGATGAGAAAAATACAAACGAAAGTCGCTGATGTTTTAGGCATGGAACGAGGGGTTGAAGGGAGTAAAGCCAAGCGATTGGAATCTTTTGACTATAAACTCAACCAAAGCCAAAAAAAGTTAGATGCCTTAACCCAAGAAATAAAACAAAAAACGACAACATGTTGATGTTGTCATGGGTTGTTTAAAGAATGATAAAAATGATTTAATGGAGATTATCGAAGAATTAAAAGAGAAAAAAGAAATTATACTAGGAGAATGAACAATTAAAAAAGCAACAACCGATTCAAAAAATCGAGACTATATACGAAACAAAAACCATTGAAAAGATAAAAGAAATCCCGGTCGAAACAATCACGTTGAATGGAAAAAATTATTCGGTAGAAGAACTCAATCAAGTTGTGATTTATGATGAATCAATACAAGAAGGAATTGATGCAACAATACGACTTGTAGAGCAAGAGAGAGTAAGGAATTAAAATTTGGGCATTAGCTATTAATGTGTTGTGTTCGTTGTGAATTGGTTTAAAAAAAATCATTTTTAGAAACACGACACTACGATTTTAGTTAGCGTTATTAATAGAGAGTGTTTCCATCGGCTATTAGGTTGGATTTTTCTATCTTTATCGTGTTCGTTAAAATAGTAGAGTTTATGCACGTCAAATACAATCGAAACGATGAAACAAGGGGTTAAAGATCGAGGTCAAGCAGACTATTTTCATGGGCGAAAAGAAGAATTAGAAGCTTTTCAGTCCTTATTAAGTGAAGCACAAATCCATCATAGTGGAACCACCTTTTTAGTTCAAGGGCCACCTGGAGTTGGAAAATCAGCCCTTTTGGAAGAATATAAGCATCGTGCTTCACAACAAGGTTGGGATGTTTTTAACATCACGCCTGATTGCTTGTGGGAAACAACCAAATTAAAAAAAGCCATTGGTCAAGAATGGTTTTTACAATGGAAAAGTTTAGGGGCGAAAGTAGGACATGGAGGTGTGGGGGTCGATTCAGAGTTTGACATCAAACAAAAGTCGGTGATGGAAATTCTCAACACGGGAACATCGCCTTTATTATTGTCTCTAGATGAGGCTCAGGGATTAAAAAGTTTATTAGCATACGATTGCCTTATCATTCAAGAAGCGACTGATGTCTTAGATAAGATACATAATAGCGGGTTTCAAAGACCTGTCATCCTCTTATTAGGGGGGTTAAGTCATACCCAATCGATATTACAAGATTTTCGTATTTCTCGTTTTGCATCGAAGTGTGCCGTGCGTTTAGACGCTCTCAGTCCCCAAGAAGAAAAAGATCTATTGAAAGATTATTTTGTCCAAGGAGCTGGAATAGAAAAAAATAGTTCCAACGACTTAGATGATTGGATAGCCCGTATTGTCAAAGAAACTTATGGTTGGCCACACCATATTGTCAATTATGGACAATCAGCCGTAGACATTGTTTCAAAATATGGCGGTGAGATGTCATCCAAAGCGTTGAAAGATCTATTGAAACAAGGGCAGAGTTTAAGATATGACTATTACGTATCTCGATGGAACGAATTCACACCACAAGAAAAATGGTTGCTATATCCTTTTTTATCATCATTAGACCCTAGAGGATTTTTAGATCATCACCTCACAGAAACTTTAGAAAAAACATGTTCGAAGAAGGAAAGTCTTGACTTATTAGATAAAATGCTTGAAAAGGGAGTCATTCACGTCACACCGAACGACACCTATGATGTTCCGATTCCATCGATGGTGTCTTGGATTCAAAAACAGCAGCAACAACAAGGTTATGCTTGTTAAAAATGAAAAACGAGTTTTCTATATTTAGATTGAAAAGTACGAAAATATATATAGAAACATTTTTGCCTTAATTCTATCGATATACAGCAAGGGATGAACTTCAAGAAGATGAAAAGAATTGGAAAAAAATAGTTTCATTAGATGATGAATGATGCTCCAATCCTTATCCCTTCAATCACATTAAGATTAATGATTCACTCTGTCTATTAATGAAATCTACCTCCCCCTTTAAGTTATTGCCACTTTGATATATGATTCCCATTTTTAATTATTCTTTTTGGAATACTATTATGATAAATATAAATGATTAAAGTTGAGGAAAATCATAGCTTTCGTTACCTATATAATCCCCTAAAATTATGCTTTGAAAAAAAACAAAAAGGGAAGTAAAAGGTTATTGCGAGCTTGGGCTACATATCACTAGGCTAACTCGGTATATACTGCTGTGAAAAAGACTACTATTTTTCCCCGTTTATTATGGAACACTATTGGATGATAACGATACAATTTTTGTATCAGGTCAACATATACTTAGTACAGCCATGATTAGTTTTATTGTTGGTTTGACCATTAGTTTGGTGGTTCTTCTTTCACTAGTTATTTCGGGAATCGCAGACTATATTGGCAATAAAAAAATATTCATGAGATTTTTTGTCTACTTAGGGGCCTTTTCTTGTATTGGATTATACTAGTTTAATCTAGATATGATTTATTTAGGATTGGTTTTTTATGTGCTAGGCATTATTGGATTTCAAGGCAGTCTTATTTTTTATAATTCTTATCTATCAAGTATAACCCATCAAAATCAAATGGATAAAGCCAGCGCCATGGGTTTTTCCTATGGCTATTTAGGAAGTGTTATTTTATTGATTTTCAATCTCAGTATGGTCATGAAACCAGATTTGGTATGGCATTCAAGGCACTAGTTCTGAAAAACCCTTAGTGGCAATGCGTTATTCGTTCGTTACGGTAGGTGTGTGGTGGCTATTGTTTAGTTATTATTTTTTTATTTTTTACCAAAGGGTAACAAAAACATCAAGGAGGTTATAAGAATATTGTTTTTAATGGATTCAAGGAGTTATTATCGATCTAGAGTATTGTTAAAAACACTTGAATATCAAGAGACTCTTAGGAGCTTTTTTGTGTATAGTATGGCATTTTAAACCGTGATGATTATTGCGGCTTATTTTGGAGAACAAGAATTTTATTGGACTAGTGATACTGAAAAAACAATAGGACTCATCTTGAGTATTTTACTTATTCAGTTAATAGCCATCTTAGGGGCCGAATTAACGGCCAGAGCCTCTAGTCGATTTGATAACATACCCGTACTTATTGGATCGAATATTATTTGGGCTGGTATTTGTATTGCGGACTATTTGGTCTATTATCCCATCCATTTTTATTTTATTGCAGCTTGCGTAGGTCTCGTTGTTGGTGGCATCCAATCGTTATCTCGTTCGACGTATTCTATATTATTGCCAAAAACTCGGGATACGACATCTTTTTTTAGTTTTTATGATGTATCAGAAAAAGTTGCCATTGTCATGGGAATTACCATCTTTGGATTTCTCAATCAAACAACCGGAAGCATCAGAGCATCTATCACTTTTTTTCCAATTCTTTTTCTACTTGGTGTGATCTTATCATTAAGAATTCCACAGAATGATTTTCAATAAAACTTGATGCGTCTCATGAATATTATATGAAATAGGAATCCTTTAAAACCAAGAGATTAGCTACTAAAGCGGCAAAAGCATAGCTAAGAATGCTTGAATTCTGAGAGGGATAATATTCCTAACGATGTTGTAGGAGTTCAAAAAAACAACCATTGTTTCTGATTGAGGTTGAGCCGATTACTTTGTGGTAGAACCATTTGTTCTAACCAACCGAATATCGATGAATCAAAGCAAGGTATATTATTTTCATAGGACTCTCAAACGGACTGAAAGATACAACTTCATATTCAATATTCACTAATAAATCAGTCACTCCAACATGCTTTAAAAATAAGTTCTTTGTATATTGATTGTAATGAAACTCTATAACGCAATAAAATTTTAGTTAAATGTAATTTTGTGTTCATTCTTAAAAAAATGGATAGATTATTAAAAAATTCGTTTAAAGTTAGTATTGAGACAAGAACTGGATTTGAATTTGAAAAGTTTGTGGATGAGTTATATCTTCTAAAGTATGGTTCTGAAAACTGTATTCCAATTAGAAATAGCAAAGACATGGGGAATGATGGTACTGTGTTAATTGAAAAAAAGTATTAGCCTGTTATGCTCCAAAAAAATATGACAAAAGTCAGTTTCAGAGAAAGATTCAAACTGACTTCAAAAAGTATGAAACTCACTGGAAATCAAAATTTCCCAATTGGGAAGTTTTAGTTAATCATGAAATTTCTCCCGAGCAACTTAGACTAATTGATACATTATCAGCAAATACTCAAATTAAAGGGATTGATCAAATTCTTCATATAATCGAAAACGACCTTAATCATCCACAAAGAAGAAGATTAGCTGTTTTTTTTGGTATTGAAGACCACTATAAAGAAGATTACATTAAAGAAATAATTGAACATCTTTTAAATCAAGCAAAAAACACGGATTTTATTTCATATAAAAAATCGGATTTAGTTCCTATACAAAAAAAAATTGAAGTCAATTTTGATAAAGAAGATTGGGATGGGATAAAAAGTGAAATAAATACAGTGGTGAATGAGTTTAAAGCTATCGAGAGCATAATAAGAGGGTATAGAGACAATGAAAAAGACCTTATAAAGCGAAGAATAATGGATGACTTCAACAAGCTTGGAGTAGGGTTTAAAAAGCGATTATACGATTTGACAGAACAGTACACAAAGCAGTATAGTAATATAGATGATGACGGATATAAACTATCAATTAAAGCTGTGTTGCTATACATGTTCGAGCAGTGTTTAGTTGGAAAGAAGCCAAACTAGTAATGATTTTACCACATCCAGAAAGTAATTTGAAGCTTAATATTTTAGTGCTAGGGGCTGAGATAATTAAGATTATGAATAAAAGAAAATTTAAAGAAAAGTATAGTTTAGTTGATGATATTATGAGTGAATTTTTAAATGAAGATAAAGATAGATCTCCAGATCTTTTTTTGTACGCTATCACTCTTCTATACATCATTGGCAGTATAAAAAAAATGGATACAAAATCAAATTGCTAAAGGATAGCAAACAAGGGATCCCAAATTTATTTGAAAATGTTGACTAAATTATATTCTGAAACAAATTTAATAGATGATATCTCATTTCACAAGGGCATCAATATTATTCTAGGGAAGTATTCCCAAAATGGGGAGACTAGAGGAATTAATGGAATTGGAAAATCGTTGATTATTCGTTTAATTGATTTTGCTCTATTGAGTAGTAAAGCTGAAAAAGTTTTTGCTCAAAAGAAATATAGTTTTTTAAGAGAAAATGAGCATAGTATATCACTTGAATTTAAAGTAGGTCCTAAAACATATTTTCTGAAGCGATTTTTTTCTAACCTAGATACTATACATTTCGGTGGGAGTACAAGCAAGTTAGAAGAGTTTCAAAAGTCAGAGTTGAATAAAATCTTGGAAGGTATATTTTTTCCAACTCAAAGCAAAAAGGTTTTTTTTGAAGGTAAAAGATATAGAACACTGATGGAGTTTTTTATTAAAGATGACTTACAAAATCAACGGCGTATAGACCCTTTAAACTTTTTTTCATACAATGCTAACTCAAGAGAAAAAGCATTGTATAGCTTTTATTTATTAAATATCCCTACTAAAAATATAGTTCAGTTTAACAAGGCATCAAATGATTATGATTCAAAAAAAAATATCTTAAAGCTCTTATTGAAAAGTTTCAAACCAATACAGGCAAAGAGATTAATGAATTTCGATCTGAAATATTAAAAACCGAAAAAAAAATTCATAGACTAGAAAACGATCTCAAAGACTATGAATTTCTTGAAATGCATCAAGATATTCAAGTAGAATTGAATAAAGTGATTAACCAAATTAATAAAAAATCCACAGTATATCATACCACAAATAGAGAGTTAGAAAAATTAAAAACATCTTATTCAGATGTTTCAAATATTGATGTCGATAAGGTAAAAAAACTTTATAACGATACGAAGTCAAAATTTGGCAGCTTTGTTAAAAAAGCCCTTGATGAAGTCATTGAGTTTAAGAAACAACTTTTAGAGAATAGGTATAAGTATTTATTAGATGAAGAGAATAAACTAATGAAGATTATAGAAACGACTTTAAAAGAACTTGAAGATTTAGAAAAAAAACGTAGTGAGTTATTATTATCACTCAAAGAGAAAGGAGCCTTAGATAAAATTGAAAACACC
This sequence comes from Flavobacteriaceae bacterium, assembly GCA_965221765.1. GTDB lineage: Bacteria > Bacteroidota > Bacteroidia > Flavobacteriales > Flavobacteriaceae > Bin25. The sequence goes on from OZ244911.1 coordinate 1,839,208, forward strand.
TATGAGAAATTGATTGTTGAGAAAACACAACTAGAGCAAAATATGACTTCTATAAAGCAAATTGAAGAGGCTAAAACATGTATCGCAATGAATCATGCTGAGATCACCAAAATAATTCTTGAGATTATAAATGAAGTTAAACGAGAATCTAACAAATTGGATGAACTAAGATATTTATTCCAAGAAATATTAGATAATGCTATCTACCTAGATGAAAACCATGATAAATCCTACTTTGATGTTACACTTCAACCTTTTAAAAGAAATCAGTTACCATTTTCTATAAGTGTTGAAATCCCAAAAGCAGATGCCTTAGGACAAGAAAGATTAAAAATTGTATCCTATGATTTAATGGTTTTTCTCAATAGTCGAAGAAACCATAGAAGAAATCCAGATTTTCTCATACATGATGGAGTATTTCATGCTATTTCTAAAGAAACCATATTCAATGTGTTGAACTATGTATATCATCAATCCAACCGATTACAAAATTTTCAATACGTTCTTACGTTTAACGAAGATGAGATTGATTTTTATGGAAAAGATCGTAGTAAATTTGGAAAATCAAAATTTGATATATTTAATCATATCATAGTTGAATTATCAGACGATGAAGAAAAAACCTTGTTCAAAAGATTTTTCTAATACATATAATCATCAGTGTTTTTCTAGTCATTAACTTTTAATGGATCGAACTGATTTTCTGAATCAAAACTCACTGCTTGTTGTGCAAGGACTCTTAGTCGAATAAAATAGCACGAGTCTATTCTTGTTACTCACTGAAAATCATAGAGTTATCGAGTTCTATTTAATCTTACGTATCAATTTGATTGCATTTTGTTTTTAATCTAAAAACTGTATATTTGCAAACCTTAAAAATCAAGGGTAAAAAATCAGATTATGGCAAAAGAAAAATTTGACAGATCCAAACCCCATTTAAATATTGGGACCATTGGGCATATTGATCATGGTAAAACAACGTTGACAGCTGCAATTACCAGAGTTTTGGCCGATGCAGGGTTGTCTGAAGCAAAGAGTTTTGATCAAATCGATAATGCACCAGAAGAAAAAGAACGAGGAATCACCATCAATACGTCTCATGTAGAATATCAAACTGAAAATAGACATTATGCCCATGTTGATTGTCCTGGACATGCAGATTATGTTAAAAATATGGTGACAGGTGCAGCACAAATGGATGGCGCTATTCTTGTCGTTGCAGCGAATGATGGGCCTATGCCTCAAACTCGTGAACATATCTTGTTGGGTCGACAAGTTGGAGTCCCTAAAATCGTTGTTTTCCTCAATAAAGCCGATATGGTTGATGATGAGGAATTGATTGAATTAGTCGATATGGAAGTACGGGACTTACTTACCTTTTATGAGTACAGCGGAGATGATACCCCCGTGGTTTTGGGTTCAGCATTGGGAGCCCTGAATGGCGAAGAAAAATGGGTCAAATCTATTCGTGAACTGATGGAAGCGGTAGATCAATGGATTGAATTACCCGAAAGAGATGTTGAAAAAAGTTTTTTGATGCCAGTTGAAGATGTGTTTTCAATAACTGGAAGAGGAACTGTCGCCACAGGACGTATTGAAACCGGCGTGGCCAATACAGGAGATGGTGTAGAAATTATTGGCATGGGAGCTGAAAAACTAAAATCAACCATCACTGGGGTAGAAATGTTTCGTAAGATTTTAGATCGAGGCGAAGCGGGAGATAATGTTGGAATTCTTTTGAGAGGCATCGACAAAGATGAAATTAGGAGGGGCATGGTGATCTGCCAACCGGGATCGATTACACCCCATTCAAAATTTGAAGCCGAAGTATATATACTAACCAAAGATGAAGGGGGTCGTCATACTCCCTTTAGAGATAATTATAGACCTCAGTTTTATGTTCGAACCACTGATGTAACGGGTACGATATCACTAGCAGAAGATCGAAAATTAGTCGTCCCTGGTGATAATTTAACGGTGACCGTTGAATTGATTCAGCCCATAGCCTTAAATGTTGGCTTGAGATTTGCCATTAGAGAAGGTGGTCGAACCGTCGGTGCTGGTCAAGTCACTAAAATTCTAGACTAAATCGTATTACTGAATAAAAACTTAACTAAAATTTTTTCAATAAATGGTTTTGGTGGATGTAAGCCAAATACGGGTTTAGCTCAGTTGGTAGAGCACTGGTCTCCAAAACCAGGTGTCGGGAGTTCGAGTCTCTCAACCCGTGCTGAAAAGACATCAAATAAAAGGATTGCTATATGATTAACTATATCAGAGATTCTTTTAGAGAATTAAAAAATCATGTCACCTGGACCCCGTGGTCTGAGTTACAACGATTAACCACTATTGTGTTGGTCTTCTCAATTCTTTTTTCATTGGCTATTTGGGGTGCAGATACGATGTTAGCTAGAATCGTACAATTTTATTTTGATGTCATCGGATAAATGACCATGGTAGAAACAGATAATAAAAAATGGTATGTCATTCGTGCCATCAGCGGTAAAGAACTAAAATTAAAAGATGAATTAGTTAAAGAACTCGCTTTTGAAAATTTAGATCAATATATTGATGATGTTTTAGTACCGACAGAGCGTGTGGTACAAATTCGGAATGGTAAAAAAATCAATAAAGAAAAAGTCTACTACCCAGGGTATGTATTGGTAAAATCTGGAGATATTGAAAAAGTAGTATCGTCTATAAAATCCATGAATCATGTCATCGGATTTTTGAAAGAATCTAAAACTTCTGAAGGATTACCAATTCCTTTGAGACCATTAGAAGTGAGTCGATTGCTTGGAAAGGTTGATGAATTGACCATGGCAACAGAAATGGTGGCCATCCCATTTAAATTAGGTCAAAATGTCAAAGTGATTGATGGTCCATTTAATGGGTTTAACGGATCTATAGAAAAAATTAATGAAGAAAAACATAAATTAGAAGTGATGGTAAAGATATTTGGTCGTAAAACGCCATTAGAGTTGAGTTATCTGCAAGTAGAAAAAGTATAATGCTATAAACTTAGAGTAGTTGCATTCCCACCTTATAGAAGTATTAAATCATGGCAAAACAAGTCAGTAAAAAAGTAAAAATGAGGATCACGGGAGGAACGGCCAATCCAGGACCGCCCATCGGACCAGCCCTTGGTGCTGCTGGAGTTAATATCATGGAATTTTGTCAACAGTTCAATGCTAGAACCAAAGAACAACAGGGTGAAAATCTCCGTGTTTATATGACTGTGTATACCGACAAGTCATTTGATTTTGAAGTTAAATCTTCTCCTGCGGTTCATCAAATTTTAAATACTATTAAAAAGAAAAAAGGATCGAGTGAACCCAATCGAAATAAAGTAGGTATTCTCACCTGGGATCAAGCCAAAGAAATTGCTCAGTATAAATTAAAAGATTTAAATGCGTTTTCAATTGAATCTGCTACTAAAATGGTGGCAGGAACGGCTCGATCGATGGGCATTAAAATGTCCGGTGGATCACCACTTAAAAAATAAATCATGGCTAGACTATCAAAAAAATATAAACAAGTTATTTCTAAAATTGATAGAAAAAACCTCTATACACTCCAAGAAGCTTGTCAATTGGTCAAAAAAACAAGCATGACTTCTTTTGATGCATCGGTTGATCTAGCGCTTCGTTTGGGGGTTGATCCTCGAAAATCCAATGAAATGGTCCGAGGTGTGGTTCGACTTCCTCATGGTACAGGAAAACAAATCAGAGTCTTGGCTTTGGTGACGGCAGACAAAGAAAAAGAAGCCAAAGAAGCTAGAGCAGACCATGTGGGCTTGGATGAGTATTTAGAAAAAATAAAAAAAGGATGGACCGACATTGATGTGATTGTAACCAATCCGCCAGTGATGGGTAAATTAGGACCACTGGGGAGAATTTTAGGTCCAAGAGGTCTAATGCCTAATCCTAAAACCGGCACTGTGACGATGCATATCAAAGAAGCTATTTCTGATATTAAAAAAGGTAAAATTGATTTTCGAGTGGATAAAACAGGGATTGTGCATGCATCGATAGGAAAAGTATCTTTTGATGAAAAAAAGATTTATGAAAATGCCTATGAACTCATCAATACAGTGGTTAAAATGAAACCTTCTAGTTCAAAAGGAACCTATTTAAAAAGTCTTTATATGTCTAGCACGATGGGTCCAGGGATATCGATTGAGCCAAGAATTGCGTGAGAAGACAGTAAACAAACGATTACATTCAAATGACAAAAGCAGAAAAGAAGGAAGCAATACAAGAACTAACTCACATCTTGGATAGTACGGATGTATTGTATGTTGCTGATTTGGAAGGGTTGACTGCTAATAAAAATAATAGTTTTCGTCGACTTTGTTTTGAAAATAAAGTAAAACTAAAAGTGGTAAAAAACACCTTGTTGTTGAGAGCCATGAATTCATCGTCTAAAGATTTTGGGGCACTCGATCAAGTCTTGAAAGGAAGTTCTACCATCATCTATGGCAAACAAGCTAACCAACCGGCTAAACTTATTCGAGTATTTCAAGAAAAAGAAGACCGGCCTAAATTAAAGGGGGCCTATGTGCATCAAGGGGTCTATATCGGAGGCGATAAACTGTTAGAATTAGAAAAACTCAAATCTAAAGAAGAATTGCTTTCTGATGTACTGGGCTTACTTCAAGCCCCGGCGATTAACGTGATTTCAGCCTTAAAATCGGGAGGACACAATTTAATGGGGATTTTAAAATCAATATCAAATAAAGAAAATTAGAACTAACCAAAAATTCAATAATTAATTATCATGGCAGAAGTAAAAGAACTTGCAGAGCAATTGGTCAATCTTACTGTTAAAGAAGTCCAAGAGCTCTCTGACTTTCTCAAAAACGAGTACGGAATTGAACCCGCATCAGCTGCAGTAGCTGTTAGTACAGTAGCTAGTGCCGAAGAAGGGGTACAACAAGAAAATACTCAGACTGAATTTGAAGTCATTTTGACCGCTGCTGGTCAAGCCAAACTTAAAGTTGTTAAACTTGTCAAAGAATTAACAGGTACGAATCTAAAAGATGCAAAAGGTCTTGTGGATAGTGCTCCGAGTCCAATTAAATCTGGAATTTCAAAAGAAGAAGCCGATTCATTGCTAAAAGCACTTACAGAAGCAGGAGCAGAAGCTGAAATCAAGTAGTATTCAGATTCAAATCAGATTCATTGAAATAGGTTCTCGAACGCATAATAGCTCGAGAGATGTTTCTGTGGAATAACCCCAAGTAATCAATAGTTATTAAAAATAAAATAGTTAATGTCTAGTAATAAAAACGGAAGAATTCAATTTTCAAGAGTAAAACACATTCCTGAATATCCGGATTTTTTGGATGTTCAGTTAAAGTCGTTTAGAGACTTTTTCCAATTAGATGCCAAACCTGAAAATAGAGTTGAAGAAGGCCTCTATAAAACCTTCAAAGATAATTTTCCGATATCAGACTCAAGAGGTCAATCAGTTCTAGAGTTTGTAGATTATTTTGTAGATCCTCCAAGATTTGGTATAGAAGAATGTATTGAAGGCGGTTTGACTTACTCTGTGCTTTTAAAAGCCAGACTTCGTCTCACTAGAGAAGAGGCAGATGATGAAAATTCTCCACCGATGACCCAAGATGTCTACTTAGGAAAAATACCATACATGACCCCTAGTGGAACCTTTGTAATCAATGGGGCTCAGCGTGTAGTGGTCTCTCAATTACATCGATCTCCTGGTGTCTTTTTTGGTCAATCGCTTCATACCAATGGAAAAGTACTTTATTCTGCTCGTGTCATACCATTTAAAGGGTCTTGGATTGAATTTGCGTCGGATGTAAATTCAGTGATGTACGCTTATATTGATCGAAAGAAAAAAGTCCCTGTTACCACACTTTTAAAAGCCATCGGTTATGAAACGGATCATCGAATCTTTGATGAATTTGAAATTGCTGAAAAAATAAAAGTTTCCAAAACAGCTCTTAAAAGGGTTTTAAACCGAAAATTAGCAGCACCAGTATTAAGAACTTGGGTCGAAGACTTTGTGGATGAAGATACAGCCGAAGTGGTATCGATTAATAGAAATGAGATCATCATTGGAAGAAATGAAGTCTTAGTAAAAGATCATATTGAAAAAATATTAAACGTTGGAACGAAAGAAATTCTATTGCACAAAGAAGGGATCACGGATAATGCCATTATTTTTAATACCTTAGAAAGAGATCCTACCAATACACAAGGCGAAGCCCTAGAGTTTATCTATAAGCAACTAAGAAATGCAGATGCCCCTGATGAGACAACGGCTAAAGACACCTTAAATAAACTATTTTTTTCAAATCAGAGATATAACTTGGGTGATGTCGGTCGATTCAAAATGAATCAAAAATTAGGACTTGATATCGATCCAGAAACCCTTGTATTGACCAATCAAGATATCATCCAAATCATTAAAATTTTGATTGAGTTAATTAATTCAAAAGCTGAAGTTGATGATATTGACCATTTGTCTAATCGAAGAGTAAGAACAGTTGGAGAGCAGCTTTCATCACAATTCGGGGTAGGATTATCGAGAATGGCTCGAACCATCAAAGAACGAATGAATGTTCGTGACAATGAAGAATTTACTCCCTCAGATTTGATAAATTCTAAAACCATCACCTCTGTGATTAATTCTTTTTTTGGAACTTCTCAATTGTCTCAGTTCATGGACCAAACCAATCCATTGGCAGAAATCACCCATAAAAGACGATTATCCGCTCTTGGTCCTGGGGGGTTATCTAGAGAAAGAGCAGGATTTGAAGTGCGCGATATTCATTATACACATTATGGTCGCATTTGTCCAATTGAATCACCAGAAGGCCCAAATATCGGATTGATATCGTCAATGAGTGTTTTTGCTAAAATTAATAAGTTAGGATTTATTGAAACGCCATACCGTAAAGTCAATGATGGAAAAGTTGATTTACACAGCATTCATTATTTGGCAGCCGATGAAGAAGAAAATAGAAGTCAATTACACGAGCAAGAAAATGGATACCCATTGGTTGAGGAAAAAGGATATGCTGGTGAACGAAGGGCTTTAAATTTTGGTCGAGCTAATGTGTCATTAAAAGAAGATGGAACTATCGATCAGAATAGGGTGGTCGTTCGGCGTCAAACTGAATTTCCTGAAATTAGTCCAAACGAAGTTGATTTTCTTGAAGTAGCTCCTAATCAGATTGCATCAATTTCAACCTCATTGATTCCATTTATTGAACATGACGATGCCAATAGAGCCTTGATGGGTTCTAATATGATGCGTCAAGCGGTTCCTTTAATTAAACCCGAGGCCCCTATTGTTGGAACGGGATTAGAACGTAAAGTAGCCACTGATTCTCGAGTGTTATTAAATGCTGAAAGAGATGGCGTGGTTCAATATGTTGATGCTGATAAAATAGTGGTCAAATATGAATACTCATCCGATGAAAAATTAATTGACTTTGATGGAGATATCAGAACCTATCCACTTACGAAATTTCAAAGAACAAACTATGGTTCTTGTATTAATCTAAGATCGATTGTTAAAAAAGGCGATAAGATTAAAAAAGGTCAAGTCCTTACTCAAGGATATGCTACGGTTAATGGGGAATTGGCATTAGGTCGAAATTTGAAAGTAGCCTTTATGTCATGGAAAGGTTACAACTTTGAAGATGCTATCGTTATTTCAGAAAGAGTGGTTCGGGATGATATCTTGACTTCCATACATATCGATGAATTATACCTAGATGTAAGAGATACTAAATTAGGAGCTGAAGAATTAACTCGAGATATTCCCAATGTTTCCGAAGAAGCCACCAAAGATTTAGATGAAAGCGGACTGATTCGAGTTGGCGTTGAAGTAAAACCAGGGGATATTTTAATCGGTAAGATTACCCCAAAAGGAGAATCAGATCCAACGCCTGAAGAAAAATTATTGCGAGCTATCTTTGGTGAAAAAGCAGGTGATGTTAAAGATGCTTCTTTAAAAACTCCGCCTTCTACATTTGGAACGGTTATCGATACCAAAGTTTTCTCACGTTCGACAAAAGAACGCTGGTCTCAAGCCAAAGAAGATATTCAAAAACTCAATGAACAATATGATGAGCAACAGAACAAACTTCGTCAAGTATTAATTGAAAAATTATATAGCATTTTAAAAGGAAAAAAATCGCAAGGTATCTATAGGGAAAATGGAGATGAGGACGAGACAATTCCAAAAGGAAAGAGTATTACTCGATCTGATTTAGAAAAAATCATGGATTATACCCAAATTGAAGGTCGCTGGGTATTTAACCAAAAAACCAATCAATTGATTGATGATGTTCTTCACAACTATAAGATTAAAAACAAAGACATAGAAGGCTCTAGAAAACGACAAGAAGATGCCATTCGGGTTGGTGATGAATTACAAAGCGGTGTTAAACAAAGAGCCAAAGTCTATATCGCTAAAAAACGAAAATTAAAAGTAGGGGATAAAATGGCGGGGCGTCACGGTAATAAGGGAATCGTTGCAAAGATTGTTCGTCAAGAAGATATGCCATTCTTAGAAGATGGCACACCAGTTGATATCGTATTGAATCCACTGGGTGTTCCCTCTCGAATGAATTTGGGACAGATTTATGAAACAGTATTGGGTTGGGCTGGTCAAAAATTGAATCAAACTTATGCCACCTCTATTTTTGACGGAGCCAAAATGGACCAGATTAATGAATTAACTGATCGTGCAGAAATTCCAAGTTTAGGACATACTTATCTTTATGATGGAGGAACTGGAGAGCGGTTTGATCAAAAAGCCACTGTAGGTATTATTTACATGTTAAAATTAGGGCATATGGTAGATGATAAATTACATTCCCGATCCATTGGCCCTTATTCGTTGATAACACAACAACCGCTGGGTGGTAAAGCCCAATCAGGTGGACAGCGTTTTGGTGAAATGGAAGTTTGGGCATTAGAAGCCTATGGGGCATCAAAAACATTACAAGAAATTCTAACTGTAAAATCTGATGATGTCTTAGGACGTGCCAAAACATATGAAGCGATTACCAAAGGAGAATCCCTCCCCGAACCGGGTTTGCCCGAATCATTTAATGTATTGATGCACGAACTCAAAGGATTGGCTATTGATATCAGATTGGAAGAATAAAACAGAAAATTAAAATAAATGTATAAAACTCAAGAAGGTATTTCACAAAAAAAGATTAATAAAATTACCATTGGTCTAGCTTCTCCAGAAGTTATTCTGGCCGCTTCAAGGGGTGAAGTACTAAAACCCGAAACTATTAATTATAGAACCCATAAACCGGAGAGTGATGGATTATTCTGCGAAAGAATTTTCGGACCAGTGAAAGACTATGAATGTGCTTGTGGAAAGTACAAACGCATACGTTATCGAGGAATTGTTTGCGATCGTTGTGGTGTAGAAGTAACTGAAAAACGAGTTAGAAGAAATCGAGTGGGGCATATTCAATTGGTTTCACCGGTTGCTCATATTTGGTATTTCAGATCACCACCAAGTAAAATGGGTTATCTTTTAGGGATGTCCACCAAAGTGCTTAGTTCTATTATTTATCATGAAAAATACGTTGTCATCAATCCAGGGATGGCTTATGAAAACCCAGAATATGCTCAAAAAGTCATTGAAAATAAAGTTATTTTAACTGAAAAAGAATATCATCAGATACTACAAGAACTCCCTCTTGATAATGAAGAGCTAGATTTAGAACATAAAGATAAATTTATTGCCAATAGACGTCGTTTGGATGGAAAGTATTTGGTGATTAAACCTGGTCGAGCGGTTTGTTGTGAATCTTGGCCAATGGATGGAAATGTGGTTTTTCTTTCTGAAGAAGAATATCTCAATATTTTGGAAAACCTTCCTAATAAAGCTGAAAATCAATATCTAGACGATGATAATCCAGAAAAGTTTGTCGCTAAAATGGGAGCCAATTGTCTAGCTGAATTATTAGCGAAAATTGATTTGAATGAATTATCCCAAAAACTTCGTATCAAAGCTAGAACCGAAACTTCGAAGCAAAGGAAAGCTGAAGCATTAAAAAGACTCGGTGTTGTTGAAGCCTTTAGAGAAGCCAATGAAGAAGGAGAAAATAAGCCCGAGTGGATGGTTATGAAAGTGATTCCTGTCATTCCACCTGAGTTACGTCCCTTGATCCCGCTTGATGGTGGACGATTTGCGACCTCCGATTTGAATGAATTGTATCGTCGCGTTATTATCCGAAATAATCGACTTAAAAGACTAGTAGAAATCAAAGCTCCTGAAGTGATTTTGAGGAATGAAAGACGGATGTTACAAGAAGCCGTTGATTCATTATTTGATAATACTAGAAAATCTTCAGCTGTCAAAAGTGATTCTAATCGTTCTTTAAAATCCCTATCCGATGCACTCAAAGGAAAGCAAGGAAGATTTAGACAAAATCTATTGGGTAAACGGGTAGATTATTCTGCAAGGAGTGTGATTGTTAGTGGTCCGGAACTTAAAATGTATGAATGTGGATTGCCCAAAACCATGGCCGCTGAGCTATTCAAACCCTTTATTATTAGAAAATTGACAGAAAGGGGGATTGTCAAAACCATTAAATCGGCTAAAAAGATTATCGAAAAGAAAGAACCGGTCGTTTATGATATTTTAGAAAATGTACTAAAAGGCCATCCTGTATTATTAAACAGAGCTCCTACGTTACATCGGCTTGGTATTCAAGCTTTTCAACCCAAATTAATTGAAGGAAAAGCTATTCAATTACATCCATTGGTTTGTACTGCGTTTAATGCAGATTTTGATGGAGATCAGATGGCCGTTCATTTACCATTGGGGCCTGAAGCCATATTAGAGGCACAGTTGTTGATGTTGGCTTCTCACAATATTTTAAATCCTGCTAATGGATATACCATTACAGTCCCATCACAAGATATGGTATTGGGTCTTTATTATATGACTAAAATTAAAAAATCAACGACTCAAGAAAAAGTCAAAGGAGAAGGAACAATATTTAGTTCTACTAATGAAGTCAAAATAGCTTACAATCAAAAAGCTGTGGATTTGCATGCACAAATCAAAATAAGGACAAATCAACTCATAGTAACTACTAAAGAGCCTTATATAGAAACCTCTGTTGGACGAGTACTTTTTAATGAAGCAATCCCCAAGGGAGTCGAATTTTTTAATATACTTCTGACCAAAAAGAGTCTTCGAGAAATCATCGGTAAAATTTTAAGAGCTACTGATGTACCAACAACTTCTGAATTTTTAGATGCCATTAAAGAAATGGGTTTTTATTATTCATTCAAAGGCGGATTATCATTCAATTTAAATGATATTATGATTCCTTTTGAGAAAAAACAAATTATTTCAGAGGCGGTGGGTGAATTGAGAAATGTTCAAGAAAATTATAATTTGGGTTTTATCACGTCCAATGAACGATACAATCGAATTTTGGATTTATGGACATCGGCTAGTGCCAAGCTTTCCAACATTATTAATGAACGAACGGCCAAAGATCGTCAAGGATTTAATTCAGTGTACATGATGTTAGATTCTGGTGCGCGTGGCTCAATGGAACAGTTACGTCAAGTCATTGGTATGCGAGGCCTAATTGAAAAACCCAGAAAAAAAGCCAATGTAGGAGGGGTGATGATGGAAACGCCCATCAAATCAAACTTTGTTGAAGGCTTATCTATTTTAGAATACTTCATGTCCACTCATGGAGCTCGAAAGGGATTGACGGATACAGCTTTAAAAACGGCAGATGCCGGTTATTTAACGAGAAGGCTTCATGATGTTGCCCAAGATGTGATCGTGACAATGGATGATTGCGGAACCTTGATTGGTCTTGAAATTGAAGCTTTAAAAAACAATAAAGAGATTGTTGAACCGCTATCTGAGCGTATTTTAGGAAGAGTGGCTTTGGTTGATGTCATCGATCCTTCTACGAATGAGATACTAGTCTATCGTAATGAAGAAATTGACGAAGAAAAAGCAGAGATTATCGCTAACTCACTCGTTACATCCGTTGAAGTGCGTTCTCCATTGAATTGTATTGCCACCAAAGGGATTTGTGCTAAATGCTATGGACGTAATCTTTCAACGGGTAAAATGGTACAGCAAGGAGAAGCCGTAGGTGTTATCGCTGCACAATCCATTGGAGAGCCAGGAACTCAGTTGACCCTAAGAACATTCCATATCGGTGCCGTTAAAGGATATGTAGAAGGAGAAAATAAATTAGAAGCTCAATTTGATGGTATTGTAAGGATTAGTAGTGAATTGAGAATAGAAAAAAATCGTCAAACGGGAAATAATATCGTCACTTCGACACGACCAGCTGATTTTGAAATTTTAGATCCCAATACTAGAAATGTATTGACCTCAGATAAAATTAGGTATGGTTCTTATCTCTTTGTTAAAGACGGTGATAAAATCAAGCAAGGCGACTTAATTTGTCGTTGGGATCCATACAACCGATTGATTGTTTCAGATCATAAAGGAGTTATTCAGTTTCAAAATATGATTAAAGGGGTTAGTTATCAAATTGATTTAGATGAACAGACAGGAAAAGAAAAATGGAATATCATCCCATCGCCATCTAAAGAAGTGCCTTCGATGGAAATCTCGAGACCTTTAGTTTCCAAAGCAGGGGAGGACTCTGAGGTAGATTATCAAATCATCAAGAGTTATGTACTCAATGTTAGTACCCAACTCAATGTCAAAGAAGGAGATAAAGTAGAACCGGGGGATATATTGGCTGAAATACCGAGGTCTTCACAAAAATCTAGAGATCTTACTGGGGGCTTACCTCGAGTGACTGAGTTATTTGAAGCACGGAACTCTTCTAATCCAGCGGTGGTAGCAGAAATTGATGGTGTGGTTTCATATGGTAGGATTCGTCGAGGAAACCGAGAGATTACAGTAACGGCTAAAAATGGAACCAAAAAGACATATATCGTCAAACTCTATAACCAAATAATGGTCCAAGAATATGACCATGTCGAAGCTGGAACACCATTATCTGAGGGCCCTGTTACCCTGGCAGATTTATTAAAAATTAGAGGTCCATCAGCGGTTCAAAAGCATTTGGTCAATGAAATTCAAGAAGTCTATCGACTTCAAGGCGTTAAAATAAATGATAAACATTTTGAAGTGATTATTCGGCAAATGATGAGACGTGTTCGTATTATCGAACCCGGTGATGCTCTATTTTTAGAGAATCAGCTAGTCTTTAGAAATGATTTTATAAAAACCAATGAAGATTTATTTGGAAAAGTCGTTGTTGAAGATCAAGGCGAATCAGAAAATTTTAAAATTGGTCAATTGATTTCTAAAAGAGAATTACGAAATGAGAATACCTTGCTCAAAGGCAAAGGGTTAGCATTGGTTGAAGCGCGCGACGCTCAACCAGCTTCAGGAGCCACGGAACTACAAGGTATTACAAAAGCCTCTAGTGAATCGAAATCGTTTATATCGGCGGCGTCTTTCCAAACCACCACAAAAGTATTGAATGAAGCTTCCATAAGACGAAAAGTAGATCATCTTGAAGGATTGAAAGAAAATGTCATTGTAGGTCATCGAATTCCTGCAGGCACTGGGCTTAGAGAATATCAAAATATTATGGTTGGTAGTAAAGATGAGCAGTTATCCTTACTATCACATCCTGAACCAGAACAAAGTATTTTAGAACCTACCGAATGATGGCCGAAAATAAAAAACAACAAAAGTTAGATATTAGTATTGATGAACGAACAGCCGACGGTGTTTATTCTAATTTGGCTGTCATTAACCATTCACGCACTGAATTTGTCGTTGACTTTCTTTCGGTCATGCCGGGTTCATCAAAAGCCAGGGTTAAGAGTCGAATTATATTAACTCCTGAACATGCCAAGCGATTGCATCGTGCACTGGGTCAAAATATTCGAAAATATCAAACTGCTTTTGGAGAGATTAGTAGCAAAGAACCTATTGACATCCCCTTGAATTTGGGTTTTAAGGGAGAAGCTTAGTGGTTTTTGCAATTTGAATTATTCTTTTTATATGAAAAGAGAAAGAAAATTCAGATGCAATGGCTATCGTTAAACAAAGGATTTACCATTCTTTACTATAGAAAGAATCTCGCCGATTCATTTCGATTTCGGGAGAAATTGGGTGTAACTCAAACAATTGAAATTAAATCAAAATTAGATTTTTATTCTTGCGATAAAGAATTGCCTTATTCAAATAAATCTCTTGAGGAACACTATAACAACATGTTTGTAGTTTTATAAGTCCGCCTATTTTCTTTTATCGAAATTTAAAGCTAGCAATGGAAAATCTATTGATCGTTTTGAATTTCTCAAAAAAAACTACCTAGTGGGCATTATCAACATGTCAGTCTTATGTTCAGTTGGCTGACCTTCTTCGATAAATGGTGTCAAAATGCTAATGGCATTGGGTAAACCCATTTTTAGATGTACATAATCGCTATCTAAAGTTTTTAACATTTCAGATAAAAAACGAGCATTAAAAGAAATGTTCATATCATCTCCATGATAATCACAATTAATAGATTCAACCGATGATTGATTATAATCTGAATTTTCAGCATTAATAGTCAAACTAGATCCTTCGAGTTTTAGATTCACTTCCGATCCAGTTCTAGAGGCAAAGTGAATGCTTCGATCAACTAGACTTTTGAATTGAATTCGATCGATGGTTAGAATATTGGGGAGGTCAGATGCCGGAGGAAAGACATTTTTATAGTTGGGAAATTTACCATCAATCAATTTACAAGTAACAATCGAATGATTGACTTTAAATCGAGCATTGGATTTATTGTACTCAATACTTACATCCCCCTCATTCACCGATAACATACTTTTCAATAAGCTCAATGGCCTTTTAGGAACAATAAACCCAACCGCTTCTTTTCGTGTGATGGATTCCAAAGTATATCGGACCAATTTATGACCATCGGTAGAAACTAAATCGGTACATTCATCATTGAAATAAAAGAAAACCCCTGTTAAAACTTTTCTCAGTTCTTCTGGACCTACAGCGAAAAGAGTAGTATGTAATCCTAAGTTTAATTTTTCTATGGGTATGGTAATAGATTCAGGAGAAGGAATTTCAAGGGGTTTGGGAAAATCTTCTCCAGAAGTGCCTGCTAATTGAAAACGTCCTTTTTTTGAAACAAAAGTGATGGTATTTTTATTTTTTGAAAATGTAAGTGGTTGTGGTTGAAATGTTTTGAGTGCTTCAAATAACATTCTTGCAGGAAGGCAAAAGACAGCTTTTTCTTTAGACTCTACGTCAATAACAGAAGATAAAGTCGTATCAAGATCTGAAGTGGTTAGTTGAAGGCGATTATGGTCTAATTCAAACAATACATTGTTCAGAATAGGCAAACTATTGGTGGTGTGTACCACACCAATCAAATTGGTTAATTCATCTACTAAAGTTTGACTATTGACTAAAAATTCCATACGATGTTGATTTAGTGGATGTAAATTTAACGAATTCAATTTATTATTGGTTTTTTTTGATGGTTTATGAGAACCTGAATTAATCCCCAAAGTATGCCAATAACGATTAATGGAATGCAAATCATCAACAGTTTTAAACGCATTTCATTTCTTTCGATTTTAATCAAATCTAATTGAGAAAGACTTATTTTTTTTTGTCCTAAAGATAAAATTTCGTGATGCCCCGCCAAATAATGGATACTATTGATTAAAAACGATTTATTTCCATAGGTATTACTAGTCCACTTATCATACCCTAATGGTAGCGGCTGATTTTGCTTTGTTTGATTTTCGCCAAAATTACCATCAGAAATAACTAACCAAGCAGAGAATCCATTATTTTTATAATCATCCATATCAAAAGGATGTATTCGATTAGCAAAAAGTGATTCAAATTGCCCCTCCAATAGAATTCCAATCATCAAATGCTCTTTGTTAAAAGATTCTAATTCAGGAGTTTGGCTGGCCGATTTTAAATTAAGGAATATAGGATAACCGGATTCTTTGGAATATTCTGAAGATGTCAATAGAACCGTTTTATTTAACTTTCCTTTTAATGTGTCTATGGGACTAGTCAATCGTGTCCACACGCTATTGATTCGGTTTGAAATCAGATGATTTTGATTGGGTTGTATTATAGGAAAATACGGATATAAAAAGGGAGCAAATTGACTAGATTTCTGCTTACCTGAAGCTAGTACGATAGGAGAAGCGTATAGATCAGCAATAAACTGATTTTGAAAACGAAATTGATATTTAAAAAACAGATCATCCATTCCTAAAGCATTTATTTGTGGCAGATATCCACTGTCGTTTTGATAAAGATCTTTTGGATTGACATCCAATGGATTAATAAGCCATAGGATACGCCCCCCATGGCAAGTAAATTGGTCCAAAATAAACTTTTCTTCAAGGGTAAATTCTTCTCTTGGATTAGATATGATTAATACTTCAAAACGCTTGAGATTTTTATATGTCTTCTGTTTTGATATTTCCTTGGCGTTAAGATCAAATGAAGCTAAATCATAATAGTTTTTTAGTGATAATAACCAATCTGCCAAATACAAATCATCACTTGTTTTATTAGATTTTAAAACAGCGATGTTCTTTTTATTTTTAATAGAAGCTTGGTAAATTCCTTCCAATATTTTTTTTTCTAATAACTCAATAGATTCAAGGACCAGTTCTTGTGTTGTCGCTTGTTGTGGGGGTAATAAATCAATAGGAAAAGAATCCGTCTCATTATGAATAATTAACCAAGGAAATACCGTCGTTTGATTGGTAATATTTCTTACTTGTTTAAAAACATGATACGGTTGAATACCTAAGTTTTGACGTATCAAATTTGCATTTTGATTGTTTTCTAACCATTTTGAATCAACAATGTTGATAACAATGGAATCGTTTTTTTCTTTAATGGATTCAAGTAATTGATCGAGTTCAGATCGAAGCCTTAAAAAAGAAGGAGGGAGATTACCTGATAGAAGAACATCGATTGTTATTAACTGATTCACGTCTTCAATCAACCCTATGGTTTTTTTGGATAGACTATATCGTTTATCAGAAGTTAAATCAATGCGGTAATCGATAAAATGAACTCGATCCAGTAGAAATAAAACAGTCAATGAAAAAATCCATACAAAATGTGTCAACCAATTCATTTATGAAATTTCAAGCGTTCAAGAAATAAAGTCGATGCATACAAAAACAAAACAATATTCAATAGATAGTAAATAATATCTGAGACATTCAATATCCCTTTTGATAATCCCATGTAATGATCAAGAATTCCAAAGTTTTTTAATGCATCGTACCATTGGGTATTATTTGATAATTCAGCTAAATAAAACCATCCATAGTAATGAAAGCAGCAGATGATCAATCCAATAATTATAACTAAAACCGAGTTTTTAAGTAGTAATGATAGACATAGAGTAATAGCGCTAAAAACCATTGCTATTAAAAAAATTCCTAGTAGTCCACTTAATTGGCTCATCAATTCAAATGAGCCACTTGAAACGATCAATAATTGAACCGCAAAAAAGTAAATGAGAAGTGGAATCAAACTAATACAAATCAATAATGACAATCCCAAAAACTTTCCTAGTACCAAATGCGAGCTTGAAATGGGTTTTGAAAGCAGAATTTCGATGGTTTTATTTTGAATTTCATCCGTAAAGCTTTTCATACCAATGGCGGGGATCAATAAAGCCAAAAGCCATGGACTCAATTCAAAAAACGGTCTTAAATCACCAATACCAGTTGAAAGAATATTATATGGATTTTTAATAATCCAAAACAGCAAACTGTTGACAATTAAATAAGCTCCAATAATGAGATAACCTATTTTGGTTCGATGCATTAGCTTTAGATCGCCAATAACTATTTGAAAAATATTTTTCAATTAATCAGAATTGAAAAATTCGATGGTTATAGGGTCTCGGTAATTCAAACCATATAATGAGCTGGCACTTCCAACGGTGTTCGGGTCTCCTTTATAGACCCCTATTTCCAAGAGTTTATTTGAATTGAAAATAGCAAATTTTGATCCCAATGGACTTTTAGTAGAACTGTGGTTTATAGCGCATTCACTATAGGAATAATAAATTTTATCGATAACAAAACTTCTAGCATTTATACGAAAACTTTGATTTTTCAATAGGGATTCGAATAGGGATTGGGTGATATTAGTAACCAAATTACCATATCGATCGATATAAATAACACAACCTTTAATTTTTGATTGTAATGAATCAATAATGGGTTGGTCTGGCGTTAATAACTCCATCTGATGTACTCTAGTTCCAAGTGATGTTAGACTTTTTCCTTTGACTAATTCGATACCAATATTTGTCAGTGTATCTAGAGTCATGAAGGGGGTTCGGTTTATCATTTGTTTTGAAACGGAGATGACTTGCTCTATATCTTCTTTTGTTGTAATCAATCCCATTAATCCATTATTGGCGACAACAAAAAATTGTTTATGTAATTGAACAATTAATATCGGAGTGTTAGGTTTAGGGGAAGCTTCAAATCCAATAATATGAACCGTATTGGGTTTATGTAAAGGAATACAACTTTTCAAAACATAAGCACATTCTAAATAATTATAGGGACTTATTTCATGAGAAATATCGATGATGGAGACCTGTGGTACAGCTCGAATTATTTTGGTCTTTATAGCTGATATCCAATAATTTTTAGTTCCAAAATCACTCGTTAATGTAATGATATTCATGATTGAAACAAAACTATAAAATCAAATTTTGTAAAAAATAAATACTATAAATTCTCCTTAATTTTGTTGCCACCATATGGGAGAAAATTCAACTATCATCCATTTAAAAGATATCAATCCATTGGATTTTTATGGTCATCAAAATACATATATCAATCGGATTAGTTCATTTTTTCCTCATCTTAAATTAGTAGCTCGAGGAAGCTATGTTCAAGTTTATGGCCAAGATCTAGAAATCAAACATTTAAAAAATAAAATTGGATTGATGTTTGATTATATTCAAAAAAATAACCGTTTTGGTATTGATATTATTGATCAGATTTTAAACCACCATTCCAATAGAATAGACCTTCAGTTAAAAAAAAAATCTGAATTAGATCTAATTGTGCATGGAGTAGGGGGGAAAACCATTAGTCCTAAAACACCCAATCAACAAAAATTGGTAAGTATCGTCACTAGAAGTGATTTGGTATTTGTTGTTGGACCAGCTGGTACTGGTAAAACTTATATCAGTTTAGCATTAGCTATTGAGGCACTAAAAACCCATAAAGTAAAACGTATCATATTGACTAGACCAGCAGTTGAGGCTGGTGAACATTTGGGGTTCTTGCCTGGTGATATACGAGAAAAACTAGATCCTTATATGCAACCTTTATATGATGCTTTACAAGTGATGATTCCTCATATAAAATTAGTTCACTAC
Organism: Flavobacteriaceae bacterium; assembly: GCA_965221765.1. Lineage (GTDB taxonomy): Bacteria > Bacteroidota > Bacteroidia > Flavobacteriales > Flavobacteriaceae > Bin25. The sequence goes on from OZ244911.1 coordinate 1,858,658, forward strand.
ATCGAAAAGAAAATCATTCAAATTGCTCCTATTGCTTTTATGAGAGGTCGAACGTTGGATCATGCATTTGTTATTTTGGATGAAGCTCAAAATACTACTCAAAAGCAGATGAAAATGTTTTTGACTAGAATGGGAAGGGGATCAAAATTTATAGTGACGGGAGATATAGGACAAATTGATATCGCTAAAAAAAGTGATTCTGGATTATTAGAAGCCATACAATTATTTAAAAACGTTAAAGAAATAGCCACTATCCGATTTGATGAAACTGATATTATTAGACATCATCTTGTCAAAAAAATTATCAAGGCTTACCAAAAATAAGAACATCAAAAAAACGATCAATCTTCTTTGTAATGGACCTATTGAAATAGGATTATAAACCAATGATTTTAAATAGCCATTTATATTTCGATTGTATAAAAAAAATCTATCGAGGGAAAGTCAGAGACTTATACGTATTGGAAAACGATTTATTGATTATGATTGCCACTGACAGAGTTTCTGCATTTGATACTGTCATGGATGTAGGTATTCCACATAAAGGTCAGGTTCTGAATCAGTTATCCGTTGAAATGCTCCAAAAATCAAAACAAATTGTCCCTAATTGGTTGATAGCTAGTCCGGACCCTAATGTAAGTATTGGTCAATATTGTCAACCCATTAAAGTGGAAATGGTTATCAGAAAATATTTAGTGGGTCATGTTTATCGGCTCTATCATGATGGTGCTAGAAAAATTTGTGGACTAGAATTACCAGATGGATTAAAATTATATGATTCATTTAAAACCCCCATCATCACTCCGACCACAAAGGCAAAACAGGGTCATGATATGGATATATCCAAAAATGAAATAATTCATAATGGACTGGCGACTCTGTCGGATTATGAAATCATGGAGAATTACACGTATAAACTATTTGAATTTGGTTCTAAAATGGCTTTTCAAAATGGATTGGTTTTGATGGATACCAAATATGAGTTTGGGAAAACTGAAAGTGGGGAAATTATTTTAATTGACGAAGTGCATACGGCTGATTCATCGAGATATACATTGCCACATAGTATTGAAAATAAAAACAATAAAGATCATCAGGTCAAGCATTTATCTAAAGAATTTTTTCGTCAATGGCTGATTTCTGAGGGTTATAGTGGTCAAGAGCATCAAAACATACCTCTTATTGATTCTAATGTGCAAAACCAATTATCAGATTGCTATATAAATTTATATAATACGATCACCAAGAAAAACTTTGTAGCTTCTCCCTCCAAAGACATCAACAATCGGATTCAAGAAAATATTGATCGATTTCTGACATCTTATTCTCAATAGACGTATTCTAAATTCATTATTGATTTGATAAGCGAGATTCTCTTATTTTTTCTATTTCTTGATAGCTATTGAAAAAAAACCCAATGGCCCCATCGGTATGGTTTTCAGCTTGTAGTTCGATCAGTTCACTTTTAATCTGTTGATCGATTAAATATTGATGAATATTTTTAGAGATTATATCAGAAAAAGTCACCTCATCATGAGGTACATAAAATAATGATATGGGTGATTTTAGATCTAATGATTGTATGCTATTGTTTTTTAAAGCCATAATAAATTCATTATCTTCTCTTGATTGAATGCCTTCAATGAAGGATGTTTTAAAGAGCTTCTGTGGATTGGATTCGATGAGGTTATTGGGAATCAAGCCATTAATTTGACCAAAGGCATCTAGTTTTTGATCATTGGGTTCATTAAGATAAAAAGACCACGGACGATTTAAGTCTTTGTGTAGTTGATTCAGTGTGTTTAATGCCCAAATATAGTTGGGGATACTTTCTATTTCTTCATCTTTTGATGCTAGAATTTCAGCAAATTCAAGTTTATCATAGGCTCCACCACCGACAAATGAACCCAGTAGCTCAAAATCATTATTGTTTTCTAATAATTCAGCATGTGCAATCGTTGCTGTTGCCCCTTCCGAATATCCAATTAAAAATAATTCTTTAGAGTAATTAATTTCTTGAATATCCAAGTACTCTTTAGTGGCTTTTAGCATATCATGCGATGTATTCCCAAGAGAAGTTAAATCTTCATAGGGATGATTGATTTCACTTGATGAACCATAACCAATATAATCTGGAAAACTCACAATATATCCTAATGAAGCATAGTATTTAGCTAGTGTTATTTCATTGATTCCTAGTGCTTGTTGTGAAGGGGTTCCCACATCGGTATCAATTGTTGCATGGTGAAGGCTGATGATTGCTGGATTAAAATCAATTTCAGTAGGGATTAATATAGCTCCTGAAGCATCAATCTCTTGATTAGTCCAGGGTTCTTTTGTCCTATAGGTAATATCGATGGGTTGGACATTATACTTCGCTTCAGGAACTTCAATGTTTTGAATAAATGCCCTTAAAATATTGAGTAATCCCATTGAGACAATGTCACCTTTCTCAGTGGATTGAACAATTTCAAAACTTGGCGTTGATTTTTCAATAATCATAGGAGTCGGGACTATATCCTCCGGCTCAATAGGTGGTTCTTTTTGAGGAGGTGAGTCCTTTGAGCAAGTAATCAATGCCAAAAACAAAATTACATACCAATAAGACTTCATGTTAAGAGAGATAAGTACTTTCATATACTGATTTTTTGAATTTGGTTTAAAACGTTGTCTAAGTTAAATGGCGTATTTATAATCAAAGAATTTTTAAATCGCTTGGAAAATGTGATTTGTCTTTTGGCAAATCTTCTTGAATGTTTCTTTATTTCTGAAACTGCATAATCTAGAGTTGTATGACCATCTAGATAAACAAATAATTCTTTATATCCAATGGTATTTAAGGTGGGTAGATGCCTAGAAACGATAAGAGATTGAACTTCTTTTAATAGTCCGTCTTGCATCATTTTATCTACTCGTTGATTGATGTTTTGATATACATTCTTTTTAGAACTTTCAATTTTAATGACATAAGATTCAAAATTTCTTGAAGGCCTGTCTTTTTTAATGAGATTAGAATATTTATGACCTGTTTGCTCCATAATTTCTAATACTCTTAATAATCTTCTAGGATTATTTTGATCGACCATTTTAAAATAGTCTAAATCTTTATGTTTCATTTCTTGCTGAAGAAATGCAAGGCCTTTTTGTTCATAGAGATTGCGAAGTCGAAGACGAATATGAGGCGAAATTTTGGGAAATGGATGAAGACCATACAGTAAACCATAAGCATATAAGCTTGGCCCTCCAACTAAAATAATGACTTTATAAAATTGAAAATAATCTCGTAAAAAATCTAGCACCTCGGTATGATAATCTCTAGGAGTATAGCTATCATGAATGCTTTTGTGTTGAATAAAGTGATGTGGTATCTCATGAAGTTGTTCTTTATTCGGTACAGCTGTCCCAATGGTCATTTCCTTATAAAACTGTCGAGAATCGCATGAAATAATTTGCGTGTTTAGGGCTTTTGCTAGTTGGATACTAAACGGAGTCTTGCCAATAGCCGTTGGACCTGTTACAAAAAGTATTGTTGGTTTTTTGAATTCAAACATCCTTGAGGCTATTCCCACAAGCATGGCAATAGAGTGCCCCGTCTTTATGATCGGATTCGAGACAGTGAGTGCAAGTTTGTGTATTGGATACCCTTTCTTCTTCTGATAAATGTTTATTGGCTTCCGATGTGACAATTAATGCTGAAACGGCAATCACACCATAACCAATCACCATGATAAAAGATGCGATGGTTTTCCCCGCCACAGTCAATGGTGTAATATCCCCGTATCCAACGGTTGTAAGCGTAACAATACACCAATAAATACCCTTGGGAATGGAAGTAAACCCACTCTCTTCAGGCTCAATCAAATACATGATCGTCCCAAAGCAAGTACATAAAAGAACAAAAGAAAAAACAAAGATTAAGATTTTGTTTCCACTTTGTTTAAGAGCATTAAGTAAAGCATTCGACTCATCTCTCAACTGTCTGAATTTCAATACTTTAAATACTCTCAAAAATCGTAAAATTCGAACGACTACTAAAAAATGGAGCTTATACTCAAAAAATACCGAACTCAATGCCAGAATGGCCAATAAATCAAGGATACCGTAAAAGCTAAAAATATATTTAATCGGTTGATCGGGTATGATGATTCTCAGAAAATATTCTACTATAAAACAAGCAAGAACTATTAACTGAATAATAAATAGAAATAGACCATAGTGCTCTTCGATAGTACGAACGCTTTCTAATGCAACAGAGGTAACAACTAGCCATATAAATCCAAATAAGACATATTCATAAATCAAACCCGGTTTGGTATCGGCTTCATTTAGAATTTGATGAACTTTAATTTTCCACAGTTTCATAAAAGCTTTTTAACAAATAAATTTAATCGCTTCAAAACAATGGCTCTTAGCTTTACTGAAAAATCGTTATGTTGATCTTTCTCCAAAAATTTTTCGACCGATACGAACCATCGTACTCCCATGAGATATTGCTTGTTGGTAATCTTGAGTCATACCCATAGATAAAACTTCTATGGAGGGATGTTCCGTTTTGAGGATCTTAAACCAATGTCTTAAGGTGCTAAATTCTTTATCTAGTTGATTTTTATCATCAACAAAACTAGCCATTCCCATAAGTCCCACAATCTTAATAGCTTTAAATTGATAACTTTTTTGTATCAAGTCGTTTACTTGATAAGGCTCCATACCAAATTTAGTGGCTTCGGCAGCAATTTTTACTTGTACTAATACCGATAATGTTCTGTTATTTTTTAATCCTTGTTTATTGATTTCTTTTAATAACTTGAGAGAATCTACACTATGAATCAGAGAAATAAAAGGTGCTATATACTTTACCTTATTGGTTTGTAAATGGCCAATCATATGCCACTTGATATCCTTGGGTAATTGTGATTGTTTGATGACGATTTCTTGAACTTTATTTTCTCCAAAATCTTTATGACCTGTTTGATACGCTTTTAAAATTTCTTTGGGTGGTTTTGTCTTTGAAACAGCAATCACCAATACTTTTGAGGGTATCGAATTTTTAATCCTATCAAGATTTTTAGCAATAGACATTTTTTAGTATGGATTATTCTTATATCATTAGATAAAATAGACGATGCACCAAATTTTCACTCAATTTTGGTAAGTCATAGGTTGACTTTTTAGTTAGCAAATCACCTTTGCTTGCAATTTCAATCCACTGGATCTTTCCAAGAGATTGCATTAAAAAGGATACATTATAATGGATTGTTTTTATTCCGAAATCATCATCATCTAAATATTGGACATATGCTTTTTCCAAGTTTGATGAAGAAGGTATAGTATTATAAAATGCTACTTCAATAAACCGAGGAATTATCGAATCTTCCATTGGTTTTTTATAGAATTTATAACTACTATTTTTCAAATAAACAATTAATGGAAATAGGTAAGAAAAAGAATTTATACTTCGTGTTTTTTGAGAACGAAAAGCATTTAATCTATCTTCTAATTCGTTACTCTCAAACTCTATTGATTCGGTATGAATGTCCCGAACAAAAAATTCAATTTGTTCTAAACCCGTTAAAAAATAGAAGATATGATTGGATTTTTGCATTTTAGTTTTTTTAAGGCACTTCTACGATGATTATCGTTAACAAGCTTGAAATGATTAACTTTATGAAAATAGTTTGGTAAGGTTTCGATCATTTCTTTATCAATCGACCAAAACTTATGTAGTGGTCCATCTATCGAAGTTAAAAAATCTGAGTTTGTATCGATAATATTTGAAATCAAATATTTAATATTTTTCTCATCATTGAATGCTCTGATATTGTCTTTCTAGATCAAGAATCTTTTTTTGAAAAGCTTTTTCATGTTTGGTAATATTATCATTTTGAAAATAAGTAATGTTCAGATGACATAATGAACCATGATAGTTCTTGTTATTGCTTTGAAATTTATAAAGTAATAGTTTAAGATTATTCAATGGGTAGAAAGCTTTAGAAAAAACTATGAAGATGATATTTTTTTGTCATCCATTGAAGTAGTATGTATCTCAAATGGATTGCTTTTGACCACATCTAGGAATAGACTGAAATTTTTGACCAATGGATTTGTTAAATAATTTTTTGGGGGGGGGTAAGATACTAAGCATGATGAAATACTCCTATAAATGTCAATCACTGCAAATTTGTGCGATTTCAATGGCTAGATTGAGTGCTTTAGCTCCATCTTCTAGTGAAGGACTTGTCGGTGTATTATTTAGAATAGAAGAAGCGAAACTATTTAATTCTTGAAGTATGGCGTTGCTATTTTCGAATTGTTTATCGTCGAAAAACAATTGCTTTTTTTCACCTTCTGCGTTTTTTAAAATAAGACTGTACTCATCTGGTTTTTTAGGAGCATTTTTAAGAGAAACTAATTCAGTTTTTCTAGAAAGAAAATCAATAGAGACATATGAGTTTTTTTGAAAAAATCTTGATTTTCTCATTTTTTTGAGTGAAATACGACTAGCTGTTAAATTAGCTACACATCCATTTTCAAATGATATTCGAGCATTACAGATGTCTGGCGTCTTACTAATGACTGAAACCCCCGAAGCATCAATTTTTTTTACCTTCGACTTAACCAAGTGGAGAATGATATCGATATCGTGAATCATCAAATCCAAAACAACACTAACATCGGTACCTCTTGGATTAAATTCTGCTAATCGATGTGTTTCAATAAACATGGGTATTTTGATTTGATTTTCTATGTATATAAAAGCTGGATTAAACCGTTCAACATGACCCACTTGCCCTTTGATATTATTTTTAGATGCTATTTCAATAATATCATTTGCTTGACCAGTGGAGTAAGCAATAGGCTTTTCAATAAAAATATGTTTGTTTTTGTTGATGGCAATTTTTGCCATTTCATAGTGAGAGAGGGTTGGTGTAACGATATTCACAACATCCACATTATCAATCAATTCTTCTGCAGAACTGAATTTTTTTAATGAATCACCGAGTTGATTGATTTGACTTAAATCAACTTTAGGATCGTAATAGCCAACCAAATTATAATGAGGCGAAATTTTGAGGTTTTTTATGTGAATTCTTCCAAGGTGCCCAGCACCAAGAACGCCAACGTTCAACATAGGTTTATTTCAGAAACTCTACAACAAATGTATCAGAATGGTATTGAAAAAATAGCTTGACATCCAATCTCAACGAAAACAGTCCCTCCCAAGCCATAAAGTTAGTAGCAATTTATCCTAAGCCCATACCGATATTTTCAATGGAAATGACCAACTCAAAATAGATCTCGAAGCCTCTACCCGAATTTTTTCAATCGGTATCATAATTTAGAATCAAAACATGGTTTTATTCTTTTATTGAGAAGATTGAGTGATATGGAAGAAGTATTACAAGATTTTGGTGTTTCACGATCTAATACGGGATGTATTTATTATTTAAAAGCCCTAGAGCTTTACGATGAAAAAGCTATTATCCATGATTGGTTATGTCAAGAAATCAAAACATCCAGTAATCCCAACGGATGGATTCATCAAATCATACAACGAACCGATTGATGGGCTCGGCATATTCGATCTCATTGTAATACTCTTTCTAATGATCTCACCATTGGTGAACCATTAACTGTTCAGCGTTTAAAACAAGTCTTAGATTTTGGGGATGATTTAAAAAAGAACTATTACAAACAATAATGTCGTGGATTTTATTCAGAAACAAAAGCATTGATTGCCTAGCCATCGAACAATGACCCGAGCAGTTTCGTGTTCAAGATGTGATGTTATTATTATCTAAAACAAAATCATTAGAAAAGGCGGATGATTTGTATCAAAAAGTATTATCGAAAGGGCTGATTGATATGGATGAAGATGATATTCGTTCTATTCTAATCCCTTCCTTGTGATCTTTTATGATTGAAGAATACGGACAAAAGAATCCTCGCATACCACCACCTTCGGAGGGATTATTCTTTGAGTAACTCAGTTTAATTGAAACGGGTGGCTCAATTACATTGAAATATACAAGTAACTAAAAATAGGAATGATATCTCATGACAGAGTGGCTATTGAGGGGATTGATGTGTTTAGGTATACTATTCCATTTTATTTTAAATTATTTCAGAATTAATATGGATGATCTCAACCCAGAAGCCTTCTTATGCCGTATCAATTCACTGTTATATTTTAAACAGATCGTATAGGGGCTTGATATTTTGATAGCATGGTGAGGAAAATCCTACACCTCTGTGTTGATCATGGGGGCCGAGTTTATCGCTCATGATTTCTAAAGACTAGGCCAAGCAAAAAGGCATTACCATTGATGATATTCTACCACAAGTCCACTCAAGACATATGGACTGAACGCTATAATAGATCCGTACAAAATAGGCCTTGGATACCTATCTATTCGAATCACTTGATGTTACTCGAGAAATCACATCAAGTGATGGCCGTATTACAACCAATGTCCCCATACTAGGTCTGATTAATTAGGCGACCGTGGTGTTGTAGATTCTGCATGAGAAATATCGATATCCCACGCTGAATGTAGATTATAAAGAAAAGAAATAGATCTTGTAGCTCTTCGGTTGGGGGGGATAGTACCCCTTTTACGAAAAGATATGATTCTCATGTTAATTACTTTTTCATAAAGTTCATTAGACGATTTGCAGGATGACAAAATTTTATCATATCGTAGGATTGATTTATGCATATTCAAAATAGACTGAATTAAATCCAACTAAATTTTATAAATCAAAGATTGCGTCTATAAAAATTATATATTCAAATGAGATATCTAATCGGATTGTAGACTTTGTTTTTTGATTTTATCTAATTTTTTTTTAATTTCTTTTTCTTTTAAAGCTTCTCTTTTATCATACAATTTTTTTCCTTTGGCCAACGCTATTTCTAATTTGGCCAATCCTTTTTTGTTAATGAATAATTTGATTGGGATGATGGAGTGCCCTTTGATGGTGACTCTTCTGTATAAAACTCTTAACTCTTTTTTATTCAAAAGAAGTTTTCTCGGATGCTTTGTTCTATGATTGAAGTTGTAGGCAAATTGATAAGGTTCAATATGCATATTGATGATATATAACTCGCCCTTTTTATTAAATTCACAAAAACTTTCAACAATAGAAACCTGCTTTAACCTAATGGATTTGATTTCACTACCTGTTAAAACAATTCCTGCAATATACTTTGAGAGAATTTCGTATTGAAATCGAGCTTTTCTATTGACAATAATGATAGAAGATTCCATAGTCTTGAAATCAATGAAGCGATCAATTAATCTCGTTATCGAATCCACAAAAATAACGAACCAAAAAGGGATTGAAAACCTATGATAATCTCAATTATTGAACGCTCGTAACTACATTGAGAGGAGAAATTGTAAAGGAATCATCAACATAATCAATCAATACACCAGATTGCGAAAGTTCAGAGTTTCTAATCAGTTCCTTACTTAGTGGATTTAATATTTTTCGTTCAATAGTTCTTTTTACTGGTCGAGCACCATATTCTGGCTCGAATCCCAACTTGGCAAGACTCTGTCGAGCATTTTCACTGACCTTAACAGTTAACTCGGATTTAAGCTTTTCGATGATACGATTGATCTGAATTTCTACAATTCGAAAGATTTCATCATATGTTAATGGGGAAAACATCACAATATCATCGATACGATTTAAAAATTCTGGTCTAATGGTTTGTTTCAAAAGATTTAACACTTTATTCTTTGCATCATTTTCAGCATCTTCAAAAGTTTCAATAGTGCTAAAAGACCCCATGATTAAATCGGATCCCAAATTACTGGTCATGATGATTATTGAATTACGAAAATTAGCTATTCTTCCTTTGTTATCGGTTAATCTACCTTCATCCAATACCTGAAGCAATACATTAAATACATCTGGATGGGCTTTTTCGATTTCATCAAGCAAAATTACAGAATATGCTTTTCTGCGAACCGCTTCGGTTAACTGTCCACCTTCATCATAACCAACATATCCAGGAGGGGCACCAACCAATCTGCTGACCGAGTGTCGTTCTTGATATTCACTCATATCAATACGAGTGATATTTTTTTCGTCATCAAAAAGAACTTCTGCAAGGGATCGGGCTAGTTCTGTTTTTCCGACACCCGTGGTACCAAGAAACAAAAAACTACCGATGGGTTTGTTAGCGTCTTGTAATCCGGCTCTAGATCGTCGCACAGCATCACATACTTTCTGTACGGCTTCATCTTGTCCAACCAATCGTTTAAAGATATGAGTTTCTAAAGAAAGTAATTTTTCTTTTTCAGTTTGTAATAGTTTGGCTACGGGTATTCCAGTCCATTTAGCTACGATTTCAGCAATATCATCATAGACGACAACTTCAGTAATCAAAGGATTATTGGATCTAATTTGGGTTATCTGTTCTTGGATTTTTTCTACTTTGATTTGCTGTTCCTTTAGTTTACCATATCGAATTTCTGCAACTTTAGCATAATCTCCTTCTCTTTCAAAGCGAGTGGCTTGAAGTTTTAAATCTTCAATTTCTTGCTTGGTTGATTGAAGCTGATCGATCAAATCTTTTTCTTTACTCCATCGAGCAAAAAGTTCTGATCGTTCTTCTTTTAATTCAGCAAGCGTACCTTTTAATCTTGTGATTTTTTTCTGGTCTTTTTCTCGAATAATGGCCACTAATTCTATTTCAAGTTGACGTATTTTTCGATCTAATGAATCTAACTCTTCTGGTTTTGAGTTGATTTCAATTCTCAATTTTGATGCTGCTTCGTCAATTAAATCAATGGCTTTATCCGGAAGAAATCGATTAGAAATATAGCGATCGGATAAGGTGACTGCACCGATGATGGCATTGTCTTGAATGCGTACTTTATGGTGTGTTTCATATTTTTCTTTGATTCCTCTTAATATTGAAATCGCATCTTCCATAGAAGGCTCATCAACAATCACTTTTTGGAATCGTCTTTCTAGTGCTTTATCTTTTTCAAAATACTTTTGATATTCATCAAGAGTCGTGGCCCCAATGGCTCTAAGATTTCCTCGGGCAAGTTCAGGTTTTAAAATATTGGCTGCATCCATCGCTCCATTATTGGCTCCTGCTCCAACCAATGTGTGAATTTCATCGATGAATAGGATGATACGCCCATCACTTTTTGTTACTTCTTTAATTACACTTTTAAGTCTTTCTTCAAAATCTCCCTGAAACTTTGCTCCTGCAATCAAACTACCCATATCCAAAGCATAGACAATTTTTTCTTTTAGATTTTCTGGAACATCTCCATTGATTATACGATGGGCAAGACCTTCAGCAATTGCTGTTTTTCCAGTACCAGGTTCACCAACTAAAATGGGATTATTTTTTGTTCTTCGAGAAATGATCTGTAACAATCTTCGAATCTCTTCTTCACGCCCGATGACTGGATCTAATTTATTTTCTGAAGCTAACTGGTTTAGGTTTTTTGCAAATTTTTCAAGGGCTTGATAATTGGACTCTGCATTAGGTGAGGTCACTTTCTCTCCATGAGAAAGTTCTTTAAGCACACTTTTTAAAAATTGCTTGCGAACTCCTTGTCTTTTTAGCATTTTACCCACTTCTGTACTGGAATCCAAGAGAGCTTCAATTAAGTGTCCAGCAGTTACATACTGATCGCTTTGCTCTTTTGCAATAGAGGCAGCCGTTGATAATATTTGATATAGTTCCATAGATACAATACTTTCCTTGTCAAATACTTTGGCTATGCTTTTGAGCAATAAATCATTTTCTTGTTTGATACTATTAATGTCGATTCCAATTTTTTCAAAAACAATAGGCAATACATTATCATCAATTTTTATCATGGAATCCAAAAGATGTTCTGCTTTTGTCTCTTGGTGATTCAATGATTTTGCCAATAATAAAGATTCATTCAAAATCTCTTGTGCTTTTAAGGTCAAATCATTAACATTCATCTCGACTTATAATTTTATGTATCCGGTGTTTCAAGTATTGTACCAAATAAAGTAAAGCGACATAATGTCAGTGTTTTTACATAACTGTTAATTGATTGAAAAACAAATTTTTATAAATAAAATTTTGAGCTATTGTTGAACTGATATTATGTTACTAAGTAAAACCAAAATCTAATAAAGAGTCAACCGATTTAAAATCTATGGATGAATCAAAGGATATGGTTTTATTTATTATTTGTAATGCTACCCAAACCAAAACTTTATGACTATATAGGTTTTTCTTTATCATCATTAACCAAGGGAATATCTTTATTTAAGATGCTCGCTTAAAAATCCCAATAGGGTTCCGCTTTTTCAAACAGCATGTGGGCCTCATTGTTATCCCTCTAAAATCAATGTCTTATAATTTCTGTTACTGTGCCATGGAATCAAACTATTGAGGCATCCAATTTCTTTTGGTATTGAACCTTCAAAGTGAGTTTAATCAAGATCTTCTTGTTTGCGTTTTCTATATTTGAATACAAGCAATGTCAATTTCCTTTTGTTTAATCCAATTTTTGAAATAATGAGCCATAAACTTAGTTCCATGACTAATGTGATATTCATAGTATACCGCTCTCAGCGTTTTTTACTCTGAATTGGTGGGATTAGATCCTAATGATTTGTGACTTTAAAAATTTACTGTTTTTTATCTATGAAATAGTTGTGATTCAATCTAAATAGGTTCCTAAATATACTTCAGAAGGCTTCTATTTTGGAGAAACCTCAAGAGTTAAATGTTTAATTATCGATCGATTTGGTAATCATATTGATAGTTAGAAAATTTATTTTTGACATCCAAATTTTAGATTGTATTTATGGTGATTGATGCAGAACTATTTTCACTCATAGAAGCTGAAAAAAAAAGACAAACACATGGTATTGAACTAATTGCTTCAGAAAACTTTACTTCTGAGAATGTACTAAAGGCTACGGGTTCGATTTTGACTAATAAATATGCAGAAGGATATCCCGGAAAGAGATATTATGGAGGTTGTCAGATAGTCGATCAAATCGAACAGTTAGCGATTGATCGAGCAAAAGAATTATTTAATGTGCAATTTGCCAATGTTCAACCTCATTCTGGATCTCAAGCAAATACAGCTGTCTATTCTACATTTTTAAAACCTCATGATGCCATTCTTGGATTTGATTTAGCTCATGGTGGACATCTTACCCATGGTTCATCCGTTAATTTTTCGGGTTTACTCTATGACGCTCATTTTTATGGAGTGGACAAAACATCCAATACCATTGATTATGATTTATTGGAATCAAAAGCCAAGGTTGTTAAACCTAAATTAATCATCGCAGGAGCTTCGGCATATCCAAGGGATATTAATTATGAAGCATTCCAAAGTATTGCAGAAAAAGTTGGTGCCACATTACTAGCCGATATTTCTCATCCAGCGGGTTTGATTGCTACAGGACTGTTGAATAATCCGTTTCCGCATTGTCATGTGGTTACAACCACGACTCATAAAACACTCAGAGGTCCAAGGGGAGGCGTTATCTTGATGTACGAAGACTATGAAAACCCATTTGGTTTAAAATTCAAAAATGGTAATCTCAGAAAAATGTCTAGTTTGGTCAATATGGCTGTTTTTCCTGGAAACCAGGGAGGTCCTTTAGTCCACTCGATTGCTGGAAAGGCTGTTGCATTTAAAGAAGCTCAAACAGAAGATTTTAAAATATATGCAATGCAAGTCAAGAAAAATGCAAAAGCGTTGGCAGAAGCATTCATCAAAAGAGATTATCATCTCGTTTCGGGTGGCACGGATAATCATTTGATGTTAATTGATTTGAGAAATAAATCTATCACGGGAAAGCAAGCCGAAGAAACATTAGAAAAAGTTGAAATAACGGTCAATAAAAATATGGTTCCTTTTGATGATAAGTCTCCTTTTGTTACATCAGGAATCAGAATTGGAACCCCCGCTATTACCACTCGTGGGTTAAAAGAAAATCACATGGATCAGATTGCTGATTTTATAAACCATGCATTAATCTATAGGGATAATGAATCCGAATTAACATCTATTGCAATGGATGTTCATCGATTTATTTCTCCTTTTCCATTGGTCAATCAACAAATCAGATTAAATCCATTTTAAATTCTAAATTTATAATTCTTCAAAAACTCTTAAAAATCATTGGGATAAGAAATTGCTTTTTTGATTTTACCAAATCAAAAAATAATGGATTTATACGGTTAACTTGAATTTGCTTATACTTGTTTCAAGTTAATATTTCAAACTTGAAGCATTGTTTATCATTATTTGAAATATAAGAAACCTTTTTAACCGAAGAAAAAGCAAAGGTATGGTTTAAAAAAAACGATGGGATGGAAAAGTGCGGTGTCACTATTCTGGTGGGTATCATATTAATGAAGTGAAAAAAGGAAAACCAATGGACTATTGTTGTCGAGATTGTCAAAAGTATTTTAGTGTTCGAACAGGTACGCAAATGGAAAAATCAAGATTATCACTGAAAATATGGGCGATGAGTATTTACCCCTATTTAAACAACCCTAGAGTGTTGACTTCCGTACTATTGTCTAAAGCCATGTGTCAATTATCATTAGAAAAATTTGATGGGACGGTAGAAGTCGATGAGACTTATTATGGATGGTAATAAAGCCAACAACATGTCGAAATATCGTAGAATGTTATTGTATCATTTAGGGCGTGGTATTGCTGGTAAATTTCTTGTGGTGGGAAAACATTGCATCGCGAAACCAATCAATTCATCGCCAAAGAGTTGGAACACATGGACAAAGAAATCTTTCATCAGTTTATTAATGAGCATACGATATCGGATGCAGTGGTTTATACCGATCAAGTCCGATGTTATCATGGGTTAAATCGAGAACATGAATGGGTTTGCTATAGCCAACGAAAATGTGTGGATGGCGATGTCCATACGAATAGCATTGAATCATTATGGGCTTGTCTGAAAAGAGCCTACAAAGGCAAGCACCATTGGTGGAGCAAAAAACATTTGCAACGTTATATCCATGAATTGACATGGAAACACAATACCAATCGAGTATAGATATGATGGATCGCATGGTGATATTGGTTAAGAATACGACCAATCATTGATTGACGTATCAAACATTAGTAGCATAAATAAAATTTTAAGGAAATCTATGAATCAAGAACAAGAAATATTATATCAAGAACTACTGAATTTGAATACGGCAGAAAGAAATATAGAGACGCAGTTAAAAATGATTTTTCGGCAATTCAATAGTGAAGATGATTGGACTCAAAATTACTCAACACTAGAAGGGTTGTGTGATATGATTTCATTTTCAAATAAAGTGGTCATCGAAACAAAAAAACGAGGTCACATGAACATTGAAGAGAATAAAACCCAATTATTAAAATACCTTGATGGCGTTGTACCTCATTTTAACAATGAATTGTGGAATCAGGGGCAATCGATTGTTTGGAAAGGGATCATTACGGATGGTCAACTATGGGCGTGTTATGATTACGATAGCAACCATCGAAAGTTAAGAGAAATGGGGGGGGGTAAAAGCTATTCAAACGCCTGAATCTATTCATCAATATCTCCAAGATTCAATATATGACCGATGGGTAGGGGTTCAAAAAATAAAAATACCATCCAAAGAAAATTTACTCGAAAAAGATTTCAAACCAATTTTTAGTGAAATCAAAAATTCGATTCAATCGGAACAATTAGAGTCAACAAAGGAGTATCAAACTAAAATTGGTGTCTGGCGGATTATCTTAAAAAACGCAGGAGTCATACCAGATCATGCTCCAACGATAGAGGCTAACATTTTTTGGCGACATTCTTTTATTGTCTCTGTTTCCCGAATGATTATTAGACATTTAGATTATCCGACGCTATCCCAAAAAGAATTGGTTGAATCTATAGGAGATGGTTTTCATGCTTGGTTGTTGGAACATCGATCGACCAAAAAGTTGATGATACAGTTGGCCTCTGAAATTCAAAAATACCAATGGGAGTTCTATTCACAAGATGTTTTAAAATTCTTGTATCATGCTTTAACGCCACCCGAACAAAGAAAAGAATTTGGGGAGTTTTACACCCCGGATTATTTAGCCAAAGACATTGTCGAACAAGTATTGGATGATCAATGGCTCGACAAGTCTATTGAAAGAGCATACCATTTGATTATAGGAAACTACACTGATGATGAATACTTGGGCGTTCTTGATCCATCTTGCGGATCGGGAACATTTTTATTACAGTCCGCTATCCACATAAAAAATCGAATAAGACGGAATCATAAGAACAAATTATCTCATACCTCAAAAATCATTACGAGATTAGTTCACGGAATTGATATTCATCCTATTGCCGTTGAGATGAGTAAAGCAACTTTAAGGGCAATTTTAACAGATTCAATCCATGATGGAGCATATCGAGTATGCCTTGGGAGTGCCCTAAATGAATATGATGCTGGAGACAAACATTTATTTATTGATATCGAAACGCCAAAAACCACTATTCAGATTTCAAGTAGTTTTTATAATCATCCCTATTTTCCAAATATTGTTTCCCAAATCAATAATGCTATTACTACTCCAAATAAAACGATCCGTTTCGATGGATTTGATGAGGGCATCAAAGACTCCGTAAAAACGTTACATGAAGATCTTAAAAAAATCATAGAGGAAGAAGGCAATCATATTTGGGAATGGCTCATTCGCAACAGAATTTACTTAATCAATCTTTTTTCAAAAGGGGTAGGTCGTATCGTTGGTAATCCCCCATGGTTAGTTCAGAAAAATGCGTTGGAAACCAAAAGAAAAAATCAAATTAGAAACTTTGCTAAAGAAGATGGTGTCTTTACACAATCACGAAGTTATTTAGCTGACCAAGATATGGCATTACCATTTACAACTAGAGTTTCTAAGCTTTATTTGCCTAAAAATAATGGTGGTTATGGATGGGTGTTGCCTAAAACCTCAATAATAGGTCAAACATGGGAAAAATGGAGAGATGGCTATTGGAACGATTTAGTAGTTCAACATAAAGAAATATGGGATTTAAGTGATGTTAAACCACCGATATTTGATCATTCACCAAATGGATGTAGTGTAATCTTGGGAATTACTAATGAAAATGTACGGAACGAACTAAATGAGTACTTAAATTTAAAAAGAAATAGAACAGGAAACTATTTGAAATTGAAACAAAAGTTTGAGCCAAAAATTTATTACTATAAAGGAGACTACAACAACGCTCCCTTGTTATATTTAGTAGAAAGTGTTGTATTTCAAGAATCTTTATATTCAAAAAAAATAAAAAGAGGTGTAGTTTATAATCCATTATGCTACTTCCAAGTTTTAAAACGTCAAAAAAAATTGAATGGACTAGCACAAATTTTTACTCAAAAAGGACTGAAAAAACAGTGGAAAAATTGTGGGTTTGACGGAATAGTAGAAGAGAATTGTTTACTCCCTTTGATTGACAGCGATTATCTAAGACATTTAAATTATGACGAAGATATGTGGTTAATAGCACCACTTGACGATGATTACAATTTAATGTTATCAGTTGAAAATGGTAAAGAAAATCTCAAAAGGAAAAATAAATATCCGAAACTTCACGATTATTGGAGTAAATGCAATGATCAGTATAACGAAAAAAGAAACTTAAATAGGTCAAAGCCGTTTTTAGAACTAAATTATGGTTTCAATTCACAATTAAGAAGACAAGTAATTGAATCATCAGATTTAAACGATATTAAAGTAAAAGTTTTATATAACAATTCCGGAGATACACTGAAATCAATAAGAGTACAACCCAATATAATTGCAAATGCTAATCTTTACTATATAATCTGTAATTCAGAGTCGGAAGCTCAATATCTTGTAGGGGTCATCAATGCTCCCACAATGCAACCCGCTTGGCGTAAAACAAAAACATCGAAATTACATTTTGCTAAACAACCCTTTAAAAAAATTCCTGTTCCATTATTTGATTCGAGAAATCATTTGCATGTCCAAATAGCTCATGAAGTCCATCGATTAGAACAACTTGATTCAGTGCCAAACTTTAACAACTTAAATCCACTTTTAGAAGAACTGTTGCCTTATTACGCATCATTAAAGGATTCAAATCACGTGTTTAATTAAAACACATTAATTTCGTCGTTTAAAATCAAGGCATGGAGAAAGAATCTATAGAAAAATTACCTTTAGAAAAACTGCCGAATTACAAAAAAATTCCTTTAAAGTTGCATCTAAGAGTCGATCATGTGATGTGAGAGGTATTTTAAAAAGCCAATAGTCCCAAAATTAGAAAGAAGCAATTTAGGATAAATAGATAATTCCAATATCTTTGAAATATGATTACTCCCAAAGAAGAAGAACTTATTATTAGATTAATGTCTCCTTTTGAACCTAAAAAATTAGGTATTACTTCTTTTCAATGAGAAGAGGATGATCTTTCTCTTGTTTATGATTTTAAAAAGTCGGTTAGTTATTTTCAATTAATGGATGCCGTATTGCCATTAGAAGATTATTTTAATAAAATTGTTCACATGATTCATTGGGATGCTATTTTCCCTCCGCATCGGAAAGAATTACTTCAGAATACTCATTTTTTTCGATGACCAAAAAAGAAATAGGAAAAATACAAACTCAATTATCACATACTAAAACTTCAATTCTAAATTTCTATACGATTATTCATTTGGTTG
Source organism: Flavobacteriaceae bacterium (assembly GCA_965221765.1). Taxonomy (GTDB): domain Bacteria; phylum Bacteroidota; class Bacteroidia; order Flavobacteriales; family Flavobacteriaceae; genus Bin25. The sequence continues at coordinate 1,877,370 of OZ244911.1, forward strand.
ATTATGAATTATTTCTTAATGATATAAAGGTTCGGTATGCTTGTATTCATGCTATTTATTGTATCCAAGAAAGTATTTATCAAATCCAAAAAATTCAATCCGATATTAAACAACTCTATTCATCTATAGAATGTGATAAGATTGTTAAACTTAGGACTGATATAGACCATCAACACTTTCAACTACATTTAGATACTTTATGGCAAACCATCGTTGTTGACATCCCTCGTTTAGACAGAGAAATTCCTGTTTTTGAAGCCTTTATTGAGAATTTAAATCAGTCTTTAACTACCAATTAATCCTGATTTTTGTAAAGTGATGTTTAAGGATATTGGTTTTCTTTCAGATAAGGTGAAAATCAATATAGTTTATACTGTAGAAAGATATGGGATTCATGAATTAAAAAGCGTCTAATTGAAACATTTTGAATTTGAAGCGCATATAATTTAGTTTTTCTAATTTCGTCATTTGAAGTCAAGACATGGTGAAAGAACCGACCAAAAAAAGACCTTTTGAAAAATCACCCAATCATGAAAATATTCCACTATAATTGCATTTAAAAGTAGATAACGTCATGTGAGAATTATTCAAAAAAGCAAACATTCCCTCGAATCCAAAAACAGAAATAGCGAATTCAAGGTAACCGCATAAGCCCCCCCCCAATAATAAGATTTTGAAATTTCATATGGTTTTGTTGTAGAATCTTTTTTTGACGATTGATTCCAATGGTCTAGTGCTCGACCTACATGAATAATTCAAAAAATAATAAAAATGATAAAAAATATAACGTGGACTATTTTTTTGATGCCAATTTTTTCCAATGCGCAAAAAACCTATATTCATGCTGGAGAATTATTTGATAGTGTAAATGGAAAAACTCTCAAAGAGCAAACAATCATTATTAATAATCATCTCATTGAATCGGTTGAAGACGGTTATATAGCCCCTACAGATGATGACACAAAAGTTGTTGATCTAAAGCAGAAAACAGTATATCCTGGATTTATTGATTTACATGTTCATATTGAAAGTGAAAGTAATCCTAAAACATACCTGCAGCGATTTCAACTAAATCCAGCAGATATCGCTTTTAATTCTTCGGTTTTTGCACTAAAAACTTTAAAATCAGGTTTTACAACGGTTCGAGATGTTGGAGGAACAGGGGTTAATATAGCGGTTAGAAATGCCATTAATGCTGGAAAAGTCAAGGGTCCTAGAATTTTTACATCAGGAAAAATAATTTCTTCTACTGGAGGACATGGAGATCCTACTAATGGATGGCGAGATGATATAAAAGGCGACCCAGGTCCCAAAGAAGGTGTCGTGAATTCTCTTGATGATGCCAAGAAAGCAGTTCGTCAACGGTATAAAAATGGTGCCGATTGGATAAAAATTACGGCAACAGGTGGTGTGTTAAGTGTTGCTAAAAGTGGACAGAATCCGCAGTTTTTTGAAGATGAAATCAAGGCAATCATTGAAACAGCTACGGACTACGGAATGAAAGTCGCCGCTCATGCTCATGGAGAAGAGGGTATTATCAGAGCCATTAGGGCAGGAGTCACCACCATCGAACATGGAACTCTAATGAGTGAAAGTACCATGGAATTAATGGTAAAAGAAAACGTATATCTTGTTCCAACACTTACGGCAGGCAAGGCAGTCGCCCAATACGCTGATATACCCGGATATTATCCAGCCATTGTGGTCCCTAAAGCAAAATCGATAGGAGCTCAAATACAAGAAACTTTTGGAAAAGCGTATAGGAGAGGGGTCCCAATCGCATTTGGGACGGATGCAGGAGTGTTCCCTCATGGAGACAATGCCAAAGAGTTTTATTATATGGTGGAAGCAGGAATGCCAGCGGTGGTAGCTCTTCAGTCTGCGACAATAGTAGCAGCTAAATTGCTTGATCAAGAAAATTTAATAGGCAAGATAGCACCTGGGTATTATGCCGATATTGTGGGTTCTGATGAAAATGCGATTGATAATATTAAAACTCTTCAAAAAATTACTTTTGTTATGAAAGATGGAAAAATTTACAGTCACAAATAACCATAGGGTTTCTTGATCGGTTTCAAAGTGGATAAATACATTCGATAGAATTATTTTCTTGGAATTATGGCTACCTCAAAGAGTTTATTCCAGTTTTTTCCGGTGACAAAGAACGTTTTTCTTTCATGATGATAGGCAATACCATTGAGCACATCGGGATTTGCGTTGGCATCAACGAGTTCTTTTAATCCTTCAAAATTCACAAGACCAACAACGAGTCCATTTTTTGGATCTATAATGACAACCACATCACGTTCAAGTTGATAGGTATTGGCATATATATATCCATCATGATATTCTAACTCATTGATTTTTTGGATAGTATTTCTATGGGTAGTGGCCTGTATTTTGTCGATTTCTTTAAATGATTGACTGTCTAAAGACCAAATTTGATGGGTGCCATCGGATTTGAAAAGTATAGTACCATCATTGCAAAGTCCCCACCCTTCTTGACTTTCACCATAGTCAAAAGAATGTTTTAATTCCATGGTTTTTAAATCATAGATAAATCCAATTTTTGAAGTCCAAGTCAATTGAATGATTTCATCATTCATGATGGTGATCCCTTCACCAAAATAGGAATCGTCTAATGGAATACTTTTTAAAACCTTTCCGGTTTTATAATCTACTTTTCGTAGGGTCGATTGTCCTCTTAAGCCTGTACTTTCATAGAGTGTATCACCATGGAATTCCAATCCTTGTGTATAAGCTGTCGGGTCGTGATGATAGGTATTGAGTACTTCATAACCATAGAGTTGTGGCGAAACATTTGAGTAAATATTGATTTTTTTTTTAGCAAAGTAGCTCTTCCCATTGATGTATCCAGTTGCATTTAAAGTTTGTTCTCCCAATGACTCATTATTTAACATATGTGGCGGGTTGATGGGGATACCATTGAGCTCAAATAGTATCGAATCTAAATAAACCCCTTTACTTTTGATATTTACTTTTAAGGAATCTCCCCAAGTTAGTCTTCCGGCCTTGGGAACATCTATCGTTAATCGAGATTTATTATTATCATTACATGTTAATAACGACCATAACAAGAAGGGAAGGATACTGAGTTGCATTTTTTTCATTGAAATCAAATTTAACAAATAGCACTTTTGTTCATGGTATAATATATTTTTACACTGGCAAGTTCTATACAACCAGCTCCTGCCAAGTCCCCCAGGGTGGGAACACAGCAAGGGTAGGTAGTTGTAGCGGTGTGATGTAGGTCGCTTGCCATTTTTTAATTGATGTCGAAAGTTGTATTAATTACGGGGGCTTCTTCTGGATTGGGCTGTACGACGGCTAAATATTTAGCACAAAGAGGATACATTGTTTATGGAACATCAAGATTTCCTCAAAAATATGCTAGCATCACAGATTTTCAACTACTAAAAATGGATGTCATATCTAAAGAATCTATAAAAGAGTGTGTGAACCAGGTCATCCAATCGGCTAGAAAAATAGATGTACTTATCTGCAATGCCGGTTTGGGGATGATTGGGCCTCTAGAATCTGTTGATCAGAAAAGTATTGAAACTCTTTTTCAAACCAATGTCATGGGAGTCTTATCCGTCATTCAGGAAGTTTTGCCTCATATGAGACAATCTAGCAATGGATTTATATTAAATATTTCATCTATTGCTGGATATATGGGATTACCTTACCGAGGTATCTATTCAGCAACCAAGTCAGCATTGGATAAATTAACCGAGTCATTACGTTTAGAGGTCATGGAATTTGGTATCAAGGTGTCTGCTTTGGCGCCTGGTTCGTTTGCCACACCCATTACCAATCGAAGAGTGACCGTTGATGTCGATGAATCGTCTCCCTATTATAATTCATTTCGACGGATACATCAAAAAATTGATCAAGATGTTAATCAGGGTGGAAATCCCCATGATGTTGCAAAAATGATTCACAGAATCATCAACAAGAACAAGCCTAAAATTCATTACCGAGTCGGGCCATCCACACAAAAATTGGCGATCATTTTAAAAGATTTCCTACCTGGAAAGACTTATGAGAAAATATTAAAAAACCATTATCAATTAAAATAATACCATCATGAAGTTTTTTATCGATACGGCAAATTTGGATCAAATTGCTGAAGCACAAGAATTAGGATGTTTGGATGGTGTAACCACCAATCCATCCTTAATGGCTAAAGAAGGCATCAAAGGACATGATAAGGTTATACGGCATTATCGAGATATATGCAATATCGTTTCTGGAGATGTTTCTGCAGAAGTGATTTCGGTTGACTTTGGTGAAATTGTTAGAGAAGGAAAAGAATTAGCCTCCATAAATCCTCAGATTGTTGTTAAAGTACCCATGATTGAACAAGGGATTCGTGCATTAAGGTACTTTACTGATCATGGTATTAGGACTAATTGCACTTTGGTGTTTTCAGTTGGTCAAGCGCTGTTGGCTGCTAAAGCTGGAGCATCTTATGTTTCTCCATTTATCGGTCGGCTAGATGATATATCGAGTGATGGGTTGGCATTGATTGAAGAGATTCGTTTGGTTTATGATAATTATGGTTTTGAAACCGAAATTTTAGCGGCTTCTATTCGCCATACCATGCACATAGTCAATTGTGCTAAAATTGGTGCCGACGTCGTTACGAGTCCGTTAGATGCTATCAAGGGTTTGTTAAGACATCCTTTGACAGACATTGGATTGAAAAAGTTTCTTTCGGATCATAGACAATCGTTATAAATCATTCTTTATCAAAGAGATAAGTTAAGTATCTCCGATCGGTTTAGGTGGCCGGTTGTTGTAGGATTAAGATTTCTAATACTAAGTTGCGTTTTGAATTACTTTTAAATTCATAAAGTATTTTTTGTTTTTTTAACTACACTTGATCTCTCAAAGCGATAATAAGAGTAAATCAAGTTCATATAATTCAGAAAACAAATTAGTATTGGGTGTCCCTCTATAGTAGACAGGTTGATTGACGAATCAAAACTGAAACAACCATCAATAGAAGAGATATTAAATCACCGAATAAACCGAGAGTTCACGCTTTAAAAAATCACTACTATTCCACACAAATAGTAGTCGTGTTAATGAAATTATGGAGTGCAATTACTAAATGGAGGATGATTTGATTGGCTAAAGGCTGAACGACCAGAAAATGTTGTGCAAGATGTAACACTATTCACATCCCACCCAGTAAGATCTTGGTCAAAGTCAGAAGTTTCAAAAAACATACCAGTCATATCGGTGACCTCACTGACATCCCAATCCTCGATATCTTGGCTAGTTTTACTGAAAAATAGATCAGTCATATTGGTCACCAAAGTAGTACACACGGCATTGGTCTTATCAGCCGCCGCCCATGCTTTGAGCGAGGCATTATCCACGATGGTATATTGGGTCCCATCGAGGGTGGCTTTTTGTCCCACGTACTGGGCGGGATTTTGCAGCACGGGATTGAGGATGACCTTGATCCCATTAGCATGTTTTTTTAGCAAGGGGGAACACGTATCTCCACTAGAAATTTGATTGCCATGACAATCTTTGTTTTGGGGTGAAGGGGGCGGGACAGACCGCTTCCACCGGAATTGGGCGTCCCTTACAGTTTTTGGTCTGTGTGGAAGGCGAAGGACAGTCTTCTTCCATAGGAATGGGCTGTTCGTTACAGTTTTTGGTTTGGGGGCGACGAGGGCAGGGTTAATCAGGGGGGTAGGAATGCCATCGCAATCTTTGGTTTCTTCGGTACTCTGTAAGACACAAGAGGTAAACCGAGGCAACCAAGCGGGGGTGAAGGGGCATAAGTGTTAACTTGTTTTTTAGATAGCTTGAAATAGTGTTTTATTTGATAGGTTCTCCGTCTTGCAGGTTCTTTGAGCTATTTGGAAATAGTTTTCCAATGCGCCATCATGTCGTTTAATCCCATATAGGGTTCGATGGTTCGCAATACTTGATTCAGAGCAAACTTAAAATCTCGCCATTCACTGCGTCTAGAGTGTGTAGCCCCAGGGGGAAAAAGTCCGTGCATAGCGGACGATTTTTTCGATCAACAAAGCCACTATGAGTTTTCCATAGAGCCATGCTTGGGAACTCTCTTCATCTATTTTGGGGAGATGTCCGAGTTGGGCTAATGATTTGAATCGTTTAAACACGAGTTCGACCTGCCAACGTAATCGATACCTTTCTAAAATCTCTTTTTTTGAATACTCATCGGTAGGAAAGGTAGTAAACAAAATGACATAGCGTGCATAGCGTAAGGTGGTTTTTCTCGGCTGACGTTTTTTCTTTTGGGCTTCTTTGAGGATTTGTTTTTCTGCTCCTTGGATGGCTTCATCGGTTTTATGTAAGGCACAAAGGCGTCCTTGGAGGGGTGGCGATGTTTTCGCGTAGACGTTCCACACCCCCATGGTGCCTGCCTGCTTGAGAGATTCGACGGCCGCTAATAAATCTCATGATTGACCTGGCGGGGTTTCAAACGATAAGGTACCGGTATTCACTCGAAGGGTCACGCAGCCACCACAGGCGGCCACATATTGGATGCCCGAAGAGGTCGCATAGCCATGGTCGGCCAAAATATAGTCGCCTTTCCGGATCGGAAATTGCTGGAATGATTCCCCCGTGCCTTTTCCTTTGGTCGCGGTGAGTTTGAAAAAATCGCACCCTAAGGTTGGCAATGTGATGCTGTAATACAATCGCCATAAGGAACTGGTACTTCCCTGCTCACTAATGTGGGTGCATCAAAGGCACGCATCTGATGACTCGTCCCTTCAAAAAACCCAATCCCATGTTCTTGAAAGAGGTCCACACACATCGGACGTAACCAAGTTCGTGATTTTTTAAGACGTTTGAACAAGGCCACCGAAGAGAGATATGCGATCTGAGACTGCCTCGCCCGGACAACCGTCTTTCGTAAGGAATAGCCACATCCCAGGTGAATCAATAAGGTCCGGAGGAGATTCTCTAGCGTTTTATCTTGACGTAAGCCACGTAAAGCACCCGATTCTTCGGCTAACTATTGCCAATTGGTCGGCAGAAATGAGGTCAACACCAACCAATCATCTTCGAGAGGAGCGCGCGTGACTGTTTTCTTCATTTGGTTGATCATGGTTCCATCATTCTTCACCAAAAAATGATCGCCAAAGGAACACCATTTCCTCATCTAAAGGCGATCATTCCTTGGTTAAGGGAATGTAGAAATAATCAATTCATAAACAAGTTAATGCTTATGGGGTAAAGGCACTCTGTTGAGCAAACTGATGGCAATCGGTCACTTGTGAGACGGTCCACTGGCTGAGATCTTGTTGGAAAGCGGTGGCTCCTTGGAACATCTGTCGCATGGTGGTGACCTTGCGGACGTCCCACTGGCCGATATCTTGATTAAAGGCGGTGGCTCCCTGGAAGAGTTTTTGCATGGTGGTGACCTTGCGGACGTCCCACTGGCCGATATCTTGATTAAAGGCGGTGGCTCCCTGGAAGAGTTTTTGCATGGTGGTGACGTTGCTGACATCCCACGAGCGGATATCGGCATTAAAGGTGTCTTGGCTCCGGAAGAGATTGCGCAGATTGGTAACAAAGGTGGTATTGATGGTTTCGAGGGCCGACCAGTCTTGTTGTTGGATGAGGGTTCGTAGGGCGGTTTGATCCACGATGCGGATGGCTAGGGGCTCTGGGTGTTCTGGGTGGGCCAGGAGCTTGGTTTGTCCGATGAATCGTTCTCCTTGGGGTCGGCTTCGGATGGTGAGCCCATTGGTATCGAGATACAAAGGGGTATCGAGGGTGAGTCGGGCGGTGATGGTACAGTCTTTTTGGACTAGGAGTTCCAGGGTGTTTTGTTGGGGGTCGAACGACCCACAATCGCTTTGCCACTGCTGGAGTTGATAATGGGGTTGTAGGGTGAGGGTCACGGTGATGGTTTGGCCATGGGGGACGGTTTGGCTAGGGGTCATGGTGCCGCCTGCATTGGCGGTGGTGGTCGGTGGCAGAATAGGGGTTGTCTCGGGCGAACCGGTCTTACCGCAGGAACCCATCAAGAATAGCAGACCGAGGGTCAAAAACACCCCCCCCCATTTTATGGGGGATTCTGGATGCCTAAGAAATCAACGGCGAAAAATCTATCATCATGGTTTGGTCGTCACCTAAATGATAAGACGAAATTACATAAATTTTATTTATGTTGGGTCGTGGATAAATGCAGGTGGTGATGTCTAGGTGAAAGGAGACTAATCGAGTATGAAAAGTGATTTAAAACGTAAATTGGTATAATTATGCGGATTAATTGGTAAATAGTCCGCATAGAATGATGAAAATCATTTTTATTATTGGAGACTTTAAAACCAATTAATTGATGGCGTATAAATTTTGTTGTACCCTATAAAATAATATTAGGTTCAAGTTTAGGGGTTTATTTTTAACAAGAACTTCAATACTATTAAGATATTTTTGATCGGTCCTTTAAAACTCGATGGATTGATAATACAAAACAATCTTTCGATTGTGAATAAAAATAATGGCGCTAAATAATTTTTTTTAAGTTCGATTACTAAATAATTATTAAATTAGCTTTCATCTTTAATGGTTGAATCTACAAATTTTTATTCTTTAGTATGAAAATGTCATTCAAAATTAGGAGGTGGTTGTGCATAGGTTTAATGTTAAATAAGCGATTAAAGTTTTCCCTTTTTCTTCTTTTATTTAGTACAATTCTTGTGCGAGCTGTTGTACCTAATACCCCCCCCCATGAATTTCCCAATGGGTTCAGTTCAGAAACACTAAATCTTAGAAAAAGTCTACTTCAAGTTCAATTCATCATAACGGGTAGTGTAACTGATATCGACTTGGTTCCATTGCCCGGCGTAAATGTTATTGTAAAAGGAACTGATCAAGGAGCTCAAACTGACTTTGATGGCAATTACACCATCGTAGCTAATCAAGGAGACATTTTAGTGTTTTCGTACATAGGTATGATAACTCAAGAGATTGTTATCGATGGAGATTCTATCGATGTGATTCTTGAAGAGGACTTATCTTTGTTAGACGAGATTGTTGTGGTAGGATTTGGGACTCAGAAAAAAGATGCGGTTGTTGGAGCTGTTTCATCTATAAAACCTTCCGAATTAAAAATCCCTTCAAGTAATTTGACCACTTCTTTGGCTGGACGTTTATCTGGTGTGATCTCCTATCAAACGAGTGGAGAGCCTGGGGCTGACAATGCACAATTCTTTGTTAGAGGGGTTGCATCGTTTAATAATCAAAATAGTCCCCTAATCCTCATCGATGGCGTCGAACTTACTGCCGATGATCTTGCTAGGTTACAACCTGATGATATCGCTGAGTTTTCAATACTTAAAGATCCCACGACCACCGCTATTTATGGGGCTCGTGGAGCTAATGGCATTATATTGGTTACAACAAAAACAGGTTTAAATGCTAAACCGATTGTTAACCTAAGAGTTGAAAACTCTTTTAGTGCTCCAGTATCACTAATAGAATTGGCCGATCCTGTCACTCATATGGTATTACAAAATGAAGCCGAGAGGACAAGGGGTCGATTTTCCACATTTACAGAAGAAAAAATCGCAGGGACTCGAAGAGGAGGAGATACCAATATTTATCCTGCAGTTGATTGGTATGATAAGTTGTTCAACGATTTTTCTTTAACACAACGAATCAATTTGAATGTTCGCGGTGGAGGAGAAAAATTGAGGTATTATATCGCTGGAGCTTTTAATAAAGATAATGGTATTTTGCAAGTAGAGAAAACCAATAACTTCACGAATAACATTGATTTAAGGCGATATTTATTAAGGTCTAACATTAATATCGACGTATTCGATGATACGGAATTGATAGTCAGACTTCATACAACTGTCGATAACTACTTGGGCCCTTTACAGGGAGGTAATGCCATCTATAATTCTGCAGTGAGAACTAGTCCTGTAAGATTCCCTCCTGTTTACGAGCCAGATTCTTCTTTAGAAAATGTTCCTCACATCACTTTTGGAAATGATTTTGCACCTAGATTTGGCAATCAAGATGATGGAGCAGCTTGGTTCAACCCCTATGCAGAGTTGCAAAGAGGCTACAGAGATTATAAGAGACAACTTTCTCTAGTGCAGTTTGAACTAAAGCAAGATTTGAGTTCTATTCTACAAGGTCTCAGTGGACGTTTTCTTGGAAATATAAACACCACCTCGTTTTTTGAAAACAGACGTGCATACGCTCCTTTCTTCTATAGACTTCAATCAGCAAATGCTGTGACGGGAGAATATACTTTGGAAAGAACAGTTGAAGGGGATGAAGCATTAGAATTTCAGGGTGGAAGGGAAATCAACAACACGGTTTTTTATGTAGAGACGGTTTTAAATTACGCTAATACTTTTAATGATAGACACGAAGTCACCGGTTTGATGGTATTCACTGCTCGAGAATTTACAGAATCTAATGCTAGAAGTTTACAATTATCTCTTCCTAGTCGTAACATCACTTTAGCAGGAAGATATAGTTATAGTTATGATAAACGTTATTTTACAGAGTTCAATTTTGGATATAATGGCTCTGAGAGATTTGCGAAGGATAATCGTTTTGGCTTCTTTCCATCATTTGGCGTGGGATGGTTGATTTCAAATGAAGCTTTTTTTAATTCAAAAGTGATTAACCGATTGAAACTGCGGGCCTCTTTTGGCTGGGTAGGTAATGATAGAATTGGGAACACACGTAGTGATCGATTTTTTTATTTATCTGAAGTAGATACGAGTAATCCTGCACGTGGAGCCACTTTTGGGGCCAACTTTAATACGAATATTTCAGGTGTTAGTATCAGCCGGTATGAAAATACCCAAGTAACATGGGAAACCTCACAAAAAATTAATCTAGGCATTGACCTTGACTTATTTAACAGTGCTATTCAGTTGCGAACGGATGTATTTGAAGACTATCGCTCAAATATTCTCCAAGTTCGAAGCGATATCCCATCAACTTTGGGATTACAAGTGACACCACAAACTAATGTCGGAGAAGTTGTAGCTAGGGGGTTGGATGCCTCAATTGATATTAACCAATCATTTGGCACTAACTTTTGGATTACAGGTAGAGGAACATTCGTTTATACAGATAATGAATATAGAGTGTTTGAAGAGCCAAATTATTCGGCGTTAAATTCACCTAGCAGATCTTTTTTAGGTAAAAACATCAACGTAAGACATGGATTAATTGCCGAACGACTATTTGTTGATGATGCAGAAGCTCTAAATTCTCCTTCTCAGTTTGGAACTCCAGGAGTAGATTATGGGGGCGGTGATATTAAATACAAAGACATCAATGGAGATGGGACGATTTCTGATTTAGATAGGGTTCCTATTGGAAAACCAACGGTGCCAAAAGTAACTTATGGCTTCGGATTTTCTATCGGGTTCAAAAGACTTGACTTGAATATGTTTTTTCAAGGTATAGCGGGAAGATCGTTTTATATCAATCCGGCCACAACAGGGCCGTTCGTTAATTCACTTTCTAGTGGTGGATTGAGCCGTTCTAATTTTGGACAGAATGGAATATTGTCTGAAAATGGTTTATTGAAGGCATATGCTGAAAGCCATTGGAGCGAAGACAATAAGAATGTATTTGCTCTTTGGCCGAGACTATCCACAAGTATTATTAATAATAATAATCGGTTGAGTACATGGTGGCTGAGAGATGGAGCTTTCCTAAGGCTAAAACAAGTAGAGTTAGGATATACTCTGATAGACGGAACGATCAAAGATGATGTCATTATTTCAAAACTAAGATTTTATGTCACAGGTACTAATCTTTTGGAGTGGAGCAAATTTAAATTATGGGATCCGGAGTTAGCTGGTAATGGTTTAAACTATCCTCTTCAGCGAGTGATAAATTTTGGGTTACACATTTCATTTTAATCTCGATATATCATGAAAAAATATTTATTAAAATATACAGTTATAGTGGTTTTTCTTGTTTTGTTTGGATGTTCAAAATATGTTGATGTTGTTCCTGATAACGTTGCCGTGATTGAGGATGCTTTTGAAACAAGAGATGGTACAGAACGATTTTTAGCTACCTTATATGGGTACCTACCTAGATTCTCAAGCATCAATAACCCGGCTCTTCTCGGAGGAGATGAAGTGTTGGTTCAGGCTAACAGAACTGAAAATTGGATGGCTAGAAGAATGGCTTTAGGTGGTCAAAACGTGGATAATCCTCTTTTAAATTATTGGTCCGGCGGAAATGGTGGCAGCAATCTTTTCATTGCTCTAAGAGATTGCAATATCTTTTTGGAGAATGTATCACTTCCTTTTGATATTACTGATGATGAAATTAACTTATGGTCTGGTGAAGCGAAGTTTCTAAAGGCGTATTATCACTTTTATCTAATGCGTATGTACGGTCCAATACCGATCATAAAGGAAAATATTTCTATTGAAGCAGGTGTCAATGAAGTAAGAGTATCAAGAGATTCTGTTGATGATGTGGTGGGTTATATCATTGAACTTCTTGATGAATCCATAGAACTGCTACCGGAACAGATTGAAAATGTGGCACGTGATTTAGGAAAACCTACCAAAGGAATTGCATTAGCACTAAAATCACGTGTTTTAGTGACCGCTGCAAGTCCCTTATTTAATGGCAATACTGATTATGTTGATTTTGTTGACCAAGAAGGTAACCATCTTATTAACCAGACATATGATCCCAACAAATGGGTCATTGCAGCAGAAGCCTGTCGAGAGGCTATAGAAAATGCACATAATAATGGGCATGAATTATTTCAATTTGTACCTAGAGGGTCGGAGTCTTTTTCTGAAAGAACGATTAAAAAGTTAAGTATTCGTGGATCTGTCACTTCAGAATGGTTGTTTAATGATGAATTGATATGGGGAAGTTCTGATAATCCTGTAACGATACTTCAAAACTGGGCTCAAGGCAGACTTCCTGTTAATATTCAAGTTGAAAATAGGCAAAGTGTTCAAGGTTGGTGGGCTCCAACGATGCGCATTGCTGAAATGTTTTATTCTAAAAATGGTGTTCCCATTGATGAGGATCCGTCTTTTAATTATGAAGATCGTTTTGAAGTGAGTACTGCAGGCCCTGAAGATATTCATTATGTTGTAGAGGGATATGAAACGGCTAGTTTACATTTGAACAGAGAACCTCGGTTTTATGCCTCCATGGGCTTTGATGGGGGAATATGGGAAGGTCATGGAGTCAATAGCGATGAAGGAGGTAATGGTCTTTTTATTAGGGCAAAGTTTTTAGAGACGGCTGGATTGTTAGATGTCAATTCCTTTTCTCTGAGTGGTTTTTTCGCAAAAAAATTAGTGAATTATCGTAATGTACAAGCGACAAATGTTAATTCCTATTCTAGGATAGCGTTTCCCTTTCCATTATTTCGCCTGGCCGATTTGTATTTGCTCTATGCAGAAGCATTAAATGAATCTCAAGGTCCACAAGCAGCCTACCAGTGGATTGACTTAGTTCGAGAACGTGCTGGTCTTGAGGGTGTTGAAGATTCATGGGCTAATTATTCTGATATTCCAAGCAAGCCATCTACCAAAGAGGGTTTAAGAGAGATTATCCATCATGAGCGCTTGATAGAGTTGGTTTTTGAGGGACACCGGTTTTGGGATTTGAGGCGATGGAAAAAAGCACTAACCGTTGCATCAGGACCTGCTCGTGGATGGAATATAGAAGGCAGAACCACAGAATCATTTTATAATGTCGTTGACAATGGAATATTTCTTTTTCAGCTAAAAAACTATTTCTGGCCGATTGCTGAGAGAGATATTGTTAGAAACCCAAACTTAATACAAAATCCATTTTGGTAGAATTAATTTAAATAACGCTTTTTCATGAATAAACTTAAAAATTTAGGACTCCTTCTTTGTATACTAGTTGTTTTTACTTGTGCCGAAGAGAAAAATGTAGCCTTGGTAGTCGATGGTGTTGCTCCCGGAGTGGTTACTGGAGTTAAGGTTGAAAACTTACCAGGTGGAGCTAAAATAACATTTGACTTACCAAATGATAAGGATATCATGCTCTTGGAGGCTAGTTTTAAAAGAGAAGATGGGAGTACTGTAACATCTAGGACCTCACCATATAATAATTTTGTCACAATCGAGGGTTTACGAACACAATCGGCACAAGATGTGAATCTAGTAGTTGTTGATAGAAGTAATAATCGTTCAGAGACTGTTAAAGTTAATATAAATCCTATAGAAGCACCAATCGATCAAATTTTCAAAAGCGTTGACCTAGTAGCAGATTTTGGAGGCGTAAGGCTTAATTATTTGAATGAGTTTGATGCAAGAGCAGAAGTATTACTATACACAAGAGATGATGGAGATTGGGAATACAATCAATCGGCTTTTATTATAGATGGACAATCGACTTTTTATACTTACAGATCTTTTGAGCCTACAGAAGCCGATTATGGCATTTCAATTATTGACAGATTCAATAATATTACAGAAGTTAAAGAGTTTACTTTGACTCCCTTGTTTGAAGAGGAAATTTCTAAATCCACTTGGTCTGATCCTGGTTTGTTAGTTGGCGATGAAGGACCTGCTTTTGGAGGGGTTAAACCTAAACTTTGGGACGATGAGATAGGGCCAAACAATTGGCATTTGACGAGCAAAGTTAATAGTGGATTCGTAGTACCTCCGTATACAACGGAACTACATATGTTTACTTTGGATTTGGGGGTAGTTGCTAAATTGAGCCGTTTTAGATTTTGGCAAAGACCGGGAAAACGATGGATGTGGGCGAATGGAAATACTAGATTTTTTGACTTGTGGGGAGCCGTTGAAATCCCTAAAGACAATGGTGCCTCTATGGAAATAGGATGGGTTAAGCTTATTGATCATGAAGAAGTCATTAAACCTTCTGGAGAACCGTTAGGTACCAATACAGCTGAAGATATTGCGGTTGTTCAAGCCGGACATGAGTTTTCGTTACCATTGGATGCTCCGCCAGTTAGGTATATTCGTTTTGTTCAAAAGTCCAATTGGCTAGGATCTAAGTTTGTGCATATTTCAGAAATGCGCTTTTGGGGGAAAATTCAGCAAGATTGATTTTATGCAGTTGATTCATAAATATTTCAAAAATTAGTTCAAATGTTATTTAAAACGATTAAAATTTTTAAAATAAAGGGGTTGGTTCTTATGGGAGTGGTTTTTTTTAATTGTCAAACCTCTCAAGATACTTACCAAGATTTTATATCAGAAGAAACCATTTATATCGGTAAACCTGAAGATGTGATTATTGGACATGGCGATGAAAAACTTCGGTTTTTTATAGTTATAAATGCAGATCCTAACATCAAAAAAGGCAGTATAATAGCAAAGAACCGAAACTTTACAAAAGAATTCGATATTATAAGAAAAAACTCAGGAATAGATACCATTATCGTTGATACTGATATTTCTGAAGGTGAATATACCTTTGAAATTATCTTGGAAGATGATATCGGTAATAAATCCATTGGTTACGAAGTTGGGGCTATTGTGTATGGACCTAGATACAAATCGAATTTGTTAAACAGATTTGCAACTATTTCTACGATGGTTAAAAAAGCCGTGTTTAGTTGGGATTCTCCAACTGAAGGGAGTATAGGTACTGTATTAAGATATGAGGATTCTTCTGGGATTATCCAAGAAGTAAGTGTTGATAACAGTCAAAACGAAACGGTTGTTTCAGATTTTAAGTTAGGAGGTTTAGTAACAATAGCCACTACCTATAGACCTTCCGAAAGTTCTATTGAAGACTTTGAAGCTTCTCCATTTGAAACATCTTTTCCTGAAGAATTCGAAATGGATAAAAGCATAATTGTTCCCGTTTCTTTAAACTTTGATGCGGACGATGGTAATTTATCAGCAGGAAGAGGGATTGCCATTTTATTCGATGGTAAGGTGGGCGGATTTCCTGATCAATACAATGCTACCGCAGAGGGAGCTCCGAGTGCTTACCCATTCGTGATGACCATCGATGTCGGCTTTGATTCAAAACCAAGTGCAATTAAAGTCGATCCAAGAACAGATTGTTGTCAAGATAGGGTCCCCTCAACATTTCAGGTATGGGGTTATAATGGGCCTAACATTCAGAAAGCCCAAACTGTGGACATCAAAGCAACAGAACTTGTAAACTGGGAAGCTGATGCGGTGGCAAAAGGATGGATAAAGTTATTGGATTATAAGACTACAAATTCTATTCCGCAGACGGACATTGCTACAGAGGGGGATGATAGATATAGGTATGTGCGCTTTGTTGCCTTGTCGTCTCGTATTCCCAAGCCCCAAGCGGATTGGTTTAGGCCCAATTTCACCGAATTAACCCTTTGGTCCAAGTAGTTTCAATTGAAAAAATTAACTTGCGCTTGGAATCGCCTCTTTGTATAATCAAAATTGTAAACTATCTAACTCATTGAAAAACTCATCAGTCAACATCCATCCTAAACTATGCTTTTATATGTTTCAAACATAGGAAATGATCGGGTAGGATAATGCGTTGGAGTGTTGAATGTGGCAACCAATTAACCTTAGTAACCTAAATATGCAAAACAAAATTTACAAGAAGTATTTCATCAATGTACTTCCAAGAATGATTGTGAGGTCCTTAGCCTCGTGTAGTACCATTTTATTTGGATTCACTCTGGGTCATTCAATGTCGCCAGATGCTTGCATGACTCTCAAAGAAGGGCTTAAACTCATTCACAAAAAATCCGATTATTACTTCATCTTTGAAAATGATGTTTTAATCGACTATCAAGATATTTTTCTTGAAAAAGAGATTGTGAAAGTCAATGACTTATTGTCTAAAGCTTTCGAAATCAATAATCCGAAGTATGAGTTTACCTCAGATAAAACCTATGAGTTAAATAAGAAGCTAAACTACTTACCATCGATTGAGACTATGATTGACAAAACGGCACAACAAATTCAAGTTTCAGGACAAGTTCTGGATGAAAATGGTCAACCACTTCCTGGTGCTAATGTCATTGAAGTTGCTACGACCAATGGAACTCAAACTGATTTTAATGGTCGGTTTACAATTTTTGTTGAAAGTCAACAAGCTGATTTGTCTATTTCTTATGTGGGATATTTAACGATTGAAGTATCATTAAATGATGAATCTGATTTTTCTAATATCAGTGTTTCCATGGTTCAAGATACGGCTATAGAAGAAGTGGTTGTCATTGGGTATGGCACTCAAAGTAGGGAGAATATCACTGGGGCAGTATCTTTTGTTCAAGGGCAAACTTTAGGAAATCGCCCCATTGTAAATTCTGGTGCAGGATTACAAGGACTAGTTCCAAACTTAAATATCGGAGCAGCCGATGGACAAACAGGGGCCGGGTATTCTTTTAATGTTCGAGGATTTACTAATATCACTGGATCAGGATCTCCCCTTATACTTGTTGATGGCGTTCGTATGGGAATCAATGCCATCAATCCTAACGATATTGAAAGTGTTACTGTACTAAAAGATGCAGCTTCTGCAGCGGTATATGGATCACAAGCGTCGTTTGGAGTAGTGTTGATTACGACCAAAAGAGGTCGAAAAAATGAAAAGATTCAATTGAATTTTAGTTCTAACTGGGCATTTAACTCGCCAACCCAAAAACCCGATCAGGTAAATTCAGTTCAAAAACTTGACTTTGAAAGAGAAAAAGCCTCCCATTTGGGTGCTACGGTCAATGAAGAAAGGGCAGCGCTCATTAGGGCCTACTTCAACGACCCGATTAATAATCCGGTTGCCAGGTTGAATCCTAACGGAAATGGTATGTGGGAATATTTTGGCAATACGGATTATTTTGATGCCGCATTCGAAGATTATGCACTACAGTCCAAAAATGATTTGACCGTTAGAGGGGGAGGAGAAAAAATCGATTATTTCTTTTCCCTTGGACAACTCGGACAAGAAGGCATTCTAACCTATGGAAATGACTCTTATGAAAGATTCAATATAAGAGCGAATTTAACGGCTTATATTAATGATAAGCTAGCTATTCGTCTAAATTCTGCACTCAATCTCATTGAAGAAGATCGGTTACATATTTATCCAGGAAAAGGGTCTCCCTGGCATGATTTGGTAAAAGGAAACATCAATCAACCCCTCCTCAATCCAGATGGAACCGTGCCTAATAATCCCATTTCGTTTTTTGAGCAAGGCGGCAGAAACAAAACCGATAGAACCGATAGTTGGATAACCATAGGTGCCAATTTTAGACCGATAGAAGGCCTCGAAATAGACGCTAGTTATACTTATAACTCGGACAATGACCTTAGAAGAGATCATACAAAAGAAGTCACTAGGTGGTGGGGACCTGAAGTTTTTCGATCTAATAATTCGGTTCCAACGGGAATATTCTATCGTTCAGGAAGAGATACCTATCAAGCATTCAATGGTTATATATCCTATACTAGAAATTTTGGTCAACATTATTTAAAGGGTCAAATAGGATATCAACAAGAAGAACGAAATTTCATTAATGTCAGTACTTCAAATAATAACCTTATTACAGACCTTCTTCCTTCATTGTCATTATCTAGTGGCGATCCAAGAGCCGGTGATGCTATCAATGGGTGGGCATTAAGAGGAGCCTTTTATCGAGTCAACTATTCATTTAAAGATCGATATTTATTAGAAGTTAGCGGTCGATATGATGGGTCATCTAGATTTCCAGAAGGCAATCGATTTGTTTTTAATCCAAGTGCTTCTGTTGGATGGAAAATTTCGGAAGAACCGTTTTTTGATGTTGTAAAAACCACCATTAATAATTTAAAATTGCGGATTTCTTATGGAAGTCTAGGCAATCAACAAGATCCAAGTTTTCAACCTTATTTGGCCCCTTTGGGTCTTGGTACCAGTGGCTTTATTATCGGTGGGGGATTGCCTCGAAGAACCAACACCCCTGGATTGGTAAGTTCAGAAATTACATGGGAAACAGTGGAAACACAAAATTTCGGATTAGATGCTGACTTGTTTGAGTCTCAACTGAGTTTGTATTTTGACTATTACGTAAGAGATGCTAAAAATCAATTACAAGCAGCCGCACAATTGCCTGCTGTTTTAGGAACCGGTGCCCCTCGAGTGAACTCAGCCGACACTAGAACCAAAGGTTGGGAATTGGAAATTCAATACCGAAATGCCAATAGAAAGCTAGCCTATCGTATTGGATTAAATTTAGCCCAAGCCAAAGGAGAAATTAAGTCCTTTGATAATCCAACGAATTCTATAGGAAATGTGTTTAGTCAGCGAGGGTATTCTAGATTGTATCAGGGAATGAAAGTAGGCGAAGTATGGGGATATGCCACAAGAGGTTTGTTTCAAAGCCAAGCCGAAATCGATGCTAGTGGTTTAGACTATTCCAATTTGATCAATAGTGGTGTAAATGTCTCTCCTGGTGATGTTTATTATGTCGATCAAGATGGTGATGGAAAACTCACGGGTGGTAATTTTTCGCTTGATAATTTAGGTGATTTAGTAAAAATTGGTAATTCAACGCCAGACCTATCTTTAGGGATAAACTTGGGGGCTGAATGGAATAATTTCTTTGCAGATGTCTTTATGCAAGGAGTTTTAGGCCGAGAAATCTTTTTCAGCGGTCCGAGCAGCAATGGTCCGTTGTATTGGCCTTCACAAGGGGGTGGTAATAATTCGATTAATTCGGCTCCTCAAGTACATCATCTTGATTACTGGACACCAGATAATACAGATGCTTTTTGGCCTCGATATTTAGGTAATCGAGGATATCATAATTATCGATTATCGGATCGGTATCTCATGAATGCATCTTATTTAAGAATGAAACAACTAACCTTGGGATACGATTTTCCTCTAGAATTAATTGATGGATTTGGACTACAAAAACTACAGTTTTATATTACAGGTCAAAATTTGTTTGAGATAGATGATTTGATTGATGGATATGATCCAGAAGTCAATGCTGCTGGGGCTATTTGGGGTGAAATTGGAAAAAGTTATCCCTTCTTACGGAGTCTTTCTTTTGGATTAAATATTACACTGTAAATTAAACAGATATGAAAAGTTTTAAAATCATACTTGCGTTTTCACTTGCTTTTATTATGGGATGTGATGATGAGTTTCTAGAAAAAACACCAGAAACAAGCATTACACTTGCCAATTTTTTAAACACAAAACAAGAATTTGAGTTATTTGCGAATCAATGGTATAATTATTTTCCTAAACCAAGTGGCCAAGGCAGGTCTGCCATGTGGAATTGGGATGACGAAACAGATAACCACCTTCCAAGGAATTTAAATTTATTTTCTAGTGGCGGATTGACGATTAATAGTGTGCCACCAGGTTTTGATGGGGGTGGTTGGAATTTTGGTCGCATACGTTCAGTAAACATAGCTCTTGCAGCGCTTGATAAGGAAAACGACTTAAGTGAAGATGAGAGAAAAGTCATCGAAGGAGAAATTCGTTTTTTTAAGGCATATCTTTATTTTGACAAGGTACGACGCTTTGGCGATGTGCCATGGCTTGAACAAGAAATCACTGAGACCGATACCGAAGAGCTGTATAAGTCTAGGGATTCAAGAGTATTAGTGGTCAATAATATCATTGATGACTTAGACTTTGCCATAGCTAATTTACCAGCGAGAAATGGCGGACGTATTCACAGATATGCAGCGTTGGCTTTAAAAGCGAGAATATGTCTTTTTGAAGGAACTTTTGAAAAATATCATAATGTTCCGGGAGGCAATCCAAATCAGTTTTTGCAATTGGCCGCAACAACGGCTAATGATATCATTGAAAATGGCCCCTATGCATTGCATACTATTGGTGGGCCTACGGCAGCATATCGGGATTATTTCTCACTCAAAGATAAATCGTCAAGTAAAGAAACGATTTTTAATATTGGATATAATATCGATGAAGGATTATTCAATTGGTCTACATGGTATATCAGTGCTTTAGCAAGGACGGGAATTTCAAAAGAGTTGGCTGATGATTACCTAGACACCAATGGAGATCCCATCGCCTTGAGTAAATTGTTTGATTCGACCACTGATTATAATTCTTTGGAAACAGAAGTTGCCAATAGAGATCCTAGATTTGCTCAAACGGTCATGTTACCTGGAGATGTGATTTTTAATGATTCAAATGGCGTGACTGTAACGGTACCTCTATTAGATCAAGAATTTCCCACAGGATATAATATTCACAAATTCGTGGTAAAAGATGTTGGCAACCCTATTCAAAACAGACAAGGAGAAGATAGTTTTCCCTTATTTCGATTAGGAGAGGTGTACTTAATTTATGCCGAAGCTTTAGCCGAATTAGGAACCATTACTCAAAATGATGTGGATAAATCAGTTAATTTACTAAGAGATCGGGTTGGGATGCCTCACATGGTACTGGCTGATTTAGTTCGAGATCCTGATTCAGATTTTGATGGCAGTTTTTCATCTATTGAAGCCGTCAGTATCACCATTGATGAAATCAGAAGAGAAAGAAGAGTTGAACTCGCTTGTGAGGGCTTTAGAAAGGATGATTTGATGCGGTGGAAAGCTGGATCACTGATGACCAAGCCAGTGATTGGAGCTAAGTTAAATGAAGTTTGGCATCCTAATGCTCTTTCAACAGGGGTTATAGTTAATGATGAAGGTTTTATACTTCCAACCTATCATGCTACCCCAAGAGTTTGGGATGAAGGAAAAAATTATCTATACCCCATTCCGCCCAGTCAAATTGGTTTGTATGAAAACGGAGAGTTGACACAAAACCCAGGATGGGAATAGGATCAACATTAAATTAAGAGTTTTCAATGTTTTATGCATTAATAAAAACCCTAGTCAAACAACAGACTAGGGTTTTTAAATGAAGTTGTAGTATTCTGATATCTTCGATGGAAACTTGGTTGTTTAATCAATATACTTGAATCGTGACTTTAATCAATCAAAAGATTATCAGGGGCGATAATCAAGAAAAAGTGGCACCTTTGATTAAAGCGATAGAATCCCGTGGCAACTTCGGATTACTGTTCTTCTCGATTGAAAAATTCATTAAATCTTGATGCGAAACTATTCATTGTTTTGATCTTTGCTCTTTTATTTTCTACGTGGGAACAATTGCTAGACCGAGCTTCCTTTTTTTAAGAGTCTTTGAATATTCGACTAGAATGGTTTTTTGCCTTTTGGTGGCCTATTTCTTATTCTATGGAATTGGTAATAAAATCGTTTAATGGTTCACAAACGAGCATTAGGTCATGTCGCTAACGCCTTTCGAGTGAACAACAAAAACAAGATATTATGGGGTTATTTGATTCGTTATCAAGAAGAATTTTGGCGACGACCGAAATATTCCTCTTATTTGATGGATGGTATTGGAAATTTAACAATCTATTTAAAATACGAGATTAATTTAGTAAAACATGAAGTCAAAAAAAGAATCTGGTTCTCAATAGTTTTGGGTCGGATGATTGCTTTCATGGATGAGAAAAAGAATTAAAACAATGGGATGATGCCTTAGTATCTCATTATTTGCCTTATATTCTTTTACAAAGCCCAATGGGTTTTGGTAAAACATCCTTTATTAATCGATGGGTGGGAACGTCATCAGACAAGCCATCGTCGTCGACGGTCGAGTGTCTCGGAATTATTCCATGAAGGACATCGGTTATTCATTTAAAAAAGAAAACCGTCCATCTAGTTATTCGATGAAGTGCAATCTATTTTCGATATAGTTATATATCCAATCGTCAAAAAAAGAGATTTTGTCAAGCCATGGATTGGGTATCGAAGCATCCAAAACATTTTGTTTGTTTTGTCGGGTTGAGTACGTTACGACAATATATTCAGTCTTTTGGTGTGTCGGTATCGGATGGACAAGTCAAAACACTCTATCGCTTACCAAGACAAGCCGAAATCGAGATTTATCAAGATTATTTTAAACAACGATTATCGAGATTACCCGATATGGATTTACTTACTTTATTTTCTAAGTATTTTCAACGCTTCCCTTATTTCATTACTCTTCTCATCAGCACTTTTGACCAATACTATATCGAATGTCGGTAAGAAAAAAAAGAAGTATCAATTGAACAATTGATGGAAAAAGCGAATGCTCGAAAACATCATTGGTATCAAGAACGTTTCTGTGATATTCGTTTTTCGATAGAAGAACGAGGATGGTTGGTGTAATGTATTCAAGAAAAGTATCCGATGGACGCCTTCATTAAGGACGAGCTATATGATTTTTTTATTGAAAAGTGGTCATCCCAACAAATCGGTGATAGGGTGCGACGACTGATTCATAAAGGGATATTGTATCAAAACACCGATCAATCGTATCGATGGGTTCTACCTAGTTTTGTTAATTGGGCTTTAAATCAATGGAAATATCGGTTACGTTGCGATCAAAATCAGTGATTAGGGATCTACTTCATCTATCTTTGGAGGCTTGACAATCTATTCAATAGATTGTTATTGTAAGGCTTTTAAATCGTGTTTAAGATGTTGATGGGTTTCATGATTTATGAAGATAATGTTTTGATTTAAAGGTTTGTTAAGTATATTTCTCACTTAAATTCATACACATGTCAATCGAATTCATGAAAAGCTTAAAAAGGTTTAAACTAAATCAGGGTTTTTTTATAAAATTTTTATGTTTGATGATTGGGTATCATATATCTTATGATCAAACATCAAAGAAACAACTTGCTGATTACCTTATGTGGACTGGCGCAAAAATTGAAGATGCCCAATACAGTATATGGGGGAGTTCCCCTATTGTTGGTGATGATGGAAAAATTCATGTTTTTGCTGCCAGATGGCCTGAAAAAAATGTGCATCCAGCATGGAGAGAAACTTCTGAAATAGCTCATTATATTGCCGACAATCCCCAAGGTCCTTTTAAATTTTCTGATGTCGCAGTGAATGGTACTGGAATAGATGGAGACTGGGATAAGTATGCACCACACAATCCCGAAATAAAAAAAATTGGAGATTATTATACTATCGTTTATGTAGCCAATGATGATTACAATATGCCTCCTCATCCTGCCAATCAAAAAATAGGACTGGTGTATTCTAAATCATTGTACGGACCTTGGAAAAAAGCCGGTGATAATGGCATGATTATCCAGCCTTCCTATGAAGAAGGACACTGGACTTATGGATCTCAACTAGGGGTGGATAATCCTTGTTTGATTGATTTGGATGGAAAACCTTTGATTTATTTTAAAGCTAGAATTGATGATGGAAAAGGAGAAATAAAGGCCAAATATGCTTATGCTATAGCAGATCATATCGATGGTCCATATCAAATGTCTAAGCCCATTACAGATAATGATTCTTATTTGGAAGATGCCACGGCGTTTAACTCAGATGAACTATATTATTTACTAACCACAGATAATTTCGGTATCGTGACTGGAGTCCTAGGAGGGGGAATTCTATGGTCTAGTAAAAATTGGAATCAATTTGATGAAGACGATAGTGTTTTGGCCTATGATTTAATCCCAAGATATTTCAAGGAGTATGATGAATCAATCGTAAATAAAATTTATGGCCGCTATCCAAAATTTGAGAGACCAAAAATGCTACTTCAAAATGGAAAACCAACATATCTATTTGCTCCTTCGGGTTGGAATATTGAAGGTGGAAATAGAACAGTCTGCTATATACTAAAGATAGATGAAAGTTTTTGGTAGAAATAATGACTTTCAAGTATCAGTGGCAAACAAGAATTTTTAATCAACTTCTTTGGTTTGACTTATTGAATGGCAAAATATAGAGTATTTTAGATATAAGATAAAATAGATGTTTAAAATCAATTTTGTTGATATTCCGATAAAATCTTTTCGAAATCGCTATCAACAAAATTGCCAAATCCTTCGATGATTTTTCCGTTAGCATCAGCCAAAATACTTTTATTCCATATCCGAATAACCCAATCTCGGCTTGCTTTTTTAAAATCGACAAATGCATAATGATCTTCGACGGATATATCAATACTTTCAAGCATTTGATGCATTAAATCGTTAAATGGTTCAATACTAATGCCAACAAAGTGATAGTTTGGAAATGTTGATTGCAATTCTTGAAGTTGTTCTAGTTGGGAGCTAAAAAAACTTACTGATGTTTGAGTCCAAAAGTAAATGACTATAGGCTTTCCTTTAAACAATGATTCACTCGAAATGATATTACCATCAACATCTTGGAGTAAAACTTTAGGTAATGGTTGACCACTGGACATTAAATCTAAATCTTCGACTAAACCCAATACTTCATCGAGATAGTATTTTGAAGAATTGACTTGTTTGAATTTCTCTAAAAACGATTGATGAGAATCACTCTCAGGATTTCGCATCAATTCTTCAAATGCGATAATACGAGCTAAATAATTTTTAAGATTTTCATCAAAAATATAAGATTCTAAAACATCAAGTCTTTTCATGCTGAATTGAGTAGAGAATAATGTTTGGGAAAACAAGATATCTTCAGATAAAGCCAATTCAGAAATATAATCTAAAAGATAACTGATGTAAGGATAGAAAAAAGTCAAATCAGCATCTCCATAGAGCAAATAATTTCGATAGTCATAGAATAGAGAATCATTATTAGAAAATTTTGTTCCTCTTAGTAAAGCGTACCTTTCCCGACGGTTTGAATAAGAATATATATACGTTGCTTGCGTTACTTTTTGTGCAAAGAGAGATAATTTATTTTGATTATTCATTTCCATCCATTCTTGTTTTTTTATGGCCAAAAGAGAATCAATATGCTGAGTAAATTGCATCCCAGTCATCGAATAATCAGTTGGATCTATTTCTTGATCAATTTTTAAAATCATATCAGATATAAAATTGTTTTTGGCTGAGCCTATTCCACTGAAATAAACTGATTCTCGAATTCCTTGAGTATTGATTCGAATCCACAGACTATCTCCAGGCTCTAGGAGAATATCTTGAGCGTCAACTAATAAATCCAATTGATAAATGCCACTGTTTATTGTATCGTATCGACTTGCAAACATGTTTTGATTGTTTAAAACTAGAGTGTCTATAGGAAATTCACCTTGATAGAGAATAACCTGATCGGATAGGGGATTGATGATTTCTCCTCCAAAAAAAACTGAAGTATCTTTTGATGACTGAAGTTTACAAGAGATAAAAAAAAGACTGAATAAAACAAAGATGGAGAAAGAAATCTTTAGCATGAATCCAAAAATAAGGTCTTTGTTTGTAGTGATTTTTTAGTGGTTAATAGTTCGTCAATAAAGTTTTAGAAACCTCTATTTTTGCACATCAATTTATAAACCCAATGCTTACGGCAACTAATTTATCAGTTCAATTTGGTAGACGTATCCTTTTTGATCAAGTAAATATCGGTTTTTTCCCCGGTAATTGCTACGGAATAATTGGTGCTAATGGATCCGGTAAATCCACGCTATTAAAAGTTTTATCAGGAAAACAAGAACCAACTTCTGGTCAAGTTCATATAGAAAAAGGAAAAAGACTTTCAGTATTGGAACAAAATCATAATGCTTATAACGACTATTCTGTATTAGAAACTGTTATGAGAGGGAATCAACGGCTTTTTTACTTAAAGCAAGAAATAGACGCGATTTATAGTAAGACTGATTTTAGTGATAGCGACAGCCAAAGAGTGGGCTTGTTACAATTAGAATTTGAAGATATCGATGGTTGGAATGCTGAATCAGATGCAGCGATGTTATTATCTCATTTAAACGTTCCAGAGAGTCTACATCATCAAAAAATGGAAATGGTCGATCCAAAGGTAAAAGTAAGAATATTGTTAGCCCAATCATTGTTTGGTAATCCAGATATTTTAATTATGGATGAGCCAACCAACGATTTAGATTACCAAACCATTCAATGGCTTAACGAATTTTTAACCAATTTTGAAAACACTGCAATCGTAGTTTCTCATGACCGCTTTTTTTTAGATGCAGTATGTACACACATTTCAGATATTGATTATGGAAAAATCACCCATTACTCTGGAAATTATACGTTTTGGTATGAATCATCGCAATTAGCACTAAAACAGAAAGTTCAACAAAACAAAAAATTAGGAGAAAAGAAAAAAGAACTACAAGAATTTATTCGAAGGTTTTCTGCCAATGTAGCCAAATCTAAACAAGCTACTGCAAGAAAGAAAATGGTTGAAAATTTAAAATTTGAAGAAATTAAACCTTCATCGAGAAAATATCCAGGCATCATTTTCAAAAAAAATCGAGAAGTGGGTGATCAAATACTTAATATTGAAAATCTCTCAGCTTCTATCGATAAACAAACGGTCTTGCAAAATTTAAATTTGAATTTAGAAAAAAAAGATAAAGTTCTTATTTATTCAAAAGATCAACGAGCCGTTAGTACGTTTTTTGAAATCATAACCAATAATATTCAAGCCGATTCTGGATCCGTAGAGTGGGGATTAACCACTTCTCAAGCGTATCTACCGTATGATCATGATATATTTTTTGATTGTGATTTTAATTTGGTAGAGTGGTTACATCAATACGCAATAACAGAAGAAGAACGTGAGGAACCCTATCTAAGAGGATTTTTAGGCAAAATGCTTTTTAGTGGTGATGAAGCACTCAAGTCAGCAAGGGTTCTCTCGGGTGGAGAAAAAGTTCGATGTATGCTGTCTCGAATGATGATGAAAAATGCTAATGTATTATTATTGGATCAACCCACTAACCATCTCGATTTAGAGAGTATCACGGCTTTAAATAATTCATTGAAAAGTTTTAATGGCAATATTATCTTCTCAACGACTGATCATACATTTGCTCAAACTTTAGCCAATCGAATCATTGAACTTTCACCCAATGGTTGCCTAGATCGGCATACCGACTTTGATGATTTTTTAAATGCCGCTCATTTAAAAGAACTTAGAAACCGTTTATATCAATTAGAATTAAGCTAATAAAACATAAATACTTAAAACAATCAGTAAGATGCCAACACCAGCTGTTTTGGCATACTTCCAAGGGGTAATATCGACTTGTTTAGTATAGTTTTGTTTGTATGGGGTTGTTCTTGGTTTTAGGGCCCCTATCAAAAACATGACGCCACAATTGAATAAAAAGATAATGGCCATAATATGGAGATAATGTGGATAATCGCCACCATTTGATTCCACCAATCCTTTGAGGTAAAATTGGCTAAACGAATATAATCCAACGCCAGCAATCATGCCAATCTTTGCAGCAATGGCAGGGATATATTTGGTGAGATATCCAACAATAATGATCGTCAATATAGGAATAGAATAACAACCATTGACTTCTTGGAGATAACTAAACAAGCCTTCAGGTGCGTTGGCAATATTTGGTGCAATCACCATTGAAAAAATAGCGAGTAGAACACCAAAGCTTTTTCCGTTACGAACTACTTTTTTTTCATGAGCATTTTTATTGAAATACTGTTTGTAAATGTCTAGACCAAAAAGAGTGATGGAGCTGTTCAAAGCTGAATTGAAAGAACTTAAAATGGCACCGAAAAGAACAGCTGCAAAAAAGCCTAATAACACCGGAGGTAAAACTCTATTGACAAGCAAACCATATGATTGGTCTTGATTATCAGCCGACAATTGATCTCCAAATAAATAAAACGCAATAACACCAGGAAGCACAACAATTAAGGGCCCCAATATTTTAATAACGGCTGCCAAAAGCAAGCCTTTTTGCCCTTCTTTTAAGTTTTTAGCTGCTAAAGCACGTTGTATAATGGCTTGATTGGTACCCCAATAAAATAATTGAACCAGCATCATTCCTGTAAATAGAGTGCCAAAAGGAATCGACGATTGATTGTTTCCGATGGATCTGAACTTTTCAGGATGATTACTGTAGAGTGTTTCCATCCCATGAAATAAATTTCCATCGCCTATTAATAAAAGACCAAAAATGGGAATCATTAATCCGCCGATTAAAAGCCCGACGGCATTAACAGTGTCCGAAACAGCAACGGCTTTAAGCCCTCCGAAAATAGCATAAATCGATCCCACAAAACCAATCGAAATAATAGTTAAAACCAAGGTTTTATCAAAAGATAATCCCAATACTGTCGTTAGGTCAAACATACCGATTAAAGCCAGTGATCCAGAATATAATACAATTGGAAGCAAAACAATCATGTATCCACTAAGAAATAAAACGGATGTAAAAGTTTTGGTCATGGTATCGTATCGGCGTTGCAAAAATTGAGGTACGGTTGTTAAACCACCTTTGAGATATCGAGGGAGCAGAAACAAAGCGGTGACAATCATGGCAAGGGCTGCTAACACTTCCCATGCCATCACCAATATTCCTTCTTTAAACGAAGAACCATTTAATCCAACTAGCTGTTCTGTAGAAAGATTGGTTAATAATAGCGATCCAGCAATTACAACGGCAGTTAGGCTCCGACCTCCTAAAAAGAATCCATCTTGAGTGGATTCATTGACTTTCCTAGTCGACCAATAAGCGATAATCCCTACTAATAGTGTAAAGGCTATAAAAACAATAAACTGCATATAATCAAAATTGAACTACAATATAGAAAAAATTCAATGGCATTACAAATTCAATTCTTTGATAATTTGTATTGCTTGGGCTTCTTGATCTTTTCGAACTTGAATAATATGATAGTTTGGTATGGCTCCAAATCCAGCTAATCGAGCCGATTCTGCTGTATCTTTTATCACTGGCTTGATTCCTTTTTCTTCCAATACATCACAGATTCTCAATGAAATGATGGCTGAACCAGAATAGACCGTCTTATAATGTTTTTCCATAATAGATGGTTTTTTATTTCGTGTTCATTATACTTCTATCGAATAGAATTGACAAAAACTTACTGTAAGAAATACGGCATCAATTTTCCCGAAACCATGTTTATATAATTCTATTTTATCGCTATGAAGATTTAATACCTTCATCAGTTCTTTGTTGAGAAATGGGTTACCAATCACTTTTTCATCGATGGAATAGGGGTCTTAAAATAGTCTTTCTTCTCATTGGATATGCCACGTTCTAAAATAAGGTAAAATAGTTCTTTAGACGTTTCTCTATCAAATCTTTTTTCTAAGGTTTTAATGATATCTTTATATGATATTCTTTTATTTTCTATAGTGTCAGAAAGTAAATCAGACAATAAAATCAACTCCTTGTAAAGCACCCTATAATTCTTCTTTCATAGTAATCACCTTTGTTTTTTCTTTCTTCATGCAACATGTTTTTGAATCCATCATTGGTTATTGTTCCATTATTTTTTGTAGTCGAGCAATTGCAGGATTGATATAAGAAGTGATATGTTGTGCCCATCCATGGGTCTCTTGGTTAATTGGCATCAATCCATGAAGTAATAAATATTTCCTTTAGCTCTAGTGTACTTTATCAACCAATCACTAATGATGTTTATTTCAGATTGGGTATCTAAGAGGGCCTAATTCAATTAGAGAATTTATTGTCGTTCTAGAAATATCAAAACTCTGAAATATATCCATTGTTGTTCCAAGCCCTTCAGAAAGAAGCACAACAAGAGATTTCAAGAGTGTATTTTGAATGGTGTCTCTAATACTTTCTGTTATAGTTCGTTCTGCTTCTTTTGTAGGTTGAGCTAGTTTATGTCCTAAATATTGAGCTTCATCTAGAGTTGGTAATGTGAGTTTATCATTTTTTTAGCATGTTCAAAATAGACCTTTTTCGCCAGTAAATTGACGTGCTTAAGCCTACTCCTTTGAATCTTCCACTTAATTTAACATCTTTAAATTGCAGTAAATTTTCTTTTTTCAAGGATTCTCTAAATTCCTTAATATCCCAAAGTGTATATCAGCCTTGATTTTAAAAACATTCCAACCTTTTTTACCTGCAATTTCTCCATATTTATGAACAAAGCAGTTTTTCTAGAACCTGGGGAGCCTTGTATAATAAATTTATGCTTTTTTTTAATCGAAACATTGAAAATATGCAACTCTTTTTCTATTCCATGGAAGTAAGGATAACGACCTCAATCTGAAACATCAATTAGTTCTGTACTTCCCTTACTCATCATTATAAAAATAATAATGATTACCTATCGCAATGACGGAATGAACAATGCCAATAGGTTAATTAACAATTTTATCGTAAAGTTATGCCTAATTTTTGTTCAAAAGCTTTTTGGAGATTGTGCATGTTTTGATCAACTTCAGTATCTGTCAAAGTTCTTTTGTTATTTTGAAACAAAAAAGAAACACCATATGAAATTTTATTTTCTGGTAAGTTTCGTCCTTCATAGACATCAAATAGTTCTACTTTTTTTAAACTACCATCTGCTGTCTGATGGGCCAAATTTTCAATCGATTGATAAGTAACTGACTTATCTGTTAATAATGAAAAATCTCTTTTAGAACTAGGATATTTTGGTGTCGATTGAAAACTTATATCACTTTGATATGCGATTTTAGAAATATTGTTCCAATCTAATTCGGCATATGCAACTGCGGTATCTAATTTATCAGATGGAATCAATCCAAAAAACCCAATATTTTTTTTGTTGTTGAAAATATCAATATGTGGGTGACAAGTGTTGAGTTTTGAATTAACCTTGGTTTTGATATTGATGCCTAGTTGATCGAAAGAGTCATTCAAAATACCCTTTAAATAGAAAAATGGTGATGGTGTTTTGTTTAATATCCATGTTTTATTTATCGCATCACCTGTAATTGCTAACGATAAGCGCCTAGATTCGATGGGGGTTTTTCCATCGGTATGATAAATAGTACCAAATTCAAAAAATTTCAAATCTTTATTGCCTCTATTGCTATTGTATTGGATCGTTTGGAGCATGCTATGTAAAAAACTTTGCCTTAAAAAAGAATAGTCTTCGCCGATGGTATTGAGAATTTTAATGGCTTCAGGAATAGTTTCTAGATGAGATTGAGAAACCAAGCTATTGGTATAGATTTCAAAAAAACCATGGTGACATAAAAACTCTGATATTCGATGATTGATCTTTTGAGTTGATATTGAAGCATAAGATAACATAGGGCCTATTTTGTCAATAGGTGTTGCTTCGACTTTATTGATACCAAAAACTCGAAATACTTCTTCAATAACATCAATTTCTCGTGTTACATCCACACGATAGGATGGTATTTGGATTTTCCAAACATTGGATTCTTTTCTGAGTATTTTAAAGTCAAGAGAACAAAGAATACTTTCAACCTTAGTATGGGGAATTACTTTACCGATTAAGGCATTCATTTGATGCACATCGAAATCGATAACAATAGGTAGGCCAAGAGATTCAAAGTGTTGTATTTCACTAGAGATGTATCCGCCAGCGAGGCTAATTATTAGTTCAGTGGCTTGTTTTAATGCTAGTAACCCGATCTGCGGGTCCACCCCCCTTTCAAATCTATATGATGCGTCTGTATTCAAGCCATGACGCTTGGCTGTTTTGCGAATACTGATGGGATCAAACGTTGCACTTTCTATAAAAATAGAAGTTGTCTCTTCAGTAACGCTAGCATAATTTCCACCCATCACTCCTGCGATACACAATGGTTTGGTTTGATCGCAAATCATCAAATCATCCGAATCTAAGGTTCTTACAAAGCCATCTAGGGTTTCAAATGAAGTTCCTTGTGCACAAGTCTTAACAATAATTTGTTGATCAATTTTATCTGTATCAAAGGCATGTAATGGCTGTCCTAAATGATGTAGGATGTAATTAGTAGCATCAACGATATTGTTTTTGGGGTTGATTCCAATAGCTTTTAGAAGATTTTGAAGCCAGATAGGAGAGTCTGTGACTGTAATATCAGAAATAGTGATACCGAAATATTTTGAACATTTTTGAGTTTCAATAATTTGAATAGGAATAGTCTTATCAGATTGAATCGATTCAAAATTGGGTTCGATGGGTTTAAAAAAATGATGTTTTATGGCTTTTGCTTTTAGACTAGCCATTAAATCTCTAGCAACACCAAAATGACTCGTAGCATCCGCTCTATTGGGGGTAAGACTAATATCATAAATATAGTCTATATCAATAGGATTTGGGGGTTTGAATATCGAACCAATTTCTAATTGGTCATCTAAAATCATAATTCCCGAATAATCTGAATCTAATCCCAATTCTGCTGAAGAACATATGACAGCTCGACTTAGGATATTTTGAATTTTTCGTTCTTTTATTTCGATTATCTGATCATTTAATGAATGTATTCTAGATTTAGGAAGAGCCACTGGAACATTGATGTTTGGCTTAATATTGGTAGCCCCACAAACAATATTTAAAATTTTAGAATTTGCGATTTCTACCTTAGAAAGAATTAATTTTTTATCATCATCGATAGGAACACATTCTAATACTCTACCGACAACAATACCGTTTGAAAAAATTTCATTGACAGTAAAGCGACTAGTAATTTCTACTTCTAGTCCTAAATCAGTCAATAACTCACTAATCTCATTTGGTTTTAACTCAGTTTTTATAAATTTTTTTAGCCAATTATTTGAAATTTTCATTTTTAAGGTAATGAAGCAAATTTAACTAAGGCGGTTTATATCCGATATTGATCATGCTAAAATTTGTTATAATTTTCATTTCCAAAACTACCTTGTTCAACTTGCTATTACCTCATGATGCCCAGTTGATTTCATAACGTTTTGAATTTAATCTCTTCCGAAGACAGAGAATAATAGGTTATAAAAATCTGAAAATCATAATCTATTGATCCATCATCTATGGGGTACAATTAGTAAATGAAGGGAGATGGGAGTCCACTAAGCTGGAGCTAGAAGAAAATCCTGTGCAATCTGTCACACTACTGACACTCCAACTACTAAGGTCTTGATTGAATAAAGTCGCACTATTAAACATATAACCCATATCCGTCACACTACTGACATCCCAGCCTCCGATGTCTTGATTAAAAGCCCGAGCAGCCGTAAACATATTATTCATATCCGTCACATTACTGACATCATCCCACTCGCCGATATTTCCATTGAAGGCCGTCGCAAAGGCAAACATCAGCTTCATACTGGTGACGCTGCTGACATTCCACTCCCCGATGTCTTGATTAAAAGCATTAGCATTCGAAAACATATGACCCATATTGGTCACACTACTGACATCCCACTCGCCGATATCTCCATTAAAAGATATGGCTCTTGTAAACATTTGACTCATATCCGTCACATTACCGACCTTCCATTCCCCAATATCTTGGTTGAAGCTGACAGCTTCAGAAAACATATAATTCATATTCGTTACACTACTGACATCCCAATCGCCAATATCTTGGTTGAACACAGTCGCATGATAAAACATATCACTCATATCCGTCACATTACCGACCTTCCACTGCCCAATATCTTGGTCAAATAAGGTAACCTCATAAAACATAGCCGCCATATTGGTCACACTACGGACATCCCATTCCCCAATATCTTGGTTGAATTCACTCAATTTATAAAACATAAAACCCATATTGGTTACACTACTAACATCCCAATCGCCAATGTCTTGGTTGAAGGCACTCGCTTCAGAAAACATGGCATACATATCCGTCACACTACTGACATTCCACTCGCCAATGTCTTGGTTGAAGGCACTCGCTTCAGAAAACATATAACCCATATTGGTTACACTACTAACATCCCAATCGCCAATATCTTGGTTGAAGGCACTCGCTTGATAAAACATGGCATACATATCCGTCACACTACTGACATTCCACTCGCCAATGTCTTGGTGGAAGGCCGTAGCATTAACAAACATCGTTCTCATCGAGGTTACACTACCGACATCCCAATCGCCAATATCTTGGTTGAAGACACTCGCATCGACAAACATGTTTTCCATATTGGTCACGCTGCTGGTATTCCAGTGGCCGATATCTTGATTAAAAGCCGCGGCGCCTTGAAACATCTGTTGCATGGTGGTCACCCCGCTGGTATCCCACGAGCTGATATTTTGATTAAACGAGGCTTTATTTTGAAAGAGATTGCTCATATCGGTCACCAAAGAAGTACAGACGGCATTGGTCTGATCATTGGTCGCCCAGGTTTTGAGGGCGGCATTATCCACGATGGTATAGGTGGTCCCCTCGAGGGTGTAGGTATCGCCTGCCGAAGGGATCTGGGAAGCTTCTAGCAAGGGATTGAGGAGGACGGTCACCCCATTGTCTGCCTTGACTAGCAAGGGGGGCGTGGGACAACTGACGCTACACGTAAAAGCAGGACGGTAGGCCGGCACCAAGCCACAGACCGCCTCGGTACAGGTGGTCACACTGCTGACATCCCACCCGCTGATATCTTGATCAAAAGCCGTGGCTCCTTTAAACGTTTCTCGCATATCGGTCACACTGCTGACATCCCAGTCGCTGAGGTCTTGGTTAAAGGCCGTGGCTCCTTTAAACGTTTCTCGCATATCGGTCACACTGCTGACATCCCACTTGCTGATATTTTGATCGAAAGCCGTGGCCCCTTTAAACAAGGAATCCATGACGGTGACCTGGCTCACATCCCACGAGCTGATATTTTGATTAAACGAGGCTTTATTTCGGAACAAGGCACTCATATCGGTCACCAAAGAAGTACACACGGCATTGGTCTGATCATTGGCGGCCCAGGTTTTGAGGGTGGCATTGGTCACGAGGGTATACTCGGTGCCATCGACCGTCGCTTTTCGTCCCGCATAGGACGAAGGATTTTGGAGGTCGGGATGGAGGATGACCGTGGTGCCATTACTATGTTTTTTTAGCAAGGGGGGACAGGTATCCCCCGCGGGGATGGGTTGTCCATGACAATCTTGGGTCTGGACTGGACAACTAAGGCTACAGCTACTAAAAGCCGGGCGATAGGCGGCCATCAAGTCACAGACCGACTGAATGCAAGTAGTCACCTGACTGACGGTCCACTCACTAATATCTTGGTGGAAGGCCGTAGCATTAGCAAACATCGTTCTCATCGAGGTCACACTACTAACATCCCACCCGCTGATATCTTGATTAAAGGCCGGAGCATTAGCAAACATCGAATTCATAGTGGTCACTTGGCTGACATCCCAGTCGCCGATGTCTTGATTAAAGGCACTGGCTGTATTAAACATATGATTCATATTGGTCACTTGGCTGACATCCCAATCGCCAATATCTTCATTAAAAGCATTAGCCTTAGTAAACATGTTTTCCATCGTGGTGACACGACTGGTATCCCAGGAGCTGATATCTTGGTTAAAAGTGGCTTTATTTCGGAACAAGTCACTCATATCGGTCACCAAGGAAGTACAGACGGCATTGGTCTGATCATCGGCTGCCCAGGTTTTGAGGGTGGCATTGGTCACGATGGTATACTCGGTGCCATCGACCGTCGCTTTTCGTCCCGCATACTGCGAATGGTTTTGAAGCGCGGGATTGATGATGATGGTCACGCCATTGCTATGCTGGACTAGCAAATCAGGACAAGTATCCCCACTAGGGATTTGATTGCCATGGCAATCTTTGGTTTGAATCGGACAACTTTGAGAGCGAGGAATCACAGAACCATCCCAACAAGATTTGGTTTGGGGCTCTGGCTCAGGACAATCCTCGTCGATGGGAATGGGTTGTCCGTTGCAATCTTTGGTCTGGGGCTCTGGCTCAGGACAATCCTCGTCGATGGGAATGGGTTGTCCGTTGCAATCTTTGGTCTGGGGCTCTGGCTCAGGACAATCCTCGTCGATGGGAATGGGTTGTCCGTTGCAATCTTTGGTCTGGGGTGTTGGTTCTTCTTCAACTTCTTGTAGCACGGCAGTCACTTGACAATCCTTGGTCGCGGGGAAGGTGATGGTGGTGTCACTAGAACTAAAGCTGCCGCAATCGCTATCCCATGCTTCTAAGGTATAGCCGTCATCCACCTCGACGGTAATGCGCACCGTTTGTCCATGTTCGATGGTTTGGGTGGGGGTCATGGTGCCGCCTGTATTGATGGCGGTAGTGATGGTGCGTTGGGCTTTTTGAAAGATCGCTTGCAGGGCACAGGGGCCGGTGACGATGAACGAGAGGGTAGGCTCTTGGGGATTTTCAATCGTGGGACACTCGGTCGTCTCATCGGTTTCCCAACCGGCAAAGACATGATTTTGGTCAGCCACGGCGGTGAAGGTCACCGATTGGCCTGGGGTGGCTTCGAGTTGAGTGGGCCCATCAATAGTGCCTCCTGGGGTAGGGGTGGCTTGGAGGAGATAGCGGGTGGGTTCTTCTTCAACTTCTTGTAGCACGGCAGTCACTTGACAATCCTCGGTCGCGGGGAAGGTGATGGTGGTCTCACTAGAACTAAAGCTGCCGCAATCGCTATCCCATGCTTCTAAGGTATAGCCGTCATCCACCTCGACGGTAATGCGCACCGTTTGTCCATGTTCGATGGTTTGGGTGGGGGTCATGGTGCCGCCTGTATTGATGGCGGTAGTGATGGTGCGTTGGGCTTTTTGAAAGATCGCTTGCAGGGCACAGGGGCCGGTGACGATGAACGAGAGGGTAGGCTCTTGGGGATTTTCAATCGTGGGACACTCGGTCGTCTCATCGGTTTCCCAACCGGCAAAGACATGGTTTTGGTCAGCCACGGCGGTGAAGGTCACCGATTGGCCTGGGGGGGCTTCGAGTTGAGTGGGCTCATCAATAGTGCCTCCTGGGGTAGGGGTGGCTTGGAGGAGATAGGTTATTTTTTCGAGAATGGCTTGGAGCTGGCAATCCTCGGTAGCGGGAAAGGTGATGGTGAGGTCTTGGGGAGAAAAGGTCCCGCAGTTGCCCGTCCATTGGTTTAGTGTATAGCCCTCTTCGAGGGTTACGGTAATGGTTACGAGCTGATCGTGTTCGACGGTTTGGGTGGGGGTAATGGTGCCGCCTTCATCAATGGCGGTGGTGATAGTGCGTCGGACTTTTTGAAAAGTAGCTTGGAATCCGCAGGGCCCTTGGATGACAAAAGAGAGGGCTGGTCGGGTGGGGTCTTCTAGGGTGGGACAGCCGGCGGCTTCATCGGTCGTCCAGCCAGTAAAGACATGGTGTTCTTGGGGCACGGCTTGGAGGGTGATGGGCTGTCCTTGGGGGAGGTCTTGGGCGGGCAGTCCGGTGACCGTTCCTCCGTCGGTGGTGGTAGCCGTGATGGGATAGTTGATTTTTTCAAAGACCGCGTTGATGGAGCAATGACCGCTCACTTCAAAACGGAGGCTAGCCCCTTGGCCACTACTGGGACAATTGCCCGTCCAGGCTTTGAACTGATAATGTTGGTTGGGGGTAGCGGTGATGGCTACGGACTGTCCACTGGCGATGCGTTGGGAAGAGGTGATGGTCCCACCGATACTCGCCGAGGTCGTTACGGTATAAAATAGGGGGGGGGTAACGGGGTTTTCAGGGGAATCATCTCCTCCACAAGAAAAGAAAATCAACAGAAGAAAAGGCATCGACCAAGAGGGTCTAAGATCGGATAAGCGAGTCATGAGTGGTATGGGTTTAAGCATGGATGATGGGTAAAATTTAAAATTCATCGATAGGAATTCAAGTAAATCTTTGCAAAGATAATCAGTACCCCCCCCCATTTTCAAGTCATGGTTCTTGTTTTTTCGGGTGGGCCTAGTGATTTTCATCATGGGCTTGCTTTTTCCATGAAATCGATAACGATAGCACTCGTTTTAGGGATAATCTGATGGCTTGTTGTCATGCTTAGAAGCTTATTCACTTCATGAAGGATCCCATCGATAGTAAGGGTGGTCATCCCAAGGGGGTTTGCCATAGGCAACCATCTACTCAAAACGCTATAGTTCTTCTACCATCCAGTATTTGATGGCATCCTAGCGTGCCTCTACCAATGAGATACCAAGTGGGATCTCTTTTTGTGGCTAGTAGGTGTCGCTTACCGCTTGATAAAATCTATTGCCCATAAACTTCTCATGGTTAGGCGATGGATTGATTGGTATGTCTTTGATAAGTCATTCACAATGGGGACCTTAATGTTCTAGGTTGAGTTTTTGATACTTCAGATTTTTTGTGTTTCGAAACATCTATAATGACAACTTGTGAATAACTAGTTCACTAGTTTTCTGGCCTTGCTCCATGTTGCACTAAGTTAGTTGAACATCGAAGTGTATCCCATCGCTAGGACAGTTATTGACCAAATTTAAGTTATAGATATCTCTTGTTTTTGTTTGATATCTGGACTTGAAAAAAGAACGATTCCAAATTAAAAATGAGTGGTTTGTTTTTTTTGATTATTCATCATTTTTTGTTTTTTGTTGATTTCATGGTAACAATCAACGGGTGTTTGATAGGCGATGCTCTGATGGGGTCTCTCATCGTGATAAAAGCGACAATATTTTTCCAATTGGTTTATCGCCTTCCAAACCATCTTCAGTTGGACCGAATGCCACCATTTTTTGATCAAGGCATGATCGGTTGCTTTGCCTTTTCGATCCATACTTCACGGAATAGAAAAACGATTGACGGTATTCGTAGACTCCCTCGAAGCCAACGGACTGCCCTAGTTCGTATTCAATATTTGAGGGCACCCATCGTGTTCGATTGCTTTATAGATAGCCTCCAAACACTAGTCTATAGGCATGGTATTGGAACGATGAAAGCCGACCACAAAACGACTATATGGATTGATGATGGCACCGAGATAACCCCGTCCGCCTAAAACACTCATGGAGGGGATATCAGCGGACAAACATGATGGGGTTTTTGGATGGTCCATCCTCGTATTAAAGATAGAAATACTTGGTGCTTAGGGTTTTGAATTCTTCTAGTGGTTTTTATGTTGGGGGAAAGAACTCGGAGGTTAAGTACCTTATCAAGACGGACGATGCGTTTGATGTTCAGTGGTTTAAATTCCGGAGGCTTCATGAGCATCCACCGAAGCATCCGTTGAGCCCCCAAAAAGGGATAGCGGATCTCTTGATTAGCTTCACCAATTGTAAATGAAGTTCGGAAGGCTTGATAGTACTAGCCACTGCGATCAATCGACCATAAAGCACATGGCCTCACAATACTCAAAGTAGAAGATCGATTCACCATCTGACGATGCTTGACGAAGGTGTATTACATCATCAGTTTTTTTTAAGAATTGAATTTCTATCTTCTATTGACCCATGATCGGGTAGCATTGATCTCATTGTTTTTGTTTCTGCTCCTCCGTTTTTCGAGTGTTCGAACGATGAAACAAATTTTTCGCTGTTGGTCAAACTCTTTTTTCCAAGTAGATATTTGGACAGGAGGTCCCTCAAAACCACGAGCGAATGCTTGGATGCTGTAACGCTCTTTGAAGGCTTCCTGGAACCACCTTAAATTTGAATTCTCGTGTATGCTAGCTTCGCTTCGTATCTTTAAAATTAAGACAACATATAACGAATAAGACATCACTGAAACAGCTGGCCTAATTTGGGGGTGCAGAACATTACCATACTTGTCTGTTCGCCAAAATCTTGAGTTTGGAGACTATCTTTTTGGCTCGTCGGGGATATGCTTTCCATGGAATGGTTCACGCATCAGTTCTTTGGAGTCCTTCGCATTAATCTGCCTCTGTTGGATTTTTCCTTTTTTGGCGAATTTGTTGCATTAATCGATGACTTTTTTATTCAATTTGACATCGGTAGGAAATGCCACGCTGTTACTTTGTGCAATTTTATCGGATAAAACCATCAATAATTTCTTAATCTCTTTTTGTTGGTACTGGATCATGTCGTGCTTCCAAATGCCGATTACAATCATAAGGATTGTATTGAGCCACTTTTTGAACCATTTCTACAAAAATTTGACCCCATACACAATTTAATTGTAGATTCAATCCACAATAGAAAAGGACTACATGATATCAAGGCTTTTTAACAAGCGACTAATTATTTTTTTTCGATTCAAATTATAAAGTTTAACTTATGATTTAAAAAACAAGTCGAAATTTTTTCCAAAAGTATTGATATTGGAGTTTGGTATAGAGGGTTTGCAACCTTCAATTACAACGACTAAAGAAATTTAAAGTGATAACTTAAGAAAAAACTAAAAGGATTCTTTTCTAATTGATATGAAAAGGGCACTCCTTGTGAATCATAATAATTAGTATAAAACTGATGATTTGTTGTTCTAGACTCTAACATCATAGCAGCATTGATTTGATGTGGTCCGAATTTATAGCCTAACCCAGCTGTGAATCCTTGACTTGGTTTCTTTAAGAAATTAGCAAAAAGGGAAGACTCTCTAAAATAACCGCTTCGGATACTAAACCTATTAAAATTAATCTCTCCCCCCACTCTGAGTATTGAATGGGTTTGAAAATAGGACTTGATCAATCTATTGGTGCCACTAAATGCCTCAGAATTAGGATATTGAGGATCAGAAAACTTTGAATTTTGCAATGGTCGAAGACTATAATCAATAGAAAGTAATCCCTTTTGATTAAACACAAAAGCTATCCCTGCAGAGTACTTTGCAGCTATCCTAAGAGTATGAGGGGGATAAATATTGAGGATATTGGGGTCGATAGGATCAAGAAGTTCGTCATCAACTTGAATTTCATTGATGACATATTGACTGGTTTCATCTTCAAAATCAATCCATCTTGGAGTTTCATAGGTTATCCCTACTCTCAATACATCAGAAAATTTAGCTAAGGCCCCTATTTGAAATGAGTAGCCTATTCCTAAAGTAGAAAATTCGTTTACAAAGTTTATTTCAGAATAGGGTGAATCAAGGTCATGACCTATTTCCAGATAATCACTGATTTCTTTATATCGAAACCAATCGATATTAATATTAGTGCCAAAATAATAACGATCTTGAAGCTCAAAGGCAAAATTCAAGGTCACTTGATGATTGATCCCACTTTGGTTATAAACAAAGTTTTGTTCTAATGGAAGTTGTTCATATTCTGATAA
The DNA here is from genome assembly GCA_965221765.1 of Flavobacteriaceae bacterium. Classification (GTDB taxonomy): domain Bacteria; phylum Bacteroidota; class Bacteroidia; order Flavobacteriales; family Flavobacteriaceae; genus Bin25. Next base: position 1,919,272 of record OZ244911.1, read on the forward strand.
GGCTGATACATAACTCGTATTGTTAGGACGATCATCAACTGGATTAATCAGATAAGATTGAAATCCCAATAGAGCTTGTTGAGCAGAATATCCAATTCTCTCCCCTAGCAAATCATATCTTTCCGAAAGACTTTCACCTTCTCTGTACTGTAATTCATCTAACTTAACTTTTGCCCCATTAGCGTGATTCAAAAAATAAGAATCAATTCCAATCGTATTTTCTCCATTGACAACAAAATCATTTTTATAATAATTCCTTCCATTATAAAATATACCGATTGCAAACCTGTTGCTAATGCTGTTTTGAATATATGGCTTAAAGAATTCAGAAGAGAAAATAAGAGAAACTTGACCCAAACTAAAAACATCAGATTCTCGGCCTGTCATAGTCGTTTCAGTATTTCCATAAATAGATTTCGTATTTTTATTATCATAAAATAAGGTCGTATTAAACTCACCCGTCGAATAAATAGCACTTCCTGCTGGATTAGAAATAACTCCAGAAGGATCGCCTCCTAATGCTTGAAATGCCCCTCCCATAGCCACGAATCGCGCCGATCCATTGAGTGGAGATTGTGAAAATATAAATACATCATTGATATTTTGTGCATTTAATATTACGCCCCCAGCAATCAAATGGGTAGCAATCATTAGAAAATACTTCATGGTGTTTCTAGCTATCAATCATCATTGGAATCAATTTCTTCGGCTAGAAGAGGAAGATCTGCCTCTAGAATTTGAAGAACTTGACCTAGAACTACTGTATGTAGACCGATTGGGTTGACTTCTTGAAACACTAATAGATCTTGAAGAACTTCTATATGAGGAGTCATTCGACTGATAACTCCTTGAAACTTTTGGTTGAGAATATCGGGTTCGAGATGGAGTAGCATTTTCATTAGAACTACTTTGGGTCGAACTAGATGGAGATCTATCATTATAATCTTTCGATTTGATGACAGAAGACTGTTGTGAATTCGTTCTTTTTAATGAAGTGGGAGCTCTTCGATATGATTGAACATTACTTCGATGGGTTCTCGGTTGACCAGATCTAATATTAGAATTAATATTTGATTTCCTAGGCGAATCAATTGAAGCATTTGCCCCCCCCCTTGAGGTCGATACTTGATAACGCGGTGTATTGGCTTGACTCTTTTTTTGAATCGTTTGGCGGTTATTACTCAAACTAGTGGATTCCGTCCGAGATCTTGAAGCAACCACTTTGGTATTATTTGCACTGCCTTGAAGTGTTGAGGCGGTAGAACCATATGATTTGGATCTTGATAATACGGGATTTTGAGAACCATAATACCTTGGCGTTACCAAAGAAGATTGCAAACGAGATAAAGCAAGTTGCGTAGATAAAGAATTCGAAGAAGAATAATTTTTAGGTTCTTTTGCTTTTCTAGTTTTTTTAGTTTCAGATTCAGAAGACTCGATAGGTTGGTTTCTTCGATTCCGAACATAAGAAACGCCTGCATAGCCTTCAGTTCGATAATTTCTGTAGGCTAATGGATATCCCCAACGATGTCCATAATAGGGATAGGGATTCCAATAACTATAGGGATTAGACGTCCAATACGTAGAATATCCATACTCAAAATAGGGATTAAAAGCCAAATCAGGATAGTGCCAATGGTCATTCCATGGATGATGAAAACGATGCCAAGGGCGATAAAAACTTCTATGGTAGGAAAAGAAGGGTCGATGGCCATACCCATAGAAGGGACGAAATCCAAAACCCCAAGGCCGATTATAAAATCCAAAATCATAATCAAATGGGTGATAATTATTAATAATGATTCTAGTGGTCGATGGAGTTTGACCCCAAGGCCCATAAGTCTGATAATCTGGTGCGTCAGAATAACGTTCTGGGTCAATGTATGAGGAATCACGAAATTGAGCTTGATTTTTTTGATGGAAAGACTCTTGCTCTGAAAGGTTATTAAAATAATTTTTATAAAAAGAAGATCGATCTCTTTCGGGTGGGTTTGTATGCTGGATTTCAATTTGATGATATCCATAAATATCATCAATAGGAACGCCAATATAGTATCCACTACATGCTCCCAATACAAAAACCAATATGGTCATTATTCCATATGGTAATTTCGATTTTAAAAAAACGATTGTTTTCATCTTCAAGGGAATTAGTGAATTATTGAATAATTAAATTTGCCAAGTTCTATAATCTAAGATACTTCAAAAGTTATGCCAAAATTATTATGTTGAAAAGTTTAACTCCAAGATCGCAGAATTATTCTAAATGGTATAATGACTTAATTGTAAAAGCAAATCTTGCTGAAAACTCTGCGGTGCGTGGTTGTATGATTATAAAACCAAATGGATTTTCGATTTGGGAAAAGATGCAAGCACAACTCGATAAGATGTTTAAAACTACAGGACACCAAAATGCATATTTTCCTCTTTTTGTTCCTAAATCATTATTTGAGGCCGAAGAAAAAAATGCTGAAGGCTTCGCCAAAGAATGTGCTATTGTGACTCATTATAGACTAAAAAATGATCCAACCGCAAAAGGGAAGTTAATCGTAGATCCTCAGTCAAAACTCGAAGAAGAACTGATTGTAAGGCCAACCAGTGAAGCTATTATTTGGAATACGTATAAAAATTGGATCCAATCTTATCGCGATCTACCCATTTTATTAAACCAATGGTCTAATGTGGTGCGTTGGGAAATGCGCACCAGACTATTTTTACGGACATCTGAATTTCTATGGCAAGAAGGACATACTGCCCATACTTCAAAAGAAGAAGCTTTAAAAGAAGCTCAACTCATGAATGAAATTTATGCAGATTTTGTAGAAAACTATATGGCTATCCCTGTTTTACAAGGCACCAAATCTGAAAACGAAAAATTTGCTGGAGCTGAAATAACCTACTGTATTGAGGCATTGATGCAAGATGGAAAAGCGCTCCAAGCTGGTACTTCTCATTTTTTAGGTCAAAAATTTGCCAAAGCATTTGATGTGAAATTTGCAACAAAATCCGGAACTCTTGATTTTGTTTGGGCGACTTCTTGGGGTGTTTCAACCCGATTGATGGGGGCACTTGTGATGACCCATGGCGATGATCAAGGGTTGGTATTGCCGCCAAATTTAGCTCCCATTCAAATTGTAATAATTCCAATTTATAAAAATCAAGAAGAACTACAATCTATTTCAAAGCTTGCCAACCAACTTGTAGATCAATTTAATAAAAAGCAATATCGCATTAAATACGATGATCGAAAAAATCAAAAACCAAGTTTTAAGTTTCATCAATATGAACTTGAAGGTGTTCCGCTTCGGATTTCGATAGGGCCACGTGATCTTAAAAAAAATCAAGTTGAAATCAGTTATCGATTAACTTTAGAAAAAGAATTCATTCCCCTTGATCAATTGATAAGGTATGTTGAACATAAACTTTCTTTAATGCAAAAAGATATGTTTCAAAAAGCCTTAAATTTTCAACATGATAATACGTTTGAAGCAAATTCTTTTGATGAGTTTCAAGATATATTGAATCAAAAGGGTGGTTTTGTTTTGGCTCATTGGGATGGGACGACTAAAACAGAAAAAGAAATTCAAACTAAAACCAAAGCCTCCATAAGATGCATTCCTAAAAATCAAACGATAGAAAAAGGAAAATGTATTTTTAGTGGAAAACCATCGAATGGACGGGTTGTATTTGCAAGAGCTTATTAAACTTAAAAAAAATCTCTTATGGTTATCTTTTGGGTGATTAAATCTTGGTATATCAATGTTTTATGTCTTCCATCAACTGATAGCGAGGTGATGCTGATCGTTTGAATAGGAAGTGATTGTTGATAGAGATGGAAATTTTTACTTTTTAAAGGTTGCACAAACTGTGTTTCATGCATTTTAAAAATTAAATTTTGATCAAGTTCTCGCTTTTGTTTTAACCAATAGTTGAAGATGTTTAGGTTGTTGGTATGTTTTTCTACATCATAAAGTGATAATGAACTCCAAATTTGTTCATTCTGATGATCGACTTTTTTTATAATCAGGTCTTGACCATCCCAATGATAGACTAAAAATTTAATATTTGATAATCTATAATCGATAAACAGATATTCAAACGGAGCTAAATCTCTAAAGTCATCGTTGGTAAGTTTTCCATTAAAATGTATTTTGCTGAGGTGATTGCGTAAAAATACGCCTCTAGATGAAGAGCTTTCTTTATCACGAGGGTTTTGTGCATTTAAAATACATCCGATTTTTGATTGACTGCAGTTGATGCCAAACCATGTCCCGCCGGCTACGTCATCCCTTGGATAAATTAAAGTCTGATTATAAGAGTGATAGTAATCTGGAGCTACTGTTGGACGATTGGGATTTTCGTCTCTATTAGATGTAAGTATAAATCCAGTTTTAGTGGGTACATAGGTTACGATGCACATTGTTCACGATAGGTTTGGGTGGAAAATGCAACGCCAAAATTTTTGTCTACTAAATAATCTAATTTATTAGCCTTTAAACCGATTTTAATAATACTCTGATGATGAATACAATGGTCCAAACAAAATGCTAATTCTCGATGTAAATTAGTCGCAATACCATCGGTTTGATCAAGGCACTCTAATTCAAGATTTAAACTAATTTCTTCTGGGTCAGATAAATTTTGCAGATAGGTTATTATTTCATCGATTGCTTGAAGGCCGGCCGATGGCGTATTTTCTAAAGCTTTATCGCGAGGTCTTAAATCATAATTAACCACATCCCCTTTTCTAAAAAATAGGCAACATCTGTAAAACTCGATGATGTGACGAAAATGTTCACCGATTGATGCATTATAAAGCAAATCACTTTTCTTAGTGAAATCTTCAACTGAAATATTTGATAACAAATTTTTTAGTTGTGCTAAGATGATATGATGGGGTTGAAAATATTTCATGCTTTAATAATCTTATAATGTTCTTTTTTATTTTTAAAATCGATGATTCCCCGAACAAAACTATTTATTGAAACAGGGGGATAATGTTTGATTTGATGCACGCTTAAACGATAAATAATACGCATGTGTTTGAATATTTCTTTATAGGCATTAATCAATCCAAAGTTAGGCGAATAGATATGGATTGGCTCGGAATTGACCCCATTGATTTCTAGAATTTTTATCCCCTGATTATTTTTAAAACTATTCCAGCTACTAATACGTAAATCAAATCGACCATAATCAAAATTTGGAATCATGGAAGCTCGATGGTCAATCCATTGCATCATTTCATCAGAATACAAATGATTTCCGTTTAAAAACGTAGTTCCCAAATTATGATTTCCAATGGGTTCCACTAGAATTTTTTCACCACGATTTAAAACCGTATCCCAACCGTTTTTAAATCGTGTTTCTAGTTGTTTTTTTCTTTTATAAACTCTAGGATTTTTTAAAATCAACTTGCCAAGAGTGGATTGTCCATCCCCTTGGATAGTACAAAATTTTTTTAATCCAACTGAAGTGATATTCCCTTTTCCATCAGTATCTCTATAGTACAGCACACCGATTTCAATCGGATAATCAATATATTCTTGAAGAATAAAAGTTTGATATGAGGCGTTTTTAAAATATTGTGAGAGCTGTCGTTTATTTTGGATTTTTGAAACTGATTTTCCTCTTTCTCCGATATCTGGTTTTGCTATGATCGGGTAGTCTAAATGATGAATTTTTAACTGTTTCATAATTTCAGTTAATGACATTTGACGATTTACAATACATGAAATCGGTATATTTTCTTTGGGTAAATATTTCAAATATCCATATTTAGAACTTAAAAAAGTACCACCAAAATTCATGCATCGATTGATGGAGGTGAAATAGAGTGGCGATCGCGCTTTTATGCCTAAAATAAGCCCATAAAAAAAGGCAGGTAAATAAAAAATCCAAAAAGGCCAATACTCATAATGGTAGATTCTTTGAAAAAAGACCGAAAGTCCCAACATAAAGAATTTACCGCTTTAGCGTAATGACTTCTTTGATTAAAACCCAACAAGAAATATGGAGTTTAAGCGAAATGATATAAAAGGTTAGTTTACTGAGTATCAATGCAACGATGGCCATGATAAACAGTTCTCCATTATCTGATTGATCGTCCCATTGGACAATAATGCCAACATCAGTAAATAAATGGGTGAATACTGCTCCTATCATCAATCCAATAGATAAACATAATCCCTTTAATACGGTTTTAGGTACTAAAATCAATAAACTAGTTAATAATTCAATAATTCCTAATAAGACTCTTCCCCATGGCTCGACGCCCAAAGTTGAAAAGATATGAACCGCTTCGGGATGGCCGGTAAATTTGAAATACAAAGATTGGATTAATATAGCTGCTATGCCTACTCTAAAAATATAAAGCCAATTAGGAAGTTTCATAGTTCATGTATTATCATCAATGCGATTCATTTCTAATCAACTGAGACCACTCTGAATCTGCTTGAGATTTTAGTTTTGCCGTATTTTTTTGCCAGCGTTTCAAGGTATCAGTCCCCCCTTTTTTATAAAACAAGTACAACTTCCCATCTTCGATTGAAAATGCTTTTGGATTGATACTGACCTTTTCACCCTTTTTCCCCATTGCATAGGCACACCATCCACCATACTGTGGAACATATTTTGAAGGAGATGCTTCAAAAATCGCTTTATTTTTTTTGCTAGCAAATCGATAGATTATCGCCTCAAATTCAGATGTAATATTCTGTTCTCCTTCAATGGCTTGATTTTCAATAAAATAAGCCACGACATCATAACCACTTGCCGCGATATTTTGCGCATTGGTATTATATATGTTATCTTTTTTCTTTTGAGAATAGGCTGTGTTTACTAAGCATAATAAAAGTAACATCAAATAAGGATTATTCATAAAATCATTTGGGTTGGTTGATTCGCAAGTTAATAAACTCATGACAATATGATATACATTGCGTTTTGAAATTTTGAAAATACAATGTACTTTTGCGAACCAAATTTTGGCCCGTTCGTCTATCGGCTAGGACGCCAGGTTTTCATCCTGGAAAGAGGGGTTCGATTCCCCTACGGGCTACTTATTAATTGAATAATTCATTATGGCTAATCATAAATCAGCACTAAAGCGAATAAGATCTTCTGAAAAAAAGAAAGTACAGAATCGGTATCAACACAAAACCGTAAGAAACGCAATGAGGGATTTCAAAAAGTTAGAAGATAAAAAAAGTGCTGCTAAACGCTTTCCAGAAATTATTTCTATGATTGACAAATTGGCAAAAAACAATGTGATTCATCAAAATAAGGCGGCCAACTTAAAATCAAAAATCAGTAAATATTTCATAAGTATTTCGTAGACCGATAAAAAATACTTAAACCTTTATTTTGCTATAAGATAAAGTCGCGTTTCAGCTTCCCATCGTAGCAATGAATTCTAGATTATCTTTGGTTCTATTAAAACGGTCTAGCATTAATTCAATGGCTTCAACAGGTGTCATATCGGCCAGCATTTTTCTTGCAATCCACATTTTACGCAATAAATTTTCATCAATCAACAAATCTTCTCTTCGCGTGCTTGATGATAACAAATCGATGGCAGGATACAAACGTCGATTGGCTATCCTGCGATCTAATTGAAGTTCCATATTTCCGGTTCCCTTAAATTCTTCAAAAATGACTTCATCCATTTTGGATCCTGTTTCAGTCAATGCAGTTGCAATTATTGAAAGAGATCCCCCATTTTCTATATTCCTTGCGGCTCCAAAAAACCGTTTGGGTCTTTGTAATGCATTGGCGTCGACTCCGCCACTTAATATTTTTCCAGAAGCTGGCTGAACAGTATTATATGCTCGAGCTAGCCGAGTAATGGAATCTAATAAGATAACGACATCATGTCCGCATTCAACTAATCGTTTAGTTTTTTCTAAAACGATATTGGCAATTTTAACATGTCGACTAGCTGGTTCATCAAAAGTCGATGCGATCACTTCTGCGTTGACATTACGTTGCATGTCAGTAACTTCTTCAGGCCGCTCATCGATTAATAATACAATAAGATAAACCTCAGGATGATTGGCTGCTATAGCATTAGCTATATCTTTCAATAACATGGTTTTGCCTGTTTTGGGCTGAGAAACGATCATTCCTCTTTGTCCTTTGCCAATGGGAGAGAACAAATCCATCATGCGAGTCGAAACAGAACAATTGAGTTTTGCTAATTCAAATTTTTCTTCTGGAAACAAGGGAGTCAAGTGTTCAAATGCCACGCGATCTCTCACATGCGTGGGAGACATGCCATTGATATGTTTTAATTTTATGAGGGGAAAATATTTTTCACCAACCTTGGGTGGTCGAACATATCCTAATACAGTATCACCGGTTTTAAGACCAAATAATCGAATCTGAGATTGACTGACATAAATATCATCAGGAGAAGAGAGATAATTAAAATCTGAAGAACGTAAAAATCCATATCCTTCATTCATGATTTCTAATACTCCTTCAGCATCAACAAATCCTTCAAATTCATATTTCGAATCTTTGTAATGAGGTTGTTCAACTTTTGGATTGTTCTTCGAGGTCTCACGCTGGTTTGAATCTTCAGATTCAGGAAGTATTTTTGATTCTTTATTTTGTTTTCCATTCGAATCTATGTTAGAATATATCGTTTCTTGTTGAATTTTATGAGGTTTTTCATTTTGCGTCCCATTTTTAATCGGAATTGGTGACGGTGAATCGTTATTAACAAAAGATACCTGTTTTTTTTCAGATGGATGCTTTTCTGATACGGTATTTATTTCAGCATTGATTTCATCAATTTCGATATTGGCCAAATCAGGATTTTTTAAAATTTCTTCAGAAATAAATTGAATTAAATCTTTTTTATTAGCTCTAGAAATTGAATTTTTTCCTAGACGTTTGGCAATTTGTTTTAATTCAGATAAGGTTTTAGTAGGTAAAGTGATTATTTCAATCATAACTATGGAATTAATAGTGAAGATCTAAAGATCTTGTTAAAAAAGAAAGTAAGAGGTTAATGTTTCAAATGATATTGATTAGGCGATGACCTAATTTTCAAGTATATGTCAATTTATCAGAAATTGCTGATTAAATTAAATTTTGACGAATTCTTTCCATCGAGAATATTATTTTTGGAAAGTCTATCGGTTGCAAATATAGAATTTTCTGTTATTAAAATATTTCGATTCAACTTATAGATATCGATTGTATTTGATTTAGCATAATTCCAAAAATTAAAGTAACCGATCAAATAGAAGAATAATATGGTTGTTCATATTTTTATTATTTAAAAATTAATCTTAAATTTATTGAGTTCTATATACTATAAACCATATAGAAATACGAAGCCAACAAATCGATAGTAATGAATAAACAACAAGGAATTAATAAGGACTTAATAGAATTACTTATTAAGAAAATAGACGAGGTTAAAAAAGAGACTGAGAAAATAGACGAGGTTAAAAAAGAGACTGAGAAAATAGACGATATTAATAAGCACAATACAGATATATCAAAACGGTTAGAAAGTATAGAAGACAAAATAAGTGGGATGAATGATAAAGTAAATGATAATAGAAATAATATTAAATGGATTATAGGAGTTGGAAGCACTACGATACTATCTATTATAGGGTTTATTGTAAGTCAGTTTATAAAAAATAACCAATGAACGAATTATAAATAATAAGCAATGCAAGGAGATTAGATACATACGATAAACATATAAAGAAATTAGAAAGGTTAATTAAAGAAGCAACCCCAAGTTTAGAACTTTATTATAAAGAACAGGATAAGAAAGGAAAATATTTAAGCCCTATAGGAATTAGAAAACTATTTAGATAGTATGCTAAAAATAACCTACGAAATAAGTTGTATTAATACAATGAAATATAAACCATGAGAGACAGATTATAACCATATTATATGGCAGTTAAATAGGTTATTATCTAAAGAGGAAAGAGTAGTAACTATTGATATGCCCGATATAGAAACCTAAACAATACCAACCAATGAAATACCTAATAATTGGAATAGTCTTAATACTAACAATCCTATTATTTAGTCAAGTTAAGAGGATTAAATATATCAGAGCAAAATGTGAAACCAAAATAATAGGAGGGGGAGATAAAAATAATTGCGAGACTGTATACAGGGTTGAGGTTAAAGTAGAATATTTAGGAACCCAAAAATTTATTACAAAATATCTAGCGCCTTACGAAGCCCCTAACCTAGAGGAACCCTTGACTGAAGTGATAGAAAACAATATAAAACACCTACCTATTGTAATAATGAATGGAGAATTTGAATGGAAAAAGGGGGTGGGATAGAATACAGATAGATGATGATGCGTATACAACTGCAAATTTTTTAGATAAAAACGGTGAATATTATCAAACCGTAGTATATTACATATTGATGATGAAGTGAGCACTAGATATTTTGTAGTATTAAAGAAATAGAGAATTAAACTTACAAGAATCTTTAATAATAAACAATAAAAATAGAATGAACCAAAAATACCTCCCTCCCCCGTTAAATTTATTTGTAGCAATAAAGACCAGAAACCCAAATACGAAATATCTATACGTGATGAAGGATGTATACAATTTCTAGTAAATGAAGAAAATAGTTCATATGATAGTTTGTAATTATTATTGCCCTGTATTGGGTTCTAAATCAATGATACTTTCAAAACTTTACGCCAATTTCATATTTATTCTATTTGCGTTTTTAGCCTGTCAAGGGGATGATTTAATTGATGACAGAGTACCAGCGGAGATCAGAGTGCTTAAAGACTTTACAAACATCTTTGTGGGACAGTCTAATGATATTGAATTAGCATATTTAAATATCATTGGGAATAGAATTGATAATCCAAATTTTATATGGATGAGTTCGAATGAAGAGGTTTTAACTGTTAATTCTGATGGAAAAGTCACAGCGATTTCAAAAGGAGATGCTACGATAACTGTTAGCATCGTCACTTTGGATGGGGAAACCATCAGAAGAACCTTTGAAATTAAAGTTCAAAGCAATGTCATTGAAATTCCAAAACCAATCATCACACCCAATCTTAAAATAAATAGTGATATAGAATCTATCTTAAAAGGAAAACAGCTAGAGATTGAATTCAATTTAATGGATTCGAACTCAGGGGAAGATCTTACACCAGAAGACATTTCATGGACCAGCAATGATGACAAAATATTAACGGTTGATAACAATGGAACAATCACGGGTATCGAAATTGGTACAGCCACCATCGTATTAACCATTATTTTTAAAGGAGAATCGTTGACTCAAGAAATTCAAATAGATGTCACTGTGATGCCCATGCTAAGCATTGAATCGAAGGATACCACTATTTTATCAAATCAATCACTGACCTTGAATTCCGTTTTTAGTGGGTTGGATGGACAGCCCATCAATAGTGTCGATATTACGTATACCTCTAGTAATTCAGATATTATTACAGTTGATAAAAATGGAAAAGTGACTGCCGTTAGTAATGGCGTTGCCGAAATCACCGCCAAAGTAACGTTTGAAGGCATGTCTTATGAAGACAAAATTTCTATTACTGTCAATTCAGAACCAAAAATCACCCTTACAGAAACGATCAATACCATTACTGAAGGAAGTTCTCAAAAATTAAAAGCAATATTTTTTGATGAAAATGGAGACGAAAATTCAGAGGTGATTTTCACATGGAATACGACAAATAATGAATCACTTACTGTAGAACAAGATGGGACTATTCGGGCCATTCAAGCTGAAGATTCTGTTATTATCAGTGTCAGTGTTCAATACAAAGGACAAACCTATACAAAAGAATTCCCAATTGAAATCAAGGCTAAACCGATTGAACCCGTATTAGAAATCACTCAGAAACCCAACATTCTAGAACAAGATGCGGAATCTAAAGTTGAATTTACCTTTACCAATAAATTAGATAATCAAGAAATTCAACCCGATTCGATTACATGGGAAAGTGATGATGATCGTGTAGTTTCAGTTGATGAAAATGGAATCCTTTCGGCCAAAAGTGAAGGATCAGCGACAATAACTATTCTGATTTTTTATAATGGTCAGACTTTTGAAAATTCTTTTTCTGTCAATGTCATGGCAGAAGGACAAAAAATGCCTATTGATCCCGAACTTAGCATCTATTCGTCATTGAGTACCCTTGAAGTAGATCAAGAATCAACGGTTAGTTTTCGGTTTATCAATAAAGTAAATAATCAACCTCTTGAACCGGAATCGTTTGTTTGGAATAGTTTAAATAGCAGCATTGCTACGGTAGATACTAGTGGCAATATTCTCGCCAAAAGCGAAGGTTCTACAACCATCACCATCACGGTTGTTTATGATGGCCAATCTTATTCTGATACTTTTTCATTATCGGTTACTGCTAAACAAGTGGTAGTTGTTCAACCAGAACTATCGGTTAGTTCAAGAATTAATTCACTTGAAGAAACCAAAGAATCGAAAGTAACGTATCGATTTATTAATAAGGATACTAATCAACCGATTCAACCAGAATCTACCACATGGAGTAGTTCTAATACCACGGTTGCTACCATCGACAATAGTGGCAATATTCTCGCCAAAAGCGAAGGTTCTACAACCATCACCATCACGGTTGTTTATGATGGCCAATCTTATTCTGATACTTTTTCATTATCGGTTACTGCTAAACAAGTGGTAGTTGTTCAACCAGAACTATCGGTTAGTTCAAGAATTAATTCACTTGAAGAAACCAAAGAATCGAAAGTAACGTATCGATTTATTAATAAGGATACTAATCAACCGATTCAACCAGAATCTACCACATGGAGTAGTTCTAATACCACGGTTGCTACCATCGACAATAGTGGCAATATTCTCGCCAAAAGCGAAGGTTCTACAACCATCACCATCACGGTTGTTTATGATGGCCAATCTTATTCTGATACTTTTTCATTATCGGTTACTGCTAAACAAGTGGTAGTTGTTCAACCAGAACTATCGGTTAGTTCAAGAATTAATTCACTCGAAGAAACCCAAGAATCGAAAGCCACGTATCAATTTATCAATAAGGATACTCGTCAACCGATTCAACCAGAATCTACCACATGGAGTAGTTCCAATACCAATGTTGCTACCATCGACAATAGTGGAAATATTATCGCCAAAAGCGAAGGTTCTACAACCATCACCATCACGATTGTTTATAATGGTCAATCTTATTCTGATACTTTTTTATTATCTGTTACAGCCAAACCAATCGTTGTTGAACCAAAACTCAGTTTAACCTCTACTCCAAATTCATTAAAAAAAGGAGAAGAATCACAATTAAGCTATGGTTTTATTAATAAAACTGATGATGAATCACTGACCCCCCAATCGGTAAGTTGGCAAAGCGGAAATGAAAATGTGGTTTCAGTTAATAGCACTGGCCTTATCACAGCAAAAAATCCGGGATCAACGACCATTACGTTAACGATTAATTTTGATGGTCAATCGTATACTGATTCATTTTCAATAAGAGTTTGGATAGACCCTCTCCTTTCGATTACATCGACACTACAACGAATAGAAAAAGATGATACTGAAACGTTAAGTTTTGACTATTTTGATGATCAAGGTCAAAAACAATCATCCAAATCGGTGACCTGGGAGTCTTCTGACTCTGGAGTTATCTCAATTGATTCTAACGGTACAATAACCGCCGTAAAAGTTGGTCAAGCAACACTCACTGTGAAAACACAAGTTGGTTCAACGACATATTCAGATACTATTACGGTCAATGTTTTTGTTAAGCCCGAAGTTTCTATTTCAAATACAGTTGGAGGAATTATTGAAGGGACAACGTATGACTTAAATTTTGAATTTATTGGTGAAGATGGGCAATCAACAACTCCAGATTCTACCACATGGGAATCTAGTGATACCGGTGTGCTCACCATTGATAGTGATGGGATAATAACTACGGTATCTCCTGGGAGTTCTAAAATTACAATCACCGTTGTATACCAAAATCAATCGTATTCCAAAAGCATTAGTTTTTCAATAGTCGAAGATCCTAATAAAACCCAAGCCAATGATAATGAAAGTTTTACAGGATCCATTTCAGGTAGTTATGGTTTAAAAGGAAGTTATGAAGTCAAATCAGAAGGGGATGATTTATTAATCACATTAAAGGATGACTTTACTATTAACAATAGTTTACCCGATGGAGCATTATACTTGTCAAATTCAACAAGACCAAATTCTAACTCATTGCTTGTATGGCGAGGAAAATCTCACTACAAAGGTCCGAATACATACACTGTTGAAAATACCAAGTTAAAAGATTATCAGTACATCGTTATATGGTGTGTTGCTTTTAATGTAAATGTTGGAAATGCCAAAATCTTTGATGATTAATCTTTTAACTATAAAAGAATCATTTCAAAGAATCAATGCATCAAAAAACTAGCATTCGAATTTTCTTCATTAGATTCATCATGATGTGAAAATTTTTGATAAATCAGGAGATGTTCTACAACGGTACTTTGCTGAATTTTCCTACAATGGAACCCATTATCATGGATGGCAATGCCAAAAAAATGCCCTAAGCATACAGCAAGTCATTGAAGATAGGTTGAGTACTCTTTTAAAAATGCCTATTAAAATTTTTGGAGCAGGACGAACAGATACAGGGGTCCACGCTCATCAAATGATCGCTCATTTTGATATTCCTATGAGTTTTGATGATTTGAATGCTCATATAAAACCTATTAATTCTTATTTAGGAAAGCATATCAAATTGAATTCGTTTTCTCAAGTCAAAGCAAATTCACAAGCACGTTTTGATGCCATTAGCAGAACCTATCAGTACCATATTCATTTTGAAAAAGATGTCTTTAATCATGATTTTAGCTACTATCTTTCCCATGAAATCACTCATAGTCAAATCATAAAAGCACTAGAAGTCATTAAACATCATTCCGATTTTAAATGCTTTAGTAAATCAAACACTGATGTGTCCCACTTTCTTTGTGATATTAAAGATATTCAATGGAATTTTAATCAAACAAAAGTGATATTCTCAATTAAAGCCAATCGGTTCTTAAGAGGTATGGTTCGATGTATTGTCGGAACACTAATTCAAATTGGGAAAAATAAAATTTCGATAGAGGAACTCATATCTATATTAAATAGTGGTAATCGACAAAAGGCTGGATATTCAGTCCCTGCTAAAGGGCTATTTTTGGCTTCAATAGAGTATCCTTCTGATATTTATCTTCTCCAATGAAGTTTACATTAAATCTCAATTTCTTTGATTTGATATTATTTCGTAAAGTTTTACGCTTTGTAAAACCTTACCAGAAGACGTATAATCTGGTACTGCTTTCTGCTATTTTATTATCGATAGTTTCTACTGCCTCACCCTATCTTTTAAAAATTACTATTGATGATTATATCGTGGTAAAAGATTATTCTGGAATGGTACTGTTTCTTTCTTTTTTAATGATAACATTGATATTGGAAGTTATTTTTCAGTTTTTATTTGTTTTTTATGCTAATTGGTTGGGACAAAAAGTTGTTAAAGACATGCGATTAGAACTATTTCAAAAACTGATGAATTTTAAAATGGCCTATTATGACCAATCGGCGGTGGGTCGCTTAGTGACAAGAGTTGTTAGCGATATTGAAACGATTGCTAGCATTTTTTCACAAGGCCTTTTTATGATCATCGCCGATTTATTAAAAATGGCTGTCATCATTGCCGTGATGTTGGTTGTGAGTCTTGAACTTTCTGCAATTGTTTTTGTTTGTTTTCCATTGATTATTGTTACTACCAAATGGTTTCAAAAGGTCATGAAAAAGGCTTTTGAAGATGTCAGAAGAGAAGTTGGAAATATCAATACATTTATTCAAGAGCGAATCAGTGGAATGAAAATTGTTCAAATTTTTCATCGAGAACATATTGAACAAAAAAAATTTGAATCAATAAACAATAATCTTAAAACCGCTTGGTTAAAAACAGTTTGGTATAATTCTTTTTTTTTTCCAATCGCTGAAATAATCTCTTCACTGACGATCGGCCTACTCGTATGGTACGGCGGACTAAAAGTAGTGGGAGGGAATTCCATAACGTTTGGATCCATCTTCTTGTTTATTCAATTATCCCAAATGCTATACAGACCGCTAAGACAAATTGCTGATAAGTTTAATACATTACAAATGGGGATGGTAGCCTCTGAACGTATTTTTAAAATACTTGAAGACTCTCAACAAATAGAAGTCGATGGTCATATAGAAAAATCTGAAATCCAAGGTGATATTAAACTACATGAGGTCTCTTTTTCTTACGTGGAGGGTGAGCAGGTATTAAAGAATATCAATCTCGATATACAACAAGGTGAAACCATCGCCATTGTGGGGCCAACAGGTTCAGGAAAATCAACAATCATCAATTTAATATCCCGATTTTATGAAATTCAAGAAGGTAAAATCACGGTGGATGGTATTAATATTAAAGACTATAAATTAGATAATTTGAGAAAACATGTGGCCATCGTATTACAAGATGTGTTTTTATTTGCCGGGTCCCTTAAAGAAAACATCACCTTATTTGATGACTCAATTTCGGATGAGATGGTCATAGAAGCGGCTAAAAAAATCGGTATTCATCAATTTATACAAAGTTTACCAGGTCAATATCATTTTGATGTTAAAGAAAGCGGGAATATGCTCTCTTCAGGTCAAAGACAACTCATTGCTTTTTTAAGAGCCTACATCATTAATCCTCCGGTATTGATTCTTGATGAAGCCACTTCATCTATTGATTCTTATTCAGAAGAATTAATACAAAACGCCATAGGTAAAATCACAAAAAATAAAACTTCAATTATTATTGCCCATCGATTGGCCACTATTAAAAATGCAAATCGTATTGTAGTATTAGACAGAGGAGAAATTATTGAAATAGGCAATCATTCCCAATTGATAAAAAATAATAATGGTTATTATTCAAGGTTTTTTGAAACTCAAATAATATTGGAGTCTTCAAAAGAAATGGTGTAAATAAAAATTAAGATATCTAGACCATAAGGTCTTAAAAGAGATTCTAAATGAGATGATGCATATCAATGGGTTGGCTTATTAACTCAATGTTCTCGGATGATAAAAAAAATCCCATTACTTTTGAAACCCGGTGTTATTGATTAAAAAAATCAATCAATTTTATAAAACTCTCTGATACATTCTAAGTGGATTATTCTACTAATTATAAGTTCAAAAAGTTAATCGCTCATTGTAAAGATATTTTTTCTAAAAAGTTATACGATTATGGCACAGCATGGCGCATCTTACGAATTCCCTCGCTTACCGATCAAATCCACATAAAAGCTAATAGAATAAGAGGAATTCAACAACATGGAAATCCATTGATTAATGAAGATCAGCAAACGGAATTTATTGGTATTATTAATTATTCCATCATCTTATTAATTCAACTAGAGCTTGGCATTGTAGATCAACCCGATATGGAATCAAAAAAAGCTTTAGAATTATATGACCAACAAGTAAAAAAAGCTTATGAATTAATGCAGAGAAAAAATCATGATTATGGAGAAGTTTGGAAAGAAATGAGGGTAGGTTCTCTTACGGATTTAATTATTCAAAAAATTTTTCGTGTAAAAAGTATTGATACGAATGACGGAATCACTTTACTCAGCGAAGGAATTGATGCGAATTTTATGGATATTATCAATTATTCCATTTTTGCTCTCATTCATTTGAATGAAAATAAACCTAATAATAATGCTATATGAGAACTAGAATTGTTGCTGGAAACTGGAAAATGAATCTCACTCTAACTGAATCCAAACAGTTGGTAAACAAAATCAAGTTTTCGTCAAATAGTGAACATATTAGAGTTTTGATTATGCCACCATATACTCATCTCGACGGTCTAAAAAAATTATTAGATTATCAAAGTTCAAAGATTGAAATAGGCTCTCAAAACCTACATCATTTGAAATCTGGTCCTTATACAGGCGAAATTTCAGGCCCAATGATCAAGGATATGGATATTAACATCGTTCTTATCGGTCATTCAGAAAGAAGGGCATTATTCAATGAAAATCAAGATGTTATATTTAAAAAATCATCTTTTGCTTTAAATCAGAATTTTGAAATTATCTATTGTTTTGGGGAGCAATTGTCGCAACGCATTGAAGGAATTCATTTTAAAGTTATAAAAAGTCAATTAGAAGATCTTATCCATAAAATCGATTCTAAATATTGGGAATCAAAACAAATTATTTTGGCCTATGAACCTGTTTGGGCAATTGGTACTGGACAAACGGCTACTACTGAGCAAGCTCAAGAAATACATCATTATACTCGATATTTGATTCGGCAGTCTTTGGGAGACCAAATTGCAGATCAAACTACGATTTTATATGGAGGGAGTGTTAAACCATCAAATGCTAAAGAACTGTTTCAACAACCTGATGTCGATGGCGGATTAATAGGTGGAGCATCTTTAGATGCTATTAGTTTTAATTCAATTATCAAGAGTCTGACCATTCTATGATAGAAAGGTTGCTCGTTTGGATTGAGTACAAAAGTTTTTTTATATAGGAAACTATATTTTCGACCGAATATTTGCTGTCATTGACAACTTTACGCAAGACTTAAGAATTCTATAATTTTGCAACCGATAATTTTTTGTTATCAAATCATTCTATTTTGGGCACAGTTAAACAAACAGAAAAAGTTAAGTTAGAACAAAAAGTTCTTACCAAAGATTATAGTCTGATTCTTTTTAATGATGATTTTAACACCTTTAATCATGTTATCCAATGTTTGATACAATATTGTAATCATACCCAAATACAAGCTGAGCAATGCACATTCATTGTTCATTATAATGGAAAATGTGATGTAAAATCAGGATCGCTTGAAAAACTTAGGGTGATTAAAAATCAACTCATCGAAGAAGGATTAACAGCTGAAATCGTTTAGGTCTACATTCATTATTAATTTTATGTATTTTAACATG
This sequence comes from Flavobacteriaceae bacterium, assembly GCA_965221765.1. Lineage (GTDB taxonomy): Bacteria > Bacteroidota > Bacteroidia > Flavobacteriales > Flavobacteriaceae > Bin25. The sequence continues at coordinate 1,938,308 of OZ244911.1, forward strand.
AAATATATTTTTTCAATCATTTTACTAATTACTTCATATATGAACCATTCTCAAATTCAAAGCAGTCAATCGATACATCAATTTAAAGTTCAGGATCTTTATGGAGATGACTTTGACTTTCAAAATCTTAAAGGAAAAAAAGTGCTAGTTGTCAATACAGCTTCCGAGTGTGGGTTGACCCCTCAATATGAAAAACTCCAAAAGCTTTTTCAAGTATATCAAGATTCTGATTTTACCATCGTAGGATTTCCTGCTAATAACTTTCAGGGTCAAGAACCGGGTACTAATCAAGAAATAGCTCTTTTTTGTCAAGAAAACTATGGTGTTTCTTTTCCCATGATGGCCAAAATTTCGGTGAAAGGTGATGATCAACATCCGATTTATGAATTTTTAACATCAAAATCAAAAAATGGTGTTTTAGATTCAGAAGTATCATGGAATTTTCAGAAATATTTAATCGATCAAGAAGGAAAATTAATTGATGTAATCGATCCGCATACCGAACCCGATGATCCTAAAATAATCAACTGGATCAAAGCTGAATGAAGCTGACCAATGGATTTAAAACGCGATGTGTTCATACTGGAAATATAGAAGATAAGGTATATTATGGAGCTGTATCTCCCATATATCCTTCTTCTGCTTATGGATTTTTAGATCAGGCAATTGGTCGCTATCCGCGCTATTTTACAACGCCAAATCAAGTGGGCTTAGTCCAAAAAATAGCTTCTTTAGAAAATGCCCAAGCCGGTTTGATTTTGGGTTCTGGAATGGCCGCTATTACTGCTGTTTTATTTTCTCATTTAAAAGCAGGTGATCATTTGTTGGTGCAACAAGATTTATATGGCGGATCTACAAATCTCATACGCGAAGTATTTTCTAAATACAAAATTGATTACACCTTCGTTTCTTCTTTTGATCTAGAAGATTTCAAAAAGGCGATCAAAAGAAACACAAAAGGTATTTTTATTGAGACTCCCTCTAATCCACTATTGAAAATTATTGATATGAAATCCATTGCTGGTATTGCAAAAAAATATGGGCTTTGGACTCTAATCGATAATACATTTGCATCTCCAGTTAATCAAAACCCTATTGACTTTGGAATTGACATTGTCATGCATAGTGCTACTAAGTACCTAGGCGGTCATAGTGATATTTGTGCTGGTGTGCTCTTAAGTAGTCATGATATAATTTCTAAAATCAGAGATTTTGCCAAAAATTTTGGTGCCAATTTAGCTGATAATACAGTATGGTTGCTTGAAAGAAGTATAAAAACTCTTTTTATACGAGTCAAAGAACAAACTAAAAATGCGCTCCATTTGGCAGAGTTTTTAGAGCAAGAGAAATGGATTAATAAGGTGTATTATCCTGGACTAAAAACTCATCCCGGACATCAGCTAGCTACAAAACAAATGAAAGATTATGGAGCCATGGTATCTTGTGTATTGGATAATAATATCGATTTGATTTCATTTTTTAATTCTCTTAAAATCTTCAAACCCGTCGTTAGTTTAGGAGGTGTTGAAAGTAGCATTTCATCGCCTAAAATGACTTCACATATGTTGTTAACTGATCAAGAAAGAAAGCAACAAGGCATTGAAGATCAATTAGTAAGATTTTCATTGGGAATAGAAAATATTGAAGATTTAAAATCAGATATTCAACAAGCTATTCAAAATTCTCGATTATGAAGTTAGATGTCTTGGCTTTCGGTTCGCATCCTGATGATGTTGAATTAGGATGTGGAGGAACTATCGCTAAATCAACCCAACAAGGAAAATCTATTGGAATCATCGATTTAACAAGAGGAGAACTTTCTACAAAGGGATCGGTTGAAACCCGAAACTCTGAATCTCAAAAAGCGACCAAAATATTAGGGGTAAAGTTCCGTTTAAATCTTGAACTTGAAGATGGTTTTATTTCAAATAATAAAAAAAATCAACTTAAAATAGTTCGAAATATCCGATTATACAAGCCTAATATTATTATAACTACGGCTCCGATAGATCGACATATTGACCATCAAAATTCCAATCGTTTAATCATTGATAGTTGTTTTCTCAGTGGTTTAGAAAGAATAGAAGTTCTAGATCAAAATGGGAGAAAATTAACTCCTTGGCGACCCAAAGTCATTCTAGAATATATTCAATGGAACGATATTAAACCGGATATCATCATTGATATTTCAGGTTATCTTGAGATAAAAATTCAATCCATTAATGTTTACCGAAGTCAGTTTTATAATACCAAAACTAATCCTAAAATCACACCTATTAGCAAACCTAATTTTTTGAGTTCCATGGAAGCAAGAGCCATCAACTTTGGAAGGTTAATAGGAACTCAAGCTGGTGAAGGTTTCACATCTCCTCAACCATTAGCCATAAGAGATTTGTGCAATCTACTAGTGTAATTTTTATTATTGGGGTATTGATCTGTTTTTAAACCTTTTCGTGCCATTTTTGAACGACATCTTTTGATTGAATGATAAATTTCATGTTCAATTATCTATTGTAACATGAACAACTCCAACTATTTTAGTTAGTCAGTTCTTTCAAATTCTCTTTTTTTAACTGTATTTAGTTGCCCCCTAAAAACTCTCGTTACTAGTTAGTCGCTCCTTAAAAACTCTTTTTACCAGTTGTAGTTAACTTATTTTTATTATCGAAATTCTTTGAGCTGAAAATCGAGTCCTTCTAAAAAAGTAAAAAAGACCACCTTGGACTAATTTTTCCATGAATTTCTTCAAATGCCATTATGTAGCTGCTAAATAGGGGGCACGATAGATAATTAGACGTTCACCAAATCGTTTTGATTGATACAATCGAACTGAGCCAACCTCAAGGTTGGGCTCAGTTAAAATTTATTTTTTATCGATAGTGTTGTTTTTTGGTTGTTCAAAATCGCATTTTTTTTAATTCGACCAATGCTTTTTTCTTTTTCAAAGATTCTCCCTGGAGTGTGATGCGATGTGACGAATGAATAATACGATCCATCAAAGCATCAGCGATGGTTTCTTCCCCAATTAGGCCGTGCCACATGGCCACAAGAATCTGTTCTACGATAATGGTGCCCCGTCGATCATAAGGTTCATCGATGATATCGATAAACGATTCTCGAGCCATTCGATCCAAGCCTTGAAGGCTAAAATCATCGAGGATGAGTAATTCGACTTTGATGTGTTTGGTCAATAATGAAAGCTAGGTTTCTTCATTTTTAGTTGTTTGTAATTCGCTAAAAAGATATGCGGTGTTTTGATAAAGCGTTTTATACGCCATCAGACAAGCTTGATGACCGATGGCTTGAGCCAAGTAACTTTTGCCCACACCTGTAGGCTCATAATGATGTTTTGATGCTTTTTGAGAAAGCCTAAGGTGCCTAAACGCTCAAAAGTATGACGATTCAATTGACGTTGTGAAGCATCATCGACCGATGCGAAGGTCGCCTCGGTTCAAAAATGGGCATGAGCGACCAATGGCTGAGTTTTGCGATGCTGACGATCCTCCCATTGGTTATCGACCAAGGGCGATAGATAACGTTCCGGGGTGGTTTCCGTCAATCGATGGCTTTCGAGATGTTGACGGTGTCACTGAGCCATGATGCTCATGTGGAGCTGCCTCAGTCGTTGAATGGTTATGGATAGGTTTGTGGCCCTCTGATGTTGGGATGCATTGGATGGGCGATGCTCCGAGGCTAGATTGCGCTTGTTTTCTAATATCTGACTCACTTGATGACAAGATGTGCTCTGTTGATCTAAAACGATTTTACAGGCTTGATTGAGCCGAGAACGATTCTCTAATGCGTGGATAACTGTTTTTCTGATGGGTTAACCCTTTGAAGATCGATTCCACAAATTAAGCCACATAATCCCCATGAAGACGTGCTTGATGGATGAAATCAGTGGGCGTCCATGGTTGGAAATATTGATGTTTTTGAGACAAATGATGGTCGATGGTGTTGTATGGACCTCTCGTTTTGTTGGATTGATGACCAGCAATCCGCTCATGATCAATATACACTTCAACCCTCTCATCGGTTTAGTAGATCTCGGTTTTTTGACTGATGGTTCGATAAGGCACGTTGTAATAGGATTTATCTAGTGAAAAAAGAACAAAACCTATTTTTTATATCGTGGCTTGCGTATAGTTTTTGAAGACAAAATCGGTCGTCGGTAATCTTCTGAGCAAAGCATTTTCGGTGGCCGTAAATAAATCGAGGCGAGAAACACCTTGATGTTGAAGTGCTTGGTGGTTATGTTTCAAGAGATTTTTTATTTCATGGTTCCACTCGGTTAATGAAAAAACGTCATGTCTTTCATCGGATCAACTAGTTGTTGGTAGATTATTTTCACGGCATGAACACTTTATTCTTGAGGATACTAGGGACGAGTTGGTAGTGGTGAGCAAACGCTTTAAAAACCCGATGGACTTGAGATCCAAATTTGGTGATTCGATTCACGGTGGCTTTGAGATGGGCTGAAACAATCGCTTGTGGGGCACCGCCATAAAAGGCCATAGCCCTTTGACAACAACGGATTAAATCGGCTCGTTGCTAGGTTATACACGCTTGGACATCGGTGTACTGACGATGGGGCAAGATCGCCACAAAGAGTTCCACGGGATGCACTTGGCCACTCTTGGGATTGGTGAGTTGTATTTTCTTTCCTGCAAAATCAATACACCTATTTTCGGCCGGAAGATGTTGTCGTTTCATCTGATTCATAAATTATGGTGTACAATTGCTAAATGAAGGATGATTTGATCTAGATAAGCCTGAATTAAAGGAGAACCCCTCGCAATTTGTAACATTACTTACGTTCCAAAGTGTAAGGCTTTGATTGAACGCTAAAGCGATGTAAAACATTCCATGCATATCAGTGACGTTGCTCACATTCCAATTACCGATATTTTGATTGAACACAATAGCGTAATAAAACATATTAGACATATCAGTAACACTACTAACATTCCAACCACTAATATCGCGATTGAAAGAAGTGGCTGATCTAAACATGTGGGCCATATCTTCTACGTTACTTACATTCCAACTACTAATATCTTGATTGAACGCACTAACATTATAAAACATAAAACGCATATTAGTAACACTTCCAACATTCCAACCACCAATATTTTTATTGAAAGAACTAGCCTCAGCAAACATTGCATACATCGTGTTGACACCGCTCACATCCCATGAGCTGATGTCTTGATTGAACAAACCAGCCTTCCAAAACATAGCCCTCATATTAGTGACACGACTCACATCCCATGAGCTGATGTCTTGATTGAAAGAACTTGCCTCATTAAACATACCAAGCATACTAGTAACGCGACTCACATCCCAATCCCCGATATCTTGGTTGAAAGTCGTGGCTTTCCTAAACATTGTATTCATATCGGTCACATGACTCACATCCCAATCCCCAATATCTTGGTTGAAGGTTGTCTTTTCAAAAAACAAGGAACTCATATCAGTGACCAAGGTGGTGCACTTGGCATCGGTGTTGTCCGATGCCACTAATTGTTTGAGCAATGCATTATCCACGATGGTATACTCGGTACCATCGAGGGTGGCTTTTTGTCCCACGTACTGAGTAGGATTTTCTAGCTGGGGATTGAGGATGACCGTGACTTTATTGGCATGTTTGACCAACAAAGGGGGCATCGGACAATTGGTATTACAATTAGTAAAATTAGGCTTATAGCTTGTACTTAAGCCACAGACGGCAAGGTTGCATTGGGTGACTTGACTCACTGTCCACCTACTCAAATCTTGATTGAAAGAATCAGCACTAGCCAACAGATAACTCATATAGATTACCTGACTCACCTTCCAACCTCCGATATCTTGATTAAAGGCCGTGGCACCAAAGAACATTTCGCTCATATCTTTTACTTGACTCACATTCCAGTCCCCAATATCTTGGTTGAAAAGATTGGCTCCCCTAAACATGCGACTCATGTCTTTTACGTGACTTACATCCCAATCTCTAATATCCTGATTAAAGGCATGAGCATTTTGAAACATTCCATGCATATCAGTGACGTTGCTCACATCCCATGAACTGATATCTTGGTTGAAGGTCGTTTTCCCCCGGAACAAGGAGCTCATATCGGTCACCAACGAAGTACACACGGCATTGGTTTGATCATCGGCCGCCCATGTTTTGAGGGTGGCATTGGTCACGATGGTATACTCCGTGCCATCGACCGTTGCTTTTAGCCCCGCATACTGCGAATGGTTTTGAAGCATGGGATTGATCATCACGGTCACGCCATTGGCATGCTGGACTAGCAAATCAAGACAAGTATCCCCAGCGGGAATTTGTTGTCCATTACAATCTTGGGTTTGGGGTTGGGGTGCTGGACAGTCTTCATTGATGGGAATTTGTTGTCCATTACAATCTTGGGTTTGGGGTTGGGGTGCTGGACAGTCTTCATTGATGGGAATCTGTTGTCCATTGCAATCTTGGGTTTGGGGTTGGGGTGCTGGACAGTCTTCATTGATGGGAATCTGTTGTCCATTGCAATCTTGGGTTTGGGGTTGGGGTGCAGGACAATCTTCATTGATGGGAATCTGTTGTCCATTACAATCTTGGGTTTGGGGTTGGGGTGCAGGACAATCTTCATTGATGGGAATCTGTTGTCCATTACAATCTTGGGTTTGGGGTTGGGGTGCAGGACAATCTTCATTGATGGGAATCTGTTGTCCATTACAATCTTGGGTTTGGGGTTGGGGTGCAGGACAATCTTCATTGATGGGAATCTGTTGTCCATTACAATCTTGGGTTTGGGGTTGGGGTGCAGGACAATCTTCATTGATGGGAATCTGTTGTCCATTGCAATCTTGGGTTTGGGGTTGGGGTGCTGGACAGTCTTCATTGATGGGAATCTGTTGTCCATTACAATCTTGGGTTTGGGGTTGGGGTGCAGGACAATCTTCATTGATGGGAATCTGTTGTCCATTACAATCTTGGGTTTGGGGTGTTGGTTCCTCCTCGACTTCTTGTAGCACGGCCGTCACTTGACAGTCTTTGGTGGCGGAGACCTTGATGGTGGTCTCTTGGGGAGAAAAGGTCCCGCAGTTGCCCGTCCATTGGTTTAGTGTATAGCCTTCTTCAAGGGTGAGGGTAATTTGGACTTCTTGTCCATGGTCAACGGTAGTGGTGGGGGTGATGCGTCCCCCGTCTTCTTGGCTCACCGAGGTGGTGATGGTGCGGGGGGCTTTCATAAAGAGAGCTTGCACTTGGCAAGATCCTTTCACGGTGAAGGATAGTCTAGGAGCTTTGGGATTTTCCAAGGTGGGGCATTCCGAAGTTTCTTGCGTTTTCCATCCGGCAAAGACATGATTTTCATCGGCTTGGGCAGTGAACTCCACTTGTTGGCCATGGATGGCTTCTATACGATTGGGATTATTAACAGATCCGCCTAAAGTGGCCGTGGCCTGCACGAGATATTGTTTTTTTTCAAGAATGGCTTGGAGCTGGCAATCCTCGGTAGCGGGAAAAGTGATGGTGAGGTCTTGGGGAGAAAAGGTCCCGCAGTTGTCCGTCCATTGGTTTAGTGTATAGCCTTCTTCAAGGGTGAGGGTAATTTGGACTTCTTGTCCATGGTCAACGGTAGTGGTGGGGGTGATGGTACCGCCTGTGTTGACCGAGGTGGTGATGGTGCGGGAGGCTTTTTGAAAGACCGCTTGAAAGGCACAAGGTCCTTGGACAACAAAGCGAAGCACCGGGATTTTAGGGTTTGGAATGGAGGGGCACTTGTGATTAGTGGTGGGGGTGATTTGCCATTGGCTAAAGACATGGTTTTCTTTTGCCACCGCTTGCAAGACCACCGCTTGCCCTTGGGGGAGCGGACCTTGGGAAGAAAGTCCCCTAACGGCACCTCCTGGGGTGGCGGTAGTGGTGATGGCATAGGACATCTTTTCAAAGACAGCGGTAATAGAGCAATGCTGGGTGGCTTCAAAACGCACGGTGGCCTCTGTTCCACTTATAGGACAATCCCCAGTCCATTCTTTGAATCGATAATGGTCTTGGGCGGTGGCAGTAATGCTGACGGTTTTCCCATTTTCGACGCGTTGATGGGAGGTAATACTTCCACCGATATTCGCTGAGGTGGCGATGGTGAAAAATAGGGGGGGGGTATCGGCTTTGGTGGGTAGTTCGTCTTTCCCACAAGAAAAGAAGATCAAGACCATAGAGAGAATCGACCAGGCGAATCTATCATCGAATAAACAGTTCATCGGTGAGTTTAGTATCCATCGATGCATGGGAGACGATTTTTGATGGCTCATTAGAAAGTTTTTTTACAAATATAGAAATACCCCCCCCCCATTTTGAAAAGATCTTTTTGCTTCTTGATTTTATTTATCAACATTAATGGCAATATTTCTCATGCTGAATCGAAAATTCTTACCAGGGGGTGATTGTCTAAACCAGCATGCGGAAGTCGATGATTGTAATGTAATTAGTAGTGGTGATATCACGATTTGTTTGGTATGCATCAATATAATTATTATTCAATAACTAATACTAAGTTGCGTTTTGAATTACTTTTTAAACTACAATTGGTCTCTCAAAGCGATAATTGAGAGTAAATCAATTTCATATAATTCAGAAAGCAAATTGGTATAAGCTCAACTAAACTTGGCACTTCTTAAAAACCCCTTTTCCCACTGTAGTTATATTCGTTTTATTATCATGGTTTTCTATATTGAAAATGGAGATCATCTGAAAACGTAAAAAAGAACATCTAGGACTGGTAGCTCCCATGCATTTACTTGAATGTCATCTAGTAGCTACCAAATGAACATTGATGGTTAGCGATGGGGCACCTTAAATCGTTTTTTGTCTGCAATGTTGTGTTTTGAGATGACCGATGAAGGGTTTGATGGCTATTTTCTCCTTTTTGTTTTTGATACGGTGTATCGATTTACAGTGGTCTTCCGGTAATCCCCATGTTTTACTGTTTTAATTTGGCTCTTTCCACATCTTGATAGGGCAACTATCAGTTCTTTAGGGACTTTGGCCGATAATGAATTGCTGTAGGAAATATGGCCTTGAAAAGTGCCAATAGCCGTGATGACCGTGGTTTGATATCCCGTAATCATCATACCATTGTGATTACCAAATGCATCATACATTTAATGCGCCTTGCCTTTGGACATGTAAGCCGTCAACGGCTTGTTAATGGCATCCACTATGTTCTGATCAATTGACTTTTGATTAATCACTTTTTTTAATCTTCACTTCGTTGTTGAGCTTTCGTATTTGTTTACTAGCGAAGGTCTTGAGTCTGGGATTGGCCTTATTTGCCTTTTTGGCAATCTTATTACATTGATCAATAATCTTTTATTCAATTTGACATCGGTAGGAAATGGGACATAGTTGCCCTACAACATGGTTTGGGATATCAGCATCGATGACTTTTTGATGCAACTGGACTGAATAAGCAAAGCAAATATCTTTTCAATGCCATTTTGGCCATTCGTTTTCTATGGATTGGCACTTACTAGTAAGGATTGCAAAGTGATTGGTATTTCATAAACTCAGATCCGTAAAGTATGATATGGTGGGATTTTCAATCCATCTCCATGAGGGGTTTATCACCTATGACGATAGAGCCTTTTGAGCATCAAAATAACCCATCCTCACACCAACGAGGATGCCATGGCCTTTGGGAGTATGTCATGGACAGCAGTTTTTTCAAAAGTAGGCCAATCAATAGCATCTATATCCACTTGATGGCATGTCTTGTATGGAGGTTATTTTTCAATGTCAACTCGAGTCAATGGGAGATTTTTTAGGATTAACTTTTATCATTGCTGAAATCTTTTGATGACCATTAACGAATGTCCTGCCAATTTAAAAACCCAATGTTAGCCAATATGTGATCATTAAAACCATGATATAAAAAAGTTGGAGATTACATTCGACTTTTTGAAGGAATAATTATCTAATGCAATATGTCGATTAATTAATTGATAAGGGAAAAAGGGAGTATAAATAGAAGAAACAGACCAATGAAGTATTTCATATTTAACTGCTTATATACTTTAGTCCCATAAATTTAGAATTGAATTAACTTGACAAAGAAGCATCGTAATGAATAAAATTAAATGGGGTCTACTCGGATTGGGCAATATTGCTCACAAATTTTGTCGCGATCTAAAACTTCTCAATGATTCAGAATTAGTTGCTGTCTGTTCAAGTTCATTTGAAAGAGCGAAAAACTTTGCACAACAGTACAACGTTTTAAGATTTTACGGAAATTATGAAGAATTGTATAATGATTCTGATATTGATATTATCTATATCGCAAGTATTCATCCTCATCATGCTCAACATAGTATTTCAGTGATGAAAGCTGGAAAATCGGTTTTGTGTGAAAAACCACTTGCAATGAACAAATCGCAAGTTTTGAAGATGATTGATGTATCGAAAAAAAACCGAGTGTTTTTAATGGAAGGGCTTTGGACTCGCTTCAATCCAATAATCCAAAAAGCGTATGATCTAGTTCACAATGGTGAACTAGGAGATATCACTTATATGAGGGCATCTTTTAATTTTTATGGACTAAATAGATCGAAACAATCTAGAATTTTTGACCCTCAAAAGGGAGGGGGAGCTTTATTAGATATCGGAATTTACTGTGTTTTTTTAGCATATCTATTTTTAGGTAAACCTCTAAAAATTTTTTGTGATTCCATCCTATCAAAAGATAAAGTAGATCTACAAACAGCCATGATTTTTAAATATCAAAAAGCACAAGCAGTTCTTCATTGTGGATTTTTAAACAATGAACATATGGTTGCGAAAATTGGAGGAACAAAAGGTGAATTGCAATTAAATCATCAATGGCATAATCCACCATCGATGACCATTGTTAAACATGATTCTAGTTCAAAAACCATTGATTTTAAAACCCAAGGGGTTGGTTTTACCCATCAAATTCAACATTGCAATGAATCTATAAGAGAAAATAAACTACAAAGCCATATTTGGTCACATCAAAATAGCATAGATTTAGCTATTCTTTTAGATTGGGTAAGAACAAAATGCCACATTATCTATCCGAAAGAAGTCATTTTAGAAAATTTCAGTTGTGATTGATTAATTCATCGATCAAAAAATTAACTTTGCTCCCTTAAGACGGTGGTTGTAGCTCAGTAGGTTAGAGCGCTAGATTGTGGTTCTAGAGGTCGCCGGTTCGAGACCGGTCTTCCACCCAATTTTTAAGAGATAATTTGAGTTAAACCTTTGATAAAAGAATCATCGACAGTTTAAAAAATAAGATCCTTAAATTGATTCTTGCTGAAGATCTTTATTTAGTCTAATTCTTTGGTCTCTATTTGCTAATTCCCAAGCTGTATGAAAAATCAACTTGGTTCTTTTTTCGAGAACATCATAAAGAATTTTATCAGCTGTATCCGTAGGTTGATGGTAATCGGAATGAATACCATTGAAATAAAAAATCACTGGAATATTGTGTTTTGCAAAGTTATAATGATCACTTCGGTAATAAAATCGATTAGGATCATCGATGTCTGCGTATGAATAATCGAGCTCAATTCCAACAAAATCTTCATTAACTTGTTCAGATATATCATGGAGTTCTTGACTCAAAATATAGGACCCGATTAAATAAATATAATTGGGATTGGAATCTTCCCTTTTAGGATCAGAACGACCAATCATGTCCATATTGAGATTAGCCACCGTGTTTTCTAATGGATAAAGAGGGTCCTCATCTGTGTAATATTTTGAACCAAGTAAACCTCTTTCTTCCGCAGTTACATGAAGGAAGACAATTGATCGCTTAGGGCTATTACCATCTTTAACAGCACTTTGAAACGCTTCGGCTATTTCTAACATAGCCACCGTTCCTGAGCCATCATCATCAGCCCCATTATTGACTTGACCATCTTGAGTAAAACCGATGTGGTCTAGATGAGAGGTTATGACAATGTATTCATTGGGGAATTCTTCTCCTTCAATAATTGCCGCAACATTTTCACTTACCAAGGTATCTCCACGTCTCGTCATCATTATAGCCGGTTGATAATAATCTTGGGTTCCCTCTGCTTGAGGAATTCCTTGATGTTTATAAAAAGTCCTTAAAAAATCTGTAGCCAATCGTTGTCCTTTTGTTCCAGTATCTCTTCCTTCGAAATAGTCAGAAGCATACACATACAATAATTCTTTTAATTCTTGTTCAGTGATCGTATTGGCGTAATTTTCAACTAATAGAGTGTTTTGACAATTGATTGATAATGGTAATACCAATAGGACTGTGATAACAAAATTTGATGTGAAAGTCATAATGTTAAGTGATTGAACTGATTCAGTTAAATTTTGTTCAAAGTAATAAAATAATTTTTGATGATTCTATATGTAGGGATTTTTACACAGTAAAATCGGTATAAATCGTGCCAGTTTCTATGTCTAAACACGAGAGTTTAAAAAACTTTATTTTTGTACGCAATTAATTTTTGATTGATTGCTATGTCTTCTTCAAAATTTCTGGGAACCAAGTATACGTTTGATGATGTATTGCTTGTACCGGCTTATTCAGAAGTATTACCAAGTGAAGTTTCAACTCAAAGCCAATTTAGCACCAATATAACGTTAGAAATACCTATTGTTTCTGCGGCTATGGATACAGTCACTGAAAGTCAGATGGCGATTGGTATGGCTAGAGAAGGTGGTATTGGGGTTCTACATAAAAACATGACCATTGAACAACAAGTTCAACAAGTTCGAAAAGTCAAACGTTATGAATCTGGTATGATTATCGATCCCATTACATTACCGCCGAATGCTCTAGTTCAAACGGCCAAGCAAAAAATGAATCAATATAAAATTGGCGGTATTCCGATTATCAATGAAGCAAGAGAACTTTTAGGAATCATAACCAATCGAGATCTTCGATTTGAAGATGACAATCTCAAATCTGTTAAAGACTTGATGACCAAAGATGATTTAATTACTGTAAAAGAGAAAACGACTCTTATAGAAGCTAAAAGCATTTTACAACAACACCGTATAGAAAAGTTACCTGTCGTTGATAATCAAAATAAATTAATTGGTCTCATCACATTTCGAGATATACTCAAACAAAGTAATAAACCCAAATCTAATCGAGATAGTTATGGACGATTGAGGGTTTCAGCAGCCGTTGGCATTACAGAGGACTCGATGCAAAGGGTAGAAAGTTTATCTAAAGTAGGGGTTGATGCCATTGTCATTGATACAGCTCATGGACATTCGAGTCGAGTATCTAATTTATTGAAGGAGATTAAAAATAATTTTAAAGAACTGGATGTAATTGTTGGAAATATAGCCACTACGGAGGCTGCTAAATTTTTAGCCGATTTGGGCGTGGATGCCATTAAAATTGGAATTGGACCAGGAAGCATATGTACTACTAGAGTCATAGCAGGCGTTGGTTATCCTCAGTTATCGGCCATCGTTTCAATTTCCCACGAACTTAAAAATTCAAAAATACCACTCATTGCTGATGGTGGAGTACGATATAGTGGTGATATTCCTAAAGCTATTGCGGCTGGGGCTGATTGTGTTATGTTGGGTTCTTTATTGGCTGGAACCAAAGAATCACCAGGTGAGCTATTGATTTATGAAGGTAGGCAATACAAATCCTACCGTGGGATGGGATCTGTTGAAGCCATGAAATCGGGGAGCAGTGATCGATATTTTCAAGGTTCTCAAACTGAAAATCGGAAATTAGTACCTGAAGGGATTGTTGGAAGAGTACCATATAAAGGGCCGCTTGAAGAAAGTATTCATCAATTTGTTGGAGGATTGAGAGCGGGTATGGGCTATTGTGGGACAAAAAATATTCAGAAACTGAAAAAAGATGGTCTTTTTGTTACGATAACCCCCGCTGGTATTAAAGAAAGTCATCCTCACACCATTGCCATCACCCGCGAAGCACCAAATTATAGTCCATAAGAATTTAACTACACCTTGATATATTTTTGATGCTTAAAACTATTTTGAGGTCCATCAAATACGGTTCTTTATTATTGTTCCTATTCCTTCTTATCCATTGTCATCAATTATTTGATGAATTGGATAAAAAAGTTATAGCTAAAACAGAAAGAAGTGAATTACTAGCTGAAGATTTATCCAACATCATTGGACAACCCATTAGTGAATTAGATAGTATCAAAAAATCTCAAGAAGTCATCAACCAATGGGCAAGGGAAGAAATTCTATTTGAGCAAGCAGAAAATTATTTTAATGATGAACAGCTTTCAGAATTAGATCATATCATCAATCAATATAAGCGTGATCTATATATTTCCAGATATAAATCCATGATAATACAATCTAAATTAAACACCAAAGTTACCCAACAAGAAAAGCAGGTTTATTATGATCAAGATTTAGAATCACTGACTTTAAATCAAATGCTTTTTAAATATCGTTATTTATCCTTTGTTCCTGGAAATCCTAGACAATATGAATTCATACAATATTTCACCCGGTTTAACTCAGAAGATAAAATTATTTTAGATTCTCTATCGATATTAAACTTTTCAAAGGTTCAATTCAACGATAGCATTTGGTTTGAGCAAAACCAATTTTTAAATTCCATACCAATTGTCGACCGGCAAAATCTCAGTCAATTTAAAATTCTAAATAAATTATATCGTGTTACAAAATCTGATTTAACCCATCTATTGTATATTACTGATTTAGCTTTACCAGGTGAAAAACCACCAATTGAATATGTCGATAATTTAATTACTCGATTAATCATCAATAAAAGAAAACAAACCCTAGAAAGAGAATTTGACAATGATATTATCAATCAAGCATTACAATCCGAAAAACTTCAAATTTATTAGTGTTTTATACTCCGGAGTCTTTTTATTCATTGCAACGACTATAACCGCTCAAAGTCCAAATAAAAACACCCCCCGAATCCTTATCGATGGGGTCAGTGCTGTAGTTGGAGATTATGTGATATTAAATTCTGACATTGATAAAACAATGATTGAATTAGAATCTCAAGGCATGTTACCGGCGGGCATGTCAAAATGTAATCTCCTTTCCAATTTAATGGAAAATCGATTATATCAACACCACGCTGTGCAAGATAGTATTGAAGTGTCAGATTCCGAAATTTATTCAATGGTTGATCAAAATCTCGAAAATTTTGTCATGCAACTCGGGAGTATGGAAAAAGTACTAGAGTTTTATGATAAAACCGATGAACTATCTTTTCGACAAGAAATATTTGAAATCAATAAGGCTCAAATTCTCTCACAGAGAATGAAGGCCAAAATCATCGAAAATATCGAGGTTACTCCTGAAGAAGTTCGGTTGTTTTTCGAATCTATTCCGCAAGAAGAATTACCTGTTTTTGGCACTGAATTGGAAATATCACAAATAGTCATAGAACCTGAAGTAAGCCAATTAGAAGAGCGAAGAGTTATCAATTTACTTCGATCATTTAAAGAGGATGTTTTGGAAAAAGGAATGAGTTTTGCATCCAAGGCCATACTTTATTCTCAAGATCCTGCGTCTCGTTCTTCAGGTGGTAAATACACATTACATCGAAAAAGACCAAGAATGGTCAAAGAATTTCGAGATATGGCATTTAGTTTAAGAGAAGGAGAAATTTCAGAACCCTTTAAAACTGAATTTGGTTGGCATATTATTACTGTCGATAAAATAAGAGGTCAAGAAATCGATATTCGACATATTCTTATTATACCCAAAGTTGAAGTATCTGAATTATCTGAAGCAAGAGCAAAAATTGATACGATTCGGACTCGAGTTATTGATGGTGATATCACATTTGCAGGAGCTGCTTTTAGATATTCTGATGAACGAGAAACAAAGTTCAATAATGGGGTATTAATTAATCCTGCTACTGGTGATTCTCGATTTGAGTTGACTAATATAGACCCCACACTCTATAAACAGATTGAAGGATTAGCCGACGGTGAAATATCACTACCACTTTTAATCGAATCACCATCTGGACAAAAAAAATATAAAATAATTCAAGTCAGCAATCGATTTGATGCACATGTTGCTGATTTTACTCAAGACTATGTTCGGATTAAAGACCTGGCCTTAAAAGATAAACAATTTAAAGTGATCAAAGAATGGATTGAAGAAAAAATAGATGATACCTATATCTATATACATGAAGACAAGCAATATTGTAATTTCGAAAGAAATTGGTTAAAAGAAATCTGACTTGAGTTCAATAGGTTTAGATAAAACCTATTTAAAATGCTTTCTTGGAACCCAAAGCATTCCAAAACATTCACCATTATCTTTGTGGATATTTTTGTGATGAATTTTATGAGCACGTCGAATTCCACGAGCATATTTATTATTAGTCTTTCGAAATAGTTTAAAGCGTTGGTGGATAAAAATATCATGGACTAAGAAATACGTTAATCCATAAAGAAAAATGCCGATACCAATAGGTAATCCCAACCAAAATGATTGATATATATATAGATACACAAACACCATACTAATGATAGCATAAATCAGAAAAAAGGTGTCATTTCTCTCGAACCAAGAATGGTGTTCTTTTTTATGATGGTCTCTATGGAGTATCCAAAGAGGACCGTGCATGATATATTTATGCGTAAACCAGGCAATAAATTCCATCAATGCGAAAGCTAATAAAAGGGTCAAAATCCAAATGAGGATATTCATAGTTTTATTTTTATATAAAATTAAGCCTTAAGTATGATTCAAAAATGACCCATAATTTTTCTTTATTAGAAACTCGAATTCTACTTTCTTTGATTTTTTTAATAGATGATTTTTTTAATTTTTTTAAGAGTCGCCTATAGTACTGATAAGCAATATAAACGCTGATTTTTGCCGATTTTGGGAGTTTTAAAATACCTGGATAGGCCAACTTAAATTCTCGCTCAATATCATCAATGATTTTGAGTTTTGTCGACTGGTTTAGTTTTTGATAATGCAAAATAGGGAAGTAATTTCTTTTTCTAACGTACAAATCATCTTTTAAATCACGCAAAAAATTGACTTTTTGAAAAGCAGAACCAAGGGCAATAGCGGTACCTTTAAGTTCTTCATAATCTTCTTGGTTTCCTTTAGTAAAGATTTTTAAACACATCAAGCCTACAACATTTGCCGATCCCCAAACATATTTTTTGAGTTTTTCTTCAGTATCGCACCCTCGATATTCTATGTCATATCGCATGCTATAGATAAATGAAAATACCAAATCTTCTTCAAAATTGAACTGATGATAAGTTTGTTGAAATGCATGAAGAATAGGGTTAGCACTGATGCGATGTTGGATTGCAAATCTCAAATCCTCTTCAAATCGATCTAATAATTCAGTTTGAGGATAATCATGAAATGTATCCACGATTTCATCAGCCATTCTTACAAAAGCATAAAGATTATACACATGGGGGCGAACGGACTTATTTAAAACTTTGGATGCATATGAGAATGAGGTGCTATAAGAATGTATGATTAGTTTGCTGGTTTTATTGCAAGTCTTGTCATATAATTTTTTCATTGCTATGAACCCCTCTAATTTAATAGTACAATCAAGGTGAAGTAAAATTAATCAAACTAAATCGATAGATATTTCTTCAATGGTGATAAAGAAAAAAAGATTTTATTATTTACATATCAAATGAAAATATCTGTATCTTTTTTAATAGTCACCAAAAGTCTATTTCAATAAAAAATATTTTAAGAATACGAATGCATCTTTCAATTCCAGGTTTTAACGAGTATTTTGAAAAAAAATATTAAATAGTTGATTCCTTATGAGAGTATGATTTTTTAAGCTATTCTTAACTAAAATTATATCCTTATTATTGGTTTCGTTTCAATATACATATCAAGATTAATTGATTAAAAGCATCCGATTCTAAAAAATAAATCATTTGAAATTCAGTTTTTAAAACGAGTGCGCACGAGAAGACTCGAACTTCCACAGGATTTGACTCCCACTAGGCCCTCAACCTAGCGCGTCTACCAATTCCGCCACGTGCGCAAAAATTGAAAGTTTAGACGAGACGAAAATACAAATTCAATAAAGGAAAACTATTTAAAGTGTTCAATTACTAGTTTTTCATCTGAAAATTTTCAAACACTCCTAATCCAAACAAAGCAAAATCATATTTTACCGGATCTGAAGAATCAAATTGTCTCAAATTGGTGTCCAATTCAACCAATGTTTTAAAGTCTATAGTTTTTTTGGTGACCAATCCAAGTTTTAAAGCCACTTGATGCGTATGAATATCAAGAGGACAAGACAGTATTGAAGACGAAATATTTTTCCAAATTCCAAAATCTACTTTTCGTTTTGAGCTTCTGACCATCCATCTCAAAAAGAGATTAATTCGTTTTGATGCCGATCCATTTAGTGGATCTGAAATATGCTTTCTAGTACGTGCTAAATGAGGTAACTCGAAAAACACCTTTTTAAAATCATGAATGGTTTCATAGAAATTTTTCTTTGAACGGTTAATCGAAAACAGTTGCTGAAGGCCTCCTTTTTCTCTGTAAATCATATGAAGTGCTTTCACAAAATATAGCAGATCATCTTTTTGGAATGTTCTATGGACAAAGTATTGAAATCTTTTAAGATCTTTTGTGGAATGATTCATAATAAAATCATAAGGATTCTCTTCGAATAATTCAACTATTTTAAGCCCACTGTTTATGATGTTTTTACGATTACCCCATGCAATAGTGGTGACTAAAAATCCGATAATCTCAATATCTTCTTTAAGACTAAAACGGTGCGCTATTTGAATTGGATCGGAATCAATAAACTCTTCTGATTCATACAGATGAGCCTTTTGATTAAGAAAATCTTTTAATCTCTTTTGGTCATCAGTTAATTCGACCATCTTTTAAAGAAATGATTTTATCGGCTTGGTTGGCTAGTTTTTGATTATGAGTGACGATTACAAAACAACAACCAAACTGTTTTCTAATTTCAAAAAACAAATCATGTAATGTATTGGCATTATCCGAATCTAAATTACCCGTGGGCTCGTCGGCTAATACTAATGTAGGATTATTAATTAATGCACGAGCCACCGCTATTCTTTGCTGTTCTCCTCCTGATAATGTTTTGGGTTTTTGATAGGCCTGATTTTCAATATTTAATTTTTTTAATAAATCAAATGCAAGTTGTTTTGCTTTTTTTTTGGAAACACCTTTGATTAGTGCCGGAAAACAAATATTTTCCAATGCAGTGAATTCTGGTAATAATCCATGAAACTGAAAAATAAATCCTAAGGATTGATTTCTAAATTGAGCCAATTGTTTTAAACTTTTATTTTTAATAGATATTCCATTGATGGATAAAAAAAAATCGTCTCTTTTATCAGCAGTTTCTAAAGTTCCTAAAATATGTAGTAGAGTAGTCTTTCCGGCTCCTGATGGACCAACAATTGAAACAATTTCTCCTTCAGAAATATCGATATCAATTCCTTTTAAAACCTGTATATTTCCATAGGTTTTGAAAATATTCTTAGCCTGAAGTAACATATTAAAGGGACAAATTTAATTTTTTGTCATTTTGAAATTCCAATATGAACTTAATGTTAATATAAAATTACCACTGTATTTAATTAAATTTAACGCCCATGAAATCTCCTGAATTAATCTATCTCGCTGGTGGTTGCTTTTGGTGTACAGAAGCAATATTCAGCAATATCAAAGGCGTTAATAAAGTTGTACCGGGTTATATGGGTGGTATAAAACCGAACCCGACTTATCAAGAAGTTTGTATTGGAAATACTAATCATGCTGAAGTGGTACAAATAAATTATGATACTAAAAAAACCCAATTAACCGATATCCTATTTATCTTTTTTAATACCCATAATCCAACGACTCTCAATCGACAAGGTAATGACATAGGAACTCAATATCGCTCAGCAATTTTTTTTATAAGCCAACAGCAAAAAAAAATCGTGAATCAAGTATTAAAACAATTAGATGAAGAAAATAGATTTGAAGACCCCATCGTTACTCAAATAACCAAAGCTAGTACGTTTTATCCGGCTGAGGAAAAACATCACAAATACTATCAAAATAATTCACAAGACTCATATTGTCAGTTTATAATCAAACCCAAACTAGAACGTTTGCAAGAATATTTTACAGCATATATCAAAAAGTCTTCTCGACAAAATCTAATTATTGAATAATCTACCGAAACCAAAGATTCTTAAAAATCGCTTTATAAATTTCCAAAAGAATTTAAACTGCCCAAATAAGGAACCAACGATGATGAGTATAAGTTTATAGACAATCAAGATAGAAATGATTCGACAGGTGTAATAAAGAAGATGACCTATACTACTGTCACCAAAACTTTCTTTTGTTAGTCTGATAAAATCCAAAAAAGCATGACCTACTTTTAGACTGGTCATCCCAGTGATGGCAAAGACTATCAAAATAATGAATACTTGAAAATCCGATTGTATCTCCCAGCGGGTTTTTAATTTTTGCCAAAGCTTTTTCAAAAAATTTATTTTAATAATCTAGAAATCTGCTGTGCTAGTTCTAGGCCAATGCGTTCTTGGGCTTCTAAAGTAGCAGCTCCTATATGGGGGGATAATGATAACTTTGGATGCATCAATAGTTTGATGTCTGGTGTTGGCTCTTGTTCATAGGTGTCAAGTCCAGCAAAACTCAAATGTCCACGATCAAGTGCTTGTATTAAATCATCTTCTTTAATCACACCACCTCGAGCGGCATTGATAATTCCAGTTCCCTTTTTCATTTGTTTTAATTCAGAAGCAGTAATTAAAGGTTTATTTTGGGCAGGAACATGCAGGGTAATAAAATCAGAGGTTTTCAATAATTCATCAAAATCGATACTATTGATCATCACATCGATATGCTTTCCATTAAAAATCTTGAGCTCAATAGAAACTTTATCAATGTACTTATCGGTTCCAATAACATTCATTCCAAGTCCAAGTCCAATTTTTGCTACTTCTTGACCTATTCTCCCCAAACCAATAATGCCCAGTGTTTTTCCTCTCAATTCGATCCCTCCACTATAATTCTTTTTTAATTTTTTAAAATTGGTATCCCCTTCTAATGGCATATTTCTGTTCGAATCATAAAGAAATCGCACCCCTGAGAAAAGATGGGCAAACACTAATTCAGCAACTGATTCAGAAGAGGCTGCTGGGGTATTGATGACATGTAGCCCTTTTTCCCTTGCATAAGCTACTTCAATATTATCCATTCCAACACCACCTCGCCCAATTAATTTTAGATGAGAACAGGAATCAATTAATTCTTTAGGAACTTGAGTTGCACTTCGAACTAGCAAGGCGATGATGCTATTTTGATTGATATAATCGATTAAATCTTTTTGCTCGACTTTTTCAGTAATAACAGTAAATTTCTGGTTTTCTAATGCAGATTGACCAGCCTTAGATATGCCATCATTAGCAAGTATTATCATAGGTTATCTATTTTCAAATCGTTTCATGCAATCGACTAGTAATTCAATACTTTTTAGATCTAATGCATTATAAATAGAAGCTCGATATCCTCCAACAGAACGATGTCCATTCAGCCCAACAATGCCTTTTGATTCCCATATTTGGTCGAAAATTTCTTTTTCAGAGGTATCAACCAAATTAAAAACAACATTCATCTGGCTTCGATCTTCTTTATTAGCAAACCCTCTAAATTTTGCATTTCGATCGATTTCTGAATAGAGTAATGACGACTTTTTATTATTCTGTTTATTTAGCTTTTTTAATCCTCCATTTTCTTTAATCCATTGTAAATTCAACATGGTGGTATAAATAGCAAATACGGGTGGCGTATTGAATGAACTTTCTTTGGCTAGATGTAGCTTATAATTCAACATGGAGGGTAATTTCCGAATAACCGTATCTAATAGTGATTTTTTAACTACCACCAGGGTAACCCCTGCAGGGCCTAAATTTTTTTGAGCTCCAGCATAAAATAAATCAAATTTTTGATAATCTAGCGTCTTAGAAAAAATATCTGAACTCATATCAGCAATCAATGGGCAATCCACTTGAGGTATTTCAGAGTATTGAGTACCATAAATTGTATTATTGGTTGTTATGTGAACATAATCCAATGTTGAGGTTTCTTCGCCAAAAGAAGTTGGAATAAAACTATAATCAGAATAAGCCGAACTAGCCACTTCGATGACTTGACCATAATATTTGGCTTCTTTGATGGCTTTAGCTGACCAAGAACCTGTATCACTATAACCTGCTTTTTGATTTAAAAAGTTGGCAGCTACGTTTAAAAATTGTGTGCTGGCACCGCCCTGTAAAAAAAGAACACCATAATCATTATCTGATAAGCCAGCGATTTCTAAAACCAAATATTTTGTTTTTCCAAGTACGTCCTTAAATGCAGAACTTCTATGAGAAATTTCTAAAATAGACAGTCCAGAACCATCAAAATTAACAACCGACTGGGAAGCTTTTTGTAAGACACTTTTTGGTAAAATGGATGGACCTGGGTTAAAATTGTGTTTCATTATAGTTTTGCAGAGGTAATCGAATTAAACTATTCATTGGGATGATTTTAGATAATGATTTATTACAATAAATCGGTATGCAAATATCGTAATTCAAGCCATATCAAATCATTTGCTCAAAAATAAAAAGACATCAATTTTTAATAGGTTAAATCTAAGGTAGTGTCTGTTAAATCGATTCGTATTATCCATGATTTTGGGATTTATTTATACGCTTAATTTGTTGGTTTTATTTCCGAATTCAAATGTTTTGTTTTTGATGATGTTAATGTATTAAACATCTGTTGTATTTTCTGCTGGGTTTTAATGATATTGTTTGACAATAGGCTTGATATTGGCCAATCATCCATGTTCGCATCGAAGGAATAGGGATTTGGTAAAAACCATTCCCTTGAACTTGAACAATACCTCGACTCACCAAGTCATCCCATGTTTTTTTAGGTTCTTTAATATACGGATTCAATTCAAAATCATCTAATACAGTATCCACGTCAATGGTGTTGGGATTAATTTCATTTTCGAATATCGTCTGATAAATAAAACACCGCATACGAGGACTGATTTCATGAAACCGACGCTGATAATAATCGTTTTTTAAAACCAATCCTTTTTTCATAATACTCCCTAATAACTTATCGGATAGTATACCATCATGCTTTTCGAGCATTTTTGAAGCGGTTTCCACATAACAGACAATATGATGTGGCCATTGAAGCGTCTCTTTTGATAATTGATTGATCCAGAGATCTAAATCAGGATGATTTTTATTAATATGGGATCCTTGAACTAAATAATCTTTTAAGATAGCCTTTTCTGATGGTTTATCAATAGGTTGTAAATCAATGATAGCATTGCTATAAAACCTTGAAATTTTAAAGTCTTGAAAGATGTTTTGCGTGTTACTTAGTCCAGCGAATAGACAGACTAATCCATGTTTGTTTTTTAGATTATGAAGGCAATTTAAAGTGGTCGACACTTGACACCATTGGTCACTGTCTTTTTTTAGTTGAATTTCCACCATTTGGGCTTCATCTAAGATCAAAAGGGTTGGTGTATACAATAATGATAATATCTCAGATACGGTATCTTCTGTTTTTTCATACACTATTTTCCCTTTAAGAGCTTTTATATCTAATCCAACTTCTTTGGCTTTTTTTTTGAAACTTTTTTCGACCTAATAATAATTTACCCAATCGGACGGGATGGGCTAAATCTGTCATCGTATCTAATGGGACTACTTGCCAAGTATCTTTTGCTTTTTTTTCTAATTCATCAATCAGAACTGTTTTACCAACACCCGGTGGGCCTTGAATGAGTATGGATTTGGCTTGACCTCTCTTTTTGGATTGTTCTAAAGAATTTTTTAAAAAATTAATTTCAGTTCTTCTTCAATAAAAATATTTTGCTGTGCCTCGGTCATCAATAACATTGAGTTCTTCTGATTACATTGATTTAATATTTTAGAATTAAATGATGACCTTTTATGTGATAAAGATAGGTGTTTTTAAAAAGATTATTCTATTTTAAAGGGACTTATGTCATTACCGTGAATGCCTTCTTTCTATTTTCGGATGGCAAGTCTCATTGGCTTTTTGAATACTTCTCCAAAAATTTAGATTAAGCGTATAAGGCTCATGATTTTCATATAAAATTTTATTATCGAAACATAAAGCTCAACTAATGATAAGAAACGGTTTAAAATCAATTGATTATCGATTCAATAAAAAAGACATGGTATCAATACCATCTGCATAATCCCATAATTGGGGTGATTGACTATGGCCAAATGATATAGAGTTTTTAATTTCTGAATTGTTACTCACAATACATTGAATTTCATCTTGTTTGTTTTTAATTTCTTGCTTTAACCAATCGATAGAACGATAGTATTCGTAATATATAACAGAAATAGGGGAGCAGATGGCATTATTTTCTTGTAAAAGAAAAAATTCTCCATCCATAAAGGGAGTATTTTGAAGAAAATTGATTGCTTTTTGATAGGTATAGTTATTATGGAATTTGGATGAATGTCCCACATAATCAAACTTTTTGAGTTTTTGGACAAAATCTTTTAGATTATAATTTTCAGGAAAGTATATTTTAGAAATATTCCGACAACCTAAACCATAGTACATAAATAAATCAATCCCTAAACGATGAATTTCTTGAGTCGTTTCATCACCATTGAATACGGCTATAGATGATCTATTTTTTCTGAGAATATTTGGAACATGTCTAAAGTAATATTCAAAATGATGTATTGTATTATTTGTGCCAGTAGCAATCACCGCATCATAATATTGAAGCCTATAAACAAATTGAAAACAAGATGTTTTAACAATTTTTTCAATATAATCACAAAGGAATGGAATTAATTGATCGTCTTTGGAAGAACACTTTATAATAGGATGGTGTCCCGATAGCCAAGTACATATCACATCATGAAATCCTACTGCTGGGATATTGCCCGCTAAAACTAGTCCTATGTTTTTTTTGTTTTTTATTTTCAATGAATAGGCATTTAACCATTGTTCTAATCGCTCAATGGTAAAGCACTCAGCATATTTTTTCAAAGAATAAATAACATGACTATCTATAAACCATTTATTTTTATTATGTACTTCAAGTAATAATTGATGTATTGAATTCGCTATTGCATGACTTGAATTTAAACTAGCATTGATGTACTCTCCCAATGCAATTAATGCTTGAATTTTATCCGATGTATTAATACTATCATTCGAACCTCTATATCTCAATGTTTCAATTTAATTTTGCAAACCTAAGTATTAGGTCAACAATGGCTATCATCATCACCGACGAATGTATCAACTGTGGAGCATGTGAAGTAGAATGTCCTAACACCGCTATTTATGAAGGAGCTCAAGACTGGCGATATAGTGAAGGGACTTCTTTAAAAGGACTACTTCAATTTCCTAGCGGTCTACTAGCTGATGCAGATGTATTTCAAAAGCCTATCTCAGATGAGTATTATTTTATAGTACCCGATAAGTGTACCGAGTGTAAGGGATTTCATGAAGAACCTCAATGTGCAGCGGTTTGTCCCATTGACTGTTGTGTCCCCGATCAAGATCGAATTGAAACTGATGAACAACTCCTTGGAAAACAAAAATTCATGCATCCTAAGGGTTGACTATATTCATCATGTCTTCATTCACTTTTAAATGAAAGTTGGTATTGTTGGACTTCCAAATGTTGGAAAATCCACGTTGTTTAATTGTTTATCTAATTCCAAAGCCCAAAGTGCAAACTTTCCATTTTGTACGATTGAACCTAATTTTGGGATGGTTCAAGTTCATGATGATCGTTTAGCGTTGATTGCTAAAAAAATCAACCCTCAAAAAATTACTCCGACAACCATTGAAATCGTTGATATCGCTGGATTAGTGAAGGGAGCCAGCAAGGGAGAAGGTTTAGGCAATCAATTTTTGGCGAATATTCGCCAAACCGATGCCATCATTCATGTCCTCCGTTGTTTTGATGATAAAAATGTAACCCATGTAGAGAATCATGTCAATCCTATTAGGGATGATGAAATTATTCAAACAGAGTTATTACTCAAAGATCTTGAAACGATTGAAAATCGAATCTCAAAAGTTCATATAGCGGCTCGAGTGGGGAATAAAGAAGCGATTGCCCAAAACCAAGTATTAAGTAAACTCAAAATTCATCTTGAACAATCAAATAACGCCCTCGATTTCGATATTGACTCAGCGAATTATAAAAATTATATCAAACCGCTACAACTCCTTACAGATAAACCTCAGATGTATCTTTGTAATGTCAATGAATCCGATGCGTCTACCACCAATGATTATGTCGAGACATTTAGAAAGTCCAAAAAGGAATTAAATCCCATGATTGTGGTTTTGGCGGCTAGTATTGAAGCGGAAATCAATGACATTCAAGATCATCAGGAACGTCAGTTTTTTTTAGATGAACTGTCATTAAAAGAACCTGGAACCGTGAAATTAATTCGTAAAGCTCATGAACTACTAGGCTTAATTACTTTTTTTACAGCAGGGGAACAAGAAGTGAGGGCATGGTCTTTAAAAAAAGAAACCAATGCATCAAAAGCAGCCGGAACGATTCATTCAGATTTTGAAAAAGGATTCATAAAAGCAGAAGTCGTAGACTATCATGATTTTGAAACTTTTCAATCACTTCAAAAAATTCGAGAAGCCGGGAAGTTAAGGATTGAAGGAAAACAATATCTTGTTCAAGACGGGGATATTGTTCATTTTCGATTTCAAGTTTAACACGGTATTTAATTTGAATCGGAATTATTATAACCTTGGATGGTATTTGTCAATCAATTAGTTTGGAATTATGAGAAAATCTCATACATTTAGTCACCTTAATAACATTCCAACTACTTATATCTTGGTTGAATGGTGTAGCTTCAATAAACATCTCTGACATATTGTTACATTGCTGACCCTCCAACTAATTTATTCTATGACAGTAGGTGTAGATAGCGATTATATTACATTTTGGTCATGGACATTGTCCAATCCTCTGAATCGAGACAACTGACAACCAAGCCAATGAATCAAGCACCAAAAGTTCTGTTGCTCTAACCAACGTTCTTTGTTCATGGCTTTATTTCGCTTTTTTTGCTTACACTTTGAGGGTTTGTTGTCATACCTCTTTTCCATCACTATAGATTTACTCTCCATTTGTTCTATCCGTTGATTGTTTTTTTTTTGACTGATATCCCCTTAACTGTTAGGACTCTTTTGTGTTGCCCTTTGTTAGGCTTTCCACCAAAGGCTGCAAGCCTTGATTATTATGCCTATTGGTAGCCATTGTATGAATGTCTCAAGTCAATTCATCATAGGCTTTGACAATATGTCGCTTGAAACCATCATTAACTTTGTTATATCTCAAGGCCAATGAGATTTATGATCAGCTTTGGATATATCTTCTTGTTAATCTTCAAGATAAACGTATTCTGCTTGCAAATCAAGGGCTTGATGGTTGATTTCTTTGTGATCTTTAGCTACTTTTTTGGGCTTGCCTTTTAGCGAAAAGGTACTCGCGCTGATACCAACACCCAGAACAAAAGATGCCTAAATGATGACTTCTTTTCTGTGATTGTCGATTGACTTTATTTACATTCGGCTTATAAAACTTTTTGGCTGTGAGTTCCAAATGAAAACGAAACAGTGAGCTGTTATTGAGAAGGGCACCTTCCAAGTCTCAATAATAAAAGGCAGTAAAACTCAAGCTTTGCTTAGTGGATTCTTCTGTCCAAACATCCGATAGATGGGATCAAACTAAATCAACTGTATTTTTAATAAAATCATGGAATGGTAGACTTTTTTCCTCTTTTTGTTTGATAGATTAGGTTCGATTGATAATGCTTCAACTAGTTGCCAATCAATAATTTGATTGACTTGATTGAAAAATTCACTAGGAGTGGGGGCAATAAATTCTTTAACTTAGTTGAAATTCAAAATTTTGGTGTAAAAAGATCAACTATTTTTACAACTTATAAATCATAATAACCTAATATGACTAATACCGAATCAATCCAATTTGAGTTTTGGAAAAACTTTAAAGACTATGTTATAAACCTTAAGATTAAATCATACTTATGCTATTATGTCGAACCAAAACCACGCCTTTATATCGATGTTAAAATCCCAAATGAGCCTAGTATCAATGTAGCATTGAAAAGGTATGCTAACAGAAGTAAGAAAATAAGTGTTGAGTTTTATATCAAAAATAACACGAGATTATGCAAACGATTGTATGAAAGTAAAGCCCATTTCGAAGATTTAATTGAAACGGAAGTACATTGGGAGCCATTACCAGAATCTCTAGATTCAAGAATTAGATCTTACAAGTATGTTTAAAATATTGCAGATGTAAAAATCCAGGAGGAATTATTTGAGTGGCTTATAAGCACATCGGAAAATTTTTTTATTGCTTACAGTAGAATTATGAATTGAATTGTACTAAGTACATTGGGGGTCCCTTTTTCAATCTACATTTATTAGTTTTCTGATGTCAAAGCGAGTTGTTTCAAAAAAAAAGAGTTTTAGAACATGGAGAGGTATTTACCGCAGATCGAGAAATAAATAATATGCTAGATCTTGTTAAAGAGGACTCGTATTGTACTTATTCAAGATTCTTAGGGCCTGCGGCCGGTCATGGTAATTTCCTTGTTAAAATATTAAAACGAAAATTAAATAGCTTAGCGATGGAACATAAGGAACAAACTTTTTTCGAAAAACATGCAATTGTTGTAGTGGGGTCGATTTATGGAATTGAAATTTTAGAAGACAATGTAAACATAGCTAGAAAGCGAATGCTTGAACTTTTTAAAGATATTTATGCTCAAAAGTTTAAGAAAAATGTTAGAAGTGATTTTCTAAAAATTATCAAATATCTTCTAACAAAAAACATTATCCATGGAGATACACTCAAATATGAAGAAATGAATACTAAAGAACCAATAACATTTTGTGAATGGAAATTGGAAGGTGAAAAAATAAAACGAAGAGATTTTACTCTTGAAAGTCTAATTAATAATAGTTCAACAAATAAAAATCAAGAGCCCTTATTTGATAACTTGAATGATGATGAACATTTTATAGAACCAACCAAAGAATATAATGCTATTCAATATTATAAGTTGGCATCACTATGTTGAGTAATATACACAAAACAGATATTCTTGAATGCATCAGCCATTTGAGTAGTGATGAAGTTTTCACACCTCCTAAACTAGTGAATCAAATGTTAGACGAGCTACCAAAATCCATTTGGTCTGATCCATACACTACATTCTTAGATCCTGTTTGCAAATCGGGAGTGTTTCTTAGAGAGATCACAAAAAGGCTTGATCATGGATTGAAAAGCGAAATTCCAGATACAAAAAATCGAATCGATCACATTTTAAAGGAACAAGTGTTTGGTATTGGTACAAGTGAATTAACAGCGTTGATATCTCGTCGAACCTTATATTGTTCAAAAGTAGCTAACGGTGAATATTCCATCATTCGATTTAAGGACTTGCAAGGGAATATCAAGTACGTTGAGACTAAGCATTCTTGGAAAGATGGTAAGTGTGAATATTGTGGCGTGAGCAAAGTTATCTATGATCGAGATTCAAGTTCTGAGAGCTATGCGTTTTCCTTTATACATGCTAAAAATCCTGAAAATTTTTTTGATATGAAATTTGATGTCATTATTGGAAATCCACCATATCAAATGAATGATGGAGGTGGAACTGGCTCAAGTGCCATTCCAATTTACCACAAGTTTATCGAACAAGCGATAACTCTAAACCCCAAGTACATTTCATTTATTACTCCTTCTCGTTGGTTTACAGGAGGTAGAAAAAGTTTAGACCGCTTTAGAAAAAAAATGCTTAATGACAAAAGAATTAAAGTGATACATGATTTCATAGATGCTAGTAATTGCTTTACAGATGTAGAAATAAAGGGGGGGGGTAAATTATTTTTTATGGGATAGAAATTACGATGGTAAATGCGATGTACACAACCACGTAGAGGGTAAGGTAAGTCGATCTTCCAAAAGATTTCTAAAAGAAGATAATCGATTGGATATTTTTATTAGACAGAATAATGCAATTCCAATTATTCGTAAAATACTTCCGGTTCTCAACCAATCTTTCTCACAAATTGTCAGCCCTCGTAAAGCTTTTGGATTAGGGTCTGATTTTAAAAGTTTTCAAAAAAACGAATTTCCTAATTCAGTTAGACTTTATAAAGTAAACGAACAAGTTTATGTTGACAAAAAGCACGTATTTAAACGTAAAGATTGGATTGAATTGATTAAAATATTTACAGTTAAAGCAACTGGTGATGGTAAAACAATTCCAAGTTCTGTTATTTCGAAGCCCTTTATTGTTAAAAGAAATACCTGCTGCACAGAAACCTATTTAATCATCGGCCCCTGCAAAAGTCTGGTTGAAGCTGAAAATATTTTATCGTATATGAAATGTAGATTTTTTCGTTTTTTAGTGATGCTTAAAAAAAACACACAGAATATGACTAGAGGAACATTTGATCTAGTCCCCTTACAAGATTTTAATGAGCCATGGGATGATGCAAAAATCTATGATAAATACAAACTTTCAAATGAAGATATTGCTTTTATCGAGAGCACTGTAAAACCAATGAATTAAATGATAAAAACCAAATCACTTGAAACTTCAATTCGTAGTCCAAAGATTTACGGATATACAGAGTTATCACCTAATTATAAAGGTTATATAAAAGTTGGGTTTACTACACGAAGCGTCCAAGAGAGAATGAATGAGCATTATCCCACAGTTGGCCCATTCGGTAAAACTGAATATAAGGTTCTTGTCGAAGAATCATCTATGAGAGAAGACGGAACATCTTTTAATGATCATGATGTTCACCGTATTCTAAATGAACAATGCTATGAAAGAGGGGAGGGAGAGTGGTTTAAAGTCTCTGTTCAACATTTAAAAAGGATTATAATACATCTCAGAGATAATATTCCACTGAATTTAGATCGTACTGAAAGTTTTAAATTAAGACCAGAACAGCAAGAGGCAATAATGAAAACAGCAAATCATTTCAAAAAATATAAAGCGGATATAGAAAGGGGGGCTCAGTTTCTTTGGAACTGTAAAATGAGGTTTGGAAAAACATTTACGGCATACAAACTTGCTCAAGAAATGAATTGGACAAGAGTTCTTGTAATCACTTTCAAACCATCAGTAGTAGATTCTTGGAAATATGACCTATATAATCATGTGGATTTTAAGGATTGGAATTTCATTTCCAAAGATGGGAATAAAATAGAAGATGTGGATAACTCAAAACCATTTGTCTGCTTTGCTTCGTTTCAAGATTTTCTTGGAAAAAACGAGGTGGGGGGTATTAAAATCAAAAACAAATGGGCACACAATATCCATTGGGATTGTATAATTCTAGATGAATATCATTTTGGCGCATGGAGAGATACCGCCAAAGAACTATATGATGCTGAAAACTCTAAAGAACAAAAATCGACTCTTACAATGGATATGGAGTTTTGGCAAAAAAATAATGTCCCACTGACAACTAAGTGTTACCTATACTTAAGCGGAACTCCTTTCAGAGCTATTTCATCGGGAGAGTTTCTTGAAGATGAAATATTTAATTGGACCTACATCGATGAACAAAAAGCCAAGGAAAGTTGGATAGGAGAAGAAAACCCCTATCAATCACTTCCAAAAATGAGTATAATGACATACCAACTTCCAAAATCTATAACCAAAATCACTGAAAAAGGAGAATTTGATGAGTTTGATTTGAATGTATTCTTTTCAACTAGTGGGGAAGATGAAAAAGCTGAGTTTGTTTATAGAGACCAAGTACAGAAGTGGTTGAAATTAATTCAAGGAACAGAATTAAACCTCTTTTATAACAATCTAATGATAGGATATAGATCGGCATTATTGCCCTTTTCTGATACTAATTTATTGTCAAAGTTGAGTCATACTTTTTGGTTTCTTCCTAGTGTTGCGTCTTGCTATGCGATGCGAAACTTATTGAAGGAAAGGCAAAATTCTTTTTTTTTTGATTATGAAGTAATCGTGTGTGCTGGTAATAAAGCGGGAATTGGTGCTAAGGCTTTAAAGCCTATTCGAAAAGCGATGAAAAACCCAGATCCGCTACAAACAAAATCTATCACCTTATCTTGTGGTAAACTAACCACTGGAGTTACGGTGAAACCTTGGAGTGGAGTGTTTTTTTTACGAAACACTAATTCTCCTGAAACGTATTTTCAGACCATTTTTAGAGCTCAATCGCCATGGACTATTCAGGGTTCAAATCCCAATAAACCTAATGAAGTTAAAATTCTAAAAGAGAAATGTTATGTATTTGATTTTGCTCCAAATCGAACATTAAGACTAATTTCTGAATATTGCTTTCGATTGAACAATAATCGAAAGCATACAGAACAGAATATTAAAGATTTTATCAAGTTTCTACCTGTTTTATGTTTTGATGGTTCATCAATGAAAAATTTGAATCCTAATGAGGTATTAGATTACGGATTGGCTGGAACTTCTGGTTCTCAATTGGCAAAAAAGTTTGAGAGCGCTAGATTAGTAAATGTTGATAATCAAACATTAAAACGATTAATGCAAAATAAAAAAGCATATGATGCCATTATGAAAATTGAAGGGTTTAGAAACTTGAATCGAGAGGTCAAGTTTATTATCAATAAATCCGAAAAAGTAAAAAAACTAAAAAAGGACAATCTAAAACCTTCTAACAAATTGACCGAAGAAGAAAAGCTTGCTAGAAAACATCGAAAATTACTTCAAGAGAAGCTTCAAAAATTTCTTACTCGTATTCCTATATTCATGTATCTTACAGATTACAGAGAAAGAGCCTTAAAAGATGTGATTCAACAATTTGAGCCTCAACTATTTCGAAAAGTCACTGGATTGACTCTAGAAGATTTTAATATTCTAGTTAACTTAGAATTGTTTAATTCGCAACTTTTAAATGAAGCTGTGTTTTCGTTCAAACGTTATGAGGATGCCTCACTGAAGTATACAGGAATAATTAAACACAGAAACTCAGAGATTGGTCTTTATGATAAAACTGTATCGAGTGAAATTTTATAATTCTTTATCCAAAAAATCTTATGAAAGACACGATAATGAAAAGAGTAACAAAATTGAGAGTCTTAACTTAACTCACTGCGAATATTATATATGTATTAAGTGATTGTAAAAATGAAGAACGACTGCTTTAAATTGATACGTATTCTCATTTAACTAACGAGAGATAGGATAAACTTCATGTTTGGAGTCATACCATACAATCTTGAATATTGGATAATCTAAAATACCATAAAGTCTCTTTTTACCATCGAGTCTAAATGAATAAAGTTCTTTAGAATCATCTAAATTTAAATCCGTCAATCTCTTTTGAGCTACTTTGATTATCCTTGATATATCGATGTGATGGTGCTTGGTATTATTGCTTGTATTACGTTCGTTTGCTATTTTTTTCCAAGTATCCTCTTCTCTTGAATTTAGTTTTGGTAGTATTTCACTACACCAATCACGCTTATAGAAATTTTCATTAAATCCCCAAGCGCTATTAGTAAAGTCAAATAATTCCATTGTCCATTTAAATTTCTCTACGCCAGTTTTTAAAAAGCTATCTGATATAGCGTACTCGTGAAATGGTTTAAAGGGTTTTGTGGGTTCAAATTTCACATTTGGGGATTTCTTGAGTTTCTTAGACCAATTCTTTTTTCTCCTTTTAGCCATCATTACCTATTCAAATACTGCATTCTCGTAATTGATACTTGAGTAGTATTCTGCCATTGATTCTAAGCTAATTACAGAATTGCCCCTCTCTCTAGGATTTATTCCTTTTCTTGCCTTTTTCCATGGATCTTCAAGATGAGCCAAACTACTTAGCCAGCGCGCCGATCTATTTCCGTAGTATTCTAAAACTGAATCAATGGTGTCTTTTTGACTATCATTTAGACTTTTTGAATTCCCTATCAAATCGGATTTGTTGATAGAGAATTTACCTTTATGTTTTTCATATAAATCTCGACAAACAGGACCATTTATCCATGCTTGAAAATCTTGTTCAAACAATGGCTTATCATCCCAAACTAAAGCCCATGCTTGACAGTAATAAACAAGTTTCTGAAGTTTCCATGTAGACATTTCTCCCTGTTGATCAAGAATGTAAGAAGCGACATCAAACACGGTAATTTTAGGTGTTTTTTTCTTTTTCATGAGTTTAATTGAGGTCCATTACCAATAATTGGTGTTCTGTATGGTGCGACCACTTGATTTTACTGATGCTCTTTTATAGATAGCACGCATACCTAATAAAATACAAAGATGATATCTATCATTAAAAATTAGTTTGAAATATAACTTGGTGTAAATTAACTAATCTTATCGAGATTGGCTATCACTAAAACCATGCCAACAGTTTGAAGAAAAATAAATGCATTATAGCAAAATAAAATGATGAAAGTGTTAATTCGTCTTTATAAAAATTTGAATAAGAATCGCATGCAATTATTGTTTATAGAAAAGTCTAACCCCTGTTTGACAAATTTCTCCTGTGTTTTATGAATTGGATCTGCTTTGTCTACTTCCACTAAATCGTGGGATCAAAATGTATCAATGAGGGTTCGTATTATCTACCTTGGCCTTGATTTGAGAAACCGCGAGAAAACTCAAATTTACGGCGATGATATTATGGATCTGTTGAAAGCATGAATTTAGGTGTACTTTCCAGTATCTCATTCTTTTTGTTTTGAAACATCAAAATCAAATTTTATACTAGTTTGCGCTTTAAATTACTTTCGAAAGTCAAGGCAGTATTCTTGTATTTCATAGGGTATTAGCTTTATTTAACGGCAACGAGAGTAGAGTTAAGTACATACACAATAAAGAACTAGTAGTCCACGTCAAACTGGTAGTTTGATTAAAGTGGTTTATACGGTACTAGACAGTTGTACTAGCGAGTTGAACATGGCTTTAAACTAACCGATACGTGAACTAATTCTCATCTAAAGATACCTGGCAGGTAATTTTTAAAAACATCAACTTTTTTAGTTCTCTTTTGACGTTCTAATGTTGGTTCATTAGACCACATATCTCTAATTCTATTGACGATCTTTTTGGCATGACTCAATCCCATCACCTCTAGAATAGCATCATCGATTGCAATTCTTGTGCGATCAATATTAGCTTTATTGAATGGAAGTAATTCTTCTTCAGAGATTCTTTTAAATAATTTCTTTCCCTTTTCAACATCCTTTTCTGAAAGTTTAGTAAAATCAGGGACTGGTATTTTATGAATGGCTTTCGTCCGAATCATGGACCTTCCAGGTTGTTGTTTTTGTCCTTGAGACCATTGGATAAACAAACCCAAGGTAGAATTAAACCAAAGCGCGTATATGAAATGAAGTTCAGAATGGGTATGTTTTAATGAATTCCAAGCTCGACCACCATGAACCAAAGTTTGGGTTGTCGCACAAAGTAGTCTTTGAGAATTCCAATTGGCCCCATTGCTGTAAAAAATAGTGCTTCTTGAATTTCTAATTTTATCTCGCTCAATCCAACATTTACTTGGATTTTCCATTCCGAAGTGAGTGGGATCTATAATCATTTTTTTTGTTCATGTTGTTTGATTTCGTATAATGATAAATCTGATTTGCTCAAATCCCTCTTGTCTTTAACAGGGTAAAATCGAAAACTTCCTCTGCCTTGTGTCTTTCCTCCCGCGATAAGACCGATCTTATCCTCCCCAAAACCAACAACAAAAATTTCACCGATGGTTTTCATTTGAAATCCAATAGGAAATGATTCACCATCAGAATAAATATTACCCTCTAATAATTTCTCCGCTGTTTTTATAAAATCATAGTTGGTAGTCCCTAAAGGATACCAGGCTTTGGCTTCTCCATCCGCCCTAAACACGTATAAATTTCCAACGTTTTGTTCTCTAATCATTACTGGAACAACACTATTATAATCTCTTTCTTCTTCACATATTTTAGCCACCTCTTCAGCTATAATCGAAGCAAATCCTGTGTTCAATAATGGATATTTGAGCGTGACACAATTTATTTTGGTTGACTTGGAAATTCCATTATTGTACATGTTTTTCACATAACCCCCATCGAGATGTTTTCGTTGGGCTATGAGCAACATTTCAACCATATTGGTATCTGCCGATAAGGATGTTTGATTAATGGCACTACCAATTTCCGAAGCGACTGCAATAATATTAGTGAACTATAACTCAATCATTTTACGCGTTTTAACCCACGAATCGGTCATCGCAAAAGTGATGGGTAAAACAAACCCGATACTTCCTAAACTCTTGCACTTATTTCTACCTAATACTAAAAAGGACATGGCCATAGATTCTTTAGTGGCAGGTAGTTTCTTTATTAAATGCTCCCACCTTTTTTGAGAATGTATTCGCTCTTCATCACTAACATAATTCAAACCAAAAGCTCGTTTTTCTTGACTCGATGTTCTAGAATAGGGAGGGTTCATTAAGATCCAGTCAACAGATGAATCATCAACACGAACTTTAAGTGATTGACCGTTGTCTTTCGCTTTAGTTCTTCGACCTCTAGCGCGTCCATATTTAGATTGGTATTCTCCAAACATGTTGAGATCAGGTCGATTAGACAGATATTCTAAACTTCCTATGTATCCAAATTTTGTTCCTATTTTAACCCAACCTAACCTTGTCGTATTATAAGGCATGGTATTTCCAGATTGAACCAATGAAGCTGCTGTTAGGTGAATAGCAATGGGGCTGATGTCCAACCCAATCAACCCCCTTTCAATAGAATCTTTTAAAATTTGCCGTTTGTAACTATTAGAGTCTTTGTTGCTTAATGAATAATCTTTATTTAAAGAGATACATCGCAATTGATTTATTCTTCTAAAAGAGGCTAGAATCAAAGTTCCAGTGCCACATGCAAAATCACTCATACTACGCTTTTTAAAAAAATCCGAATCCACCCATTCTTTTTCCGACAAATCATCTTCTCTAATGGTAATGTCGATAGAAATTCAGCGGTTGGTTCTCTTGTGTAATAAGCGGCCGCTTCTTTCCTATTATCACTTATTTTGGGAAATAATTCGCATCCAAAGTGAATGTTTTCACCAACATGACTACCAAGAATCTCACCGACACAATCAATTAAAATTTTTAACGCATAAGGGGTATTTTCAGGACATGCATCATAGATATAATCCAGTGTATCAATTGCTGGATTAAAAATATTCACCCAATTCTTATCAGCTATTTTATCCCACCATTTTCTCACATCAGGGGGCATTGGTTTTTTGGGGTTTGAAAATGGTAGTTCATAAAATACCCTAGGCGCATTGATATTCAATAAATATTGAATCAAAAATGCGTTTAGCCATAATACCATTGACGTTTTGATGATAGAAACAGGGGAGTATTGTGAAATACTTTTTTCTAAACTTTTTAATTTATCTGGTTTCATCTCTCTCCAACATATAAGCGGCTGCATTAATTTTTTTAGCCACAGAATCTCCCAAATCATCAATTCTTTCAGTCGGTAATGCCACTTTAGGAAGTATGCTAACCAAACTAAATAGACTTCCTTTTATAAATCCCGTATTGGGGAATCGCACAACTTTACTCTTCTTTTCATTAGTTAGCTGATAAAATAGAATATTCTAGATCTCCTTGATAATCTTGTTTTAGCTCTTTTTCAATATCACGTAAATCAGTTAATCTTCTAAATTTTGAGGGATACGTAATGAAATGGCCGTCAGGACACTCTTTGAATCTTTTGTTTGTAAACCTAATCTTGATTGCGCATCCTTATCAGCATCTTTTCCGTCATAGGAGCATTCAATGATAATAGGCAATGAATTTTCTAAATCAACGACAATATCTGGCTGTTTCCATTTTATAACATTCAAAACCTCTCCTTTGATGTCTTTAATAGGATACCAAACAACTTCTTTGATGAGTGTTGATAGGGCTATATTGAATGTAGGTTCAGTTGAAAATCCTTTCAATTGGTTAGACTTTTAATACAGAAATTTCATTGATTGATATACGGTAACACATTTAAGACGTATAATCAGAATGAATCTATGAAATCCTTTTAAATCATAAAGCGCCGCAGGTTCTAGTTTCGCTACATGCCATCCATATCCACGTGCAATTTCTTTGAGTTTTCTTATCAATGCGGTCTTTCCAACGCCTAGCGAACCTTCAATCAATAAAGTTTTTCCTGATTTTTTAGTATCCATCTCTCTTAATAACCCTTTAAAATGCGTTTTTTCCTTTTGCCTTCCTGAAAATGAACGGGCGTTCCTCTATCAAGGCTATGATAGATATGTTTTGTTTTATTTGAACGGTTATTCATCTCTCAAAAATACACAATAAAGAAAATTCTAAATTTTGTAACAGAAAATCTATAGTTCAGACGGAAAAATGAAAGGCCTTATTCAACTCGAGAAGACAACATGGGTTAGCTTAGAAATAAGGTTTGTATAGGGAATTATTAACGAACATTCTTCATTTCGTTTCGAACAGATGGTTTAGATATAGCTATAGGCCATAATCGACACAAAATACTTGAATGGCTCCTAGTCATTCGCCTGGTCAAACCATGTAATGGGTTGATATGTGGCAATAGCGAGTCAAACATGGCCATTGATGACTGTCGCTATCTCAGCGATTTCTTCAATTAAACTTAAAAAGCTGTTGTTTTTGCTGATGAAACTAGTACATGGATCTGTATCGATGACAATATACATTGGACATTGAATGCCAAATCCAATCAAACCATTTTGATGTGTTTTAATGTATGACCTCCTTCTTCATTGTCTGTTAAATACTCAATCAGAGAAGAATTAAGTGGATTGCTAATTTTGATTGTACAAATGAGTATAGCAGAAATTCGGTACACCGAAGAAGAAATAAAATCTCTCAATTGGCACCAACATATCCGCAAACGACCTGGGATGTATATTGGTAAATTAGGGAATGGTTCATCCCAAGATGATGGTATTTATATGCTACTGAAAGAAGTGTTAGATAACTGCATTGATGAATTTGTCATGGGTGCTGGAAATCGAATCGATATCAGGTTATTGGATGACTCTGTTGAAGTACGGGATTATGGTCGAGGCATCCCCCTGGGTAAACTATCTGATGTGGTTTCCAAAATGAATACGGGAGGAAAATACGATACCATAGCCTTTAAAAAATCAGTAGGGCTCAATGGAGTAGGTTTGAAGGCCGTCAATGCACTCTCTGCTAATTTTCAAGTCGAATCCATACGAGATAATCTCACCAAAGTGGTTCATTTCCAACAAGGTAAAAAAATTAAAGAATCTAAAGCTAAAGATTCGGATCAACCTTGGGGGACTTTGGTTCAATTTACCCCAGATGAACTGATATTTAGTAACTATAGTTTTAGATTCGAGTTTGTCGAGCAAATGGTTAAATCGTATACTTACCTTAATCCCGGATTATCGATTTATATCAATAACAAACGATTTCATTCTAAAAATGGACTAAAGGATTTACTAGAAGATCGATATTCTGAAAATCAATTGTTATATCCCATTATTCATTTAAAAGATAAAGACATTGAAATAGCACTAACACACAGTAAATCCCACTACAGCGAAGAATACCACTCATTTGTTAATGGACAAAACACGCTACTAGGAGGAACCCATCTTTCAGCATTTAAAGAGGGGATAGTTCGAACCGTTCGAGATTTTTATGGTAAATCCTATGATTCAAATGATATCAGGAAATCTATTATTGCTGCGGTGAGTATCAAAGTCATTGAACCAGTTTTTGAGTCCCAGACGAAAACAAAACTAGGCTCTAGTGAAATGGGAGGAAAACTACCTTCAGTAAGGGTTTTTATAGGTGATTTTTTAAAACAAAAACTAGATAACTATTTGCATGTCAATTCGGAGGTAACTGAAAAATTATTAACTAAAATATTAATTGCTGAAAAAGAAAGAAAAGAGCTCAGTGGCATTCGAAAATTAGCTAGAGAGCGTGCGAAAAAAGCTAGTTTACATAATAAAAAACTTAGAGATTGTAGAATACATTTTTCTGATAATAAATCAGATAGAAATAAAGAATCAACCATTTTTATAACTGAAGGAGATTCAGCAAGCGGTTCTTTAACCAAATGCCGAGATGTCGATACCCAAGCTGTTTTTAGCCTTAGAGGAAAACCTCTAAATTCTTATGGAATGTCTAAAAGGATTGTCTATGAAAACGAAGAATTCAACCTGCTCCAATCAGCTTTGAATATTGAAAATAGTATTGAAAATTTAAGATATAATAAAATTGTTATCGCAACCGATGCCGATGTGGATGGAATGCATATTAGATTATTGATTCTTACTTTTTTTCTTCAGTTTTTTCCTGAATTGATTAGTAGGGGACACCTCTATATTCTAGAAACCCCATTATTTAGAGTACGAAATAAGACTAAAACAATTTATTGTTATAATGATGCTGAAAAAAATAAAACCATTCAGTTGTTTAAGGGAAGTCCTGAAATAACTCGGTTTAAGGGACTTGGAGAAATTTCACCCAATGAGTTTGCTCATTTTATTGGAAAGCAGATCCGATTAGACCAAGTCCAACTAGGAAAGAATACGATCATCGACGAATTACTTTCTTTTTATATGGGAAAAAACTCTCCTAAAAGACAAGAATTTATTATTAATAATCTAAAAGTAGAACTAGACTTGGTCAATTCATGAAAACGAGATTGTTTTTTGTGAATAAATAAAATAGCGTGTGTAGAAGGTCTAGTGGTAAATAGTGTTTTATAAATGAATTTCAAAGATCCTCAAAAAGTTTCTGGGATGTATCAAGAATGGTTTTTAGACTATGCCTCTTATGTTATTTTAGAACGAGCGATTCCAAGTTTATCGGACGGTTTAAAACCGGTCCAACGTCGCATTCTTCATTCAATGAAAGAACTTGACGATGGACGCTACAATAAAGTAGCCAATATTGTAGGACACACGATGCAATTTCATCCTCATGGGGATGTCAGTATTTCTGATGCATTGGTTCAATTGGGTCAACGTGACTTATTGATTGATACTCAAGGAAATTGGGGAAATACCTTAACGGGAGATAATGCTGCAGCGTCCCGATATATTGAAGCTCGACTTACAAAATTCGCGCTACAAGTTGTTTATAATTCTAAAATTACCCAACGTCAACTTTCGTATGATGGTCGAAAAAATGAACCCATCGCGTTGCCAGTTAAATTTCCATTATTATTAGCTCAAGGAGCCGAAGGCATTGCGGTTGGTTTGTCAACTAAAATTTTAACTCATAATTTTAATGAACTGATTCAAGCCAGCATTACCTATCTCAAAGGTCGCTCTTTTAAGCTATATCCAGATTTTAATACGGGTGGTAGTATTGATGTTAGAAACTATAAGGATGGTGTTCGTGGCTCTAAAATCAGAGTGCGTGCAACACTCGAAATAAAAGATAAGAATACCATCGTTATCCGTGAAATCCCATATTCTACAACAACTACATCATTGATTGATAGTATACTAAAGGCCAATGAAAAAGGAAAAATTAAAATCAAAAAAATTGAAGATAATACGTCAGCTCAAGTCGAAATTATCATCCATCTTCCAAATCAAGTCTCTCCGGATAAAACCATTAGTGCCCTTTATGCATTTACCAATTGTGAAGTTTCTATTTCACCACTGTCTTGTGTGATTATTAATCAAAAACCGCATTTTCTACCCATCAGCGAAATTTTAAAACGTTCAACAAACTTAACCGTCGAACTCACTAAAAAAGAACTAGAAGTTAAACGGTCTGAATTAGAAGATCAACTACATTATGCACTATTGGAAAAAATATTTATTGAAAATAAAATATATACTTTAATTGAAAATCAAGATACTTGGGAGGGTATTTTATCGACCATAGATCAAGGTTTAAGGCCATACACTAGTCAGTTTATTCGAAAAGTCATCACAGAAGACTTCATTCGATTAACTGAAATAAAAATTCGTAGAATATCAAAATTTGATGCAAATAAGTCCAATATTCGAATTCAAGATTTAAATGAATCCATCAAAAAAATAAAGCATCATTTAGCACATCTAACCAATTATGTCATCGATTATTTTAGAGATCTCAAAAAAAAATATGGTTCTGATAAATCTCGGAAATCTCAAATAACAATATTTGATGATGTTGATGCCAAAAGAGTCGTTACTAGACAACTCAAATTATATGCTAATAAAAAAGATGGATTCATTGGTACTAGTTTAAAAAAAGATGAGTATATATGTGAATGTTCAGACATCGATGATATTGTGGCAATCACTCAAAGTGGTAAAATGCAAGTCATTAAAGTCGAGCCCAAGCTATTTGTTGAAAAATCAATTATTTATGTTGGTGTTTTTAAAAAATCTGACAACCGAACCATCTATAATTTAGTGTACAAAGACAGTGAATCAGGTACTGCCTATATCAAGCGATTTCCTATTACTTCCATAACTAGAGGTCGTCGGTAC
The DNA here is from genome assembly GCA_965221765.1 of Flavobacteriaceae bacterium. Classification (GTDB taxonomy): domain Bacteria; phylum Bacteroidota; class Bacteroidia; order Flavobacteriales; family Flavobacteriaceae; genus Bin25. The sequence continues at coordinate 1,980,980 of OZ244911.1, forward strand.
GATTTAACCAAGGGAAATCCAAAATCTAAAATCCTTTATTTGACCGTAAATCCAAATGGAGAAGCCGAAATAATAACGGTCATTTTGAGAGCAACTTCTAGAACTAGAAAGTTACGATTTGATTACGATTTTTCTGAGGTGTTAATTACTTCTAGGGGTAGTATTGGAAAAATTTTAACAAAACATAGTGTTAATCGTATCAATTTAAAATCTATAGGCAAATCCACTTTAGCTTCAAGAAAATTATGGTTTGATCATTCAGTATATCGATTGAATACTGAAAATAGGGGAGATTTACTAGGCGATTTTAAAGGCGATGATAAAATCATTTATCTCTCTAAAAATCATGAGTTGATTGTTAGTCTCGCTAAAACCTCATTGCATTTCACTAGTCATGATACCCATGTAAGAAAATATAATCCCAGCGAATTTGTAACTCTTATCTATTATAGTTATGATAAGAAAGCACATTATATCAAATTATTTTCAATAGATCATATCAAAAAACCTACCAGGGTTATACCTGATAATAGCACATTAGATTTTATCACTTTTTATCAAAAGCCTATTCTAAAAGTGAACTTTAAAAAGAAAAGAAATCATCCCCCACTTTCCTCATTGATTGTCGATGTGCAAGAACAAGTCTTACTAAAGGGAGCCCAAGCTCTCGGTAAAATTTTAAGTAAAAATAGAATTGCATCTATCGATGTGGAATCTTATTCACAAACAATCGATTCAGATAACATGGATCAAACCCAAAAAGTAGAAAACATTAATCAAAAAAAACTTTCTAGTATCACGTCGATGTTATTTTCAAAAGATGAATCCTAAGTCCTTGATAAATAGTCGCTCCTTAAAAAGTCTTTTTTATCAATTGTAGTTCATCTATTTTTATTATCGAAGTTCTTTGAACTGAATATGGAGACCACCTGAAAAAGCAAAAAAGGAACCTCTTGAACTAGTGGTTCCATGAAGTTCTTTCAATGCCACCCCGTCGAGGCCAAATAAACATTGATTGTTGGCCATTGGGCTCCCATCAAGTCGTTTTCTGGCATCCGATATTCTGTTTTAAGATGGCCCATCAGCGGCTCCACGGCCCATCGGCGTCGAAACTTTTTCCGTTTCTTGTGCTTTTGATAGGGAGAGTATCCCTTTTCAATAGTTGACCTGGTATCGATCTCTTGGTCTGGTCCATCGGACGTTTTCCGCCGCCTCCTCGATCAACCACCAATTTTTTGGGGGATTGGCCCACAATGGATGGATGTTATTCTCATAAGGGTGGGGATGGTTTGACGATCATGGGGGTTCCCTCAAAAGCACCAATAGCCGTGATGATCATGGTTTAGCCTCCCATCGCAATCAATCCCACTTGATTATCAAATGCATACTTTTTATAAGCCTTGTCTTTAGCCATACCAGCCGTGAATGGCTGGTGAATGGCAACCACTTTGTTTTTATTGAATCACTGTTGATAGATGACTCGTTGGTCCCCATCCAGCTCTTCTTGGCATGGGCTCCGTTGTATAGAGGGGCGTTTTTGTTCCCGCACTGGTCGGCCCGCGAAGGTCTTGCGTTTGGAGGTGGCCTTTTTATAGGGATTTATGTATTTAGTTATACACTTTGGCATAATAATAGTATGTTTTTTAATGTAAAATTTTGAAATGAATAATTTAGATCTAACTAAAAGTAAAACTAATTCCTTAATAGAAATTTTTGATTTATTTAAAACAGAAGAATATGCTCAAAAGTATTTGGAAAAATTAAGGTGGGAAGATAACATTAGGTGTCCTAGGTGTCATTCTTGTAAAGTGAATCCGTTAGAGAATCAAAGACCAATGCCTTATTTCTGTAATCAATGTAGAAAATATTTCAGTGTAAGAACTGGAACCATCATGGAAGAGTCTAGAATTTCTTTGAGAAAATGGATGATGGCTTTATACTTATTTAAAAACACACCAAAAGGAATTTCTTCGACAAAACTTGGGAAGTATTTAGGAATACAACAACGATCAGCTTGGTTTCTACTCCATCGTATCAGAGAAGCTACAAAACAACCAATGAATCAGCTTTCAAGAACGGTTGAAGTGGACGAGACGTATATTGGGGGCAAAAGAGCCAATATGTCGAAATATCGTCGCATGCAGTTCTATCATTTAGGACGAGGGAGTGTGGGTAAATTTCCCGTAGTGGGTGCATTGAACCGAGAAACTAATCAGGTGATCGCCAAAGTGGTGGAACATACAGACAAAGAAACCCTCCATGAATTTATTAATCAACAGACGACATCGGATGCGGTGATCTATACGGATGAAGCCCGATGTTATCATGGATTGAATCGAACATATGGTGTTGTTTGTCATAGCCTACGAGCATTTGTTGATGGGGAGATTCATACCAATGGAATCGAGTCTTTCTGGGCCAGGGTGAAACGTGCTTATAAAGGTACTCATCATTGGTGGAGTCAAAAGCACTTACAACGTTATATCCATGAGTTAGTTTGGAAACACAATATCCGTGAAAAAGAGGTTATTGAACAAATTGGATTGATTATTGAAAACCTTGGTAAAAAACTGTCTTATCAAGAGCTTATTACACCATGAATCAAAGCATTAAAACTTCATTTGTTGATGCTTTAAAGAGTAAAGGGAAGTACCGCTATGGTCGCTATCAGAATCTTCCGATTCGATACGCTGGGGGTAAAAGTTTAGCGGTAGGATTTGTTGTAGAGCAAATACCAACAAGTATTCAACAATTGGTTTCGCCGTTTATTGGTGGTGGAAGTGTTGAAATAGCTTGTGCTAATACATTAAACATGAAAGTTCAAGGGTATGATTTATTTGATATTTTATGTAATTATTGGAAAATTCAATTAAGAATGCCTATCACATTGGCTGATCGAATATCGAAATGGAATCCAACCCAAGAAAATTATAATCAAGTGAAATCGAGATTAAAAGAACATTGGATCAACAATGTTTTAATTGAAAATAACTTAGAGTTAGCAGCTCATGATTGGTTTAATCATAATTTATCCTATGGGCCGGGATTTTTTTAGGATGGATTTCTAAAATATATAAAGATGATCGAAGGTTTAAAAGATTGGTTGAAAAAGTGAGACGGTTTTGATGTCCTCGTTTAAAAGTAAAACAAGGTTCTTTTGAAAAAACAATATCAAAACATCGTACCACTGCGATCCACCTTATTTTCTTGAAGGAGATCGTCAAATGTTTAAAGGTATTTATCCCCAAAGAAATTTTCCAATTCACCACAAAGGATTCAGACATGATTTACTCAGAGAACTATTACATGAACACAAAGAGGGGTTTTATTTTGTCCTATAACGATTGTACACCAATAAGAGAATGGTATTCCGATTTTAAAATCATCGAAATGGGATGGCCATATACTTTAGGTCAAGGAGAAAGTTGAAAAAAGAATTGTCTAACGAAAACATATTGAGTGCTTTTTTAGATAAGGGGTTATTTGATGGTGGGAACGCAAAATATTTAAGCATATTCATTGGTGACACCAATAAAACAGATATTAATGACAAAGTTTTTCATGTTTTCCACAAGGATGATGGTATCAATAATTTAACTGCAAATATTGCGGTTAATAACTCAAAAGCAAGAAATGAACATCAAATGGATGATCAAAAAGTTATTTTCTTTTCTAATTTAAATGGAAAAAACATTGGTGAAATTGAAGATAGACGTGATAGTGCTCAGCATTATAGAGCAATGAAGTTTCGACTTCATACTGAATCCACTTACTCAATACTACATCAAACTATCGAAATAAGAAAACGACTTTGCAGACAATTAATAGTTTATGGAAAAGCAGTTAAAACTTTTAAGCAAAATATTTAATCATGACAAGACAACTTGGTAAAAAACTTCCTTCTGAGGAAGTACCAAACCATGAAAATATTTCTTTAGAATTGCATTTACAAGTTAAAGATTTAGCGAAAACATTAATGTCAACTTCTAAAAAGCCTTTTAATAAGTATAACAATAATTTAAAATGAAATTGAGTAGTATAACTAAATACATAAATCCCTTTTTATACCGTCCAGGAGGCTTCCCATGAAAGGTTTGACGCACCAGTTCTTTGGAGGGGTTGGCATCGGTTTGTCTCTGTTGGATCTTTTCTTTTTTGGCGATTTGATTCCGTTTGGCATCGGTCGAAACCATCACGTTGTTGCCTTGGACAGTGGTATGGGATAACACCATCGATGAGGACTTCTTGATTTCTTTTGGATCCCACTGGACCGAATAAGCAAACATCTTTTCCATCCCTGTTGGGCCAATAAGATCTCTAAATTGACTCCAATCAGAGGAATCGCCAGGGGAGTGGTGTTTCATGAAATCAGAACCCGTGAAGTACGGCATGGTAGGGTTTTCAATCCATCGTTCCATGAGGGTTTCATCACCTAGATGATAAAGACGTTTCAGCATCAAACCCACCCACTATTACCCTAATGGGAGGGGCCAGACGGCTGGTTTTGGCATACAAGAGTTCCAAGTCGTTTTCAAAAAAGACCAATCGATGGCATCAGCGAGCCACTAGATTTGATGTTTTGGATGGAGAATACGTTTAAATTCCGAGTCCAATAACTGGGACTGTTGGGGGGCTACTTTTTTGATCATTTCTGCAAGCTATTAAGACCAAGATACGCATTCCTTGCAGATTTCAAAACGCTGTCTTCGCTAGTAGGGTACCATTCAATCCTCATATGAAGGGGATGATGGACTCTATTTGAGTTTTTAAGGAGCGACTAAATAGATTTTATGGAATCAATTTATTTTTTTTCTACTTCCTAATTTCAAATTGATCACTTCAATAATCAGAGAAAATGCGATGACAAAATACAACATACCTTTAGGCATAGCATTAACATGGGCGTTAAAGATGATTGTATCGGAAACATGGATTGCTTCTGAAATCAACAAAAAACCAATTAAAATCAAAAATGATAGCGCCAGCACCTGAAGCGACGGATGTTTTGAAATAATATGACTGATTTTATTAGCGTATACTAGCATAATAATGATAGCAACAATAATTGAAATCATGATTATAAAATTTTGATATTTAACACCGTTGGTCATTCCAATAGCGGTCAAAATCGAATCAAATGAAAAAACCATATCGATTAAAACAATTTGAATTAAAGCTGTTGTAAAAGCCGATTTTACAGGAGGCGGTTTAATATCTTTTGTTTGATTTTGATGTCCTTCAACTTTTAAATAAATCTCTCGAGTTCCTTTATATACTAAAAAGATCCCACCTAAAAATAGTATTAACGATTTGATTGATAAACTAGTAGAAAAGTTCATTGAATCGACGATATAAAATGGACTTTGCATTTGATTAAGCCATAAGAGCATAAATAAAAAAAGAATTCTAGTAACCATGGCGATTAACAATCCAACTCTCATAAGTTTATTGCCGATTTTTTTGGGAAACTTCTGAGCCAATATTGATATAAAAACAATATTATCTATTCCCAATACGATTTCTAATAAGGTTAATATTAGAAGTGCTGTTAGTATTTCTAGAATCATTTTAACTCTTATAACATGGTGGTTTTCAAAACTACACCAATACGAAGTTTAATACCATTAAAGATTACTTTCATAATCAAAAAGATCATTATTATTTATAGAATCAGAAATTTTGTAAACTGTTCCACGTACCACGTGACTATCATCTCCGACTTGAGAATACTCAAATGTATATTGATTGATGCCAGTTGTTAAAATTTTGATTCTAATCGGTTTTCTTTCACTGTATTCTCTCGGGTTTAATTTGGTTAATATAAATTCACAGTCATTCACCCAACGTATAGTTGAAGAATCTAGTATTTTATCAAATAATTCGATTTCATACAAACTATCTCTAATAAAGAAAGAAGTCTCAATTTTATGATTAATCAAAGTAGAGTAGGAAAAAGTGCCTATTCGAAACTCATTACAATTTCTTTCAACTGAATAGCAGCCGACAACGCAAAAGGGAAGGATTAATAATTTTAAATAGGTTAGACCCTTCATTGGGTGCAAAACTATAAACTATTGTGTGCGATTTTGAAATGTTTTAAAGGTTCCATCCGGGTAAAGAAATACAATCGTAATAGGTTTATCAGATAATCCTGAATTACTTTGATTTGTTTTTTCTATGAACGATTTGTCTGGATAAGCCGTTAGAAGTGGGATATCTTTTTTTATCTCTTGATCCTTTTGACCTGAATAATCTCTATTCGAGTTATCATCAATATCTGAGACTTCGATATTAAATAAGTCGTTAGGTAGGTTTATATCTCCTTGTCCTAAGAGCAACCAATCAAGAGTAATATTATCAAAAGCCGCATGTATTTTTAAAAGAAAATCTAAGCTCGGTCGATTTCTTTTAGAAAAAACATGAGATAATAAAGAGCGCTGAACACCAATTTTTTCACAAAATTGAGAATTTGTCAAACCATGAGAATTCATAATACGACGTATCCGATCCAATAAGTTATCTGATTCAGTCATATGAAATTTCAAAGATATACAATCTATAATAATATTTTATTACATATTTCAACAACAATAAACTATTATTTACATATGTAAATATAATTGTTCTTAGCTATTATCTAATGTGTAATGTCGAGCGTGAAAACCTCAGAAAAAAAGACATATTGAGTATTTATAAATGTGAAACAGATTTTTTCAATTAATCTACAATATTTTTCGATCATTCGAATTCAAATAAATTAATTTACATATTTATATTACAATAATTTACTTATGTTATCAAACAGAAAGTGTGATTGTTTAACTTTGGATTGTTTTGAATAAATATTTTTCAACAAGTCAATACGCTCAATTCATTAAATTTTTAAAGTCATTTTCTGATTTTAAAATCTCAACCATTGGTTATTCTGAAAGTAATCTCCCTATTCAATTAATCCAATTTGGAAAGGGGGATTATCATATTTTGATGTGGTCTCAAATGCATGGTAATGAACCAACGACTACTTATGGATTAAAATATCTTCTAGAATGGATTGCTCTAAACTCTTTATCATCATCTAAGTACTCAACGGATATTCAAACGATGATGTCTAATATTCATGTATCGATTATCCTTCAATTAAATCCTGATGGATCATCTGCTTACAAAAGAGAAAATTCTAATGGCGTTGACTTAAATAGAGATGCTCAATTATTATCTCAAACCGAAAGTCAAATCTTGTATAAATTACATCAACAAAGACCTCCACAATTAGCTTGTAACCTACATGATCAACGTACTGTATTTGCTGCTGGCACTAGCGGATATCCAGCAGCAATTTCTTTTTTAGCTCCAGCAGCTGATAATCAAAAGAACATCACGCCAGCTAGAGCCATTGCAATGAATTACATTGTAACCGTTAGTAAACATCTCAGCCAATTTGTTCCAAAAAGAATCTCAAGATATTCTGATAGTTTTAATCGTCATTGTTTTGGAGATATGTTCACTAGTTTGGGAACACCAACTATTCTTTTTGAAGCTGGTTTTGTTCCAGTAGATTACCAACGTTACGCCTCCGCTCAATTGATTTATCGAGCTCTTCAGTTTTTGTTGAAAACTGCTTCGACTTTTCCTCCAACATCTGAGACTAATCGTAATAAACAGTATCATTTAATTCCAGAAAACAAAATAGAATATTCAGATTTGCTTTTAAAAAATGTACACATTAAAATCAATAATCAAATTAAGCACTATCAAAAGTTATCTATCTTATTCAAAGAACAAATCATAAATCAAAAAATTTCTTTTCTACCGACAATTGATCCATCAGATGATTTTATATACAAAAAAGCGCATTTTACCATTGATTGTTTACCTATGAATCCATTGGAAACTAAGTCCAATCAAGATGTTATCCAAATCACAGATTTTAATCTGAATCGGTTTATTCAAAGACATCTAGTCGTCTAATACTAGAAAATAAAACACTTTGTTTTGATAGGACATTGACGGTACCGGTTTTCAATGGTTACTAGAGAAAACGATATTTCATAGAGACTATAGAATTTAACGATTTATGAACGGTTTTGGATAAAAAGAGTGGTTAATATTGCTTAAATCAATAAAATAAAGAATGGTTTTTTATGCTTTTGGCAAAATTTTAGACACTAAATTCATACTTTTGCAAAATGAAAATGGATAAAATCGATCATATTGATCATAAAATACTCGAATTTTTAGTTCAAAATACTAGAATTCCCTTTACCAAAATCTCAGAAGAACTCAATGTTTCAACTGGAACGGTCCATGTCAGAGTCAAAAAGTTGATGGATTCTGGTGTGATTTTAGGCACAAATCTGAACCTAGATTATGTAAAGTTAGGCTTTCCCGTAGTTGCCTTTGTTGGTATTCATTTAGATAGAACCAATAAAAACTCAACAGATTTAGTCATGGGAAAACTTAAAAAGATTCCCTTTATTACGGTTGTTCAAATAACTTTGGGACCCTATAATATTTTTTGTAAACTCCGAGCCAAGGATACATTTCAGATCAAAGAAATTATTTATAAAATCGATGAAATCAATGGGGTTTTGCGAACAGAATCTTTTATTTCAATGGGTGAAGTCTTTAATGATAAAAGGCGGTTGCTAGATTATATGTTTAGTTCTTTAAAATAAAACATGATTGAAATTCAGAATTATGATGAAGAATCCAAGCTTGAGAGATTTAAAGATACGGTTCTTTCACAATATCGAATTTTTAATAGTCTTTTTTTAACCCTCCCTTTTGATGAGATTCGCAAGACTTCTATTTTACTTCCCCTCTTTTATGATTTATGTAAAATAGGATATCAAGATGGCTTAAACCCAGCTCAAATCGTCGGGAATTTCTTTACTAAATTTTTGCCTCATTCTAAATCACAAGAGCAAATAGATTTGCTTTTTCGATTCATTCAATACATCGAACGTCAAATTGTGCTTTTTGATGCCATAGAAGATGCTGCATTTTATAAAATTAACAATCGGTATGGTCGCGGTTCACTCCGTCATTTAAAAGAAGAAATTTTTGAATTAGATAAGTTTAAAGAAAGTCAAGAATTTTTAAAGCATTATAATATCCGAATTGTTTTAACAGCTCATCCGACGCAGTTTTATCCTGATACGGTATTATTATTAATCAATGATTTAAGTGATGCTATAAAAGAGGGGGACATCAATAAAAGTCAAGAATTATTGATACAATTGGGCATGACGCCTTTTTTTAAAAAGAAAAAACCAACGCCTTATGATGAAGCGGTTAGTTTACTTTGGTATTTAGAAAATATTTTTTATCACTCTGCAAGTACCATATGCAATTATATTTCCGTTCATTTATTTGAGAATACTACCATTGAAAATCCAATCTTTGATTTTGGGTTTTGGCCCGGTGGAGATCGAGATGGAAATCCATATGTCACCCCTGAAATAACACTTAAAACAGCGAACCGATTAAAATTTTCGATTTTACGTTGTTATTATAGAGATCTTGTTGAATTAAAAAAGAAAATCACATTTCCAGGTGTTGACAATAAAGTATTGGAATTAGAAAGAAACCTATATTATTATCTCTATGATTCTAAATCTGAAATTCAAATTTCTGCTCCTTACATAATAAAAAGCCTGCAAAATATCATTACCGATTTGGAGAATAACTATAACGGATTATATATTAATAAAATCGTTGATTTAGTTCATAAAGTAAAACTTTTTGGGACCCACTTTGCCACTTTAGATTTGAGACAAGATTCAAGAATTCACCATAAAGTTTTTTTAGACATTGTGAATAATTCCAATATTTATCTATATGTCGATGGTCTAGATAAAAATTATGAAAAGTTTGAATTAGAGCAACGTTTAAAAATGTTATCGAACCTAAAAGGCGATATCCCACCATCCATTTTTAAAGATGAAATAACTAGACATACTCTTGAAAGCATCCGTTTGATGAAAAAAATTCAAATATCAAATGGTGAACGATCGTGCAATCGCTACATAGTCAGCAATACACAATCCATAGAAAACATCCTTCAGTTATTTGCTTTTTATAGATTATCTGGATGGAAAGATCTTTCGGTTGATTTTATCCCATTATTTGAGACAATTAATGACTTAAAAACATCCATCTCCGTCATGAAAGGACTGTATAGTAATGCAAAATACCGTCAGCATTTAAACTATCGAAACAATCATCAAACCATCATGTTAGGGTTTTCTGATGGAACTAAAGATGGAGGCTATCTCATGGCCAATTGGAGTATTTATCTAGCCAAGCAAGAATTAAGTCAATTATCCAATAAATATGGTCTTAAAGTCACCTTCTTTGATGGTAGGGGAGGCCCACCAGCTCGAGGTGGAGGAAATACCCATCAGTTTTATGCATCCCGTGGGAATAGCATTATTTCTGACGATATTCAATTGACCATTCAGGGTCAGACCATTAGTTCAAATTTTGGTAGCATAGATTCTTCACGGTTTAATTTTGAACAATTGCTCAGTGCGGGTGTTCGTAGCCGTTTAATTCTTGGAAAAGAAAATATCCTATCAAAATCTAATCGAAAAACGCTTTCAGAATTGGCTAACAAGAGTTATCAAGTATATACCCAATTCAAACAACATCCGAAATTTATTTCATATTTAGAGCGAATGTCTACGTTGCCATACTATGCAAAAACTAATATTGGTAGTCGACCAGCCAAAAGAGGCGTATCAGAAAAGTTTATTTTTGAAGATTTAAGAGCGATTCCTTTCGTTGGTAGTTGGAGTTTATTAAAACAGAATGTTCCCGGATTTTACGGTGTAGGATCAGCGATTAATGAATTTAAAAAAAGAAGACGCTTAAAAAGAGTTATCAACCTATTTAACCAATCGAGATTTTTTAGGACTCTTGTGTTCAATAGTATGATGAGTCTCACAAAATCTTTTTTTGATCTGACTTCATACATGAAAGAAGATGAAGAGTTCGGCGAATTTTGGCAAATGATTTACAATGAATATGTTTTGACCAAAAGTCTCTTATTAGAAATTTCTGGATTCAAAACTCTCATGGAATACGAGCCTGCAGGTAAAGCCTCGATTAAAATCCGAGAAGATATCGCACTTCCATTATTAACGATACAACAATTTGCACTACAAAAAGTAAATCAAATGCGCAAGGATAAAACTACAGATCAAAAAAAACTTAAAACGTTAGAAAAATTAGTGGTACGTTCTTTATTTGGTAATATCAATGCTAGCCGAAACTCTGCTTAGCATAGTAGTCAAAGGCTTGTTCGATGATAGAAAAGTCATCAACAACCACATCGATTTTTGGATTTCCTATCGATTCTAAAAAGACAAACTTTACGACTCCGTTCTGTGTTTTTTTATCGTGTATGAGGAAGTCTAATATTTTTTTTTGATGATTTTTAGAAATTTGAATAGGCTTATAAATTTTATTCATTGTTGTTGTTATTCGATTTAAATCGGATTCGTTTAAATCCAAAATCTTTGTTGACAAATAAGATTCTAATATCATTCCAATAGCAATGGCTTCACCATGCAATAAATGATAATGAGGATCTAAAGAAAGAAAATAGGATTCGATGGCATGCCCTAACGTATGACCAAAATTTAAAATTTTTCGAAGACCTATTTCATATTTATCGGAAAAAACGATTTCTGATTTGATATCGATGGATGGTTTGATTTGATTAGCTAGAAAGGATAAATCATGTGGATCACCATTTTTTAAAATTTGCCAATAGGTGGTATCTTTAATCAAGCCACTTTTGAGCATTTCAGCATAACCACTAATTAATTCTCTTTGATTTAGGGTTTTTAAAAAATCTGGTAGGATAACAACCATTTCAGCATCTTTAATCGTTCCAATTTGATTTTTTATCAATTTAAAATTGATGCCAGTTTTCCCTCCAATGGAAGCATCAACCATTCCAAGTAATGTTGTTGGAAGATTATAAAATGAAATCCCTCTTTTGTATACTGAGGCCACAAAACCACCCAAATCTGTAATCATCCCTCCCCCCAAATTGATTAAATAACTATTGCGGTCAGCCGAGTATTGGGATAATGTATTCCAAATAATTTGACAAGTATCTAAAGATTTGCTTTTTTCTCCTGCATCAACTCCTATCACAATCAATTTTTTAAGAGCGGGACATTTTTTGTACAAGAGATTTAAGCAATGGATTTTCGTGTTTGAATCGACTAGTACAAAACCTGTTGAATACTTTTTTGTTCTGATTGTTTTGTATAGCTGATGGATCCCATCAATAGAATAAAAAACATTTGATGCCTTCATAAAATCAGCGTTTTTGATCATTTAATAAAGATTGACAAATATAAGTTTCTAAATAGGCCTCTTGGCAACTTTAATAACTATCCAAACTTATATTTGGATAAAAAATAGACTTGTGAATATCTTCAATACGCAAGAAATATTCAAATACAAATCAAATTGGCAACTCAAAAAAGAATATTGGGTTTTAAAACTTCTTTTTAACAAAAGATTGTTAGATATTTATTAATGCTAATTTTATCAACATGCTATTCAAATCCAAAATTCCAATTCCACTAGTTTGTTGGACTTTTTATCTATAAGAAATTTTGTTCCGAAGAAAGCATTGATTCTGTTTTAAAAGTAATTCAATATCATTGGGATCAAAAAATTTATTCATGTATTGTTTATGCTGTTGAAGGAAATAAAGACGAACAGAGTTTTAATATCAATTTCAATCAAATCATAAAAGAAATAGATTCTTATGGTTCCCAAAATGGGTTAAGGTTTATTGTTTTTAAAGCAACTTCACACGGGCGTAAAGAACTCTTTGAATTAAAACAAAAAGGTAATTTATTAACTGATAAACAATGTATTGAGTGGGATGGTATAAAACATCGGTTTAACCAAATATCAGAACATTGTTTTTAAAAAAAAATGCCGATCTATTAATTGACGCCGAAGAAACTTGGATTCAGCAATCGGTAGATGATTTTACTTCTGAACTAAAATAAAAAGGGAACTATATACTTAGTTACACGGATTTTTCGTAAGTTGACTAAAAATTAATCCGATGAGTCAAATATTATCCGTATGCACGTTATTTGAATTATTTCCCGATGAACGCCTTACTGAAAAATGGTTAGAACATCAATTATGGGGAAAAACCGTGCAATGTCCCCGATGTTCTTGTTCTAAATCAGTCTCGATTAGAACAAATCGAAAACCCATGCCTTATTGGTGTGGTTTGTGTAAAAAGTATTTTAATATCCGAACCAATACCTTAATGGAACATTCTCGTATTCCTTTGAAAAAATGGATGATGGCCATGTATTTATTTCAAACCGGACCCCAAGGGATTTCATCGATACAAATGCAAAAGGATTTAAGCATCACTCAAAAATCAGCCTGGTTTTTATTACAACGATTACGAGAGGCTTTTGATAAGAAAACAGAACTGTTTTCTGGTGAAGTCGAAGTGGATGAAACGTATGTAGGGGGGATTGCGAAAAAATAGGTCATTGAAAAATCGAAGGGCAAAGCACCGCATGGCGAGAGGGGTGGCTGGTAAATCCCCGATCATTGGTATGAAATGTCAACAAACCAAAAAAGTGGTGGCTAAAGCCATTGATTCAACTGATTGTGAAACATTGCATGAGTTTATTAATGACCATACGACTGAAGATGCTACTATTTATACCGATAAACATCGAGGCTATCGCCAACCTAAATAGAGAACATCATTGTATCTTGCACAGCCGATACCAATATGTGGATGGTAAGGTGCACACCAATGGCATTGAAAGTTTTTGGTCAGGGATCAAAAGAGCCACCAAAGGGACTTATCACTATATGAGCCAAAAACATTTGAATTGCTATGTAAAAGAATTCACAGGACGATTTAACCTAAAAGACCTTGATGTAATCGACCAAATGAAACGATTGTTTCAGAATATGGTGGGAAAACAGTTGATGTATCGAGAATTGATAGCGTAAAAATATAGTTAAAAGTTCATGGAAAAACATTTAACATTAAATAGGCAAGAATTACAAAAAAATCTTTGGAGAACAGCCAACCGAATGCGTGGAAGTATCGACCTTCGGCTTTTTCAACATTATGTGCTTGGTTTGATTTGTTATCGTTTTATCAGCGAGAGCATGACTCAACATATTAATAAAAAGCAAAAAGATGCTGGAAAAATAGGTTTTAATTATGAGGAAATATCAGATGAACAGGCTGAAAAGATCCGAAATATCATCGTCAAACAAAAAGGATTCTTCGTATTGCCAAGTGAGTTATTTATTAATGTAGTCAAAAGAGCTATTGACAATCAAGATTTAAACGAAATGTTAAAAAAAACATTCAATAATATCGAGGGATCGTCAGTAGGGGAAGAAAGTGAAGAGGATGTTAAAGGATTATTTGAATCTTTAGATTTTAATTCAAATGAATTAGGGATTAATTCAAATGAAAAAAATAAACGAATTTCCGAAATGCTCCTATCAATAAGAGAAATCCCTTTTGGAGATTTTAGTGATAGTTCGATTGATGTTTTTGGTGATGCTTATGAATATCTGATGACAATGTTTTCTTCTGAAGGTGGGAAAAAAGGTGGTGAACATTTTACGCCACAGGAAGTCAGTGAATTGTTAGTTGAACTTGCCAAAGTCAAAAAAAATGGAACGATTAAAGTGTATGATCCAACTTGTGGATCTGGTTCATTACTTCTCAAATATTCTAAAGTATTTAAAAACAGGAATCATCGAATAAAATATTATGGACAAGAAAATGTCCCAACAACCTACAATTTATGTCGGATGAATATGTTTTTACATGACATCAATTTTAATGATTTTGATATTCAAAGAGGGGATACACTACTTGAACCAAAACACGAAGATACTTTTGATATCATCGTTTCCAACCCTCCATATTCTTATGGCAAAGGAATAAAACCAAATGGGTGGCGAAAAGAAAAAGGAGAATCAATTTTACTTAATGATGAACGTTATTCGCCTGCTGGAGATTTAGCTCCACCTAGCAACGCCGATTGGGCATTTACAATGCACATCATCTCTCGCCTAAACAATTCAGGAAAAGCGGCGATTCTACAATTTCCTGGGTCTTTATATCGAACCAATACAAAAGGCGAAAAGAGAATAAGGAAATATTTTATTGATAAAAACTTTATTGATACCGTCATCCTATTGCCAGAAAGTTTGTTTTTTACGACATCGATTTCTGTTTCTCTAATTGTTTTAAGAAAGAATAAACAAAATGATAATCAAGTCCTATTCATTGATGCGACCAAAGAGTTTTCTAAAAATCCAAACAAAGGGACCAATGGTAACGATAGTAATCGATTAAGTCAAGGGAATCGAGAGGCTATCCTAAAACTTGTTAGAGACAGAAAAGATGCTATAAATTTATCAGCATTGGTAGAGAATCAAAAAATTGCAGAAAATGAATACATCATAGATCCAAATAGTTATATCAAAAAAGAGGATACTTCTGAAAAGATTAACATTAATGAATTAAATCAAGAAATTGAAGATATAATAATTAGGCAAGGAAAGTTAAGAGAGTCTATCAAAGAAATTATTAATGACTTAGAAAGTTCAAAAATTTGATTATGAATAAAATTGAAAAATTGATTATGGGGTTTTCTCCAAATAGAATAAAATATTTTCCTTTAAAAAAAGTTGCGTCTATAAAACGTGGAAAAAGAGTCACAAAAAGTCAACTTAACAACAATTACACAATTCCTGTTTATAGTGGTGGGGTGACGCCAATGGGATATTATACTGAATATAACCAACCAGCAAACACAACAACCGTAGTTAAAAACGGAACAGCGGGTTTTGTGAACTTTATTGAAGAAAAGTTTTGGGCTAATGACGTGTGCTATTGCATTAAACCATTAGAAAAAAAGTTGTTGAATAAAAAATTTTTATTTCATTACTTAAAAAGCAAACAAAGTTTGCTTCAATCTCTTAGGATTATTGCAGCCCCCGATATTCTACCCACTGATGTGATTGAAAATTTTCAGATCCCCACCCCCCCCTAAAAATTCAGGAGGAGATCGTCAGAATATTAGACACGTTCACTGAACTAGAGGCTGAACTAGAGGCTGAACTAGAGGCTCGTAAAAAACAATATGAATATTATCGAAATACTCTCTTAACATTCGATAATAAAAATGGGGGGGGGTATCAAGTAAAGTATAGAGAGTTGCAAGATATTTTTGAATTAAAGAATGGTTATACACCATCAAAAAAGAACAAAGAATATTGGATCAATGGTTCGATTCCTTGGTTTCGAATGGAAGATATTCGCAAAAATGGTCGGATTTTAAATGATAGTATTCAACGCGTAAATCCCAAAGGGGTTAAATCTGGGAAACTCTTTCCCGCTAACTCAATCATTCTTTCAACGACTGCAACTATCGGTGAACACGCATTAATTGAAGTTGAATCGTTGGCAAACCAACAATTTACATATTTATCTATAAAAATGGAATTTACTAATGAAATCGATATAAAATTCATGTTTTATTATGGATTCATTTTAGGAGAGTGGTGTAGGAATAATACGAATCAATCTGGTTTTGCTTCTGTAAGAATGAAAGAGTTAAAAAAACTGAAAATTCCAATTCCGCCACTTACATTACAGAAACACATAGTATCCATCCTTGATGAATTTTATACTCTTGCCAATGACTTTTCGATAGGGATTCCCGCGGAACAAAAAGGCAGAAGAAAACAATATGAATATTATCGCAATGAACTACTAACCTTCAAAAATCAGGGGGGGGGTAATTTATATTGAATTGAGACACCTATCAGACATCCATACCGGAAAACAACTCAATCGATCCGTTTTGACGATGAATGGAACATACCCTGTTCTAAACGGAGGCATTAATCCCTCTAGATGGTACGATCAATACAATACAGAAGCAGATACTATTACCATTAGTCAAGGAGGAGCTTCAGCTGGTCATGTGAATTTTATGGAAGAAAAATTCTGGGCCAATGCTCATTGCTATGTAATCAAACCCAACAAAAATTTCATCTCCAATCGATTCCTCTATTACATATTGAAAAATGGGCAAGAAAAACTAATGAGTGCAAAAAAAGGAGCTGGCATTCCTGGGTTATCTAAAGAGGTGGTTGGTAAACTTAAAATACCAGTGCCACCTATTTCACAACAAAATCAGATTATTTCTATTCTTGATCAATTTGACGAGCTAACTACTGATATCTCTACTGGATTACCTGCAGAGCAAAAGGCAAGAAGAAAACAGTACGAGTACTATCGTAATGAACTTTTGAGTTTTAAAAATTTGGGGGGGGGCAATTGAATATAAAGAATTGAGAGAACTAGGATATTTTTTTAGTGGTCTGAGAGGAAAAACAAAAAATGATTTTTCTAATGGAAATGTAAAATACATCTCGTACAAGAATGTGTTTAATAATATGGAAATTAACCTGGAAGACATTACATCATTGGTAAAAATTAATGCGAATGAAAATCAAAATCAAATAGAATATGGTGATGTCATTTTCACAGGTTCTTCAGAAACATCAGAAGACTGTGGCATGTCTTCTGTTGTAACTAATGAAGTCAATCATGCCTTGTACTTGAATAGTTTTTGCTTTGGATTTCGTTTATACGACAGTTCTCAATTTTATCCTAAATTTTTAAAGCATTATTTAAGAAGTCACCATTTCAGAAAAGAAATCAATAAATCAGTTAACGGGGTTACTCGATTTAACATTTCAAAACAACGGTTTTCGAAAATTAAAATTCCTGTTCCACCGATTTCACAGCAAATTATGAAAGCTTCTATTTTAGAAGAATTTGATACCCTCATCAATGATTTATCAATAGGGCTCCCTGCTGAAATCAAATCAAGAAAAAAACAATACGAATTCTATCGAGATAAATTATTAACCTTTAAAGCACGTGGATAAAGAAAATATAGTAGTAAGAACCCCTTACAACACAGTGGTTGCTAAATATGAATCAATAGTAAAACAGGGTGGTAAGCATCAAACCGAATCAGAACTTGAAAAGCAGTTTATTGAACAACTTCAATCACTTGGCTATGAGTATAAAAAAATACGAGGTAAGGATGAAATGGAAAATAACTTAAGGAAGCAAATTGAAAAGTTGAATAAAATTGAATTCACAGAAAATGAGTGGAAAAAGTTTTTTGAGAATACATTGACCAATCGAAATCATGGAATTAAAGAAAAGTCGGAATTAATCCATCACATAGCTAACCATCCGATAACAAGAGATGATGGGGGTCTTAAAAACATTTACCTTCTTAAAAAGAACAACATAGATGTCAATTCTAATTCATTACAAGTCATCAACCAATATGTTCAAAAGGGTCAAAAAACCAATCGTTATGATGTATCCATTTTAGTAAATGGCTTACCACTAATTCATATTGAATTAAAAAAACGAGGCAAAAAACTAAAGAGTGCTTTTGATCAGATTACAAGATATAATCGGGAAAGTTTCTGGTCTGAATCTAGATTATTCAATTTTATCCAAATTTTTGTCATATCGAATGGAACGAATACTCGATATTATAGTAATTCATCAAGGAAAGAACATATCGATCAAAATCGAAAAAGAAGAATTGTTGGAAACAGTTATTCGTTCACTACGAATTGGGCTGATGGGACCAATAAAAGAATTAAAGATTTAGTGGACTTTACGAATAGTTTTTTCCGAAGAGAGAACGTTCTTAACATTTTAACAAAATACTGTGTTTTTACAAGTGAAAAAGAACTGAAAATTATGCGTCCCTATCAAATTGCAGCGACCGAAAAAATATTAAATAAAATCGATTATTGTTTTTATCAAAAACAATTTAGTAGCCCCCAATCTGGCGGCTATATTTGGCATACGACAGGATCAGGAAAAACGCTAACAAGTTTTAAAGCCGCTCAACTTTTAAACAAAGACAAGCGGATTTCAAAAGTGCTCTTTGTTGTCGATCGAATGGATTTAGATAATCAAACAAAATTAGAATATAACAAATATCAAAAAGGTTCTGCGAATAGCACAGATAGCACTAAAATCTTAAATGATCATTTACAAAGTGTTGATAAAAAGACCATTGTAACAACCATTCAAAAATTATATCGATTGATTGTTGGAAATCCAAATCATAAGGTTTACAAAGAAAATGTTGTTTTCATTTTTGACGAATGTCATCGTTCTCAATTTGGTAAAATGCACGATGTCATTACAAAATCATTTAAAAAATATCATCTGTTTGGTTTTACAGGAACTCCTATTTTTAGGGAAAATGCATCCAATGAAAACATTAGAAAATTTAAAACAACGGGAGAGGTTTTTGGTCAGCAATTACATTCTTATACGATTGTAAATGCTATTGAGGATAAAAATGTTTTAGGATTCCATATCAAAGAAGGTTCAACCATTAATGATGATGAACTCAATAACCTTTCAAAAATCGAACTCAAAGCATTATATTCTTCAAAACGGCATATCCAAGCATGCGTTCAATATATTTTAAGGCATTTTAATCAAATAACTTATCGAAATCAAAAATTGCCGACACTTCAGCAAAGAGAGAAAGGGTTTAATTCCATGTTAGCTACAGGTTCGATTGAGTTGGCTAAAAAATACTATGAAGAATTTAAACGACAACAAAAAAGTATCGATAAAAATGATCGATTGAGAGTTGCTGTTATATTTAGTTCAAGTAAACCAAAAACGAATTTCAATGGCTTAAGTGATGAATCGCTTGAGAATATTGAAGATTTAAATCAAAACGATCAAAAGTTTTTGGATGGTGCCATTAAAGAATATAATGCTTTATTTGATACTTCATTTGATGTTTCATTAGGTAATTTCAAAGAGTATTATACCGATGTTAGCAAAAAAGTGAAAGAAAGAAAAATTGATTTATTGATTGTCGTGAATATGTTTTTAACGGGATTTGATGCTCCGACTCTCAATACGTTGTGGGTTGATAAGAAGTTACGAATGCATGGTTTAATTCAAGCCTTTTCAAGAACGAATCGAATTTACAATGAAGTTAAAGATTACGGAAATATCATTTACTTTAGACCATTTCATCATGCAGTTGATGAAGCTATTGCCATTTTTGGAGATAAAGAAGCCAGGGATTTAATCATAAAAAGACCCTTTCGAGATTATTATGAAGGGTATGATAAGAAAAACAACATTCGTGTTCTAGGTTATGTTGATATTGCTAATGAACTACAAACTAAGTTTCCGGTGGGAGAGGATATTATTGGAGAATCGAATAAAAGGGAATTTGTAATATTATTTGGAAAATTACTGAAAGTAAAAAACACATTAGAAAGTTTTCCTGACTTTGATGAGGAAAAACAACTAATTGACGGAATGGATCTTCAAAACTATAGAGGTAATTATGAAGATATAAGACAAGAAGCTCAAAAAATAGACCCATTCTCTGATGATGAAGCAAAAAAAGAGACTCAGACTTTTGATGATGTCATCTTTGAGGTTGATATTTTGAGGCAAATAGATGTCAATGTGGATTATATTATTGATTTGGTAATCCAAAAGAAAAAGAAAAATCAATCGGAAGAAGAAATTATTAAATCTATCGAATCAATCCTTCGAGGAAGTATTGGATTAAGAAACAAAAGGGACTTATTGATTCAATGGATTAGGAGTGGAGAGAAACAATGGAGTCATTTTCTTGAAAAAGAAAAAAATAATGAAATAAAATCGATTGTAGCAGAAGAAAACTTATGTATTGAAAAAACAAAAAGATTTATTGAAGATTCTTTTGATAGTGGAATAATAACAAGATATGGAAATGAATTTTCAGAATTACTCCCAAGTATGGATCTCTTTGATTCGAGTTATGAGAAGATAGAAGAAAGAGTATTTCAAAAACTACAAGATCTTTTTGAGAAATATTCTTATGAATAAGCATTATTGTGGTTATCCCACCGCCAAAAGTGTTAGGATAAAAACCTTTAATTAAAATTTTTAACCTCGTGACTTAAACTAAGAGCCATGAAGCGATTGCTTCGACCGAAGCCCATCAACATCAAAAAGCCCAAATGGCCACCCAATGATATTCCCAAAGAAATCCATTTGGAAGTGGAAAAGTTTGCGAGAGTATTGAAACTCCCAAGTTTTTCTAAAAAAGAATCATCGGGTGATCACCAAAGAGGAAGAACGATCTAATCATTGATTTTTTAGCCTTGATTCTTTATTGAAAAGGAATCCCGTGTAAATAAGTGTATATTCCCAATAAAAAAATATAATTCAAAACAGCCCATGATCTATACCACTGTTGAGATGTACCGCAAAGATGGTTTGGAAAAATTAAAAGTTCTAAAAATATTCGCGCGCACTAATAATTTGATTGTAGATGTTAAATTGGTACAGGGAGCATACATCGAAAAAGAAAATCAAAGAGCATCTACTACTAGAATCGAAAGTCCAATTTGTCATTCCAAAAAACAAACTGATTTAAACTTCCATAAACGCATCAAATATATTATCCAAAATTTAGATTATGTGAGTTTGTACTTAGGAACACATAATGAAAGAAACATCCAATATTGCATTGATTTAATGTCTAAATACACCATCGAAAAATCAAATCATAGAATTTGGTTTTCACAACTCTATGGCATAAGCAATCATGTTACTTATGGATTATCTAACCAAGGATTTAAAACGGTTAAATATATCCCCTATGGTCCTCTTAAAGAAATTATTCCTTATTTTTTAAGGAGAGCACAAGAAAACCCTCCAGTCTTTGGGCAAGCTTTTAGAGAAATGAGTTTCATCAAGCAAGAACTTAAAAGACGAAAAAGAAAAAACTAAGAAAACGTATCATTTAGAGGTTGATTAATTGAAAAATTAAAAATCACTCATCTTTTTGACTACTATTTGATCTTTACAATTTTCTAACTCTAGATATGTTTTCTTTTGATACTCAATGTGATATAAATTACAAGAGTCACGGTTAGTGATACTTTCTGAAAAGATTACTTTCCCATCATTTATCATTTGACGGACTATGCAATCCGCTAATCTATTATTTGAACTAGTTTGGTATTCGATTTTAGTTTTTGATAACAAACTATTCTTGACTCTGGCTTGTGGTCCGTAATTAAATTGAGCTCCTTTTTGTCCCCAGATAAACATCAAAATCATCAAGCCCAAAAAAAATCCAAGACCAAATAATGAAATCCGATTAAAAAAAATCATAGTTATTTAAATTTTTTGATTTTTCTTTTGATATCATCGATTGGTTGTAAATAATAGTGATGTATTTGATTGGGTAAAATTTGTTGGATATTTTCTCCCCATTCAATAAAATTCATATATGCTATTTCAAATAATTCCAAAATCCCTAGATCTAAAGCTTCCTCTATTTTTTTTATTCGATAAAAATCAAAATGGTAAACAACGCCTTTAGGGGATTCATAGTCGTTAATCAATGAAAATGTTGGACTCTGAACCATTGATTTAACACCGATGACTTTACACATGCTTTTAATTAATGTCGTTTTCCCAGCACCTAATCCGCCATCGATTCGAATGATATGATAATTGGCATTTTTAAGAATTTCATTTGCAATTTGGTCAATATCTTTGATATGGTAAATCTCATCCATTAAAATTTGTGAAATTAAAACTTTATCAGATCCCATAAGGACTATTTATTTTTACAACCTATTCCTGCAATGAGTTATACTCTGATAAACGATCCTCTTTATGGTTTTGTTCAGATTACAGATCCACTAATCAAACGGGTCATTGATCATCCCTATTTCCAAAGACTTCGTAGGATTAAACAAATGGGAATGTCTGATCTTATTTTTCCTGGAGCAAATCATACAAGATTTCAACATTCTCTTGGCACGATGCATTTAGCACAAAAAGCCATTAAGACCCTTGAAAGAAAGGATAAAAAACTATCCGACATAAATCAAAAAGCACTTCAATTAGCCGCTTTATTACATGATATTGGACATGGCCCGTTTTCTCATAGTAGCGAGGAGCTATTTTTAAAAAATACCGACCATGAAAACCTCACAATCAAGATTGTTGAGCGATTAAATCAAGAATTTAATGGGGAACTTCAAACAGCATTGGCCATACTAAAAGGGAATCATAAGTATAAATTTTTATCACAATTGATTGATAGTCAAATTGATTTAGATCGACTAGATTATCTCAATCGTGATAGTTATTTTATTGGAATGTCTCGAGTGAATTTTGATGTTTATCGAATTATTGAAATGATTGATGTGAATGAAAAAGACAACAGTTTAGTTTATGAATTTAAAAGTCGTCACAACATAGAAAGGTTTCTCTTTGATCGAAGATTCATGTTTCGTCAAGTTTATGGACATAAAAATAATTTATTGGTAGATGAACTATTAAAAAAAATATGGCAAAGATTCAAAGTACTTAGCACGAAATCCAAGTTAACCTCTCGAGATGTTTTAATGTGTATGAGATTTATTAGTAGAAAAGATTACAGATATATTAGCCAACGAGAAATTGATGAATTTTCAGCTTTGGATGATTCGGATATGATTCATCTTATTAAATATGGTAAATATCATAGTGATAAAATACTCCAAAGTTTATGTAGAAGTCTATTGGATAGAAAATTTCCTAAAATTCAAGTATCTTATTTCCGTTCTTTTCATAATGAAATAGATGAGTATAAAACCCAGTTGCAGCCTTGGCAACAAAATGATGAAGTATCAAAGTATTTTGTCTTTCATGGACATGTGAAAATTTTGACCTATGACTCAAAAAAAGATAGTGTCAAAATACGACTAAAGAATCATGAGCACAAAACACTTCATGAGTTAAGTGAGTTTTTTGTATCTCCAGAATTTTCTCAAGAGCAACACATCTATTTTTTGTGTACTCCAAAATAATCCCTACTTTGAAAATTTTATATTTGCATCGTGAAATTCAAAGTACAAGAAATTGCAGATTTAGTTGGTGGAAAAGTCCTTGGAAATGAATCATCCGTCATTACTCAATGTTCAAAAATTGAAGATGCTCAACAAGGATCGTTAACCTTTTTATCTAATCCTAAATACGAATTACATTTATCCAATACAAAAGCTTCTGCGGTATTAGTTAAACCTGGAAGTTATAAACAATCTAATCAAACCACTTTAATTGAAGTTGAAGATCCTTACTTATCCTTTACACAATTATTAAAAAAATTTGAGTCTAATCAAGTTTCTGAAGTTAGTGTTCATCCCACTGCCATAATTGCTTCTGATGTTCTGCTGGGTAAAGAAGTAACTATTGGGCCTTATGCCGTCATAGAGTCAAATTCCAAAATTGGAAATCACTCTATTATAGGTTCGCATTGTTGGATAGATCATGATGTCAGCATAGGATCAGGCACAAAATTACATTCTCGGGTTTCTATTTATAGTAAAACATTAGTCGGTAATTATTGTGAAATTAAAAGTGGTTCTGTCATTGGAAGCGATGGTTTTGGATATGCCCCTCAAAAGGATAAAACCTATATAAAAATTCCTCAAACAGGAAATGTCCTTATCCATGATAATGTCCATGTAGGATCAAATGTCACTATCGATCGAGCTACCATCGGTTCAACAGTTATCCACCAAGGTGTTCGAATCGAT
Organism: Flavobacteriaceae bacterium; assembly: GCA_965221765.1. Classification (GTDB taxonomy): domain Bacteria; phylum Bacteroidota; class Bacteroidia; order Flavobacteriales; family Flavobacteriaceae; genus Bin25. The sequence continues at coordinate 2,005,703 of OZ244911.1, forward strand.
AATCTCGTTCAAATTGCTCATAATGTTGAAATCGGAAAAAATACGGTAATTGCTGCCCAAAGTGGAATCTCCGGTTCGTCGAAATTAGGTGAAAACTGTGTTTTGGGAGGGCAGGTTGGACTCATTGGACATATCAAACTAGGTAATGGAGTACGTGTTCAAGGTCAATCTGGAATTACTAAAAGTTATTCCGATAATACGGATATCCAAGGAACTCCTGCTATTAAATTTTACGATTACTATAGGGCTTATGCCATTTTTCGAAGATTACCAGATTTAGAAAATCGATTAAATGAAATTGAAAGTCAAGTAAAAAATGATACAAAAGACCATTCCCCAGCAGACGTTAGCCAATGAAGTAACCCTTCATGGTAAAGGACTTCATACTGGACATCATGTCACCATTACTTTTAAACCTGCTCCCGTTAATATTGGTATTGTATTTATTCGTATTGATTTGAATCCGATTGTAAAAATACCAGCCACTATAAAATTCTTAGGACATACAGATCGTCGGACCACTATTGTGAATGGTAATGTTGAAATCAATACTATTGAGCATGTTATGGCCAGTTTGGTCGGATTAGGTATAGATAATTGTTTTATTGAATTAGATGCTCCGGAAGTTCCTATCATGGAAGGATCTTCTCAAACTTTTGTCAAGGCATTAAAAAAATCTGGAATTCAAGTCCAGTCTGAATTAAAAGAAGAATATGTCGTGACCAGTCCTATCCAATATTCTGATTCGAATACTGGGAGTGAAATTTTAGTGATTCCCTCTGAAGAAACATCTATTACTGTGATGGTGGATTTTGGCACCTCAGTACTGGGTACACAAAATGCCAAGCTTGATAAAATTGAAGATTTTGCCCAAGAGATTGCCTCCTCAAGAACCTTTAGTTTTTTACATGACTTGCAAACGATGTTGGATAAGGGACTTATCAAGGGAGGTGATTTAAACAACGCTATTGTTTATGTCGATAAACCCATTACTCCAAATAGTCTAAAAAAACTTCATAAAGTTTTTGGCAGAAACGATATTAAGGTTAAACCCAATGGCATTTTAAATAATCTAGAATTGCATCATCCTAATGAAGCTGCTAGACACAAATTATTGGACCTATTAGGGGATTTGGCTCTAATTGGTACAACAATTAGAGGGAAAATTATCGCTAGTAAACCGGGTCATCATATTAACTCAAAAATAGCTCAAGCAATTGCTTTAAGAATACAAAAGGAAAAGCGATTAAAGATGCCTAATATTGATTTGAATGCCAAGCCTTTGATGGATGTGAATCAAATCATGGAGATGCTCCCACATCGACCTCCGTTTTTATTGGTAGATAAAATCTTGGAATTGACATCTACTCATGTCGTAGGTATTAAAAATGTGACGATTAATGAATATTTTTTTCAGGGTCATTTTCCTGAAGCTCCTGTTTTGCCTGGTGTTCTTCAAATCGAAGGCATGGCCCAAACCGGTGGGGTATTGGTGATGAATAATTATGATAACCCCCAAGATTATATAACTTTTTTTGCCAAAATTGAATCAGCAAAATTTAAACGGCCTATTTTCCCTGGTGATACCATGATTTTTAGCCTTGAATTATTGAGCCCCATCAGAGGTGGTATCGGTCACATGGGAGGACGTATCTTTGTTAATGGTCAAGTAACTACAGAGGCCGAATTGTTGGCAAAAATTGTACACAGAGATAATGCTCCTCAACCATGATTAATTCACTAGCGGTAGTTCATCCTAAAGCTGAAATTGGTGATAATGTCACCATTGGCCCCTTTTCAACGATCCATGAAAATGTTGTGATTGGCAATGGCACGACAATACATTCAAATGCTACAATTATGCCGGGAGCTCGAATCGGTAAAGATTGCCATATTTTTCCAGGCGCGGTTGTTTCTGGTATTCCGCAGGATTTGAAATTTAAAGGAGAAAAAACGACTGCAGAAATTGGGGATCGAACCACTATACGTGAATGTGCCACCATCAATAGAGGAACTTCAGCACTTGGAAAAACGGTGATTGGTGATGACTGCTTAATTATGGCTTATTGTCATGTAGCCCATGATTGTGTTATTGGAAATCATTGTATCTTTTCAAATGTAGCAACTTTATCAGGACATATTAGTGTAGGTGACTATGTTACGATTTCTGGATTAACGGCCGTGCATCAACACTGCCGTATTGGTGATTATGCATTTATTGCAGGAGGATCGCTAGTTCGTATGGACGTTCCCCCATACATCAAAGTAGCACGTGAACCCCTAGCGTATATGGGGATAAACTCTGTTCGATTGGAAAGATTAGGATTTACTTTAGATGAGATCAACGAATTACAAAATATCTATCGTTTTATTTATCAAGGAAATTATAATCTCAAAAATGCATTAGACAAGATAAAATCAAATTTTCCCAATAGTAGTGAAGCAAAAAATATTGCTTTATTTTTTGATAATACCTCTAGAGGAGTCATTCGATAATTTTCCATATGGTATCCACATCAGAGATTAAAAAAGGGCTTTGTATTCGATATAACAATGATATCTATAAAATCATTGAATTTTTGCATGTTAAGCCAGGGAAAGGGCCTGCTTTTATCAGAACAAAACTTAAAAGTGTGACATCTGGAAGAGTCATTGATAATACATTCACTTCTGGTCATAAACTTGACAATGTCCAAGTGATTACTGGTCGTTATCAGTTTTTATACAAAGAAGAAGATACCTATCATTTTATGAATAGTGAAGACTTTAATCAAATTCATGTTCTAGAAAATCTAATCGAAAACGCTCAATTTCTGAAAGAAGGGGCCTTTACTCAAATTTCTATTGATTCTTCTGATAGTACACCGCTTTCGGTTGAACTACCATCCAGTGTAGTGCTTGAAATATCAGAAGTAGAACCAGGCGTTAAAGGAAATACAGCCACCAATGCCATGAAACTGGCGACTTTAGAAACAGGAGCTCAAGTAAATGTGCCACTATTTATCAATCAGGGAGATCAAATAAAAGTAGATACTCAAAAAGGAGTCTATATCGAAAGAATTAAAAAATAGCATCAAAATTTATGAGCATATTGGTTGACAAAACTTCGAAAGTTTTAGTTCAAGGTTTTACTGGAAATGAAGGGACATTTCATTCACAAGAAATGATAGAATATGGCACCAATCTCGTTGGTGGAGTCACCCCTAAAAAGGGTGGGACCACTCATTTGAATCGACCTGTATTCAACACCGTGGGAAATGCAGTCAAAGAATTAGGGGCCAATACCTCAATCATCTTTGTCCCGCCTCCATTTGCGGCTGATGCCATTATGGAAGCAGCCCAATCAGGGATTAGGGTCATTGTTACCATCACCGAAGGCATTCCAGTCCAAGACATGGTCCAGGTAAAACACTATATTAAAAATTATGATTGTCACTTGGTGGGTCCAAACTGTCCTGGTGTGATTACTCCAGAGGAAGCCAAAATAGGCATCATGCCCGGATTTGTTTTTAAGAAAGGTACTGTGGGTGTGGTCTCTAAATCAGGTACCCTAACCTATGAAGCTGCTGATCAAATCGTGCGTGAAGGAAATGGTATTTCAACCGCTATTGGCATTGGCGGAGATCCCATCATTGGGACTTCTGTAAAAGATGCTGTAGAGCTTTTTATTCATGATGATGAGACCCAAAGTATTGTCATTATAGGTGAAATCGGTGGTCAGATGGAAGTCGAAGCGGCTCGTTGGATTCAAACCAATGGAACAGAAAAACCAATCATTGGTTTTATTGCGGGAGAGACCGCTCCAACGGGTAGAACCATGGGACATGCGGGTGCTATCGTCGGCGGAAAAGAAGATACAGCCCGTGCCAAAAAGGCTATCATGAAACAATGCGGTGTTCATGTGGTCGATTCACCAGCAAAAATCGGATCAACCGTTAACCAAATCATACATAACACTTATGTTACTGAATAATAAAATGGCCTTGATTACCGGAGGGAGTCGTGGAATCGGTCGCGGAATCGTCAAGTCGTTTGTTGAGCAAGGAGCTCATGTCGCATTTACCTATCAAACGAATCAACAAGCTGCCGATGAATTAGTTAAGGAATTGAGTTCTACTTCAGATCAAACCATAAAAGCCTATCAATCCAACGCTTCAAATTTTCAACAAACTCAAGAATTAGTATCACGTATTCTCAAAGATTTTGATGGATTGGATGTATTGGTAAATAATGCTGGTATTACAAAAGATAATTTGCTACTACGTATGGAAGAATCTGATTTCGATCAAGTTTTAGAAGTAAATTTAAAGTCTGTATTTAACAATACCAAAGCCATATTGAGAACATTTTTAAAGCAACGAAAAGGAGCTATTATTCATATCAGTTCCATCATTGGACTTCAAGGAAATGCTGGGCAAGCCAACTATGCTGCTTCAAAAGCGGGGATTATCGGATTTAGTAAATCATTAGCTCAAGAATTGGGATCACGAAATATTAGAAGCAATGTGATTGCTCCTGGTTTTATTGAAACAGATATGACTAGTGAATTACTTGAACAAGCGACAAAGGCTTTAACCAATCGCATTGCTTTAAAGCGAACTGGAAAAGCGATTGATGTTGCTAATGCCGCTGTCTTTTTAGCATCTGAATTATCTTCTTATATTACTGGTCAAGTATTAGTAGTTGATGGAGGAATGAATTAATCAAAACAAATAAAATTTTATAAACTATTTACAGTATCATGGATAAATTACCAAAGATTGGTCTGCCGTTAATATTAGGACTTATCGTACTCATTATTTTTATTGCCAAATCATCCGTAAATATTGGTTATGGAGAAGCTGGTGTATTATTTAGAACCTTCGGTGGTGGTGTGGCCACAGACCGATTGCCGTTAGGAGAAGGATTTCATTTGATATTACCTTGGAACCGAGTGTACGTGTATAATGTCAAGCAACAAGAAATTTTCGAAGGAAAAATGCAAGTGCTATCTTCAAATGGATTAGAGATTTCTTTAGATGTCTCTGTATTGTTTCAACCAAGTTATGAAAGTCTTGGTCGATTGCATCAAGAAAAGGGGGAAAATTATGTCAATGTGGTGTTGATTCCTCAAATCAGAGCAGTTGCTCGCTCGGTCGTAGGGCGATACACACCAGAACAACTATATTCAACGAAAAGAGATGCTATTCAAAATGAAATATTTGATGAAACCAAGGCCAATGTGGAATCACAACATATTCAGTTAAATGCGGTACTAGTCCGTGATGTGACATTGCCTACCGCCATCAAGGAAGCGATTGAACGAAAATTAAAGCAAGAACAAGAGGCTTTAGAATATGAATTTAGGATTGCCAAAGAGATGCAAGAAGCTGAACGAAGAAGAATCGAAGCCGAAGGAAAAGCCAATGCCAACAGAATTCTCAATGCATCGCTCACCAATAATATTTTAAGAGATAAAGGCGTAGAGGCCACTATGAAATTAGCGGAATCTCCAAATTCAAAAATTGTGATCGTCGGTTCAGGTGAAGATGGTTTGCCATTGATTTTAGGTAATAATTAAATTCTATTCCCACGTATATTTTGAATAGGTAAAGTTTTATTCAAAAGGTAAGGCATGCGATAGTATCAAAAATGATTGTTGTGTTCGGCATACCCAAACATCAATAGGTTTTGATATCCAATTTGATAAAGTGATTGGATGTTCTGATTGGTGAATTAATCAAAGCTAATGAGCATGTTATGACTTTAAGACAATTGACAAAGAATTACTATCTGCTTTATAGGCTCTCTTTTCTCAGTTGGCATTATATTCGTTTTACGATGGAACCCTTTTGCGTTGAAAGTAGAGCCCTCTAAAATGAAAAAAATAAATCATGACTAATTATTTCATGAATTTCGTCACATAACCATGGAAGTAGTTGCTAAATATGCGTTGATGAGGGATGATGGGAGTTATCAGATAATTTTCTTCCACAGGATGCTGTGTTGTAGAATGCCTTACAAGAAATAACAAATGAATATAGAAAAACTACTTAATGGGAGTATTCTATTGATGGCTATTATGAGTTTGTCCTGTTCTAGTTCGGATACTGAAAACCCAACTGAGAAGATACAAGTCAACAATGGAATAAAAAAAACCGAATTACAAAATCAAGTATCAATCATTAAAGAAAAAATAACACTATTGAGGTTGGATTCAAACGCACTGCCCAAAGATAATGGGGGTGAGATTTATATGTTACAAACCCATTTAGAAAGCACTAACACAAGCATTCAAAATTTAGAAAACAAGATCAACGAGCTATCCAATGAGGACAAAAAAGAATTGGATGCGTTAAAAGAGCAAGTAGAAGAATTAAGCCACATCATTGAAAAAATAGAGACGGAGTTGAAAAATTTGGTTCAACTTTTTGCTAATGATGAACGCTTGATAAAGCATGATAATGGCCTAACGATAATGCTCAAACCAAACCTATCAGAAGAGGAAAAAAAGAGTTTGGTAGGCAAAAAATTACGCTTTGAATTAGACAGATACACCATTGTTGATGAGAGCCTATTGAGGAGTATGATTGAAACGAACCAAGATGTTTCATTGGTGATTACGTCTTTGGTTAAGGATATGAGTGAAATGTTTGAAAATGCCGAGAGATTTAACCAAGATATCGGCCATTGGGATATGAGTAATGTCATCGATATGAGTGCGATGTTTTATTATGCAAGGTCATTTAATCAAGATATTGGCCATTGGGATACTAGTAATGTAACGGATATGAGTTATATGTTTTATAAAGCAAGATCTTTTAACCAATCTTTGAATCAGTGGGATGTAAGTAATGTTACCACCATGAGTTATATGTTTACTGGAGATGATTCATTTAACCAATCTTTGAATCAGTGGGATGTGAGTAATGTAAAGGATATGAGTCATATGTTTGCTGAAACCAATTCATTCAATCAAAATATTGGTGAGTGGGATGTGAGTAATGTTACCACCATGAGTTATATGTTTAATCGAGCCATTTCATTTAACCAAGATATCAAGGATTGGGATGTGAGTCGCGTAACGAGTATGAATTATATGTTTGGTAATGCCATTTCATTTAACCAAGATATTAGAGATTGGGATGTTAGCAGCGTAACGAATATGACAGGTATGTTTGCTGAGACCAACGCATTCAATCAAGATATCAAGGATTGGGATGTGAGTAGTGTATGGAGTATGGGTTATATGTTTCGTAATGCCACTTCATTCAATCAAGATATTGGTAGTTGGGATGTGAGTAGTGTTACCACTATGAGTTATATGTTTTATGGAGCCATTTCATTTAACCAAGATATCGGCCGTTGGGATACTAGTAATGTAACCATTATGTGGAATATGTTTGAGGATGCCCAAACATTCAACCAAGATATTGGCAATTGGGATGTGAGTAGTGTATGGTATATGGGTAGTATGTTTCACAATGCTAGTTCATTTAATCAAAATATAAGCCGTTGGAATGTAAGTAATGTAAGGGCTTGTAATGAATATTCTATCAATTCTAAACTAATTCTAGAATACCACCCAAAATTTAGTAGATGTAATCCAAATTAAATCAGTACAAAAAACTACTTAATGACTTTATTTTTGTTAATGGCTGTTTTCGCAGCTAGTAAATACGAAAAAAACAATGATGATGTGTTATAAAGAATTACAAGGATAATTAAGCATTTTTAACTTTTCTAATTCACTAGCGAAAGCGAATCGATGACAAAGAAGCGACCCAAAGAAAATTATCTTTTGAAAAACTGCCGAATCATGAAAATATTCATTTAGAATCAGATCAAAAAGCATGATGTGATAGCAGAAGTATTTAAAAAAGTGAAATATCCCTTTCGATCAAAAAACAGAAATCAATAATTCAAGATAAATCCATAAGCCCCGAATTTTTGATATAAAAAAACTTGATATGATACATTTAACCTCGTAGCGCGTTGATTCAGGAAGGTATTGAGTAAAACAATATATCCGCTTTACGAAAATGAAAAATTCAACTCAGAACGAAATAAAAACTATGCTGAAAGTCATGACAATAACCAATTTTGATGGCATATACTAATCGATATAATTGAATATTCAAACTATTATTTCATTCTGATATCTTGACTTCCTTCAGATTCCCTTTGATACTGCCATATTCAGTTTTTAAAATAACTCGAAATTCATACTCTTTATTTTTTTCTAAAGATTCAATAGCCTTAACATTGAATTCGTTTGTTGTATTTATTGCAAACCAATCTGTTTTCTCCCAATCATCATAATAAATACTTTCATGGAATCCCGGATAGATGCGATATTCAAAACGAACCAATACCTCATCAAAATCTTTAAAATCAATTACCTTTCCTTTGAAATAAGCTTGATCTTGATGTATTTCAGCATCCAATGTTTCAAAAGTTGGAGGAACATAGGTTGGTTCCACGCCGGTTAATTTAACCACTACAGGATTTGGCCAAAAATTATTGTTATAAATTCTTTGGGCTCTTATAACCGATAAATGTAAGCCATCTTCTTTCTGAACAAAATAGGATTTGGGATCATTGTCTGGTTGATACTCAACGACTAATCCATCATGACCTAAGACTTCAATTTTAGTGCTCTTAGTTGCTTTTATAGATTTTAAAACATAGCTTTTTCTTTTTCCTCTTTCCCATGATTCATGACCTGTTAAATGGATGTATACCGTTGATTCATCAATCGATTTAGTAAACCAAACATCTCCTTCGTTGCTGACCATCCAAGGCCGAACATTATAAAGAGATTCTTGATTCACAAACACCCATGCAGCCAATTCATAGAGCGGCTCTTGTTCTGTAATATCAAATTCACCATTGGGTTTAAGACTTAAATTAAGTAGTAGATTCCCTCCCTTGGCTCTCGTTTCGATTAACATTTTGATTTGTTTATTACCATCCTTTATGAATTTGTTTGTTGGCTTGTATTGCCACTGGTTATTAATAGAAATAACCGATTCCCACGGCTGATCTATAATGATATCGGCTATGGTCTGTTCCGGTGATTCCATGGCGCCACGTGTGATAACCGTGTTGGGTTGCAACTTCCATGTAATTTCTTTTGCAGGTGGCCAAAAACCTCCATCTAAGAACAAAATATCGATGTGGCCATAGTTTGTAAATAATTCCGTCATTTGATCTTTGACAAACTGATCATATTCTTCACGAAAAGGGGCGGCGATACGATCTCGATCAACTCGCTTGACTAATGCTCCTTGTTTATCAACAAACCACCAATCCTCCGGGGAATAATAAAATCCTACCGCCAATCCATATTTTCGAGTTGCATCAACAAATTCTTTAACCACATCTTTTCCATAGGGTGTATTCATGATATTAAAATCTGTGGTTTTGGTATCCCACATACAAAAACCCGAATGATGCTTGGTAGTCAAGACAATGTATTTCATGCCAGCAAGTCTTGCAGTTCGTGCTATTTCATCAGCATCAAATCTTGTAGGATTAAATGTTTTGGGAAGCTCTTGATAATAGCGTTGACGATAATCTTCTGATGAGCCAACAATGCTATGACTGATTACGGTGCCCAGTTGACTATCGACACTCCAATGAATCATCATCCCCAATCCTAAATTTCGAAACCATTGTTCACGCTCGGGTAAGTTTAAATTATCTACAGAAGATTTTGAATCAGTAGTAATCTGGGCAATACCAAGGATTTGGAATCCAAATAAAACAGATAATGTATGGATAATAATTTTATTTCGAGCCATGATGTATTTTAAAAGATTAGTTATTAATAATACGAAATTAACTACTTGTAAGGTTCTCCAACAACAAATGGGAGGATTATAGTGCATCAATTTACGAACTATCTTAATTTAAAATGCAACTATTGAAGAGATATTAAAGAGTCAATTTTCAGAATCAGAGTCCGTCAAAATCGATACTCTCTAACCATAAGGAAAAAACGGTGATGAGATCTGCCGATAACATCGCTTTAGCCTCGGCTCTTTTTTATTATTGAAAATTCAAGTTTGGTAATATTAGGCCTAATTAATAAAAGATCCTAAGACTGATCATAGCGACAGAATCTGATTTCAAGTGCATGGTTGTTCATTTAGCTCAAGTGTATCATGCGCTTCACCGTTTATTGGAAAAATGCTAAGCTTATCGATTGATGGCATATAGTTAATTTTTGAATTATTAATAATTCAAGAGACCTTTGCCCTAAAATTTCGGTTTTTTGCTAAGATAAAGGGTTTGGGTCGAAATCTCTTTTTTTTATTTGACCATTGGTTTTTATCATTTTTTTTTGGTCTATGGTACGCGTGATGAATCACTTCAAATCGTATGAATCCAACCCCATGCGTTTTTTGAATCTCCATCAAGGGCGGAGTCGCACAACGACCCCACCGTTGTTCAATCAAGTCCATGACCTGATCGATTGGGAGCCCCTGGAGGCTTTATGGGTTGAAAACGATACATTGGGCAAAAAACAACGAGGCCAAAAGGCTGATCATCCGATGATTTTGTTGAATAGGCCACTCCTCTCTGTCGGGTTCCACCTCTGGGATGTTCGAACCCAAGAGTTCATTAAAGACCGCATCCGTTTCACGGCTTTTTGTGGTTTAGATAGGGAAGATGCCGTCCCCGATTACAGCAGGCGGTCTGGCTTTCGTTCGTCGTTGACGGCCAAAAAGCGCTATCAAAAGATCATGGAGCAAGTCCATGGACAACTCACCCAAAAGGCCGTGATCATTCAAGGCAGGGCGGTGGTGGATGCCTGCATCACCACCGGTCCCTTCATCCCCAAAAGTCAACCCAAAAAAATGGCTCAAGACCCAAAAGAAGACCAGCGTGAAGAGTCAGAACTTCAAGCTGAACAGAGTTATGATGAAGAAAAATAGGAAGACCGTCCCAACGCCGACCATGAAGCCCGTTGGTTTAAAAAAAGGAAAAAGACGTACGATGGGTATAAACGGCCCATGGCCACCACCGAAAAAGGCTTGATTTTAGGGGGGGGGCATACGGTGGCTGCCAATGAACAGGACCGTCCAGAGGTCTCCAGCCTTTGATGGAAGGCCTTTGGGTCGAAGAACGACAACGAGTCTTGACCGAGCCACAGAAAGAACGAAACAACCCCATCAGTAAAGAACCTTGGGTGGTGGAACAGACCGTTGGTGGTTTGGCTCGCTGGTTCTAGGGTCAAGTGACCCGACTCAAGGGACTGGAAAAAGTCCATCATCAACCTATTTTGGAGTCGATGGCCTAGCATTGAAAGAGATCACCGAGTATGATGGCTCTCATGCCAACTTAAAAAGGGAGATGATCGAAAAAGAAGTTCTCAAAGCCGTATTCGGCTCAACCATGAGGGGAAAAAGGAGCCAAAGAGGCCAAAATCAGAAAAATAGCGTGATTTTTTGGAAGAAAATCACATCGAATGAGAGACTCAATGGCTGAAAAGAAAAAATAATTTCCCCATCACACCCCATTTTTTTTGATTTTGCATTATTCAAAGGTCTCTTCAAAATACCTCGGATCAATAACTACATCAATGGGCTATTGGATATATGAGTTCAAGCCTATGCTACAGGAAAATATTTTATCATCTTCATTTGATGACCAAAGAAAGATCGCTTCGCCAGTAGATTGCCCAATAGTATCTCTGCCCGGGATTAAATTTGCGGAGGAAAATCAAAGGTAGAATCCTCAAGCAATGCAACAATCCCACGTATTAGCTGTGAACGGTCATATCACTTGGTATACCGATTTCATGATACATTGTCCTTATACTAACATGCTTTCTGAATTATATCTCTAATGTGCGGGAAGTTTGTTAAGGATGTCAATCTTTTTCCGTATCTAGCCATCGCTTTTAACCAATGAGCTAACTGTTTTTCCAAATCTTCTAGCGTTTCAAACAGTTGGTGGTCTAGAAATTTTTCTCGAACCTCCACCCATATCGGCTCCACAAGGTGGAGTTCTAGACTATCGGTTGGTGGTTCGGTCAAAGCGATGTTTTCGGGGATCTTGAAGTCTTTCGATAGTTGCCATCGGGCTTGGTCCACTTGCATGATGATTTGATCATCTTGGAAATCCTTGGCTGCTTGCTCTGAAAAGAGATGCATCATTGGGTTATTGGCATCGGGCAGCATCCATGAGGTCGTTTTGGCTTTTTCAGGGCACACGAAAGGATAGGCGTACAAGGACTGGCGCACCACCTATTTGGCTACTTGGGGGCGGTCCCTTGGAGGACACCATGATTTTCAAGGAATATTAAGGCGTCCAAACCGGCCCTCGTCTTGGAATCCAAAAAGAACTTGTTCTTGGTCCCATGGTTTCTCTTTGATGATGGCCTTCACTCGTTTCGGACATTTTTTTAACGTCTTTTTGATGTTCCGGATCTTTTTGAGGATTGATGGGGGCAAGGAGCGACTTGTCGCCAATCATGACACTTCAAGAGTCTGTAGATTGCACTCTTAGCGACTTTCTGGACGATGTTTTCTTCAAAAGCCGCTTGGATGATGGCCGCAGTGACGATCTTTCCGGCGATCGCTAGTTGCCGAAAGCCTTCTAAAAACGTCTTTTCTTTTTCGAGAGACCAGTAACCTTACCTTCGGCCCCTGGTCTTTTGCTTTCAAAGATGTGGATCCCCTGCCGGTTATACGCCCACAATAACTGCTTGATGCGGTGTTTGGAAAGCGTACTATAAGCGGCCAATTGCTCGGTGGTTTGGGGTTTTTCCACTAGGCATTGATGATTACTTGAATCGGTCACACCCGCCAAAAACTTGGGCCTTTTCGGAGGAGTTGTTTTTACTCTTCTTCTGTCGCATGTGGCATCATTTTGATGTATCTTGCCATGAGAATTATTTTTTACAAAATAATAATGTAGAACGCACTTTAATATAAACACAGCAACAAGCCATCAGATTATCCCTAAAACGAGTGCTATCGTTATCGATTTCATGGAAAAAGCAAGCCCATGATGAAAATCACTAGGCCCACCCGAAAAAACAAGAACCATGACTTGAAAATGGGGGGGGGGTACTGATTATCTTTGCAAAGATTTACTTGAATTCCTATCGATGAATTTTAAATTTTACCCATCATCCATGCTTAAACCCATACCACTCATGACTCGCTTATCCGATCTTAGACCCTCTTGGTCGATGCCTTTTCTTCTGTTGATTTTCTTTTCTTGTGGAGGAGATGATTCCCCTGAAAACCCCGTTACCCCCCCCCTATTTTATACCGTAACGACCTCGGCGAGTATCGGTGGGACCATCACCTCTTCCCAAAGCATCGCCAGTGGACAGTCCGTAGCCATCACTGCCACCCCTAACCAACATTATCAATTCAAAACCTGGACGGGCAATTGTCCCATCAATAGCCAAGAAGCCAGCCTCCGTTTTGAGGCCAGCGGTCATTGCTCTATCACGGCAGTCTTTGAAAAAATCAACTATCCCATCACCGCCACCACTACCGACGGAGGAACGGTCACCGGCTTGCCCGCCCAAGACCGCCCCCAAGGAGAGCCCATCACCCTTCGAGCCGTGCCCCAAGAATACCATCTCTTTGCCGGCTGGACCACCGATGGGGATTCGGGTTGCCCCACCCTAGAAGACCCCACCCCACCAACCCTCTCTTTTGTCATCCAAGGGCCCTGCGCATTACAAGCTGCTTTTCAAAAAGTCCAACGCACCATCACTACCGCCATCAATACAGGAGGTACCATTACCCCCACCCAAACTATCGAGCATGGCCAAGAAATCACCATTACCATAACCCTCGAAGAGGGCTATACACTAAACCAATGGACGGACAACTGCGGGACCTTTTCTCCCCAAGACCTCACCATCACCTTTTCCGCTACCGAGGATTGCCAGCTCCAAGCCATTCTTGAAAAAAAACAATATCTCGTGCAGGCCACGGCCACTTTAGGCGGATCTGTTAATAATCCCAATCGTATAGAAGCCATCCATGGCCAACAAGTGGAGTTCACTGCCCAAGCCGATGAAAATCATGTCTTTGCCGGATGGAAAACGCAAGAAACTTCGGAATGCCCCACCTTGGAAAACCCCCAAGATCCTACCCTCTCGTTCATCGTCACCGGCCCCTGTGCCCTGCAAGCGATCTTTCAAAAAGCCCAACGCACCATCACTACCGCCATCAATACAGGCGGCACCATTAGCCCCACCCAAACCATCGAACATGGACAAACGGTGAGCATTACCGTCGAGGTGGAGGACGACTATACCCTAAAAGAATGGAAAAGCGATTGCGGCAGCTTTAGCTCTAGTGAGACCACCATCACCTTCCCCGCGACCGAGGATTGTCAAGTGACTGCCGTGCTACAAGAAGTTGAAGAAGAACCCACCCGCTATCTCCTCCAAGCCACCCCTACCCCAGGAGGCACTATTGATGGGCCCACTCAACTCGAAGTCCCCCCAGGCCAATCGGTCACCTTCACCGCCGTGGCCGACCAAAATCATGTCTTTGCCGGTTGGCAACCCGATGAGACGACCGAGTGTCCTACGATTAAAAATCCCCAAGAGCCTACCCTCTCGTTCATCGTCACCGGCCCCTGCACTCTGCAAGCGATCTTTCAAAAAGCCCAACGCACCATCACTACCGCCATCAATACAGGCGGCACCATGACCCCCACCCAAACCATCGAACATGGACAAACGGTGCGCATTACCGTCGAGGTGGATGACGGCTATACCTTAGAAGCATGGGATAGCGATTGCGGCAGCTTTAGTTCTAGTGACACCACCATCACCTTCCCCGCGACCAAGGATTGCCAAGTGACTGCCGTGCTACAAGAAGTTGAAGAAGAACCAACACCCCAGACCAAAGATTGCAACGGACAACCCATTCCCATCGACGAGGATTGTCCTGAGCCAGAGCCCCAAACCAAATCTTGTTGGGATGGTTCTGTGATTCCTCGCTCTCAAAGTTGTCCGATTCAAACCAAAGATTGCCATGGCAATCAAATCCCTAGTGGGGATACTTGTCCTGATTTGCTAGTCCAGCATAGCAATGGCGTGACCATCATCATCAATCCCGCGCTTCAAAACCATTCGCAGTATGCGGGACGAAAAGCGACGGTCGATGGCACCGAGTATACCATCGTGACCAATGCCACCCTCAAAACCTGGGCAGCCGATGATCAGACCAATGCCGTCTGTACCTCATTGGTGACCGATATGAGTGACTTGTTCCGAAATAAAGCCACTTTTAACCAAGATATCAGCTCCTGGGATACCAGTCGTGTCACCACGATGGAAAACATGTTTACTAAGGCTAATGCTTTTAATGAAGATATTGGCGATTGGGAGGTCGGTAGTGTGACGGATATGGGTTATATGTTTGTCGATGCGAGTGTCTTCAACCAAGACATTGGCGATTGGGATGTTAGTAGTGTAACCAATATGGGTTTTATGTTTTATAAATTGAGTGAATTCAACCAAGATATTGGGGAATGGGATGTCCGTAGTGTGACCAATATGGCGGCTATGTTTTATGAGGTTACCTTATTTGACCAAGATATTGGGCAGTGGAAGGTCGGTAATGTGACGGATATGAATAATATGTTTTATCATGCGAGTGCCTTCAACCAAGACATTGGCGAGTGGAATGTCAGTAGTGTAACGAATATGACTTATATGTTTTCTGAAGCTGTCAGCTTCAACCAAGATATTGGCGATTGGGATGTCAGTAGTGTAACGAATATGAATTATATGTTTTCTGAAGCTGTCAGCTTCAACCAAGACATCGGCCAATGGAATGTCGGTAGTGTGGAGAATATGGGGAACATGTTTACAAGAGCCATATCTTTTAATGGAGATATCGGCGAGTGGGATGTCAGTAGTGTGACCAATATGAAGCAGATGTTTTCGAATACTAATGCTTTTAATCAAGACATCGGGGAGTGGAATGTCAGCAGCGTCACCAGTATGAAGCAGATGTTTGCCTTTGCGACGGCCTTCAATGGAAATATCGGCGAGTGGGATGATGTCAGTAATGTGACGGATATGGATGGGATGTTTGCGGCTGCTCGGGCTTTTAATCAAGACATCGGAGCGTGGGATGTCAGTAGTGTGACGGATATGGGTGGGATGTTTAATAGTGCGACTTTATTCAATCAAGACCTTAGTAGTTGGAGTGTCAGTAGTGTGACAGATTGCACAGGATTTTCTTCTAGCTCCAGCTTAGTGGACTCCCATCTCCCTTCATTTACTAATTGTACCCCATAGATTTATGGATTAATGGATTATGGGTTTTTATAAACTATTGTTCTCTGTCTTCGAAAAATATTAAATTCAAAACGTTATGAAATCAATTGGGCATCACGAGGTAATAGCAAGTTGAACAAGGTGGCTCTGGAAATGAAAATTATAACAAATTTTAGCATGATAAATATCTGATATAAACCTCTTTATAGTAAAGTGCGTTCTACATTATTTTTTGCAAAAAATAATTTTCATAGCATGATACCCCAAAATGATGTCGCATGCGACGGAAGAAGAGTTCAAACAACTCCTCCGAAAAGGCCCAATTTTTTGGCGGGTGTGACCGATTCAAGTGATTATCAATGCGCAACGGAAACCCTAGACCGCCGAACGATTGGCACCTTACAGTACGCTTTCCAAAAGCTGCATCACCCAACGGTTACGGGCTGATAACCGGCAGGGAGCTCCACATCTTTGAAAGCAAAAGACCAGGGGCCGAAGGTAAGGTTACTGGTCTCTCGAAAAAGAAAAAACGTTTTTAGAAGGCTTTCGGCAACTAGTGATTGCCGGAAATATAGTCACTACCGATGTGATTCAAGTCGCATTTGAAGAAAACATCGGTCAGAAAGTGGCCAAGAGCAAGATCTACCGGCTCTTGAAGCGTCATCATTAGCGCCAAGTCGTTCTTCGGCCGTATCATCCAAAAAAAAATCCAAAACGTCAAGAAGACTTTAAAAAACTCCCCGGGCCATGGAAAGCCATCATCAAGGAAAAGCAATTGGACCAAGTATCCGTTCTTTTTGGATTCCAAGACGAAGGCAGGTTTGGACGCCTTAATATTCCTTGAAAATCATGGTGTCCTCCAAGGGACCGCCCCCAAGTAGCCAAATAAGTGGTGCGTCAGTCCTTGTACGCCTGCCCTGAAAAAGCCAAGGCGAGGTCATTGATGTTGCCTTTTGCCCATAACGAGATGATGAATCTCTTTTTATAACTAGTGGCCAAGTATTTCCAAGATGATCAAATCATCATGCAAGTGGACCAAGTGTATATATGACTCAAACTGAGCCATTGATTTCACCCTTATTGAGCCTATATGGGCGGAGGTTTGAGAAAAATTTCTAGACCACCAACTATTTGAAACGCTAGATGATTTGGAAGAACCGCTAGCTCATGGGTTGAAAGCGATGGCTACATACGGAAAAAGATTGGCATCTTGAACAAACTTCCCGCACATTAGAAATGTAATTTAGAAAGCATGTTAGTATTAGGCAATCGTTTTCGGATATTCCATGTGATGGATAATCACCATCGGGAAGAATTACTATTTCATATTGATACGATACTGAACGCTAGACGCTACAAAGGAAGTATTCAATACTTTTATAGAATGACATGTCATACTCCAAACCATCCGAGTAGATTATGTACCTGAATTAATCGCTCATCATTTTAAAGAATGTGCTAAACAAACTAGCATGACGATTGCTAATATCTCAATTGGCAAACCCACCAATGGCAATTTGATAGAGCATCAAAATAAATCATAAAGAAAAAACTGTAACTTGAAGCCTTTCGATTTGGGGAGTAGCAAATGACCAATTTGATTATGTAAAATGAAATCATTAAATAAAATTTATTTCCTTTTTCTTATTTTATTACCAGGATACTTTTTATGTCAATCACTTTACCTATGGTTTAAAATAATAGGCCATTGGTATTATCAAGTCTACTTTATGGGATTGATTGAAGGGGTTGATCATTTAATTCGACTCCCCCGGCTAATAAGTAGTTTATTTTTGTATTCTACTTTTTTTATCATTTTAAGATTACGATTTGAACAAATCAAGACCCATTCAATCAATCAATACTTGTTGTTCATTTATTTATTGGTGGTTGTTTCTAGTTTGATTCCTATTCTTACCTCATATTCCCCGCAATGGAAAATACTTGATTATGTAAATATGTTCGCATTGGTAGGGTGTTTCATGTATTATGTTTTTATTGATTATAAATTGAATCCAATGAAGTATAGTTGGTCAAGGTTGCTTGATAACAATAGAATAGGCACATAAAAAAGGATAAGAAATAACATTTCCTTAAATTTTGAGTTGCGTCAGTGGGCTTGCGATACCCCCTAAACTGAAATTTCCAAGGATATAGTTTTTTCTTTATTATCTATCGTCAGCATGGGAAAGCTATGGTTTCCATCCTAACTCGAAAATTCAACTAGCGTCTAGTTTTATACGCCAACATGCGGACATCTGTTATGAAATGGACTTCGCCACGGTCTGATAATTTCTCGAACCATGTCAAGAAATCTAAGGCGGTGCTTCCAAGATTTTTTTTGGTATCGACCCATTCTATTGATTTATCAAGGTGTTTTGCGCTGGCTTACCAGCTATGGTATCACCAATGACAATGCTTTTTGGGGCTAATCTTTAAATTGAGTAGTGATAAAATCAGACCATAATCTATCCGAATGATCTAGGGCTTGCTATACAACTCCATCAAAGTATTGAACGATTGAACGATGCGTCTAGCGTTCAATGACGAATCGATGGGACAAAACAATACTATCTCCCAATGGAGCTCATTCATGACATGGAATATCCCAAAACGCTTTCTTGAGAATAACATATCATGTATAAAATCGGTTGCTAGGTGATATGAATCTTCATAGCTAGCGCATGGGATTGCTACATCCGTCAATAAAAAAGCTTGGACTCATGAGTCGAATAGCCTCTTGGTGGAATTATTCTTGCGAGACATTTTAAATCAATCAACTTAATGTTGCTGCATGGCAAGCTTGTCAGACTTGCATATATCCTCTGTTTGCATTAAATATCCCACTTTAGTGATATTTAATGATTAATTTCGCCACAAGAATTAATGCTTTTTTCGATAAAGCCTAAATCAAGTTTCAAAAAACAGAAATTAATGGATGCTTGTTATGTTCAAACAAAACAAGGTCAAATGCTACCATCAACCAAACAGCCAATCAAAAAAATAGAAATCTGCCATGAAAATTTGGGTTAAAAAAACGGATGAAAAAAGCCTTGTCGCTTTTGATTATGAAATACTTTATTAAGAGTAAAATAGATAGTTATGCCAACTCTTCATTTCAAATGCAAAAATGATATATGGAATCACCACCAATCCATTCCATATCATACACTTAAAACAGATAAAAAAAAATCGGGGGGGGGTAAATTCGGATAAAAACCTTCTTATAGAAGGTGATAACCTTCTAGCCCTTAAAAGTCTTCTTCCAAATTATCATAACAAAATAAAGTGCATTTATATTGATCCTCCGTATAATACAGGTAATACCGAAAAAGATGAATGGATTTATAATGATAATGCAAATAACCCAAGAATAAAAAATTGGTTAGGTAAATCGATAAAAAAAGATGATTTAACTCGTCATGATGCATGGCTCTGCATGATGACCCCTCGACTTCAACTTTTAAAAGAACTTCTTGCCGACGATGGGGCTATTTTTATTTCTATTGATGACAATGAATATGCACATTTGAAATTACTCTGTGACGAAATATTTGGCATAGAAAGTCATATTGGCACGCTAATTCACCAAAGAGCAAGTGGCGGTGGGCAAGCAAAAAAAGTAGTTAAAGGGCATGATTATATATTGGTCTACTCTAAAAAACAAATTTCTTTGGTACGCCCTAAAATAGTTCGGCAAGAAGTTAGAACAATTAATGGGAATAAATACATAATCAATGATGACTGGCTTAGAAGAGTTTTTGGGAAATATGATAAGACTGAAGATAGAAGATGTTTTTATGAAGAGATTGTTGACATAAAAGGTCAAGAAAAAAAGGACGAAATAGATTCTTTAATTAAAGAGGGAAAAGTTGTATTAAAAAGAAATAAAGAAGGAAAGCATATTGTTTGCCAATTAATTCCTTTAGATGAATCTTCATCTAAATTATATTCTATTATTAAAACATTTCCAAGAGATAATAAAGAAGATTTAAATTCAATTGTAAAGGTTTTTTCTGAAGAAGGTAAAAAAGATTTGGTTAAACTTGGAATAGGAGAACTATTTCCATACCCAAAACCAGTGGATTTAGTAAAAATTCTGATTAACTCAATAACCTTAAAAAGCAACACTGAAGACATCATACTTGATTCATTTGCGGGTTCAGGAACAACGGCTCAATCTGTCATGGAGTTAAATAAACAAGATGGAGGTCAAAGAAGATTTATATTAATTCAACTGAATGAACCAATTTCAGAAAAACATCCAGCATTTAATGAACCATATAATTATAGATATATCCATGAAATAACAAAATCACGAATTGATAAGGCTGTTAAAAAATTTAAATATCGTGATGGATATACCTATCAAACATTAGGACATCCGATTGACCCCAAAAATATCCTGAGTAGTGAAAACTTGCCACCTTATAAAGATTTGGCAGAGTATGTTTTTTATCTTCGAACGGGTACGCCACATCCTTCCCCAGAAAACATCAATGCAAGCACCTATAAAGTAGGAGTATATAATAACATATCTATCTATCTATCTATTATATGAGCCAGATAATGAAAAACTAAAAAAATTAGCCGTCACTATAGATTGGATCAAACAAATCAATGAAACAGATCAAAACCATAAAGTCATCTATGCTCCAGAATTATATTTAGATGAAGATGACATTGAATTAAAAGATTTTAAAGTTGAATTTGTCAACATTCCTTATCAATTATTTGAAAGCCGAAAATGATTCAATTAAAAAAATATCAAGAAAAAGTTGTTGATGAAATATCCTCTTTTTTTATTGATTTAAATGCTGAAAAAGAAAAAATTAAAAATTCTAAAGAAGGATGCTATCTTTGGAATTATTTGGGTCAGCATCCCAATAAACAATGGCAAGACCAGCCAATCACTGGCTCGCAACAAAAAAAACAAGGAAAGAAAAGATATCCAAGAGTTTGTGTTAAAATTCCTACGGGTGGTGGAAAAACACTTATTGGAATTGAATCGATCAAAGCATATCAAAGTATATTGGCTTCAAAAAAAACAGGACTCATTATATGGATGGTTCATCGAGAATCGATTTATACTCAAACTCTTGACAGGCTCAAAAATAAATGGGATCCATATCGACTAATCTTAGACGAAATAACAGGTAACCGGGTTTTGATAAAAAAAAACAAGATTCGATATGCAAAAGCGATGTTGAAAACAATCTTGTGGTCATGATGTTAATGATACAAAAACTAAATAGCACAAGTTTTAGAAAAATATTTGAAGATGGTAGCGTTGACTCTGATTTTTTCCCATCTGAAAACAATATAGTAGCTCAACGAGAACTATTAAAAGAATTTCGAAATCTAGATTTAATTGAAGGCTCTGAACAGATAAAACACAGTCTGGGAAACATGATTCGAATTCAAAAACCATATGTCATCGTGGACGAGTTTCACAGAATATTTACAGATAAATCAAAAGAATCATTAGATGATTTAAATCCTTCATGTCTCATCGGATTATCTGCAACACCAAAAGAAGGAATGAATATTATTTCAGAGATTACTGGAAGAGAACTCGATGATGAAGAAATGGTAAAATTTCCGATTAGAGTAAGTAGCGCATCTGAAAATTGGAAATCAATGATGAATTCAATCATATCTAAACGCAAAGAATTAGAAGAAAAAGCGATGACCTATCAAAAAAATAGAGGAGAATATATTCGACCTATTGCATTGATCCAAGTACATCGAACGGGAAAAAATCAACGAGGTAAAGGATATGTCCATAGTGATGATGTGCGTGAATATCTTGAGAATCAAGGAATACCTTCGGGACAAATCGCTGAAAAATCAAGTCAAAAAAATGAAATAAAAAATAAAAACCTATTATCAGAAAATAGTGATATACGGTATCTCATCACTAAGGAAGCACTAAAAGAAGGTTGGGATTGTTCTTTTGCCTATATTCTTGGCATTATTCCAAATGCAAAAAGCGATACTGGAATAACTCAATTAGTCGGTCGCATTTTAAGACAACCAAATCAAAAAAAACAAAGATTTCAGAATTAAATTCGAGTTATGTATATTTTAACGAAGGAAGTTCAGAAGAAATTATTAATCAAATAATCAAAGGACTACAGAAAGAAGGATTAAGTGATTTATCAAAGAATGGTGGTGTGCAAGATGAAAATAATCAGCAACCCTTTAAAGAAGAAGTATCCATAAAAAACAAAATATTTAAAAAATTTGAAAACACATTGTTTTTACCAACTTGGATCGTGAAAGACAAAAAAAACTATAGAAAATTCTCTTATTCGGTAGATATTAAACCTAAAATCAATTGGGATAATTTTGAGATTAAAAGTGCCATTCAAGAGCTTTATTTAGAAGATTTTTCAAATAAAAAAACAGAAATAATAATACATGCTAATTTAAAACGTACGCTAGGTGAAGCAGTTAAATCAACTTATTCTCCATTCAATATACTCGATTTGACTACTTATTTATCTCGAACAAATCAAATCATAACCAATCCTTTTGTTGCTTATGAGATTGTAGGGAAAGCGCATAAGCAACTTCTGAAAAAGTATAACCCTAGTGTACTGGATAAAAACTTTAATAATATCAAAAAAGAATTAGGCTATAAACTCAAAAAGTTCAAGCAAAAAGAGGAAGAAAAAATATTCAATTCTTTAGTTAAAAATCAAACACTACTTCTAGGTGTTTCTAAGAATCATTCATTTGGTTATCAGATACCTCAGACTGATTATGTGTATCATGGAAAAAAAACATCAAACAGTCTTTATAAGAAAGTAGATGTAGATTCATTAAACGATTTAGAACGAAATATCACAAAATATATTGAAGATCATAAAAAACATATTTTATGGTGGACTAGAAATAAAGATAAAAAGGGTTGGTATTCGATTAAGGGATGGCAAAAGAAGAATATCTATCCTGATTTTATAGTGGCTCGAAAAAAAGCGAAAAAAAGAGTTGACTTTATCTACATATTTGAAAGTAAGGGCGAACATTTAATTGGGAATGCTGATACCGAGTATAAAAATTCTATTTTAAATCGATTAAATGAACAACATATTGAGGCCATCGGATTCAATCTCGATCATAAATTTGATTTTGAATTAATTAAACAAGGCGACGAAGAAACAAAAATTAGAGATAACGTTTTAAAGTCTTAATACCTAAACACTCGAAAATACAAAATTTAAGAAAGAGGAGATTACTGTTGCCACACTTTGGTATATAATTCTCAAAAGTTCTATATCAAAAAAGTAAATTAACTATAAAAGAAAGACGGAAACAATAAAAACTAATCTGTAGGATGTATTCCATAAATTTCAACCTATGAATCAAATAGGGCTTTGCACTTTTGTATAAAAACGCTTTCATCATTATGGCGTGGCCCCATAATTAAATATTTCTATTAATTTTGCAATCGATGAAAGGGAAAATTTTAATACATCATCATTTTTTTATCATGTCAAGCGGTTTACAAAATTGATACCATTACTCTTGCCAAATAAACAAATGCCCGCTTGACAATCAGCGGGTTTTTTATTTAATCATATGATCAACATAGCTATACAAAAATCAGGAAGACTACATGAAGGGTCCATCGAACTTTTAAAAAAATGTGGAATTGACCTTATCAGTGGGCAAAGCCAATTAAAAGTGAGAGCTCATGGATTTGAACTCAATGCATTTTACCTCAGAAATAGCGATATCCCCCAATACGTTCGAGATGGGGTAGTAGATATTGGTATTATTGGTAGTAACCTATTAGCCGAAAAAGGAAATGACATTGAAATCATCAGTCCATTAAATTTTGCTAGATGTCGAGTTTCGGTTGCCATCCCAGAATCTAAAGAATTCAAAGGGATCTCAGATTTAGAAGGGTTGAAAATCGCTACTTCATACCCCAATACACTAAAAGCATTTCTAAATAAAAACAACATATCAGCTCATTTGCATATCATTAATGGCTCTGTAGAAATCGCTCCAAATATTGGTCTTTCTGATGCCATTTGTGATATTGTTTCTAGTGGTAGCACCTTGTTTATGAATAATCTTAAAGAAGTGGCGACAATATTGAATTCTCAAGCTGTTATGGTGAAATCCCCCCAATTAACGACCGCAAAAAAAGATTTAGTCGACAAACTAAACTTTAGAATTCAGACCGTATTAAAGGCAGATCGTTACCGCTATATTTTGTGTAACGTACCTGATGAAAAAATCCAAAGGGTCAGTTCCTTATTACCAGTATTAAAAAGCCCTACAGTCCTGCCTCTACTCAGAAAAGGATGGAGTTCACTTCACTCCGTAATCGATAAAGAAGATTTTTGGAATGTCATAGATCAAATTAAAGAAGCTGGAGCAGAAGATATCTTAATTTGTCCCATTGAAAAAATGGTTCGATAATGAGACGTTATAACAACCCATCAAAAAATAAGTGGAAAGGCCTTTGTCAAAGACCATTAGTTCAATTTGATATCATTCAAAGCCGTGTGAAAGATATCTTTGATGAAATAAAAAAAAATGGCGATCAAGCCATTAAAGAATACACAAAAAAATTTGATGGGGTTGTCTTGGATAGCATTGAAGTCACTCAAGATGAAATCAAACAAGCATCTGATTATATTTCCAATGAACTGAAAAATGCCATTGATTTGGCAAAATCAAATATTACCAAATTTCATAGTGCACAACGTAATAATGCAATTCATAAGATAACCATAACACAAGGTGTCAATTGTTGGTTAGAATATCGACCCATAGAAAAGGTTGGTATTTACGTACCTGGTGGAAGTGCTCCTTTATTTTCTACAGTCATAATGCTTGCCATTCCAGCAACAATTGCTGGTTGTAATGAAATTGTGTTATGCTCTCCACCGAATCAAAATGGCGACTTAGCAGATGTCATACTCCATGCAGCATCCTGCTGTGGTATTCATAAGATCTATAAAGTAGGGGGAGGACAAGCCATTGCCTCAATGGCTCTTGGAACTGAAACCATACCAAAGGTCGATAAAGTTTTTGGACCAGGTAATCAATACGTTACGGCAGCAAAACAGTATCTTAATCATTATCAAGTGGCCTTTGATCTTCCCGCAGGCCCTAGTGAAGTGCTTATCATAGCAGATCAGCATGCCAATCCAATATTTATAGCTTCTGACTTGTTGGCTCAAGCTGAACATGGCAATGATAGTCAAGTGGTATTGTTATCTGATGATCTTCATCTAATCGAAACCGTCTTAGAAGAAGTTGAAAAACAGACACAATATCTCAGTCGAAAAGACATCATTAAAGAATCACTAAAAAATGGAATGGCTATCTATTTTTCAGATATGAGTGATGCTATTGAATTTTCGAATACCTATGCCCCCGAGCATTTGATTATCGCTACCGAAAATGTAGATTCTTTATGCCAGAAAATCACCAATGCCGGTTCTGTATTTATCGGTCTTTACTCTCCTGAAAGCATTGGCGATTATGCCTCTGGTACAAATCATACCTTACCAACCAATGGATGGGCAAGACAATGCAGTGGGGTAACAGTCCAAAGTTTTCAAAAGACCATTAGTTTTCAAAAAATTTCAGAAAAAGGATTAAGCAGTATTGGACCATCAGTAGAATTATTAGCTGATGCTGAAGGTTTAGATGCTCATAAAAATGCAGTTTCAATCCGATTAAATAGTATTCAACGCAAAAGTTTGATACCATGAAAGAAAGTGAAATTTTAAATCTGGTACCAGATAATATCAAAGATTTGCAACCTTATCAATCGGCTCGTCATGAATTTGAAAGATCAAATCCATCGACAATCTTTTTGGATGCTAATGAAAATCCTTTTGGACAGCACAATCGATATCCTGACCCGATTCATCGTGATTTGAGAAAAACGCTTGCAAAACTTTCGAAGGTTTCTCCAAATCAAATCATCATTGGAAATGGTAGTGGCGAAATTTTACATTGGCTGAGTTTGGCTTTTTGTAGTCCTAAAACAGATGGTATTATTACCATGCCGCCCACATTTTCTTTATTTGGGCTATTGGCTCAAATGCTCGATTTAATACATGTTCAAGTCCCCTTAACCAACGATGATTTTCAATTAGATGTTAAAAGCATATTATCTAAAGGTCAAGAATCTAATTCTAAAATTATTTTTATTACCACGCCAAATAACCCGACTGGAAATAGTTTTAAGGCAAAAGATATAAAGCATATTTTATTGAAATTTAAGGGATTAGTAGTCCTAGATGAAGCCTATGTTGAATTCACAAATCAACCTTCATTTGTGTCTTATCTTGATGAATTTCCTTCATTGGTTGTCGTTAGGACTTTTTCCAAAGGACAAGGTTTAGCAAGTTCTAGAATCGGTGTGGCTTTTGCCAATTCCAAAATCATTGAAGTGCTAAACAAAGTCAAACCCCCATACAATATCAGTACAGAAAATCAAACGATTGGCATTCATCGGTTAAATAATCAACAAGAAATTGATTTTCAAGTAAAACAGATTTTACAACAGAAAACATGGTTAATCAATCAATTAAACCATATTGATGTGATTCAAAAAGTATATCCAAGTGATGCTAATTTTGTTATGATTAAAACCTATGATGCTGAGAAGCTTTACCATCAATTGATTGAAAGAGGAATCGTCGTTAGAAATACATCGGGATATTTAAATTGTGAAAACACATTGCGAATAACCATAGGTGCTGAAATAGAAAATCAATTATTGATAAAAGCGTTAAAGTCATTATAAAATATCATGAAAAAAGTATTATTTATCGATCGCGATGGGACTTTAATTGTCGAACCAGGTGATCAACAAGTCGATCGATGGGAAAAATTTGAATTTTATCCAGGGGTTCTTCAATATCTGTCTCGTATTGCTTCTGAATTAGATTATGAAATTGTCATGGTTACGAATCAGGATGGATTGGGAACGGATCAACATCCAGAAGAAAATTTTTGGCCACTTCAAAATTTTATCATTCGGACTCTGACTAGCCAACATATTTATTTTTCAGAAATCTTTATTGATCGCACTTATCCAGAAGATCAAAAAGATACTAGAAAGCCAGGTACTGGCATGCTAACACAGTACATCAATAACTCTGACTATGATTTGTCA
Organism: Flavobacteriaceae bacterium; assembly: GCA_965221765.1. GTDB lineage: Bacteria > Bacteroidota > Bacteroidia > Flavobacteriales > Flavobacteriaceae > Bin25. The sequence goes on from OZ244911.1 coordinate 2,033,116, forward strand.
AGGTCTTTTGTTATTGGAGATCGATATACCGATATGGAATTGGCGTACAATTTAAAGGCTCAAGGTATTTTTTTGAATAATAATCCGCATTTAGGAACCGATGAAACAACCGTAGATGATCTAGAATCTGTTATTTGTTTAACGACTAAAAATTGGAAATTTATTTATCAATATTTAAAATCCATCGAGCGTACCGTTAGTCTGACTAGAAAAACAACTGAAACCAATATCAAATTACAACTGAGTTTAGATGGAATTGGAAATTGTCAGATCGATACTGGTATTGGGTTTTTTGATCATATGCTAGCTCAATTATCACGACACGGTCAAGTGGATATCAAACTACATGTTGAAGGCGACTTACATGTCGATGAACACCACACCATTGAAGATACTGCTATTATTTTAGGAGAAGGATTTTCTAAAGCATTAGGAAGTAAAATCGGCATTGAACGGTACGGATTTTGTTTACCCATGGATGATTCTTTAGCCCAAGTAGCCATAGATTTTGGTGGAAGGAGTTGGCTAGAGTGGGATGTTGAATTCAAAAGAGAAAAAATAGGACAAATGCCCACCGAAATGTTTAAGCATTTTTTTAAATCATTTTGTGATGGTGCAAAATCCAATGTAAATATCAAAGCTTCTGGAGAGAACGAACATCATAAAATTGAAGCCATTTATAAGGCTTTTGCAAAATCGATTAAGATGGCCATCAATAGAAATCTAGATTCGTCTGAAATCCCAACAACCAAAGGAACATTATAACTATGAAAGTAGTCATTGTCGATTATGGCGTCGGTAATATCCAAAGTTTAAAATATGCTATTGAACGACTAGGTTACAAAGCTCATTTAACTAGTAATTCAGATGAAATTTTAAGTGCTAACAAAGTGTTTTTTCCAGGAGTGGGAGAGGCTAAAAATGCCATGGCTATGTTAAAAGAAAAAGAACTCGACTTTATCCTAAAACAATTAAAAGTACCAACCCTCGGTATTTGTCTTGGGATGCAGTTGATGTGCCAACAATCTGAAGAAGGCAATACTCAAGGTTTGGGTTTATTACCTTGTATAGTCAAGCGATTTAAAAATGATCTGAAGGTTCCTCAAATTGGATGGAATAATTTCGATTGGGTGAAAGGTCCGTTATTTAAATCGATTGACTACAAAGAATATATGTATTCGGTACATAGTTATTATGTACCGTTGGGGGATTGGACCATAGCCCAATCGGGTTATGGTATTAATTACACATCGGCTATTCAAGTAGATAACTTTTTTGGGGTACAATTTCATCCAGAAAAAAGTAGTTTTTCGGGAAGTCGATTATTATTGAATTTTTTAAAGCTTTAACCATGCGATTGATTCCAGCCATTGATATCATTGAAGGAAAATGTGTGCGATTAACTCAGGGGCAATACAATACAGTAAAAGTCTATCATGATGATCCATTAGAGGTCGCTCTTGAATTTGAAAATCATGGCATCGATTACTTACACCTCATCGATTTAGAAGGCGCTAAAGAAACAAAGAGTATTAATATCAATGTTTTAGAAAAATTAGCCAATAGAACAAATCTAAAAATTGATTTTGGCGGTGGTATGAAATCCAAAGAAAGTATTATTCGAGCTTTTTCTGCTGGGGCTAATCAAGTCACTTTAGGAAGTTTGGCGGTGAAAAACCAAGAATTGGTTAAAGAGTGTTTGAAAGAATATGGCAGCCAAAAAATTATCGTCGGAGCGGATTACAAACAGGGAAAGATAGCCATCAATGGTTGGATTGAAAACACTGAAGAATCTATTTTATCATTCATTTATAAATGGACAGAATACAAAGCTGAAAATTTTATCGTAACCAATATCGATCAGGATGGGACTCTTGGTGGCCCAGATTTTGATATGTATAAAAACATCATCGAACAATGCAAACTTTTTTTAATAGCATCTGGAGGTATTTCTCATATAGAAGATTTATATCAATTAAAAAATTTGAGACTTGATGGAGCTATCATTGGAAAAGCATATTATGAAAATCATATCACTATCGATGAAATAGAAGATTTTATTTTATCTAGTTAATTATGCTCACAAAAAGAATCATTCCTTGTTTGGATATCAAAGACAACCGAGCGGTTAAGGGTATTAATTTTTTAGATTTAAGAGATGCTGGAGATCCCGTAGAATTGGCAACTAGATATGCTCAACAAGGGGCTGATGAATTGGTTTTTTTAGATATTACAGCGACGCATGAAAAGAGAAAGACGTTGGCTCAATTAGTTTTAAAAGTCGCCCAACAAATCGATATTCCATTTACGGTCGGTGGTGGCATATCTTCTATTGAAGATGTATCAGTTTTACTGCAAAATGGGGCCGATAAGGTTTCAATTAATTCAGCAGCCGTTAAAAATCCTCAATTAATCAATAATTTAGTCCATCGATTCGGTAGTCAATGTATTGTGATAGCCGTTGATGCAAAAAAAAATAAAAACCAATGGAAAGTTCATTTAGTTGGTGGAAAAGTACCAACTCAAGTGGATTTATTTGATTGGATTCTAGAGGCCACAGATCGCGGTGCAGGAGAAATTTTATTTACTTCGATGGATCATGATGGAACAAAATTAGGTTTTGCTAATGATGTCCTTTCTAAAATTTCAAAGCAAATCAATATCCCTGTGATAGCATCAGGAGGAGCTGGCACGATCAATCATTTTATTGATGTTTTTCAAAAGGGTAGAGCTGATGCTGCTCTCGCTGCAAGTGTATTTCATTATAATGAAATACCTATTGACTATTTAAAAGAAAAATTATCAGATGAAGGTATTCCGATTCGACTAATAAAAGAAAGGAATAAACGTTTTAAAAATGAAAAAGAAGTTTAGATATTTTGATATTAATCAAATCGATTACTCAAAAGATATAACGAGATTAATTCCTGCAATTATTCAAGATGATGAAACATTACAAGTTCTAATGCTAGGCTATATGAATTCAGAGGCCATACAGCAGACCATAAAAATAGGTAAAGTGACTTTTTTTAGTAGAAGTAAACAACGTTTATGGACTAAAGGAGAAGAAAGTGGTAATTTTTTAAATCTAAAAGATATACGATTGGATTGCGATTGCGATAGCTTATTGATTAAAGCAAATCCTCAAGGACCGACTTGTCATAAGGGAGATGATACTTGTTGGAATGAAAAAAATAAAATCACATATGGATTTATTTCACAATTAGAAGATATTATTAAATCTAGATTAATTGAAAAACCCCAGGAAAGTTATATCTCTAGTTTGGCTCAAAAGGGAATCAATTCGATTGCTCAAAAGCTTGGTGAAGAGGCTAGTGAAACCATCATTGCTTCTATTTCAGAAAGTGATGATCAATTGATAAATGAGAGTGCCGACTTGTTATTTCACTTGTTGATTTTACTAAAAAAACGAGATTTGAACTTTCAAGACATAGATTCGGTTTTAAAGAAGAGACACAATAAATAATAACATAAACACAATATGAAACATCGAATGAATAAATCATTTTTGCTCCTTGGCATTGCATTGGTTGTACCAATAAGCTGTCAAAGTCCTGGCAAAAGCTCAGAAAATTTTGATATTCTTTTAGAAAATTACTATCAAGATCATTTAGCGTTGTATATGTTGAATGCGACTTATTTAGGAGATCATCGATATAATGATAGTTTACCCAATTACCTATCAAAATCTTTTGAGGAAAAACAAAGACAATTCTATAGAGATTATAATAGAAAGTTAAATCGATTTTCAGAAAAAGATTTAACTCCTGAACAAATTTTGAGCAAACAAATTTTACAATGGGAAATAGACATTCAAACTGAATCTTTTCAATTTGAAAAAGATTTGATGCCTATTGACCAAATGTGGAGTTTAAATTTAGATATTGGTCAATTAGGAAGTGGTGGTGGAGCTCAACCTTTCAATACTCTTGAAGACTACAGAAATTGGCTTTCACGATTAGATGATTTTAAAGAATGGTTACTTTCAGCAAAAGTTAAAATGAAAGAAGGAATAAAAAAAGGAATTGTTTTACCCAAATCTTTAATCCAAAAAGTATTGCCTCAACTTGAGTCAGTGGCTGTTAATGATTTATCAAAAAACATCTTTTGGGGGCCCCTTAATGAACAACCAGAAACCATCGAAAATAGAGAATGGCATGATTTAGGCTATGATTATGCGATTTTAATTGTTGATGAATTGAATCCGATTATCATAGATCTTCATGAATTTATGGCTACAGAATATTTAGAGGCCAGTAGAGAAACTAGTGGGTATGGTGATTTACCTGGAATGGAAGGATATTATGATCATGCCATCAAATATTATACGACTACTTCCATGAGTGCTGATGAGATTCATGAATTAGGGATTCAGGAAGTGGCTCGAATACAAAATGAAATGAAAAAAGTCATGGAAGAAGTTGGTTTTAGAGGAACCCTCAATGAGTTTTTTGAACATGTCAAAACAAATCCAGCATTAATGCCATTCGATGATCCACAGCAAGTGATTAATCATTTTAATGATATCCATCAAAAAGTAATTCCCCATGTTGAAAATCTTTTTGATATGATACCAAAAACACCTTTTGAAATCAAGCGAGTCGAAGCCTTTAGAGAAAAATCAGCATCCGCTCATTATATTCCTGGGACCCCCGATGGTAGCAGACCGGGTATATTTTATGTGCCAATACAGGATGTTACGAGTTATAATATTTTTTCTGATGAAAGTCTGTTTTTACATGAAGCTATTCCTGGGCATCATTTTCAGATTTCTTTACAACAAGAAAATCCTGAATTACCCTCTTTTAGAAAAGGCATTACATGGTATAGTGTCTATGGAGAAGGATGGGCATTATATACTGAATCACTGGGTAAAAAATTAGGACTTTATACCGATCCGTATCAATATTTTGGAATGTTGAGTGCAGAAATACATCGAGCCATTCGACTAGTAGTGGATACTGGTTTGCATGCTAAAGGTTGGTCTAGAGAAAAAGCCATCCAATATAGCATGGAAAACCAAGCCGAATCGGAAGAGTTTATCACCTCAGAAATCGAACGTTATATGGCCAATCCAGGTCAAGCCTTATCGTATAAAATTGGAGAATTAAAAATTCAAGAGCTACGAGATACTGCAAAAGAAACTATGGGAGAAAGTTTTGATATTCGTGAATTTCATAATAAGATTTTAGAATCAGGAAATATACCTTTGGCTTTGTTGGAAGAAAAAATAAATGCTTGGATAAATCAAGCGGAGTAGCCTAAAACTTTGACATGAAGGCTATTTTTACTTTAATCAAATGACATAATTATTTGTATAACAACTAATTAAAAATCATTTTAATGAAAAATGATTGTTCAATATCCATCATTAATTTTTGATGCAACAACTTTATGGACAGACCTATATAACTTGATTAGCCTTATAAAGTGCCGGTTGTTTCCCCATCCATTTTTGAATTTCTTGAAGCTTTAAAGCAAAACAACCATCGAGAATGGTTTTATGCCAATAAGCAGAATTATAGAAAACAAAGGGATCTTATTACTGAATATGCTCAATGTATTCTTGAAGGATTAAACCAGTCCGATGATATTGAAAAATTTAAGGTGTTCAATATCCATATTGATGTCCGATTTAAAAAAGACAAAACACCATATAAAACGCATTTTTCATTTTTTTATGTTCGTAAAAAGCCGAAGCTAAGGGGAGGGTATTATGTTCATTTGAGTCCGAATACAAGTTTTATTGCTGGGGGATTTTGGAAGCCAGAAAAAGATGATTTGTTGAGAATTCGACAAGAATTTGAAATGGATGCTCAAGAATTCAGAGATTTTAGTTTAGAACCAACGTTTAAAAAAGTATGGGGTACTTTATACGGAAATGAAGTAAAAACAGCTCCAAAGGGATTTTCTAAAGAACATCAAAATATCGATTTAATCCGCAAAAAACAATTGATTTTTAGAAGTCCATTTAGTGATAGGGAAATCTTTTCTAATACTTTTTTGGATGATGTTGTCAGACGGTTTGAATTAATCAGACCTTTTTTTGACTATATGAGTGAAATTTTGACAACCGATTTGAACGGTGAATCAATTCTTTAGTCTTGATTTTTATATTCGTATTCTTCCAATACATCCAATATAATTTGTTTAGCAACTTCAGGTTGACTGATAGGGAATAGGTGCCCAATACCTTCGAGAGTGATGGACTTTGTTGTTTTTTTTGGAAAGTACTGATTTACAAAATGTAGATTTTCATAGGGTACGATACCATCACTATTTCCATGAACATTCGTCACGGGCACTTTTAATTCTTTCCAATTTGATTTGATAGAATCGAGTTCTTTGACATGCACTACTTTTTCATCTTGAGCCACTCGAAAAGGTTTGGGGACCAACCATCTCGTTAAAAACCATTGTGCCAATTTTCCCATAAAGAAATATCTTTCGGATTCAGGATCAATTGCTGGTGCTAACATAATGACATGGTCAACGGAGTTAGGATTATCCAATGCCATTTTGCTAACAATTGGTCCACCATAAGACCACCCCAATAACAAAACAAAAGGGGATTGTTCAAAATAGGGTTCAAAAACAGTGAGCAAACTTTTGGACTGCTGACTGATGGAAGTTACGGCTTTACCAATTTCTGAATATCCATAGCCTAGACGATCCACGCTGACCCAATTTGAAATTTTATTGAGCTCCGCATCTTTCATCAATTTGAGATAGTTATCATTGGAACCAGGAGCTCCATGAACATAAAATATGGTGGGTTTTATGTTATCAATAGGATAGGAATGGATTAATCTGATTTGTTGACCTTCAAATTGATGATATGATATTTTAATATCAATGTTTTCTTCAGTAAATTTTTTTAAAAACTTTTTATCACTTGTTCGGAAATTCAAACAAGAACTAATCGTAAAAAGGATTAGCAATATCAACGATGATATCAGGATGATTTTAATTGGCATATGCAACAAAAGTTCTTCTAATATATTCATAAAGTTTGAAAATTTTAATCAATAATGAGCCGTGGAAATTTTGAACTTGTTCATTCTTCAATACGAACAATCACAAACCCATCTCCTTCAATAACTCTTCCACTTTTTGAATCCATTGCACCTTAGCTTGTTCGTGTGTCGGAAAGCCGCCTAGCATGTTTTCAACTATTTCGTTGATTCTTTTAAAGTTTTCAGTATTCTTGAATTAAGTATTAGTGCCCAATTCAATAAATCATTCTTTATAGATATCTTATTTCTTAAATTCCATAATTCGAACAATGGAATTTCTTCTATAGTTTCTATTTAAATGTACGCGTCTTTGTTAGATTTCATTAAAATCCAAATTCTATAGTAAAAACATAAGTGAATTTACAAAAAAATGAGATAATAAATTAGATGATTACTGAGTATAGCGATTTACTAAATGGTGAATAATCACACTTCTAATTATTAATATGATATATTTTTGTTGAGTATATTATCATTAAAATTATTTAATTTAGCGATTATATTCTCTAAATATATCTATATTTAGTGTTTTTCGTAATATATATTTATTTTTGGTGCAACGAATTTAAAGTTTGTACGGTTGAATGATGATAGATCGAATATTACAAAAAGACATCAATCAAAGACTTCATAGTGGAAAAGCTATTGTAGTCATCGGACCTAGACAAGTTGGTAAAACCACTCTGATTAAAAAAATTCTTGATAAGAAGACGTATTTATTTTTCAGTGGTGATGAGCTAGCGTCACATGAAAAGCTTTCAAATCTTAGTATCGAAAAACTAAAATATGTCATAGGAAATCATAAAATCATTTTTATTGATGAGGCTCAACGAATAAAAAACATTGGTTTAACCTTGAAAATGATTACTGATCATTATAAAGAAATAATACTTTTAGTAAGTGGTTCTTCTGCTTTTGAGATTAAGGACACTATCAATGAGCCATTAACGGGGAGAAAATGGGAATATGAATTATTTCCAATATGTTGGTTAGAACTAGAAAAAAACTTTGGTTTTATCAAATCGGAGCAACAACTAGAGTATCGATTATTATATGGTAGTTATCCAGAAGTCATCAATAATCAGGTGATGAAAAGAGGGTATTACACGTATTAATTAACAGTTATCTCTATAAAGATGTGCTTTCACTTTATGGTATACGAAAATCAGATGCCATGGTTCATTTAGTTCGTGCTCTCGCATTACAAGTAGGATCTGAGGTCAGTTTAAATGAACTTTCAGAATTATTAGAAATAGATAAAAAAACAATCAATAATTACATCAATATTCTTGAGAAGGCTTACATCATTTTTAGATTAGGAAGTTTTAGTAGGAATATAAGAAATGAAATTAAGTTTAATCAGAAAATTTACTTTTATGATACTGGTGTGCGTAACGCTGTTCTAGGAAATTTTACTTCTTTGAATAATCGAAATGATTTAGGTGGTCTTTGGGAGAATTTTTTAATTTCTGAGAGATTAAAAAAAAATAAATATGAATTTTCATTTGCGAATTCATACTTCTGGAGGAATATAAATAAACAAGAAATTGACTATATCGAAGAGTTAGATGGAAAAATCACAGGGTATGAAATTAAATGGAATCCTAAATCAAGAATTAGATTACCTAAGATTTTCAAAGAAAGGTATGGCGCTGATATCAAGATAATTCATCGAGAAAACTTCAGAGAATTTTTGATTTGAACTGGCTTCAAGTTTATAATGAATAGATTTTTGGATAATAGTGAGTTAAACTATCTTACGCATTCATTTTACAACATGTTTAAAATCAATATTCTTTTTATCTTCTTTTCAATAATTGTTTTTTCTTGCAAACAAAACACTACACAAAAAGAAGATATAGAAATTCTTGAAAGTAAAAAAACATGGGATTATTTAAAAACAGTTCCAGTTCCTACATGGTTTGATGATGCCAAATTCGGGATTTTTTTGCATTGGGGGCCTTATTCCGTTCCAGGTTGGAGCGATGGACATTATTATTCAGAATGGTATTCTACGGCCATGTATATCGATTCAGATTTCATGAAATATCATAGCAATAATTATGGCTCACCTCCAGAGTTTGGATATAAAGATTTTGTTCCACTGTTTCAAGCTCAAGAGTATGATGCCGATGAGTGGGCCTATCTATTGAAATCATCAGGAGCTCAATATGTGATCCCAACAGCAGAACACCATGATGGCTTTGCCATGTGGGATACAGATTTAACGCCTTGGAATTCAGTGGATAAAGGCCCTAAACTCGATTATATTGGGACATTAGGAGACGCTATTCGAAAAGTGGGTTTATACTATGGGATCTCATACCATCGAGAACGTCATTGGGGCTTTTATACCAATAGTTTAAACACCTATACTGAAAGTCCGACACCATATGCTGCAATTCTTCAAGAAATTGAACAAGATTCTGAAGCCGCGTTATTATATGGTCCCTTTCAATTAGATCAGCCCTTTATGGAAGATTATAAGAACCGATTTTTAGAAATATGTAGAAAATATCGGCCTGATTTTATGTGGATTGATGATGCCCCTTCTCATAGCAAATTTCCAAATGCACCTGCGGTTTCTACATTCATCAATACCTACCATCGAGAAATGATTGCAGAATATATTCATTTAGCCAAAGGTTGGGGAAAAGAGGTGTATTGGAATAATAAACGTTGGCGTCGTTCAAACTATCCAGAAGGAGCCGGCGTTGACGAAAAGGATTACCTGCGGACGAATGATATTTCTCCCATAAAATGGCAATCTAGTGGGGGTATGGCTCATTCTTATGGCTATGATCGAACGGAAGATGATGCCAGCAAATACAAAACCTCTGAACAACTCATTGAAACGCTGATTGATGTGGTCAGTAAAAACGGAAATTTTTTGTTAGCCGTTGGTCCAACCCCTGAGGGCACCTTTACGGAGCTGCAAAAAAGTAGATTGAAGGATATAGGCAAGTGGCTTCAAACCAATGGAGAAGCCATCTATGAAACACGTCCCTGGACTCAATTTGGATATGGTGATATACGATTTACGGTCAAAAAAAATGATTTATATGTGCTTTTTTTGAATAAACCTTCATCGGGTTTTAAAGTAGAAGGTTTACAACCGAAGGAAGATACTAAAATCACCTTTATTGGTAATAATACAGAGATCAATTGGCAAATAGATAATGAAAATTTATTGTTGGAATTACCAAATCTTTCAGAAGTAGAATCCATACAAAAGGCAGCCTATGTGTTTAAGATTAATGATTTCTTTCCTAATAATAATTAAAGTTTACATGAAGCTCAGCAAAGGTTTTGAAAAATTTTAAAGATTATTTCAATTCACTTTTTATTAACAATGAAAATAAATTAAACTAATTTTGCGGTTCAGAGGCGAACTAAAACAAGTTTCATATTTTGAACATGGAGATTTCACCTTCGTCAATATCCAATTTGATTTTTGTTGATTTATTTGCAGGCTTAGGCGGATTTCATTTGGCACTAAAAAATAGTGCAAAATGTGTATTTGCATCTGAGAAAAATGAAACACTCAGAGATATTTATAAAAAAAACTTTAATATAAAACCTAAAGGAGACATTACAAAGATACCTATTGAAAATATTCCAAAACACGATATATTATGTGCAGGTTTTCCTTGTCAACCATTTTCTAAAGCAGGCAAGCAAATGGGCTTTGCAGATAGACTAAACGGACCTTTATTTAATAAAATCGTTGATGTTTTAGATTATCACAGACCAAGTTACTTTTTACTCGAAAATGTCAGAAATTTAAAATCACATTTAGGGGGGGGGTAGTTGGCAATTCATTCATAATCAATTACATAAGGAGTTAAATTACTCTATTGATTCAAGTATTTTATCCCCTCATCACTTTGGAATTCCTCAACATAGAGAAAGGTTTTTCATCGTCGGGTCTAAAAATGGGTTAGATCATTTTGAATGGCCCGAGTCCATAGAAAAAAACATCAGCGTTGATGATGTTTTAAACTCAACTTCTTCTGATATTCAAAGGCTAGAACCTGAAAAGGTTAGAGTCTTAAGTGTTTGGCAAGAATTTTTGTACAGAATCCCGAAAGATGCAATAATTCCAAAGCCACTCTGGAGTATGGAATTTGGAGCAACATATCCAATAAATAGTGAACCGTTAATAGAAAATAAAAAGCCTAATAATTGGAAAGGTTCTTTTGGTGACCTTTTAGATGATAACAGTATACCTAAATATTCTCTTAACATCCAAAAAGAGTTTCCAAAGTGGAAGAAAATAATCATTAAAAAAAACAGAGAGTTCTACTCTTGTTACAAAAAAGATATAGACCCTATTCTAAATAAAATAAAAAAACTCAATATACCTAGTCATCAAAAGCTAGAATGGAATATAATAAATGGAAGCCGTGAAATAAAGAATTACATCATTCAATTTAGAGGGTCAGGTGTCAGAATTAAACAGAAAGATTATTTCCCATCGCTTGTCACTATTCGATCTCAAGTACCAATTGTTAAAAAAAACGATCATTACAGATATCTAACTATCGAAGAGGGAGCTAAAATCCAATCCTTAGAAGGTATAGAGTTGCCAAAAAATAAAAATCAATGCTATAAAGCTTTGGGCAATGCAGTAAATGCTTTAATTGCTGAGAAAATATTTTCAAATCTTTTAGGATTGAACAGAAAATACAATAAATAAATTGAAAAAATTTTTAACCATGGATAAATATTTGGATCATGTCAATATTAGACCTCGAAGCAACATATATAAAGTGTTTCGACATTTACCATATAAACCATGGACAGCTTTATCCGAGTTTGTGGATAATGCCTTAGAAAGTTACAGAAAAAATAAGAATCTCTTAAACTACCAAAATAATTATGCATATAAACTTAGAGTGGAAATCATTCTTAATAGAGAAAGTCATACGATTTCAATTATTGATAATGCGGCGGGAATTAGTCAAATGGATTATTCAAGGGCTTTTAGAGCAGCTGAATTACCAAAAGACAGAGATGGACTTTCAAATTATGGCATGGGTATGAAAACTGCATCTTGTTGGTTTTCAGATCATTGGAGTGTAGTAACCAAAGCACTTTATGAGTATGAAGAGCAAACGGTGATATTTGATATTTCAAAAATTTCAAAATTTGGAACCGAAGAACTAGAAATTAAAAAAAGACACCTAGGTAAGAACGAGCATTTTACAAGAATCATTTTAAAAGATGTAAAGGAGAGGATGCCTAAGGGTAGAACTGTAAATAAGATAAAAGAGCACCTAGCAAGTATATATCGTGAGTTCATTAGAAAGGAGGATATCGAGATATTTTTTGACAATCAACAAGAACCTCTAAGATACGAAGAAATTAAAATATTAGAAGCCCCCAAATATGACAATTTTAATGGGAAAACCATAAAGTGGAAGGTTCCGATAGAATGGAATTCAATTGATACACAAAAAAACAAATTAAAAGTTTCGGGATTTGTAGCACTACAAGAGATAATGCAAGCCAAAAACAGTGGCTTCGCACTATTTAACAAAGGGCGAGTTATTAAAGGTAGTACCTCTTCTTCCGATGGAGGAGGATATAAGCCACCAGACATTTTTGGTTCTGTTGGAAGTCACTTATCAAAACGTTTATTTGGTGAATTGCATTTTGAAGGTTTTGAAGTAAGTCATACCAAAGATGATTTCTCACTTGATTCTAAAATGCAAAATTTTTTTGAATGGCTATATGAACATTTAAAAAATCATGAAGACATACCTATTTTAAAACAGGCTAAATCATTTAGAATAAATGATTATGAAGATTTTAAACTTAATGATCACAAAGTCCCAAACGGCAAAAATGAAAGCAATACACCCGAAATTCTAAAATCTAAAAGTGATTCTAACTCTGTTTCAGATTCAAAAGCAAATAATCAATCAGTAAATACTAGAACTAAAATAAATCAGAACTCCTATAAACGCAACTACGAAGTAAATTTTAATAATACAATCTGGGAAGTTAATACGCATGGACATTGTAAAAATATTCAATCTGATGCGTTGTTTAAAATATTGAGTGATGATACAAATTCTACGAGTATTCAGATAAATAACAAGGTTAGAATTAGCATTAATATGAATCATCCTTTTGTTAAGAAATTTAATAATGAAAGTCACAAAAGTATCGAACCTATTTTAAGAATGATTGTTGCGTTGACTCTATCTGAAATTTCAGCAAAAAGAATGAATTCAAACCTTGAAGGAATTAGACTTGGAATGAGTCATATTTTATCCAATTCTTTATCAAACTAAATCGACTCGTGAAAGTTGCTGAAAAAATAAGAGTCATTGATAATACTTTGACTTGCAAAACTTGGAATCCTAAATTAGGTTTAGAGACAGTAGAATTTTTGGATCGAGTTTTTAGAAATGATAACGAAAGTAAGAATAAGGTTAAGAATGAGGCCTTAAATATCCTTCGAAATTGTGGAGATCCAAAACTTCTCAATAATAATAAAACAGGTATTGTCATTGGATATATTCAAAGTGGTAAGACACTATCATTTACAACTCTGACAACACTTGCTAGAGATAATGGATATAAGTTTATTATCATAATGGCTGGAATTTCAAATCAACTAGTCAATCAGTCATTCTCTAGGCTTCAAAAAGATTTAAATATTGGAAATAGTTTTCATAGAAAATGGTTACTAATAAAAAACCCAAAATTTGATAGCAAAGATTTTTTCTCTATTGAAAGAGAACTTAAAAATTGGAAAAAACCGAAGATTCATAGCATTGAGAATCAAGCCATTGTTCTAGTGGTGATGAAAAACTCGAATCATCTTAAAAATCTTAACGGAGTAATTAAAAAAATTGACATGGATAGAGTACCTACTCTAATTATAGATGACGAAGGTGATCAAGCAAGTCTAAACACAATGGCTCGCAGAAATGCTCGTGAAGGAGAAGATTTCATGAGTCTTTCTCCATTTAAAATGAGTACTATTTATTCAAGAATGAGAGAATTAAAAGATCTAGTTCCAAACCATACGTTTTTACAATACACCGCCACACCTCAAGCTCCATTATTTATCCATTTAATGGATAATCTTTCACCAAAATTTGTTCAATTACTTGACCCTGGTAAAAATTATACTGGAGGTATTGAGTTTTTTAAAACATTTGAAAAAGAGCTAATAAGGAGAATTCCATATTGCGAAATACCCACAGAAGAAAATGTAATTGATAGAATACCTAGCACTCTCAAAAAAGCAATGCAAATATTCTTTTTAGGAGTTGCTTCAGGGTTATTAATTGGTGATAAACCATTCAATCCTAAAAACAGATCCATGATGGTACACCCATCAAGATTAACTAATTATCACAGGTTATTTAGCAATTGGATAAAAACCATAAAAGGGGATTGGGAAAGAACTATTGATAGTGAAGGTTATATTGACTCTAAAATGGTATTAGTGAATGAATTCAAAAAATCCTATGAAGATCTAAAAAAAACAGCATCTGAAATTTTACCATTTAATCAACTTGAAAAATTAATTCCACGGAGCATTACTGATACAGCAATTGTAGAAGTTAATTCTATAGAAAATAATTCTATTGATTGGAGAAGTAACTATTCATTCATTATAATCGGTGGACAAGCATTGGATAGAGGATTTACTGTCGAAGGTCTTACAGTAACGTACATGCCAAGAAATAAGGGGGTAGGAAATGCAGATACAATTCAACAAAGAGCGAGATTTTATGGCTATAAAAAAGAATACATAGGCTATTGTAGAGTCTATTTGGACACTGATGGTATCCATTCATTTACTGAATATGTCGAACATGAAGAAGACTTAAGAGCCAAACTAAAACCATATTCAATCAATCAAACCTTAGACCAATTCAAACGAAAATTGGTTTTAAATGAACTATTAAATCTCACTAGAAATAATGTGTTGGCAAATAATTTAGTTCGAAGTGGACAGAAGAGCAGATGGTATTACACAAAAGCTCCTCATGAAAGTTCTCCATATGTTAGATCTAATTTTGATATCTATGAAGAGTTTAAAACTAAATACCGCCATAAATTCAATAAAAATACTGGCCATGATAAAAGAACTAATGAACAGATTCACCTTGTCTCTAAATTTAAAGTAGAAAAAGTGTATCATGAACTTGTATCAGATTTAACTTTTACTAGAAGTAATGATTCGATTGAGTTTACAAAAGTCAAGACTATTCTTTTAGCAAATCAAAATGAAACGTGTTCAATATTTATAATGAGCCAAGGATTTGTAAGAAAACGATCTTTAAATCTTCAAGGAGAGGTCTCTAACTTATTTCAAGGTAAAAATCCAAAATCAGGAGAAATTGTCTATCCAGGTGATATGCACATAAAAGAAAAAAATGAAATTTCAATACAACTACATGTTTTAAATATAAAAAACCCTAAATATCCAAATGATATACTCGGTATGGCTGTTTGGATTCCTAGAAAGGTCATTAAACAATCAACTATTGAATTAGAAACCTAAAATGGACAAATTAAATCTTCAATTTGAATTTGAAAATCTCCCATATCCAAATGACGAAGCAAATAATTATTTTGAGGGTTATCCAATAAATGGATACTTAAACCATAGACTAGCCAAAGATGTAGAAGGACGCCCTTTACTATTAATTTCAGTCAAAAACTCTACTCAGATAAAAAATGAGTATTTAACCAACTTAGAGATTAAGCATAATGTAAATTGTGAAATTGAGAATAATGAAGTTATTGAAAACCACAATTTTAGTTTAATTCGATGTAAGTCATTGGATAGCGATTTACAACGTTATTTTTTAAAAATATGTGAACTTTTACTTCCCATTATTGGTGAAAAACCAAAAAATTCGTCTATCATTGAAGCGATAAATAAGCTAAAAGAATTATTCAGAATATTAAAAGAACCAAGTAAAGCGACTATTCAAGGCTTATGGGCGGAATTATTTTTAATTTTTCAATCTAATATCCCTGATATTTTGATTAATTCCTGGCATTTGGTTCCAGAAGACACTTTTGATTTTAGATTTGAAAATATTAGACTCGATGTGAAAAGTTCTATTCTGCCTGATAGGAAGCATAAATTCAATCTCAAACAACTTGCTCCAATTGAAGGATTTGATTCTTACGTAGTTTCCATCTTAATTGAAGAACATTCAAATGGAAAATCAATTGAAGATCTAGTAAGAGGTATTGAAGAGAAAGTTAAAGACGATCAACTAGTTGCAAGTAAATTGAAAACTCAAGTATATAAAACCTTGGGGGTCAATGCACTTAACATTTCAAATTATATTTTTGATGAAAACATAGCAAGTGAATCTTTAAAACTTTATGAAACTAAGGTTATCCCGAGAATTAAAAATGTTCCTCCAAACATTTACGATGTGAATTTTAAGACAGATCTTAACGACGTTCACGATCTAGTAGATATGAACCCTGATTTACTTTTTACAAATTTGAGACCATAGACTATGCCTAAATTCAGGTTAATCTTTTTGAACGATAATATACATTATGTTAAATAGAGGATATCTTATTTCAAAGCTTTTGTGCTTATTATTTGCACCCTATTCATTTAAGGACAAATTTTATATTTAAATCCATCAGCATCTGGTACAAATTAATACAAGAAACATCAACCAATTCACAAACTTGTGGGATTTGAATTTTATGTTTTGGCTTGTTTACTTCAAATGTAACTAAGGTATATCTATAAACTTTAGCATAAGCCACTAACCAACAATCAGCTCCTTTTGTAAATTGATTAATTTCTTTTAATTCCCAAGAATTTCTTAATGATGTAATGATATTTCTAAATACAGTTTGAACATGCTCTTGATAAATCGATTTGAAAAATTGATCAGGTAAAGCATCTCTCACCCAAATAACTAGGTTTTCTGTCTTTTTTCCTTTCATTATTTCTTTTCGAACTTGACTGATACTGTAAATTCTATTTTGATTATGAAACTGAATCAATGCATCCCAAAATCCAGGACAAATTCCGAAAGAATAACAAGTATTTTTTGCTGTAATAAATACATTAGTGTCTAATAGATATTTTGTCACTCTCATTCAGGAAGAAATACACCATTTTTTTTTGCAAATTCCTGGAAAGTCCCTCCATAAAGGCCAAGTAAACCATAGGCTTCTTTAAAATCTATTCGCCCTTTGGTTGCAGAATTGAGAACATTTAAAGCAAATAGCTTACCAATTCTAGAATTTTGATTATTATAAAAATCTCCTCCAAATCCCTTGTTTTTCAGCTCTTTACCCATATACTTATCATAAAGTTTGAAAAAATAACCTCTATTTATAAGTTTTAAATCTAGTAACCGCCTATAAATGACAATGGGACTTACCTTAAATCTTCTTGCCAAGTTTTCAAATCCAATAGTTTTATCTCTGAAATCTTTCCATAGGATAAATAATTCATCCTTTGGAACAAGAAACTCCGCAGCGACTTGATTACACCAAATTTCTATATCAATGTCATTTGGGTGCAAATATTCAAAATTAGAAAGTCCTCCTTCTCCTAACCAGATATGTGCTAATTCGTGAACTAGTGTAAACATTTGTGCAGATTTTGAATCAGTCCCATTCACAAATATTAATGGAGCATAACTATTAACTAGAGCAAACCCTCTAAATTCTTCAACATCTAAAATGCGTCTTGTATTATTTCCTACCACTCCATTAATTACTGCCATAACACCGATATCTTCAATCTTCTCTCGAAGCCATCCAACAGCTTCTCGCCAAGTTTTGACCTTATTAGACCACCCTTTCTCTAAACCCAATTTTTTACGAATTCTAATAGCAATTTCTTCCGGTATGTCATTTAAACTAGCGTCTCCCACAAAATCCAAAGGTTTTGAATTCATTTCTATTAAATATTCTTCAAGCCATTCTTGCCGTCTTAACATAGAGTGAATCGTATCAAGTAAATTTCTTGAATGCTTATCTCTTTTCTGCGAAATTTTTCTATAGTCTACAATCGGATTGTTATTTTCTTTTGGTGGTTCAGAATAGAAAAAATATCCAAAAGGTGTATGTGTAAAATCCGCAAATTTCTCAAGTTGCTTAAAGGTAGGTTTTTTTTCCTGTCTTACCCACGCTTTTAGATTTGGAATTCGTTGGGCAAAATAATCAACATCATATCCGGCTCTTTCACAGGCCCATGTCAAAATCTTAGGAGTTACTGAAACACGATTCATTTAATTTTCAAGCTAAATCGTAACTTATCTTATACTAAGTTGCGTTTTGAATTACTTTTTAAATTCATAAAATATTTTTTGTTTTTTAAACTACATTTGGTTTCTCAAAGCGATAATGAGAGTAAATCAAGTTGATATAATTCAGAAAGAAATTGGTATCAGGTTCAAAAAAAACACGCAATTTTTCACGAAGTTACTTATAAATTCAAAACTTCATCAACAAAATGAATTCTTCAACTAGTATAATCTTTTTCCTAATTAGGAAGGGAATTCCGCTAAAACCATCTAGTACCACAATATTTTAAAATTTTTAAGATGGGATTTTATAATCCTAAACCGTCATAAAAGTCAATTTCGATTGTATCTATCTTGCCTTAAATATTATGATATCGTTAGAACTATCAAACGTTAGGATATCCTAACGTCTAGCTATGTAGTTTCAATGCATACTCCATTCCTAATTATTTAGGAGTATATACACTTATAAGGATAATGTTTATCGAGAAATCCCCAATCTCATGCCTCGCTCTTTTTTCGAATCAATGAAGGAAGCGATAGCCTCCAAACTTTTTTCAAATTCAGGAACTATGTTTTTAGCGACATCCCAAATAATCTTCAAATTGATATGATGATATTCATGGACTAATCGATGCCGCATCTTCTCAATTTTAGCCCATGCTATTTTAGGAAACGTCTATTTGACTTCATCCGTCATCTTATAAACATATTCACCAATCAACTCGATGTTTTTAATCAACGCATCTTGAATCATCCAATCCTCCATAAAAGCATCATAATGCTTTGTTTTGGTGACTAATTCATCGATTTTAGCAACGGCCTTTTTAATATAATCAATTCGAAGCGAGTCGTCTTGTAGGGATGGTATTTTCATCACACAATACAATCATATCGTTTAAAATATTCTCTTTAATGAGAGGATTTAAAAAATCAAAATCCACTAAGTCTACTTTTCGATTTAACTTCTTTTCTAAATCATCGATCAAATCTTCTAATTCAAAAAACCCAAAATAACCATCAAACGAATAAGCAATATCGATATCACTATCCGTTCTTTCTTCTCCTCGAGCCATCGAACCAAACACTCCAATTTTCGTAGGTTTATAGGGTTTCATACTGTCGACAATGATTTGCTGTTCTTTGAGAGATAACATCCTTAATGAGTCATTCCAAGAATAATGAATATGAAACAACCCCCCACCCCAAGATTGAGGCTTTATTTGGGAGATTATATACCTAAGTGCTAAAAATATAATTAGTCATTCCTTAAAAAGTCTTTTTAAGGAATGACTAAACAGTAGATAGAAATTTTTAATACTATTCTACTAATGAACCCGATGTGAAGACCTATATGATCGCCACAGATCGGAAGTTTTTATATCTTTATGTATTCTATCGCAATTGGTGTGGATAGAACCTACTGTTTTTTAGTCATCATGTGAGAAATCTATCTTTCCCATAAAGAAAAACTATACTACACAATGCTTCGATTTAGAGAAGTAGTACTATATCGGCGGTCATTGTTGACTATTTAATTTCTATCAATATTGTTCAGAATCATTGGGGAAATCTTGCGATTTTACATCTGAATTATATTGTTTGACCGCATCCACAATTAAATCTTGGAGATTTAAATATCTTCTTAAAAATCGAGGATGGAATTCTTGAGTCATCCCCAGCATATCATGCAATACCAAAACTTGACCATCCACATGCTTTCCAGCCCCAATTCCAATGACAGGAACGTTTAATTTTTTTGTTACTGTTTGCGCAAGTGTGGCTGGAATTTTTTCTAAAAGGACACCAAAACATCCTAATTTTTCCAATAATTGAGCATCCTTAATTAATTGATCTGCTTCAATTTTATCTTGAGCTCTTACAGCATAGGTGCCAAATTTATAAATCGATTGTGGTGTTAATCCTAAATGTCCCAAGATAGGGATTCCTGCCTGTAAAATACGTTCTATCGAGTCTTTCACTTCATGTCCTCCTTCTAATTTTACGGCATGTGCACCAGATTCTTTCATTATCCGTATAGCAGAACGTAATGCTTCTTTTGAGTCTGCTTGATAAGTACCAAATGGTAAATCCACAATGACTAATGCACGTTCAACGGCTCTTACAACACTAGTGGCATGGTAAATCATCTGATCTAACGTTATGGGTAATGTGGTTCTATTTCCAGCTATGACATTAGAAGCAGAGTCTCCAACGAGAACCACATCAATTGCAGCATTATCAATCAACTTGGCTAATGTATAATCATATGCTGTTAGCATAGATATTTTTTCACCCATTGATTTCATTCTCATCAATGTTTTAGTGGTGATTCTTGTATAATTTGTTTTAGGCATTTATTAAAACTACTAGGTTATGCTAAAATATAATTTGATTTTGTAACAATAAAATAACTAAAGCAATCGATTAGATTTAAAACTAATCACTCTCGGATTGAAATAGATATTTATGACATATTGTCACTTTGGTGGAGTTATAACTTTAATGGCACATTTGTTGAATCGACTTTTAAAGTAATTATGAATTAAAAATTATGAGTAAAATTATTGGAATTGATTTAGGGACTACAAATTCATGTGTTTCAGTCATGGAAGGTACTGATCCTGTAGTAATTCAAAATGCAGAAGGCAAACGAACGACTCCATCGGTGGTTGGGTTTGTCGATGTCGGTGGCACTAATGAAATTAAAGTTGGTGATCCTGCTAAAAGACAAGCCATTACAAATCCAACTAAAACGATTTCGTCAATCAAACGATTTATGGGAGTCAAGTATTCTAAACAAATTCAGGAAACTAAAAGAGTGGCTTATAATGTTGTTCAAGGCACTAATGATACGCCACGAGTAAAAATTGATAATAGAGAGTACACTCCCCAAGAAATCTCAGCAATGGTACTTCAAAAAATGAAAAAAACAGCAGAGGATCATCTAGGTCAATCCGTCAACCGTGCCGTTATAACTGTTCCAGCATACTTCAATGATTCGCAAAGGCAGGCCACAAAAGAAGCAGGAGAAATTGCAGGTTTAAAAGTAGAGCGAATCATCAATGAGCCAACAGCTGCTGCATTAGCCTATGGATTGGATAAAAAAGTAGGTGATAGTAAAATTGCTGTTTATGATTTGGGAGGGGGAACCTTTGATATTTCCATATTGGAATTGGGCGATGGTGTTTTTGAGGTGCTTTCTACCAATGGAGACACCCATCTTGGTGGTGATGACTTTGACCAAGTGATAATCGACTGGCTAGCTGAAGGATTTATCAGTAAAGAAAAAATCGATTTGCGAAAAGATCCTATGGCACTTCAACGATTGAAAGAAGCTGCTGAAAAAGCTAAAATTGAATTATCTTCCGGCAGTCAAGCAGATATTAATCTACCGTACATAACTGCTACCAATACAGGTCCTAAGCATTTAGTTGAACAATTGACTAGAGCTAAATTTGAGCAATTATCCGATGAATTAGTCAAACGTTCAATGGCTCCTGTTAGAAAAGCACTAGAAGATGCTGATTTAACGGTCAACGATATTAATGAAGTGATTTTGGTTGGGGGATCTACACGAATCCCAGTCATACAAAACGTAGTAAAAGACTTTTTTGGAAAGGATCCATCAAAGGGGGTCAATCCAGATGAGGTCGTTGCTGTAGGTGCCGCCATCCAAGGGGGTGTATTAACCGGTGATGTGAAAGATGTATTATTGTTGGATGTAACACCACTTTCTCTTGGAATTGAGACCTTAGGTGGTGTGATGACCAAATTGATAGATTCCAATACCACCATACCTGTTAAAAAAGCAGAAACATTCTCAACAGCTCAAGACAACCAACCATCAGTTGAGATTCATGTTCTCCAAGGAGAACGATCGATGGCAAAAGACAATAAAACCATTGGTAAATTTCATTTAGAAGGGATTCCCCCTGCCGCAAGAGGGATTCCTAAAATCAAGGTGACTTTTGATATTGATGCCAATGGTATTATCAGCGTTTCGGCTGAAGATGAGTCAACAGGAAAGTCTCAAAATATTCGCATTGAAGCATCTTCTGGGTTGACAGATCAAGAGATAGAAAAAATGAAAAAAGAAGCACAAGCAAATGCTGAAGCTGATGCTGAAGTTCGAAAAAATGTTGAAAAACTCAATCAAGCGGATCAAGTTATTTTCCAAACAGAAAAAGTTATCAATGAGACCAAAGATAAAATTCCAGCCGACATCAAATCAAAAGCTGATGAAGCACTTGCTCGATTAAAATCGGCCCATCAGTCTAAAAACTATTCTGAAATAGATTCTGCTATTGAAAATATTCAAAAAATACTTTCTAACATTCAACAAGAGCAACCAAAACAAGAACCATCTAACAATGGGACTACTAAAGAAACCGATAAAAAATCAAAAGCAAGTGATCAAAATGTTAAAGATGTTGACTTTGAAGAATTATAATCAATAAGTTTTTCGTGTTTTGAGGTTTTGTAAACAGGTCCTTCATCTTTGGAGGGCCTGTTTCGTTAAGAAATCACAATGAATAAAAAAGAAATATTAAAAAAAATAAACCAATTGTGTCCTAATACTTTAATGGAAACATTAGGGATTCGCTTTACAGATGTTGGGAAAGATTTTTTGACAGCTGAATTAGAAGTTAATTCAAAGGTTCACCAGCCCGAAGGTATTTTGCATGGTGGAGCGATGCTTGCTTTGGCAGAAACAGTGGGTAGTGCAGCTAGCATTATTTTAAACCCAACAAAAAATCTCAACTCTAGAGGAATCCAAATAAATGCTAACCATATTAAAAGTATTTCTTCTGGTAGAATTACAGCAACTGCTAAAGCCATACACTACGGAAAGTCAACACAAGTTTGGGCGATTCGAATTGTTGACGATGATAATCATCTTATTTCAGTTTGTCAATTAACTACCATGCTTGTTTAAGTAAACTTAAATAAAACTGACTAGTATTTCAAACCATATATGTTTTTATTTTTTTGATGTAATGACTACCTATGTGGAATCCGTGGCCTATTCCACAATACCATGGGATAGTTTGTCTTTTACATCTTTGTTTTGTATCTAATGGATTTTTTTTGCGACAATAAGGATTTAATATATTGTAAGTCATATACTTGTTTGACTTGTTTTAAAAACTACTTTAGGAGTTGAGATGGCAGATATCGCGTCTTATATTGAAAAAAAATAATAAAACAATATGTCAAATTAAAAAACAGAGAGTTTTTTGATTAAATATGCTAGGTCGCGATAACCATAAATTTCAAAGCTAGATATCCTATGATGAATTCAAATCACAATTTAAAAAACCGATTTTTAACTTTCATTTTAGACTATCTTTGGTTTCAATTTACATCATAAACTCATACTATCATGATATTATCAACAACCGAATCCATTGCGAATAAAGAAATCAAGGAAGTTCATGGGCTAGCTAGAGGTAGTACCGTTAGAGCTAGAAATGTTGGTAGAGATGTTGTTGCTGGACTTAAAAATCTAGTCGGTGGGGAGATTAGTGAATATACTCGTCTACAAGCCGATGCTAGAGAAGAAGCTATACAAAGAATGAAAGATGATGCAATTAAATTAGGAGCTAATGCTATTATCTCTCTTCGAATAACAACCGCCATGATTCAGGGAGGCGCGTCAGAGATTCTCGCCTACGGAACGGCCGTTACTATAGAATAAATCAGTTGATATGTTCGGTGGTTTACAAATCTTATTTTATGCTATCACTGGAATTATCCTAGTGGTTGTGATTATCAGAAGAGTTCGTGATGCTCAAAATGAAAAATTTGAAAAACGAAAAAATTGATAATACTAGGTTTTAATCTCCAAAAAATAATTCACTCTTGAATCCATAGGATTTACAGTCATTCTTCTCAAGAGTGCAATTTATCCTACATAATGCAAAGTATTTGATAAATGGCCATTGATTAGGCACTCCCTAGAATAACTGCTCACTTTTGGATTCATTACTACCCTCCTCCTCTTTTTGTTTTGGATTTTGCTATCAGATTTCTTTAAAATTAAAGACATAGAAATCAAATACGCATTATGTGGTCCTTTTTATAAATCCTTCAAATTTATTAGGGACAGTAATTTTAGATTTATCAAATACTTTTCTTTTAAGATGTATTGAACGGAACAAACTCGGTGAAATATTTGAATGAGTATATCTCCCACACTCTAGAATTCTTGATTAAACAGAATCTCCTAAAAATTCTTTGAAAAGTCTTTTAGTTTTGGAAATTCAAATTCATATGAGTCCATTAATTGGTAGATTAAATCATTGCACAATATATTATGGTGAAATTAAAAGATAACCCAACCCCTTGAATAGAAAAATCAATAAATGAGGGACACCATCAAACTTATAGCATCACATCAATTGATGAATAACACACTTTTTCAAGGAAATTTTAATAATTAGGTTTTTCTATTTACTGTTTGTTTTGATACCAATAGGTCCAAGTAAATGGATCTAAATCCACATTATTTTCTGTGATAATTTCAGTAAAAATCTTTGGATTGGTGCTGAGATTAGTTCCCTCATCCTCAGTCCCATAATCAATAAATAAATCAGATAAAGCAACTAGATCGCAACCATCTGAGAATTCAATCTTAAATGACTTGAAGTTTAAATTTTCGTTTTTAAAATTTTCTGCGGTTTTAGAATCCGATATAGAAACTAGAAAATCATCAGAAAGAACGTTCAAATAATTTATATTCTCAATCGTACCATTTAAATCACCGCCCAATTCAATAAATGAAGTTTCGAATTCTCTTGGTTGACAGTGATTATTTCCCAAATCATATCCGAAAATTGTAATATTCGATACGGTAACTTCTCGGTTGTTTATTGGAAGATTTTTATCGGCATGTCCAAAAATCCAAAGCCCTGATTCTACTTCTTTACCCATTTCAATAATTGAATTTTTAAATGACCCTATAAAGCCCTCTATATAAGCAGAGCCTTTAAACATTTGAGCCGCAGAAATAACAATCTCAGAAATATCTACCGTACCTCCGACGATAGCCATCGAGCCAGTTGCACTTCCAAATATTTCAATATTGTTGACGATTGTTTGAGATCCCACACCACCTAAATAAAAACTTGATATAGAAATTTCATCAAAATAGATATTTGGAATGATTGCACCTGCATGTCTAATTGAAACATAACTCAATACTCCCGAGTTATCCATAGAATCATCTCCTCCAAATCTAATGTCGTATCCTTCAGGTCCATACACGCTAGCTTCAGCATATGTTTTTCTATGGTCTAAAGGGTCTATGGCATTTCCTGAGGTGGCATTTCCTAAAATATAAATCCCTCCCCAAGGATTTTCAAAACTATTAAGCTTAGGTGCTTGTGATTTATCAGGATAAGTACCATCAGCTAGGATGGGGTCATCCTCATGAGTAAAAATAATAGGCTTATCTGGTGTTCCTCGGGCAAATATTCTAGCATGCGGGTGTACCAATAACATTCCAATATTTCCATTATCATATTTTTTCCCCTTTATAATCGTTCCTGGTTCTATTTCTAGAACAGCATCCCTATGAATTTCAACCAATCCATCTAAAAAATATATATTTCCCGCTTTGAGTTGTAGGACACCATACTGAGACCCTCTTAACACCAATTGATCTTCAGGCTTTTGGATGGAAGCAATGACCTTATTGACTTCTTCCACAAATTCGTAAGTGCTAATATCATCTCTTTCTAGAGACTTAAATAAACGTTCGATTTGAGAAATAGTATTTTCTAATTCATCAAGAACATCTGTTTTAGTATAATTGGCTTGTGCTAAAATAAACTGCTTTGCACTATTTAAAGCCGCCTTGTATCCATTCCAAACCCATGTTGCATCTTCTTCACTAATAGCAGATTCAAGATCTATATTTAATTCTTCAATATCGCTCTCTAAAGAAGCAATTCGTTGTTCAGCCTTTTCTTTAGCATTTGCAGCATCTTTTTCAGCCTTTTCTTTAGCCTCTTTTTCTGAATCTAATTGATTTTGTAAAGCTTCGATTTGCTGCTGAAGATCTTTTATTTCAGCATCCTTATCTTCGCAACTCGTATAAATTAAATGAACAAAGAGTAAAATAACCAGTTTATAAATCAATTTTATATTAACGAATCGGTTTATTTTCATCTCTCTTGGACTTTTTATACTCGATTATCAAATACCTTGCCACATTCATTAATTCTCCATGGATTCAAAAAAGTTGAATAGTTTTGAAGAGCTAAAAGGTTTGATACCTCTTGATTTAAGAACTTCAAAAGAAGAGCATACTACAATCCGTTCCCCTATTAAAAAACAAAACCTTACTGCTCATTTTAGTAAAAAGCACAGAGCAGGAAAAATCGTGACCGTATTAAGAGATTTTCATTGTAGTGATTTTCAGATTGAAGAAATGGCTCGAATGATCAAAAAATCGATTGGTGTGGGTGGGACAGTTAAAAATAAGGAAATTGTTATCCAAGGTAATTACCGCTCAAAAATCATTGAAATCCTTTCCAAACATGGACATAACGTTAAAAAAGTAGGTGGTTGAATTACCATTCAATAGGCATTAATCCATTGGATTGAAGATAGGCGTTCGTCTTACTGAAGTGCTTGTTCTCAAACCAGTATCCTTTATTAGCACTTAAGGGTGACGGATGACCACTTCGAAGAATCAAATGTTTAGATGCATCTATTAATGTTTGTTTTGCTTTGGCATAAGATCCCCATAGCAAAAAAACGATGTGTTGTTTTCTATCTGATATTATTTTGATGACATTATCAGTAAACCATTCCCAACCTTGATTTTGATGGCTTTGAGGTTGGCCTTTTCTAACCGTTAAGGTTGTGTTTAATAATAAGATTCCTTGCTGCCCCCACCTTGTTAAATCACCAGATTTAGGATATCGTAGTCCTATATCAGATTCTAGTTCTTTGAAGATGTTAACAAGAGAAGGAGGATGTATTATTTTATCTGGTACTGAAAAGCATAATCCATGAGCCTGATTTGGATTAGGATAGGGATCTTGTCCCAAAATAACCACTTTCAATTCATTAAAAGCTGTGGTATCAAAAGCTCTAAAAATATCTTTTCCTTTTGGGTAACAATCGAAATTTTGATATTCTAGTTTTACAAACTCAACCAAACTTGAAAATATTGGGTTTTCAAACAATGATTTTAGAATATCATACCACCCACCTCCAATCCGCACTTTCACAAATAGTAACTTTGTATGCTAAAATACTAAGAAAAAAGTGATTGCTATTTCTGAAAAAACACTTGAAGATTTAGAATTTCTAGAAGTTTTAAAGCAGGTTTCACAATACGCACTAACATCAATTGGTAAAGACAGTGTGCTTACTATACGTCCTATTGAATCATTGGAATTTCGGATCAAGCGACTACATATGGTTTCTGAATATTTATTAGGAATCCAAAATAATAGCGATATACCATCCCATCATTTTAAAAACCTTAAAGAAATCATCACGCTGCTGAAAATCAAAAATTCAATATTATCTCCTCAGCAACTCAATGCAATTGTTTACAACAATATAGCAACCAACAACCTGGCCAAATACTTTAAAAAGTTTAAACTTCTTTTTCCAAGATTACATGAATTGGGTTCTCATTTAAAAATCAATGAACATATCCAGTTGTTAATCAACGAAAAAATTGATCAACAACATCGAATTAGAGACAATGCTTCTAAAAATCTTTTTCAAATTAGACGAGAATTAAACCGGTTGAAAATTCAAATGACGAAATCTTTTCAATCCGCCTTAAATCACTACAAAACCAAAGGATATTTAAATGAAATCAAAGAGTCTATCCATGGTAATCGAAGAGTTTTAGCAGTTAAAGCTCAATATAGAAAACGAATACACGGAACAACGTTAGGAAGTTCTAAAAACAGTACAATCTTCTACGTGGAACCAATAGAAAACGGTAATCTATATTTAGAATTTCAGAATTTAAAATTTGAAGAAAAAGAAGAAGAAAACCAAATACTTTTCCAATTGAGTAATCAAATTCGAGAATACACGCCTCAATTTAATCTACAACAAAAGTATTTGTTAGAAGTAGATATGATTTCAGCTTGTGGAAAATATGCTCAAGAAATTTCAGCCACCCTACCGCATCTTTCAGATGTACCAGAGTTTGATTTTAAAAATGCAACTCACCCTTTGTTGTTGATATCCAATCGAAAAGCACTTCTCCCAACTTTTTCACAAGATATTTTTCTTAATGCCAATCAACGAATTATTGTTGTTTCAGGACCAAATGCTGGTGGGAAAAGTATTACTTTGAAAACAGTGGGACTTTTGCAAATCATGTCTCAAAGCGGCCTTTTGATTCCGGTTGGTGCAAATAGCACATGTGGAACTTTTTACCAAATTTTAACCGATATCGGTGATCATCAATCCATTGAAAACCAATTGAGCACTTACTCTTACCGAATGAAAAACATGCGTAGTTTACTAAATAAATCGGATGAAAAAACACTGTTCTTGATTGATGAATTCGGAACAGGTTCAGATCCTGATTTAGGAGGAGCATTGGCTGAAGCCACTTTAGAACATGTTTATCATCGAAATTCTAGGGGCATTATCACAACCCATTACTCTAATTTAAAATTAATGGCACATAGATTACAGCATATGGTCAATGCCAACATGCAATTTGATTTGAAAACACTCGAACCTCTTTTCCAATTAAAAATAGGAGATGCGGGTAGTTCATTCACATTCGAAGTGGCTGAAAAAATAGGGATTCCCTACAACATTATTAACAAGGCTAAAAAGAAAATTCCGGAAGAAAAACTTTTTTATAATACAACTATTTCAAAACTCCAAAAAGAAAAGATGCAATTAAACGAAACAAAACGAGCTCTTGAAAAAAAACAAAATCAAGCCACGTTGGAGTCTAAAAAATCAATTGAATTAAATCAAAAATTGAATAAAAAGTTAACCGCCTTTGAGACATTATTCCAAGAAAACCAAAAGCTTTTATTCCTAGGTAAAAAGTTTAGTATCATCATACAACGTTATAGCCAAGCAAATCATAAAAAATCAGTTTTAAACGACTTATTAAACCTTTTGCAAAAAGAATCTGTAAGAAATACCAAGCCTTTAAATCATAAAAACAAATCTCAAAACAAAAAGCTTATTGAGACTCTTCTAAAAAATGATTTAAACCAATATGTACAAAAAAAGCGACAGAATAATAAAAAGAAAATAAAACAAGAGGCTTTAAGGACTCTAAATATTGGGGATAGGGTAAGAATATCGGACAGCCAAACCATTGGTACAATTGAAAAAATCGCCAAGAATAAGGGCTTTGTAAACTTTGGAAACTTTATTACTGAGGTAAACATTGAAACTCTCGAATTAGTTCATGAAAACTAAAAACGAATCAACTCATAAATTAATCGTATTTTACGATGGTTATTGTAGAGTATGTAATTGGTGGACAAGTTTCGTGATTAAAAGAGATCGTTATACGGTTTTTGAATTTCATCCTATTTCAAGTGCAAAGGCCGATCAATTTTTTGTTTTAAATCAATCCCTTAAAAGAGACGCCATTGTGGTTTGGGATCAACAAAATAGCTATTGGATAGCCTCCCATGCTATTTTTAAAATAGTTCGTTATTTAAAAGGTTTTCCTAGAATACTAATACTATTTAAAATTCTACCAATAAGACTTAATGATTGGATTTATTACTTGGTAGCTAGGAATCGCTACAGATTTTTCAAAAAATCAGATTCATGCCGAATCCATCCACAGTGACAAGCATAACGCCCTTATTTTAATCTACCATATCGAAGCGTCATGAAATAGTTTTTTCTTTACCATTCGAATTTATATCCCAGCCTTAATCATATACACATTTTACTCACTAGAAAATAACAGCATTATCCTCAATGATATCTCAATTCCCTAGTAAAAAATCTTTTTAATCCAAATACAAACGGTTGTTTTTTACTACGCCTAACACACAGCATCTTTTTTCCAAAAAAATACTACCAATTAGAATCTAACGGACTATCAGAAAACCTCATATGCGATTATGTTGCTTTTGATTTTTTTGTTTCAAGAAATTATCCATCAAAACAGCAACCATTGCATCCCCTGTGATATTTTTGGCCGTTCGGCACATATTTAGTGGACGTTCTAATGCAAGAACTAAGGCCAATCCTGCTTCAGGAATTCCAGCTTGAGATAATACAATAACCAACGTGACAAAGCCTGCCCCAGGGACCGGAGCGGTACCAATAGACGCTAAAGTAGCCGTCAAAATAATGCCAATTTGAGTGGACAAACTCAAATCAATCCCAAACACTTGGGCGATAAAAATTGCTGTAACTCCTTGATATAAACAAGTGCCATCCATATTAACGGTTGCACCAATTGGTAGCACAAAACTTCGAACATGTTCAGATACTTTTAACTTTGTTTTGGTTCGTTCTAATGTTACTGGAAGCGTTGCCGCACTCGAACTTGCTGAAAATGCCACCAATTGGGCTGGGGCAATTCCTTTTAAAAAAAAACTCGCACTCCTCCCTCCAAAAAGTCTCACCCAGAGAGTATCAGTACCAATTAAAAGAATCAATCCAAGTACTGTCGTTAATCCATACAAACCTAAAGCACCAAATAACTCTATGTTAGGAGCTTCAATAACGATGGCCGTCATTAATGCAAAAACACCATAAGGAGCCACCATCATAACAAATTCAATCATCTTCATTCCAACATCATTAAAAGAAGAGAAAAACTCTCGTAAGGGCCTGGATTTTTCTTTAGGGATTAAAACTAACGCCATACCGAAGAGAATAGCGAAAAAGATGACTTGAAGCATTCTTCGGTTATCGGTAGTGGCTGAAAATATGTTTTCCGGGAAAATATCGACAAGAAACTGAAGAGGACCTCGCTCTTGATGTTGAGCAATCAATTGTTCATTTGATGTTGAATCGACCGCATAAATTTCCATTAAATTTTCTTGTGTCTCAAGGCTTAAGCTATTTCCTGGCTGGATGATATTCACCAAAAGAACACCCATCAAAACAGCAAAAAATGTTGTAGCGATGAATATTCCTATGGTTCTAAATCCTAGCTCTCTTAACTCATTTAAATCAGGAAGGTTCGAGATTCCACTAATCAATGAGGCCAAAATGATGGGAATGGCCATCAATTTCAATAAATTGATGAAAATAGTACCAAATGGTTTTATATAATCAACTACAAAATGTGGCCCCCAGTCAATAAATGTCATGAGAATACCCAACAATATTCCCATTCCCAATCCCATTAATATCTTCCAATGTAGTCTCATTATTTTGAATCTTTAATTAATACTGCACCGAAATTTTAATACTTCAAAATCACAAACAAAAACTCAAATCTTTTTTATTATGATTTCGTATTAGTTGTCTACAATAATTTTAAGTATTCTAAGGATAAATTTTTTCGTTAATTCCAGTTTCTCCCTCCCATTTTCCAACAACCACTGCAGCACAAGAATCACTATAAACATTAACGGCTGTTCTTGCCATATCAAGTGGTCGATCTATAGATAGCATTCCACCAACAATTAAAAGAGCTTCAGGATTATCTCCAATGCCAATAACATTCAAAATAATAAAAATCACTACTAAACCAGCCGAAGGTACCGCTGCTGCACCAATGGATGCCAAAAGTGCAGTAATCACAACTGCTACCTGTGTCATAAAACCAATTTCGGCTCCCAAAGCTTGTGCTATAAATAACGCTCCCACACATTCCATAATTGCCGTTCCATCCATATTAATGGTCGCCCCCATCGGCAGAGTAAACGACGTCACTCGATTAGATACCCCCACTTTCTTTTGAACTGTATTAAGTGTAACTGGCAAAGTGGCAGCAGAAGAACTAGTAGAAAAGGCTACCAATAAGGGTTCTCTTAAATTCATCAAATGTTTCCAAGGAGAAACTCTTCCCCAAAAATATAATAGCAATGGAATGGTAATCAAAAAATGTACTGATAAACCAGAACCTAAAGCCAAAACATATTTAAATAAATTTCCAAAAGATTCCAATCCTGTTTTTCCCACTAAAGTAACTATCAGTCCAAATACCCCAATGGGAAGTAATTTGATGATGCCATTGGTCAAAGACATCATCGCTTTAAACAGTACATCTACCATGTCTGTGATTTTGACTCTCGATTTTTTTGGAAGTGTTGTCACTGCAATGCCAAAAACAATACTAAAAAAAATAATCCCTAACATATCCCCTGCTGATGCAGAAGCAAAAAAATTGGTTGGTACAATATTGATCAATAAATCAATAGGTGATTCGGGAGTTGCTAAATCTGGTGGTTGTGTTCCACTATCAGTAATCGGATATCCCCTACCAGGGTTAATTAAATTGAACATAAATAATCCAACTATTGCTGCAAGAAAGCTAGAGACTACGTAATATGAAAGTGTTTTTCCAAACATACGGCCTACCACTTTTCCTCCTCCTGCAGAAGCAACCCCGGAAACAATAGATACAATGACTAGAGGTACAATGATCATCTTTAAAAGACGCATAAATAATTCACCTAGCCAACCAAAATAATGTGCAAAAAATCCTCCAACTGGAGAATAACCGATTAGCACACCTATAGCCATAGCAATAAATACTTGCCAGTGTAACTTCTTATACCATTGTTTGTCTGATTTTTGTGATATGTTTTCCATTTTGAATAAATTCTAAGTTTTTTAAAGGTTCTATTTTATTAAAGATAAGATGATTTAGTTTATTTCTTGATTTAAATTCTCTTGATGGGTTCTATTTATTAGTACAAAATCTGCCATAACTAAGGCTGTTAATGCCTCGACAATAGGGACCGCTCTTGGAACCACACAAGGATCATGTCTTCCTTTTCCCTCGATGAGAATTTCTTGATGATCTTTATTAATGCTTTTTTGCTTTCGCATAATTGTTGAAACTGGTTTAAAAGCAACATTAAAATAAATATCCATGCCCGTTGAAATGCCCCCTTGAATCCCACCAGAATAATTTGTTTTTGTGGTTCCATCTACATTAAAAATATCATTACGTTGTGATCCTTTCATTGTTGTTCCTTCAAAACCACTCCCATACTCAAAACCTTTTGCGGCATTAATCGTCAACATTGCTTTGGCTAATTCCGCATGAAGTTTGTTGAATATAGGTTCTCCTAATCCAATGGGAACACCTAAAACAACACATTTTATGACTCCTCCAACCGTATCACCTTGTTTGCGAATCTCTCTAATATATTGCTCCATTTTTTTTGCAAGATTAGGATCTGGACAGCGAACCGGATTTTTTTCAATATTTTCAAAATTGAGATCCCGATAAGGAAGTGTCAGCTTCAACTTACCCACAGAAGATACGAACGCAACTATTTTTATGGACGTCGATTTTAAAAATTGTTTAGCAACGGCTCCTCCAACCACCCAGTTTGCAGTTTCTCTTGCTGAAGACCGACCGCCACCCCGATAATCTCTATTGGTATACTTTTTATCGTAAACATAATCAGCATGAGATGGTCTAAAACTATTCTTTAAATGATCATAGTCTTTGGACTTTTGGTTTGTATTAATAATTTGAAAACCAATTGGAAAACCAGTGGTCTTGCCTTGGAATAGACCAGAAGAAAAGATAACATCATCAGGTTCTTTGCGCTGGGTTACAATTTTAGATTGTCCAGGTCGTCTTCTATTGAGCTCGTGTTTAACCTCTTCTATATTTAAAGCAATATTGGAGGGACATCCTTGAATGATTCCACCAATGGCACTCCCATGAGATTCTCCATAGGTGCTTAACTGAAATAGATGTCCAAAAGTATTTCCTCGCATAGATGTTTACTCAATTTATGATTAATAGATTTATTTTACTATGTATTTCGGGCGATGAGGTTCCAAATTTATTGTTAAATGCGTTCTAATACTAAGTTGTGGTTTAAATTACTTTTTAAATCCATGAGATAATTTTTATTTTTAGACTTTATTTGATGTATCTAATAAGCGAATGAGTGTAAATCAAGTACAATATAATGCAAAAAGCAAATTAGTATAAATCATTCTTCTAAATAATTGGTATCGAAATATTTCAATTATGTCACGGATTTCAACTTAACACAATTTTAAAAGACAATTCTATAAACTATCAATAGTATTTTTTTTACTTTCCAAAAACCTCTTGTTCCTTTTTTTCTTATTAAAAACCCTTTTTGCTTTAAAATATTTATATGTTTCCCTATTGCAGATTGATTAATCCCCATGATTTTAGATAGTTCAACGTACGTTAATCTATTGTTTCCTTGAATATGATTCAATAGATCTCTTTGTCTTAGAGTTGGTTTTATGACTTGATTGATTACACCACCTTTTTTATTGGATGCGATATGCTTATCCCCAATGTTATTATAAAACACGATTCTTAGAAAGTTCTCAAAAAATACAAAACACTCTTTGTCATAATTTTCTAAAATACGTGGAATTCCAGAACCAAGATACTCTACAAGTTCCAAATCTTTAAATACACGCATAAGTTCTTTGTTTCTAGGAGCCGAAATCCCATCAAAAAACTCTTTTTTACTTAATTCATTGGGGAGACCCACCTGCCGAAGTGATTTCAATTCTATCTGAAAATATTTCAAATTTTGGTGATAACTCATTGGTATAGTCGTTGTGAACAAAAGCATTGATAACTGCTTCACGAAGAGCTATAGAATTCCATAAACTAAACTCGATTATCTCTTTGTGTGTTATTTCATTTATCGTAATATTTTCAAGATTAAGTTTATCTATAACTTGTTTTGCTGCCTTAATTAGGCATTCATTTCCGAATTTATTATTTTCAATCAAGTCAACACGATTGGCCCCTTTATACTTTGCTACTTTTATTGAATTGTGGTTTTTATCTGATAAAAGATATCCTGCATAATTTAATTTGGATTCTTCAGTTTCTAGTCCAAGATTTTTTATCATCGTATATCTTGGGTTATACCCTAATTCATTATAATAAATTAGTAACTGACTAAACTTTAAATCTTGTCTAGGTGCTATTAACTTTGAAAGAGTATTTCGCGTGCGTTTCGTATATAGATCTTCAATCATTTTTGAAGGCATTTGTTCTGTAGATGAGCCTAAACGCACATAACAACCTTTTTCTGACATTCCGTATTTCTTAAGATAGTATGGCTTCTCTAATCCACTTGCTATAGTAATCTTTATCACATCCTTATCCGAAATTCTTTCAGTCAATATATCGAATAGCCCGAGAACTGACGGACGAATGTTATTTTTTATTCTATCCTTAACGATTAATTGACTCCGATCTACGTCCCTAATTCCGACCGCTTCACCTGACTTATCCACTCCCAAGTAAATAGTTCCTCCATTTCTGTAATTTAAAAAAGAAACAACTTCTCTTTCAAGTCCTTCAGAAATCTCACGTTTATATTCTACACGGCTAGTTTCAGTCACAGTTTTAAGAACTTAAACCAACAAATTTAATTCTTTGTACCTTCAGTGTTCTTCAATGCTCTATTTAAAACTGATACCGGATGATAGCTTTCTCTTTTGGTGCCATCATATATTTGATGGCGACATGAGGTTCCATTAGCAACAATAATATCTTCTTGACTTGAATTCTTAATTGATGGGAAAAGTCGATCATTCCCAATTTTCATACTGATTTCATAATGTTCCTTTTCATAACCAAAAGAACCTGCCATACCACAGCAACCAGTATTGAGAATGCTGACTTGATAATTGATGGGCATATTTAAAATATCAAAGGTGTCTTTGACTGACCCCAAAGATTTTTGATAACAATGGGCATGAAATTTTATGGTTTTCTTTTCTTGATTGAAATCAGTGGTATCGATATGACCTCGTTTTAATTCCTCTGCCAAAAAAGAATCAATCAATAGACAATTACTGGAAAAACGATGGTGTTTTTTACTTACATCCAATAGTTTCAATAGTTCATCTTGAAACGTATAGACTGCCGAGGGTTCAATCCCTACCAATATTCGGTTAGAATCAATGATTGGTCCATATGCATAATAAATATCTTCTAATCGGCTTTTGGCCTGATCTAAAAATCCTTTTGAAATATAAGTCCGACCACTTTCTTTAAATGGTAATATTTCTACTCCATAGCCTAGTTTTATTAGTAGCTCATATGCATCTTTTGCAATTTCGGGTTCATTAAAATAAGTGAATTCATCGATGTATAAGCAAACGTCTCTTTTGGTCTCTTTGTCTGACTTGATTCCGTTTAAGTAGGGCTTTTTATAGAGTCTAGGAAGAGATCTTTCTTTGGCAATCCCTATCAATTTTTTAATAATTTGGGATGTTATTTTATTGTTTATCAGTTGGTTGTAAATGCCACGAAATAAAACAGTTTTTTTATTAATCTTGGTGATATTTGCAAAGATTCTATCTCGAAACTTATATCCTTTGATTTGATGATATTGATACGAAAATTCAGCTTTGTAAGTAGCCATGTCAACACTCGAAGGGCATTCCGAAAGACATGCTTTACAAGATAGGCATAAATCCAATACTTCTTTGACTTCCTCTGAGTCAAAAGGATTTAATCCTAGTGGGTTACCGATAGCTTCACGCAAAACATTAGCTCTACCTCGAGTTGTGTGTAACTCATCCTGAGTGGCCCGATAACTAGGACAAAGAATCCCAGTGGGCCCCATACTTCGACAGTTTCCTGCCCCATTACAGCGTTCCAATGCTCGGAGCAATCCAAGATCTGAATTAAAATTAAATTTTGTTTGAATATGAGAATCATTCTGTCGATATTGAGTCCTAAGATTTTGATCCATAGGAAGTGAATCAACAATTTTTCCTGGATTAAAAATATTTTTTGGATCGAAACACTGCTTTATTTCCCATAGTATTGAATAATTCTTTTCTCCCAATACTAAAGCAATAAATTCACTACGCACAATTCCATCGCCATGTTCTCCACTTAATGATCCATTGTATTTTTTGACCAAAAGAGCAACTTCCTTAGTCAATTCACGAAATTCTTTTTTTCCCTCTTGAGTTTTGAGATTGACCAGGGGGCGTAAATGTAATTCACCAGCACCAGCATGGGCATAATAAACTATTTCTTGATTGAATTTATTCGCCAACTTTTGAAACTCTTCGATATATTGAGGTAGAACTTCAAGAGATACTGCCGTATCTTCGATGCAAGCAACAGACTTTTTATCGCCAATGATATTGCCCAATAATCCAAGACCAGCAGTCCTTAAGGAAATGGCTGCCTCAACATCTCGATCCCATAAAACTGAATTGGCATAACTATACCCAGTTTTCTCAATAATGGATTTCAATAAATCTAATTGTTTTTTAAGGTTTTTTTTTGAATCACTTCTCATTTCAAGCATCAATACGGCTTGAGGATCACCTATTAAAAAAAAACGGTTCTTTTGATGCAATGGATGGTTTCGAGTACAATCCAAAATATTTTTATCAATCAATTCACAACCGTATAGTTCATATTCCATAACTATTGGCACCATTTTTAATGACTTGATGATACTGTCAAATTGAACCACGATCATTCCAATATATTTTGGTGGTAAATCATCGAGTTGAATCTCTATTTCAGTGACAATACCTAGAGTTCCTTCACTACCGGATAATAATTTACAGAGATTTAGTTCTGTACCACTTGGATTGAATGGTTTTTGTCTGATGAGTTCATCAATCGCATAGCCGGTATTACGTCTATGAATTTTTTCTGAGGGATATTCTTTAAGAATCTCTTCTTGAACAGTTAATCTAGAAAGCCTTTGGGCAATGAATCGGTAAATCTTTCCTTCTAAGTTTTCTTGTTTCTTTTTTTCGATGATCAATTTTTCATCGATTGCCTTAATCTGAATGAGTTGTCCATCTGATAGCATGAGGTTCAACCGAATGATTTTATCTCGGGTGACGCCATATTTAATGGATGTGGTTCCACTAGAGTTATTTCCAACCATTCCACCAATCATGCAAAAATTAGAAGTCGATGTATTTGGAGAAAAAAACAAACCATCTTCTTTCAAATGGAGATTTAGTTGATCTCGGATAACGCCAGGTTGGACAACTGCGATTTTTTGTTTTTTATCAACGCTTATGATTCTATTAAAATACTTGGACATATCCATCACAATTCCATCACCAACACATTGGCCAGCTAAAGATGTTCCAGCAGTTCGAGGAATCAAGCTCGTTTGATTTTGATCGGCAAAGCGGATTAATTTTTGAATATCTTGAGTGGTTTTAGGAAAGCAAACGGCTAATGGTAATTTTTTATACACCGATGCATCGGTGGCATATAGAACTCGATTAAGATGATCAAAATGAAGGTCACCGAAAATCGATTCGTTTAAAAGTTTGAGTTTCTGTCTAATGCTTTGATTTGATTTCAATGATTTAGTTTTATTCGAAATTGATAATCCATTTTAAAATAAATTTTATCAAATCTATTGAATTGATTGTCTGAATTCAACCAATACAATCTATTACTGTATTTGCAAAAGAAATAAGTTCTAATGAAATTAACTTGATTTAGATTCTTGAAATAATTGAGAAACACCAACAATAAGAATGGTGACAAAGGCAAGAATATTATACAAGAATTTAGAAAATGAATTAATCAAAATCAGTTGAAGTACATTCAAAATAAATATTTTTGAAAAATTTACAACAATGCTAAAATTATATTGTTATTGTTTTATTGTTTTTATAACCATCGTTTCTTGCGGAAGAGATTCATCATATCAATTAAAAGTTACTACTGATTTTGATGATGGGAAATCGGTTTACTTAATCGAAATAAATGATAACTATCAACCTGAAACCATCGATACGACAATTATAGAGAATGGTGAATTTCAATTTCAAAAAAAAAATCTTTATCCACAAAATTCTTTTGTTCAAATTGAAGATTATCCTCACTACTTTTTATTTATAGCTGAAAATGGAAACATTACAATGGACATCAAACAAGAAAGCTTACCTAATTTCGATTTGGGGGGTACTCTTTCAAATGATGGACTTAATACTTATAAAAAAGATATTGAAGCATTTCGTTCTTCACTAGATGCTATTGGCAATGAAGGATACCAAGCACAAAACCAAGGGGATTCGATCTTAGTTGAAGATTTATATCAACAATACTATGCTGTTGAAGATCAAATTTTGCAATACGATATTGACTTTATAAAAAATAATCCTTTTTCATTTTTATCATTGATGATTTTGCAAAGTCATATACAAAATCAAACCATTCCCATAGACTCTTTGATTGGATTATACGATAATCTATCTGATAAGATAAAAAGAGGACCAATGAATAGATTTATTAGTGAATCTTTAGGTATAGACAAAGAAGACTTAAAACTTGGAGATATTGCTCCCGATTTTAGAGCACCGCGACCAAATGGAGAAATAGTATCATTACGTGAGATGAAATCCAAGGTGACTCTTCTAGATTTCTGGGCCTCATGGTGTAAGCCATGTAGAATCCACAGTCCGGATTTGGTAGATTTATACAATACATATAAATCAAAGGGATTTAATATTATTAGCATATCCCTTGATGAAAACCGGAATCAGTGGCTACAAGCTATTGAAGATGATGGTCTTGGAATGTGGAATCACATATCTCATTTAAAATCTTTTTCTGAGCCCGTAGCAATAGCCTATAACGTTGATGCCATTCCGCAGTATTTCTTATTAGACTCTGTTGGAAAAATTCAAAAAATTGCTCACGACTTTAAGTCTATTAAAAATGAAGTAGAAAATTTGATGGCGTTTCAAAAACAATCTAGTTCGACGGTTAACGAAACTTTTTAGGTGAAAACTTAACAATTAAAACGCCTAGTACTAAAGTTCCTAATATCAACAATAAATTTTTGCTAGAGTAATCTAAAATTTCAGGTTCTAACAGCAAGGCAACAGCGAGACTTCCTATGGCCCCGCCTAAATGGGCCGAATGACCTACGGAGTCTGTTTTATTTTTCATCCCCAGCACTGTATAGATAATATAAATTATGGCGAATACATAAGCTTTTATAGGAATTGGAAGGAAAAAGAAAAATAATTCTAGGTCAGGACGTAATATTATGGCGGTATACAAGATGCCGACAACAGCCCCTGAAGCACCAACTGCAGAATAAGATTTATTTTCCTGATTTAATCGATAAGCCATCCATCCTCCGAGAAATAATCCCCCACTATATATTAGCAATAATTGGACATTATCAAATTTGGTTGCAACAATAGGAGCAAAAAAATAAAAAGTCAACATGTTGAAAAACAGATGAGTTATCCCAACATGTAAAAAACCTGAGGTAAAATAACGGTAGTATTCTCCACGTTCAATACCATTTACGGTGAATTTATATTTAGTAAAAAAATCAGAATTATAAAATCCTATAAAACTCACGATGATATTTAATAAAATGATTAGTAAAATCAGCTGACTCACTCTTATTGATGCTTGTTAACTGGTTGCATAAAAGTACTCTCAAATATTTTATCAGCATTGCCCATTTAAAAACTATCTCTTCTATGTTTTGTTGTTATTTTTTCTTTTGGTAAATGTGAAAATTGAGGTAATACTTTTCTTTGTGCAAATTCAACATAACTACTTGATATTTTTCTTGAATCTCCATTTTTAAAATGAGCCAGTACTCTTGATGCAACTGGACTACTTTGAAGTAATAAACCATCACTACTAGTTTTAACGTAACCTCCAGAGTCATTTAATTCCAATACATAGCAAAAATTCGTTGAATTTATTTAATTGATTGTAAGGCTTTGGAAGTTCATGTATCGAGATGGTATAATGGTTTAAATAATATCGGTTGTAAATAACCCAAGTAGCATATTCACTTTCTTCCAACAAATGATTGTACTGCTTTAGAGTCGGGATTTCCCATAATGGGGCATGAAAAAAGTCTATAATCTTTTGTGCATCTAGACTTAATTCCTTCACTCTAAGTTGACTAATATTTTCTTTTGGTGGACTATACCAAAAAGCCTCTAGTTTTTTTGTGTTAAACCGATAAAAATATCGTTTTTGATATCCGTGATGAAGAAACACCTTTTCTATTGATTTAACCCCAATATGTCTAACATCTAATGTTCTAAAAGCAATATGATCATTGATTATTTGGTATTTATTTACAATAATTTGGTGTTGTATCATTGCCTTAATGATTTTAGAAACTTCAGGAACTCTATTAGCGTACGGCTCAAACGAACCATGGATTATCAAATCAATGGTTGATTTGTTTTGTAAATTCATATAAATTGGATTAATCTAGTGGGATAAAAAGTTTGACCAAAAATACAGTTCAACTTCGATTCGTTGCTTTAGGTTTTAAATAGTCCACTCCTTGTTAGTCAAGAGCATACCATTAAACTATTTTAATATCAGTTTGAAATTAAGGACGAATAATCTTAAATTTGTATTCGGTAAGATATTCGATTTTACCTAAGGTTCATTGAAATACGGGGTCGAGTGGTTTTGACATCGAGAATGATTATGACCGTTTGCAAGTCGAGCGCTAGAAAATAGCTCGTTAATCTTATTTTCTAATATTTAATTGGCGAAAATAATTACGCTCTAGCAGCCTAAACTGAATCTAGTTTAAAGCATTACTCGAGTTCATCGAGAAGGTTAGATGTCTAGAAGAATAGCCTTGGTTGGCGGCGATTCTTCAAAGGCACATCAAAAAGTCAACATAGGATATTAAGGTGCACTTCGTATTCGAAACTTATTTGCACTAAGAAAGTTAGTTGGAAGTTTCTTGCCAATAATTTTTCGAAAATCAAATAGAAACTAAACTTGTAGAAAACTGATTATCACTTGTTTGGACGCGGGTTCGATTCCCGCCGACTCCACTTTTTCAATCCAAAATCTTGAGTATATTAATCTCCTAGTTTTTTATTGGGAATTATAATCTCTGTTCACTTTGGATATAATAGATAAACTACTTTACTGCCGTAAACAGTTAAATGGACTTTTAGGCTTGAAGAATACCTCTTCAATTTCTTCATCGGATAACTTAACATATCATATTCTTGCTTCAACTCTTTTGAACTTGGAGTTAGGCAGAGAATATAGAATGCCCTTTTTATTTCTTGTATTTTGTACTGAACCATAATCCATCTATCTTCTTAATTGAATCATCGGGTTTCATCATTAATTCATAAAAATAAAAACAAGCTCATGCACTTTTTATATTTGCGGTAAGTCATGGAACGACTTTCATATTATTTTTTTTATTCCCTATTTTATTTTATTTCAATTTTACCAGATTGGGCGTTTTATCAAATTTCTAATCTTGTCTATACCGTGGTATATAATGTCATTGGTTATCGGAAATCATTGGTTAGAAAAAATTTAAATCTAGTATTCCCAAATCTTAATGAAACGGAAAAAAAAGAAATAGAAAAAAAATTTTATAAGCACTTTTGTGATGTTTTATTGGAATCTATTCGTCCTTTAGGGCGATCGGTTGCTTGGGTCTATGAAAGAATTCATTTTAGCAATTCAGATCTCATTAATAATCTTCAAAAAAATCATCAATTGACTATGTTGTTAGCTGGACACTATGGTGCTTGGGAATTAACCCCAACCATTTCAAAATTCAGTAAGTGGCCCGTGTATCCATTGTATACCCCCATTCGTAATAGTGGAATTGCCCATATTATAGATGAAATACGAACCAAAATTGGTTCCCAATTAGTATCTCGATACGAATTTGCCAAACACATTCGATTAAGACAAAAAGATAATTTGGGTGGACTTTATATTTTTATTAATGATCAATCTCCTCGCTTAAAAGATAGCGGATTATGGACTTCTTTTCTAAGCCAATTGGTACCCGTTCATCATGGGGCAGAACGGATATCGAGAATAATGGATATTCCAATTGTTTTTATGGCTATATCACGAAAAAAACGAGGTTATTATAAAGCTGATTTCAAATTAATCACTCATAGCCCAAATCAATTACCTAAGAATCAAATAACAAAAATATATATCGATTTCCTAGAACGACAGATTTATAAAGACCCCACTCAATACCTATGGACACATAATCGCTTTAAACATGCCGATTCCAACTAATCGATGATTTGTTTTTGAATATCATGTGCTAGGGAATTTGCGCCTTCTTGTGATTTGGCTTCGGCGTAAATTCTAATGATTGGTTCTGTATTTGACTTTCTTATATGAACCCAACTATGGTCATAATCAATCTTCACACCATCCATTAAATTTGGATTGAACTTTTTATATAACCCAATGATTTTCGAAAATGCTTTTTTTATTTGCTGTTTTGAATTCATTTGAACTTTTTCTTTACACATAAAATAGGCTGGATACTCTTTTTTTAAATCCGAGGCTGTTTTATTTCTCTGAGCCAATAGACTTAGAATAAGAGTTATACCCAATAGCGCATCTCTTCCATGATGAAGTTTAGGATAGATAACGCCACCACTACCCTCTCCGCCTATAATAGCTCCAACTTCCTTCATTTTTTCTACAACATAAAATTCCCCAACAGATGATGAAAAATGCTCACAACCATACGCTTTAGTGATATCTCTTAAGGCTCTTGTCGTGGAAAGATTGGAAACGGTTGGTCCCTTTTGTCGGCTTAAAATATAATCAGTACAAGCAACAATCGTATATTCTTCACCAAAAGGAACTCCGTTTTGGTCAATCAATACCAAACGATCTACATCAGGATCAACAGCAATGCCTAAATCAGCTCTAGAGGTTACAACTTTCTGTGATAACTCACCTAGATTTTTTGCCAAGGGTTCTGGATCTCTTTTAAAATTTCCATCTACTATATGATTGAT
Source organism: Flavobacteriaceae bacterium (assembly GCA_965221765.1). GTDB lineage: Bacteria > Bacteroidota > Bacteroidia > Flavobacteriales > Flavobacteriaceae > Bin25. The sequence continues at coordinate 2,077,367 of OZ244911.1, forward strand.
TATTTCATATTGAATATCTAGTGCCTTCATCAATGATGGAAAAGCCAATGATCCTGTTGAATTTATGGCATCAATAACGACTTTAAACTTTCTGTTTTTAATGGTACGATGATCCACAGCATCAAGAGAGAGTATCCCACAAATATGATTTTCAATGGCTTCTTTATACTCAGATATTTGACCCAAATCATCAACTGAAGCAAATTTAAAATTTCCCTTATCGGCTATTTCTATAATTTCTTTGCCAAAACTTCTTGAAATAATCTGTCCCTGTTCATTTAAGATTTTCAAAGCATTCCATTGGCGTTGATTATGACTTGCGGTTAGAATAATTCCCCCGGATGCATCAGAGTTTAGCACGTTGTATTCAACAGTGGGGGTTGTAGACAATCCCAAATCAATCACATCAACCCCCATGGCCATTAAATAATGCATCACTAATCCTTGAACCATGACTCCAGAGATTCGACCATCCCTACCCACCATTACCGAAGGCTTTGAATATTTTTCTTTAAGTATCCTTGCATAGGCTGAAGTAAACATTAAGACATCAAGTGGTGTGAGATTTTCACCTGAAAGTCCACCAATCGTTCCCCGAAATCCTGAAACTGATTTAATTAATGGCATTTATGATTTTCATTATAACTTCTAAATCTAATTCTGAATTAAACAAATCAGTTTGAAATTCTTTAGTGATTTCAGAGAGCTATGATTAAATTAATTTTGAACTAATTACGAACCGAAAATCAAAACTGATTAAAAGAAAGTTGATTATCTTACTTTTTCTTATTTCTTTATATAAAAAAATAAGAAACATTCATAATCTAATCTTTAAGGAGCAAATGTAACTTATTTTGAGAAGTCATTGCAAGGCAATCACCAGAATCATTTAACCCCAAAAATAGTAATACTCGGGTCATCCCATTTTAAATGAATTTTTTGGCACATATCTATCTATCAAGGAATGATAAAATGATAGGTCTAGCCAATTTGGTTGCCGACAAGATTAAGGGGAAACAATACCTTAAATACAATTCAAAAATTCAAAAAGGAATACGGTTGCATCGAACGATAGATTCTTTTTCAGATTCAAATACCCATACCCATCAAATCACCAAAAAACTCTTTCCACACTATCGTCATTATAGCCGAGTTATCGTCAATATGTATTTTGATCACTTTCTATCAAATCATTGGGAAAATTATAGCAGAACATCTCTTAGTGCCTATTCTAAAGAGTTTTATGCCTTTGCCATAGAACATAAGTTTATCTTTCCCCAAAACATTCAACTTTTTATTGACAAACTAGTTCATTACGATTGGCTCATGAAGTATCAACAATTAGATGATTTACAAAACATCCTCCGGCAAATGGAACAACGATTAATATTTCCTTGCGAGATAAGTCAAAGTATTAACGAACTAAAAGCAAATTATCATTACTTTGAGAAACTATTTTTAGCGTTTTTTAAACAGATTAATAACTACTTGAACTATAAATCATAAATAATTGATAAATAAATTATTAAATCATAAATTATCATCCTTTTTATTGTGTTTAGTTCTGCTAAATTGCAATCATAACAAACCTCCGATTGCGGCTGTAGTTTCGGCTCGGAAAGAAGCTTCCAAAATAGGTGTTGACATCATCAAGCAAGGGGGAAATGCTTTTGATGCAGCCGTTGCAGTAGGGTTTGCATTAACTGTATGTTATCCTTTTGCAGGCAATATAGCAGGGGGTGGGTTTATGGTTTACCGCACCTATCAAGGAAAAACCGGAAGTTTGGATTATCGAGAAAAAGCACCATTGCTTGCTCATCGTGACATGTATTTAGATTCTCTAGGAAATACGATTCCTAATCTCTCTCGGATCGGTGGTTTGGCAAGTGGTGTTCCAGGATCAGTCGCTGGAATGGTAGAAATGCATAAAAAATTTGGCTCTTTACCATGGGAAGTAATCCTACAGCCAGCCATTGACTTAGCACAAAAAGGATTTAGAGTAACTAAACAACAAGCCAATACTCTTGACCGACACAGACAAACAATAATAGAAGTCAATGGAAAAAATTCTTTGTATAGTCAAGAATATAAAGTCAGAAAACGCATGAAAAATCCTAAACTAGCCAATACATTACAAATCATTCAAAAAAAGGGTCATGATGGATTTTATCGTGGAGAAGTTGCCAAAAAATTAATTCAAAGAGTTCATGAAACGGGTGGTATTATCTCTCAAGATGATTTGGATTTATACAGAGCTATTTGGAGAAAACCCATCGTATTTAATTATAATGATTTGACGGTTTACTCAATGCCTCCCCCTTCTTCTGGAGGTATCTGTATAGGACAAATTCTCAAGATGGTAGAACCATATCCCTTAGATCAATTTGGTCATAATACGCTAAAAAGTATTCAGGTTTTAGTTGAGGCTCAGCGACGATCATTTGCAGATCGATCTCATTTTTTAGGCGACCAAGATTTTGTCACCATATCTATTGATAGCCTATTAGATGAACATTATCTTTCTCATCGTATGCTTTCAATGGATTTTAACAAGGCAACTAAATCAGAAGATATATTACCAGGTGTATTATCTAATAGAGAACATTTCAATACCACCCATTATTCAATCATTGATACTCAAGGAAATGCCGTTGCGGTGACCACTACACTCAATGGAGCTTACGGTTCTAAGGTCTTCGTAGAAGAGTTGGGTACCTTTTTAAATAATGAAATGGATGATTTTGTTTCGAATCCTAATGAGCCCAATATGTTCGGCATGCTGGGCGGTTATGCCAATGCCATTGAACCTCAAAAACGTATGCTTAGTTCAATGACACCCACTATTGTTGAAAAAAATGGACAATTAGCTTTGATTGTAGGCACTCCGGGAGGTCCTACCATTATCACATCGGTAGTACAGACGATTCTCAATGTATTTGATTATAAGATGAGCGCGCAAGAAGCTGTTGAAGCACCCCGATTTCATCATCAGTGGTATCCAGATATTATTGTTATGGAACCAGATTTATTTGAGCCCAAACTCATTGATTCATTAATAGAAAAACAATACCATGTAAGTGAAGAGCATACCAAGATTATGGGAAGAGTAGATGCTATTAAAATCGATAGTCTGGGAGTGATTTCAACAGGAGCAGATCCAAGGGGTGATGATTATGCTGCTATTTTAAGATAATCCATGATTTTCTATTTTGATTAAACGGTGACAGGATCAAGCAATTTAATTCATGTTTTTGGTGCTAGAGAACATAATCTTCAAAATATTGATGTTCAAATTCCAAGAGATCAACTCATTGTGATGACTGGGTTATCTGGAAGTGGTAAATCCTCTTTAGCTTTTGATACTTTGTTTGCTGAAGGTCAACGACGATATATTGAGACCTTTTCAACTTATATTAAACATCATATTTTAACTCTTGAACGACCCGATGTGGATAAGATTGAGGGATTATCTCCCGTGATTGCTATTGAACAAAAAACGACTTCACGAAATCCGCGCTCTACCGTCGGAACGGTAACTGAGCTATATGATTTTATTCGTTTGCTTTATGCTCGTATTGGAACAGCATATAGCTACATCACTAATAAAACGATGGTCAGCTATACCGATGACCAAATTCAAAATCTTATCGAAAAGGGATATACCAACAAAAAAATTGCCATTCTAGCACCTCTAGTTCGAGATCGAAAAGGTCATTATCGTCAACTATTTGCATCATTGATTAAAAAGGGATTTACCAAAGTACGGATTGATGGAAAAGTGAAAGACTTAAAACCCAACATGTATGTTGAACGCTATGAAATTCATAATATAGAATTGGTTGTTGATCGCATGATTATTAAGCCTGGTGCGATTGACAATGAGTTAGAAAGACTTGGAAAAGCCATCCATTTAGCTATGGTCATGGGAAAAGAAAGTATCATGGTTGTGGATTTAGAATCATCCCATGTGAGGTATTTCAGTCGAAATTTAATGTGTCCTATTTCAGGTTTGTCATACCCAAAACCCGAACCCAATACCTTTTCTTTTAATTCACGTAAAGGCATGTGTCCTAAATGTAAGGGAATCGGGCACCTATCGATAATTGATTCAGAAAAAATTATTCCCGATACTAGTTTATCAATAAATGAAGGTGGAATTGCTGGAATGAATGCAATCAGAAATCGTTGGATATTTTCTGAGTTTGTTCGTATTGCAGAGTGTTTTGAATTTTCATTAGATAGCCCTATTGATCAAATCCCAAAAAAAGCCATCGATACTATACTGTACGGCTCTGAATCTCATCATAAAGTCCCATTGAAGGCCTCAAAAATCACTAAACATGTTAAATTAAACTTTGAAGGTATTATTCCATATTTAAATTCGTTTAATAAAGACAACACTTCTAATTCCCATTGGAAATGGGTTTCCCAATTCATGAGTTCAACGTTGTGTGATGAATGCGATGGGAATCGTTTGATGAAAACGGCTCAATTTTATAAGGTGGATAGTCAATCCATCAGTGAAATTTGTAACTGGGATTTAATTCGTTTAAGTCAATGGTTTAATGCCCTACCTAATCGATTATCTAAAAAAGAATACGTTATCGGTATAGAAATCATTAAAGAAATCAATTCAAGAATTCAGTTTTTAATGGATGTGGGATTAGGATATCTTCATTTGAACAGAGATTCAGGAAGTCTATCAGGTGGAGAATCTCAACGTATTCGTTTAGCTACACAGATCGGTTCTCATTTAGTAGGAGTACTCTATATACTAGACGAACCCAGCATTGGGCTTCATCAAAGAGATAATCATCGATTGATTCATTCATTAAAAAACTTAAAAGATTTAGGCAATTCCGTAATTGTTGTTGAACACGATAGAGAAATGATGTTACAGGCCGATTACTTGATTGATTTGGGACCTGGAGCCGGTCAAAATGGTGGAAAAGTTATTTCGATGGGAAAACCATCAGAAATCAAGTCTCAAAATACACTTACAGGAAAGTATTTATCAGGGAATCTAGAAATTGAAATTCCCAAGATTAGAAGAGTTGGAAATGGAAAATATATTGAATTAAGAGGTTGTACAGGTAATAGTTTAAAATCTGTAAATCTTAAAATCCCTCTTGGGATGATGGTTGGGGTAACAGGCGTTTCAGGAAGCGGAAAATCAACTCTTATCAATCATACCCTTTACCCAATTCTTAAGAAGATAATTTACAATAGTCACGACCCAGTACCTCTACCCTATAAATCCATTACTGGAACAACTCATATTGATAAAGTGATTGATATTAATCAATCCCCTATTGGGAAAACGCCTCGAAGCAATCCAGTAACTTATTGTAATATATTCTCTCATATCAGAAAATTATTTACTTCTACTTTAGAGTCACAAATTAGAGGCTACGAAGTAGGACGTTTTAGTTTTAATGTTAAAACTGGCCGTTGTAATGAATGTATGGGACGAGGTGTCCAAGAAATTGCCATGAATTTTCTGCCCAATGTTGAAGTAGAATGTGATGTTTGCTATGGTAAACGATATAATGCTGAAACTTTGGAAATCAAATACAAAGGCAAAACTATTAATGATGTATTGAATTTATCGTTTAATCAAGCTTGTGAATTTTTTAAAAATATTCCTTCTCTTAAAAAAAAACTACAGGTATTGTGTGATGTTGGTTTGGGGTATTTAACACTAGGGCAACGTTCTACTACTCTATCTGGAGGAGAATCGCAAAGAATTAAGTTGGCTCGTGAATTGACTAAAATAGCTACCGGGAAAACCTTTTATATTCTGGATGAACCCACTACAGGACTGCATCTTGAAGATATTAGAGTATTGCTCAAGGTTTTGAATATTTTAGTTGATAAAGGAAATACCATATTAATTATTGAACATAATCTCGATGTGATTAAACAAGTAGATTACATCATTGATATGGGACCAGAGGGTGGACAACATGGCGGGAAAGTTGTGGCGACTGGAACCCCCGAAGAAATCATTCAAAAGAAAAATAATCATACAGCATATTATCTATCTAAAGAACTAAACCATTCTATTTAAGCCTTATGAGCACTAAAAAAGCACTGACTTGGCATCAAACCAAAACCCAAGATAATTGGATGATTTTTAAAGTCATTAGTGAATTTGTTGAAGCCTTTGATACCCTAGAATCTATCGGGCCATGTATTTCAATTTTTGGTTCAGCCCAGACAAAACCAAACCATCCTGACTACCAACTCACTGTAGAGATTTCAAAGGCTATTGTAGATTTAGGATTTGGTATAATTAGTGGTGGAGGACCAGGTATCATGGAAGCGGCCAATAAAGGGGCTCATCTAGCCAATGGAACTTCAGTTGGATTACATATTGAATTACCTTCTGAACAATTTAGCAATCCTTTTATCGATAAAAATCGGTTGATTGCATTTAAATATTTTTTTACTCGAAAAGTGATGTTTGTCAAATATGCTCAAGGTTTTGTAGTTCTACCCGGCGGGTTTGGTACATTGGATGAGTTTTTTGAAGCAGTTACATTGATTCAAACCCGGAAGATTAAACAATTTCCAATTATTCTAGTTGGTTCTGATTATTGGAAGAATCTTTTGAAATGGTTTGATGATGTTCTATTAAAAACTGGAAAAATAAAATCCGATGATTTAGAATTATTTTCGGTAGTTGATACCGCCCAAGAAGTGATTGATAAAATCACTGGATTTCATCAAAAGGGAATTTACAAGCCAAATTTTTAACGCCTTAACTTCTTTTATTTAGTTCCTATTTTAGGTTTGTTAGCATTTTTTTTTAAATATTCGATTTCGATAATTCTTTTTTCTTCCCTATTGGATTGTTTTACTTGTAGATCACAATCTCAAAGAACTCAATACGCTATTGATGCTCAGTTATCAACAACCAATTATACAGTTGCTATTCAACAAAACATCACGTTTATCAATCCAACCAATGATCAAACCGATATATTTTATTTTTTGGATTGGAATAATGCCTATGCCAATAGTCAAACACCTCTTTCAAATCATTTAGCTGAAGATTTTAATCGGCGATTTTATTTATCAAGGAATCATGCCAAAGGAAACACCCAAATCCAAACCATTACGTTTAAAGGTCAACCTATAGAATATCAACGACTCAGTGAACAACCTGATATTATTAAAATCATCACTCCCCACTTAATAAAACCAAAGCAATCTGTCGAACTAACATTGCGCTATACGATTAAAATACCTAGTAATAAGTTTACGGGGATAGGGGTTAAAAATGGAGAAAAGATTATTTTAAGAAATTGGTATATCCGCTTGGCTCCATTTATTGATAATCAATGGTTGCTCCACAGCGAATTAGGACTAGGAGACAACAGTCATTTACCATCAGATTATCAAGTCGATTGGGTTTTCCCTAGTGAATTGCACTTTTTTAGTAATTTAATAAATCAACATCCAACTTCTAAATTAGATCATCATAGAGTTTCATTTTCGGGTAACAATTTAACACGTGCAGATTTTGTATTTAGTTATCAAAACTATTTCGAACAAATTGAATTATACAATGGCAGAACGATAGAAACGGATATTATTCCTTCAGCTTTAAGTCTTGACCAATTTTATCGATCTGTCAATAAGATTGATGATTTTATCATTAGCAAAACCGCTCTACATTCCCATCCAAAACAAATGGTATTGGCCTTGGATTACAATAAGAATCCTTTTATAGGACTAAACTTATTGCCCAAGTGGCTTGATTTATATCCCGATGGATTTCGATTTGAATTAGAATATCTAATAGCTAGTTTAAGAGGGTATTTGCATAATTTACCTATTGATAAAAGAAAAAATCATTGGATTATCAATGGACTTCAAACCTATTTTATGATGCAATATGTCGAAGAGTTTTATCCTGATTTAAAATTTTTAGGTAATATCTCAAATCTTAAATTATTACAGACTTATCAATGGAGTAACTTAAAGTTTAATGAAAGTTATTTGTTTTTTATTCAAGCCGCTGAGGCTTCACAAGATTTTCAACCTGATGGTTTCTCCAAAGAAAAATTAACTCGTTATAATCATCAAACTATCTCTCCATATCGCGTGGGTACTGGTTTAGTTTATCTCGAAAATTATTTTAATGACAATATTCCGGAAGTTGATTTTGAACAAGTCATAAAGGACTATAGTTTTTCAATGTTTCATGAATTTACCAACGATAAAACGAATGATTTTTCATTTTTTTTTCAAAAAAGCACAATCGTGGATTTATCTTGGTTTTTTGATGCCTATCTCAATGACATTGAAAATATAGATGTTTCGATTAAATCATTTCAAAAAAAAGAGCATCTCTATCAAATTGAATTAGATGAGAAAAATGGAAAATCTTTGCCTGTTGAAGTTGTTTTTTATGATGAAAACCGAGAAAAAATTGACTCAAGATGGATTAATCTCAAAAAGGAAGAAACCACTCGATTTAATTGGCCGATCAATCAAAGCACCTACGTGGTTGTCAATCCTGAATTAACTTTAGCCGATAGTAACCGTAGGAATAATTGGCATATTATAAGTCATTATACTGATGTCAAACCATTCAAACTGCAATTTGGTTTTGATATTGATAATCCAACTAGAACTCAATTATTTTACTACCCTTGGACTGAATATAATACCTATGACGGCATTACAATCGGAGCTCGATTATTCAACATTCAAGAAAAAAAACAAACTTTCCAATTTGATTTCGAACCATTTTATTCTCTAAAAGAAGATACTTTTGTTGGAGATGCTAAATTCTCGATTAATCTATACAAGGACAATCTAAGTAAATACCGAGAACAATATTCTTTTAATTTCAATACGTTTCATTATGATGCTAGTTTAAGGTATTCTTTGTTTAGACCATCTATTCGTTGGTATTTTAGACCCTCCGATTTAAGGTCTAGAAAAAAACATTTGGCAGAAATTTCTCTCTATTCTGTTCGTTTTGATCAAAGAGAAGTATCTAGTGGATTACCTAATTACGATGTGATATTGCTTCGTCATCTTTTTTCAAATAAAGAAGCCATCAATTACTTCACATTTGATACTAGCTTGGAATTATCTGGTGATTTTTCGAAACTTTCATGGATTATTGATTATCGCAGACTTCGACATAATGGAAGCCAAATTGGAGCTCGCCTTTTTATCGGTAAGTTTTTGAGTAACCCTTTAAAAGATAACTATTTTCATTATCGAATTAGCAAACCCAAAGATTATTTATTTCGATATCGAGTTTTTGGAAGAAGTGATACCACTGGAATATTCAGTCAACAGTTTATCAATTTAGATGGTGCGTTTAAAACTGATTTTACTAGTGGAATTTCAGATAACTTTATGGCAGCTACCAATCTTTATTTTGGTGTTTGGAAATTCATCGAACTCTATGGAGATTTTGCCTTGTTGAAATCCAAAGAATTATCCGCAAAAATATTTTGGGGTGGTGGTATTCGATTGAATATTGTCCCCGATTACTTTGAGTTCTTTTTTCCACTCGTGGCAAAAAACCAAAGTCCAATCAACGATCATGGTTATTTTCGAAATATCCGATTTACTTTCTATATTCATCCCAATGTCTTTCGAGAACTCTTTTCGAAACGGTGGGAATGAACAAGGAAATCCATGAAGAAAGATTCTGAAGAGAATGACTCACAACCTTCAAAGGATTTCCATAAACCAGTTTTATTCTATAAGTGAATTCACTTAACTTTGTGTTGGTTGATGAGTTAAAATCATAATTATGAAATTAGCATCACTAGAAGAACAAAAGCAATTTACAGAACGGGTCCGAAATTATATTAAACAACATGGTGACCCCTATGATAATCATGATTTTCAGTTTAATGTCGATACCCGAAGACATTGTTTTAATTGGATGAATTTTTTAGGTATACTGAATCGACTCGAAGTAAGAACAAAGCGAAAAGAACAAATGAGAATGGAAAACTTGTTGGTGATAAAAGATTTTTGGGAAAGAAATAAAACGCGATATTTTTCTTCCAATTAATCTAATCATTGCACCAATTTCAGTGCTGTTTTTCTTTGTATTCCATGATGTTCTATATCTCTATTTTTTGGAGTCCATCAAATATTTCATCATCAAGCCAAAGTTTATTCTATGATTTCGAAAATAAATTTAAAATGTAGCCTAGAAGAAGATGATTATTTTCAATGATACCGATAAAAAGAAATTCATCCAAAAACTTCAAGCATATAAACAAAATCTGCTTCGATATCCCATGGAAGCCCATCGAATTATTTATTCTTTAATTGAAAACAGCACTCGAATAGAAGGTAGCACTTTAACACGAATACAAGTAGAAAATATGTTAAAGTATGCTATTGAACCTGAAAAAATGAACAAGAAAAAGAAATCGTAAGGGATTATTGCAATGGGCTATTGTATGTTATGAAACAATATCAAAATAAAACATCACTATCAATAGAACGTTTGGAAAGATTAAATCATATAGTGATGAGAAATAATGGTCAAATAAAAGAACTAGGAGATGGGCAAGTATTTGATACTACAAGAGGGAAAATAAGAAATGAAGATGTTGTTTGGGGAAATGCTTTTAGTTTTATATCACATACCGAAGTTAGAAACCATTTAAAACCCATTTTGAACCATTTAAACAAAGAAATACAAAAGCCAAAAGATATTTTAGAAGCCTATAAATTATCCTTTTGGTTACATTATGAAATATTAAGAATACATCCTTTTTTGGATGGAAATAGCTGTAATAGTCGGTTATGAATGAACTATGTGCAAGGTTGGTATGATATTTCTCTGACAACTGTATTGTATCAGAGCTCAGAAACTTATAAAGAGGTATTGATTGATGCTTGGGAAGAAAATAATTCAGATTATTTTGTCCATTACATGTTTCATCATACGATTAAATTTTTTAAGCATATTGAAAATGAGTTTCATCTTGGAAAAAACCATCAACGAAAAAAGATTGATTTATTAGTTCCCACCGTATCAAAAAAATCAAACTCTAATACAAAAAGAGAGCACTAAAAAAATTCGAATAAAAAAAGAAAACTAACGTTTGGTGCTTTTAGTGCTCCCTTCGGATTCTAACGTATCTTTAACCTTCTTAGAGTATCGTTGTTTTGATAAAGTCTCCTATATCAAATGAGTACCATTCATATTGCATTTTTTCGCTTTGTCGTTTATTACTTTATGTTTGGTTAGGTTATTGAAATTACCTCATTGGTCAATTCTATTAAAACAAATAACTTCATCCATGATTCAATCAAACTGCCAAAAACTTTTTAAAATATTACACTAGATTGATGAACTTGGTTTTTAGCATCTAATCTATCACTAAAACGGTCTTTTTTGCTACCAAAATAAAAGTTATTAAGACTTGTTGATAAGACGGACGGTATTATTCCAAAAATCCAATTCTAATGATAGGCTTTGGCTCATTTTATGTAATTTTGGAAGCCTTTACTTTCCTGAGTGGATTCTTCTGAACTGATTGATGTCGTTCCCAAAAATATTTCATCCCAGGTCGCTTTAAAAGATTTTAAATTAATCACGCTCAGTCGTGCTTTGAGTGTACTTGGAAGAAAAGAAGTTCTTCTAGGAAAAGCCAAATTCGGAATTTTTGGTGATGGAAAAGAATTAGTTCAAGCCGTGATGCATCGCTATTTCAGAAATGGAGACTGCCGTTCTGGTTATTATCGCGACCAAACCCTCATGCTAGCTCAGGGGTTAATCGATGAAGAACAGTTTTTTTCAGCGCTTTATGCAGACTTAGACATCCAACGAGAACCCATGTCCGGGGGTAGACAAATGAATTCCCATTACTTCAGTCCAAATTTGGGACCAAACAAGGAGTGGATTTCACAACTGAATCAAAAAAATCATTTCGCAGATGTATCTTCTACTTCGACTCAAATGCCACGAATTGTTGGACTGGCGCAGGCCTCAATCTATTATCGCCACTACAAGACTAAAAACCAAAAACTTTTTTCTAACAATGGAAACGAAGTTATTTGGGGGACCATCGGTAATGCTAGCACATCTGAAGGCCTTTTCTTTGAATCTTTCAATGCTTTAGGCGTTCAACAAGGACCAGTCATTATCAATGTATGGGATGATGATTATGGGATTTCAGTTGAAAAATCACTTCACACTACCAAAGAAAGCATATCTGAAGCTTTAGCTGGATTCCAAAGAAGCCCAACACAAAAAGGATTCGAAATTTTGACCGTTAAGGGATGGGATTATCAAGCATTAATAGAAACCTATGCCTATGCTGAAGAATTAGCTCGTAAAGAACATATCCCAATTCTGATTCATGTCACAGAGCTCACTCAACCTTCAGGACATTCCACATCAGGGTCCCATGAAAGATATAAAAGTACTAAGCGTCTCGAGTGGGAAAAAGAATTCGATTGTAATGTTCAAATGAAAAAATGGTTATTAGAAAATGAATTGGCAAGCATTGAAGAATTAGAAGATATTGAAAACCAAATGGCCATTCGTGCCAAATCAGCTAAAAATAAAGCTTGGACAGCTTATCAATCACCTATTAAAAAAGAAAAAACCGTATTGCTTGATTTTTTAAATGAATTTATTTCTGAAACCTATAATGATACCTCGATTCAAGTTATTCGTAATAATCTTTCAAAAGTTGAAAATCCTACCTATAAGAATATATTTCATGCAGCTAGGCAAACTATTACGCGGTTACATTCTTTTCCAGATATTGATTCAGAAGATTTCAATATATGGTTTGAAGAATTAAATACAGACATTAGAGAACGAATTTCTTCTAATTTATATGCTCAGTCCATAGACGATATAAAAAATTTAAATCAAACCCCTCCAAAGTATGGAGACTCCCCTGCTATTGTTGATGGTCGAATCATCATTCGTGATAATTTTGATTCTTTATTATCTAAGCACGATAACCTATTGATATTTGGTGAAGATGTAGGAAAACTTGGAGATGTGAACCAGGGGGTTGAAGGACTACAAAAAAAATATGGTGAACATCGTGTTTTTGATACTTCGATACGAGAAGCTTCGATCATAGGACAAGGTTTAGGACTAGCCCATCGGGGATTTCGCCCGATTGCAGAGATTCAATATTTGGATTACCTGCCTTTTGCATTGAGTGTTTTAATGGATGATTTGGCTTGTTTATTTTATCGTACTCGAGGAAGACAAATCGCGCCATTAATCATTCGAACAAGAGGTCATCGTTTAGAAGGTATTTGGCATTCGGGATCTCAAATGGGGGGCATCGTTCATCTATTGAGGGGGATTTACATTTTGGTCCCTCGTAATATGACCCAAGCTGCAGGTTTTTATAATCTCCTTTTAAAGACCAAACAACCAGCACTTGTGATTGAGCCACTAAATTGCTATCGAATAAAAGAAAAATTGCCTTATAATCTCGGAGAGTTCACTACTTCATTCGGAAAAGTAGAAACCTTGATTATTGGACAGGATGTTACGATTGTTTCATATGGATCTACCTTAAAAATTATCAGTGAAGCTGAAAAACAATTAAGGGTATTGGGGATAGAAGTTGAACTGATTGATATTCAAAGTTTAATCCCTTTTGATATCGATGGAGACATTAAAAACAGTCTTTCAAAAACAAACCGATTGGTTATTATTGACGAAGATGTCCCTGGTGGTGCAACCGCCTATATTTTACAGCAGTTAATCGATAAACAAAATATTTTTCCACTTTTAGATGCTGCTCCTATTTTGTTATCGGCAAAAGCTCACAGACCAGCTTATGGAAGTGATGGGGATTATTTTTCTAAACCATCATCAGATGATGTGGTTGAAGTTGTTTATAGATTAATGCATGAATCGAACCCTAGAAAATTTCCTAGCAATTCAAAATTCTACTAATCAGTTCACTAAGCTCATAATAATCATTTGATTTATTGGCTTTAATTCCTTTTACTCTTAAATCCGTATTAAAAATTTCATTCAATACGGTTTTTGTTTGATTCAGATCAAACTTTGTGGATGTCTCTAGGTACTCATTTAAAAAATAAGGATGAATATTTAACATTTGAGATGCTTTAGATTTTTCGGATAAACAGTGTAGTGATAAGATTTTAGTGAAATATGCATGGAGAACACTTAGAGTAACAACCATCGGATTCATCGAAGGGTTGTTGCTCAGATGTTTTGCAATTAAATAGGCTTTTTTCGCATCTCTTTTTCCAATGGCTTGTTGTAATTCAAAGACATTAAAATCTTTAGAGATACCAATATAATTATCGATGATTTCGGAAGTGACGGCTTGATTTCCAACAACTAATTTTAATTTATCTAACACCGATTGGATTTTATGGAGCGAATTCCCATTATATTCCCTAAGCAATTTGATCTGATGTAAATCAATCTTTAGCTCCATGGATTTGGCTTTGAGATTGGTCCATGATTCCACTTCAGCATCATAGAGTGGTTTAAATTCTATCACCACCCCACTTTTGGCGATTAGCTTATAGATTTTTTTTCGTTTATCAAACTCTTTACCTTCATAACTATAAATTAAAACGGTAGATTGAGAAGGTTTTTCAGCATATGGAGTCAAGTCATCAGTATTCTTCTTTATATTTTGAGCTCTTTTGACCAAGACCAATCGATATTTACCAAACATAGGGTACATTTTGGCTGAAGCGATGATTTGTTCAATAGTCGCTTGATTGCCATCGAAGCTGATCACATCAAATTCAGAACCATTGACCTTCAAAATTTGTTTTTGGATCAGTTGAATTAATTCTTTTATAAAATATGTTTCTTGACCTGAAAACAAATAAATTGGAGCAAACTTATGATTGGATATATCTTGTTTAAGTTGGTTATATTTTTGAAATCGATTAAAATTTAGCATTGATTTAATAAATTGTTTCCAAAGCAATCAAACTGGCGATATAATGTATGAAATAAAAACTAAAAATATTGGTAATAGAACATACCTCTTTGATAAAGTTCGAAAAAAATGGTTGAATGATAGGCCTGAAGAACGAGTTCGAATACAAACTGTTGACTATTTGATTTCGGAAGTGAAGGTACCAATAGGATGGATTTTAATTGAACATCAAATTAAATTATATAATACCATAAAACGGGTAGATATCTTGGTTAAAAATAAAAATCAAACAAATTTTTTGATGGTCGAATGTAAATCTCCATCGGTAAAGATTACGCGGGAAACAATTAACGAAATAAATATACCGAGGATTGGAATATATGCTAGTGATATAGAAAAATGTGATTATTATATGGTGACCAATGGAAAAAATCAATTATTTTATATATATGACCCTCAAAATGCAAATCATCGCTTTATAGAACAATTGCCCCTATACCAATAACATATGAATCAAATAGCCATTGCTATATTAAATTATAATGGGTTGGATTTATTAAAACAATTTTTACCTCAAGTTATCTCCAATAGTCCAAAGGGCAAAGTTTATGTCATCGATAATGGATCTAATGATGATTCGATTTATTGGATTAAAACCTATTATCAATCGGTTCAAATTATTTCACTTCATACAAACTTTGGTTATGCTCGTGGGTATAATCAAGGTGTTCAACAAATCAAAGAACCCTTGATATGTTTTTTAAACAATGATGTCCAAGTGCCAATAAATTGGCTTGAACCAATTCTTATAGCATTTGATTCTAACCCCCAAATATCGATAGCTCAGCCATTGATTTTAAACTATGAAAACCCAAAATACTTCGAATATGCGGGTGCTGGAGGAGGATATTTAGATTTTTTTGGATTGCCCTATTGTCGAGGAAGAATTTTTAATCGTTTAAAAAAGCCAACATCCATCGACAAAGTTACTCGATCTGTTTTTTGGGCATCAGGAGCCTGTTTTTTTTTAAGAAAAGAAGTGTTTATTGCCGTGGGGGGTTTTGATGAAGATTTTTTTTGTTATCAAGAAGAAATTGATTTTTGCTGGAGAGCCAAACGGCATGGGTATGATATCTCTACAATTGGGCAAAGTGAGGTTTACCACCTTGGAAATGGTTCTGCAATAAGATCAGCAAGAAAAGTATTCTATAACCATCGGAATTCATTGATGATGCTTTTTAAAAATACCTCACTGAGTTATCTCCTTATTATATTACCTAGTCGCTTGATGATGGATTTCTTTGTAGGTATTTTTTACTTATGCCAATTCAAATTATCACGGTTAAAAGCGATTATGAATTCTCATTGGTTTTTTTTTAGAAACTTTTCGATTATTTTAAAAAAGCGAAAAAAACTAAAAAAACATCCTTATATCAAACACTTTAATGAACTAAGCATTTTACTTGTATACCTTAAAGAAAAATTAAACCGCCAGTGATTTACTTGAAAAAATAAAGTTTTAACTTTGTGGCATAAAAATTGTTTATAGTATCAATAAGTATTAATGCCTAGTAATATGATTCGAATTTTAACTGTAGTCAGTTTTGCAGCTTTCTTGACTTCATGTGTTTCCATGAAAACATTCAAAGAATTAGAGCAACTTCAAACTGAAACTCAAACTGCACTAGATAGTGCAACCGTCAAATTAAATGTTTGTGAAGAAGAGCGATCAGAAGCTGTAACGGCCATGGATTTGCTTAGAAAAGAAAATGACTTTTTACGATCTAATAATCAAGATTTAATCACCAATATTGGTGATCTGACAACCTTAACACAAAAAGGAGCTGAAAATCTTGAGCGATCATTAGAAAGTTTACAAGAAAAAGATCTTCAAATTAAAACCATGCAGGAAGCTGTAACTCGAAGAGATTCTGTTACACTTGCTTTAGTCACAAGTTTAAAGGGAGCCCTTGGAGATATTTCAGATTCTGATATTGAAATCAGCGTTGAAAAAGGAGTTGTTTATGTATCTATTTCAGATAAACTATTATTTAGAAGTGGATCTCATAATGTAACGACTAAAGCCCGTAGTGTTTTGGGTAAAGTTGCCACAGTAGTCAATAACCAACCTGAAATTGAATTTATGGTTGAAGGCCATACCGATAACGTGCCTATTAGTCAACCAGGCATTCAAGATAATTGGGATTTGAGTGTTAAACGTGCTACTTCTGTCGTCCGCATTTTACAAAACGATTTTGATGTTCCACCAGAGCGAATGGTCGCCGCCGGTCGCTCTTACTACCATCCTATTGCAGATAATGATACCAGCGCTAATCGACAACTCAATCGGAGAACAAGAATTGTCATTTTACCAAGATTAGGGCAGTTCTATGATTTGATTGAACAAGGGATGGATATAGCTCCATAGCAAACCATATCGTTTCGAAATCAATATTTTAAATCGCTTGATTTATTATCAAGCGGTTTTTTTTGGTGTGTTATCAGATGAGTTAGTATAGGAACTACATACCAAAGTGGAAAAAGCATGACCAATAATCACCAAGAAATTTCTGATATATAAATTTTTGATCTAAGATTTAATGACTTACTCAACTGCACTTTGAATGATTACTACTTCGAATTTAGTTATCGATTGTTTATCCGATTTATTATCAATTTTAGCAATATATAATTCTTTATCTTTAAAAAAGATATGAGACCGGTTGTCCTTAATGCCTTTTGTCCTATTTTATGACCACATCACTAACTCGAAAAGAATACGTGTTTTTTTGAGACCTTTTTATTGTTCTTTTTTTTGGATTTGGATAATTTAAAAATTCAATGAATTTTTTATAGAACTCTTTCTGAAATTTTGGATTTCACATAGATGTTTTTGATAGGGTTTTTGCAGCAGAAGGAACAAAAAAGTCTTATAGTTAGAGAATGGTTGAATTTTCATTAGGAAAACAAGGTGATTTTTTAATCCCTTCTCTATTTAGTCGCTCCTTAAAAAGTCTTTTTTATTAGTTGTAGTTCACTTAGTTTTATTATCAGAGTTCTTTGGGCTGAAAAAGGAGACCCTTTGAAAAAGTAAAAAAGAACATCGTCGACTATAATGGTTCCATGAATTTCTTTCAAGGCCACCTTGTTGCTGCTAAATAGGCATTGATGGTTGGTGATTGGCCGCCCATCAAGTCGTTTTTTGGCATCCGATGTTCTGTTTTAAGGTTGCCAATGAGCGGTTCCATAGCGGCTGGGCGTCGGAACTTCTTCTGTTTCTTTTGTTTTCGATCCGGGGATCCCTTTTCAATGGTTGGCCTGGCATTGATATGGTGGTCTGGCTATCATGAGGGTTGCCCTCAAAAGCACCGATGGCTGTGATGATCATCTGTCGACCCCTAGTGGCCATCAAGCCGACGTTATTACCCAATGCATAGTTCTTATGAGCCTTGCCTTTGGCCATACCAGCGGTGCATGGTTGATGAATCGCATCGACGTTATTCTGATGGGTTTTTTGTTGATCCATCACCCATTGGTACCACTTCAAGTCTTCTAGATCATCATCGAGTGATGGAGAGAGAAGTTTTCGCTTTCATGCTCGCACTGATCGACCTGTGAAGGTCTTGCGTTTGGAGGCGGCTATTTTGGCTCGTCGAGGAGGCTTCCCATGAAAAGTTTGACGCACTGGCCTTGGCAACCCTCTGGCATTGTTTTATATTCTCTTTTTTAGCGATTTGGTTGTATTGATCGATGACTTTTTGATTCCGTTGGGCATCGGTCGGAACCATCACGTTGTTGCCTTGGACAGTGGTATGGGATAACACCATCGATGAGGACTTCTTGATTTCTTTTGGAGGCCACTGAACCCAATAAGCAAAGAGGGTCTTTATCTCTTTTTCGCCCATCCGTTTTCTAATAGGACCCCCATCAGAAGAATCGCCAGGGGGTTCTTATTTCATGAAATCCGTCCGGTAAAATACGGCATGCTAGGATGTTCAATCCAGCGATCCAGGAGGGTTTCATCCTTTAGATGATCAAGTCGTTGGAGCATCAAACCACCCACCATCACACGCATCGGGATGGCTAGACGGCCTTTGGGAGCATACCACCGAGTAAAGACTTGTTCAAAAGGTGATCAGTCGATGGCATCGGCTAGCCATTGGATGCGATGGTTTGGATGGAAAAGGTCTGCAAATGCTGATTCAAATCATGGGAATTGTTTTGGCGTTATTTTTTTTAATCATTTCTGCAAGGTTTTGCAAGTAAAATACGCATTTTCTTGCCGATTTCAAAACTCTGTCTTCGCTAGTAGGGCATCATTCAACCCCCCCCCCCCCGTATAAAGGGGATGATGGACTCAATTTGAGTTTTTAAGGAGTGACTAACTAATACTAATCAACTGATTGTTAATCTAGCATGGGGAAGTGGTGAGTATGTAGTTAGATTTTGAATATTTCTATGGGGAGGAGAACAATTATTATGCTGTAGGATATGGTTGGAAAGGAATAGTTAAAAAATACGAAATGGTTTCTAAGAAGTTTTTTGGCTGTGTTTTACCGCTTTAGTATATGATTTTCAATTTATGCTATTGCTTTCTAACTCAGTTAGTGAAATTCTCCTAGTCCTTGCCTTATAATTTGAAATGGTTCACGTGTTAAATCAACAACAGTTGATGGTGTGTTATTTCCATACCCTCCATTGATAAATAAATCTATTCTTGGATCAGCATCCCATCTTTGATATATTTCATTGGGATCTGTTGAGTAAGCAACAATTTCATCTTCATTATGCAAAGAGGTGGTTAAAATAGGGGCCTCTAATTTTGAAATGAGCTCCAATAAAAATGGATGACTAGGTATGCGAGCTCCAATTGTTTTTCTTTTATTAAATGGTTTAGGAAATTTATTTTTAGGTTCTAAGATAAACGTAATGGGGCCTGGTGAATTTCTTTTAATGACTTTATATTGTGGATTGGTTATAATTCCTATATAATCAGTTAATTGCTTAATATCAGAAAATATAAAACTTAGTTCAGCACGTTCTATTTTTTGATTTTTAATTAATCCTAATTGATGTATTGCACGTTGTTGGTTGGATAAACATCCCATGGCATAAACAGAATCCGTAGGATAAATAGCAACTCTTCCACTTTTTAGCACATTGATAATTTGATCAAAATATTTTTGATCTATAAAGTGCTTCGGTAACTCAATATAATGACTCATGATTTGGTTCTCAAGACTTTGATTTTAGCATAGGCTAGAAGAAGTTTTTTTGTAGTTTGGGTTTTTTCGAATTTAATCATAGCTTTTTTGTTCTGACCTTTTCCTTCGATAGTTTCTACAACTCCTAAGCCAAAGGTTTCATGGTCCACTTTAGAACCAGTTTTGAGATTTGGATAGTAATCTTCTCCGTTATCATCTACATCCAAATGATCTACTTTTTTTAGCTTGTCAAATTTTCTTGGTTCCATTATGGCTGAAATTTTTGAAGGCGCATATTCAATGTTTGTTTTTGGTTTATACTGTTTAACTGGTTGGGTAAAATTAGTTTTTGAAATTCTAAAAATAAACTTTTGGTCAATTTCGCTTAAAAACTGACTTGGATAACAAAACATCCTCTCTCCTGCCTTAAATCTCGAATTGGTATATGTTAAATACAACAGTTTTTCTGCCCTAGTTGTTGCTACATACATCAATCTCCTTTCCTCTTCAATACCCTCAGGGGTATTATTAAGTGCTGAAGGAAATAAATCTTCTTCTAGACCAACCACAAAAACGCAAGGAAATTCTAAACCTTTTGAAAGATGCACGGTCATAAGTGTCAGCCGATTCAAGTCTTGCTTTTCTTGATCTTGAGAAGTATATAGTGCAACTGTTTGCAAATAGGAACCCAATGTTATATCTAATTCTTGATCATCCTCGCGCATTGCTTCTTGAATAAAGTCGCTAACACTATTAAGTAATTCATTGATATTATTTTCTTTTTCATTGGCTATTTCATCGGTTTCACTTCTTTTTTTAACAAAGTCGATGATTTGAGTTCGCTTGATCACGAGTTTGCACAATTCAAAAGCATTCAACTGTTTTGACTCAACTACAAATCGATTAATCATTGATTTAAAATCTCCTAGCCTATCGATGATCAATTGCGATATTCCATATGGTATTTTATTCAGTTTATCGATGGCTTCCATCAATGATAATTGATACTGATCAGCAAATACAATCAATTTATCAACAGTTGTAGGACCAATACCTCTGGTTGGTTTTGAAATTATTCTTTTAAAACTTTCACGATCATTGTGATTCATAATGAGTTTTAAATACGCCAATACATCTTTTACCTCACTTCTTTCATAAAAACTAATACCTCCATAGATTTGATAAGGTATATTGAATTTACTAAACACTTCTTCAAAAACTCGCGATTGTGCGTTGGTTCGATAGAGAATACATACTTCGTTATAAGAAGAAATTCTTTGATTTAATAGACCCGTTGAGGTATATCCTTTTTGGATTACTTTAATGATTTCATCTTTTATAAAAGTAGCTTCCGCTATTTCACTATTGAGATTAACCACGCATACTTTATTTCCTATTGGATTTTCTGTAAAAAGGGTTTTTTCAATTTGCTTCTTATTATGCTTAATAATGGAATTGGCGGCCCTAATAATATTTTTGGTTGATCGATAGTTTTGCTCTAACCGATAAATCGAAGCATTACGATATCGTTTTCTAAAATCTTGTATGTATTTTATTTTGGCTCCTCTAAAAGCATAAATACTTTGGGCATCATCACCGACTACACAAACATTTTCATATTTATCAGCTAGGAGATTAACTACTTGGTATTGTACTTCATTGATATCTTGATATTCATCGACTAAAATGTATTTAAAACGGCTTTGGTATTTCTGCAATATCTGCGGATTTGTTTTCAATAACTGATAGGTTTGTAGAAGTAAGTCATCAAAATCCATGGCTCCAGATACAATGCATTTATTCTGATATCTCAAATAAACATCGGCAAATTTTGGTTGTAATCGATATTCATCCTGTAAAATGAAATCTTTTTGTTTTTGGTAATCCTCTCCAGTAATCAATTCATTTTTTAAACTTGAAATTCGGGATAGAATTTGTCTAGAATTATAGGCTTTTTTGGAGATATCCATTTCTTTGACTATCGACCTAATCACAGATAAAGCATCTGATGTGTCATAAATTGTAAAATTTTCAGGATATGGTATATGTATAGATTCTACACGCAATAATCTAGCAAAAATAGAATGAAACGTTCCAGCCCATAAATAACGGCCTTGGTGATGTTGGGTTAATCCTAGAATTCTGTTTTTCATAACCTGGGAAGCTTTATTGGTAAATGTCAGAGCTAGAATATTAAATGGGCTAACCTTTTGAAGTAATAAATTAGCAATGCGGTAGGTTATAACTCTAGTTTTACCAGATCCAGCCCCAGCAACAATTAAAGTAGGCCCTTTGATATTCTGTACGGCTTGCCGTTGAGCATCATTAAGTTGACTAAGTAGTTTGTTTTGCTGGGTATCGTTCACGAATAATAAACCTAAACAAATGAATTTATTTTAGGCAATAAAAACAAAAATGAATTTAACAATATCAAAAACAATTTTGCATTAAATAAAACACAATCAGTATTGTTTTAAGCATTCTAGTTATTTGAGTTGTTTTACCGTTTGAAAGGTGGGTTGGTTATTTTTGTTTTAACAACGCTGGCATGGTTAATCTTAAAACCCAGCTAGAAGATTTTGGGCCTACAGTTCGGTATTCTAAGGTGCTGGAAGAAACTTTTAGTTTAAAAACCATTGATCACTTATTACATTTTTATCCCCTTCGGCAGATTGATCGAAGTCAGTTCACGGCCATTGGAAACCTCACTGAGGAAAACAAAGAAGTTCAAATAAGAGGAATATTAAAATCCATCCGTTATGAAGGACAATTTCCAAAACAACGACTCACTGCCATTTTAGATGATAGTCGTCTTCATTCCACATTTACCAATCCTTACAGTTTTAGTAGAACTAAATTAAAACTTGTTTGGTTTAAAAATATTGAATGGATTAGTAAGGCATTAAAATCCGAATACCAATATGTTGCTTTTGGAAAATTAAATTGGTTTAGAGATACTCCATCAATGGCTCACCCTATTCTTAATTTATACTCTCAATATATTCAAAATGAAAACAAGCCGATGACGCCTGTTTATCCTTCTTCTGCAAAGTTTTCTGAAATTGAATTGACTCAAGAAAAATTGATTAAGAGTATTGAAACCGTATTTAATATTCCCACCATTGAAATTACTGAATCCCTTCCTAACTATATACTCAAAAAATATAGTTTAATGGGGAAAAAAGAAGCTCTTAAAAACATTCACTTTCCTCTTAATAATGCATGTTATGAAATGGCAAAAAACCGTTTAAAATTTGAAGAAACTTTTTTTTTACAAATGCGCATGCGCACCAAAACAAAAGAAAGAAGACAAAAGAAAAATGGCTATCTAATCAAAAATATTGGTTCACATTTTAATTCATTTTATAACCATAAACTAGATTTTAAATTAACAAATGCTCAAAAACGGGTTATTAAGGAAATCCGAGAAGATTTAAGACAAGGCGTTCAAATGAATAGATTACTTCAAGGAGATGTTGGTTCAGGAAAGACTATAGTCGCATTGGTCGCAGCATTATTTGCAATTGATTGTCAATATCAAGTTACTTTAATCGCGCCTACTGAGATATTAGCCCAACAACATTTTAAAACTTTTGTTCAATATTTACCTAATTCTATAAAGAATTATCATTTACTGACTGGTAGTACTCCTCAGTCAGAAAGAAATGTTATTTCAAAAGGAATAGCCAATGGATTTTCACAGATGCTTATTGGCACACATGCCATACTAGAAGATTGGGTGGAGTTTAAAAAGTTAGGACTTGTAATCATTGATGAACAACATCGTTTTGGAGTTAAACAACGAGCTAAACTCTGGGCGAAAAGCATTAATGAAAAGAAATTACCTCATATTTTATTGATGAGTGCGACCCCGATTCCAAGAACACTAGCTCACACATTCTATGGGGACCTAGATTTGTCCATATTAGATGAATTACCCCCTGGAAGAAAACCAATTGATACCATATATTTCAATTCAAATCAAAGAATTAAAATCAATGATTTTTTAGCTTCTCAAATCGAAAAAAATAGACAAATTTTTGTAGTGTATCCTTTGATTGAAGAATCTGAAACCTTAGATCTTTTGCATTTAGAAAAAGGATACGATCAAATGCTTAAAACCTTTCCGTTACCTAAATGTAAAGTGGGTATGTTGCATGGGAAAATGAAGTCTGCCCAAAAAAGTGCCATTATGCAAGAATTTAAAGAAGGAAAAATAGATATTTTACTATCTACTACCGTTATTGAAGTAGGGATGGATGTTCCAAATGCAACCGTTATAATGATTGAAAATGCAGAACGATTTGGACTTTCACAATTACACCAACTGAGAGGAAGAGTTGGACGTGGAACTTCAAAAAGTTATTGCCTTTTAGTATCAAGTTCTAAAATTTCAAAAGATGCCAAAACGCGTATCAAAACCATGACTCAAACTAATAATGGATTTAAAATCGCTGAAGTAGATCTCAAACTAAGAGGGGCCGGAGATTTGTTGGGTTTACGTCAAAGTGGAATTTCCATATACCGACTTACAGATTCTGAAGAAGTTGGGTATATCAATAGACAAAAACAAATTGCAGAGGTAATCCTTGATAATGATCCTTTGTTAACAACATCAGAAAATAGTCCATTAAAACAAGAATTAGAACGATTACCTATTCATCAACCGTTTTGGTCAAAATAGTCGCTGCTTAAAAGATCTCTTTTATAAGTTTCAGTTATATTGATTAAATTTTAAGCTCTCTGTTAAATTGAAAACTGAGACTACCTAAAAACATAAAAAACTCTTGGATTTCATGATTCCAAAAAGTTTTGAATTTAATATCTTCCGAAGACAGAGAATAATATTTTATAAAAATCTGAAAATCATAATCCATTGATTCATAATCTATAGGGGTGCAATTACTAAATGAAAGACGATTTGAGTCCATTAATCTTGAACTAGAAGAAAACCCTTCGCAATCTGTCACACTACTGACACTCCAAACACTAAGGTCTTGATTGAACAAAGTCGCATTATTAAACATGTTATTCATATCCGTCACACTACTCACATCCTAGCCTCCGATTGTTCTGTACCCCAAAATTAGGACAGTTATTGGTCAAATTTAAGTTATCCTATAACTTGTGTTTTTCTTTGGAATATGGGCTTGAAAAAAGAACGATTCCAGCTTAAAATGAATGGTTTGTTTTTTTAATTTTTTCGATCATTCATCATGTTTTATTTTTTGTTGATTTCATGGTAACGATCGACCGGTGTTTGATATAAGATCCCCTGGTGTGGTATCTGATTGTTATAAGATCGAAAGTATTTTTCTAGTTTGTTGTAGCATTCCAAACCATCATCATCGGGTTCCATAGGCGAGCACTCTTGTTGGACTGAATGCCATCATCGTTCGATAAAAGCATGGTCCGTCGCTCTACCTTTTCCATCCATGCTTCACGAAATCGAAAAACTAGTGACAGTACTTGACTATGCTCTCGAAGTCAACGGACTGCCCTGATCGGTGTTGAGTATCTGAGGACCACCATCGTGTTCGATCGCTTTATAGAGAGTTTCCAAACACTAGTCTATAGGCATGGTATTGGAACGATGACCCCCGACCACAAAACGACTACACATGTCGATGATGGCACCGAGGTAAAACCTTCCCCTAGAACCCTAATATAGGTGATATCGGTGGCCCAAACATGATTTGGCTTCTCAATTGTATATATCACTCAAACTGAGCCATTGATTTCACTCTTATTGAGTCGCCTTTAATCTCGGCTCAATAAAATTTATTTTACTTTTCTTATTCCATTGATTGTAAATTAAAATAACTATTGATTGAGGTTCAAGATTGCATTTATTTTTCCAATTGAATCCTCTTTTTTTCATTCTCATCGATTTTCCTTCTAGAGTGATTCTGTGGGATGAATTGACTAATGGATCGCGTATGGCATCGGCAATCGTTCTTTCACCGATTAGGCCAGGAGGCGACAGGTATCTGTCCAACCATGATGGTTGAATGAACATCATAATGCTCATCCATCAGGTCCATCAAGGACTCTCTGGTTATTCGACCCAAGCCATGTAAACCAAAATCATCGATAATCAACACATCGATTTTCAATAGTTTGCTCAATAGGGTAAAGGAGGTGCCCTCCTGTTTTGCTTGACGCAGTTCTCTAAAAAGAATCGAAGTCTTTCGATACCATGCTTGATGACCAAGAGCTTGTGCTAAATAACTTTTACCGCCCCCGTTAGTCCTGGGTGTCTTTTGCCCTTGGTGCAATGCAATACGATCACGGTGAACATAGATTTCAATTGTTAGATCACTGTAATGAATTTCGACACGTTGCCCGACATAGCCATGTGGCATACTATAATACGATGTATTAGGTGTAAAGTAAAAACATCCCATGGAGGGTTCATTGACTGAACTTTTTTGGAACGTATTTATTAGTAGGAAGGGTTTTCAAAAAAGACTTTTCAGAAGTCAGGAACAACTCTTTCCCACTGACGCCTTGTCGCTGTAAAAGGCTTTGATTGTGTTTTTGGAGTAATTGCATGATAGGATCATTTCAATCAGTTAATAAAAAAAAGTCATGCCATCCATGGCGTATTTGATCCGTTGATAAACTAAAGAAATCGCATCCTGATCTGTTGGGCGATACGCTCTAGTCAAGCAGACCACTGTCTGATAGTGATTGGCAAAATCTTTGAATTCTCGATGGACTTTGGAGCCCTGTTTGGTGGACTCGATCCACCGCGGCTTTAAGGTTGTCGAGAACCATCATTTGAGGCACACCACCATAAAAAGCCAACGCCCCTAGACAGCAACAAATCAAATCGGATCGTTGTTGACTCCGACAAGCTTGAACATCGGGGTATTGACGATGGGGAAGAATGGCTATAAATAATTCCACATCTTGTTTTTTTGCAGTCGATTTATCCGTGATTTGAAGCTTTTTACCCGAAAAATCAATGTACATTTTCTCACCTATGTAGAGGTTGCGATTTTTTCATCGAGACACCAAGCTGTGCATATGTCTTTTTATAAAGAGCTATCAATTGGTTATATCCATAGAGGGATGCCTCGCCGTATTAGCCTATTCCTTATAATGGTATAAGGATGTAACACCAGGCTTTTTGTGGTTTTGAGGCATCTTCTCGAAAGAACCTAGAAGAGCGTCATAACGAGATAAATCGGTCTCTTGAGGCAATAAAAACAAACGCTCTATAGCCGCGTTATCCATCGAACTTAGTTCTTCGAAGGGGTGTGAACTTTCTTTGACCGTTTTTACATATCGACTGATTGTATTACGTGCAATACCAGTCGCCCGAGCCATCGAAGGAATACTTAAACCCTTCAAGTGACCAATGATGATTTGTTTGAAATCCATGGATTTAATTTTTATTGACATTGAAAAAAATGAAAAATTATTCCGAAAGTTAGCCTTAAGTAAGATGACTCAATTACACTGAAATAGGTGGCTCAGTTTGACCGTATTATACACTCAATCGATCATCGGCTCAATAAATATGGAAATATCGGATGTTCAGGGTTTTTGGTTTCTTCGATTAATCTTTATTTTGAGATAAAGAGCATGGATATGGAGCAGCTTATAAAGGCGGATGATGCGTTTCATATGGAGTTGTTTGAATTCTGGATGCTTCATGAGCATCCACCGAAGCATCCGTCGATCCCAAAAAAAGGATAATGGATACAGTACTCCTTGATTAGTTTCACCAATGGCCAATAAAGTTCGGAAGGTTCGATGGATTGGTAGTCCCATCCACTGCGATGAATCGACCATAAAGCACCTTAGGGTAAACGATCGATCCACCATCTGACGACGTTCGACAAACGTCTATGGCATCATACGTTTTTTTTAAGAATTCAATTTCGATCTTCTGCTGAATGATCTAGTAGCATGGATCTCATTGTTTTTGTTTCTGATCTTCCGATTTACGAATATTCGAACGATGAAACAAATTTTTCGCTCGTTGGTCAAACTCTTTTTTCCAAGTGGAAATTTGGATAGGGTGAATGTCAAAACGACGAGCTAATGCTTGGATGCTGTGACGTTCTTTGAAGGCTTCTTTGACCACCTTAAATTTCAATTCCGGAGTATGCTGTTTTTGCTTCATATCTGAAAATTTAAGACCACCTATAACGAATAAGACATAACTGAAATAGCTGTTCTAATTTTGGGGTACAGAACTGTCCTAGCGATGGGATACACTTCGATGTTCAACTAACTTAGTGCAACATGGAGCAAGGCCAGAAAACTAGTGAACTAGTTATTCACAAGTTGTCATTATAGATGTTTCGAAACACAAAAAATCTGAAGTATCAAAAACTCAACCTAGAACATTAAGGTCCCCATTGTGAATGACTTATCAAAGACATACCAATCAATCCATCGCCTAACCATGAGAAGTTTATGGGCAATAGATTTTATCAAGCGGTAAGCGACACCTACTAGCCACAAAAAGAGATCCCACTTGGTATCTCATTGGTAGAGGCACGCTAGGATGCCATCAAATACTGGATGGTAGAAGAACTATAGCGTTTTGAGTAGATGGTTGCCTATGGCAAACCCCCTTGGGATGACCACCCTTACTATCGATGGGATCCTTCATGAAGTGAATAAGCTTCTAAGCATGACAACAAGCCATCAGATTATCCCTAAAACGAGTGCTATCGTTATCGATTTCATGGAAAAAGCAAGCCCATGATGAAAATCACTAGGCCCACCCGAAAAAACAAGAACCATGACTTGAAAATGGGGGGGGGTACTGATTATCTTTGCAAAGATTTACTTGAATTCCTATCGATGAATTTTAAATTTTACCCATCATCCATGCTTAAACCCATACCACTCATGACTCGCTTATCCGATCTTAGACCCTCTTGGTCGATGCCTTTTCTTCTGTTGATTTTCTTTTCTTGTGGAGGAGATGATTCCCCTGAAAACCCCGTTACCCCCCCCCCTATTTTATACCGTAACGACCTCGGCGAGTATCGGTGGGACCATCACCTCTTCCCAAAGCATCGCCAGTGGACAGTCCGTAGCCATCACTGCCACCCCTAACCAACATTATCAATTCAAAACCTGGACGGGCAATTGTCCCATCAATAGCCAAGAAGCCAGCCTCCGTTTTGAGGCCAGCGGTCATTGCTCTATCACGGCAGTCTTTGAAAAAATCAACTATCCCATCACCGCCACCACTACCGACGGAGGAACGGTCACCGGCTTGCCCGCCCAAGACCGCCCCCAAGGAGAGCCCATCACCCTTCGAGCCGTGCCCCAAGAATACCATCTCTTTGCCGGCTGGACCACCGATGGGGATTCGGGTTGCCCCACCCTAGAAGACCCCACCCCACCAACCCTCTCTTTTGTCATCCAAGGGCCCTGCGCATTACAAGCTGCTTTTCAAAAAGTCCAACGCACCATCACTACCGCCATCAATACAGGAGGTACCATTACCCCCACCCAAACTATCGAGCATGGCCAAGAAATCACCATTACCATAACCCTCGAAGAGGGCTATACACTAAACCAATGGACGGACAACTGCGGGACCTTTTCTCCCCAAGACCTCACCATCACCTTTTCCGCTACCGAGGATTGCCAGCTCCAAGCCATTCTTGAAAAAAAACAATATCTCGTGCAGGCCACGGCCACTTTAGGCGGATCTGTTAATAATCCCAATCGTATAGAAGCCATCCATGGCCAACAAGTGGAGTTCACTGCCCAAGCCGATGAAAATCATGTCTTTGCCGGATGGAAAACGCAAGAAACTTCGGAATGCCCCACCTTGGAAAACCCCCAAGATCCTACCCTCTCGTTCATCGTCACCGGCCCCTGTGCCCTGCAAGCGATCTTTCAAAAAGCCCAACGCACCATCACTACCGCCATCAATACAGGCGGCACCATTAGCCCCACCCAAACCATCGAACATGGACAAACGGTGAGCATTACCGTCGAGGTGGAGGACGACTATACCCTAAAAGAATGGAAAAGCGATTGCGGCAGCTTTAGCTCTAGTGAGACCACCATCACCTTCCCCGCGACCGAGGATTGTCAAGTGACTGCCGTGCTACAAGAAGTTGAAGAAGAACCCACCCGCTATCTCCTCCAAGCCACCCCTACCCCAGGAGGCACTATTGATGGGCCCACTCAACTCGAAGTCCCCCCAGGCCAATCGGTCACCTTCACCGCCGTGGCCGACCAAAATCATGTCTTTGCCGGTTGGCAACCCGATGAGACGACCGAGTGTCCTACGATTAAAAATCCCCAAGAGCCTACCCTCTCGTTCATCGTGACGGGCCCCTGCACTCTGCAAGCGATCTTTCAAAAAGCCCAACGCACCATCACTACCGCCATCAATACAGGCGGCACCATGACCCCCACCCAAACCATCGAACATGGACAAACGGTGCGCATTACCGTCGAGGTGGATGACGGCTATACCTTAGAAGCATGGGATAGCGATTGCGGCAGCTTTAGTTCTAGTGACACCACCATCACCTTCCCCGCGACCAAGGATTGCCAAGTGACTGCCGTGCTACAAGAAGTCGAGGAAGAACCCACCCGCTATCTCCTCCAAGCCACCCCTACCCCAGGAGGCACTATTGATGGGCCCACTCAACTCGAAGTCCCCCCAGGCCAATCGGTGACCTTCACCGCCGTGGCTGACCAAAATCATGTCTTTGCCGGTTGGCAAACCGATGCCGCCTCCGAGTGTCCTACGATTAAAAATCCCCAAGAGCCTACCCTCTCGTTCACCGTGACGGGCCCCTGCACTCTGCAAGCGATCTTTCAAAAAGCCCAACGCACCATCACTACCGCCATCAATACAGGCGGCACCATGACCCCCACCCAAACCATCGAACATGGACAAACGGTGCGCATTACCGTCGAGGTGGATGACGACTATACCCTAAAAGAATGGAAAAGCGATTGCGGCAGCTTTAGCTCTAGTGAAACCACCATCACCTTCCCCGCGACCAAGGATTGTCAAGTGACTGCCGTGCTACAAGAAGTTGAAGAAGAACCAACACCCCAGACCAAAGATTGCAACGGACAACCCATTCCCATCGACGAGGATTGTCCTGAGCCAGAGCCCCAAACCAAATCTTGTTGGGATGGTTCTGTGATTCCTCGCTCTCAAAGTTGTCCGATTCAAACCAAAGATTGCCATGGCAATCAAATCCCTAGTGGGGATACTTGTCCTGATTTGCTAGTCCAGCATAGCAATGGCGTGACCATCATCATCAATCCCGCGCTTCAAAACCATTCGCAGTATGCGGGACGAAAAGCGACGGTCGATGGCACCGAGTATACCATCGTGACCAATGCCACCCTCAAAACCTGGGCAGCCGATGATCAGACCAATGCCGTCTGTACCTCATTGGTGACCGATATGAGTGCCTTGTTCCGAAATAAAGCCTCGTTTAACCAAGATATCAGCTCCTGGGATACCAGTCGTGTCACCACGATGGAAAACATGTTTACTAAGGCTAATGCTTTTAATGAAGATATTGGCGATTGGGATGTCAGCCAAGTGACCAATATGAATCATATGTTTAATACAGCCAGTGCCTTTAATCAAGACATCGGCGACTGGGATGTCAGCCAAGTGACCACTATGAATTCGATGTTTGCTAATGCTCCGGCCTTTAATCAAGATATCAGCGGGTGGGATGTTAGTAGTGTGACCTCGATGAGAACGATGTTTGCTAATGCTACGGCCTTCCACCAAGATATTAGTGAGTGGACCGTCAGTCAGGTGACTACTTGCATTCAGTCGGTCTGTGACTTGATGGCCGCCTATCGCCCGGCTTTTAGTAGCTGTAGCCTTAGTTGTCCAGTCCAGACCCAAGATTGTCATGGACAACCCATCCCCGCGGGGGATACCTGTCCCCCCTTGCTAAAAAAACATAGTAATGGCACCACGGTCATCCTCCATCCCGACCTCCAAAATCCTTCGTCCTATGCGGGACGAAAAGCGACGGTCGATGGCACCGAGTATACCCTCGTGACCAATGCCACCCTCAAAACCTGGGCCGCCGATGATCAGACCAATGCCGTCTGTACTTCTTTGGTGACCGATATGAGTGCCTTGTTCCGAAATAAAGCCTCGTTTAATCAAAATATCAGCTCGTGGGATACCAGCGGGGTGACCACCATGCAACAGATGTTTCAATCCGCCGCGGCTTTTAATCAAGATATTGGCCACTGGAATACCAGCAGCGTGACCAATATGGAAAACATGTTTTCCGGTGCACGGGCCTTTAATCAAGATATCGGGGATTGGAATGTCAGCAAGGTGACCACGATGAATTCGATGTTTACTGAGGCGGTGGCTTTTAATCAAGATATCGGCGAGTGGAATGTCAGTAGCGTGACCAATATGGGGGCGATGTTCAGTGGCGCTTGGGCCTTCAATCAAGATATCGGGGATTGGGATGTGAGCAGCGTGACCGATATGCGAGAAACGTTTAAAGGAGCCACGGCTTTTGATCAAGATATTAGCGACTGGGATGTCAGCAGTGTGACCACCTGTACCGAGGCGGTCTGTGGCTTGGTGCCGGCCTACCGTCCGGCTTTTACGTGTAGCGTCAGTTGTCCCACGCCCCCCTTGCTAGTCAAGGCGGCCAATGGGGTGACCGTCCTCCTCAATCCCTTGCTAGAAGCTTCCCAGATCCCTTCGGCAGGCGATACCTACACCCTCGAGGGGACCACCTATACCATCGTAGATAATGCCGCCCTCAAAACCTGGGCGACCAATGATCAGACCAATGCCGTCTGTACTTCCTTGGTGACCGATATGAGTGCCTTGTTCCGAAATAAAGCCACTTTTAACCAAGATATCAGCTCGTGGGATACCAGCGGGGTGACCACCATGGCCAGGATGTTTCAAGGAGCCAGTGCTTTCAACCGAGATATTGGCGATTGGGAGGTCGGTAGTGTGACGGATATGGGTTATATGTTTGTCGATGCGAGTGTCTTCAACCAAGATATTGGCGATTGGGATGTCGGTAGTGTAACCTCGATGAGAACGATGTTTGTTAATGCTACGGCCTTCCACCAAGACATTGGCGAGTGGAATGTCAGTAGTGTGACGGATATGTATGCCATGTTTTATCAAGCGAGTGCCTTCAACCAAGATATTGGCGATTGGGATGTTAGTAGTGTAACCAATATGGGTTATATGTTTTCTGAAGCGAGTGCCTTCAACCAAGACATTGGCGAGTGGAATGTCAGTAGTGTGACGGATATGTATGCCATGTTTTCTGAAGCGAGTGCCTTCAACCAAGACATTGGCGATTGGGATGTTAGTAGTGTAACCAATATGGGTTTTATGTTTTATAAATTGAGTGAATTCAACCAAGATATTGGGGAATGGGATGTCCGTAGTGTGACCAATATGGCGGCTATGTTTTATGAGGTTACCTTATTTGACCAAGATATTGGGCAGTGGAAGGTCGGTAATGTGACGGATATGAGTGATATGTTTTATCATGCGACTGTGTTCAACCAAGATATTGGCGATTGGGATGTCAGTAGTGTAACGAATATGAATTATATGTTTTCTGAAGCTGTCAGCTTCAACCAAGATATTGGGGAATGGAAGGTCGGTAATGTGACGGATATGAGTCAAATGTTTACAAGAGCCATATCTTTTAATGGAGATATCGGCGAGTGGGATGTCAGTAGTGTGACCAATATGAAGCAGATGTTTTCGAATACTAATGCTTTTAATCAAGACATCGGGGAGTGGAATGTCAGTAATGTGACGGATATGGATGGGATGTTTGTGGCTGCTCGGGCTTTTAATCAAGACATCGGAGGCTGGGATGTCAGTAGTGTGACGGATATGGGTTATATGTTTAATAGTGCGACTTTATTCAATCAAGACCTTAGTAGTTGGAGTGTCAGTAGTGTGACAGATTGCACAGGATTTTCTTCTAGCTCCAGCTTAGTGGACTCCCATCTCCCTTCATTTACTAATTGTACCCCATAGATGATGGATCAATAGATTATGATTTTCAGATTTTTATAACCTATTATTCTCTGTCTTCGGAAGAGATTAAATTCAAAACGTTATGAAATCAACTGGGCATCATGAGGTAATAGCAAGTTGAACAAGGTAGTTTTGGAAATGAAAATTATAACAAATTTTAGCATGATCAATATCGGATATAAACCGCCTTAGTTAAATTTGCTTCATTACCTTAAAAATGAAAATTTCAAATAATTGGCTAAAAAAATTTATAAAAACTGAGTTAAAACCAAATGAGATTAGTGAGTTATTGACTGATTTAGGACTAGAAGTAGAAATTACTAGTCGCTTTACTGTCAATGAAATTTTTTCAAACGGTATTGTTGTCGGTAGAGTAGAAGTGTATCTCGTTCAAATATCCACTTAAAAAAAAGTTTGACAATGAGCCAAAGATTTGTTGTATCCTTCGAGTGCTCGAAAACCGAAGGATTAGAGAGAAAAACCATTGATATCAATTCTTGCGAAATCATTGGTCACAAAAGATTGAAATAAAGTTAAAAAAAGCTGATGTTGCTATAAACCTTAGTCGATGATCCTTAGATAGTGATTGATCCTATCATTATGAGCATTGTGAGATAATCGCTTTATTATCGATTCGTCGTAGTGGATGGTACTACAAAGCCATAGGCCATTTCCAACTTGATTGGTGATTGGCGGGTTTGATCAAGGAGTCCATTATCCACTATCTTTTTTTGCTATAGCAAATGCATCCGATGGATGCTCATAAAGCATCCTACACTCAAACGGCTTTATAATAAATAGTATTTGCCGTATTTATAAGTTAGTTAATATCCGAACTCTTTATCTCAACATTAAAGACATCACTCGAGGAAGTCAAGGTCATTAGCATCACGTATTTCTGTATTTAATAATAGGATTCACCGTCCAAGAATCCAATCAAGTCTAGGTAATCGATATCACCTCTATTGGTATTCGAAAAGGAAAGTTTTTCCGCTATGCCATCATCAATCGCTATCTCGTTTAAGGTTGGCTTTTATCTTTCCAATACCATGCCTATGAACTTGTATTTGGAAGTTCTTTATAAAGCTATCCAACACCACGGTTGTCATTAGATATTGAATACGGATGAAGACAATCAATTTATTCCAAAGGAATATACGAGTACCGTGAGTCGTTTTTTATTCGGTTAAGTAATGGATAAAGACAGAGAGACGAACAGTTTTTTGTTTAAATGATGATAGCATTGGATAAAACAAGAGTACCCCCTATCGAACCCTCTGATGATGCTTTGGAATGCTATAATAAATTGGAACCATAGTTTCGGATTTATCATGATGATAGACCACATCAAAGTATGACATATCAAATGCTAGTCGATTCTCGCCAATATATCAATCAAAATAAAGCATCATGAACCATCAAAAAAATAAGAATTTATTTTTAAGTCGGAATGGCGCTTTTTCAAGTCCGAATTCCAAATAAAAACACAAGTGATAGAATCACTTAAATTTAGCCAATAACTCCCCTAACACTCGGCTATAGCTCAAAAGTTCTCGATTTATGTCAATCAAGGATAAGTCATGGCATCATAAGAAAATAAATAAGTGATACACTAGTGCTTCTATAGCTAAGGTTATTTAATTCTAAGGAATTAAAATGAGTAATTTAGCCCCCAACTAAAATTAATCAATGAAAAAAGAAATGATTGATACAATAGATGATGAGGATTGCACCATCTGTGAACGTCTTGACACTCCTTTTAATACTAATGCAGTAGAATTAACTCCAGAAAAAAAAATTGAATTAATCCAACCCAAGGTAAAAGAAATTTTGGAAATTCTAGGATTGGACACTAATGATTCTAGTTTAATGAAAACCCCGTATCGAGCAGCCAAAATGTGGGTCAAAGAACTGTTCTATGGACTATCTATTGAAAATGAGCCATCTGTTTCAAAATTTAAAAAGAATTATGATTACGGAGAAATGATTGTTAGTAAAAATATTTCTATTTTTTCTACCTGTGAACACCATTTGCTTCCGATCATTGGAAAAGCTCATGTCGCTTATTTCCCAAAAAATAATGAAGTTGTGGGGTTATCCAAAATCAACCGAATCGTGGATTTTTATGCCAAACGACCCCAGGTTCAAGAAAGACTAACCTTCCAAATTGTCAATAAGATAAAATCTGTGATGCAATCAGAAGACGTTGCTTGTGTCATTGAAGCCAAACATCTATGTGTCAATTATAGAGGTATTAGAGATGCTAATAGTTCTACAGTCACAAATCTATTTGAAGGTCAATTCAAGCAACAAACTACAAAAAAAGAATTTTTAAAGTCCATCTCTTTGGAAACTGAATTCGGATGAATTCAAAGTTATTTATCTATAATTCTCTTTCAGGAAAAAAAGAGGAATTCAAACCATTACACCCCAAGTGGGTGGGTATGTATGTCTGTGGTCCTACCGTATATAATAAAGTTCATTTGGGGAATTGTCGGACTTTTATTTCTTTTGACTTAATTCTTCGATACCTTAGGTATATAGGATATAAAGTACGGTATGTTCGTAATATTACCGATGCTGGTCATCTTGAATATGATGCAGACCAAGGTGAAGATAGAATTTCAAAAAGAGCTCGATTAGAACAAATCGAACCCATGGAAGTGGTTCAAAAATATACGCTTGACTTCCATAGGTGTCTATCCAAATTCAATGTGCTTCCTCCTAATATAGAGCCTACTGCCTCGGGTCATATCATCGAGCAAATTGAATTGATCAAATCCATTATTGATAAAGGCTTTGCTTATGAACGAAATGGCTCGGTTTATTTTGATGTTATAAAATATAATCAATCCCATCAGTATGGTATTCTTAGCAATCGTGATATCCAAGAATTGGTTCACAATACTAGAGAACTTGATGGTCAAGATGATAAAAAAAACCCGCAAGATTTTGCTCTTTGGAAAAAAGCCGAACCATTGCATATCATGAGATGGCCTTCTCCATGGAGTGATGGTTTTCCAGGATGGCATTTAGAATGTACTGCTATGAGTAGCAAGTATCTTGGAGAAACATTTGATATCCATGGAGGGGGCATGGATTTAAAGTTTCCACATCATGAATGTGAAATAGCTCAATCAACGGCGATCAATGGAAAATCGCCAGTAAACTATTGGATTCATGGTAATTTATTGACTCTCAATGGTAAAAAGATGGCAAAATCAACTGGCAGCTTTTTATTGCCTGAGGACATTTTTAATGGAACCACTAGTCTATTCCATAAGACCTATTCTCCCAATGTGGTACGTTTTTTCATGCTCCAAGCACACTATCGAAGTATCCTTGATATCAGTGAATCGGCATTAGAAGCTTCTAAAAGAGGATTGACTAAATTATTTGAAGGATTTCATACTCTCGATAATCTAAAACAAGGCTCAGATAGAATAGATTTCGATTATGAATCATGGTTGGATGTATGTCATCAAGTGATGAATGATGATTTTAATAGTCCCCTTCTGATTGCTCAATGTTTTACAGCGATCAAGTTTATTGAAAAAGTAAATCGTAGCGAAAAAAAAATCAATGCCCAATTAATTCAAAATTTAAAAACTAGTTTGAACGATTTTCTATTCGACGTATTAGGATTGTCACCAGAAAAATCTGAAGTATCTCAAAAAGAAAATTCGAGATTATCCAATCAACTGATTGAAATTCTCCTAGCTATTCGAAAGCGTGCTAGAGATAATGGTGATTATGTGACTTCAGATGAGATTAGAAATGAACTATCTAAATCAGGGATTGAATTAAGCGATACTAGTTTAGGAACAAAGTACCAAATCAAATGATGTGATAAAAAAAATATTATCATACCCTTTTATCATCATAGTTCAATTCTATCAATACTTCGTTTCACCCCTCCTTCCCCCCAAATGTCGGTTCCATCCAACATGTTCGGCATATTCATTAGAAGCATTTCGAAAATACGGTCCCTTCAAAGGTTTTATTTTAACAGTGAAAAGACTTTGGAAATGTCATCCATGGGGTGGCCGTGGACAAGACCCTGTTCCATAAAGTAATTGACTCTATTCTTTACATTTGCATCTTCAATATTCATTTATGATACTCTATCGATTTAATTGGCAACCAAGCGAAACCCTCTTTGAAATAGGCGATTTCGGCATTCATATATATTCTCTGATGTTTATTATCGCCTTCGGCTTGGGATATTATATCATGAGAAATATCTATAAAAACGAAAATGTAAAAGTTACTGAATTAGAATCGTTATTCACTTACATGGTTATTGCGGTTTTATTAGGGGCAAGACTAGGGGATGTTTTTTTTTATAGCTGGGATTACTATAAAAATCATTTAATAGAAATTCTATTACCTATTCGAGAAAATCCAAACCGTTCTCTATTTTTTGGTTTAATCGATGGCTATGCTTTTTCAGGATACAAAGGATTGGCTTCTCATGGGGCCGTCATTGGGGTATTGGTTGGACTTTGGCTATACCAAGTTAGATATAAATACAGATCGTTTATTTGGCTATTAGACCGAGTCACTATTCCAATCACTATTGGAGGTTGTTTTGTACGTATCGGAAATTTTTTCAATTCTGAAATCGTTGGAAAGTATACCAATACTGATTTTGGAGTCGTCTTTATCAATAATAATGAAACTCTACCCCGTCATCCAGCGCAATTATATGAGGTTGCTGGTTATTTTATTTTATGGCTATTCTTAAGAAGAATCTATAAGACTGATAAAAGAAATTATCCAGGCTATCTCATTGGTTTGATGTTTACCGGTATGTTCACCATTCGATTTATCATTGAATTTGTTAAGGAAAAGCAAGGTGGTATTGAAGAATATTTACCGGGATTAAGTACTGGTCAATGGTTAAGTATTCCTTTAATTATTGTTGGTATCTATTTAATAATTAGAGCATTAAAAAAAGGTCCCGTTGTCTATTCTTGACAACATTACCATATTGTTTTTTGAATCTCATCTAATTTTTAAACCCTATCCATGTTTAACTTGCTAATTCAATAGGGGGTCCGTGTTTATTTTATCCCCAATTTTTTTATTTCTATATATCATATTGTTATTTGGCAAATCATCTTCTAAGCAAAATAATGCGGGTTTTCTCTAGTCTTTCTCACAAGATGGATGAAATAGTAAAAATGTATCGATGAACGATTGCTTGATGATAATATACTGCGTTTAGCAAATTCCAAATCATTATCAAGATGGTCTTAAACAACTAAGATTCGATTTTCTTAATAATCCGGTGAACAACTTATATGAGATTTCTTTAATCTTAGTCTATCGGGCAACATTGTTGATAGACATCCTATTTCAACTCGTATCATTCAATCCGATTCAATATCCACCCTCCCCTTATTGTGCTAATCAAAAAAAATATTTGTTTTAATGACGTCAGAAAAATCCATTAATGAATAGGTAGCAATGAAAGCATTCCATTTTCGTCTTGAATAAACTCATTATCAATGAGATTGAACCGCTCTTTGGAAATTACATCGCTAATTTGGCTGGTTACTCTTGAATAACCGAAAATTTTACAAACCCCACTACTTAATTCTTCAAATTGAACCGATCCATAGGATTTATCCAAGTAGAATAATATGGCATTTTGAATTTCATGTTTGGAAATAAATTCGAATAGCGATTCATCTCTTGGCAAATCATTTCGTTTTCTAATCAATCCATTGGTTGAAGGCGTTTCATATTGATCATCAAAATACAAGAATGAATGGTTTGTTTTTAAATCAAAATCTTTTTCAAGAATAGATAAGTTATACTCATAATGATGTCTGATTCTTTGACCAGCTCTTCTTATTCCTGTTAACTTTCGAACTCTAGTCAACAATAGTTCAGAATGAATGGGTTGTTCTAGTTGAATAATTTTCTCTAATAACGCATCGAGTTGCCAATATTCATGCAATGGATAATGCAAAATCACTTCTCCTTCAAAAGGTTCATAACGTTCGAATTGATCTTCTATGTTCGAATTCTTTTGATATTCTATGGTTATTTTGGATTGATGATCTTCCGTATTTTTTGATTCCGACTTTAAATTTAATGTTGTATTGGGATTCTGATTGTCATCATTTGATACCTGATTTTGATCGGTAGTGGAATCGGTGTTTTTTATTTCTTTTTCTATGAGACTTTGGACATGATTTAAAAGTCTATTTGATTCAATTTGATTATTACGGAACCAATCGGTACTCCAAATTCTATAAAATTGCCACCCCATCATTTCTAACACAAGCTGCCTTGATTTATCTCGATCTCGTGCAATCCGACTAGAGTGGTAGGTTGCTCCATCACATTCAATAGCTAGTATAAAACGTCCCTTTTCTATAGGATGTTTGACGGCAATATCAATTTTAAATCCTTGAGATTTTACTTGATTAGCAATATCAATGCCATTTTTAATTAAAAAATCAGAAACTTGATTTTCAAAAACAGAGTCGGTTTGTCCATTGGTCACTTCTGCTAATTGAAATTCTCCTCTGTCGGCGTAATTCAAAAACTTCTTCAATACTATAACTCCATAACTTTTGGCTTTGGTGGAATCAATTTCGGAACCTTTAAAATTTGAAAAAACAACACATTTTAACTTGGATCTAGAAAACAAGACATTAAGTCTTCGTTCTCCACCTATCTTGTTCACAGGCCCGAAATTATATGACAACTTTC
Organism: Flavobacteriaceae bacterium; assembly: GCA_965221765.1. GTDB lineage: Bacteria > Bacteroidota > Bacteroidia > Flavobacteriales > Flavobacteriaceae > Bin25. The sequence continues at coordinate 2,118,232 of OZ244911.1, forward strand.
CATTTTCTTGATAACCATAACCCACGCTAATAAAAATAAAATCACGCTCATCACCTTGTACGTTTTCAAGATTTTTTACAAAAAACCGTTCATCAGAATGATAGCTGTATAGGTATTTTTCAACCTGAGGATTTGGATTGAGTCTTAACTCTTGTTCTAAATGATCTTCGATTAATATAGCTTGAGATTGAGAAAAAGCAACCACACCTAATGTTTTATTCGGATTTACCAATGCATGATGAATCACTTCGTTGATAATTAATTGGGCTTCTTTTAAGTTGACACTTCCGCCTTTACCTGGAGCGTAATATGTATTTTTCGAATGATAATGATGAAGCCCTCGATTATCGTTTTTTGCAGTAGGACTTGGAAAAATAATCAATCTAGAATCATAGAATTCACGATTAGAAACAGCAATTAAACTTTGATGCTTACTTCGATAGTGCCATTTGAGCATGGTTTGTGAGACATTTTTAGCCTCAGCTAAAGCCAAGATACTCTCCACATCAGATGTTTCAAATTCTAGGTTATCTCCTTGACTTTCATCTTCAGCTAAATCAAAAAACGATGTAGGCGGTAACTGTTTACTATCACCAACGACTACCATTTGTTTGGCTCGAAGTATAGCTCCAAATGATTCAACAGGTTTTATTTGGCTTGCTTCATCAAAAATGACCAAATCAAACTGCAAGCTGTTCTTATCAATAAATTGAGCTACCGCCAATGGACTCATTAAAAAAAGAGGCTTTAAATCCAATAATAAATCGTCACAATGGGTAATAATTTGTCGTATAGGCAATATTTTTCTCTTTTTGGCAAATTCAGCTTTTAATGTGCCAAGTTTACCGCCGCCTATATTGGATTTGGGTATTTTTTTATAATGTTCGATGAGAACCCGATATTTATTGATTTCTAAGAGTTTATCTTCATATTGACCATATGCTTGAACCTTGCGAGAATGAATTGGACCATCAAAACGACTTAATTCGGGACGTTCATTAAGTGCTTTCTGAGCAATCGATCGGAACCAATAGTATTGGAATATATCAAGTAAGTGTCGATCCGAGACATCCCATTTTTCTATAATTTCTACTATCCAATCTTGATTTTGACCTTTTAAATCTTCAATCTTTGAAACCACATCACAGAATTTTGTAAAGACCGATTCATTTGAAATCCAAATTTCAAGCATTTCAATGATCGACGTGATTTCTTTATCTCCTATACTTGGGGTATCTGAATAATGAACTTTTTCAAGACTTTCAAACAGTTGAGTATATGATTTTTCGAAGGGTAATAAGTCGATATGAAGCCCATGAATTACATCTTTATGATGGACAATGTCTAATCCTTTTTCAAATACTTGATTATTTTTTAGTTGATCACTAAAGTTTAAATACCAATTCAAAGAACTCAATAATGATTTCCATCTATCGGAATAATGATCTAATTTTTCATTAGAGATAGTTTTAAGTAAATGACTAAACTCTTTTATTCTTTCATTAATGTCCCAACCTTTGATATTTCTGCTACATAAATCAATCAACAGTTCATCACTAACTTTTTGATTTGGATTTGATAAATAAACTTTTAAAATCTTTTTAGATTTTCTATACTTTCCAACGATTCCTCTATACCATTTAGAACTAGAATCGGTAAGATTTTGATAGTGAACAAATACATCTAATTCCCAAAATCGTCTATTCACAATATTGTTGACGGCTTGGATTTTTGATTGTATTTCAATGACTTCTTTACATAGAGTGATTAAAGATTTAAGATTTGCCGTATCCGAGAAGAATTTACTCTTATAATCGAGTTTTAAGTTTTCAAAATCATATTGGTTTATGGCCTCCAAAGTAAAAGCCACTCTCTTGAAGTCATTCCAAGCAGAGGTCGGAGAAAAAACTTTACATTTTTCTATTATTTGAAGAGCCTTGGGTTGAAGGTTTTTAAAGTTTTTTAGTAACTCATTTATTTTTCGAATGAACTCTTCTTTCTTTATAAAATCAAAATTTTTGGGGCGAATTTGACGGAAAGGGCTCGAAGAAAGTGACCCCAATTCTTTTAATTGATTTTGGATCTGATTTAATTCATTAAAGAGATTCGTATAACGACTTTGATTTCCAATATTTATTCTATTATACTCTAAATGGTAGAGAGAACCATTCAAAGATTTCTTTGCTTTCAAACAATAGCCAAATACTTGTATTGGTGTAAATCCAGTATCCTCAATTGGCTGATTTACCGCTTGAGAATAGGCATTGATTTCTTTTCGAATATTTTCAGCCTGATCTAGTTCTTTCTGAAAGTCAATATTAATGGTCGGCATATCACTATCCAAAGCTTTTTGAAGTTCACGTAAAAATGATTTTTTATTGGTTTTATCACTATGAAGTTCAAGCCCTACAATCCCTAAACCAAGTTTTGAAAATCGATTAGAGACTACTTTCAGCGCTGCTAATTTTTCAGCTACAAACAATACTTTTTTTCCTCGAGCCAAAAAATCACAGATAATATTTGTAATGGTCTGAGATTTACCGCTTCCTGGTGGCCCTTGGACAATCGTACTTAAGCCCTTTCTTATTGAAAATATAACCTCTTGTTGTGAACTATCGGCGGGTAAGACATGATAGGTTTCTTTAAAGGGAACATCATCCCCAAAATCTGATGAATCTAAAGGGCTTTCATGATAAAATCCATCTTGTAATATTTGGGATAAAATCTCATGATTGTGTGGTTTGGCGTCTTCTGGCCATGTATTGGGGTCTAGATCATTGTACATTAAAAATTTACCAAATGAAAAGAGACCTAGTTTGATTTCATTTTCATTGATTTCCCATCTCTCAAAGTTTAAATTTTTAGATAGATGAGCATAAAAACTATTCAAATTATTAGAATCGATTTCTGGAGGTATTTCGATTTCAATACCATATGACTTTTTAATTTTCGCTAAAAAAGAAATATTCACTCCTATATCATCCTCATTAAATATAATTTTAAAAGGAGACTTGATGCTATTTCTGGCGAGCTTTACTGGAATTAGTACAATGGGTGCTTTTCGAAGTATTTGACTATTTTCATCTTCGTACCAATTGATAAAACCAAGAGCCAAAAACAGCATATTCACGCCTTTTTCTTCAATCGATAATTTTGATACCCGTTGTATGCTTCTCAACCTACGTTGTAAATCCTTTGGAGAATGATTGGTTTGCAAAATGCGATCGGTTAACTTTGATTCATCTTCAACTTCTGGTGGTGGCAAGGAATACAATTGATCTAATTCATCATCGGCTTCATCGATTTGATCTTCTCTTGGCTTAAAACTCATAAAATTGCCTTTATCGACTAGTATTCTGAATACTTCTAAGCTATTTTCTTGTATCACTCGAACAACTCGTTTTGATTTATCTTTGGTGTGAATAAAATTGTTGCGAAATCCAAAATCCAACAAATTCTCTCTAGATTTTTCTAGTAATTCTAGTTTCATTGACTTTAGTAGTGATTTTTTGGCTGGTCAAAATTAAAAATTAGATGGCATCATTTATGCTATTGCCTTCCATAAATAACTTATTTTTTTAAGCTTACTTCATGATTGCTGTTTATTGTTTAAACTATAGTATTTTTAGGAATCATTTTTGTTCGGTCCGCATTTGGTTTAATGAGGCTCACAAAAAATAAAAAAATCACAGCCGATATTCTATCCATTAAAACTAAAAATTAGAGTTTTTAGATCTTAGGCAAACGATGAATAAAATTAAAGCGAGGTCATCGATATTTCATAATTGTGATAATGCATGTACTTTGCTTGATTTGACAGTTTAAACGATAGATTGAAAATAACGCTAACATAGAAAGATGGGTTTGTTTTTTTTATGCAAACTGTATGTGCTCGAGATAACTATTCGGTTTTGATGGTAAAAAGGAAAAAACTGTGTTATGTTCAGAGATTAAAAGCCATCCAACGCAATTACTTCTGTAGAATGCTTTTATTTTATAAACTTTGATGCCATGAAAAATATAAAAATGATTTTAAACTAACTATCAATCTCTTAAACTCTATGAGTACTTCAAGTATTCTTTTTTATAGATTTTCAATATTCACGATTTTTATTTTGATATGCTCATGGCAGTCATTTAGTCAAACTGGAGTTGTGTACGATGATTTGAGTTTAAAAAGTAAAATATTGAAAATGGAACGCAAGTATGCCATTTATTTGCCACCAGATTATCATGTGTCTAGTCGAAAATATCCTGTGCTTTATTTGCTTCATGGGTTATAGTGATGATCAAATGGGATGGGTTCAATTTGGAGAACTCAATCACATCGCTGAGGGTCTTGCTACATCGATGGTTATTGTGATGCCTAATGCGGATACTGGAGTGATTGGCTATGTCAATACAATCGATAGAAAATGGTTTTGTATGAAGATTTTTTCTTTGAAGAATTCATTCCACATATTGAACAAACCTTTAAAATCCAATCAGAAAAGGCTTATCGAGTTGTGGCAGGACTTTTAATGGGAGGCGGTGGCGCTTTAATTTATGCGTTGCATCATCCAGAATATTTTATTGCATGTTCTCCCTTAAGCGCATGGTTTGGTCCATCAACCATTGAAGAATTAGAAACGGACATTCAAAAAGCCAACATGGAATATACTTTAGAAGATTTAGAATCTTATTTCAAACACTATAATGCATTGGCATTTATTGAATAAAAAAACAAAGAAGACCTTAGTCAGGTCAGTTATTATATTGATAATTGGGATGATGATGATTTATACGAAGGCAATGCTCTTTTACATATCGCCTTGAGAAAAAAAGGAGTGCCTCATGAATTTCGTATTCGAGATGGTGGTCATTCATGGACGTATTGGAGAGAATCTTCAACCAATGTTTTATACTTTGTTTCCCAACGCTTCAGAAGATTTTAGTTCATAAATTCGTTTTAAGCATCCCCTATTTCTGAACCCAAAATGCAAAACTGGTAAATACCGTTAATAGAAATCATCTTGTTAGGCCTCAATACGTATTTTCAATCGATGAAAGTCCAATACTTTTGTACCCTCTTTGGATTATAGTTATCAGATTTCCATACTAAAATTATACTGAATAAATATTTACAAGAATGCCCCATTGGAAAGAAATTGAAACGATACAAACTAAAGTTCATTTAGGGGGTGGAGCATCCAAATTGGCCAAAATCAGAAAAAATGGCAAACTTTCTGCTCGTCAACGCATTGATTTTTTAATCGATAAAGATTCTCCACAATTTGAAATCGGCAGTTTAGCTGCTCATGGTTTGTATCATGAGTATGGAGGATGCCCTGCAGCAGGAGTTATCGTGGTCTTAGGTCGCATCCATAACCAACTGAGTATCATTGTGGCCAATGATGCGACTGTAAAGGCGGGGGCATGGTTTCCAATGACCACAAAAAAGAATCTTAGAGCACAAGAAATCGCCATAGAAAATAATATTCCCATCATTTATTTGGTAGACAGTGCCGGTATTTTTTTGCCACTTCAAAATGAGGTCTTTGCGGATAAATATCATTTTGGAAGAATTTTTAGAAATAATGCCATCATGTCTTCTAAGGGTATTGTACAAATTGCAGCCATTATGGGACCTTGCGTTGCTGGAGGGGCTTATTTACCAGCCATGTCTGATGAGATTATTATTGTTGAAAAAACGGCTAGTATTTTTTTAGCCGGAAGTCATTTGGTAAAAGCGGCCATTGGAGAAAAAATCGATAATGAAACATTGGGAGGCGCTCTCACCCACTCAGCCATTAGTGGTGTCGCCGATCATAGAGCAAAAGATGATATACAAGCGCTTCAAATCATACGAGATTTAATAGAAAAAATTCCTCGACCAACCCTCGCGGGTTTTTCTAAAATAAACGTTAAAAGTCCGGAGTTCAATCCTTTAAAAATTTCAAAAATTATACCCGATAGTGCATGGCAGCCCTATGATACTCATGTTCTTTTAAATCATTTAGTCGACAAAGAATCATTAAGTGAGTATAAAAAAGATTTTGGTAAAACGTTGATTACGGCTTATGCTCGAATTGATGGCTGGTCAGTGGGTATTGTGGCCAACCAACGATCTCAAGGGATTAGCCAAAATGGTGAAGTTCAATTAGGAGGGGTTATCTATAGTGATAGTGCTGATAAAGCCACACGGTTTATTGCCAATTGTAATCAACGAAAAATACCACTAGTTTTTTTTCAAGATGTCATGGGTTTTATGGTGGGGAAGCGGGCCGAGCATGGAGGCATTATAAAAGATGGGGCCAAAATGGTGAATGCTGTAGCTAATTCAATCGTTCCAAAATTCACTATAGTCATTGGCAATTCCTATGGTGCTGGAAATTATGCCATGTGTGGACGAGCTTACGATCCTAGATTAATGTTAGCATGGCCTAACGCAAAAATTGGTGTTATGGGCAAAGACCAAGCCTCACAAGTATTATTTGATTTAGAAAAAAAGAGTTCGAATCCATCCCAAAATGGACAATTCAATCTCGAAAAAATAAAAGCAGATTATCAACATCAAGAATCTAGCTTAAATGCGGCTTCCCAAATGTGGATAGATGAAATTATTAATCCCTCTGAAACCAGAAAATGGATTTCAATGGGGATTGAATTAGCCAATCATAATTCAAATGCAAAAAAATTTAATATGGGCCTATTACAGGTTTAATCGGACTAAGGGTTTTTGATTCATTGTTTTTTTTCTTTTTATTTTACCAGTTAATGTCCGAACAAATGTTTTAAAGACCATCAATTCTTTAGGCTTTTGATAATTTTTTATAGATGAATTTTTAATGATTTTTTGAATTATAGACGGTGCAATATCTCGTTGATTTTGTTCCATTACCAATACAACTTTTTGTCCTAACACATCATTTTTAAGAGAATTGATAAAAAAGGGACGATTGATTTTGGAAGATAGGACTTCTTCTATTTTTTCTGGATAAATTTTAATGCCCCCTGAATTAATCACATTATCGATGCGACCTAAATACTTGAATTGTACCTCATTTAAGATTTCGACCACATCATTGGTTACCAATTGATGGACTCCTAAATGTTTTGCCGTTATTATCAAACGAGAACGATTATCTACGGTAATTGAAACTTTTGGAAGCAATGTAAATACACCGATGGGATCTTCAAGTTTCCTAATGGCAATATGTGAGAGCGTTTCTGTCATACCAAACGATTCATAGACATTAGAATGAACTTTTTGCACTTTTCTCTGCGTTTTGTATGATAACAAACCGCCTCCTACCAGCAATGTTTTAAAACCAGAAATATGATCCAGACACCTTGTCAACTGTTGAGATGTCATGGTCGCAAAATCATAATACTTCGATTGTACGATTGGTTTTGATGAGGGTTTTATCATTTCTAAATCCAGCCCTAGGTGCAAAGCCCTTATGAGCTGCATTTTACCAGCAACATATTTTATAGGCAAACAGTGAAGGACTTTATCTAACGATTGAATACCAAAAAATTCAGCGGTCATATTTACAGAATTAAATACATACTTTTTGTCAATTTGCAAGAGTTTGGGTTCCGAAGTTGTTCCTGAACTACTGATATCAATTGATGAATGACTAACCCATTGCTTTAGAAAACGCTCTAATTCCAAATCTTGAAAAGAGATTTGGGTTGTGAAAAATTCTAAAAGAAAATCTATATCACGATAATAACTCCAAAAATTTTTTCCATTGAGTTTAAAATTTTGGTGCACTAACTCATTTGGTGAACGCATCTTGGGGAGTTCCTAATAATTTTGCTTTCCAATTTTTCCACTGATACTTTCTCGCTAAGACCAAAAAATAGATACCAAAGATCAATAGCATACTCAAATAAAACTCAATCAGTGCTGGTTTATACTTAGTCGTATAAAGAGCATCGGTCTGTAATACAGCCCAATTCGGGTTAATCAATAAAAGAGTCACCAAATTATTTGCTATGTGAAGTCCTAATGCTAGTTCTATGCCATCATCGAGTATAGAGATGATTCCAGCAATCATTCCAAAGAAAAAATAAGTTCCTAGAATCGCATAGCCAAAAACTTGAATTTCAGGATTTGGCAGATGCAATCCGGCGAAAAGAAATGACGTTATTATCAATGGCAACCATCGTCTATTGATAAATAAACGTTCAAAACCTTGCATTAAATATCCCCTAAAAATCAGCTCTTCCAAGCCGGCTTGTATCGGTATGAATACAAACCCAATTAACGATAGAAACAAGAATGGAATGGCCTGAAAATTCCAAGTAAATAATTGTGGACGAATCAGAAAATCGGATATATAGAATACAAGGAGTAAACAAGCCATTAAACCAAACGAAAACCAAATCTTAGAGAAGTTAATTTTTGGTTGATGCGTTGATATGTTATGCTCTATATGATAACGATTGCTAATTAAAGAACGAAAGGACCTTTTGTGTAATAATTTAATCACAACAAAAAGACCTATTAAACCAAAGGCAAATGGAACTAGAGCGGTCAATATAACAACATTATGACCAAAATAAGAATGCCATGAAGTCAAATTATATCCAATAGATAGACCGAAGAAAACAAATCCAAGTCCTCCCCCCAAAGTCAAAATCACAAGAATTGCAGAACCAATCATATATCGATTAAAAGACTCCGTAAACTGTTTTGGTTTATACATCCGTTGTAATTAAATGGTTTTCGAGTCTTGCCAGGTTCCTTTTTTATTTTGTTTCAAAAATCCATCTTTAATACACAATGGGACCTGAATATTGTTTTTAAACAGTGATCCTGTACCCAAACCTTGAGGTACTTTTAGATTGTATTGTCCAATCCAAGAAGCCAACGAATTTAATCCTACATTACTTTCTAGTGCACTGGTGATCCACCAACCGATATTCAATTTCTTTGCTAGTTCAATCCATTCTTGAGCATTCAAATAGCCTCCCAATAAACTCGGTTTGATAACAATGAACTTTGGACGTATGTAATTTAAAAGGGCTTGTTTTCCTACGATAGGTGCTGTTTTAACCAATTCTTCATCAAGAGCGATTGGTATTGGGCTTTTTTTACATAATTCTTTTAATTCCTTTAGATTTCCAACTTCAATTGGTTGCTCGATGGAATGGATATGATATTTACTGAGTTTTTTAAGTTTTGATAATGCTTCTTTTGGAGAAAAAGCCCCATTGGCATCCAATCTAATACGCATCAAATGACTATACTCTTTTCTGATGTATTCTAAAAGAGTGATTTCTTGATCGAAGTCAATACTCCCGATTTTTAATTTGATACAAGTGAATTTTTTAGCAATCAATTCATCAACTTGTTGTTTCATCGAATCATAATCTCCCATCCATACCAATCCATTGATCTCCAATGGATTAAAATATTTAGTATAGGCGTTGCCACAAGTTTGTTTGTTTGTTTTATCTTCAAAAGAATTGATGGCCATTTGAATACCCGCTTTAATGGAAGGGAAATCGCTTAAATCAGGCAAGTCCATTCTAGAGTTATAGGCTTTGATTGTTTTTTCTAGTCTTTCTTCGTAATCTTCGCGATAATCGATGCTTAGCTTTGGTATGATGCTACACTCACCAATTCCTATTGTATGGTCGTGTTCTAAAAATAAAAAATAACTTGGTTTTGTAAGTAGATTTCCTCTTGAAGTACCTGCTGGTACTTTAAACTCCAAAATTCTTTTTTTATAACTAAACTCCATAAAATCAAATATCAATAAAAGAGCCCAGCAATGGTTTCAATCCTATGATAAAAGTCATGAAAGACATTAGCTTCAGCATCAGATTCATTTTATTTTGTTTGTTTGCTTTTGAGAGTAACGCAGTATGCAATAAAAAAAACATAATAATCATTCCATTAATAATGGTTGGAATGATCGTACGGTGATTAGCTGATATCTCTAGGTAGGTTAATATTAATATAACTATAAGGCTGATGGTATAGTGATACCAAAAAGCTTTTTTTAGACCTAATAAAACGGCTAATGTTTTTTTACCTTGCAATCGATCATTTTCAATATCTCTGATATTATTGATATTGAGTACGGATACACAACAACAACCAATCATAATGCTCCATAAAAGGCCAATGATCGATACTTCATGACTGAGTATGAATTGAGTTCCCAATACGGATAGTCCGCCAAAGAAAAGAAAAACACTTACATCACCCCAACCTTTGTATCCGTAGGCATGTTTACCACTAGTATAACGTACAGCAGCGATAATCGATAGTATGAGTAGGAGGCTAATGAAGATGGTATATGATACGTATTTAAGACCAAATGAAAGAAATAAAAAAATAAAACCAAAAAAAGAAATCAATGTGATTAAAATACGATTCGCCATTTTAATTTCTTTAAGAGTTAATAATCCTTTTTGCAGAGCTCTTTTGGGCCCTTTTCTATTTTGATTATCGGTTCCTTTGAGGTAATCTCCATAATCATTTGAAAGGTTCGCCAAGATTTGTAAACATATCGCAGTAATGATGATTAAAATAAAAACAATCCAAGAAAAATTATCTGATTGGTAGGATAGAGAACCACCGACTAAGATTCCTGAAATTGAAAGGACCAAAGTAGGGGGTCTTGCTGTAGCAATCCATATGAATAGTTTACTCATCGATGATTATAAGTTTAGCAAAATAATTGTATTAAACGATATATTTTACAACTTTATTTTCTAAAGATTGGTTGTTTGATAAAAATGAATTTGATGCATTAATCGAGTAATAACAGCACTAAAATATTCTCGATGTCGTTTAAAATATAAAACCCTTTGCGATGTTTAAATATCTCATACAATACAAACAAGAAAAAACCCATTGTTTATGGGCTGTAAGGTTCCCCAAAAATAGGAGCATTCTAAAATAGAGTTTGATACACTATTTAATTTAACATGCAACTATTGAACAGATGAAAAAAACAAATTTTCAGAATCACAGATCGTCCAGATCTGATCTCTTCAACAGCAGGGTAAAACAGTGCGTGAAATCTGCCAAGGCATTCCATCCGTCACCCCACCTTCTAGCATTGGAAATCCAAAGTTGGCGGGATGAACCAGAACCAACTCAACGTCCTAAGACCGACCAAGGCGGCGTGATCTGATGTCAAGCGGATGGTCGCGAATTTCGCTTATGAGCATCCAGCGTTAAAACGTTTATTGGAAAAAAGTGGTCAAGCCTGTCGAAAAGCGTCGTGCTGTAGAATACTTGATTCAAGAAGAGGGCATGAGTATCCCACAGGCCTGTCGATTGGTCACCTAGAGCTGATCGGTCTATGATGACCGATTCAAAACCCCTCCCATCCATGATGATATCAAGCGGCTATTGAACGCATGAGTTCCAGCCGATCCTATCGATGGATTTCAGAAGAGGTTTTATCATCTTGGTTTGATGACCCAAGCACCCATGGAATCACCAACGAATCGATCGGTTATAGGTATCTCTAAGATGGCATTGACGGAGGAAAGCCAAGCATCGAATGCCCCAGCGAGTCCAACAGCCCCAGGTACTCCCTGTGGATGTTCCTATCACCTGGCATGCCGATGTCATGCACGATACACTTTCTTCTAGAAAAAGTTTTCGGGTCTTCAATCTCATGGATGATTATCATCGAGAAGCCTTGTGATGTCGCATCGATCCATCACTCTATGCGAAACAGATCGTCCAAGAACTCGATGTTTTGATGGCATGGCGAGGAAAACCTGAGACGATCCGTGTGGATCATGGCCCTGAATTCATCGCTCATCATTTCAAAGACGGGGCCAAACAAAGAGGCATGACCATGGGTGATATTCCACCTGGCAAGCCCACGTTAGAATACCTTGATGGAACAATACCATGGATCCATGCGAAAAGAGGTATGGGATACCAATCTATTCGAATCGCTAGATAGGGCTCGAGAAATCACCAAGCAGTGGTGATGGCAATACCATAACCGACGTCCACAGGCTGGTCTGAAAAACCAGCCCCCTATGGCGTTTTCGGATCAGCATGGGACATCGAGATATCCCACGCTGACTATAGATCATAAAGAAAAAACTATATTTTAGAGCGCTTGGGTTTAGGGGAGTAGCATAGGGCTATTAAATCATTTTTATATCCTCATACTAAGTTGCGTTTTAAATTACTTTTTAAAATCATGAAATAATTTTTGTTTTTCACCCTTTGTTAGCTTTATCTATGAGGGAATGAGAGTAACATCTATTACATACAATCCAGAAAACAAATTGGTATTAATTGATACCATTCATCGTACACTCCATTGTATCGACTGATTAATTAACGGTGAAAATGCTTTTGAAGCCTAGACTTTATAACCTCTATTCAATGTCTGATGTATTTTTTAATTGTCATAAAATATGAGAACTTTCTTCGACAATCTTCTATTTATCTCGATTGATTTCTTCTTTGGATTTACCTACCAATGAACGGCGGTATTTGAATTAAAAAAACTATTCCTAATTGTAGTTGCTATCAGATTTTTCTACTAATTCATCAAACATCCTTAATTGTTTTCAGGTCCTTGAAATACTCAGATTTTCCTCTATCAGTTATCGTTTAATCGAAAATTATGGAAACTATATACCAAAGTGGCAAAATTCAACTATTTTTAGTTGAATTTGATAACTTATATCTCATTTATTTTTCGTAAATTACTGAAATTTAAATAGTTATTGATATGAATTTGATGAATGTATTAACCTTGTTCAATCATGGATTAAATAGTCGCTCCTTAAAAAGTCTAAAATTCACCTCCAGCCCTTTTATATCGGGGATTGAATGATACCCTATTGGCTAAAACAGGGTGTTGAAATCGGCCAGGAAATACGTATCTTGGTCTCAAAACCTAGTAGAAATGATCAAAAAAGTAGCCCCCCAACAGCCCCCATGATTGGACTCAGAATTTAAAAGTATTCTCCATCCAAAACACAAGATCAAGTGGCTGGCTGATGCGATCGACTAGTCTACTTTTGAAAAGGCCTTGGAGCCCTGGTAGGCCAAAACCGGTCGTCGGGCCCATCCCATGGGGGTGATGGTGGGTTGTTTCATGCTGAAACGGCTTGGCCATTTAGGTGATCAAACGCTCATGGATCGCTGGATTGAACATCCTACCATGCAATACTTCACGGGTTTTGATGTCATGAAACACCAACCGCCTGGCGATCCCTCTAATGGGCGTCCTATTAGAGATCGTATGGGTCCAGCAGGCGTGGAAAAGATGTTTGCTTATGGGGTCTCGTGGCATCAGAAAGAAATCAAAAAATCGTCATCGATGGTCTGATCGGATACCACGGTACCAGGCCGCAAGGTGACCTTTCCGGCTGATGCCTAGTGGAACAAAAAAGGGATGGACCCATGCCACCAGATGGCCAAAAAAGAAAACATAAAACAACGGCAGACGGTTGCCAAGGCTTCCAAAGAACTAGTGCGTCAAATCTTTCATGGGCAGCCTCCTCGACGAGCTCAAAAAGCCCAAAAGGCCATCGCCAAGCTCAAGACCTTCGCTGGCCGACCAGTGCGGGAATGAAAACGAAAACGGCCTCCTCTGCCACCAAGCCCATACCAAGAAACGTTCGAACGGTACCAACGAGTGATCCATCAACAGCGATTCGATAACAACAACGTCGATGCCATCCACCAGCCATTGACGGCTGGCATGGCTAAAGGCCAAGCTCATCAACCGTATGCATTTGGTAATACAGTCGGCTGGATGGCGACGGAAAGGCCAACCATGATCATCACGGCCATCGGTGCTTTGGAGGGCCACCCGCATGACCGCCAAACCATCCAACCCTGGTGGGAACCATAGGAATCCATCGTCGGTCGAGCGTCCAAAGAACTAGTGTATGATCGAGGGGGTCGAGGAAAACCTCCGATCGGCCATACCAAGAGATCGATGCCAGGCAAACCATTGAAAAGGGATCCCCCCCCCTATCCAAAACAAAAGAAGCGGAAAAAGTTCCGACGCCCAGCGGCCATGGAACCACTCATCGGCCCCCTCAAAACAGAACATCGACTGCAGGAAAACGATCTGATGGGCGCTCCATCTCCCACCATGAACGCCTATTTGGCGACTACGGGATGGCATTGGAAGAAATTCATGGAACCACTAGTGCAAGAGGTTCTTTTTTGCTTTTTTAGGTGGTCTCTATTTTCAGTTCAAAGAACTTCGATAATAAAAGTAATATAACTGTAACCGCTAAAAAAGACTTTTTAAGGAGGGACTAAATAATTGAATAAGAATACGTATTCGATTCGTATCGGAACCGATTATCTAGGAAAAGTGGTGGTTTCAGAAGGCGTCATTTAATCAATCGGAATGGTTTTTCGGGGTTCGCTATGCCGATGGTGACAAGAAAACCACTTCAATTGGCAATGCGTGATTAATTACTGCTTTTAGGTTATTGCGGCGATCGAATCACCAACCCCACCTTTATTAGGATCATTGCGTTGGGTATCCCATGCTTTGATATCTGGGTAGGGTTTTTCCAATAAAAGGCATAAGGACATCACTTTTCTTTTCCACTCCATTCGAGCCATAGGCCAAGAAACACTATCGGGCAACAAAACCAATTGATCCTCTTTACGGGGACGATTTGGGGATGTTTGGTCAAAAGAGACCCATAGAGACGGATCATTGATGGGATTCAATGAACGATCAACATCAAAAATGGTTTGATATTTTTTCCCTTGAAATTGTTTTTCTTTTTGTTTCAAATCCTCATACAAAACCGACAATGGTCGACGGTTAGTGATTTCATTCAAATCGTAAATATCTTTATATCCTTGACGATCAATGGCACTCATTAATTTCATACATCCGACATCTTTTTCCGATAACATCTCAATCCCTTCTATGGATTCGATGGGGTCTAATCTTGGAAACCCTTGTAGTATTTCTACTTGAATCAATCCTGTCTTTTGGGGGAGATAAGCCCGCCCAAATAATAATCGATCATTGATTTGACATGGTAGTTGCCATCGTTTTTCAGATAACCCAAAATGACTCTGAAGTTCTTGAAAAATTTGTTGAAAGCCCTTTTTCCCCACCACCTCATTAGTGAATAAATCAATATCATACGATCGACGATGTTGGTATCTTAAGGCCAAATTAGTGCCACCACCTAATGCAAACGATTGAAGAGAAGGTAGTTGATGTAATGCCTGAATGCATTGATTTATTTCCTCAGAAACTGCCTTTAATTTCGCTCCCATCGATAAAATAAAGGGACTTGATAGCGTTTGGCAACCAAAACACAGACTTCATCCGATATTTTTTCTTGCGTTGTTTTCAAATGTTTTACAATCTCTTCGGGAGAATACCACTGTTCTAATGTCTGAATATCCTTTTCAAAGGTCTCTCGCTTAGTGGTATACAACATTCGTGGGATAATCAAATACTGATCTTGTTGGATGTCCAACTGCTCGGTGCGAACATCCCAAAATAAATGTTTTGGAAACAACATGAGAGCAAAAATAAGGGAATAATATACCAAAGTGGCAGAAGTTAACCAAAAAATAGTTGAATTCTGTGCCTCACATCTAATTTTTTTCGTAAGTTACTGACAAACATGATTTTAACTTTCGGCCAACGTTTGTTTTCTATCCATTTTCTCGCCTTTTTTTCGGTTTTCAATAACCTTACGAAAAATCTGTGTAATTAAGTATACAGTTCCCAAAATTATAACTCTCCGAAAAGTGCAAGTTTCTTCTACTCCAAAGAAAATTTTGGTCGACTCTTATATAAAATTTCTTTATTTCAAGGTGCCATACTAAAGAGACTACTCTTGATTTTTTATCTTCTTTTTTTTGGTGAATTGAAGTCAAGTAAGACCTATTTCCTTAAAACACATATCAAGCTTGTGAAGGATTATAAAATAAAAAATAGGTATTACTCAGTAACAGGGATAAATATCGGCGTGAGATTAGGATCTTGATCGAATGAATCTATGGGATGCATTGGTCTAGAAATTCGTTTGTAATCTAGTCTTTTTAAGTCTTGATCAACCCCTCCAGGTGTTAAGGCCATTAGCCAATCTTTTTGAGCATTGTATAATTCGGGGACTAGGTAGCCAATTTTTACAATGACGATATCTGTTGAGGCAATATCAATATCCAAATCTGAGAAGTCTTTAATATAATGGTATGGTTTCCTTTTTTTTGTGACAATAATATCAAGATTGCCCACTCTGATGACTATTTCAATCTTAGCATTAGAATCGCCTTCTTTATATGCCAACAAAGTTCCTTCTAGTTCAAGTGGTGGTGCATATCGATTATCAACCAATGCTCCTACCCTACCAGATATCAAATCCCCGATCTCAGATTGAGATGCCATTTCAATTAAATCGGGACCTGGAATTGAAGCATAGACGATTCTTGGTGTTGTTTTATTTTGAAATGCCGGATAAGTCAATAATTGATTTAAGGTCCAAGTCACATCTCCGGCTCCTCCTGCTGTTGGATTATCTCCCATATCACTGATAAAAAAAGGACGTGCATCACTATTGATAGCCTTTTCTAAAGCATCATCAAAAGTTGTTGTGGGGGCAACAAATTCAAATTCATTTCGAACCTCCCACATGTGTTGTGCAAGTTGATGAGCGACTTGCCCAACTGCTTGTTGGGTATCACCTACGGCCATGATTACAGCATGATTTCTAGGTTCATCGGCCCAAGGATATCCCATCCATATACCAGCATCGATAATTCCAGAAATTTTAATCAATTCAGGAATTTGAGCATACAAACTTTTGGCTGGTTCCACTCTTGTAGATGTTTTCTCACCAGGCAATAAGATAGGCACTTTAACCCATGCTTTGTATCGAGGTTTTCCTTTACCACTCTCCAACCGATCGATTAAATTCTGGGCAGCACGTTCTTTTGATTCTAGGGCATCTTCATGGGGTGCCATGCGATAGCAGGTGATCAAATCACTATATTCCGCCAATCGTTGACTGACATTTCCATGCAAATCCATCGAGGTTGAAATCATGACTTGATTTCCAACCACTTCTCGAATTCTTTCAATTAAATCTCCTTCGGGATCATCGACATTTTCGACGCTCATCGCCCCATGGCTATCAAAAAAAATTCCGTCAAAAGGCCCCTTCTCTTCGAGTAATTGTAGTATTTCTTGAGTTAGCATTTCATAGGTGTCATGCGTGACAATGCCTCCAGGAATAGCACGAGCTCTTAAAAGGGGAACCCATTCTGCTGCATTTCTTAGAGGCGTATCTTCCGCTAAAAAAGGATAACTCTGATAGTTTTCCGCTCCCCTTCTAATCGTAAAATCATCTATATTGGTCTTTGCAGGTGAAAATGTACTTGACTCAATCCAAATGCCACAGATAGCAACTCTAGGTTTATTCAGATGAGAACTACAAGAGGTCAGTATCAAAGAGAACAAAACTAAAGGGGCGAAATAATATTTCATATTAGAACCGTCAATAATTATAGGGTGTTAAATTAAGATAATATCTGTTCTACCAAATAATCACCAACTTCAGAAGTTGTATAACTTTTATGATCAGAAGATTCAGCCAAATCTTGAGTGACTATGCCTTTCGTTATGGACTGATTGACGACTTCTCGAATTAAGGCTGCTTCCTCTGTTAAATCAAAACTCATTTCGAACATCATGGCAGCAGAAAGGATTGTGGCTAAAGGATTGGCGATATTTTTCCCAGCTGCTTGAGGATAGGATCCATGAATGGGTTCATAGAGAGAAATTTTTTCACCGACTGAAGCCGAAGGCATCAATCCCATCGATCCGGAAATCACAGAAGCTTCATCCGTTAGTATATCTCCAAATAGATTTTCTGTAATCAAAATATCATAATCGCTTGGCCACTGAATGAGTCTCATGGCCACCGCATCCACAAATTCATAAGAAACTTTGATGTCGGGATAGTGAGATTCCATCGATTGGACGGTTTCTCTCCATAAACGTGAGCTTTCCAGTACATTGGCTTTATCAACACAACAAAGTTTTTTATGGCGCATGGCTGCTAATTCAAACCCTTTTTTTGCTATGCGTTGAATTTCATTTCTTCGATAAGTACAAGTATCAAAAGCCGTATGGCCATTGTCCAATCGGCCTCTTTTCCCAAAATAAATACCACTCGTTAATTCTCGCACAAAGACTAAATCCGTATTTTCAATTCTTTCTCTTTTCAATGGCGATCGATCCATCAATGATGGAAAGACAAATGTGGGACGGATATTAGCAAATAATCCTAGTTTTTTTCTCATTTTCAAAAGGCCTTGTTCAGGTCTCACTTTGGCACTTGGATCATTATCAAATTTCGGATCTCCAATGGCTCCAAATAATACAGCATCGGAGTTTTCACAAATTTGATGCGTTTGATCTGGGTACGGATCACCCACTTGATCAATAGCACAAGCTCCTGTTATGGCTTTGGTCCATGTGATTTGATGCTTGAATTTTGTAGCGATGGCATCACAAACTCTTACCGACTGATCAATAACTTCGGGACCAATACCATCTCCAGAAAGCAAGGCAATATTCATATTATAGGATTTACTAAAACTATTTTACAAACATATAAACTTGGAAGATGAAGTCATTCAAATCCACATAGTGCAACCGATATGGTATTATCATCCACAAAATTTACAATAATTACATCAAAAGGTATACTAAAAAGGATATTTTGTTTTATTTCTCATTAAAATTACATCATGTTGGACACGATACTAAAAAATCATGAAGAAGGAGATATCTATACGTCTACATAGCTAAAAAGACATGGCATCAGCAACCGACTTCAACATTATTATCGAAAGACAAAAAAACTTCAATATTTAGGGGATAAACTTGAAGTTAATGACTTGGATATGATTCTACCAGCTGATTCAGAATTAATGAAATATCGAATTTTAATAAAATATAGAGAAGCCCCAAAAACTGATGGCTTCATAAAAGCTATACAATACCAAATGTAATTAAATATTCATATTGGTGCCGATCATGCATTTTAAAGACTAGGATATCACTTGGATCATCCACTTCGTCCATTTAGAATGGTATTGTTTGGGAATAGTGATCAACGATTGCCGAAGTGGGTTTCGCTTAATTCAACGGGTTGTTCAGATATTGTTTATAAAAAGATTTCTTTTTTACCTCGGAATTTAGAGATATTGAAAATAAATGGATTAATGACTTCATCTCCGCTACGGGCAATTCTTGAACTCATTTATCTAGTTCTCAATGATGTTTATTCTACTGAAGCGTTTGATTATATGAAATTATTAACTGATTTAGATGTCAAATCAGTTCAGTATATGCTTGAAAATTGCAAGTTTTATCGCGTAAAAAGAATCTTTTTGTTTTTAGCCGAAAAAGCGGGGCATCAATGGTTTGGTGATTTGTCTTTGAATCGAATTGATTTAGGTAAAGGTTCTCGATTGATAGAACTTCTTGGAATTCATTAATCCAAATATAAGATAACTGTTTCACCGCTACTAGTAAATAAAATGGCTTAGCAACCGCATCGTGAGAAGTAAACTAGATAAATTACTCGGTTCGTATCCAAAAGGATCTGTTTTTTTGACATCGTGGCTAGAAAAACAAGGAATTAGCAAAAGTCTTCAACAGAAGTGCCAAAATCTAAAAAATTACAATCTATTGGACACGGTGCTATGGTATTGTTTAACCAAACACCTAGCCTCTTTGGCGCTATATCCGCTCTACAAAATCAAAACAATCTTAAAATTCATATTGGTAGTACCACTTCATTAATTATCATAAATAGAACACACGATGTTTATTTTAGAATCCCCCACATTAATTTATTTGGAGAAATCGGTCAAAAACTACCAAGATGGTTTGTTGATTCCGATTGGAATATAGAAATAAGATACAGAACCACCAATATTCTACCTCAATCCATTGGGTTAATCCATAAAAACTATGATGAACACCTACTCACCATTTCATGCCATGAGAGAGCTTTATTAGAACAGATGTATAGCGCACCAAATAGAGCGAATTTATAAAAATGTTTTTTAAGTTTTGAAATGATTGGCAAGCCAAATATTTCTTTTATTCAGCATATGTTAGAAAACTCAAAATCTGCTAAGGCGAATAGAATTTTTCTTCTTTTTGCTGAAAATATATTTCTTCCAAGAGATTTCAAAAAATTAAATCCCCATAACATAAAACTAGGTCATCATTTGATTATTTTGTCAAAACCGGGTATTAAAGAACCCAAATACAACATCATGTTGCCCTACGATTTAGTGGCAACAGATTTTAATCTAGGGCGAGGATTTATCAAGACAATAAAAGGCATTCACTATGGCGAAAACAGAATCTAATACCGACTGTTTTTAATCAAAAGGCTTTATCTTCAAAGTAATTTAGGAATACCTTCCCGATAGAAACCTTAAAACTCACTCACAAGACTTCAAAAGAAGGGTCTCTATTGTAGATTTTCACTACTTCATTCCTAATCAAAGCCCCAGGAAATTAAGGTGAAATGTCTATTGGTTATCGATTTAACACTATTGTTGAAGTACATAAAAAATGGATTGGATAGGAATATGATACTTTCATTAAGACAAAAAAATGAAATCTATTTTCAAATATTAGTTATCTAAAAATGGAATTTTTCATACTAGTTGCTGTATGATTTAAGAAAAATATGTTGACACTATTTGCACCTAAAAAAACCAAACTTCCCAAATGGTTTTTTCAAGCATCATGGCCTTATGATACACTATTTAAGTCAACCTCTTTTCTGCCCACTCGTATTGGTATAAATCGAATAGGCGATTTACAACTTCTAACCTCTTCTCCTGAAAGAGCCCTATTGGAGTTAATTTATCTTATTCCCAATAATGCCAATATAGAAGATGCTTATCGAAGCTTTAAGAAATTAATTGATATTGATGTCCATCTTATGCAAGCATTGCTAGAAAAGTGCACCTCAAATAGAGTGAAAAAAGTTTTTCTGTATTTCGTTGAAAAAGCAAATCCTCTTTGGAGAAAAAAAATTGATATTAAAAAAATCAATCTTGGAGAGGGGACCATCGTTGTTGAAAAACCAGGGAGACATCATTCAAAGTACAAAATGATCATTTCTGATATATCAGATGACCCTGCATCTGACAAAAAATATGAAGGAATAGCTTTAGGATGAGCAAATTAGAGAACATCATACAAAAACGTCCTAATGGATCTGTTTTTCTTTCTTCATGGCTTGAACATAGAGGAATTAGTCATAGTTTACAACAACGCTATGTAAGTTCAAAAAAATTGCGTAAGATCGGTCATGGAGCTTTGATAAGATTTGAAGATAAAGAAAATTTTTGGGGAGCCATTGATGCTCTCCAAACCCAAGCTCAATTAGAATTTCATATAGGTGCCCATAGTGCGCTTATTCTATTAGGAAAAACGGTTAACATTTATTTTAAAATTTATGATGTATGTCTCATAGGAACAAGATCTACAATACTTCCAAAATGGTTTTTGAATTATGATTGGGGAGTGAAAATAAATTACAAAACGACCGATTTTCTTCCCAAAAGATTAAGTATAAAAACGATACCTTATAAAGAATTCAAACTGAAAGTTTCTTCTCATATTAGAGGTGTTCTTGAAGTTCTATACCTATCCCCAAATTGTTGGAATTTGGTGGATTGTTTTCATAGTATGGAACTTGCTAGAAGTATCGATTCTATAACTATCCAAAATTTATTGAAACACTCGAAATCTGCAAAAGCTAACAGACTATGCTTATTATTTTACGAAAACGTTTCTACAAATGAAATAAATCATATTGGAATAAAATTAGGAACTGCAGTTTATCAGATTTATAAACCAGGAGTGTACGAACCTAAATATAGACTGACGTTACCTCGTGATTTAGCAGAAATAGATTTCAATACTAGTGTGAGCAGAATTAAAACATTAAATGTTTAAAAAGATCCAAAATCTTCGATACAATAAAGCATATTATCAAAAAGCTTCTTTGGTTTTAGAGATACTCCCTATTGTCATTGAAAATGAAGCGTTTGCATTACATGGTGGGACTGCAATCAATTTCTTTCTCTTTGATGATTTGTATAGATTATCGATAGATATCGATTTGAAATATTTAACCCATGAAAATTATACAAAAGCGAAGAATAATATTTTTCATCATCTTTCTATGATTCAAGAGACTTTAAATGCCAGGGGATACCAAACTCTAAGAGAGGATGGAAAATTAAGAACGTATGTTAAAAAGAGAGATATAGAAGTATTCATAGACACCTCAATTGAGAGTAGAGAAGCTATTGGCGAGTTGATAAATCTTCCCATTAATCATGTTGTCGCAAATGAATTTGATATAAAGCCTTTTAATGTTAGAATAATTCTTGATTGGCAAATAATAGGAAGTAAACTGCTAACATGTCTTGAAAGACAAAAAGCAAGAGATACCTTTGATGCTCATGTATTCCTTAACAAAGGGCATGTTACTGAAAAAATAAAAGAGGCGATATTTAGAAATCTAATCTTCAGCCGTTCATCCATATTCAATGCATTAAATCCATTTCGTAAGATTAGGAAAGAAAATTTAAAAGTTCAATTTACTGGAATGAGCAGACATCATTTTGATTACGATTTATGTAGAGAATCAATATTGAATACTGCAAAAAAATACATCAATCCCTTAATGATTCAGATAAAAAATTTCTAGTATCCATAGAAAATCAAACATTAGATTTAGGAAATTTCGATTGGTTGACCACTCCTGCGACTAGGGAAGCTATAGAAAGAAAATATAGTCAAAACGTGGCTGTTAATAAAAGATTACAGCATCTTGATCTTTATTTTGCAAATGGTCCCACAAGATTTGAGACTTGATGTATTTGAAAAAATATTTTTTCAAATTTCATTTTTAATACCTATAGCATTGAAGTACTTCAACATTTTATATTTGTCAATGAGTTAAAATGAAATGTTAATATGTCTTTGACTTCTCAAGTTTTTGATCCATATTTTCAAATAAAAACCTAATGTGATAAAAAGAAGCTTTTAATATGAAACGATGGTTATGATAAAAACGATGACTCTTGACAGTCAAAAAGAACGGGCTGAATTATATAGGACGATATGGAAAATCGCCAATGATTTACGTGGCAGTGTTGATGGATGGGATTTTAAACAGTACGTACTCGGAATCTTGTTCTACCGATTTATTAGTGAAAATATTAGTAATTACCTAAATAAAAAACAAAGAGAAGCTGAACCTACAAAAAATTTTAATTATGAAAAAATATCTGATACAAAAGCAGAAATTGGAAGA
The DNA here is from genome assembly GCA_965221765.1 of Flavobacteriaceae bacterium. Classification (GTDB taxonomy): domain Bacteria; phylum Bacteroidota; class Bacteroidia; order Flavobacteriales; family Flavobacteriaceae; genus Bin25. The sequence goes on from OZ244911.1 coordinate 2,141,587, forward strand.
TATGGCACAATTGACGAAAAAGGTTTCTACATACTTCCTAGTGAACTATTTAAAAATGTGACTAAAAACGCTCCAAATGATTCTAATCTGAATGAAACATTAGCACGGGTCTTTTCTAACATTGAAAACTCAGCGATTGGCACTCATAGTGAAAGTGATTTTAAAGGTTTATTTAATGACATTGATGTTAATTCTCCCAAACTAGGGAATACTGTTGAGAATAGAAATAAGAAATTAGTTAGTATCCTTCAGTCAATTCAAAATCTTGAATTTGGAGAATATTCAGATAATTCGATTGATGCTTTTGGAGATACCTATGAATTTTTAATGACTATGTACGCATCTGGAGCAGGCAGATCAGGAGGTGAATTTTTCACCCCTCAAGAAGTCAGTGAATTATTAGCAAAGATAACGATTGGGGATAAAAAAAAAATTAATAAAGTCTATGATCCCGCAGCAGGAAGTGGATCACTTCTACTACAGTTTGCAAAAGTTCTTGGTAAGGAAAATGTACGTCAAGGCTTTTTTGGTCAAGAAATAAACCTAACGACTTATAATCTATGCCGTATCAATATGATTCTTCATGACATCAATTTTGACAAATTTGATATAGCACTTGGTGATACATTGATTAATCCAAAACACTCGGATGAGGAACCTTTTGATGCCATTGTTTCTAATCCCCCATATTCTATTCGATGGGAGGGAAGAGCAAATCCTTTACTCATCGACGACCCACGTTTTTCACCTGCAGGCGTTTTAGCTCCAAGAAGTAAAGCAGACTTAGCATTCACAATGCATATGCTTTCATCCTTGTCAACAGATGGTACTGCAGCCATTGTACAATTTCCAGGTACACTCTATCGAAGTGGAGCTGAAAAAAAGATTAGGAAATACTTGATTGAAAACAACTATTTCGATACAGTCATTCAGTTACCATCTGATTTGTTTTTTGGAACTTCAATTTCAACATGTATTATAGTTCTTAAAAAAAGTAAGAGGGATAATAAAGTGCTATTTATTGATGCTTCAAAAGAATTTGTAAAGACAGGAAATAAAAATCAGCTAAACGAAGGGAATAAAACAAAAATATTAGATGCTTTTATTAATCGAAATGTAATTGAACACTTTACCTCTTTAATTGATAACAAAGTTATTTTAGATAATGATTGTAACTTGTCAGTTCGAACTTATGTGGAAGAAGAGGATACCACTGAGAAAACTGATATAATTGCGTTGAATAAAGAAATTAAGAACATAGTTTCTCGTCAAGAAATTTTGAGAAAAGAGATTGATGCTATCGTAGTTGATTTAGAAAGTGTTAACCATGAATAAAATTGAAAAGTTAATTTCTGACTTATGTCGTGGTGGAGTAAAATTTCAATCACTTGGTGATGTTTGCTCATTTAAACGTGGAGCTTATATTGCAAGAAAAGATGCTAGGGAAGGAGATGTTCCTGTTATCCATGGAGGAGAAAATCCATCTTATTTCCACGATACACCAAATAGAAAAGGTGAAACCATTGCCGTTGCTGGTTCCGGATCAGCTGGTTATGTTAGTTACTGGAATAAACCTGTATGGCTTGGGGACTCATTTTCAATAGAGCCTAATTTGAATATACTTCTATCAAAGTTTGTTTTCTACTTTCTTAAAAATAAACAAGAGTATATCTATACAAAAAGAAAAGGTGCTGGAGTTCCTCACGTTTATATTAAAGATCTAACTAAAATTTCTATTCCCACCCCCCCTAAAAATTCAGGAGGAGATCGTTAGAATATTAGACACGTTCACTGAACTAGAGGCTGAACTAGAGGCTGAACTAGAGGCTCGTAAAAAACAATATGAATATTATCGAAATACTCTCTTAACATTCGATAATAAAAATGGGGGGGGGTATCAAGTAAAGTATAGAGAGTTGCAAGATATTTTTGAATTAAAGAATGGTTATACACCATCAAAAAAGAACAAAGAATATTGGATCAATGGTTCGATTCCTTGGTTTCGAATGGAGGATATTCGCAAAAATGGTCGGATTTTAAATGATAGTATTCAACGCGTAAATCCCAAAGGGGTTAAATCTGGGAAACTCTTTCCCGCTAACTCAATCATTCTTTCAACGACTGCAACTATCGGTGAACACGCATTAATTGAAGTTGAATCGTTGGCAAACCAACAATTTACATATTTATCTATAAAAATGGAATTTACTAATGAAATCGATATAAAATTCATGTTTTATTATGGATTCATTTTAGGAGAGTGGTGTAGGAATAATACGAATCAATCTGGTTTTGCTTCTGTAAGAATGAAAGAGTTAAAAAAACTGAAAATTCCAATTCCGCCACTTACATTACAGAAACACATAGTATCCATCCTTGATGAATTTTATACTCTTGCCAATGACTTTTCGATAGGGATTCCCGCGGAACAAAAAGGCAGAAGAAAACAATATGAATATTATCGCAATGAACTACTAACCTTCAAAAATCAGGGGGGGGGTAATTTATATTGAATTGAGACACCTATCAGACATCCATACCGGAAAACAACTCAATCGATCCGTTTTGACGATGAATGGAACATACCCTGTTCTAAACGGAGGCATTAATCCCTCTAGATGGTACGATCAATACAATACAGAAGCAGATACTATTACCATTAGTCAAGGAGGAGCTTCAGCTGGTCATGTGAATTTTATGGAAGAAAAATTCTGGGCCAATGCTCATTGCTATGTAATCAAACCCAACAAAAATTTCATCTCCAATCGATTCCTCTATTACATATTGAAAAATGGGCAAGAAAAACTAATGAGTGCAAAAAAAGGAGCTGGCATTCCTGGGTTATCTAAAGAGGTGGTTGGTAAACTTAAAATACCAGTGCCACCTATTTCACAACAAAATCAGATTATTTCTATTCTTGATCAATTTGACGAGCTAACTACTGATATCTCTACTGGATTACCTGCAGAGCAAAAGGCAAGAAGAAAACAGTACGAGTACTATCGTAATGAACTTTTGAGTTTTAAAAATTTGGGGGGGGGGCAATTGAATATAAAGAATTGAGAGAACTAGGATATTTTTTTAGTGGTCTGAGAGGAAAAACAAAAAATGATTTTTCTAATGGAAATGTAAAATACATCTCGTACAAGAATGTGTTTAATAATATGGAAATTAACCTGGAAGACATTACATCATTGGTAAAAATTAATGCGAATGAAAATCAAAATCAAATAGAATATGGTGATGTCATTTTCACAGGTTCTTCAGAAACATCAGAAGACTGTGGCATGTCTTCTGTTGTAACTAATGAAGTCAATCATGCCTTGTACTTGAATAGTTTTTGCTTTGGATTTCGTTTATACGACAGTTCTCAATTTTATCCTAAATTTTTAAAGCATTATTTAAGAAGTCACCATTTCAGAAAAGAAATCAATAAATCAGTTAACGGGGTTACTCGATTTAATATTTCAAAACAACGGTTTTCGAAAATTAAAATTCCTGTTCCACCGATTTCACAGCAAATTATGAAAGCTTCTATTTTAGAAGAATTTGATACCCTCATCAATGATTTATCAATAGGGCTCCCTGCTGAAATCAAATCAAGAAAAAAACAATACGAATTCTATCGAGATAAATTATTAACCTTTAAAGAAAAATCTATTGAGTAGTAAATTCAACATCGTTGCATTAAATCCACAGAGCACCGTGGTTTCTGAATATGATTCAGAAAAAGATCGGAGTACAAAGTATCAATCAGAGCATGAACTTGAAAAAGCTTTTATTCAACAACTTCAAGCACAAGCCTATGAATATGTACCAATTAATAATGAAGAGAGTTTAAAAAAGAATTTGAGAATTCAACTTGAAAAATTAAATCGTTATCAATTTAGTAATAGGGAATGGAAACAATTTTTTGATGCATACATTTCAAACAAAAATCAAGGAATCAAGGAAAAAACAAATGTCCTTCAATCAGATTATATCAAAATATTAACCCGTGATGATGGAACAACCAAAAACATTCGATTAATTCAAAAGGACAATATTCATGATAATTATCTACAAGTAATCAATCAATATGAGGCAACAGAAGGAAAAAGAAAAAATAGATATGATGTTACGATTTTAGTCAATGGACTCCCCTTAGTTCATGTTGAATTAAAAAAAAGAGGTTCTTCATTAAGAGATGCATTCAACCAAATTAACCGGTATCAAAGAGAAAGTTTTTGGTCTGAATCGGGGTTGTTTGAATATGTTCAACTTTTTGTTATTTCAAATGGTACTCTAACAAAATATTATAGCAACACCACACGATCCATACACTTAAAAGAATCTTCTAAACCTGGAAAAGATATAAAATCAAAAAGCAATAGTTACGAATTCACTAGTTGGTGGACTGATGAAAAAAACAATCATATTAGAGATTTAATGTGTTTTGCTGAAACATTTTTTGCAAAGCATACGCTTTTAAGCATTCTAACACGTTACTGTGTTTATACTTCCGAAGAAGACTTATTAGTCATGCGACCCTATCAAATAGCAGCCACCGAACAAATCTTAAAGCGTATTGAAATAAGCACCAACTATAAAAAGTATGGAACTATTGATGCTGGCGGATATATCTGGCATACAACAGGATCTGGCAAAACATTAACTAGTTTTAAAACCGCACAATTGGCCTGCCAACTGCCTTATCTAGAAAAGATTCTTTTCGTTGTTGATCGTAAGGATTTAGATTATCAAACAATGAAAGAATATGATAAATTTCAAAAAGGTGCTGCTAATAGTAATACAAGTACCAGATTCCTAACAAAACAATTAGAAGATTTCAAAGCAAAAATAATTATCACTACCATTCAAAAGCTTGATCGATTTATCAATAAGAATAAAAAACACTCTGTTTTCAAAAAACATGTGGTCATCATCTTTGATGAATGCCATCGATCTCAGTTTGGTAGCATGCATCAAAAAATAGTAAAAACTTTCAAAAAGTACCATGTATTTGGTTTTACGGGGACACCTATTTTCCCTATAAATGCTCCGTCCACTAGTAGAACATTATTTAAAACTACTAAGCAAGTCTTTGGCAATCAATTGCACTTTTACACGGTTGTTAATGCAATTACTGATGAAAATGTTTTACCATTTAAAGTTGATTGGATTCAGACATTTCGTGAACAAGAAAAAATCGAAAACAATAAAGTATTTGGTATTGATCGGGAATCTGCTTTAAATTCACCTCAAAGGCATTCAAGAATTGTGGATTATATAATCGAAAAATTTGATCAAAAGACCAAACGAAACTCAATATACAACATAAGGAACCGAAGACTCAGAGGGTTTAATTCTCTTTTTGCAGTATCATCAATCGATATAGCAAAAAAGTACTATCAAGTTTTTCAATCAAAAATCGAAAAGCTACCCAGCGGTAAAAAACTCAAAATTGCTATCATTTATAGCTATAACATCACTGAAAATGATGACAATCATGATGGTCTTATTGATGAAAACCTTGAAAACACAGAGCATTTAGATCAAGATTCACGAGATTTTTTGGATCTGGCCATCCAAGATTATAATGCAATATTCAAAACTTCATTTGATACATCATCAGAAAAATTTCAGAGCTATTATAAAGATGTTAGTAAACGAGTTAAAGAAAAGGAAATTGATTTATTGATTGTTGTGAATATGTTTCTCACTGGATTTGATGCAAAAACTTTGAATACACTTTGGCTTGATAAAAACCTCAGATTACACGGCCTAATGCAAGCATTTTCTAGAACAAATCGAATTTTAAACCGAGTTAAAAACTTTGGGAATATTGTGAGTTTTAGAAATCTTGAAAAATCTACAAATGAAGCTATTGCTCTATTTGGGGATAAAAAAGCCAAAGGCATTATCTTGCTGAAAAAGTATAAAGACTATTATGATGGATATATCGAAAATGACAAAAAGTTTGAAGGATATAAAACAATTGTTGAAAAAATTATTTCGCTATTTCCTATACAAAAACAAATCATCGGTGAGCAAAATGAAAAAAACTTCGTTTTACTTTTTAACAAACAATTGAAATTGAAAAATATCCTTGAAACTTTTGATGAATTTTCTGGAAATGAGATTCTATCTGAGGGAGAGCAACAAGATTATAAAAGCATCTATCTTGACTTATACCAAAAACATAGAAAAAAAACTGAAACTGATATTGAAAATATCAATGATGATTTGATTTTTGAAATTGAATTAATAAAGCAAGTTGATATTAATGTGGACTATATTTTAGATATAGTCAAAAAATATCATGAAAAACATGCTGAAGATAAACATCACAGATTAAATATTGAAAAGGCAATCAATTCTAGTGTTTCTTTAAGAAATAAAAAGGAGTTGATTATGGAATTTATTGACAATCTCAATGTTCAATCAGATATTAATATCGATTGGCTAGTATTTGTTGAACAAAAGTGGAGTCAAGAACTAGATGAGATCATTCACAAAGAAAATCTAAAACGAGATTGCACCTATGAATTTATGATAGACAGTTTTAAAAATGGATTCATCTCAAATACCGGAACATCAATGTCACAATGTTTACCCCCAATGTCTATATTTGACCCGGCAGCAGGAAGAAGAGAAAAAAAAGAGTTAGTACATGCTGAACTGTTGAATCACTTTGAAAAGTTTCAAGATATTATAGGAGAGTCTGCACTAGAAAACATTGAAAAAAAAATCAATACTTATGGATGAATTTCGAGTTATTTAAAAAAGATGCTATTGTGATAGGTCACCTTATATACAATTTAGATAACAATTTATCTGTAACATATAATGAATACTCCATAAAATTTAATAAATAACAATTAAATCTGTGACTACTAAAACTGTTAGAGTACACTATTTTAAGAGACCTCGATGAAATAGCAACTATCTTTTTTTGAGAGCAACCTTCTTCTTTCTTCCGACGATTTGATGGTTATTTTTAGGCATTAAACTCAATGAGAAGCCATGTTCAACATTAAAGGAATATAGACTATTTACTAGATTCTATTGATAATGCATAAAGTTCACTCTTTTAGAATTTTATTTTCTAATGAAAATGTAAGTTTTTTCCAATAATTTTTACCGAAGAAAAAAAAATTACATAATTGGGAATAATATTCAATTGTTTTCATCACCAAAGTAGAAGTCTTTTTATAGTGCACGAAGTCTTTTTCAGAAAGCTTACAGAATATTTTTTAAAGGAGATATTGTATAGTTAATAACAATTTGCTTTCTGAATTATATGAAATTGATTTACTCTCATTATTGATTTGAGAGACCAATTGTAGTTTAAAAAACAAAAAATATTTTATGAGTTTAAAAAGTAATTCAAAACGCAACTTAGTATAAGTAACAGAACAAATTCAAAATAACTTTGGGTTTACAGCAGATGTACCATCGGAACGTTCTAACCAAACAAGAAATGAATGCTGTTCTAGAAATTTTAAAAACATTATAATCGGCATTACCTATCGAGAAAGTCTTGTGAATCCATAATAAATTAGTTGGTACTTATCGTTGAATTGAAATATCTCGATCAATTTCAGATTGGATTGTCATAGATTCAAGATGCTCGATGAGATGGGGTAATTCTTTTTTCAATGCGATGAATTCTTTAATAATAAAATCATAAACTTCTTTTAAATTTAATTGATAGTTTTCATGAGTGATTCGATTTCGAGTTTTCATCCATCCTTCCCAATCAATAGAAGCGTATTCTTCTTTTATTTGTTCTGTAATTTTGACTATCTGACGTATTTCCTCACCAATTAATAAAGACAAAAGCAAACTTGGTTTCTATTTTTAAAATCATTGACAAAGTGTTTATAGTCTTTTATCGGATAAACACAATAATCCCATTGCTGAAAATAATACTGAATGTTTTTACATCGACAAAGACATCTCCTTACAGATTTCTCGTTCATTAAAAAAAGTAATAGCTTCGTCTAAGACCCAATCTTTACCATAAGGATTGATGTAATCGTAGTGAACTAAATTTACTTCACAACCAAAGGCTTTTTCTAAATCTAAAATAATATGACTAGTGTCCATGAGACTAATACCATCTTTCTTAAATTCATAAAGCAACTCGATCCGGTTTTCTTCTGAATCAAACGCATTGTAAGCAATGCGTATAGGATCATAAGGTTTCATCTTTTGAATAATAATTTCTTGTTGTTTTTTAGTTAACATCTGTTATACGATTCGTATATGTCGAAGTTAAGAAAATTTAAATGAAAAATAAGAAGCCTAAACTTCCTAACATCAACCCAATAAAGCGGAGTTGGAAGAATATGTCCGTATCAATGCCTCACCTAAATAATTAGTGCATCGGGTGTTGTGTCCACTACCAGGGTTTCATTGATAAAATTTAATCCGTGCCGTATGGTCTATCGATTCTGAAAAATCCGATGGCTTTTGTTAATTAAGTATATAAGTCCCTAAATTAAAGAGTATAAATACACTATATTACAATGAAAATAATTAAGCAAGAAAAATATGTAGAAGCCAATCTTCGATTGGAAAATTATTAAAACAAATTAGAGATGACACGATTTAAAGTTCTGCTTTTAGTAAAGAATTGATTCAATTGATTAACATCGTCGAACAATACGAAGAAAAACACTTCCCATTAGAATCCCCTACTTTAAATGGAAATGATTGAACTTCGTATGTTCGAAATGGGATTAAAAAGAAAGGATTTAGCTAAATTATTGAATACAAGCCCCTCAAGAATTAGTGAATACTTGAATGGCAAACGAGAAATCACCATGAAAACAGCAAAATCTCTACATGAAAAATTAAACATTGATGGCGATATTATTTTGAAATAGTCGGTACCAATTGATTCGTTTTTAAGTTTTAACCTTGTGAACAAAAAATCTGTCCCCCATCAGACCAAACTCGGGTTTGTCATTATATCATAGTGCTACAAGAGTTAATTAAACTTGAGTAAAATAGATTTTTTAATCATAGTAAAGGTTCTTAAGCGATTTGGAAATGAAAGTCAAGTTAAAAAACAATATAAATCAAAAATCCAACTTATCTAAAATACAAATGCGTTGATTTAAAAACAGTTATTTGAAAAATTTATTTGTAAGTTTATTTTTGAATGAGTTTTATTCCATGCTTACCGAAAAACAAAAAAGCATTATTATCGAAGCAATGAAGCCTTTGAAACCGACGAAAATTGGTGTCTTTGGTTCGTATGCTAGAAATGAAGAGAATGAACATAGCGACATCGATTTGCTCTATTCATTTAACAGTGATTATGGCCTAATTGAAATCTTAGATCTTAAAGAGTTGATAGAAAAAAAATTAAATCGACATGTGGATCTTGTTCCTTTCCGTACAAAATCAATTCTAGATGAGTTTATTCAGAATGATATAAAAGTTTTTTTTAATGAAAAAACATTTGAGAAATAATGTTCTCTATCGATTAAAACACATTAAAGAAAAAATTGATAGGATTATTGAGAAATCTAAAGACTGTGAACGTATAGAAGTTCTGGAATCTGATTCAGATTTACAGGATATTTTAATTAGAAACTTTGAAGTGATTGGTGAGGAGTCTAATAATATTAGCGAGGACTATATGATAAGAAACAGTAATGTTAATTGGAGAAAGTTGATAGGTATGAGGCATATTTTAATCCATCAATATGATAAAATAGATTATAAGATCATTTGGAAAGCAGTGAAGGTGGATATTCCAATTCTAGAAAGGCAAATCAGCCAACTGATTGAAATAGAAAAATCTAAAAGTCGAAATATCAATGATGGTGGAATAAGTTATTGAAAATCGAGAGTCTCAAGATTTTAGTACTGTCAGTAAAATAACCCTGAGCATTTTAACTCTGAAATGAGACCCCTCCACTTTTCTTAAAGTTCGAAACTTAAAATGAATCAATCGATAAACACGAGATTATTTCTTTGGACTTTTTCTTACTCTGATTAATACGAATTTGTGTTGCAGGTGGTCGTGGCTATTGATTTTTATAATATGCTACAAATCTTTACCAAATTGATTGATTAACCAAGTTCGCATCGAAGGAACAGCAATACTATATTTTTTATTCTTTTGTCGATGAAAAACACCTTTTTCAACGGTTCTTTCAAATAGTTTTTCTGATTTTTCTACACTGGTTTTTTCTTTAAAAAAGTTAATGATATTTTCATCTCGAAACTCTTCTACGTTTCGATGAACCATCAAAAGTTCCGTAATCAACTCCGTTTCTTTGAGAGTAAACGTATCGAATCGTTCGTCATAATAATCAAATCGTTTTTGTTCTCCATCTCTTAAAACCCAATTCAGTCCTTCCATCGTTAATTTGTTAGGATGTTTGTTTATCCATTCTGAGGCAGATCGACCATAAGCATTAATATGATGCGGCCATCCATGAGTATACTCCGTTATTTTTTCTATCCATAGTTTTGATTGAATTGTCTGATCCAACCCACCCTCTTGATACATCCAATCTTTAAGAATTTCTTGTTCTGAAAATTTATCTAACTTCTCTAAATTAATAATCGATTTATCATCCAATCTAGAGACGCCAAAACTTTGAATAATTTTTTTTGTCATTCCTAGTCCTGATATGACAAACACTAATGGAACTCTAAATCTATTATTGTGAATATTATCTAGAACTTTTTTAGTGTCTTTGAAAATTTGAAAATCTGCATTCAAGACATCTGCAAGATATTGTCCCTCATCTAACATCAATAATAATGGTTTTTTAGATGATTCTAAAATTTGTAATACTGACTTTTCACTGACTGAAAAAACTCCTCCAATGTCAAGACCGTAAGCACTTGCTCTTGCTTTGAATTCTTTTAATTTTATTGTATAATCTTTATGAAGATATCTTCTTAATTCATGAACATCCCACAATCCATCATGACTTATTTTAACAGCTCCCCATTCTTCTGCAATACCCAATTCTTTGAATTCTTCCAACAGCGCACTTTTTCCAACACCCGGAGACCCTTGAATGATGAAAATAGTTCCCCCATTTTCAATTGTTGCAATATTTAGAGTTTCTCTAAACAAGTCTAGTTCTTCTTTTCTTCCATGAAAATATTTTGCTTTGCCTCGATTTCTCATGCATTAACGAAGATACGAAACTTGAATTGTTAAATTTAATCCTTTAGATAGCACTTCGATTCAAATGTCATTAAGTGTGTTAGTTTAATCACGGTATATTCCAATGTTTTATCCCTATATAGTGTCTTATGAAAATCGAAAAGATTCAAAACTTCCGATCGGCATTCTTGTTTTTCTGTGGCGGGCTAAAACTCTGTCCACACTAATCGTGATAGAACCAAAATGAATGTCATTTTCATCTTTCCACTCATTGCTTTATTGCTGATAATCATCGCACCGATTATGCTATGGTATTTTATTTATATTAGAAATTGGCAGTAGAGATCGATTCCCTACTGCCAATTTAATTTGCAAAAAAAAGATTAATATTCCACCCAATATTGGCATAGTGGTTTTTCCACAACTTGACCCCTGTAGCGCCAGCCGTTTCAATAAGATAATTCATATGATCGCTGATAGTGCTCAAATTATTGGTAACTAAGACCTTGGTTATAAAAAACATCATATCGAATTGATCGGAGAAGTAATATGGTGAATCTTCATAATCTTGTTTGTTTTACTGACTCATGAAATGGATTTTAGTAAAAGGATGATGAAAGGAGAAATCGACACCAAAATGTTAAAGTCACGAGCAAGAATCATTTGGTTATAAATCATCGAATACCCCCCCCCCTTTATTACCATCTTTCTTTTAATAAGTTTTCGATGGAATCTCAGTTTTTTCTATTGTTTTCACTTCTTTATTTGATCTTTATTTGTTTGTATCAAACGTCCTTTTTTATTTCCAAATTGTTCTATCATCCAAGTTCGCATCGATGGAATTGGAACAGAATAGGAACCATCTTTTTGTTTATGAAACAGGCCTATTTGCACTATTTGATTAAAAAAGGATTTTGGATTTTTAATAAAATTATGGTCATTGAAATAATTGATAAAATATTCTTTTTCAATTTCTTTATGATTCTAAATAAATTCAGTCATGGCTCTTTTTTCTATTTTACTAAAATCATGTGTTCTATCATCATAACTTGACTTTGCCCTTTTATCAAAATCTCATTGAACACCGTATCATTTAAAACACCTTTACTTTCCTGTAAACATCGAATAATATCAAGACCATATGATTTTATATGGCTTGCCCATTGTTGGGTTTGTTCAGAAATGACATCGATCCACTTTTCAATATTGGGATCATTCTTGTTCGCTCCACCTCTTTGAAAAATCCAACAATATATCAGTTTTCTTTCAGCTCGTTTATCTATTTTTTGAAGATTGATGATAGAGTTTTTTGCAAATCTAGATACATCAAGTTGTTTTAAAATACTCTGTGTATTGGCTAATCCTCCAATTAAAAAAATAAATTGAGTGTTCAATTCTTCATTATGAAATTTATCTATAACATCTCAAATCACTTTTGTTTCAAATTCGTTTTTTAATTCTTTTCTTAGTCTCTGCGCTTCATCCAATACAATTAATGTTGGTTTTTTAACTGTTTTTAAGGCCTTAATGAATGTGTGGTAATTGATTTGCATTTCTGTTCTAATCTCAACACCTTTTCCATTGATGTTCAATGGAATTTTTGATTTTCTCCAAACTTTCCAAAAAGGTTCCCTTTTTAGTTGGTCTCTAAAATCTTGGATATGATACAAAGTCCTTGGATCAATTCTTATCGCACGCCAACTTTTTTCTTCTAATTGATCCAATAATTCATAAGTTAAAGGGGATTTACCAACGCCTGGCGCACCTTGGATTAAAAAAGATGGGACCCATTTTCATTTTTTAAATCCTCTAAAAAATCTTTGAATTGAGTCTTTTCCTCTTCTCTTCCACAAAAATAATCAGCTCTTGCTCTATCAATGGGCATGATTTATCTTTTAACTGCCGATATGATCCATCAGACGTATTAACAAAGATAAAACCCACTGAAAAACAGTTTCTTAACAACGGGATGTTATTCTTGAAAATGGATGAATCTAAATTTCGTAAATCATGTTCAACATTTTTTCAGTGGCTTTGATAGCTGAAACTGTTTGATCGGAATCCAATCCTCTAGTTCGAAAATGTTTTTTAGAATCTTCCCAAGTGATTGTGGTTTCACAAAGTGAGTCAGAACTACTGCCAGGTGGTATTCGAACCGAATAATCCATGAGAGTCGGTAGTTCTGTTTTCTGCTTTGAATAAATTTTATTGAGAGCATTCCAAAAAGCATCATATTGGCCATCTCCTGAAGCATTTTCTTCAAAAAATTGATCTCCAATTTGAACCGATACACTAGTTGACGGTTTTAATCCTTTAGAATGAGTCAATACATAAGACTTTATTTTGACCACTTTTTCTTTGCTGTTTCCCAACACATCAGAAATAATATACGGTAAATCTTCAATCGTAACTTGTTCTTTTTTATCCCCCATTTCAATCACTCGCTTGGTGACTTTTTTGATTTGTTCATCATCAAGAGTTAACCCTAATTCTTGAAGGTTTTTTTGAATATTCGACTTGCCTGATGTCTTTCCTAAATCATATCGACGAGAACGCGAAAATCGTTCGGGTAACAAATCATTATGATATAAGTCATTTTTTTTATCTCCATCGGCATGAATCCCTGCTGTTTGAGTAAATACATTAGCACCAACCACAGGTTTATTTTTTGGTATCGGCAAACCCGTAAATGTGGCTACCAACTTACTGACTCGAAATAACGCCGATTCATCAACATTGATTTTGACTTTTGGAAAAAAGTCTTTAATCCCAACCACAACGCTTTCAAGTGATGTATTTCCTGCTCGTTCCCCCATCCCATTAATGGTAAGATGCAAACCACTGATACCAGATTTTACCGCTTCTAAAGCATTGGCAACACCTAAGTCATAATCATTATGCCCATGAAAATCAAAATGTATATTTGGATATAATTCGATGACTTGGGCTAAATAATCTGATAGCTCATAATGATTTAAAATACCTAAGGTATCCGGTAATAATATTCTTTTAACATCAATATCAACCAAAAAACTGATGTACTCTAACACATAATCTCTTGAATGACGCATTCCATTACTCCAATCTTCTAAATATACATTGGAACTGATACCATTTTGATTGGCTGCAATTACCGACTGCTTAACTTTTTCATAGTGTTGATTTGGCGTTAACTTCAATTGATGCTTCAAATGGTTTAAAGAGCCTTTTGTCAAAATATTTTGAACTTTGGCTTTGCAACTCATCAACCATTTTAAGGACTGATCACCATCTAAAAAAGTCAGCACTTCTACCCTATTGGATAGGTTGTTTTTCGAAGCCCATAGTAAAATATTCTTAACAGCCTGAAACTCTCCATCTGATACTCTTGCCGATGCAACTTCTATTCGATCTACCTTCAATTCATTGAGCAATAATTTAGCCAGCGTTAGTTTTTCAGATGCCGTAAACGACACTCCCGAAGTTTGCTCACCATCACGCAAAGTGGTATCTAGTATTTCTATTTTACCCTTCGTAAAATCAGACATGTTTTGAATCAAAAGGGTCGGTTGGATGCAAAACTCACAATTTCTTCTCTCTTATCAACTAAAAAATCGACATCATCAAATCCATTCATGAGATTATTCTTTTTATAGGCATTAATATCAAATGATTGGGATTGATTAGAATCTAAAATGGTAAACGTTTGATTTGGCAAATCTATTTTAAATTGAGTTTTTGGATTCGATTCGACAGAAGAAAAAATAATCGATAGAAATTCAGGTGAAACAACCACCGGTAAAATACCAATATTCATGGCATTATTTTTGAAAATATCCGCGAAAAAACTAGAAACAACACATCGAAACCCAAAATCATAGATGGCCCAGGCAGCATGTTCTCTTGAAGAGCCAGAACCAAAGTTTTTCCCTCCTACTAAAATTTTCCCACCATACGTTGGATTATTTAAAACAAAGTCTTTTTTAGGAGTATCATCTTGGTGATATCGCCAATCCCTAAACAAATTTTCACCAAAGCCAATCCTTTCAGTAGCCTTTAGAAAACGAGCAGGAATGATTTGATCGGTATCAACATTTTCAATAGGTAGTGGTACGGCAGTAGATTTTAATTCATGGAAAGCTTCGTAAGCCATTAGATATTTAATTAAGTGTTCTTGGATCTGTAACTCTTCCCGTAATAGCTGCTGCTGCTGCAACGACCGGACTAGCTAGTATCGTTCTTGCACCAGGGCCTTGTCGTCCTTCAAAATTTCTATTTGAAGTACTGACGGCATATTTTCCTGCGGGTATTTTATCATCATTCATTGCCAAACAAGCCGAACAACCTGGTTCACGAACTTCAAAACCAGAATCGACTAAGTTTTGAAAAATTCCTTCACTTTTGATTTGTGTCAATACATTATGAGATCCCGGAACCAACCAAACATTGACATCTTTTGATTTCTTTTTTCCCTTTACTATACTGGCAAAAGCTCTAAAGTCTTCAATTCTTCCATTGGTGCAACTTCCTAAGAAAACATAATCAATCTTTTTACCTACCATGGGTTCGCCTTCATGAAATCCCATATAATCTAATGATTTTTTAAAGGCTTGTTGTGAGCCAGAAACTTCTGAAACTTTAGGAATTGTTCTTGAAATTCCAATACCCATACCCGGATTGGTTCCATAAGTCACCATGGGTTCAATATCCTCGGCATTTAAATTAATTTCTCGATCGAATGTCGCATCTTGATCTGTATAAAGTGTTTTCCAATATTCCATCGATCGATGCCAATCATTTCCTTTAGGAGTATATTCTCGATGCTTGATATATTCAAAAGTTTTTTTATCTGGAGCAATCATCCCTCCCCTAGCACCCATTTCAATACTTAGATTGCAAACCGTCATGCGCCCTTCCATCGTAAGATTTTTAAACACATCTCCTGTATACTCTACAAAATGCCCTGTTGCACCTGATGTGGTAATCTGAGAAATGATGTATAATGCAACATCTTTAGCCAATACACTTGAATGTAATGGACCATTAATATTGATACGCATTTTTTTAGGTTTTGGTTGTAAAACACTTTGAGTCGCCAAAACCATTTCAACTTCAGAGGTTCCAATACCAAATGCTACTGCACCAAAAGCACCATGTGTTGATGTGTGAGAGTCTCCACAGACAATAGTAGCTCCAGGAAGCGTAATCCCATTTTCTGGGCCGATAACATGAACTATACCATTTTTACGATTCCCTAATCCCCAATAAGGGATTCCGTGAGCCCGGGCATTTTCTTCTAGCATTTTTAATTGCATGGCGGATTGCTGCTCTCGGATTGGAAGATGCTGATTAATGGTTGGTGTATTGTGATCCGCCGTTGCAAATGTTTTGTTAGGATATAATACTGTAATGCCTTTTCTTTTGAGATTTAAGAAAGCGACAGGAGAAGTCACTTCATGAACTAAATGCCTATCAATGAATAAAATATCAGGGCCATCTGAAACTGAATCGACCACGTGTGAATCCCAAACTTTATCAAAAAGTGTTTTTCCCATTGTTATTAACTAATAAATTCTAAATATTTGATTCACTTACAATTAGAGGAATATCTTCATCTTTTATTTCTTTTTTACGATCAGCCCAAATTAAAAATTTATCATAGACCTTGTCTAGCTCTAGTTTATCAAATTCATAGCCGATTTTTTTGGCTCGAAAAGCTAGAGCCGCACGTCCACTTCGGGCTGTAAGAACAATTGCTGAATCAGTCACTCCTACATCTCTGGGGTCGATAATTTCATAGGTTTCTCTTCTTTTGATAACCCCATCTTGATGAATTCCTGAACTGTGAGCAAACGCATTCATTCCAACAATGGCTTTATTGGGCTGAACAGGCATGCCCATTTCAACTGATACCATACGACTAGTTTCAAATAATAATGTCGAATTAATGCCCGTATCTAGATTTAAATTAGGATGTTGTCGTAAAATCATCACCACTTCTTCCATAGAAGTATTGCCTGCACGCTCACCAATCCCATTAATGGTGCATTCAATCTGTCGCGCCCCATTTTGAACTCCAGCAATTGAATTTGCGGTAGCTAAACCCAAATCATTATGACAATGGCATGATAAAATAGCTTTATCGATATTTTTAATATTTTCTTTTAAGTATTTGATTTTGGCACCATATTCTTCGGGCAAACAATATCCAGTAGTATCTGGAATATTCAGAACAGTCGCCCCAGCTTTTATAACTTCTTGGCATACTTGAGCCAAAAATTCATTATCGGTTCGACCGGCATCTTCTGCATAAAACTCCACATCTTCTACAAAACGTTTAGCATATGCTACAGCCTTTATAGCTCTTTCTAATATTTGTTCCCTAGTGGCTTTAAATTTGTATTTGATATGGTTATCTGATGTACCAATTCCTGTATGAATACGAGGTTTTTTAGCATATTTTAAAGCTTGAGCAGCGACTTCAATATCTTTTTCAACCGCTCGGGATAAGGCACAGACGGTCGCGTTTTTTATCGTTTTTGAAATTTGGGTAACACTATTAAAATCTCCAGGACTAGAAATTGGAAATCCCGCCTCCAAAATATCAACCCCCAATTGGTCTAATTGAGATGCAATTTTTAACTTTGTTTTAGTATCTAGTTTACAGCCAGGTACTTGCTCTCCATCACGCAATGTGGTATCAAAAATTTTTACCTGCTCCATAAGTGAGCGAATAGCATATAATTAACTAAAGTACTCAATGATTATTCTATACTTTTAAACATCATGATTTTATTACAATATCCAAAGTCCATTAAAACGATTTAATTATTTAATAATCAGTTATTTAAACTATAATCCTTACTATGATTAATGAAGTTAAAGACAATTTGTTTGTGTTGATAAAATCTCTTTCAAAATCAGAAAAAAGACAATTTAAATTATTTGTAGGTCGAATGGAGTCCAATGAAGATTCAAAGTATTTAGGCTTATTTAACTTATTGGATCGAATGGACACGTATAATGAAAAAACAATTTTGGATAGCAAAGTTGCTACCAAACAACAATTATCCAATTTAAAATCGCATCTATACAAACAAGTTTTAGTCAGCCTTCGGTTGAACCCAATACACAAAACTAGTCGTATTCAAGTGAGAGAACAACTTGATTTTGCTACCATTCTTTACAATAAAGGACTCTATAATCAAAGTCTAAAACTTTTAGAAAAAGCCAAAATTCAAGCCCTTGAGAATGAAGAAAAGTACTCCGCCTATGAAATCGTAGAATTAGAAAAAGTTATCGAATCGCAATACATCACTAGAGCCATGAGCAATCGAAGCGTAGCCTTAGTTAGCCAATCAGAACGACTAGAAAAACAAAATACAATTGCAACCAAACTTTCTAACCTTTCATTAAGACTTTATGAAAGAATGATTAAAATAGGTTATGCTAAAAGTGATCAAGAGTATCGGGAAATCACTCATCTCTTTTATGAAAATCTTCCAAAAGTTAATCTTGAAGAATTAGGGTTCAGAGAAAAATTATGGTATTATAAAACCCATGTTTGGTATAGTTTTTTAACTCAAGATTTTTTAAGAGCTTATCAATATTCTGTCAAATGGGTGGATATGTTTGATACTGATGTTAATAAAATTGTTCACCATCCTGTCTTTTATCTTAAAGGTAATAACTACTTGATGGAATGTTTAAGTCTTTTAAAGTATCCTAAAAAGCTCAAAGAAACTTTAAATCAAATGCAGGTTAGAATTGATAGTACTTTGTTTCCTATCAATGATAATCTAAAAGCTCTTTGTTTTAAATTCATTTATATCAATCGATTTAATCTTTGTTTTTTAGAGGGAGACTTTGATGCTGGACTAGCATTAATCCCTTCGATATTAAAAGGCATAGAAGAAAATAAAACCCAAATTGATCCACATCATATCATGCTATTTTATTACAAAATTGCCTGCGCCTATTTTGGAAAAGAACAATATGAAAACTGTATTGCTTATTTAGAAAAAATAATCAATAATAAAGAATTGAAAATGAGACAAGATTTATTGTGTTTTTCAAGAATACTGCATGTGATTTCCTTGTATGAAGCAGATTTAGACTATCGACTTGAAACAAATCTAAAACAAACTTATCGCTACCTAATCAAGATGAATGATTTGCAAAAAGTTCAGGAGGCTTTAATCCGATTCGTTAGGAAACTGCAAAATATTTATCCCAACGAATTAAATAATGAAATTATAAGCCTTTATGAAGAGTTGAAAACTTATGAAAATGATCCCTACCAGCGTCGAGCCTTTTTGTATTTAGATTTTCTTTCTTGGCTGGAAAGTAAAATCTACAATAAGCCGATTGCTACAATTATAAAAGAAAAGGCTCAACAGCAAAATAGAAAGCAAAAAGTAGGAATTAAAAAAACAATCAACACAACTTATTAACCATTAGATTCTAAACTCATGAAACCAATTAAATGATTTAAAATGAACTAATTATTGGCTATATTTTTGTACTATCTGTAATCTTTGTCGATAAACTATGAGGATTATAGCCGATTGATGACGCAGTCTTGTGATTAATACGGATTATTTCAATCCCCTCATTGGATTTAAATTAAAGGTTTGTTATTTCTCATAAAATCTCAGATATTCTATTATTAGAAACTTTTAAATCGAGATTCGTTTAAAACATGGGCATCAATAATCTTAGAAAATCTTCGTTTAATATAGGTTTAAATTGATCTCAACTATCATTTGAAAAAAAACTATGTAATCGTCTTTTTATCAATATTTTTCAATTATTATTTGATTGATTTTGTTTCGATAAATTTTCTATGACCTTGAGAATCTTAAATCAATGATTTGATCAACTTGTTTGAAAAACTGTCTATCGGTTATTTTGCTTCTCCATTGGATTAAATCCGTGTGGGCTTGAATTGAAAGAGTTTTAAATATTTTATATCGCGTGAGAGCTAGAGAAATAACAAAAAAACAATAGGACGTATAATAAAAAATGAGTTTTTTGATCCAATGTTTTACTTTGATGGAAATCAAAAATTTTCGCGCAAAAATCTCACGGATATCACGATAACTAAGAAAAGAAGGTTTTTTATATAGCGTCTCAGATGTTGAACATTGGAAAGTTGTTTTTAATATTACCCACCCCTTTTTTTAGTAGAAAGTAATCAAAATGAGAAGTTATTTTTGATTATATCAGTCATAATAACAGAGACTCCATTGGCTCAAGAAAAACCAAATTTCAAGCATTGGATTGATTAAATAATTTTTTATTGTGTATGAGAACTAGTGGATGAATTGTTTTTAGATAGTTGATTGATTTTCACACGCTTATTGATGTAAATGGGTAATGCATATGTTAATGTATAATTAAATCCAGCTCCAAATTTATTATTGTCGGTTTTTTTATTAAAACCAGGTATGTGAAGATTATCAAAGTTATCGGGTACTTTATCAGATAATAGATAATTCAAACGAAGACTAAAACCCATGAAAAAATTTGAAAAAATTTCAGTTTTTATTCCTCCGATGATTTCTATCCAACTAGCAGATAGTGATCCATATTTTACAGTTGCATTTGAATGAGTAACTACTTGTTCTGGCCAAAATCGATTTAAATTCCAAATCACATATCGATTAACTTTTTGCCAATGACTGCTCAATCCAAATCTAAAACCTAAAAATATTTGATTTTTTAATCCCTCAATGGGCTGAGAAATAGTAAAATCCAAACCGGTTTTAATATAACTTCCATTGGTGCTAAAGTTTGTCTGTTCGGACTGAGTTGTCTTAGATTCATTGCCAACTTCTATAGCAATAAATATTTTTTTTGAAAATTGTAAATCTCCAACAAATTCAAATCCGGAAAATTCATCATTATTTAATCCTCGAATAGGCTTTGATAAATCCATGCCTAATCTTAGCTGAAAAGGAGTACGCTCTCTTGTAATAATTTTATTCTTAGCCATATCATCTTTACTAACAATAGAGTCTTGAAAGATAACTGGCTCAATCTTCTGAGCGTATGGTCTCAGTCCAATAAGACTAAAAAATAAGATGAAGATGAGCGCTTTGTTCATCGATTACTAAATCTCTTAATGTTTTGATTTCCATAATCCAATCTACACCTGAATTAATGATTTCATGGGAAGGCGTATTCAAAATAAAGTTTGAAATAAACCCACATGAACGATTGACATATTGATCTTTAACGTTATAGTTCAAACGAAGGGTATCAATATTTTCATTATCCTCTTGATAATTTATAATGAATTCAAAATCCGTAAATGATTGATTAGTTCTTAATGGTAGAAGAATACTATCAGTATTATTGATCGGTAGTGCCAATTCTATTCCAATAGGTTTTACTAAAAATTTTGGAGGTTTAGTAGGCGTTGTTGGATCATTTTGATTGACTGTGCGTATAATAAGCCGAGGAGTCGTTGGAGTTGTCGGAATACATATATCATCTTTTTCACAAGATAAAAATCCTAAAAGCAATATAATTATCCAAGAATTTTTACTCTTCAATATGGAAAATTAGACCACCAAAAGTAAAACATTTAAGAGCGGTACATTTTCTTTTTGCCATGCAATCATGGTAGGAATTACAAGGTTTTCTCAAAATCAGAACATTCTAAAATATAGTTTGAGTTAATGGGATTCGGTTTTTTAATTTTACAACACAATTTTTGAGTATGAATTCAACTAATGTATTATTTCTTATTCGACTAGAACATGAACTATAGTTCGCAAGAGATTTTCCAACTTGATAAGCAGTATCTTTCTAATACCTATCGGCCTTTACCAGTTGCTTTAGATAAGGGGCAAGGGATTTATGTTTGGGATCTAGAAGGAAAAAAATATTTCGATTTTCTTTCATCATATTCCGCTATCAATCAAGGGCATTGCCATCCAAGGTTAGTCAATATTATGATTGCCCAGAGTCAAAAATTAACGCTGACATCAAGAGCTTTTCATAGTTCAACGCTAGGCCCTTATGCTCAATACATTAGCCAATATTTCGGGTATGAAAAGCTATTGCCCATGAATTCTGGTGCAGAGGCCGTGGAAACGGCAATTAAATTAACTCGAAAATGGGGAGTGGTTAAAAAAAAAATTCCTAGTAATCAATCTCAAATTATTGTTTGTGAACATAATTTTCATGGAAGAACTACGTCTATTATTTCATTTTCATCAGATACAAATTCGAAAGTCAATTTTGGACCATATACTCCTGGATTTATCAGTATTCCTTTCAACGATATAAAATCTCTTGAAACTTGCTTAAAATCTAATGAACATATTGCAGGATTTTTAGTCGAGCCAATACAAGGAGAAGCTGGAGTTCGAGTATCTGATAATGAATTTTGCAAAAAAGCCAATGATTTATGCAAACAATACAATGTATTGTTTATTGCCGATGAAATCCAAACTGGTATGGGACGAACGGGAAGCTTATTGGCAAGTTGTGGTGATTGTAAGTGTCCATTTGAATGTCAACAAAATGGATCATATTACACTAGACCAGATATCATCATTTTAGGCAAAGCGCTTAGTGGAGGACTATATCCTATCTCAGCCGTATTATGTGATTCTCATATCATGGATGTACTAAACCCTGGTGATCATGGAAGTACTTTTGGTGGTAATCCACTAGCCAACACTATAGCTATTGAAGCCTTAAAAATTTTAAAGGATGAACAATTAATGCTCAATGCCAGAGTTCTAGGTGAATTTTTTCGTCAGCAATTAGAAAAGTACCAAAACAAGAGTAGAGTCGTTCAAAATATTCGAGGGAAAGGATTATTAAATGCTGTCGTTATTAACTCTAAAGGTTATCCATCGATCGCTTGGGATATCTGTATAAAGCTAAAAGATTATGGATTATTGGCCAAACCAACTCATGGAAATATCATACGGTTTGCACCCCCATTAGTGATCACCGAAGCTCAACTCAAAGAGGGTATAGACATCATTATCAATACTTTCAAAGAATTTGAATCTGAAGTATAGAAAATGCAAGTTTATTTTGATAATGCTGCCACGACACCATTGTATCCTGAAGTCATAAAAACTATTTCTGATGCCCTTTATCAATACTATGGAAATCCATCGTCAACCTATAGTATTGGTCGTAAATCTCGAACAGCGATTGAACTCGCTAGAAAAGAAATTTCAACTTATATAGGAGCTGCTCCACAAGAAGTTATATTTAACTCAGGAGGAACAGAAGGCATTAATTCTATTTTTTATAGTGTGGTTCGTGATATGAAAATAAAACGAATCATTACTTCTAAAATTGAACACCATGCCGTTCTTCATTGTTTGCCATTAGATCACAATGAAATAGAAATTCAATATGTTTCTATAGACTCTAACGGATTGGTTGACCTAGATTCTTTGGAGAATTTATTAGATCAATCTGAAAGTAAAACACTTGTCAGTTTGATGCATGTCAATAATGAAATAGGTACCATAACAGATCTCAAAAAATGTGGCCAACTATGTGCTAAACACAATAGTTATTTTCATACAGATGCTGTTCAATCGGTAGGTAAACTGCCAATTGATGTCAAAAGAGATCACATCTCCTTTTTAACGGCCTCAGCACATAAATTTCATGGTCCAAAAGGAGTGGGGTTTTTGTATATCAAAAGAAATTCTGGAATCAAAGCACAAATACTCGGAGGTGGACAAGAACGAGGATTTCGAGCTGGAACAGAGTCTGTCCATAATATTCTTGGGATGACTGTGGCTCTAAGGATTTCTTACCAACACATCGAACAAAACACGAAATATATTGCCCAATTAAAAGCTCGATTTATTAAAGGATTAAAGAAAACCTTTAATACCATACAAATCAATGGTATTGCCGAAGATCAAACGTTGGGATTACCTCATATTTGTAATGTAAAACTTCTCATACCTAAAAAAAAAGTGCAACTACTAGGGTTTAAATTAGACATTAAGGGGATTGCTTGTTCCCAAGGAAGTGCTTGTCAATCAGGAATACCTTTTAGATCACATGTATTGGACGAAATTCAAAAGGGTTCAAAAGATGAATTTCCATCCCTTCGATTTTCTTTTTCAAAATTCAATACTTGCAAAGAAGTAGATTACGTTCTTGAATCTTTAAAAAATATTATAAGCGATTCATAAACTTTTGGCCAATAGATCATTAGTGTAAAATTCAACGATTTAGGTAGACATCGTTAGTTTGTTCCACTTTTCATACAAAACATCAAGATCATATTCCAAAGGAGTAGATTGTAGTTCGATAATACCATCTGCATGGGCGCGTTGCAATATGTATTCAATCATATAGTCTTCCTTATTGTTTAATGGATCAAACTCAGATTTTAGTGTCAAATTAAATAATGAAGCTGTGGTTTGAAAAATAAAGGCACGAAAACCACTTCGAAGATCTTTGACTAAATCAAAGGCAGTAAATCCAGTCTGACGATAAACCAATCGTATTAGAATTCGGCCTTGACTTCTCGATAAATTTTTTAATTCTTCTTCTAATTCATTAAAGATGTGTTTTTCTACTCTTTTTATGTATCTCTTTCTTTGAGATTTTTTATCCATTTGATCTAATCTATCAATTAGAATTTCTAATCTTTCTCCAGCCAATTTTGCATAAGGATATACTTTGAGGGTTCGATTTCGTAAAATGAGATAATTTCTTAATTCATTTTGAGATTGAAAATTCAATGGTTGAAATAATGTTACAGCTTCCAATTCTAATCCTAATTCATCATTCCAATAATCAAGTGTATCTAAGCGTTCGCCTTCATATTCTTCCTCTGTTACTTGAGCTATGATATGGATATAGCTTAACAACAATAAAAGAGAAATTAATGGCTTAATCATAAAGACAAAATTAAAGTTTCTACTCTTGATAATATTTCATTTCTTTAATTTCGCCAACTAATTTTTTATAAAATGTGTGATTATATAGATGATAAAGCTTTCGAATTTTTTGAGCAGTATCTAAATAATGCAGCTCCAACTGGATACGAAGTCACTGGTCAAAAAATGTGGATGGATTATCTTGAACCCTATGTCGATGATTTTTTAACAGATACATATGGAACAGCTGTTGGGATTATCAATCCGGGAAAAGATTACCGAGTTGTCATTGAAGCTCATTCTGATGAGATATCATGGTATGTCAACTATATTACCAAAGATGGGTTGATTTATGTGATACGAAATGGCGGAAGCGATCACCAAATTGCTCCTTCTAAATGGGTGAATATACATACCAATAATGGTATTGTGCCAGGTGTTTTTGGATGGCCAGCAATCCATACTAGAAAAGGAGAAAATAAAGAAGAATCACCCAAATTATCCAATATTTTTATAGATGTTGGAGCTAAAGACCGTCTTCAAGTTCATCACTTAGGTATTCATGTAGGTTGCGTCATTACCTATCCAGATTCTTTTAGAATCATCAACAAAAACAAAGTTGTTTGTCGTGCCATTGATAATCGTGTTGGAGGTTTTATGATAGCCCAAGTTGCTCGATTATTGCACGAAGAAAAAATAAAACTTCCATACAGCCTATATATTACCAATGCAGTTCAAGAAGAAGTAGGATTAAGAGGAGCCGAAATGATTACTCAAACCATTAAACCGCATGCAGCTATTATAACTGATGTATGTCATGATACATCAACACCCATGATTGATGAAAAAACTGAAGGTGAAATCAAAATTGGAGATGGACCAGTTATTTCATATGCGCCTTCAATTCAACACAAACTGCGTGATATTATTATCAAAACCGCGATTAATCATGATGTGCCTTTTCAAAGATTAGCCTCTCATCGATATACCGGGACCGATACCGATGCATTTGCATATAGCAATGGCGGAGTAGCTTCTGCATTGATATCCCTTCCATTACGCTACATGCATACCACGGTAGAAATGGCTCATATTGAAGATATCAAACATTTAATTCAATTGTACTTATTGAGTCTCCAAAATCTAAAAGCGGGAGATAACTTTAGTTATTTTCAATAGAGAAAAACACTTGTTGATTAATGTTTTTAACTAGTCTTGGACCTTGATACACAAAGCCGGTATATATCTGTATTAAATCGGCACCAGCATTTAACATTTTAAGAGCATCATTGGAAGATTGTATTCCTCCAACACCAATAATACAAAATGGTCTCTTTTGATTTTTTTTAATATATGAGACCACTTCTATACTACTTTTAAACAAAGGTTTTCCGCTCAGCCCTCCACTTTGATTTGCATATTTCGAATCGATATTTATTCTATTAGTGGTCGTATTGACTGCGATAATTCCAGCAAGATTAAAATATTCAATGGTTTGAATTACGTCATCAATTTGAGAAAAGCTTAAATCTGGGGATATTTTGAGCAATAATGGGATTGACTTTTTGAGTTTGCGGTTTTCTTCAACCAAGTGACCAACTAAATTTTGTAGCTCATTTTTTTTTTGAAGTGATCGTAGTTCTGGAGTATTAGGAGAACTTACATTTATGGCGATATAATCCGCAATTGGAGCAAACTTTCTAAAACAAATTAAGTAATCTGAAATAGATTTTTCTATTGGGGTAGATTTATTTTTTCCAATATTTACTCCTATGACGATATCCTTGCATTTATTAATCTTCTCAATTCTTTGGGCAATGATATCTGCACCATCATTGTTAAACCCCATTCGGTTAATCAATGCTTGATCGTTAACCAAGCGAAATATCCTTTTGGTAGGATTCCCCTTTTGAGGTTTGGGTGTTACCGTCCCTATTTCGATAAAACCAAATCCAAAGCAAGATAAAGCATCAAAAGCAATAGAATTTTTATCAAACCCTGCGGCTAAACCTACCGGATTTGTAAAGGTTTTATTAAATAGCTTCTTTTTTAATTTATTCGATGGAATACGATATCGGTTTCTAACCACCCATCTAATCGGCTTGATAGAAAAAAAAACCTTGATGAACTTAAACGCTATATGGTGTGATAATTCAGGATCAAAAAGAAACAAAAGTCGTTGTATAAAAAGCTTATACAAACCTGCTAACGATTGATTGAATGATCAAAAACTCCAACACTATCCTTTTTTAGGTAGAGGATTTAACTTAGCACTTAATTCAGTGGAAATAGCCGACTTTTCAATTTTAATTTTTCCAGCCATGGTTTCCAAAATCACAGTTGTATCTTTTTCGACCACATCAAAAAGTTTTCCATGAATACCACTTTTGGTGATGACTTTATCTCCCTTTTTTAAATTACTCTGGAACACTCTTTCTCTTCTAGCTCTTCTTTGTTGTGGTAAAATAATAAAGAGAAAAAAGACTACAAAAATCAGTAATAGAAATGGTAACTGATTTGACATCCCTTCCATTATGAGTTTATTTTTAGTTTAATATCAATTAATCTGCTTCCACAATGGCTTTAATCCTAACTCTTTCTTGACCATTAGGAGTATTGGTGTAAATAGTTACCGTTTTTTGTTGATTTCCACTAAATCCAGTTGAATCGAAGCTAACAATAATCGAATCTTTTTTACCAGGTGAAATTGGCGTATTAGGAAATTCTGGAATGGTGCATCCACAACTTCCTTCTGCATCCAATATTTTCAAATCGACATCCCCAACATTAGTGATATAAAACTTTGTTTCAACCTTTTGGCCCTCTTTAATAGTACCAAAGTCATGAATCAAGCGATCAAATTTTAAAGCTGATTTTTGAATAGCCTCGATATTTTTTATTTCTTTCGTTTCTGATTGAGCGATGAGGCTTCTTTCTTTTATTTTATCTGAAGGACGTTCTTTGCATGCTGCGATAAAAAGTACGCCCAGTAAAACAGTAAAGCAAATTTTATAATTCATGGGTTTAATTTTCGGCAAATTTACAGAAAGTATGGTTTAGAATACTTTTATTTTGTTGTAATTTAAAGATATCTTTTACTATAGATCTTTTTTGAACAGATTTGGCGACTTTACTCACTGAACCTCCAATTACACGAGGTTTTTTCACATCTCTAAAACGACCAAGCAAATTTAAAATTTATGTGGAAAACAGTATCATTAGACCATTTGTTACTAGCGTTTTATCTTGACAATAAATCAATTTCAACTCATCACAACAATCAATTTAATTTCCAATGACTTTAGATTCACCCTCTCGAGGGTTATGAAACATCTTTGGAAATCCATCAGTAGGGGATATTCTTAGGGATATGGCGTTCAATAGCTCTTAGATGTGATCTCATCATTGGATGCGTTTTGAATCGATAGTCACAGACCGATAAACAACAGTTACCCAATGGGCAGGCCTGCCTGATACGCATACCTTCTTTATAATTCAAATAGCCCGCAACACAACGCTTTTCAACAAGCCCCTACCACTTTTTTGTAATTAACGCATGATGCTCATAGCGAGATTCGCGACATCCGTTTCATATCAGGTCATGCCGATTTGGTTTGTCTCAGCACCTTGAGTTGACTCTGATTCATGCCATCAATTGCCAATGATAGAAGGTGCGATAACTGATGGAATCCCCTCCGGGCGATTTCATGCACCGCTTGGCCCTCTTACTGAAGGAATGAGATTTTGACGATCTATGATTCTGAAAATCTACTTTTTTCATCTGTTCAATCCTTGCGTTTTAAATTAAAATAGTTCATCAAACTCTATTTTAGAATGCTACTGTTTTTGGAAAAATTACATGATAATGTAATCAAACAATTAACCTATAGTTTTAAAAAATTAATAACTTTTTTTTCTGAACATTAAAACAGTAATACAAAGGGCTGTTTATCATCTATCATTCAATTGTTTTTAATAACTGATCTAGTATACCGTTGATAAACATAGCACTTTTTTCAGTTGAATAATCCTTTGCGATTTCTAAATATTCATTTATTGTTACTCTCGGAGGTATGTCTTTAAAATATAGCATTTCAGCAATAGCAACAGTTAAAATTGCTGAATCGATAGTCACTAAGCGATCTATTGTCCAATTTTTAATAAATCTTTGATATTGATTTTTAATAAAATTTATATTTGACAAGACTTGATTGAAAAGGCTGATGCCAAATTCAATTTCTTTACGGTGTTTGATTGAATGAGGAATAATCGTCTTTGGAACTTTTATAAGATCTGTTTTTCTAATTATTTTGAGCACATAAGAATTAACCAATGGTAAGTCATCAGTAAAAGAAATTGAATAGTCTTCATAGATTTCTTGAAGGGTTATTGATGAAGCAATAATATTCTTAAAAAAGTAAATCAAGAGTTTTTGGTTCTGATTTTTATTGGGATGACCAATTAATAAAAATTGTTGATACTCTTGAGATTCAAATAAAGTATTAATCAATAACTCAATATAAGAATCATGCCCTTTCCAATAATCTTTGATGCTGTTGGGAATTTTTTTTAAATCGGGATGTTGGACTAAAATTCTTAAGCAAGAATTATTCACTAGACGATTATATTTTAAGTATAATTCTTGTCCACCAAATACTGATTTTTGAATCGTTTTTATTTTTTCTTCTGTTATTGTATATATTTTTTGAAATAATGCAAGTTCCAATAACAATAAGTCCTGAACTTTATCTAGACTTGCTCCTAGTAATTTCTTCGCTTGATATTGATTTGGGGATGAGTTGAT
Source organism: Flavobacteriaceae bacterium (assembly GCA_965221765.1). GTDB lineage: Bacteria > Bacteroidota > Bacteroidia > Flavobacteriales > Flavobacteriaceae > Bin25. Next base: position 2,171,378 of record OZ244911.1, read on the forward strand.
TAAGAAAGAATAAAATGATTGAACAACTCTAATTCGAATATGTCGACGCGTAATCATCTCAAGAAATAAAGAACCCAAATTCAGCACAAATATAAAGTTTCGAGAATGATGGATTTTGTGGTCAAATTCTATTTAATTTGGAAAGACTTTTTATTTTAATTGAAAGCCCTCAAATACCTCAATAAGTATTTTTATAAGTATCGCAAGATGTTAATTGTTGGGGTTATTCTCACTGTTATCGCTCGTCTTTTTTCGCTTCAAGTCCCACGAATGATTGGAGATTCAATGACTGAGGTTGAATTATATTTATCTAATTCAAAAGAAACCACAGATACTATTCAACAAGTTTTATTGATTAATATTTTAATCATTTTAGTGGCAGCTTTACTATCTGGATTATTTACATTCTGGATGAGACAATGCATTATTAATGTCTCTCGATATATCGAATTTGATTTAAAAAATGAGGTGTTTTCTCATTATTTAAGACTTACTCAACGGTTTTTTAAAAACAATAGAACGGGAGACTTAATGAATAGAGTAAGTGAAGATGTCAGCAAGGTCCGAATGTATTTTGGACCGGCATTGATGTACTCTATTAATACCATCACTCTATTCATTGTGATCATTATTTATATGTTTTCGATTGCTCCTCAACTCAGTGCCTATACCATTATTCCGTTTCCAATTCTATCGATACTGATATACCAGTTATCAAAACGAATCAATACCAAAAGCACTAGGGTTCAAGAAATGCTTTCTAAAATGTCGACTTTTACTCAAGAAAGTTTTAATGGGATTAGCGTCATAAAATCTTATAGGATACAACAACGAATGGAAAAAAGTTTTGATGTGATGACATATCAAAACTATGAGAAAAGTCTAGATTTGGCCAAAGTACAAGCTTGGTTTTTCCCTCTGATGATTTTACTTATTGGTTGTAGTAACCTCATTGTCATATTTATCGGTGGAAGAAAGTATATTGATGGAACTATAGATATTGGAATACTAGCTGAATTTATCATCTATGTGAACATGTTGACTTGGCCTGTTGCACTTGTGGGTTGGATTACATCCATTGTTCAACAATCAGAAGCTTCGCAAGAAAGAATCAACCAATTTTTAAAAGAAGTTCCCGAAATCAAAAATGGAGTAAAAAATTTAATTCTTAAAAAACCTAGTATTAGATTTCAAAATGTAAGTGTTATTTATCCTGAAACTAAAGTGAAAGCCCTGGATAATATTTTTTTAGATATTCCTTATGGGCAAACCTTAGGGGTTATAGGAAAAATTGGATCAGGTAAAACAACTTTTCTCAATTTAATACCAAGATTATATGATCCCAACAGTGGAATTGTTGAATTGAATAATATCGATGTCAAAAAATTAAATCTCACTAATCTAAGAAATCTCATAGGCTATGTACCACAACAAAGTTTTTTATTTTCAGAAACGATTGAAGACAATTTACGTTTTGGGAAAAATGATGCTTCATTCAAAGAAATGATTAAGGCAACAAAAAACGCGAGAGTTCACCACAATATCATCGACTTTAAAGACGGATATAAAACCTTATTGGGAGAACGAGGCGTCACTCTTTCTGGTGGACAAATACAACGGATATCCATTGCACGAGCTCTACTAAAAAATCCTAAGATTCTGCTACTTGATGATTCTCTTTCGGCTGTTGATTCTGAAACAGAAAAAATAGTTTTAAGTAATTTGAAAAGGCTTAGAGAAAATAAAACAACTATTATTGTTTCTCATAGAATAAGCACTGTCCAAGAAGCAGACTCCATCATAGTTTTAAATCAAGGAAAAATCTTAGAATCAGGAAATCATCAACAACTTCTTTCTAATAGTCCATACTATCATGAATTATATCTAAAACAAAATAGTTGATTGTTGTCTGATATTAATACATTTGAACAATATATTTAATTTCATCGATTATAATTGTAACATAAAAAATTGATAACAATCTAACTTAAAGTGAAAGAAGATCCAAAACCAACGCATATGAATCATACAGATATTTTTTCGCGTGTCTTTAGAGCAGGCAGACGCACCTATTTTTTTGATGTCAAAGAAACTCGAGCAGGAGATTATTATTTAACCATCACTGAAAGCAAAAAACATTTTGATCAAGATGATCAACCCTATTACCGAAAACATAAAATTTATCTTTACAAAGAAGATTTTAATGATTTTAATGAAGCTTTAAATGAAACAATAAAATTTATTATCGACAACAAAGGAGTTGACATTATTTCTAATACAAGTAAAACAGAAAAAAAACAGACCAGAGAAGATCCGATAGAATCATCAGATGAAAAATTAGATAAATTAGACGATGAAAACTTTCAGTTTGATGAAAATTAATAGATCTAATCCAATATTCATCACAGTAGTTTTTGATTTAGTTTCTTTTTTAAAGATATTATTGTAACTTTAACCTAACTTCTTCATTGTAGTAACTATTAAGTCCAGTTACTAATTTTTATACCTTGGAGGAGCTACTTTAGAATCTAATGAACTATTGGGTTTGATTCTGTAATGTCTCTTCATGGTGGTTATGGGAAGACGTTATTTTTGCAGGGTTGGGGAAATCAATCCTTTTATACCAAGCCATCAACAAGCTTGGCGTCCTCTAATTGATGGAGTGATTTCTAGGGACCCACGCTCTCTTTCGAGTTTAATAAATCCTATTAGTTGTCCAAGAGATAAGGTTTCGGCGACATAATTGACCGGGGCTAAATCTTCAATTGAAAAATCAAATACAGTATCTTTTAATGTTTCCTGAATATAAACTCTTGACTTCGACGTTCAACCCATCTCTGAATCGTAACTCTTTCAGATTCAGCCTGATTTTCCACTCTTTTTTCGATTGGTCGTGCCACCACATGACAAGGAATGGATAGCACGATATCGAACCTTTCTCATGGATTAGTGAGTCGGCAACATTTCATTCGTATTTTATTGATTCCTAGTATTTTATATCGATGAAATGTCGTATCTTTAGAGAACATTGATCTCATGAAAGTCGAAACCATCCAAGGAAAAAAATCAGGCCCCTTTCGCATCCGAATCATCTCCGATTACCGAGACATCCATCACCGACCCCGTAAAAAAATCATCCGTTCTTATGGCACCACTCATGGCCTAGAAGAAACACAAAGACGCCAAGGGTTTGCTGAAATAGAGCTCCAGTATCTTAGGGATCAAAACAGTCTTTTTCCTAGGCCCCAAGATCCCCTACCACAAAATCTCATTCAGATTCGCCAAAGCATGGCTCGCTATGGTCCAGCGTCTTGTCAAGATTTGAATCAACTCGAAGAACTCCAACGGATTTCTTTAGGCGTGGAAGAAGTCTTTAGCCAGATCTACAAAGCAATGGGATATCATCGGATCTTAGGTACCCATCGAAAAACCTCTCAAGTTGTTTTGGCACAAGCGGTCTACCATCGATTGATGATCCCTGGCCAAAGCAAGCGGGGACATTCATTAGCCTTAGCCGAACAAGGATCTTCCGAATATACCGTGGAAAAGTTTTACCGCATGATGGATTTTCTCGATCAAGATCGTATTGATGCGATGAAAGCCCTCACGTTTCACTACATCACCAAAGAGTTGCTTCAAGAATCAGTGGATGGGTTGTTTTATGATGTGACCACGCTTTATTTTGAAAGTGAAACTTCCGATGAACTCCGAAGCAAAGGATGGTCTAAAGATGGGAAACACAAGAAAGTGCAAGTGGTGTTAGGGTTACTACAAAATCGAGAAGGGTTGCCTTTAGGATATACCTTATTTAAAGGGAATACGGCCGATGTGCAAACGCTAGAAACCGCTATGGATGACATCAGAAAAAAACATCCAGTATTTGACCGACAAAGGCTACGACTATGTGGTAGCAGCTCGTTTGCGATCACTATCGGAGAAAAACACCCAAAAACTTTGGGAATGGATGGCTCAAAAAAAGACATGGACGACTTTGGGGAAAAAGAAAAAATATGATGACCAAACATTCAATGGGAAGCGGTTGATTTTGACCTACTGTCAGCAAAGAGCTAAAAAAGCAGCTCATGACCGGGAACGCTTGATTGAAAAAGCCAAAGAACGTATTAAAGGGGGGACTTACAAACCTAGTGGTGGTGTGGCCAAATTCATTGCTCTAACAGGAAGTGAACCCGAAATCGATCAAAAAGCCATTGACAAAGACCAACACTATGATGGATTTCATGGCTTATGGACATCGCTTGAAAAGGAAAAAGCGTTGGACATCATCCATCACTATAGTGATTTATGGCGGATCGAACACAGTTTTCGGGTGATGAAATCCGAATTAAAATTCCGTCCGATGTTTCATTGGAAACCTCGAAGAATTAAGGCTCATTTGGCGATTTGTTATATGGCTTTTGCCTTGATGCGGGTCTTACGATATCAAATCAATCAGAAATCAAAACAACCTTATTCGGACGAACAAATCATCACTGCTTTGAGAAAAGTTCAGGTATCCGTGGTGCGAGACAATCACAGTCAACGACAGTTTTTATTGCCGTCAAGACGCAATAAATTGCAAGAACTTATCTATCAAGTCCTGGAATTGCATCTGCCAAAAACAGCCAATGCTTTAAGTAAAAAATATAAGACCAAAACGAACTGATTTAGAGAAAAATGACAAAACTGAAAAAACGCCTATTGATAATCAATCAGTTACACACGGAAAACGTCGAAGTCAAGACTCGTTTTTGAGTGCGTTACAAAATCAACCCTTCTCCGAACACACTAGCCATCAGTTCATGAACCCATGGGGAACAAAGCATGATGAGATGTGAAGCACAGGGATAAGAAAAAAAGAGTGAATGGGTGTAAAACCTTGCTCCTAAAGTGCCAATATCCTACTTTTGAGACACCATTAAGTTCATGAGAAATCTTTGCAAGTTCGACTAATTAGTGGTCTCCATATTGTTTCCCAATGAACGGCTGCTGATTCGATGATGGATTGATGAATATTTTCTTGATGAATCAATGCGTCCAATGGATACCTTTGTTTTGGGTTTTGAAACCTTCAATAAAATCGCAACTTTCTATAGTCGATTGTTTGGCTAGGGTATTCATGTTGCACTAGATAGTTGAACTTAGGATATCATTAAAAAAGGAAAAAATATCGATTCGATTATTTATGATGATAATTCATCAGCTCGTGCTTGTAGAATACTTACCCAACATGGTGTCATTGACACACCAGTTTTTATGCCAGTAGGAACTTTGGGAACGGTGAAAGGACTATCTCAAGAGCAATTGAGCCATCCCATAGGAGCCCAAATAATTCTTGCTAATACTTACCATTTGTATCTAAGACCTGGAACGGAAATTTTAAAGAAAGCTGGAGGCATCCATCAATTTATTTCATGGTCTAAACCTATTTTAACGGATTCAGGAGGATATCAAGTCTATTCATTAGCAGATAGAAGAAAAATTGATGAACATGGGGTACAATTTAAATCTCATATCGATGGATCAATACATGTTTTTACTCCCGAAAATGCAGTTTCTATTCAACGAAAGATTGGAGCAGACATCATGATGGCTTTTGATGAATGCACTCCCTATCCAATATCACATAAAGAAGCTCAGTTATCGATGGATAGGACACATCGGTGGTTGGATAGAGGGTTAAATAAATTCAATGAGTCTACTCAGTGGTATGGTTATCAGCAGATTTTTGTACCGATTGTACAAGGAAGTGTTTATACAGATCTTCGAAAATCATCGGCTGAGTGTATCAGTCAAAAAAAGGCTTCCATCAATGCTATTGGTGGATTATCCGTTGGTGAGCCCATCGATTTGATGTATCAAATGACTCAAGAAGTCTGTGGAATTCTCCCCAAAAGCAAACCACGTTATTTAATGGGGGTAGGGACTCCTTTAAATATTCTTGAGTGTATTTCTATGGGGGTTGATATGTTTGATTGTGTCATGCCGACTCGTAATGGTCGCAATGGTATGCTGTTTACAATCGATGGTATAATCAATATCAAAAACCAAAAGTGGAAATCAGATTTTTCCCACATTGATACCAATGAGTATAGTTTAATTGGTTCCCAGTACACTAAAGCGTATTTGAGACACTTGTTTTCAGTGAATGAACTATTGGGAAAACAAATTGCTAGTATTCACAATCTAAGTTTTTATAGTTGGTTAACTAATCAGGCAAGGAAAAGAATCATTGATGGTAGTTTTGTTGCTTGGAAGAATCGAATCTCCAAAAACTTGGATAAAAGGCTTTGAATTGAAAATTCTTGACAAGTATATTCTCAAAAAGTATATTGGAACATTTTTTGTGTTGATTCTTTTATTTATTCCCATTGGAATCATGGTGGACTTGTCTGAAAAGATTGACAAATTCAAAGCCAATAAGGTCCCTTTTGATGAAACCTTGTGGTATTATATTGATTTTACTTGGTATTTTGCCAATCTTCTCTATCCGATTTTTTTGTTTCTAGCCATTATTTGGTTTACATCTAAAATGGCTAATAATACCGAAGTCATTGCCATCTTGAGTTCAGGCGTTTCGTTTGGTAGATTTTTGAGACCATTTTTAATAGGAGCAAGCCTTATCTGTCTTTTAGCTATTATAGTTTCTCTCTATATTGCTCCGGCTGCTAGCAAGGGATATAATGAATTTCGATATAAATATTTAAGTCGGAATATTGAAAGATTTACAGAGGACGTCTTTCAACAAATTAACGATCATGAATATGTCTACGTGAGTAATTATGACCCTATTCGTAAAAGTGCAGATAATTTTGTGTTGACCCATTTTCAAGGAAATGAGATGAGATTTAAGATAAAAGCGTCTAGTATCCGTTGGCAAAATGAAGATAGTTTATTTCGATTAACTAGATATAACAAAAGAAAATTTAATCAACGTGGAGAAGTTTATATTCAAGAAACATTAAAAGATACTGTCTTGACTTCGACGTTTTCCGTGTGTAACTGATTGATTATCAATAGGCGTTTTTTCAGTTTTGTCATTTTTCTCTAAATCAGTTCGTTTTGGTCTTATATTTTTTACTTAAAGCATTGGCTGTTTTTGGCAGATGCAATTCCAGGACTTGATAGATAAGTTCTTGCAATTTATTGCGTCTTGACGGCAATAAAAACTGTCGTTGACTGTGATTGTCTCGCACCACGGATACCTGAACTTTTCTCAAAGCAGTGATGATTTGTTCGTCCGAATAAGGTTGTTTTGATTTCTGATTGATTTGATATCGTAAGACCCGCATCAAGGCAAAAGCCATATAACAAATCGCCAAATGAGCCTTAATTCTTCGAGGTTTCCAATGAAACATCGGACGGAATTTTAATTCGGATTTCATCACCCGAAAACTGTGTTCGATCCGCCATAAATCACTATAGTGATGGATGATGTCCAACGCTTTTTCCTTTTCAAGCGATGTCCATAAGCCATGAAATCCATCATAGTGTTGGTCTTTGTCAATGGCTTTTTGATCGATTTCGGGTTCACTTCCTGTTAGAGCAATGAATTTGGCCACACCACCACTAGGTTTGTAAGTCCCCCCTTTAATACGTTCTTTGGCTTTTTCAATCAAGCGTTCCCGGTCATGAGCTGCTTTTTTAGCTCTTTGCTGACAGTAGGTCAAAATCAACCGCTTCCCATTGAATGTTTGGTCATCATATTTTTTCTTTTTCCCCAAAGTCGTCCATGTCTTTTTTTGAGCCATCCATTCCCAAAGTTTTTGGGTGTTTTTCTCCGATAGTGATCGCAAACGAGCTGCTACCACATAGTCGTAGCCTTTGTCGGTCAAATACTGGATGTTTTTTTCTGATGTCATCCATAGCGGTTTCTAGCGTTTGCACATCGGCCGTATTCCCTTTAAATAAGGTATATCCTAAAGGCAACCCTTCTCGATTTTGTAGTAACCCTAACACCACTTGCACTTTCTTGTGTTTCCCATCTTTAGACCATCCTTTGCTTCGGAGTTCATCGGAAGTTTCACTTTCAAAATAAAGCGTGGTCACATCATAAAACAACCCATCCACTGATTCTTGAAGCAACTCTTTGGTGATGTAGTGAAACGTGAGGGCTTTCATCGCATCAATACGATCTTGATCGAGAAAATCCATCATGCGGTAAAACTTTTCCACGGTATATTCGGAAGATCCTTGTTCGGCTAAGGCTAATGAATGTCCCCGCTTGCTTTGGCCAGGGATCATCAATCGATGGTAGACCGCTTGTGCCAAAACAACTTGAGAGGTTTTTCGATGGGTACCTAAGATCCGATGATATCCCATTGCTTTGTAGATCTGGCTAAAGACTTCTTCCACGCCTAAAGAAATCCGTTGGAGTTCTTCGAGTTGATTCAAATCTTGACAAGACGCTGGACCATAGCGAGCCATGCTTTGGCGAATCTGAATGAGATTTTGTGGTAGGGGATCTTGGGGCCTAGGAAAAAGACTGTTTTGATCCCTAAGATACTGGAGCTCTATTTCAGCAAACCCTTGGCGTCTTTGTGTTTCTTCTAGGCCATGAGTGGTGCCATAAGAACGGATGATTTTTTTACGGGGTCGGTGATGGATGTCTCGGTAATCGGAGATGATTCGGATGCGAAAGGGGCCTGATTTTTTTCCTTGGATGGTTTCGACTTTCATGAGATCAATGTTCTCTAAAGATACGACATTTCATCGATATAAAATACTAGGAATCAATAAAATACGAATGAAATGTTGCCGACTCACTAATCCATGAGAAAGGTTCGATATCGTGCTATCCATTCCTTGTCATGTGGTGGCACGACCAATCGAAAAAAGAGTGGAAAATCAGGCTGAATCTGAAACAGTTGCGATTCAGAGATGGGTTGAACGTCGAAGTCAAGAGTCAAAAACGAGTTGTTATGACGGATAAAAACCATCGTCAAGGCCATTGGTCTCTCGATGCCTCCTTGGCAACACGCTGAATGATTGGCCGAGATTGTCTGTAGTCAGCTGAAAACTCAGAGGGGTTTAAGACGTTGCAGGTACTTTTTGACATGCCAACCAACGCAAGCCATCATGGCATTGATCCATGCTCCATCAAAACGTTTCAACTAGTTGATGCCCATCCGAAAATGAGCCTTCAAATGGCCAATGATCGGCTCGATGGCCGTCGGCATTCTAAATTTTTTCTGCCCCTTCGGTTGGTCATAGGCCGTGGCTTCCTTAAGGGGTTTGCCTGGTGTGGTGATCATGGTCTGGCCGATCTTGGCAACCCCCCGTCCCCCTCGATGATAGATCACTTGGTCGGGTCGATACCCGTGCCGTTGTTCACACTGTTTTAAGAGAGGGGCGATGGTTTTGGAATCAGGAATGTTTTTTTCAACAATAGCGACCGCCGTGATTACTCGTTGACCTCCTCCCATCAAGAGGCCCACGTTATTCCCAAATTCAAACTGTTGATGGGCCTTGCCTTTGGCGATGCACACCGTATGGGATTTGTAAAAAGAATAGACTTTGTTTGGGTCCCACGTTCTTGTTGAATGGCTTTTTGAATCATGGCCATGGTGGGAGCATAGGATTGGGTCAGAGACCTCTCTGGAATGATTTTTTGGTGATCCAGAGCCGCTAGTTTTCGTTTCAAGTCTCGATACACCGTCTGAGCGATCCGTCGCATCTCCTTGGTGGCTTGCTCTTTGAGTTCTTTGGCTCTCTGACCTCGTTTGGCGGCTCGACCAAGACCGTCTTTGCGCTGGGACTTGTAAGGGTGAGTCACTGGATGCCCTCTTGTTTGGCTAGAGCGATCATGCGGTGGATGGCTTGATGGGCTCGTTTGATATCGGTGGAAAAAGGGACGTTATGTTCTTGTACCGTGGTATGGGAAACAGCGAGGGTTTCCGTCGCCTTGTTCCCATGCCATGCCACCGAGACGGCCAAGAGAAGACCAAGGCCTTCACTATATATCCGAGAACCAAAGCCACTCAAAGTACTAGCGGAAAAAAGAATTTTTCTCTGAAACGAGTGGTGCCCTAAAAAGTATTGAAAATAGGGATTGCTGATCTATGGTTGCAACCATGCTTGATGGCTCAGATTGTAAAGCGTTTTTAAGATCCAACAAGAGGCCATCAGACGAATCCAACAGCTGGGTCTGCCATCGTGGGGATAAAACGTTTCAAGTCTTGTAGTGATTTTTCTCCAGGGAATCGCTACAGACAAACCAACCAATTCATGATGGGCATCAAGCTCCGTCATCAACGATGTTTGAAAGAGTCTGGGGTGAGGTGGTTGGGGGCTCGCTGGGAGCATGAATCGAAGGAACGGTGAGGTTGGCACCAGATAACACAAAAAACTTTTGAATGATGCGATGGTTTTCCGTTGTTTCCTCTCGATCAATAGGAAGACACAAGCCATTGGGCAGGGAGTCTGTTGAATTCCCTGAAATGGCCAGGACATCGACCAAAAAACGTTCTATTGGACAATTTAGAACCAATAAAAACAAAATCTGAAACAGAACTCGTTGATCATCAATGACTTCTGTCATGGGATTGAAAAGAGGCTCTTGAAATTTTAGACAAGCAGTTGGACCACTGAATCCCAGTAAAAACAAGGGTTTGAGGACCTTTGAAAGTTCAACTAAATAATCCTATTCGTTAGGAAAAAATAAAGACCTCAAGAGATTACCCAATCGATAACCCCTGATGAAAGACACTAAAAAGAGAATAAGGGAACCCACATTATATCCCACTGATATAGGCACTCAAAAACGCCATCACCGCTGATCGATCGATTGCTATTTCGATGATAATGCCTGCATAAAACAAATCACTTTTCCAATATAGATGATGGCTCATTTCATAGCCCATCACCAAAGTCCCTAAAAACTCAAAAAAAAATCATGATTTTTCCAAAAATGGGGGGGGGTACTGATTATCTTTGCATAAAAAACCGTTTGAATTCCTATTGAAGACGATTAAACTATCCTATGAATTAACGCTAAAACCCATCGACATCATGATGCATTACTTCCATGGGAGATCCGCTGGGGGTCTCCTCTTACTGTTCTTAATCTTTTTATCTTGTGGCGAAGATTCCGTGCGCACCAAGCCCGTTACCCCCCCCTATTTTATACCATAGCGACCTCGGCGAGTATCGGTGGGACCATCACCCCGACCCAACGCATGGCCAGTGGACAGTCCGTAGCCATCACTGCCACCCCTAACCAACATTATCAATTCAAAGCATGGACGGGCAATTGTCCCATCAATAGCCAAGAAGCCAGCCTCCGTTTTGAGGCCAGCGGTCATTGCTCTATCACGGCAGTCTTTGAAAAAATCAACTATCCCATCACCGCCACCACCACCGACGGAGGAACGGTCACCGGACTGCCCGCCCAGGGCAGCCCCCAAGGACAGCCCATCACCCTTCGAGCCGTGCCCCAAGAATACCATCTCTTTGCCGGCTGGACCACCGATGGGGATTCGGGTTGCCCCACCCTAGAAGACCCCACCCCACCAACCCTCTCTTTTGTCATCCAAGGGCCCTGCGCATTACAAGCTGCTTTTCAAAAAGTCCAACGCACCATCACTACCGCCATCAATACAGGAGGTACCATTACCCCCACCCAAACTATCGAGCATGGCCAAGAAATCACCATTACCATAACCCTCGAAGAGGGCTATACACTAAACCAATGGACGGACAACTGCGGGACCTTTTCTCCCCAAGACCTCACCATCACCTTTTCCGCTACCGAGGATTGCCAGCTCCAAGCCATTCTTGAAAAAAAACAATATCTCGTGCAGGCCACGGCCACTTTAGGCGGATCTGTTAATAATCCCAATCGTATAGAAGCCATCCATGGCCAACAAGTGGAGTTCACTGCCCAAGCCGATGAAAATCATGTCTTTGCGGGATGGAAAACACAAGAAACTTCGGAATGCCCCACCTTGGAAAACCCCCAAGACCCCATCCTATCGTTCACCGTGACGGGCCCCTGTGCCCTGCAAGCCCGCTTCATGAAAGCCCCCCGCACCATCACCACCGCCATTATTAATGAAGGGGGCACCATTAGCCCTCCCCAAACCATCGAACATGGACAAACCGTCCGCATTACCATCGAGGTGGAGGACGACTATACCTTAGAAGCATGGAAAAGCGATTGTGGTAGCTTTTCTCCCCAAGAGGACACTATCACCTTTATCGCTACCAACGATTGCCAAGTGACTGCCGTGTTAAAACCAAAAACCTATCTCATCCAAGCCACCGCCTCCCCAGGAGGCACCATCCAAAAGCCACAACAGCACCAAGCCACCAAAGGACAAACCATCGTCTTTAACGCCCAAGCCAACCAAAACCATGTCTTTGAACGATGGACCACCGATGGAAGCCCCGGCTGTCCCACCCTCCAGAATCCGACCCAGCCCAAACTATCTTTGACCACCATAGGAGCTTGTGCCTTCCAAGCCCGATTTACCAAAGCCCAACGCACCATCACTACCGCCATCAATGAAGGCGGCACCATTACCCCCTCCCAAACCGTCCCCCATGGACAAACCGTTCGCATTACCATCGAGGTGGATGACGACTATACCTTAGAAGAATGGAATAGTGATTGCGGCAGCTTTAGCTCCAATGAGACCACCATTACCTTGATCGCTACCAAAGATTGTCAAGTCAGCGCCCTGCTCGAAGAAGCAGTAGAGCAAGAACCCACACCCCAGACCAAAGATTGCAACGGACAACCCATTCCCATCGATGAAGATTGTCCCGAGCCAGAGCCCCAAACCAAATCTTGTTGGGATGGTTCTGTGATTCCTCGCTCTCAAAGTTGTCCGATTCAAACCAAAGACTGCAACGGACAACCCATTCCCATCGATGAAGATTGTCCCGAGCCAGAGCCCCAAACCAAATCTTGTTGGGATGGTTCTGTGATTCCTCGCTCTCAAAGTTGTCCGATGCAAACCAAAGACTGCAACGGACAACCCATTCCCATCGATGAAGATTGTCCCGAGCCAGAACCCCAAACCAAATCTTGTTGGGATGGTTCTGTGATTCCTCGCTCTCAAAGTTGTCCGGTTCAAACCAAAGACTGCAACGGACAACCCATTCCCATCGATGAAGATTGTCCCGAGCCAGAACCCCAAACCAAATCTTGTTGGGATGGTTCTGTGATTCCTCGCTCTCAAAGTTGTCCGATGCAAACCAAAGACTGCAACGGACAACCCATTCCCATCGGCGATGACTGTCCACCCTTGCTAAAAAAAAGACATGGGACGGTCTACATCAATCCCGTCATCCAAAATCCTTCGCAGTATGTAGGACAAAAGTTTACCCTCGAGGGCATCGAATATACCATCGTGGATAATCCCTCCCTCAGGACATCAGTGGCTGCAGGTAATACCAATATCTGCACCTCCCTGGTGACCGATATGAGCTCCTTATTCCGGGGGAAAACCACCTTCAACCAAGATATCAGTTCCTGGGATACCATCAGGGTCACCACCATGCAGTCGATGTTTAAAGGTGCTATAGCCTTCAACCAAGATATCAGCTCCTGGGAGACCAGCGTGGTGACCTCGATGCAAGACATGTTTCAAAATGCGATTGCCTTCAATCAAGATATCAGCTCCTGGGATACCAGGCAGGTCACCACCATGCAGAATATGTTTAGCGGAGCCAGGGCCTTCAACCAAGATATTGGTGATTGGAATGTGGCAGGTGTTATTGATATGGGAGGGATGTTTTCAGGTGCTACTGCCTTCAATCAAGACCTCGGGGATTGGATTGTCAGTAGTGTGACCAATATGAGTGGTCTGTTTAATCGGGCCACCTCCTTCAATCAAGACATCGGTTCATGGAATGTCAGTCGTGTGACGAATATGGCTGAGATGTTTTCGGGTGCTACTGCCTTCAATCAAGATATCAGCTCCTGGGATACTAGGCAGGTCACCACCATGCGGTATATGTTTAGCGGAGCCAGGGCCTTCAATCAAGATATCAGCTCCTGGGATACTAGGCAGGTCACCACCATGCAGAATATGTTTAGCGGAGCCAGTGCCTTCAATCAAGATATCAGCTCCTGGGATACCAGGCAGGTCACCACCATGCGGTATATGTTTAGCGGAGCCAGGGCCTTCAATCAAGACCTCGGGGATTGGATTGTCAGTAGTGTGACCAATATGAGTGGTCTGTTTAATTGGGCCACCTCCTTCAATCAAGACATCGGTTCATGGAATGTCAGTCGTGTGACGAATATGGATGAGATGTTTTCGGGTGCTACTGCCTTCAATCAAGACATCGGTTCATGGAATGTCAGTCGTGTGACGAATATGGATGAGATGTTTTCGGGTGCTACTGCCTTCAATCAAGACATCGGTTCATGGAATGTCAGTCGTGTGACGAATATGGCTGAGATGTTTTCGGGTGCTACTGCCTTCAACCAAGACCTTAGTGGGTGGATCGTTAGTCAAGTGTTCGCTTGCACAGCCTTCGCTGATAGTTCAGCTTTGAGTCAAGCCCATCGCCCTACATTTACCTATTGTGAATGAATCAAAGATAGGATGACGCTTGAGTTTTTTTGAATGATTATTTTTTGTTTTCGAAAAATGTTAAATTGAAAAACAGATGAAATGAATAGGGGATAATTTTGTACCCAATAGTTAACAAGACAATTGTTGGCAAGTCTTTATTGACGTTTTACATGTGTAAAGATTTAATAAACAACTTTCATACTTTTTATTATACTAAAATAGTATTTATTATTGGAAATTATCCACTTTGCCACATATTTTATAACCCCCATGGATTTGAAACAATATTATTGTTTACAAGAGCGGTTAAGGCATCCGTTCGATTTCCAAAACGACGGGTATTTCTAGTCATACGGTCAGTCCTTATATGAAGCGAATTAAGGCTAGTTCCCACACCATCGATTAATGGTATTCAATGGACCATTCCACCCTAAAAAAGAATTTTCTCTTGCCGAGAGAGATGGATACTACTCGCTAGGATGCTCTTTTGGATTTTTTCAAGACGATGTATCAAAACGAAAAAAAACAGTTTTACGTTCAAGCACACCTACCAGTACACGCGGTTTTTACTGTATTACAAAAAAAATATCGATTGCCCAAAGGGTCGATGAAACGACAACATCTTCCGGCCGAAAACAGGTGTATTGATTTTGCTGGAAAGAAAATGGAATGCCGCGATTCCAAGAGTGGACAAGGAGATCCTGTGGAACTCTCTGTGGCCATCCTGCCCCATGGACAGTACACTGATGTCCAAGTGTGTATGACCTAGCAACGAGCCGATTTAATCCGTTGTTGTCAAGGAGCTATGGCTTTTTATGGGGCGTGCCTCAAGCGATTGTTTCAGACTATCTCAAAGCCACAGTGAATCAGATCACCAAATTGGGATCTCAAGTCAATCGGGTTTTTAAAGCGTTTGCTCACCACTACCAACACGTCCCTACCGTCTTCAAGATAAATCGTTAGTCGAACATGCCATGAAAATGATCTATCAACGCCTAGTTTATCCGATAAAAGACATGACGTTTTTTCATTAACCGAGTGGAACCTCGAAAAAAATCATTCGAGGAATCAAACGGTAAATTGTGTTGACGTCTTTTGCTTTTTTATATCTCATCATCCATGGATTTTAAACACTTTTTAAATCAAAAACATCAATCGTTTTTTAGTCGCCGGCCCTTGCGATATCGAAGAGGAATCAACTGATTTTCAAATAATCTATCATGTTCACCATCTTTGTCAATCACTACCCAAATTATTCATGCTCCTTGTTCGAGCAGCAATAGCATCAACATTGGAGTCTGAGGATGCTTTGGGTACCCTTTGTCAACAAATCATGCCTTAAACTCCTTTTGATGGGGTGCCTTGGTTTCCCAAAAAGCATTATAGGCGACTATTTCGACCGTATTTCGTACATTCAAGGCGAGGCTTCCCCCTATGGGCCATCCCCATTGATGAACAAAGAGAAGAAAAAACATCTTGCGGTTGGTCTAGCTATAAGAACAATAGATGATGGAAGAGTTTTTGATGGACAACACTCTGAGAATATCGAATCACCATCCTAGATTTTTTAATGTCGACGATGGCCACCATCTTCAATAAAAACAACCGAATGTTGTCGATTGGCCAATGCTTGGCTCTATTTAATTGTTGGAACCATGGTCGTTCTTTCTCGCTCTTTTCACTCCCCGTGTCTTCTTTATGTGGACTCCCCCTGTGGTCTTGATAAGCCGCCTCTTGTTGTTCTTTCTTTTCTATAGTTTCGATCGGTGCTTGAACATCGATGGTGATATTGTGGGTCATGATATTGAGAATCCATCGACAACTGTTCGCCCAAAAATCATGGTTAGACATTCTTGAAGCAAAACACCTATTGTTGACTTCTTTGATGCGATTTTCACTAGCGTCTCCTCGTTGAACATAAACATCTTGATAGATTTCTTTGGCGGTTCCTGGTAAGTTCGTCACGATAAAACGCGTGTTCAGAGCATGGCCGGTACTCTGCATTTTCACCATAATCCGCTCTGAATAAGACCAACGCTCGGCTTGATACACCAAGGCTTGCTAGGCGATGTGTTTTTCTTTCTTTTCAACATCGGTTTCTCGAACGTATTTTTCTATCTTTTGAACTTTGGCCGCTTGGTCTTAAGGATTCCGATGGCATGGCCTGCTCCCACGCGTCGGGCCAAGGTGTACAGTGATGCACTGCTGTATCCGGCATCCGCTCGAAAAGAAATCTTGATGTCTAGATGTTCTTTCCGAATGATGGCCACCATCCGCTGCAAAAGGCCACGATCTACAGGGCCGACTGCGTATTCCTTGGACGAAGTCACCCTAAAATAATTTCTCCACTCTGGCCATCATGGAAAAAATAGGGTTATAGATCACGCGCTGGTAATACCTATTAAAAAAAGATCATGGTTGTCGGCCAGGCGTCTAGATATTGGTCACATCAACATCAATGGTGAAGGCTTGACGTTTTTTCGGCATAAACGGTGACCATCTGCCAGTACAAGCCCCATATCTCTAGGCCTTTCATATTGTTTTCGAAACGATATCGGGTGGGCTGTGAAGCCAGTTTGCCGAGTAAAAGCTTAAAAATGGCATCCCGTCGGAGTCGCTCGACATTATGCCCATCGGGATAACCTAACATCAGTGGATAGACTCGCTGACCAAAGAGCTTTGGGATCGAATGATGAATCCAATAACCTGAGCGAGTATCTTGAATCACTAGACTGATTTGTTGGATGTATCCCCGCTTTTTTTCTAGTTTGTGAATCAACAAGAGTCCCCCATCGGAAGAAGTATTTTCTTCCTTAAAGTTGAAATAGACGGCTTTTTGGCCAATGTAAAAAGCCGCTTTTTGACGTGTTTTTTTCATGTCCAATATGGTTCTAACGATGAATCTTAAAACTATAGGATACGACTTTTTGAGGAAATAATAGTCATTGTTTTGAAAGTATTTTTGGATGCCATCTCATGGTCAACACTTGTTTTTTTGAGAAAAAATCGGTTGAAACCAATCCACAAAAACTAGATTCAAAGGTTATTAGGAAAAAAACAACTTCAATAAAGCAATTTATTGTTATGATAACTCATCTTTTGTTAATTATTCGAGTAAAGTCAAATTGATTCAAATCAATTTGACTTTATTGCAAGGGCAATTTGGAACTTATTATCTATATGAGGGGATTTTGAACGGTTGTATGGATGGCTTGACCGAAGGCGTATAGATCGTTTCTTCGGATCGTCATAATAGTTTCACGTAGCTTAGGTGCCATTGGTATGGGCAGATTTTATATTGTTTGAATTGGCTAAAACTGAGGTGCATGTTTATTAAAACCGTTCCTTTAGTTTTGATTCACGAATCAACTTTTTCAATATGGAAGTATCCTTTAAACCTTTTAAACTGACCAAAGATCTCATGACCAAGGCCTTGGAACTGGGCGATGATGGGTTGATCGATGATTTCCACATGGATCAAAAAAACTGGGTGGTCACGGTCGATGTGTCCCATGTTGGTGGGGATCTCATCTACCCCGAAACCAGTGAAGTCGGTACCCTCTATGACCATCGTGGTCAACGCCAATGGCGTCATTTGGATTTATTTCAGTATCGATGCTTTATCCGTTGCCGAGTCCCTCGCGTCCCATCTTCTGCTGGCATCAAAACCATCAATATTCCCCCTTGGGCCGACGTTTCCCATCGCTCTGAATCTTGGGCGATTCAAGTGATACTCCACAATAAACATCAATACAAAACGGCAGAACAATTACGATGTTGTTACCACACCATTAGTCGGATGATCAAGCGTTGCGTTGCTCGTGAATTAGCTAGACGATATCTCATGGTTCTCGAGCATTTAAGCATTGATGAGAAAGCCTATCAAAAAAGACATCGGTAGGTGTCTGTGATCAGCGATGCGACGACAGGAACCATGTGGGATATTGCTCAACGAAGGTCTCAAAAAGCAGCCATCAATGTATTAAAAAACAGGCTTCCCAAAGACCAAAGAAAGTGTGGCAAAACCTATACGGCTGACCTGCGGCAACCCTTTATCAAAGCGAAAGAACACGTGTTACCTCTAGTCCAATGAATTCACAATCGATTCCATCTCATCAAACAGATCAACCATGGCATCGATCAGACCCCTCGATGGAAAGTGAAAGAGCCTCCCAATATCTTGAAAAATCCAGAAAACCGCACCGAAAAACAACAAAAAACCGTTGAGAATATCGTCCAAACCCATCTCCAAGTAGGCATCGCTTACTAATCTAAGGAGAAGACTTCAAAGCCTTTTTAAACTGTCAAGACATTGCTCAAGCATGTAGCTATTTCATTCTTTGGTGTCAACACGTCATGGAGACCGGTCTCCACCAATCCTAAGAGTGACACAGAGGTTTCGAAAGCATCTCGATGGGGTATTACATGCTATGATTTACAAACAATCCAATGCTCGAGCCGAACGAATCAATGGGAAATACCGGAAGTCATCACGGTGGCTAGAGGCCTTCGAAACTATGAAAATCTCAGAGCTTCTGTTTTATTTTTTGTGACCATTGGGAACTCTTTCCGCGCAAATAGTGGTAGTACCAGATAGAAAGACCTCATCCTTAATACTATCTATGACTGCCCCGCCCCAAGTAATCTCCCCACCGAAGGTACTGCACTCATAGAAAATCTATGGGAAATCGACTGCGAAGATGGCCAATGTTCTCATTCGTATAAAGCTATCGAATTCTACCGCGAATATACCTTACAATCGTTTTATTTTATAGTAATGACGGATAAAATCGATTCTCATAAAAATTTAAACTAGGTAAGACAACTTATCAATCAAGCTATCCACGACATAATTACCTTTATGGAATACGCCTTCGAATATAAAGATGCCGAATATACAACCGAAACCCATGAATACTTTATCCAATTAGCTATCGAACATATAGCAATCTTTCCTATTCTTCTAAACGACCTTGTCGGTTATTAACAATAATATGGATGCCAAATTTAGTTTGAAAATTCAGACATCGATATTCATTTAATTTATGAAAATAACCAACTAAATTTAGAAAAATCAGTATCCGCTTTTCAAAATAACCAACCATTAAAATATAGTGCCTTAGAAAACTAAATTTTTTGAAAATGGAGACAACAAAAAATGGCTTTTCCACACAAATAGTGGTAGCACCAAGTATAAGAATAGTACACGGAGATTCTTTATTTTCCATGCGATTCTTGAAATAAACAACCAAAGAATCTCCGCTTATTATTTAACCCATACTCTTGATAGTTTCTGAAAAGATAAAATTAGTTTAAATTTGACAAGAGTTGGCCTACTGTAGGACGAAATTTTTCATTAAAAATGACTTGGTAATTTCCAAATTCTTCAAGACCTTCTGAATTAGTTTCTTTAAATCTTAGCTGAATAAAATATTTAGGAATACCCTTTCGATTATATCGCGTTGTTATTAGATAATGAAAAGGTACAAATGAGGTGGGGTTTTCTAACTCTAGCATTTGTGAAGCACCTTCAATTACCGTCGTAAGTATATCTTTAGAAGAAAAATATTGATTCCAGTTTTCATCATCATTTTCGTAATTAATTCGATCAATAAATTGGTTTCCTTTTAGTTTATTAAAGACAATACGACCATCCGTATCAATTGTTTTTTCAATAGTCAATCGGTCAATAATAATTTTTAGATCGAGTTCAACGGGTATTGTGTCTTTGTATGCTGTTCTATATTGAATCGTTTGAGTATCTAAATTAATTGATACAATGCCACCCCATATTGGATATTGACAAAACGAAAATACCGAGCAAAAGAAAACAGTAAGCAGTGATACAGTGTATCTCAAGTCTTGCTAAATTAGATATCAAAAGTAATAGCATTCAATGGATTATAAATAAAAATGATTTGGAGAATGTATTATTAGCCAGCAAAGACGTGTTTTTTAAGCCAAGATTAAAAATAATTTGAGATTTACTGCTGAAAACCAAGATGATTCAACATAACCAAGAAAAAAAGATTTAACCAAAGGCATGATCTAAATCTTAGGAATACTCTATGGATTTTAGGGATTCTTTCATTTGAGCAATCTGATTACAAGTCAAATAGATTTTATTCTGACTTTCTCGCCAATTATAAATAAATCATTTATACTTAATTATTATCTCAAAATGAGACATTACAAACTTTAATGGCTTCTACAGTCCCCACTTCCAAAGAATGAAAAGATCCCAACCTTGCTGGTGGGTGGGCATGAAGGGACTGATCAGTCAATCCCTTCAATAGCGACCATACATAGACACTACAAAATCAACGCAAACGAGTTAGTGGATTGTTAGTTAAATTATCAGATTGAGATGGGTCGATGGGCTAAATAGTTATATGGTCAAATGGCTCCACCCTATCATTTAGATGTTGATGTTTTTGTGTCATCTATTGTCAATTTGAAAATAATTCACGGTACCAAGACCCTTGAAAAATCAAAAATCTTAACTGTATCATTGAATGATTACTCGTTTTAAATAGCCTATTTCTTAATTTATATTTGTAATCATTCTCAAATCCGAGTTCCTATGTGTCGATTTTTAATTTCCTTCATAACGACCGCATTTTTTGCTTTTATTCTGAGCTCTCAAGTAACGTTAGATTATTATTTAGATAAACATCATCCTTATAATCCATCTGTTCCGACCCCTCAACAAATCATTGGTTTTCAAGTCGGCCAATGGCATGTTTCCCATGACCAAGTATTGCAATACATGAATGCTTTAGCAGAATCTTCTAATCGAATTAAAATTGAAACGATTGGAAAATCTTATGAAGACCGACCACTCATATTATTGACAATTACCAGTGAAAAAAATCATCAAAACTTGGATGCTATTCAGCAAAAACACTACAGCCTCACTACCAAAGATGGAAAAAACATCGATACCAACAAGATGCCTGTGGTCGTTTATCAAGGCTTTACGATACATGGAAACGAACCCAGCGGAGTCAATGCTAGTTTATTAACTGCCTATCACTTGGTCGCTAGTGAATCACAAGAGATAAAAGACTTATTAACCAATTCCATTATTCTTATTGATCCATGCATGAATCCAGATGGAATGCAACGATTTTCTAGTTGGGTAAATTCTCATAGATCAACCCATTTAAATCCCGATTCGAATGATCGAGAATTTAATGAAATTTGGCCTGGAGGACGAACCAATCATTATTGGTTTGACCTCAACAGAGATTGGCTTTTATTACAACATCCCGAATCTCGTGCTAGAGTAAAAATATTGACTAAATGGTATCCCAATATCATTGCGGATTTTCATGAAATGAGCACTAATTCAACCTATTTTTTTCAACCTGGAGTGAAAAGTCGTATCAATCCTATGACACCTAAAATGAATCAAGTCCTAACGGCCAAAATCGCGGATTTTCATGTTCAAGCACTAGACTCCATTGGCTCATTATATTATTCAAAAGAAACATTCGATGATTTTTATTATGGTAAGGGATCAACTTATCCTGATATCAATGGTGGCATAGGTATTTTGTACGAACAAGGATCCTCAAGAGGGCACGCTCAAAATAGTCAACATGGTATATTAACCTTTCCTTATACAATCAAAAATCAACTCACAACCAGCCTTTCAACTCTTGATGCGGCTAAAAATTTAAGACTTAAATTATTAAACTATTTACAAAGTTTTTATAGTGATTCATTTCAAATGGGTCGATCACATAAATCAAATGGAATCCTCTTTGGAAGTGAAAAAGATCCCGTACGAAGCTATCATCTTGCCAAATTGTTGAAACAACACGAAGTCAAACTTTATTCAATCAATCAATCATTTGAAAATGGGCACAAAAAGTTTGACAAATCATCTAGTTATTTTATTCCTCTACAACAAAAAAACATCGTTTAATCCGTTCTATTTTTGATTACCAAACCGAGTTTCAAGATAGCATATTTTACGATGTATCTGCATGGAATTTTCCACTTTCCTTTAATCTCGACTTTAGTTTTAAAAACAATAATACGATAGTAGGAAATCCAATTGAAGATGTAATTCCTCCCGCTGGAGCTGTGACTTCAAAGTCGAACTATGCCTATTTAGTTTCTTCACATGGGTACTACTACTTACCTAAATTAATGAGATTACTTCATAAGTCTAATATTCATTTTAAAGCAGGAAGAAAAGAGTTTGAAATACAAGGAAAAAATTATAGCTATGGAAGTCTACTTATTCCAGTTCAAACTCAAACTCTAACTAGTGAAGAATTATACCAAATCCTTAAACAATTGGCCACTAAAACAAAACTAGTCATCCATGGGGTCCATACAGGTTATGGTCCTAAAATCGATTTGGGATCCAACAGTTTTATGACAATTGATCAACCTAAAATTGCATTAATAGTTGGACAGGGAATTAGAAGTTATGATGCCGGTGAAATTTGGCATTTATTTGACTACCGTTTTGAAACTCCTATCACCAAAATTGACACACGATATATCCATCAAGTGGATCTAAAGGATTATACTCATCTAATTATTCCAAGCGCTAGTTCAAGTGTTTTAAATAATTCCAAAGAGAAAATTGAATCTTTCGTTAATTCAGGTGGCGTATTGATTGCTTATCGCAATACAATCAATTGGTTAAAACAAAATGAATGGATTAATATTGAACTTTTGGAAAATGAAATGACGGCTAAAAATATTTCTTTTGAAGAGAAACATGATTTTTTAGGAGCTCAAGAAATTGGAGGGGCGATTTTCAACACTAATATCGATCGTAGCCACCCCATAAACTTCGGCTTCAGACACCATCAATTACCCATTTTTAGAAATACCACTCTATTTATCAAAGCCGATAAAAACAGTTATATCAACCCCATTCAGTATACATCAAATCCACTCATCAGTGGATATATATCTGACCGAAACTTAGAACTTATAAAAGGGACTGTTCCTTTTAAAGTTCAAAAAAAATCAAAGGGAAAAATCATCATCTTTAGCGATAATACAAATTTCAGAGCATTTTGGTTTGGAACCAATAGACTACTGACCAATGCAATTTATTTTAGTGACTTCATGTAGGGATCAATAACTATAAAACCTGCTGGCCTCTTGGAATTTTAGATAAAGGCTCTAATAGAATCACATCTTGATTACAAACCGCTCCAAGTACAAGACATTGGCTCTTGTATCCAGCAATTTTCTTAGAACCAAGATTGATCACACCAATCACTTGTTTTCCAATCAGTTCTTCTTTTTTATAACGCAGAGTGATTTGAGCTGAAGAGTTTAAAACTCCGAGGTGGCCAAAATCTATTTTTAATTTGTAAGCGGGATTGATAGCCTCTTTAAAATCATCGACCTCGATAATCGTCCCAACTCGAATATCAATTTTTTGAAAATGGGAATAATCAATTGCCATTGAAGTTTTATTAAAAAACAAAAATAACTATTGATAGTATTGAATTATTTTTGCCTCCAAATTTTCAAACGAAATGGCTTTAACAAAATCAAACATGCTTTCGTTGGGTGTGAAAGCTCCTTCTTTTTCACTCCCCAATACATCAACAACAAAAACAGAAACCTTTGATGATTTAAAAGGAAAAAAAGGAACTTTAATCGTTTTCATGTGTAACCATTGTCCTTATGTCATTCATATTCTTGATCAATTTGTTGCTTGGACCAATAAGTATCAATCAAAAGGCATCAATACAATTGCTATTTCTAGCAACAATATCAAAACGCATCCTGAAGATTCTCCAGATAAGATGAAAGAACTTTCTATCGTGAAAAATTTTAAATTTCCTTATTTATATGATGATTCACAGCAAGTTGCAAAAAATTATGATGCAGCCTGTACTCCTGATTTGTATTTATTTAATGAAGAGGATCAATTGGTTTATCGAGGGTGTTTTGATAAATCAAGACCTGGAAATGATATTGAAGTAACAGGAGAAAATTTAAGCCAAGCTGCTGATAGTTTACTATCTAGAAAACCTATTTCTCAAGAACAAGTGCCCAGTATAGGCTGTAATATCAAGTGGAAGTAAATTTTTAAATAGATTTACTAACTTGTTTAATTATAGACTATTCCTTTTGACTTTAGAATCTGACTCAGTAATTACGTAAAGATGAATTGCTAAGACAAAATGATATTAAAGTTTATAAAAAATCCGTACTATGGATTTTGTGCTTTGTCATATGACCATCCTCTATGAAGACATTCCTAGTTATTTGACCAAAATCAAAAAGGGACAGCGATTAATAAAACCACCATTAAAAAATAAATGGTTTTTTCAAATGAGTCAAAAATTTAAAGAAATTATCGAATACTACTTTTTTAAATTAATTATGACAATAAAAACCAAAAAAAAATACTTACCTAAACACTTGACCAACTTCAATATAGCGATGTTATTGTATTTAACTAAAAATGATACTCAAGAGGTGTAGCGAATCATGCATCTGAGTATACAATCGAGAACGTATTCTTAGGCGATACCTTGATATTACGTTTGGCCAATGATAGCAAAGAAAGGTTTAAAAAATACTATGTGAGCGATAATAGTCCCCTCACCTTTGAAGTATCAAAAAAGAACAAAAACATTATGGGACCAAGGAAAGTGAATGTCTTTAAACCCCTACCAATCGGATTGATCTGATTAAAAATAATTAGACTAGTAAAACAAGAACCATTTAACTCTAAAAAATTCAATGCAAAAGGTGTTTAATTAAATCCCCTATTATATTTTAGCAAACCATTAAACTGATTATTTTGAACGTATTGACTCATGAAGGTTGAATCATTTGCTTAGTAGCGTTAAATACAAAAAAACTAAATTCTTGAAAATCAATTTTACACATTTCAGAGGAGATTTATTTGGTGGTGTAACCGCTGGAATAGTTGCTCTTCCCTTAGCTCTTGCTTTTGGGGTTAGTTCTGGACTAGGACCTAGTGCTGGATTGTATGGTGCTATTGTCATTAGTTTTTTAGCGGCACTTCTTGGTGGAACTCCAACTCAAATTTCTGGCCCTACTGCACCGATGACTGCATTGAGTATGGTAATCGTTGCTTCTATTTTAGCAACTAATAATGGTGTGATTGAGAAAGCAATGCCATTAATATTAATGGTATTTGTATTGGCAGGAGTAATCCAAATTCTTTTTGGAATGGTGGGTTTTGGTAAATACATTAAATATATTCCATACCCTGTGATTTCCGGATTTATGACAGCCATCGGGGTCATTATACTCATTACCCAAATACAGCCTGTTCTTGGATATTATGTCAAAGATGATACCCAATACATTGAAAGTTTGATTCCTTTGGCTGAAGAACAGATTTTAGAAGAAATCATACTTGATGAAGCCAAAAGAGGCATTTTAGTACTTGAAGATTTTACAGAAACTATCGAAAATGCTGCCGAAATATCACGAGAACAGATACTCGGTCAAGCCCAATCGATTGCTAGTAAAAATAGTTCGGGAGTCATCGGTACGATCAATGCTTTTTCAAGAGCCATCCTATCCATTAATTGGATAGAATTAATTTTAGCATTTAGTACTATTTTTATCATCTATGGTTTCAAACGGATTACAAAGACGGTGCCCAGTACCCTTGTTGCGTTAATTATCGTTAGTGCAATTGCCTTTCTATTTCAAAGTAATGGAATTATTCAATATGCTCCCATTCAAAGAATTCCAGAAGGCTTTCCAAAATTTAACATTGAAATTTTTGGTCAAATAAATTATTTAGCGTTATTGCCCTACGTAGGCATGGCTATTACACTTGCATTTCTAGGGGCTATCGATTCATTATTGACATCGGTTATTGCGGATAATCTCACCAAGACCAAACATCAATCTAATCGCGAATTAGTAGGTCAAGGCATTGGTAATAGTGTGGCAGCTGTTTTTGGAGGAATTCCTGGTGCAGGGGCAACTATTCGAACCGTTGTCAATATCCAATCTGGTGGAAAAACAAAACTTTCAGGCATCATATCTTCTCTTGTTTTAATAGTCATACTCCTAGCGTTAGGACCGGTAGCATCTGAAATTCCAGCTGCTGTACTGGCTGGGATTTTGGTTACAGTTGGAATTGGGGTCATGGATTTTAAAGGATTGAAAGCCATAAGAAAAATACCTAGAACTGAAGCCTCCATTATGTTTATTGTTTTGATACTATCAGTGTTTTGGAATCTAGTTTATGCCGTTGGCATTGGACTAATCTTAGCATCGATATTCTTTATGAAAAAAATGGGCGATGTATCAAAACGGTATTCAAATGTTCTAGCGGTCATTAAAGAAAAAGCATGGAAAGATGAAAAAGCAATCGATAAAAAAACCTTAGAAACTGTTTTTATTAAACACTTAGACGGTCCTTTGTTCTTTGGTTTTACTTCTGACTTTATCAATCTGAGAAACCAGATTCCATCAACTTGCAAATGGGTTATCTTTAGAATGAGTCGAGTGCCTTACATCGATCAGTCAGGATTATATGCCATGGAAGAGGTTTTAATGGAATTGAGCAAAAAAAATATTAAATATGCATTTGTGGGTTTGCAACCTCAACCTCGGCTTTTAATGCATAGCATTGGTATTATTCCAAGTCTTGTTTCAACCAAACATATCTTTAGAACATTTCAAAATTGTAGAACATGGTTGGTCAAAGAAATCACTAATGAAAAACAATTAAAATCATAAACTAAACACAAAATTTAATTTATCATGATTACAAAACAACAAGTCATAGAGGCTCAACAACTCTGGGCCGATGGTGTCGTTAAAATTGGTTCGCTAAAAGAATCTAGAGAACAGTGTAACGCTTTTACAAGTGATTTTCTGGATAATCGATATGCTTTCGAAATCGGACCTGTATTGTTTAAACCCACCAAGTGTCAAGAAGTACAATTCAGATCGACTAAATTAGATGCTATCTCTTATTTCATAGCTGGTGATGATAGATCTTGTGCAGAAGATAAAGGGTTTGCAATTCAACCTTGGACCAATGTGAGATTTGAAAACACTGGTTTTATACTAGAAGAAAGTCGTGCTATTGCAATGGGAAATTACTTTTTTACTGATCTAGAAAATAACATCGCCAAAGTAGAATATACATTTGGATACAAACTGATTGATGGCATATTAAAAATTGATTTGCACCATTCCTCTTTTCCTTACAATCCAAATGCCTAATTAAACATAATAAATTCCCCCCCCCTTTTTTTAATCGTCTTCTCAAAAACAAGACGGTTGAAAACCAACTGAGGATTCTTGAGGAAAAGTTTCCAAAGTGAAACTGAGAAATCTTGGTTTTTAGTTGGCTGTCTGACTCATGAAATAGATTCTAAAAACTCGAAGGTCTTCTTCTTCATATTGATCGCCAAATTCATCCATCAATTTTTGAAAATCATCGGATTCTTCTTGAATTAAAAAGTCATATAGTTGATCTTCATCCTCTTCATCAAACAAACCTTCAACCCAGTTATAAATATCTAATTTAGTCCCCGATTTAACAATTTTTTCCATTTCTTCTAAAAGGTTTTCACGAGAAATTTTCTGAGCACTTGTAATTTCGTCTAATGATAGCTTTTTATCAATACTCTGAATAATCAGTGGTTTTAAATGCGAATTACTTTTTTTAGTTTTAATAATTAAATCATCGGGTCGAATCACATCATTTTCTTTCACATAATCTTGGATTACCTTGATAAAAGGTTGACCAAATTTTTCTGCTTTGCCCACACCAACACCTGCAACACCAAGAAGTTCTTTTAATGTCATGGGATATTTTAAACACATATCTTGTAATGAAAATTCTTGAAAAACAGTATATGGGGGAACATTTTTCTCTTGAGCTACTTTTTTTCTTGTATCTATTAAAATCTTCATTAATAAGGAATCGGTAACCATTTTTCCATTTTCAGAAAAAGGACCTTGTCTATTAGTATGAACTAATTGAGGTTCGGATATAAAAAGATCTTCTTCCCCTTTTTCTAAAATCTGTCCTTTTTCAGTAATTTCAACGGTACCATATTTTTCAATATTCTTTTTTAAATACCCGCGGACAATTAACTGTCTAATTAATGATTTCCAAAATCCTTCTTCTTTTTCTTTTCCAATTCCAAAAAAAGAAGCTTTTTCAGTTTGGCGAGCTTTTATTTCAGCATTCGTTTTTCCATTTAAAATTTTGGCTAGTTCTTTGGTTTTATAATTAGCATTGGTTTTTTTTATGACCTGAAGTAAAGTTTTGAATTCTTTTTTAACTTGAATTAACTTTTTAGGGAATCGAACATTGTCATCTAATTCTCCGCCCTGACCAGTTTTATTGTCAAACTCTTCACCAAAATAGTTCAATAAAAATTTTCTTCTTGAGATTGCCGTTTCAACATAACCCACCATTTCTTCAAGTAACAGATTGCTTCTTTCTTTTTCCGATATTGTTTTTGAATCCGAAAAAGATTCGAGTTTTTCGATATCCTTATCATGGTAAAATGCCAAACAGTGACCTTCTCCACCATCTCGCCCAGCACGGCCTGTTTCTTGATAATAACTTTCAATACTTTTTGGGATCGAATGATGAATAACAAATCGAACATCTGGCTTATCAATGCCCAGACCAAAAGCAATCGTGGCTACCATGACATCACATCGGTCATTTAAAAAATCTTCTTGATGTTTAGATCTTGTTTTGGCATCTAGTCCAGCATGGTAATGAAGTGCATTGATGCCATTTTCCTTCAAATCACTAGCTAAATCTTCTGAATTTTTTCTTGACAAACAATAAATAATTCCCGACTTTCCTTCTTGAGACTGCTTGATAAATCGTATGATTTCTCGATTAACTCCCAATGTTTTGGGTCTGACCTCATAATATAAATTGGGTCGATTGAATGAAGCTTTAAATGTTTGAGGGTTTTCCATCTTCAAATTTTTAATGATGTCTTCTTGAACTTTTTCGGTAGCCGTTGCCGTTAAAGCCATCACAGAGATATCCCCTCCTAATAAGTCAACGGTTTTTCTGATATTTCGGTATTCGGGTCTAAAATCATGTCCCCATTCAGAAATACAATGTGCCTCATCAACCGCTACAAAAGAAATATTGAGTGTTTTAAAATATTCAACATTCGATTCTTTTGAAAATGATTCTGGTGCCACATAAAGCAATTTGGTTTTATGCGATTTTAAATCTTCAAATACTTGTAACCGATCTCTTTTAGAAAGTGTAGAATTCAAAACATGAGCGATTCCTTCATTGGTGGCAATGCCTCGAACAGCATCCACTTGATTTTTCATCAAAGCAATTAAAGGAGAAATAACAAAGGCGACTTTGTTCTCCGTTAAAATAGCAGGTAATTGATAACATAATGACTTTCCACCACCAGTAGGCATAATCACAAAAACATCATGGCCTTTTAATAGACTATCAATGACATCGCCTTGGTTAAACCGATGATGGCCTATCTGGTAAGCTTTAAACTTTTCAAAACCAAAATGTTTATTTAACTCTCTACGGAGGTCGAAGTTATGCTGCATCTATAAACCATGTTAAATATACTAAATTAGCCAATCATTTTACTGTAAAGCTAATTTTTATTTATCCATTTGACTATCAATAATATTGGTACCATCCTTTCGATTGCTCAAAAGAGCCTCCAGGTCCAATCCAAGGCTATTTATGCTCTTTCAAATACATTGGACCAACAGTTTTGCAAATTAGTCACTACCATTCATCAGGCTAGTGAGAATATTTATTTTAGTGGTGTTGGAAAAAGTGGATTGATAGCACAAAAGATAGTTGCTACGTTGAATTCCATCGGCATTCGAGCTTTTTTTTTGAATACAGTTGACGCTTTGCATGGTGATATTGGAAAAATAAAGACCCATGATATTGTAATCTGTATTTCAAAAAGTGGAAACACCCAAGAATTAGTAGCATTAACAAAACATCTGCAAAATTTCAACGTATCGCTAGTGGCATGGACTAGTAATAAAAGTTCACAACTAGGGAACCTTGCTGATATCCATATCTACATCCCTTTTGAGAATGAAGTTTCAAGAGATAATTTGATTCCTACGACGAGTTCTGCTTTGCAATTATGTTTAGGAGATGCGATGGCTATTTGTTTGTTAGAATTAAAAAAGTTTAATCTCAATGATTTGGCTTTGTATCACCCTAGCGGCCAAATCGGAAAACAATTGACCTTGACCCTGGGGCAAATGGTTAAAACTAATCCACGATCCAGTGTAAAACCCATCACGCCATTAAAACAAGTAATCGTTGAAATTTCTAATAATAGATTGGGAGCCACTGTCGTAATAGATCATGCTAACATTGTAGGAATCATTACTGATGGGGATATTCGAAGAACTGTTGAACAATATGATTCTTTGGTTGGTTTAATCGCCAGCGATATCATGACGAGCAACCCCATTAAAATGAGTGAAAGCACTTTGGCTAGAGAAGCACTCATTGAAATAAAAAAGAAAAAAATCAACCAGCTCATTATCCATGATGATGAATTACATTATATTGGTTTGCTTCATATTATGGATTTTATAAAAGAAGGTCTTTAACCCATGTCCCCCAAAAAAGAGATGTCTTTTTTAGATCATCTCGAAGAATTGCGTTGGCATTTAATCCGATCGGTCATCGCCATTGTTTTAGTGGCTATTGTGGCTTTTGTATTTAAAGATTTTGTTTTTGATAAAATTCTTTTTGGACCAAAAGATAAATCTTTTATCACCTACCGCTTTTTTTGTGAAGTAGCTCAGTTTTTCGGATCAACTAGTAACTTTTGTCAAGGAGAATTACCCTTTCGAATTCAATCACGAACCGTTGCAGGTCAATTTTCAGCTCATATGTGGACTTCGATTCTAGCTGGATTTATTTTAGCTTTTCCATATGTACTTTATCAGTTTTGGAGTTTTGTTAGTCCTGGTCTATACGAAAAAGAGCGTTCAACAGCTCGTGGATTTATTTTCGTTGCTTCTAGTTTGTTTTTTTTAGGGGTGGTTTTTGGTTATTATTTGGTCACTCCACTTTCAATAAACTTTTTAGGGAATTATTCTGTCAGTGATCAAATTCATAATGATTTTGATATTTCAAGTTATATCGGGCTATTAAGGGCTTCTGTGTTAGCCACTGGGATCATGTTTGAGCTCCCTATTATCATTTACTTTTTGACCAAAATTGGTCTAGTCACTCCAAAGATATTGGCACGTAACAGAAAAGTGGCACTAGTGATTGTACTCAGCTTATCAGCCATTATTACCCCACCCGATATCGCCTCCCAAATCATTGTAAGTATTCCCATATTAGTACTTTATGAGGTAAGTATCTTTATCTCAAAATTTGTCATCAGATCACAACAAAAAAAAGAAACAAAAGAAAAGACGCCAATAGAAAAAACAGAATAATCATTCATTAAAAAAGTTTTGAAACTCAGTGCAAACCATATTGAAAAGTCCTATCGTAATAAACAGGTAGTTAAAAGTATTTCTATTGAAGTCTCTCAAGGAGAAATCGTAGGATTACTGGGACCCAATGGAGCGGGTAAAACCACTTCATTTTATATGATTGTGGGTTTAATCAAACCGCAAAAAGGATCTATCTACATCGATCAAGATGAAATTACCAAAGACCCCATGCATAAAAGAGCTCAAAAAGGAATTGGATATTTAGCTCAAGAAGCTTCGATTTTTCGAAAACTTAGTGTTGAAGAGAATCTCTTGAGCGTTTTACAAATGACCAAACTCTCTCAAAGTGAGCAATTAGAAAAAATGGAATCACTATTAAAAGAATTCAATATAGAATCTATAAGAAAAAATAGAGGAGATTTATTATCTGGTGGGGAACGCCGCAGAACTGAAATTGCCAGGGCATTGGCTAGAGATCCGAAATTTGTTTTACTCGATGAACCTTTTGCTGGCGTTGATCCCATTGCGGTCAAAGATATCCAAGATATCATCTTTGTATTAAAACAAAAAAATATCGGTGTTTTGATTACCGATCATAATGTTCACGAAACCCTGGCCATCACAGATCGAACATATATCTTATCACAAGGAGATATTCTTCGTCAAGGAACGCCTAAAGCATTAGCCGAAGATACAGTTGTTCGCGAGACCTATTTAGGTAAAGATTTTGTTCTCATCGATAAAAAGCCAACCAAAAGTTCTTTAGGATAATTGATTCAACAAATGATTACATCTCTTTTTGGCAAGATCTTGTTATAGCGGTATTATGGATTGGGCAAGTCTTGTAGATAACGCTCCGCATCCAATGCCGCCATACAACCGGTTCCAGCCGCAGTAACAGCTTGTCGATACCGATGATCTTGTACATCACCAGAAGCAAATACACCGGGTAAATTAGTCTTGGTGGTTTTTCCTTTTGTTATGATATATCCGGTTGGGTCCATTTCTAATTGATTTTCAAATAATTTGGTATTAGGTGTATGGCCAATGGCAATAAATAAACCGTCTAAAGCTATATGAGATTTTTGGTGGGTTTGATTATTGACTATTTTTAATCCATCAACAACTTCTTTTCCTAAAACTTCAGATATTTCATGATGATATTTAATTTCTATGTTATCGATTGAATTTACTCGGTGAATCATTGCTTTAGATGCTCGCATCTGTCCTTTTCGTACGAGCATCGTTACTTTTTTACAGATATTGGCTAAATAAGACGCTTCTTGACAGGCGCTATCACCCCCTCCAACAATAGCAACTTCTTTGTTTCTATAAAAAAACCCATCACAGACAGCGCAAGCGGATACACCAGCTCCAATAAGCCTCTGTTCGCTGGGTAAATTCAAATATTTTGCCGTTGCACCAGTACTAATAATTACGGTTTGAGTTTTAAACCTATTATTTGATCCATCATAGACCAAATGAATTCCTCCAATTTCATTCGACAGTTCAACTTTAGTTACATGATTTGATTTGACTACGGTCCCAAATCGCTGAGCTTGTTCTTTGATATCCTCCATCATTTGTGGCCCTAATATTCCCTTGGGGTATCCAGGAAAGTTATCGACATCTGTGGTGGTTGTCAATTGACCTCCTGGCTCTAATCCTGCAAATAAAATAGGCGATAAGTCTGCTCTAGCGGCATAAATTGCAGCCGTATATCCCGCAGGACCACTCCCTATAATGATTGTTTTGAGTGTGTTCATTTAAATTAATTCAAGAACAAAATTAAACGATACACTATTCAACAAAAATAAGTTTCTATGAACAAATTTTAAAATAATCATCATCATTTATAAGATCCAAAGAATCAACTTCTATTGATTACATTGCCAACAATAAATAGACTTTCATGGTCTAATCAACTCATTTTAAACTATGACGAAACTAATTTTCCTATTCATCGCACTGGTTTGGTTTTCAACCTATGCACAAGAACAAACTCAGATTGCACAAAAAATTATCGATAACTCTATTGTTGCCCATGGACATCAAAAGTTTAATCAACTCCATTTAGAGTTTAGTTTTCGTGATTATCACTATGTACTTCATCGTGATGCGAAACAAACAGTTTATTCACGTCAAATAGAAACCGACTCTCGAACTATTAAAGATGTTTATCCAACCAATGATAAACTCACACGTTATGTAAATGGACAAGCCATTGGATTAAATGATAGTATCGTTAATCTCTATCAGAATTCATTGAATGCAGTCATGTATTTTATGGAATTACCCTTTAAGCTCAACGATCCACCGGTAATCAAGCAGTTCCGAGAAGAGGTGTTTATTGACAATAAAAAATACTATTCGATTGAAGTGACGTTCCAAGAAAATTTAGAGCATCAAGATGTCTACTATTATTGGATTAATCATGAAACCTATCTCATCGATTACTTTGCTTATTCATTTCAAAATAATGGCGGTGGAACAAGATTTCGGAAAGCCATTAATCGTCGTAGCATCAATGGGGTACTTTTTCAAGATTATGAAAATTATCGTCCCAAAGAAAAATTTGTTCCTTTAGAAAGTTTGCCGGATTTATTTATAAAAAACCAATTAATATTGGTTTCTAAAATCCTTAAAGAAAATATTTCAATACATTAAACCAACCGTGGCACATCACTACCTCCACACTTGTTTTATTAATAATAACTATTGAATAACTGCCATTACTGAGTTATTGGACGTTTTTTTCTCATGCATCAGATTGTTAAGGATACCGATGACAATGTAGGTAAATACAATCAATGGAATGGCTACTAATTGAAAGAAAAAGAGTAATCCTAAAGTGAGGACATACAGAATCCACTCACTCAAAGATTGAGAACGATCAAAAGTCAGTTTTAGTTTAAACATTTTCAATGGCATTAAAACTAAAACACAGCCGATGATAGTTGTTATAATTATTGAATATGTAGACTCAAAAAAATTAGAAAAAAAATCGAAATAGCGGTGTTGAAATAATAAAGGTAAGGGCACAATAAGTAAGGCTAATGCAGGAGATGGTAATCCAATAAAACTTTCTTTTTGATTATTTGAAGAACTAAATCTAGCCAATCGGAAAGCAACGCACAGAGTAATCAAAAATGGAATTATAGAAAAAGGTAACCACTGAAACTCTACTGAAAGTCCAAATAAGTCAAAATCAATTTTCTTATTTCCGATTAAACGTTCATAGATATACGTCACATGTAATACAATAGCTGGAGTCACTCCAAAACTCACCAAATCTGCAAGGGCATCCAAATATTTACCCAATAGACTTTGAGAATTTAATCGTCGAGCTAAACTTCCATCTAAAAAATCAAAAAGTACGCAGAGCAAAAGGCAAATGATTGCTCCAGAAATAACATTCCAAAAGCTAAAAACGCAAGCAAGACATCCAAAAAATAGATTTAATAATGTTAGGCTATTTGGGAAAACAGATTGAGACTTCATAGATTATGATTTTGTGTATTAACCCTCTAAGATAATTAAATTCGTGTCCTAATGCTTCAGTCTCCTTGGTATCTATCTATTTTATCAGCATCCATACTGATTTTTAGTTGGCCAACATGGGGTATTCCCATACTTAGCTTTTGTGGTCTTATTCCACTATTTTTTATTGAAGATACGATTCGAAACGACAATAGATCATTTAAACGATGCCGCTTTTTTTGTTTCTGTTTTCTGACGTTTCTTTTATGGAATTTGGGGACCACGTGGTGGATTGTCAATGCGACTGTCTTTGGGATGGTTTTTGCCAACCTTTGCAATAGCTTACTTTTTACTTTATTATTCCAATTTTTTTACTGGGCAAAATCAAAAATAAATCTCAAGTTAGCTTATATCTTTTTGATATGTCTATGGTTATGTTTTGAAAAACTACATTTAAATTGGGATATTTCCTGGCCTTGGCTAAACTTAGGGAATGTATTTTCTGAATGGATTTGGCTCATACAATGGTACGAATTCACAGGCGTTTTTGGAGGAACTCTGTGGATACTCATACTAAATGTTTGGATCTATGAAATCCTCCGAAAACATTCACCTTTTCTTGATTATAAAAAACTCATTAAAAAATTCGTTTTTCCAATCCTAATGATTGTAATCCCATCTTTGATTTCATTATTTATATTCAGTCATTCTGAAAATCAAGAAAATAAAGTGAATGTGTTATTACTCCAACCCAATATCGACTCTTATGCAGATAAATATACCCAAAGTAATCTAGAATTTTTAGATCTTTTTGCTAAAATGACCTACCAAGAACTCAGCAATGGGTATGATATTATCGTTACTCCTGAAACTTATTTTGCAGAAGGCAACGGAGAGCCCATCGATCAATTTCCTTTGACTGAAATTTACAAAAGTCTTTTAAATTATCTTTCAGTTTATCCCAATACCCAACTATTGAGTGGGTTTCAATTTTATCGCACTTATAAAACTCATCAACGTCCAAATCCTAGTTCTCATTTGCTTAGGGATAGTCTTTGGGTAGACTTTTATAATTCGGCAATCGATTTACAATGGGGGTTTCCAGTTGAATATTATCATAAATCAAAATTAGTAGTGGGGGTTGAAAATTTACCCTTTAAAAAAATAATCAGACCGATATTGGGGGATGCCTTAATCAATTTAGGAGGAACTATCGTTAGTAGATCCAAACAAAAAGAACGAAGTGTGTTTTCACATGGAACCAAGAAGATTAAAACTGGACCTATCATCTGTTATGAAACCATCTATGGTGAATTTGTAACGGAATATGTTCGAAATGGGGCAAATTTATTAGCGGTGCTTACCAATGACTCTTGGTGGGGAAATACACCCGGACATAAACAGTTACTGAGCTATACTCGTTTACGGGCTATCGAAACTCGACGTAATATTATCAGAAGTGCCAACACGGGTATTTCCGCAATCATAAACTCCAAAGGAAAAATCATATCTCGCTTGGGATATAATCAAAAAGGGATTCTAAATGGTACAACGTTCACAAATGATAAGAAAACCTTTTATGTCATGTACGGTGATTATTTATATCGCATTGCTAGCTTCATCCTTATTTTAATCACGTTGCATTTAATTAGCATAGAGATGAGAAAGGGGAAAATTATTAAAAGAACCTTTCAACCAAATAGTTCTGTTTTTTCAAGTAATAGGATTTGAATAGAATGATTACTAAAATCTTCTCTAGTTCCTTTGAAGAAGACCAAATGTATGTTTTGTTTATTTCCAATAAATTTGATAAAATGAAATTATGCAGTCGCTCCTTTAAAAGTCATTCTTATCAGTTGTTCTCTTTCTAAAAGAATTCAGGGGAAGAGAAAGAATCATTTCAAAACAAAAGAGCATTATCCTTTTGAAGATGTTTTCTAAAAAACTTCAAACTCCCTTTTCTATTCCCATTACTTTCCGTCATGAATCACACGTTGACCATAAAAAACACGACCGAAGCCGTGTTTAAAAAATTCTTTATTTTACTAATACAATATGATACAACTGCCCCTTTTTTTATTTCAATGCCCTATAAAAAGTCCATTCATTTATCACTAAATCCTTGGAAATTATTGAATGTTTAATTCAACAACCCTATGTGATATGGAGCACCAAGCATTTCCCCATGATCGCTTAATATTTTGTACCATGCCCTTCAGCCCAGCATCACCGATATCAGCAGAATGCTCTGATAGCTAAAACCAAAGAAAAGTTCGATATGATTGTGGCAGCCACCTAGCGTGAACAAAGACCACTGAAAGATATATCCATCATTGGGCTTCAGATAGGAAAAGTGGTCAGCCAATACTAGATGAACCAATACTTCCGATGGGATATTCGAGAAAGGCATTTTTCATAACAGTTCAATAAAAAACAGCTTCAACGGGCCCAAACCTTGGATGGGTTGTATGTCATTCATTTGGGTTAAAAAAAGAGTCCCTAGTGAGTGAGTTGATGCGAAACTATAAACGGTTGGCCACCGTCGAAATGGCTTTTCGGGCAATGTAGTCCCTTTCCTTACCTATTCCATCCATCATCGAAAGAAAGCCCTCGTCGAGGCCCATGTCTTATTATGTATGTTATCCTATCATGTGTAGTATCATTTGCAACAGAATCTGGCTCCTTTATTATTGGCCGAAGATGATTTGGAAGCCAAGCGAATGCATCAACACTATCTCATCACACTAACAGAGCCCTCCGCTGCAAACTCGAAAGAAGACGATCACCAAAAAGAATGAACAAAACTACCAAGTCAAGAGTTTGGATGCCTTGATGGAAGAACTTTCAGGCTTGAATCGGTTGATGGTTCAATCCAAGATCGCCATCCAACCACCCAAGGAAGTCATCATAATGGATGGCCAAACACGTCTCCAAAAAGAGGCTTTTAAGTTATTGAATATACCATCTCTTTAATTGAGGGAATCCCACCACCGAGCATAGGCTCATCAATCATAACCTCTTTGGAATCATGGTGTCAAACAATCATGACTCGATTGGGTTCTCTTAGAAGCCGATGAAAAATTCAAAAAAAGGGGCAGTTCAAAGAATAGAGATCGTTATTATCCTATCTTATTCTCTTTCTTGATAAATCACAATAGTCTTTACTTATACCAATTACAAAATAATCACGTCCCAGATGCAGAAAGACAAATAGCTCCAGTTCCGTTTATTGGGTCAAAAACTAGATCTTCGTTATTTGCCCATGAGTTTATGTGGCCTCTAGTTAAAGACATTTGAAAAGGTGCTGGGATGCCCCCTTTGCTTTTCTTTTTTCGATTCTATTACAAAAGTTGTAAGGCGTTTTACTTTTGGTCCATTATCATCTATTGTTTTATGAAAAATCGTTTACCATTTTTCGAGTCTCTCTTAAAGGTGGGGGATTCATGGTGTTGTCAAAGGCCTTTCTGTTGACGATCGTCCAATAGCCATTCCTATTGATGTGTCTTCTATTGGTGGCCGTGTGGTGTGCCCTAAGACTGGCAAAGAAGGTCCCATCGATAATCATCGTTAGGAGCGTGTCTGGCGTCCTTTGGATTTGTTCCAATATCGGTGTTTGATTCATTGTTGGGTGCCTCGTATCCCATCTTCTGAGGATGTCCAGACGATCCAGGTGCCTTGAACCGATGGCTCCCATCGATTCAAATTACTCTTTGAAATATGGGCCATCGATCTCCTTTTGGCCACTAGAACCCCAACGCCCAAGCTCTTACGTTGCGGTTTTCAGACCATTCATGAGATCTTAAAGCGGGCCGTTGCTCGTGGGATGAAATGGCGTTCCGATGCCCACCGTTGACCATGAGTTTGGACGAAAAAGGTATCAAAAAGGGGCCTGGTAATGCGACGCCAGGGACGGTGCTTGATGTGGTAGAAGGACGAAATATCACCACCATTCAAGATCTCTTCCGTGGTCCATTGCCAAAAGAAAACACATCGAAACCACCACGGATAGGTAGTGGCCTGACATCGCTTCTGCCCAAGAATTACTACTTGAGGTCAACTTGATGCATAATCGGTTTGATTGGATTCTATACATCAACAAGGCCATCGATGAAATCCGGCGAAGAGAAGTCAAAAAACATGCCGTACTCAAAAAGGCTTGGTTGGCCATTCTAAAAAACGAGGACCACCGAACCGAAAAACAAAAGGTCTTCTTCCAAAGAGTCCAAGAAAGTAACCTCGAGGTCAGCCACGTTTGGAAATTCCAAGAGGATTTCGAGTCCTTGTTTGAATTGAGTCGTTGGCAGGAGGCCGCATCATATCTCCAAAATTGGATAGATATCACGTCCTATAGTCCTGCATTCAAGAAGTCTATCAGGTGGCCAAGAGGTTTCAAAACCATTTTCAAGGCGTTGGTCATGCCTTGTGTTATCCACAGTCCAATGCCAAAGCCGCTGGCCGAAGAGATCGAACATTCGAAAATTTTAGAGTAGCGGTCCTGTTTTTTAATGGCGGCTTGAAACTTTACCCACAACTTTCGTAGTAGAACCCAAAATTAATGTTTGAAATAAAAGATACTGTTGTTAACTTTATGAAAATTATCGTTATCTATTTCTGATGAAAAAATTATACGCCATTCTTCTTATCGGCATGGGAGGCTTCTTTTTGGCTTGCCAAAGAAGAAGATGTTTTAATCCCAATAGACCCTATTCCAAATGCTGAATCTGTCATCACAACAGAACCTGAATGGCCACCAGGGGATTTAATGGTTTTAGGGCCACCATTAGAAAATCCGTATTCGGTAGAAAACATGAAAAAGGCACTTAAAAGTTTAAAAAAATCCTCTCGTGCCGAATTACCAGGGGATTATGAAGTAAAAACGACACACTACTATGTGAAATTTCTACCAGAAAATGAAGCCCATTTGGATTCCCTTTCCTTAGATGAAGATTTGATTCTGTATGACTACCCATTGGATCGGAAAATAAAAAAGCTAGGCCATTATTATATCGATCCGGATGCTCCCAAAGACAAACCCATGCCACTTGATGCATCGGTTGAAGTGGATGATGAATTGCCCCAAAGCGTGCCCTATGAAATACTGAGCCATCTTCATCTTCCCAACGATTATGGGGATTATGAATTTATCGAATCCGGGCATCGACGACGATCCTATTTTACAGAATCGCTGGTGGATGAGTCCTTGCGATTGACCAATCATTGGGAAGAGGTGGTCACACCCGCAAAAAATGCTCGATCTAGAAAGTGGACGCCTTGGGGAACCATTAAGACCTATGATTCTTCTGAAGGAAGCAATATCCCTGTCGAAGGGATCAAGGTTCGAGCCAGGCGTTGGTTTACCACGCATACTAGCATTACGAATTCTAGTGGTTATTATCGATGCGATGGTTCTTTTCGACGTCCTGCCAATTATTCATTGAAATTTGAACGGCATGATTTTTAAATTCGGACGAATGCTTGGCTATTGAATACGGCTGGCGTCAATGGTCCCAAAATAGAAAGGTCATGGAATCCCGTTTTCCTAAGTACCAAACCAGAGTCATATTATGCCACCATCTTTAGAGCCGCTCACCATTATTATTATAAGTATATCTATGGGCTCAATAGACCCCCGCAAAATAGTATTTGGAGAACGCAACTAAAATTAAAAGCTTATACAGGGATGAATTCTGAAGATGAATTAATTAATGGAACGTTTGGTAAAGCTAGAAGATTTTTAGGATTAGCGAGCCAAATTCATGTCTATAAATCAAATAGAAAAAGTGATAAAATTTATGGAACAGTTATCCATGAGATAGCTCATGCAGCTCATTGGAATGCTAACAGAAGTGTTTATGGAAATTCCTCTT
This sequence comes from Flavobacteriaceae bacterium, assembly GCA_965221765.1. Lineage (GTDB taxonomy): Bacteria > Bacteroidota > Bacteroidia > Flavobacteriales > Flavobacteriaceae > Bin25. The sequence continues at coordinate 2,212,692 of OZ244911.1, forward strand.
CTTTGGTAAAAGAAAGTTGGGCTGTAGGAGTGCAAAATGTGTTAACACAAATGACATATTCGGGATACAAAAGAGGTTATTCAGGATTTTATACTAGTGTGGTTGAAGACATGATGGATTCTGATAAAACAAACACTAAAGTTACCGAATCTGTTTCTGGATATACCATCTCTCAAATTGAGAATGCAATGATTGGGAAGAAAACATGGAGTAGCTGGAGAGATCATATTAAATCGAAGTATAACAATAGTGCTGAAAATCAACTAGACGCATTGTTTTCTGCTTGGAAATAAGAAGATGAAAAACAGAAGCTTCTGTTTTTATTAAACAATCAGTAAGCACTTCTATGATGGATAGAAGAATAAACAAAAACCTCATTCCAGCGTTTTTGGTATTTCTATGTGTTCTCGGATGTCAGCCATTGGTGAGCTGGAGTTCGGAAATTACATACCTCTACATAAATCAATCTGGACTGGATTTAGTGATCGAAGCCTATGATACGCCGGGAAATGGGAATCGTTTAATAGATCGTTGGAAAATCAATCATAATGAAATGATTTCAATAGGCCCGCTTTCTGGAGAACCATCTTCAAATCCATTTTTTGGATTTAAAAATGGTTCTTCAGATTTCGTCATCATAAGATTCGATCATGGGGAGTGTTTGACTTATCATCGGTTTGCTCATCATAATGGCAGTCATCAAAAAAATATCTTTGATTTAAGATCATATCCAGATTATGTTAAAAGACTTCGAAAGAACCGAAAAAAAAATGAATCAATCTATAACTATCCTGAATTTATGCTCACCTGGACTTTCACCCCCGAAGATGTCGCACAAGCCGTCGATTGTGATAGGTTTTGAAATTAGGTTTTGTTGTTAATTACTATAACACCAATCCAGTCAATATTTAGTATTAATTTCACAACTAAAAGAACCTTTTATTTTCGCTTATGAATGTGCTAGAAATTATATAGAGTGTCGCAGGATTGGTTACTATTTTTGCTGCAATCGAAATTGCGGTTAAATTTAACCTAAATCGATACTTGGAATATAGAAATAAACGTGTAAAAGAGCGCTATTCCTCGTCACTTTGCTTGGCTAAGTTACATTAATTTTAATTAGCTCGAAGTCTACATATCTATCTCAACATTTTGAAACTGCTAAGCTCCCCAAAAACAGGGACTCTTTAAAATAGAACGTTCTATTTCAAGTTTAATGCAATATGCTTCTTCACTTTCCTAATGGTCGTCGAACTCACCTGCAGTCGACTCTGAATATCTTGATAGAATTTTTTTTGGTTCAACAAACGGAGGATCTTTTTAGACGAAATCTTACCACTTTGATACTTCATTATTACGTTCAGAGGTTTCTTATCTTTTCTTTTTACTTTCTCGATGCCAAGAAAGTCCTCAAAATCCTTGTCGAAATCATAAATTTTCTTCGTGAAATACGTTTTTCGATTTTCTATAAAATTACGGATTATCTTATGAATTCCTTGATGACCATCCGAATCAATTAGTACGGAATACTCGATGCCAAGGGCAGTAAGCAAAGTCATATATCTATGTATGTTGTATTTACCTTGTACGTCAAGCAGGTAAATATTCTTTTCCCGAAATTCTCGCCATTCTCTATCAATCATATAGTCAATGAAGATTTTCTCGGAAGCCCCTTCGCAGATAATCACTTTTTGTGCAAAAAATAAAGACGTCTTTTCGGAATCAAGCCAAAGAAAATAATTTAGATCTTCTTCATCCAGTCTTTCTTTAAGATTAGGGCTCTTATGCCCTAGTTTATTCTTCTCAATGTGATTTTTTGTCTGAGCACAAATGTCTTCAGACTTGAGACAGTCGGAAAATGTTTTGTAGAGACCAGTATTCTTATCATGGATTTGACGAAGATCATCTTTTTTAATTTGGAAAGTTTTCGTCACTCCTTTCTCTTTTGAAAGTTTAATTATTCCCGTCAGACAAGATGTGTGCTTGCTGACGAAATGTGGAGAATGGGTTGAGACAAGCACTTGTTCCAAATTTCCGTTTCCAAGCTCACGAAGGCTGAGACAAAGAAATTGCTGCTGAGAAGGATGTAAAAAAGCTTCGGGCTCTTCGAACAATGGCAGATTGAAATTTGGGTCAAAATCCTTTTTCTTCGTCGATCGAGATACGATATACTTAGACGAAAGTTTGATCAGTGTGTATATCAAGCGACGCAGGAATCCTTGACCAAATGAATCGACATCTATCTTATTGGAATCTAAATTTACATCTTTAATATAATCAGAGAGAAAGTGTTTTACAATTTCTTCTAGTTTTAAGGAATTGACTGAAATATCAAAGAGGACATTCCATCCTCCTATCTCGGAATTTATCTCATCGATTAGTGAATTAACAGAGATACCTTCACTCGATGACTCCTTTCTAAAGTTTGAGTTGAATTTATCAAATGCATTTCTTAAATCTTTATAACTAGGACTTTCATGCACGGCTCGCTCCATAACGAAATTGAGCATTTTCCGAAAGGGAGACGGGCCTGATAACTTGAGATTATCATTGGTTATATTCACTGCGGGTATATGTATAATTTTTCCAAGTTTCGCTTGGGATACGTTTTTTGCCCCATAAAACAGATTTTTTGAAAGTTCCCCAGATTCATAAGCATAAATGTTACTCTGGCTTGACTTGACCAAATTGTTATTTGACTCAAAAAAACCTTCTTACCTTTAGGATTCTATCCTGTGATTTATAGTTGACTTTTAAACTTCTCTGCTCATCTTCGGTAGTTTCAAAGGTGAGTTCAATCCAGCTTTCTTGGTCCAAGGGAATATCCTTAGGAAAATCGACTTCTCTTTTGTATTTCAAGTTATCTTCGTAGAGTAATCGAAGTGCTGTGAATATGTTCGTTTTTCCAACGTTGTTTTCTCCGACAAGTATAGAATAATTGGAAACTTCGAATGTTGCATGCTGCACCGAACGTATATTGTGTATGGTTACTTTTCTTAATTTCATTGCTTGATTAAGTCAAATTAAAACACTGTGGCAATACTTTATTACTGATTCTCTCAAGAGTGTAGGGGTATATTTTTAAGGTAAACACCAGAGTTTACGAGGTACTGTTTATTCGTGTCGTTAAAAATAAATTTGACTTTTAATTTATATACTTATTAACCTTCGTCACTGTTGCCAAAGAAACCCCCAAGCGCCACGAATATCGCGATAGAACTTGCCTTTTTGCAATAAGGACATGATTTGTTGTGTTTTGGGTTTTTGGGGAAAGGTTTCTCGACTTTCGACCGATTCGTAGTGACGGCCCAATCGCCCACCTCGTTGTTGATAGGCTTCGCGGCCTTGACGAATGCGTTCGGCGATCGTCTCTCGTTCTAATTCATACACACTCGCCATAACCGAAACCATCATTTTCTAAATCGGATTAGGGGAACCATCGGGCTTGCGACTGGGCAGGCCTAATTCTTTCACCACGATGTTGATGTGGTTTTCTTCCAAATGATGAAGAGTCTGAAGCACATCGGCGGTGTTTCGGCCTAATCGGCTGAGATCATCCACCACGACTTCGGTGACCTTTTTTTTGGGCTAATCGCCATAATCGAGCGGCTTGAGGGCGTTCTTTGAAGAGGATCGCCCCCGAAACCCCTTTGTCAAACAGTGTCAGATTATAGGTGTCCATATCGAAATCAAATCGCTTGGGTGCTTGTTGATAGGTGGAAATTCGATTGTATTTGATTTTCACGGCAACTGTTTCAAGTTAATATCAAAGATATAATTCAAAACAGCGGATGGAGCGAATTTGACACGCCTTCAGGTGTTCCCCTTTTTGTTACAATTAAAGGTGATACAATCAAACGAGTGTAGGAAGTAAAATGTGATGGACCCACTTCAATTATTAGCTTGCTATAAAATAAAGCGTTTATGTGTATGTGTTTTATTACCTTGGAAAGGGATTATTAACAACATTATGAAAAACATTAAAAAATCATTTGTGGTGAATATTGCAGTGTCTTTACTGCTAGTTATTTCCTGTAATAAAAACTCTGTTAAAAGTAAAAACAAATCAGATTTTCAAGTTTTTGATTTGACAGCATACAACAAATAAAAGGAAATCCCTATAGCACTAAATTCTGATATGACATCAGAAGACATTATTGCTGAAATCAATAAGGCTTGGGAATTAAAATTGGATTAAGAACAAATCCATCAATTGGAAAAGTGGAACGAAGAGGAGGATATTGTAAAAATGAAATCTCGTTTGACTAAAATCGATAAACTTCTACTGAACGACTTTGAAAATCATGTTCTTCTCAAAGGGTTTGATCACGCCGTAGATGAGTTTAAAGAGAGGGTTCACAGTCTTGAGCTAAACGATTTTGATTTTTCAAGATACAACAACTTTTTGAATGGAGTAATGATTACCGAAACATTATTGAATAACATTTTTCAAATTAACTCATTTCATAATGAAATCTATACACAACCAGACATAATATATCAAGTAGGGCGGCGAAAAAACCATTCCTTTTATTTTTCTACCGACCCTTGCAAAGAAGCAAGAGCCGAAGCTATGGAGGGTTTAACATTTCTTACTGTTAGTATGGTTTTAGCATGCTCCCCTCCTGCATTGACCGCTACATTTGCTATCTCTTGCGTTTTTGGTGTGGGTTCTTATGTGTATCTCAATGCAAAAAGTTACAAAAAAATAAAAGAAAAATGTAAATGCGGAGAAAAAGATGAGTAAGAAATACCCAATAGCCATCAACCAAATGAGACAATACGATGAAAAATAAAGTTTACTTTATTATCCTATCTATATTTTCTGGGTACTTTTTATTCCAATCAATTTACATGTGGGTTGATATCGTAGGCGACTGGTACTATAAACATTATTTTAAGGGATTTTATAATGAAGAGGTAAATATTTTAAATAAACTAGATCGGTTCATCACCTATTTATCCCTGTATTGTCTCTTTTTTATATCTCTAAGAGTTAAATTCAATCTAATGAGAACACATTCTATAAATAAATATTTACTACTTATCTATTTACATATTGTGGTTTCTAGTTTAGTTCCCATTTTTATTGGATACTCACCTCGATGGGTATTTTTAGATTACGTAGGTGTGTTTTTATTATTTGGAGGATTAGGTCTTTATGTTTTTGTCGACTACAGATTAAATCCTAAAAAATATAGTTGGACAGAAGTTTTGAAAAAAGGAATTGATTTTAAGTAAATACATAGGTTGATTTTTTCCCTGTGTTTCATAGGGAAAGATTTGAAAGTAGTATTGGGAGGATCCATTAGATGTGATGTGTATCACCTAAAGGATTTTTCCATTTAAAATAATTTGAGTATTGTATATGAGGTCTGTTTTATTTCTCCCTAACTACCAGTGCTATCAAACGTTTGATCAAATTTATCAAGCTTAGCAACACCTCCAATTTTATTATTTGACAAGTCCACTTCTAAGTAGTAGAGTCCTTTATGAAAAAGATCGCTCTCTACAAGTGGTATTTTCTATACAATGTCAAAAATCTGTTTTTATTTTAAAACCTCATGATTTAAGTTGCATATGGTGCAACTATATGCCACTGCCAATGGATGCGATTTCTTAGTTTCTTCCTTACTCTCTGTAAACCTTCAGGTTTTTCTCTTCGTGTTTCATGGTTGTTATTTCTTATCTAAATAGTCTTTCTAAAATAAAATGTTTTGATAAGTTCAACTGTCTACGCAACAAAAAAATTCCGATTCTATTTGGGGGGGGTACATAACAACAAACATTTAACTATCTGTGTTTATGTATTGTAATTTATTAAACCGTTAGAATTTGAAAACTAAATAGCTAATGGCATCTTCATAGAAATAATGAAATATTCAGATATATCACAACTAACGCTTAAAGTCGATAATAAACACTCTCGTGAGCTAATCAATAAAGCCATTTCAGCCTATAGAGGGGGCGCTTTTCACTCTGCATTCGTGTCTACATGGATTGCGATTGTCTTTGATTTCACTTCTAAATTTCGTGAATGATTCCCGTTTGAGAGACATTATTAGAGAATTAGATGAGACAATTAAAAATAATAAAAAAGAAAGATTTCAGAGTTATGAGAATAGAATATTAACATCAGCTAAGAATTTTGAGATTATATCAAATCATGAGTTTGAATCGTTGAAACGTATTAAAGATGATCGAAATCGTTGTGAGCATCCATCTTTTAATAATCTCGAAGAACCTTATAATCCCTCCCCTGAACTTGCTCGAAACATATCGTTCATGTATTGCAATTTGTCCTCATTCAAGCTCCTATTCAAAGTAGAAAGACGATGGAGCGTTTCAAATCAGAGTTAAATTCTAATTTAATTCCAATCCAATTTGAAGATATCAAGACTTATATGGTGTCTATGTATTTAAAAAAGACTAAAGATGAATTTGTTCACAATCTGATAAAAGAAATTATTGACATGCTATTAACTAAAACCCGCTATTTACGAAGTCACTATGAAGATTTTTATCGAAGAAAAAAAGTCAGAATTTGAATAGGGATTATGTGTTAAACATTTCACACCTTGTGGAAGTCGATTCTGAAATTTGGAATATGTTAACGGATAATTTCCAAACACGGTTTAAAGAGAGGATTAAAAAGCGAATTTTCAGCATCTATTTCAATCCGTAGCATTTAATTCAAATATGATGAACATTTGTGAGGTTTCTGAAATTCTTTTAAATCGATTTACAGAATTCAATTCTTCAGAAACAATTAAAATAGTATCTAAATACCCGCATAGAAAATTTATTGAACTCTCGATTGATGAGATTTCAAATTCAGGGGGTTATCGACATGCCGAAGCTAATGGGGGAAATTATATTCTTCCATTGATTAACCAATTCAACGGTTCATATATAAAAAACTTTTAGAACTTGCTAGAGCAAACAGACAGATTTATGAAGCAAGTGGAACTAAAAAAATCTTAATTCAAATTTTTGACCAAACTCTTGATATGCTTCCCCAAAACAAGAAGTGCATGGGAAAAGTTTATTGCAAACCAAATTAAAAATTATGATGGTAATGAATTCAATTATTATGCGTATCCAAAGATACAAAAAAATAGAGAGTAACTAGAGCTTCATTTTGTATGGATTCTACCCTCATCTGAGTGGGATGTGTTGTTTAGTTGGAATCAAGTCTAACCTTGTTCTAGTTGCCTTTATGTATCTTTCTTCTTTGTCAATTCCAATAAAATATCTTCCATATTTTTTAGCAACAACAGCTGTTGTCCCACTTCCAACAAAAGGATCTAATACGATATCTCCTTTGTCAGAGCTAGCCAAAATAATTCTCTTCAACATTTCTTCAGGTTTTTGAGTCGGATGTAAAGCCCTGCCATCCCCGTTTTTCAATCTCTCTTTTCCCTGCACTATAGGCATTTCCCATAAATCCCGCATTTGTTTTAAATTTCCAATTAGCCCCTTTTGTAGCCCAAACAACAAATTCCTTAGAATGAGTGAAAGTACGTTTTGTCATATTAGGTATTGAGTTTGTCTTGTACCAAGTAATCAGATTGTTGATCTTATAATCCACTTCTTTAAGGTTCATCATCACTTCGGCAATGTTGTGATAGCTACAAGCAACATAAATCGATCCTCTATTTTTTAAAGCCCTATTTGAAGCATTCATCAAATCTGATGTGAACTTCACATATTCGGATTGACTCATTTTATCCCAATTCTCATCAATCATAAACCAATCTCCTCCTATTTTATTGTTTTTCCACAACAACCCATTTCCAGATAAATTATATGGAGGATCCGTAAAAATTAAATCAATAGATTGCTCTTCAAATTTCTCATTGAGAACCTCGATGCAATCACCTTGATGAATGATATTAACTTCCATATTAAGAAACAACAGAATTGATCCAGTAAAATCTATCGACACTTGTATGTGTTTAAGCCAATCCTCTGAGTTATTTATTTTTTCAAGGTCAATAACTTCATCATACAATTAACAGAGTTTTTTGTGATCTAGTATTGATCGCTTCTTTTTTATTTTAATCAATGTTTCTATTAATATAATGAACTGTTTTATGGTTAGGGGAATTATTTTTTGATTTTCCCCTTTATATTCATATTTTACTGAGGTCCAAAAGGTATTAATTGTATCTAGAATTAAAGGGGATACGATCGAACGAGTGTAGGAATTGACATGCGATGGCCCTACTTCCATTATTAGCGTGTAATAAAAAACCTGCAATTCAATTTAGAGCCATGTTCATAAAATTTTAGAGAACTTCGGTTATAGCAGAGTAATACACCTATTTCTATAGAACTTTACAAAATGACTTATGAAATTTGATTGCTAAACCTAACACTAGGTGTTTTGTTTTCATGTTTGTTCAAAATTAGTTTAACCCACTATAGAAAAACTACTGATTTGATTTAACAAAACACCAAAAGTCTGCTTTTGAAAATAATTCTCTCTCTTTTTTCATTTTTATCCCAACTTTTTCAAAATGATACTAATTTAAAATACATTTTTATCCAAGAATAATAGACATCATGAATATTTATTAATCGAAATTTTTAGTTTTGCAAAAAATTTAAAATCCATGTATTGGACACTAGAATTGGCATCCTATTTAAGCGATGCTCCGTGGCCTGCCACTAAAGATGAATTAATTGATTTTGCGATTCGAACAGGCGCTCCCTTAGAAGTTGTTGAAAACCTTCAAGCTATGGAAGATGAGGGGGAGTACTATGATTCCATAGAAGAAATTTGGCCAGATTTTCCATCCAAAGAAGATTATCTTTGGAACGAAGATGAATATTAAATAATTCAGCGAATTTGACACTGCTAATTTTCAAAAAGTTACCACTGGTACTTTGCTGAAATATTAAACTTTAGTTTGTTATTTTATTGAGATCTCTAGTCTTAGGTCTTTTAATTTATTTCAAAACAAATTCGAAAAATTAAAATGATCTAAATTGGATTGAATTTTGTTGGTTGAATATCTTTATTTTTCTCAATTTTGAGGTCTATAACCTAAGAAGTTTATGCTAAATTCACTTCTCAAAGTATTTGTCGGTGATAAAACCAAAAAAGATTTAAAGAAGCTTTGGCCTCTAGTCGAAAAAATTAAATCATTTGAAAATCAATACAATAAATTTTCTAATGATGAACTAAGACATAAAACCTTAGAGTTTAAGAATCTCATAGAAAGCGTAAGAAAACCCTTGCAGAAGTCTATTAAAGATCTGACCCAAAAAGTTGCCCAAACTGAAGATTTAGCTGAAAAAGAATCTATTTATCAAGAAATAGATCAATTAGAATCTCAAATTCAAAACGCCATCGATGAATTACTTTTTGACATTATGCCACAAGCTTATGCTCTAATCAAAGAAACTGCTGTACGGTTTTTTAATAATAAAAGTATTCGAGTAAAGGCAACTCCAAATGATCGCGTATTGGCTTCAAAACACGATTATTTAGAATTAGATGGCGAATTTGCTTTTTGGCATAACCAATGGGATGCAGCAGGAAAAGCAATCGTTTGGGATATGATTCATTATGATGTTCAACTACTTGGAGGAATTGTTTTGCACCAAGGAAAAATTGCTGAAATGCAAACCGGGGAAGGAAAAACCTTAGTAGCTACACTCCCTGTGTATCTCAACGCCCTACCGGGTAATGGAGTACATATCGTTACCGTTAATGATTATTTAGCTAAACGAGATAGCGCTTGGATGGCTCCAATTTTTGAATTTCATGGATTAACTGTTGATTGTATCGATCATCACAAACCCAATAGTCCTGAAAGAAGAGCCGCCTACAGAGCCGATATTACCTATGGTACCAATAATGAATTTGGATTTGATTATCTCAGAGATAATATGGCTCATTCGATTGAAGATTTGGTACAACGAAGTCATAATTATGCCATCGTTGATGAAGTCGATTCCGTATTAATCGACGATGCAAGAACGCCTCTTATTATCTCTGGACCAACTCAAAGTGATGACCGACAAGAATTCAATGATTTAAAAGGAAAAATGAGTTCTTTGGTGGCCACACAACGGACGATGTTGAATTCTGAACTTTCACAAGCACGTCAACTCATCCAAAAAGGTGATGTCAAACAAGGAGGGCTTCTTTTGCTTAGAGTACATAGAGGATTGCCAAAACACAAAGCCCTAATTAAATTTTTAAGTCAAGAAGGCAATAGACAATTATTACAAAAGACCGAAAACTTCTATATGCAGGATAATAATCGGGAAATGCCAAAAGTAGATGCTGAACTCTATTTTGTTATTGAAGAAAAAACCAATCAAATCGATTTAACTGATAAAGGGATTGAATACTTATCTCAAGATTCCGATGATAAAAACTTTTTTGTGCTACCCGATATCGGTGTTGAAATTGTAAAAATTCAACAAAAAAATCTTGAGGCAGAAAAAGAAACCGAGCTAAAACAACAGCTCTTTCAAGATTTTGATATCAAGAGTGAACGTATTCATACGATGAATCAGCTATTAAAAGCCTATACTTTATTTGAAAAAGACACTCAATATGTCGTTATTGAAAATAAAGTCAAAATAGTAGATGAACAAACCGGAAGAATCATGGAAGGAAGGCGTTATTCTGATGGACTTCATCAAGCCATTGAAGCTAAAGAAAATGTCAATGTTGAAGCAGCGACTCAAACCTTTGCTACCATTACGCTTCAAAATTATTTTAGAAAATATCACAAGTTATCTGGAATGACCGGTACGGCCATCACTGAAGCAGGCGAATTTTGGGAGATTTATAAACTCGATGTGATTGAAGTTCCTACCAATAAAGTGATTGTTCGGAAAGATGAAAACGATTTAATATATAAAACAAAAAGAGAAAAATATAAAGCGATTATTCAAAATGTCACTACTCTATCCAGCAAAGGAAGACCCGTATTAATCGGCACAACTTCAGTAGAAATATCTGAATTACTCAGTAAAATGTTAAGCGTTGGGAAAATCAAACATAATGTTTTGAATGCTAAACTGCATAAAAAAGAAGCCAAAATCATAGCAGAAGCAGGAAATCCTGGTGTTGTCACTATTGCAACCAATATGGCAGGAAGAGGCACCGATATCAAGTTAACCAAAGAAGTGATTAACGCCGGTGGTTTAGCGATTATCGGAACAGAAAGGCATGATTCACGAAGAGTCGATCGGCAACTTCGTGGACGTTCTGGAAGACAAGGTGATCCCGGAGGATCTCAGTTTTATGTCTCTCTCGAAGATAATTTAATGCGGTTGTTTGGTTCCGAAAGGGTTTCTAAAATCATGGATCGATTAGGTTTAAAAGAAGGAGAGGTTATTCAACATTCTATGATGACTAGATCGATTGAACGAGCTCAAAAAAAAGTTGAAGAAAATAATTTTGGCATTAGAAAACGATTGCTTGAATACGATGATGTAATGAGTGCTCAACGAGAAGTGATTTATAAACGACGAAGAAATGCACTTGAAAGCAAACGATTAAAACTTGATATCCTCAATTTGATTTATGATAGTTGTGAAGAGATTATTTTAAAATCCAAACCAAATAATGATTATGGGGAATTTGAAATCGACATCATTAGCAATTTTGCTTTAACCTTACCGGTTGATAAAGCTCAGTTTGAAAACGAATCAGAAACGAAATTAACTTCACTGGTATACAATAGTGCACTAGAAAGGTACCTTCAAAGATGTCGCATTAATACTTCCTTGGCTTATCAGGTCATTCGTGATGTCGTTGAAAACCAAAATCGCAACTACAAGCGAATTATTATTCCATTTACAAATGGGGTTAGGACCATTAATGTGGTTACTGATTTACAAAAAACCTATGATTCCAAAGGTGAAAATTTAGTTGATGAAATCGAATGCAAAATTTCATTGGCATTAATCGATGAAGCTTGGAAAAACCATTTGAGAAAAATGGATGAACTAAAACAATCTGTACAACTTGCAGTTCATGAACAAAAAGATCCTTTATTGATCTATAAATTTGAATCCTTTGAACTTTTTCGGACCATGATAAATGATCTCAATAAAGAAATTGCTTCTTTTTTGATTAAAGGCAATATCCCCATTCAAGCCAATGAAAAGGTTAAGGAAGCTTTAACATCCCAAAGAAGACAAAATTATAGGGAATCTAAAGATCAAAGTCTTAACTCACAACAGTTGGCTGAAATGAATCGACAGGCCGGGAGTGAAGTTCAAAAAGGCATAGAAAAGGTTGAAACTTTTAAACGAAACACTAAAAAAATTGGAAGAAACGATGTCGTGAAACTAACCCATGTTTCATCTGGTGAAATCAAAAATATGAAATACAAGCGTGCCATACCTCTGATTGAATCAGGTTCTTGGGTATTGGATAATGCTTGAAAAGATTTGAACCTTTTAATTTTTTCTTTTTGACCTATTGCTATTGAACCATGGGAAAAGATTCTCTAATAGTATTGATAGGGCCTGCTCTGCCTTATCGAGGAGGTATTTCTGAAACTCAACATCAGTTTGCTTTATCACTTGTTAAAAGAGGGCAACATGTCCAACTATGGACGTTTAAAAAACTATATCCTCAAATTTTATTCCCTGGCAGCTCGCAATATTCAACAAATGATGATGATGATGATGATGGTTTATGCGTTTTACGAAAAATTCATGCATATAATCCAATGAGCTGGAAAAAGGTAGCGCAAGAATTGAATAAACTAAATCCTCAAATGGTTGTTTTTAGATACCATACGCCATTATTAACATTTTGTTATCATGGCATTATGAGTCGTTTAGACCAACATATTCATAAAATTGCTTTTATCGATAATTGGATTCCTCATGAAAAAAGAATATATGATGGATTCTTGAATCAATTATTCGCAAAACATATCGATAAATTTTCAGCTTTTTCAGATTATGTCGCATCACAAATCGCTTTAAGTATTCATTCTAAACCGATATGGCACCATCTTCATCCCATTTCAAAAGATTTATATCCAAAAATTGAAAAGACAAAAGCAAGAAAACAACTCGGCTGGAATCAATCTTCAACTATTTTATTGTTCTATGGCATCATCAGAAAATATAAAGGATTAGATTTATTATTAAAATCATTACCAAAAGATTTGATTGATAGGAAAAACATAGAACTCAAAGTAGTCGGTGATTGTTATCAACGTAAAAGTTATTATCAAAAATTGATTCGGAATAATCAACTTGAACAAAGAGTTCAATGCTACTTTCAGTTTGCTGATAAAACCTTAACTCAGTTGGTTTTTTCAGCATCCGATTTATTAGTTCTTCCCTACCGTTCGGCTACACAAAGTGGAGTCATTCCACTTTCCTATCATTATGACCTGCCTTTGGTGGTGAGTAATGTTGAGAGTATTGCTAGCATTATTCAAAAAGATCGATCTGGTTTGGTTTCTAAACATTTTCCCAGCGATATGTATCAAACCATAATATCTTCTTTAGAAGAAAAAAAAATCCGAACTTTTAAAGCCAATATTTTAAAGTGCAAGAATTCTTATGATTGGGATTATTTTACAGAAAAATGGATATCATTTATTAATTCAAGTTAGATTCAATATCATTTATTAGTTAATTGAAAAATCAAACGATGGCTATCCCTCCTTTTATTTTACTCAATGGAAATGCCAATCAAGCCATTGAATTTCATTATCAATCACTCGATTTGAAATCCCCCTTTAATAATACCTATGATAATTCTCTTATGACCATTCCTCCATCACAAAATCCTTGGATTTTATATTCTGAGTTATCTAGCAATCATCAGAAATTTCTGATGACTGCTGATATTAATCAAATTAAAAATGTCATTTCGCTGAGTTTAAATTTTGAGGATATTAGAATCTCCCAATATAACAACTCATCAATAGGTGGGGCCAACCATGCCATTGAAAATCAATTTTGGAAGGCCCATAGTCATCGATAAATTCGGCATTCACTCAATGTTTAATGCTAAAACAAAAATTTATAATCCTACAATAAAACAAATGATTTTAACTATAATCCAATGAAAAAGATACTTTTTATTTTAATTCTACTGACCATTGCACCCCTTCGGTCAAATACCAATCTCATGGGCGTTGATACATCAACTTTAAAACCAATTCAAACAACCCAAAAAGCCTATTTTGCTTCTGGGTGCTTTTGGTGTGTTGAATTAATCTTTGAAAGTCTAAAAGGGGTTGAAGAAGTTTATTCTGGTTATAGTGGAGGCCACACAAAAAGTGCAACTTATGCAACCATCGGATCAGGTCAAACTGGACATGCCGAAACCGTAGAAATCATTTATAATCCCCAAATCATTTCTTTTGAAACTTTATTAGATGTATTTTTTGGATCCCATGATCCCACCACCTTAAATAAACAAGGACCTGATAAAGGAACTCAATACCGTTCTATTGCTTTTTATCAAACTGAAGAGCAAAAACAAAAGATTGAAAATTATATCGAATTTTTAACAAAAAATAACACATTTAAAAATCCAATTGTCACTCAAGTATTAGCTTTTGAAAAATTTCATTATGCCGAAGAATACCATCAAGATTTTGAACAAAAAAATCCGAAACATCCTTATGTCCGTAGGGTTTCAATCCCTCGGTTCAATAAGTTTGCAGCAAATTATCCAGAACTATTAAAAGATTAAATTGTCTGAATCAAGATTTTTTGATTGAATTTGACAAAGCTATTTTCAACTGGAGCCATTGATATAATCGAAAAAATAAATAGCCACAAATACTTCCAAAAGCACTACCAACAAGAATATCAATAGGATAATGAACCCCGATGTATACGCGACTATAAGCAATTAAAGAGGCGATCAGAATCAAGAAAATAGAGATCCATTTTGAATAGTTTTTAATAATCAAACCAAAAAGAACCGCCAAACCAAATGAATTTGAAGCATGACCTGAAAAAAAGCCATATTTTCCTCCACAAGATTGTTTGACTAAACGCATCATTCCTTCTAAACTTGGGTCATAACAAGGTCTTAACCTTTGAACCATATCTTTTGAAAAATTAGTTGATTGATCGGTAGTTAATATCAATAATAGGCCAATTCCAAGAATCAATGTTGAATTTTTAATTCCAGATTTATAGATTAAATAAATCAAACACAATACATAAACGGTGCTATTTGATAGTACATGAGTTAATCCCATCCATATCCAATCAAAGGGTTGAGATCCTAGTCCATTTAAATAGATGAACAGTTGTTTATCAAATTCTAATATCGATTCAATCATTTTTTAAATAACTGTTTATCAATTATTTAACTAATTTAATTATCAACAAAAGCAATGATATGTAAAGCGTAATGGATGTGAATGACTATCATCCAAAATTAGTGATTGATTTTGAAATGATAATGGGCCAATCTGTCACTTGGTAGCTATTAATTTATTGGTCATCGATTCAAATCTAATAAATAATAAACTTGATGAAAGTAACAAGCCTGCCAGGAGCCCTATCCAAATTCCCATGACACCCATTGATGAATTCATACTCAGATAATATGAAAGTGGAAACCCTACTAAACCATAAGCTATAAAACAGATGAGCGCTGGAATTTTTACATCTTGCAGTCCTCTTAAAGCTCCCAAAATCACGGCTTGGGTACCATCAAAAATTTGAAATATGGATGATATCAATAATAGTTGAGAGGCCATTAAAACTACAGTTTGAATTTCAAGAAACTCTTCCACATTATTTCTATTGAGATAGATCCATGGTAATTCATCACGAGAAAATAATAAGATGAAACAAAATAAAACATCCATTATGAGAATCAAAAGAAATATCGAGTAAGCAACTCTTTTGAGCTCTTTGAAATTTTTTATCCCTTTGTAATTTCCAATCCGGATGGTTGCTACTACACCAATGCCCATTGCAAACATATAAGTGATGGCTGTAAGATTCAAAGCAATTTGATTTGCAGCTTGGGAAAGCTCTCCTAAAATACCTGACAACCAAATAGCAGAAATAAAAAAAAGAAATTCACAAAGCATCTGTAAAGCCGATGGATAACCGATGCTCAAAAGTTTATTAAATATCATTGGCTTAAACTTCCAATCATAAAATCTTGGTAAATAAGTTCGGATATTCTTTTTTTTAATCACGTACAAAATCATAAACAAAACCATGATAACACGTGAAATAAAGGTGCCAATAGCCGCTCCTTCAATACCCCATTGAGGAAAAATCCAAATACCGAAAATTAAGAAGTAATTTAATATGATATTCAATCCATTGGATAGAATCGTAGCATACATGGCTGGTAATGTTTTAGACAAACCATCTGAAAACTGTTTGAAGGCTTGGAATGTAATCAAGGGAACTAAAGAAAAAGAAACCCATTTTAAGTAAGGAATCGCTAAATGCACGACTTCTGCTGGTTGTCCCATGCGATATAATATTGGATGAGCCAAAAAAACTGCCAAACTCAATAAAATACCCAATGAAAAACACATGATTAATCCATTAGAAAAAATCAATCGAATAACGATTGGTCTTTTTGCCATCTGAGATTCAGCAACAAGTGGTGTTATGGCTGTTGAAAATCCTAGCCCGATGGAAAGTGCGATAAGAATATAACTATTTCCTAGTGAAATTGCTGCCAATTCAGATGGACCTAGTTGCCCCACCATGATATTATCAACTAATTGAACAATCACATGCCCAACCATTCCTAGAATGACGGGAGAAGCTAGCCTCAAATTATAGGGGAATTCTTTGGTATAGTTATGAAATGAAATTCCCCTTATCATGTGAATAAAAGGAATTTAAATTCCGAATTGGTCGACTAAATACACCATACTAGCTAAAGCAGCAGCACCTAATTCCAATTCTCTTTTGTTAACCTTATCGAAAGTATCATTGGCTGCGTGATGAAATTCAAAATATCGCTGTAAATCAGGTCTTAAGCCAGCTAATACCGTCGTTCCATTCCTTAAAGGAACCACATCTAGTGAACTTCCATCTCTGACAAACCTATCGGCATAATAAGAATAGAAATAGGGTTGCCATGATTGCAGTTTTTCAAATTGCTGGTCTGTAGCTTCAAATGTAAATCCTCTTGGAGAAAACCCCCCAGCATCACTTTCTATAGCGAAAATATGATTTTCACTTTTTTCTCTTGCTTCTTGAGCATATGTCGTAGCTCCTCTCAAACCATTTTCTTCATTGGTCCAAAGGACCAGTCGAAGCGTTCGTTTAGGTTCGTAATCCAATAATTGAAATAGGTGTAAAACATCCATTGATTGGACCACACCAGCACCATCGTCATGAGCGCCATCACCTAAATCCCAAGAATCTAAATGACCTCCAAAGACGATAATTTGATTAGGATATTCTGAACCCTTGATTTCTACTATGATGTTATGAGAAAGCACTTCTGGATAATTTTTACAATTTTGTTTTAAATAAAACAATAAATTGGGATTGAGTTTAAGCATGGAACTCAATAAATTGGCACTATTGGTGCTAATCGCTGCAGCTGGAATACGGTCGCGATTGGCCAAATCTTCATAGGACATATTTCCGGTATGTGGAAAGTCATCTTGGTTCAAAGTCAAAGAACGGACAATAGTTCCAACGGCACCTAACTTTGCAGCTCGATATGCTCCTTGTGTTCGATGCTGAACTGTAACTCGATACGCATCAAGAGGACTGATGAGTTGAGGGGGCATTGGTTTATTATAAAATACAAATTTTCCTTCAACTTGTTGTCGACCTAAATTTTCTAACTCTTCAAAGCTTTTCACTTCAACCACTGGGGCTTCAAGACCAAAAATAGAAGTGCTTATTGAACCACCCAACGCACAAACATCAACATTGATACTACTTCCAGGTTGTGTTTCAAAACTCGCATATTCATAATTTCCTCTTACCCATTTAGGTACCATTACATCTTGAAGCCGTATTTGATCATATCCCATTTCGAGAAGTTGCTCTTCAGCCCATTGAATTGATAGTGTTGAATTTAAAGAACCTGAAAGTCTACCGCCTATACGACTGGCTAAATGATCTAACCATTGATAAGATTTTCCATGGGTCAGGGCTAGTTCATAAATTTTTTTGATTTGGTTTTCAACGGTTTTTTGTCCGTATACATAGGAGCTAAATAAAAATCCTAAAATTGCGGTTATGAATAGCGTTTTCATGTTTTTGGAACATAAGTTTTAATATCCTCTATAGTTATAGGATCATTCGCTAGTATCAATAATCTTTCAACAACATTTTTTAATTCACGAATATTTCCAGTCCAATAGCGTTCAGATATAGCATCTTTTGCGCTTTGACTAAATTTTTTAATTTCTAAACCACTTTCATGTTGTAATAACTTAACAAAATGATCAACCAATATCGGTATATCTTGTTTTCTTTCTCTTAAGGGCGGGACATGGATTTCAATAATTGCTAACCGATGGTATAAATCTTCTCTAAAACGTTTGTTTTGAATTTCTTGTTTTAAATTTTTATTAGTCGCAGCAATCACTCGAACATCTACTTTGATTTCTTTTTGACTACCAACGCGAAATACTTTTTTTTCTTCTAATGCTCTTAAAACTTTAGATTGGGCAGCCAAACTCATGTCCGCAATTTCATCTAAAAATAATGTTCCGTTATTAGCCTCTTCAAACTTTCCAGATCGATCATTATGAGCTCCTGTAAAGGCTCCTTTTATATGACCAAATAATTCACTTTCAATTAGTTCAGTTGGAATAGCAGCACAATTAACCTCAATGAATTGTTTTGCTTTTCGATCTCCTAATATATGTAATTGACGAGCTACTAATTCCTTACCAACGCCGCTTTCTCCCGTAATCAAAACACGAGCCATCGTTTTAGAAACTTTTTCAATGAGTGCAGTGAGCTGTTTAATCGAAGGAGATTCACCAACAATGTCATACTTTTTGGCCGTGACTTTGTTTAGTTCTTTAATCGTTCTCTTTAACTGCTTGTTTTCAGTTTCTAAAGTTTTGCTTTTTAATGCGTTTTTGACAGCAGTCAGAATTTTATTTAAATCAAAGGGTTTGGTTAAAAAATCATAAGCTCCCATTTTCATACAATCCACTGCTGTATTAATATCACCATGAGCTGTCAACATGATAAAGGGAAGGTTTGGATGTGATTTTCGAGTTCTTTTTAAAAGTTCTACACCATCTATCACTGGCATTTTAATATCACATAAGACCGTATCAACCGTGTTTTCTTTGATTTTTTTGAGGCCCTGACTTCCATCATTCGCTAAAATAACTCGGTACGAAGTTTCGCGTTCTTTCAAAATTCTTGAAAGAATTTTTCTATTCGCTTCAAGGTCATCGACAATCAGTATTGTGTTCATTTTGATTTATCTATTATATTTAAATCTTCTGGAAAATGTAATGTGCGTTGAGGAAATGGTATGTTAATATCTTCTAAAGAAAACTTCTCAAAAATCAGATATCGAATATCACTTTGAACGATATGAGAAAAAAAACTGTCTTTGACAGCAAAAACCAATTTAAAAATCAATGCGTTATCACCAAAGTCATCAAAAAGTACAACCGGTCTAGGCGTTTCTAATACGGCATGATGATTTTTGGCAATATCGAGTAAGATTTCTTTGACTTTATAGGGAATCGAATCATAAGAAACGCCTATTTCTACAACTTCTCTCGTCATGGATTCATTTTCTGTATAATTATACAAAATAGTGGACATGAATTTATGATTTGGAATCACCAATATTTTATTTTCTCTAGTTACGGCTCTAGTGGTTCTGAGTCTTATATTCATGACACGGCCAACTTTACCTTCAACTTCAATCACATCTCCAACATGTACAGCTTGATCAGATAATATAAATATACCCGATATGATGTCTTGGAAAAAAGTCTGAAGTGCAAAACCAATACCGACCAATAAAGCAGCTGAAGCTGCAAACAAGGCCGTAACATTAATGCCGATATTACTGAAAATAATTAGTAAAACAACGATGTAAATGAAATAGTTAACAAAGACAAAAACACTACGAAATTTTTCTCTAGCATCTCTAGATAGTGTTCTGTAAATGATGTGCCGAAACAATCTCAATAAAAAATATGTAAGAACAAGAGAAGCAATGGAAATGACTATTATCTTAGGTGTGATGACAAAGTCCTCTCCTAGTACCAAAACCGAATTAAATAATTCGTTGATTTGTTCCAAGTCGATTAAGAAAAGTCCAAATTTAAGTATTTAAAACCCAAAGATTAATGAGCAACTTTTGCCACTCATTACAAGGTTTTAATAAAAAAGATGGAGTTACGACCAAAGTGGCATCACTTATTCAGAATAAACACAGCCTTTCCCCGATCGATTGCAACCCTTGTAGAGCATTTGTAAATTTTCTACCTTTGTCTCACCGCCATCTCTCCAAGGAATGATGTGATCTCCGTCCATTTCTTCAAATTCAAATTTTTTATCAGAAAATCGACACTGAGGATGAACACATCGTCCATGTTGCTCTTCGTATTTTTTTCTCTTTTGGGTCGGTGAAAAAACTCGTAATTTCAGACTTTTTTCATCCTTAGTAAAAACGTAATCATAAATACCTTTTTTAGTTTGAACTTCATCATCTTGCATTAACTTCTTAACGTTTTCTTCTATTTCATCAGCATCATAATGATTTCCTCCGTATCGATTGTATAAAATTCCCCAATGAATCCCTTTCATTTCTCTTCGATAATTGGTGAATGTTGCCTCCACCCAATTAGCAACTCTTCTAAAATATGCCCATAGAGGAACTGCATTTTCGTCATTTTGATGGATGGACATATACCCTTCTATGGTTCTTTTTGGTTCTTGGGAATCAGCTATCCATTTAATGGCCGTTTCTAAATAATCTTGTCGATTGAAAGATCCATTTAAGTATTTGCTAAAGACTCGATAAGCAGGACAGTTACTCCGGCTAAAGTAGCGTTTTGCATCTGCAACCCAACTTCCATGATAAATAGCATTAAGCAATTCTTGTTTTTCTAATTTTTCACCAGCAATATTGATAATTTCAAACCATTTTAACTTTTCACTTGGCTCACCATCACAGATATAAATATCTAATTCATAATTTAAAAACCATTTTTGTTCATCATCTTGTAAATTATGAAAATATCTTTCATTAAAGGAAAAGTCTCCTTGATGATACTGACAAATGGAAATCGTTCGTTGCTGTCCATCAATCACCTCATATTGATTTTCTCCAATTTTAGCCCAATACATGACATTTAAAGGAAACCCTTCAAATACTGTATTAATCACAGCATCTCGTTGTTTGTCTTTGTAAACAAATTCTCGTTGATAAGGAGGTCTTATATCTAAATCCCCTCCATATCCTTTGACACCTCCCTCACCATTATCACTATATTGTTCTACTAATTGTTTTATGGTTAAATTAAACTTTTTTACTTCCATTATTTGGGGTTTTTATTTTTGATAATGATACGAGCGTAAGGATCTTTTCTTCCACTGATTCTTAATTGTTTGGGTTTAGGCAAACCTTTTTGCCTAAGCATAAAGAAATGTGGATTGATATCCACTATCTCAAATTGCTTGGGATTGTATTTGGTAAGAAAAGTGATTGGTACACCCATATACCCCCCCCCAATTTTTTGGGATATTATTGACTTTACTAACCTCTATAGCATCGTAGTTTTCATAACGAGGGTATTCATTTTCATCATGTTCTTTAAAAAGAATGATTTTCTCTTTTCTTTTAAAGTGTCTTAAATTAGTGTACCAACCAACATTTCCAAACTTTTGGAAGTATTTTTTTATATCATGGCAATACTTGCCTTTTGAATTATCTTTTCTAACTTCAAATTCTTTGACTTTATTGACGCCTAACCAGATATGATTGTTTTTAATAAAAGGAAATATTTCTTTATATGAAATCGCATTATCACTACCAATAATTAGAAATTTCTTTTTATATTCTATTAATTGTGCTACATACTCTCGAAATAATGAAAAAGGTGGATTGGTGCAAACAATATCCGCTTCTTTTAGAAATTCAATACTTTCTTTGCTTCGAAAATCACCATCACCTTCAAGATACTGAACATCAATTTCTTCATCATCCACCTGTCGATTCTTATTTTTATCTCCTTCATAAATCATATAGCAAGCCTTTTCATCTTGATGTTCCGAAAACTGAATCGGCAATCGATTTTTATAACAAGTGGCGATGACTTTTTTTAAACCTAAAAATTCAAAATTTTGAGTGAAGTATTTAAAGAAATTACTGACTTTGGGATCATCACAATTACAATAAACTATTTTATCCTTAAAATGGTCTCTGTAATGTCTGAGTTCTTTTTCGATATCACTTAACTGTGTATAAAACTCATCTTTTTTGTTTTTTTTAGCATATGCCAAATTTTGCTTATTGCTGGACATCGGAATTGGATTTCATTATTTTTTAATCAAAAAAGAGAATGCTTCGTTTATTTGTGTTTTTGTTTTTCAAAGATCTTCAAAAAGGGGCCTCTATTTCTTTTTTGGTCAGACGATGGGGGGGGGCATTTGAACCTATATTATTTGAACATAACGAGCATCCATCTTGTTACCGTCGTTCAACTATTTTTAGTCAACTTTTACTACTTCGCTATTTGAATCCCAAAAAATATACTCTGAGTTGATATTCTACGATTTCTCAACCAAACATATCTTTGATTTTTTCAAAAAAAGATTTATCACTCCTCGAGGGATTAGGATTGAAATTATCTTGATTGAGCGCTTCTTGAAAAAATTCTGATTGTTCTTTGTCTAAAGTTTGGGGAATCCAAACATTAATATGAATCAATAAATCACCCGATACTCCAAAAAACCCCGCATCAGGGATTCCTTTACCCCTTATTCGAAGAGTTGTTCCAGATTGAGTGCCTGCATCAACTTTAATTCTGACCTTTTTACCACCTAATAATTCGATTTCTTTTTGAGTCCCTAAAATGGCTTCTGGAACACTTATATACAAATCATGATGTAGATTTTTACCTTCACGGACTAACGTGAGATGTGGTTGCTCTTCGACAATAACAATAATATCACCGGATGGACCTCCCATGATACCGTCATTACCCTTGTTAGAAACTCGAATAGCTGATTCATGAGTCGATCCTGGTGGGATTTTTATTTGGACAGTGACATCTGTTAAAATACGCCCGAATTTATCAGCGTTAGGGATCTCATTAACCAGTGTTTTTCCTAATCCATTACATTGATTACACGTAGTCTGTGTTTGGACCTGCCCAATGAACGTATTAGATATTTTAGAAACATATCCCCTTCCATTACAAGCCTTACAAATTCCAAAACTAGCTTTTGGAGAAAGAGATCTCTTTTTGATTTTTAGATTTTTCTCAACACCATTGATGACCTCTTCCAAACTGAGTTTTAATTTGATTCTTAAATCTTCACCTTTATATGACGTATTAGATCTACGACTGCTGCTTGAACTTCCAAAACCAAATGCTGAACCAAATCTTTCACCAAATTCGGCCATGATGTCTTGTATGTCAAAATCAAAAGAAGAGGATCCTTGAAAAGCAGAATGTCCAAATCGATCATATTTTTTTCTCTTTTCAGCATCTCCCAGTACGTTATAAGCCTCTGCTGCATCTTTAAATTTTTGTTCAGCTGTAGCATCATTGACGTTTCGATCGGGGTGATACTTCAAAGCTTGCTTCCGATAAGCTTTTTTTATCTCTTCTTGAGACGCTCCTTTAGAAACTCCTAAAACATCATAATAATCTTTTTTCATCAAAATTATTTACCGACCACAACTTTTGGATAGCGAATCACAACATCTTCGAGTTGATAGCCTTTTTCTGTGATATCAATAATTAGACCAGATTGAGACTTTTTATCAGTTGGAATATGAGCGATCGCTTCATGATGATCCCCATTAAAAACATCGCCGACATTAATATCAATTTGTTTTAAACCATTAGACTCCAATACTTGATAAAATTTTTTACTTATGAGTTCAAATCCTTCAATCACTTCGTTCTGGTTTACAGCATCTATTTTATTATTGCTTGCCCTTTCAAAGTCATCCACAATACTCAAAAGCTGTCGTATTAAATCTTTATTGGCAGTCTTATATAGTTCTAATCTTTCTCTGGCTGTTCTTTTTCTATAATTTTCATATTCTGCAAAAACTCTGAGAAATTGATCTTCTTTACTTTTTAAATTTTTCTTTAGTTTGTCAACTTGTTTTTGATATTTATTTTGAATCTTCTTTTTGTCTTTATCGCTCGACTTCAAGTTCTTTTTTTTAGAATTGACACTTTCACTTTGAATGCTGTTACTTTCATTTGTTGACTCGTTTGCATCAACAGCTTGATTTGATTTGGAATCGATATTCATTTCTTCTTTTTTGTTTGGTTTACTCTTGTCCATAATATATTTTTTTGCTAAACTTCAAATGTATTGCCAAACCATGGCATTATGTCATTTTGTCACTTTCAAATCTTTTATACATGAATGGATTGTTGGGAATTTAAATACATACCCCTTATCCAATAATTTTTGAGCACTAACCGATTGACCATTTAATATCAGTTGACCTCGCTCACCCAAGAACAGCATAATTAATCTAGATGGAACCGAAATGAGCTTGGTTCTGTGTTTTTTAAAGCTAGCCATATTTTTTGTTAATTCTTTTTGAGAAATATAATCTGGAGCTACCAAATTATAGACTCCTAACCATTGATTTCTAAGGATTTCATAAATAATTTGCACTGCATCATCAATATGAATCCATGAATATATCTGACGGCCTCTACCTAAAATCAATCCAATTCTTCCAAAAAGAAACATATTAAGAATTGGATAAAATCCCCCTTTATTTGAAAAGATATGACCAAACCGAAGGAGCGTAGTCTTGATATTATTTTGTTCAAATTTCAAAGATTCTTTTTCCCAATTTTGGACTAAAGTTGATAAAAAGGATTTCGCTTTTTTAAAATTTTCTTCAGTTTGGCAAATATTAGACTCTGAACTGTATATTCCAATGGCAGATGCCGATACATATTGTTTGATTTTGTGGTTCTTGTATTTTTGAATACTATTTTTTAATAACCGTGCAGATTCAATACGACTATCTACCAAAATCTGCTTTCCTCTTTTTGTCCAAGGACGTGAAACTCGTGTTCCAGAAAGATTAATAATAGCATGAACGCTTTTAAAACATGAGTCATCAATTGTATTTGTTCCCGGATTCCAATAATAGGCATTAGAATCTTTAGCAGTTAACTGTTTACTTCTGGTGAGATAAACGACTTGGATGCTATTAGATATTAGAAATTCTTTTAAAGCACTACCTACCAATCCAGTTGCTCCAGCGATTAATACTTTCATTTTAATGTTTTACAGCTCGAGTGATTTCTCTTTTACCTCGTGGCCCATTTATTCTTTCAATATTCATATTGGACTTTATTAGAGCATTTCTTAATTCTCTAAAAGCGGCATAGGTAATAAATACACCATTGTTTTTTACGTGATTAGCGATTAATTGAATTAATTCAAGTTTCCATAATTCTGGTTGTAAAAACTTGGCAAATACGTCGTAATATACCAAATCATATTTTTTTTCAAAAGAAAAGTGTTCAACTTTAGATTTTATTTTTTGAATGCTGATGGTTGATTGAAAACATTGAAAACTTGCCCATGGTAATCGATGTAATTCAAATAATTCATGAGATGAAAAATAACTATTAAAAGAATTGTTCAGTGAAAACTTTTCAATTTCATCCATACTCAATGGATAAGCTTCAATAGCATCATATGAGACTTCTATATCCATGTTTTTTAATTTCGCTGAAGTCAGCAAAAAATTCAAGCCTGTTCCAAAACCAATTTCAAGAAGTTCCAAACGTGACTTTAATGGATTTAATTTTAACCAATATTCTAATCCACTGTTAATATAAACATGGAGAGATTCTGTTAACGCTCCGTGCTTGGAGTGATATGATTCATTTTTATGAGGCAAAAAAAATGTCGGCGAGCCATCGGCTGTGATTTTTAATTGTCTTTGCATCATTTCAAATACAAATTTACTTGGTATGAAATAGAATTTTTAATTTTGATAACTGTTTCATATGATCTAAAATGAAAATAACAAAAGTCTCAACATCACGTATTGATCAAGTTGATTTTGAACACATTTCCTTTGGTTCTATTTTTTCAGATCACATGGTGCAGGCAGTCTTCGAAAATGGGAAATGGAATCAGCTTGAAATCATTCCTTATGGAGACTTTAAAATTTCACCAGCTGCTAATGTTTTCCATTATGGTCAGGCCGTTTTTGAAGGAATGAAATCATACAAAGACGAAAGAGAAAACATTTTGTTATTCCGACCAAAAGATCATTGTAGTAGACTTCAAAAATCTGCTATGAGATTACAAATTCCTCCTATTCCTACTGAATATTTTTTTCAAAGTTTAGAAGAACTATTAAAACTTGATTCTAATTGGATAAAATCAGGGACCGGAAATTCTCTTTATGTCAGACCTTTTATTATTGGAGATTCTCCAGAAATTCAAGCGGCACCATCCAACATCTTCAAATTCATGATTATTTGTTCTCCAGCCAAATCTTATTATGATGAACATCACCAAATGAGAGTTTTAGTCGATACACAACATAGTAGAGCGGCAACTGGTGGTGTAGGATATGTTAAAGCCGCAGGAAATTATGGAGCTCAATTTTTTCCAACTCAATTAGCAATTGAACAAGGTTACCAACAAATTATTTGGACAGATTCTACTAGGCGTCAATACATTGAAGAGTCAGGAACTATGAATTTATTTTTTAGAATTAATGATACCTTGTTAACACCGCCAATTTCCGATCGAATACTTGATGGCATCACCAGAAGAAGTGTCATCCAAATTGCTAATGATTTAAAGATTCCCATTGAAATCAGACCTGTTAAAATCAGTGAAATCGTCCAAGCTAGTGATGATGGTTCTTTAAAAGAAATTTTTGGTACCGGCACAGCAGTCGTTATTTGCCCTATTGCAGAGTTTAATTATCATACTAAAAATTACAAAGCTAATTGGCCTCAAGAGACCTATGCACAAAAAATCAAAAAAATAATCACTGACATCCAGTACAACTTCACCGATGACCCCTATGGATGGAGATATCACGTAACATAACCTTACTCGATTAAATCGCTAATTGAATATGATATCTATGAAATATATTTATTTATAATTGTGGCAAGTTTAGGAGGACTATAGTTTTTGCTTTTGATGACTTTTCCATCTTTTCTGTAAATCGGTTTTCCATCCATATTTAGTTTACTCATATTGCTTCGATGGATTTCCTTAAATACCTCTTCTATTAATTCTTGACAACCATGTGTTATTATCGTTCCACATAAGATATAGAGCATGTCACCTAATGCATCTATCGTTTCAACCAAGTCTCCTTTAATAGCCGCTTGATAATACTCCCTGGTTTCTTCTATCATCAATCGGTGTCTAAGTTTGATGATGTCCTTTTTGAGAGCAACTGTAGGTATATTATTATTGTCTAATCCGAAAGCGTCATGAAATTCCGTCACGAGTGAAATAGGTGCTTTTATCATATATATTTCTAATTGCTGAAACTTGTAAAAATCTGTAAGCCCTTTATTAAAGGGCCTTGAGTACAAATATATGGTTCTAAAATCTCAAAATGCTAATAAACTCTATTTTCAGTACCAATCTTATAACCCAAATAATATCTCTAAAAATCATTCTACAATATCAGCGTTTCTTTGTAAAGTCAAACCATAATCATCTGTAAGCCATTTAGTCATCGATGGTATTGGCACTTGATAAGAGCCATCGGCTAATTGATCAAAAACACCTTTATTCAAGCATTGATTGAAAAGTGATTTCGAATGAAACTCGATAAAATCTTCTCGATCAAACACAGGCTGCTGTTGGATCCATTGAGCGACTGTTCTCCGCTCTTGCCGACTGAATGATTCAACACGTTCTTCATAATAAGCATTTTTTAATCGTTGTCCTTATGCCAATACTTGCTTCAAACCATCATCTGTTAATTTCCCTAATGCTTGTTTCACCACAGAAGCGGCCTCTTCACCATAGGATGTAATATGTTGTGGCCATCCTTGAGTTTGTTCCATAATGGTATCAATCCAATATTTCAATGAGGGCGTGGTTGTTGTAATGCCCCCTTCTCGAACCAACCAATCCAAACACAAAGCCTCTTCATATTTGGATTCTAAAGATTTTAATCGAAAAACCGTTTGTTTAGCAAATCGAGAAATATGAAAATCATTCAACAACGTTTTTGTTTGACTTAATCCAGCCACTAAAAAACAAAAACCGTAAGGCGTTTCTATATTACGCAAATGCGAAAGCACATCTCGAATGGTTTTTCGGTATTCTGGTTCTTGGAGTTCATCTTGCAACCGTTGCGCTTCGTCGAGAAATAACACAGTCGGTTGTTTGACTTCTTGCCACGTTTTTTCAAAGGAATAATGATTCAATTGGATATTGGTTTCAAAACCAAATTCTTGATAGAATGGTTTAAAAGATAAGGTTTCTTTTTTCCAAACTTGCCACCATTTATCCAAACCTAAGACATCTCTTAATTCATTTAAATCATACAGTGCGGTGGGATTGATTTTGATAAAACACCAATCAGAATGTTCGTCCATCAATTGATAAACCAATGCTGTTTTACCAACCCCTGGTGGCCCTTGAATCAAAAACGTAGTACCTTTTTTTTCTCGAATAGAAGCATCCATACATTGTTGAAATGCTTGTCGTTCTTGATACCTTCCCCGAAAATAAGTCGCCCTGCCTCGATCCATATTAAATGATAAGTCAAACAGCTAGATAAAGCTAATGAAAAACACCTCATTGTATATCACAAACTTTCATTAATATTTTATATACCAAAGGGCTTTTATCAACCATCTTTTAGCTTTTTCTTCTACACAGAATAACCTAGTAATTTCATCTAGTTCATACTAATCGCGTTTTAATAATGAGTAATTTACGAAAGTTTAATGAACTATGATTTCCTGAATTCAACTCTTCTTATTAGTCAGCCTTTGCTACTTTGTCATGTAATATCGAAAATAAAAACTCCAATAGGAACATAATAGGATAAATCTATAGCATTTATGGTATCGATCAATTAAAGCAAAAAAATTAAATACAATGGTTTATAAAAAATATACATAAAAAACGAATTGTTATGGAATTATTATTTTAGATTTGCTGTTATAGATAGACCAAATTCCTTTTATGGGGATTTTTTATGTATATCGTATAGAATGGAATCAGTGTAAAGAAAGGACATGTTAACCGTCACAGGCGTTGACACTGCTGTTAAACCTCAATAAACATGTAGACATTGGAACGATTAACAACCTAACGATTCGAATTGTTCGATTATGGATTGCGATCGTTATTTCAAGGAATTGGATAATTCTTATGGCGAAATGAACGGCAATCCTTTTATAATCGATTGTAACAACCTAGTCAATTTTAGATTTACCTAAAATGTCGCATGTCACTCCATTGAAAGTTTTCGAGATAGCAATAAATAAGAAAAAACCTTATTCAAAATTATACATCAAGAATTTCAAACCGTATTGTCCGTTAAATATTTGGAAGAATAGTCCTTACAAATCACCTAATTTGATTAATGAAAACATCATTTGGGGCGTTGTTTTCCAACACAAAATAATATCCAAATAACATCACTAAGAATATCAATGATGAATACTAACTTTAAAACAATTTCTATAGAACTTATCTTTAGATTTTTGATTGTTACTTGTTTTTTTATTTTTCAAAGCGTCCTTTGGTCGCAAGAAAAAGAAGATGATGCCGATTGTGGGTGTGGTCAAGCCTTACCCACCATATTGAAAGGGTCGCCTTTTCATGCGATATTAGCCCAGGAAAATCAATCTTTGGAGTTGTTTATTACCCAAGATCGATATCATTATTGGTCAGACGATAACAATGTCTACAAATCATTTGATAAAAAAAAATATCTCAACCGAAGAACTTCGGCTTGTTCCAAATTGCAACGGAACTATCGAAAAGCATGGAAAGCACATGTAAAAAAAGCGGTCGGGACATTCGTTTTGGATGAAGAAAAAACTCGTGCTTTTGGCCAATTACTGAACCGATTAGTGAACAAAGAAAAAATCAATTATCAACAATTGAATCAATGTTTTGAAATACAATACCGTATCGAATAGAGTCACTTTATCTCTTCCTTCAAAATCATTTAATGAACTGCTATAAGAAATAAAGAAGTTGTTTAATATCATTCTAGAATAATTTAATGGCAAAATATAACTAATTAAGACATAACTTAAGTAACTGTCCTAAGTTTGGGGTACAGAACACTTTATCGATAAAGTGGATTCCTTTTAACTATGTGATTAGTTCTCTATAAAGTGAACAATTCATCGCATCAATTAGTTATTAATAGGTATGGCTAAAAATATTGAAGCCACTAATCTTCTATTTCAAAAAGGAGAGACTTTTAAGTAATGCAAGATTAAAAACTATCAATAGTAATAATAATGACAAATAAGCTCATCCTAATTATAGGTTTCCTAATAAAAGATTTGATTTGAAGAAGTGGTTGGAAGTCACATGACTAAATCGAAATATATGAAGAGAAGCAAAAGACTAGAATTTATAATAACTGCTTTACAAATATTGTAATATATAATAGAATAGGCAGTGTTCCTTTTGGACAGCTTTTGCCAATAAAGCCTATAATTCCCTTTTTATACAATAAAACGACAAATTTAGAGCCATTGGTTTTGTCAAAAAACAAAAATTATCCGGCAGTATTTTCTATTTTCGAAGAAAATTTGAGTCTACACAAATCTTTTTACAAATTCTAATAATTAAGTAGTTTTCTTGTAAAGTGTTTAGCAAAGATAAAATCATCATTGCAGTCATCTTTGTGATAGCGTACACCATTTTTATCATTTGGTCTTACAGAAAAGATCGAAAGAAAACACCTAATTATTTTGGAGGTTCTTTGAAAATATTGGTAGTTATTGTTTTGGTTGTATTTATGATGTTTCTTTTAAAACTATTAATCACCAATTGAGAGAAGTTTTGATTGTTTTTGTTGGTGGAGGATTGGGAAGTGTCTTACGGTATTTTATTAGTTTGCTCTTTCCTAAAGTGATTAATTCATTTCCTTATCCTACACTATTAGCAAATCTTCTTGGCTGTTTTTTATTAGGAATTATTATGGGTTTCGGTACAAAATTACCATGGTATCAAGGATCATCAATGATTTTTTTTACCGTTGGATTCTGTGGCGGTTTAACAACTTTTTCTACATTGGTTCAAGAAAGTTTTGATTTTGTAAATACTGGTGCATTTTTGAATTTTTTACTTTATACCTCTCTGAGTTTCATTAGTGGATTATTTTTGGTTTTCTTGGGATCCCAAATATCTAAACTAATAAGTTGACGTTCTTAGTAAATCAATCCAAATGATTAATAATTTGTTGTTTCGATAATTAGAATTTTAGTTAGGCTCTACCACTCTCTGCATAAAGTGGCTGTTTTCTAATACATCACTATTTCATAAATCCAGCGATTTCAGAGCTCCTCCAATAGCTTGATTTTTGCCTTCTTGATGGATGCTGGCTGTTCCTAAACGCAAGTTTATCATTTTGCTTCATTTAATGCCTGCCATAAAGGACTAGACCTTCTCTCCCTTTGGTGGACTCCTAAAATGAATTATTCGGCGATTTAACTCCTTTTTTTGCTTGATTTTCATCGGAGATCTCTACTAATGATCTTTTTTTGGCTCCCAAGTTCGATGTAGTGGAATTAAAGTTGCTCTATTTGGTGGCTTTCGTATCCTTGCCAGCCATTGATCATTGATCGATGGCTTATGTTTATCGTCCCTAAAAAATTCAAGAGCAAAGACGGTAGCGTCCAAACCACCTACTCGCTGTGTGAAACCCGACGGGTGCATGGACGGTCTCGGCGAAAAATACTTCTCAATCTAGGCCGAGGTTTTCCGTTAGCCAAAGAGCATTGGCCGAAACTTTTGACGCAAATCCGTCGCCGATGGTTAAAGCTACCTATGCTGGCGTTTGAAAATGGATAATAAAGTCCAAAATAGTATTAATGCAATCCCCTTATGACAAAGATTTTTTTATTCTATATAGTTAGGATTATCTCTTTTTATAGTAAAGTTTTATTATCCTCATCATGGCAATATATTCCATTCACTTATTTTTAAAATCCAAGCTGACTACACACAAGTATTACGCAGATATTATGTCGAACAAGCTTAAAATCAGAAGTCCCTTAGAGCTTTGACTATAACTACAATGCTTTTACTTGTTCGATTAGTGATTTTAAAAAGTCCTTCAAGAAAATTAGGGACATGAGACTCTATAATATCTGTCCAGATACAAATGGGAATACTTTTTTCGAAAAGAATACTTGATCGGTTAAAATAATCGTTACTTTAATAAAAAGATTTTTTCTGTTCAAGATATTACAATCGCTTTTAGATGCCATATGGACGAAAAAATCTTTTGAATAAGTATATGATAAAAATTAAGGCAGAATATCGGACGGGCATGAAAAAGTAAAAAAGGGAGTCATCAACACCAATGATTTTGAAAAAGACATCAGTTAACAAAATAAATGCTCTCACTTCATATAGAGTGTCATTCATAGAATGATAATGTATCGACTTTGGCTTGATTATAGACCTGCTTAACTTACAATCTGTATTAGAAAGCTTTTCCAAAGCCTAGACTCCTATTCTAACATATTTCAAAGTCTCTTTGCTAATTAAGCAAGAGTAAACATCTAACAAGAGGAGTGACTTGAGGACTCTCTACAAAAAAAAAGAAATCTGCCCATGCTACTATAAAAATGAATAAATTCATGAATTAAAACTACCCATTCTTGGGTAATAAAAAAGTGTTGTTCTCGCAGAGATTCATACACCCAAGTGAATTACGAGTCATTAAGTTTTTGAGGTGAGAATCAATCGTAATGATTAACACTTAATTCAACATCTTACACTGAGTTACGTTTTATTTTTTTTAAAGTCATGGAATAATTTTTTTTATTACCGTGTATTTGCCTTCTCTATTGAGAAAAAGAGATTAAATCGAGTACACAAAATACGGAAAAGAAATTGGCACTAGTTTCTAGTAATTCACTCGATAAAATTATTAGGATTTTCTGAATTTTGAATATTTGAAATGCAAAATTTTGATTATATATTTCGTCTTCATTTAAATTGAAAAAGCATACTAAATTTAAATATTTTCAAATATTATTCAAATTATATTAGATTATTATTAATATTTCTATCGATATTATAAAAATAAAAATCATTTTTATTTTTTATCCAACAGCATATTCCAATCACATTTAGTTTAGAATACTTTTGAGGCCGTTTAAGATTTGAATGGATTACCTTTGTTCAGAACTAACCTTTTTAACAGTTTTTTTATGAAAAAGATTGAAGCGATTATTCGCGAATCACAATTCCTTAAGGTGAGAGATGCTCTCAAAAATCTTGGGGTAAAACACTTTACCTATTGGGATGTCACTGGTGTAGGTAAAGAAAAGCAACCACATGTTTATCGTGGTGTAAATTACGAATCTTCTGCTATCAATAGACGATTCATTTCACTAGTTGTATCAGAAAATTTA
The DNA here is from genome assembly GCA_965221765.1 of Flavobacteriaceae bacterium. GTDB lineage: Bacteria > Bacteroidota > Bacteroidia > Flavobacteriales > Flavobacteriaceae > Bin25. Next base: position 2,246,477 of record OZ244911.1, read on the forward strand.
TTGGATGCAGCTATCGAAGCACTTTTAGATTCTGCTTCTACAAATGAAGTTGGAGACGGTAAAATATTTGTTTTACCAGTAGAAAAATCAATTCGGATTCGCACAAAAGAATCTGGGCCCTCATCACTTTAATAATTAACTATTTATGACAGAAGCACTTTTTACTGCCAATAATCTATGGTTGATGATTTGTACCGCATTGGTATTTATTATGCACCTCGGATTTGGATTTTTAGAACTAGGTATGACCCGACAAAAAAATGCTATAAACATTTTTTTTAAAAATTTCTTTGCTATTACAATGGGGATTTTAATCTATTATTTGGTTGGTTTCAACCTCATGTATCCGGGATTTAGTGATGGGTCTCCTGGTATTCTTGATTTTGCTGGATTTGGTCTTTCATTACCAGGTGGAGAGTCCATTGATTATGCCGGTGGAGGTTATACTTATTGGACTGACTTTTTATTCCAAGCGGTCTTTGCTGCCACTGCAGCTACTATTGTCTCAGGAGCTGTAGCAGAAAGAGTAAAACTCGAAGGTTTTATGGTATTTTCAGTTCTCTATGTGGCCATAACTTACCCAATTGTTGGATCATGGCAATGGGGAGGTGGTTGGTTATCTCAATTAGGGTTTCATGATTTTGCGGGTTCGACCTTAGTTCATTCTGTTGGTGGCTGGGCGGCATTAATGTTTGTTTACTTTTTAGGTCCAAGGATAGGTAAATATGAAAATGGTAAAACAAATGCCATTCCTGGACATAACTTACCATTGGCTGCTGGTGGTGTTTTGATTTTATGGTTGGGATGGTTCGGTTTTAATGGTGGATCTGTTTTGTCTGCAGAGCCCAATGCTACATCTCTCGTATTGGTCAATACTTGTTTAGCAGCATCCACTGGAGCCATTGTGGCGTTTATAGTAGCAAAAATTTCATTCAAATCATTTGATCTGACCATGCTCATGAACGGTGTTTTAGGAGGATTGGTAGGAATAACCGCAGGGGCTGATCAAATGAATGTTATCGAATCAATCGTTATTGGAGGTTTATCAGGAGTAATTGTCGTATATGGAATAACACTTTTAGATACCATCTTAAAAATAGATGATCCTGTTGGTGCTATTGCTGTACACTTGATTTGTGGTATTTGGGGAACCTTGGCTGTAGGGATATTCGGAAACCTTGCTGGTGGATCACAATTTATTCACCAAGCAGTTGGAATTGGTATTATTGGATTATTCTGCGTCATTACTAGTTCAATTTTCCTTTTGATAACTAAATACACCGTTGGTATTAGAGCTAAAAGAGATTTCGAAATACAAGGCTTGGATTGTACCGAGCACGCAATGGATGCCTATTCAGATTTTCAAACTAAATAATTTATAACAACTCATGATTAAAAAAAATACTTTACTAACAGCATTATCGGTTTTATTAACCGTTTGCACAATTGAATTTGCTTCTTCTCAAGAAGATTCTGATTCCAAGTGGAATTTTTCCGGAACTGTTGATGTCTATGGACGGTTTAACTTTTCAGATGATCAAGATCAAGTTCCTGGCACGTCTTTTGCCAATCGACCAGGATTTGCTTTAGGAATGTTCAATGGTGTTTTTTCCTATGAAGGTGAAAAAGTGGGTTTTGTTGCCGACTTAGTTTATGGACCTCGAGGAAAAGAAGCCGTTTTTAATGAAACTGGCTCTTCCAATATCCTCAATCAACTATATGTCTATGCTAATCTCAGTGAATCAACGACGTTGACATTTGGAAATTTCAATACATTCTTAGGTTATGAAGTCATTTCGCCTGCTGGAAACTTTCATTATTCAACGTCCTATATGTTTTCCTATGGTCCATTTTCGCATGGGGGTGTGAAATTAGACTATGCTCCCAATGATGATTTTTCACTAATGTTAGGAGTATTTAATGGGACTGATTTAGTCGATTTCAATCGAGATAATGATTATACTTATGGAGCACAAGTGGGAATTAAGGGTCAATATCTAAATTATTTAGGTGGAGAAGGATTTAATCAATTTGACTTTACTGGTGGAATTCCTTTTAGTGGCTCATTTAATCTAGGCATTAATGCCACATTGTATAAATATAATTTAGATGAGGAGGAGTCTGATTTTATGGGTTTAGCTCTTTATCCTCAATATGATTTTTCGGATACCGCTAGTTTTGGTTTTAGAGTTGAATTTTTTGATGAAACCAACGACGCAACAGGGGTTTTTGGAGTCGATGAGGCATCGAATATTTCATATACTGCAACAGGAAGCTTTGCAATTGATGACCTAACCATCAAGCCAGAAATTCGTTTTGATAGTGCTTCTGAACCTATTTTTTTAGTTGAGAATGATGATCCTTCAGATACGCTATTTTCTTTTATTGTTGCATTGGTATATTCGTTTTAAACGGATAAATCAAAATATTATTACACAAGAATCACAGTCCATGAGGCTGTGATTTTTTTTGGCATTTTTCCATCCTCTCAATTATATTTTCTATATTCCATATGTTGACTAATTTGGAAATAAAACATGTGGATATTATTGTATCGAATTTCTTAATGTTCTGTACCCCAAAATTAGAACAGCTATTTCAGTTATGTCTTATTCGTTATAGGTGGTCTTAAATTTTCAGATATGAAGCAAAAACAGCATACTCCGGAATTGAAATTTAAGGTGGTCAAAGAAGCCTTCAAAGAACGTCACAGCATCCAAGCATTAGCTCGTCGTTTTGACATTCACCCTATCCAAATTTCCACTTGGAAAAAAGAGTTTGACCAACGAGCGAAAAATTTGTTTCATCGTTCGAATATTCGTAAATCGGAAGATCAGAAACAAAAACAATGAGATCCATGCTACTAGATCATTCAGCAGAAGATCGAAATTGAATTCTTAAAAAAAACGTATGATGCCATAGACGTTTGTCGAACGTCGTCAGATGGTGGATCGATCGTTTACCCTAAGGTGCTTTATGGTCGATTCATCGCAGTGGATGGGACTACCAATCCATCGAACCTTCCGAACTTTATTGGCCATTGGTGAAACTAATCAAGGAGTACTGTATCCATTATCCTTTTTTTGGGGATCGACGGATGCTTCGGTGGATGCTCATGAAGCATCCAGAATTCAAACAACTCCATATGAAACGCATCATCCGCCTTTATAAGCTGTTCCATATCCGTGCTCTTTATCCCAAAATAAAGACCACTCGAAGAAGCAAAAGCCTTGAGCATCCGATATTTCCATATTTATTGAGCCGATGATCGATTGAGAAGCCAAATCATTTTTGGACCACCGATATCACCTATATTAGGGTTCTAGGGGAAGGTTTTACCTCGGTGCCATCATCGACATGTGTAGTCGTTTTGTGGTCGGGGGTCATCGTTCCAATACCATGCCTATAGACTAGTGTTTGGAAACTCTCTATAAAGCGATCGAACACGATGGTGGTCCTCAGATACTCAACACCGATCAGGGCAGTCCGTTGACTTCGAGAGCATAGTCAAGTACTGTCACTAGTTTTTCGATTTCGTGAAGCATGGATGGAAAAGGTAGAGCGACGGACCATGCTTTTATCGAACGATGATGGCATTCAGTCCAACAAGAGTGCTCGCCTATGGAACCCGATGATGATGGTTTGGAATGCTACAACAAACTAGAAAAATACTTTCGATCTTATAACAATCAGATACCACACCAGGGGATCTTATATCAAACACCGGTCGATCGTTACCATGAAATCAACAAAAAATAAAACATGATGAATGATCGAAAAAATTAAAAAAACAAACCATTCATTTTAAGCTGGAATCGTTCTTTTTTCAAGCCCATATTCCAAAGAAAAACACAAGTTATAGGATAACTTAAATTTGACCAATAACTGTCCTAATTTTGGGGTACACTTCAATCAAAGCAAACACTTTGAAAACTTTTCTGTAGCACAAGAAAAAGGGTTTCCAAAGATCCCATTGATCACACCGTATCGATGGGTCAAAGCTTTTTAAAAAAAAATGGGAGATTTGAAAATATTTTTTTAATCTCTATTAGAGAAATCGGAAAAGAAGATGGGGACACCTTTCATTCAAGATGCAAAAAAAGATCTTCGATACCATATGGAAATTTGAATCTTAAGTGATTCAAAAATTAATGTTTGAAATAAAAGATAGTGTTGCTAACTTTATGAAAAATATCATTATCCATTGCTGATGAAAAAATTCCACACCCCTCTTTTGATCAGTTTGAGTATGTTCTTTTTGACTTGCCAAAAAGAAGATGTTTTAAACCCAAAGGATCCCACTTCTAGATGCTGAATCTGTCATCACGACCGAACCCGAATTAGGGGATTTGATTGTTCTGTGAGGTCAAGGAGAGACAATATTAAATCAAATATAACAATGCTAATGAACAACACTTAGATGCGCTATTTAGTTATTGGGATTAGTATCATCACGGCAGCCACCAGTCCTTTAGCGTGTATTAAAAAGGTGACAATGGTTGACTATGGTTATTATACGACTTATGTCTATGATAACCAATCTGGGATAGGTTTAAAAATGATGGCATATCATCATGGAGAACTGATTAATGAGTGGCTTATTTCATCAGGACAACAAATTTCTATTGGTCCTTTAGTCAATAATTATCCGGTACCATTCCACAGTTATTATCTGGAGACAAAAGGAAAATACGAAGATTCGGATTCAATAATTGTAGAGTTTACAAATATCAAATGTTTGTTTTATACTCTTTCCGATGCAAGTCATGGCAGCATTTTAGTTGCTGGACACTATCAAGGTTTTCGAGAAGTTGAAGTTAAAAATCCAACAGATGGAAATCCTGTTTTCAATCCCACTAGGTTTACTCTTACTTGGACTTTCACCCCGGAAGATGTCGTTCAGGCTATCGATTGTAATATGCTTTGAAATGAAATTTGATAATTGCCTACTTCTTAAAAAGCCTCCTTAGTAGTCGTTTTGGTGTAACGACTATTTGCCTTAGAATTTCGTTATAGGTTTTTATTTTTTTAAGCTGTTAAAAGTTCAACTATCTAGTACAATCATAACTCTCCTAGTCAACTATGTTGACTAGGAGAGGGGTTCATAAGGTCCCATTTTGATGTTTCAAAAACAACTAAATATGAAATATCGAAAATTCAACCAAGCACAAAGGTCCCTATTGGAGGCACTCATTCATCAAGGGCTTTCTAATCAAGCGATGGCCGAAGAACTAATCGTTCATCGGACCACCATTTGGAGAGAACGACAGCCTAATATCACGAAACGAAGTCTAGATAAGGGATGTTACCAGGCCGATATAGCCCAGCGGAAGGTGGTCAAGAGAGAATAAAGAAAACCTCGTCTCATCAAGTGGACCCAGGCCCTCAAAGACGACATCAAATACTAGATGGTGGAATAGCATTGGAGTCCGGAGTTGGTGGTGGCTTACTAGAAAGCCAAAGGCATAGAAGGCGTCTCCATCGAAAAGATCGATCGCTAGTGATGGCCTGGCAAGCATGGGAACAAAACATCGGATGCCTCTTACCAACGGTGGTATCGGTATCTACGTCATGGCAAAAGAAGACGCCAACGTGGAAACTACTAGGGACATCAAGGCTGTATTGAAGATTGTCCATCGATGGAGCTGCGTCCGACCATGGTGGAAGACCGAGTGCCTTTCGGTGATGTTGAAGTCGATGTCATGATTGGGAACCAAAGAGGAGATCTCTTATTCGTTTTGGTCGATTGGGCCAGTGATTCAAGCGATGATGAAAACCATCACCTTTGATCATGGATTGGAATTTGCCAAACACGATCTGATCAAGCAACCATTGGGTATCGACACTTCTTTTACGAGACCGTATGCGTCCCAAGAGAAAGACACCGTTGAAAACCCAATTGACGTCCTTAGGAGGCGGGTTTACAAAAGGAGAACATATCGACGATGATACCGACCAAGAAATACAAATCATGGAAGACAAAATAAATCACAGAGGCGTTCGTCAATGCGACTACCGTAGTCCTTTGGAAAAGATAAAATCAACGTGGGCTCATGTTGCACTAGCGAGTTGAACATGGCAATTATTAATCATAGATTTTACAATGTATACAACATTTAATATCTATGAATCCCGTGATGATTTCTATAGAATACATGAATTAGAATGGCCTGAAACCTATTCACTCCCTTTATTATGGGAGTTTTTTCAAACTAGTGTAATTTCTTGTCATTGGCATGACCGGGGAACAGAACAAAAAGCTCCTTAGAAAACCGGTTTTAAGATTTGAATGGCTTTTATCCATGAAAATAAAAATCTTGGTGAAAGTAGTTTCAGTAGAATTGGACTTTGGTTTTATTTTTTAACTTTATGGTTTCTCATATACCAAAGAATTAAAACTTTATTAGAAAAGTCTATTCTCACCCACCTGAAATTATCAAAACAGCCACTTTAGATATGATAGAGTTCTTGGGAATCGATAATATTACTGGAAGTATTCGAGTCGGTAAACAAGTTGATTTGCTTCACATTGAAAAAATTTAAAAGTATTGGATGGACTATAGATATTAAAATCAAAGAAAATAGTGAAGTTATTAGATTTGGTGGCATCAAATAAACTATCAGTAATGATGTAATCTATGGTGAAAAAACAACTAGAAAATGTCAAAGAAGAAGATTTTGAAATTACTACAACCTTAGTCTAATGCTCAATTAATGAAACACCTCATCATTTTGATGCATTGTCCAGATCAAAAAGGAATTATTGCATCTGTAACTGAACTAATACACGCTAACCAAGGCAATATTGTATACATCGATCAGTATGTTGATCGAGTGAATAATTTGTTTTTTATGCGTCTTGAAATTGAATTTAATTTCGAAGTACTTTCTTTAGATGGACTAAAAGATACTTTTAATCAAAAAATCAACCTTGCTTTTCAAGCTAAAAGCAGGTTTTATTTTAAAAACAAAAAGCCTAAAATGGGCGTAATGGTATCAAAATATGATCATTGCCTCTATGATATTTTAGCACAATATAATACTGGAAGACTTCATTGCGAAATTCCGTTAATTATAAGTAATCATCAAAATCTACAAACGATTGCTAAACAATTTAATATTCCCTATTATCATATTCCTATTTCTAAAGAAACAAAATTAAAAGCCGAAAAAAAACAATTAATCTTATTAAAGCAACACAAGGTTGACTTTATTGTATTAGCTCGATACATGCAAATCGTTTCTAAGGAATTCATTTCAAATTATCCTTTCAAAATCATTAACATTCATCATTCATTTTTACCTGCATTTCCTGGAGCGAAGCCGTATCATATGGCCTACCAAAGAGGAGTCAAAATTATAGGAGCCACTAGTCATTATGTGACAGAAGAACTAGATTCGGGACCGATTATTGAACAAGATGTGATTAAAGTATCGCATTTACATTCAGTTAAAAATTTTATTGAACGAGGACAAGATCTAGAACGCTTGGTGTTACTAAGAGCATTACGACTACATATCGAAAGAAAAATAATGATTTATCAAAATAAAACCATCATTTTCAATTAAAACAAAGAGGAATAAGTTCCAATGCCGATCAGCCATGAAACTACTTTGATTAGCCACCTCAAAACAGCACATCGGATGAAAGAAAACGATCTGATGGGGACTGCACCCTATTAATGTCTTTTTGGCGGTTATGGCATTAAAAGACAGGCATAGAATAACTCGTCCACCCCCCCCTTTTTTTAGATTTTCAAGTGGTCCATATTCAGTTCAAAAAGCTTTGATAACAGAACCAATATAACGACAATGGGTAGGCTTTTTAAAGAGTGATTCTATAAACTATCAAAACTGGTTAACAGTCTTACCTAAAAGATAGTAAAAAAGAAAAGAAAAAACACCGATGAAAGGACAAGAGCATACACATAAACGATGACCCCAAAAGTAGATTTAATTCGAAAATTTATATAATCAGTCTATGATTCCCATTATTTTCGAAATGATGTTCAATTCTTATATGCTGAATGGTATTAAATCAATTTATTTTTTTTCAAAAAACCTTCCATATGAAATTGTAATGAACTAGTTACTCTCGCTGCTGCATGAGAAAAATCAGTTCCATTTGATGAATAAATGATGCTTCGAGAAGCATTAACAATCAAACCGCATTGCTCATTAAATCCATACTCAACAACTTCTGATAAGTCTCCGCCTTGAGCGCCTATACCTGGCACCAATAAAAAACTTTTAGGCGTTAGTTTTCTGATTTGTTTTAAGTGAAAAGAACGATTGGCCCCTACAACATACCATAACTTTTCTGAATGCGACCAAGTTTGACTATCTAGGATGACTTTTTCAAATAAATTGTTCTGATTATTAGGTCGAATCTGAAAGTTTTGAGCTCCAGAATTAGAAGTTAACGCCAATAATATCACATGTTTGTCGGGGTACTCCAAAAATGGCTCCACCGAATCTTGGCCCATATAAGGTGATACTGTAACGGCATTAAAATTCAAATGCTTAAAAAAGGCTTGGGCATACTTTTCCGAAGAAATGCCAATATCTCCTCTTTTGGCATCAGCGATAGTAAAAAGTTCAGGATATTGAACATTGACATAATCCATTAATCTTTCCAATATACTCCATCCTTGACATCCATAAACTTCAAAAAAAGCCAAATTAGGTTTGATAGCCACGACATATGGAGCCACTGCATCTATCACTTGTTTCGAAAATTCAAAAATTGAACTTGGATTTGAGGGCAAAACCGTGGGGAGCTTATCAATATCAACATCTAGACCAACACATAAAAAAGATTTTTTCTTTTTGATTTGATGGAATAGTTCGTTTAAACTCATGAAAATACTTCGTCTTTATGAAAGAGTTCTTTGTTTTGGTATAATTTTAGTTTTTCTATTAGTTTATCTAAATCTCCACTGAGAATATTTGTTAACTCGTACAAAGTCAAGCCAATTCTATGATCGGTTACCCGACTCTGAGGAAAATTATACGTTCTGATTTTTTCTGAGCGATCTCCACTGACGACCAATGAAGATCTTTTTTTGGATTCCTGATTTTTTCGTTTTTGTAATTCATACTCATAAAGTCTAGAACGCAAAACTTTAAGAGCTTTTTCTTTGTTCTTATGTTGTGATTTTTGATCTTGACATTGAGCCACAATACCCGTTGGTTCATGGGTCAATCTCACGGCGGAATAGGTTGTATTTACTGATTGGCCACCTGGTCCAGATGAACAGAAGTAATCAATCCTTAAATCATTCAAATCGATTTGAATATCTAACTCTTCGGCTTCGGGTAAAACCATAACAGTGGCCGCTGAGGTATGTACGCGCCCTTGGGTTTCTGTTTTAGGAACTCTTTGGACTCGATGCACACCAGATTCAAATTTTAAATCTCCATAAACATCCGAACCCGAAACTTCAAAAATAACTTCTTTAAACCCTCCAGATGTTCCTTCATGAGCATCAATAAGCATGGTACTCCAGTTCCTAGATTGGCAGTATCGAGTATACATTCTGTATAGATCGCCAGCAAAAATGCTTGCTTCATCACCACCAGTGCCAGCTCTGATTTCAATCATGACATTTTTTGTATCCTCTGGATTTTTTGGTACCAAAAGTATTTTTAATTCTTGTTCTCTTTGGGGTAGTTCGTTTTCTAATTGCTCAACTTCTATCTGAGCCATTTCTATAAGTTCTGGATCGATTTCATTTTTGATAATTGATTTTGCTTCAGCTAAATCATTCAAAAGAGTTTGATGCCCTTTTAACTTGGCTATTTTTAATTCTAAGTCTTTATACTCTTTGAGCAATTCAGAATACTTTTTATGATCTGAAATCACATCAGGTTGTATGATTAAATCAGTTATTTCACTATATCTCTGTTGAAATAAATCAAGACTTTCTAACATTTTTGCAACTTAAATCAAATAATGAAATGCATCCAGTTTCATACTTCGGATTACCAATACAAATTTAATTCTAATCCGCCTATGAATAATAAACGGTCCCCTCTTTAGTTGTAATTTCCAAACCCTTAGCATTTCGTTTTTCAACTCTTCCAATAATTTTAGCATCAACAGAAAAACTTTTTGAAATTTCAATCAATTGCCATGCCGTTTCAATATCTGTATAAAATTCTAATCGATGTCCCATATTAAAGACTTGATACATTTCCTTCATAGAACTATTAGATGAACTGATGATGAGTTCAAATAGTTTTGGCATTGGAAATAAATTGTTTTTAATAATGTATAAATCATCGATAAAATTCAATACTTTGGTTTGACCACCCCCTGTACAGTGTATGATACCATGTATTTTTTTTCTATCGATATTCTCAAAAATTGATTTTACAATAGGAAGGTACGTCCTGGTTGGAGAAAGGACAAATTTTCCAAAATCTGTTTTATATTCTTTGATGGCATCTGTTAAGTAATATGGACCACTATATATCAATTTGGGGGGAATTTCTGAATCAAAACTTTCAGGATATTTTCTCTTTAATTTTCTATTGAAAAGATCATGTCGGGCAGATGTTAATCCATTACAACCGATTCCTGAATTGTATTGTTTTTCATAGTCTGCTTGGCCAAAAGAGGCCAAGCCAACAATCACATCACCATCAGAGATATTAGCATTATTAATAACTTTATGTTTCTCTATACGCCCCACAATAGAGGAGTCAACAACAATGGTTCTAACTAAATCACCTAAATCTGCGGTTTCTCCCCCACCATTTGCTATATTGATGCCATAACTCCTTAAGGTTTCTAAAAAAGATTCTGTGCCATGGATAAGACTTTTGATGACTTGAGAAGGAATCTTTTTTTGATTTCGTCCGATAGTCGATGATACCACAAAATCATTGATTGACCCAACACACAATAAATCATCAGTATTCATAACTATAGCGTCTTGTGCAATCCCTTCCCAAACCGATAAATCATTGGTTTCTTTCCAATATACATAGGCAAGAGCTGATTTCGTTCCTGCTCCATCAGCATGCATCAACAGATAATGATTTTGACTTTTTGATATGGTATCAGGTAAAACCTTACAAAAAGAATTTAAAAACAACCCTTGATCCAATGCAGCAATAGCATTATGAACATCTTCTTTGTTAGAAGAAACCCCTCTTTGAAAATATTTACTCATTTTGAATAAAAAAATATTATATCAATAAAATATTATGTTTTTTTTTGAATTTATTTATAGCTCTTTTGTTTTGTTGTTCTAGTATAAGAAATATATATTCTTACAAAGGTAATTTTATAAAGAATTTGAATGTTCAAACATCAATTAAGATTTTTTAATTTCTGACTTTTATGAGTAAATCAAAATTAGAGTACATTTGGCTAGATGGTTATACCCCAACAGCAAATCTTCGTGGAAAAACAAAAATCATTGAAGATTTTAGTGGAAAATTAGAAGATTGTCCGCTTTGGGCATTCGATGGATCATCGACGCGCCAAGCAGAAGGTGGTGATTCGGATTGTTTGTTAAAACCAGTCGCCATTTTTAAAGATCCAGACCGTATCAATGGTTATTTGGTGATGAATGAAGTATTAAATGCGGATAAAACACCGCATGTTTCGAATGGACGTGCAACCATTGATGATGATGATGAAGACTTTTGGTTTGGTTTTGAACAAGAGTATTTTTTGTGGGATACTGAAACGAATCTTCCATTGGGTTTTCCCAGAGATCAAACGCCTCAAGGTCAATTTTATTGTTCTGTAGGGGCCAAAAATTCATTTGGTAGGAAAATCATTGAAGAGCACTTAGATCAGTGTTTGGAAGCCGGCATTAATGTCGAAGGTATCAATGGTGAAGTGGCTGCCGGTCAGTGGGAATTTCAAACCTTTGCAAAAGGGGCAGCAAGAGCTGGGGATGAAACATGGATTGCTCGCTATTTATTAGAACGAATTGGAGAAAAATACAGCGTGGCTATCAATTGGCATCCTAAGCCCCTTGGAGATACCGACTGGAACGGATCAGGGATGCATGCGAATTTTTCAAACAGTATCCTTCGAGAATGCGGTGATAAAGCCATTTATGAAAAAATATGTGAAGGATTTCGTCCTGTTGTCAACGAACATATTGCTGTTTATGGAGCTGATAATGACCAGCGGTTGACTGGAGATCATGAAACTCAATCCATTCATGAATTTAGCTTTGGGATTTCAGATCGAGGAGCTTCGATTAGAATCCCCGTGATGACGGTTGAGAGTGGTTGGAAAGGATGGCTTGAAGACAGAAGGCCAGCTTCCAATGGAGATCCTTATAAAATTGCTTCACGAATTATAAAAACCGTTAAAGGAATAAAGATCTAACAAGAGTTCATTTCATAATAGTTTGAAGTCGCTCTTCGGAGCGACTTTTTTTATTGGAAAATATAAAAGAAATATCCGAAATATAAACTCAATAATATCAGACCTTCTCTGTAACCCAACTTGAGTTTTTTACCAAAATAAAATATTAGGGGGTATAATAAAAGGGTGAACCCTAGCATCACTAGAATATCTCTTTGAAAGAGTTGGAAGTAATTTTTAGGAATATTAAATTCGGAAATAGTTGTTGCCAAACCAACGACAACTACAAGATTAAAGATATTAGAACCAAATATATTTCCCATGGATATTCCACTTTCTTTTTTAGTAAGAGCTACAACAGAGGCTGCAAATTCTGGTAATGAAGTACCGATAGCAAGAATGGTTAATCCCATTATTCTTTGAGAAATCCCTAGATCTATTGAAAGTCTGTTGACTCCTTTGACTAACACTTCAGAACCTAACCATAAAATAACACCAGCAAAAACTATATATAGCATCATCTTATATTCATGTTTGATTAAAACAATTTGTGAAGATTCCATACCGACAACCGAGTGTTGGCGTTTGATCAAATAATAAATTGTAGCGGTGCCAATGATTAAAAGAAGAATCCCATCAATGGTGCTTAAGTTTCTATTGAATAATAAAATTATTGAAAAAAGAATGCTAACAATTAGCATTAAAAACCAAAGACTTTTAATATTAGACTTTAATGGAATAGAAATAAATAAAATCAATAATCCTAGAATAAATCCAATATTTGAAATATTAGAACCGATGATATTACTCAAAGCTAACGTTGGTAAATCGCTTTGATTTGCATTCAATACCACTGCTAATTCAGGAGCAGACGTAACAAATGAAACAATCGTAACCCCGATAACCACTCGAGGAACTCTAAATTTTTCAGCCATCGATACAGCTCCCACACAAAGCCATTCACCGCCTTTATATAAGAGGATGATACCACAGAGAATTGCAATTATATCATATACCATTGGATTGACAAGATACCATTTCTAATATCAAAAGAGCCTTACTTAGTGATTCTTAGTAATTTCGCGATATCGTTTTGGCCTCGTAGCATAATTGAATAGTGCACTTGATTACGGCTCAAGAGGTTGCAGGTTTGAATCCTGCCGAGGTCACTAAGAGCGCATAATAAATTGATTCAAAAAACCATGTAAGTCTTGTGATTTACATGGTTTTTTTGTTTTAGCAGTTTTTATTTGATTTAAATTAAATTATTTACTGTAAGGATACCTTTTAAGGTGACTACTGAGCAGACACTTTGACTAAAACACTTGGTTTGAACAAGTATAGATGGTTGGTCATTGGTCTAGATAAAAGTTTAATTTTTAAAGTCGACAACTAAGCGTACAAAGTCCCTTTTCAGCATATGTTTTGGCTACAAAATAATGTAACAACGTTGACCATAATTATTGTTGTGTAAGACTTCAAAAAAGACTGATAATCAAACTTTAAAGACTAAAACTTGACCTCTTTCTAGAGGTTAATGATTCTATGTTTGAAAAGACTTTATGGATGATAATCCACAAATTTTTGTTCAACTAAAAATCATTTTTATGAAAGAAATTATTAAAAAATTTTCGACCCATGCGATTTATCTATTTACTGCTACTCTAGCTTTTTCATGCAGCTCAGATGATGATGGTGACGATATTCCGACACTAGAACCTAAACCTGAAATTGCAACACCAATAGCCAATTTTAGTTCAGAAATCGTTTCTGCGACAATCCCTTTTGATATACCAAGGACCATTGAGTTTACCGACACTTCTACTAATTTAGTTCAAGGGGCTACTTACAAATGGGATTTTGGTGACAGTTCAGGAACCTCCACAGAAAAAAATCCCACCTATATTTATGAAAAAGGTGGCACATATACCGTTTCACTAACAGTTATTAATGCTGAGAATAAAACCAATACGTTCACGGCTGAAGTTGAACTTAGCAGTCCTTTAGTAGGGACATGGAAATTGAACCTAGATGCTGCCAATACTACCCAAGAACATGCCGATGTTAAGGGAGGAATGGAGTTTGGAGAAATTGCAGGATGGGATGGTACCCAGTGGACAGTCATTGGTGAAGGTGGTTATAGCACTTTCTGGTCAAATGCTATATTTTCTGGTAATTACTTTGGAAGAACTTCCATATTTGATGTAGCGTATACCATTGGTGCGGATGGTTCTTTCGAAAGACAAATCAACGGAGATTATTACGTTCATTATGCAGGAGAGCAAACCTTAAGTGAAGATGTGGACTGGAACGATGGTGGAGATCCACCGGTTTCGTTAAACGGTTACAAGTCAAGTAGCGATATGAGTTGGACTACTGCAGAAAACCCAGATAATGCTGAAACAGCCGTGATAACTACAATAGGCGATGAGTCAACAGTACCTTTTTTGGGCATCTATTTTGCGGGAAACACTGAAATCGTTAGTGAAACTTGCACCTATGTAGTTTCGGTTGCTGATGAAAATCAGTTAATCGTATCTGGAATCAGTAATCTTTCTCCCAATAAAAATCTTTTTGTTTTAAAATTTAAAAGAGTTGATGAGTAATAGAATTAAGCAGACTTGACCTCATTAAAATAAAGGGAATTATATACCTTCGTAAACACTGGGTAGCAGAGATATAGCGAATACACTATTTCCTTACCATCAAGGAAGAACTTACCTTACGGGCTTAAAGAACGCTTCCTTGATTTCCTCATCAGAGAACCCCGGCATGTCATGCTCTTCCTTAAAAGTATATACGAATTTAGAAACAAACATCTACTTTAGACGTGTTGTTATATGTCTCAACGTTGGGTACAAGCCATTGACTGTCAAAGGGGATTAAAAAAACTAAGGAGTGATATTTATTCCCTAGTTCTAACAGACCCTCCTTATTTTATTGATGGCATGGGAGATGAATGGAATAACCATCGATTAAAACAACTGACGAATAAAGCTGGGGTTATTGGATCGCTCCCCGTAGGTATGAAGTTCGATAAAACTCAGGGAATCCGATTACAAAACTTTATGACCCCAATCGCTAAAGAATTATTAAGAATATTAAAGCCTGGTGGATTTTTTTTGTGTTTCACACAGAACCGATTAGTTCATCGTATGGGAATGGCTATTGAAAACGCTGGGTTTGAAATACGAGATGTTTTACTTTGGCATTATGAAGGTCAAGCAAAAGCCTTTAGTCAAGATCATTTTATTAGAAAAAGAAAACTACCAGAATCTGAAAAACAACGATTAATAAAAAAATGTGGAGGACGCAAAACGCCTCAATTAAAACCTCAAGGGGAATTAATTGTTTTAGCACAAACTCCGAAAGAAGGGACTTTTGTTGATAATTGGGATCAGTGGGAGGTTGGATTAATTGATGTGTCAAACCCCTATTTGTTTCCAAATAAATTTCCTGGAACAGTGATTCCTTGTAAAAAACCTCGAAACAGACATGGTCACATGACGACAAAACCTGTCAATATTCTTAGGCATTTGATACGAATATTTACTAAAAAGGGGGGGGGGTACTGGATCCGTTTGCAGGTTCTGGAAGCACTGGAGTAGCCGCCCGTCTTGAAAATAGAGAGTTTCTTGGATTTGAAATCGATGTTGAGACCGCTCAAAAAGCTAATTCAAGAGTTGAAGGGTTGGTATTGTGAAAACATCACCAACTTCAGAACAGTTGCAAGAAGCTTGGGAAGAATTAAAGTCATTTCATAAAAAACACTTTGAAAAACTTGGTGTCAAAATTCCTCTTGGAGAATATTACACTTCAAGTAAAAAATCTGTATGGCTTTCATTATTGTATTTTCACAAAGATGACAAACCTATTCATAAACAATATGTTGCAAAAATTGTAAATAGAGACATCGCTGGCAGTAGTGTAGATCAGCAAGTAAGACACCTCAAAAGAGACGGGTGGGATATTGGTAATGAAAAAGGGGTTCATCAATTGAACTTAAACCAGCCATCAGAAGAATTTTTAAATGATCCTGAAAATCGAAGAAATAAACTTTCCGTAGAGGATTGGGAGTCGCTTAAAAAGATATATGACTATACTTGTGCTACATGTGGAACTAAAGAAGGTGATAAGCATCGATTTTATAAGGGCAAAGAAGTAAAATTACAAAAAGCACATATGGATCCTTTAGAGGCTGGTGATGATATAAATAATATCATTCCTCAATGTCAATATTGTAATCAAACATATCTTGATCAATATGTATTTGATAAAAAGGGTAGAGTTCATGCTGTTGCAAGTGAAACACCTATAAAAAAATCAAAAAAGTATGTAAAACGAAAAATTTGGGAATATCTAAAAAAAGAATTTTTTTCTTTATTTAATTAATAAATGTTCTACGCTTTTGGTCATTCCATCCTCCTCCGCTAAATTATCAATTTAGTTGTTCCTATTTCGCAATTGATTTACCAATCAACTCCTTATAAGTAAGGCCCTTACCCACCATATCCTTTACAAGACAATTCATCTGCAATAGGGTATCGTATTGGTCTTCACATTAAATTGATTGGTCTTGTTGGCTCGACGACATTCCTTGCATCGATGCGTTTGTGTGGGATGTTTTAAAGCGACGATGTTTTTGTTGCTTCCACAATAAGGACAGACGACTTTAACTTTGGGCCATCATTTGTTTTCCAACCATTTTCTTGCTTTTTCTTCCGTGTTTAATTTGTTAGCTATTTGTATCAGTGATAGCCATTTTCTAAAATCTTTTCCTACCATATTTGTTGGTCTGAATCATGCTACGGATATACGAAATCATAACCATTTTTCCAATTTTTTTTAACCCAGTGGTTACGAAGGTATATAATTCCCCAAATAAATAAGCTCAGGACTAAAACCTGGGCTTTTTTGATTAATTGACATGCTAATCACACAATACCTTGCTTATTTCAAAACCTCAACCTCAAATTGCCAAGGATACATTTTAGATCTTTTCAATGATTATTTCAGGAAAAGTATTTGAAATTTCTAGCAAGTCTTCTATTGACAATGGAATCAATCCCTCATTCCATATCCGATAATCTTCTGCTGATATGGATCCAAGAAGTTGGAATGCCCTTGCTTCGGAAGAAGCATTAATTCCATCTCCAAGATTCCATACTTCATCAAAACTAAAATTGGTGTTACGTACATTATGGCCTGCAGAGTTTAAAAAAGATGTCATTGCATTCCCCTGGCTACTGCCACCAAAGTTTTTTGTAGAGTTGACCCAAAAATCCAAGTCATCGAACACTACTTGTGGAAAATATAAATTAATGGCTACTTTGATTCGTGAGTTCAACCAATTATTGTATTGAAAATCAGGAGAAAACCCTTGCCAGTATAAAAAGGGTACATAGCCAAAATAGCTTTCAAACCCTGGATGTGCAATAAGATAGGGGTTTAAAGAAACTCCTTTTACAGGAAAATCCCCTTGGAATTGTTTTTCATTCTTTTTCATAAAAGCCAATGTTGAAAAAGTTCCCATATTCCATAGATGAACACCATCCTCTGCTGTAACGGAAAGCACATTAGTTACCGAAGTTCTAGATATTAAAGATTGATGGAACTTATCTATCTGCTCAGAGACAATTCCTGCTTCCCAATCAGCAATTCTGACAGAAGGTTCTAGTAGAGCTACATCAAAATCGCTAATGACTTGACTTAAAAAAGTTTCAGAGTCATCTCCACTAAAATGCATCAAATAAAGAGAGCCTTCTTCATATCTAGCTCTCTCATCGGTCATCTTACGTGCTACGGTCTCCCCATCATTAACTCCTGAATGCCCATATAAAACCACGTTTTTCACTGCATGATCGGAAATAAACTGCTCATATTGTTTAGGAAGATCCAATAACTTAATCCAAGCCACACCTTTTTGCTCAGAAACAGAATAATCATATCCAAGAGTGCCATAAGTGGAATATCCGTTATTATTGGCATGCTCCAAAATAGTCTGGGTTTCTTTAAACGTATCACAACCAACTAAAAAATGTAGAGGCAAAACCAATGCTTTCATATTTCTTGCCAAATAAGGTATACTTGGTATTCCGGTTGAAATGATAACCGTTTCAATGGGGGTGTTTCTACCTATGACCTCATTGTAAAAAGATACGGTCTTATCCAAGGAGCGTTCTAAAAAATCTGGAGTGGATGCAATGGGACGTAATGGTGTATTCCAAGAATGAGAAATTCCAGACAGAAAATTTGTAGCAGCTTTTTGAATGGCGTATTCTGCACTCAGTCCATTATGAAGTTTAAATACATGGAGTCCACTATAGTCCTCACTTTCAATTTCATAAGTAACTGGATTGCTATTGGAGTTTACTCTAAAAAAAGTTTTGTAAAACTCTTGACTGCTTCCACCTTCAAAAGCAATATTGATAAAAACACCGTATGCCCTTGCCACAAAATTAGAGGGAATTTCAAAAATTGATTTTGAAGTAATCTGTTTTGTTTCCCCGACTTTTAAATCTATATTTTCTTCATGTAACGATCTATGCAATACCCCATTAGTCACTAGATTTTTGATTACAACTTCCATTTTTTCTATTGAAACGGCCTCTTCAGACTTGTTTTCTATAGAAAAGTTAGATAGTTTTAGATTGTCTTGGATTTCATATAAAGTTTTATCCGTCTGAACATGCCCTAATACAATATCAGTACCAAAATTGGAATTGGGTCTAGGAGGTTCTGGATTAACTTCATTCTCTGTCCAACAGTTCGTAAAGAAAGTTAGTGTAAAGAATACCCATGAAGGGCATAGCATCACTAGAATCATATTATTAAAATTTCTTATCAATTAGTATATTTTTAAAGTTTAGGTGGAATCTTGGAACTGTCATATTTCTCAATCAATTCTCTTCCTATTTCAAATGCATTTCCCTCAGGAAGCTTTTCGTAACTTTTATTTTCAAATGTCCAATCCCATTCAAATTGGGTGACCTTTTCAAAAAAAGCATCTGCATCAAACTCTCTATTGTCTTCAACGGTATCTACAACATCACAAACAAACATTTCCCACCTCTTTTTGTAATAATCCTTTGTGAGTCCGGCCCAAGAACGATTGGCATAATCATTAAGACTTTGTGCCTTATTGCCCCAGGTGGTTAAAATATTTCGGGCATTGTGCTCATAATATTTTTTTTCATCTTCATCAACACCAAAATCTTTGGCATTTTCTAGCCATTTTCCCAATAGAAAAGATTGTTCGGTGGCCAGCAGTCTATCCAAATCATCCAATAGTTCTAGTATTTTTTCTCCCTTTTCTTTTAATTGCCCCAAGTCCCTATCGTAATAATTTTGGCTAAATCCATCACGAAGTAGTCTAAAATGATTTCCTAAAAACTGTCTGCCAATATTGACCACATCGTATGCATAGGTTTGCCTAGTCTCTGATGGGTTTTCCAACATAAATTGCCATGCCTTAAAAAGGACATTATTGTCATAGTTAATATCCGGATTGGTTGTCCAGTTTCCACTTCCAGTCAAGGTAGGCCTAGCGTTCGTTAAAGTGGCCTGCCCTAAAGCTGTAGAGTATTGATAGATGTTTTCGTACAATAACTCCCATGCTTTTTCAAAACCATCATTTTTATTACCCGCTCTAGACTCCGCCCATTCTTTAATCCAACTTTTGGTATCGACGCTTCCACTAAGCCATGCTTTTTCAAACACAAAGACATACATGAGTGGATTCACATCTAATGCTTCCAATGTCGAACCTATACCCCATAAATTGTCGGCTGAGTTCTGAAATGCGTTTTCCATCCTAGATTCTACTTCATCCAAGTTCCCCACCAACATTGTATTTCCTCCAAAATTTCCTAAATAATTCCAAAGAAAAGGTTGTCCAAAAAAAGAATCAGTCATTTTCCATACTTCCTGATTTTCACAGAAGTAATCCAATAACTTCATTTTCCCTTTTGGCACAGCAGTAATCATGGCTTTTATGCGTTCATTTGTCCAATGGTCACGTTCGAAATAAAATATCCATGACATTTGCAACCAAGAGGCATACGTATCAACATCAACCATTGAAGTGTAGATAGTATTGGCTACCGTAGCAAGATAATCAGGCTCCCAGCTTGGAGGATGCACTTCATTGAATGGATCCGCTCCGTATATGTGATCAGTTCCATAAAGGTCAATTTGTTTGCTAAGAAATCTACTTTGTATTTCCTTGAAAAGAGGGTCTATAGGATCTAAAAAGAAACTACAGTATGTATCTTCAAATCCTCCCCATGAACTTAAACGATTGATTTTAGCTTTAGGGAAAATATCTTTCAACGCTTCGGGAACATGCCCTGCAAAAGCTGGCAATACGGGTGTCATTCCCAATTCTCGCTCCCTTTCTACAATTTTTTTTTGAAGTTCTTTTTGATGTTGCAACCATGACATTGGCAAAGGGCCTCCCCACTTATCCAAGTTGGACATACGATGCCAGGGTAAGTACGCCGGTCCAGTAAAATATGACCGTATTTGTTCATCATCCAAGCCCAATTCTTGCCATACTTCGTACCAAATGGCTTCTTGACCTGTAATAGCCAATGGCAAGGTTATCCCATTCAGAGCCATCCAATCAATAAAGCGTTCCCAGTCTTTCCATTGCCACCAAGGCATAGTATAACCGAAAGTGCAATAATTAAGAAAAAAACGATTTTTTATCCTTGCAACTCTAGTCATTGGACTTGGGACTTCCGGGAGCTTTTTTGGGAGTTCAACTTTGTCATCAGAATACCACGAAACGTAGGTTTTACAATAGTTTTTTAAATAGTGATTAAATCCCACTGCCAAAGAATTGTAATTATTTCCGGAAATGATTACCTTCTCGTCTTTGGTTTCTATTTTAAAAACATCCCGATCTCCTTTCTCCAGTTTAAAAACAAAATAACAAGCATGCTCAGGAGCAATACGTTGAACCAGATCCATAATCGGGGATATTCCTACCTCTTGGACAATAGGATTTTGGTTCCATACATGGTAAGAAAAGAACAATAGTATTATTGTAATTATCTCTTTACGAATCATTTTGTTGATATGTAATTGTTGAACATGTAGATAATAAGGGGATGATATCATCCCCCTATCAAACTAATGAACTAGAATTAAACTTGAGCATGAAAAATATTCTCTATTTGAATCAAATTTAGAATTGAAATAGTAACCTAAGGTTGAAATTTTGGTCAAAAAAGTATACTAGTCATTCTTTAAGTGAAAGGACATCATCTATTAACTTGTAACTGAAGCTCCCTATTATTTGCAGGGCTTCATTGCTTTTGGCGAAAATCATTGCTCTTTGTTTATTTTCTCCTATTTCAATCCATTTGGCGTGTTTTACATTACCTCTTACTAGAAGACCACTTTCTTGATAAGATTTTGGTATAAACCTACCCTTCCCATCTCCCTTTAAGTAAAGGCCAAAACCGGCATCATTCCTTGGAGTCTCTACTTCTGAATTATACAAGTTTCCGGACAATACCAAATCTAAATGACCGTCTGCATCCATATCCTGAGTGAGAATACTATTTATAGATGAAAATTGGGCCTCTCTTGGCAGTGCGCGTATGTCAAATCTGCCGTCCCCTAAATTTTCAAGATAACTAGATGCGAAGGTTTGTGCCTTATAATTCAACGCGTTTTCTAATCCTTGTGCTGAATAGACATCAGCTAGGCTTGCTTGTGCAAAAGAGGTGTAATCTTTAAATTTTATCTTAATTGCAGGAATCTGTTGGGAAGAACATTCACGCCCCCTTAGAGGATATTGGATGCCTTCATTGTAATAACCCAAAACGATATCCGTACTTTTATTATTATCAAAATCGTCAGCATAAATAGCAAAGGGTTCTTCAGCAGAGGCCCTGTATTTATAATTCAAGCCGAGATTACCTGCAATAAAATCCATGTCTCCGTCTGCATCAAAATCTTCGGATACGATACTGTACCACCACCCTACGGTTTGCGTATCCATTCCAAATTCTTTTGTTTTATCCACCAAAACCCCATTTTCGTTAATCAGAAAGCTTAACGGCATCCATTCACCCACGACAGCCAGATCGACCAAAGTATCGTTGTTGATATCGACCCAAACACCATCGGTCACCATCCCAATAGCAAGCAAATCTGGAGCTATCTCTTTGGTTATATCCACGAACGTCACTTGACCGTCGGCACTATCGTTTCTAAGAATAAAACTATCCGTTGGATATGGATAATTTCTAGGTGCATGACGCCCACCAACAAATAAATCCAAATCACCGTCACCATCAAAGTCAATAGGTCTTACGATACTACCGCTAATGTTCATTTCTGGCAAGGAGTTGAGTAATCTATTGAAATTACCTTTTCCGTCATTGAGATAAAATCGATCTTGATAGGCTTTGGATTCTTTATAAAATTCGTTGCCACCACTCACCACATACAAGTCTGTAAACCCGTCACCATTGGCATCAAATAAAATAGCATCGACATCCTCGTAAGCTTTATCTTCCATCCAAGGTGTCTTTCGCTCCCCTTTTTTAAACGTGCCGTCGCTCATTTGATAAAAGATATTGCCCGGATAACCTACCGCCCCGCCGACATAAAAATCTTCTAATCCGTCATTATTAACATCGGATACGGCTAATGCAGGTCCTAAAGTTGACATCTTGTGAGGGAGCAGTACCTGATAAAAAAAATCATCAAAAACATTTTCTGTATGCTTATGATACAATCCTATTTCCGTAGTAATATCTTTGAACAACACGTCCCCTTTTTGAGATTGATGGTATTTATCTATTTTGATTCCATTCTGGAAATCCAACCTTAACTTCTGACCGGCCTCCAATGCATATAGTTTTTGGACTTGGCCATTAGGCCATTCCACTATAATACTGTCGATAAATTTAGCTTTACCAACTCCAAAATAAAGTTCTGGAGGCATAGACGATTGAAAACCTCTCGTAGGATTCAATTCTTGAAACTGAAGCTCTTCCTTTTGAAATAGTGTGACTTTTGAACCTATTCCATAAGGATTTGATTTTGGACCATTGAACGAAAAATGAATATAATTATGGTCTTTCAAAGTATTCTCATATACAATACTGACTTCATCCAAATTATTGACCACCAAATCCAAATCTCCATCATTATCCAAATCACCATAAGCCATTCCATTTGAAAACCCTTTATGATCGAACCCCCATTCATTTCCAAAGTCCTCAAAAGTGAAATCCCCTACATTTTTAAAAACATGGTTTTTAATTTTTTCAGAAGGCATCGCATTGACTATTTCAACCAAGTTTATATTTTCTCGTTTGACATATTCAATTTTTTCATTAGCCTCTTTAAAAAAATCTTTGTTATTAATTTCCCTTCTAGTCCCATTGGTGATTAATAAATCTTTGTGTCCATCTTGGTCTAAATCTGCAAATAAGGAAGACCAACTCCAATCTGTGAGTGCAACACCTGCCAATTGTGGAATATTGCTGAACATCGGGAATCCATTATGTGTATTGCCTAAATTCAGTTGGAGAGCGTTTTGCATATACTGTGTCATGAAACCATATTTTTCAATCTCTTGGAACATCTTAGGATTCATTCTCTGCATATTGACCTTTGAACGACGATTGTTTTTTGGAGTCATGTCCAACTGAAAGAGGTCTATATTTCCATCATTGTTAAAATCCGAAGCGTCTGATCCCATTCCAAAAAATGCAGTTTGTTCGAAAACATTTTTTATTTCATCTGTAAATGTCCCATCACCATTATTGATATAAAACAAATCAGGCGATGCGAAATCATTTGAAACATAGATATCTACCCATCCATCGTTATTAAAGTCGGCTATAGAAGCAGATAGGGACAGGCTATAAGATAAAATTCCTGCGTTTTGGGTGACATCAGTAAAAGTGCCATTACTATTGTTCCTATACAAGGTATTAGATTCAATATGAGAAACTTTAGACATACGTTTATCATACTCTGAAATAGAAGTGTTAAAAGGGGTTATCGGGTAGTTTATTGTTAAAAGATCTAAATCCCCATCATTTTCATAATCAAAAAAATACCCCTGTACACTATTGCCTTTATCAGCAATTCCATAAGCCTCGGCCATTTCTTTAAAAGACAACACCCCATTAGAATCGATTCCCTGGTTTACAAACAACTGATTTTTAGTGTCTGCCCAAATTCCCGAAACACTAGCATAAATATCAAGCCATCCATCAGCATTAATATCCACAAAAGTCACTCCAGTGTACCATCTATTGTCACCTGCTGTATTACTAGCAATAGTAATATCCTCAAAATGTAAATTCCCAGTATTGCGATACAGCTTGTTTTCGACCATATTCCCCGAAAAATAAAGATCGATCAAACCATCATTGTCCAAATCTCCTATAGCTACACCTCCACCCATGTACATATAGCCATAATTAAAATAGTTTATCGAATCATTCTCATTCAGATTATTGGTGAATTCCACTCCCGATTCATTTTGTGAAAGCAACGTAAATAAATTGCCCTCACGGTTATTGGCTTTATTCTGTAGATGTGAGATTACTAAGATTATTCCAAGGACAATAGTGACTGTAGTAAAGGAAACAATCAGTTTACGGGTCATTTTTGTCAATCTTCGGTTTTATAAATAATTAACAATAAGAACTGTACTTTGTTAAATCATTGCCCTTAATACTGATGACATTTTAATACCCAGGGTTTTGGCCTAATGAAGGGCTTGCTTCAATTTCACGTCGCGGTATGGGTAGAAAGCTCATTTTAGAATCCCAAACTCTTAAATTATCGATTATTCTATCATCATACGAATAAATATCAATAACTGGATTCGTTGACCTATCTCTCGTCACAGTTACCCCCATAGCAGGTTGTGTTAAAACTTCATTACCAATTTGCCACCGGATAATGTCATACCATCTATGGTTTTCAAAAGCCAATTCTACCCTTCTTTCATTTCGATATCTCTGTCTTAAGGCATCCCCCGATTCTATTACTGGAGGCATATTTACATTTTCTCTTGCCCTTACTGTGTTTATGGCATTTCTAGCCTCTCCAAAATTCCCCAATTCTATTTGAGCTTCAGCATAATTTAGATAGAACTCAGCCTTACGCATATAAATCCAAGGGGTCAACACTTGAGCCGTAGCACCGAAGAGATTCAAAGGAACTTTCGATATATCCGTTTGTTTGAGTACATTGTAGTGTGAAACAGTGCCTCCGTTTGCTACCGAAGCCAATCCAGCAAGCTTAGAATTGGATGGGTCTTCACTATCAATGTGATATTCTATTTTGGTATTCACTCCATTGATTGGAAGGACACTATTATGATGAATTAAAGTCATATCTAGCCTAGGGTCCCGATTTAGATATGGGTTTTGGGGATCTACTGGACGACCATCCAATGTTTCATACGCATCAACCAAAGACTGCAGAGGGGTAAAAAAACGAGTGTCTACATCCCCAAAATAATTAGGTGGTAAAAAATACCTGTCTACATTAAAAAACCAACCGAACAAGAAAAACTGTGGATTTTCTTGAGTATATCCCCTTGCCATGATGACTTCACGAGAACGTTGGGTATTGTACAGATTTGAATAATCTGGGTCTATGGTGTACTCAGGAAGATCAATTACTTCCTTTGCCGCATTGGCTGCCGCTTGCCATTTGGTTGCATCTCCAGATGGGTTGTGTAGTTGGCTTGCGGCATAGAGCAATACTCTTGCCTTTAGTCCCATAGCAGCACCTCTAGTAGCTCGACCCGTATTATTGTTAAATCTTTCCACTGGCAAGTTTGGAATCGCCAAATCCAATTCATTAACAATAAAACCGACTATCTCGTGATATGGCGTGCGACCTCTATCAAAAGATTCACTCCCCAATTCAATAACATCGGTTATCAGTGGTACATCCCCATAAAAACTAATCAAATCAAAATAACCCCAAGCTCTCAAAAAACGCATTTCTGCACTCAGCCTATCAACTACTTTAGGAGTCGCTGTTGAATTTTCAATTCTATGAAAATAAAGATTAGCCTTTCTAATCTGGGCATAATTTTCTCTCCAAGCATCACGTGTAAATCCTTCTCCATTATCTGGTGTGGTTTGCCCTCTATTGTAACGAGTGAAATTGTTCCCATCTGGATCTAAGTTGACCGCATCATCAGTAGATCCATCTGTAAAAAATGCTCCAAATTGGAAAAATCGTAAAATATTGTAGACATCATTTACATAAGCTTCCAATAAGACATCATCATTAAAGACATTTTTGTCAGAAATATCTGAAAGAGGCTGCTTATCTAGTAAATCTTCGCTACAAGAAGAAAAGATGAATAAAGTTATAATCAATAACCCTAGTGAATTAACCAATCTTTGATTTGATTTTTTTATTTTTATAATGTTCATCACGCAATCTTTTAAAAGGTTATGGTCGCTCCCAAATTATAAATCTGTTGCTGTGGAATCTTCCAAGCGAGTCCATCGCTAAGTTCAGGATCAGCCAATCCATCTTTTTTCAATTTATCAAGAGTTAGAAGGTTACTTCCACCGAAATATATCCGAAGGCTTGAAATACCAACAGAGTTCAATAGCTTAGTTGGAACAGTATACCCTAATTGTAAGGTTCTTAAACGAATGAAAGATGCATCACGTTGCCAAAATGTCGATGGAAATTCGGTGGCGTTGTATCCATTTCTTAAAGACTCTGGTCCACCAATTCTAGGTAAAATTGAATTTGGCGTATCCGGTGTATAGGCATTACGAAGTATATAAGATGTATCTCCTTGTCCATATGTAGCGCCAATTTGAAGATTTGCATTGGCTTGGCCCTGAATCAAAGCATTAAAATCAAAGTCGTTATATGTCAAGCCAAGATGGAGACCAAATGTTATTTCTGGTATATCAGTTCGCTCAAATACAATTCTATCATTAGGGGTAATTTCACCATCCTCATTTGTATCAGCGTATATTAAATCTCCTATTCCTACTCCAGCGGCACCGGGAAAATTGTCTAAATCTTGCTGTGTTCTATATATGCCAATAGCATCATAAAGCAAGACACTTTCTATAGGTCTTCCTTCAAGGTTTTGATAAGTTTCATCGGGTGGTACTGCATCTTTAAAAGCCAAGGTATTCTTTGCATAAGCAAAATTGGCTTCGGCATTGAAACCTAACTTGCCAAAATTGTCTCTATAGCCCAGAATCGCTTCAAACCCTTTATTTTCCGTTTTACCGATATTTTCATCAGGTAACACTATGCCTGTGAAATCAGGAACACTTACATTTCTCGGCGCCAAAATATCATTCCGGTTTTCTTTGAACACATCCAAAGTGAAATTGATTCTGTTTTCAAAAAAGGTAGCATCAATGCCAATATTGATAGTCTCCGCTGTTTCCCATGTTATGTTTGGATTACCCACCGCCCCAACTTGAGCGACCGCAGTATAGTCTTTTAAGGTTCCAGTTCCAAATGGAAATGATCCTTGTATCGCAAATCTATTCAAGAATTGAAAAGCATCAATACGGTCATTACCTAATTGTCCCCATGACCCCCTCAATTTGAGATTGCTTATTACTCGACTTTCCTTCAAGAAATCTTCTTGTGAAATTCGCCACCCAAATTCTACCCCAGGAAAGAAACCAAAACGATTCCCTTTTGGGAAATTAAAGCTCCCATCATATCTAAAATGGAATTGAGCGAAATATTTTTTATCAAAATCATATCCAAGTCTTCCTAGGTAATTTTGTCTAGATTCTTCATTTGAGAAGGATCCATTTTCTTGAGAATCAATACTACCTGCTTCTAGTTGGTCTATCTCATCGGTCAAAAAGCCCTTTCGAGAGGCCGTAGTATAGTTAAACTCACTTTGACTCTGCTCATATGCTAAAAAGCTACTGATACTGTGCTTACCAAAGACATTTTGGTACGATATTCTG
Source organism: Flavobacteriaceae bacterium (assembly GCA_965221765.1). GTDB lineage: Bacteria > Bacteroidota > Bacteroidia > Flavobacteriales > Flavobacteriaceae > Bin25. The sequence continues at coordinate 2,274,782 of OZ244911.1, forward strand.
AAATGAGAACTTAATTCCAAATTGCGTTCATATTGCTCAATCAATTGGATTTCCCGATGAATTCGCTGCGCTTCCAAAGATTCATCGTCTTGAGTTATGTACTGCGTAAATGGTCTATCAAACCTTTTATCATAGTTCTGATTGAATCGGGTGGCAAACCAACCTCCAACGGTCAAACCTAGTATCGCTTTAATGTGATAATCCAGGACCTAGTTTGCTATTGAATAAGGTATTGTTTTCCCTTTGATAGCCACCTTCTTCTTGAACCAAAGCCAATGGGTTAGGTGCACCCATGGTCAATGCTACTGGTTGACCATTAATAATGGCGAGATCAATTGGTAACCCATCAGCTGTTGCCCTAAGCACTGTAAATGGATCGGTAGCATAGAATTGGTTTTTATCATACCTTCCTGCCAAATTCAAAGATATTTTCAGATTTTCTAAGGGTTTAATATCGATATTGGACCTGAAGTTATATTGGTCAATATCTGTAGAATTATCATTGTTTATCACTCCTTCCCTTTGGGTCGTTCCCAATGAAACGTAATAATTGGTCACTTCAGTACCTCCTGAAAGTGAAAGGTTGTGACGGGTTTGGTGAGATACCCTATTATAGACCTCTCTAAACCAATCCGTACTTCTGAAGGCAGGGTCTCTATAACTTTCGATTTCTTCATCTGTAAATCTGCGAATCAAAGGGATTGCCGCGTCACGCTCTTCAATAGCCTTGGCTTGCAAAGCAAACTCAAGGGCACTTGCCCTTTCTACAAATCGAGCCGGTTTTGAGAGCCCAGAATTTATTGTGTAATTAAAGGTTGGCTTTCCTTTCTGCCCTCTTTTAGTAGTTACAAGAATAACACCATTAGCAGCCCGTGCACCGTATATTGCAGCCGAGGCATCTTTAAGAACCGTTACACTCTCAATAACTTCTGGGTCAAGGCCACCTAGTCCATCTGCTCCTATAACTCCATCAATGACTAAAAGAACTTCATTGTCCCTAAAAGTTCCCCTCCCCCTAACCAATATGCTAATGTTTTCACGACCAGGCTCTACCGATGTTTGATTTACTGTCAATCCTGGCAATCTACCTGCTAAAGCCGTGACAAAGTTTGCATTGGGATTTTGCTTTGTCAATTTTCCAGGTACTTGGGCAACCGCACCTATTAATTCAACCTTCTTTTTGGTACCGTAACCCACCACTACTACATCGTCTAGTTTGGTAATGTCTTCTTCTAATTGAATATTAATACTAGTTTGATTGCCAACTAGAATCTCTTGGGTTTTGAATCCGAAATAGGAAAACACTAGAACATCTGCATCTGCTACACCCGAAATGCTAAAGATCCCATTAAAATCGGTTGAAACCCCATTTGAAGAACCTTTAACAACAACGGACACTCCAGGCAAAGGCTGATCAGTTGTATCTCTGACCACTCCATTTAGCTGTTGCTGGCTAAAACCGATTGTAATTACAAAAAAGAACGCCATGGACAACCATTTCATCGACGTAGGTTGTATTTTCATAACTTAAAAAGTTGTAAGTTTCGTTTTCCAACAAATATAGATTTGAGAATTCCGCCTCAGGTTTAAAATTTAATCTTATAGGTTTCATAATTGTTCTTTTCAAATGATTCAAATAGTTTTTCACGTTTTTTTATGATGTGGTTTTTAACTTTTCACTCATTTTGGAGTACCTATGGCCATATACGGTAAGTTGATTCCATTTTATCGACTATTAAGCTTTCTTTTATTTGTATCTTTAGCATGTCTCCAAGTCCTTGTGGCACAAGAACGTCATCTTGATTTCGAAGAATTCATCATTGAAGATGGTTTTGCCTCAGTCAACTGTATTCTTAAAGATAAAGAAGGGTTTATGTGGTTTGGCGGAACCCATGGGCTATACCGATACGATGGATATGACTTCAAGACTTATTTTGCTAACGATGGGGATTTGTCCTCTTTAAGCAATAATAATGTCATAACTATTTTTCAAGATCTTGAAGGCCTTATTTGGATAGGAACCATGCATGGAGGTGTGAATTGTTACAATCCCATTGATGAAACTTTTGTTAACTACAAGAATACCGAAGCATATTCTTTGTTTACAAATAATTATGTGACCGCTATTACGCAAGATGAAGATGGTCTTATATGGATTGGAACCTTTGGAGAAGGCATATACATCTACGATAAGAAGTACCGGACTTTCTCAAAAATCAAAAAGGATTCAAGTAATAGCAATACCATAAGCAACAATGATGTGTTTTCAATTGTTGCTGAAGGAAAAAAAATATGGATCACTACCAATGCAGGTGTTTTAGACTGTTATGATAAATCAGAAGGTCGTTTTTTCCATTATACGTATAGCCCAAAGTTTTATAAAAGTTCAAGATCAGGTCAGCGAATTGCCAAAGATCATTCTGGGAATATTTGGATTTCAACAGAAGAAGAAGGCATATTTATGTTTCACCAAAATAAAAAGACTTTTTATAACTACCGAGTTATTAAAGGAAAACCTTCTATAAGCACGAACAATATCACAGATATCAAGATTGGTAAATCTGGAGAAATTTGGGCTACTACTGGGCAAGGCCTAAATCTGATAAATACAACATCTAATTACATACAGACTTTCAAAAGAGACGCTTTTGACGCTAGTAGTTTAACTAACGATATTGCTTATTGTCTATTTATAGATAAAGACGGAACATTGTGGATGGGGATGGGGGATGGTACGGTAAATAAAACCGTTGATTCGCCTTTTAAAATCTATCAGACTTCATTTTCAAAAGAAAATAGTCTAAGTTTTAATGTTGTTGGTTCACTCTTTTTAAAAGACAATATTCTGTGGGTAGGGACAGGTGGTGGTGGATTGGATAAGTTCGATTTATCCAATAGGACTTTTACGAATTATCACCACAACGAAAATAGGTCGGGGAGCATACCCTCCAATATTGTGATGAGCGTCTTTGAAGATAGAGAATCAAATTTATGGATAGGGAATCCTACAAAAAGTATCATTGTACTAAAAAAAGATCGGACTGATTTTTTTATACAGCCCAAGATTAAATACAAAGGACCTCCTATTTCCGTATTTGACCTTGCTGATGATCAAAACGGAAATCTTTGGATTGCCACTTACAACCAAGGTTTATTTTCATACAATAAACTATCGCATGAATATTTCAATTTTCAATATGAAGAACATAAGCATGGTCTTATTTCAAATAAATTGTTGCGATTATTATGCGATAAATTCAAAAGATTATGGATAGGGACTCTAGATAAAGGAATTCAACTCTATGATTTAAGCAAGAAAAAGTTTTTAACCTTAAAAGAATTGGGGTTCAAGAATCCACTAGAAATAAAACACCCAATAAAAGATATTTATGAAGATAAAGTAGGAAACATTTGGATCGCTAGCGAAGGTAAGGGAGTTTATAGATTGAATATGAAAACCAAAAAGATAACTTCTTTTGGATTAGAAGAAGGGTTTCCTAGTAATTCTGTATACGGTATAATACAAGACCATTTTGATGACTTTTGGTTTTCAACAAATAAGGGTCTAGTCAATCTTAAAAGTGGTACACAAAAAATAGTGACATACAATACAAAAGACGGCTTGCCTACCAATGACTATGAATCGGGTGCTATTGCCATTTCTAAAGAAGGTGAATTGTTCTTTGGCAGTAAAAAGGGACTTATCGCTTTTTTTCCTAAACATCTAGAAATCAGAAATGCCCCTATCGATTTAAAACTTACCGGTTTCAGATTATTCAATGATAAAGTCAATGTACACCAAAAAATTGAAGGCATTGTACCATTGGACACTTCCATAACCTATAAAAAACATATAAGATTACCGTACTCTTTGGATAATTTCGCCTTGGAATTTGCTTCTGCAGGCCATCCCTCTCCCCACAGCATTACATACGAATATCAATTGGATGGACTTGATGAACGATGGATTGGCACTTCATCAGAGAGAAATTTTGCAACCTATTCCAATACTCCACCTGGAGATTACACTTTTAGAGTTCGAGCTTATGAAACAACCACTAGTGAAGCACCCAAATATGCTGAAAAGGCAATAGCCATAACCATTATCCCGGTTTGGTGGCAGACTAACTGGGCTTATCTCATCTATACAATGCTGTTTGGTAGTTTGATATATTTTGTTTACCAGAGTATCACAAATAGGGTGAGATTGCAAAATCAGCTGTTAATTGAAAAATTCAGTCACGAAAAAGATCAAGAACTCCATCAATCCAAAATAAGTTTTTTTACCTCAATTTCCCATGAACTTCGTACTTCTTTGACATTGATTTTAGCCCCCTTGGGAGAACTTAGAAAAACAAAATTTGACAATAATAGAACCAGCAACCTTGTTATGACCATGAATCGTAATGGGCAACGCTTGTTAAATCTTGTCAATCAAATTTTGGATTTCAGAAAAATAGAATCTGGACTTGGTAAATTACAGGTATCATCTATTGATACTGAATTGTTTTTTGAAGAAATCTGCATTCCTTTTCAACAATTCGCAAAAGAAAAGAAGGTTGCTTTTAAAACGGACTTTTCCAAAATTTCTAGAAAATGTTGGATGGATATTGAAAAGGTAGAGATTATGGCCTATAACTTGCTTTCCAATGCCTTTAAGTATGCCAAAACCTTGGTCAGCATTGAGGTGCATACCTTAAACAACGAAAAAGAACTATTAATAAAAGTATCTGATGATGGAAAGGGTATTACTAAAAAAAACCAGCAAAAAGTTTTCAATCGATTTTTCCAGTCTGAACATAATACCATTGAACAAGGTACAGGATTGGGCTTGGCTATCACTAAAAATTTAGCAGTACTACATCGTGGATCCATCAATGTAGAAAGTATACCAAATGTAAACACAGTATTCTCGTTGGTCTTTCCCATTTCGAAAGAAGTTTATACTAAAAAGGAGTTAACCCTTGACAAGGAGACTAAAAATATTGTAAATCAATCAAACGAATTACAATCCACATCAAAAAATCAAAACAATCTAGTTGAAAAACCTATACTACTAATCGTTGAAGACAATGAAGAAATGAGAAACTTTTTGAAAAGTAGTTTCTCACAAAAGTATATTATCAATATAGCTAAAAATGGTTTGGAGGGTTTGAATCTAGCTTACGATATTGTTCCAGATATCATCATTTCCGATATTATGATGCCCAAAATGAATGGTCTCGAATTATGTGAAAAATTGAAAACTGATTATAGAACATCACATATTCCCATCATACTCCTTACCGCAAGGGCCTCAAACACTTTTAAAATAGAAGGTTTTGATTATGGTGCTGACGATTACCTCACCAAACCCTTTGACATCGACCTATTAAGCGTGCGTCTGAATAACCTTTTGGAATCTCGTAAACTTTTAAGGAATAAATTCAAGAAAGAAATTATCTTAAAACCAAAGGATATAGCCATCAACAATACGGATGAACAGTTCTTGGAGAAAATCATGGAACTGATTGAAATGAACATGTCTAACCCCAAGTATGCAGTACCCACACTTGCCAAGGATATGGCCATGAGTCATTCTGTTCTATATCGTAAAATGAAGGCATTGACCAATCAAAACATCAATGATTTTGTAAAATCAATGCGATTAAAGAGAGCTGCTGATCTAATTCAAAAAAGTGATTATACTATTGACGAAATAAGTGACATGGTAGGGTTTTCAAATCCCAAGTACTTCAGTACTTGTTTTAAACAAGAATTTGGAAGAACGCCTACAGAGTTTAAAAAAAGCCAAATTCTGAACAGTTGACTTATCTATCCTAATTCTACACCCTTCGATCAAGTATTCCTAGATAATTTTATACTAAATCCATCCCAATGCATATGTAATTTTACATATATTGAAATTCAATTCAGAACAAACTAGTTCAATCAATATGGCAGCTAATTAGTTACCTCAGTTTTTGCTTTTTATATTTTCAAAATTAATTTTGATCAAGGTGGTTATGCTTCACTAATCCTATTGTGTGGTATCAGTGTCAATGCAACCATATTTCTTTTAAATGATTATCATCGTTTGAAAAGTGAATTTCCCCAAAAACCAAACAATATCCTCTATTTCAAAGCTTTCAACCAAAAAATCATTCCTATTGTATTGAAGATTCTTTTTACTGTAATGGGCTTGATTCCCTTTCTTTGGGATGGGAAAAATGATGTTTTTTGGTTTTCGTTTGCAGCTAGTGTCATTGAAGGCCTAGTATTTTTAATGATTGGAATCTTGTTCTATTTACCTTTAATGATTATAAAGAAATAAAAAGATTTTTAAATTGATGAGCCCTTTTTGAACCTTGAAAGAACTTGGTATAGCATTCATAGAATATTTCTAAATTTTTTCTTTCATCACCATTTTCTAACAATACGTTCTATGCTTGTACGTTTTCTAAAAATCAAGACGACTACTTCAGTTATTTTTTGCAGCAAAACTTTTTGTAATATGAAGTGAAAATAGCCTACTACAAAATTCAATATAAGGTATAATGAAGTCCTTAAAAAGCGTCTCTCAGTCTCCCAGTATTAGCATCGTTGAATTCAAAAGAATACACAAGTACAGCCCACCAATTTTCTATTTGATAGCGTATGCATATGTATGCAAAAGATTAGGAAAATGCTCATATCGAACAGTTATGGTGAGCTACTCTGTGCTATTCCCCTAAACCAAAGTGACTCGTGAAGAACCATCGGATGATGGTTTGGAGGAATACTATAATCAATTGGATAAATGGTTTCGACTTCATAATCATCAGAGACCTTATCATGGCATTGGATATAAACCTTTAGTCAATCTTTACGAATAAAACGGTAAAAACAAATAATGATAAAAACAGCCGTTAGTTTTTAATTGGAACTGGTCTTTTTAAAAACCTCTATACAACACAAAAGCAACTAATTTGCATAACATTAATTAATAACTGTATTAAAAATGACAAAACAAACATTGATAAGAATAGTTTATGGATTATTACGCGCTGGATTGGGAGCATTAATGATCTATGCAGGTACTGAAAAATTTAAAAACTCGATTCCGACGCCCCAAGAACATCTCGATACACTGACTCAATATGTCGAATCAAATAATAATAAATATTTTGCCATCTCAGCTTATATGGGGGGTATGAAAGTCACTGGTTTTGCTTATCAACTATTGGCTATTTCAGAAATCATTTTGGGATTGTTGTTATTCATCCAATATACCAGTTTCATTGGTGCCATCTTTTTAATTCCCATTACCCTTCATATTTTTCTCCTACATGTTTTTTTAGAAGGTGATGAACCCAATGAAGTAATTCAAACGGGCATTTATTTTTTGATCAATTTATTATTAATCGTCAAAGAGCATAAAAGATGGAAACAATTATTATGGATTCAACCCTAAATTACAATTTTATAGCTGATAGTTGGTTTCTGAATTGCTTATAGAAACCCAATCTCTTTCGAAAACAAATAATCTTCTAAAAAGCATACAAATTTTATGCTCAAAGCTCAATTTTGCATCCACTGGGCGTTACAAATTAGAGTAAAAAAATTTTAAATTATTTAGGATACTATAAAATGCTAACTTGATGTATGTTTGCACCCGCTTTCAATCTTTTGAAATCAAAGTACGCATGAGCATAAGTATTCAATCTTTATTTATGATGATATTCACCATGTTGTGCATGTCATCATACTTGTGTCTTTGCTACTAACTGAAATAAAAACAAATAAATCTTGAACTCCTTTGGTAGTAGCAAATACCAAAGGAGTTTTTTGCTTGTCAATTTCAATATAAAGTATTAGTCTAAGTTAAGAAAGTAATGTTTTATTCTTCAAATAAAAGTTGTGAGATGCTTGGATGCTCACAAATAATTAAAGCCACTCAAATTGCAATGAATTAAGTCGATTTTAAGGAATCTAATCCATGTTTTATTTAGTGCATTAATGCGGTTGGAGATAAAAAAATTCATAAATGCTCACCTTAAATGATCATAGATATTCTTAGAGAAAAATATTAGAAAAACAACTAAAAATCAATTAAACGATGACGTCTTCAATTTCAAAAAAGTAATTAACATAACGAGACAAACTCTTCATATTCAAATACATTGATACAATACAAATTCAAAATGGCAAACAATATTAAACGAAGATTAAATGAGATTTCCAACATTGATTGGAACTATGATGCAGATATCATTAATTCCTTAACACATAGAAAAAATGCCGGTTCAAATTCAATAGTTTGTAATTACAATAGTGAATTAATACGAGTCAGTTCATCTTGGGATGCCTTTATAAATGAAGTTCATGAAACAGAGATTACTAATTATTTGAAATACTTATCACAACTTTCTATAAATACAATTCAAGAAACCCGAAATATTCTAGTTCTTAAGTCCGTATTGGCTATAAAACAAGGGTTGCTTGATAGTGTCCCAAAAGAACTAGTGGTTAGAGGAATATTAGAATTATTGCACGCTGACTCAGATAGAAAAAAAGTATACTATTTTTCTGATACGATTAAAGATGGGGATATTGCAAAATCAAAAATTCAAGATCATTATGAAATCATAAATGAGCGATATGGAGTAGATATTCAAGTCGTCGATTGCATAAGCTCAATACCTGGTAAAAGTTTACAATCCGGCAGTCAAATTATTGATTTTCTTGGTAGTAGAGCTGAGTTAGAATCAGAATATCATTTAAATAAAATTCATAAATCGGCTCATATTTTAGTAAATAATGCAAGTCGTGCAAAATTTGCAGATACAGAATACGCGCAAGGTTCGGATTGTCTGTGGGCAAGAGTAAGAGATCCAAAAACAAATGCTTTACATAATATCATTGGGGTAGATCATGATGCTTTTATCCCATTTCGTGAATATATCGATAGTTTATTTATTATCAAGGGATTTCCTAGCCATCCAAAACTTTCTGATCTAAGCAAAGGAACTCAATTTCGCTCCTTAAAGTATTTTATCATCCCTCAAGCACTCTGTACAATCACAAAAGGGGGATGCCCTCCAGGTTTTGCAGTTACCAAAGTAGATATCCATCATCAAATTCCAAAACTTGAAATTGGAAAAGATGAGGTCATCATTGTCAACCCAGATCATTTTTTAAATGCCAAATCATTATCAAATCACCCAGACGGCATTTTGGGAATATCTCGTCATCTCGGAGTGACATTAGATTCAGAAGTTAAAGCTGATTTTTTTCATCCCGATACCAATGAGCTAATCGATACACGTGTATTAATCATTACGGAGTACCTTGGTAAACATAGTGGCAAGGATACGATAACCAATGGTTCAAGTCGAGGCTTAAATGGCTACATACTTCCAGAAATCGGAAGATCTTGGAGTAAATCAAATTCTAATGATTATGCTTTTTATATCAAGAAAATGCCAATAGGGACGCGTGTCAAAATTTCAAGAATAGTTAACTAACCACTACATAATTAAAATCTAATAATCATAAAAAATATTTCAAATGAAAAAATTATTTACTTTCTTTTTGTTGATCGGAATTATACCAAGTATTTCTGCTCAAAACACATTTAATGGTAAAGTCGTTGATTCCCAAAATCAGCCCCTAGCAGGTGTCAATATTAAAGTACAGGGGACTACGATTGGAACAATATCAGGTTTAGATGGCGGGTTTTCAATCAACACAAATATTGAAAATCCCGTACTAGAATTCTCAATTCTTGGTTATACGTCCCAAAAGATTCTAGGTGGTAAGAATTTAATTGTCATTTTGTTAGAATCTGCAGAGTCCATATCAGAAGTGGTCCTTGTCGGTAGTAGAAACCCTAGACAAACAAAATTAGAAACCCCTGTGGCTGTGGATGTTATCGACGTTTCATCGACTCGATTAGCGACAGCGCAAACAACTGCAAATGATTTCCTATCGAATATCGTGCCTTCGTTCAATTCCATCAGGCAATCCTCTTCTGATGGAACAGAGCATATAGACCCGGCTTCTTTAAGGGGTTTGGGGCCCGATCAGGTGTTAGTACTCATCAATGGTAAAAGAAGACATACCACTTCATTATTAAACAATCAGGGGACCTTTGGTAATGGATCTGTAGGCACCGATTTATCTTCTATTCCAACTTCAGCAATTGATCGAATCGAAGTTCTCAGAGATGGAGCTGCTGCGCAATATGGTTCCGATGCCATCGCTGGTGTGATCAATATTATATTAAAAAAAGACATTGGACTACAAGCCGTGGCGACTTATGGTGTTACTTCAGAGGGTGATGGAGAAACGACAAACATCAACTTAAATTATGGCACTAAAATTGGTGATGGAGGCTTTTTTAATCTAACTTCTGAATTTAATAATCGAGCAAAAACAACTAGAACTCAGAATCATGAGCTAGTCATCTATGATCAGTCTGAGTTAGGAAATTTCTTTGCCTATCCATTTTCAAATGATGGAGCAAAAGAAAAAGATGATGAATTGATTGCCGCCGCTGGTTTGAATCGTGATGATTTTAATTTTCAAATTGGCGATGCCAGCATCTCAAACATCCAGTTATTTACAAATCTTGAAATTCTAACAAGTGAGTATGGCCAATTCTATGCTGCAGGTGGGGGGAATTTTAGATTGGGGGATGGATTTGGCTTCCGTAGATTACCCTCTGAAGGGCATACGCTAGAAATCTTTCCAAATGGTTTCCAACCTGTTTTAGAATCAAATATCAGGGACCTTTCTTTGATTACCGGATTTAAAACAAAATTTGGACAATGGAATTTTGATATCAGCAATACAATTGGTAATAATAGATTTAATTATTCTGTAGCCAATACTGTCAATGATGCATTAGGTCCCAAAGGGGCCACATCATTTGATGCTGGAGGGCACGCTTTTCTTCAAAACACGATCAATATCGATTTTTCACGGTTTAATGAACATATATTGAAGGGGCTGAGTATTGCATTTGGAGCTGAATATCGATTTGAAAATTATAGCATTCATGCTGGAGAAGAAGGTTCCTATATTGAAGATGGAGCTCAATCGTTTCCTGGTTTTTCACCCAATAATGAAGTAGATGAAGGAAGGTCATCATTGGCAATCTATACTGATTTCGAATTTAATCTCACCGAACAATTTTTGATTGGAATCGCTGGTCGCTTTGAAAACTACAGCGATTTTGGTGGCACACTCAATGGTAAATTAGCAACTCGCTATAAATTGACTAACGATTTCGCTTTAAGAGGGGCTATTGGTACTGGTTTTAGAGCTCCATCACTGCATCAAGAATATTTTAATAATATCGCAACTGTGCTCGTTGATGGAAATCTAATCAATGGGGGTACATTCCGAAACGATAGTGAAATAGCCGATACATTAGGCATCGCTGAATTAAAAGAAGAGACTTCATTGACTTTAAGTCTTGGATTAACTGCAAAAATTTCCGATGATTTTGAGTTTACATTAGATGCTTACCAAATAAATGTCGATGATCGAATAGTTTATACAGGGGCATTGGGTAATGATGTTTTTGGAGATCCCATTGATGAGTTACAGACCATTTTAAAACCTCTAGGCGTTTCTTCTGCTAGATTTTTCACCAATGCAGTCAATACTTCTACAAAGGGAATCGATCTCGTTTTGAATTATACAATCCCTCTAAATAAAGGGCATTTCAATATCTCGTTATTATACAATCATAATCAAACCGAGGTGGATGAAACTCTCAACGATATACCTAAAATATTTGAAGGTCAAGAAGATGTTTATTTTGGCTCTCAAGAAAAAAGTTTGATTGAAACCAATAATCCACAAGATAAAGGCATTCTGACCATTGATAGAACTGGTGGAAAACTTGGTTTTAAACTTAGAAACACGCTTTGGGGTAAAGTGACTAGAGATGGATTCCCTTTTGGGGATGTTCAAGAACATTCATCCAAAATCACTACTGATATCACTAGCTCATACCAATTGGATGATCACATTTCCTTAATCATTGGAGCAAACAATATCTTTAATGTGTTTCCAGATGAACAAATATTTGAGAATAGCTACTTTGGAGTATTCAAATATGCTCCCGTACAAATGGGCACGACCGGTACATTCTATTTTGCAAGAATAAATTATGAACTGTAAAGAATACCAATACTAATTTGCATGATTAAATTACTTTTCAAAGTCAGCAAATAATCTTTGTATTTCATGATGTATTCGTTTTAATTCAAAAGAATACAAATAAAATCAAGTATAAACAAAGACAAAACACAAATTGGTATAAGGACTAAAACAGATTTATGGAAACAGGCAATTTTCAAAGCCTAATATCTTGTTTAAGGCTTTATTGATTCAATGAGCTTGAAAAACAAAATAGGTTGGAAAACTGCAACCGCTTTGGTTGTTTCTAATATGATTGGTACTGGCGTATTCACTAGCCTTGGATATCAATTAGTCGATGTTCAGAATACTTGGAGTATTGCTTTGATATGGACCATAGGAGGGCTCCTAGCTTTAATAGGAGCCTTTACTTATGCTGAATTGGGAACCAATTTTGATGAATCAGGAGGAGATTATATATTTCTATCCAAACTCATCCACCCGCTAGCTGGCTACTTATATGCATGGATTTCCCTAACGGTTGGTTTTACGGCTCCAATTGCCATTTCTGTGATGGCTATGAACAGTTATTTGAATCCAATAAATGAAGTTCTTTTCAATAATTGGTTTGGCATTTTCATCATCTTGATATTGACAATAATACATTCTTTTAGTGTTGGGCAAAGCGGAAAGTTTCAAAATTTATCCACCGTAGTAAAAGTGATTTTTGTATTCATTCTCATTATGATTGGATTTTATGCTGTTCCAACCGTTGATACGGCATTAAATTTCAATAACTCTTGGAAAAATGAAGTATTACTGCCTGGTTTTGCCATTTCACTTCTTTATGTTACTTATGCCTATACTGGTTGGAATGCTGCTGCATATATTGTGGAAGAAATTAAAGATCCTATAAGAAATCTACCAAAAGCATTATTGTTTGGGACTATTTTGGTGACCATAGTTTATATTTTATTACAAATAGTTTTTCTGAAACATGCTAGCTTGGAACAAATAAGTGGAAAGGTCGAAATCGCGTTTATCTCATTTGCGAATTTATTGGGATCAAATGGTGGTAAATGGATTAGTTATCTCATTGCTATTCAGTTAATTGCTACGATAAGTGGTTATCTATGGATAGGATCAAGGGTTACAAGTGCCATGGCCAAAGATTATTCATTATGGAAACCAATTGCAATCAGAAATAAGAATGCTATACCAGTAAAAGCTTTATGGCTTCAAGCATTTATTAGTATTGTTCTAGTCATTACGGGAACATTTGAACAAGTGCTGCTTTATGCTAGTTTCGTGTTACAATTGATGGGAACTTTAACTGTGGTTTCTATCTTTTGGTTAAAAGGTCGAAAAGAGGCCTTTAAAAGTCCATTAAAACCCTTCTTACAAATTGCCTTTATTGTTTTTAGTATTTGGATTTTAAGCTATATGTTGTACGAAAGACCCAAAGAAAGTCTTATTGGACTTTTATTTATTGGCACTGGCTTGATAACTTATTTTATATCAAACCGATCAAGACAAAAAAAGTATAGAGCACTGTTTAAAAACCCTAAATGAGACACCGTCTCGTTCAAATCATTTTTCAACCAACATCGAGTTATTGAGGGGGTATGATTCGATTATATTTTATAGCAGCCATCGTTAATTAAACGAAAGTGATTCTAAGTTTCGCACATTCATTACTATTGCATGAAGATATTTGATTATATAATTATTTCATACTTTTTCAAAATCTTAGTAAAAAAAGAAGAATGATACCTTTTAGAAACCACTTTTGGTTTTTTATTAGAACATGAAAAAATAAATTTTCGATTGAGGAAACTATTATCAAAAACAAATACTTCGTCTATTTGGTTTACTATCTTCAAAAAGTTATGATGCGATCGAACAAAACGTCTGATAACATCTTTATCATCAACATTATGTCCCCCTTCTACCACTCTATATTTAATTCGATCAATACAAATTTGTGGCTCTAATGTAGTGATGAAATATATTCTTGTTTGGTAATCAAGTAATTTTGCCCTTTGAAACAGTCTCACTTCTGAATTGCCCGAAAGAGTGGTTTCAATACTAAAATCAGATTTTTGTAGCAGTAACTTTTCACGGCATATTAAAGCCTTTTTGGATGCTTCAAACTCATCAAGATTTTCTTGAAGTTGAATTTCATCAGGATTAATTAATGGGATTTGGTTATCTATATATTTTTTTGAAAGTAAAAAATGAGACAAGGTGGTTTTTCCAGATCCATTGGGACCTGAAATCAATGTCAAATCAGCCATTATTTTCCCTTTCGAGGAGGAACTTGCTCAAACATCGTCTCGGTTCTCCCTTTTGTAACAACAATAAATCGTCTCCCGTTGGGAAATTCTTTTATTTTTTTACCAGGATAATCTTCATCTAGATAATAGATTGGAACCCCATTGGCTAAGGTTTTTTTGGCTCCCCAATCAGCATATTTTACAAGCGCTTTATTTATCTTTTTTGTATCCCACATAACAATAGTTTATTTCGAGATGTGCGTTTATAAATATTAATTGATAATGACATTCAATCACTTTCGTTTATTGAGAGAAAAATTGGTTAAATATAATCATCCTTTTAGTTTATCAAATAACTGCTCTTTTTACTATATTCAGCTAACCCTTCATTTAACCAATTTCGAAAAGTTGGTACATCGGTGTATTGAATGGAGAAATTCAACAGTTTTTCATCCGGACTCATTTGAATATAAAATGGTTGAGAAGCATTATTAAAATTCACATACTGAAATGTAGACCATTTTTTACCAACAGTATTAATCTCTCTGATGCGGCCGTCTTGATATTGAAAGTTGAATCTTTCGGATTCCGGCAATTTCATCCGATCATCAACATATAGTGAAATAATGACAAACTCTTGTAGTAAGGGGTAAATATCGGAATGAGCCCAAACATTTTCTTCCATTTTGCGACAGTTAATACACGCCCACCCAGTAAAATCAATAAGTATCGGTTTTTGTTTCTTTTTTGCAACCTCTAATCCGACTTGATAATCTTTAAAACAAGGTAGATTCAAAGGGCATTGGTTTTCAGCTTTTTTAATGCTATAAAATTCGGGGGGAGGAAAACCGCTTAACATTTGAAGCGTATTTTCTTTTGAAAAAAAATCTCTGATTAGATAAATGCAAAAACACATTATAATTCCTCCAACAACAAATCGACTGATATTTATTTTTCTCGACCAAAACCTTATCGATTGAAATACGCCAAAAAAATATAATGCCAAAAGGAGCGCGAGCAAAAGCCATATGGCTATAAAAATTTCACGACTGAGAATTCCCCAATGGGCTACTAAATCTGCATTGGAAAGAAATTTTAATGCCAAGGCTAATTCTAAAAACCCTAAAGTCACTTTGAGAGCGGTCATCCAATCTCCAGATTTTGGAATCCAATGGATGGTCTTAGGGAAGATAGCAAAAAAGGCAAATGGTAGTCCCAATGCAGTTCCAAATCCAAGCATGCCAAAAGTCAACTGGGTGGCTCCACTTTGAGAAGTAATAGACCCTGCTAATAAAGATCCGAGTAATGGTCCTGTGCATGAAAAAGATACAACGGCAAGAGTTAAAGCCATAAAAAAAATACCGACTAAATTTCCCATTGAAGAAAGTTTATCGGTCTTGGATATCCAATTAGACGGAACTCTTATATCAAACAAACCAAAAAAGGATAAGGCAAAAACTATAAATACAGCAAAGAATAGTAGATTCAAAGTAACATTAGTCGCCAATGAATTTAAAATTTCTGGATTCATATTATCAAATAAATGAAATGGTAGACTTAATAAAACATAAATAATAATGATAAATAGTCCGTAGAGCAATCCATTAATCATTCCTTTGACTGCGGTCTGATAAGAGTTTAAAAAATAAGAAACCGTCAGTGGAATCATCGGTAAAATACAAGGCGTTAATAAGGCCAATAACCCTCCAAAAAGACCTAGAAAAAAAATAGTCCAATAGCCCCCATTTGAATAGTTAGCTATGCTACTAAGAAAGTGTTTGTTTTTTAAATCAATCACCATTTCTTTTGATTTCATTTGGCTATGTTCATCCAAAACACTCACTGCTTTAATAAATTCATCATTCAATACAAAATCGAATATTTCTGATCTAAAAATGCATAATGAATCATTGCAAACTTGGTAATTTACTTCGATTTCGAAATAATCTAAGTCAGAATTGATGACTTGTATCTCGATTTCAAATGTGGCTTGTTTTTTAAAAAAAGTCAAATCCATTTGAAAGACTTTATCAAAATCTACAATGGATTCACTTTCCCTTACCGGACCAATCGATTGATAATTATTTAAAGTATTTAAAAAAATAAATTCGGTTGGTAAAGCTCCATTAGGATCAGAAAATTGTGAATATAAATGCCAGCCTTCTTCAATTTGAGCATTGAAAGTGACTAAATATCTATGCTGGTCTATGGACTCAATATCAGTTTCCCATTTAATTGGTTCTAGGATTTGAGCTCCTAGTGATGTGATGGAAGTCAATAATAGAATCAATAAACTTTTCATCTCGTGTACTCAAATGAAATGATCTTCGGGGTACTACGGCTAGCCATAAACCGCCGATCACACCGCCTTCCAATTACCCAAGCAATGTGATTATTCACATAAAGTATCCATTGATTCTGTTGATCTATCTTATTGTAATTCAAATTTCTAAAAAATTTTGAGATTGAAACTTTACCATTCAAGCCATTGGGATAAAACCAATCCCCAATGTTTATTTTTCCAATGGTTAAATCCCCTTTTATTTTTTTTTCATCTAACAAAGCAAAATTAGAATCAATGATATTCTTTGGAAATTCATTCAGTATCTTCCATTTCAATTTTATTGGATATAACATATTGCCTTCTTTATGATCAGTTAATTTGAGAGGATATCTACTAGGATCTATTTGAAGAACCGATTTAATTGTTAAAATCAAATGATCTTGACTTTTTAATAATATAAACTTATTCTGTTGGATATATTTTCCATTTTCAGCGTTCATTAACTTTAAGATTTCACTGACTCGAAAATTGTACTCTTGAAACCAATGAAAAAGACAAAGTTCAAGATGTTCTAGTTGTTTTAATTTAGTGATAGAATAATAGAAGTGATTATCTTTCAGTGTTGTGACTTTTTTTTGAATTTTATTCAGCTCTTTAGAAATAAATATATGAGCCAAATTGATATTTTTCAGTGTTTTAGCAAACTGTTGTACAAAATTTGATCTATATTGTTCAGCTGGTGTGATGATTTGATGTCTGATATAATTTCTTTGATAGGATACATCGGCATTGCTGCTATCTTCTTCAAAATCAATTTGATATTGATGAGCATAGTCTACAATTTGTCTTTTAGAAACCGTTAATAGCGGTCTGAGAATCTTTTTTGTCTCTTTTATACCCCTCAATCCAGCGATGCCCGAACCTCTCATGGCATTGATAAAAAAAGTTTCAATTTGATCATTTAAATGATGCGCGGTTAATAGATATTCAAATCTGTTGATTTCCAATAAATAGTTAAACCATTGATAGCGCAAATCACGGGTGGCTTCTTGAATCCCCTTTTTTGAGTGCTTTTGATAGGGGCCAACATGAAATGTAGTACGATAAAACGGAATTTGATTCGCTTGACACCAATCGGATACAAAGTTTTGCGTTTTGATACTTTCAGAGCTTCTGAGTTGAAAATTTGCATGTGCAACAGAAAAATTACAATCTGACTTTAATAATAGATCTGCTAACACACAACTATCTATGCCCCCACTGTGAGCTAATAATATCTTTCTATTCAACAGAAACTGATAGTTTTTCTGAATTAAACTTATTGTTAATCGAGACTCCATTGAATAAACAAAATGAACTAAAATTTGGTTTACAAAATTGCTTGAATTATTGAAATTAATATGGCAGATGCTATTAAGAAATATTTTGGAATGAACCAACGAATTCGTTTTTTAAAATGATTAATAGAAATAAAAAATATTATTTAATTTTGTCCGTCCAAAACCATGAAATTTAAGTCCGAAATAGTCAATGCTCAAAGCTGTCAAGCAGTTTTACCGTTGAATAGCACTCGCCCCTTGCGGGTGTGATTTTGATTTCGAATTTCGAGAACTATTTTCATCCTCTCGACAAACAAAAATTTCTTAAACTATCATGAAGATTATTGTTGCTCAAGTAAAGCATATTAAATACGCGAAAAAAATAAGTGTACTCATTCAAGAGTCTGCCAAATCTCGTGGCACAGGAATTGCTTTACGAACTCCCCAATACATCGCCGAGCGCATCGAAAAAAATAATGCCATCATCGCTTTAGATGAGGATAAACTAGCTGGGTTTTGTTATATCGAATCCTGGAGTCACGGTAAATATGTTGCTCACTCAGGACTAATTGTCGACCCACAATATCGAGGTCAAGGATTAGCTTACCGAATTAAAAAAAAAGTATTTAAGCTATCCCTAAAAAAGTATCCCAAAGCAAAGATATTTGGGATTACCACTTCCAAACCTGTAATGAAAATAAATCATAAACTAGGATACAAACCGGTACACTTTTCTGACTTAACCGATGATCCTGATTTTTGGAATGGGTGTAGGACTTGCAATAATTATGATGTATTGACAAGAACTGAAAGAAAAATGTGTCTTTGTACTGGCATGCTGTTTGATCCCAAAGACTCTAATTTCGTTGGTAAAGTAAAAACAAAACTCAAATCGATTTAATTCCAATGAAAAAAAGCAATAAAAAAGTCGTATTGGCCTATAGTGGGGGATTAGATACTTCGTATTGTATTTCGTATTTGACAGACCAAGAATACCAAGTTCATGCTGTATTTGTAGATACCAATGGAAACTTGGATTTCCATAAAGAAGATCAATTGCGACAAAGAGCTCTGAAACTTGGTGCTAAAACATTTAAAAAGTTAAATGCACTTAAAAGTTTTTATCATCGAATCATACGATTTTTGATTTATGGTAATGTGTTGAAAAATAAAACCTATCCTTTATCTGTAAGCGCTGAAAGAATTATTCAAGCCGATTATATTCTTTCCTATACAAAAAGAATCGGAGCACAATATATCGCTCATGGTTGCACTGGTGCAGGAAATGATCAAATTCGATTCGATTCAATTTTCCAAATCTTAGCCCCGCAGATTACAATTATTGCACCTATTAGATCTCAAAATCTCAGCCGTAAAGATGAAATTCAATTTTTAAAAAGCAAAGGAATCAATATCCACTGGGAAAAAGCACAATATTCGGTTAATGAAGGTTTATGGGGAACAACCATTGGCGGTGCCGAAACATTAACATCGCACGAACCACTACCTGAAAGTGCTTATTCAATAATTAACACTAAAAAAAGAGAAACTCAACATTTAGAAATTTCGTTTAAGCAAGGTCAAATCGTCGAACTCGATGGCGCAAAAGGAGACTCTGTCGTTTTAATAAAACAACTCAATGCCATCTGCAAAAAATTTGGAATTGGTCGCGATATTCATGTCGGCGATACGATTATCGGAATTAAAGGTCGAGTCGGTTTCGAAGCTGGTGGGCCATTACTCTTGATTAAAGCACATGAATTACTAGAAAAACACACACTTTCAAAATGGCAATTATTTCAAAAAAATCAGTTGTCTCAATTTTATGGCATGATGCTCCATGAAGGAAATTATTGGGATCCTGTCAATAGAGATATTGAAGCATTTTTTATTCAAAGTCAACAATTTGTAACAGGTAAAGTATTTTGTAGACTTCATTTAAAACAATTTGAATTACAAGGTATTAAATCCAAACATGATTTAATGAAACATAATATGGGAGCTTATGGTGAAAAAAACCTTGGATGGTCTTCTGATCATATTGAAGGTTTCATTAAAATATCTTCCCTATCCAATAAAATATATCACACCATTAATTCTCTCAAATGAAAACCGTTGGTATTGTCGGTGGGACTGGAATAACTGCAGGCGAATTAATTGATTTGGTATTATTTCATCCTAATTTAAACTTAAAATGGGTCTACAGTACATCAAAAGCTGGCACCTTTATTCATCATATCCATCCACAACTAATTGGTCGAACAAAGCTGAAATTTGTTGATAAAATCGATCAGAATATCGATGTTTTGTTTCTATGTATAGGTCATGGCCATTCCAAAGCATGTCTAGATCACAATGATTTTGATGACAAGATTCTAATTATTGATTTGAGTAATGAATTTAGATTATTAGGTAATCACGAATACAATAACAGAGAGTTTATTTATGGGCTTCCTGAATTGAATGCATCAAATATTGCATCTGCTAATTCGATTGCGAACCCAGGGTGTTTTGCAACTGGAATACAGCTTGCTTTATTACCCCTATCTGAAAATAATTTATTAAATAATGATGTTCATATCCACTCCATAACCGGTAGTACCGGTGCAGGAATAAAGCCGCAATCTACAACTCATTTTAGTTGGCGAAATAATAATGTTTCTTGGTATAAACCTTTTGTTCATCAACATTTGGATGAAATTAAACGGCACATCAAACCAAATCACAAAGCTCAAATTCATATGGTACCTCTTAGAGGTGATTTTACTAGGGGGATATTCACAACCTGCTATTTGAAATCGAATTTAACAGAGAAAGAGGCTTCCCAACTTTATAACAAATTCTATCAACATGATCCGTTTACACATGTGTCTGAAAAAGAATTACACTTAAAACAAGTAATCAACACCAATAATTGTGTAATACACCTCCATAAGCATGAGCATACACTTTTGATTACTAGCGTATTGGATAATTTATTAAAAGGAGCTTGTTCTCAAGCCATTGAAAATTTAAATATTATGTTGCAGCTAGATCGTGCTAAAGGACTTAACTTAAAACCATCAGTATATTAATCATCATGAAAATCGCCATTATCGGAACAGGAAATCTTGGACTTAGTATTGCCAAAGGGATGATACTCAATAACAGTTTTACGACCCTTTATTTAACCCGAAGAAATACGCAATCTTTAAACAAGTGGAAAGATTCAAAAAGAGTACATATCACTTCTAATAATAAAAAAGCAACTCAAGATTCAGATATTATCATTTGTTCTGTTCAACCTACACAATTGAGAGATATTCTAATTGAACTAAAACCTATTTTAAATAAAAAACATTTATTGATTTCAACCGCAGCTGGATTTACTATTGATGAAATTGAAAATATTCTGTCTTCAAATATTTCCATCGTCAGAGCGATGCCCAACACGGCTATTTCTGTCGGAAAATCAATGACTTGTATTTGTTCTAATGAGTTAGGGAAAAAATCTATTGAAGTTGCTAATGCTATTTTTAGTCGATTGGGAACCACGGCATTGATTGATGAAACCCATATGCGAGCCGCCACGGTGCTGTGTGCTAGTGGCATAGCTTTTTGGATGAGACTCATCAGGGCGGCGACGCAGGGGGGAGTTCAACTAGGATTTGACGCCGATCAAGCTCTTAAAATGTCCATGTACACGGCCAAGGGAGCTGCATCTTTACTAATCAATGGAGAAAAACATCCAGAATCTGAAATAGATAAAGTAACCACACCCATGGGTTGCACCATAACGGGGCTTAATGAAATGGAACACCGAGGAGTTAGTTCTTCAATTATTAAAGGGCTGACGGCATCTTTTGATAAAATTAATGAGATTTCAAAAGACTAATGAATCTATTTGAGGTCTATCCACTGTATGATATCATTCCTATTAAGGCTAGGGATGTATGGATTACTGATACCAATGGGAATCAATATTTAGATTTATATGGCGGACACGCTGTTATTTCAATTGGGCACAACCATCCTGAATATATAAAGGCTATAAAGCATCAATTGGATCAACTGATGTTTTATTCTAATTCCATTATCAATCATCTCCAAACCGAATATTCCCAAGCGCTAGAAAAAATTTCAAATCTAGTTGATTATCAATTATTTATTTGTAATTCAGGAGCAGAAGCTATTGAAAATGCGCTCAAGTTGGCTTCATTTCACAATCATAAAAAAAGAATCTTATGCTTTAACAATGGATTTCATGGTAGAACTTCAGCAGCCGTCGCAGTCTCTGATTATGATTCTATCGTATCTCCTTTAAACAGGCAACACCTTGTAAGTAGAGTTCTATTAGAGGATTATCAAAGTATAGAAAATGCTTTTAAAACAAAAGATATAGCGGCTGTAATCATTGAGCCTATCCAAGGTGTAGGAGGATTAGATCAAGTTAGTTCTCCATTTTTTAAATTCATTGAAACCTTATGTAGAAAACACAATAGTTGTTTGATTGTAGATGAAGTTCAATCTGGATGTGGCAGAACTGGAAAATACTTTGCTTTTCAACATCATAAAATAAAACCTGATTTAATCACCATGGCCAAAGGAATTGGTAATGGCTACCCTCTAGCAGGCGTTCTCATTGATAAAAAATTTAAAGCTCAATTTGGTTTATTGGGAACTACATTTGGGGGAAATCATCTAGCTTGTCAAGCTGGGATATCGGTCATTAAAATTCTGACAAAAGAAAAATTAATTCAACAAATTTCAGTATTAGAAAAGTATTTTAGACAATGTGCCAAAACTATATCTTCTATTAAACAAGTCAAAGGAAAAGGGTTGATGTTAGGTATTGAATTTGATTTTGAAATTTCTGAACTTCGAAAGAAATTACTCTATGATTTTAAAATATTTACTGGTGGGAGTGCTAATAAACAATTATTGCGCATATTGCCTCCACTAACCATCAAAAAACAACACATCGATCAGCTATTTAATGCGTTAGAGAAAATAATATGAAACAATTTCTTTCGTTGACGGATATACCTGATTTTACTAAAGCCATTCATCAAGCAATTGATCTCAAAAAACATCCATTGGTACATTCGAACATTGGAAAAGGAAAAAAATTGGCCATGGTATTTTTTAATCCTAGTTTAAGGACTCGATTTAGTACTCAATTAGCCGCTGAAAATTTAGGATTAAAAACCATCACATTAGATGTGGGGGCACAGACTTGGCCTTTAGAATTCCATTTAAAGACCACCATGGATGGAGATTCGTCTGAACACATCAAAGAAGCGGCCATGGTATTATCAACTTATTTTGATTTGATTGCTGTGAGATCATTTCCGACGCTCAAACAAAAACAGCAAGATTTATCGGAATTTGTTCTCAAAAGCTTTCATCAATACGCTACAGTTCCTATCATCAATATGGAAAGTGCCACTCAACATCCCTTACAGTCCTTTGCTGATGCCATTACTATTAAAGAAACACAAATTACCAAACCTAAAATTGTGCTTAGTTGGACACCACACCCAAAAGCGATTCCACACTCTGTTGCCAACTCCTTTGTCCAAATGTGTCGTTTAGCCAATTATGATTTGGTCATTTGTAATCCAGTAGATTATGATTTGAATCCTAAATTAACTAGTGGTATTCCAGTGATTCATCATCAAGAAAAGGCTTTTGAAAAGGCGGATATCATTTATGCTAAAAATTGGAGTTCATTTAAACACTACGGACAAGTTTTAAAGCATTATCCAAAATGGATTATCGATCAAACAAAAATAGACTTAACCAATCATGCTAAATTCATGCATTGTCTTCCGGTCAGAAGAAATATTGTTGTTTCAGATGAAGTCTTAGATTCCAAAGATTCTTTAATTCAAAAGCAAGTGGAGAATCGGATTTATTCTGCACAATATGTGATTAAAACTATTCTGGGGTGATGTCCGATTTCATTAATATAGTCAAAATTGGTGGTGCCATTATAGAAAATGAATCCACATTGGATCAATTTTTAGATAGTTATGTTTCTTTGTTGGGACCAAAAATATTGGTGCATGGTGGTGGGAGATCTTTAAATGATTTGGCCAATAAACTTGAGATTCCCATCAAGATTATTGATGGAAGAAGAATTACATCAAAAGAAGACTTAGAATTGGCCATGATGATCTACCGTGGAAAAATCAATATTGAACTAGTTAGTAAACTTTCAGCTAGGAATGTCAATTCGGTCGGATTATCAGGTGCCGATGGAAATATTATCTTAGCTGGTATAAGACCCATTAAAACCATTGATTATGGTTTTGTAGGAGATATTATTAAAGTTCACACGCCTTGGATTTATAATTTACTATTTAAATGGAAATTTAGTCCCGTAATCTGTGCTCTAGCTCATGATCAAAAAGGACAAATTCTCAATATCAATGCCGATACCATTGCTTGTGAAATAGCTTGTGCGTTGAGCAAAAACTCTGAATTAAAAACAAAAGATTACAAGATACGATTGATTTTTTCATTTGAGAAAAAAGGGGTTCTTTCCGATTTGTCCAATGAAAATTCGTTGATAGAAAAAATAGATAAGTTAACATACCAAGAACTCAAGCAACAGAAAAAATTAAGTCAAGGTATTTTACCTAAAATTCACAATGCTTTTCAAGCCATTAAACATGGTGTACATTCCGTGATTATTGGTAATCTTACAGAGTTTTTAGATACCAATAAAGCAACCATAATCAGTCAATGAACACCAATAAAACCATAGCGTTTTTACAAGATTTGATACGAATTCCTTCTTTTTCTAAACAAGAAGAGAAAACAGCCAATCGAATTGAACAATGGTTTATCGATCACCAAATCCCCTTTAAACGATGTCATAATAATATATGGGCCACAAATAAATACTATAAAAAAAACAAGCCTAATTTGCTATTGAATTCACATCATGATACGGTTAAACCTAATCAAGGATACACTAGAGATCCGTATGATGCAGAGATAGAAAATGGCAAACTATATGGCCTTGGAAGCAATGATGCAGGAGGAGCGCTCGTTTCTTTGATTTCAACTTTTACTCATTTTTATAATCAAACCGATTTAAACCACAATCTGATTATAGCAGCCTCGGCTGAAGAAGAAATTTCAGGGGAAAATAGTCTTAAAGGTCTTTTAAAACATCTCCCCAAAATTGATGTGGCAATTATCGGTGAACCCACTTTATTAAAATTAGCGATTGCTGAAAGAGGATGTTTAGTCATTGATATCAAAGTAAAAGGAACCGCTTCGCATGCTGCCCATCCTAACGATGATAATCCGATTTATAAACTTCCTTTGCTATTAAATACTTTACAAAGTCTTCAATTCAATAAAACTTCTTCATTATTGGGTGATGTAAAAATCACACCAACCATTGTAAAAGCAGGGGATCTAGTTCATAATGTTGTTCCTGCTCTTTTAAATATTGTTTTAGATGTTCGTATCAATGAATATTATACCAATGAAGAAATATTTAAAAAAATTAAAGAGCAGTTGTCTGAACATGAAGTCACAACAAAGAGTTTTGACTTACGGAGTTCATCAATACCCCTTAATCATCCTTTAGTTGTGGAAGGGATTACACTTGGAAAACCAACCTATGGATCACCTACTCTATCGGATATGGCTGCATTGTCTTGCCCTAGTTTAAAATTGGGGCCTGGTGATTCTACACGTTCACATTCTGCTGATGAATTTATTTATATCGATGAAATCAAAAAAGCTTTAAAATTTTATAAAGCCTTATTAACTAAATTTCTGAAATCGTGAAACTATGGCATAAAGGACAACCTACGGATGACAAAATAGAGACCTTTACTGTTGGTGATGATCGATTACACGATTTAGTTTTGGCTCCTTACGACTGTCAAGCAAGTATTGCTCATGCTCAAATGCTACATTCAATCAATATTTTAAATCAATCAGAAGTTCAACATCTTACCAAAACGTTGGGGGAAATTCAATTACAAATTCGACAAGGCAATTTTATAATTGAAGATCACTATGAAGATATTCATTCAAAACTTGAAGATATCTTGACTAAAAAACATGGAGGGTTAGGAAAAAAAATTCATACGGGTCGATCCCGAAATGATCAGATATTGGTTGCTTTTCAACTTTATATCAAAGACCAAATTGATATTCATACTGATTTGATTCAAAGATTATTTGAAAAGCTTTTGAATTTAGCTAAAACACATCAAAAAAAAATAATGCCAGGTTATACTCACATGCAAGTAGCCATGCCTTCAAGTTTTGGTTTATGGTTTTCGGCATATGCAGAGTGTTTGATCGATGATGTTATCTTGTTTGCTGGAGCTAAAAAAATTACTGATCAAAACTCTTTAGGTAGCGCAGCGGGTTATGGTACTGGATTTGAAATCAATCGAGAGTATACCACCAAAAAATTAAATTTCTCAGATTTACGGATCAATCCCATAGCAGCACAAATTGGTCGAGAAAAGATATCCAAGGCCGTATTGGATGCCATTGCAGCAGCGGGATCAACATTATCAAAATTTTGTTTTGATATCTGCCTCTATTCGGGTCTAGAGCATCAATTTATTTCAGTCAATGAAGACATGACCACTGGTTCTTCGATCATGCCTCATAAAAAAAATCCAGATATTTTTGAATTAATTAGAGCAAAATGTAATATTTTAAAAGGAGCCTCTCATCAATTAAATTTACTCTGCTCTAATTTGCCTAGTGGATATCATCGAGACATGCAACTTTCTAAAGGAATGGTCATTAAAGCTCTTGATGAATTAAAAGCTTGTATTGAAATGATGATTCATTCATTAAAAGGAATCCAAATACGAGATCTTATCATTGAAGATTCAAAATATATCCATCTTTTTAGTGTTAATACCCTTGAAAAGTGGGTAAGCGAAGGCATGCCATTTCGAGAAGCTTATCAAAAAATGGCTCAAGAGATTAAAGAAGGGATATTTAAACCTGACAAAAATTTACATCATACCCATATTGGAAGCATTGGAAATTTATCCATCGAATTGATTCGAAATAAGATGAAACAGCATCTGCCATGATTTTGTTCAGTCATATATAATGGTCTTCTGATTCTATCATAATTCGTGTGGGTAGCGTTCTAACCCACCACAGAAAAACAAGACAGCAAATCAGAAATCTTCAAACTTTGATAGCCTCATGCAACTGTTTTGATTTCTTGGAAAATCTCTTGTGAACCCATTTGTTATAGAATGTTTCATGAATATGTTTTTACGTTTCTCGGAATAATGGTTTTTCGAGTTTGAATTTTTTACTCCGTAACTCTTACCATAATTTTAATTACTCACTAGAATTGCTCAGTTTTCCTCGTTTTAAAAGAGTGATGACTTGTGTAGAGAAATAAACTTGATACGATTCAAGTTCGAAAACGGCTCAATCTTTTTTTTCTATGATCCGGGTTTATGATTTGCATCATCAGATTCTTTGTCAGGATCTTCTTCTATATCTTTTTCTAGTTTTTTAATTTGAAGTTCTTGTATTTTCAGTGTATTCTCATGCTCTTTTTTTTCTCTCAACTCTCTCTCTTTTTCCCTCAACTCTTTCTCTTTCTCTCTTAATTCTCTCTCTTTTTCTCTTAGTTCTCTCTCTTTTTCTCTCGACTCTCTTGCATCAGTTACTTTACTTACTTTTTGGGAGAGAAAAAATCGATACACTAACCAAGATATACCGAAAACACCTAGTCCCGCTGTAATCCAAGGGTTTACTTCATCTATAAATGTCGAGATAAGCATCACGCTAGTTATTCCAGCAACTTCCAAAACAGATAAGTCTAATGTATCTTCCATTGTGATGCAAAGTTAACATCTTTTTTATTTGCAAATCTATCTAAATCAACCACTTGCTATGATTCTAATCACTCATCTACAGTTATTGCTCAGTTTTCCTCGTTTTAAAGGAGTGATGAATTGTGTAGAGAAACAAACTTGATACGATTCAAGTCTGAGAAGACGGCTCAATCTTTTTTCTATGATCCGGGTTTATGATTTTGATCTGCATCATCATCAGATTCTTTGTCAGAATCTTCTTCTATATATTTTCCTAGTTTTTTAATTTGAAGTTCTTGTATTTTTAGTGTATTCTTATGCTCTTTTTTTTCTCTCAACTCTCTCTCTTTTTCCCTCAACTCTCTCTCTTTTTCTCTCAACTCTCTTGCATCAGCTAATTTACTTGCTTTTTGGGAGAGAAAAAATCGATACACTAACCAAGATATACCGAAAACACCTAGTCCCGCTGTAATCCAAGGGTTTACTTCATCTATAAATGTCGAGATAAGCATCACGCTAGTTATTCCAGCAACTTCCAAAACAGATAAGTCTAATGTATCTTCCATTGTGATGCAAAGTTAACATCTTTTTTATTTGCAAATCTATCTAAATCAACCACTTGCTATGATTCTAATCACTCATCTACAGTTATTGCTCAGTTTTCCTCGTTTTAAAGGAGTGATGAATTGTGTAGAGAAACAAACTTGATACGATTCAAGTCTGAGAAGACGGCTCAATCTTTTTTCTATGATCCGGGTTTATGATTTTGATCTGCATCATCATCAGATTCTTTGTCAGAATCTTCTTCTATATCTTTTTCTAGTTTTTTAATTTGAAGTTCTTGTATTTTCAGTGTATTCTTATGCTCTTTTTTTTCCCTCAACTCTCTTGCATCAACTAATTTACTTGCTTTTTGGGAGAGAAAAAATCGATACACTAACCAAGATATACCGAAAACACCTAGTCCCGCTGTAATCCAAGGGTTTACTTCATCTATAAATGTCGAGATAAGCATCACGCTAGTTATTCCAGCAACTTCCAAAACAGATAAGTCTAATGTATCTTCCATTGTGATGCAAAGTTAACATCTTTTTTATTTTCTCAAATCTCATGTAATATACTTTTTACCTCTCTTGTCGTATTGTGTTACTCTCCCTAAATCAGAGCGTTGTATAGTATAGCTTTTTCTTGGTTTTTCTACAATGAGATCGTTATGTACAGATATAATTATTATTAATTGCCTTAGTTCTAGAAGATAGCACAGTACAGCTTCTATTAATTATTGCTGACACCAATCTTGATTTAGGATCTGATTGTAGATTGAACTCGTCAAATATCATCAAGAAAAATATTGTGCATCGGTATATTATTTATTCTAGTGCTTCTTATGTTTCTCTTAAAGTAGGTCAATAGTCTGTATTTTATAATCCAAAAGTCAAGGGTTTATTCTTCAGCAGTCATTAAAAGCATCAACATCCTATTGGGTAGAAACTTTCCATCGTTTGATCACTCCTTTTGAGTACTTAATGAATGAAGTATTTGTGGGCAATAGACATCAACACAAAAAAACTCAAATTTTTTACTGTATTGGGTATACCATTGGTCGGATGATGGATTGAGCGATGGCTCGAGGATTGACTCGACATCCTCATGGAGAGTAGCATCATTTAAGCATCGATTAAAAACATTATCAACAAGCCAAAGTTAGCAAGGCTTGAACCTGATATAAAACAGTTATTGCTATTTTTAACATTGTGAATATATAGGAAACAAGAACGTTTTAGTTCTCGGTGTGACGTCGGATATCTCACGGAAGTCCAAGGAATTATGAATAAGGTCAAGATTTCCCATCAACATATCGTTGGGATTATCGATGCATTAGTCTTTAAACAATCGATTGCTATAACTGAATGAATCCATAGAAAAATCTTACCAGTCAAAATCATTCCAAGAGACCATCGAGGGTTCTAAAACTTTCATTCTGCTTTCTTATTTTTCTTTAATTGGTTAGAACTCTATTCACACAAATGGTCATAGAATCAAAAAACATGATATCTTCTTACTCCAAATGAAAGTCAGACTACATTACTTAGATGCTTTAAGAGGCTTTGCTATCATCATGATGTTGCAAGGTCATTTTGTTCATAGCATGTTAGATTTATCGACAATCCATGAGAATAATGCCATTTATGAATTTTGGAAATATTGCCGAGGTTTTACTGCTCCCCTATTTTTTACAATCAGTGGATGGGTCATCACTTTTCTATTGATTAAAAACCAACAACAAGGATTAAGAAATCCACGTTTAAAAAAAGGACTGAAGCGCTTTATCGAATTATTGTTTTGGGGATATTTAGTGCGGTTGAATTTCCCCATCTTACTTCAAAAAAAAATCAATTCTTCTTTTTTAGTAGTAGATGTCTTACAAATTATTGGATTTGGATTACTATTTATCATTCTGATTTATTGTCTTTTTTATTTTCTAAGAAAAAAGATTGGTTGGATTTATTTGGCTATTGGAGTTATCATATTTATTTATGAGCCCTTGTATCGAGACATTGAATTTAAAAATTTACATGTCTTTTTTGCATCTTATCTCACCCAAGCCAATGGTGGTGTATTCTATCTATTTCCTTGGTTAGGGTATGTTTCTATCGGTGCTTTCTTTGGATGTTTCCAAACAACCAATTTTGTATTAAAAGATATACTAGCGGCAACCTTGATAGCTTTTGGACTTTTAATCATCTATAAGTCTTCATCTTTATTTATTTGGATTGATTCTCTTTGGGAGTTTGAAACGGTGTTTTATAAAATCGCCTATAATAATTATCTATTTATTCGACTTGGTGATGTTTTTTTACTTGTAGGAGTTTTTATGTTATTTGAAAAGTTTTTACGACAAAAAGCATTGAAGTTTATAGGGACTAAAACCCTGGATCTCTACATAGTGCATTATTTTATATTGTTTGGAAGCCTAACAGGTCTTGGATTACAAAAATTATTTCCGAAATCCCTGAACGGATGGCAAGTTAGCATTAGCGCCTTACTATTTATACTTTTGTGCATTGCTATAGTTTATGGATTAGATCAATTTAAACAGAAGTATGGTGAAAAGATCAATTCTTTTATTAGCACTAGGTTTTTTAGGTTGTGACCTGGTTAAAGAGTTAAACTTCAAGTCATCATTTGAATTAAAATATTGGGTTGATGCCTTTCAAGATCAATGCCCATCACAACCAAACAAACAATGTTTAAGAGTCAAAATTGGAAACAATTTTAATCCTGATGATCCATGGACGGTTATTGAATACAAAATCAACAATTTTGACTATTCTCCTAGATATATTTATGAATTATTAGTCAAGGTCGATACATACCCCCAACCCCAAAGTAACGGTTCCTATATCCAATACACATTATTGCGCTTGATTTCAAAAAAAGAAGTCCAATCTTCATCATCAAAAGCGGTTGATTCCATCTATACAAAAACCAAAAATGTATTAGCGTTGGATTAAGGAGTTGCTAGTTGATTCTTATCCGACATCTCACATTTCATTAATCTCAAAGCGATAACGGTCCCCTTTAGAGAATTAGATATCTTTTAAAAAGATCTAATACTCTCTTAGTTGACACTTCTTCAATTCTAGACTGCTTTATCAAAGTCCTTTCAAAAAAATATTTTTCTTAAACTATAAATGGATTGGCCTTTCTTCACTCGCTGAGAGAGCAGCCTCTTTGACGGCCTCGGTAAACGTGGGATGAGCATGAGAAATTCTTCCAATATCTTCAGCCGAAGCTTGATATTCCATGGCCACAACGGCTTCAGCAATAATATCTGAAGCTCGAGCTCCAATAATATGAACTCCTAAAACGCGATCAGTTTGTCTATCTGCGATAATCTTAACCAGTCCATCAATATCACCACTAGCTCTAGCTCTTCCAAGAGCCCTCATTGGAAACTTTCCCACTTTATAAGAGACTTGGCTCTGTTTGAGTTCTTGTTCGGTTTTACCAACTGATGCAACTTCTGGCCAACTATAGATTACATTTGGAATCAAATTATAGTCAATATGTGGTTTTTGACCGGCTAGATATTCTGCTACTAAAATGCCCTCTTCTTCAGCTTTATGAGCTAGCATAGCGCCCTGAATAACATCCCCAATAGCATATATATTAGAACAATTGGTTTGAAGATTCGAATCGACTTGTATTTGACCCGAATCATTAACTCGGATATCCACTTTTTCTAATCCTAAATTTTTTGTATAAGGTTTTCTTCCTACTGAAACTAAACCATAATCTCCTTCAAATGAGACCATTTCTCCTTTTTTATTTTTTGCTCGAATAGTTACCGTTTTATTATTGGATTCAACACTGCTTACCTCATGGGAAACATAAAAATTAATACCCGATTTTTTAAATACTTTGGTCAACTCTTTGCTCATATCAATATCCATCGAAGCAATGATTCGATCTTCATATTCAATAATTGAAACTTTAGACCCTAGCCTATGATACACCTGACCCAATTCAAGTCCAATGACTCCTCCTCCAATAATAATAAAATGTTTTGGAACTTCTTTTAATGAGAGAGCTTCAGTAGATGTGATGATGCGCTCTTTATCAATTTTAATAAATGGCAGCGTATTTGGTTTAGATCCAGTGGCTATAATAGCTTTATCAAACGAAATCGTATCTACTTGGTCTGATGATTTTATTTCTATTGAACTATAATTAATAAAACTACCATGTCCATAATAAACATCAATCTTATTTTTTTTCATTAAATAATTGATTCCTCCAATCGTTGTATCAACCACATCATTTTTCCGATTCATCATTTGATTCAAATCAAGCTTAATGGATTTTTTATCCACACTTACACCATGTTGTTGACTATGATTTTTTAGATTGTCATAGTGATGAGAAGAATCCAATAGTGCTTTGGAAGGAATGCATCCAACGTTAAGACAAGTCCCTCCTAAGGTTTTATATCGTTCAATAATAGCTACCTTTTTTCCTAACTGAGCACATCGAATAGCAGCAACATACCCACCTGGACCAGATCCTATAACAGCAATTTCATAATGATTCATTTGAATTTAAAAAGTATGCGAAATTACTAGGTTTAGATTACTATTAACCTGTTGGTCTTTAAGATGATTAATGAATCGGTATATGTACAATACATCATCTATGGACTCTCTCATCACATTTGATTGGGGACTTCAATACCCAATAAAGAGCAAGCACTTTTAATAGTATTAGCAACCGTTTTCGATAAAGCTATTCTAAATGCCATCTGATTGGTATTGGAGGCTGATAACACAGGAACATTTTGATAAAAGCGATTAAAATGTCGTACTAAATCATATAAATAATTGGCTATAAGAGAAGGATCTAGCTTTTCGGCGGCATTTATAATAATCTGTGGATATAAAATCAATAAATTAATAATTTGCTTTTCGATGGATTCTATAACTAGTCCCTTTGTATTAGGCAATTGAATTTCTCTAGTTTTAGACAACATGGTATTGATTCTAGCATATGCATACTGAATAAAAGTTCCTGTATTTCCTTGAAAATCAATAGAGCTATTAGGATTAAAAAGAATTCTTTTTTTAGGATCAATTTTTAATAATTGGTATTTAAGAGCCCCCATCCCAATCAATGAATATAATTCTTGCTTTTGATGATTATCTAAGTGTTCTACTTTTCCAGTTTCTTGGGTTTTAATTTTAGCCGTTTGTTCCATTTTTTTAATTAATTCATCTGCATCGACGACAGTCCCTTCTCTACTTTTCATTTTACCAGATGGAAGATCTACCATACCATAACTCAAATGAATTAAATTTTTTGCCCATTGATAATTGAGTTTTTGAAGAATCAAAAACAAGACTTGAAAATGATAATTCTGTTCGTTTCCAACGACATAAATCATGGAATTTATTTTAGGAAAATCTTCAGATCTCAAAACGGCCGTGCCTAAGTCTTGAGTCATGTATACTGAAGTCCCGTCCGACCGCATCAATAATTTTTGATCTAGACCCTCTTGAGTTAGATCTATCCATACCGAACCATCCTCTTTTTTATAGAGAATCCCAACTTCTAGCCCTTTTTTCACAATGTCTCTTCCTATTAAATAGGTTTGACTTTCATGATAGATTTTATCAAAGTAGATACCCAATTTTTTATAGGTTTGATCGAAACCCGAATACACCCAATCGTTTAGTTGTTTCCATAAACGGATAGTTGAAGCATCTCTTGATTCCCATTTTCTTAATACCGATTTGGCTTCTAGAAGCAAAGGAGCCTTTTGTTTCGCATCTGATTCACTATAACCATCATCCATTAACTTTTTTATTTGCTCTTTGTATTCCTTTTCAAAAAGGACATAATATTGACCAACAAAATGATCGCCCTTGGTTTGAGTAGATTTTGGTGTTTTATTATTTGCGAATTTTTTCCAAGCCACCATCGATTTACATACATGAATTCCTCGATCATTAATAATTTGAACTCGTTGAACAACTTTCCCATTCGCTTCCAAGATATTAGCAACGGCATGGCCCAATAAATTATTTCTTATATGACCTAAATGGAGTGGTTTATTGGTATTTGGAGAGGAGAATTCTACCAATACGGTTTCCCTTGATTTATTTGTTTTCTGAAACCCAAAGTCAGCACATTCAAAAATTTGTTTATAGGTATTGAAATAAAATTCATCCGTGATGCTTAGATTCAAAAATCCTCCAACGACATTAAATGATTTGACATATGTATTTTGACTTTCTAGATAATCACCTAATTGGTGAGCTAGCTCTTTGGGTGAACCCCTAGATATTTTTAAATAAGGAAAAATAACCAATGTGATATCTCCTTCAAACCCTTTTCGAGTCGATTGAAAATCAACTTGATCCGTGACAAAACCATACTCTTTTTTGAAAAAAGAATGAACTGACTTTTGAAACGAATGGTAAAAAGTCATTTGAATCTATTCAATAAAAAAGTCTTTTAAAATAACCCTAAGAGTATCGTGATAACTTGAATCAAGATGTTTCAAAAAAAGTATTACTTAACTTTTCTTGACACATGCCCAACATATATTTGTCTGGGCCTCCCAATGGGTTCATTATTTTGACGCATCTCAATCCATTGTGCAATCCAACCAGGCAATCGTCCAAGAGCAAACATGACTGTAAACATTTTGGTAGGGATATCCATTGCCCTATAAATCAACCCAGAATAAAAGTCAACATTAGGATATAGTTTGCGGGAAATAAAATATTCATCCTTTATGGCTCTTTGTTCTAGCTCCATGGCTGTTTCTAGTATGGGATCCATATTTTTAGCTTGTCCCAAAACTTCTTTTGCGATATTCTTTAACAATCTTGATCGAGGATCGTAATTACGATAAACTCGATGGCCAAAACCCATTAAACGGAAAGGATCTTTTTTATCTTTTGCTTTATCAATAAATTTCTGAATATTATTTCCATCCTTGATAATCTGCTCTAGCATTTCAATCACAGCTTGATTGGCTCCACCATGTAATTTACCCCAAAGGGCTGATAACCCTGCAGCAATCGATGGAAACAAATCCGCATGTGAAGAACCAACAATTCGCACCGTTGAAGACGAACAATTTTGTTCATGATCGGCGTGTAAAATCAATAGTTTATTGAGTGCTTTGATTTCAATTGGATTGGGATGGTATTCCATATGAGGTTGACGAAACAACATATATGCAATATTTCCAACATATGAAAGTGAGGTATTGGCATAATTTAAAGGCAATCCCCGACTTTTTCGATGTGTCCATGAGGCTAAAATTGGAAAGGCAGCAAGCAGTTTGATAATCGATGATCGCATTTGATTGATACTAGTATACGAACCTAATCGAGGGGTAAACGCTACCAACCCAGCGGTTAATGAAGCTAATATACACATGGGATGAGCTGTTTTAGGAAAACTTTTAAGAATTCCTTTTAGATCTTCATCAACCAATGATTTTTCGCGAATTTCATTTAGGAATTGATCTTTTTCTGATGCCGAAGGAAGGTTGCCAAAAATCAATAAATGAATGACTTCGATAAAGGTACAATTTTCACACAAATCTTCAATGGGATATCCCCTATGCACTAATAGACCAGCTTCTCCATCGAGATATGTAATGGCACTTTTACAAGAACCTGTGTTTTTGTATCCTGGGTCGTAGGTGATTAATCCTGTCGTATTTCGAAGTTGACGAATATCAATGGCCGGCTCGCCTTTTACACCTTTAAAAACTGGTAAATCAACAAGATTTCCATTATACTCAAACTGAATTTTGTCTTGCATAAAAAATAAAAATTGGAAAGTGCGAATTTAACTATTAGAAGGTAATCCGATTTCAATCCAATTTAAAGAGATCCTCTGAGCTTTAATAGATTTTGATGCATTAATGATTATCAATAAATCATTGAGGAGTAGTCGTAATCTTTTGTAATAAGTCTCTGAATGTCTCAAAATCTACTGTATATGATAGACCCACACCTTGGGTATAACCAAGTTCATCACCTATATAACGTAGTTCATTTTCTCGATTAAAAACCCTAGCTCTCAAGGTACCTTGTTGATTGAGAATAAAGTCTATTCGAATATCTCCAAGAATAAAAGTTTGCTCAACACCACCAATTGGAACCCCCAAATTCCCTTCGATTAAAACACGATCTGTAATTTGAGTGGATAAACTCAATCCTAAACGATCAGCCGTTGTAACATCTAGAATTTGACTTTTATCTCCTTGAATATAATTAAGTCCCATTTTGAGTTTATCTCCTTCTTGTCCCAATAAATCACTGACAATATCTGAAAATGCTTGAAAAACATTGCTAGTTATCCCAGCAAACGAAACACTAACATCTCGAATAAAAATTCCTTGAGATAATAAAGAAAGAGCTTGTAATTGAGCATTCTGAGGATCGGCTAATAGGTAATTAATTTCAGATATAACAACCCCGCTAGCATTAGGAAAATCGATCATAAACACTGGATCATCAGGTCTCTGCATATTACCTTGAATTTCGATATTGACATTAGTAGGAATTTTTTTACTAAAACTCGGAGTTTCCAAAAGTACTGAAGGATTGGCCCCTCCTGGTACTTGATAAACTGCATCAATGGACATTTGAGCTTCAGAAGGCTCCCCATTCCATATAATGGTACTTTCCGGTAATACTTCAAAGTCTTTATCGATTAGACCTAGATATCTAAAATTATAATAGCCTTGTGATACGGTATATTCACCCAACATATTAAATTTTCCATTGGTATCAATTTCAAGTTGAAGATTTCCTGTACCTCGACCCGATAGATAGCTACCAAACTGTGGTTCAGTGACAATTTCAAATTGAGCTTGGTCGGTAATATCTAGATTAAACTCTAAAGTAATCCCCCTAATCATTTGAGATTGTAATGATTCCTTAATGGATACAGAACGATCTAAAACTGCATTTCGATCCACAAAACTGATAAACGATGTATCTAGCAGTGCATCTGAATCGCTTAATTGCGGAATACGTATCGAGGTACCGAGTTGAGTTGCTCCAGAAATTTCTATAAATAAACTACGGGTCAACCCTTCAACATGTGCCATTCCATCTATATAACCTATTCCAGTGAATATAGTATCTTCTTGGTTATCCCTATTGACTATCAACATCCTATCAGAATAAGCATCCAAATCCAATTGCCAGTTCTTAAAATCTTGATGAAAAATTCTTCCTCCTAAAAATGTAGAAGTGCCATATGTGGAATCAAAATATTGGCTATCACTAAAAATAAACGCCTGATCTAATAATTCAACTTCGACTAAATCAGATGAATAATCTATGTTCAAAAATGGGATTGAAATACCAGCATTGGAAAGCAACAAATCACCATTGTGTTGAAGATGATCTAGGGGTCCATAAAGTCTAACATTTCCTAATATAGTTCCTCGAATTTGATTGACCGAAGGATTTGTTATTCGATTTAAAAAATTAATGTCGAAATTATTAAAATCAATATCTAAGTCAATGCGTGGATTATCATCTAACCATAACTGACCTTGAGCTTCTAAATGATTCAATCCACTATTGACAATATTTAAATCCACATCAAGAAAATCTTCAAAATTTGATTGCTGGATTTCAAAGCTTGTATTTCCTAAATACTGATTATTCAAAACGAAATCTTTAATATTAGCATTAAAATTTAATTTGTCTTGGGATCTAGTAGAGTAATCTATAAACACATTGGCCGTGCCCATAAAAGTAAAATCTCGAGACGGTTGGATGATATTCTCAAGGGAGGCATTAACCACATCTAATTCAAAGATCAAATTTTCTTTATCGAAATTAAATCTTGTTAATGAAATAGATTTATCAGGTCCTTCGATGATAAAAGATTCTATTAAAAGCTTGTTTTGAGGTACTTCGAAAATAATTTGCTGTTGGGAGTTTCTAGTAGCAGCTATAATCCAATTAATTCCATTATAACTGATGCTCGAATCCAAAAAATCAATAAATAAGGTATCATTATTTTGAAATTGATTGAATTTTATTTCTCCCTCATCTTGATTGTTTCCGACAAAACTCAATGTATAATTTAAATCTCCATTTTTACCATTGGCTACTAGTGATACGTTCATTAATTCAAACTCATCCCTTTGAAAATCTGAAATAGAACATTGGTTATGATGTTGAAAATCTTGCAACTTTAAGAGCAGTTCTAATTTTTCAAATTTTAAATTTCGATATTTCATTTGGTTTGAATTAAGTTGTAACTCAAAAAGATTTTTTTGAGTGGAAACTTGGCCAATAATTTTTAAATCGTTCGATTCAAAAACATTGGGAAATAAAGATGACAAGAATTGTTTCCCAAAAAATAAATCGAACTGAAATTCTTCGTTAGTTGACTGATATGAAGTCGTATGATATCCTAAACTCTTTCCAAGTGCTTGACTTAATGCTTTCCATAATTGTGTATATTGGTATTGACCCCATACATGACCTTTCAATTGCTGATCTCCTAATAATGAAATAGAACGAATCCCTTCAATACTTTGAGATACCACAGATAACGTATTGATAGGAATCGTTTTATTTTGATTTCTAATATTCAACTCATCAAACACAATATTTCCAAGAAGATTCCTCCAATCGGTGCCACTTAGATTTGTATTTAGTTGCCCTTCAAAATATGAGTTATCCCACTTTGGAATGGGCAATAAATTATTTTTATTATCTAGTGCAAATTGATTATTAATCTGCAGGTATTTTATACCTTGTTCGTACCCGATACGATAATCTCCCTTGTGTTTTAAAGTTTCAGAGTTAATATCAAGATTAAATATAATTTCATTATTCTTTATACTTCCCTTGGATCCAATAGAGTCAATAATCGAATTTTTATAGATGCTTGAAAAATCATATAACTCCCAGTCAAAACTTGGAAGATTATCAACAAGTAACTTAGGACTATTTAATATTATTTGACCACTTAATTGTAATTGGTCATTGATTTTCAATGCTTGATGTAAGTCAAATTCTTGAAAATCAAGAATTAGATCTGTTGATTTATTAGGGTTGTTTTTTTGGATTAATCCTCGTCCAATATTGCCTTCTATATTTAAACGACCCAAGTTGGAGTCACCGTTGACATCAACTTGAATTGATTGATTAACTAATGCAATATTTCCATTGAGACTTAAATAATCAACAGAAATATTGTTTAATTCTTTTTCA
The DNA here is from genome assembly GCA_965221765.1 of Flavobacteriaceae bacterium. Classification (GTDB taxonomy): domain Bacteria; phylum Bacteroidota; class Bacteroidia; order Flavobacteriales; family Flavobacteriaceae; genus Bin25. The sequence goes on from OZ244911.1 coordinate 2,314,355, forward strand.
ATTGGAAAATTGATTCCTTTAAATGCTGAAATAGAAGCATTTAATTGATTAATATCAGCAGATAATGTTAGGTTTTCTGACAAGAAATCATTGAATTGAATATTTCCTCGAAAATCAAATTCATCATTTTTTAATAGTAAATCTGATATTTTGATATCATCTGCAGAACCCTTGATTTGAGCACTACAATCTAGAGCATAATCCGAAGAAAAGTATTGACCTAAACCTAACCTTCCTGGATATAAAACTGCATTTTGAAAATTGATATCGACAGTTGACTCTCCATCTAATGGGTTGATAAAACCTCGTAAGTTATCGATTGATATATCTCCTGAAATTTTAGATTTTTCATAATTAATCAATAAATCATTGATGGCTATATCATTGCCATTTTCATACGCCAAAACACCTGAAACTGAATTTTTATTATTATCTGAATACTGATTTGAATACCACTGAATATTAATTATCCTTGCAAAAATATCTTCAGATTGAACATCAACATCATGTAATAATATATTGAGAGAATCAATAGAATAATTATTAGAGGGTTTTACTAAATCTCGATAAGAAAAGTAGGCATTATTCAATAATATAGATTGTGCTTTTAATTGAAAACTCCTTTGGTTTTCTCGCTTTGATTTGATCTCATTAAAGAGGATTTGCAATGAATTAATTGAATCATTATGGTATTTATTGACTTCTAAGTTTACCCCATTTAATTCTAGTTGTCTAAAATCTAATTCTCCAATGATTAATTTATTGATTTCTATAATGGATGTCTCGATTTGGTCAATTTCTAATAATGGATTTTCCCTATGATCTTTTACTTGGACACCTCTTAATCCTAGCTGTCCATCGAGTTTCAATTCTAAGGATTTGATTTGAAAATCACCACCAATTTTCTCACTAATGTTTTTAGAAATTCGATCGACAATGCGATTTTGAACACTTGGTAAAGACAACAACAATGGACCAATCAATAAGATCACCAATGTGCCAATCAATAAATACCAGAGAATTCCGAGACCTCTTTTAATACCTTATTTTTGTTTGTTTTAATCAATGAGAATTGGAGCGAAATTACAAATATATCTTGTCAATTGAAACTTCATGTGATGATACCGCGGTCGCTGTATTAAAAGACAACAGCGTCTTATCTAATGTTATTTATAGTCAATCTGTCCACAAAATGTATCAAGGGGTTGTCCCAGAGTTGGCTTCTAGAGATCATCAAAAAAAAATTTTACCCACCATTAACCATGCATTAAGATTAGCCAAAATCAGAATCAACCAAGTTCATGCCATAGCTTATACAATAGGACCTGGTTTGATTGGATCATTATTGATAGGTTGTTCTATAGCAAAGTCGTTAGCTATTTCATTGGATATTCCACTAATTGAAGTTCATCATATGCAGGCTCATTTATTGGTCCATTTTATTAAGGGAGTACATCAAAAGAAACCAACTTTTCCTTTTTTAGGAATTACAATCTCTGGAGGTCATACTCAAATAGCTATTATTAAAGATGTTTTTACTTTTCAAGAAATAGGAACTACTTTGGATGATGCCATTGGCGAATGCTTTGATAAGTGCGGCACCCTAATGGGATTGGATTATCCTTCTGGTCATTTAATTGATCAATTATCACAAAGTGGAAATGCAAACCATTTTCAATTTCCAATGCCATCCACTCCGGGATTTAATTTGAGTTATAGTGGTCTTAAAACAGCATTTAAAAATTTTGTTCTACAAAGAATGACTGAGGATAAAAGCTTTATAAAAGATCACAAAGCCCATCTTTGTGCATCACTACAAAGGGTAATCATAGAACATTTGATTCAAAAAATAAAATATGCGGCGGATAGCACTGGGTTGAGGCAGATTGTCTTTGGAGGGGGTGTTTCATGCAATAGTTTTCTTTATAAACAATGTAAAAATATATTTGAGCCCAATGAATGCACTTTATTTTTTCCTCCCAATCAATTTACAACGGATAATGCAGCAATGATTGGTATTGCTGGATATTTTAGGCTACAAAAAGGAATTATCGGAAATCTAAATACCACTCCCAAATCAAAATTAGAATTAGCTCATTCATAAAAGCTGAATTCTATTGTATAAAATTATATTTGATTATGAATTCATCTGAAATTTCTTCAGGGCTTTTACAAGCCGTTTTTCGTTTATTGCTTATCGTAGTTGTGATTTGGCTATTAATTGAAGTTAAATCATTGATTGCATACATTGCTATAGCAGGGGTGTTGAGTTTGATTGGTCATCCTATCAATCATTTTCTACTGAGATTTTTTAAATTCCGTCACGGTAACGTTGTAGCATCGACCATTACCATTGTATTGATGTTAACGATATTACTGTTGTTATTTTGGCTATTCATACCCTTGATAGCACAGCAAAGTAGAAATTTATCACTATTAAATGTAGAAAATCTCGAATCCGATATAGAATACATACTTCAAGAAATTGGCAATGTTTTGAATGTCAATCATCCCATCCTAAATAACCAACTAGAATTTTCTAATCTCATTCAAGATTTAAATTTGGATTTTATTCCTCAGTTATTTAATAGTTTATTAACCACTATTGGTAGCATCACCTTTGGATTATTTTCTGTTGTTTTTATTCTTTTCTTTTTTTTAAAGGATAGTAAACTTTTAAAAAGAATGATATTGACATTATCTCCTGAAAAAATCAAAAATCGAGTAAATTCTTCATTGAGTAAAATCAAAATTCTACTCTCTCGATATTTTGTTGGCTTGGTAATGCAAGTATCTATTTTAATTTTAATCTATACTGTTTTATTGACAATTTTTGGGGTTAAAAATGCCTTCATCATTGCATTTTTATGTGCTCTGATGAATCTTATCCCTTATATCGGACCCATCATTGGCGGAGTTTTAATTGCCCTTTTAACCATGAGTAGTTTTATCGGTGAAGATTTTACCTCCTATATTCTTCCTAGAACATTGTATGTTCTCACTGGTTTTATTTTAGGTCAGTTAGTTGATAATTTTCTTAGCCAACCTTTTATTTACTCCACTAGTGTAAAATCCCATCCTTTGGAAATATTTATCGTTATTCTGGCCACTGGTATATTAACCAGTCCCCTTGGAATGATTATCGCCATCCCGGTTTATACGGCTTTAAAAGTCATTTTAAAAGAATTTTTTCCTGAAAATGAAGTTGTTCGTTCTCTGACAAAAAATTTCTAATAACCGTTTAATTTTTATAAGCTTCAAGAACGGATGGATAAACTATTTTCCCATTGACAATATTTAGTCCTTTTTTTATTGCTAAATTGTTTTTAGTTGCCATTTGCCAACCCTTATTGGCTATTTCCAAGGCATAATTTAATGTTGCATTGGTCAGTGCAATCGTTGAGGTATTGGGTACGGCTCCAGGCATATTGGTGACAGCATAATGGATAATGCCATTTTTGATTTTTATAGGATCTTGATGAGTTGTCGGTTCGGAAGTTTCAAAACAACCACCTTGATCAATAGCAACATCGACCAAAACAGTTCCGTGATGCATTTTTTTGAGCATGTCTTTGGTAATTAACTTAGGAGCTTTAGCTCCTGGAATTAATACCGTACCAATGATTAAATGTGACCTTTGAATTTCTTGTTGAATATTCAAATGTGTTGAATAAATGGGAGTAACATTGGGGGGCATGATGTCATTCAATGCTCTGAGTCGATCTAGATTATTATCAAATATTGTTACACTAGCCCCAAATCCTGCAGCCATCTTTGCGGCTTCTGTTCCAGCGACTCCACCACCCAAAATCATCACATTTGCTGGCGGAACTCCCGTAACGCCACCTAGAAGAATACCAAATCCCAACTGTGGTTTTTCTAGATACTTAGCGCCTTGCTGAGTAGCCATTCGACCAGCTACTTCTGACATCGGTATCAAAAGAGGCAAACGTCCATTTTCTTCAACTGTTTCATAGGCAATACATGTTGCATTGCTATCCATCATTGCTTTTGTTAGTTTTTTATTTGAAGCAAAATGGAAATAAGTAAAAATGGTGTGTTCTTTACAGATTAACGGATATTCTTTTTCTATCGGCTCTTTTACTTTAAGAATCATTTGAGATTGTTGATAAACTTGTTGGATATTGTTTACAATTTCACATCCAACTTCTCGATAAGACTGATCAGTAAACCCACTTAATGCTCCTGCTTTTGTTTCAATCAAAACCTTATGTCCATTTTCAATTAGAATAAGTGCACCAGAAGGGGTCATTCCGACTCGAGCTTCTTGTGGTTTAATTTCTTTTGGTATGCCGACAATCATTTTTTAACCCTTAACAACTCAAAAACACAGTTTAAAATTAAATTTGGGGTGCCAATAAATCTACATGGCAAAATAAGTTGAAAAAAGTGTCTTAAATTATCTGTTAGATCTAAAACTATTAAATGATTTATTTATTGAGAAACTTGTAGTTAATGATATTATTTTGATTGTGAATATTCAAAAATAAATAGCGAAAGAATCGAAAACAACAAAAGAATCATACATTTTTGATAAAGAAAGTAACTTAGATTTTATTTGAATCTGATTACCTCCATGACGTAAATCACCTTTACTATACTTCGAATCATCCTTTTGTCCGTTCCCGCCTTTTCGTTGTACGGTGAAACATGGATGTAGATTTATAACGCCTCGGTCTGAAACACAAACATCAACATCAGTCTTAATTTTCTGAAGTAAATCTTGCATTTGATAAAAATGTATTGACTGATCGGCTCGGTTAACCAAAATAAACATATCTGGATTGTTTTCTCCTAGTAGAGATTTCTTAATGATATCAAACGCTATGTTTTGAAAAATGTCAACGGTCTTTTCACTAACATCATCTGTTATCCATTTGTTTGATTTTTTTAATGCCCAGTTAATGGTTACTTCTTTAAAAAACCTATTGTATTCAGAGATATTGAACTCAGACGTAAAAACATCAATTTTTGTTCTCAGAATTTGATTAAAACCAGCATCTTTGAAAGACTTAACAGATGCCTTGTGTGTATAGAATCCTGTTTTGGTATAGAACTTCAAAATCACATCTGTTTTTTTGCCTTTATAACCAACTCTTTTAGCTGAACAATCGATCACTTGATTTTTATGATTAAACACAGTCGATATTTTCTTAACGATATCACTCTCACTACTGATATCATTGAAAATATCCTCTATTAATTTTTCTCCTTTTTGACCTAACAAAGCATTAATGTTTCCCTTCATATCAATGGTTACAAGCAATAATTTCACATGATGATTTTTTTGTAGCGTATTGCAAGGAACGTTTCAGCAAAATGTCAAATACCTTGTATTTACTAGATAAATTGAATATTTTAGGATTATTTTGCTCCGATAGCATCACATAATTATCGTTCTCAATTTTCCTCATAAATAAATTAAATTCTTGTAATGATAAAACTCCATTATAGTGTCCATTGGTATTATTAAAATAGGGAGGGTCTAAGTAGATAAAACTGTTCTTGACCGTATTGAAATAACGGAAGTCCTCATTTGTAATGGTCATGTATTTAATTGTTTGACTTAAATTCTTCAGATGATTTAATTCAATTTTTGGGCATTTACTTCCTTTTCTTTTGGGAGTATTAAATCTTCCTTTTTTATTAAATCGAATTTTACCCGAAAATGCATTTTTACACAAATAAAAAAAGTTAACCGCTCCTTCTATTTCTTTTTCAATGTTCTTTTCACGAATCAGGTAGAAATAATCATCGTTGTCAATAGAATTATAATAGTGATTTTGATATCCTTCAAACAGTTCAATTGGATTTTTTTGCAAATGAGAAATTAAGTTAACAACCGTTTTATTGTTGTCGTTATAATGCACTTTTTCAGAACCAAAACGATCGCACATATAAAATGAAAATGCTCCTCCTCCCCCAAACACATCATAAATCTCCATATTTTCAACTCTTTGGTCAATTAAATCATCAAATACTTGTTTAAACCCAGCTTTACAACCAATATATGGAATCAACTTGAGTGGTTCTTTATGTTTGTTATGAATTGAATATGTAGTTTTCGTTTTTTCAATGAGTGCTTCCATTTGACTCTTCTATAAAATAATATTACACGATTACTTTTTCCCCTATTCCACGAAGTTAATTCGTTTATAACACCCACAGTGTTAGATTAAGACATTTATCAGTTTTAAACGAATCATATTGATAACTTTTTGGTTCAAATAACAAACACATCAAAAATCAACTAACACCAAGAGAACTAATTGGAAAATAGAGTTTTCAGTAGATCCGAATCCATATGAATCTGCTTAATTATTTTTTGAATCCGCTTCAAAGAGAGTGAACGCGATAGGATTCGAACCTATGACCGTCTGCTTAGAAGGCAGATGCTCTATCCAGCTGAGCTACGCGTCCATAATGTTGATTCTGATTAAATCGATTTTAAATTACTTTTCAATAAATCATACAATCTATAAAGGTTGAAAATAATCAAAAAAAATGCGGAGAGACAGGGATTCGAACCCTGGAGTCGCTTACACGACTACAGATTAGCAATCTGCTCCATTACCACTCTGGCACCTCTCCAAAATGGATACAAAAATAACTTTTATGAAATGGTATTTAGTTCAAATGATTAAATGTTTGACGCTATTTATTTTCGGTATTGTAAGCAAGATTATCTAAAACAAATAGGGTAAAATCATTTCACTCCATTGGGGGATTGAATCTTCCGATTTAATTTTTATTAATAACCAATCAGTGTTTGGCTGTGTGCTTCTGAATATTCAAAGTATATTGCTACATCCTTCCTACGGTTCAATCTTGATTCTATGATACCTAAGAAAAACAAAAATATAATGTAATTATTCTATACATGGAGTATGATTTAAATGAATTGCCATGTTCAACTATCTAGTGCAACATAAACTGCTCCAGCCAAAGGATTGGCCGGGGCATTTACTAAGGTTTAATTTTGACGTTTCAAATACTACTAAATATGAAATATCGAAAACTCAACCAAGAACAAAGGTATGTATTGGAAGCATTGATTCATCAGAGATTTTCCAATCAAGCCATCGCCAAAGAATTAGGAATTCATCGGACTACCGTATGGAGAGAACAAGGCCGTAATACCATCAAAAAAGGTCAAGATAAAGGCTGTTACCAAGCCGATACAGCCCAGCGGAAAGCCGTCCAGAGAGAAAAGGGGAAACCCCGTCGGATCAAGTGGACTCGGGCACTCCAAGAAGAAATCAAACGCTTGATGGTGGAAGAGCGTTGGAGTCCTGAATTGATTGCTGCCTATTGGAAGACGCATGGGATGGTGGGCGTTTCGACAGAACGTATCTATTGCTGGTTATGGACTGGCAAGCACGGGAACAAAACATCGGATGCTCCCTACAAACGGTTGTATCTCTATCTACGTCATGGCAAAAGAAGACCTAAGCGTGGGAACGACAAGGGAAACAGAGGTTGTATCCCAGATCGTCAATCGATAGATCAGCCTCCAGCCATTGTGGAAGAGCGTGTCCGCTTTGGCGATTTTGAAGCGGATTTGATGATTGGGAGCAAAACCGGATGTCCCTTATTAGTGTTGACCCACAGAGCCAGTCTGTACACCAAGATTCAAAAGCTACCGAGCAAAGGGGACACGCCCGTCGTTCAAGCGATCATCGAGAACATCAGAGAAATCAGCCCTCAGCTGATGAAAACCATCACCTTTGATAATGGATTAGAATTTGCCAAACACAATCTCATCAAGCAGCAGTTCGGCATCGAAACTTATTTTACCAGACCCTATTGGTCACAAGAAAAAGGAACCGTTGAGAATCGAATCGGCGTATTGAGACGGTGGTTCACCAAGAGGGAAAGTATTGATGATGATACCAAACAAGAAATACAAATCATTGAAGATAAAATAAATAACAGAGGCGTTGGTAAATTTGATTACCTTAGTCCCATTGAAAAGATAAAATCAACATGGAGTCATGTTGCACTAGATAGTTGAACATGGCATTCATATTGCACTAGTGGGTTGAAGGTAGTATCCATATCATTTGAGTATCAATTGTATTGGAGAGTTGTAACAATATTTTTTTATTCGCCATACTGTATAGAATATTTTTGGATAAAACTTATTTACTTTACCGAAAATAAATTTAAAATAGATTTGATACGATTTTTAAAAACTATTTTTTGTTTTAGTAAATACCAATAAGAAATAAAATCAATGTTTGATAGAAAATCTTTTACTGTATTTCTAGTGTTGCTGATATTTTTCGTCATTTCATTTTTGACCAATATTCTAGGGGCTCTTAATCCAGCTATTAAAGAAAGTTTTAATCTCGAATACTCTTCGTTAGGTTTTATGACTTTGGCTTTTTTTTCTGCCTATGGCATCATGTCCATTCCTTCTGGTTTTTTGGTAGAACGGTACCATGAGAAGAAGGTGATATTGATGGCTTTCATCCTTGCAGGTAGCGGAGCCTTGATATTTTCTTTAAACCCAACATTTTTGATTTTTTTAGGTTCTCTTTTTGCTATCGGAACCGGAATGGCCATGTTGCAAGTGGCCATCAATCCATTGCTAAGAGAAGCTGGTGGTAAAGAACATTTTGCGTTTAATTCGGTATTGGGTCAACTTTTTTTTGGAGTTGCAGGGGTTGCTGGGCCTTATTTTTTCAGTTATCTCATGGAAAATATCGATAAACAAGATACTGGCTTCATAGTCGAAATATTGTCCAATCTTAGTCACATGAATATGAGATGGACTTCTCTCTACTGGGTATTCGCTTTTATTTGTATTGTGATGGTGTTAGTTGTTTTATTTCATAAATTTCCAATCATTAAAAAAAAAGAAGAGGAACGAACTGGAACTTTTTTACAGTACAAGCAACTATTTAAAAATCCAATCGTTATTTCCTTTTTTTTAGGCATCTTCTGCTACGTTGGTTTTGAACAAGGAGTTTCCTTTTGGATTTCACAATTTTTAAGTCAATACCATGGTGTTGATCCCAATACCCAAGGAGCTGAAACTGTAGGAAATTTTTGGGGCCTATTAACATTAGGATGTTTTCTTGGTTTACTACTCCTAAAATTTGTTGATAGTAAAAAGGTATTGCTCCTTTTTTCTTCACTTGCATTTATCAGTCTTTCATTGGCCTTATTTGGTCCATTACACATAGCACTTTTTGCATTTCCAGCTGTAGGGTTTTTTGCTTCAGTCATGTGGTCGGTTATTTTTTCATTGGGTTTGAATTCTTTAAAATTCAATCATGGCGCTATGGCAGGTATTCTCTGTACAGGTATTGTTGGCGGGGCTATCGCTCCATTCATTATTGGTGGAATCAGTGACTTCTTTGAGTTAAAAGTTGGCATGTTATTCAATTACCTTTTGTTGGCCTATATCTTTTCAATTGGAATATGGGCCAATCCCATAGTCAAAAATAGAGTTGTTAAAATCAAGACTAACTAAATCAATAAAATCGGAATATCATACATCAATCCAACGTGAAATCGCTTATGAAACACCAAACCACCATATCATTACTTAGCCTACTCGTTGCTATCTTAATTATTAGCAGATGCAATAATGTGTCCAATACAACGAATGAAATAGACCCTCCTAATATTTTGATTTTAATGTCTGATAATCATTCGGCTGATCATTTGGGTTGTTATGGTGATTCTTTTGTCAAAACACCACATATTGACCGATTGGCAACTGAGGGCATTTTATTTTCTAATGCTTTTTGTGCTGCTCCCTCTTGTTCTCCTGCTAGAGCAGCCATGTTGACGGGTCAGGATATCTGGCGATTGGGGACTGCTGCAAATTTATGGAGTGGATTTCCTAAAATAGACGTGTATCCGCAAATGATGGAAGAAAACGGATATCATGTTGGAATTCAAGGCAAAGGCTGGGGACCTGGTAATGCCCAACCTGATGGATGGAAAGATAATCCTGGAGGAAAACGATATGGTTCATTCGAAGAGTTTTATAATGAAAAAGAAAGTAATCAACCCTGGATGTTTTGGTATAGCAGTAGAGATCCACATAGGCCTTTTCGAAATGAAGGATGGAAAAAATCCGGTATTGATTCCGAATCTATTAAAGTCCCTCCATATCTTCCTAACCACATCGATATTAAAAAAGACATGGCCGATTATTATCATGAGGTACAGTTGTTTGATCAAGATGTAGCCAATTATTTGGCCTTATTAGATGAAATGGGTGAAACTGAAAATACGATGGTAATTGTTTGTAGCGATAATGGATGGCAAATGCCCAGGGGGTTGGCCAATTTGTATGATTTTGGCACAAAAATCCCGCTAATCGTTTGGTGGCCTCAACAAATTAAAGGAAATCGAAAAGTCGATGACTTTGTGAATTTGAATGATTTAGCTCCTACATTTTTAGAATTAGCCAATATTGAAATTCCTTCAGAAATGACCGCCAAAAGTTTGAAGGGACTGTTACTTGAAAATAATGATGAAGAAATCACTACTACTTCTAGAAATTTTATTGCTATGGGTCGCGAACGGCATGCCTATGTTCGGAGTAATGGATTAGGGTATCCGGGAAGAGCTCTAAGAACAAAAGACTTTCTGTACATCAGAAACTATGAACCAGATCGTTGGCCTGCTGGAGATCCTCCCTTGTACGGAGATGTTGATTCACATATGCTACACTACCCGGCCCCGACAAAACTCTACTTGCTCGCCAATGAAGGAAATCCAAACATCAAGCCATTATTTGAACTGAGTTTTGGAAAAAGACCATTTGAAGAGTTGTACGATTTAAAGGAAGATCCATTTCAGATGACCAATGTTGCAGATGTAGCTAAGTATCTAGAAATAAAAAACAATCTATCGAATCAATTAACCGAATATTTGATAAAAACCAATGATCCTCGTGAAACCAATCAATCATTTACTTGGGATACTGATATATATTTTAAAGAGGGGGACAAGCGTCCTAAACCATCCCAAGAAGCCATCGAATTACTCGGTTTAGAGGAAGAATATGACTATACAAGCGGAAGTCTCTAATTTAACTATTGATAAATAGTCTGAACATAAGAAAACTCATACATTCCTAGAATACAAAGTAATTTTGTTAAATGTTGAAGAATATAACCCGAATTATTCATGCTCCTTGTTCGAGAACCCATAGCATCAGCATTGGAGTCTCAAGATGCTTTGGATACCCTTTTTCAATAAATCAAACCGTAAGTTCCTCTTGATGGGGTGCCTTTGTTTCCCAAAAAGCATGATTGGCGGACCCTATCGGCCATATTTTGTTCTTTCAAGGCCAAGTTGCACCCTATGGGCCATCCCCATTGATGAACAAAGAGAAGATAACGGTGTTGGTTGATGGCCCAGTGAAGTCAATGATAGGCTTTTGAAGAGTTCTTGATGCACCAAACCCTTGGAACACTGCATCACAACCCTCGATTTCTTGATGTGGACGATGGCCACCATCTTCAGTAAAAACAACCGAATGTTATCGATTTGCCAATGCTTGGCTCTTTTTAACGGCCGGAGCCACCGTCGTTCCTTCACGCTCTTTTCACTCCCCGTGTCTTCTTTCGGTGGGTTCCCCATGTGGTCTTGTTGGGTAGCCTCTTGTTGTTCTTTATTTTCTAGAGCCTCAATTTGTGTCCGAACATCGATGGTCACCTTGTCGGCCATGATGCTGAGCATCCATCGACAAGGGTTCGCCCAGAAATGATGGTTGGACATCCGTGAAGCAAAACACCTATTGTTGACTTCTTTAATCCTGTTTTCACTAACCTATCCTCTTTGAACATAAACATCTTGATAGATTTCCTTGGCGCTGCCTGGTAGATTGGTGACAAGACACCGCATGTTGAGAACACGGCCAGTACTCTTTCACCACCATCCGCTCTTGATGTGCCCCCAATGCTGGACTTGATACTCAAAGCTTTGCCACGAGACGTGTTTTTCGATCTCTTGGACCTTTGCCGATAGCCACTTGTTCTTGGAGATCCCGATGGCATAGACACCTCCCACGCATCGTGCCAAGGCATACAGTGACGCACGGCTGTCGCCGGTATCAACTCGAAAATAAATCTTGATGTCTGGATTTTCTTTCCGAATGATGGCCACCATCCGCTGTAATAGGCCCACAATCCACTTGGTCGACTGCGCATTGCCTGGACGAAGTACGCCCAAAATAATCTCTCCCGTCTGACCATCATAAAAAAAATGGGGTTGTAGATCACCCGCTAGTAATACCCATTAAAAAAGGCCATTGGTTGCCGGCCATGCGGGTTGGTATTGGTCGAATCAAAATCAATCGTGATTTCTCGACATTTCTCAGCTTGGAGTTTCTAGGCATAGACGGTGACCATCTGTCGGCACAAAGCCCATATCTCTGGGCGTTTCACACTGTTTTCGAAACAAGATTAGGTAGGTTGTAAAGCCAGCTTGCCGAGTAAACGTTTAAAAACAGCATCCCATCGGAGTGGTTCTACATCATTGCCATCGAGATAGCCCACCGCTGATCGATCGATTGCTATTTCGATGATAATGCCTGCATAAAACAAATCACTTTTCTAAACTAGATGATGGCTCATTTCATAGCCCATCACCAAAATCCCTAAAAACTCAAAAAAAAATCATGATTTTTCCAAAAATGGGGGGGGGTACTGATTATCTTTGCATAAAAAACCGTTTGAATTCCTATCGATGAATTTTAAATTTTACCCATCATCCATACTTAAACCCATACCACTCATGACTCGCTTATCCGATCTTAGACCCTCTTGGTCGATGCCCTTGATTCTTTTGATCTTCTTTGCCTGTGGCGAAGATTCCGTGCGCACCAAGCCCGTTACCCCCCCCTATTTTATACCATAGCGACCTCGGCGAGTATCGGTGGGACCATCACCCCGACCCAACGCATGGCCAGTGGACAGTCCGTAGCCATCACTGCCACCCCTAACCAACATTATCAATTCAAAACCTGGACGGGCAATTGTCCCATCAATAGCCAAGAAGCCAGTCTCCGTTTTGAGGCCAGCGGTCATTGCTCTATCACGGCAGTCTTTGAAAAAATCAACTATCCCATCACCGCCACCACCACCGACGGAGGAACGGTCACCGGACTGCCCGCCCAGGGCAGCCCCCAAGGACAGCCCATCACCCTTCGAGCCGTGCCCCAAGAATACCATCTCTTTGCCGGCTGGACCACCGATGGGGATTCGGGTTGCCCCACCCTAGAAGACCCCACCCCACCAACCCTCTCTTTTGTCATCCAAGGGCCCTGCGCATTACAAGCTGCTTTTCAAAAAGTCCAACGCACCATCACTACCGCCATCAATACAGGAGGTACCATTACCCCCACCCAAACTATCGAGCATGGCCAAGAAATCACCATTACCATAACCCTCGAAGAGGGCTATACACTAAACCAATGGACGGACAACTGCGGGACCTTTTCTCCCCAAGACCTCACCATCACCTTTTCCGCTACCGAGGATTGCCAGCTCCAAGCCATTCTTGAAAAAAAACAATATCTCGTGCAGGCCACGGCCACTTTAGGCGGATCTGTTAATAATCCCAATCGTATAGAAGCCATCCATGGCCAACAAGTGGAGTTCACTGCCCAAGCCGATGAAAATCATGTCTTTGCCGGTTGGGAAACCGATGCCGCCTCCGAGTGTCCTACGATTGAAAATCCCCAAGAGCCTACCCTCTCGTTCATCGTCACCGGCCCCTGTGCCCTGCAAGCCCGCTTCATGAAAGCCCCCCGCACCATCACCACCGCCATTATTAATGAAGGGGGCACCATTAGCCCTCCCCAAACCATCGAACATGGACAAACCGTCCGCATTACCATCGAGGTGGAGGACGACTATACCTTAGAAGAATGGAAAAGCGATTGTGGTAGCTTTTCTCCCCAAGAGGACACTATCACCTTTATCGCTACCAACGATTGCCAAGTGACTGCCGTGTTAAAACCAAAAACCTATCTCATCCAAGCCACCGCCTCCCCAGGAGGCACCATCCAAAAGCCACAACAGCACCAAGCCACCAAAGGACAAACCATCGTCTTTAACGCCCAAGCCAACCAAAACCATGTCTTTGAACGATGGACCACCGATGGAAGCCCCGGCTGTCCCACCCTCCAGAATCCAACCCAGCCCAAACTATCCTTGACCGCCATAGGAGCTTGTGCCTTCCAAGCCCGATTTACCAAAGCCCAACGCACCATCACTACCGCCATCAATGAAGGCGGCACCATTACCCCCTCCCAAACCGTCCCCCATGGACAAACCGTTCGCATTACCATCGAGGTGGATGACGACTATACCTTAGAAGAATGGAATAGTGATTGCGGCAGCTTTAGCTCCAATGAGACCACCATTACCTTGATCGCTACCAAAGATTGTCAAGTCAGCGCCCTGCTAGAAAAAGTCGAAGAGGAAACCACCCCAACAACCGAGACCCCAACAACCGAGACCCCACCCAGTCCAACAACAGAAAATCCACCCACTCCAACACCCAGCACACCCCCCAGCAATCCTACCCCCGTGAATCCACAGCCCGTCATCCCCGATCCTGTCGATGCGGCCGATGCTTGTGCCCAACCCCTCGAATTCGCCCCCAATGGTCATACCATCCAAGTCAAGGAAGCCTGCCGAGGATTCCAACGCGATGAGATTAATGACCTCAACCTATACCATTTGGTAGGAAAGACCCCTACCTTCCAAGGCGTGACCTATACCATCGTCGATGATTTTAGCATCCGAGATCGACGAGACCAAGGCTTGCCCATGAGCAATATCGTCACCACCTTCGTCACCAATATGAATAGCCTATTCTCTAACAATCACGGCTGTGATGAACAACAAATGAATTGCCGGTTCGTCAGCAGCACCTTTAATGAAGATATCAGCCATTGGGATACCAGTAACGTCACCACCATGGATTTTATGTTTCGAGGAGCCTCCGCTTTTAATCAAGATATCGGCCCCTGGGATACCAGTCAGGTCACCAGCATGGCAGCCCTATTTGAAAAAGCTACCGCCTTTAATCAAGATATTGGACCGTGGGAGGTCTCCAAGGTCACTATCATGACCTTGATGTTTAAAGGAGCCACCGCCTTCAATCAAGACATCGGTGATTGGGATGTCAGTAGCGTCACCAACATGGGAAGTCTCTTTGCGGATGCCACCGCCTTTAATCAAGATATCGGCCCCTGGGATGTATCGCAAGTCACGAACATGAATCACCTATTTGCTAGGGCTACCGCCTTCCAGCAAGACATCAGTGAGTGGAAGGTGGGGCGGGTCATCGATTGTAGGAAGGCGGTTTGTGGCTTGATTCCGGCCTATCAACCCAATTTTACATGTACCACCAATTGTCCCCTGCCCCCCTTGCTAGTCAAGCATCGCAATGGAGTGACGGTTATGATCAATCCCGACCTCCAAAACCCTTCGTCCCATGTGGGCGATAAATACACCCTCGAGGACACCACCTATACCATCGTGGATAATGCCTCCCTCAAAACCTGGGCGGCCACTGATCAGACCAATGCCGTGTGCACCTCCCTGGTGACCGATATGAGCTCCTTATTCCGGGGGAAAACCACCTTCAACCAAGATATCAGTTCCTGGGATGTCAGTAGTGTGACGGATATGGGTTATATGTTTTACGAAGCTAGTGCCTTCAACCAAGACATCGGAGACTGGAATACCAGTCAGGTCACCACGATGAGTCGTATGTTTCTAGGGGCCAGCGCATTCGACCAAGACATCGGGGATTGGGATGTCCAGAACGTCACCGATATGAGATCGATGTTCTATGGTGCCCGTGAGTTCAATCACGATATTGGAGATTGGAATATGAGTAACGTAAGAGATATCGCAGGCATGTTCTATGAAGCCAGTGCTTTCAACCAAGACATCGGGGAGTGGAATGTGAGTAACGTAGAAAATATGAGTTATGTGTTTTATAGCGCCACTTCGTTCAATCAAGACATTGGGGAGTGGGATACTCGCCAGGTGACCACCATGGCGAACATGTTTCGAAACGCCACCGCTTTCAACCAAGATATTGGCGATTGGGAGGTCGGTAGTGTCACCACTACCTATGCCATGTTTTATCAAGCATTTGCTGCCTTCAACCAAGATATTGGCGATTGGGATGTCAGTAGTGTGACGGATATGGGTTTTATGTTTGGTAAAGCGAGTGCCTTTAACCAAGACATCGGGGATTGGAATGTGAGTAAGGTGACCAATATGAGAGGGATGTTTTCTGAAGCGAGTGCCTTCAATCAGGATATCGGCGATTGGGATGTCAGTAGTGTGACGGATATGAGTTATGTGTTTTATGAAGCCAATGCTTTCAACCAAGACATCGGCCAATGGAATGTCGGTAGTGTTACCAATATGGGTTATATGTTTTACAATGTTACGGCCTTCAACCAAGACATCGGCCAATGGAATGTCGGTAGTGTTACCAATATGGTTGCGATGTTTTACAGTGTTGCGGCCTTCAACCAAGACATCGGGGATTGGAATGTCGGTAGTGTGACACATATGGGTAGTATGTTTGAATTGGCTACGGCCTTCAACCAAGACATCGGGGGCTGGAATGTCGGTAGTGTGGAGAATATGTCTCAGATGTTTGAATCGGCTACGGCCTTCAACCAAGACATCGGCGATTGGGATGTCCAGAACGTCACCGATATGAGATCGATGTTCTATCGAGCCAATGCCTTCAACCAAAACATCGGGGAGTGGGATGTGAGTAATGTAGAAAGTATGAGACGCATGTTTCAAGAAACCACTTCGTTCGACCAAGACATTGGGGAGTGGAATGTCAGTAGTGTGACCAATATGTATAGTATGTTTTTGGGTGCTTCCGTGTTCAATCAAGACATCGGAGGCTGGGATGTCAGTAGTGTGACACATATGGGTAGAATGTTTCAGGATGCCAATGCATTTAATCAAAACCTTAGTAGTTGGAGTGTCAGCACTGTAACAACTTGCTTAGGATTTTCTAACGTTTCAACTTTCATTCAAGCCAATCGCCCTACATTCGCTAATTGTATCCCATGATGGTTACAAACGGCACATGGTCACGATCGAAAAAGGCTTGATTCTTTGCGTGCACGGTGGCCGCTAATGCACATGACCGCCAAGTTCTCTATCCCTTGATGGAAAACTTTTCGGCCGAAGAACGAAAACAATTGTTGGCCGATAAAGGCTATCCATCAAAAGAGAATGATCCGCTCTTAGAGGCCATGGGGAGTGCGTCCTTGGTAATGGAAAAAAGCGATTGCAAGAAGCCCTTAACCAAGCCACAAAAAGAGCGAAACAAAGCCATCAAGCCAAGAATGCGGGGTGGTCGAACAGACCCTTGGTGGCTGGGTTCGCTGGCTACACGGTCAGGTGACACGACTCAAGGGATTGTAGAAAGTCTATAACCAACCTATTTTGGAGTCGATGGCCTACCATTTAAAGAGATCGCTAAGTATGATGGCCCTCATGCCAACTTAAAAAGGGAGGTCAAGAAAAAAACAGATCTTCAAACCGCTCTTTGGCTCAAAAATGAGCCAAAGAGGCCAAAATCAGAAAAATATCGTGATTTTTTGGAAGAAAATCACATCGAATGAGAGACTCAATGGCTGAAAAGAAAAAATAATTTCCCCATCATACCGTATTTTTTTTATTTTACATTATTCAAAGGTCTCCATCTGTAAAGTGGTGATGGACTAAGGGTTTCATTGCTTAGGTTTTGGGCTATAAGTGACTATTTATCAATTTAATCAATAAAAAGAACAATGTTGTTTTTGTGAATATGGTAATGGGGATTGATTAGACCCTTACACCGATGATGGCCCTTCTTTATAATCTCCATCATAGACTCCGATGGCGTCATTTAGATTTTCTGCAATGTCGATTCTTTATTCGTTGCCAAGTCTCCCTCAAGTCCGGTCTTCTGCTAGCATCAAAACCATTGGTGTGCCGTGGGTATATATTTCTAACCAGTTCATAAATCGTTTGGAATCCTAAGTCATTCAAGTGATGCTCGACAATAAAAACCGAGGAGCAATCAAACTGTTACTATTGTCCTATCCGTGAGATGATTAGGGAACTATATACTCTAATACACAGAACTTCTACTGCTGAAAAAAGAGAACTACATCCGATTAAAAAATCGATCGTTGTCTTTCTTTATTGATTCGCTTTTGCTCCTTTTCAGCAAAGTTGGGGATTTTTAACGCCCTGGCTAATCGTTCTGCTCCCAAATGAATTTCTTTAGGAATATCATTGGTGGCCATTTGGGTTTTTTGATGTTGATGGGCTTCGGTCGAAGCGATCGCTTCATGGCTATTGGATGAAGCCACGAAGTTAGAAAAGATGGATTAAATCGAATTAATGAGTATCAGCATAATATTTAAATCAATATTATTCTAATTACAAATCAAACTTTTCATAGAAATTTGAAATTTCCTTAAATACTCTATCATTTGTTACATTATAATTATCATCCCACAATCCTATTCTTGGAAGAATGCTACTAAACTCTTCCCCCGACTGTGAAACACTCCCTCTGGTAAAAAAATTTTCAATAAACTTTCTTGTTTTCTTATCATCTAACTTTTCTTCCCTTATGATACGACTTATTTCAATCTCTATTTTTTTAAGTATAAAACTTTGCCATTCTTCTCCACTTAAAACATATTCAAGAAGTATGTCTTTTTTATTATAATGATTTAGACTCGCATTTAATTTATTCTCAACGATTGCCAAAATATCTTTCTCTGAAAGCCCTCTTAATCGATTTTCTTCAACCAATCTCACAATATGGTCTACGTTAATATCTAATTGATCTAAAATTTCCACTTCAAAAACAATGTCACTAAACAAATCAGGGTTTAGATTGTCTTGTTCTATTTTAGTTCCACTTTTAGTATCAGATTCTATCTTGGATCTTTGATATAAGTCACGATAAACTCCCTGATAATTTTGCAAATCTCTATCTTCAAGCAATTTATTTTTCAAGTAATCTGGAAAAGTTCTTAAGATATTGTGCATTCTTAAAAGTTTCCCACAAACAATCATAAATTCTCTTTGGTTTGATTCGCCATCAATTCTCTGGCCAGGATTAGGAAATTTTGATTCTATTTCCTCAATAATTTCAGAATATCCTTGAATGTGTTTTCCGTCTTCCGAGTAACCGTGATAATATTCGTTAAATGTTTTTTTAAGAATAATATCAATAGTGTTTTCATCACCAAATAACCGCAAGGCTTCATTCAAAGGCTCTTTTAATGGTCTAAAGTTTATAATATTCCCCTAAACTTTTGTTTTATTATAAATTCTATTTGTTCTGGAAAAGGCTTGTATTAATCCATGTTTTTGTAATTTTTTATCTACCCAAAGCGTATTTAAAGTAGGTGCGTGTCAAATCCTGTTAAAAACATATTGACAACAATTAATAAGTCTATTTCTTTTTTTTTAACTCTACTGCTGACATCATCATAATATTTTTTATAAAGATTGAGAAGAGAGATCAAAAGAAGTTTCAAACATTCTATTATAATCTTCAATTGCATTATTCAAGAATACTTTTTCGGCTTCATTTAAGCTCTGTATCGTATCGGGAGTTTCATCAGTCAATCCACTAAAGCTCATTTTTTCATTGGTGGAACTAAAAATAATTGCAATGTTCAAGCGTTTTTTTTCATCCACTTCAGCTTGGACATACTTAAATCTTTCATAATAATTCATTGCTGATTTTTTTGACGAAGTTGCCAGCAATGAATTAAAGCCTTTTTCTCTTTGTTCTAAAACAGTTGACTCTTTATCTCTTAAAGTTTTTGTGTGAAACCACTTCATAATATAGTCAACAACTGAATTAATATGTCCTTCTTGAGAATACAGTTCGTTGATTTCTTTATCTGATTTACCTTCCAATTCACTAATATCTACCGTCTTACCATCATCTACCGAAAACCCTAATACATTTTCATCTTTAATCGCATCAACAATAGTGTATTGGTGCAGTCTTTCTCCAAAAACTTCCATTGTTGTCTTATTCAATGTTGCTTGTTTATTTGTGTTGGCATTCTCTTTAAAAATTGGGGTTCCTGTAAAACCAAATAAAATATACCTCTTAAAAGTCTTTACAATTTTTTCATGCATTTCCCCAAATTGAGATCGATGGCACTCATCAAAAATCAATATTATATTTCTGTCATAAATAGGATGAGATTTGTTTTTCTGAATAAAGCGAGTTAGCTTTTGAATTGTGGTGACAATGATTTTTTTTCTATTCTCATTATTTTCAAGTTGCTTTTGTAACACCCTTGTATTATCTGTGCTGTCGGCAGAGCCTTCTTGAAATTTATTGTATTCTATTCTGGTTTGATGATCTAAGTCCATACGATCGACAACAAAAAGAACTTTATATATTCTTTTATCCTCTGCCAGTAACTGTGATACTTTAAAACTTGTTAGCGTTTTTCCTGAGCCTGTTGTATGCCATATATACCCTCCTTTACCATTAAATGTCTTTTGATTTAATTGACTTTTTGCTTTTTGTATTATTTTTTCAGTTGCAGTGATTTGATATGGACGCATTACTTTCAAATCTTCATCGACTGTTAACACACAATATTTAGTTAAAGCCTCTAATAGACACCTTTTCGGAAAAAAGTATTCTGTAAAATCTTCAATATCTCTAATAGGCGTATTTTTTTGGTCTGCCCAATTCATAGTAAATGAATAAGATTTTCCTAAGTATTGTGTTTTTTGATTTTTTTCGAGTTTGTTGTATCGAGAGGTATTACTATAATACCTTGTATCAACACCGTTTGAAATCACAAATATTTGTATGTTTTCAAAAAAGGCACTTTTTGACCAAAAACTCTCTTCTTTGTATCTTTCTATCTGATTAAATGCGTTTTCTATTGCCTCACCTCTTATTTTTAATTCTATATGAACCAAGGGCAATCCATTGACCAAAATGGTGACATCATAACGATTCAGTTTTTCCCCTTTTTGACTGAATTGTTGCATGACTTGGAGGTTATTATCATATATTCCAACCCCGTCTTTTTTAATAAGGTGAATATTTCTAGATTCTCCATTTTCTCTTTTTATACCTTTTATATAGTCTTTGTGAATCGTTTTTGATTTTTCTTTGACCCCATAATTTGGATTACATATTTCATTTTCTAAAAAAAGACTCCACTCTTTGTCTGTGAATTCAATAGAATTTAATTTTTCTAATTGTTTGCGTAAGTTATTTTTTAAATCATCATCGGATTTAATTTTTAAATATTCATATCCATGTAATTTTAAACGATTGATAAAATCTTTTTCTAAGTCATCTTCATATTGATATTCCCCACCTTTCTTTTTAACAGATTTAAATTCAGCAATTACCGTATTGAACGGCGTTTCGGCGATTATTTTTTCACTATTCTGAAATTTCATTTTTTAAAATGTTAATAATTTATTTCGATAGTATTCATACTGTTTCCTTCTCGCTTTTTGCTCTGCAGGTATCCCATCTGATAAATCGTTTATTAGAGAATGAAATTTATCTAAAGTCGCAACAATACCTTTCTGTTTAGCAAGTGATGGAATGTATATTTTATGATTTGAATATTTAGAAATCCACTGTCTTGAGTGACTACTTGGAGAATAGTTTATACATTTAATCGCATAATAAACAAATCTAAAATCAACATTGCAGTTTTCTTTGGGTTTCAATATTTTCATTGCTGATGATTTGACTTTAAAATCGAAGTCTACCCAATGAAACGAAGTAGTAAAATCATCAAAAATCATAACAGGATTATCTTTATTTGCAGAGTATATCCCATGTGATTCGTCAGTATATCCAAGTATAAAACTTGAACCTGCTGTAAGAACTGGGGTTTGAAAGGTATTGTTAAACTGAGTAGAGTTCACTCTATATTTAGTTGGTTGTTCATAGGATAGAATCTGTCCTAACTCTCTACCCCCCCCTGATTTTTGAAGGTTAGTAGTTCATTGCGATAATATTCATATTGTTTTTTACGAGCCTCTAGTTCAGTGAACGTGTCTAATATTCTAACGATCTCCTCCTGAATTTTTAGGGGGGGGTGGGGATCTGAAAATTTTCAATCACATCAGTGGGTAGAATATCGGGGGCTGCAATAATCCTAAGAGATTGAAGCAAACTTTGTTTGCTTTTTAAGTAATGAAATAAAAATTTTTTATTCAACAACTTTTTTTCTAATGGTTTAATGCAATAGCACACGTCATTAGCCCAAAACTTTTCTTCAATAAAGTTCACAAAACCCGCTGTTCCGTTTTTAACTACGGTTGTTGTGTTTGCTGGTTGGTTATATTCAGTATAATATCCCATTGGCGTCACCCCACCACTATAAACAGGAATTGTGTAATTGTTGTTAAGTTGACTTTTTGTGACTCTTTTTCCACGTTTTATAGACGCAACTTTTTTTAAAGGAAAATATTTTATTCTATTTGGAGAAAACCCCATAATCAATTTTTCAATTTTATTCATGGTTAAACATTTGCACTTTCTAAATCAGCTACGATAGCATCAATCTCTTTTCTCAAAATTTCTTGGCGAGAAACTATGTCTTTTATCTCTTTATTTAATTTGATAATGTTCGTTTTCTTTTTAGTAGCCTTTTTTGTAACATATATTGATGGAGTTAAAACACAACCGTTTTCTATAATTTTCCGATTCTCAACTAATGTTGCTTTATCTAAAATATTTTTACGATTTCTAACTAAGTCCAAAATATTTTGGATATTATGTTTGCTTAAAATATTCTTATCCTTCCCCTTATTGGCTCTACCTAAGTTTTTAATAAATTCATTTTTAGCATCTATAAATAAGACACTATTGTCTCGGTAATTTTTCTTTAAAACCATCAAGGAAACATCAATATCGACTGTAAAAAATAAATTTTTAGGCAATTGAATGATAGTGTCTATTAAATTTTCTCTTATAAAATACTCTCTTATTTTTTGTTCTTTTCCTCCTCTACTTAAAGCAGTAGGGTTTTTTAAAATAACAGCAATTCCTGAGCTCTTTAAATGATGCAAAATATGTAACGAAAAAGCCCAATCAGCATATTTTTTAGGGGCTAAATCACTTGCAGAAACAAAACGTTCATCTTGTAAAAGAATAGATTCTGATTTATCTTTTCGCCACCCATTTGGTTTTATTCCTTTGCCATAAGAATATGGAGGGTTGGAAACAATGGCATCAAACTTTTCATCTCTATGCTTGGGGCATAATAAAGAGTCTCCATATTTTATATCGAAATTATTAAAACTCACACCATGTAAAAACATATTTATTCTACAAAGGTTATAAGTAGTATGGTTCGATTCTTGTCCAAAATATTCAATAGTTTTACCTTCATTGTCGAAAATTTTTGAATATTTTAACAATAAAGAACCTGAGCCACACGCTGGATCATAAACCTTAATAGTATCTTTTTTATCAATTAATGCAATTTTAGCCATTAACTCACTTACTTCTTGAGGCGTAAAAAATTCCCCACCAGATTTTCCAGCACTCGAAGCATACATTCGCATTAAAAATTCATAAGCATCACCAAAAACATCGATTTTATTTTCGTTATAATTATCAAATTTAAAATCATCAACAGATTGCAATAAATTTATAATTTTTTCGTTTTTTTCAATAACGCCTCCTCCTAAACGAGATGATCTCAAATCTAAATCATCAAATAATCCTTTAATGTCTTCTTCGCTTTCTTCTCCTAAAGAAGAATCTTCAATATTTTTAAAAATCTTAGATATTTTTTCGTTCAAGTCTAAGTTGTCCAATTCATTTTTAACAACATTAATAAAAAGGTTACTTGGAGGAATAAAAAAACCTTTTTGCTGTATGATTTTTTTCTAATATTTTCAGCTTTTTGATCAGTGATATTCTCATAATTAAAATCCAAATCACCACTTTCATGTTGCCATTTATTGATATAATCAGTGATAGCCTCGCTAATAAATCGATAAAACAAAAAACCTAATACATATTGTTTAAAATCCCAACTTTCAACAGTTCCCCGTAATGAGTTAGCTGTGTCCCATAGATGCTTATGTAAATTTTTTCTCTCTTGATTGTGTTTTTCTTTACTCATAATTTATTCTATTTATTTTTAATTGTGTTTTTATGCTATCAATTCTTGAACTATCAGTTGCTTGCCGACCATATTCTGAAACAATCGTTTTATTTGGTCTAAAATATCAAGGTCTTTTAGGTTAAATCGACTTGTGAATTCTTTCACATAACGATTCAAATGTTTTTGACTCATATAGTGATACGTGCCTTTATAGGCTCTTTTAATCCCCAACCAAAAACTTTCAATCCCATTGGTATGCACATCGCCATCGACATATTGATATTGGCTATGCAAGATACAATGATGATTTCGATTAAGGTTATTATACCCCCGATGCTCATCCGTATAAACAATGGCTCCTTCCGTCGTATGGTCATTAATAAATTCGTGCAGTGTCTCACGATCGGTGGTATCTATGGCTTTCGCTACGACTTTTTTGGTTTCTCGGCATTTCATACCGATGATGGGAAACTTACCAGATGCACCACGCCCTAATGGGCTTAATGCTTTTCGTTTTTTCAAGGACATATTTTTTCGCAATCCCCCAATATAAGTTTCATCGACTTCCACTTCCCCCTCAAAGATGGGCATTTCTTGATCCATGGCTTCTCGCAATCGATGGATGAGATGCCATGCTGATTTTTGGCTAATCCCTAAATCTTTCATCATTTGAATGGATGAGATGCCTTTCGGTTTCGTTTGAAAGAAATGAATGGCGATCACCCATTTTCGCAAGGGTAAATTCGTTTTGGCCATTAAGGTGCTTGTTCGAACACTAAAATACTTCCCACATTTTTTACATCAATAAGGCATGGGTTTTCGACTTTTTCTAATTAAAACACATTCACAGCAAATTGCATCGGGGATAGGTGGGTTCTTTTCCCTAAATCACTCGTTCTAACCACTTCCCAGCACTTCATTCATCGGGAAATAATTCAAATAATTTGATGAGGGATAATGGTTGATTCATGGACTTGGTTTACAGTAAATTTACGAAAAATCCGTGTAACTAAATATATAATTCCATTTCGATCTAGCTCTTCAAAAAATAGGGGGTTCGTTTTTAGTAGTGAATGGGATAAGGATTGTCAAGATACCTATGAAAATAATTTTGGAGATCGACCTTTAGGAGACATTACAATCTCTGAAACCCAAAAATTAATCCCTCAAAAATTTGATATTCTTTGTGCAGGGTTTCCTTGCCAACCATTTTCAAAAGGAGGACGTCAAAAGGGATTTGAAGATACAAGAGGGACACTTTTTTTTGAAATCCTTCAAGTCCTTAAAAAACACAAACCAAAATTTGTTTTATTAGAAAATGTTCAAAATTTAGTATCGCATCATCAAGGAGAAACATATCAAACGATATTAAAATGTTTAGATCAGTTAGGATATTATTATCCTAAAAAACCAACCATCCTTTCTCCTGATAAATTTGGAGTTCCCATATTAAGGCCTAGATTATTTATTCCTGCAGTAAGAAAATCACTTGCAAGGAGTAAACACCAAAAATTCAGTATCAAACACTTTGATACTGAAATAGAAAAGTGTTATCAAGACTCCGTTAGCCCTATTAGTGCCATTATTGATGAAGATGTTCGAGACTCTATTTCTTTATATGAAAAGAAAGTTATTAAAATGTGGGATGAATTCTACAAAGGAATTGATATTAAAATTATTGGATTTCCAATTTGGGTTGATTATTTCAACTTCTCTGGTTCAATGAGAGATTTACCTCAATGGAAAATATCTTTTATCAAAAAAAACCAACATCTCTATAAAAAGAATAAGGTATTTATTAATCAATGGCTAAAACAATATGAAAATTTAAAATGGTGTGCAAATACACATAAAAAAATGGAATGGCAAGCAGGGGATGATTATGATAGTCTTTATGATTGTTTGATTCAATTTAGACCTTCTGGAGTTCGCGTTAAAAGACCTGATAAATTTTCCACTTTGGTGGCCATGAATCACAGACAGATTATTGGTTCACTAGAGAGAAAAATATCTGTGCGAGAAGCCGCTAGATTACAATCTTTTCCAGATCAATATTTGTTTTTAAAAGATGATAATAAAAGTTTTAAACAATTAGGCAATACAGTAAACATCACTGTTGTAAAGCATGTGGCTAAATTATTATTGAATCCATATCTGAATCTAAAATGAAATATGGAGTCTTTAAAAAAAATTAAAAACCCCATCACATGCCCATCAATCGTGGATCTCATCCGATATTTCATGGCCGAAATCAAGAGTTAGATGATTTTCAGTTTTTTTAATGAAATAGAAAAACAAAAAACCCAAAAATCCTTTCTCATTCAAGGATCACCGGGTGCGGGAAAAACAACATTAGCAGAAAAGTGTGGTGCATTAGCTGAAAAACAAGGGTGGCAAGTAGTGGTG
Source organism: Flavobacteriaceae bacterium (assembly GCA_965221765.1). Classification (GTDB taxonomy): domain Bacteria; phylum Bacteroidota; class Bacteroidia; order Flavobacteriales; family Flavobacteriaceae; genus Bin25. Next base: position 2,340,942 of record OZ244911.1, read on the forward strand.
ATGAATATTCCAACATTACTCAATCTAAAAGAATTTCGCAAAGCAGTTGGTCGGGAACCTCGATGGAATTTTGGAGAAAACGTCAAGTGAAGATACCATTAGCCCACCAAGGAGCATTTAGTTCTCTTAAAATCAATTTTGATTATCACACTTTTGTTAAAACACTGAATGCGATCCATTGTCCGACCATTCTTCATTTTGATGAAGCACAACGGTTAGGACATTCGGAGTTAACTACGGCACAAAAAAGTGTTTTAAATGATGTCTTAGACGAATTCCATAATCAACGAAAAAATTCGAAACATCCTATTATTTTTTTTATGAATGTATTAGGGCGAACAGAAGAAATCTTAGAAGAATACGGTATTTCTCGCCCTGCTTATGAATCTGTTATTTATTTAAAAGCCTTAGATCAACATTCAGAACGAAACATTATTCGAGATTATTTAGTCAAGTAAGTTTATGTTTCGATCAACGATCCCTAATTAAATCATTGGATCGATCAAATCAGCCAACAACCCCATGGTTAGCCATCCCATATCACCAGTTATGCTAATACTTTTATGAAGTATTTACAAAAACATGGGACATCCTTAAACCATGAAAAATTAAAAAATGTTTTAGCATTAGGCACTCAAAAGCGATACCAATATTACGATCGAAGATGTCGAGGAGTGGAACATGAAGACAAGAAAAAGATTGCTTCATTTTTAGTTGAAAGACAAGATCAGAAAGTTTTTACCCGAAAACAATTGATTTCTTATCTTGAAGAGAGTCTTTCTGAAGAAAAGAGTCATCAGATCTTTTATAACTTATTAAACCATGGTTGCATTCATCGAATGACAGGAGGTTCTTACCAAATAGCGATCCCTTCAATGAAAGATTGGTTATTAGAAACCTATTCTATCAAACCAACACCAACCATCAGTCAAAAAACACCTCAACGAAGTCATTCAAAAACCATCAAACCGTCACGATCCACTTCAAATTCTAAAAAGAAATCACGGAACGAGATTGATGTTTCTCAAGGCCCATCGATCTAATCCTTTGCCACTTTGGTATATAATTCCCATTTTGATCTTCCGCAGGTTTTTTATTGACATGGCCTTCACTTTTTTCTAGGATTAAAACTTTTGGGAATCCCATGGGACAAAACCCCTAGATTTTGAGCTATTTTTTTGGCGTTGAAGCATCCCTTTTCCACTAGACGAACCCTTATTTTTAGAAAATTTAAAATATAATGATTGAGAACCAAACAACTACTGAAAAAGGAGTTCTTGGAGAAGTTCCCGATGAACAAAACTTTTTGAAAAACGATAACGGATTCTTGATTTGGTGACCGTAACTGTCGCCGCTACTTTAAAAAAGTGCGTTCGGATACTAGAGACTTGCCATTTTTGTGCTGCCTCTTGTTTGGTTTTGGCCATCCTTTCTTTAACATGCTGTACCACATTATAGGCCATACTACGGAGTAGTCATCGGAAATCATTGGCATAGAAACCATGATTGAACAATCGATCGGCAAAACACATGTTCTTGACTTCTTTAATTCGGTTTTCACTGGTATCGCCTCCCTTGGCATAAAACCCATAATCGATGCCTTTGGAACGACCTTTGAGACTCGTCACAATAAAACGCGTGCTCATACCGTATCCCGTACTCTCTATTTTGGCACATACTTTTTCTTGACGTTTCCATGAAGCGGCCCGATAGTTAAACGAAACCATCTGAAGACCCTTTTTCCCTTTTTTGTAATGGTTGTGATCGATGCGATGACTTCTTTCTTCGATCTTTTCTTTGAGTTTGGCCTTGGAGGTCATCCCCACACCATCATCGAAGTTTTTTCGGTGAGCCAGTCGATAGCGTCTGGAGCTATTGTATCCTGCATCGGCTCGAAAGAGGATGTTGATGTCGGGATACCCCTGGCGAATGGGATCGACTAGTAGTCCTTCGAGGATATCAAACGCATACCCATTGGAGTGAGCGTTGCCAGGCCGCAAAACCGCTAGAATCATCTGACCCGTCTGGCCATCATGAAAATACCGCTGGCTATAGACTAGACGGGCATAAAATGGATTCAATAGCGATAGTGGTTGTCTTCCATGCACCACACATCAGCCATCGCATCAACATCCATGATGCTCTCGTGCCGTCCTTGTAGACTACCAATATATTCCCGCAGCATGTGGGAACTCATCGCCCAAATATCTTGAAGACCGATGTTGTTTTCAAAACGACTTCAAGTGGATGGTGATGGCCACTCGCCATCGAAGACATCGGCTATGGCCGGATCTCCTTTTTGCCGCTGCACATCGATCCCATTTTCATACCCCAAACACAATTGAAAGACCCGCAACTTGAACCACTTGTTTAACGAATATTGAACCAAATGAGGTGTACGTTTATCGACTACGAAACGGCTAAAGCCTTGAATGTACTTGGTTTGTCGTTCTATGGCTTCCAAAAGTAAAATAGAACCATCGGTGGTGGTGGCTTCACCCTTAAAATCAGCACAAACAGCGCGTTTTTCTTTGTAAAATACGGTGTTCATGAGTCTTCTTTTTTGATAATCAATAAATCGATCGAAAAACAGTTTAATGGCCTTAAATATCATACTTTACGATGAATTAGATCTTATTAATATGTATAATTCGGGATGATTGATTTCATCTCGTTAGACATGTCAATCGAGGGATTAATCAAACCCGTCGATAGAAAGTCAAAGCGCCCCATGATGTGTTGAAGGACAGTTGATATACCGTCTTGAAAAATCCCGAAAACCACATCGAAAAACAACAAGACATCTTTGAGAAGGTACTCATAAGACATCGTACAAGCATGCAGCTATATTACGCTTTAGGTTGAACACGTGATGAACACGAGTATCCAAAAATCATCCGAGTGGCCAAGAGGTTTTAAAAACATATAGAAGGTGTATTACATGCTATGATTTACAAACAGTCTAAGGCTAGATCCAAACGAAGCAATGGAAAATTTAAGAAGTCATGATAGGCCAAAGGTCTCCGGAACTTTAATTAGTCGCGCTTTAAAAAGTTTTTTTATCAGAGCTCTTTGAGCTGAAAAAGGAGACCCTTTGAAAAAGTAAAAAAGAACATCGTGGACTAATGGTTTTATGAATTTCTTTCAATGCCATCCTATCGCTGTCAAATAGGCATTGATGGTTGGAGATTGGGCGCCCATCACGTCGTGTTCTTGCATGCGATGCTCTGTTTTAAGATGGCCATCAGCGACTCGGCGTCGGAACTTTTTCCTCTTCTTTTGTTTTTGATCCGGGGTATCCCTTTTCAATGGTTCGCCTGGCATCGATCTCTTGGTGTTTCCAATCTGTCGCTTTCCGCGTCCCCCTCAATCAACCACCAATTCTTTGGGAGCTTGGCCCACGATAGATGGATGTTGTTCTAACAAGGGCTCGATGGTCTAGCTATCATGCGGGTTGCCCTCAAAAGCACCGATGGCCGTGATCATCATTTTCTGACCTCCCGTTGCGATCCGTCCCACTTGATTACCAAATGCATACTGTTTATGAGCTTTGCCTTTGGCCATAACAGCCGTGAATGGCTTGTGGATGGCGTCGACTTTGTTTTTATCAAATCCCTGTTGATCGATCACTCGTTGGTACCGATCTAGATCTTCTTGTTATTGGCTTCGTTGCAGAGAGGGTAGTTTTCGTTTTCATTCCCGCACTAGTCGACCCGCTAAGGTGTTGAGCTTGGAGGTGGCCTTTTTGGCTTTTTGAGCTCGTCGGGGAGGCTGCCCATGAACGGTTTGACGCATCCGTTCTTTCGAGGGGTTGGCATCGGTTGGCCGTTGTGTTATCTTTTTTTTGGCATTGGTCGATGATCTTTTTATTCTGTTGGGCATCGGTCGAAACCATCACATGGTTCCCTTGTACGGTGGTATGGGATAACACCATCGATGAGGACTTCTTGATTTCTTTCTGATGCCACTAGACAGAATAGGCAAAGGTTTTTTCCATCCTAGCTTGGCCAATACGATCTCTAAAATGACTCCAATCAGAAAGATCGCCAGGGCTCGTGTTTCATGAAATCAAAACCCGTGAAGTACGACATGGTGGGGTTCTCAATCCATCGTTCCATGAGGGTTTGATCACCCAGATGGTAAAGCCGTTTCCGCATCAAACCACCCACCATCATCCCATTGAGATGGGCCGGAAGGCCGGTTTTGGCATACCATGGTTCAAAGGCGTTTTCAAAAAAAAAAGACCAATCGATGGCATCAGCCAGCCACTTGATGTGATGTTTTGGATGGAGAATCGCATTGAATTCCGAGTCCAATAACGGGAGCTGTTGGTGGGCTACTTTTTTGATGATTTCTACAAGGTTCTGAGACCAAGATACGCATTCCCTTGAAGATTTAAAAACTAGAATGTAACCATTCAATCCCCCATATAAAGGAGATGATGGACTCTATTTGAGTTTTTAAGGAACGACTATTTAAACTGTTCTATCCTAATAATTCCGTAGAATTGAAAAAATCAGTTGATGATTAATTCGCTTGTTTGATTCAAATAATAGGATGCCGCTACATTGAATTTCTCTTTAAAGCATTTTCTAAAATAGGTAACATCTTTAAAGCCCGTTTTGTAGCAGATCTCATTGATATTATATTTTTTTTGTTTTAAAAGTTCAACGGCTACAGATAATCTAAAATCTCGGATGAATTTATTTGGGCTTTTACCTGTGATGGTTTTTACTCTCCGATAAAGATGCACCCGACTCAACCCTAGTGCTTTGCTGGTCTTTTGAACATTTAAATCAGGATCTTCAATATTTTTTCTTAGATATTCCGAAAGTCGAATAAAAAACTGCTGTTGTGAAGTCGAATTGTTTATATCTTTTTTATTAAGCAATATTCTTTGCCTCGAATAATCAATGATATTCATTTTGGTATTGATGAGATTGCTAACCTTTGATTTGATAACCTGAATATCGAATGGTTTTGTAATAAAATCATCAGCCCCAATTTCATAGCTGTCGATTTGAGTTTTATCTCCAACTCTTGCTGTTATAAGAACGATAGGAATATGATTGGTTCTTGAATTTGATTTTAATTCTTTACACAAATCAGTGCCTGAAACTTCAGGCATCAAAATATCTGAGATGATTAAATCGGGTAATTCTTTTTTGGCGATTTCTATTCCTTGCTTTCCATCTGAAGCTGTTAAAACATCGTATTTTGAAGAAAATATCAAAGAAATAAATCTTCTTAATTCATCTTCATCTTCCACTACCAAAATTTTGGTTTTTTCGACATTTGGCACATCGGCACCATTGGTGGTGTTTTCGGCTTCAAATATTCCCTTATAAATTTTAAAATTTATATCTGATGGCATCTTCACCAATACTTTATCCCCATTTTTATAGGCATCAAAAGCCGGAATGCTAACCGTGAAACTAGTGTACTTGCCTACTTGACTATCTATACTTATTTTTCCTTGATGTAATTGAACCAAATCTTTAACAAATGAAAGTCCTATGCCACTGCCTAATTTTTTTATATCAGATTCTTGATTAGCTTGATAAAATCGATTAAAGATATTTTCTTTATCCGCATGACTAATTCCTACACCAGTATTGTATACCTTAATGTCGATCCACTCTTTTTTATCTCTTTCTTTTTTATGAACCTCTATTTTAATAACCCCTCCTCGTTCAGTATGTTTAAAAGCATTAGATAATAGGTTATAAATAATTTTTTCAATCTTGTCTTTATCATACCAAATTTTGATATTGGAAATATTTGAATTAACTGAGTATTTTGCTTCATTAGTAACTGCCAAATGTTTGAAAGATAAAGCGATATTTTTGATACATGGTAGAAAATAATCATATTTTACAACCAAAGACATCTTTCCAGTGCTAAGTTTTCTGAAATCCATTAATTGATTAATCAATCGAAGCATAAGATTGACATTTTTTCTAATCAATTCTAAATGATAGCTAAATTCCATATTCTTGGTTTTTGATTTTAATTCTTGAAGAGGACCAAGAATTAAAGTCAACGGCGTTCTAAAATCATGCGCGATATTGGTGAAATACTGTAGTTCTAATTTGTTTAGATTCTCCAGTTGTTGCTTTTCAAGTTTTTGAAGTTTTAGTTTGTTTTCTAAATTCAGTTTTATTAAAAAGTATTTTCTGACACCAAATACCAATAGAATTAAAATGATTCCATAGATGGTATAAGCTAGTGGAGTAAACCAAATGAATGGTTTTTTAATAATGGTTAAAGAAGCATACTGATCACCCCAAAGACCATTTTTATTAGCTGCTTTTACTTTAAAGGTATACGTTCCTGGAGATAAATTAGAATAAATGGCAAACCTTCTCTGACCTACATAATTCCAATCAGTTTCTAAACCCTCGAGTTTATAGGCATATTGGGTTGTTCCCACCTCTCTATAATTCAATGCCGCATATTCGATAGTGAATATATTCTGTCTTGGTTGAAACTCAATGGTATGAGTTTTTAACAATGATTGACTAAGTATTCCTGTCTCATCATCAACCGTAATTTCTTTATTCGATAGTTTAAGTCTTTTTAGTTGAATAGATGGTATCTTTTGATTATTGATTAATCTTTGAGGATCAAAACTCAGCAAACCGTTGAATCCTCCAAAAAATAGTTGATTATTTGAGTGTTTAAATGAGGAGGCTTTGTTGAATTCTGATATAGGTAATTCATTTCGCAGATCATAGAATTCAAATGTGTTATCAAAAGGATTGTATCTTGTCAAGCCTGCTGGTGAGGATAACCATAGATTATTCAAATAATCTTCTTCAATTCGATAAACAATATTATTGATGTTTTCATGGGAAGTTATCACATCAATAAATTGGCTTTTTTCAAATAGAAATTTGTTTAATCCACCATTAGAACCTATCCATAAATTGCCTTTTTCATCCTCATGAATATCGTTGATTATATTATGATTTATTGAATTAGGGTATTGATTGTTTTGATAAAAAGTCAGTTTTTCAGAATCATACAATATCAGGCCAAAATTTTGAGTCCCCAACCATAAATTTTTATCTGAGTCGCGAAAAATAGAATTAACAATTACATTATCATTGTTTAAATCAATTTTTTCTATATCTGTAAAAGCTTTATCAAAGCGAAACAATCCTGAGTTTGTAGATGCCCATATTCTATTGTCAAAATCTTCATACAGTTCAATAATGCTCTTTTGCCCTGAATAGAAATATTCAATCCCTCGATCAAGCTCGAATTTTTCCATCCGATTCTGATCCAAATCAAATTTTAATAATCCACTGGAATGCGTCCCGATCCACAAATTATTTTCGGAGTCTAATAATAATGATTTGATCGTTTGTGCTTCAATAGATTCATTGCCAAAAGATGTTATTTGATTAAACGATTCATTTTGAAAATCATAGTAATTCAATCCACCACCTTCGGTACCAATCCATAAATTACCCATATTATCTTCAACCATGGCACTGACCACATTGTAACTAATGGTGTTTTTAGAAAGAGGATTATGAAAATAATGTTTGAATACATCGGCTTGAGGTTGTAGAATATTCAGACCACCAAAATGTGTCCCTATCCAAAGCATATTTGTATCTTCTATGTATAATGATCTGATCGAATTATGAGACAGACTTCTTGGTCTCGTTGGATCATTTTTAATTATCTTTATGTCTCCACTATCCATATCGATATAATTCAATCCGTTATAGGTCCCTATCCATAGATTTCCCATTTCATCCAAACCCATGGTTCTGATAATTTCGTTTGAAAGGGTGTCATTAGTTGAAAAAGCTTGTTCAAACCTTTGGAAAACCTGATACTGGTTAAGAATGTACAAACCATCACCAGTTCCAATCCATAGAGATTTACCAATCTTTAAAATTGCTCTTATGTCTCTATTATTGTCGGCAGTATCAAATGGTGCGGTGAAAGTATATTCTGAACCTTCAATTAATCGATTTAATCCACCATATTTTGTTCCTATCCATAAATTTTGATCGGCATCTTCATAAAGCGTATTGATATGATTGTTGCTAATGGATTTTTGGTTTGTCATATCTGACTTGTATCGTAAAAATTGATTGGTTTCTTGAATCCTTTTGTTAAGTCCCCTTCTAGTACCTATCCACAAATCACCATTACTTCTAACCAAAGTCGATAACACATGATTATCCGATAGGGACTGTTGGTCTTTATCATCATGATAAAAGTGGTGGTAACTCTCTGTTTTTCGGTCAAATGAAAACAACCCATTGGTTGTTCCTATCCATAAAATACCCTCAAGATCTTCTGAAATAGAATTGACGACATGTCCTGTTAAATGAGGAATCTTTTGATTATAACTGATAAACTCATATCCATCAAATCGGTTCAATCCATCTTTAGTTCCAATCCACATAAAACCATCACTGTCCTTAAAAATCGACATAATGCTGCTTTGAGATAATCCATCCTTAACAAGTAAATGCTTAAAATTAAAGTGCTCTGTATTTTGAGCGTGGGATAATCGGAAACAAATTGTATTGATCAACAATAGCAAACTAAATATCAATACTGATCTACAAGTTAGGATTGTATGAAAAAAAATCTCAAAATATTTCATAGTCCATGAGATATGGAGGGAAAAATTGTTTTCAATAATACATTATCTCGGCTTATAAAATTAATGATAACAGAAAATACCCCTCTTGATTTGATTGAAATATGATGAATCCATCCCATGGTTTCAAAAAAAATCATCGCTCAAATTAGATACTATTTTATTGTCATGTTTTTTGTATCAATTCTTTTTCAATTTCGTATCAATATCTGATGGTGATTTTGCAATGAAACTTTTTATTTTCGATGCCAATAAAAATTCCTTAATTATATGACCAATTATGAGTTTCGGTACAGTGCTCATCCAAGAGATGTCGAGAGTTATTCTACTGAAGAATTACGAAAGTATTTTTTAATTGATAATTTATTTTCAAAAGACCAAATCAATTTCACATACACCATGTATGACCGGTATATTGTTGGCGGCGCCTTACCAAGAACAACCGATTTAAAACTTGAGACCATCCCCTACTTAAAAGCAGATCATTTTCTTGATCGAAGAGAAATGGGCATCATCAATGTTGGCGGCAAGGGTTCTGTTACAGTTGACGGAAATACGTTTGAACTAAATCACAAAGAAGCTTTATATATTGCCAAAGACACAAAACAAGTTCTCTTTGAAAGAGGAGACAATCCTATTTATTATATCAATTCAGCCCCTGCACATCATCGATATAAAACAACAAAAGTTGGCAAATCTCAAGCCGAGATTGTTGAATTAGGGGACTCTCTTTTATCTAATCAAAGAACGATCTATAAATTGATTGTCAATTCTATTGTTCCCACTTGTCAACTGCAGATGGGATTAACTGAATTAAAACCTGGGAATGTTTGGAATACCATGCCAGCACATACCCATGAAAGGAGAATGGAAATTTATTTTTATTTCGAATTACAGAAAGAACAAACCCTCTGTCATTTCATGGGACAACCCCAACAAACTAGACATCTTTTTATTCAAAATCATCAAGCCGTTATTTCACCTGAATGGTCCATCCACTGTGGAGCAGGCACTTCAAATTATACCTTTATTTGGGCTATGGCAGGAGAAAACTTAGATTATTCCGACATGGATGTATGCCCTGTGGATAAATTGCGCTAAAAACCAACCGATTCAGATTAGTTTTTGTCAAATTCATCAAATAATGGTTTGTTGAATACGCCTTAACTTTGGAGGTACTTAAGAGTAATTTCAATACATTAGATATGAAATTTTAGAGATTAATAAAATTCATCATATTGATTTTTTTGATGCCATAACTCAAATAAAAAGTGATAGTGTTGACTTGATTATTTGCGATGGCCCATATGGGGTAACGGATAATGATTGGGACAAAATCAATAATATTCAAGATTATAATCTCCATCTAATACAGATTTTTGAAAGCAAGTTAAAGCCAGGGGGTGCTCTATACTTATTTGGAAAACAAGATTGTATTGATTATATCGACTGCCGACCATACCTTTGTCTTCAATCAAAAATTATATGGTACCAGCCTAGTCGATTAGCACAAGGAAGAAAAAATTTTACAAATAATTACGATCTCATTTGCTATTTCACTAAAGGAAAATATCCCACCACATTTAATCTTGACGACATCAGAGTCCCTCAATTAGTTGAATTAGAACATCGGCTCAGATGCGAAAAAGTACCTTCAGTGACCAATGGTAAGTTTGGGAAAACAAAATTTAATCACAAAGGAAAGAATCCTGGAAATGTTTGGGGAGACATCAAACAATTAACATACAAATCAAAAGAATTATTGAGCAGAGAGGTTTTAAACACCATACAAAAGCCCGAAAAACTGATGGAACGACTCATTAAAGCGAGTTCTAACGAAGGAGATTTAATACTAGTCCTTTCTGTGGTGTGGGCACTTGTCCTCTAGTTTGCAAAAAACTTAACCGAAGATTTATAGGCATCGAACAAAACGCAGATTTTATTGAATTAGGTCAGAAAAGAATAGACCAATTAAATCGTAGAAGACAATCAATGTTATTCAATAACTATGGCTGACAGAATCTACCGTGAAATCGTAAACTTAGTCTTGAAAGCATCAGATTTAGCACGTTCTATTGGCATAAAAAATTTATTGCAACCAGGATTAGTAAAAGAAATGATTATGACAAACCTATTGAGACATAAACTGATTATTTCTAAAAGAGATGCAGATGCATGTTAATTTGACGATGAAAACACTAAATATGAATACCTATCGTGTAAAGAAGGAGGAACTGGCCAATTAGATAGAATGTTCAAACGCCCAGAAGATAAACGTAAAAAGTCTTTGAAGAGAATAACAAGAAATTCAAAGATTTATCTAGCGGTTTTTTATAACAAAAATCAAACCAAGTGTAAGGTTATCTATGAAATAGAACCTCCTATTTTATTGAAGGAAACTGAAAGACAATTAGATAATAGTATAAATGACATATCTCATGTTGGATTTAGTGAAAGATGGGCTGAACGACATGGTAAAGTAGTATTTTTAGATAAAAACCTTAACCGGTAATTTGCTTTAAATAGATGCTATGTTGTACTCATACATAGGTACTATGTCATTTTCGGTTCATCGAGTTTTTTTAGATAACTATGATGATTTATTGGAATCTCCTATTTGCTTTCTCAAACAAAGCAATATTTTAAAGATTTATGATATGTTTATTATAATTTTACACGAATTTTTATGGGAATACTACAAGATTTTAATTTAAATGGAAAAACAGCACTCGTTACAGGATGTAAAAGAGGCATTGGTAAAGCCATAGCCATTGGCTTGGCAGATGCTGGTGCTGATATTATTGGCGTTAGTGCTAGTTTAGAAAAATCAGAAAGTGATGTTGAAAAAGAAATCCATCGATTAGGAAAACAGTTTTACGCTTTTCAATGTGATTTTAGAAACCGAGATTATTTGTACTCCTTTATTCACCAAGTTCAATCTAAGTTTTCAACCATCGACATCTTAGTCAATAATGCTGGAACCATTCGAAGATCTCCAGCGTCTGAACATTCTGATGAATACTGGGATGAAGTTATTGAGGTCAATCAAACTTCTCAATTTATTTTATCTAGAGAATTTGGAAAATCAATGCTAGAACAGCAATATGGCAAAATCATTTTTGTGGCATCTCTTCTGACTTTTCAAGGCGGTATAACTGTTCCAGGCTATGCAGCGAGTAAAGGGGCCCTTGGACAGCTAACAAAAGCCCTTGCCAATGAATGGGCTGGGCTAGGAGTAAATGTTAATGCGATCGCCCCTGGATACATAGCTACAGACAATACCAAAGCGCTAAGAGAAAATACCGAACGAAATAAATCTATTTTAGAACGAATTCCTGCTAATCGTTGGGGAAATCCAGATGATTTGGTTGGAGCGGCTGTTTTTTTGGCTTCTGAAGCATCGGCCTATGTCCACGGAAATATACTGTTGGTCGATGGGGGTTGGATGGGAAGATAAAAAATTGAAAAACTTTGTTTGCTGACTTAAAACAATCAGTCTCCTATTTGAGATTCTGTCTCTAATATCCAAGCAAATGTGTTTTTGGTTATATTAATTTACCTCTGATGGGTAATTCAAGTTTTCAATATAACCACATACTTTAATATCAATAACCTATAAAGAGATGTAGAATCTGCGTTCAGATAAGAGCTTTTTAGAAATTTGTATCATTGGAAGAGGGATAAAATTACTAGAATATAAGCACCTCAACAGTCGAATTAGTTGGGAAGATTCCTCATAGCTTAGTTGTAAATAATAGAGAGTTGTCTCGATAGTTTATTAAGCGATATTCCTCTTTTGGAGATACCATTTTCAGTCCTTTCATGGGGAAAGTGGTACGACCAACCTAGAAGCCTCAATCCTAGGTAGAAAAAGCATTGGAATTGATATAGATCCATTTTATACAATGCTTGCTCGAGTTAAAATGACACCCCAATCAAATAATAAAATTCATCGCGCTTGGGAGAAACTTCATACACACAATGAATTATCGAGAACCATCAAATCTTGATGGTGTTCATAGCTTTCCTTATCTATATCATTGGTTTCAAGAATTTGTATTAAAAAAATTATTTCACATAAAAACAAGATTAGAAAATTTAAGTTGTCGGAAAGAAGTAATTTTTTTTTAGAGTATGTTTTTCGTCCTTCATTTGACAAGTATCAGAGTTGAAAAAGGCACCCAAAAGCATCTCACACTCCAACGCTCATGCTGTTGACACGCCTATTAAGGTGTGTGAGTAATTCGGGTAAAGGATTTGCAAATGAACGTAGATTACTATCTACACTTCTTGATCGCGAGGTTTTAATGCATCAAGTTTAGATTTACCTCATTCTACCTATGACATCGTTGTTGAGCTTATGGAAGGTCCTATTATTCGCGTTTAAGCAAAAAAAATGGAAAAGGCAATAGAATCCAATTCACTAGAGGAATGAGGAAAGGCGTTGATTGAGGATACAAAGGTAATGTAAAATCTTACACACAAGTCACGACCACATCAGATATTATAATTGGAATAAAAAGTTGACAACCGAACGGAGATAGAGGAGTTGACTTCTATTTCATACCCACACTATTAATTGAATTATTGATAAAGAAAAGCATTTTGACAAATAAAATTGAAAAATAAATCGGATATACTCATAGCGTGTAAGAATCTAGACTTTGTGAAAAAACATCATGAAAAAAGCGAATTCAATCGAATAGCTCATCTACATAGCATTTATTTTTCAAGAATTTTTAGTAAAGGATAAAAAGTTCTCCCATTGTTTATGAGGGAAACGATATGGATTGCTTAGAAAAACCTCAACCATGTACAACATCAAGTGTAATAGGCTCTCATGTTGTCTTCTGCAACTTTTATGAGCATAGACAAAAAACAAAGACTTAACTTTTGGAAAACAACCCCATACTTATAACTTTGTCTTTCAACAACGCGTTACAAAAACTTCATAAGAAATCCAAGATTTCAAGTTAGTCTTGTTATATTTCGAATTCAATCTCCTTTATCAACAAATCATCGATCGCTAATTCTGATGCATTTTAAATTTATTCATGCTGCTGATATTCATTTGGATAGTCCACTTCGAGGCTTAGAGCGTTACGAAGGGGCTCCGGTTGATGAAATACGAGGATCTATTCGTCGAGCTTTCGATCATCTTATCGATTTGGCCATTGAAGAACAAGTCGCATTTGTTTTGATTGCCGGTGATCTATATGATGGCGATTGGAAAGATTATAATACCGCATTATACTTCAATAAATGCATGTCTAAATTGAATAACCATGGCATCAAAGTCTTTATAATCCGTGGTAATCATGATGCCGCAAGTCTAATGACCAAACATCTTCGATTACCAGGAAATGTGACTTTATTGTCAACAAAAAAACCTGAACGAATTGTTTTAAAAGACTTCAATGTTTGTATTCATGGACAGAGTTATGCAAATCGCTCTGTTCAAGAAAATCTTTCAAAAAACTATCCCCAAGGTGATTCTAAATTTTTCAATATTGGAATGTTGCACACGAGTTTGGATGGTCGAGAGGGCCATGACCACTATGCCCCTTGTTCTGTTGATGACCTGCACTCTAAAGGCTATCAATACTGGGCTCTTGGTCATATTCATAAACGTGAAATAGTCAATAAAGACCCATGGATTGTATTTTCAGGAAATATCCAAGGGCGACATATCGGGGAACAAGGAGCCAAGGGGTGTACTCTCGTTACGGTTGAGCATGGGGAAATCATAAATGTTGTACACCATGAACTTGATGTGATGCGTTGGAAACTTTTGGAAGTAGATATCTCTAATTGCCACTCACTAGAGCATGTTTATGAGTTATTACGAAAAACATTAATCGAAGAGTTAAATTCCAACAATAATCTGCTTTTAGCTATTCGGTTAATCTTTATTGGAGTATCTCCAATTCATTCCAAATTTTCGGAAAACAAAGAACAACTTATCAATGAATTAAGAGCAGCCGTAACAGAAATTGGTCATGAAAGGATTTGGTTAGAAAAAATCTATTTCGAAACAAAAAGCCCATCATCTATCGATGCTGTCTTCGAACATAATGATATTCTTTCTGAATTATGGCATTCTATTGATAGTATCGAGTTCGGCGAAATTGAACATGCAAAACTGTTAAATGAATTAGATGAACTCAACAATAAGCTTCCAATAGAGATTAAAGACAGAGATGATTTTTTGAAGTTTAAGAGTGAAAAAACGGTTAAAAATACCCTCAAAGAAGTTAAAGATCTTTTGATCCAAAGATTATTGAATGTTGAAATAAAAAAATGATTATCAAAGAGTTAAATTTTATCGCTTTTGGTCCTTTTACGAATAAAAAATTATCCTTTCAGGATCGAGGATTACAGATAGTTTTTGGACCTAATGAATCTGGAAAAAGTTCTGCATTGAGGGGCTTGAAATCATTGCTTTATGGCATTGATAATAGAACAAATGACAACTTTATTCATGGCTATGGACAACTGAAAATCGGTGGTGTTTTAAAGAAAGCAAATGGAGAAACCCTTGAATTTATGCGTCGCAAAGGAACCAAGGATACATTATTAAACTCTGAAGGAAGTCCACTTGATGACCAAATTCTGTCATCTTTTCTTCAAGGAGTTAGTGATACCCTTTTTACAACTCTATTTGGAATCGATCATCAAGAATTGCAGGATGGAGGGCAAGAAATTCTCAATGAAAAGGGAGAATTGGGCAAAACGCTTTTTTCAGCAGGCCTTGGTGGTTTTAACTTTAAAAAACTACTTGATGAATTACAAAAGGAAGCTGATGATTTATTTTTAAAAGGAGGCTCAAAGCCCATCATCAATGCTTTAATCAAAGAGTATAATGACCTAAAAAAAGAAATTAGAGATCAATCACTTTCAATACAAGAATGGGAAAACTGTCATCATGCACTTGAAACTACCAAAGAAAAACTTAATAGGATTGTTTCTGAACTAAAAGAGAAACAAACTAGTTTGAATCAGCTTAAAAGAATTCAAAAGGTTTTTCCAAAACTTTCTCAACTTAAAGATCTCCATGATCAATTCAAAGGTTTGGAGAATACAAAAACGTTAGCAAATGATTTTAAAAATCGAAGAAGCCAAGCAATTAATGAAAAAGAAAAAGCGAAAATGATTTTAGGTAAGGTGTATTCTCGACTTAAAACACTGCAAGGCAGCATTGATAACCTATCCATCAATCAATCATTACTAAATCATACCAATCAAATCAAAGAACTTTATAAACGACTTGGAGAGTTTAAAAAAGCAAAAATAGATAGGCCAAAGCTAGAGATCAAACTACACTCTTATGCCAATATAGCTGAGGAAATACTAGGGAAAATAAAACCAGAATTTAGGCTAAAAAATGACGAAAAGTATCGTTTAATATGGGATCATCGATCGAAAATACAGATATTAAATGATCAAAAAACCCATCTCGACAAAGACCATGAAAACAAGAAAATTAGTTTAGAAAAAGAAAATGTCCATTTAAAAACTGCTGCTGAAGAATTAAAAGCCATTCCTAAGTTTGAATCTTTAGAAACTTTACATTCAGAAATTATTACTTCAAGGAAATTAGGAGATTTAGATTCTATAATCAAATCAGATATTGAAAAAATCGATGCTGACAAAAATGAATTTCAAAAAGAGATTGCTCGGCTTTCTATTTGGAGTGGTGATTTATATTCTATTAGAAGTCTTCAATTACCACCGAAAGAAAAGATTGACGTATTTGAAGATGAATTTAATCATCTTAAAACTAAAAAACAACAACTAGAAAAGGACAAAAGAACGCTACAAAAAGAATTAGAAACAAACTTGACATCTATTGACGAAACACAACAAAAAGGAGATATCCCTTCTGAAGCAAACCTAAAAGACCTTCGTTCAAAAAGAGATCACCTTTGGCAGTTGCTTTATCGACAGTGGATTGAGGATGAAGATGTCTCTAACGAAGCTAATCAGTACAAAGAAGAAGGTCTTTTACCCGATATTTTCGAAGAACACATGAAGTCTTCTGATGAATTATCTGACCGACTAAGAAGAGATGCTGAAGTTGTCCATCAATTAGCAAGCCTTGAATCTAATCGAAAAAGTTTTCAAAGAAAATTGAAGACAGTGAATCAAGAAATAAACGATTTAATCGAAAAAGAAAATAAATTAGATGAAGATTGGAAGAGTCTATGGCATAAAATAGATATCCATCCGTTAACTCCTCGAGAAATGAATATTTGGATCGATAAGTTTGAAAAAATACGAGATAAAGCTAGTGCCATCATCCAACTTCAACAGCAAGTATCTAAAAATAAGGAAATCCGTAAAAATCATATTCAAAAATTAAACGAGCAGTTAAATCTATTGAATTGCTCGATATCCCGATCAGAACAACTCGATATTGTGCTTCAAAAGAGCGAGTCAAAACATCGAAAACTAGAACAGTTTCAAAACAGCCGCAATGCGTTGATTGACCAGATTAAGAAAAAAGAAAAGGATATCAAATTACTTAACATAGAGTACCAATCAATCAAGACAAAACTTAAAAATTGGAATAATCAATGGATAAAGTTAATGCAAAGTATTGGTTTAAGTAGTGATTCTAATGTTTTATATATGAGAAATTTAATCGATATTTTATCCGATTATTTTGAAAATAAAAATCAAGAAAAACAGTTAAGCCAACGTATCAATGCCATTGATAGAGATTCTAAAAATTTTACAAATCAAGTAAAAACTTTGATGTTGAATGTGGCACCCCAGCTCCATGAGAAGTCGGTAGAAACTATTATTCTGGAATTGGACACTTTATTGACGCAAAATTTAAGGATTCGTTCAGACTATGAAAGTATTCAAAAGCAAATCGAAGAGGCCAAAAAGGAAAAACTAGAATCACAGACTAAGATCGACTCGATGAATCAAATACTAGAAAATCTCTGTAATGAAGTAGGATGCAACCATCCAGAAGAACTCGAAGAAGCAGAAAAAGCCTCAGATAGCTATCATCATATTAAAGATGCTATTGACTCTATAAAAGAACAAATTTTAGATCTTGGAGATGGTAAAAAAATCGATGAATTAACCACAGAAGTCAAAAGCATTGATACTATTGACTCTTTACCTGGAGAAATAGATCAATTAAAAAAAGTCATTCATGATGAACTTGAACCAAAACGCAGTGAATTGTCTGTTGAAAAAGGACGGCATCTGACAGAATTAGAGCGTTTAAATGGGAATGATGAAGTCGCTGAAATGACTAATCAATTAGAATCTATTCTTTCGAATATTCAATTTCATTCTGAAAGGTATGCGCATAGAAAATTGGCTCTGAAAGTATTAAGAGATCAAATTGAAAACTATAGAATAGAAAATCAAAGCCCCATCATCAGTAGAGCAAGTCAATACTTTGATTCTTTGACTCTAAATTCATTTCAAAGGCTCAGTACTGATTTCAATGAAAAAGATGAACCTATTCTTACTGGAATTCGAGCTAATGATGAAGTAATAAAAGTTGAAGCGATGAGTTCTGGAACTAGAGATCAGCTTTATTTGGCGTTACGACTAGCTTCTTTTGAAAGGCACATTCAAAATGGAAATCTCATGCCTTTCATTTTGGATGATGTATTGGTTGATTTTGATGATCAGCGATCACAATCTGCTCTGAATGTATTTGCAAAAATCGCTGAACAAACACAGGTGATATTATTTACTCACCATTCCCGAATTATTGAACAGTCTGAAAATATCAATGGGACAGCTCATGTATTCAACCTAGATGATTGAATATGGCATCTGAGTACTTGCAAGAATCAAAAGATAAATAGACGATTAATCTGCGATTAATAAGATATAATACTGTTTTCTTTAATTCTTAACACCGTTTATTGATAATTCTACTCCAATCATTTTGGGTTAATCCTATTGCAATAGATAATTAAACATGGCATCCTTGTTAAAATCAAATCCTAGAAAAGTCAAGAATCTATATCAGCTCATTGAGGCCTGTGACTATCCATATGCTATACATATTTATTGATGGTAAGTTATTAATTAATAACGCCCAACAGAAAAGCCAATTTTTTACTGAATCTTCTCCCAGCTACTTAGAAAAAAAACTTCGAGATTATCTTTCTTATTTTGTTCAAAATCATGAAATTTGATGTGCTCTGTCAGAATAGTTACCTTATATTTAATTGGCCTTTGAGAGGATTGATTATGGTATTTATAATGGTTTAAAATTGAAACATAGAACTTGATTGATCCCCCACAATATTTTTATGAGCAATAGGCCTATAATAACTTTTAATTTCTAATGAACACATCTGAATTCAACACCAAATATCCCTCTACTCAATACCTTAGAGAAAAAGCTAAAAAACGAATACCAAAATTTGCATTTGAATACTTAGATGGCGGTTGTAATGAAGAAATCAATTTAAGGAAAAATATAAGTGATTTACAGAATGTAGAATTCATCCCAAAATATATCACTCAAAAAAAATCTGTGGATTTAAACCTTCAATTGTTTGATGAAACGTATGAGGCTCCATTTGGTATTGCTCCAATTGGACTCCAGGGGCTTATTTGGCCAAAATCATGTCAGATATTAGCACATGCAGCACGCAATCACAATATTCCTTTTGTTTTAAGTACCGTCAGTACTTCAGATATTGAAACGATTTCCGAAATCACTCAAGGAAAAGCATGGTTCCAATTGTACCATCCAGCAAAACAAAAAGTCACCGATGACATTCTCAATAGAGTAGAAATTGCAGGAATAAAAAATTTAGTCCTATTGAGTGATGTCCCCTCTTTTGGTCTTCGTTACAAAGACATCAAAAATGGATTATCTATGCGACCAAAAATATCGTTGAATAACTTCATTCAAATTTTAAAAAGCCCGTCTTGGGCATGGAATACAATAATTAAAGGAAAGCCCAATTTTGATCTACTCAAACCCTATATGCCTTCTAACCTTTCATTGAAAAGGCTAGGTGAATACATGGATAGTACTTTTGATGGGAAATTGACTCCTCAGAAAATAAAGCGTATACGGAATCAATGGAAAGGAAATCTAATTGTTAAAGGGATTGCCTCTGAACACGATATTGAAAGATGCATTGAATTAGGAGTCGATGCTGTCATTGTTTCCAACCACGGAGGACGACAATTAGATGCTGGGGAATCAAGTTTTCATTCCATGCTTAGACTAATCAAATCTTATAAAAATAAGATCCCCATTATGATGGATGGGGGAATTCGATCTGGTATTGATATTGCTAGAGCTATGGCCTCTGGAGCTTCATTCGTTTTTATTGGCAGACCGTTTATGTATGGCGTGGGAGCACTAGGAATAAAAGGCGGTAATCATACCATCAGCATGTTCAAAGGACAACTTGAACAAGTCATGGACCAATTAGGGTGTGTTAAAGTTGAACATCTTCCAAAATTTCTTAAACTAGATTATAACTTATGAAATCTGAAATCGGTTTTCTAAGCCATTCGATGCGTTGGTATGGGTCGAGAGATTATATCAAGCTTGAAACACTTAAAAATCATGGAGTCAAAAATATCGTTTCAAGTTTGCATCATATTCCTGTTGGAGAAATATGGACATCAAATGATATCAAAGCCTATCAATCCTTAATCGAAAAATCTGGATTAAAATGGACTGTTGTTGAATCACTACCTGTTCACGAGGATATCAAAATTCAAGCAAAAGGATTTGAAAAGAAAGTTGACAACTATAAAAAAAGCATTGAAAATTTAGCCAACCAAGAAATTCGTACCATCACATATAACTTCATGCCAGTACTTGATTGGTTGAGGACACAACACAAACAACCTTATAAAAACAAAGGCTTCACTTTGAGTTTTAATAAATACGACGTGGTTTACTTTGACTTATATCATTTGAGACCAAAAATTTCGAAAAAATTGTATACTGAAAAAGAACAAGAAGTCGCTTTCCATCTAAACAAAACCATAACAAACAAACAAAAAACAACACTTATTAAAAATATCCTACTAGGGTTACCAGGGAATTCAGAAAACTTTACAATAAATTCAATGCTTCATTTGATGGATCCGTATTCGACAATTAACGAGTTGCAACTCAAAGAGCATCTACTGTATTTTTTAGATCAAATTATTCCAGTTGCTCAAGAAAATGAAGTAAATATGGTCATACATCCTGATGATCCGCCTTATTCAGTTTTAGGACTCCCTAGAATTGTTGGAACAGAACATGACTTGACTCAAATATTTAATTCTAATTCTAGTTTATCTAATGGCTTGTGTTTTTGTAGTGGCTCTCTGGGATCTCATCCAGAAAATAATGTACTAAACATTTACTCTAAATTTGCTCATCGTATTCACTTTTTACATCTTAGAAATATTAAGAAAACCAATCCCTATCACTTTTTTGAAACCGATGTCTTTGAAGGCGATGTGGAGATGACAAAACTTTTGAATATGATTTACAATCAATACCAATCAAATTCAATAAAGGTACCTATGAGACCAGATCATGGATTGCTACTCAACCAAGAATCAGATTTAGATGTTTATCCAGGATATTCGTTATTTGGAAGATTAGAATCACTTAAAGAATTAAAACATTTAGAATACAATATTTGTTCAAATTGAAAACTATTAGGATTAAAAACATCTAGTTGTTTTATTTTTTATATTATTTCTGTTTGATTCATCCTTTGATTTTATGGACGATATCAGAAAGTACGAGAATAACAAGATACTTCTTTATGAATGGGACCAAAAAAAGAAATTCATTTCTAGTCAGCTGACATAAGAAGGGTTGTATAATGATTGCTACTAATAATCGGCCACTAAAATTGGAAAAAGGGAAACTAGAAATGTTCGAAGAATTAATCAGTCGTTTTATTTCATGAAATTTTATTATTGGGACTCATTTTTCTTTTCTATAAAAATTTGCAAATAATTTTAAGAGAAATTAGCCTAAAGTAACATTAATATCCAAACCCTACCAACAAATACATTGTAAATCTATTTTATACCGTTTGTAAACAACAAAGATATTATCTAGTATGTACCTAATTTTCAATACTTTTCAAAAAACCAAAGTCTTCAAATTATCTTATTTAACTGTTTTGATTTTTTTTATTTCCTGTAAGCAAGAGAATAAAGAATTTATAATCATTGAAAAAGACAACATGATATGGATTCCTGGTGGTAGTTATGAAAGAGGGAGTCATCACTATATGGCAAGAGAAGATGAAAAACCAATTCATAAAGTGACGGTTTCTGGGTTTTGGATGGACAAAACAGAAGTTACCAATGCACAGTTCAAAGAATTTGTTGATCAAACAGGTTATCTCACAACGGCTGAGGTAGCACCTAATTGGGAGGAATTAAAACAATCTCTCCCTAAAGATACGCCAAAACCACATGATTCTCTATTTCAACCAGCTTCATTGACTTTTAAACCAACCAAAGGTGCCGTGGATTTAAATCAATTCAATCAATGGTGGCATTGGACTCCAAAGGCTAGTTGGAGAAAACCTAATGGTGTGAATAGCTCAATCGAAAATAAAATGAATCATCCAGTGGTTCATATTTCTTGGTATGATGCGAATGCTTTTGCACAATGGACTAGTAAAAGACTTCCAACGGAAGCAGAATGGGAATGGGCTGCAAAAGGTGGCACTCAAGATGATATTTATCCTTGGGGAAATGAATCGGTTGATAGTGGCGAACCCAAAACCAATTCATGGGATGGTCAATTTCCTTATTTAAATACCCAACGAGATCAGTTTTTTTTTACCGCGCCAGTTATGTCTTATCAACCTAATGGTTATGGACTATATGATATTGCAGGTAATGTTTGGGAATGGTGTTCAGATTGGTATTCTTATGACTATTATTTAGAATTTTCGAAGCAAAAAGCCATCAATCCAAAAGGACCAAAAGCTAGTTATGATCCAACAATGCCCTATGTGGAGCAGCGAGTTCTTAGAGGAGGATCGTTTTTATGTAACGATACCTATTGTTCAGGATATCGAATTTCAGCTCGAATGAAATCTTCACCAGATACAGGATTACAACATACTGGATTTAGATTGGTAAAAGATGCTGAATAGTTCTAGTTTTCGATGTGAATTTTACTATTTCAAGATGACTTTTTGATTCCGTTGGGCATCGGTCGAAACCATCACATGGTTCCCTTGTACGGTGGTATGGGATAACACCATCGATGAGGACTTCTTGATTTCTTTCTGATGCCACTAGACAGAATAGGCAAAGGTTTTTTCCATCCTAGCTTGGCCAATACGATCTCTAAAATGACTCCAATCAGAAAGATCGCCAGGGCTCGTGTTTCATGAAATCAAAACCCGTGAAGTACGACATGGTGGGGTTCTCAATCCATCGTTCCATGAGGGTTTGATCACCCAGATGGTAAAGCCGTTTCCGCATCAAACCACCCACCATCATCCCATTGAGATGGGCCGGAAGGCCGGTTTTGGCATACCATGGTTCAAAGGCGTTTTCAAAAAAAAAAGACCAATCGATGGCATCAGCCAGCCACTTGATGTGATGTTTTGGATGGAGAATCGCATTGAATTCCGAGTCCAATAACGGGAGCTGTTGGTGGGCTACTTTTTTGATGATTTCTACAAGGTTCTGAGACCAAGATACGCATTCCCTTGAAGATTTAAAAACTAGAATGTAACCATTCAATCCCCCATATAAAGGAGATGATGGACTCTATTTGAGTTTTTAAGGAACGCTAAATAAAATTAATACATCATAAAACACAAAGATTATTTCATGACTCTTTAAAAGTGTTTGAATTGTAAATTAGTTTCATATACATTCGGCAAAATAAATTTTACCAAAAGTGTATATTTCAATATAATTGAGCCCCACGTTTCAATCAAACTAAGCCACCTTACTAGAAGGTAACTTTCGGAATTGTTTTTCTATTTCCAAAAAATGGGACTTACACGTTTGGTTAAGCATAGCCTACTTATTTTTTGGTTGCTTTTTGGGTTTTATTGGTTTTTTACCGGCATTTCGAATCACCGCCAATGCCTTCAAATATAACTCGATAGGCCTATCATTCTTGGGAATATATACTCATGAGGTTATTTTTTCATATGATACAATCTAGTTGACAAAGGGGAATGACTTTGGATAGGATGTCAAAGTTATGATTTCTGCCAACAAATCTCAAAGAATCCTTGCATGGAGCCTGGAGGGTATGGTTTTAGGATATCCTCTATGGCCACTGGATTCTCCTCATGATGAGGGGATGGTCAGCGGCCTTGTTTTAACCAGAAACTAATTTTTGGTCTGTCCATCGATTAGGGGTCGTCTGACAAACGAACATCACCATTTGATATAAGACATCGATACTTTTGGCGTTGTGCTTCCACACCAACTCTTGAATATAAAGAGGTCAATGCTGATGACCCCACCAATGATACGTCCACTGATAATCTCTTTTAACTCGAACCCAAAAAGATTCGATGCCATTGGTATGAACATCCCCATCGACATATTCTTTTTGGCTATGGCAAACTTTTTCATGTCTCCGTTTTAATCCATGGTAACATCGAGGTTCATCCATATAAACCCGTGCCTCTGCCGTGGTGTGTTGATAGACCAACTCATGAATCGTTTTGCTGTCCGGCGTCTCCACAACCCTGGCCACAATTTAATTCGTTTCTCGATGCAATGCCCCAATGATGGGGCATTTACCAGCACTTCCTCTTCCCAAGAGATACCACGGCATGCGACGGTATTTCGACCTATGGGATCTCTTGCCACCCATGTAAGTTTCATCCATTTCCACCCTACCACTAAATAGCTCTCACTCTGACGAACACATGACCCGAATACGTTGGAGTAAAAACCAAGCCGTTCCTTGTCGGATGCCCAGACGCTCAAAGGCAAGGGCGAACGTTCTATTGGGCCCCCGTTTTCACACTAAAATGTTTCCAACAGGCTTTGCACCAAAACGGCATGTTTCCTTCGTTTTTACACCGCATGATTTCTCCATCCACTGCTTGGCCTTTTGTTCTGTAGAAGATAGTTTGAATACTTGATCTAAAGATAAGGGTTGGCTTTTTGAAGACATATATCGTTATCAATTGATACGATCGTATCAAAAATGATACCCTTTGCTTAACCAAAGATATAAGTCCCCAAAAAATTAACACCACGGATTTGAAACAAATCATTATTGGTCATCTGAACGGGTCCAGTATTCGTTCGGTTGCCAGGGCGACGAGCATCGCTCACAATACGGTGAGTCGTTATGTGAAAACAGTGAAAGAAAGTACCCCTACTTTCGAAGAACTTCGTTTGATTGCCTATTTAAAAATACAACATCATATGGAAGAAAAAGATATGATGAGCACCGAATTCAAAAACAATGAATGCCTATTTAGCTTCTACTTAGAGGGCGTTTGAATAAATTCAAGGAAAGAATCCCAAGATCTTTTTCACATTTTCAAATGGTCTAAATTTCCAACTCAAAGGACATTGACAATAAAACGAATAGTAAACAACTCATAAAAAAAGCTTCATAAGAAGCAACTAATTAAATCAAGAAATAAAACTTTTTTTAAATTACCATCACCAAAGAGTTTATTTGTCTTTTATTTTTTCTTTTCTCTTTTTAAGGGTTCGCTCCGCAGTATCTGATGCATTGGCAATGGCCTCTTCAAAAGATTTTCCTTTTTTCCTAACGATGACATCATCGCCTGGAATAAGGCAGCGAAGCTCAGCAACTTTATTGATAGCATCATTTGAATTAGTGATTTTAGTAGTTACTTCGATACCGATGATTCGATTATAAAAATTTCCAATTTTTCTAACTCTTTTGTTCGTGAAATCGATTAAATCGTCTTTTGCAGAGTAATTCACTGCTCTAAATCTAATGTTCATAATAATGGTTGTTTTTTTCTCTAGGATGAGTTGTTTTATACACTTTTTTAAGACTTGCAATACTACTATGTGTATAAATTTCTGTTGATGAAACACTTTGATGCCCCATCAAATCCTTTATAGCATTCAAATCTGCCCCCTCATCAAGTAAGTGTGATGCAAAGCTGTGTCTGATTAAATGTGGATTCCGATTTTTTTTGGTAGATACTAAACTAAAATAATCCCAAACCGTTCTGTAGACAAATGATTCAGATATTTTTTGTCCATTTTTTTTGATAAAAAAATAAGAACTTAAACTGTTTATTTGATTTCTCCAATCAATATATTTCTCAAGTTGATCTTTGGCTTGTTGAATCAATGGGACTAATCGCTCTTTATTTCTTTTTCCATAAACTTTGACGGAATTGGAATCTAAATATAGATTTTCTAATTCAATAGAAACTAATTCACTTCTTCTAATACCTGTATAATATAATAAAGCAATAATGGTACATTTTAAAATTCCATGTGAATCATTTTTAAAGTGTCTTTCCTCTAAAACTTGATTTAATTCATCTTTCGTAAATGGTAAAGGTATTTTTTTTGGTGTATTTATAAGCTTTATTTTTTTGATAGGAGACTTACTGATGCGATTGATTTGAAGTAAAAATTTATAAAAGGATTTTAATGCCGATACTTTACGGTTTATAGTTCGGGAAGAGTTTTTTTTATTTTCACTTAAATAAATCACCCAATCTCTAACGTTCTGATGGTTTACTTGATCTAATTCAATCTTGTCAGTAAATTGAGTTAAAAATAATTTGAATTCAAAAAGATTCTTTTTATAAGCTGTTTGAGTATGATTTGAATACCCTTTTTCTATGGCAATAAAGTCTAAAAATCGCTCAATCAATACTGTAAACTTTTAAATCACACAAAGCCCAATTTCAAATGGTCTCATCATAATTTTATGTGAAATAAACGAGTTTTGAATTTTTGTGATTCGGCTATAAGTTACTAAATAATGAAATAACCAAAAGGAAAATAATCCTAGTAAAGTAGTTAAAAACTAGTTTGCTTCTGATTCAACTTTTTTTTGAACATACGCTGCTCGTAATACTTTTTGACGGTGCTTAACTGAAGGTTTTGTGAATTGTTTACGCTTACGTAGTTGACGTAATTTTCTCGTTTTATCAAATTTTCTTTTGAATCTCTTTAGGGCTCTATCAATATTTTCTCCCTCTTTAATCGGTATTATAAGCATATACTAGATAATCTTGAGGGGCAAAACTACAAATAATAATCTTCAATTTAACATCCAATTGTACAAATTCAAAGCATGAAAAATTGGTTAAATATAGTCTTGTCTTTTTTGATTAATACTCATTTGATATAATGGAAAGTATTTTCTATTTATCGGTTTTTGCAAAGAGTATTTTAATCTGAAATTCAAGTTTTTATAGTGGAAATTTTTCATGAGATAATCGCTCCTTAAAAAGTCCAAATATCATCTCCAGCCCTTTGATATTAAGGGTTGAAGAGTTCAATGCTAGTCCATATTAGGTTTTCAATCGGCAAGGAAATGCGTCTATGGTGAGTAAATTCTTGTAGAAATGGTTAAAAAAATAACGCCCCCATGATTTGAATCAGCATTTGAAGACCTGATCCATCCAAAACATAAAATCAAGTGGCTGGCCGATGTGATCGACGGGTCTACTTTTGAATAGGTCTTTACTCCCCGGTATGTCACCAAAGGCCGTTCAGTCATCCCTATTGATGTGATGATGGTGATCTGATGCTGAAACGACTTTATCATATAGGGAATGAAACCCTCATGGAATGCTAGACTGAACATCCTTATAGGCCATACGTTACGAGGTGGATGTCATGAAATAGAAGCCCACTAGTGATCATTCTGATGAGGGTCCTATTAGAAAACGGATGAGCCAAGAAGGGATGGAGATCATCGTTGCTGATTCAGTACATGGGCATCAAAAAGAAATCAAGGCATCATCGAGATGGTCTGGATCCGATACCACCGTGCCAAGTCATCATGTGATGGTTCCTACGGATGCTAAAGGGTAAAAAGTGATGGACCAATATAATAAGATGGCCAAAAAAGAAAAGGTGGTTCTATCACGAAAGTTATGGTTAAAGATTTAAATCACCATTGAAAAAGAGGAATGTAGCTCTAAGGTTTTTAAACCTTCGGTAGCCTCCGACCAATGACTTTGATTTCTTGGATTCTGCCATTGAATCGTACGGCTTTGGCATTGGATTGCGGACAACACAAAGCATGACAAACCCCTTGGAAATGGTTTCGAAACCCATTGGTCACTGTAGCCACTTCCTGAATACCTAATAGTATCACACGATTTATCCAAAGTTGTAAGTATTGTATGGCCTCTTTTAATGAGATCGATTCGAAAAGGGATTTAAAATCTTTTCTTAATTTCCAAGCCCTACTGACTTGTAAATTACGTTCTTGCACCCTTCTGAAGATTACTTCTTGTTTTTCTGTTCGGTTTTATTCATTTTTCAAAATAACCAATCGATCCTTTTTAATCACGTCATATTTTTTGACTTCTTTTCTACGTACTTGGTCGATGGCATCATGTAGATACTAGATTAAATGAAACCGATCGTGGATTCACTTGGCTTGTGGAAAGATTTCTTTAGCCGAATGGATGTAAGCCTACCACATATTGGGCGTGATGGTTTCTACCTGTTTTCTATTTTCTTTTGGAAAACGACGGCGGAGTAAATCTTTGGTGTCTTGGGTCTTGCGTCCTTCGATTAAATCCAAAACGATTCCCTGGTTGATATCGAGAGAATCGTGGCATCGTGATGCCCTCGTTTGATGGCTTTTTCATCCAAACTGATAGGAGACGGTAAGTCATCGGAACCTAAAGACATACCACGTTCTACCGCAGAATGTAAGATGCGATTAATGACATTAAAACCACAACGTAGTAACTGAGCCGTTTGGGTTTGATTTCTATTGGCTAAGAGGAGATCGATGACCCCTTTTTCAAATAAATAGGGGAGCTACCCATGGCCTCTGTCCGAGGCACTCGAATGGTTTTCACACTAGCAGAAGAATTGATACGTGGCACCCGACAACGAATAAAACATTTGTACTGCAACAAATCTAAATGACGTCAAATACGCTCTTTTCGATGATCGTAAATCGACCCTTTTTCTCCCCTCTGGGAGCATACTACTCCATTGCCAACATAAGAAACATACCCATCTGTCGACATCTTCTGATCGTTCATAGTAATCTTGTCGACCTTCCAAGATTTCCCAACCTTCAAAATCGATTCAAAAAAATGTAAAAAAACTTTCATAAAACAATGATTTCGCTAACCAAAAATAAACCGACCCATAACTTTCGTGGTAAAACCGAAAAGATAAAACAACGGCAGACCGATGCCAACCCCTCCAAAGCACTCCCCTATGTGAAGCCTTTGATGGGAGGCATCCCCGACTGGCTAACAAAGCCAAAAGGGCTACTTCTAATCGCAAGACCTACGCGGGCAGACCTGTACGGGCATGAAAGCGAAAGCTACCCCTTCAACCACTCCGTGATAATCAAGAAAACTTGAAGCGGGACCAAATGGGTAATGATGGATCGACAAAAAATAAGCATAAGGTCGATGCGATTTATCAACCATTCACAGCTTAAATGGCTAGAGGCAAGGCTCATAAGACTTATACATTAGGCAATAATGTCGACTTGATCGCCACCGATGGCCGGCGCATGATTATCCACAGCCATCAGTGCTTTTGAAGGCCATCCCCAGGATAGCCAAACCGTCGAACCCTTATGAAAACAATACCAATCCATGATAGGCCAAGTCCCTAAAGAACTAGTGGTTGACCGAGGGGAACGAGGAAAGCATCCGATAGGCCAAACCATGACATCGAGCCGGGTCAACCGTTGAAAAGAGATACCCCCTATCAAAAATAAACCAAGCGGAAGACGTGTCGACACCCAGCATCTATGGAGCCAATGATTGGCCACTTGAAAACACCACATCGGATGCAAGAACACGACGTGATGGGCGCCCAATCTCCGACAATCAATGCCTATTTGGCAGGGAGAGGATGACATTGGAAGAAATTCATGGAACCATGGGTCCACGATGTTCTTTTTTACCTTTTCAGAGGGGCTTCCCATTCAACTCAAAGAACTCTGATAATAAAACTAAGTGAACGACAGTTGATAAAAAGACTCTTTAAAGAACGACTTAATAGTTGAATTTTGATCGTTGATCCCAGGGTGTTTTTATCGAACTTAAACTTTTTGTTTTTTAAAGCAAAGATAAATTCAATAATCTATTGCAACTAACTGCACCTCAGCCAATAGGATTAATTGGGTTAATAACCAAGGTTTCATTGGTCTGTTTCAAAATAACATGAACTATCAACAGCGCCTAGCACAAAGGAACGTATCGAATATGAATCCATATATTTTTCGAATGCAGAGCTCATGTCAAACGAGTGAGGAGTTTTTCGCAAAGTGGAATTTATCTTAATGAAAAACCTCTTATAGAGGTCTAAAAAAGATCAGAATTATCGATTTGTCAAAAAAAACTCGAAAAAGAACATTTTTATGAAATTTAGGGGGGGTATTTCTATATTTGTAAAAAAACTTTCTAATGAGCCATCAAAAATCGTCTCCCATGCATCGATGGATACTAAACTCACCGATGAACTGTTTATTCGATGATAGATTCGCCTGGTCGATTCTCTCTATGGTCTTGATCTTCTTTTCTTGTGGGAAAGACGAACTACCCACCAAAGCCGATACCCCCCCCCTATTTTTCACCATCGCCACCTCAGCGAATATCGGTGGAAGTATTACCTCCCATCAACGCGTCGAAAATGGGAAAACCGTCAGCATTACTGCCACCGCCCAAGACCATTATCGATTCAAAGAATGGACTGGGGATTGTCCTATAAGTGGAACAGAGGCCACCGTGCGTTTTGAAGCCACCCAGCATTGCTCTATTACCGCTGTCTTTGAAAAGATGTCCTATGCCATCACCACTACCGCCACCCCAGGAGGTGCCGTTAGGGGACTTTCTTCCCAAGGTCCGCTCCCCCAAGGGCAAGCGGTGGTCTTGCAAGCGGTGGCAAAAGAAAACCATGTCTTTAGCCAATGGCAAATCACCCCCACCACTAATCACAAGTGCCCCTCCATTCCAAACCCTAAAATCCCGGTGCTTCGCTTTGTTGTCCAAGGACCTTGTGCCTTTCAAGCGGTCTTTCAAAAAGCCTCCCGCACCATCACCACCGCCATTAATACAGGCGGCACCATTAGCCCCACCCAAACCGTCGAACACGATCAGCCCGTAACCATTACCGTAACCCTCGAAGAGGGCTATACACTAAACCAATGGACGGACAACTGCGGGACCTTTTCTCCCCAAGACCTCACCATCACTTTTCCCGCTACCGAGGATTGCCAGCTCCAAGCCATTCTTGAAAAAAAACAATATCTCGTGCAGGCCACGGCCACTTTAGGCGGATCTGTTAATAATCCCAATCGTATAGAAGCCATCCATGGCCAACAAGTGGAGTTCACTGCCCAAGCCGATGAAAATCATGTCTTTGCCGGATGGAAAACGCAAGAAACTTCGGAATGCCCCACCTTGGAAAATCCCAAAGCTCCTAGACTATCCTTCACCGTGAAAGGATCTTGCCAAGTGCAAGCTCTCTTTATGAAAGCCCCCCGCACCATCACCACCTCGGTGAGCCAAGAAGACGGGGGACGCATCACCCCCACCACTACCGTTGACCATGGACAAGAAGTCCAAATTACCCTCACCCTTGAAGAAGGCTATACACTAAACCAATGGACGGGCAACTGCGGGACCTTTTCTCCCCAAGAGACCACCATCAAGGTCTCCGCCACCAAAGACTGTCAAGTGACGGCCGTGCTACAAGAAGTCGAGGAGGAACCAACACCCCAAACCCAAGATTGTAATGGACAACAGATTCCCATCAATGAAGATTGTCCTGCACCCCAACCCCAAACCCAAGATTGTAATGGACAACAGATTCCCATCAATGAAGATTGTCCAGCAGACAACACCCCCGAGATCACCACCATGCCAGTGAACCCAATTCCCAGCAATTCCACTGCTATGGATCCCGTCAATGACTGTGTCAATCCCCTGGAAGTGGCTCACAATGGCATCACTATTCGAGTCAAGACTGCCTGTGAAAGCCAAAAATCCGATTTAATCGGCCAGATCTTTTCATTCAATGGGGAGTCCTATACCATTGTGGATGATGAGTTGATTCGAGAACGAAGAAATCAAGGGGGATCCATGCACAACGTGGTGACCACCTTTGTAGAAAATATGACCGTTTTGTTTTTCAATAACCACGGATGCGATGAACACCAAATGAATTGTCAATTCATCAATAGCACCTTCAATGACGATATCAGTACTTGGGATGTATCCAACGTCAAAAGCATGGCGTTTATGTTTTCGGGAGCTCGCTCTTTTAATCAAAACATTGGGGCTTGGGATGTCCGACAGGTCACCAACATGCAAGCCATGTTTGATGGGGCTCGAATGTTCAATCAATCCATCGATCAGTGGAAGGTCGGTCAAGTCAATCGATGTTTTCGAGCGGTCTGCAATTTACGCGCCGAACAACGACCTAATTTCTCAAATTGTAATACTGGTTGCCTGCCAATCCAAACCACAATACCCCCAATCAATGTCTGTCACGGCCTAACCACTGCTGGAGATACCCCCTGTCCTGATGATTTACTCATCAAGCATGTCAATGGGGTCACAGTCATAATCAATCCCGAACTTCAAGACCCTCGAAAGTATGTAGGACAAAAAGCCACCGTTGATGGCACCGAATATACCATTGTTGACGAAAAGTCGCTCAGACAACGAGTCAACAGTTCCCATCCAGCAGTGGAAAATATAGTGACCACTTTAGTGACTGATATGAGCTCATTGTTCTTGAACAAAACCAACTTCAATCAAGATATTAGCACTTGGGATGTGAGTAATGTCACCAATATGAATTCTATGTTTTCTCGAGCTAGTGCATTCAATCAACCCATCGGGGATTGGGATGTCAGTCGTGTGATGGATATGTTCCGTATGTTTTTTCGAGCTAGTACATTCAATCAACCCATCGGTGATTGGGATGTCAGTCGTGTGACTGACATGCACAGTCTGTTTGGTAATGCGATAGCGTTTAACCAAGACATCGGGGATTGGAATGTGAGTAACGTCAAAACGATGGAGTTCATGTTTGGTGATGCGATAGCGTTCAACCAAGACATCGGCGATTGGGATGTCAGTCGTGTGACTAACATGCATACTATGTTTTATAAAGCGAGTGTGTTCAATCAAGACATCGGGGATTGGAATGTCAGTAATGTGACTAACATGCAAACCATGTTTTTTAAGGCGTTTGAATTTAACCAAGACATTGGGGATTGGAATGTCAGCAGTGTAACCAATATGAGTCATATGTTTGGTGAAGCAAGTGCCTTCAATCAAGACATCGGCGATTGGGACGTCAGCAGTGTGACTAGTATGTGGGGTATGTTTCTTGCTGCGAGTGCGTTCAATCAAAACATTGGGGATTGGAACGTCAGCAGTGTGATCAATATGAGACATATGTTTGAGGTTGCCAGCTTGTTCAACGAAAATATCAGTGGTTGGAATGTCAGTAGCGTGACTGATATGGAGTATATGTTTTACAATGCAACTACATTCAATCAAGACCTCAGTGGGTGGAACACTAGTAATGTTACAAACTGCTCAAGATTTGCTTATAATTCCGCCTTAACAACAGCCCATCGTCCGTCTTTTAGTAATTGCACGCCTTGATGGGAGGAATCAAAAAACAGAAGGGTAATAATCTATAGAGACCTTTGAATAATGCAAAATCAAAAAAAATGGGGTGTGATAAGGAAACTATTTTTCTTTTTCAGCCAATGAATCCACTTATTTGATGTGACTCTCCTCCGAAAAATCACGATATTTCTCTGATTTTAGCTTGGTTTTAGTTGACTCATTTTTCCGTCATTTTTGAGCCGAATACGACGTTTAGAGTTTCTTTTTTGCATCATCCCCCTTTTCTTAGGTTGGGACGAGAGCCACCATGCCTAGTAATCTCTTTAAATGATAAACGATGGATTCCAAAATAAGTTGATTGTGGAATTTCTCCAGTCCCTTGAGTCATGCCACTTGACTGTAAAACCAGCGAACCCCAAACCACCGAAGGTTTGTTCCACCACCCAACATTCTTTACTGATGGGGTTGTTTCGTTCTTTCTGTAGCTTGGTCAAAGGCTGGTTGCGAACGCCTTTTTCCATCAACAAAGAGAGAACTGCCCATATCCTCTAAAAGTTGGTCATTTTCTTTTGATGGATACCCTTTATCGGCTAAGACTCTTTGGCGTAGCTCTTCGGTTCAGCCTTCCATCAAGGGCTGCAGGCTTCGATTGTGATGCTCATGGGCCGCCACCGTATGCATACCTAGCATCAAGCCTTTTTTGGTGGTGGCCATGGGCCGTTGATAATCATCGTACGTCTTTTTTCTCTTCTTGAACCAGTGGGCTTCATGATTGCCGTTGGTACGGTCTTCGGCTGGAAGCTCTGACTCTTCACACTCGTCTTCTTTTTGGTCTGGAGCCATTTTCTTGGATTGGCTTTGGGGATCAAGGAACTAGTGGTGATGCTAGTATCCACCACCGCGGTGCCTTGAATAATCACTTCTTTGGCGGTTAGTTATCGGCTGACTGCATCCATGAGACGTTGATAGATCTTTTTGGTCGTTCACGCCAAACGAAAAAGAGACAAAGTGCTATGATACTAGAACCGCATCCTCTATTTCTAAACCACAAAAAGCCGTGAAACGGATGCAGTCTTTAATGAAGGCTTCCGTCCGAACATCCGAAAGGTTGAACCAAACGGAGGAGATCAACTGCATTTTCAATAAAATCATGGGATGATCGGCTTTTTGGCCTCGTTGTTTTTACCTAACTTATAATTTTCGACCAATAAAGTCTCAATCGGTGGCCAATCGATGAGGTCATTGATTTGATTAAAAAACTGTTGGGTCGTTGTTCGACTCCGACCTTGATGAAGATTAAAAAAGCTCATTGGTTTGGATTGAAAGGATTTGAAGGGATTGCCTATCGCATACAGTATACCAAAACAAAATAATAAAAACGAACGGTCAAATAAAAAGAGAAGGACTTTGGACCAAACCCTTTATTTTAGAGAAAAGTTAAAATTTTAGTGCAAAGGTCTCGATTTCATCATCCGTTGATGAAGTCTTATTATTCTACGGTAATCATCACAACTAACTTGCTTGAAGACATATTTCTACGTAAATTAAAATAGCAAATGCACTCTCAAATAGCATAAGATTGATACCGAGCCTAATAATGTGTTGAACAAACTATATGTCCTTAATCAACTTTCTTGAAAGTATGAGTTTTTGAATTTCTGAAGTTCCCTCACCAATAGTACAAAGTTTAGAGTCTCTAAAGAACTTTTCTACAGGATAATCTTTTAAATAGCCATAGCCTGCCATAATTTGGACCGCTTCAGAACTGACTTTGACGCAAGTTTCAGAAGCAAATAATTTGGCCATACTAACTGGAATTGCAGAGTTTTCATTAGCATCAACTGCATGAGCAGCACTTTGTATCAATAATCGAGAGGCTTCGATGTCAGTAGCCATTTGAGCAATTTTAAAAGCAATGGCTTGAAAATTAATAATAGAACGACCGAACTGCTCTCTCTTTTTGGCATGTTCTAGTGCCGCTCTGTAGGCTCCTTTAGCAATACCCAAAGAAAGTGCCGCTATCGATACTCTTCCGCCTTCAAGAATCTTCATGGCTTGCCTGTAACCTTGGCCAATTCCTCCAATTAAATTATTATGATTAATGCAACAATTTTCAAAAATCATTTCGGCTGTTTCTGAGGCTCTCATACCTAGTTTATCATCTTTTTTTCCAGTTAAAAATCCTTTTGTCCCTCGTTCAACAACAAATGCAGTAATCCCTTTATTTTCTCCTTCAACAATAGCATTGGCTAAAACTACTACCACATCTGAAGAAGCACCATGAGTGATGAAATTCTTTTGGCCATTGAGAATCCAATAATCATTTTCCTTGACAGCTTGCGTTTTCATACCTCGAGCATCCGAACCAGCATCTAATTCAGTCAATCCCCAAGCACCAATCCACTCCCCTTGAGCTAACTTTTTTAACCAACGATGGTGTTGCTGATTATTCCCAAATAAATAAATATGGTTAGTACATAAAGAGTTGTGGGCCGCAATAGATAAACCAAGTGCAGGATCAATAATAGATATCTCCTCAATAATAGAGGCATAGGTTTGATAATCTAATTCATACCCACCCCATTTATTGGGTACCAAAACCCCCATCAATCCGTATTTTCCAGCCAATCGCATAGTGTCAATAGGAAAAAACTGCTCTTTATCCCATTGTTTTACGTAGGGTTTGATATGTTTTATAGCAAACTCTCTAGCCATTTCTATACCGCTAGAAATTAGGGGCTCTACAACGGAACCTTTTGAATTTCCTTCACGCATAAGCAAAAACGAGTATCGCTTTTTTTCTCAAATAGTGTGCAAATATAATGAGGTCAAAGAAGCCGTTATATTATTTAGATTTTGGACTCACAATAGCAGCTAAGTATGATTTTAGTTCACATCTCACACGAGGAAATAGAATAAATAATCCTATCATATTTGGAAAGACCAATGCTAGAATCATGGCATCGGCAAATCGGACGACAGAATCCAAAGTAATCGAGGCTCCTACAACTACAAAAAACAAAAACAGTATTTTAAAACTCAAATCCGATAACTTACTTCTACCAAAAAGATATTTCCATGATTGAATACCGTAGTAGGACCAAGAAATCATAGTTGAAAAAGCAAATAAAATGATGGCAATAGTCAATACATATGAGAACCCAGGTATTACTGAATCAAAGGCTCTAGAAGTTAAATCAACTCCGCCAAGTTGCTCCCCGGTTTCATTGAGTACCACACCACTGCTTTCCACATTACCATAAGTAAACTGACTTTGAAAATCACCATCACTGAAATTAAAAAAAATAATCACTAGTGCAGTCATCGTACAAATAACAACCGTATCTATAAAAGGCTCTAGTAACGCCACAATGCCTTCAGAGGCTGGATGTTTTGTTTTGACTGCAGAATGAGCAATGGCTGCAGAACCTGCTCCCGCCTCATTAGAAAATGCAGCTCTTCTAAATCCAACAATCAAAACACCTATAAATCCTCCCAGTCCAGCCATTGGTGTAAAGGCACTATTAAAAATCAAGACAAACGCATCATCGATATACCTAATATTTACTGCCAAAATAATCAGTGTGGCCAAAATATATATTCCAGCCATTACTGGAACAATTCGAGAAGTAAAATTGGCAATCCTTTTGATTCCGCCAATAATCACAATGCCAACCAAAAAAGCAAAAATCAATCCAGTAACAAAACCAGATGCCCCTCCTTCTAAATTCAAAAGAGTGGTTACTTGATCTGTGGCTTGATTGGACTGAAACATATTACCACCTCCCAAGGATCCTCCAACACAAAAAATAGCAAAGAGACCTGCTAATATTTTTCCAACTATACCCATACCAAATCCCATTTCTTTCAATCCTCGAGATAGATAATACATCGGACCACCATATACTACGCCATTTTGGTTTACATCCCGATATTTAACACCTAGTGTACATTCAACAAATTTAGTTGACATCCCAAATAACCCACAAACAATCATCCAAAAAGTTGCTCCAGGTCCACCTAAAGCAATAGCTACAGCAACACCTGCTATATTACCTAATCCGACTGTTCCAGATACCGCTGTGGTAAGGGCTTGAAAATGACTGACCTCGCCGTCTTTTGATTTTTTATCTTTCAAATAATCATATTTTCCTCTCACCGTATCAATGGCTAGTTTGAATTTTGTAATATTTGGAAACTTAAAGATGATTGTAAAAAATAATGCTCCAATTCCTAGAAGAATCACAACAAAAGGAATAGAATGTCTTTTTGTGATTGAGACTTGAAAAAAAACGATGCTTTCCCATGCAGAAGCAATTGGTCCAAAACCTTTGTCAATACGATCATCTAATCCAAAAGTGGTTTCAACTGCTGTGATTTCACTTGACTGCCGATTTTTGTCAATGATGTTCTCGGATGAAACGATATTTTCTCGATTAACAGAAGTTGTATCTTCGATGGTTTGTGGTTCAAATTGATTGGCATCTTGAGAATAAAGCATCGCTGCAAATAATAGAATCAAAACTGTTGAATAACTTTTGAAATAGACTGACTTCATTTTAGGTATTGAATGAAATTATTAATAAAAATTGACGGCGAATTCATCAACAATGATTTATAAACAATCATGAAATAAAAAATATAAATGCTCCTTTGCTTTATTCAGATAAAATACAGCCCCAAAAATTTGAAATTAACCACCGATTATAATGCCAAATATAGTGATTTGGTACTAGTGGATAACTAAAATTGGTAACTCAACTTATAATTGGCATCAATTTTTTCAACTAGGATTGTTAAACGCTATTTTATAGATCAAAAACAGAAGGTCTCTTGCGATAAACCATATCGATAAAGGTTTGGATAATGGCAATCAATAAATACAAAATTGGCCCACCTAAAATGGTAATAAAAGATGTGTAGATGAAAAATAATCGTACCCTACTCACTTTCATACCCAATAAATTGGCAATTCTAGTACACACTGAAAACCCATACCGTTCAAAAAACACTCGAAGTCTTAAAATCATGTAAAATCAATTATTTGGGATAATACAAAGAGCCTTCCCATTTTTCTATACCTCCCATTAAATTATAACAGTTAAGATTTAATTTATTCATAAGATCACATGCTTTGGCTCCTCTGATTCCGGCCTTACAGTAGACAAAATAGTTTTTGGTTTTATCTAGTTTATGGATTTTATTTAAAAAGGATTCCGCTTGTTTAATGTCAATCAATGTGGCATTGGGTATATGTCCATGGTTGTATTCTTCTATGGTTCTAACATCAATGACTTGGTTATTTGGTTTACTCTTGAGTTCTTGAACCCATTTGGTTTGTTCTAAATTCAAAGGTTATAACTTTAAAAAGTCAAATATAGTGTTTAAAAAATATAACTATTTAAATAATTGGTAATCAATATTTTGAATATTATGTGTTATATTTTTCAGCACGCAATTTAAAGATATCTGTGTGACTCAATGATAGGTTGAATTACCTTTCATAAAAGAATTTTTAGTAATATTCGATTAATATTATAAATTTGGACCTTTATTTTGTTTGCTTGACAAAGCATTAATTGGGTCAGCAATTGGCATGATTCTCCTAGCATTCATCTATCAAATTTCAGGTTAATATATTGTCCTTTTTTGGATTTAACTAATGGCAAAGTTTCGATTTAAAACGGAATCAATTAAACTTCAAGCAGACCTATTAACTCCCGTTAAAGTATATTTAAAATTAAGAGATCACTATCCTAATAGCATTCTTTTGGAAAGTAGCGATTATGGTGGACTTAATAAAAGTTTTTCCTACATCTGTTGTAATCCCATTGCTTCTATCACCATAAAGGATCACACTGTTTCCTATCGTTATCCCAATGAAAGAATCTATCATAAGGATGTATCTTCTAAGGGTAACGTAGCAGAAATGATTAACAATTTTGCCAAACATTTCTATTTTGAAAATCCCCAAACCGAATTCATCACCCATGGTATGTTTGGTTTTATGTCGCATGAAGCGGTAGAATATTTTGAGGACATTGAACTCAATGAATCAAAGCCTGGATTTGATATCCCTCAAATTCATTATGCTGTATACCAAAATGTCATTGCTATCAGTTTATTTAGCCATGAAGCCTATATCTATTCTCATATCACAGAAGACTTACGACATAATGTAAAAGAAATTCTCAAGTTTATCACCGATTCCATAACCATAGTATACCCTTTCAATGCCATAGGTGATTCACACTCGAATATGGACGACAAAGAATATATGGATTTAGTAGAGAGAGCTAAGTGGCATTGCAAAAGAGGTGATGTTTTCCAATTGGTATTATCAAGAAGATTTTCTCGTAAATTCAAAGGAGATGAATTTAATGTATACAGAGCCTTGAGAAGCATCAATCCTTCTCCCTACCAATACTTTTTTGATTATGGTAATTTTAAAATTTTTGGCTCTTCGCCTGAAGCTCATTTGGTTGTCAAAAATGGATTAGCCGAAATTCATCCCATTGCAGGTACCTTTCAAAGAACTGGCAACTATATTGAAGATACCGCATCGGCTAAAAAACTACTGTTGGATGTGAAAGAAAATAGCGAACATGTGATGTTGGTGGATTTAGCCCGAAATGATTTGAGTCGAAATGGATCAGAAGTTCAAGTGTTGAAAAACCGAGAAATTCAGTTTTTTTCACATGTCATTCACTTGGTATCAAAAGTTTCTGCCAAATTAAACCCCCATGTTTCTGTTTTTCAATTAATGGCTGATACATTTCCCGCTGGGACTCTGAGTGGAGCGCCCAAGCATCGTGCATTAGAACTCATAGATCAATACGAGCGTACTCGTCGAAATATCTATGGAGGAGCCATTGGTTATATTGATTTTGACGGAAAATTTGATCATGCGATATTGATTCGATCATTTTTGAGCATTCACCAAGAATTGCACTACCAAGGTGGTGCGGGTTTGGTAGTTGATTCAGACACAAAAGCTGAATTAGAAGAAGTTAATAATAAATTACGAGCACTCGAGCAATCGATTATTGAAGCTGAAAAAATATGAAAGCAAAAAGTGTTTTTGTGATTGACAATTATGATTCATTCACATACAACCTTGTTCACTATTTAAAAGAATTAGATTGCCAAGTAGTTGTTAAAAGAAATGATGCTTATAATATTTCTGAAATCAGAAGGCATGAATACATCCTGATTTCACCTGGTCCCGGATTACCCATCGATTCAGGAAATCTCTTAGAAAGTATTAAAACATATGCTCCCACTAAAAACATTTTGGGGATATGCTTAGGACAACAAGCAATCGCAGAAAGTTTTGGGGGATCGCTAACCAATTTAGACAAGGTATATCATGGTGTGGCCACCGATATCAACATCACAACCGATGATCTTCTTTTTGAAGGTTTACCAAAAGTGTTTCAAGGAGGTAGATATCACTCCTGGGTAGTTAAAGTACCCCTTCCCAAATGTTTGGTTGCAACATCTTTTGATTCAGAACAAAATCTCATGTCGCTTCGTCACGAGACCTTTAAAGTAAGAAGTGTTCAATTTCATCCAGAATCTATTTTAACACCCTATGGTAAAAAAATGATTGAAAACTGGGTTAATTCCTAAGTATTATGCAGATTATTTTAGAGCGTTTGTTGGATAATGAAACATTGAGCTATAATGAGGCAAAAAATGTTTTGGGATTCATTACTGATAACAAATACAATGGGGCTCAAATTGCTAGTTTTCTAACCATTTATAGAAAACGGGGCATTACCATAGAAGAACTCAAAGGATTTAGAGCCGCTTTATTAGAACGATGTCATAAAATTAATCTTAGTGAATTTCATCCAATAGACTTATGCGGTACGGGAGGTGATGGCAAAAACACGTTTAATATTTCTACTGCATCTGCATTTGTAGTTGCTGGCGCCGGTATTAAAGTTGCAAAGCATGGGAATTATGGCGTTTCCTCAAAATGTGGATCTAGTAATGTATTGGAATATCTAGGCATTAAGTTTTCCAATGATCAAAATTTTTTAGAACGTTGTATTGAATCTGCAGGTATTTGTATCCTTCATGCCCCGCTTTTTCATCCAGCGATGAAAAATGTCTCTGGAATACGAAAGAATTTAGGGATTAAGACATTGTTTAATATTCTCGGTCCACTTGTTAACCCATCATCTCCCGAAAAGCAACTCACAGGAGTTTATAGCTTAGAAGTGGCTCGTTTGTATCAATATTTATTTCAAGAGATTTTAGAACATTATACCATCATCTATGATTTAGAAGCCTATGATGAAGTCTCATTAATCGGATCGGCTAAACTTTTGACTGAACGAGGCGAATTTTTAATTGATTCCCATGCATTTAATGTCGGTCATGTTATTCCATTGGAACTCTTTGGTGGAAAAACTGTAAAAGATGCAGGTCTGATATTCCTAGAAGTATTAAAAGGAAAAGGAACTCGATCTCAAGAAAATGTTGTTTGTGCCAACGCAGGACTTGCTATTTCTACAGCATTGAGCACTACTTTTAAAGAAGGATTTGAAAGAGCTAGAGAAGCCATCAAGAACAAACGAGCATTCAAGACTTTTTCAACTCTACATGAACTTTGTCAAAA
This sequence comes from Flavobacteriaceae bacterium, assembly GCA_965221765.1. Classification (GTDB taxonomy): domain Bacteria; phylum Bacteroidota; class Bacteroidia; order Flavobacteriales; family Flavobacteriaceae; genus Bin25. Next base: position 2,382,976 of record OZ244911.1, read on the forward strand.
ATGGATGTCTTAGATGAAATAGTCGAATCAAAAAGGCAAACTTTAGCATTCCAAAAAGAAGTTTTTCCTGAGACTTTATTAAGAAGAGCACCATTTTATAGAAAATCTTCTTCAAGTCTTGTGGCTTCTATAAAGTCTAGTGCTTATGGCATTATTGCCGAATTTAAACGGCGATCTCCATCAAAAGGAGAAATTAATGTTCATACCAAAGTCTATGAGGTAACCTCTGGCTATGCAAATGCAGGAGTATCTGGAATTTCTATTTTAACTGATACTCCATTTTTTGGTGGGTCATTAGAAGATTTGATTCAAGCTAGACATGCTAGTAGTTTGCCAATACTTCGCAAAGATTTTATTATTGATGGGTACCAAATACATGAATCAAAAGCTTTCGGTGCCGATGTCATCTTGTTGATTGCACGAATTTTAAACTCAAATCAAATCAAAGATTATTCTCAATTAGCCCATTCCATTGGTATGGAAGTATTGCTAGAAGTACATCATCAAAATGAATTAAATCATCTTGATCTATCTAATATCGATGTGATTGGCATCAACAATCGAGATCTAAAAACTTTTGATGTCGATATACAACACAGTCAAAATATTGCCAAGAAAATTCCCCATCATTTTATAAAAATTGCCGAGAGCGGCATTCGTTCAGTAGAAGAAATTAAAACACTAAAAGCGCTAGGTTTTGATGGATTTTTAATGGGTGAATACTTTATGAATTCCAAAAATCCTGGTGAAAAATCTAGTCAATTGATACAAAATCTACATTCATGAAACTCAAAGTTTGTGGGTTGACCAAGGCAGAGAATCTAAAACAGATTCTTGATTTAGAACCGGATTATATTGGATTTATTTTTTTTGAAAAATCTCCAAGATTTCTAGATGGATTCCTACCAAACTTTTCAACATCAACTAAAAAGGTTGGCGTTTTTGTGAATGCCACCATTGATTTTATAGCAGAAAAAATTCAAACCTATCAATTGCATGCCATACAATTACATGGCGATGAAACACTAGAATTATGTAGCCAATTAAAATTCAAATCGGTAGAAATCATCAAAGCATTTGGCTTAGGTTCTTCTATTGATTATGGCTTCATTGAGCTCTACCAAGACGTTTGCGATTATTTTCTTTTTGACACAAAAACCAAACAATATGGTGGGAGTGGCAAACAATTTGATTGGACTTTATTGCATTCATATCCTTTAGAAAAGCCATTTTTTATCAGTGGTGGTATTGATTCTAAGCATTTAACTGAAATTAAAATTCTGAAAAATCAAAACTCTTATTTATACTGTGTGGATATCAATAGTCAATTTGAAATTAAACCAGGATTAAAAGATGTTCAAAAAATCGCTCAATTCAAAACATTAATCGATGAATTATAGCGTTGATGCCGATGGTTATTATGGCGACTATGGAGGTGCGTTTATTCCTGAAATGCTCTTTCCAAATGTTGATGAACTAAAAACAAAATATCGGCAAATCATTGAGAATTCTGAGTTTCAAAAAGAATTTCATCATCTTCTCAAACAGTATGTCGGTCGACCGACTCCACTTTATTATGCCCGTCGATTATCTGAAAAAATAGGAGCTAAAATCTATTTAAAAAGAGAAGACTTATGCCATACTGGGGCCCATAAAATCAATAATACTATCGGACAAATACTGCTAGCAAAACACATGGGTAAAAATCGAATTATTGCCGAGACTGGTGCAGGCCAACATGGTGTTGCAACGGCTGCTGTTTGTGCTTTAATGGGAATAGAATGTGTCGTATTTATGGGTGCCGTGGATATCAAACGTCAAGCACCTAATGTCGCGCGTATGAAAATGTTGGGGGCTCAAGTGCAGCCCGCTACTTGTGGTAGTCAAACGCTTAAAGATGCTACGAATGAAGCCATTCGAGATTGGATCAATCATCCTCAAGAAACCCACTATATAATTGGTTCGGTTGTGGGACCACATCCCTATCCCGATATGGTATCTCTTTTTCAATCGGTCATCAGTAAAGAAGTCAGGGAACAACTAAAATCAATCGAGGGAAAAGCATGTCCTAATTATTTAATTGCTTGTGTGGGTGGCGGAAGTAATGCATCGGGACTTTTTTATCATTATTTAAATGATGCTGAGGTGGGCATTTATTGTGTGGAAGCAGCGGGACATGGCATCGAAACTGATCAAAGTGCAGCCACTACAATACTTGGAAAACCGGGCATTATTCATGGATGCAAAACAATATTAATGCAAAATACAGACGGTCAAATTCAAGAACCCCATTCAATTTCTGCTGGACTGGATTACCCAGGTATTGGTCCCCTATTTTCTCACCTAAACGATACCAAAAGAGCAACTTTTAGAGCCGTCAAAGATCAAGATGCCATGCGCTGGGGATTGGAACTTTCCAAATTAGAAGGGATTATTCCAGCCATCGAAACAGCTCATGCACTAGCTCTATTAGAAACCGAAACGTTTCAAGCCGATGATGTGATCGTTTTGGGTTGTTCGGGAAGAGGTGATAAAGATTTGGAAACGTATATTAATTATTTTGGATTATGATCAACCGGCTCGATAAGTTATTTGAAGCAGATAAAAAAATCCTATCCATTTATTTTACTGCGGGATATCCGAAATTAGAGGATACCGTTCCCGTCTTAACAGAATTGCAAGACTCTGGCGTTGATTTAGTAGAAATCGGACTACCCTTTTCGGATCCACTAGCCGATGGACCAACCATTCAATATAGTTCAACCCAAGCACTTCAAAATGGGATGCGGTCTGATGTTTTATTCGAACAACTACAAAACATCCGAGACAACATTCACATTCCATTAATCATCATGGGGTATTTTAATCCTATTTTACAATATGGCGTTGATCGTTTTTGTCATCAATGCCAACAGGTTGGTATCGATGGGCTCATTATTCCTGATCTTCCTTTTGATGTTTATGGTCCATCATATGAATCTCTATTTAAAAAGTATGAATTAAAAAATATCTTTTTGATCACCCCACAAACACCAACAGAGCGGGTTAAAATGATTGATGAAAAATCCAATAGTTTTTTATACATGGTGAGTTCAGCAAGCGTCACTGGGTCGAAAAATAAATTTGATGAAAAAGCGATTTCTTATTTTGAAAAAATCAATGAATTACAATTAAAGTCTCCCAAACTCATTGGTTTTGGCATTAGCAATCACTCGACTTATCAGTTAGCATCGATGTATGCCGAAGGAGTTATTATCGGATCCGCTTTTATAGATTTTTTGAAAAAAAACAGAATTCAAGATATCGGCCAATTCATCAAATCTATCAGAATAAATTGATGTTCATCTTCAATGATTTTCGTTAATCGATGAATTAGAGATTGCATTTCTATTTTAAACAAGCTATGAAATCCGTCTTCGATTGAGGTAATAAATTGATTATACATCAGATTTTAACGTTTATTATAAAAAGTTTTTATATGTTTTTCTTTGGTTTTGTTCCTTCCTTTATCATAAGGACTTCTGTCTGATTATATTTTTTTGATTATTTTGTTAAGACTATTTGAAATAGCGTTCTCTCAACTTACTTTGGTTATAACTCCTAAGATAACCATTCACCTTATGAACCCACCTCTCGATAGCTTCATTTTTAGAAAGAAATCCGGTCATGGTAATAATATTTTCTTGTTTGGATTCAAATTCTATCAATCGATTTGGATTAAATTCTTCTACTTTACGATAAAAAATGCCTCCTTGTCGTAGTCTTTTAGCATAACGATTTTTTGCTTTTAATAACTCTGTTAAAGGAATCATTTCTGTAATAAAGTCTAAATCATAAGCGTCCTTGTTAGTTGCACGATGGTGCATCGCTTCAAGCTTTCTAATTCCTATATCACTTACCGATAAGAGCGGAATACGGTCTTTTTTACTGTAATCAAGTTTGTATATTCTTGGAGATTGAGCAAATAGATCTATTTTAATGCTTTCATTTTTCTCTTGAATATAATACTGGACATATATATGAAGGATTTTTTATAGCATCTCTGAAAACTCGTTCATCTTTTAATTTATCTCCAAAAACTTCTTTCATGAATTTACTTATTCTGTTGAATTTTTCATAATCCACCATTTCATCAGTGAATAAATCAATGTCAACGGACACTCGGTGTTGATATCTCAATGCTAAATTTGTACCACCTACCAAACAAAATTTTTTAAACTCCGGAATTTTTTGAGTATCTAATAAAACTCGATATAATTCATCACTAACCGCTTTCAACTCTCCCACCAATGATAACTTTCGAAGTTTTTTAGATTGTATTTTTTAGCAAATAATTGATAGACCAATGGATCTGTCACTTCTCGCGTCTTTCTCAAAGTTGACTCAATATCTTTAATTGAATAATACATTTCTATGAAATCTGCGTTTTTTTGAGCATATTTTCGTTGCACTTTTTCATCAAGACAATCTTCGTCAATTGAAATGCTATAAGCCATAGTCATTCTTGGAATGATTAAACTTTTGTTGAATTCCCAATGAAGCCAATACACATCAGTATCCCAAAAACAACAAGGAAATGGAGCAAAAACCTTAGCAGGATGTGGATTTTGGTTTTTAATTTCTTCTAGACGTAATAGCTCCCTTTTATATATTTCCCTTTTTTCAACTTTTGATTTTCCATGTTTTTTAACCTTCCATTTGATGTCTTTTAACATTCTATCTTCTGAGTAATGCAATCGCTTTTGATTCCCATTGTATGGAAATCCACTATCTAGGCCAAGAGATTGAAACATCCTAAAATTTATCAAACGCATCACAATTTACAAAAAACGAGGGAGTTTATAGTTATTTATCAATCTTTTTATACGATAAGTTTAACTATCTTGACTAACATCAAAACTCCATGGTCGATTGTTTACTAGGAGGGTTTATTAGGGATAATTCATTTTTTAGTCCTCTTTCTTTGACAAATTTTGAAACGGTTAATCTATGAAGATTCAAAATTCTTGATATCGCGCTGTATGAAACTCTTTTATCTAGCAGTTCTTTAATTTGTTTCTCCTTTCCAGTTAATTTAGTCTTTGATGATTTACTACCTTTTGGTCGACCAAGGATCACCCCCTCTGCTTTTTTTCGAGCCAAGGCTTCTTTTGTTCTCTGTGAAATAAGATTTCTTTCAATTTCTGCTGAAAGTCCAAATGCAAATGCTAAAACTTTTGAATTGATATCATTTCCTAATCGATAATTATCTTTGATTGTCCATAATTGAACCTCATTTTTCATACACTAGGTTAAGTAAGCCCATAATCATCAAAAAATTTGGGAGTTATATTCTAAAGTGGTAAAAGCTAATATTATGAATTGACCATTGGGATAATGGTATTCAATGGCAAAGATTCTAGCTTCAAAATATTAAAGGAATACATTATTTGAATCAAGTGATGATTTATTCATAATCAACTGATTTATAAGGATAAAGAACATGCTCATGTGATTGGTTTAATAATCTATACGCAAGTTTGTCATTTGACTTAATTTATCATTGATTATCAATCACTTAAAAATAATTCCACTACGCCACAGGTGTTTTCCTCAAGATGAGTTTCGGGGATTGCTGACCTCAGGATGCCACGATTTTCAGCGCTCGATGGTTCGGAACCCACTGAGTTTTTGGTATCCTATGGGTCTGTTTTGACCACCTTTCTGGTCAAATGGTGGTGTCTCGGCAGGTCCATGGCTTGATAGATGGTTTTTTGTATTTCGGTTAGATTTTGATCTTTAGAGACCAAGAGGTATTGATCTTTTCGTTGTGGTAGCTTGGTGGTGGTTCTTCGCTGTAAAGAAAGTTCTTCCCGAAGCCGTTCCCAGCGGTAATGAATATTCAAGGCTTTCATTTTGGTACGAACCAACGGAACCACATAAAATGAGACCACCGTAATAAATAAATGTGCTTTGATTCGGGATACTTTTCGATGAAAAATAGGACGCCGTCCTAGTTCCGATTTCAGCGATCGAAAAATGCGTTCGATCTCCCCTAGTTGATTATAATGGTTGACCATGTCGTCGAGCGACCATTGGGTTTGGGTGGTGGCGATGGTGTAACACCCCGATGCTTGACTGGCCTGTCGATAAGCTTCATTAGGCATCCACGTGATCTTTTCGAGGCGATCTGTTTTTGGGGAAAGCACCACATCGGTATCGTAGTGATGGGCTACCCCTTGGTACTCTTTTTTGATTTTTCCGAGCCGTTCCATCACGGGGTGCAACGCTTTTCGGCTTTGTGGTTGGGACAAACCTTCATTCAAAGCGGTCATCGCTGTCTCTTTTTCTTTAAAAACGCATCTTGTGCTTTTTTCCGAAAAGTACTCTGAACATGGATGCGTTTGACTTCTTGCGTTTGGGAAACATCCCATAAACAGTACTGAGCACCCCCACGAGAGGCGTGATCTCGATGGGCTTCCCGTTGTGGTGGGGGGACTTTTTGGCTTCGTTCGATACACAACCAAGGCAATCCTTGCTGGGGCATGTATTCCCCATTGGCCTTGGTGGCCATGCCCGCATCCATGATGATGGTGGGCCGTTGCTTGCCCAACTTCTCGATGGCCTTGGCGAAGGTTTTGGGTTCGCTGATATTCCCCTTGAAAATCTCAAACCCACACGGAAAACCGGAGGCATCCATCACCAAAGCCAACCAAGCCAGCACACAATCCGAACGCTTTTCTTTGCTCCGTCCATACCGCAGAAGTTCTTCTTGTTCTTTTCCATAGCAATACGTGTTGGTCAAATCATAAAACACAATGCTCAGCTCGAAACCAAAGAGAGATTGACTTTGTTCAAACAAGGTGGACACTAGTTCTTCAGCATGCTCATACAACCGATCTCCCACCCGATACCAACTGATGAGGCTCGGTGGCCTAGGGAAGGCCAATAGGGACAAAAGACTCGACTTTCGATGCAGCCACCGATGGGTTTTGGCTTCACTCGCCGGCGCCAAACAACGACTGGCGACCAACACATGTGTCAGTTGTCGTTGTCTCGGCGAAAAGGCTTTGGATATCAGAAAATCATCCAAACCCAATAAAGATAAGGCCTGTAAAGTGACGCCTTCTCCGCCAACACTTTGGGAGGTGGTATCTTCGATACCATCCACAATCACATAGGCTCGATCATCTTTACCGGCTTGGGGATCCTATTCCATCCGTTGCAATCCCCCTCGAAGATTTGTTCACAATAAACGTCGATGCGTTCGTTTTGTTCAAACGCTAGAGCGGGGGCACCAATCAATCGGCCAAAGACTGACGTCAAAAGCGTGGGCCAATGTTCTTTGGCTAACGAAAAATATTTCCCTAAATTGAGGAAGATTTTTCGCCCAGGCAGTTCATCAACCCGTGGGGTTTCACACAGCGAGTAGGTGGTTGGGATGCTACCGTCTTTGCGTTTGAATTGTTTAGGGACAAGAAACATAACGAATCGATTTCATGCCACAAAAACACAAAAGAGATTCAATACACCAACTTTAATTCCACTACATTGGGCTTGGAAACCATCTAAAAAAAAGCAATTGACGGTTTGTTATCAATAGGAGGTCTTTAATGAACATCATCCAAAAAAAACGCTAAAAAATGACCAAACAATGCTTTTGGCCGTCAACATAAGTGAGACGACCTAGCTCGATGTTGCATTAAATGAGGTCAAAAGACAAACTTGCGTTAAGGTTTGACGCACCAGTTCTTTCGAGGCCTTGGCATCCGTCCGGCGTTGTTTTCTTTTTCTTTTTTGGCGATCTCGTGGCATTGATCGACGACCTTTTTGTTTCGTTTGGCATCGGTCGGAAAGGTCACGTTGTTCCCTTGCACCATCGTGTTGGATAAGACCATCGATGAAGACTTCTTGATTTCTTTCTGATGCAACGAGACGGAATAAGCAAAAATCTTCTCAATGCCTTTTTGGCCGATACGATCTCTAAAGTGACTCCAATCAGAGGGATCGCCATGCGGTACGTGTTTCATGACATCTGAACCGTGAAGTACGGCCTGTCAGGATTTTCAATCCAGCTATCCATGAGGGTTTCATCACCCAGATTGTAGAGTCGTTTCAGGATCAAACAACCCACCATCACCCGAATGGGCTTGGCTGGATGGCCCTTTGGGGAATAAAAGGAGCCAAAAGCGTTTTCAAAAAAAACCAATCCACGGCATCGACCAGCAACTTGATCTGATGTTTTGGATGGAGAATGGCATTAAATTCCGAGTCAAATAACTGGGGCTGTTTGGGGGCGACTTTTTGGATTATTTCTACAAGGTTTTGAGACCAAGAGACACCTTTCCTTGCAAATTTCAAAACCCTGTCTTCGCTAGTAGGGCACCATTTAATCTCCTATTATAAGGGGGCTGGAGACTATATTTGGACTTTTTAAGGAGCTCCTAATTAAAATCACAGAAACTTTACAAAGTGTCGTCAAAAGGCATGGTTCTATTAAATTGATTACCTTTGGTTTCATCGTTTTTTATTGAAGCAAAATGTATACCTATAGTTGTGGCGATTCTTTACAAAGAGATAGGGCAGTCATATGTCAAAGCAAGGTAATGGATACGGCTTCGCACAGAAGTGAAATCAGTGAAGTTGAATCATACCGACCTCGTGCTTTTACTCTTAATAGAAATTGAGAATATCGAAGTCAAACCCTTAATGCTTCAAATGTTTTGCATATTTGCAAAGAATTTGTCAAAGTCTAAACCATGAAAGACCAACCAGCCACTAAACAAGACTTGTTACAACTTAAAAAAGATATACAAGAATTAATACAACCCTTAACAAGAAAGGTAGACGATACTTATACGAAAGTTCATGGACTTGAAATTGAAATCAACCATCTTAGAGATGATATTAATAAACTTCGAAACATCGTAGAGCCTTTGCAAAAAGACCTAAATACTCAAAAAGTTAATATTGGATGGATACGAATTGCAGGGGGATTTTTGTTTGTTTTATTGACTTTGTTAATTGTCAAGTCTTTTGGATTAATACAATGAACAAAAACTTAAACTCTAAAAAAATCACATAAGGGGCATATAGGATATAAGGATTGTCCTCTTCAACCATCTAGTGCAACATAAAAACTCCATAGTCGATTGTTTGACTATGAGGGTTTATTAGAGACGATTCATTTTTTTGTTCAGTCCTCTTTCTTTGACAAATTTTGAAACGGTTAATCTATGAACATTCAAAATTCTTGATATCGCGCTGTATGAAACTCTTTTATCTAGCAGTTCTTTAATTTGTTTCTCCTTTCCAGTTAATTTAGTCTTTGATGATTTACTACCTTTTGGTCGACCAAGGATCACCCCCTCTGCTTTTTTTCGAGCCAAGGCTTCTTTTGTTCTCTGTGAAATAAGATTTCTTTCAATTTCTGCTGAAAGTCCAAATGCAAATGCTAAAACTTTTGAATTGATATCATTTCCTAATCGATAATTATCTTTGATTGTCCATAATTGAACCTCATTTTTCATACACTGGTTAAGTACACCCATAATCATCAAAAGATTCCTTCCTAATCGCGAAAGTTCGGTGCACACCAATATATCATCTTTTTTAAGTCTTTTAAGAAGTCTACCAAGCTTACGATCTTCTATATTTTTTGACCCTGAAATAGTTTCTTTTATCCATCTGTCCACAACTAAAGTTTCTTCTTGGCAAAACCTATTAATTTCAAATCTTTGATTTTCAACAGTTTGTTTATCCGTGCTAACTCTTATGTAACCATAAACCATTTTATTACTTTTTTGTTATTTCAAGATATGTAAAATTAGAATCTACAAAAATCACCTCCTATTTGGATTGAAATTACTAAGTAGATTTCGCATAATTTTTAAAAGACATCGTTGTTGTTCAATTATAGAAACTAGAATAGTCTTAAACTAACGCTTTTAATTGACCATTACTTCGAGGAAGAGATATTAAAAAGTATGGCTATGATTTTGCTGATAAATATCTAATAACAACATTTCCAAGCAGAAATTTAAATATTGATGACTATCCAAGTGTAAAAGAGCATTTATTAAGCTTTGGTAAAGCTCGATTAGAACAATCTGGTATAAAGGGTTCGCGTAAAAAAACCAATAACAAATGGTTCGAAACTCAAGATAGTATAAATTATTGGGAGGATTTTCTTAGACCGAAAATCATCTACCCCGAAACATCTAGTAAACTCTATTTCTCATTTGATTCAAAGAATTTTTTCATAGATAAAACATGCTTTATGATAACTGGTGAATTAATAAAGTATCTCCATGAGTTTTTAAATTCTTCAATTTTTAAATTCATTCTTAAAATACACCTCCCAAAATTGGGAAGCGAAGGGAGTAGTGTAGGGAAATTTTACTTTGAAAAAATAAAAATACCTCGAGATTTAAGTGTTATTGAAGAAATTGAACCTATGTCAAATAAGGGAATTAAATCAAATGAAAACAATTCAAATGTAACTTTGACAAAAATTGATTTTATCATATCTAATATTTATACTCTAACCAACCCAGAACTAAAATATCTATCAAAATTTTCATAATTCTGACTTTTTATAGATTCTGTAATAAATTGAAAATCAGTTTAATATATATTACTTTCCATGTATTTGATCTCTCGATCTGTCATTTTATACATTTCTAAAATTGATTTTTCAATTTTATTTTCTAGTTCAGAACGTGCTTTACAATTTTCTATAAGTTGCATTTGACGATACAGCTCATTAATTACATTTTCCAACTTATTGCATGGTCGAAATATTTTCAAAGAACTTAAAGCTTGGACACTAGCAATTATATTTCCACCGGGTGAAGATTTTAATAAAAACTTTCCAATAATAGAATTCATAAAACAACACAAAAACACACATTTTTCTCCAACAAGTAGACATGTTGAATCTAGTGGAAAGTAATTATTCTCATCATGTGAAAAAAAATGAACGTTGCTTATTCTTTTCCAAATAACTTTTGGTTTAAGAAAATCCTCCATGTATGAACAATTTCTCAAATTATATGGGGTTTCTCCTTGATCTTGTCGCCTAACTAAAGCATCATAATACTGATCTAAATGTTCTTTTACGATTGGATAATCTGTTATATCTATAGGTTTAATGCCTAAAGATTTGACTCCATTATGAGTATTGATTAGGTATTTATCAGCAAACCTGTACCCATACTTTCTGATGTCTTTGCCACGTAAAATAGGTCGTATAATTTCGGCACTTCTAGGGTCTTTTCGAATTAATTCATCACGTTTTGCACCATCAATTATAAAAGCCTTATTGTAACCAGTTACTACTCCTCTTCTAATTTTTATATCCCAATCTTTTAGTGGTGTTCCCATTTTTTCAATCTTCTCTTTGATAGATTGTTCAATGGGAGAAAGAATAACCCAATTTTCTTTGCTTAGTTTTGTAATTATGGTGTAATCTTTTTTGTCAAGTAGCTGTAAATCAAATTGTTTTCCCTCTGTTGAAACAGCCTTAAGATGATGCTTTTCCGAATTTCGATTCTGAATCAACAAAATATTCGTATCAACGGTAGCAGAATCGAAAACCCCAGGTCCTAAATCTAAAAGTATCAATGGATTCTTTTTACTGAAGAAATCGCGTAATTTCTCTCCGTATTTCGCTCTCATCCATTTGTTTGAAGTAATATAACACAAAAAGCCATTAGGCTTTAACAAATACAAACCCCTTTCATAAAACAAACAATAAATATCTCCAGTACGTTCAAACGTCAAATAATTCTCAGTTTTCAACTTAGTCGCTTCATTTCTCATCTTCTGAAGTTGAATATAAGGAGGGTTACCAATGACAATATCAAATCCTTGAGTAATTCCCATCATCCACTCGGCATCAAAAAAATGGCTTGTCTTAGTATAATCAAAGAGATTCAAGTCAGCTAAATCATTTGCAGATTTTGACGGAAAATTATTTTTGATAAGTACATCTCTAATCTGCTTCCTCAATAAATGGTCCTCTTTTCTATATTTTTCTTTTGTTTGAGGAGTTTTAGCATTAAATAATTTGTGTCTTAGGGTTTTTAACTGGTTTTGTAAATGTGTGATCTCTTTTGTTTTAAATATTCCAAAATCATTCAACTTTAACTTATAGAGTGTGTTTGCTGTCACAAAATTCGATTCTAAATTGGGAAGAGGTTGAATACCAAAATTATCTGTACTAGAATCAACTTTTTGATCTATGACCAATGAAATAAAAAATCGAAGTCGAGATATTTGAGTCGCAATTGGTTGTATATCAACCCCATAAATACTGTTTTCAATGATGAATAATTTTCGAGCATAATCTGGATCATTGATGTTTTTGTTGAAGATTTGATCAATTTGTTTTAATTTTTCCAACCGATTTTGACTATCCTGAATTTCAGATGCTTCTTCCAATATCCTTTTGGCTCTTTCAACTTGAACTTCTTTCCAATAAACATTTTGTGGATCGACTTTTTTAAGAATATGGACCATTTTTTGGAGCACTCCCATCGGATAGGCCCCAGATCCACATGCAGGGTCCAAAATAGTACATTCATTAATCGATTTAACAATGATTTTCGTTAATCTTATGTGGCTTTGAAATGGATGATCATCTAGCCAACTTACCAATTCATTTAATTTTCTGTCTAATTTAGATTTTGCAAATGGTAAATTAAAATCTTGATTGGTTTCAATCAATTTGTTGATGTTATAATTGAATAAAGCTTTCAAACTTTCATCAACCATCAGTGATACTATTTCTCTTGGTGTGTAAAATGAACCTGTTTTCTTTCTTGCGGATTGTTTTGTTTCTGGATTGAAACTAGCAAGTAAATTTTCAAATACTCTACCTAACAGCTCAGGATCTAAAGCCACTTCTTCGACAAGTGGAGTATTTTCAGTAATCGTAAAAACATATGAATTCAGAATATTCACTATCCCTTTTACCGCAGCTTCTTGATCCCATTGACTTTTAACTCCATAATCATCACTTAAGTCTACCTTTTCTCCAATTCCGAAAAAGAGAAAATCAGGTACAACCAACCTTTCCCCTTTTTTCATTCCGTCAGAAAACCCATCAACGTATTCATTTTTTTCTTTTTTGTCTAAACTTTCAAATAATCCGCCATTCAAGAAAGGCACAGTTTGATTCAATAATTCCAAAAACTCTTGAGGACGTTGAAAATGTTGTTTATATCGTAACATGTGGTTAGCACCCCTATTTTGACCGTAGGAATCTCCTCTAAATCCACGCGAACGTTTATCCAGTAGATTTTCTTTTATTGGACAATTTAAAGTTGCAAAAAACAAGTTCTGAAGAATCGCCTTGTAATAAATACTTTCATAATCCTGTTTTCGAACTAAAATACTTTCCAACTCAGGTTCATATTCTTTTAAAACAGAATTTTTCAATTCATCAATGTCAAATAACTCGTCTGGAACGAGTCCTTTTTGTTTTATGAACCAAACGAATAATAAACGCGTTAGTAGTCGAATAAGATTAACTGATTTATGCTCTTTGATTAAATCTTCTAATTGAACTCCTTTTTTGATTGCATCAATAGGTTCAGGCTCATTTGGGAAATTCACGTGTTTTAATGCCCAAAAATACCAATGTGATAATTCTGTGTAAAATGATTTATTAAGTACTTGGATATTAAACTCCTGACCCCAATATTCATTGAGCCCTTTAAGTGTAGTAATGTTTTTACCACGAATACTAAGTCTATTGAGAATATCGATGTGACCCCGATGTGGGTTTTCAATGTTTATATCTTTTAAAAGGGTGATTTTTCCTATTTTTTCTCCCTCACGCCAATTTTGTTTATAGGCTGATCGTGAGGCATGTGAAAATGTGATAAATGAGTTTTTGACATCATTGTAACTAAATACAACGACCACAGGACGACTATTAAATTCGCGATTTAAAGCTCGAGTTAATTCTGAAAGTTGCGTTCTGTTTGGTAAGAGTTGGTTTTGCCTTTGTTTTAGTTGAACCGCAAAAACAAATAACGCATCATAATTTTTTTGGCCAATCTTACTTTTTTCAACTTCAAGATGACGATCACTGATGACATCTTCTAGCACCAAACTAAATAAATGTATCTCTTCGATCAATTGGAATGTTTTATTGTCTTTCCATGTATTTTTTAAAATTTCTCTTTTATCCATTGAATTAGAGTCCTCCACCAAAGAACAAATCGGAATATCAAGGTTCTCAAAGAAATTTATGGTTGCGTCAGCTAACGATTTGTCATTAAAGTAAGTAAGGTCCATAATTTAGAGTGAAATTACCATCCATGTTATCAATTCAACAAATCTAGAATCGTATTTCTTCTTTGCTTTTTCAGAATTAAGGATACTTTCAAAGCTCTTCTTGTTTCCTTCCCTAATGGTATCAAATATTACTTTGGCTTCATCTTTTATTTTCTGATTTAAATACGATTTTAATAATTCACTTAACCTTTTAATCTCATAGGAATTCATGCTGTCAATTTTTTCAGATACCCTCCTTTGTTGATGATAATGTTGTTTTAGAACATTTAAAATTTCAGTTCGATTCTGTAAGACAACAATGCCTTGATCGTTGAGAAATATTAAGTCATAGTCTAGTTTTCTTGTATGATTCCAATCTCTACCTCTATAGCCAAGTAAAACAACGATGCCACTTTCTTTACAAATTGAAGGATCTCCTTGGAAACCTGAGTATATTCCATTTGGAATTTCTTCATAAAAAGATTTTTCTCTACTTAATTCTTTTGCCAGGTCTTGCCTAAATAATTCTAAGGAAAGCTTTTCCATGCCAAATGCTTGTATACTATCTAAATCTTCTACACTCAATTCCATAAACTTCAACATTTTTTCTCTTTGCTTTCGTTCTAATTGATTACTCCTAGTAATCTCTGAAAGTCTTTCTGAAAATTCATCAATAATCTCTGATTCAACTAGCCTCATGAGAGCCATTCGATCTTCAATTCGATTCTGTAAGTTTAGATATTTATTGATGTTTTCAGTAGGCCAAAAGTTAACTACCGATACGGTTTTGTTAGGTGATTCCAATCTATCAATTCTACCGACTCTTTGGATAACTCTCACTGGATTCCAGTGGATATCATAGTTGATGACCATATCGGCATCTTGTAAATTTTGACCTTCGCTGAGCGAGTCTGTTGAAATGAGAATATCTATGGGAGCTTCAAGTAACTTATATGTTTCAGGATCTTCTTGCCTTAATTGATTTTTCCAATCATTAAAGTCTTTATGATTAAACTCCCATTCATATCCTTTAAATAAATTAGTGTACGGTGCAAACCTTTCTAAAATTCTTTCATATTTTTTTGATTCATGATCTGAATTCCAGATAAAGGACTCTGATCCAGAAACCATTGCAAAATTTTTGATTCCTCTAGCCTCAAACTGATTAAAAAGGTATTTAGCCGTATCAACATAACTTGTAAAAATGACGACTTTTTTATTAGAATTATTCTTTCCAGATTCTTGCTTAGATTTTATTTCTTGTAATAATCTCTCTAGTTTTTTGTCAACTGAGAAGTTGTTATTGGAGTTCTTTACTTCGGACTCAATTACGGAACTAAATTTTTTAAGGTTTTCATATAATCTATCCAATAGTTTAATATCCTTTGATAGAACATCGTGAAACGCCTCTAAATTTCCCGCTTTTTTAATATCTAGTAGTTCATGTTTACTGAAATCTTGTGATAATATTTCTTCAAGGTCTTGAGATAACAATTCATCATCTTCAAAGATTTCTTGATTGTAGTTATCCCTTTCTTCAGCTCTATCGAGGGATTCGCCATTCAATAATAAATCGGTTTGACGTAGCAGATCATTGTGCCTCAATCGAACCTTTGATATAGTTTTATAAAAGGCATACCAAGATGATTCTAATCTTTTGACCATTAATATGTACATCATTTTGACTAAGAACCAATCTCTCCATCGTTCATCATCAAATCCACCAAACTGAGTGTTATTATCATAAGGTTTAGCATATATTGATAATTGATATGCAACTAATTCCGTTGGAAATGAATTAAATAAATCTTCAAACGACTCAAAATCACCAATTCTTTCTGGGGTTATATAGAGGTTCTTTGGAGGATTTTTTTGAGGGAAAATCAAACTTGATTCTTGACTTTCAATCATTTTTCTAGTTCTAGCAACGACTAATTGATCCGTTAGTTCAAAAAACTGAGGGTTGAGTCGACCCATTAAGTCATCAATCTTAGGGTTTTTTTCGTTTTTCCAGGTAGTAAAAACAGATTCAGCCCTTTTGAATAAACCATCAATATTGCTTACGCCTATTGTTTGTTCATACCCATCGTTTTTGCCTCTTACCAATAGTTTGAATTGATTTCCAACATCGGTGAGCGTATTATTAATTGGGGTTGCCGATAATAGCAAAACTTTGACATCTTCATTTTTACTCAAAATTTCTTGAACTAAAAATTTGTATCGATTGGTTTTATGATTTCTGAGATTATGGCTTTCATCTATTACAAATAATTTTGGTTTATCATTTCTAAAGAGTTTGTCTCTTCTATCACCATATGAATTCATTCTCCGCTCATTTAAATCAGTATGGAAGCGAATCTGAAAATCAAACTCATCTTTTTCAAAACGAGATTCTTGCCTCGATTGATATCTTTTCCAGTTATACTCAATTCTTTTTGGACAAATTAAAAGCACCTCTCTACCTTGAAGTTGATAAAACTTCATTACGGCTAATGCTGTCCAAGTCTTCCCCAACCCTACTGCATCTGCTAGAATAGCTCCATTATATTTATTAAGCATTCTTATCAAACTTATGGCTCCTTTTTGCTGAAAATCAAATAATGCATTATAAATTTTTGTGTTTTCTAACCTTCCAACACTCCTTTGATATTCAGGTGAATCTTGATCCGTTAATTCAGAACCATAGAGTTCAAATAGAATCTTATAATACACATCTTTTGGTGAATATTCTTTGAAAACTTTTTGAATTTGTTCAATTAAGTATTTCTTAAAATCTACTCTTTTGCCATCTGAAAGCTTTTTCTTTGAATGAGCTTTTTCACTATTCCATAATTCAGTAAACCATTTAATTTGATGTTTGTATTCATAAGAGTTTCCAGTAGCAACTAGATTCAGTTCAACGTTATTTGTTCGCTTAAGTCCAATCCCTGCTTCAGTTAAGTTTGAACTTCCAAAGATGTAATACTTATTTCGATGATCACCATCTTTTGGAGAAAACAAATAACATTTTGCATGGCAAAAATTAGGTTCTAAAGTTTTTGCTAACAGTTTATCTTGTTTTAGAAATTCAACAGCTTCTCTTGATAATTTGACAAGCTCAAATGCCGAGTCTACTGTAACATTCTCATTGAGGAGATTAATCGTTCTATTCTCTTTTTGTTCTATATTGGCGATATCTCCCAAGATGAGTCTAAATCGATTAATTTTTTTATTGACCTCGTTTGATAAAAAGCAAAGTGCACCAATCGTAAAATAACCGGTGACTATATCTAGTTTTCCTTCTTCAGTATATTCCTTAATCCATTGATAAACAGATTTTTCTGCAGAATGGTTATCTAATATCATTTAACTCTAGTTTTACCTTTCTTATTATGTTATTGAGTCGTTCCTACTATCGATATTGAATTTGGCTAAGTTTAAGTGCTCTTTCATAATTATTACAAATTTATAGCTTTTAAATTCCCACATACCCTATGTTAATAATGAGTTTCATACTACCAATAAAATTTACAGTGATCGATTTTTGTCCTCTCGATTAGAATAAACTATGCGATGGTTCCTTGGCAAGAAGAACCAGCACCAGCAGTGCAACCATAACAATGTTGAGAAATACAAATCTTTCGGTTTTGTAATGAATGAATATCGAAATCGGATATGTGTTTGGACTTACTGGCCACTTTTAATTCTAACATTTGATTAAAATCACAATCATATAGGTAGCCATCATAGCTTACCGAAATCGTATTGGTACACATGACATTTTCCACAGTATGTGGATTAAATGCATTGACCAACTTTGTCATATAACCTTCAAAATTTTCAGAAGCAACTAAAAAATCTAAAAACCGACTGATTGGTAGATTGGTAATACAAAAAAGATGATTAAATGTAATGCCAAAATCTTGATAAAGCGCCTCTTTGAATTCGGCTTCTAACTCTTGCTGTCCCCTTGGAAGATAGGCTCCTAGTGGATTGTAAACTAAATCTATTTCCAATCTAGTGCCTTTAATACCATAGCCTACTTCATTTAATTTTTCAAGAGCTTCAATAGATTTATGAAAGACGCCATCACCCCGTTGTCGATCTGTTTTTCCACGACGGTAAAAAGGTAAAGAGGATATGATATGAAGCCCATGTTCTCTAAAAAAAGAAGGATAACCATAATATTTTTTATTGGCTCGAAGTATGGTTAAATTAGAACGAACAATAATTTCAGGAATGTTTATTTCTGATGCTTTTTCAATAAACCAACAAAAATCTGGATGCATTTCAGGGGCTCCACCCGTGATGTCAAGAGTTTGAATATTTTGATTTTTTGCGACTTCAAGACATTGCAACATAATTTCTCTACTCATTTTTTCTTTTCGGTCAGGCCCTGCATCAACATGACAATGAGCACATACTTGATTGCACATATACCCAATATTTAATTGGAGAATTTCCAATTCTTTAGGTTTGATCGATTCAATTTGATGCTCGCGTAATTTTTTAGAAAACGTAGGGAGTTCTCCAGATAAAAAAACACTATTGGATAAAAACTCTAACTGTTTTTGAGCATCTGATAATTGATTTTTCTGAGCCTTAAGCGATTTTTTAGCTAACATCACATGCTAAGCTTATTATATATTTTCATTGCTTGAACTGTATGAATCAATGAAGCCCCTCCTCTAATGGCCCCAGCAACATGTACCGCTTCCATCATTTCTTCCTTTTCAATACCCCGTTCAAGACCATCATTTGTATAAGCATCAATACAGTAAGGACATTGTATCGTATGAGCAACAGCCAAAGCAATCAATGACTTTTCTCTTTCAGATAAAGCGCCCTTCTGGAAGACACTTTGATAATATTCAAAAAACTTTTTTCCAAGTTCTGGATTCCAATCATTGATATCTCCAAATTTGGCCAAATCTTCAGGTTGATAATAACTTTTGCTCATGGTTTATTTTTTTAATCTTACGGCTTTCAAAATTGAATCATCAATTTCAAAAATTTATCATGCCAAAATTACTACATTCCAAAATGAAACTACTTTTGATTATCAATTCTTGGAAATACTAGACATTAAAGAATCTTATGATTTTGGATATTCAGCAATTAATTTAAATCCAACCAAAAATCAATGAAAAGACTTGTAATCGTGATGGCAAAAGCCCCCGTATTGGGTCGAGTAAAAACTAGACTAGCCAAATCAATAGGTGACCACGCAGCATTTTGGATCTATAACAAACTTTTGGACAAAACTTTTGAAACTGTTAATGGATCCCTTTGGAAAACAGCTGTTTTTTTTGATCCAAAACTTAATAACCTCGATCCGTATCAAAACATTTCAGAATACATTTTAGCTCAAAAAGGAGCTACTTTAGGGGAACGTTTAATAAATGCCACAACATGGGGATTTGACCAAGGATATCAACAAGTAATCGTTATTGGTTCTGACCTTTGGGATATCAATCAAGAGATATTAATTAAAGGATTTAATGGCTTAAACGAGTCAGATTTTGTCATCGGGCCATCTCATGATGGGGGATATTACTTGATGGGCATGTGTTTTTATTTAAATTCTCTTTTTAAAAACATCTCTTGGAGTACTGACAAAGTACTTGAACAAACCGTTAATAAGTTGATTCATCACAAAATCCAACTATTAGAAAAAAAAAACGATGTAGATAGTTTTGACGATTTAAAAAAAGAAAAAGAACTTTACCAATGGTACTTAAAGAATTTTCAATGAAAGAAAAAATTGAATCGGCGACCCAATTCATCAAAGAATCTAGAATCGGCACCATTGATTTGGGAATCATTTTAGGAACTGGACTTGGAAAATTATTTGAATTGATTGAAGATCCAATCATCATCCCCTACTCAAAAATTCCGAATTTTCCAATCAGTACTGTCGAATTTCATGCCGGGGAACTTTATTATGGTTCATTATTTGGAAAAAATGTGTTGGCATTTAAAGGGCGCTTTCATTTATATGAGGGATATGATTATTTTCAAATCACCTTTCCAATTCGTCTTCTCAATGCCCTCCATGCTAAAAAGGTCATCCTATCAAATGCTGCTGGAGGCATCAATCTTGATTTTCAAAAAGGAGACTTAATGTTGATTAAAGATCATATCCATCTTCAAGGGGGTTCACCACTAGCCATTAAAAAGATTGAAGAACTTGGTGAACGGTTTGTCGATATGTGCAACCCCTATTCAAAATCATTAAGAAAAAAGAGTTTATCAGTAGCAGAAAAATTAATGATTAATGTTCAACAAGGAGTGTATGTATCACTGGTGGGGCCTCAATTAGAAACTGCTGCCGAATATCGTTTTTTAAAAATAATTGGTGGTGATGCCGTGGGCATGTCCACCACTGCAGAAGTCATCGTGGCTAGACAATTAAAAATGCAGGTATTGGCCTTTACCATCATTACGGACCTTTGTGATCCAAATAATCTCAAGCCAATCGATTTAAAAGATATTTTTGCATCCGCTTCCATCGGCGAAGAAAAACTTATAGATATCATGAAGGAACTAATTCCCATCATCTAGTTTAGGATGCCTACATCGACTTCCATAAATCAAATCAACAAAATATCAGATACTAATCAAATGAAACTTTTTACTCTTATCGCCATATCAGGATTCCTATTTCTTTCTTTTGATATGCTGAATCCTCAGAAAAACCTACACCAACAATGGGATTCTATACTAAAACAATTTGTTTCAACAACTGGTAGAGTCGATTATCAAAATTGGAAAGAAGATTCGGATGGCATTGAAGAATATATTAGGCATCTTGAAAAAAATACACCACAAGATAGCTGGTCAAAAGAACAAAAACTAGCTTATTGGATTAATGCGTACAATGCCGTAACTGTAAAATTAATACTTGATTACTACCCCATCCGCAGCATCCGAGATATTGAAAAACCCTGGAATACAAAACTTTTTAGCACCGGCGGAAATGACTATACTTTAGATGAAATTGAACACGATATCATAAGAAAAATGGATGAACCACGCATTCATTTTGTCGTCAACTGTACAGCAAAGTCATGTCCCAAACTCCAAAAGTTCGCATTTACTTCTTCAGAGTTAGAAGAACAATTAGAAAAAGCGACTTTTGAATATCTCAATGATCGGTCGATGAATATAATCAATCAACAATCGGTTCAACTCTCAAAAATATTCGAATGGTTTAGTGAGGACTTTGGTGATAAAAAACAAAAGTTTGGATTTATCACGAAATACACCAAAGTCGATATTGACCCCCAAGCCAAATTGAGCTACTTGCCCTATAATTGGGAATTGAATGATTGAGTTATTAAAACCCCATAAAAGGAGCCTTGTGTTTAGAATTAAAAATCTACTCACATAAAAAAGACTCTGTTCTATATCGCTTAAATTTGGTCAATGACTATCCAAAAAATTAGGATAAACATCCTATAACAGCCTGGTCTCGTGAGAAAAATATCTCCTTGTATTCTTCTATGTTTCTTTGTCCTTCAGATCTCGGCCCAAAATTTGGATTCTTTTGATGTAACCGAAGAATGGTTAAAAAAAATTGAATCCTTAGCTCCAGATTCACTTCGTTTCAAAAATGTTTCCAAAAAAAGAATTTTGGTTTTTTCAAAGGCCACAGGGTTTGAACACTGGATAATTCCTCATAATATTGAAATGCTTAAAATTCTCGCTCAAAAAACAAAAGGCTTTAAAATCGACATAGGCTATGATATTGAAAATTTCACCAAAGAAAACCTTAAAACCTATGATGCGATTATACTAAATAACTCCAATCCTAAAAAACCGGAACGCAATTTATTTGCAGACCTTCTCCAACAAAATACTTCATTGAGTATCCAAAAAATATATGAAATAGCTCCCAAATATGAAAGAAATTTAATTGATTATGTTGCTAATGGTGGCGGATTAATGATATTGCATGGAGCTATTTCAGTTCAAAATAACTCTTCTGAATTCAGTACCATGGTTGGGGGAAGTTTTGACTATCATCCCAAACAACAAAAAATACATTTAAAAGAGGTAGATGCCAACCATCCTCTCGTTAGCGCCTTCAATGGCAAGGGATTAACCCATGTTGATGAGCCTTATTTTTTCAAACAAGCTTATTTAGAATATAACTTTCGCCCTCTATTATACATGAACACAAGTGAATTAGATGGACTTCTAAAAAAACCACTTGATGACATTATTTACGTAGCTTGGATCAAAAGACATGGTAAGGGAAGAGTTTTTTATGCCTCCCCATCTCATAATGCTCAAAGTCTCGAGAATCCTGAGTTACTTCAATTCTTTTTAGACGGTATTCAATATGTTTTGGGTGATGTAAAATGCGATGATACCCCTTTATAGAGGATATCTCCTTCCTTTTGATTTTTGAAAAAAGGAAATAATAAAATGATTGAAAAAAAGATGATCTGGCTTTTAAATCTCTATCCACTAATATGTGAATTGAAGTCTAATCGTCTCATTTTTGCGTTTTGTAAACCAACTTATCTGAATTCTACTGACTAGATCAAACTATGTTCCAAGTTTCAAAACACAATGTATATCATCAATGAAAAGATAATTTTGGGAATTATATGCCAAAGTGGCAATGGCTTATCTTCCCATTTTCTTCATCTTGTTTGTATCCAATTATCAAATCAAGCCTTTGATTGTAAAGCTTTTGAATTAGAATGGAAAACACCACTATTCAATCTTGGCTTCAAGAATATCACAGAGATGTTCGATAGGCATCACCCATATAGTGGTCCTGTTTTAACCTTGATTTTTCATATCTTTGTTTTAAACGACATTCTGATTACAGAACGAGAAAAACAAATCATCATCCAAGAAATGACGCCCTATGAACCACATGATATTGGCGTCTTTGATAATAACGATCATGCCATTAGTTTACTATATTCTCTAAAAAAACCTTGTGGTCTAAAATTTATGGATTGTTGGGGCGCGTTGGAAGATAAACTTCAAAAACAGGTTCGCTTTGTTGAAATTCGTTCTTTATCTGCTGCTCGGCCTTTTGAAAAAAAACATATCTTAAAGTCTAACGAAATGTTCTATTCTAATGGAATACCCATACAACGACTTGATCGAAGTGAATCATATCGAAGATAATATTCACTTAATTCTTTAACATATCAAGATCATTCCTGACGAATCTACCTTTATTAAAAACTATCCCATTCAATGTGTCTGTTTTTTC
Organism: Flavobacteriaceae bacterium; assembly: GCA_965221765.1. GTDB lineage: Bacteria > Bacteroidota > Bacteroidia > Flavobacteriales > Flavobacteriaceae > Bin25. Next base: position 2,406,461 of record OZ244911.1, read on the forward strand.
GGAATTATTCAAATAGGAAATTCTCTAAAAGAGATTTCTAAAAAAACAAAACATCAATTTCCTGATATACCATGGAAACGATTGATTTTATTAAGAAACTGTTTAGCCCATCGATACAATCAATTAAATTTGATTACTATTTGGCAAATCGTTTCTAAAGATATCTTATCCATAGAACGACAAATTAATGATGTTCAAGCCCATTTGCTGTCTAAAATCAACCAACACATCAGTCGACAAGATGATACCAATCCTAATCGTTAATCGACATCGATGGACCAACTACATCTCTTAGACCTTCTCGCTATTTTTTTTTTGCTACTTTGGTATATTATTCCCATAATTTTATGTTTATTACAGCTTTAAAGGGAACTATAGATTTAATTACACGGATTTTTCGTAAGTTGACTAAAAATTACTCCGATGAGTCAAATATTATCCGTATGCACGTTATTTGAATTATTTCCAAATGAACGAAGTATAGAAAAATGGTTAGAATACCAATTTATGGGGAAATCCCGTCTGATGTCCTCGATGTGACTGCTCTCAATGTATTTCGGTTCGAAAATGATAAAACAAGGGATTAAAGATCGAGGAAAAGCCGAGTATTTTCATGGGCGAGAAAAAGAATTAAAAGCGTTTGTATCTTTATTAGAAGAAGCTCAAGCAGTCCAAGGAGGGTACTACTTTTTTAGTGCAAGGGCCACCAGGGGTGGGGAAATCAGCTTTATTAGAAGAATATAAGCATCATGCTATTCATCAAGGTTGGGATGTTTTTAAAATCAAACCCAATTGTTTATGGCATACCACCAAGTTAAAAAAAGCTATTGGGCGAGAATGGTTTTTAAAATGGAAAAGTTTAGGGACTAAAGCCGGTGGGGTGGCTTCTGTGGATGCTCAGTTTGAAATCAAACAACAATCAGTCATGGAGATTCTCAACACAGGCCATCAACCTTTATTACTGTCTTTGGATGAAGCTCAAGGATTGAAGGATTTATTTTATTATGATCGTCAAACGATTCAAGAAGCCAAAGATGTGTTGGATGAGATTCATAATAGTGGTTTTGGAAGGCCTCTGATTTTATTATTAGGAGGATTAAGCCATACCCAATCTATTTTAAATGATTTTCGTATTTCTCGTTTTGCATCGAAATGTGTGATGAATTTACAAGCGTTAAGCCCAAAGGAAGAGCATGATATTTTAAAAGATTATTTGATTCAAGGAGCTGGATTAAAAAACATATCTTCGGATGAATTAAATCATTGGATCTCGGCGATGGCCAAAGAAACACACGGTTGGCCTCACCATATTGTTAATTATGGTCAATCAGCGGTGGCGATTATTAGTCAAAACGGTGGAGAATTCGATTCAAACGCATTAGAAGACATTTTAAAGCAAGGACAAGATTTAAGGTATGAATATTATGAAGGACGATGGAGAAGTTTTCGTACTTCGCAACAACAATGGTTCGCTGAATTTTTGACTCATGGTAAAAACAACCAAGGGTTTTCAGATAATGATTTGGTGTCTTTTTTACAAAAAAAAGTAAAAGATTATTCGGTAGCTAATGACTTATTTGATAGTTTCTTAGAAAAAGGAGTTATTCATCGGCAAAAAGATCGGTATTATGATGTGCCGATACCTTCGATGAAGGATTGGATTCAGCAACAACAAGATTATGCTCGATTAGGAACTTAGATAATCTAAAAAAAGGGACGAAACCGAAAAAAGATGAAAAAGGCCATTCAAGAATTAATGAGACTAAAAAATTAAATTTAAATGAATAATCTGCGAACCCTTATCCATGAATTATTGAAAAAAGAAGATAAATACTTGGATAAATCCCAAAAGGAACTTTTAGTTCATAAGGTTAATGAAGATATAGAAAACGATAACGCTACTCTTTTAAGTATTCTTCACCAAAACCCAAAAACTCAAGAGGCGTTTTTCAAAAAAATAGGGGGGTATCAGCATTTTCCATAAAGAAAAATTTCAAAAATTTTTCACGTATAAAGACATACTTCCTGATAGTTATACCCAATTTAAAAATGATATTGGATTAACATCCAATGGGCATTATTTAAAAGATTCCAACAATGTGATTATAGATTTTCCCTATAAAGACTGTGTTCTTGTTGGTGGGCAAACGAAAGAAGAACAAAAAGAAAGAAAGGAAGTTTTCTTAAATCAAACGCTTGCAAAAGATGAAATCACTCAATTATTTGAACCCAAAGTTCTAACTAATTGGAAACGATTTGATCAAGATGGTGAGTATCAAGTGTCTGAATTATCTAAAAACAAAGATGGTACTTTGAATGAAAATCTAATCATCAAGGGGAATAATTTGATTGCTTTACATTCAATTAAAAAACTATACAGAGGAAAAGTTAAGCTCATCTATTTAGATCCTCCGTATAACACAGGGGGTGATGGATTTGGTTATAATGATAAATTCAATCATTCCACATGGCTCACTTTTATGAAAGATCGCTTAAAAGAAGCAAAAGAATTAATGAGAAATGATGGAGTGATTTTTATTCATTGCGATGATAATGAACAAGCCTACTTAAAAGTACTAATGGATGAGGTTTTCGGAAGAAAAAATTTCGTAATGTGTGCAGTTTGGAATTCAATAAAATCTGTGTTAAAAAACCCCAAGAATAATATTAGAAAAGAACATGAGTTTATACTGTGTTCTTGGAAGAATGAAAAAATTTCTTACTATTCTGATGAACATAGATATTTGTTAATAACCGCCAATAAAAAAGACAATTTAGTTTTTAATAGGCTAAAAAATAAAATGAAATTTGAAAACCCTGATAATGATCCTAAAGGAAATTGGTTTAATTCAAATGCTGCAGCTTCTGACCAAAATAAGAATACAAATAGATTTCCAATACCGTTACCAAATGGTCAATCATGCGTTAGAAATTGGAAGTTTACTAAAGATGAGTATGAAAATGGAATTATTTCTTTATACTTTAAAGGTAGTAATGTGCCACGGCTAAAAGTTTATGAAAATGAATACAAAAAAAATACAAGAGTGCAATCTAGTATATTTCAAGATTTAGGATCTATTACGAGTGCGAAAAAAGAACTAAAAGCACTTGACCTTGAGTTCAAAACTCCTAAACCTGAGATATTAGCTAAGAGAATAATTGAACTTTCTACTAAACAGGGAGATATTATTTTAGATTTCTTTTTAGGTTCGGGGACATCATGTGCAGTAGCACATAAAATGGGTAGGCGGTATATTGGTATTGAACAAATGGATTATATCGAAATAACTTCAATCCAAAGAATAAAAAAAGTTATCCAAGGGGAACAAGGGGGGATTTCCAAAGAAATGAAATGGAAAGGTGGAGGTGATTTCATTTATTGTGAATTAGCAAAAAACACGCAGTTTTTTGCTGAAAAGATTCAAGAAGTTAATGATGTGGGTGCAGTAGCTATCTTGAATCAATTAAAAGAAAGTCAACACATTGTGTATCGAGTAAAATTTAAATGCACAAGTGATGAAAAATTCAAAGAACTTTCATTGGATAACAAGAAAAAAATATTAATCGACATCTTGGATAAAAACATGCTTTATATTCCTTTTTCAGAGATTGATAATCAAGACTTTGAAATTGATGAGTATGATAAAAACCTTTCTAAAGAATTCTATCAACATGAATAAGAAATTAGAATTAGAGTCTCAAATGGAAGCTATTTTTGAGAGTAATGCCTATAAAAATCTAAAAATTTCTGATACAATCATTGAAAACATAAATCCAAGACTAACATTACGGCCATACCAAGAAAAAGCGTTTAAGCTCTTTGACATTGTAGCCCAAGAAAAACCAGAAAAAAAACATTTACTGTTTCAAATGGCGACAGGGAGTGGGAAAACACTCATTATGGCTGGATTGATTTTATACTTATACGAAAAAGGGTATCGTCATTTTTTATTTTTTGTCAATAGAAATATTATCATTCAAAAAACGAAAGAGAATTTTTCAAATGCAAATTCATCTAAATATTTATTTTATCAATAGAAGGACAAGAAGTCAGCATAAAAGAGGTTAAGAATTTTCAACAGATGAACGATAAGGATATTAATATCATATTCACTACGATCCATGGTTTAGCTAACATTATATCAGAACCAAAAGAAAATAGTTTGTCTATTGATGATTTCAAAGCAAACAAATGTGTCTTATTGGCTGATGAAGGGCATCACCTCAATTCAGAAACTAAAAAGAAGAGAACCAAAGAAGAAGACAAAAACATTAAAAGTTGGGAGGCGATTACAAGAAAAGTTTTCAATGCCCATGAAGAAAACTATCTCTTAGAATTTACAGCAACTGCAGGAATAAAAGAAAATACTAAATTAAGAGAAAAATATGACGGTAAACTATTATTTGATTATCCAATAAGTAAATTTTATACGGACAAATATTCAAAAGAAATTTATTTATTGCAATCCAATCTTTCAAAGATAGATCGGGCAATTTTGGCCATATTATTGAGTCAATATCGAAAAAATGTTTTTACAGATGAATTAAAACAAAATTTCAAACCCACGATACTATTTAAATCTAAAAACAACAAAAAATGTGATGAGTTTTATGAAGAATTTTTACGCAAAATCGATAATCTTGATATCAATGATGTCCGAAAATTAAAAAACCATATAGATGCAAATGATGCCATACTGAATCAAGTCTTTAAATATTTTATCGATAAAGACCCTACTCTTAAAAGTTTAATTTCAGAAATCCAAAGGGAGTTTTCGAAAGAAAAATGTGTGATAATTCATAGTGGAATTAAGGATAAGAAAAACATATCTTCAATTATATCAAAATTGAATGACCTTGAAAATTATAGAAATCCAATCAGGTCTGTTTTTGCAACAGATATGTTGAATGAAGGGTGGGATGTCAAAAACTTATATGATATAGTTAGGTTATATGATACGAACACGACAAAAGAAGTGACACAAGAAGCACAATTAATTGGCAGGGGGGCAAGGTATTATCCTTTTGAGTATGATGATAGCCTCCAATATCAAAGAAAATTTGATAATCAAGCAGACCATGTATTAAAAATTTGTGAAGAATTATATTATCATTCCCATCAAGATAGAGCCTATATAAGCAATCTCAAAGAAGAACTAAATCGTCAAGGAGTTCCATCCGATAATCAAATTCAAGAAATTCATTTAGAATTAAAGTCCAATTTTATTCAAACCGATTTTTACAAAGAAAAATCAATTTACATCAATGAACCATTGAGTGTAAGCAAAGAAGAAATTGTAGGTTTTAACAATTATTTCGACAAACAAGAATTTGAGTTTGAAATCAATTCAAGCGACATTAAAATAGAAAAACACAATGCGGAAGAAAGCCCTGCTACAAATAAAATGAAATATAAATCTATTCAAATGGTAGATTTCGATAAAAGACTCATTTATCATGTTTTTAATAAAAAGAGAGGCTTTTACAACTTTGAAAATTTATTGATTAAGTTTCCTAACTTGGGTTCTAAAAAAACTTTTATTGAAAGTCCTCAATATTTAGGTAACATATCCATTTGCTTTGAAGGAATAAAACAAGATATTGATAACCTCACAACTGAAAACAAAATGAAAGGATTAGAATTCGTTTTCAGTGAGATTGAAAAACTTATCAAAGAAAACGCTGTACAATTTAAAGGCTCCGAGGAGTTTTACAAAAAAAAGATTCAAGATGTGTTTCAAAATAAAACCCTATACAAGTCAACCGGAAGCAATGTGATAGGGATAGGGCAATCAAATAAATCGAATAATGATAGATATTTAAATATTATCGATGAAGATTGGTATGTTTTTAATGAGCATTTTGGAACAGACCAAGAAAACTATTTGGTTAAATTCATTCATAAAATTTATCAACAGTTGGAAAATAATTTTAATGAAATTTATTTGATTAGAAATGAAGAGTTTTTTAAAATTTATGATTTTAAAAATGGAGAAGGTTTTTGTCCTGATTTTGTTTTATTCCTAATTAAAGATAATGATCCTACTCACCTTCAAATTTTTATAGAACCCAAAGGAAGCCATCTGATAGAACATGATCAATGGAAAAATGCTTTTTTATTAAATATTGAATCAAAATGTATCATTATTGATAACAATGAAGAATATAAAATTTGGGGATTGCCTTTTTACAATAATAAACCAGAAATAGAAAACGTATTCCATAATTCATTGATTAAAGTAGTGAATCATTCACTTTAATCCATCTTTTCTAACTTCGTGGCTGAACCAAACGCCATGAAATCTACAAAAAGTAAAAAAGCGGAACCAAAACAAAACGGTATTCCTAAAAAAGTTCATTTAGAAGTAGAACGATAAGCCAGATCGTTAAAAATCCCCAATTTTGCTGAAAAAGAACAAAAACAAATTAAAGAAGAAAGGCAACGATTCATTTTTTAATCGGATTTTACACCATTTTTTAGAAAAACAAAGGCTGTGTAATAGAGATAGTTTCCTCTTTAAAAACCCTAATAGCTATTTCATTAATTTTAGAAATTATAAAATTTCAAGTGACTGTTCATTTGAAAAATGAATTTCAAGGAAATTCAAATCATGATGAAATAAATCCTTAAGTGTGAGACGTGATGCTTTTATACTTTCTATTATTCTTAGAATTGCAGGATTAAAAATATTGATATCTAATGGTGTCTTATAAATTCAAAATCATTTTCTTTTATGACTCCTATGAGAAATAAAAATTTATCAACTTCTGTTTTGATTATTGGCAATGGAATTTCTGGAGTGACCGCTGCTAGACACCTTCGTAAACGTTCCGATTTATCGATTACAATCGTATCAGAAGAAACCAAGTATTTTTTTTCAAGAACAGCACTCATGTATATCTACATGGGACACATGAAATTTGAGCATACCAAACCCTATGAAAATTCATTTTGGAAAAAAAATAAAATCAATATCGTTGAAAGTCGAGTTATTAGCATTGATGACTCATTAAATTTTGTTGAACTTGCTGATGGACGGCGAATATCGTACCAATATTTAATTATTGGATGCGGATCCAAGCCAAATAAATTCGGATGGCCTGGACAAGACTTAAAAGGAGTCAGTGGCATGTATCATTTGCAAGACTTAGAACGATTGGAAAAGCTATCGTCCTCTATCCATAGTAGTGTCATAGTGGGGGGTGGTTTGATAGGAATTGAATTAGCTGAAATGCTTTACTCAAGAAATATCAAAGTTCATTATTTAGTCAAAGAATCTAGTTTTTGGAATAAGGTTTTACCAAAAGAAGAATCTCAAATGGTCACAAGGCATATTCTAGATCATCATATCAGTCTCCAACTTGAAACCGAATTAAAAGAAGTTGTCTCGGATACCAATGGTCGAGTCAAAGGAATCTACACATCCCATGATGACTATATTTCTTGCCAATATGTTGGTCTGACTTGCGGTGTTAAACCCAATATTGACTTTCTCATAGAAAGTCAATCCTCTATCAAAACAGATCGAGGGATATTAGTCGATAAATATCTCCAAACCAATATTGAAAATATTTATGCCATCGGGGATTGCGCCCAACAAACCCAACCCAACCCAAAGCGCCTTGCCATAGAGGCGGTTTGGTATACAGGACGAATGATGGGAGAAGCTGTAGCCAGAACCATTACGGGTGATAAAACACCCTATAATCCAGGGCAGTGGTTTAATTCAGCAAAATTCTTTGATATTGAATATCAAACCTATGGATGGGTCCATGCACAACCCAATCTGAAAGAAGAAAAACACCTCTACTGGGAACATCCCCAAAAAAATATATCCATTCGATTAGCATATCACCCCAACACCTTTAAATTTTTAGGAGTCGTGAATATGGGAATTCGTCTAAAACATGAAGTTTTCAATCATTGGTTAGAGGATCATCGTGATATTTCTTTTGTCATCCATGATTTGCAACAAGCCCATTTTGATCCAGAGTTTTATGGAAATTATATTAAAATGGCCCAAACTGAATTTCAACAACATCTAATCCCCGAATATTCATGAACAAGATTATTCAAACCCTAGCCATTTCCATTGGACTGGTCGGTTTAATATTAATGACAACAACTGTTTTTATTGATTTTAATCAAAACCGTCTTATTCTGACTTTGAGCCTATTTTTGATGACCATTGGAGGTCTATTATATTTTATAAATCAATACCGAGGAAGTTTACCAGGCATTAAAAACAATCATGTTTACCGAAATTCTTTAACCAATAGAGGCGTTTTAGGGTTTTTATTGGGGGTGCTCATCACGTTCATCTATGTATTGATTTACTGGTATCCTGAAGTATTAGGATATAAATCGCAAGGAGCTTCTACTGGTTTGGTAGCTCTATTTGATCCATTGAGCTATCTCTTAAATGGCAAACCTGCTTCTCAATGGTTTGTCTATGGAAGTTTATACACGTTTGCCATTTTACTTTTTGGAATTAAATTCATTTATAAATACCGACATAATCGCTATCAAATCATCAGAACCATTTCAGTGATGTTTTTTCAGTTTGGTTTTGCCTATTTTATTCCAGAAATACTTAGTGCATTTAACCCTGATACACCCTATTTTGCTAAAGATTTAAAAAACATATGGCCTTTGAACTACTATTTTTTTGATCAATGGCACCTTAGAAACATGCTTAACGGAGAACATCTTGGGATGTTTTTCTTGATTTTAGGGCTAGCTTTAGTTTTTGTTATTTCTCCAATTCTTACCTTTTTCTTTGGCAAACGTTGGTATTGTTCTTGGGTATGCGGTTGTGCTGGACTCGCTGAAACAGCTGGGGATCCTTTTCGACAATTATCAAGTAAAAAAATAAATATTTGGAAATTAGAACGCTATATGATTCATGCCGTTCTAGTCTTTATATTTCTAACAACTATTGCGGTCATCTGGTCTTTTTTAGGACGATATCCTGATTATTTTATCAATCAAAATCGTTTTTTTGTCATCGTGGTTTTCGTGACTTTATTGGCTACTGGCATCATCTATTTTACTAAAAGAGATGGGTTTTCTAAAAATTTAAGATTGACCGTAGCAAGTCTTGGGCTAATCATCGTTGCGATCTTTGCTATTCGAGCTTTTTCAAATGAAACGCATGTATTATTTATCGAAAGTGCAAAACTCCAAAAATCCTATGGGTTTTTTATTGGCGCGGCTTTTTCAGGCGTTTTAGGCGTTGGGTTTTATCCCATTCTAGGAAGTCGAGTTTGGTGTCGCTTTGGCTGTCCTGCAGCAGCGATTTTAGGCATTCAACAGAGACTTTTTTCTCGATTTCGGATTACCACTAATGGAGGACAATGTATTTCTTGTGGTAATTGTTCTGTTTACTGTGAAATGGGTATTGATGTCCGAGCCTATGCCCAGAGAGGAGAAAACATAGTGAGATCCTCATGCGTGGGCTGTGGAATTTGTGCTGCCGTTTGTCCTCGAGGTGTTTTGAAACTAGAAAACAAAGGATTAGCAAATCGAATGCCAACCCATGAAGTTCCACTCGGCAATAATCTTTAATCGATCATGGCACCTATTCTGATTATCTCATTGAGACGTTATAAAAGAAATGATAGGGATTTGATTTCCGTTTGGTTAGTTTAGTGTATTTGTCATTTTTAAGCAATCGATTTGAGTTAATCCATCATCGTCTATTTCAAACGATGGATTTGACGACCGATAAAATCAATTGGCAAGGCTTTATTTGGGAAACCTACATCAAACAAGCCAAAGATTATCATCATCCAAAAATCCTATTTTCTAGTCATCTAAGGTATACTTTGTTCCATAATCTAATGAACGATAATCTAAAATATTTTCTGAGGATGAGAAAAAGAATTATCGCTTTGGAATTCATTATTGGCTTGGTTTTGAATAAAAATTTACCTTTGGATATGAGAACTAGAACCCTCTCAATTCAAAGATGAATCTTTTTAAAAACAAATCAAGGCCAATCAAAACAACTTATCACGCTAGTGAGAGGGGAAAGGCAAAATTCTTTCATGGTCGTGAAAAAGAAAAGAAACATTTTAAAGGATTGATGAGAGAAAGCATCGAAAAAAGAAAAAGAGAAGCTTGTTTAATTCAAGGACCACCAGGTGTTGGAAGATCAGCATTGCTTGAAGAATTTAAAGACATCGCAAGGAATCAAAAATGGCGTGTTCGTAGAATATATCAAATCTTATACGATCCCAATGAGTTTATACCTTTGGATTAAACATAATACTTCTAAACATATTTCAGAAGGCTTCCACTTTGGATTAAATTTTCATATTCTAAAAGGTAGTTATGAAAGAAAAATAAATTCAACAAATCCAAATTTGATTAAAACAATCAAAGAATAGGCATAAAAGACTATAGCAACAATAGCAATAGAGAATACATGTTGGATCGCAAATGAACTACATAATTTACAAAGCGATAAAGGATTTGTTTTTGTCATTGTAGGCTTAGGAAATACAAAAAGTGTTTTTAAAAAATTAGGGATTTCAAGATTTACCGGGAAAAATATTTTTAATCTTGGTGCATTAGACAAAAAAGCAGAAAAATCCATTCTAAAAAAATGGATGATAGAAAGTGGTGGAAAAGAAAACGATGTAACTAGTTGGAAGTTGGATAAAAAAAATCACGGAAGAAACCCATGGTTGGGCTCACCATATTACTTCCTACACTATTGCTATTTTCAAAGAGCTCAAAAAAACCAATGGCAAATCAACAACCATTAGTCTTGAAAATGTATTAGCAAGTGGTTTAGATTCAGAGAAAAAGTTTTATACACAACGATTATACGAATTCGATAAAAAAGAATGTCAATTAATCTCTTCTTTTTTAGAAAAAAAATAAAGACTTGCTATTTTTTGATAAAGAAAAAATCGTTGATTTTTTAAAAATAAAATCGGTTTTGATGCAGGATTTGAATTATATGAACGATTTGTTCAAGATGGTGTCTTGCATAGAAATGAAAATAAAGATTATATGATTCCTATTCCTTCCATGAGAACTCGGCTAATCAATCAATTTGGTCAGAATTGATCTCAAACTTTAACTACAAATAAAGACCCCAACGTTTCCCCAAAGATTGATTATCCAAAATCTAAAATAAGGGAAAGGGACAAGATCATTCAATTGAATGGTCTTATTAATTGATTCCATCAGCAAAGTTGTCGGTAATGATTTAATCCTCCATTAAAAAATAGGATGCTTGCTCTAAAAGTTTTAAATTTTATGATTACCCGAATGGCTTTGACTTCTTGAATTATTCCATCGAATCGTTTGGCTTTGACATCGAACTAGGAATAACAAGGAACATGACCGACGCCTTTTAAATGGTTTTGAAACAGATAGCACTGACCAACTTCTTTTGGATGCCTAATGAGAAATTCAAAAAAAAGCTGTTATAATAGATACCGACTATCGATTAGTTGATGGATTTCATTTTGATTAATGATTGGATTCGCACCTGATTTACTAGCAACAAGTGCTCCCATCGCATTGGCTCTTTCAAGAACTTTTTGAGGGGGCATGTCTGAATTAGCATATAATCCATGAATTAATGTCCCTAAAAAAGAATCGCCTGCACCAACCGTATCAAGGGGGTTGATCTGAAATCCATTATCCGAATAAAACCGTTGATTGAAATACAATATCGCTCCGGCACTTCCTAATGTCACACAGATATGTCTTAGACTTGTTTTATGGATTAGTTCCTTTATTTGGCTATTTAAATTTCGAGTAGTCAATCGGTAATATCGACCCAATATTTTTAGTTCTTGATCATTGCATTTTAAAAAATTTGTTTTTTCAATCAAGGCTTTAATCAAACACTGATTATAGTATGGGGCTCTTAAATTGATGTCAAAAATATTGTTCTTAGCTAGGCTCAGCAGTTTAGTAAGTGTTTGACGGCTTTGTATATTTCGTGAAGAAAGACTTCCAAAAATAAAGGCTTTAGATTTCGATACTAAGTGTTTTAAATTATTTGAATACTCAATATAATCCCAAGCAACATTTGGTAAAATATGGTATCTAGGATGACCATTATTCAATTCTACTTTAACTCTTCTTGTTGCGAATTTTTTATCCATTTGAATAAAATCAGTTGGTATGTTTTGATCTTGCAAAAAAGAGATGGCCTTTTTTCCATCGGAATCATTTCCAACCCTTGATACTAAAATACAAGGATGATTCAATGAGTGAATCTTTTGGACAACATTAAATGGGGCTCCCCCTATTAATCTTTTATTTGGAAAAATATCATACAGAATTTCACCATAACAGATGATTGGTGTTGAGATTTTTGAATCAAAATTCAAACCATCTTTAGCTTAAAAAGTTTTTTAATTGAAGGGCCATGGACCTATCGCCCTTTATTTTGATTTTTCTTGTAAAGATGGCCTTCATTGGATTTAATTTTCCTTCTCTAATCTCTTTAATAGTTTTAGGGGTAACGTGGATTTCACAATCGGCCGAAATATCTTCTTGAATTAATTGATTAATTCCTGATGTTCCATCAATAACAACAATTGGATAGCCCTTGACAACCATTTTGAGTTTACCGTCAATCGGTTTTGACTGCTCTACTTTGGCTTGTAATGCCTCAACAACTTTTTGAAATTCTTCCATATTTTATTTTGATTTTTAAGGTTTTAAATTTAGAATTCTATTTAACTATGTAGATAGTTGAACTTTTCAAGTGAATGGGTCTCATGAATTATGGTTTCTTCATTTTAATCGATATTTTAAACCAATAAAGGATATAATCGTTGGTTTAGTCCGCTGTAATATAACAAAATCTACTTGTTAGATTCCAAATTCGTTAATTTCGGTCAATAATTCGTTTACCATCCAATGGATAAATACTCTTTTTTAAATGCCGTTCATAGTTCATTTTTTGAACAACAATACCAACAGTATCTAGAAAATCCTGACTCAATAGAACCCTCTTGGCGAGCTTTTTTTCAAGGTTATGATTTTGGAATAGAACAACCTGGTGATCAACAAGTCATTGAACCCCATCAAAATAATTCATTTCAAAATAACTCGGCCAATGGTTCTCTCCAACCCCCTGCTCAAGCCGCTAACGCTATTATAGAAGAATCTCCTTTAATCAAAACAGCCACCGTCAGAACTCCGAGTCCTCAAGAGTCTCAAACCAAATTAGATGAGACCGCTTCTAAGGATGCTACAGAAAATGTAATGAAAGAGTTTCAAGTGATTAATTTAATCCATGATTATCGAAATCGAGGACATTTATTTACAAAAACAAATCCTGTAAGAAAACGAAGAGCCTACTTTCCATCATTGGATATTGAAAATTTCGGTCTTACAAAAATGGACCTACGAAAAAAATTCAAAGCAGGAGAAATGCTTGGCATTGGGACCTCGACCTTGGAAAAAATACTCGAACATCTCGAATCGATTTATTGTGAGGCCATTGGTATCGAATATCTCTACCTGCGCAGTGGACGAAAAATGAAATTCATTGAAGATTATATCCACCAAAATGAAAACAGAACCATTTTTAGTGCCAGTCAAAAAATTGAAATTCTCAAAAAATTAAATCAAGCTGTGGCTTTTGAAAGTTTTTTACATCGAAAATATGTGGGTGAAAAACGGTTTTCTCTAGAAGGAGGAGAGTCTCTCATTGCTGCCCTCGATGCGATTATAGAAACAGGGGCAGATCACGGAGTGATTGATTTTGTTGTGGGAATGGCACACCGCGGGCGTTTAAATGTGCTAGCCAATGTTTTTGGTAAACCACCTAAAGATATTTTTAATGAATTTGAACAAAAAGATTATCAAGATAGTTCGTTTGACGGCGATGTAAAATATCATTTGGGATGGACCTCCAACCGTTTAACCAAAAAAAGCAAACGAGTAAATCTTACTCTAGCGCCAAATCCATCCCATCTAGAATCTGTAGGCTCTATCGTCCAAGGAATTGCGCGTTCAAAAATCGATAAAGAATTCCATCGAGATAAAACTAAAGTCGTTTCGATCCTTATCCATGGTGATGCGGCGATCGCTGGACAAGGTTTGGCTTATGAACTCGTTCAAATGGCCAATCTCAAAGGCTATCAAGTCGGTGGCACTGTTCATATTATTGTCAATAATCAAATTGGATTTACGACCGATTATCAAGATGGTCGATCTAGTACTTATTGCACCGATGTCGCCAAAGTAACTCGATCCTTGGTATTGCATGTCAATGCAGATAATGTTGAAGCCGTCGTGCATGCTGCTATATTTGCTGCAAAATATCGCAATCGATTTCAATCCGATGTTTTTATTGATTTACTAGGTTATCGAAAATATGGTCATAACGAAGGGGATGAGCCTCGATTTACACAACCTCAATTATACAAAGTCATTGCCAAGCATCCGAATCCAAAAGATATTTATGTACAAAAATTAATACGAGAAAACTATTTAAATGAAAAAGAACTGAAATCCATTGAGCATCAATATGAAACTTATCTTTCTGATCGGCATGAAGATTCAAGAAAAGATGAAATAGGACCAGTAGTCACTGCTTTTATGGAAAATGAATGGAAGGCCTATCAACACGTGGAAGAAGAGGGAACCATGGTTGATATCGAAACTAGTATTGATGATCAATCATATCAATTGATTGGGAAAGCCCTTACCAAACTGCCTGAGGATAATACATTTTTGAGACAGATTTTACGGTTGATGAAAGATCGCAAGAAGATGTTGTTTGAATCTCACAAAATTGACTGGGCCACAGCCGAACACTTGGCTTATGGCTCGCTTTTACTAGAAAACCATAATGTTAGGATTTCTGGTCAAGATGTTGAAAGGGGGACCTTTTCACATCGTCATGGCATCATTAAAAGTGAAGAAGCTGAAATTGAAATTATACAACTCAATGAGATAAAAACGCATCATCAAGGTACATTCAATATTTATAATTCTTTACTATCAGAATATGGTGTTTTAGGATTTGAATATGGCTATGCTCTGAATGATCCCAATACCTTGACTATTTGGGAAGCTCAATTTGGTGATTTTGCTAATGGGGCTCAAATTATCATTGACCAATATCTAACCTCAGCTGAAGCCAAATGGAAAGTTCAAAATGGACTAGTCCTCTACTTACCACATGGATATGAAGGACAAGGGGCTGAACATTCATCTGGACGTATTGAACGTTTTTTACAACTCTGTGCTAGAGGCAATATCTGCATTGCCAATTGCTCTACACCTGCTAACTTTTTTCATTTATTGCGAAGACAAATGAAAGTCGAATACCGAAAACCTCTGATTATTTTCACCCCTAAAAGTTTGTTGAGAAATCCCCTAGTCATTTCGGATAAAAGTGAGTTTTTGTCTGGATATTTCAAACGCATCATTGTTGATGAATTAGTCAAACCAAGCGAGTGTAAAACATTGGTTTTTTGTATGGGTAAATTTTATTATGATTTATTGGCTGAAAGAGAAAAAAGAAAACGTTTTGATGTGGCTTTGGTACGATTAGAACAAATTTACCCACTGCCTAAAACTGAAATTCGAGATGTTTTAAAGCAGTACCATCAAACCAAAGATATTGTTTGGGCACAAGAAGAGCCAAGAAATATGGGCGTATGGGCCTTTTTACTAATGCGCTTAGAAGAAGCTAGACATTTTAGACCGGTCACAAGAAGGTTCTATAGCTCCACGGCCTCAGGAAATAAAGCTCGTTATTCCAAACGTCAAAATCAAATCCTAAATTCGGTGTTTGATCCATCAATCGATATCTTTGCTCTCACGGTTCATTCATAGGAATGAATTTTGTTCATTATTAACCTCTCTATAGTTCAATCATTAATCTCTCAAAAATGCTCGTTGAAGTCAAAGCTCCCTCACCCGGCGAATCCGTTTCGGAAATCGAAATTGCCCAATTATTGGTATCCAATGGTGATTTTGTAGAAAAAAATCAACTTATCGCAGAGTTGGATTCAGATAAAGCCACGCTAGAATTATATTCTGAAGCAAGCGGTATCATTCAATTTAATGTTTCAGAAGGCGATACCATCAATGTGGGTGATATTGTATGTAAAATTGATTCATCCATTCAAGCTCCATTATCGGTTGAACCTCAAACATCGAATTCTCAGCCTACCATTACTCAACCCTCATCCCAACCAACCCCTGGTCTTCCAACCGTTGAATCTCTATCGAGTTCAACCGCAGTCACTTCCGATAGTGCTACTCAAAATAAACCATCCATTCAACCCATCTCAAGAAATAATTCAGTACCTATTCCTTCACCAGCTGCTAAAAAGATTTTGGCCGAAAAAGGAATCCCTACCAATCAAGTTATTGGATCAGGTAAAGATGGTCGAATTACTAAAGAAGATGCCATCAAAGCCGTTCCTTCGATGGGTACGCCACCACCGGGAATCGAACGTTCTTCAACAAGTAAAAAACTCAGTTCACTGAGACGAAAAATCGCTCAACGATTAGTTGATGTTAAAAATCAAACGGCCATGTTGACCACATTCAACGAAGTCGACATGGAAGCTATTTTTGAATTAAGAAAACAATACAAAGAACCCTTTTTTGAAAAACACGGCGTAAAACTTGGATTTATGAGTTTTTTCACCAAAGCAGTGGTTGCAGGTCTAAAAGAATTTCCCGATGTGAATTCAATGATTGATCACGATTATAAAATCACTCACGATTATTACGATATTTCAATTGCTGTTTCTGGACCTCGTGGACTTTTAGTACCAGTGGTTCGCAATGCAGAATTGCTTTCATTTGCTGAAATTGAACAGGAAATCGTTCGATTGGCCACCAAAGCAAGAGAAGGACAATTAACAATTGATGAAATGACAGGAGGAACCTTTACCATTACCAATGGAGGGATTTTTGGTTCGATGCTATCAACGCCCATTATCAATCCCCCTCAATCAGCTATTTTGGGAATGCACAATATCATATCAAGACCCGTGGTGGTCGATAATCAAATCGTTATCAAACCCATGATGTATTTAGCTGTTTCCTACGATCATCGATTGATTGATGGAAAAGAGTCAGTCGGATTTTTGGTTAAAATCAAAGAAAATCTCGAACAACCAGTTGAATTGTTAATGGGGGGAAATGAATATCAAGCTCTTGGTTTATAGTTAAATCGGAGTATCATGGCGTTATAATCTATTTGAGCCCCTATTTGTTTTAAAAACTCTCCCCCTATAATAACATCAATAGATTCGCATTTGTTTTTGGTCAATTCTTGATTGATAATACGCATATCCAGGAGTACCAAATGGTGTTTTCCTACATTAAATCTTCCTAGTTTTAAATCACACATTGAAGTTGGGGTTGCCGAGATATTTTGACCATTAACCATCAATGCTTCAATCGATTGACCTAAAGATTGAATATCAAAATACTTCATTTTTTGTTGATTAACACAACAAACAGAGGCCCCCGTATCAATTAAAAAAATTCCTTTTTTATAATTGATTTTTCCTTTAGTCAATAGATGTTTTGTTTTGGTGTATCGTAATTTTGACGTTCCTTTTTTCAAAATAAAATCTTGTCTTTCTGAACTTAAACCAAAAGTATTCTAACTTATGCATCTAGTCGATACCCATACGCATCTTTATCTCAAAGAATTTGATCATGATATCAATCAAGTGATTCAAAGAGCCCATGATAACCAAATCAAACAGTTTTTTCTTCCTTGTATTTCTTCAATACATATTGACTCCATGTATCGACTTGAAAAGCAGTTTCCAAATCAAATAAAATTGATGATGGGACTTCATCCTTGTTCTGTCTCTAAAGATTATAAAGCAGAATTAAAGTTGATAAAAACCCAATTAGAAAAAAGATCATTTTATGCCATTGGAGAAATTGGATTGGACTATTATTGGTCAAAAAAATTCATGAAAGAACAAATAGAGGCTTTAGAAAAACAAATCCTATGGGCCATCAATTATGATTTACCAATTGTATTACATACAAGAGAAAGTTTTAATGAGGTTTATGAGATCATCAAAAAATACCATCGGCCCTCATTAAAAGGCGTTTTTCATTGTTTTACTGGATCCCTAGACCAAGCCAAAAAAGCCATACATCTCGGATTTAAATTAGGTATTGGAGGGGTTGTTACCTATAAAAATAGCGGATTGGATAAAATTTTACATGAATTACCTATCGAGAGTATCGTTTTAGAAACCGACGCTCCTTATTTAAGTCCTAGTCCATTTCGAGGAAAGCGAAATGAACCATCTTATTTAAAATATATCCTTGAGAAAGTATGTGACTGCTACCAACTAGATTCTAACACAATCATCAAAAAAACAACCCAAAATGTACAAGAATTATTTGGGTCTTAGGATTTTTGATTCAATAATTCCCATAAAAATTTGAACCCCATCAATAAATTAAAAGAAATCATCTACAATCGATGCTATCACCTACCTAAATAAAGAAGTCTTTTCGCTATTGAATCAACTCTTCATATCCCTTACTCCTATACCATCTTATGGTGAATCAACAGAAAGTCTTCGTTATTCTAATTGAAATTACATTTGCACTATAGAGAGGTGGCCGAGCGGTCGAAGGCGCACGCCTGGAAAGTGTGTATTCCGATTGCATCGGAATCGAGGGTTCGAATCCCTTCCTCTCTGCGAAAAACAGCAGACTATCAAGCTGTTAATAAAATCAACAACACTAACATCCGGTAAATCATTGGATACTAGATTAAACCTTTTCCAATACAATATTTATGAAACTTCTTGGTCTGTTAGCAAGTTTCACAATTGCATGGGTTGCAAACACAGTTTTTGCAATCATTAGCGATGCAAAATTCACAACAATTACAACATTCTTTCATTGAATAACATAACAATCATATTTCAAAGATAAATAATCTCTACAAATTATACTATTTTATACTGAAGTCTGAACAATCTCAATAAAATCAGAGATCAGACTAACAGGCATACAATAAAATTTCAAGATTTTTTCACAGCACTCATTTTTTTATAAAAACTACTATATTTAGAGCCAATA
The DNA here is from genome assembly GCA_965221765.1 of Flavobacteriaceae bacterium. Taxonomy (GTDB): domain Bacteria; phylum Bacteroidota; class Bacteroidia; order Flavobacteriales; family Flavobacteriaceae; genus Bin25. Next base: position 2,425,536 of record OZ244911.1, read on the forward strand.
ATTTTTAATAAACCAACCATGAGTAAAATGTTACTAACATTAGCCATCCTTGGACTAATGCCAATGGCTTTTGGGTCTACACTAGTAGAGTCCATATCAGAAGAAATGGTCGCTGCCGTGGTGCAAGATGATGTGGTTACTGAAGAAACAAGCATTGGATTTACACAAGAACTTAAAAAACGATTTATTGAGGGAGGGCCTGGTTTTATGGGTATCGTATTGGTTTGTTTGATTTTGGGACTAGCTATATCTATTGAAAGAATCATTTATCTCAATCTTGCTACCACCAACAACAAACAATTGATCAATCAAATCGAATCAGCTATTTCCGGAGATGGTGGCGTTGAGAAAGCTAAAGAAATTTGTCAAAACACAAGAGGCCCTGTTGCATCCATATTTTTTCAAGGCCTAGATCGTTTAGACGAAGGCATTGAGAGTGCTGAAAAAGCCGTGGTGGCTTATGGTGGAGTACAAATGGGACAACTTGAAAAGAATGTTTCTTGGATTTCATTATTTATTGCTTTAGCACCTATGCTTGGGTTCATGGGAACAGTGATTGGTATGATTCAGGCATTTGATAAAATTGAAGCCGCTGGAGATATGCAACCTTCATTAGTGGCTGGTGGTATTAAAGTAGCACTTTTGACCACAGTATTCGGATTGATTGTAGCTATTATTTTGCAGATATTTTACAATTATATTATTGGAAAAATTGATTCTATTGTGAACAACATGGAAGATTCTTCGATTTCATTGGTTGATATTTTAGTAAAACATAAACATTAAGTCTCCATGAGTTTTCTATCGACAGATACGGAATATGCATCAAAACCGCTAAAGGTTTTTCGAGTAGTTACTATAATCTTATCTTTTTTAGGATTGTATCTACTCTTAAGAGTACTATACATCGGCGATGAGCAGATAGAGATGGGAGCTGCAATAGGGGATTTTGGTCCGGTTTCTTCATTTGTTGCCTTGGCCATTGGCATTTTAATTTTGATTACGGCGATCACACTTTACTTCGTATTTAGAGATATCTTTAGAGATCGAAAGACCCTTAGAAAGTCTCTTTTAGCCATTGGTTTGTTTTTAGGATTTTTTTTGATTGCCTTTTTGATTTCGTCAGGAGAAGAAACGCCTATGAAAGATAATCAAGTACTATCTGCAAGCGAATCAAGAATGGTTGAAACAGGTCTTAAATTATTTTTCATATTGGTTTTTGTAGCATTTGGTTCCATGATTTGGGGAGCAATTAGTCGCATTTTTAAATCTTCTGGCAATGCCTAGAAAAGTATCTGATGTCAATGCAGGATCTATGGCCGATATTGCTTTTCTACTATTGATTTTCTTTCTCGTTACGACTACAATTGAAACCGATAGTGGCATCAATCGAAAGCTCCCTCCGTTGGACCAACTAGATGATCCACCTGAAATTAAAGAGCGTAATATTTTTGAAGTAGTGGTCAATAAATACAACCAACTGCTAGTTGAAGAAAACTTGACTGAGTTAGAAGACTTACGTGGTTTGGCTGTTGAATTTTTAGATAATGGATCCGGTGAAGGTGAAGAAGCTTGTGATTATTGTCAAGGGAGTCGTGATCCTAGTTCATCAGTTAATCCCGATCGAGCGATCATATCACTCAAAAATGACCGAGAAACTTCATATAAAGTATATATTGCGGTTCAAAATGAATTAGTGGGAGCATATAATGATTTGCGAAACAGAGAGTTCAAACGTTTATTTCCTCAAGAAGGCATCTCGTATGTTGAAGCTCAGAATACCTACGATGATCCACGCACTGATCTTGATATTAGAGAAGAATTAAAACCAAAACTCGATCAAGTTAAAAAATTGTTTCCTCAAAAACTTTCAGAAGCTGAACCTTCTAAAGCAAATCGTAATTAGTCAGTACCATGTCAAAATTTGTAAAGAAAAAATCAGGAGATTTACCAGCTATTTCTACGGCATCACTGCCTGATATTGTATTTATGTTGTTATTTTTCTTTATGGTGGCCACTGTTATGCGTGATAGTACTTTAATGGTCTCTAATGTTCTCCCTACTGCTGATCAAGTACAAAAACTAGATAAAAAAGATCGTATCATGTATATTTATGCTGGCAAACCTTCTATTAGATATCGTGAAACCTTTGGTAACCAAGCTAGAATTCAACTCAATGATAAATTTGCAGATGTTGAAGATGTCGGCCCTTTTGTTTTAGCAGAACGGGCTTCCAAACGGCAAGAATTACAAAATGTATTAACCACAGCCTTAAAAGTTGATGGTGAAACCAAAATGGGGCTCATTACAGATATTAAACAAGAACTCAGAAAAGTTAGTGCTCTTAAAATTAATTATACCACAAGAATTGGCTCTTCTGATCAAAATTTTAATTGAAATCAAATTATTCGATGGAATAGGTTCTAAATAGGGGTGATTTAAATTTATTCTTAACATCGAAATATTCGTGGATAACTTTAAATTTGATTTCAATACATGAGAAAGAGACTTTTAGTCTCTTTCTTTTTTTTTGTCCAATTTTACTTCTAATATATTACTGAATACTGATGGTTTTTAAAAATTCTAATTTGAAAATGATTCAAAAGAGTTTATTACCAGTATTGATATTAATGGGTATACTCGGATTTGGACAGTCTGATCAAAATACAAGCTTTTCCTATAGAGAAGATCAAATTTATTTGGGACTTTCCTTCATGTCGATTGTTCGCAACCAAAGTGACTTTTTTCAACGTGGCGTATCTAGTCATTTTCAAATTGGTATTGTTCGTGACTTCCCACTATCAGCCAACGGCCGATGGGCTATAGGGTTTGGTTTGGGATATTCCACAGCCCAGTTTAGTTCCAATCTCAAAAGATTGTCTAGTGCCATGGTACAAAGTCCGGCATATGAACTAAGGGCTGAGACGAACTCTTCTACCCAGGCAAACGGATTTCAATCTATTGAATTTCCCATCGCATTAAGATGGCGAAATAGTTCACCCTATGATTATCAATTTTGGCGTATTCACAGCGGAATCAAATTTCTTTGGAATATTTCAGCCAAATCAAAATTTGAAAATTCTAAAACCAATATTTTAAATGAGATTAGCCGTTGGAGTAGCGATTTTTTTTTAGCTTTTGGTTATAATACTTGGAATATTTATGTTGCTTATGAGCTTAAACCCGTATTAACGAATCTTCGAATCATCCAATCGGAAAATTCATTAAGAATAAATGCTCTAAAGTTAGGATTGATTTTTTTTCTTCTATAATTGTTTTCTCAATCGAGACACCGGTATTTTCATCTGCTCTCGATATTTAGAAACCGTTCTACGAGCGACTTGATATCCTTTAGAATATAACATATTTGAAATTGTGATATCCGAAAGTGGCTTGTCTTTGTCTTCTGCGTCTATAATTTCTTTAATAGCACTTTTAACATTATATGAAGAAATTTCATCTCCATCTACCGTTTTTAAACCTTCTGAAAAAAAATATTTTAATAGTTTAACCCCATAAGGTGTATCGATATACTTGCTACTTGTGACACGTGATATAGTTGAAATATCCATTTCCACTTGATCAGCAATATCCTTCAAGGATAAGGGTTTTATTTTTTTTTCATCACCCGATAAAAAATATTCCACTTGATGATTGATAATAGCTTTTACTGTGGTTTCTAAAGTGGTATACCGCTGACTGATTAAATTGATAAATGATTTGGCTTTTTCAAGCTTGGACTTGATAAACTCGATGGTTTGTTTTTGCTCTTTAGATATATTTTTAGCTTTCTTATAGTTTTGCAACATCTGTCTGTAAGAACCTGAAATTTTTAGCTTTGGCAGGTTTGCTTGATTTAAACTTAAAATAACTTCGTCTCCTTCTATGGTGGCTGTAAAGTCAGGGATAACATACGAATTCTTTTCCAAATTACTAGCGGAATTACCTGGTTTTGGATTCAAACTAGAGATTACTTTAGATATGCTGACGAGTTGTTCTTGCGTAATTTTTAACGCCAATTTGAGTTTATCAAATCGTCTATCAGCATAAAGTTCAAAATGTTTTTCTACAATCTCAATGGCATGAATGACATCACTTGTTTTACTTTGTTTCCTTTTGAGTTGTATCAATAGACATTCTTTTAAGTCTCTAGCCCCAATCCCCGGTGGATCCAAGCTTTGAATAGCTTTTATTATTGGTTTTAAATCATCAACTTGAATTTCTATGTTATGATTAAAAGCCAAGTTATCAACAATGTCTTGATTCGATGATCGGATATAGCCATTATTATCGATACTTCCTATCACAAATTCTGCAATAGGTATTTGTTTAGGAGTCAAATTCAATGAACCTATTTGATCCATTACCTGCTGAAGAAAACTAGTTTCAAATGCTATAGGCATTGAATCCTTTTCTTCAGAAACGCCGTACTTATCATATAATTGATAACTAGGAATATCGTCATCTAGACCATAGGAATCTTGATTAAAATCCTCTTGGGAAGAAGAACTTTCTGAATCAGTTGAACTTTCTTGAGCATAATCTTTAGATTCAGAACTAACGTTGTATTCATAGTTATTTCTTTCCAAGGCTGGATTTTCATTGATCTCCATTTCAACAGCTTGTTCTAATTCTTCCAAATTCAATCGAATTTGATTCATCAATTGGATTTGCAATGGTGATAAACGCGTGGTTTGCTGTAATTTTTGTTGTTGTTTCAGCATGTCACAAAACTACAGAATTGATTTCCTAGAATTTAAAATGAGCTATTTTTTCATAACCATTGATTGCACTTATTTAAGAAATCGATGAAATTATAGTTTCTTTGACTCAAAACTTTATATTCAGTAAACAGCTCATCATTCCGAATAGACTTTTAATTATTAGAACGTAATACTACCTGGTGTGCGTGGAAATGGTATAACATCTCGGATATTGGTCATGCCCGTAATAAACTGGATAAGACGTTCAAATCCTAATCCAAAACCACTATGCGGTACCGTTCCAAATTTTCGTAATTCTAAATACCACCCTAGTTCTTCGGAATTAATATTTAAACTCTCAATACGTTCTTGAAGAACTTCCAATCGTTCTTCTCGTTGAGAACCACCAACTATTTCTCCTATGCCTGGAAATAAAATATCCATCGCCGCGACGGTTTTTCTATCAGAATTACTTCTCATATAAAAAGCTTTGATGTCTTTAGGATAATTATAAATCACCACAGGTTGTTTAAAATATTTTTCAACTAAAAATCGTTCGTGTTCACTTTGCAAATCCATCCCCCATCCTGTAATAGGATTGATAAATTTTTTTTTTTGATTTGGTTTAGAGTTTTTTAAAATAGAGATGGCTTGTTGATATGATATTCTTTCAAATGGATATTTTAAAATGAATTCTATTCTTTCGATTAAGTCCAAAGGACTACGTTGAATGATGGGCTTAGACAATTGTTCTTTTTTAAAGCGATGATTTAAAAAATTCAGATCTTCTAATGCATATTCCAAAGTATCTTTTAATATCCAACAAATAAATTCTTGAGCCAAATCGATATTTTGATTTAGATCATAAAAAGCCATTTCTGGCTCAATCATCCAAAATTCAGCAAGATGCCTTGAAGTATTAGAATTTTCTGCACGAAAAGTTGGTCCAAAAGTGTAGACATTTCCTAATCCTAAAGCATATATTTCTGCTTCTAGTTGACCTGAAACTGTTAAATGCGCTGATTTTCCAAAAAAATCTTGAGTCCAATCAATTTTTCCTTTATCATCCAATGGTTTATTTTCAATATCCAACGTGGTTACTCGAAAGAGATCTCCAGCACCTTCAGCATCATTAGAAGTGATAATGGGAGAATGTATATAATAAAATTTTTTTAAACTAAAAAATTTATGAATCGATTGCGCTACTTGAGAGCGCACTCTCATCACCGCTGAAATAGTATTTGTTCGAATCCTCAAATGGGCTTTTTGACGAAGAAATTCTAAACTATGTTTTTTAGGTTGTATCGGATAGCTTGTAGGATCACAATATCCAAGAATATTTAATTTTTCGACTTGTAATTCAACATGTTGACCAGCTCCCTGACTTTTGATTAATCGGCCAATAATATTCAGTGAAACACCAGTTGATATTGATTTAAGTTGTTTTTTATCAAATGAAACATAATCAATGACACATTGCAGATTATTGATAGTCGATCCATCATTTAGAGCAATAAAGCGGTTGGTGCGAAAAGTTCTAACCCAACCATTGACACTTAATTGTTGACCAACCAGGGAACCTTCTAGAATATCAGAAATTCGTGAATTTTTCATTTTCTAAAAGAAACCACCAAAAATAAATTTTTAGACATACGATTCAAACCATGAGAATATAACTAATCAACTCGAGCACCACACCATTTGAGTATTGCGCAAAGTTTTACTTAATACAATTCAATGCGTGAGCAAGAAAAATACTTGATCATTTTAAACTTCCATTATTTCTTCTTCTTTGACCAATAACATTTTCGAAATTTTATCGTTGTATTGATTTGTTAATGTTTGAATATCAATTTGACAATTTTGTTTCAAATCTTCAGAGGCCTCAATACTTTTAATATTTTGATTGGCTTCTTGTCTAGCTTGTCGAATAGAAATCCTTGCTTTTTCGGCTTCGGAACGGGCGAGTTTTACCAAATTCTTCCGACGTTCTTCTGTTAAAGGAGGTACATTGATAATCACCATTTCACCATTGTTCGTAGGATTAAATCCCAAGTTGGCTCTCATAATACCATTTTCTATTTCAGGAATTTGCTTTTTATCCCAAGGTTGTACAAAAATGGTATTTGCATCTGGAGAATTGATATTAGCTACTTTATTTAAGGGAGTTGATTGTCCGTAATAATCTACAAAAACTCCCGATAACATGACTGGTGATGCTCTTCCAGTTCGAATATTTTGAAATTCAGTAGCTAAATGTGAAGTTCCTAATTCCATAGATTCTTTAGCCTCTTCTACAATAAACTCTATTTCCTCATTCATGGTTTCAAACTAATGGGTGACAATCGTTCCGATTTTTTCACCTCTGATTATTTTGACCAAATTATTGGGTCGATTCATATCAAAAACGATGATTGGCAGTTTATTTTCTTGACTTAGAGTAAAAGCTGTTGTATCCATGACTTTAATTCCTTTAGATAACGCTTCTTTGAATGACAATGATTCAAATTTAACAGCTAAATTATTTTTTTCTGGATCGGTATCATAAATACCATCGACCCTGGTTCCTTTAAGAATCACATCGGCATTAATTTCTATAGCTCTTAAAACTGCAGCACTATCGGTTGTAAAAAATGGATTACCAGTACCTGCACCAAAAATCACGACTCTATTTTTTTCTAGATGTCTAACGGCTCTTCTTTTAATAAAGGGTTCTGCAATCGCTTCAACATCAATAGCTGTTTGTAATCGCGTGGGTATTTTATGATTTTCTAAGACTGTCTGCAATGCAAGCCCATTAATCACTGTTGCCAACATCCCCATATAATCTGCTTGAACTCGATCAATGCCTTGATCTATACTTTCTCGACCTCGAAAAATATTCCCCCCACCAATCACAATCGCAATTTGTACCCCTAAATCAAATACTTTTTTAATTTCTAAAGCATAATCGTTAAGTTTAAGATGATCTATACCAAAAGATTTGGTTCCCATCAAAGCTTCTCCACTTAACTTCAGTAAAATTCTATCATAAGTCATTCAGAATCTTTTATCTAGTGCCAAAATTAGTAATACTAATTTTTGTTTAAAAAACGGTTTTAAAGTCTCTTCGATTGAGACTAATATTTACCGACTCCCTTCTTGTGCGAATTGATCATGAAATTGAATCTATCTTAAACAACTCAGAAAAGATTTGTTGTTTAATCTGACAGAATTCTATTTGTTTTGAATATTAAACAGATCATGGACATTGTAATACTAAGTTGCATTTTAAATTACTTTTTAAAGTCATGAAATAATTTTTGTTATTTACACTTTATTTACTTTCTCTAAGAAGGGAATTCCGGTAAAATCAATTACCTAATACAGAAAACAAATTGGTATCAGATTCTCCACAAATAGGATCCTATTTCATTTAAACAGCCACTATTAAACACATGAAAAAAGTAAATTTTCAGAATCACCGATTATCAAGATCTGATTCCTCTATGGAGGAAAAAAACAATCGAGTGTAAGATTTGCCATGCGCATCGAATCAGTCCTCGGACTTGTTATCACAGAAAATCCAAGGTGGGAGGACTGAATCCGAACCAATAAAAAAATCGAAGACAGATTAAAGAGAAATTTGTTTAATCAATTTTGGTTGCTAGGCTTGCCTATATGCATGATGCATTAGAACGGTTGAAGGAAAAAAGTGGGAAAGCTATATCGAAAAATCTCTTATCTAAAAAGAAGTGATCCATACCTAAGAATTTGGTAGAGTGGTCTCATTGAGTTGGTCAGTAAATGGCAAATCATTTACAAGTCCACCCATCAATGAACACATCAAGGAATCATTAAACAACTTCTCTCTAGTATATCCTACTTATGGATTTCTCACGATGTTTCATCGTCTTTGTTTGATGATTAAGACGACATAAAATCATCAACAGAGATGTTTCTTTGGAATTGAATTAATAGGAGATTTATACCTAAAATATCACAAAACAACCACAGAGAGTACTAGGTAGACTGTGACATCACTTGTCATGCATGATGAGTTCTCAATCTAGAAACCGCCTTCGGATATTCTATGTGATCGATCATTATTGGGAGAAATTGCTATGTACATCGATTCGCAGCGGAATTCGAAATAGGTAAAGTAAGAATTGAATCCACTGATGAAATAGTAAGAAAAGCCTCAAACCATATAGATAAATCCTGGGCCTCCATTTATCGCATATCACTTCAACCATTAGAAAAAACAAAGGAGCATTGAGATGTATTATAACCGACCTATATGGGCTAGAGCACTCCTATATTAATAGCGGTAATGGACTTATATGCCAAGAAGTATTAGATGTATACATTTTTAATCTCTCGACATGACTAGAAAAATCACTAGGTAATGGTGCTGGCAAAATATTGATCAGTCCCGATTGCTGATCTAAAAAATCACACATGGCATTTTTATTAAACACGGGAAATCTAGATATTTCCTATTACCCATAGGTGGTAAAGAAACACTATACTTTAGAGCGATACCGTTTAGAGAATTGGCTAGTCTATCTTGACTGATTAAGAGATCTATTTTATTCTCTTTTTAATAAAAAAATTTTTATTTGTACAAACGTCTATTTATATCTTTGCTGTTTTATAAAAATATTTGAGAGCTGTTGTAGAGTTTTTTTCTCTTTTAGCTAAAGGTGTTTTTGTAGGGGCCGTAGATGTTTTACCGGGGATATCAGGGGGAACCATCGCGTTGGTATTTGGAATCTACAATGACCTAATTCGTAGCATTAATCAATTAAAACTTAAATCTATTCGATTTATTCTGACCGGACGTTTTAAAACATTTTGGAGTGAAAGCAATGGGCATTTTTTAGTGCCCTTTTTCACTGGTGTATTAATTGGGATTTTTGCACTAGCAAAAACGATTGGATGGTTATTTGATCATTATTCGATATTCATTTGGTCTTTTTTTTGGGGATTGTTGATATTCAGCATTTACTATATGATAAAACAAATTAGATTTTCACTGAAAATTTTTTTTCAGCTTTTAATCGCGGCTATCATTTCTTTTGGCATTAGTTGTCTTGGGGCTATTGATGGTAGTCCTCATTATCTTTATTTGTTTTTCTGTGGTGCCATCGGTATTGTCGCCATGGTATTGCCTGGTATTTCAGGAGCATTAATCTTCATTATACTAGGCGTATATCCACTACTTATCGAACGTTTGAATGATTTGATGACCTACTTTTTACAATTCAATAATCCACTTTTTATAGATTCACTTTTGATTCTTTCAATTTTTTTGGCAGGCGTTTTGGTGGGTTTAAAAACTTTTGTAAGACTACTAGATTATTTATTTGAACAATACCTATCCACTAGTTATGCCGTATTGGTGGGGATCATGATTGGGGTCCTTTATCGAATATGGCCTTGGCAAAACATTGTTGATGAGAATAAAGTAATAGGGAGTTTATCTCAATTAGTTTGGCCAAACCAATACCATGATCAAGCCCATCTTTTGGGAGCTATCATCGTTTTTATTGCGGGGATTGGCATCATGATATTGTTAAAACAATGTGGATTTATATCATTTAAACAATCCCATGCTACCCCATAAAAATAAACGAAGGTTTAAAGATTATCTGTTGCTCTTTGTCAAAGGAGTTGCCATGGGGGCAGCCAATAAAATACCTGGGGTTTCTGGTGGTATCGTCGCTTTTGTTGCGGGCTTTTATCCAGAAATGATTTATTCACTCAAAAGATTGAATTTAAAATTTTTTAAACTGCTTTTTAGCCAAAAATGGAAACTCGCTTTGGAATATGCCAATTTCAAATTTTTGAGCTATTTATTTTTAGGAAGTTTATTTAGTTACTTTGGAATCTCTAAACTCTTAGATCTAGGATTTACCTATTATGAAAAAGAAGTTTGGGGATTGTTTTTTGGGTTGATTTTAACGTCCCTTTATTATGTGTATTGGGATATCAAGGTCTGGAATTTTAAAACGTTTGTAGGGGTATTCTTTGGTATTGGGACGGGATTACTCATCACGCTAGCTAATCCCGGAACTGAAAACAGTCAATTATGGATGGTCTTTATCTGTGGCATGGTTAGTATTATTGGCATGACCATGCCAGGATTATCGGGATCTTTTTTGATATTGATATTAGGAAACTATAATCTGCTACTTGTTGATTCTGTAAATCATTTATTTGATATCATTATTCATTTAGTTCAATTCAAATTCAGTGTATTTAATGATCCGGTTAAGGTGCATTTTTTAATGATTCTCATTGTATTTGGTATCGGATGTGTTGTAGGGTTGGTCTTTTTTTCAAATCTGTTGAGTTTTGTCCTTAAACGGTACCAACAAATCACAACGGCTACAATAATTGGATTTATCGCTGGGACGATCTTTACTTCTTGGCCATGGAAACACACCAATTATCAAATTAGTGAATCCGGCCATTATATTACTAGTCAAATAGGAGATCCAGTTGTGAGTAATTATGAATATTATTTACCGAATCTAAATTTATTATCGACTTATTCAACATTGGGGAGTATTTTATTGGGTTGTATTATTTTGGTGTTATTGCAGAATTATGGAAGACAGTCTTAGACATCGACAATTCGGACTGATTGGGAGAAATATATCTTTTTCATTTTCTCAACGCTATTTTTCAGAAAAATTTGAAAAATTAAATATTCAACATTGTCATTATCAAAATTTTGATCTCAACCGAATTGATGAAGTTGAAAAGATTTTAGCCCAAAAATCACTAGCAGGTCTTAATGTTACCATACCCTATAAAGAACAAATCATTCCATTTCTTGATTCACTATCTCTTCAAGCAAAAGAAATCGGAGCCATTAATGTGATTCATATCACAGATAAAAACAAAAAAGTAGGCTATAATACTGATTTTTATGGGTTTGAGCAATCGTTGGTTGAAGCGGTTGAAATTTTACCTAAAAAAGCACTGATATTGGGCACTGGAGGGGCATCTAAAGCCGTTGAGTATGTTTTAAAAAAAAATAAAATTTCTTATACCTTTGTCTCTCGTTCTCCAAATAAAAACAATCAAATTTCTTACCAAGATTTGAATCAAAGACTATTTAAAGATCGGCTTTTAATCATCAATACAACGCCATTGGGAACCTCTCCCAATGTAGACGCGCATCCTTCAATCCCTTATCTTTATTTGAATAACAACCATATTCTTTATGATTTGGTTTATAATCCTGAAGTGACGGTTTTTTTAAAATTAGGCTTACAAAGAGGAGCTCAAATTATTGGTGGTCTAAAAATGTTAGTATACCAAGCTGAAAAGGCTTGGGAAATATGGAATAAATAACCATAGAAGATATGATTCATAAACAAATTTCAAATTGTGTCTTCCCTATAGAAATCCTTTACTTGTATGGAAAATCTCTCATCGCCAAATGTTTTTAAACAACACATCAAATTTTCATTATCTTTTTTTAGGAAGCAAAATGATTTTCTATATAAATGCTTTCTATTCGACTTTAGAATAGAAATTCTTTTCATAGAAACTATTTCTCTTGAAAAGAATACTTTTCACTGCTTTGAAAAGTCTCTAGGTTTTTTATTGCCAAGATTTACCTTTAGATTATTTTTTAAGCTTGGTGGTTTAGGTCTTTTTAGACAGGATGCATTTGGTTTCCAAATGGTTAACGATAAGCGATTGATTTTTACCAATCATGTGGTTTAGTACGATCGGTCATTTTGATTTTAAACAACATGGATAAAAACACAGAAAAAGACCTTTCAAAAGAAATGAATTCATCTTCTGAATCCTCTGTTAATAAAATAGATGGTTCTAGTCCCAAAAGTTCATTCAATCAATCGGTTGAAAAAAAACCTAAAACTTCTAAAGCCAGCAAAACGTTGGAAGAGCAATTGCTTGAAAAAGAATCGACAGATGTTCGCCATGATCATTTGATAACGGCTAAAGAATATGAAAAAACTAAAAAATCTTCAACACTAGATTCTATAGAAAATCAAAAAACCAACCAGAATGATTTAAATCGTGATACATTTGAAAAGGCAGTAGAACAACAAACTGATAGATCTCAAAAAACTAAAGGATTAGAAATTGGTTTAGAACATAATCCTTCAGAAATCTATGCGTCCCAAGATGATACCAATCAAAATTCAGATCTAATTGATTCAGATCATCAAAAAAATACCGAATCGAACTTCCAATCAAAAATTGACTTAGAGTCTTTGACTGAATTAGAATTGGTCAGATTATTTGAAAAGACCACCAATGAATCTAATTGGAATAAACAAAGAAATTTAATTTCTGAGATTGCTCGATTAATTAAAGATCAATTTCAGAAAGATTTTATAGCACGAAAAGAAGCCTATATAAATGATGGAGGCAATCAAATTGATTTCTTTTATCATCCCGATTATAAAAAACAATTTGATCGATTATCCCGTATTTTTCAAAAGAAAAAGCGTGAATATTATCGAAATCTTGAAAAAGAATTCCAATCTAATTTGGATAAAAAGTGTGAATTATTAAATCAGATTAAAGAATTAAGAGGGCAAGATATTTCTATTAAGAAAAAATACCATCAAATCCAAAGTATTCAAGAACAGTGGCACGAAATCGGCCCTGTCAATCGAGCTAAAAGCGATCAATTATGGAAAGATTATAATCATAATCTTGATTTATTTTATCAATTATTAGATGTTCACAAAACCCAAAAAGATGAATTTGATCAACAACATTTTGAAAAATTAAAATTATTAATTGAAACATCTCATAGCAAAATTAAACTCCTAGACATCACCAAATCTAAAACCGAATTAGAAACCTTAAAAAATCTTTTAAAGATTAAATCGGGTAGATTAGGTCTCCGATTAAGAAATGAAATATGGAATCAATTTAAAACCATTCGAAGAGAATTAGATAAAAAAATATCTAATGAATTTTCTGTCAATCAACAAATTAAAATCGATGCTCTTCATCAATTGCAAAACATCCATGAAAACTTACCGATAAGCCATATAGAATGGCAAAAAACTACCAAGAACCTCCTTGAGTTAAATGCTAAATTCAGAAGTGCGCATCCTATTACTTATAAAATTCGAAAAAAACTAAACAGTGAATTTTATGAGTTATACTGGCAAATTATGCGTAAAAAAAATGCCTACTATAAAGATTATACTGTAAAGAAAAAAAAGTCATTAAACGCTAAAAATCAAATCATCAATGAATTAGAAAGTATTTTAGATTCAGATCATTGGAAAGAAAAAGTTCATAGAGTAAAAGAACTGAGATCAGCATGGAAAGAAATCAGTTATACGACCAATAAAGATGAAAAACTACTGTGGAATCAATTCAATAAACTCATTAAATTATACTTCAATCGATTCCAATATGGCTATGAAAAACTATCTCCTCATCAAGATAGTATCGAAAAAGCCAAAAAAGATTTTATCAAAGAAATAGAAGAAGATTTCTATTTTAATACTCAAGAAGATTTCATAGCACAACTCGTTCCCAAAATTGAACTTTGGCATGGCTTCGGGATTATCAATTCCGATATTGATTATCAATTGAATACTAGTCTTCATATCGTGTTGAATCAAAAAATAAAATCTTTAGAATTAACTAAAAGAGAAAAATCTGAAATTTCTTTTGAATGTCTACTAGAAATAATCAAAACAGACATTCACAGTCTCACAAAGAATATGACTCAAATAAAATCAAATACTGATAGTCTTCAAAAAGAATTGAATCAATTAGAAAACAATATGCAGTTTTTTGATACCTCAAGTTCTTCGAATCCTTTGGTCTTAAAAACCGAAGAAAAGTATAGGATACTTAAAAACCGTTTAGAATCTTATAACCAACGGTATTCTAAATTACAATCCCTAAAATCAAATCTTTACTGACGTTTTATGCTCGAATTTTGATAGACTACATCCCATTCTTATGGTTTAATTCTATCTTAAATTCATCAACGAGTTGTTTTGATGCTTGAACCAATGGTAATCGAACTTCTTTAGAACACAAATTCAATAATTCCATTAAGGCTTTGATAGATGTTGGATTTCCTTCTTTGAAAATAAGATTCATGAGCGTCAATAATTGGGCTTGAATTTGATTTGCTTTCTGGTAATTTTCTACTGTTGCATGGCCAATCATCTGACTCATTTTTTTGGGAAAAGCATTTCCTAAGACTGAAATAGTACCTACAGCTCCAGCAAATATCATTGCGAGAGCAATATGATCATCTCCTGAAAATACCTTTACTTCTTGAGGTGCCCGATAGATCAATTCTTGAGCTTGAATATAATCTCCTGCAGCTTCTTTTATCATTCTAATATTAGAACAAGTTTCACACAGCCTAAAAAATGTTTCTGGTTGAATATTGACTCCCGTTCGACTAGGTACATTATAAACAATGAGAGGAATTGCAATAGCATCTGCAATTTGTTTATAATGTTGATAAATCCCTTCTTGGGTGGGTTTATTATAATGTGGTGAAGTCAGCATCACAGCGCTGATATCATCTAAATCCAAATGTATGAGTTTATCGATCACCTCTTTGGTATTATTCCCAGCAGCCCCAACCACCAGTGGTAATCTATTTCGATTAGCTGATTTCATCCGTTCTACAACGCTTTTTACTTCTTTAGGACCCAACGTTGGGTATTCACCAGTGGTCCCCATGAGTACTAAAAAATCGGTATTATTTTCTATTTGATACTCCACCAATTGTTCTATGGCTTGAAAGTCTACTTCATTATTTTTAAAAGGAGTAATCATAGCAACCCCCAATCCTTTTAAACTCATTGGAATCGTTAAACGATTAATTACAAAGTTAAGGGACTTTAAAAAATCTTTTACAATGATTTGGGGATTCAAATTAATCTATAACAATCTACCCATGTTTTGTTATAGTTGTAATTCAATTCTTTTTTAGGACTCCTATCCTTTTGATGTAGTGGCAAAATGTATTCAAAAACAACATCTCGATTGTTTTTTGGGTTATGATGATCAAATGAAAAGACAACATTGTAGATTTTGCCAGGGCGTTTTAATAAATTCATAGTAAAAATATTTTAATTGTTACTAATGATGTCAAATATAAAATCCCTAATAGGATGAAACCAAAATAAAAAAAAGCCCTCTACAGAGTAGAGGGCTTTCAACAATTAACTTAAATTTTGTATTATCAAACACAAACTATGGCGAAGATAATGAGAGCCATACAGATATTATACGTATACTTATCTCCATTGGGGATTATCACGCCATAACCTTTAAAATGATTTTTATGAAACTCTTTTACTTCTTCCCATGCTAGCTGCAACTCTTTTGGTGTTGGATGTGAAGTCATAACACACATCCTTCAACTCCAGAATTGGCTTTTCTTGCTGTTTTAGCATCAATTTCAAAACCAAGAAATTGTGTATTCTCAAGACGTGCTGCTACTCCAGTACTTCCAGAACCTGCAAATGGATCTAATACCACCCCCCCCCTTTTTTTAAAAGCTAACATTCATTGTTTATAAAATTATATAATCCTTTTTTTTTTAAGTTCTGTTTGACTTATCATCGGGATTCCTAAACTTTTTGCTTTGGAAATTTTAGAAGTTCCAGGTGAGTTTCCAAATAAAATATAATCTGTGTTTTTGGAAACTGAGCTGACAATTTGACCGCCCAAATCTTCAACCAATTGTTTGATATCTTGACGGGAATAATTTTCAAAAACACCAGAAACGACCACTTTTTTATTTTCAAATACTTGAGGTAATTTTTCAGTTTCTTGATGTGAGTTAACGTTTTGTGGTAATCCATGATTTTTTAAACGATTGATTAATTCAATATTGTATGGGTCATTGAAATAGTTAACGATACTATGAGACATTACTTCGCCAATATCATCTATTTCGATTAATGATTCATAGCTAGCCGAAACAATACGCTCAAAAAATTGAAATTTTTTAGCCAGTTGTTTGGAAGCCGTTTCTCCTACATAACGGATTCCCAATCCAAATATAAATCGCCAAAGCGGTTGGGTTTTAGATTTTTGAATTCCTTGGATCATCTTTTCAGCCGATTTTATTTGAATCAATGGTAAATGCATGAGTTTTTCAACCGTCAATAAATAGAGATCCGCAATATCTTTAATCAATCCACATTCGTAGAGCATGACCACTTTTTGCTCTCCGATGCCCTCAATATCCATTGCATTCCTTGAAATATAATGTTGAATTTTTCCTATGATTTGAGGTTTACAATAATGGCTATTAGTACAATAGTGGATGGCTTGTCCTTTTAAGCGAATTAAAGGGGCATTGCAATGGGGACAGCATTTTGGAAAAACGACCTTATTTTCTGTAGGAGCTCTATTGGTTGAGTCAACTCCTGTGATTTTTGGAATGATTTCGCCTCCCTTTTCGACATAAACCCAATCACCAATTCTCAAATCTAATTTTTGGATTTGATCTGCATTATGAAGAGAGGCCCTTTTTACTTGGGTTCCTGTTAAAATAACCGGTAATAATTCAGCCACTGGCGTGATAGCTCCCGTTTTGCCAACCTGAAAAGTCACCGATTTTAAAAGTGTAGAAATATTTTCTGCTGGGTACTTAAAGGCAATGGCCCATCGTGGGAACTTTGAGGTTTGACCTAGTTTATCTTGATGAGCTAGTGAATTGACTTTGATTACGACCCCATCCATTTCAAAATCTAAATTTTTTCTTTGGGATTTCCATTTCTCTATAAACGCCCATATCCCTTCAATGGATTCCACAATTTCCATTGCTTCAAAAATTTTAAACCCCCATTGCTTGGCTTTGTGTAAAATATCAAATTGGGTTTGATCTCTTAGATTTTGTTGGACCACCGAAAAGAAAAAACAATTTAATTGCCGTTTTGCCACTATCGAACTATCCTGTAATTTCAAAGAACCAGCAGCTGTATTTCTCGGATTTCGATAAAGTTCTAATCCTTTTTTCTTTCTCAAAGCATTTAAACGATAAAATTGTCTTCGGTTCATGATGATCTCTCCACGAATTTCAAATTCATGTGGAAAATCATTTTGCAATACCAATGGAATACTTGAAATCGTTCGAACATTGGTGGTTACATCATCGCCTTTTTGGCCATCACCTCGCGTGATAGCTCTGACGAGTTTTCCTTGTTTGTATTGTAAATTGATTGAAACTCCATCAAATTTTAATTCACATAGAAAACTAATCTGACTGTGTCCTAATAATTTAATAATACGTTTTCTCCATTGGATTATTTCTTCTTTGGAATAGGTATTCTGCAGAGAATATAATGGAAACTGATGTTTGGCCGTTTCAAAATTTTCAGTAACCGTTCCACCAACTCGCTGGGTAGGAGAATTCGAATCGAATAAATTCGGATATCTAGATTCTAATTCTTGAAGTTCTAGCATCAAAAGATCAAATTGATGGTCTGAAATCATTGGATTATTCAATACATAGTATCTGTAGTTGTGATCGTGAAGTTGATCACGCAATTCATATAATCGATCAAGGGCTTTATGTTCCATTACTTATAGTCTATAACCCATCGCTGCTTTTACCATTCGTATTCGATTAAATTTATCTTTTTTAAAGACTATTTCATCATAATGAAAGTTCTTCAGCAAATCTCTTATTTCTTGCTGAAATTTGGGATTAATTTCAAGATACAAATGCCCATTGGGTTGTAAATTATGACAACCATAAGCCGCAATTCTAAGATAATATTTCAATGGATTTTTATTAGAAACAAACAGTGCCGAATGAGGTTCCCATTTTAAAACATTAGGTTGAATCTCTTTTTTTTCAGCATGTGTTACATAAGGAGGATTTGAAACAATTACGTTGTATTTAGAGTCTTCTTTTTTTGCTTTATGTCTTAATATATCTCGTTTAAAAAACCGAGTCTTTGCTTGAAATTTTTTAGCATTTAGATTTGCCACTTTTAATATTGCATCATGGGTATCACAGCCTTCAACGATCCATGTCGGATTTTCTATGGCCAAACTGATGGCAATACAACCACTCCCTACTCCAATATCAAAGATTTGAATATTTTTAGTATCTTGATAATCTTCATTAATCCATTGCACCAATTCCTCAGTTTCAAGTCTAGGAATCATCACTTGCTGATTGACTTTAAATGCTCGTTCTAAAAAGAGGCATTCACCTAGAATATATTGTAGCGGTTTGAATTCAACCAATTCTAAAATAGTTTTTTTTAAAGTTGCGAGGTGAGGTTTTTGAATTTTCTGATCCGGATTTAATGCCAAATCGATTGGATTTATTGATGTCACGTGCTCTAGCAATTGTTTAAAATAAAAATCGATTTCTCTTCTTGGATACTTTTTATTTAAGGTTTGAACAAAGTGATTTTTGAATTCAATCAATGTCATCTTTAGTAGAATTATCAGTCATGAAGTATCGAATACTATTCATCAAAAATTCTTCCAGGAGCCCGATTTTCTGATCCTTTCTTACCAGTTAACCGATCCCATAGCACCTCCCGAATAGAATCAGTAATGGTCTCTATCTTTTGAAGGACTTGTGGATAAATAGAAGCCACATTCGTTTTTTCTTGTGGATCATCTAATAAATGGTATAATTCTATTTCATTTAGTTGTATATAGTCATAAAGAATGGGAATGCCATCGTCTCTTGCTTTTTTATTTCCAATGGTGCGATATGTATGTGGGAAATAGGCTTTCCAATGACGATGTCTAATAGCTTGAAGTTCGTTTTGACCATAGTAAAACAATACGTTCTCATGTTTTGAAATTTGCCGATGATCACTGAAAACCTCTTTATACGATCGCCCATCAATTTTTAAATGTGGTTGCCTTCCCTGTGTATATTCGATAATTGTCGGCAACCAATCAATGGCCATCATGCTAGATTCAATTTGTTGATTTGGTGGAATATGCTTTGGATACCAAATGATGCTTGGAACTCTCACACCACCTTCCCATACCGTTCCTTTCCCTTCACGGAAAATTCCTAATGATCCAGCATGTGCTCCATAAGACAACCATGGAACATTATCAGAAGTAAAAATAATCATTGTCTTATCGTGGAGATTATGTTCTTGGAGTGCTTGCAAGATTTGACCAACCGAATGATCTATTTCATGAATCACATCACCATACAATCCTCTAGATTGACTTCTTAAAAAATATGGATGGGCAAATAATGGCACATGGGGTTGAGGATGAGGGATGTATAAAAAAAAAGGATTATCCTTATTTCTTTTTATAAAATCAATTGATTTCCTAGTAATCGAATCGGTAAAATACGTCTGATCATTTAACTCCTTTAGGGGCGTTTCATTTTCATAAAGATATAATGGAGGGAATTCATACTGTGGATGATATGGCCACATATCGTTAGAATACAAAATGCCATAAAACTTATCGAAGCCATGTTTGCGAGGCATAAACATGGGAGCATCTCCGAGATGCCATTTTCCAAAAATGGCTGTAGCATATCCTTGTTCTTTTAGTAATTCTGGCAGTAATTCTTCATTAGGATTAATGCCAATTTCTGAATTGGGGCCTAATGCTTGGTGAATGCCAATTCGATTGGCATAGCAACCCATTAAAATAGACGCACAAAAAGCCGAACAAACCAGCTGGGATACATAATACGAGGTAAGAAAAGCTCCTTGTTTGGCTAGTTGGTTAATATTGGGAGTTTTAATATCTTTTGCTCCATAAATCCCCAAATCGCCATATCCCAAATCATCGGTAAGGATAAAAATGATATTTGGAAGCTCATCGTTGTCTTGTTGGCAACTAAAACAAATGATTAATAGAATTATAGAAAGAGATTTAGACACGAGTTGTTTTGTTTCTAAAATATAAATCGAATGAGAAATAAACACTTGATCCCTTCAATATCAATGATGAAAGATATCTAAATTGCTTGAAAGCGGTCATAAGGGTTTAGAATTTCTAATCCCCTAGTTTTTCATAATAAAACCAATCCAATATATATCCTTATTAAATTTGCCGTTGATAGGTTATCTCTAATAAATGCTCACAAAAAAACAACAAGAAATTATTATCGAAAAGTTCAAGCCCTTAAATCCGACGAGGATAGCCGTTTTTGGTTCTTATGCTAGAAATGAAGAAAACAAACTTAGTGATATCGATTTATTATACTCTACTACATCAGATGTGAGTTTCTATGATCGAATGCGTTTGAAATTTGAACTAACCGAATTACTAGAAAAAAAAATTGATTTAGGCCCCTTTGATGCTATCAAAGATTCTGTAAAAGATTCTATTTTGAAAGATGCGGTTACGTTTTATAAAGTTGAAAAAGCAAAAAGCAGAACGGAGTGACTTAGAAATACTCGCCGATGTCAAAAAGTGCATTTTAAGAATTTGTAAGGTAAGAGACAACCTATTATACGCCGATTCGAAAGTTGAACAATGGGTATCGGACGACTTATTTGAATTGAACTTCAGCAAAATCGGAGAAGCTTTTAAGAGCTTGTCCCCTAGATTAAAAAAAGCGTTTCAGGACATTGATTGGGCTTCATACCAAAAATCAAGAGATTATATAGTCCACGAATATTTTAATCTTCAACACGATGCCTTTTTGGAGAAATCAATTGATGAGATCCCTCAGTTAGAAACTAGAATCGATCAAGTATTAGAATCCCTCCATTAGATCGAGACATAGTCAATTTCTACTGTGACTTAAGAAACAAGCCCCTATCTTACGAGACAAAGGTAAAAGATGTTAGATTAGATTTAATCTATCTTGGCTTTGGTTTCTAAAACGCCCTACTATGGTTTGGATTTTTATCACCATTTTGGATGCTTCGATTGAGTCAACTATCCATGATTTTTTAGAACAATAAAACACATTTCTCATTAAGTCATTTGATTTCACTTTGATATTTTAGAATCATCAAATCCCAATCTCTATGGATCGATACTCTTTATTAATGCAACGATGTTTGCAATTGGCCAAAAAAGGATTGGGAAGCACCTATCCCAACCCTCTCGTTGGGGCTCTTATAGTTCACCATGGACGAATTATTGGTCAAGGATATCATTACAAAGCTGGTTTAGCACATGCCGAAGTAAAAGCCATACAATCTGTTAAAGATCCTGCCAAACTCAAAGAATCTACTCTCATTGTTAATCTTGAACCATGTAATCATTTTGGGAAAACACCACCTTGTACTCATGCCATCATTAAAAGTGAGATAAAAAAAGTGGTTATTGGAACCCAAGATCCATATCCCCAAGTCAATGGACAAGGAATTCAAATGTTAAAAAATCATGGAATCAAAGTCATCCAAAGAGTTGAAGAAGCATCTTGTCTAAAAAATAATAAACGTTTTTTTTGTTTTATAAATAACAAGCGTCCCTATATTATTTTAAAATGGGCTCAATCACTAGATGGTTATATGGCCCCTCCAAAAGCTAATCGAGTACCAAACCAACCTTTTTGGTTGACCAACCCCTCGAGCAGAAAATTGGTTCACCAGTGGAGGTTTCAAGAAAATGCCATTTTAGTTGGTAGTCAAACAGCAATTGATGATAATCCAAATCTTTTGACTCGATACTGGGAAAAACCTCCAAGAAAAGAAATTCGAGTGCTTATTGATCCACAACTAAGAGTTTCTAAAAAATCACAACTCTTGGATGGAAACACGTTGACTTATATTTTAACGAATCAATCTGCATCGTATAAATCTCAAAATATAGAGGTCCTAAAAATGAATGATCACTATCCTATTTCCATCGATAAATTACTATACCAATTATATCTAAAAAAGATTCAATCCGTCATCGTAGAAGGAGGACAAAAAACCCTCCAATATTTTATCAATTCTTCGCTTTGGGATGAAGCTAGAATATTTACTTCACCCCAACTTCTGAAAGATGGTTTAATGGCACCAAAACTCGAAACGTCCAATGATTTGACAGAACGTTTTAGGATTAAAAATGATCGATTAAAAATCATTTATCGAACTTCAATTTAGATGCCAAATAGGAAGGCACTGGGATTGGTCTTTTTGTCTTTGAAGATAAAAAGGCTAGTTTGGTATAGCCTGAACAGATCAGTTGATTGTTTTGATTAAATACTTTATAAGCTAATTCTAATGAGGCTTTAGGATATTTAACTGCCTGTATTTCAATATGATAAGAATCTCCAAAACATAAAGGATTATGGTATTTCAAACGCAATTCAACGACTGGAGATATGATTCCCTTTTTTTCCATTTCTACATAAGGCGTATTTAAATTATTGAGCCAATCAATTCTTGCTTCTTCAAAATAAAGCGCATAATTGGAATGATGAACCACTCCCATTTGGTCAGTTTCAGCATATCTAATGGTTTTTTTCTTGGTTAAAAATTTCATTATTCAATGGTATTTATTTGATTTTCAATTAAGTATAATTTTTTAGAAAAAAACTCATTTTTTTGGTCTAAATTTTTATTAAAACAACTATTTTCGATACGAGGAACGAACGATTTTTTGGTGCATTTATCTCTCCATATTATATCATAAAATTAGATTTTTTAGAGCATTCAAAATTTGATGAATAACCAAAACTTAGAATTAATTTGGAATAAATGCTTAGAATTCATCAAAGACAATATTCAATCTGAAAAAGAGTTTTCAACTTGGTTTGATTATATTGTTCCCATTGATTTAAAAAATAAGGAATTTACTATTCAAGTACCGACATATTTCGTCTATGAGACTCTTGAAGCAAAGTATTTGGATTTAATTCAATCGGCTCTTACAAAACAGTTGGGACCTCGTGTTAAATTGATGTACACCATCGAATCAAAAGATAAGCCTAAGCCCCCTAGTGGGATACGATCCCCGAAATTTCAAGCCATAGGAAGTCTTGATTTTCAAAACCAAAAAAGACCTTTAAACATCATCCATTCTGAAAAACCTGACCGTTTTGAAATTTCAGGTCTTAAGAATGAACATTTTAGCCCGGATTTAAATTCAGACTATACCTTTGAAAATTTTGCGGAAGGTGATTCCAATAGACTAGCTCGTTCGGTTTCATTAGAAGTAGCTAAAAATCCTGGTGGAACGGCTTTTAATCCTCTTTTTATACATAGTAAAGTTGGATTGGGAAAAACCCATATTATCAATGCAGTTGGTTTACAAATAAAAGCCGATTTTAAAAGCAAAAACGTAGTCTATGTTTCTTCAGAAAAATTTACAGAACAATTTATTGTAGCTAGTCTGCATAAAGATAGAAATAAAATCAATAATTTCATCCATTTCTATCAACAATTGGATGTATTAATCATCGATGATATTCAGTTTTTGATGGGAAAAGAAAAAACCCAAGGGGCTCTTTATAATATTTTTAATTTTTTACATCAAAATAACAAACAGATTGTTATGACAGCCGATATCTCACCTAAAAACATGGAAGATATTGAAAATCGACTTTTGTCAAGATTTAAATGGGGATTAACTGCTGAAATAAACAAACCAGATGTTGAAACACGTAAAAACATCATCAAATTAAAAACCAAGCATCTTGGTTTACATCTAAACGAAAGTGTTTTGGATTTACTATCAGAAAAAATAGATTCTAATATTCGAGATATCGAAGGAGCCCTTGTGGCCATATTAGCTGAAGCATCATTTAATAAAGTTCCCATTAATGCAGAACTAGCCATGGGTGTCGTCAGCAGATTAATTTCTGAAAAATCAACTCTAGAACAAATTCCATTCCATGTCATCGAAGATATTGTGGTCCAATATTTTGAAGTTGATAGCAAAGATTTACGGACAAAAACCAAACGAAGGGATGTGGTAGAACCCAGACAATTGGTAATGCATTTTACAAAAAAGTATACGAATCTATCTTTTCAAAAAATCGGTAAATTAATGGGCAATGTCAATCATGCCACCGTGATTTATTCCGTACGAAAAGTAGAAGAATTTAAATTACACGACCGTATTTACAGAAATACCTACGATGCAATCGATGAAAAAATCAAAAATTATTAAATTTTTGATAGATGGGATATGTAGTGCGAGTGCTCATGGTTTGTTTGGGTAATTATTGTAGAAGTCCTTTAGCCGAAGGTATTTTAAAATCAAAACTCAAAAATTCTGATATTGAAGTTGATTCGGCAGGAACTGCTGGATGGCATTCAGGTAATAAACCCCATCACCAAAGTATAAAGGTGGCTCAGCAACATGGCATCGATATTTCAAATCAACTAGGACGAAAACTAGTCCCTGAAGACCTCGATTATTTTACTCATATCTATGCCATGGATCGGAATAACTATCAGAATATCATCGATATGTGTCGAAACAAAGCTCAAAAGGTTAAAGTAAAAATGATCCTTGAAAACGAACAATCTGTTCCTGATCCGTATGGAAAATCTGACCAAGGATTTCTAGCGACCTATCAATTACTTGATCAAGCCTGCCAGATGATAGCGGATGAATTATCAAATTCCAAGCATCACTCATAAGATACTTCTTTTGAGGTCTATGCGATTTATCTCATAATTTTTTATACAAATCTGGACGCCTATTTTTTGTATTTTCTATGCTCATTTGATCTCTCCATTGATCAATTGCAGTTTGGTTGCCAGACAACAAGACCTTTGGAACCTTCCAACCATTAAATATGCGGGGCCTGGTATAAATAGGAGCTTCAATTAAATCATCTTGAAAACTATCCCCTAATGCAGAAGATAAATCTGAAATAACACCTGGGATTAATCGAACAATTGCATCGCTAAATATCATTGCTGCCATTTCACCACCAGATAACACATAATTACCCACCGAAATTTCTTTTGTGATTAAGTGATCCCTAATTCGTTGATCGACTCCTTTATAATGCCCACAGAGTAATAATAAATTCTTCTTTGTAGAATAATAATTGGCTGTTTTTTGATTTAATAATTCCCCATCAGGAGCGAAATAGATAATCTCATCATAATCTCGTTGGCTTTTAAGAAAGTTGAGGCATTTGAAAATAGGTTCTATTTTTATGACCAATCCGGCCCCACCACCAAAAGGATAATCATCTACTTGACTTCTTGGAGGTAGAGCATGCTGTCGTATATCATGATAATAAATTTCCAATAACTGAGATTTTAAAGCTCTGTTGACAATGGAATGTCCAAATGGGCCTTCCATCATTCCTGGAAATAAAGTGACAATGTCAATTCGCATTGTTTGACAATTTCCTATGGCATTTCGTTTGAAGGTTAGTAAACCAAAGTCAATTGTTCTCCTTCTGGTGATAGAACTTTGATAGTTTTAATTTCTTCATTTCTTCTTTTAATGGCACGGATATCATCGATATTTTCAACTTTAAAATCATTAATTTCTATGATTTGATAGTCTAAGTATTTCGATAAACTAATACGTGAAACACTGGATATGATTAAGGCCCCTTTTGGATAACGACCATCTTTTTGAGGTTTTATTTCTATGATTTCCATACCACCAAAAGTCTCAATGACTGATTTTGTCAAGGTGACTATAACATTTTTTAATTGATCATCTCTTTTATAAGTAATGTTGACCTGATCGCCTGGTCGTTTGCTAAACAAACGACCATGTAAATCAGCATATTTATTGATTTTATGTCCATCGATTGTTTTGATGATATCACCTGGTTTTAAATTTGCCTGGCTAGCTCCAGTTTCGGGAAAGACTTCACTGATATAAAATCCCTCTGTATCTTGGATTTGGAGTTGTTCTGCAAATTTGCCAGTTAATGAATTACCAGCGACTCCCAAAATACCTTTTTGAATATCTCCATATTCCATTAAATCTTCAAATACTTTTCGAACAATATTGCTTGGAATAGCAAAAGAATAGCCAACATATCCACCGGTTTGGGTTGAAATTTTTGTATTAATTCCAATCAGTTCACCTTGTGTATTGACCAATGCACCACCAGAATTACCTATATTGACTGCAGCATCAGTTTGAATAAAAACTTCGTTTTTATTATCCCTTAAATTAGAATCTCTACTTTTTGCACTGATAATACCAGCCGTTACCGTTGAAGTCAAATTCAAAGGATTCCCCACGGTTAAAACCCATTCGCCGATTTGAGCATTATCTGAATCTCCAAAAACCATATATGGCAATGGATTTTCAGGTTCTATTTTTAAAATGGCTAAATCGGTATCGGGATTGACTTTCAGAACTTCACCTTCAAAAGTGCGGTTATCGTTTAAAGTCACCTCTATCCCATTATTATTTTCAATGACATGATAGTTGGTAATTAAATAACCATCGGGAGATACAATTACTCCGGAACCGACAACCGAAGCAGAACTTGATCTTCTGTACCATGTACTATTAATGGTTTTAATAGATTTAATATGTACTACTTTGTTTACCACATCACTAGCAACTTCTACAAAATCGGTAGGTTTTAAGGGATAAGTAGTATCTGAATAACGATAAGTTGTGGGAATGATTCGCGATTTGGATTCAAAGTCTGGAAGCTCAGCATTCTTAATGTTATTATCTGGCAAAATCATAAAAAAATAAAACAGTAAAAAACTTAGAAAAGAGCTCATTAGAGCAATTCCAAATGTTTTGGCAGTCTTTTTCATTTTAATTAGGTTTATTCTATTATTACAGACGCAAAATTACTTGATTTGTTAAATGGAATAAGAAAGTTTAACAAAATTTTAACATTATTACCAAATAATGATTATGTTGGTCTTAGTAAAACTGTGGATAACTATTTCAAATATAATGGTTCGTTTTTATTTTGTAAAAGAATTTATATAACCCATGATTATTGAATTTTTTAAATACCAAGGGACAGGAAACGATTTTATTTTAATAGATAATATGGATGGTAATTTCATAGGATTAAGTAGAAAGAATATCCATCGATTTTGTAATCGCCACTTTGGAATCGGTGCTGATGGATTAATTCTTTTAGAAAAAAGTCAAGTCGCTAGTTTTCACATGAAATATTATAATGCGGATGGTAATGAAGGTAGTTTGTGTGGCAATGGGAGTCGTTGTGCTATAAAATTTGCTCATAGCCATTCTTGGATTGGAGCTGACGCTCAATTTGAAGCATTCGATGGCATACACGAAGCCAAAATTTTAAAAGATCAACGAATATCCATTGCTTTTAATGATATTGATCAACTAGAAAAATATGACGAAGCTGTCATCTGTGATTCTGGATCTCCACATTATGTCAAAGCAGTTGAAAATATCAAAACAATAGATATGATACCCCTTGCAAAATCAATTCGCTTTAATTCTCGATTTCAATCAGATGGTATTAACGTGAATTATATTCAAAAGCTAAGCTTCAATGAGTTTGCAATTCGCACCTATGAACGAGGTGTAGAAAATGAAACACTGGCCTGTGGCACTGGTGTTGTAGCTTCAGCATTATCTGTGGATTTTTTAGGATTGTCTGATGCCGATCAATTATTATTTCAAACGAAAGGAGGGCCATTGGAAGTTCATTTTAAAAAAGAAAAATCAAACTACAAACACATTTCTTTAATCGGTACTGCTAAAGAAGTTTTTAGAGGTTATATAAATTTCCAAACATGAAGTCTATTCAGCTTCGTGCTATTGAAAAAGAAGATTTAGATTTTCTTTATCGTATTGAAAACGATAAACAATATTGGAATTATTCTAATCGACTTGAATATTACTCTAAAACTCTATTAAAAAACTTTCTTGAAATCCAACAACAAGATATCTATAAAACACGACAAAAACGTTTCGTCATCACTATACATCAAAATACAAAATGTGGATTTGTGGATTTATTTGAATTCGAACCCAAACATCAACGTGCCTCCGTAGGGATTATCTTGAAAGAAGAATTTCGATTAAAAGGCATTGGTTACAGAGCTCTATTATTATTGGAAGAATATGCTAAAAATACTTTAAATCTCCATCAAGTATATGCCAATATAGCCCATGAAAATATCGCTAGTATCAAACTATTTGAAAAGTCTAACTACAGTAAAATAAGTATTAAAAAAGATTGGAATTTTTATAACAACAAATTTCATGATGAACTATTATATCAAAAATTATTTTTGGTTACGAAACCTTAAATGGTTACTGATTGCTTTTTTTTCTTTAAAACTTTTAGGAATCTTTTTTAGTTTTCAATTCTACCAAACTATTTTAGCTAGTAATACAGCATTTGAGGGAACATCTGTAGAGATTTTTATAGATGCTAACGATACCTTTGATAGTTTAAGTTTAAAGCTTGAAAATCATCTAAAATCCACCAAGTCATTCAACCGCCTAGCAAAAATCAAATCTTTTGATGAATCGATTAGACCGGGACGGTTTTTAATTTTTTCATCGAGTAGTAATAATGCCATAATCAATACCCTAAGGTCTGGGGGTGAGCCCATCAACGTGGTATTCAATAATCAAGAAAGAATCGAAAATTTAGCTGGAAGGATATCGCATCAACTTATGATTGATAGCCTTTCTTTATTCAACCATATTACAAATGATGATATTGTTAGTAAAAAAGGATTTACATCTGAAAATGCACTAGCCATGTATATTCCCAATACATACGAATTCTATTGGGAATCCGATGTTAGTACATTTTTTAATAGGATGCATCATGAATATCAACGTTTTTGGAATAAAAATCGTCTTGCAAAAGCTAAATTATTAGAATTAACTCCCATTGAGGTGACTATTTTGGCATCGATTGTACATAAGGAAACAACCAAAAAAGATGAAATGCCATTAGTTGCCGGGGTATATCTCGAGCGATTAAGACGTAATATGAAGCTTCAAGCAGATCCAACCGTTATCTATACGATTAAAAAACATTTAGGAGATTTTAACAAAGTCATCAAACGAGTGTTGTATCGAGATTTGAAAATTGATTCTCCATTCAATACCTATCTCTATAGAGGATTACCTCCAGGTCCAATTATAACACCAGATATTGCTAGCATCGATGCTGTTCTGAATCCCAAAATGGAAGGATATCTTTATTTTGTTGCTGATATCGAAAATCCAGGATACCACAAATTTTCAAAAACATTATCCCAACACAATAGAAGTAGAGCTAAGTACATCCGATGGATAAATTCACAAGGAATCGTTCGCTAATGGATATTGCAGTATCATTGACCAAGCAATATCAATCAAGATGAACCATTTATTTCACTCTCATTAAGATTGCTTAGAGCTCTTTAAAAATTTTTTATAATACTAGGTTTACGTTTTAAATTACTTTTATAGTCATGAAATAATTTTTTATTTCTTACGCCCTATTTGTTTTATGTAAGTGAAGAATAAGAGTACATCAATTGCATATGGAGATTTTTAAATAATGCAAAATCAAAAAAAATAGGGTGCGATGAGAAAACCATGTTTCTTTTTTAGTCAATGGATCCACTCATTCGATCTTGCTTTCTTCCAAAAATCACGATATTTCTCTGATTTTGGCCTATTTGGCTCGTTTCCCCTTGGTTTTTGAGCCGAATAGAACGTTGAGAGCTTTTTTTCTTGATTCTCCTTTTTAAGTTGGCATGAGAGCCATCATACTTGATGATCTCTTTAAATGATAGGCCATGGACTCCAAGATAGGTTGGTGATGGACTTTTTCTAATCTTTTAAATCGAGTGACTTGACAGCCAAACCAGCGAGCCAAACCACTTGAAGGTTTGTTCCACCACCCAACGTTCTTGGCTGATGGGGTTGTTTTACTCTTTCTATGGCTTAGTCAAAAGCTGGTTACGATCCCCCTTTTCTATCACCAAAGAAGTACTGCCCATCGCCTCTAAGAGCTAGTTATTCTCTTTTGATGGGTCGCCTTTATTAGCCAACACTCGTTGTCGTTCTTCGACCGAAAGACTTTCTATCAAAGGCTGGAGACCTTGACGGTCCTACTCATTGGCCACCACCGTGTGTACCCTAGCATCAGACCTTTTCTGGTCGTGGCCATATGTACTGTTGGTAACCATCATCGGTCGTTTTTCTTTTTTTGAACCAACGAGCTTCATGGTCGGCATGGGGACGATCTTCTTCTAGTTACGCATGATCGCTTTCTTCGGCTTAGAGTGCCTGGCTCTTTACGCTGGTCTTCTTTTCGGTCTTGAGCCATTTTCTTGGGTTGACCTTTGGGCATAAAGAGACTAGTGTTGATACTGGCATCTACCACGGCCGTGCCTTGCATGATCGCTTGTTTTTCGGTGAGCGGTCGATGGATTTCTTCCATGATGCTTTGATCAATCGTTTTGGCCGTCAACTCCCAACAGAAGCGAGACCGCGTGCGATGGTTGGGAAGGGCATCTGCTAGGTCTCAATCACAAAAAGCGGTGCATCGAATACGGTCTTTAATGAACTCTTGGGTCCGAACATCCGATCAATGAAACTAGACAGAGAGGAGTTGCCTATTCAATAACATCATGGAATGCTCGATTTTTTGGCCTCGTTGTTTTTTGCCTAATGTATCGTTTTCGACCCATAAAGTCTCAATGGGTTCTCAATCGATAAGGTCGTTGATTTGATTAAAAAACGGTGGGGTCGTTGTGCGGCGACGCCCTTGATGGGGATTCAAAAAACACATGGGTTTGGATTCATAAGATTTGAAATGATGCTTATCGCGTACGATATACCAAAAAGTAACAATAAAAACCAATGGTCAAATAAAAAAGGGATTTTCGATTAAATCCTTTTATCTTAGCGGGAAATCAAAATTTTAGTGTAAAGGTCTTAATAATAAAGCGTAGTTCAATCAAGATATTAGTTCTTGGGACGTGAGTAATGTTACTGATATGCATTTTATGTTTCAAGGTTGTTCTACATTCAACCAATACATTGGTGATTGAGACGTCATTAGTGTTACCGATATGGGACTTATGTTTTCTAGAACTAGTGTATTCAACCAAGACATTGGCGATTGGAATGTCAGCAGTGTTAACAATATGTTTCAAATGTTTGATTGAGCCTCTGCGTTTAATCGAGATATTAGCTCTTGGGATGTTACTAGTGTTACAAGTCGTACTGGGATTTTTAATACCTCTATCATAACTCAATCGAATCGGCCTTCGTTTACCAATTGTAATCCATAAATCTATTCTTGTGATTAAGTCAAACTATAACATTCCATTTCTCAAAGATCTATCAAGGGCTGTATGAAATGAACTGTTTTGTTTAACGCCATGTTCAACTAGCTAGTGCAACATGACCCCATGTTGATCTTACTCTCTGTAAATGAGGAGAAATCAATGATAAAAACAACCCCAAATAGAATAGAACCTTGAATTGAGAGAGTTGGTCTTATTTGACATGATTACAAAGACAAATATTATAAGCACTTTTTATGCTCTTAATCCTATTTTGATTTGAAAAAATATATTCTAAATTTGCAAGCCAAAAGTGGGATATATTTATTTCTTGGCCACCATGGAAGCAACAATACGTGAAGTTGAAAATAAACTAATAACAAAAAAGGATTTTCCAAAATTTTCTGTTGGAGATACCATTACAGTTTATTACGAAATCAGAGAAGGAGAAAAAGTTCGGACTCAGTTTTTTAGAGGTGTCGTAATACAAATCAAAGGGCATAGTTTAACCAAGACCTTTACCATCAGAAAAATTTCCAACACCATTGGCGTGGAACGTATTTTCCCAATCAATATGCCAACGCTTCAAAAAATTGAGATTAATAAAAGAGGTAAAGTGCGTCAATCAAGAATATTCTATTTTAGAAAACTTCGAGGTAAAAAAGCTCGCATTAAAGAGATTAGAAAATAATCTACTCGTTTCTCTTGAATCTATTTCTAATCCATTATCATAAACACAATAAAAAACCCACTCACCTTTCAGTATCCTATAAACCTTTAAAAATCAATTTCAAAGGTTTCATATCGGTGACTTACATTTGTTGAAACTTGCTGATAATGCCAAAAATAAAAGTCCAAAATCCAATTGTCGAACTAGATGGCGACGAAATGACTAGAATTATTTGGGATTTTATCAAAAACGAACTGATTCTACCCTATCTCGATTTAGACATCGTATATTATGACTTATCCATAAAAAGTCGAGACAAAACAAAAGATCAAATTACTGTCGATGCAGCCAATGCCATTAAACAATACAATGTCGGTATCAAATGTGCAACCATTACTCCTGACGAATCTCGAGTCAAAGAATTTGGGTTATCCAAGATGTGGCGTTCTCCTAATGGTACTATAAGAAACATCGTTGGCGGTACTGTTTTTAGAGAACCAGTAATCATCCATAATATTCCTCGGATTGTTCCCGGATGGAAATCCCCTATTTGTATTGGAAGACATGCATTTGGAGATCAATACCGTGCTGTTGATACCCAAATAGAACAAAAAGGAAAACTCACAATGACTTTTACTCCGGAAAAGGGAAATCCTCAAACTTGGGAAGTTTTTCAATATGCTTCTCCTGGTGTTGCCTTATGCATGTTCAATGTTGATGAATCCATCTATGGTTTTGCAAGATCATGCATGAATCAAGCTATTAATAAACAATGGCCTTTGTACCTTTCCACAAAAAATACTATTCTAAAAGCTTATGATGGACGATTCAAAGATATCTTTCAAGAAGTTTACAATAATGAATTCAAGTCCCAATTTGAAAGCTTGGGTATTTTTTATGAACATCGATTAATAGATGATATGGTAGCTGCGGCACTAAAATGGTCTGGAGGCTTTGTTTGGGCATGCAAAAATTATGATGGCGATGTACAATCGGATACCGTTGCCCAAGGATTTGGATCGCTAGGATTAATGACTTCTACTTTAATAACCCCTGATGGAAAAACCATGGAAGCTGAAGCTGCTCATGGAACTGTTACACGGCACTATCGAGAACATCAAAAAGGAAATCCAACATCTACCAATCCGATTGCCTCCATTTTTGCATGGACAAGAGGATTACTACATCGGGGTAAACTAGATGATAATGATAAATTGAAAAAGTTTTGTAATGCCCTTGAAAGTGTTTGTATCCAAACCGTTGAATCTGGTAAAATGACCAAAGATTTGGCTTTATTGATTCATGGTCAAAAAACCACCTCGCAACACTATTTGAATACCTCTGAATTTTTAGCCCAAATCAGAAACCGATTAGATCATCATTTATCAAGAAACTAAGAGGAATTCCAATAAAATCTGTTAATTCAATTAGCGTGGATAAGTTCATAAGAATCACCGAACAAGATTCAAACCACAATGATTTAGAACATAAAACGATTGAAGAGTTAGTCCGAGGGATTCATCAAGAAGATCGATATGCGGTTAATGCACTTGGTGATATTTTGAATGAGGTCATCCCCTTGATAAAAGCGATAGTTCAGCGATTAAAAGAAGGCGGGCGATTGTTTTATATTGGTGCTGGAACTTCTGGAAGATTAGGGGTATTAGATGCTTCAGAGTGCCCTCTTACATATGGAGTTTCTCCAGACTTGGTCATTGGTATCATAGCAGGTGGAGATGATGCCTTACGTCATTCGATTGAACATTCCGAAGATGATACTACCCAATGTTGGAAAGACCTTTCCCAATACAGCATATCCAAACAAGATATCGTCATTGGGATTGCAGCATCGGGAACAACACCCTATGTTGTGGGAGGTTTATCCGATTGTCAAAAAAACGGAATTACCACCGGTTGCATTACTTGTAATCCCAATGCCCCCGTCAGTCAAGTGAGTGATTTTCCGATTGAAGTCATTGTAGGCCCTGAATTTGTTACGGGTTCTTCACGTATGAAAGCTGGAACAATTCAAAAATTAGTTCTCAATATGATATCCACCTCGACCATGATCCAATTGGGTCATATAAAAGGAAATAAAATGGTCGATATGAAACTAGCTAATAATAAATTAAAAAAAAGAGCCATTGGTATATTGGTGAATGAATTGAATCTTTCCCAAGAAAAAGCTCAAAAACTATTAAAAGAACATGGAAGTATTCGGAATGTTCTTCAATCGTTTAATTCGATTTGAATGTGACTAAACGTCAAATAAGACTTATATTAACCTACTTCATCCTTTTTGTTATCTGTGGATTTATCTCCATGGTTTTGATTGTTAATGCATTTCAAAATCAAGGGCACCGACTGTATTATTCTATTTTAATATTTGGATTATTAGCATTTATCACCTCCATCTATTATGGTTTTTTGGGTGTGGACACATTAAAAGTTAGTCTATTGGGTAAAAAAAACAAATCAAAAAAACCTTATCCCAATAATTGATGGTTACCATTACTTTTCCTTCGGGTGAAAAGAAAATATTTAAAAAGGGTACTTCAGCTCATGATATAGCCTTTTCTATCAGTCTTAGATTAGGGAAAAATGTCCTTTCGGCTCAATTCAATAACCAAACCATTCAATTATCGCAAAAGATTGAAAATGATGGGATTATTAAATTTTTTACTTGGAATGATCCTGAAGGCAAAAAAGCCTTTTGGCATTCTTCTGCCCACATATTGGCTCAAGTGTTGCTTGAGTTTTATCCTAATTGTAAATTAACCATTGGCCCACCCATTGAGCAAGGATTTTATTACGATGTGGCTTTTAATGACAAAACCCCTTCAGAAAGTGATTTTGAATCCATTGAGCAACGTTTTTTAGAACACGCATATAAAAAGTATCCTTTTATCATGCGTCATGTCTCAAAAGAAATGGCCCTTGATTACTATCACCAAGAAAATAATCCATATAAAATAGAACTCATCGAGGGTTTGGATGATGAAAACATCACATTTTGTGATCATGGAGATTTTACCGATTTATGCCGTGGGGGTCATATTCCTCATACTGGCTATATCAAATCCGTAAAACTTTTAAATATTTCTGGAGCTTTTTGGAGAGCTGATCAATCCAATGTTCAACTAACTAGAATTTATGGTATTTCCTTTCCAAAACAGAAGTATTTGAAAGAATACTTACAAATGATTCAAGAAGCCAAAAAAAGAGATCATCGGATTTTAGGTAAACAATTGGGATTGTTTACCTTTTCGACTAAAGTGGGTTCTGGACTTCCTTTATGGCTACCTAATGGTGCTGATTTAAGGCATCGATTAGAAGATTTTATGAGAGAAGCACAAAAAAAAGCAGGCTATAATTTTGTGATTACTCCACATATCGGCCATAAAGAATTATATGTAACTTCTGGGCACTTTGAAAAATACAGTGCAGATAATTTTGGGGCCATTAAAACTCCTGATGAAACCGAAGAGTTTTTACTCAAATCAATGAATTGTCCACACCATTGTGAAATATATAATGCCCAACAATGGAGTTATAAAGATTTACCAGTACGATATTGTGAATTCGGAACAGTATATCGTTATGAACAAAGTGGAGAATTACATGGATTAACCCGGGTAAGAGGTTTCACACAAGATGATGCTCATATCTTTTGCACCCCCCAACAATTAAACCAAGAATTTAAAAATGTTATCGATTTGGTTCTGTATGTTTTTGAATCATTGAGCTTTAAAAATTTTACAGCACAAGTTTCAGTGAGAGATCCCAATACTCCTGAAAAATATTTAGGGGATGAAAAACAATGGGAAAAAGCTGAAAAGGCCATTATAAAAGCGACCGAAGAAAAAGGATTGGACTATACCATTGAAATCGGTGAAGCCGCATTTTATGGTCCTAAATTGGATTTTATGGTCAAAGACACGTTACAAAGAAAATGGCAATTAGGTACTATTCAAGTAGATTATAATTTACCAAAACGATTTAATTTGACCTTTAAAGGAAGCGACGATCAGTTGCATCGACCGATCATGATTCATCGTGCACCGTTTGGAAGTTTAGAACGTTTTATTGCTATTTTGATTGAACATACCGCCGGAGAATTTCCACTGTGGTTGACTCCACACCAAGTTGGAATACTCTGTGTGGGAGAAAATCATCAGAAATATGCTCAAAAAGTAGCTAAATCCTTAGAAAAGTCCGATATTCGCATACAAATTGACATGAGAAATCAAACGGTTGGAAAAAAAATCAGAGAGGCTGAAATTTCTAAAATTCCCTATATGTTAATCATAGGTGATAAAGAAATTAAAACCGATACAGTGGCCGTTAGAAAACACAGAGAAGGTGATTTGGGAAGTATGTCGCTGAATCAATTTGTTGATACAATCCATTTACAAATCGATAGTGAAATCTCATCGTTTGAAAATAACAATCTAAATCAATAAGTCATAGCTATTCGAAGAAGGAGGAGTTATCGACCTGCTCGAATTATTCGAGAAGATCCTCATAAGATTAACGATAAAATAACCTCAAATGAAATACGATTGGTTGGAAACAATGTGGATGTTGGTATCTATACGCTGTATAAAGCATTGGAAATTGCTAGAGAAAAAGAACTCGATTTGGTTGAAATTTCTCCAAATGCCAATCCTCCAGTTTGTAAAATACTAGATTATAAAAAGTTTTTATTTGAACAAAGAAGACGAGAAAAAGAAATAAAATCTAGAGCTTCTAAAGTCATTGTCAAAGAAATTCGATTTGGTCCCAATACCGATGAACACGATTATGAATTTAAAAAAAAACATGCCATTAAGTTTTTAAATGAAGGAGCCAAAATCAAAGCATTTGTTTTTTTTAAAGGACGTTCAATTATGTTTAAAGATAAGGGACATATATTACTTTTGCGGCTAGCTCAAGAATTAGAAGACTATGGAAAGATTGAAAAAATGCCAAAGTTAGAAGGAAAAAGAATGACCATGATTATTAATCCAAAAAAAATTAAATCTCATGCCTAAAAAAAAGACCAATTCGAGTGCTAAAAAAAGATTTAAATTAACCAGTAGTGGTAAAATCAAACGCAATCAATCCAATAAACGTCATTTATTAACTAAAAAATCAAAAAAAAGAAAACTAAGATTAACTCACTCCACATTAGTACACAAAAGTGATGCTGATAATGTCAAACGACAATTGGGTCTAAAATAGTTTTTAATCCTTTATTTAAATAATATTTAAAATGCCAAGATCTAAAAATAGAGTT
This sequence comes from Flavobacteriaceae bacterium, assembly GCA_965221765.1. Lineage (GTDB taxonomy): Bacteria > Bacteroidota > Bacteroidia > Flavobacteriales > Flavobacteriaceae > Bin25. Next base: position 2,463,300 of record OZ244911.1, read on the forward strand.
GCTTCTCGAGCTCGACGAAAAAAAATATTAAAATTTGCAAAAGGCTACTATGGTCGTAGAAAAAATGTATGGACCATTGCTAAAAATGCGGTCGAAAAAGGATGGACCTATGCTTATCGTGATCGCCGAACCAAAAAAAGGAATTTCCGGGCTCTTTGGATTTTGAGGATTAATGCTGCGGCTAGACAACACGGACTTTCATATAGTGATTTTATTCAAAAAGTCCACATTGCTAATATTAAACTCAATCGAAAAGTATTGGCCGATCTTGCTATGAACCACCCGGATGCATTTGAAGCCATAGTCAAAAAGGTCAAGCCATAATTATTTTATTGTAACATTTTCCATACAATGACCGTTTATGGGAATGTAACCACTATTTTAATCGTTTTGTGAGGTCACTATTTACAATCCTTGGTTGTTTGGGATTCTTGTTTTTAGGTATTTCACAACAACCTTCTAGTAATCGGCAAGGATTTAATAAAGATAATTTAAACCTAATCCGTATGAGTGGTCAAATTGTCTCCCAACAGTCCAAAGAGCCATTGGCTTATGCTACGGTATTATTTCGTAATAATCGGCTTCCCAACCGACCACAAGGTGGGATTACAGATGACAATGGATTATTTGAAATTGAGATTGTTCCGGGTGATTATCTCATTGAAATCGAATTCATCGGTTTTGAAAGTTTGGTTATTAATCAACAATCCTATTCAGAAACCACAGATTTAGGAATTATTGAATTGGCACTTAAGTCCAAAGAACTCGATGAAATTGAACTAGTTGGGGAACGAACTACTGTTGAAATCAAACTCGATAGAAAAATTTATAATGTGGGATCCGATATCACCGTTAGAGGGGGTAGTGTTTCTGATGTGCTAGATAATGTGCCTTCAGTGAGCGTCGATGTTGAAGGGAATGTTGCACTGAGAGGAAATAATAATGTCCGCATTTTAATCAATGGAAAACCATCCGGACTAGTTGGTCTTTCAGGACCTCAAGGATTACGATCTTTACCAGCCGAATCCATCCAACAGGTTGAAGTGATCACGTCTCCTTCGGCTCGATATAGCGCTGAGGGCACCGCTGGGATTTTGAATATCATATTAAAAAAACAAGATTTATATGGTATTAATGGTAATTTAATTGGTAGTCTAGGAGAACCTGATCTGGCTAGTGGTTCTGCAACTATCAATTGGCGCAGAGAAAAATTTAATTTATTTACCACCAATTCCTATAACTACAGCAATAATTCGGGATATTTTTCTAATAATAACACTTATTACAACATAGATGCCCAAGGCGTCGATCAACCAGATAGTTTTTTATCCGAGTACCGTGATGCCAATCGAAAACACAATCAATATTTTACCACCCTCGGTTTGGAGTACTTTTTTGATGAAAAAACTTCTATGATTCTGAGTGGATTTTATAGAGAATCTAATGGGGAGGATCGCACGCCCAATGAAATTGAAGAATTCAATAGCGATCGAAATCGGATTTCTTTTACTGAAAGAACTGAATTAGAAGAAGAAACAGATATTTCTAAGCAAATCAGTCTTAATTTTTTTAAAGACTATGAACAACGAGATCATCGGTTGACAGGAACGCTACAGTATGAAGAAAGTTCTGAAGATGAACTAGCCAATATTACAAATGAATCTGTATTTCCTCACAATAGCCTCCTGCCAAGAGAACGAAATATCACCATCGAAGAGGATCGACGCATATTGGTTCAAACCGATTATGTCAAACCTTATGAAAATGGCAATCAGTTTGAAATTGGATTTAGAGGAAACTATACCAATCAATTGGTTGACTACCGCGTAAGCTTTACAAGAAACAGTAATGATTTTATATTAGATACTGATTTATCCAATGTATTGGAATACAAAGAGTATATTACAGCAGGCTATTCTCAATATGGCATTCAAGTTGATAAGTTTGGAGTATTGATGGGCCTGAGAGTCGAATATTCAAAAATTACAGTCCATCAAAAAACGACCAATGATTTAAGTATTAGAGACTATACGGACTTTTTTCCAACAGTCAATATATCTTTAGAACTCAGTGAGAAAACATCATTTCAATTGGGATATAGTCGCAGAATAAGCCGACCCCGATCTCGATATATCAATCCTTTTCCTTCAAGATCGAGTGTTACCAATTTATTTCAAGGCAATCCAGATTTGGATCCTACCTATTCCAACTCTTTTGATCTAGGTATTTTGAGACGCTGGGATAAAATGACATTCAATGCTTCAACCTATTACTCTATAGCCAATAATAATTTCGTTTTCGTTAATGAAGATACGGGCATAATGGTCACTATAAGCGGAGATTCAGATAACCCCAATCGTCCACTTACTCAAGTGCCAGTGATTAGAAGATCTCCTGTCAACTTAACCTCCAATACTCGTTTAGGCACTGAGTTTACCCTTTCATGGTTTCCATCTCGAGATTTTCGGTTGAATGGAAATTTCAATGTTTTTAATTCTTCAACCAAAGGAGATCATAATGGAATCAACTATGATGCATCGAACCTAAGTTGGTTTGCTCGATTGAATGCCAACATACGACTTCCCTTTGATATTGATATGCAATTGCGAGGGTTTTACTTTGGCCCATCTGAAAATGCCATCAATAAGAGACGTGGCAACTTTATCGCCTCCGGAGCGCTCAATAAACGAATCTTTAAGGAAAAAGGAACCATTTCATTCAGAGCCTCTGATATTTTTAATTCGGCAAAAAGACAGATTGAAACCTTTGCCCCAACCTTTTATAGCGAAACTGAAATACAATGGCGACCGCCCACCTTTGTGCTTTCTCTAAGTTATATCATCAATGAACGACGGGATAATCGACGTCGAAGCCAAGGCAGAGGCGATAATGGTGGTGGATTCCAAGAAGGGGAAGGATTTGATTTTTAAATGACACCATGATTGCTTAGCATATTAAATGTAACCTAAGTGCATTTTAATAGGAGAACCCTTTACGCTCAAAAATTGATTAAGAGAAATCAGCTTCCAATAAAATTTAGGGAATTATACACCTTCGTAACCACATAGGTAGTTGAGCGTATCGCCTATACGCTATTTTCCTTGCTGTCCATGATGAACTGACCTTATCGGCTTAGAGAACATCTCTCTGATTTCCTCATCAGAGACCCTCGGCATATAATGTCTTCTTTGAAATCCCTCGAGGTCGGTTGATAAGTGGATAGTTTATTCTTAGTAAGAGATTTGCAGCGGAAAGTTTCTATATAAATTGCTCTATTTGAAACTATAACCAAATATCATCTTTGTTCTTCCAATACTTTTTTATTTCTTCAAACCTTTTTATTCTAGTCCCTATTATCTTATCAATTTCTTTTGAGTAGAATTCTAAAACATTGTCGCACAACTTTAACATCCAAAACTTCCTCGACTGATGTTCCGCAATTTCAATTCTATTGGAATTTGCTATTTGAATCTGTCCCCATCCAAGAGCTCCCAGGGTCAAACAATTCCAATCAATAAATTCTATTGGCGAAAATATAACTTCTGATACTTTTGGTAAGTTATTATTGATCGAGTATTTTATTATCAAAAGAGAAAAGAAATCCATATCTGACTCATAAAGTCTTGTTAGCCTTTCTACAGAAGTTAAATTGGGCATATTGAAATTGGTGTTTTCATTGTGTGTTTTGACATCTATCATTGAATAAAATCCATTCACATCAGTAAATGCAATGTCTGCCATAGCTCGTCTAGCAAAGTCATTACTATAATTCTTACACCAATTTCCTAATAGAGCACGAAAATCATCTCTTAATATATCTTCATAAGTATCCCCTAAAGCTCGAGGACTATTGATAGAAGTAGGGAAATTATCTTCTAAAGAATTGAGATGTTTTTTGACATTAAAAGCGATTTTGGTATGATGGCCTTGGTAGTAAAAAGGAGATTTCATCTTACTAATTCTTTTTTTGAATTGTAAGTGAATTTCTCTCCCAAAATACACCATCAAAGTACCCTTGAATTGAACGATTCCCTTTTGACTGGTCAATCCTTTTCAGAGCCCAACATAAAAACTCTAAATTGTTATCTACACCACACCATTGCCTACCTAATTTTTCAGCAACAACAGCAGTAGTTCCACTACCAATAAAGGGATCAAAAACTACCCCCCCCCTTTTTTGAGCTAGATAAAATTAATTTCGCAATAAGTTTTTCAGGTTTTTGAGTTGGATGGGGAGTATTTTCGGGCATAGACCAAAAAGGGACGGTTACATCTGTCCATATATTTGAAGGAAATGTTAATCTAAAATTCCCCATTTTTTCTTCTTGCCAATCTTTAGGCTTGCCTTTGATACGGTAGGGGGCGATTACTTTTCTCTTAAGTTTTATTTTATCAGCGGAAAAATAATAATTTTTTGATTTAGTGCAATACCAAATGTCTTCAGAGTTGTTTTTAAAGTTTGTTTTTGAGCCTCTACCCTTTTCTCTTTCCCAAGTTATCCTATTTCTCACATTAAATCCATCATAAAGAATAGGCGATATTATTGATGAAGTAGACCAATCTGAACAAACATATAGGGTAGCATCTGATTTCATTAAAGGATAAATACCGTCAATAATTTTTCTAAAATAAACTTCATAATCTTCCTTTTCCCTCTTTTTAAACAAATTACCATTGTAATCTTTTCTTAAATTATAAGGAGGATCAATTATCATTAAATCAACAAAATTTTTAGGTAAATATTCTACAGTTGTAAAAAAATCACCTAAAATTAATCTTTTCAGAATGTTGTCAATTGATTGATTTTTATCTACTCTAAGTAACTCTCTTGAAAATTTTTGAATTTCAGACTTTGAGCATTTTAATGTTTTATTTCTACCTACTAAATTTCCCATCACTCCCTTTACTAAATGATTATTTTCTATTCCTACTGTGCTACTCCGCTTAACCTATCAACTCTATGTTATACATAGTGCAAAATTAAATTTTCCCAATGAATTGTATCGAGTGGTTATAAAGGTATATAATTCCCAAAATTTAATTCGAGTCAAAAAATGACTCAAAACAAATCCAAAGATTTTTAATTCAAGGAAATCTCTACTAGTTAGACTGATTGACGGGCCTCGCACGAAAGAGATGTATAGCTTTAAAATTTAGTTTTTTTTAATTTCTATTATTTGAAAGGCTCTATAATCAATACTGATTTATAGATTAATCTTGACTCCAAAATCAAGACTTATGGAATAAATCGTATCGATTTGAGTATAAGATTGAACGGGTTCAGAACCATCTAATCTTAAATTTGGTGGATGACTTCTTAGAGGATCCCAAACTAATTCCTCCGATTCTAATTTTCCATAGTTTATATAGTTTATTTTAAAAATAAACGATGCTCTATGGCTAATCGGGTATTCAAAGTCCTCCAAAAATTTTGAAAGAACTAGTGTTGTCTCTCATCGGCCCAAATGCAGAACTAACCGATCCTGCTAAATTTTGTTTTATTTGATCTGCATTATCAAGTTTATTAATGGCTTCTTCATTATTAATACGTTTTGGATCATGGAATCTCGCCCAGACACTCGCATATTCCACATGTAAACTACTAACACCAATTCCCACACCAACATAGGGGCTTAGAGACCCTAATCTCGATATTTTAAATATGACATTTCCATAGAAACTACTCGACTTTAAATCACCTAAACGCTCTTGAGCTTTATAAATTTCACCTTCTATTTTTTCTCGATCAATGCCACTAGATTCAAAACCATTGACATCTGAGGTTTTATTATATGAGGCCATCGAAAAATGATGTTCCAATTCAATTGCCATAAAAGAATTCATCTAAATCCCTAATCCAAGACTTCCCAATCGACCGATAGTCATCCCATAATTGACCGAATACTCATCTCCTATTCCTCTGATCTTATCATTACAACTTGGTATGAGTAAATAATTCGGATTGATGTATTCATCACAATAACTAAATCTATCGTTGGAAAATCCTTCCATTTTCAGACTAGGATGATAGCTAAACCCCAAGTTTAAAGTAGAGTATAATTCTAGTTGACCCCGTGTTGATGTATTAAATAGGATAAAAACAAAAAAGCAGTAAATAGTTTTTTTCATAGAATTATAAGGCGCTAAAATGGATTTGCATTTTTAATACAAGTCACTAAGAATTAATAACAAAAAACAAGAAGGTAGAAACCAAGAGTACACTACAATGCAATAAGCCCCTATTAAGTTTTTATTGCAATTTCCCTCGTCCAATATAGAACAAAAAGGGTGATGGATAAAAATATTATGGCCGTTTAGTAGATTTTTTATGTTTTAAAAAGGCTTTCACTTTTTCAATCATTGGACCAAAAATCCAATATGGAACAAGAAATGCAGCTAAAAAAATCATGAGCCAAAACCCCATAAGCACAATAGTTGTAAATACTATAAAGCCTAAGTATTGATCGAATTCAAACATCACAGAGTTTCTAGCAAATGTACAATAATCTAGTTTCTCTCATAACAAGAGAAAATATCTTTTTTCTCAACTCCTAAAGAGGTTATGGTTGACGATTAACTAATTTTGGGCTCAATTCATTTCTAATCCTTTTTTTGTGAAATATCGTCTTGAAAAAGATACGCTAGGTATTGTTGAAGTTCCAAAAGATGCTCTTTGGGGACCACAGACCCAACGTTCTATCAATAACTTTAAAATTGGACCTCCTGCTTCCATGCCCATCGAAATAATCTATGGTTTTGCTATCGTAAAAAAGGCGGCTGCTTATGCCAACCATCAACTGAGTGTACTGAGTGAATTCAAAAGAGATTTGATTGTTCAAGTATGTGATGAAATACTCCATGGAACATTAGACACCCATTTTCCTCTTGTGATTTGGCAAACCGGATCGGGGACTCAAACCAATATGAATGTCAATGAAGTGATTGCTAATAAAGCTCAAATCAATCAAAACAAAGAAATAGGTGGGGACCCACCCGTCCTCAAACCCAATGATGATGTGAATAAATCTCAATCTTCTAACGATACATTTCCTACGGCAATGCATATTGCAACGTACCAAAAAATTCACCACCACACCATAGTTCAAATTGAGCGATTAACTGACATTTTAGAGACCAAAGCCAAACAATTTGAAAAGATTGTTAAAATTGGCCGCACCCATATGATGGATGCTACCCCATTGACATTGGGTCAAGAATTTTCAGGGTATGTCCATCAATTAAAAACAGGCTTGGAGACCCTAAAACAATCTATGAATCATCTATCAGAATTAGCAATTGGCGGAACCGCTGTTGGAACAGGATTGAATACGCCCAACGGATATGATGAACTTGTTGTGAAATTCATTTCTGATTTCACACAACTTCCTTTTAAAACAGCCACTAATAAATTTGAAGCTTTATCTTCTCACGATGCCATTATAGGGACTCATAATGCACTAAAAAAATTGGCTGTTAGTCTGAATAAGATAGGCAATGATATACGGATGTTGGCCTCTGGACCAAGAAGTGGGTTGGGAGAGCTATCTCTTCCTTCTAATGAACCGGGAAGTTCTATTATGCCAGGTAAAGTGAATCCTACACAATGTGAAGCGTTGACGATGGTTTGTTCTCAAATTATAGGAAATGATGTTGCTCTATCCGTTGGAGGGACCCAAGGCCACTTTCAACTGAATGTATTCAAGCCGATGATAGCCTATAATATCTTACAATCGGCCATCTTATTGGGCGATGTCTGTAAAAGTTTTGGGGAGAACTGTGTGGCTGGTATTGAAGCCCGAATAGAGCGCATTGAAGAATTAGTCGATAATTCTCTGATGCTAGTGACAGCCTTAAATCCAAAAATTGGGTACTATAAAGCCGCCGAAATTGCTCAAAAAGCTTATACAGAAAATACCACTTTAAAACAAGCTTGTCTTGCCTTGGGTTATTTGACTTCAGAAGAATTTGACTCGATAGTCCACGTTGAAAAAATGACCAGGCCCAATCAATCATAGATTATGAAAAAATTCTATATGTCCATTGTTCCTTATGAAGAAAAACATCACCAAGCATTTATTGATTTGAATATGCATTGGCTGGAACAATATTTTAAAGCTGAGACCTATGATCAAAAGCAATTGGAACAATGTCAAGAAATGATTATTGACCCTGGTGGTTGTATCTTTATTGGAACGGTAGAGCAAAAACCTATTGGAACCTATGCACTAGTTAAAATTGATAATCAATCTGCTGAATTCAGTAAAATGGCTATTGATATGGATTACAAGGAATAGGCTTAGGAAAACAACTGATGGAGCACAGTATTGACACAGCAAAAAAATGAATTTTCAGAAACTTGTTCTTTACACTCATTGCAGATTAGAAAGGGCCATTCACATTTATAAAAAGTTCGGATTTCAAACCATCAACGTAGAATCTAATTGTCCCTATGAAAGGTGCAATAAAAAAATGGAATTAGACTTAGCATTGAAATAAAAAGTAATTTTACACAACAATCTTTTAAAAACTATTAACACCAATGTTGATTTAATTACAGTGTCAGAAAACCAAAATTTCTATGGGAGTAAATGGTTGAAATTTGACTTTCACACGCACACACCAGTTTTAGTTCATTATTTATCAAAATCCACATTACCTGTAAATTGGATTCGTAAAACAATAGAAGCAGGATTAGATTGTGTTGCTATAACAGATCACAACACAGGTGATTGGATTGATAAATTAAAAAAATAATGAAATTAAGAGCAGTATTGACAGACCTTGTTGGTATACTAAGGAATTAATTATTTTTCTTGGAGTTGAAATCACTATTGGAGGTAATAATCAAAGAACTCATGTATTAGCAATTTTTGATCCTGAGGTTGGCAAGTAATAAAATAACAAGTGTGCTTGGTGCATGTGGAATAACTAAGGGATTCGGTGAAAGTGAACATTTTACTACAAAAAGTTTAGTTGATGTACTAGATGTAATTAAACAAAATAATGGGGTTGCTATTGCGGCTCATGTAGATCGAAGAAATGGACTCCTTCATCAGGAAACCACTCTAAAAAAGTGCTTAAAAAAAATCTTGACAGTTTAACTGCTGTAGAGTTTTGTGAATGTGAATTTAACAACTACTCTCTTGAATTAAAAAGTGAAATAGATAAGCTTGCACATGTTTCAAGCTCAGATGCTCATAATCCTGATGACATTGGCAAATCCTTTTCTTGGATTAAAATGATTAACCCAAATATCAATAATCTAAAACTAGCACTACTTGACACTCATATTTTAGTCAAAAACCAACCTGAAAATCCTAACGAATTTCCAAATATTTTTTTGACTAAACTGACTATAAAATCCATGAAACACTATCGACGCATAAAAAACAAACCATTTCTAATCGATTTGAATCCTCATTTCAATTCATTAATTGGAGGTCGAGGAACTGGAAAATCAACAATCATTGAAGCCATACGAATTGTTTCAAGACGAGATAAAAATATTAAACTCCTAAAATCAGATATAAGTAATCAACTCAACCAATTCATGAAACTTTCTGAAGATGATGGAGTTATGTTAGAAAAGACAGAAATTTTATTGGATTTCCAACGTCGAAGCCGAAAATCTACACTTAAATGGAATTATGGTGGGCAAGGAATATCATTGTCAGAAAATAACTTACAGATCAATTTAAACGATATCGGTGATTTTGAGCATTTCCTTCCCTTAAGTATATACAGTCAAAAACAAATCAATGAACTTTCATCTAATACTAGCGGATTATTAAAAGTTATTGACAATTCTAAAAGAGTAAATCGACATGAATGGGAATCTAATCTTGAAAGCACCCGAAATAAATTTTTTCAACTGAAAATAAAAGAACGAGATTTATTAAGAATCATAGATGAACAAACTGAACTAAAGTATAAATTAAGAGACATTGAAAATGACCTAAAACTGTATCAAGAAAAGTGGTATGGAAATATATTAAAGTTATATCAAAAACGTATTCAGCAAAATAGTGTGCTACAAGATATCAACCTATTTGATGCTTTTTTGGCTAACCTAAATTTATTAATTGAAAACACAGTTTTATCCGATTTTCCAGAATATTTATTTGACAAACAAGATAAGACAACTGCTGAAATCAGTGAAATTCACTCATCAACAATAGAAACATTTAGTAAAATCAAAAACTCACTAATTAATATTGCTGAAAGAATTAAAAAACTAAAAAACAATAGGGAATTAAAGATATCTTCAAGTAATTGGAAAAAGTCCTACATCAAAAGTGTTGAAGACTATCAAAAATTAAGTGATGAATATGGTAAAAATAAAACTCAAATAAGTTTAACTACTTATGAAAACTGGGTTCGCCAACGCAATCAACTACAAAACAAATTAAATAATATAGATTTAGTTCGAAAAGAATTAGACTTAGTGGAAATAAAATTACAGCAAACAAAAACTAAGCTTTTTGAACTAAGAAAAGAACTTTACATCCGTAGAAAAAACTATATAAAAGAAGTTATTGGTCAAAATGAATTTGTTCGAATGGAACTAGTGCAATTTGGAAAAATTGATAAAGTTGATAAAGAATATCGAAGTAAAATTAGAATTTCTAAAAATGATACATACAATAGTTCAATTTATAAATATGAAAATAATTGTAGCATTTTTTGGAATCTTATCAATTGGGAAAAGCTGAATGTATCTGAATCAGATCTTCCGAACACTATTGAAGATATTAAAATTAAAACACTAGATATTGCTTCAGGAACTTCAAACCCTAATGGAATTAATGGTAATTTCGTCGACCACCTAACCTCTCTTTACAAAAAAGATATAACTGCATTTGATAATCTCGAAATTTGGTGGCCTAAGGGAGTTACGAGTCAAATACAATAAAAATTCTAAATTTAAGGAATTAAAAACAACTTCAGCTGGACAAAAAGCTGATGCGATTTTGGCTTTTTTGTTATGTAGTGGCAGTGAGCCCTTAATTATCGATCAACCTGAAGATGATTTAGATAAAAACCTAATTGTAAAACAAATACGTCAGAATCAAAATAAACGTCAATTTATAATTGCGACTCACAACCCAAACATTGTAGTTAACGGAAATTCTGATCTTGTTAATATTCTAAAATTTAAAAATGGTCTAGTAACTCTACATCAAAAAGGTGGACTTGATGAAATAGAAATTCGAAATGAGATATGTAACATCATGGAAGGTGGTAGAGAGGCTTTTGAAAATAGGTATAAGCGAATTGCACTTGAAGTAGAATAAAATGCAAAAATTATGGATGATTTGTTAAAGCAAATTAGGTTAGGTGAAGAAACTTTGCTTGAATTTAAAAATCTTCAATACAAAGGATATCAAGTTGTCGGCCCTCATCGTAATAGTATGGCGGATGAGTTATCTGCAATGGCAAATACAGATTACGGTGTATTTTTGCTTGGTGTTGATGATAAAACCAAAACAATTGTTGGTATTCCTATTGAAAAAATAGATGTTGTTGAACAATGGATAATGGGAATATGAAATGATCTTATTAATCCAAAGTTAAACTATTATATTCGGAAACTGCCTATAATTACTAATGACACCGAAGAACAAATCATCATTAGATTAGATGTACGCAAAAGTCTAATTGTTCATAAAAGTCCAGGGGGGATACTTTCACCGTATTGGTAGTTCTAAACATCAAATGGACACTAATCACTTAACTAGAATTATCCAACAAAGAAGTCAAACTAGAGTTATTAATTTCGATCTTCAACTTGTAACAGATGCTCATCCTGACTGTCTTGAAAAATCGTTGTGGGAGAAATTTAAAACAAATTTATCTCCAGACGATGACAATGAATTCTTACAGAAACTTAAACTAATTTAAAAGGATTCTGATGGACAGAAATATCCGACCGTTGGTGGACTTTTAATAGCTTGTAAAAGACCTGATGAGTTTTTACCTCATGCCTATATACAAGCCGTTGCTTATCTTGGAACTGAAAGAGATGCGGCTTATCAAATAGATGCTAAAGATTTATACGGTCCTTCAGACGTTCAAATTAATAAAGCTTGTCATTTTGTTTATAAGAATATGAGAGTCTATGCCATTAAAAATCCAACTAGACTTGATATTCTTCAGTATGACATGCGTGCAATATTAGAATCAATTGTCAATGCAATAGTCCACAGAGATTACTACAATTATAAATCTAAAATTCGTTTACATATGTTCTCAGATAGACTTGAGATTTTTTCACCTGGAGCGCTACCCAATTCTATGACAACTGAAAGTATCCCTTTATTACAGGCCACTCGTAATGAATTAATTACTAGTTTCATTGCACGATGTCCAATAAATGCAAGTGAACACATAAAAAGTAATCGCAAAAATCTAATCGACAAACGAGGTGAAGGAGTACCGATTATACTTACAAAAAGTAAAGAATTATCTGGACGTGTCCCCGTATACAGAGAAATTGATAAAATGGAACTACTCTTGACAATCTATGCAACACCACCTCCCAACCTATAGGGGGTGTGTTCTACTTTCTCAAATTAAACCCTATTTAAGTTAGATTTTGGCCTGATTTTCTTTTAACTTCTTGGCTTCTAATTCAGATTCAGTGAATGCTTGAGCTCTACTTTTTTGAGTATCGAACATGATAGGAGTAGCAATAAATACCGAGGAATAAGTCCCTACAATAACACCAATGATTAGAGCAAACATAAATCCTCTAATGGATTCTCCTCCGAAAATAAAAATAGCCAACAGTACGATCAATGTGGTTAAAGAAGTATTTAAGGTTCTGCTTAAAGTACTATTCAATGCACTATTGACTGTATCATGGAATCCGGATGTTGAATGTTCTCTAATATACTCCCGAATACGATCAAAGACTACGACAGTATCATTTAACGAATAACCAATAACGGTCAATATAGCGGCAATAAATGCTTGGTTGATTTCCATATTAAATGGCATGAACTTATAAGCCAATGAAAATATGCCCAAAACAATCAATACATCATGAAAAACCGCTGTAACAGCACCCAAAGAAAATTGCCATCGTCGAAATCGAAACAGTATATACAAGAAGACCACAATCAAAGAACCAAAAACAGCTAAAAATGAATTATTTTTAATATCATCGGCTATGGTTGGTCCTACTTTGATTGAAGACATGATTCCGGCTTGCTTTTCTTCACTTCCAGGAATAAATGTTTCATAAGACATTTCTTGAGGTAAATAAGACCTTAAAACATCGTACATGATTTCTTGTATCTCTGCATCTACTTCTAAACCTTCAGTATCAACTTTGTAATTGGTAGTGATTTTGAGTTGATTGGCTTCGCCAAATGTTTTTGCTTCAGCGCTTCCCAAACGATCTGATAATAAATTTGTAACCTCCACGGCATTCACAGGATCAGTAAATCGTACGATATACGATCGTCCACCGACAAAATCAACACCTTGGTTTAAACCTTGAGTAAACAAGGATGCTATACAAATGGCGATGGTGATAGAAGATATGATATATGTTTTTTTACGCAGATTTAAAAATTTTATAGCAACTTGTGATAATAAATCTTTGGTGTATTTGGTAAAAAAAGATACTTCTTTCTTTTGATTGTTTCGGATATTAATAAATATTCGAGTAATAAAAATAGCTGTAAATAATGATGTAGCAATACCGATAAGAAGTGTTGTTGCAAATCCTTTAATGGGACCTGTTCCAAAAACAAACAGAATCAAAGCCGTTAATCCTGTTGTGATATTGGCATCTAAAATCGAAGAAAGCGCATTATTAAATCCATCTGCAACAGATTTTCTTAATCCTTTTCCTTTTTTTAGTTCTTCACGTACTCTTTCAAATATCAAAACATTGGCATCTACTGAAATACCAATGGTCAACACAATGCCCGCAATCCCTGGAAGGGTTAATACGGCTCCCAAGCCAGCTAAAACTCCAAAAATGAATAATAAATTGAGTATTAAAGCAATATCAGCATAAAATCCAGCCCGACCATAGTAAAAAATCATCCAAACCAATACAAAAACCAAGGCAATTAAAAATGAATACACCCCTGCTTGGATGGCTTCTTTACCAAGGGATGGACCGACCACCTCCGATTGAATAATTTCTGCAGAGGCTGGAAGTTTTCCTGCTCTTAATACATTGGCTAAATCAATGGCTTCTAAGAGCGTAAAGTTTCCAGAAATTTCACTACGACCACCAGAAATCGCCCCACTTGAAACCCCTGGTGCCGAATAAACTATATTATCCAAAACAATGGCTATAGAACTCTTTTGTTCAAATGCTTTTCCTGTCATTGACTCCCATATTCGAGCACCGCGTGCATCCATTTGCATGGAAACACTTGGATTACCGACAGCATCGTATGATTGCATGGCATCAATGACCACTCCCCCACTTAAAGGAGCAATATTTTCTCGATTAGATTTTAAAGCATATAATGCTGTGGCTCCATCTTCTCCAGATATTCCCCAAGCAAAACGAACATATCGAAATTCAGATGGTAATAATCTTCGAATTCTAGGATCATCCAAATACGACATGATTTGATCAAGCTGACTACTATCAAATCTTGCCAATACTGGTCCGCCCTGAAAACCATAACCCCGTATAGCATCTAAAATTGGATTGATTGGAATAATAGAATCAGCTGGTTCAGTAATCTCTTGCAGTAAATCATCTATCTCAGATTCCTGATCGGTTTGAATTTCTTCAAGGTCAACATCCTGAGTTTGATCTTTGGCATCAGCCGGAGTATTGGATTCGATAATTTCTTTAGCCAACTGATTTGCTTGGGATAAAAAAGCAGATAATTCACTATTTTTGAAGGTTTCCCAAAATTCTAATTGAGCGGTGCTTTGTAATAAATTTTGAATTCGTTCGACATCTTTGGCCCCTGGCAGTTCAACCAATATTCGTCCGGATGAACCCAATCGTTGGATATTGGGTTGACTCACTCCAAATTTATCGATTCGCTTTCTTAGAACTTCAAATGCAGACACAATAGATTCATCAATCCGTCTTCGGAGTACTGATTGAACTTCTGCATCACTCATTTCAAAGTTTATATCATCACTAAGAGAACGATTAGAAAAAATATTTGGCGATGATAATCTCGTGGTCCCACTAATATTATCAAAAGCTGAAAAAAAGGACTCGATATAAGGTTGATTGCTTTGTTTTTGAAGTTCATCAGCATCTTCCAATGCTTGTAAGAAAATTGGATCATTCGAATTTTCTGAAAGTCCAATTAAAATATCCTTGACCGAAATTTGGAGAATGACATTGATTCCGCCTTTTAAATCCAATCCTCGATTTAATTCCTTGGTCTTGGCATCAGCATAATCGGTATACCCCAAAACTCGAATATCGGCAATAGAATCTAAATAGGTTTGTTCTGCATCATCTCTGAGTTCTAAATAATTTTCACTGTCAGAAGAAATCGTTCCAAGGGCATAATTCTGAGCTTTATTTTCAATATTAGTAACAATAAAAGTGTATGATAATTGGTATAAACTGACAATACCAAATAACACACCAAAAACTCTAATTAACCAATTCGTCTTCATAAAATGTGGAATATCTTTTCAAAAGAATGCAAATATAAGTCTTAGGATGAATTGCCTAAAATTCTCATATAATTGCATCAAGTGACTGATTCATTTGTTGTACTTTTTGAGCGCTTTGATTTAGTTTTTCTTGTTCGCTTGCATCTAATGCAATTTCTACAATAGACTCTAGTCCATTAGATCCTATTATACAAGGAACTCCGATACATAAATCATCAAGTCCATATTCTCCATTTAATAGAACACTACAAGGCAATAACTTTCTAAAATTTCCCAAGATTGAATCAACCAAATGAGCTGCCGAGGCCCCAGGGGCATACCAAGCTGAAGTGCCCAAAAGTGCTGTTAACGTGGCCCCTCCGACCATGGTATCGGCAACGACTTGATCTAGTCTTTGGGTAGATAACAAGGTTGGTACTGGAATACCATGGTAAGTAGCTAGTCTTGCTAATGGAATCATCGTGGTATCTCCATGACCGCCGATAACTATCCCTTGAATTTCACCCGGTGGCACCTTGAGAGCAAACGATAAATAGGTTTTAAATCTAGCGCTATCTAAAATCCCTCCCATGCCTATGACTCTATTTTTTGGCAATCCAGTTTTTTTTAGAGCTAAATAAGTCATCGTATCCATGGGATTCGATACAACAATGAAAATGGTATTAGGAGAATATTTTAAAATATTTTGAGCCACAGAATCTACAATACCAGCATTGATGCCAATTAATTCTTCTCTAGACATTCCTGGTTTTCTAGGGATACCAGAAGTAATAACAACCACATCACTATATTCTGTCGCCTGATAATCATTGGTCACACCAACTACTTTTGTATTATAATGTAAAAGAGTGGCACTTTGATAGATATCTAGGGTTTTTCCTTCAGCTAGTCCCTCTTTGATATCCAAAAGGACAACATGACTTGCAATAGATTTAATGGCTATGTATTCAGCGCAAGAAGCTCCTACACTTCCTGCTCCAATGATTGAAACTTTCATTTGATATTGTATAAGGATTGATTGATGTTTACGATTGTTTTTCTACTTATTCTAATTCTCTTTATTTTCTCATCCACGCTTCATCTTTTTGAATGACTGCTTTATTACTATGGAAATGCATATTATCATTGATGTGAGTAAAATAAACGATATCACTAATACTGATCTAACAATTTGTATGCCTTAATTATTGTTTATGAATTAATCCCCTAAATTCAATAAGAAACCGGTCATCATAGAAAACAATTAGAAAAAAGGGCGTTATTCTGGGTTTTCGTTATGGTAGATATTTACAACCTAGTTAATGGTTTTATTCAATGACAGAAAGTGGTTTTGTACTTCCTCAAAGTTGTCTATTAAATCATCTTGGATTGATAGTATAAAGTTTTTCCGTTCTCTTAATTCGTCTAATTGTTTGTATAATTGTATAATGGTTTTTGTAAACAGCATCGCCTTCTCACAAAATTCGTGGTGTTCATCATCTGACTGATAAATTAAGTCGGTAAAGTCTAGTTGCATTTGTTGGGTTGTATGTTATTTCCATCTACTAGATGTTCAGTTAATCCCTCTTTGTTTTTGCTTATATTAGGTAGTTATCACTTCATCCACTATTTTATTAATTCCCTC
Organism: Flavobacteriaceae bacterium; assembly: GCA_965221765.1. Lineage (GTDB taxonomy): Bacteria > Bacteroidota > Bacteroidia > Flavobacteriales > Flavobacteriaceae > Bin25. The sequence continues at coordinate 2,480,545 of OZ244911.1, forward strand.
CATCGTATCTAATCCTAGTTGCTCTAAATGTTGTTGTTGATTCCTAAACAATTCCTGTAGGGCTTCAGTTATTATTTCTGGTATGGGATACTTCAATACCATATTGATGTGGGGATTATAGATTTTATAGTATTCTATGGGTATTTCGTATTTAGGTTTTAAGTCTTTCGTATCCCATAAGACTTTAATCGGGGGATATTTCATTACTTAAACCAATTAAATAATTTATCAACTACCCCCCCTGTTATAAGGATAGCTCCAATTCTTGTGACCCATCGGATATTTGTTTTATTATTTTCTATTCATTTATCCATTCCTTTTACCTCTTTTTCTATGTTTTCTAACCTCTTTAATACTTACTTCACCATCTAATTTATCGGTATTCTTATTGACAGCTTCTAACAGCTCTCTATTGGTTACTTTTTGTTGGTTCATTGGTCTTATTAATTAATTAGTATTTATACTTTAATATTTACGGCTTCTCTCCATAATTCAGTCACGCTATCGGGTACAGATTCCTTAGATAAAAAACTATTCAATGATTGCATTAGTTGGTAATAATCTCTCATGTTGGGCTTCCCTTTTATTAAATAGATATGGCTTATTTCTTAAATTATTTGTAGCATAGTGCTTAATAGATTTTTAATACCTGCGATGCTTAATTGCTTTCCATAATGGTAATGTTGACCTTTGGCTAAATTACTGAGTATTCATAATAATAAATCCTATCATTTCAGAATGAAATCTAACAATTATGGAGACCTTTGAATAATGCAAATTTCAAAAAATGGGGTCTTACCAAGAAACTTTTTTTTAAATTCATCGGACTGGTCCACTGCATTGAACTTCTATCACCACTAAAAAGTTGTGATTTGACCTTAATTTTAACTTATTTGGCTCGTTATTATGCCATTTTTGATCCAAACAAGCAGCTTTTAGGGCTTCTTTTTTCCTTGATGCCCTTTTTAAAACTAGCATTAAAGCCATCATATCTAGTGATTTTTTTAAATTTTAAGCGATGAACTCCAACATAGGTTGGTGATAGACTTTCTCCAATCCCTTGAATCGGGTTACTTGACCATAAAACCAACAAGCCAGTCTCCTAAATCTGTTCGACTAGCCAACATTCTTTGCTGATGGGGTTATTTCGTCCTTTCTACTGTTTGGTCCAGGGCTTATGGCATTAACCTTTTTCTATCACCCAAGAAATACTCCCCATGGCCTCTAAGATCGGATCCTTCGTTTCTGATGGATCGCCTTTATCGACCAAAAATCGTTTTCGTTCGGCAACCGAAAGACCTTCCATCCAAGGCGGTAATCCCTGACGATCTGCTGATGGGCGGATACCGTGTGTACCTTCGTAACATCAAGTCTTCTTTGGTAGTGATCATGTGCCATTGATAAGCATCGTACGTCTTTTTCCTCTTGTTCAACCAATGGGCTTGATGGTCGGCATGGAAACTCGCTTCCTCTTGTTGCTCATGATCGCTCTCTTCTACTCGTAGTTCTAGCTTTTCACAGCGGCTTTTGGGTGAAAAAGAACTCGCAGTGATACGCACATCCACCACGACCGTGCCTTGAATGATGTTGTTTTTCAGTCCATGGCCGATGAACCTCATTCATGAGCGTTGATATCACTTTTTGGCCGTTAACTCGGAACGAAACCGAGATAATGTGCTATGATCGGGAGCCGCATCTGCCATGTCTAAATCACCAAAAACCATAAAACAAATGTGATCCTTCATGAATGCTTTGGTTCGAACCTCCGAGAGGTTCAACTATACCGAAATCAATGGCATTTTCAACTAGATCATGGCATAATCGGCTTTTTGGCCTCGTTGTTTTTTACTTCATTGCTCATGTTCAACTAGTAAAGATTCGATAAGGGGGCCATCGATGATTTTATAGAATTGATTAAACAACGGCTGGTGGTTGTTTGGCTTCGCCCTTGATAGAGATTAAAAAAACGCATGGGCTCGATTGAATAGGCTTGGAATGGTTCCGATGGCATACCATAGTCCAAAAACAAATGGTCAAATAAAAGGATAGGAATTTTGGACCACATTCTTTATCTCAGCAGAAAAACGAAATTCTAGTGAAAAGGGCTCCCCGTTTTATTTTTCAGAAAATTTTAAACCGTTCCTTTAGCATACCGTTAATAATTCACTTTTATCATATCGATAAATCATTAGATGAACGTGGTATACTAACCATATTCTTCAATAAGAAAGGAACGGAGGGAAGGGATCGGAACTGAATATCTTCCGTTTTGATCGACGTGAAGGATTCCTTTGGAAAGGATGATTTCGTACAATTTTTCAGATGCTATTTCGGAAAGATATTTTGAAAAACAATCGATTACATTTCTTTTAACAAACCAATCTGGCAGTTGATTCAGTGCCCATGCGATGAGTTCTCTGTGTTCATAATCGATACCATCACATCGTTGTTGGTAATAGGTATGTTTTAAATCATTACCATATTTTAAAACTTGTTTTAATCGTTGATTGGTTAATGTTTCACCGATTTCTAAAAATTCACAAAGAGCGTTACAATAGGATTGAATATGACTTGGCCATTGATCAGTTTGTTTGATAATTTCTTGTATCCAAGTGGTGGTATCACTCGGTGTTTTGATTTCTTTGGTGAGCCAGTCATGAATAATCGATTGCTCGGCATCGGGTTCTAATCGTTGCAAATAACGAACACAACCCGTATTAAACCGAGAAATACCAAATGTTCGAAGTATTTCTTTGGTCATGCTCAATCCGCCTAATAAAAGAATAAAACCATGTTTTGATTCTACATTATGATAGGTATTGAAAAAATCAGAAATACGTTCTCTTTTTTCATCGGATAAAAACCCACCTAATGTTTGAGCTTCATCTAAATATAATACCGTGGGCTTGGATTGAATCATCGCTTCATTCAAGTAATCTGTCTCTTTTGATGTTTGAGATTCTAGAGCCACTTTGAACAATTTGAGATCGATGCCATAGGTGGTTTGAATGTCTTGAGCATTTTTATTTTGAGTGATTCGTCGAAATAATTCTTGTGCATCATATAACGAACGGTTGGTCAACCGAATGACATGCCAATGATTGTTTTGAGCTATTTTTCGATATTCATGAATCAAGGCAGATTTTCCGACCCCTGGTGGACCTTGAAGGAGAACACTACTACCGATGCCCCGATGAACGGTTTGAAGCATGAGATGTTGAAAATCATTAATTTCTTGATGTCGACCATGAAAATATTTGGCTGGACCTCGTTCAATATCCATCATATTAGAAATATAATTGATGTTCTTCAAAGATACAATAAAAAACCCCCCGAATGACAGAGACCTGATGACCTTCGTATCTGGGTTTGACGGGATCGTATAAAAATTGTGGCGTTGGTGGGAATCGAACCCATATCCAAACTAGGGATATCAGAATACCATCGGTTTCAAACAAACCAGATCTTATTCTTAGTACAAAGGTCTCTTAAAGTTAATGGTGTGTGTTTTTTCCAAAATCAATCAATGCGGTGTAATTGGGTAATATTTTTTTTAACAGTGGATTCAAGCCACTAAAATCATCAATAGCATCCAATTGTTCTAATCGATCGATTTCATGAGCAATTTGGATATGCAACTGATTGAGCGAATCAAACAGTGGAACAGGAATAGATTTTAATGGACTCTTGTGATAATGCATTCGAGAGGTCTTCGTTTGACGCCAAGCCGGTTGCATGATGGGGGCATTGAGTACCCCTACTAGATATTGAGCTTCTTCATCTGATTGGCATAAGATATAGTACAATTTAGAATTGGCCACTACATTGGCAGGAATGCGAATGGCTCGAAGAGTATTGCCTGAAGAATTATAGACCACTTTTCTTCTTGTAGCGTCATCGCCACACCTACTTAATTCATCTTCTAAATCTTTTTTAAACCCATAATTAAGTTCTAAAATTGGTTTAGATCTTTTTTCATCTCTTTTGTCTTGATATTGTTCATTACACTTATTCCAATATTCATGAAGATGCGGATATAATCTTTTTCTTTCCAAATTTTGATTCTTCAACACATCGACTCCATCCACTCCTAACATTAATTTTTGGTTCTTATCTAATGGTGCAATCAGCCACATTTCTGGTTCATAATTTAATCTTTTCAAATATTTGCTATCGATTAGTGGTAATAAACATTCTGATTCAATCGTTCCATCAAATCCACAATGTTTCCAAATACCTCTTGTACTTTTTTGTGTAAAAATCTTCGATAAACCATCTGCTTTATCGATTCGTTTTAAAACTTGGTAATAACAGAATGGACCGAAAAACACTCCTCTTTTTACCATTTTGAAATATGCAGAACGAATAAATCTAATTGACTGTATTTCTTTAATAATTGGATTTCCCCAATAATTTCCACTATAATGAAATACTTTATGAGCTAGGGATTCAACCTTTTCATCGGTAGTTTCTCCCAAAACAACACTACATCCATTGGGGGCATGTGCAAAAATTGGAGGATCAACATCGGATAAATCCCACATTTCACGGTGTTGTACTTTTACATGCCTCCAATGACCCTCACGCCACCGTTGCCAGGCTTGACCAATGATAGGCGATTGGGGTAAAACCCATCCGTACCCCCCCCCCTTTTTTAGGGAGATATAGTCTGATGGTTCGTGCACTAAATGCACACGCCAAATCAACATTGGCCAAATAACCTCTTGTTTTAGAATATACCCCTTCTTCTTTGGCTATTTGTTTATAAAGCGCCTTTCTTATGGACTCTTGGGCATTATTTTGAACTAACCATGGGGGATTACCAACCATTCGTCCAACACCATTTTTAAATAATTTATTGAGATAAATATTATTGAGTATTAGCCACTCCCAAACATGATTTCCTTCCTTTTTGACCACTTCTTTTAAATCCTTATACAGATCGATGGCTTGGTTTTTAATTGACGCCTCCAAATCACTAAAGTATACAGCATTAGAATCAACTGCAATAGCTTGATTGATTCTTGACACTACTTCAGTAAATCTTGGATGATTATATAAAGATTCTGAGATGTTTATGGTGGATTTTGGGGTTTCAATAACGATAAATAAACCTTGCTCTTTTTCACGTTCGTTTAACGAGCTTCCTAGACAAATACGGTATTCATTAGGATTTAATGAATCCGTTAATACGGCCCGTAGTGTTGCTTTACTCATTTCAACCGCGATGGGGTGCACATCGATTCCATGAACCAAACGAGCGATGATTTTTGAGGCATCAGCTAATTTGTCTCTATGTTTTTTTCTAATGCGATCTTTAATATGTAGTGCCGATTGCAATAAAAAGGTCCCGGAACCGCAGGACGGGTCTAAGACTCCTAAATAATGATCAATTTTTTGGGGGGGGGTAAATTTCCCAGATATCAATTGGTATGCCCTTTCAATCGATTCGTCAAGCCATTGATCATCCAAGACTTGTTCAATCACCTCTTTTGCCAAATAATCAGGGGTATAAAATTCGCCAAACTCTTTTCTTTGATCTTCTGGAGTCAATGCATGATACAAGTATTTTAAAACATCTTGTGAATAAAAGTTCCATTGATATTTTTGGATTTCAGAAGCCAATTCAAGCATGATTTTCTTTGTTTTTCTATTTTCTAATAACCAGGCATGAAATCCATTATCGATGGTTCTTAAGAGTTTTTCTTTTGAAATTGTAGGGTTATCTAAATGATTGATAATCATTCGAGACGCAGAAACTATAAATGAGTGTCTCCAAAAAATATCCGCTTCGAGACTGCCTGGAACATCTGGCACGACACCGGCTCCTTTCAGAACAATCCGCCAAACACCCAACTTAGTAGCATATTCTACTTTACTTTCTAATTTTTCTGCTTTGACAGTATTTGTAATCTTTTTAAAAATAGGCTTGAAATGTTTTTCAAGCAGATTTGTTTTTGAAGGAATTCTGATTTTTTCAATCCCTTGCCATCGATTATAAATACGGTTTTGTATGTAATGATGGATTAATTCAGGATCATTAAATTCTTCAGACATTGATACTTCTCGCAATTCTCTATTGTCTCGATCATAATCCCAACAAGTCCATTGACGTCCATCAGTTAAAATACCTCTCCAAACAATACAACTGCCTTTATTCCATAAACCATTGTCATAAATTGGCACCACGCCGTTTAAATACTTCAATAACTGATCTTTATCTTCATCAACATTAATATAACCTCTTCTTTTGGTTTCAATAATGATCTTGTTTGAAAATGAGATAATATCACAAGGGCCATTGGTTGTTTGGTATTCTTTTTCCCAATCATCATTATCATCAATCAAAGACAACACACTACTGATATCACTTTTGACATTGTCTTCGGCTTCATTAAAATTGATTATTTTCTGATACAAATCATTTAATTGCTTTTCCATTATTGATTCATTAAAATTTTCTAATTGAATAGTATAGCCTCCTTATTTTTTGACTTTGATAAATTTGAGATTCCGTTTTAATCCTTTAAATGTGGTCCTTTGAACAGCACTATTTTCAAAGACCTTATTAAACACATCTTGAGTCATCTCTTCCCATTGACTTTCATTATAGTTTAACCACTGTCCATTAGGTTCGAATTCAGGTTCATCATGCTCTTGAGCAAATTTATTCCATGGACATACCTGTTGGCAGATATCACATCCAAAAGCCCAGTTTTCCATAGTAGATTTAAATTCTTGTGGTATTTCATCTCTTAATTCAATGGTTAAATAACTAATACATTTTGAAGCATCCATTTTATAGGGAGCATAAATGGCTTGCGTTGGACAGGTATCTATACAAGCAGTGCAGGTACCACAGTGATCCGTAGTCGGGCCATCATATTCCAATTCTAAATCGATAATCAAATCAGCAATAAAAAAATAAGAACCCGCCCTTCGATTTAATAACAAAGTATTTTTGCCAATCCACCCCAAACCACTTTTTGCAGCCCATTGTCGTTCCATCACGGGAGCAGAATCTACAAACACCCGCCCATGGATATCGCCCACAGTTGCTTTTAAATATTCCATTAATAACCTGAATTTTTTCTTTAATACCTGATGATAATCTTTACCAAAGGCATACATGGCAACTTTAGGCGCATGGGAATCACTTTGCTTTTTTTTGGTATAATAACTATAGGTTAAACTAACGACTGATTTAGCACCTGGCACCAATTTTCTAGGATCGAGTCGCATATCAACATTTCGTTCCATATAGCCCATTTTGCCATGATGATTCTTATTTAACCATCGTTCCAATCGAGGGGCTTCTTCCTCTAAAAAGTCAGCTTTAGAAACACCACAATTTAAGAACCCAAGCTTGAGCGCCTGGGATTTTAAACCAGCCGTTATCTGAGATTTATTCAAGGTAACTGTGGTACTTCAATACCTCATATTTGGATGCTATTAATCTAGCATTATTGGGATTTTAAAGATCGACTGACTTCTTGAACTTCATCAAGAACGCGCATGAGATTTCCGCCCCATATTTTTTTTATTTCTTCTGGTGTATATCCCCTTGCTAAAAGTTCTAATGTCACATTGTGGGTTTCAGAAGCATCATGCCAGCCTTCAATTTCTCCTCCTCCATCAAAATCAGAACTAATGCCGACATGATCAATCCCCATTTTTTTAACCATATAATCAATATGGTCTATATAATCGGCAACATCAACCGGTGGAAATTGTTCCTTAATGACTTCTAGGTCAGTATTGGGATCTATCGCTAAAATAGAATCCCTCGCTGAAGTAAATCGTTCGCGTTTTTCTTTATTAACAAAATAATGAAGTGCAACCGCTTGCACAACACCACCATTATCTCTTACCAATTCTAATAGTTCATCAGATAAGTTTCTTGAATTATCACTCAATGCTCTTGCTGAAGAATGTGAAGCTATGACAGGAGCTTTTGAATATTTGATTGTTTGACGAATAGATTCATCAGAAGGATGCGAAATATCGAGTATGATGCCATAATAATTACATAATTCAATGACTTGTTTTCCTAGTTCACTGATTCCATTATGGAGATAAACTCCATCCACATCACCAGTTTGTGAATCTGATAATTGATTATGACCATTGTGAGAAAGGGATAAATATCGAGCTCCTCTTTCATGAAATTTACGAATATTGGATGTGTCTAGTCCGATGGAGTATGCATTTTCAACACCAATCATAGCAACCTTCTTTCCTGTTTGAATGATGCTATCCATTTCTTTAGAACTAGTAGCCAAAGCAATTCTGTCAGGAGCATATTGATTAACCAATCGGTCAATAGCATCAAATTTTGCATTTGCATTTTCAAGAGCGGTAGCGTATCCTTCGGGAGTCAATTCGCCTTGAGCAGTATAGACCACTAACCATGCTACATCCAAACCACCTCTTTCCATTTTGGGCAAATCTACTTTGATATCTAATTCATGAGTATAGTTCAGAGTATCCGTAAAATAATCCACATAAAAATCGATATGGGAGTCGATGGTAGTCATCGCTTGATGAAATTCTATTGAATCAAATCCTTGATCTTCATTTTTTGGAGGTCCTTGGCATCCCCAAAAAACAATAGAGACAATCGAAAATTGAAATATTGAAAATTTAAATTTTGGTATCATATAGGTTTGTTTTATAAAAGAGTTTAGAATCTACAATTTAACGAATTGGAAAATTTTAATAGGATTAGAAAACTAAAATTTTCTGCTTAAACATTGGCACAATAATTATAAAAGTTCATTTGGTCTTTTATCAATCCGACCCAAATGTTCATACGCCTTGATGGTGACCTGCCTTCCTCTAGGCGTTCGCATTAAAAATCCTTGTTGAATTAAATAGGGTTCATAGACTTCTTCCAAAGTTTCCATGTTTTCAGAAACCGAAGTGGCTAGCGTTCCAATTCCAACTGGACCTCCACTGAAGTTATCGATGATGGTTGTCAAGATTTTATTATCCATTTGATCCAATCCAAAATTATCCACATTCAATGCTTTTAGAGAATATTTGGTAATTTCCATGTCAATAGTATCTAGGTCTTGGACCTGCGCGAAATCTCGCACTCTTCTCAAAAGTCTATTGGCAATTCTTGGGGTTCCTCTAGATCTAGAAGCAATTTCAACGGCAGCATCTTTTTGGATCTTAATATTCAAAAGCATTGCACTACGTTGTACAATTTTTGATAACAAATCGGGATCATAGTATTCTAGTCGATTACTAATGCCGAATCGAGCTCGCATGGGAGCCGTTAATAATCCCGATCGAGTCGTTGCACCAACTAGAGTAAATGGATTGAGATTGATTTGAACACTTCGTGCATTGGGGCCTGATTCAATCATGATATCGATTCGAAAATCTTCCATTGCAGAATAAAGATATTCTTCGATTACTGGACTTAAACGATGAATTTCATCGATAAATAAGATATCTCGCTTTCCTAAATTAGTTAGCAATCCTGCCAAATCGCCTGGTTTGTCTAATACTGGTCCTGAGGTCAATTTAATATCAACGCCAAGTTCACGGGAAAGAATATAGGATAGTGTCGTTTTTCCCAAACCCGGTGGACCATGGAATAACGTATGATCTAGAGCATCTTGACGTTGATTTGAAGCGGTGACAAATACCTTTAGATTATCAATCATAGAACTTTGGCCAAGAAACTCTTTAAAATGTCTAGGGCGAAGTGCTTTATCGAAATCTAGTTCTTTAGTACTTTCCTCCAAACTATTGGGATCCAATTCTTTATTCATCGGTTATGACAAACTTAGAATATTCATGGCAATATTTTAGGAATTACTAGTATCTGAACACTAAGTTAAATTATTTGGTATAACAATCGAACCATAGCCTATTGATAAGATTACTAGGATGAAATCTTTGGTCAAGCTCCCAATATTCGAGGAAATATAAAATAAAAGCTATGGATAAAATGAATATCGTAACCAAATCAATAATGGAACATCCTCGCTTATGTAGAGATTTCTAATCGTTCATTTCTGAAAATTATCAAAAAAAATAGCCATTACATAAAATCGAACTAGTACCTAATAACTTAGCAAGAGTAACTTTTGCCTTAATGTTTTAATAAAACAAAAATAACTTCGTTTTACTAGCACAAAGTAATTGACCTCTTAATGCAACACCTATACATCGATAGTGGCATAGACCGCATTTTTTTCAATAAATTCTCTTCTAGGCTGTACTTCATCACCCATTAACATGGAAAACGTACGATCTGCCTGATTTTCATCTTCAATTTCAATAAGCCTTAACGTTCTATTTTCGGGATTCATGGTGGTTTCCCAGAGCTGCTCGGCATTCATTTCCCCCAACCCCTTATATCGCTGAATGGTGGTTCCTTGACCCATTTCTTTAATCAACCGATCGCGATCACCATCATCCCATGCATATTCTTTTCTCTTGCCTTTTTTTACCAAATACAAAGGAGGTGTCGCAATATAAAGATACCCTTGTTCAACAAGGGGTCTCATAAATCTAAAAAAGAAGGTCATAATTAATGTCGCAATATGACTACCATCAATATCTGCATCACACATAATGATGATTTTGTGGTATCGTAGCTTTTCAATATTGACTTCTCTTTCATCTTCTTCAGTGCCAATACTTACCCCTAATGCGGTATATATGTTTCGAATTTCTTCATTTTCTAATACTTTATGTTGCATGGCTTTTTCAACATTCAGTATTTTTCCACGTAGTGGCAGGATGGCTTGAAAATTCCTATCTCTTCCTTGTTTAGCGGTTCCACCTGCCGAGTCTCCCTCCACTAAATAAATTTCAGATTCAGCCGAATCCTGAGAAGAGCAATCGGCTAATTTCCCAGGCAAACTTCCACCACCCATTGCTGTTTTCCGTTGTACTAAATCTCGGGCCTTTTTAGCTGCTACACGAGCTTGAGCTGCTGTAATGACTTTTTGAATAATTTGCTTAGCATCTCTTGGATTTTCTTCTAAATAACTAGTAAGTATTTCAGAAACAGTCTGTGAAACAACACCAATAACTTCTTTATTGCCTAGTTTACCTTTGGTTTGACCAACAAACTGAGGTTCTAATACTTTGACTGAAATAATAGCTGTTAAGCCTTCTCTAAAGTCATCACCAGAAACTTCAACTTTAGCTTTTTCTAATAAACCCGAATTATCAGCATATCTCTTTAGGGTACTGGTCAATCCTCTCCGAAATCCACTGAGATGGGTACCCCCTTCATGAGTATTGATATTATTGACAAAAGAATGAATGCTTTCATTATACGTCGTATTATAGACCATGGCAATATCAACTTCAACATCTTCTTTTTTTCCGTTGATTGATATGACCTGTTCAATGATGGATGAACGAGAAAAGTCAATATATTTTATAAACTCGACTAATCCATTTTCTGAATAAAACGTTTCGCTTTTACATCCTTCATCTGTTTTTTCCCTTCGATCTGTCAATTTGATGGTGACTCCTTTATTGAGATACGATAATTCTCTTAGCCTTTGAGTTAGAATATTATAATTAAATTGAGTGGTTTCTTTGAATATTTCTGGATCAGGATAAAATATTATTTCCGTTCCAGATGTATTTGAATCTCCTATTTCTACCACTTTCGTTTCAGGAACTCCACATCTGTATACTTGCTCCCATTTCTTACCATCTCGGTCAACGATAGCTGTTAATTTTTTACTTAAAGCATTAACACAAGAAACACCCACACCATGGAGTCCTCCAGAAACCTTGTATGAATTTTTATCAAACTTTCCACCAGCACCTATTTTAGTCATGACGACCTCAAGAGCAGATTTATCTTCTTTCTTATGCCAATCCACTGGAATCCCTCTACCATTATCTTTGATGCCGATTGAATTATCCTCGTTGATAGTCACTTCAATTAAATCACAATAGTTGGCCATGGCCTCATCGATTGAATTATCAACCACTTCATAAACCAAATGATGCAATCCCCCGGAACTGATGTCTCCAATGTACATTGCAGGTCTTTTTCTTACATGATCTATTCCCTCAAGGGACTGTATGCTATCAGCTGAATATTCGTTACTTGACATTTATTGATGATTTTTAATATGATGGCCTATTATTGATTTTTTTGCCTAAAAAAGATTAAAACAACGGGTGGAAGTATCCATATGTCCCACAATATTTCTAACCATATTTTTTCGCTTACTTACAACAAATATAAGGCTTTTAAGGGAATATATTGATAAAAATTTAACAGTTCTAAGTACTATTACGACTTGTATGAGCGGAGTTCTAACATTCTAATTAATAAACTCAAAAAAATCATAATCCGCACTCAATAGATGAGAGCGATCTATGCAATACCTATCCATTTGACTTAGGCAAAGGCTTTTTGACGCTTGGGATTTTTTTAAGATGATATGACCGAGGAATCACTTGGCACCAATCATGGCGCTTCAATAATCTGTAGATGGTGGTCTTGGCCACTTGCTGGCCAATTTTTTCTTCAAAAACCGCTTGAATCATCTCTCTCGTGACGAGTTCCCCCGACATCGCTGCTTACCGAAATCCTTCTAAAAACTGTTTTTCTTCGTTTAGAGACAAATAGCCATATTTTCGGCCACCTTGTCCTTTGCTTTCAAAGATTTGCAGGCCCAGCTGGTTATAGGCCCGCAACAACTGCTTGATGGGATATTTGGAAAGAGAACTATAAGCGGTCAACTGTTCGGCGGTTTGGTTTTTTCGTTGAGCATTGATAATCACTTGAATCTGTTGCACCCACCAAAAACTCTCGACATTTCGCATGAGTTGTTTTAACTCTTCTTGGGTTGCCTGCGGTATCATTTTAGTGTATCGTGCCATGAGAACCATTTTTCACAGAGATAACATAGAACGCACTTTAGTATGAGTTAAGTTTTAAGAGATGGGAAACAAAAACACTTCAATTCTCATAAAGAACGATTGGACACTTTTACTCTAAAAGAAGCTGCGCCGATTACTGAACTTTTAACTCTCAATACAAGTATTAAAGAGTTTTGAGATGAAGATTAAATAAATTTTTGAGGCTTTTTCAATTCTTAAAATCCATTGATACCCTTGAACATATTTTGTATAATATTCCTATAAGCATTCAGAAATAACTTATACATCATCAATCTCAATTGGCTTTTGAGTCTTATAAGCATCTACATGAACTTTATCAATAGCACGCCCACTTGGTTCGTTTTGGTTTTGAAGTTTATCGTTCCAGTGAAGTGCTGTTTCTGTGCTGCATGCGACCGATGGTATTGATGGGACTGTCAAAGCGGCTTGATCACTAGGAAAGTGTGATTCAAAAATATTTCGGTAATAATATTCTTCTTTGTTTCTTGGGGTTTGTATAGGAAACCTATAGTGTGCATTTTCCATCATTTCATTTGAAATTGAAGATTCAACTAACTCTTTTAATGTGTCAATCCAATTATACCCTACGCCATCAGAAAATTGTTCTTTTTGCCTCCATACAACATCGCTTGGTAAATAATTTTCAAAAGCCTTTCTCAACACCCACTTTTCCATCCGATTATTGTCTATCATTTTGTCTCGTGGATTGATGTTCATCGCCACATCCATAAACTGTTTATCCAAAAATGGAACTCTTCCTTCAATACCCCAAGCTGCTAAAGATTTATTTGCCCTTAAACAATCATATAACTGTAATTTTTGGATTTTACGTACTGTTTCTTCGTGAAATTCTTTGGCATTAGGGGCTAAATGAAAATATAAATATCCGCCAAAGATTTCATCTGCTCCTTCACCAGAAAGCACCATTTTAATTCCTAAAGCCTTAATAGCTCTAGCCATGAGATACATTGGCGTAGAGGCTCGAACAGTGGTAATATCATAAGTCTCCAAATGATATATGACTTGTCGAATGGCATCAAGACCTTCTTGGATAGAAAATTCAATTTGATGATGAATGGTTCCAATATGGCTAGCAACTTTTTGAGCAGCATCTAAATCAGGGGATCCTTTCAGACCTACTGAAAATGAATGCAATTGAGGCCACCAAGCAGGTTTTTTATCATCTAATTCGATACGATTGGCTGAAAACTTTTTTGCGAGAGCTGAGATAATAGAAGAATCTAACCCCCCAGACAAAAGTACTCCATATGGTACATCGCTCATCAGTTGCCGATGAACAGCATCTGAAAGTTCATCGTGAATCTTTTTTATGGAAGTTGAATTATTTTCTACTTTTTTGAAATCAATCCATTGAGGCCGGTACCATTGAGTGGTCTTTCCTTCAATATTATCAATATAACAACCCGATGGAAAGTTTTTGATTTGAGTGCAAATTCCTTCAAGGGCTTTTAATTCTGAAGCAATATAAAATGAGCCTTTGTTATCCCAACCATAATATAATGGAACAATACCAACATGGTCTCGAGCAATCAAAAACTTTTTTTCTTTGGTGTCATAAATGGCAAAGCTGAATATACCATTGAGCTTTTCGATAAACGAATTACCAAATTTTTCATACAAAGCGATAATAACTTCACAATCCGAAGCAGTAGTGAACGGATAGTCTTTACAATATTGTTGTTTTAGTTTGAGATGGTTATAAATTTCACCATTGGCAGCCAAAACATAGCGTTGATGTCTTCCATAAAGAGGTTGTTTTCCTGACATGGGATCAACAATAGCTAGTCGTTCATGTGCAAAGACGATGTTTTGATTATCATAAATTCCACTCCAATCCGGACCTCGATGTCGGATACTAGACACCATATCAAGTATTTGTTGCCTCATTTGAAGCCTTTTTTGTTTATACTCAAAAACACATACAATACCACACATCGGCTTTATTATAATTAAATGTTAAAGATGATAATCTAATTAGAAAATCGATTGCTGAATACTATTTCTCCATCTAAAAATGTTGCAACAACTCTTGTATTGAATACAGAAGACCAATCCACCGTCATGATATCTTTATCCAATATGGTAAAATCAGCAGATTTTCCAACCTCAATACTTCCCTTTCTTTCTTCTTCAAAATTGGCATGGGCACCCCAATACGTAATGCCTTTTAAAGCTTCTTCTCGATTCAGAGAATCTTCTTTTTGAAAACCTTGTGGAGGATAACCATCGATATCTTGTCTTGCGACAGCGGCAGCAAAAGTTTTAAAAGGAGAGACGTCTTCGACAGGAAAATCTGTGCCAAGAGCAATACTTCCTGATCTTTCCAATAATCTTTTATAAGCATAGGCTCCTACCATTCGTTGGGGACCGATTCGTTGTTCTGCCCAGTACATATCGCTAGTTGCATGGGTTGGTTGAACCGATGGAATAATTCTATAGTCATACAGATTGATATCATTGGTATCGATAATTTGAGCATGTTCGATTCGCCAGCGTGGATCTTTTGCGAAAAATAATGCATTTCTGTATGCTTTTAGTACCTCAAAGTGAGCTAGATCTCCAATGACATGGGTATTCATTTGAAAAATTTCCGATTTAGCAATACGAAAGGCTAACTGTTGTAGCGCTTCAACATCCGTAACAAAAACACCTCGATGATGATCGTCTGAATAATTTTCTTTTAGGGCAGCGCCTCTTGATCCCAAAGCCCCATCAGCATATACTTTAATACTTCTGACATTCAATTTATCAGTAACGATTATACCACGTTGATCTAGAAAATAATTTAAATTTTCTTCCGTATTGGAAATCATGGCATAAATCTTGATTTTCAACTCTTCTGAATCATGCAAATCCTTGATTAAAAGAATATCTTCTTTATCTAATCCCGCCTCACTGACAGTTGTTATCCCATATGAAAAACAAATTTCTTCTGCTTTTTTGAAGGCTTCAATTTTATCTTTTTCTGTAGGCTGTGGAATAATGGAATCTACCAAATTCATAGCACCATCAATTAAAACGCCTGTGGGTTGATTCAAATCATCTTTTATGATAATCCCATTTTCAACTTCACTTGTAGAGTCAATTCCTGCTTGATCTATAGCATTTTGATTCACTAAAAGAGCATGACCATCAATCCGTCTAAGGATAATTGGAATATCCGGAAATAGAGAATCTAGAGCGTGTTTTGAAGGAAGTTCTTTCAAAGTCCAATCATTTTGATCCCATCCTCTCCCTTGAATAACTTGTAATTCTGGATTAGCCTCTTTATAGGCTTTTAGCATTTCAACAATTTCATCAAAACTCTTTGAATTGCTTAAGTCTAATTCATTTTGCAGCAATCCAAGAGTTAAAAAATGAGCATGAGAATCAATAAAACCCGGATAAATAGGAAGCCCTTTGGCATCGAGTTTTCCCCGAGCTGAATATTGATTTAAAATCTCATCATCCGACCCCACTGCTATTATAATGCCCTTATCAATCGCCATCGCTTCAGCAATGCTATTTTCCCTATCAACCGTATAAATCGTAGCACCATGTATAATGGTATCAACCGTTTTACTACAAGAAAAAAATAATCCGCAAAAGAGAATCAAAACAACGGATATAGGATAATCGCTCATTGGCCTTTGAGTAGATATCAAATAATAATTAAGATTTTATTTAAAATCGGAACAAATTTAATCAAACTAAAGCAAGCTAAAATGATGCATATTTTCAGAATTAATCTATCATTTTACTTTTAATTCTATCCTAATTATAAAGATTTTTATTCAAAATATAACTTGTCCTTATGCCTAACATTGACCTACAAGTGCAACATGAATACCCCAGCCAAACAATCGACTATAGAAAGTTGCGATTTTATTGAAGGTTTCAAAACCCAAAACAAAGGTATCCATTGGACGCATTGATTCATCAAGAAAATATTCATCAATCCATCATCGAATCAGCAGCCGTTCATCGGACAACAATATGGAGACCACTAAATAATCCTGTTCGTTAGGAAAAAATAAAGACCTCAAGAGATTACCCAATCGATAACCCCTGATGAAAGACACTAAAAAGAGAATAAGGGAACCCACATTATATCCCACTGATATAGGCACTCAAAAACGCCATCACCGCTGATCGATCGATTGCTATTTCGATGATAATGCCTGCATAAAACAAATCACTTTTCCAATATAGATGATGGCTCATTTCATAGCCCATCACCAAAGTCCCTAAAAACTCAAAAAAAAATCATGGTTTTTTTCAAAATTGGGGGGGGGGTACTGATTATCTTTGCAAAGATTTACTTGAATTCCTATCGATGAATTTTAAATTTTACCCATCATCCATACTTAAACCCATACCACTCATGACTCGCTTATCCGATCTTAGACCCTCTTGGTCGATGCCCTTGATTCTTTTGATCTTCTTTGCCTGTGGCGAAGATTCCGTGCGCACCAAGCCCGTTACCCCCCCCCCTATTTTATACCATAGCCACCGCCACGAGTATCGGTGGGACCATCACCCCGACCCAACGCATGGCCAGTGGACAGTCCGTAGCCATCACTGCCACCCCTAACCAACATTATCAATTCAAAACCTGGACGGGCAATTGTCCCATCAATAGCCAAGAAGCCAGCCTCCGTTTTGAGGCCAGCGGTCATTGCTCTATCACGGCAGTCTTTGAAAAAATCAACTATCCCATCACCGCCACCACCACCGACGGAGGAACGGTCACCGGACTGCCCGCCCAGGGCAGCCCCCAAGGACAGCCCATCACCCTTCGAGCCGTGCCCCAAGAATACCATCTCTTTGCCGGCTGGACCACCGATGGGGATTCGGGTTGCCCCACCCTAGAAGACCCCACCCCACCAACCCTCTCTTTTGTCATCCAAGGGCCCTGCGCATTACAAGCTGCTTTTCAAAAAGTCCAACGCACCATCACTACCGCCATCAATACAGGAGGTACCATTACCCCCACCCAAACTATCGAGCATGGCCAAGAAATCACCATTACCATAACCCTCGAAGAGGGCTATACACTAAACCAATGGACGGACAACTGCGGGACCTTTTCTCCCCAAGACCTCACCATCACCTTTTCCGCTACCGAGGATTGCCAGCTCCAAGCCATTCTTGAAAAAAAACAATATCTCGTGCAGGCCACGGCCACTTTAGGCGGATCTGTTAATAATCCCAATCGTATAGAAGCCATCCATGGCCAACAAGTGGAGTTCACTGCCCAAGCCGATGAAAATCATGTCTTTGCGGGATGGAAAACACAAGAAACTTCGGAATGCCCCACCTTGGAAAACCCCCAAGACCCCATCCTATCGTTCACCGTGACGGGCCCCTGTGCCCTGCAAGCCCGCTTCATGAAAGCCCCCCGCACCATCACCACCGCCATTATTAATGAAGGGGGCACCATTAGCCCTCCCCAAACCATCGAACATGGACAAACCGTCCGCATTACCATCGAGGTGGAGGACGACTATACCTTAGAAGCATGGAAAAGCGATTGTGGTAGCTTTTCTCCCCAAGAGGACACTATCACCTTTATCGCTACCAACGATTGCCAAGTGACTGCCGTGTTAAAACCAAAAACCTATCTCATCCAAGCCACCGCCTCCCCAGGAGGCACCATCCAAAAGCCACAACAGCACCAAGCCACCAAAGGACAAACCATCGTCTTTAACGCCCAAGCCAACCAAAACCATGTCTTTGAACGATGGACTACCGATGGAAGCCCCGGTTGTCCCACCCTCCAGAATCCAACCCAGCCCAAACTATCTTTGACCGCCATAGGAGCTTGTGCCTTCCAAGCCCGATTTACCAAAGCCCAACGCACCATCACTACCGCCATCAATGAAGGCGGCACCATTACCCCCTCCCAAACCGTCCCCCATGGACAAACCGTCCGCATTACCATCGAGGTGGAGGACGACTATACCTTAGAAGCATGGAAAAGCGATTGCGGCAGCTTTAGCTCCAATGAGACCACCATTACCTTGATCGCTACCAAAGATTGTCAAGTCAGCGCCCTGCTCGAAGAAGCAGTAGAGCAAGAACCCAGCCCAACAACCGAGACCCCACCCAGTCCAACAACAGAAAATCCACCCACTCCAACACCCAGCACACCCCCCAGCAATCCTACCCCCGTGAATCCACAGCCCGTCATCCCCGATCCTGTCGATGCGGCCGATGCTTGTGCCCAACCCCTCGAATTCGCCCCCAATGGTCATACCATCCAAGTCAAGGAAGCCTGCCGAGGATTCCAACGCGATGAGATTAATGACCTCAACCTATACCATTTGGTAGGAAAGACCCCTACCTTCCAAGGCGTGACCTATACCATCGTCGATGATTTTAGCATCCGAGATCGACGAGACCAAGGCTTGCCCATGAGCAATATCGTCACCACCTTCGTCACCAATATGAATAGCCTATTCTCTAACAATCACGGCTGTGATGAACAACAAATGAATTGCCGGTTCGTCAGCAGCACCTTTAATGAAGATATCAGCCATTGGGATACCAGTAACGTCACCACCATGGATTTTATGTTTCGAGGAGCCACCGCCTTTAATCAAGATATCGGCCCCTGGGATACCAGTCAGGTCACCAGCATGGCAGCCCTATTTGAAAAAGCTACCGCCTTTAATCAAGATATTGGACCGTGGGAGGTCTCCAAGGTCACTATCATGACCTTGATGTTTAAAGGAGCCACCGCCTTCAATCAAGACATCGGTGATTGGGATGTCAGTAGCGTCACCAACATGGGAAGTCTCTTTGCGGATGCCACCGCCTTTAATCAAGATATCGGCCAATGGAATGTGGGACAGGTCACCAATATGACTCGGATGTTTCAAGATGCCACCGCCTTTAATCAAGATATCGGGAATTGGAATGTCGCCAAAGTCACCACTATGGCCTCCATGTTTCAAAAAGCCACCAGCTTCAACCAAGACCTCCCTTGGAATCAAAAGGTCGCCAAGGTTACCACTATGGCTCGAATGTTTCAAGAAGCCACCAGCTTCAATGGCGATATCAGCGACTGGAATGTCTCAGAAGTCAAACTGATGCATCACCTCTTTTATCAAGCCTCCGCCTTTAATCAAGATATCGGCGACTGGAACGTCGCCAAGGTCACCTCGATGCTCTCGATGTTTAATCAAGCCTCCGCCTTTAATCAAGACCTCAGTAAATGGAATATCGGAAAAGTCGAAAATGCCCAAGCCTTTGCCTCCGGCGCCAATGAACAATGGGTTGACGATGAACCCAAAATGCCCCCCTGTCTCTATGACGGCTTCCTAGTGCGTAATATCCTCTCAATCGATGCCAATGGCATCACCATCAAAGCCAATCCCTGTCAAAATAAGTATATGGGCCAAAACAATCGATTAATCAGAAAAACCGCCCGATTCAATGGCCAAAACTATCGCATCGCCGATCGAGCGTTGCTGCTACGCATCATCAATCTTCCGGCCGGAGAACATACGTATGTGGGCAATGTTGAGCATCTCGTGACCACCTTCGTGACCGATATGAACTCCTTGTTCCAAGGGAAAGCCACCTTTAATCAAGATATTAGCTCCTGGGATACTAGTAGCGTTGAGAATATGGCTTCTATGTTTTTTGGGGCAAAGGCCTTCAACCAAGATATCGGATCATGGAATGTCAGTAATGTGACAAATATGAGTTTTATGTTTTTTCAAGCTACCGCATTCAACCAAGACATCGGATCATGGAATGTGAGTAAGGTGACCAATATGCTTTCTATGTTTACTATTGCTACCGCCTTTAATCAAAATATCGGTTCATGGAATGTGAGTAAGGTGACAAATATGGGAGGGATGTTTTTTCAAGCTACCGCGTTTAATCAAGACATTGGCGAGTGGAATGTGAGTCGTGTGGAGACTATGACTTCTATGTTTAGTGGTGCGGGGGCCTTCAATCAAGACATTGGGGAGTGGGATGTGGGTAATGTGAGGAATATGATATTAATGTTTTCTGAAGCTAGTAAGTTTAATCAAAATATCAGTGGTTGGAATGTCAATAATGTTAGAAATTGTTCTTTTTTTTCTACTAGTTCAAGTTTGATTCAAGCCTATCATCCTCCCTTTAGCAATTGTACCCCATAAGGTCTATAGAAGTTGAGGGTTTTTAATCGGTTGTTTTTTGTTTTCAAACGATGATTAATTTAGAAATAGATGAAATGAATAGGGTAGCAGGTTTGCACTAGCGAGTTGAACATGGCAACTCTGAAAATGAGGTTGCAACAAATGTTTAAAAACTAATATACGAGTCAAATGATTCCATTAATTAAATTTGCTTTTTAATTTTTTTTCTACCTTGTATATAGGGGAACTGTTGTAGTTTACCAATTAATTAACTCAAATCAGTCAAGCCATCAATGAATGATCAAATTTTTCAAGACTCTGAGAAAAGTATTGTGAAATTTGTCGATTGTCAAATTAATATTGACAATAATCAAGTGATTAACAATCTAAATTTTGAAATTCATAAAGGTGAATTCGTTTTTCTTATTGGTCAAACGGGATCTGGAAAATCTACATTGATGAAACTTCTTTACGGTGATCTACCGATTAAAAAGGGAAATGCTTGGGTTGTAGGTTTTGATTTAAAAAAAATCAAAACCAAAAACATCCCTAAGTTGAGAAGAAAGTTGGGAATCGTATTTCAAGATTTTAAACTATTGAATGATCGTAATATCTTTGAAAACCTCGCATTTGTTTTAAGAGCAACGGGGTGGAAATCTAAAAAGAAAATCAAACATCGCGTTTTTCAAACTCTAAAATTGGTCAATGTCGATGTCAATACTAAAAAATATCCCATCGAATTATCTGGTGGAGAGCAACAACGAATTGCGATTGCTCGTGCTATATTGAATAATCCTCAAATAATTATAGCCGACGAACCAACTGGAAATTTAGATCCTAAAACTTCTTTAGAATTAATGCGATTGTTTGAAAAGTTGCATCAAAATGGAATGACTATTTTGATGTCTACGCATAATTATAATATGGTTTTAACGTTTCCTGGAAAAATCTATCGACTTGAAAATAAAACCTTGGAAGAAGTGGTTACTCGAAGAGTTCAAAAAAAATCATTCGATTAATCGAACTTTATTTTGCTATTGAAGTATTTTATTTTTTGATGCATCATTGATGGATTTCAAACGTTTTTTAAATCAAAACCCTAAATCGTTTTTTTTAATTGCTGGTCCTTGTGCTATTGAAGATGAACCAACCACTTTTCAAATTGCCCACCATATCCATCGTGTTTGTCAATCACTAGGCATCCCCTATATATTCAAAGGAAGCTTTAAAAAAGCCAATCGTACTCGAATAGATAGTTTTACTAGTATTGGTAATTCTAAGGCTCTTAAAATCTTACACAATATTGGTCAAACACTAAAAATCCCTGTTTTAACAGACATTCACGAAACCATAGATGCCCCAATTGCTGCAAAATATGTGGATGTTTTACAGATACCCGCTTTTTTAGTTCGTCAAACTGATTTAATCATTGCTGCTGCTAAAACTGGAAAAACAGTAAATCTCAAAAAGGGACAATTCATGTCTCCTGAAAACATGAGGTTTGCTACTGAAAAAGCCATCAAGACAGGCAATACAGATGTTTTTATAACTGAACGAGGCACCCAATTTGGATATGGTGACTTAGTGGTTGATTTTCGAGGAATACCCATCATGAGATCGTTTGCTCCAACGGTGATGGATATTACTCATTGCTTACAAAAACCCAACATGTCAGAAGGCGTTACTGCTGGACTCCCTCATTTAATAGAAACCATGGGCCGAGCTGCCGTAGCGGTTGGAATTGATGGTATTTTTTTAGAAACTCATCCTAATCCATCTCATGCAAAAAGCGATGGAAAAAACATGTTAAAACTCGATAGAGTTGAAATTATATTAAAACGATTGATTAGAATTCATAAAACTGTTGACTCGCTAAAATCACTTGATTGATCTGTTCAATAGTCACATTTTAAATTAAAATCGTTTATCAAACTATATTTTAGACTGCTCCTATTTTTGGGGAATCTTACACTCGGTAGTTTTAGATAATGATACACGGATAAAAATAGAAGATAGTGTCATTTTATCAAAATTTTTTAATTTTGTAGAGAAAGACACCATTCATGAAACTGCAACGTGTTTTAGAAGGTATCCTCATGAGGTCGTTTTTACCTCTCGTTTTTAAAAAAAACAAGGGTTATCCAATACCTTATTACAGAAATATAAACAACAAGGTTATTTAACATCTTTAGGTTATGGGGCATGGTGTCTCGCTGGTCAAAAACCAACGCTATTCCATGCATTATCTTGCTTACAAAAACAAGAACAGCAACCGATACATATTGGAGGATTAACAGCTTTAATAATCCATCAAAAAACGCATTATGTCTATCCAGAAATGGGTGCCCTATGGTTATTCATGCCCATCGGCTCTCATCTTCCTTTTTGGTTTAGAAAAATCGATTGGGGGGTTTGGTATCAAGTACATCAAACCAATTTTTTACCATCTTCTATGGGATTGATTTCTTGGTCATTGCAAACATCATGTCCAATCCAAATATCATCCATTGAACGGGCTACTTTAGAATGTTTACATCAAGCCCCTCGAAATATTTCTTTAGCTGAATGTTATCAAAATTTAGAATGTTTGATGTTTCAACACTTAGTAGATGTTCATCGGTGGCAACATTTATTAGAACAATGTCGATCTTATAAAGTCAAAAAATTATTATTGAGTTTTGCTGAACATCAAGAAGTCGATTGGTTCGACGATTTAAATATATCCCAGATTTCATTAGGACAAGGAATTCATGCTACCCATTTATTTGAAGGAGGGCAATTGGATAAAAAATATCGAGTGATGATTCCTAAAAGTGTATTGGCTTTAGATGGTTATTGATCCATGACTTGATAAATCATGAGTTATTCTAATGAAGTGATCTAACAATCACGATGGTTGTTGGATATCTTACCCATGGTTCAAAAGGAATCTTGTTTTGCTCTCCATGGCGGGACCGCTTTGAATTTTTTTATTTTGGATATGCCTCGTTTATCTGTAGATATTGATTTAATTTATTGTCCGATTCATGAATCACTTGGACAAGGGATTCACCACATCAATCAAGCTTTGACGCGTATAGTTCGTGATGTGGCATCACACTATCCCACATGTCATATTCGAAAAAAATATAAATCATCGAAATTGTATCTTGAAAAAGATGGCCTATTGATTAAAATAGAACCCAATAAGTTTATGCGAGGGACGATTCTAAAGCCTCAAATAAAATCATTAACCCCTAAAACAGCTTAGTTTTTTAATCAGCAAATATCAATGAATATTGTCCCCGTTGAACAAATCGTGGGTGGTAAATTTTGTGCGGCATTAGAACGAAAATTAGTTCGTGATTTATTTGATATCCAATCCATATATCATGAATTACCAATAAATGAAGCCATGAAAGAAGGTTTTTTGTATAGTCTATTAAGTAGTTCTAATTCGATTTTGAGTCATTTTTCGATTCCTATCGAACATCGTCAAAATCCAACCCGAACAGAAGTCGCTGGGATTATTGACCAGCCATTAACAGAGTATGAATCAAACGACATTTCAAAATTTATTAACTCATATTCATACTTGGTTGAATGCTCAGGATAAAGAATTTTTAATCGAATTTAAAAAAGGTAATATTTCTTATAGAGATTACCATTGGTTATCTTTTCCAAGTATTCAACGAAAATTAGATCATTTAATGATTTTAAAATCTAAAAAACCAGAGATTCACCGACAATATGTGCAAGCCTTAGAAGCTATATTTAAAGATACACCCATGAAGAAAAAATCCATTATTCCTGCCATTCAACGATAATATCCTACCGTTATCTTATGAAAACGACTAGACAAATCACCATTGGGGAGATATCATTCAAAAAACTATCCCTAGATAAATCATAAAAATCAAACGAATTAAGGATTTTCAACAAAAAGACTTCGTGATGATTCATATGGATTTTAATGAAAAAACATCCTATAAAATCTTATCACATCAAAAAGAAATACAAATCGTCGGCAAGAAAACGATCTGATGGACGCCCCATCACCCACAATGAATGTCTATTTGATCACTATAGGATGTATTGAAAGAAATTCATGGAACCATGAGTCCAAGATATTCTTTTTTGCTTATTCAAGTGGTCTCCCTATTCAGCTCAAAGAACTATGATAACATAACTACAACTAAAAAAAAGACTTTTTAAGGAGCGACTTTCTGCAGTCTTAACATTTATCCTACCCGATAGTATTAGATTTTTTAACTTGTGGTCTTTATACATAAAAATTTCAATGGCCAAAACAAAGAACATAATGATTAACCGAAGAAAATTTTTACAAGGAAGCATGGCATCACTCATTCTTTCTCAATTTGGAGTTTATGGATTTGATTTAATCCATCCTTTAAAACCATGGAAAGTAGGTGTTATTGGTACAGGATGGTATGGTAAAAGTGATCTATTTCGATTGATGCAGGTCACTCAAGTAGAAGTGGTGGCCTTGTGTGATGTGGATAAAAATCTTTTAAATGAAGCTTCTGATTTAATTTCAAATAGACTAAAATCTGATATTCAACCCAAACTATATGAAAATTACCAAGAGATGATCAGTGCACATGAATTGGATATTGTCATTATTGGAACTCCTGACCATTGGCATGCTCTTCAAACGATCGATTGTCTCAAAGCTGGTATTCATGTGTACGTCCAAAAACCCATTAGTGTTGATGTTCTTGAAGGACATGCCATGGTCAAAGCAGCAGAAAAATACAACCGCGTAGTACAAGTAGGCACCCAAAGAAAAAGCACGCCTCATCTGATACATGCAAAAAAACATGTCGTCGACAAAGGGTTACTAGGTAAAATTGGTCATGTCGAAATGTGTTGCTACTACCATATGAGAGCCGGAGCAAATCCGACAGAAAAACCTATTCCAAACTATTTGAACTATGATCTTTGGACTGGACCGGCACCATTAAGACCCTATGATCATCTGCCACATAGAGGATGGTGGCGTGCCTTTATGGAATATTGCAATGGTATTACAGGAGATATGTGTGTCCATATGTACGATACAGTCCGATGGTTATTAGATTTAAAATGGTCTCATCAAATTACTGCATCAGGAGGAATCTACGTACAAAAAGATTCAAAATCTAATACTGCGGATACTCAAACAGCCATTTTCAGACATGATGATTTTAACTGTATTTGGAGTCACCGCACATGGGGAAATCCTGTAGATCCAGATTATCCATGGGGATTTTTTATTTATGGTGAACTTGGAACCCTAAAAGGAAGTCCATTTAAATATGAATTTATCCCTAGAGGAAATCAACCACCCATTGTAAAAGATGTCATCTACCAAAGAGAAGAATTTCCAGAAGATCTCACCGAAAAAGATATCGAACTACAAGCTGCCCCAGCGACCAGATTACATATGATTGACTTTTTAGAGGCTATACAAACTGGGAAAAGACCAGCATCGCATATTATGGATGGTCATATTTCTACAGCAAGCTGTATTCTAGCCAATATCGCCATGGAAACCAATCGCTCATTGGTCTATAATCCGGAAAAAATGATTGTTGAAAATGATTTACAAGCCACTAAACTTTTAAAACGATCTTATCGTTCGGGATGGAAACATCCCTGGCACTGATTATAAAGATGGTTCGATTAGTAAGCTCATATCAATCAATGCTCTAGAATGCGTTAGCGATCCCATTGAAATATAATCCACCCCCTCTTGTGCATAATCCAAAATATTGTTTTGATTGATATTTCCCGATACTTCAATTTTATATTTTTTATCAATCGTTTTGATAGCATGAGAAATAACATTTGAAGAAAAGTTATCTAGAAGGATTCGATCAATAAAATCATAATCTAAGATTTGTATCACTTCATACAAGTCTCTAACTTCAACGATTACGAGAGGTTTTGTTTGAAAGTTTGAAATAAATTTAGAAGTTTTATCGAGTGCATTTTTTATGCCACCGCATAAATCAATATGGTTATCTTTTATCAAAAGGGCATCATACAAACCCATTCGATGGTTTAATCCTCCACCGATTGAAACGGCCCATTTTTCTGCAATTCGAAATCCCGGAGTAGTTTTTCTAGTATCCAATAATTGACAAGACCCATGACTGATTATTTTTTTTAAAGTAGCCACATGAGTGGCTATAGCACTCATTCGAGCAATACAATTCAACAAGAGCCTTTCCAATTTAAGAATTGAAACACTCGATCCCCTTAATTGTCCAATACAACGACCTTTTTCTATGATTTGTCCATCTTCAATGGAACTTTCAAATATTAAATTCGGATCATATTTTTCGACGATGTATTGAGAAAATTTAATTCCAGCGATCATACAATCTTCTTTAGAATATATTTTTCCTAACGAAATTTGGGTTTTATTCAAACAAGCTTGTGAAGTCAAGTCTCCCGTTCCAATATCTTCTTTGAAATATAAACCGATTAAATCATCCAACTCAGAACGATATTTTTTTAAATAGGATTCACTCATTGTCGATATTATAAAAAACCCCTTGATTGACATTGATCTGTTTGGCTTGTTGGATAATCAAATGGGCAATACTCACCATATTTCTAAGTTCGCATAGTTCAACATCTAATTTATTTCGATTATAAATTCCTAATACCTGTTTATAAATATTATACATTTCTTTTTCAGCAACATCTAAATTTTGATTGGTTTTAAAAATGCCGGCATATTTGGTCATAGTATCTTGTAATTGCTGACGCAAAGAATGGGTGATTTTAGGATTATTGAATTCTTGATATTGTTTTCCTTTCCAACTTGGAATTTTTTCATAAATAGTACTATGAAGTAATTGATTGTTTAGAGAGTCTATACAGTGCATGGCGGCACGGTGTGAAAAAACAATGGATTCTAAAAGTGAATTAGAAGCCAACCGATTGGCCCCATGGAGTCCCGTTGAACTACATTCTCCGATGGCATACAATCGTTTTAATCTAGATTCTGCATGCTCATTAACCACAATTCCACCACAAAAATAGTGTGCCACCGGTACTACAGGAATGAATTGATGTTCAGGGTCGATATCCATGTTAATAAGCTGCTTATAAATATTGGGTAATCTCTTGAGCCACTTATGATATGGAATATTTCGCGCATCCAAATAAACATAGTCCATTTTTCCTTTTTGAATTTCTGTTGCGATTCCCCTTGCCACGACATCTCTCGGAGCCATTTCTTTTTTTGGGTGATATTGGGACATAAATTGAACACCATGGTGGTTTAAAAGTTGGGCTCCTATACCTCTTAATACTTCAGAAATCAAAAATGTTTTTCCATGAACCTTAGGAAACAATCCCGTAGGATGAAATTGAACAAAAGGTAAGTTTTCCATAAAGACTTTTGCCCTATATGCGGCTCCAAGACCATCACCCGTTGATTCGGGAGGATTGGTCGTATGACGATATAACTGACCCGCTCCACCAGTTGATAATACTGTAAGCCTTGCACTAAGGGTGATAATTTGCCTTTGTTCTTTTGAAATGACATAAGCTCCATAGCAACAGTTGTAATTCGATTTGAGATGGTGGTCAGTGATTAAATCGACCAGCGTATGATTTTTCAGACAGGTTATATTTGGAAGCTTTTCAATTTTTTTTACAAGTGCTTGTTGGATCTGATGACCGGTGATGTCTTTATAATGTATGATTCGATGGGCGGAGTGTCCGGCTTCTTTTGTCAGATGTAATTCGCCATTTTGTGTGTCAAATTGAATTCCCCATTGTAATAATTCATCAATGCGTTGGCCAGCTTCTTTAACAACAAATTCGATGACTTCTTTTTTATTTTGATATCCCCCAGCTTCCAAGGTATCATCGATATGTTTCTTATAAGAGTCTTTGACAAAATCTCTCACAACAGCAATGCCTCCTTGTGCATATCGCGTATTGCCCTCATCGAATCCTCCTTTAGAAATCAAGGCAATTTTAGTATTCGGATTTTGTTCAGAAACTTTTATGGCAAAGGTCAATCCTGAAATACCGGTGCCTATAACAAGGATATCATACACCATGATTATCCCAGTTCAAGCATCCGATCAATGGGCTCTTTGGCTTGTATCATTAACTGTTGATCTAAAATAATTTCTGGTAGTTCAAATTTTAGACAGCTGTATAGCTTTTGCATTGTATTGAGTCTCATATAAGCACACTCACTACAGGCACAAGTATCATCTTGGACTGGAGCTGGTATAAATTCTTTTTGAGGACATACTTTTTTCATTTGATGAAGAATTCCTGATTCCGTAGCAACAATGTATTGAGAAGCATCATCGTTTTGAACAAAATTCAATAGTCCAGAGGTGCTACCAATATAATGGGCTATATCCAATACGGGAGATTCGCTTTCAGGATGCGCAATGAATTTGGCTTGGGGATGCTGTTGAAACATATTGACAATTTTATCAAAAGAAAAGGCTTCATGAACCATACAAGCCCCATCCCATAAAATCATGG
This sequence comes from Flavobacteriaceae bacterium, assembly GCA_965221765.1. GTDB lineage: Bacteria > Bacteroidota > Bacteroidia > Flavobacteriales > Flavobacteriaceae > Bin25. The sequence goes on from OZ244911.1 coordinate 2,510,088, forward strand.
GACGGTTTAATTCTTTTATTAAAAATTTACCTAGATTTTTATCAGGAGCAAAAATGATTCGCTTGCTTTTATCAATAGAATCAATCACGCGTTTTGCATTTGAAGAAGTACAAACAATATCAGAAAGTGCTTTTATTTCGGCAGTACAATTGATGTAGGTTACAACGATGGCATCGGGAAATTGTGCTTTAAATTTCGCAAATTCTTTTGGTGGACAAGAATCAGCCAAAGAACATCCTGCTTTTAAATCTGGAAGCAAGACTTTTTTAGAAGGATTGATAATCTTGGCGGTTTCAGCCATAAAATGCACCCCTGCAAATACGATGATTTTGGCTTCCACTTTGGTAGCTGCTTGGGCCAGGTAGAGGCTATCTCCTAAAACATCTGCCAATTCTTGAATTTGAGGGTCTTGATAGTAATGAGCCAACAAAACAGCATCTTTCGACTTTTTTAAGTTGATAAATTCTTTTTCAAAATCAATTTCTTTGGAATACTTAACATCCAAATAACCGAGGCGATCTAAATTCTCTTTGGCTTTTTGAAATGTGTCCACAATCATAACTGCCGATTGAATCAATACAAGGCAAAATTACTAGAAATGGGATGTATCCTTTTGGAGATTATATACTAAAGCGCCAAATGGTATTCGACTTTTCAGATTCATCATATCATCCGGCATTGCATCCTTATCTCTTGACTGCCGTACTTAACAAAAAGTTATTTCCACTAATTCTTCTGGGATGGTATCAACAGAGGCATCTCCTAACAACTCCAATCTGTTGGTAGTTAGTCGTTGGGGTTGAAGTTAGGACTGTTTTATTTATATCATTATGATTTAAGAATTAAGGCTAAAACAAATGCATTTACTTTACTTCTTTATTTTTCCAAATGGCTAGAATAAAAATATCTACATCAAAAATCTATGCTTTTTTTATTGAAACCGATGAGAATATTCGTGATTGGGATACTAGTTTAAATTTTCCTAAATACACGACTCAATTAATCAATCTAATTAGTAATACCGCTCAAGCAACAAGATCAAGCGTTGTTGGACAAATGACGGATTTAATTCCAGAGTTTTTAGTTAAAAGGTGATCATTCTATCTCAGATTGGAAAAAATGGTATACTGAAAAGTATCCTCATTCTATAGAAAATGCAGCGGATAAAATATTTTCAATGTTAAAAAACTATGTTGTTGCTATTCAAAAAATAGATAAACCTTTGATTGATAAATGGGTTGAAGATTTAGTACTTTATAAATCTTATACGGGAATCGTTATTCAAGGGATAGCACTTAAAATGATTGCTAAGCAATACAATAAAAGCCATCGAAGAGCAGCTCCTAAGGAAGAATCGAATGGAATTGACGGATATATTGGTGATGTTCCAATGCAAATCAAACCAAGAAATGGAGAAAATTATAATGTTCTGAGGCTAATATCAAACGAAATATTTGGGATTTATGTATTTAGTTATACTACTCAATTTCATTTTAAATTATTTTTATGGTTATTAAAAGGCTTTTTAGAAGTTGACATTAATGTTTTCGCTAAATCTTTAACTTGTAAATGCAATTCTAAAGAAATATTTTCATGGTTTGGTACTTCCTCAGAAGGAAGTTTTTTACCAAGTTATCTTGTCATAATTGAATATTTTGCTTAAAAGTTTTAACTGCTTTTCCGTAAACTATTAATTGTCTGCAAAGTCGTTTTCTTATTTCGATAGTTTGATGTAGTATTGAATAAGTGGATTCAGCATGAAGTCGAAACTTCATTGCTCTATAATGCTGAGCACTATCACGTCTATCTTCAATTTCACCAATGTTTTTTCCATTTAAATTAGAAAAGAAAATAACTTTTTGATCATCCATTTGATGTTCATTTCTTGCTTTTGAGTTATTAACCGCAATATTTGCAGTTAAATTATTGATACCATCATCCTTGTGGAAAACATGAAAAACTTTGTCATTAATATCTGTTTTATTGGTGTCACCAATGAATATGCTTAAATATTTTGCGTTCCCACCATCAAATAACCCCTTATCTAAAAAAGCACTCAATATGTTTTCGTTAGACAATTCTTTTTTCAACTTTCTCCTTGACCTAAAGTATATGGCCATCCCATTTCGATGATTTTAAAATCGGAATACCATTCTCTTATTGGTGTACAATCGTTATAGGACAAAATAAAACCCCTCTTTGTGTTCATGTAATAGTTCTCTGAGTAAATCATGTCTGAATCCTTTGTGGTGAATTGGAAAATTTCTTTGGGGATAAATACCTTTAAACATTTGACGATCTCCTTCAAGAAAATAAGGTGGATCGCAGTGGTACGATGTTTTGATATTGTTTTTTCAAAAGAACCTTGTTTTACTTTTAAACGAGGACATCAAAACCGTCTCACTTTTTCAACCAATCTTTTAAACCTTCGATCATCTTTATATATTTTAGAAATCCATCCTAAAAAAATCCCGGCCCATAGGATAAATTATGATTAAACCAATCATGAGCTGCTAACTCTAAGTTATTTTCAATTAAAACATTGTTGATCCAATGTTCTTTTAATCTCGATTTCACTTGATTATAATTTTCTTGGGTTGGATTCCATTTCGATATTCGATCAGCCAATGTGATAGGCATTCTTAATTGAATTTTCCAATAATTACATAAAATATCAAATAAATCATACCCTTGAACTTTCATGTTTAATGTATTAGCACAAGCTATTTCAACACTTCCACCACCAATAAACGGCGAAACCAATTGTTGAATACTTGTTGGTATTTGCTCTACAACAAATCCTACCGCTAAACTTTTACCCCCAGCGTATCGAATCGGAAGATTCTGATAGCGACCATAGCGGTACTTCCCTTTACTCTTTAAAGCATCAACAAATGAAGTTTTAATGCTTTGATTCATGGTGTAATAAGCTCTTGATAAGACAGTTTTTTACCAAGGTTTTCAATAATCAATCCAATTTGTTCAATAACCTCTTTTTCACGGATATTGTGTTTCCAAACTAACTCATGGATATAACGTTGTAAGTGCTTTTGACTCCACCAATGATGAGTACCTTTATAAGCACGTTTCACCCTGGCCCAGAAAGACTCGATTCCATTGGTATGAATCTCCCCATCAACAAATGCTCGTAGGCTATGACAAACAACACCATATGTTCGATTCAATCCATGATAACATCGGGCTTCATCCGTATAGATCACCGCATCCGATGTCGTCTGTTGATTAATAAATTCATGGAGGGTTTCTTTGTCTGTATGTTCCACCACTTTGGCGATCACCTGATTAGTTTCTCGGTTCAATGCACCCACTACGGGAAATTTACCCACACTCCCTCGTCCTAAATGATAGAACTGCATGCGACGATATTTCGACATATTGGCTCTTTTGCCCCCAATATACGTCTCGTCCACTTCAACCGTTCTTGAAAGCTGATTCATTGGTTGTTTTGTAGCTTCTCTGATACGATGGAGTAGAAACCAAGCTGATCGTTGTTGTATTCCTAAATACTTCCCAAGTTTTGTCGAAGAAATTCCTTTTGGTGTGTTTTTAAATAAGTATAAAGCCATCATCCATTTTCTCAAAGAAATTCTAGACTCTTCCATGATGGTTCTAGTTCTTACACTGAAATATTTTCTACATTGATTACAGAAATAAGGCATTGGTCTTTGATTCTCTAACGGATTCACTTTACAAGAATGACACCTAGGACACCTAATGTTATCTTCCCACCTTAATTTTTCCAAATACTTTTGAGCATATTCTTCTGTTTTAAATAAATCAAAAATTTCTATTAAGGAATTAGTTTTACTTTTAGTTAGATCTAAATTATTCATTTCAAAATTTTACATTAAAAAACATACTATTATTATGCCAAAGTGTATAACTAAATACATAAATCCCAAATATTTATTAGTTACTTATAAAAAAGAAGATACATCAGTTTCTATTGAGTTTGAAGAATCAAGAATTAGTTGACTTTTATCCCATGCTTTGTAATAAGCGTAAAAACTATTATCTCCTCCTTTAATCCCATCTACTGCGTTTATACTAATTTCTATTTCTTGTTTTGTCATCACTGGAATTTCATGATGATTGTTGAAATATTTTAATGGCTTGTGAAAATTTTCAATGAATGATTTGTGGGTGTTGATTCGATCGGTTAAAATATCATTCAATTGATTAATGGATTGAATTTTAATACGGTGAATAATAGTGTCTTTCAGATGGGTGTCTATTTCTACTCCAACACTGTTTCTTTCTAATAAAAGAGCGGCTAATGTTGTGGTTCCTGTTCCAAGAAAAGGGTCCAGCACAGTATCTCCTTTCACAGAAAACATATTAATCAATCGATAAGGAACTTCAAAAGGATATGCTGCACTTCTATCTCTACTTTTTTTAGTCTTTAATTTTTGTTTTGTTCCGCTAAAATTCCATAAATCACTAAACCAAATATTTCTTTCTTCCCAAAAATAAGCACTTTCTTTTCTATTGACTTTTTGTTCTAATGTTTTAAATTCTCTTTTCTTTCCTTTACGAAAAATTAATATCCATTCATGCTCCAATGTTACATAAGCTCCTACCGGTAACATGCCTGAACCCATAAACTTATTAGGAGAATTGGTTACTTTTCTCCACAGAATATTGGGTAAGTTATGATGCCCAATATCAATGAATTTTTGAAGTATTCTACCATGATTTGAATAAAGAGAAAAATTTTTATCAATCGTTCTAGTAGCATCTCCAATATTAATACAACTGATACCTCCAGGAACCAACACTCGATCCAATTCTTCCCATACTAAATCTAATTCTTGGTGCATTAATTCAAAAGCTAATTGTCCTTTGTTATTGTTTAATGCTTTTTCAATATCTTTATTTTGTTCTGAAAACATATTATCCCACATTTCAATCATGGGGTATGGTGGTGAGGTTACCACCAGATGTACACTTTCATCCTTTATATTTTTTATTCTATTGGCATTACAATAAAATATTTTATGCTCTGTTTTTTTTATATCTCCCACTATATAATCACTTTGCATCTCGCCTCAATTGGAAGTTCTATTATATTTTTCAAATCGATACATGGCGATACTTTATCCTGCATCTCGTTCACCACAGAACTCATCGGACCTAATGGTCTTGGATATCGAAAATACTGATTTTTCGGAATAAATGTCTTTTGACATTGAAGTACATAATCCTGATACTTTTTGCGATTATTGGATTTTTAGAGCATCATCGGCACGATACTCTCCTATATGAGTTCTCCTCAATTGAATCAAATGAGCCCCTGAGTCACATTTTTTACCAAAATCATTCACCAGTGACCGAATATACGTTCCCTTGCTACAGATGATTGTAAAATAAATATTAGGCATATGAATTTGATCAATCTGAAATTTTTTAATCGTTATTTTCCTTGCTTTAAGAGTGATTGTTTTTTCGTTTCTAGCGTATTGATATAGTCTTTTACCCTCTTTTTTTAGGGCAGAATAAACCGGTGGAAATTGATCTAACTCTCCCATAAATTCTTTGGATTTTTCAATGATTATATCGCTGGTGATATGATCGACTAAATAGTTGGCATCAACGGGCGTTTCCAAATCAAAAGAAGGGGTAGTTTGTCCCAATTTCAGAATTCCTTGATAGGTTTTGGATAAGGATTGGAATTTTAGAATCTCTTTCGTCTTTTTTCCAGTAGCGAGAATCAACAGACCGGTTGCTAATGGATCCAGTGTTCCAGCATGCCCAACTTTTAATTTTTTTATATAATACTGTTTTTGTAAATACAGTTTAATTTTTTTTACCACATCAAAGGATGTCCATTGATAGGGTTTATCAACTAACAAAATATGACCTTCTATTAAATCTTGTTGATTGAATTGAAAACTAGAAAATTTCATAACAAATTGCCCATAGACCAACCACAGTACAATACATCGCGAAATATTTTAATTGACTTAGGATGACCAAACGCACCATCCATATACAAGCAATGATGCCTATTATTAGACTAGAAAAAAAACCTGCTATTATAGACCCCCATGATAGGGCTAATTCAACTGAACCAGCATTCAAAATAGAATGCAACATACTGCCCAATATAATGGGGACAACCATTAAAAAAGAAAACTCTGTAATGGATTTTCTATCTGATTTTAAGAATACCCCCGTGGCTATGGTAGCCCCACTTCTCGAAATTCCAGGAATAATTGCGATGGCCTGGCTAATACCCATCATGAGGGTATTCATATGGGTTAATGTTCTCGTAGATGTTTTGATTCGATCACTTAAATACAATAAAATGGCAGTAATCAAAAGCATCAACCCTACCAATATGATATTCTGATGATAAACCGATGCGATGAGGTCTTCTAAAAAATAACCAATAATCACTGCAGGAATCATGGATACTACTATTTTACTAGCAAACTCTAGACTCTCTTTGTCGCCTTGTATCATTTTAAAGAGGAGGTTCCAAATTTTTTTTCGAAATACAATAATGGTGCTCAAGGCTGTAGCTAAATGTAATGTTAATGTGAAAAACAAACTTTCTTTGGCTATTAAATCAATTCCAAAAATAGCTTTTGATAATTCGATATGACCAGAAGAAGACACTGGCAAGAACTCAGTCAATCCTTGGATAATCCCTATCACTAGAGCTTCAAAAAAATTCATTGACGGGCTTTTGATTTTGCCAAAATGGCATAAATAGCCAAAACAAAACCACTCAAAACAATTATAGGGGCCAAACGGATTCTTTGAAAGTTAAATATTTGGGGATTAAAGACTTGGGGGTCATCACTCCCTCCACCAACCATCAATATAAATCCTATGGCAATCAGTACCAAGGCGGCACCTAAAATCTGATAATTATGTTTTCCAAAAAGGAGTTGGTATCTAGTTTGTTGTTTACCCATTGTTATGTCTTAAAATTTATAGGCGTCGACTGTTGTGATTCTTAGATAATAACTAGTCGTCATATAGGAACTGATCCCGGTAATTAACATACTGATTATTGGGATTGATATCAATAAAATACCCACTCCAATAAAATCACTGATGAGATTTAATTGGGGAAATGCACTTTGTAATAAATGGACTAGGAATGCCAATGAAACAATAGTCAAGACAGAAGCAATGAATCCCAACCATAAATTTCGATTGACAAATGGTCTTCTAATAAAAGATTTGGACGCTCCAACCAATTGCATTGTTTTGATGACCACTCTTTTAGAATAAATCGAGAGCTTTACTGTCGTATTGATCATCACTATGGTCAAAAACAAAAAGAATGCCACGATTATAATCAACACAAAAATAATTTTAGAAAAATTATTTCCCAGAACACTCAACACCGATGAATTATACGCAATTTCTTGAACAGACGGAAACAGTCCCAATAATTCAGATTTTTTCATTTCCAAACTATTGATAGAAACAAAAGAAGAATTGAATTGAATTTCAAATGAACTTTGAAGTGGATTATGACCTAAAAACTCGATAAAGTCTTCCCCAATGATTTGAGCAAATTCTTCAGCGGCAGTTTCTTTAGAGATATAATCAAGCGTCTTGATAGCAGGATCTATTTCTAAAAAATTTCGGATTTCATTGGTTTCTAAAGGGGTAATCTGATCACTAAGGTATACTGAAAATGAGATTTGCTCTTTGACTTGATTAACTAAATTTTTGGTATTGATTAATAAGATACCCAATACACCCAAAAAAAATAATACCAACCAAATTCCGATGACGACAGAAATTTGTCTAGTAATAATTCTGCCACTATATCCTTCTCTTTTCTCTGATTGGTTCAATTCGTTAAAAATATGATGAGCAAAAATAAAGGATTTCATTTCCTATGATTCAACAACAAAAAATTCTAATAATTTTAAGTTTGCACTCTGTTTTAAAGAACATTGAAGTACGATTTTCAATCTATTGAACTAAAATGGGAAGCTTACTGGAAGAAAAATAAGACCTTTCAAGTTTCCAATGATTCAAAAAAACCCAAGTACTATGTACTTGATATGTTTCCATACCCGTCAGGGGCTGGACTACATGTGGGGCACCCATTAGGATACATCGCTAGTGATATTATAGCCCGTTATAAAAGACATTGTGGCTATAATGTACTCCATCCGCAAGGATTCGATTCCTTTGGCTTACCTGCTGAACAATATGCCATCCAGACTGGACAACATCCAGCCAAAACCACAAAACAAAACATCAAGCGTTACAAAGAACAATTAAATCGATTGGGATTTTCTTTTGATTGGTCCCGAGAAGTACAAACCTCTTCTCCTGATTATTATAAATGGACACAATGGATTTTTTTACTTCTATTTGAACATTATTATGATATCAAAGAAAATAAAGCCAAGTCCATTGAATCTTTGATTCGACAATTCAATATGGATGGAAATAAAAATATCCAAGCGGTATGTGATGAAGATACTCTTGTTTTTTCAAATCAACAGTGGCTATCCTATTCATGGAAAAAACAACAGCAAATACTCTTAAAATATCGTTTGACTTATCTATCGGATACCGATGTGAATTGGTGTCCTGATTTGGGGACGGTCCTAGCCAATGATGAAGTTATTGATGGGGTTTCTGAACGAGGGGGCTATCCTGTTTTTCGTAAAAAAATGAGTCAATGGAGTATGCGAATCAGAGCTTATGCCAAAAGATTATTAGAAGACTTAGATCTTATTGATTGGCCCGAGCCCATGAAAGAAATGCAGCGAAATTGGATTGGACAATCCCAAGGCGTCAAAATCGAATTTCAGATTTTGAACCATAAAGACCGTATTAAAGTGTATACGACTCGTCCAGATACCATATTCGGGGCCACCTTTATGGCGCTTGCCCCTGAATTAGACATTGTCAAACAAATCACCACTGCTGATTATCAACAATCGGTTGAAACATATATTGAACAATCATCTCAAAAACGGGTATTAGATCGTTTGGTTAATGCCAAAAAAATTAGTGGCACTTTCATTGGCCGTTATGTCATACATCCATTAACCAATAAAAAACTTCCTATTTGGATATCCGATTATGTGTTAGCTGAATATGGTACTGGAGCCGTTATGGGGGTCCCTGCAGGGGACCAAAGAGACCATGCCTTTGCTACTCATTTTAAATTACCTATTGTAGCCATTTTTAAAGGTATTGATATCTCAAAAGAAGCCTTTGTCGAAAAAGAAGGATTTACTTATAAAAATTCTGAATTGCTTAATGGATTGAATTTTAAAAAAGGTTATGCCAAAATCATAGAGCATTTAGAATCTCATGGCATTGGTAAATCAGAAACTAATTATAAGATCAAAGACGCGATTTTTGCTCGGCAACGGTATTGGGGAGAACCCATTCCCATCTATCATAAAGAAGGGATTCCTGTTCCTATTAATCTTAAATATCTTCCTTTAATATTGCCTAGTGTTGAAAAGTATATGCCGACATCTCAAGGAGATCCTCCCCTAGGAAATGCAAAAAAGTGGGCTTGGGATACCAAACAAAATCGAGTTGTTGAAAATCATAAGATTGATTTTAAAACTGTATTTCCCTTGGAACTTAATACCATGCCAGGGTGGGCAGGCAGTTCATGGTATTTTAATCGCTATACCGATGTCAATAATGCTCAAGAATTTGCGAGTCAAAAAGCACTAAAATATTGGAAAGAAGTCGATTTATATATCGGGGGTGTTGAACATGCCACAGGTCATTTGCTTTACTCGCGTTTTTGGCAAAAATTTTTAGCTGACTTGAGGTTAGTACCCTTTCAAGAATATGCTAAAAAACTTATCAATCAAGGCATGATATTGGGGACTAGTGCTTTTGTCTATCGACAAAAAAATTCTCAGACTTATGTTTCAAAAAATTTATTAGAGCCCAACAAAACATATCATCCTATTCGAGTCGAGATTGATTTGGTTTCGTCTTCCGATGTATTGGATATTGAAAAATTAAAAGAATGGCAACCTCGGTTTATTAATGGGAAATTTATTTTGGAAGATGGGAAATATATCGTTGGAAGAGAAGTTGAAAAAATGTCCAAGTCTAAATTTAATGTGGTCAATCCGGATCAAATCTGTATTCAATATGGGGCGGATACATTGAGAATGTACGAAATGTTTTTAGGTCCAATCGATCAAGCTAAACCATGGAATACCGCCGGAATCAGTGGCGTCCATAACTTTTTAAAACGTTTTATACGATTATTTTATAATGGTGATAAATGGATAGTTACAGAACTATCACCAAGTCCATTGGAATTGAAAGTATTGCACCAAACGATCAAAAAAGTTACGAGCGATATTGAGCGATATTCTTTTAATACCTGTGTATCAAGTTTCATGATTGCCTGTAACAAGCTAAATGAACTTGACTGTCATTCTAAAGAAATATTAAAACCCATGACTATTTTGCTTTCTCCTTTTGCTCCACATCTAGCAGAAGAAATATGGGAGAAACTTGGCAACCATCAAAGTATTACTTATGAACCGTTCCCGATTTATTCTGAAGCATATTTAATAGAACATACCAAAGAGTATCCTATTTCTTTTAATGGCAAAAAGAGATTCACTAAAACCATAGAATTAAATCGTTCACAAGATGAAATTAAAACATTGATATTATCTGATAAGCGACTAGAAAAATATCTCAATGGAAAGTCAATCAAAAAAATCATTATTATTCCTAATAAAATCGTGAATATTGTGATTTGATTTTGAAGGTGGCCATCTTTTGTCTTTATTAAACGGTTACGACTCATTACCATCCATCAGAAATTAAAGTTCAGTGTCTCATGCACAAAGTCTCATCATGTCGAATTTTTGGATTGAAGTCATCGGTATAATCGCTGCTATTATCACCACTTCAGCATTTGTGCCTCAAGCCTATAAAATTTATAAGTTCCAAATTTCCGATGGCGTTTCACTCACCATGTATTTTGTGATGTTGATCGGTGTTTCTATTTGGCTTGTTTATGGCATTTTGCTTGGAAAATTTGCCATCATATTAGCAAATACCATTACATTCATCATTCAACTTTTCATTATCTATCAAAAATTAAAACACTCAAACACTCCAAATAAAAAATTATAACTCTGCCACTTTGTTAAGCATAGATACGTCATTAAATATCAATCTTTCTAATTCATTGCATTATGTCTTGGTGCATACGAGTCCAAATTCTAAGGGGATGTTTTGTTTAATCAGTGGAAATTCAGATTCCTTTGAGCACCTAGAAGGCAACATCGATTCAATTAATAACTCCCAAAAGGGAGTTCTTGTTCATGGTTTTCACAACAAACATCACCTAAAAAAAATGAAGATGATGCATCTAAATATTTGGACAAAAAACATCCTCAAGATTTTTTCTCTAACCTCGAAAATTTAGATGTTGAGAAATAGTAAATCTTAATTTAAAGACAAAAAATGATAATAAAATTGCAGAAATCAAAGAAAAAGTAGTTTTATTCAAACTTACTCAAAGTTATAAACCAGCAATATATCCTTGGGATTGATATGACTGCACTAGAGGGATGTGGCCAATTGGGGAATAACAAAACACCGTAGATTATGCATTTGCCGTTTAGAAAGGAAAAATCGTTAAAACATGCAAAGTAATTTCTTGGATTAAAGCAAGGGACTCATTCAGACATCGATTAGATTGTTGTGAATGGAATACCAAATCTAGGAAGCAGGAAAGGCGGAAATTATTTTTTGTTTACATAGATTATGTGAAATGAGAAATAAATACCTCTACAAATCAATAAATCATAAAGGTCAATACCCAATCAAATATTGTTTTTGATTTCAAACTATTTGAGAGAACAACTATTGATGTGAAATAATCTTTTTTCAAGCCCCATTCTGCACAATAGCAATTAATTTATATAACTTGAATTAGGCCAAAAACCGTGTAAAATTGGGATTAACTTCAAAACTCAACCTTTTCAATTACTGAATTATTAGCCGACTGATTTAATGTATCGATCAATGGCCATTGTCATGGAAGGAGACTCTTTGGTGGGAGCTTCTATATCAATACGAAGATCATGTTCTCGGGCAGCTTGGACCGTTGAGTGACCAAAAACCGCAATCGCGGTTTTGTTTTGTTTAAAATCTGGAAAGTTTTCGAAAAGAGAATGAATTCCAGCCGGTGAATAAAAAACCAAAATATCGTAGTAGACATCTTTCAAATCAGATAAATCTGAGGCTATTGTTTTATAGAGAATGACTCTCTTCCACTCTACTTTTAGTGAATCCAAAAAATCAACGATTTTTGGATTTAGAACATCAGAAGACGGCAATAAAAAACGCTCATCGGAATATTTTCCAAAGTTTTCACGCAAATCTTCTATACTACGATCACCAACATATACTCTTCTTTTTCTATAAACTCCAAATTGATGAAGATAATCACCAACGGCTTTCGATTGACAGAAATATTTTAAGGTCGGTGGAACTTTATAGTGGATGTCAGCGCATGTTTTAAAAAAGTAATCAATGGCTTTACGAGAAGTAAAAATGATATTATGATATTTCTGAATTTCAATTCGCTGACGCCTAACTTCTTTAGGATCCAAACCTTTAACATGCACAAATGGACGGAAATCCATTTTTAATTTGTACTTCTGTTTCAGATTATTATAAGGCGTATTATCAGATGTTGATTCAGGCTGAGAGACCAACACTGATCTAATTGATGTCTTTAAATGCATGTCACTTTCTCTTTTACACTATGGGCTCTACAATCAACGCGAATACGCCATACCAAGGCAACAATCTTAGTATGCAAAAGTAAATAATAATATGAAATTTTTTAATAGCATTTTCTTTAGCTAACTTTTGCAAAAACTTAAACTCATTAAATCCGAACATCATTAAAAAAAAACTTCCACCAATCAATAAAAAATACCAAGACTCGATTAGAGTATAGTATATAAAACAAATAATCTGTAAAAACATAACAAGTGAAAAGTGAATGGGAATTCTTGAATTGATATAATCAATTAATACGAGCTTCCTCTTAAATAGTAGCATTAATAGAATATTGAATAAAAATCTCAATACAATGACTAAAAAAATTGGGATAAAAAACCACCAATATAATTGTAATGAAATAGGATATGGAGAAAGATGGGATACTGTGAAACTGAGATAAAGTGATACACTACTAACAATAAATACCAACATCATTAGATTCGTCAGCGTAAAAAAAGAAATGGTTTTGGGAATTAATTCTGTATTGATTCGAATTAATTTTTGAAGTTGTAGAATATGAGTGAGTGAGTAAAAAATACCAGGAATCAAAGAATTGATGACATTAATAACAACCAAATTGACAATAAAAATCCAAGGAATAAAACTATTTTCCTCTATAGACTGTAAAATTTTATCTATCGGTAAATCCATTTTAAAGGATTTACGAAATTACACTTGAAAGTACTATTATTAGTTTTGTTGGCATATGTCGCACACTTTAATCATTATTCCAACATATAATGAAGTGGAAAATATTGAATCCATCATACAACATATCGTTAGTTTAGATATTCATTGTGATGTTTTGGTTGTTGATGATTCTTCACCGGATCAAACAGCTGATCTAGTCAGAAACCTATCAAACCAATCCAAAAACATTCATTTGATTGTGAGATCCAAAAAACAAGGTATTGGAAAAGCTTATCAAGAAGGTTTTACTTGGGCTTTAAAACATGAATATCAATTCATCTTTCAAATGGATGCTGATTTCTCACATAACCCCCAAGAATTACCCAAGATGAAAGCCTTATTAGAAAACGAATATGATATGGTGGTGGGATCTCGGTATTCCAAAGGAATTAGTGTGGTTAATTGGCCTTTGGGTAGGATAATTCTTTCTTTGTTAGGATCTTTGTATGTTCGAATCCTATTGGATCTGCCTATCAGAGATTCCACCTCAGGTTTCGTTGGTTATAAAACCCAAGTTCTTTCTGCTCTCCGTCTCGATGAATTAAAGTTTATAGGCTATGCTTACCAAATTGAAATGAAATACCGAGCCCATGTTAAAGGGTTTAAAATAAAAGAGCATCCCATCATTTTTTTAAACAGAGAATTTGGTAAATCAAAAATGAATTATAAAATAATACGTGAAGCCATCTTTGGAGTTCCTTATTTGAGATTGAACAAATCCCGCTTTAAATGAAAACACTATTGAAAAATGCAATTTTGGTTAATGAAGAATCTACTCAAAAAGGAGATTTGCTAATCAAAAATGATCGAATTGAAAAAATTGATTCATCAATCTCTGGAGATCAAGCTAACCTAATCATCGATCTTAACGGAAAACATCTTTTGCCAGGATTAATCGATGACCAAGTGCATTTTAGACAGCCTGGATATGAACATAAAGCCACCATTGAAACTGAATCAAAAGCAGCCTTGGTGGGGGGCATTACTTCTTATTTGGAAATGCCCAATACCAATCCTCAAACGACTAGCATTGAAGCATGGAATCAGAAATACCAAATTGCTTCTAAGAGTTCATATGCCAATTATGGATTTATGTTTGGAGGGACCAATGATAATCTAGAAGAAATTAAATCACTAGATTTCAGAAAAGTGCCTGCTCTAAAACTATTTTTAGGTTCTTCAACTGGAAATATGTTGGTTGATAATGAAACGGTACTCCGAAAAATATTCAGTCATACACCAATTCGTATTGCACTACACTGTGAAGATGAGTCAACGATTCAACAAAATCTATCAATAGCTTATAAGCGGTTTGGCAACGATATTCCTATCGAAATGCATCCCAAAATCAGGAGCAACGAAGCTTGTTTGAAGTCTACGAATATGGCTATTTCATTGGCCAAAGAAACCGGAGCAAAAATTCATGTTTTTCACTTATCAACGCATGAAGAACTCCATTTATTTAACAATCAAATTCCACTCAATCAAAAACAGATTACGGCTGAAGTTTGCTTCCATCATCTTTGGTTTTCAGACAAAGATTATGCAAAAAAGGGAACTTATATCAAATGGAATCCCGCCATTAAATCAACTCATGATAAAAACGCTCTTTGGAAAGCTTTAAATGATGATCGAATTGATATTCTGGCAACCGATCATGCCCCTCACACAAAAAGTGAAAAAAGCCAACCCTACCTAAACTGCCCTTCAGGAGGGCCATTAGTTCAACACATGCTTCCGGGATTACTAACCTGTGTTAGAAAAGGTCTTTTAACTTTAGAAAAATTGGTTCGAAAAGCAGCCCATAATCCCGCAATTTTATTTGATATTTCCAGTAGAGGTTTTATTAGAGAAGGTTATTATGCTGATTTGGTCGTTGTAGATTTGAATAAATCTTGGACGGTCAGATCTAGGGATTTAATGTATAAATGCCAATGGTCCCCATTTTTAGAAGAAACATTTACTGGAAAAGTGATTCATACACTACTCAACGGACAATTGGTATATTCTGATGGAATTATTTCGAAAAATAAAGTAGCTCAAGAGTTAGGATTTGATAGAACATGAGTCGTAATTTCATCATATTTTCTTCAATAATTGGGTTGCTATTTTCATACTGCGAAAGGTTTTATTCGGAAGAAAGGCCAAATAATCTGATTTCAAAAACCACCATGGTCGATATTTTGTATGATATAGCAATCATGGATGGGATCAAAGGAACCATTACCGTCAATCCTATTTTTGAAGATGCTTTTAATGCAACCTATATCTACAATAAATATAATATCGATAGTATGCAATTATCACAATCCGAAAAGTATTATGCTTCAAATCCTAAAAAATATCATAGAATCCATCAAAACGTTATTTTTAGATTAGAAATGATTGAAGATTCTATTGAAATGTCTGAAATAAGATAAAGAATATAATAAATCATTGGACTTTTAATAGACACCCAATAAGTTTATGCATACGACAAATATGAAAAAGAAGTTTCCGCTTAGTATCCTCTCACCGTTTTTCAATTATTGAATGTCTCTACAGCACAAAGCAAAAAACCTCCCATTTGGAAGGTTTTTGTGCTCAACATGAAACTCCTTTTTATTCTAAATTTTCAAGTCAAGATTATAATTTATTCTCGACTAAAAAGAACTCGTACTAGATATTTCTTGTATCTTAAATATTACAACCAACCGATTCGACTGAGGTCTTCAGGTCCTTCTGTAGCTTGTACATCATCGGTGCCTTTTTGAGGAAGACTCGACTTGACCACTACATCGCCGATGGTCAATTCAGTTACGAGAGCTGTTGAATTGACATAGGCTTCTCCATTGGTTCTTAAAACCGATGGATTGCTTATACTATTGAATCCAATCCCTGTTTGTGGATGCCCAATAGTCGATTTATCGCCCGCACCAGGTACATCCGAAGTTAAAGTAACCACAAAGGTACCGATTCCATTATCAATATCTTTATTAGATTCATTCAAGATATTAAAGAGCCCATCTTGATCCAGCTTATTTTCCCAGGTGACTGTAATCGGCTTGTCGATGGGTTGATGATCATGGAGGCTATAAACAATATACTGACCATCAATATTATTCATACCAATCGGCACTAGGGGCTTGCCATTGCTATCTAGTCCTTTAGTGGCAGGATCTGCAAAGCTAGTGGCATAATGAAATGGCTCATCTAGCTTTGATAATAACTCAACAAGAGTACTAAATTCAGAAGAGTCATCCGCATCCACATAGGTGATGGCCTTTTTGTTGGTGGCCGAAAAGGGTTTGTCGGCCTCCGTACCATCCGATAAGATGACCTCATGAGAATATTCTCCGATGGTCAATTTAAAAGAGCCGCCTAAATCATTGGAAATATCATCATCACCTTGCGTATGGGTGAAGGTACCATTGGTTGCCAACTGTAAACTTCCTATCGGACGCCCCCCAACTCGTGACTCTACGGTAATCTCATTGACTTTAAAAAAGTCTTTGACTTCTTTTGCATTGAGATCATTGACCCAGTTTTTTACCGAACCCCCAGGAGTCAAGGCAACCGCTTTAGAAATCCCACCACGGATGCCAATGGTAATCGTACCAGGGCTAGAAGGCGAGAGGCCACCCCCTGCAATAAGAAACACTCGCTTGGCTTTTCCAGCAGAGGTAGTCGCCCCTGCCAAGCCTTTGCCAATCAAGAGCAGTTTACCGCCTGCTGCATTTTCGACATCGTCAGCCGTCGCTCCATCCGCATCACGAAAAGACTCGGCCTTATCATACGACACTACCGCTCGGCGAATCTCCGCATGGCTTAAAAAATCTTCAAGATCCGAGAGCCCGGAGGTATCTTCAATATCACCTTGTTTATCGATGGTCCGACCATCGGACTTTTTAGTCTCATACAAAAATTTACTAGCCACTAGATCATTGCTATTGGCCGCCTCACAAAGCCAAAGCCATTGGTATTGCCATAGGTGGTGGCCCCAATGAGCACCGCATCGCCATCATCCCAGTTGGGCTTGCCAAAGCTTTGTCTGGCTCCTGCTTTTAAAGCCTTAAAACTAATCGTTGCTAAATCTTCATTGCCAAGAATCCGCAAGACCTTGAGTTTATTGACTTTATCAGCCACTAAGGAGGTGATATCTTTATTTTTTTCGATGATTAATATCCCTCCGGCACTGCTTTGATGTCCCAAGACCAATTCGTCTTCAATACCAGTGCCTGTAATCGCTACCGTATTGATCGATCGAGCCGTGATAATCTCTTGAAGATCTTCCAAGTCACTGACCGTGAGCGACAGTCCCCCATGAATATGGGCTTTTTCAAGCTTGGGCGTATGGTCTTCATTGAGAACCACGACCGTGCCATCGGAGGCTTTGGTGCTCGGATTGCCCCCAATCTGGAGGGTCTTTAAATCCGCCGCATTGCTAAGGTTCAACACATTGATATGAGCCCCATCGGCCGTACCCACCTCTACATGATCGACATCTTCGCTAATTTCTAAATCCGCCCCCTTCACTTTGGGTGCCGTGAGGGTTCGCACTTCCTTGATATGTAGTTTTTCTAAGGTGGTCAACGCGGGTAAAGCCACTTCATCAGGCCCAATGACCGTCAAGAGCTTGCCTGTATTGCCTTTGGCTACACTCTCCAATGCCTGCACATCAATCTCAGCAGAAGTGCCTCCTAAGTCAATGCTTAAGTTGTCGGTATAGGCCGACAAGGCCGAAAGGGTCAACGCTGTCCCTTTTCTTAGATCAATCTCATGCCCTGCAAATTGCGTGAGGGTCGTGAGCTTGGGCAATTGGACCGTTAGGATATCTCCACCATCGAGCGAGATAATCCCCGCACTAGTTAATGCCGGATAATGGACATGGGGTTGATCATCATTTAAATCGGTGATGCTGGTCAATTGGCCAAACTTGAGCACCTTGTTTTTGTCTTTATGGGTGATGGTGAGATCTCCATAAATCAAGGTGATCTTAGCCACCCATCCGATGAGCTCATCCAATTCGGTGGCCGATAACTTTTCGGTATTGATGGTAAAGTCACCATTAAATTCGGTCTTATTGCCTAATTGACGCTTGGTGGCTTCCCAACCGCCCGAAGAGGTGATCTCGACCGACCCGCTATGGAATCCCCCATCGCCTAGACTCGCCTCTAACTCTTCTTTGACTTGAGCCAGCTGGGCTTCGATATCGGTTTTGAGCTGATCCAGGTCTTTTTGAGATAAACTCCCAGCGGAAGCTGCTGCCAAGGCTTGTTCTAATGCATTAAGCTTGGTTTGCAACCCGGCTAAGGCCGTATCCAAAGCGGTTTTTTGGGCGGCTGCTAATGCGGTCTGTAAATCGGTTTTTAGTTTATCGATATGGTCTTGCGATAAACTATTGTCCGATGCCTCTTCCAAGGCCTTCTGTAATTTACCAATCTGGGTATTCAGAGCCGTTTGAGCCGTAGATAAGTCTTTACTAACCCTTCCTACCTCTGTACCGATCTCGTCCTTCAGTTCTCCTTGAGCCGTAGATAAGGCCGTACTCACCCCTGCCACCGCTGTGGTGATATCGGTTTGAATACTGGCTCGGATATTCTTGATCTCGGTCTGGAGACCCGTTACCTGACTGGCCACCCCTTGGAGGGTTTGGACCTGGGTGGTTAATGTCGCAATCTGACCATTCAAGTCATCAAAGCGGTCATCATAGTTCTTACAGCCCGCAGCCAATAAGGCCACCGCTGTCAACAGAATAAAAAATTTCTTCATAGTTGAAAATAAATTAAGATTTTATATTGGTTTTTTATTAGTCAATAAAACATTATTAAACAAAAGTTAGGTATGGACTTCAGAAAAATTGGTTCATCATCTCAAAGAGATGTTAATACAATTATTGTGCCAAAAAGGGTTAAACGATGGGTTTTAATAAAATAAGGCTGAAGAATTAAGATATAGGAGATCGATCAACAAAGGTGGATGTGATAAAGAATACAAAAACAAATTAAGAAGACCGATCAAATGGTTGGACCATCATTAAAAATAGAGTTTAATATTAAAATATATTATATTTGTAATAAAAATAAAAACAGTATACATTTGTCATCTTTAATGTTTGAGCGTATAAAAATCTTTGCAGATTCATCGACATCATGAATGAAATGATATGTTTTTTAAAGCCAAATCTTCTCGGTCATAAGTATTCATAAAATAGACTCTCAATGATGGATACGATTTCTAGTTTGAATATTCATGTTTTTGAAGAAAGCTCAAACATAGAAGTTCACATGATGATTATAGAGCAGTCCATGAACCAGGCCATTTTAGAAAAATTCAAATCGTATCATCTAAATCTTCAAAAAGCATTTGACATAAGCTTGATACAACTCAATGCCAACAGAGATTGGATTGAAGTAATCATTGAAATAGAAGTTCAAACATTTGGTTTTACTGAGATAAAGGGCATTGTATCGATTAACCGATGGACGAATCAAACAAAATGGGAATGTATTATGCATAATCGGAGTCAAATTGTATCAAGGGTTTGTGATCTGATACAACAACTCATAGAAAAAGAGATTGGAACCAAAGGGTTTTTAAATAGGGTGTGCCAATAATGTATAAGATCAATGAAATGCATTTATGAATCCATAAGAGAGATCAAGATTTATTACAAATACACCATGAAGATATTATTCTCAAACATCACAAATTATGAATGATGCCAACAAAGTACAAATCAAAGGAAGATTGGGACAATATCCAAAATTCTAATTCGGCTAAATATTTGGACATGCCATAATAGGAATTAAACTGTGGTTGATTTATCATCTATGACTCCGTAATTAGTTTGTTGCCATTATTTAGTCCCATTGCTGCAACAGAACTCACGTAGAGAATCTTGTTTACTTTGTTTTCAATGGCAAGATTGACCAAATTAACTGCTCCCAAAAATTGTTTGAAAATAATGTTTTATTGTCTTTTTTTGAAAAGATATTAATGAAGTACAATGATAAATTTTTGAAATCCCTTTTAAACTTTCTTTATAAATCGTAAACATTCAACAAATCGCTTTTTTGCTAGATGATTTTATCATAGTTTTTGGAATTTTCTTTATCCAAAGAGTAAAAATACTGTTTGACCCTTCGACGATTGATTTTATTTCGGTACAAGCTACAAACTTTTGAATCTGAGTTAACTGCTAATTTGTATAATAACTTGGCTCTTATTAATCCAATAGCTCCAGTAACTAATTCCATAATTATGGACAACATAATTCTAATTGATTAAAATATCTTTGGCGAACCAAACAATCATATTGGAAAACTTCTTAGAAAATCTTGAATGGAGAGGTTTAATTCACAATACTACACCTGATGTTAAACATTATTTAACTTACAATAAAGCCTCGGGTTATATTGGATTTGACCCAACTTCTTCTTCTTTACACATTGGGAATCTTTTACAAATCATCATTCTACGTCATTTTCAATTAGCCGGTCATCGTCCCATCGTATTACTTGGGGGCGCCACTGGAATGATTGGTGATCCTTCTGGTAAAAGAGAAGAAAGAAAATTATTGAATAGGCATACCCTAGAAGAAAATTGCATTTCGATTAAAAATCAAATAAATAAATTTTTAGATTTTGATAAAAGCGAGAAGAGTAGTGCTACCTTGTTGAATAATTACGATTGGACAAAAGATTATTCACTGATTGATTTTTCTCGGGACATCGGCAAATACATCACGGTGAACTACATGATGGCAAAAGATTCTGTTAAAAATAGAATTTCTCCCGGCCAAGGTTTTGGCATGTCTTTCACCGAATTTACTTATCAATTATTACAAGGATTTGATTTTTATTATATGTATAAAAATCATAACTGCGTACTACAAATGGGGGGAAGTGATCAATGGGGTAATATCACTACTGGAATTGAATTAATTAGAAGAAAGTTACATAAACAAGCCCATGGAATGACCTGTCCCCTAGTTACAAAAGAAGACGGTTCTAAATTTGGAAAAACTGAACAAGGAAATATTTGGCTTGATCGAAAATTAACTTCTCCATTTCGATTTTATCAGTACTGGATTAATATTACCGACATAGAAGCCGAAAAACTCATAAAAGTATTTACCTTTTTAAATAAAAAAGAAATTGGTGATCTGATCAACGAACATCAAAAGGTTCCTCATCTCAGGATCTTACAAACTACATTAGCTGGTGAATTAACCCAATTAGTTCATTCGATAGAAGATTTGGATTTTGCTAAAAAAGCTAGCCAAATTTTATTTGGTAAATCCACTCTTAATGATATAAAATCTCTAAGTCATCAAAACTGCTTGGAAATTTTTCAAGGACTTCCTAGTGCAACTATTACAAAGGAAAATTTAAATCGTGGGATTCCTATTATCGAAGGTTTGTGTTTAAATCCAATATTTTTTCAATCCAAAGGTCAAGCAAAAAGAGCTATACAAGCCAATTCCATTTCTGTCAATAAAGAAAAAGTTGATGAATTTTATCTATTGGATTCAAAAGATATAATAGCACAAGGTTTTATTTTATTGCAAAAAGGTAAAAAGAATTATTGTCTGCTAAAAATCAATTAAATAACAAATTGCATCCTCTAATATCTGCCTCATCATACCGTCCCAATAACTCAAAAGAGGTTTTACTTCTTATTTTTCCTATATCTTGAGTAGCAATAAATGAACAAGAATCGATATTGGCTAAATCGATAAGATATATAGCTCCTGTTTGATGGTATCCTAAATTTTTAAATGGATCTGTCATATCAGCAATCTGAATTTTCATCCAAGGAGGGGTTTGAAATCGATTGCCTGATAAACTATAGGCTTGACTTAGCAATTCGGTCATCCCATATTCTGAATAAATTGAAGTAAGGCCAAAAGCACTTTTTAATTGTTGATGTAATTCTTGTTTTGATATTTCTTTAGACATGCCCTTGGTACCCCCCGTCTCCATAACAATTGTGTTTTTTAGCTGGATGGGATATTGTAGTGCAAATTCTAATAAGGCGGAACTCAGTCCGAATAAGATGGTTTTTTGTTGCTGTTTATTGAGTATATATAGTCGCTTGGATAAGGTGCGATATTCATCTAAATAAAAAGAACTAAACGGATTATTCGAATGACGGATTAATCGTTCAACCATATAGATTAATGACGCATTTTTTCGTTCTAAATACGAAGGTAATAAGGCTAAAATAGCATAATCAGCAACCGAGCCAAATATATTTTCAAATCCAGTTAAAAAACTTTTTTCATAAATCTTTAAATCTCCAACGAAATGTTTAGAAGGGATTTCCGATGTTGTCCTAGAAGATTCAAAGACTACTTCATGCGGTTTATTTGAACAATAGACTTTATGAGATTTAAAAAAAGAAATGGGTAAAAATGGAATCTCATGCACTTTATTGACTCTATCTAATGACTTGCCAATTTTTTGACAATACTTTTTGTAAATCAAATTATGGGTGTATTGATGTTTAAAAATAATCAATGCATGCTCATCAAAATGTCGTGGATGGATTTGACAATTATGAAAAAAATCGAATGAATTCGAAATCGTTTTATGATCGTTTTTTAGCAAACAATAGGAGTTTAATTTTGGCTCAAGTCATTTACAATTAATTCAAAATCGATAAGTTTTTTTCGTTTTCTAA
The DNA here is from genome assembly GCA_965221765.1 of Flavobacteriaceae bacterium. GTDB lineage: Bacteria > Bacteroidota > Bacteroidia > Flavobacteriales > Flavobacteriaceae > Bin25. The sequence goes on from OZ244911.1 coordinate 2,533,248, forward strand.
AGCTATTAGTTATCATATTGATTTTAACTTAAACCGTAATTCTAATGAGGATGTATGAAAAGGCCTCTAATTTCGAATGAATAACCGATTTTATAATCAACTTCAGCAAAATTCTCTATTCATATTGGGATGAATTATATATCACTGATTTCTAATTTTTAAATTGGTGAAGCGATAAATTTTCGAATATCAAATTTCAAAAACTCTACACTCCCCAAATAGATTTTGGATATATAAATAATTGATTCAACCCTAAGGATAGAATACCTGACAGCTTATTAGCATATGCATAAGTTATCATCGAAAAAATCATCAATTACAATGCATAGACCCTTTCGATAGGCCATTGGTCTTGATAACTTTCTTTCCATTTTTGACTTCTCAACTCATCTTCGGTCGATAAACAGGCCTCGAGTTCTCTTTTAATTAGCTCCTCTTCCATTTCCCTTCCGATAAAGACCAATTCGTTTTTTCGATCGCCAAAAGTTTTATCCCATGAAGATTCAATTTGCCTTTGATTTTCAACAAACGATAAATGACCAATGCGCTTATTAAATGGCATAGTGCACCACCAAACTCCCACACTATCAGCTTTTAAAGAACCTCCTGCTTGACTCCAAATAAGAGCTTGTTCATTTCGAGAGGCCAACCAAAACAATCCTTTACTTCTAATCACTGAACTCGGAAAATTGCGTTGTACAAAGTTCCAAAAACGTTTTGGATCAAAAGGTCTTTTACTTCGAAATACAAATGAAGTAATTCCGTATTCTTCTGTCTCAGGGGTATGCTCTGCTTTATTGAGTTCTTCAATCCAACCTGCACTCCGTTCAGCTTGTTCATAGTCAAACTGACCTGTATTTAGAATTTCTTCGAGCTCAATCTCGCTAAAGACTGATTCAATAATTTTAGCAGATGGATTCAGTTTTTTTATAAAGATTTTTAAAACGCCAAGATGATCTTTTGAAATTAAATCCGTTTTGTTAAGGACAATGACATTGGCGAACTCAATTTGGTCTGTTAAGAGATTCACTATTGTTCTACTATCGCCTTCCATATTGGCCAATTTTCGATCCATTAAAGTTTCTGGACTCCCAAAATCTCTGAAAAAATTAAAGGCATCGACAACTGTCACCATAGTATCAATATAACTGAACTGTGAAAGATCGATGTCATTTTCTTCATCCATAAAAGAAAAAGTTTGAGCCACAGGAATGGGTTCACTAATTCCCGTACTTTCTATAAGCAAGTAATCAAAACGGCTTTCTTTTGCCAATCGATCCACTTCAATCATCAAGTCTTCTCGTAGTGTACAGCAAATGCAACCATTACTCATTTCAACTAATTTTTCTTCAGTACGAGACAATATGTTTTCACTTTTAATAAAATCAGCATCAATATTCACTTCACTCATGTCATTAACGATAACAGCTACTTTCAAACCCTTTTTGTTATGTAAAATATGGTTCAGAAGCGTGGTTTTTCCTGCTCCCAAAAAACCACTTAAAACAGTGACAGGTAATCTCTTTTCTGTTGTCATAGAATAAAAAATAACATTAATGAAAATTTTAAAATAATATTCAATCTATCAACAGTAGAATGATATCAAATAAAACACAAATGACGAAATTAAAAATTATACATACTACTTGTAAGGTTGCCTACAAATATTTAAGGTTCCCAAAAACAGAATCCTTCTAAATATAGTTTTCAGACTATTTTAATTTGAAATACAACTGTAGAATAAGAAACGAGAATGCATACTAACTTCTTACAATATGTTAAAACTAGACATTCTATATGGATATATAGCGGTAGACTCATTATATTTTCATCTAGCTCATCTAGCGGATTTGATATATTAAAGTCCTTAAGTTTATTGTCAAAAATTTAAACTTGATTTTCTAGACAGTGAAAAAAGAAGAAATTCGTATTCTCTTGGTTGATGATGAACCAGATATTCTTGAAATTATTCGATTCAATCTCACAAAAGAAGGTTATACAATTTACACAGCAGCTAATGGTGAAGAAGCCATTGAATCTGCCTCTTTAAGACATCCTCATTTAATCATTTTAGATATCATGATGCCTATAATGGATGGAATTCAAACATGTGAAAAACTGAGAGAAGATGGCCGTTTTAATGAAACTATCATTATGTTTTTAACCGCCCGAGGAGAAGAGTATTCTCAGTTAGCCGCCTATGATGTAGGAGCAGATGATTATGTTACTAAACCAATAAAACCTAAAGTATTAGTTTCTAAAGTCAAAAGTTTGTTACGTCGACTAAACGACCGACCACTTTCCTATTCTAAATTACAATTTGATGAATTCATCATTGACAAAGAGGCCCATAGTGTATCAATTGAAGGCCAGATTATCAATTTAGCTCGGAAAGAATTTAATATGTTATTTTTTTTAGCCTCTCAACCTGGAAAAGTTTTTCAACGAGAAACAATTCTTGATTATGTTTGGGGGGACAGTCATGTCGGTGAACGAACAGTCGATGTTCATATGAGAAAACTTCGAAAGAAAATTGGGAAAAAATATCTTAAAACAATCAAAGGAGTTGGCTATAAATTCATGCGCTCCCAAAGTTTGAGATAACTTTTTTACTCTCCGAATTTCATTGAGAACAATAATATTCAAACCAGCTAAATCCTTTTTGGATGTTGTATTATCTCACTAAATTATTCATATCAGCCATCATTTCTCTATTGATCGTCATAGGGACTTTATTGCTTAAGATACTATCAACCGGCTTATCAATTCATGACAGTTTAAATCAATCCCTATACTCCTCCTTATTGATTATATTTTTTATTTCCCTACTGATTGTGTTTTTCTTGCTTGAGTCTATTGTATTAAATCTATTAAATTATAAATACCCCTGCAAAAAGTCTAAAAACAACATACGACTAAAGAAGTTACCAAAAAAAATGGAGGGCTTTCTTTCGATGATCTTTAAACACCAATTTGAAAATGAACTAGAAAATCGTGTATTCGAAGAACGTGAAAATTATCGCAAAGAATTTATTGGCAATATTTCTCATGAACTAAAAACACCTCTATTTACCATTCAAGGATATGTATTGACCTTACTAGATGGCACTCATAAAAAGAAGAAACTGACTGAAAAATATCTTGAACGAACGGCTAAGGGAGTAGATCGAATCATTTCAATTGTTAATGAGCTAGATACTATTGCCAAATTTGAAAGTGATACCCTTACCCTTGAATTATATCCTTTTGATATCGATCAAATGACCATGAAAGTATTTGAGCTCTTTGAAATGGAAGCCCATAAGAAATGCATTGGCTTATTAATGGAAAAAGATGGTTTGGATCGAATCTGCGTGTGGGCAGATCAAGAAAAAATACAACAAGTAATGGTCAATTTAATCAGTAATTCGATTAAATATGGTAAAAAGGGAGGGCTTACAAAAGTCGCATTTGAACAAGAAAGTGAAAATATTTTAATTCAAGTAATAGATGATGGACCTGGAGTCGATCAAGTTCATTTACCGAGACTTTTTGAACGATTTTATAGAGTAGATCAAACACGCAGTAGAAACAAAGGAGGATCTGGATTGGGACTAGCTATTGTCAAACACATCATTGAAGCTCATAATCAACAAATTGAACTGAAAAGCCGTCCTCAACAAGGAACCAAATTCAGTTTTTCTTTACCAATTTATAATCCAAAAGTACATATCATCGAACAAGAATAATAATCTTTAGTGGGCAAAAAAAATAAAAAAAGAAAAATTCAAGAAAATCTAAACTTTGAAAACCTTCTTCAAGATCCTTTTCCTTGGGAACGCTCTGAAGCGTATTATTTGAAAGGTCATTGGAACAAAAAATATTTTAAAAACACTCAGCCTATTTGGATAGAATTAGGATGTGGAAATGGAGAATACACCCTTTACAATGCTTTAGAATTTCCTGAAATCAATCATATTGGTATCGATATCAAAGGGGCTAGAATATGGAGAGGGGCTAAAACAGCCTCTCAACAAGAAATTGATAATGCTGCTTTTTTACGCTGTCCTATCGATTACATCGATCACTATTTTGATGAAAATGAAGTAGATCAACTGTGGATTATTTTTCCTGACCCGCAAGACAAATATCGTCAAACAAAACATCGTTTAACAAACAAACGCTTTTTAGATAAATATCTTAAAATCCTCAAACCCAATAATCGAATCTATCTAAAAACCGATAGTGACTTTTTATTTGGCTATAGCTTAGGTATATTGGAAAACTATCGGTGTAAAATTCATCAAGTAATTACCAATGTTCACAATAGCCAACAATCACCAATTTTTGCCAAAGATGTTGTTACATTCTACGAACGAATTTTTATCAGCGAACATAAATCCATTAAATGGTTGTGCTTTGAATTATTAAAATGAGTGCTCATCAAAGCGATTTTTTTGAAAAAGTATATCAAGTAGTCAAACGCATTCCTAAAGGCAGAGTATCAACTTATGGAATTATTGCACGTCTTTTGGGATCACCACAAAGCGCTCGAGTGGTTGGCTGGGCTTTAAATGCTTCACATAGGTTTTTGGATATACCAGCCCATCGAGTGGTCAATCGCAATGGATTGCTAACCGGAAAACACCATTTTAAAGGCTTTGATGAAATGAAACGTTTGCTAAATAATGAAGGAATACAAGTCATTAATAATCAAATTGTGGATTTTGAAAATCTATTATGGGACCCGTTCAATGAATTGAATTGATGTAAGAGGATTACAATTTCGTAAATTCGTGGATTTATTTGTACTAAGTGGTTAATCTTAAAAAAACGGATATCCTAGAGGCTTTAAAAGAAATTAAAGTCTCTGGAAATCAGCAAAATATCGTCGAAGCCGGATATGTCAAAAATCTTCAAGTTTTTGGTGACCAAGTGGATATTGATTTGTTACTTCCAAATCCTACCTTACAAGCTAGAAAAAAAACAGAAGTAGCTATTTTGAAAATAATACATCAAAAAGTATATGAAAAATCAAAAATTAATATCAAAGTCCAAGTAGAGACGCCTTCAAAGCCTACAACCCCTAATTTAAGAGGTAAACCGATTAATGGAGTAGATTCTATCATTGCCATTTCTTCTGGCAAAGGGGGCGTCGGAAAATCAACTATTGCTGCAAATATTGCAGTTATGCTATCTAAAATGGGGCTTCAAGTCGGTCTTTTGGATGCCGACATTTATGGACCCTCTGTTCCGACCATGTTTGATTTAGAAGGAGAACGTCCCCTTTCTATAAGAGTCAATGGAAAAGAAAAAATAGAACCTTTGGAAAATTATGGAGTCAAAATTTTAAGTATCGGATTTTTTACCAAACCTAGTCGAGCCATCATTTGGAGAGGTCCAATGGCTTCCAAAGCCCTCAATCAATTAATCTTTGACGCAGCATGGGGAAAGCTCGATTTTCTTTTAGTAGATCTACCTCCAGGTACCGGAGATATCCATTTGAGTATCGTTCAAGCGATTCCTCTTTCAGGGGCTGTTGTTATCAGTACACCACAACATGTGGCACTTTCTGATGCTCGAAAAGGTATAGCCATGTTCCGACAAGAAAATATTTCGGTGCCTATTTTGGGTTTAATTGAAAATATGAGTTATTTCACACCCAATGAATTACCAAATAACAAATACTATATTTTTGGAATGGGAGGAGCTCAAAAGTTAGCTGAAGATAATGATGTCCCTTTCTTAGGTCAAGTCCCTTTGGTTCAAAGTATTCGTGAAGCTTCTGATTTTGGAAGACCCGCTTCATTACAAGATCAAGGATTGATTGTTGAATCTTTTAAAAATATTACCCAAAATATGGTTCATCAGTTATTAAAAAGAAATAAAGATTTGCCACCAACCAAAGTAGTGGAAATCACAACTATGACTGGATGTCAAGCAGTGAACCAAATGCCATGACTACAAAAGAAATTAAAGAAAAAGTCAACTTAGCCCTCGAAGAAATTCGACCATTTTTAAAATCTGATGGAGGAGATATATCTCTGGTATCCATAATAGATAATCGTATTGTTCAAGTTCAACTTCATGGTAATTGTGTGAATTGTACAGTCAACCAAATGACCCTAAAAACTGGCGTCGAAATGACCATCAAACGATATGTCCCACATATTGATAGAGTTCAACAAGTAGAGTGATTAATTTGTAAATTCAATTAATAAACCCTATTTCTTAGGAAGTCGAAAATTTTATTATGATTATATGTTCAATCAACTGAAGTTATTTTATGCACCTAAGACTATTCGATTACAAGGAAAAGAAGTCAAAGAAGACGAGCCCTGTAAATATTAGTCTTCCTAATGACTTTGGTATCCCCCTATAAATGATTATAATTTCTAAAATTCATCTCTGTTGTCCAAATGATTTTGCAAATCCTCACGTCTTATTTCGATACAAGATCTACTCCAAGATCCTCTGTCCATAAGGGCACTACTGCTAATATGATTTATCCTAATTGGTCATCATGAAAAAATGGGATGAAAGATTGTTTATTGAACTAACCTTGGTACTTTTGTGTGCAATTCCCATAAATTTTCATGATTAAGTCCGACATTCTCATCATCGGCGCGGGGCCGGCAGGATTATTTGCGGTTTTTCAAGCGGGTTTATTAAACCTAAAATGTCACCTCATCGACACCCTTGGTATGGTTGGAGGACAATGTTCTGAGATTTATCCCAAAAAACCGATTTATGATATTCCAGGGTATCCTGAAATAATTTCTCAAGATTTAATTGATAAATTAATGGAACAAATCCAACCATTTAAACCTGGTTTTTCATTGGGTCAAAGTGCTGAAAAATTAAATAGTACCCCTACTGGAGAGTTCATCATCACCACGAATAAAGGAATCCAACACCTTGCCCCAGTCGTTATCATTGCTGGTGGTTTGGGTTCGTTTCAGCCAAGAAAACCTCCTATAGAATCTATTGTATTCTATGAAGACAATGGGATTGACTATACAATCACTGATCTAGAAAAATACCGCAATAAACGGATAGTGATTGCAGGAGGTGGGGACTCGGCTTTAGATTGGACTATTTTTCTTTCCAATATTACAAAAGAACTTGTATTGGTTCATCGAAGAAATGAATTCAGGGGCGCTTTGGACTCGGTCAATCAAGTACAGCATTTAAAAGATCAAAAAAAAATAGAGTTGATTACGCCTGGACAAGTGATAGGACTCCATGGGGTAAAAAAACTCGATTCGCTGACCATCGATCATGATGGTGTTTTATTCAAAAAAAAAGTAGATTTTTTTATTCCTTTATTTGGTCAAATCCCAAAGTTAGGCCCCATCATCAAATGGGGATTAAAAACTAAAGGGAATGCTATTATTGTGGATAACTGCTTGGATTACCAAACCAATATCGAGGGGATCTATGCCATTGGAGATGTGAATACCTATCCTGGCAAATTAAAACTGATTTTATGTGGGTTCCATGAAGCAACGATTGCTTGTCATAGTGCTTTTAAGAAAATTCACCCCAATAAAAAGAATACTTTGAAATATACCACTGTGACAGGAATTTGGGGATTTGATGGTAGTCAAAGAATAGCAAAACCATCGGTCATAAAAAAAATAGTATAATTCCACAGTTTGTGAAGATGGCTTTTCTTTTGTAAAATATTTTAGGAATAAATCCATTGCCTTGTTCATCGACCTAGTGCTGTAAACATTAGTTATGATTCTCCATAAATTTCTTATTATACTAAGTTGCGTTTTGAATTACTTTTTAGATTCATAAAATATTTTTTGTTTTTTAAACTACAATTGGTCTCTCAAAGCGATAATGAGAGTAAATCAATTTCATATAATTCAGAAAGCAAATTGGTATTAGATGAATGTTTATAGTTAAATGAGCCGAATGATTTCTTTATTCTGCTCAAATATCCATTATTTTTGAGCCGATTAAGCTATTATGATCTATAATTGGCAACAACCCGATTGGACTGATTTTAAATACAATATATCAGAAGTCATGGCAATCATTGATGACTTTATTGCTTTAGTTGGTAAAGTATATGGAATGTTTGATCGTCTTACCAAACAAGATCAGACTGAAATCACTATTGATTTTTTAGTGAATGAGGTCATAAAAACTTCAGAAATTGAAGGAGAGTATTTGCACAGAGAAAGTGTTAAAAACTCTATTCGTAGAAATTTAGGTTTTACGGTCGATAAAAAACTAATTGTAGACCCAGCAGCGGAAGGAATGGCAAATATGATGGTGCATGTTCGTGAAAAATTCTCGGAACCATTATCAGAACAAATGTTGTTTGATTGGCATCGAGAGATGATGCGTGGAAACAAACTGGACATTACAATTGGATATTGGCGCACTCATCTAGAGCCAATGCAAATAATATCAGGTTCAGTTGGAAGAGAAAAAGTCCACTTTGAAGCACCCCCCTCGAAAGATGTGCCTCATGAGATGAATAAATTCATAGAGTGGTTTAATACCTCTGAAAAGACCATAACAACTCCTTTGGTTCGATCGGGGATCTCTCATCTCTATTTTGAATCTATTCACCCATTTCAAGATGGTAATGGGCGCATTGGGCGTGCTATTTCTGATAAAGCCATTTCACAAGATTTGGGATATCCTGTACTATTTAATTTATCGAAAACAGTAGAAAGTAAGCGTAATGAATATTACCACAATCTCAATACTTCTTCTAAAACCAATGATATTTCTCAATGGTTAAAGTATTTTATTAAAACTGTATATCAATCTCAAATTGAAGCTCAACAAGAAATTGAATTTGTTTTAAAGAAAACTAAGTTTTTTGATCACTGGCAAAAACAGTTAAATCCTAGACAGATTAGGGTGATACAGCGAATATTTCAAGAAGGAACTAAGGGATTTAAGGGAGGTATGAATGCCAAAAAATACATGGGAATTACCAAAACTTCAAAAGCTACAGCAACCAGGGATATGCAAGATTTAAAAAGAAAAGGGATTTTTCAATCGATTGGTGGAGGGCGAAACACGAGATACAATCTATTATAAAAACAATAAGTTATTAAACAGACTTTTCATGAAAAATCCATTGAATTTAAGCGGATTGGTGTACCAAATATCTCAGACATTAACATGACTTCAAAAACTACTATGACAAGGGAGATGCAAGACTTAAAAATGGATATTAATGAGTGAACCGACAAGATCAGATTCTATGTCATGTCTTGTTACCGAAAGTCTTGGCACTAAGTAATGGGGGGGGGTATTATTACTATATTCATTTCGATTGAATGCTTACTTAATCACTTCCCATGCGAAAGCATGGTACAATCATAGAGATGGGGAGATCAACTCAATACGATTAAAAAACAAAAAGAAAAGAATCGTTTTAAGTGTTTAAAATTCGAACCAAGTTAGAAAACCTAATACTTAATCATTTTTTTAGTTTACTAGCTATTAATCCAATACTACCTCCGATAAGAGAATAAAGCACTAATCTAGTCAAGGCATACCCTATCCCATCTGTTAATCCCATTTGAACTCTGCTCACTAACATCAATCCCTCACCCATAGTAAATAAAAGTCCTATCAAAAATCCAAACAATAGTCCTGATTTGATACCAAATTGATACTGAAGTTTTAAATAGATTAACGTCATCACATAAGAAAATACAAAGGTGCCAATCATATGAAAACTCCAATCTCGATTCAACGAGTTTGAACGTAATGTATCGACCATCAGTACGTCCAAAGCGACATAATCTAAAATATTAAAAAACACAAATGCTACAAGGGTGCTTAGAAGAGTGATTTTAGAATACATAACGATTTTTTTGAAAAGATAAGTTTATTTTCACAATTCGCTTTTTTTGAAACTTTCGATATCTCTACTTTTGGCGAAACTATAAGGATTTGACAAGCCCATATATCTCCATATTAGATATTTTAAAATATCGAAATTATAATAAAACGATAGAGGCAACTATTAAAACCGAAGCCCCTAGTAATATCGCATTGGTTAAATACTGGGGGAAGAAAGATATGCAAATTCCTATCAATGCATCCATTAGTTTCACCTTATCAAAATCAACAACGCAGACCCAAATTCAAATCACGCCAAAACAAAATAAAAGCTTATCCTTTGATTTCACCTATAATTTAAGACCAAAAAAAAAATTTGAATCCAAAATCAAAATATTTTTTAATCGTGTTGTTGAATATTGTCCTTGGATTTTAAATCATCATTTTAAAATTGAAAGTAAAAATAATTTTCCCCATAGTTCAGGCATTGCTTCCTCAGCATCATCTATGGCTTCTATTGCCATAGGATTAGTACAATTAGAAAATCAGATTTGTGAGCATCACATTTCCAAAAAAGAGCAAAACTTAAAGGCTTCTTTTTTGGCCCGATTGGGCTCTGGAAGTGCCTCTAGAAGTATCGAAGGACCTCTGGTCATTTGGGGAAAATCCAAAAGCTTTAAAACTAGTCATAACCATTATGGAATTTCAGTCGGTCAACTGATTGATGTGCATGAAGATTTTCAAACTTTTTGTGATAGCATTCTCATTATCGATAAAAATCCCAAAAAAATATCTAGTTCTAGTGGTCATCAAATGATGAACTATCATCCATTTTTTAGTGGCAGAGTTTCACAGGCTATAAATCATATTTCATCCTTAAAGGAAGTTTTAATTACCGGTGATCTACAAAGGATGATTCCAATAGTCGAAAGAGAAGCTCTTTCACTGCATGGCTTAATGTTTTCCTCGCCCAATTATTATCTACTGATGCAACCTAATACCGTAAAGATCATCAATAGGATTTTTGATTTTAGAAAATCTTCAAGACTACCGATTATGTTTTCATTGGATGCAGGGCCAAATGTGCATTTGCTTTACCCATTGTCCATCAAACAAAAAGTTGTGGGATTTATCAAGAATCAACTGCTTGATTGTTGTATCGAAGTTCTTGATGATCAAGTAGGACAAGGAGCCACTTGGTCTTTTATCCACTGATGACAAAACAAACCTTTCCAGCTAAAATTTTACTTTTTGGTGAATACGCTATTTTAAAGGGTGGTCAAGCCTTGTCTATTCCCTACCACAAATATTCGGGATGTCTCAATATTCCTGCAAATTCCACTTTAACATCAAGAAAATCCAATGCTTTGCTAAAAGAGTTTGTTGAAATTTTAAAATCAAAAAATTTAAATATCAATTTCGAGAATATTGACCATGACATCAATTGTGGGATGGCCTTTGATAGCACTATTCCTCCTAATTATGGATTAGGTTCTAGTGGTGCTTTAGTGGCTGCTTTTTATTCAAAATATTATGATAACATCCTCTGTGATATTGATAATTGGTCTGATTTAGATTTAAAAACCATCCAATCCCAGCTTGCTATTCTAGAAAGTTGTTTTCATGAAAACTCTTCAGGGCTTGATCCATTGGTTAGTCTTTTTGCCAAACCCACAGTATATAAAAACCAACAAATTGAATTTATATCTCAAAATCAATGTTTTACAGAAAACTTTTTTTTAATCGATAGTCATCTTCATTCAAGTACTCAAAAATTGGTGAATAAAATGATGGGGCTTTTGAAAAATTTCACTTTTGAGTCGCAATTTAAAGAGCAATTTATAGCAGCTTCTAATATTTGTATCGATTCCTTTTTAAGAAGAAACTCCCATGAATTAATCAAACACATCAAAACACTATCAAAGATTACTTTGGATATGTTCGATTTTTTAATTCCAGAATCTTTTGAATCGCTTTGGGAAAAAGGCATCAAAACTGACAATTATTATTTAAAATTGTGTGGCTCTGGTGGGGGTGGCTTTATTCTCGGGTGTACAGATGATTGGAATAAGCTCAAGGCACTCGAAAAGAACTACAAAATTGAACCAGTCTTTTCTTTAGTAACTCACTAGTTGAATCTGAAATACTTGATTCGTTTGCGATTTTTAATCAGTAATGGGCCATTGAATACCTCCATAATAAAGCACCCATACACCAATGCGTATTCAGTGCTAATAATGACTAAAGATTCAGCAAAACCACCATCTTGATAAGCCCAGTAGCTCCATAGAACTGTCAAACTCCACACAATCGTATAAGCATACCCTAACATCATTCCAAAAGCCAATATCGGGATGATATACCATGGATGAATCGTTGTGGAAATAAAAAAATAGATTGTTGAGATTAAAAGACAACTTTCCAATACAGACTTTGGATTGTTATTTTTTCGAACAAATGAAATTAAGAGTATCATTAAAATAACAAGAAATGGAGTGTATGGCCCCATTCTCTTAATGATATTAAAGTCATAAAATACATAGTGGATTTCTTTAAAGAGATAGTGCAAACTTGCATTGAATTCAAAATTGACAAACCAAAGATTTAGAGTTTGAGCGTAATTTGATATTAAATAATAATCGATATATGGAATCCAAGTCATAAGAAAAAACACTCCACAACAAACTATAAATCGTTTAAAAAATTTTAATGAACAAAACTTGAACAAAACTGGTATAAAAAAAATTGGAAGAAGTTTTGTAGAAATAGCAAGACTAGAAAATAAACTTGAAAAAATAAGTTTATTCTGAAAGGTGGTATAAAATCCTCCTAAACAAAAACCGACCATCAACGCTTCAAAATGAAGATTTCCAAAACTTTCAATAATTACCAAAGGGTTGAGGACAAACCAACCGATAAGAGTTTGAGATCTATTGATATATTTCAATAATTTAACCCCAAATACATATACTATAAACTCTCCTAGTAAAGCAAAGAATCTAAGTATCAATATAGGGTAAATCAATACTCCAGAATAAGCCTTTGCTGCCAATAAATAAACCCATTGGCTAAAGGGAGGATAGTTTGAGTAGTTGTTATTATGTAAACTTCCCATAGCCTCATAGATTTGATTTGCATGGGGAAATGATACCTGATATAGCAGATCTGAGGGTTTATATATATAGGGATTAAATCCTCTCAGTTGAATGGACCCATCCCATAGATATCGATAAAAATCTTGGGATAAACTTGGAATATATGGAATCAATAACAATCGAAATAAAATCCCTATAATAATGATTGTTCTAAGATTTGGTTTTTGCCGCATCATCCAAACCAAAAGCAATCCCAAGATCATAAAAGTTCCCAACAGGCCATAAGTATCAGTTCTTTGAACCCAATGCATTGAAATAGAAAAGTACAGTAGACAACTCAAGAGAACTCCTATTGAAATTTCAATGAGTTTTCTAGAAGGGAGTTTAAAATTTTCCATCATCAGATAGAGCTATTAAAAAGTCTAACCTTGCTCTACCTAATGTTTTAAAGATTGAACAAACACTGTGCTGAAACCCAAAAACAATACAAAATGAAAAATAAATAATCCAAAATCTCCACTATCAGAAACTAAAAAGGCACTAAACATCCCAAAAAGAAAATACACGGCAAGTAATCCTTCTAAATAAGGATAAATCGATTTTGTTTTGACCAAATATCTATTATTAACCCATGAATCTTTATTTGATAATATATTGAATTTTGGGGTACGAATAAAAGAAGATTTTATGCGAAAATGCCCTTGAATTACTGCTACTGAATTATGAAGTGACAGGGCCATGGCAAGGGTATAGAAAATGATAAACCTTCTGACGTAATGGACAAAAGAATGCGTACCACCCCCATAAATTTTTTTATGAACAAACCAATAACAATAAAAAAAGATGAGTGTACAGATGATAAAAAATGCGGTGAGAATAAAAAACCAATCAAATATGGGATAGGCATCTTTAATATAAAGCAAAGGAACACTCAAAAGAGAAATCAAAAGAACACCAAGAAACACTGAACTACTGAGTAAATGTACCACTCCATGAAATCGAGTTGATAATGGAATATGCTTTGATTTTAAAAGCTTCCGCACGTTTTTCTGAAAATTTTCAGCCCCTCCTTTATTCCACCTAAATTGTTGTGATCGAATGGCACTCATGGCAACTGGTATTTCAGCTGGAGTTTCTACATCGATTAAAAATTTGAATTTCCAATTTTTTAACTGAGCTCGAAAACTCAAATCTAGATCTTCAGTTAATGTATCTCCTTGCCAATTTCCAGCATCGAGAATACATTTTTTTCGCCATATTCCTGCAGTGCCATTAAAGTTTAAAAATTTGCCTGTAGTGCTTCGTCCTTCTTGTTCTAAAATAAAATGAACATCCAAAGCAAAAGCCAATGCTTCTGTCAAAACTGAAAAGTTTCTATTTAAGTGGCTCCATCGCGTTTGTATCACACCAATTTCAGGATCTTGAAAGTATTTAACCGTTTTTTGTAACCAATCTTGTTGAGGAAGGAAATCAGCATCGAAGATGGCTATTAATTCCCCATTGGCCCTTTTTAGTCCATATTTGAGAGCCCCCGCTTTGAAATTATCTCTTTTTTTTCTTGTTATCCTGTTGATGAGTATTCCCTTTTCAGAATAATAATCTACAATTTGTTGAGTTAACCTCACAGATTCATCATCTGAGTCATCGAGTACTTGAATTTCTAATTTATCTTTTGGGTAATCCATAGCACAAACTGAGTCGATTAATCGTTCAATCACATTGAATTCATTATAAATAGGTAATTGTACTGTTACCATTGGAAGATTCGGATTATTGATATCATATTGTTCGTCCAAATCAGTACTACTTAATTTTTTAGATTTTTCAGAAACTAAAAAACTAGAGAGTAGATTTAACTGAGACAAGGAATAAATTAAAATCAAAATCAAGGCTCCACCGTAGAGAATAATGACTAGATTGGCCAAAATCAGCATAATGTAGTCTTGTAATGTCATTTTTTAGAAAAATAAAATTTCCCTATCCAACCCAATATTTTAATCCCTGCTAATATCGTCCCTTTGATGGTTCCGGAAATTTTTGACTTGCCTATTCGAGCACGATATTTAACAGGAATTTCAATATATGGGGTCTTATAGTACAGTGATTTCAATTGCATTTCAATCGTCCATCCATAGCTTCGATCTCGCATTTTGTAACTTTTTAAAGTCTCCCACTTAATGGCACGAAATGGTCCTAAATCCGTATATCTACTTTTATACAACAGCTTCATTAAAACACATGCCAGCCAATTTCCAAAAACTTGGGGGAAGGTCATACTCCCGGATTCTCTTAAATCCTTATTACGAGCACCGATGACAAAATCGGCAATTCCTTTTTTGATTGGATGTACCAATTTAGCCATTTCACTTGGATAGTCAGAATAATCTCCATCTAGGAAAACAACTATTTTAGGTGGATTGGAATCTAAAGCTTTTACTCCTGTCAAACATGCATTTCCATAACCAGGATTTCTTTCGTACATCACTTTAGCATTGAATTTCTTAGCAACTTTTGAAGTTTGATCTGTTGAGTTATTATCCACCACAATAACTTCTCGAACAAAACTTGGAATTTCTGCCAATACTCTTCCAATTGATAGTGCTTCATTATATGCTGGTATAATTACAGAAATTGAAGTTTCCAATGGACTAGAATCAAATAATCGCCTTGGTCACTTCAAAACTTTATGTAAATCACCAAAAATTATGCAAATTTAACATAATTGGCATGTTGGTAAATTCATCAATTTTTATCCTAACGTCAACTAAAACAGAGGGCTTACTTTTTTAGTTCTGACACCTTGAGGATGATTTAAGCACTCTTAATAACATTGCCATGTTGCACTAGATAGTTCAACATGACATTCAAATAAAAATCATTTTCATTTTTTGCTTTTCAAGCCAATCATTTTCTAAACCTCCATCGGATTACCTTGATGAAAATCAAAAAAAATAGAGAATGAAGGAGATATATTAATTCTAAAAAACTAGGAAAAGAAGAGCCATTAAAAAAAAGGGGGGGGGGGGTGATCATAAGCGTTAAATTCTTTTGGATAGTTTGAAATATTGTTCCATTTGATAGGTTCTCGGCTTCGTCGGTTCTTGAGGCTTTTGGAAATCGTCTTCCAATGTGCCATCATGTCGTTTAGCCCCCATCGGGTTCAATGGTTCGCATGACTTGATTCAGAGCAAACTTAACATCCCGCCATTCACTACGTCTGCAATGCATAGCCCCAGAGGGAAAAAGTCCGTGCATCTCGGACGATTTTTTCAGTCAACAAGGCCACCATGAGTTTTCCATAGAGCCACGCTTGAGAAGGCTCTTCATCCATTTTGGGGAGATGCCCTCGTTGCGCTAATGATTTGAATCGTTTGAAAACGAGTTACACTTGCCAAAATAATCGATACTATTCCAACATCTCTTTTTCTGAATAGGTCTCGGCAGGAAAGGTGGTAAACACAATGACATAACGTGCATAACGTAAGGTTTTTTCTCTGAGCTAGCGTCCCTTGTTTTGAGCCACTTTGAAGATTCGTTTCACCGCTTTCTTGAGTGGCTTCATCAGTTTTACGTAAGGTACAAAAGCGTCCTTGGATGGACGGTGATGTTTTCGCGTATGCGGTCTAAACACCCGTGATGCCCGCCTACTTGATGGATTCGAAGGCGGCTAATACATCGAATGGTTTGTCCGGATGAGTTTCAAACGATAAAGGACCTATATGGACTCGAAGCATCAAGTAGCCGCCATATATTGAATGCCCCAGTGGGTCGCATCGCCACGATCGACCAAAATATAGTCGCCTCTCTGAATGGAAAACTACCGGAATGATTCGTCAGTGCCTTTTCCTTTGGTGGGGGTGAGTTTGAAAAAATCGCACCCTAATGCTAGTAGCGTGATGCTGTAGTGTAATCTCCATGAGGAGCATGTACTTCCCGGATCACTGATGTGGGTGGCGTCAAAAGCACGCATCTGATGGTTGGCTCCTTCAGAAACCCCGCACCCCATGTTCTTGGAAGAAAGCGAGATACATCGAACGCAACCATGTTTGTGGTTTTTCAAGGCGCTTGAATAACGCCACCGAGGAAAGATGAGCAATCTAGGACTACCTAGCTCGAACGATCGTCTCTCGTAAGGAATGACCGCATCCTAGATGGATCAATAAGGTTCGAAGAAGATTTTCGGGCGACTTGTCTTGACGCAAACCACGTAAGGATCTCTCGATTTTTCGGCTAATTGTTACCAATTGATCGGCAGAAAAGAGGTCAACACCGACTAGTCATCCTCAAGGGGAGCACGGGTGACTGTTCTCTTCATTTGGTTGACGATGGTTTTATTATTCTTCACAAGAAAATGACGGTCAAAGAAATAGCATTTCTTCATCCAAGGCAACCCAAAGAGATCAAAATCAAATAGTTAAAGAAACAGCATTCCCTATGGAAAAGAATGTAAAAATAATCTTTTTCTAAATAATTAACGCTTATGGAACCATCAACCCCTACCCAGCACATGGCCAGTCCGTATCCATCACCACCAACCCCAATGAACATTATCAATTCAGAGCATGGACCGGCGATTGTTCCATCAGTGGCCAAAAAACCATCACCCATTGTTCGATTACGGCTTTGTTTGAAAAAATCAACGATCCCCTCACCGCCTAGGCCACCGAAAGAAGGACGGCCACCGGACTGTCATCTGAGAACATTCCTCAAGGACAGGCCATCATCCTCCGAGCCGTGCCCCAAGAAAATCATGTCGTTACCAACTGAATCACCCTATAGTTTGCAGAACGATTTTTTGTCAAATATTATCCACATCATCCAACCGTTTCATATGAAAAATATAGATTACCGTTTTAAAAAACATGATTTGTTCTTATCCATAGGACAACAAAATCATGCATTTATTCTGGTAGCGATTGATAACTTATTTTTACCAATAAATTATAGGAAGATTGGGAGCACTTCATCCCTTTTATTTTCCAATCTCGTTTCAAATATTTTTTTAATTGCTCGGCAGCCCCACTTTCATCGATAGCGATTGGTTTAAACTCTTCTAATACTAAGGTTTTGAATTACTTTTTAAAAATTCATAAAATATTTTTTTGTTTTTTAAACTACAATTGGTCTCTCAAAGCGATAATGAGAGTAAATCAATTTCATATAATTCAGAAAGCAAATTGGTATAACAATGTAGTTTTTCCAAATCATCATCATCATTGCAGTTTTCAATATTGCTAGAACCTTACGAATGATTTGGTTGAATAAAACAATGATTAATGCTTTTAAAGACCCCAGTCATTTTATTAAAACAGGACCTTTTAAATACAGCAGAAATCCTATTTATTTAGGGTTATTGATGATTCTGATTGGATTTGGCTTCGTAATAGGCTCGTTTTCTAGTTTTATAGGAGCAATTATCTTTTTTATTATCACAGATATGTGGTCTGTTCCTTTTGAAGAAAAAAGATTGAGTAAAATATTTGGAGAAGAATATGTTGAATATAAATCAAAGGTCAGAAGATGGCTCTAAATCTTTTTTGCGTGAGTTTCATAGGATATTTTTTTTGAATTTAATTTATGAACTAGGTTCTTATTCCTATTATTCACAACACCTTGTGGAATCTTTAAAATTAGTATTCAATCTCTTGGATTCATCATATTTCACCGAAATATATAGTAGGATTCGTATATTTTTAATCTAAAACGTGGCCATTAAAAAGTTTATCCAAAGGTTTAACAAAAATTCAAGATTTATAATGTAACATTAATGGATGCCATGGGGTCTTAGGGGTAATAAAAAATGAACTCTCTTGGCTCTTCACACAATTCATTAGGTAAAATTCATTAGTTGGTTATTTTTAAAAGCGTTCAATTTTTTTAGCCAAGAGGGTCATTTTTTGTTGAGAATACTAAAACGCAACGGATTATTTTCTCTCAAGAAAACTTATAAAAACAATCTTGTGTCTCACAAGATTAGAGACCAGATCTTTTTATCATCAAAAACAAGAGATGGGATAGAATGGTTGGTTTAATATGAAAATATTAAACTAGTTCACGAATTTTTTTTTGTTCTTCTTGAGCTAATTCAGGATCAACTAGAATTCGACCGCTGTGCTCATCTTTTATAATACGTTTTCTATTGGCAATTTCTAATTGTAATTGTGGCGGAATGACAAAAAAAGAACCACCAGCTGCTCCTTGTTCATCGTAGGTAACAAGGGCTAGGCCATTTTTAAATCGGGATCGAATTCTTTGATATTCTTTGATTAAATCATCCTCTATTTTCTTTGCAAACTCTCTTGAGTGTTTTGATAAAATATCTTCTTCTTTTTTATTTTCAGCCATGATATCATCTAGTTCATTTTTTTTATTTTCTAGATGAATTTTTCTTTCTTCGAATTGCTCTTTTAATTCTTGAGCTTGGATATTCAGTTCTTCAATCAAAACTTTTAATTTTTCAATATTTTTTTCTGCTAAATCGATTTCTAAAGTTTGGTATTCTTGTTCTCTTGAAATAGATTCATGTTCTCTATCATTTCGAACTTCTTTGATTCGTTTAGAATATTGAACTAGCTTTATATTGCATTGTTCAATTTTGTTTTTCTGTTCAGAAATTTTGCTTTCCACGTTTTCTTTTTGAGAAAAATTGATATCTAATTTTTCTTTAATGCTTTTCATGGCATTTTCTAAGTCTTCAACTTCTAGCGGTAATTCACCCAATACATTTTTGATTTCATCGATACGCGAATCAATTAATTGCAAATTATATAGAGCCCGTAATTTTTCTTCAACCGTGGTGGTATTGTTTTTGACACTCATTTTCTATGAGAAATAATAAACTGGATTAGTCCGAACGTTTGATAAATAGACGGCAAAATTAGATAATTTACTTTTAAGAAAATCATAAATCAAATGTGGGGTGAATTGTTCACTCTCATAATGGCCAATATCACAAAATAGTATTTTGTTTTCTGCTTGAAAAAAATGATGGTATTTTAAATCTGCAGTAACAAAAGCGTCAACGTCAACGGATGTCAAGTGTTTAATAGCAAAACTTCCTGAGCCTCCGACTAGCACCACCTGTTGAATCGTTTTTTTAAGCAATGGGCTATGGCGAATCATAGGGGATTCGAAGGTTGTTTTTAATAATTGCAAAAAATCATTTTCGCTGATGGGTTTTTTAAAAGAGCCCATGATTCCCAATCCGGTTTCATGACTTGTATTTTCTAGAGTATAAACCTCGTAGGCAACTTCTTCATAAGGATGACTTTCTAATAACGCTTTGATGATTTGATGATGATACTGCTTATGAAAGACTACTTGAATTTGATTTTCAGAAACGCTCGATTTTTCTTGGGGTTTTCCGACCGCAGGATGGCTTTGTTGATTGCCCCGAAAACTTCCTATTCCATTACTAATAAAACTACATTGATCATAATCACCGATTTTTCCAGCACCAGCATAATGAAGAGCGGTCAATACTTTTTCTGAGTGTTGTTGGGGCACATAGGTACTTAATTTTAAGAGATTTTTTTTTTGGGGAATAAATACTGTAGTCGTTTCCAAGCCTATTTTTTTAGCCATGGTTTGACTCACGCCATCTTTGTGATGATCCAAGGCGGTATGAATAGCATAAACAGCAATTTTATGTTCTATGGCTTTGATGATGGTTTTTTGGACATAGGAATGAGCCGTCAGTTTTTTCAGCCCTGAAAAAATGATTGGATGGAAACTGATGATCAAGTTGCATTGCTTTTCAATAGCTTCTTGGATGATAGCAGCGGTGGTATCCAGACTGATTAAAATCCCCGTGCATTCTATTTCTGGATGACCGATCAATAATCCTACATTATCAAAATCTTCTGCATTAGATGATGGACACCAATCATTTAAAATAGAACAAACCGATTTGATTTTCATGTTCAACGGATAATTTGGTTCAAAGTATCTTATCTTGAAGTACTTCCATAGTCCAACAATACCACTGTTTGATGTTTATGAACTTTAACATCTCCTTGTCAAAAACTTTTTAATTGCTTTGTCTCTTTCGGTGTCATGTCTTTAACTTTGACTTTCCAAGGACTAGAAACCAACCCATGGTGCATCGATGGAAGATGGACAATATATCTTCCATCTTCAATCCGATGAAAAAAGAATTTTTCAACAAATCTTTCAAATAAATCTTCAAGATTTTCCAATATCGCTTCTTTTTTAAAAGAGGATATCATTTTTATCGATTTCATCGGAAGATGCTCATTTATTTTTATTCATAATTCTAGTGATTTCTAAAATTTCTTCATATTTATAAAGAGTCTAATGGCTCTTCATAGGATTCAAATCTCTTTTTTTTTCCTTCATTCAGAATCTCATGTAATCCCTCTTTTCGTATGTCCCCTTGGTTGAAGTTATTTATATTATTTTTAAATAGTCAGACGCTGCTCTTCTATAGGCATTAATATGTTGTGCGGCCCATCCATGAGCACTTCAGTTACTATTTCATTAACCCATAAATCACAATTAATATTTTTTTGAGATTTTCTTCTTTTTGAATCCAATCCTTAATGATTTGATTTTCTGATGGTTTATCCAAATTTACCAAGATTAAGTAGAATTATCATCAAATCTTGATAGTCCTAATTTTTGGAATATATCTTTTGTCATTCCTGATCCACTAACTGCAAACAGCAACGGTCTATCAAAACCTCCATTATGAATTTCATGTAATCTATTTTTTATAGAAGTTAACGTTTTAAAGTCGGCTTTCAATCCATCGTCAAGATGTTGCGCTTCATCCAGTGCCAACAAAAGTGAATTTTTTGCTGATTCTAAAATTTGCAACACTGATTTTTTAGAAAACTCAATATCCCCTTCCAAACCCACCCCATACACTCTTACTTTTTTTTTGAACCCTTTTATTTTCCAATCTTGTTAAAAATATTTTTTTAATGGCTCGGTAGCCCATAGTCCATGGGGCGTCACCTTAACAACCTCCCCATTTTTTCATCGATAGCTAGGGGTTTAAATTCTTCTAACAATGTAGTTTTTCCAACCTCTGGCCAACCGTGAATTAAAAAAATTAGGCTCCTTTTTATTTTTCTAGCCCGATGGAACGCCTTAGGGCATCTATTGTTTTCCTATTCTCTTCCATGAACCGATGTTGCTTTGCCTCTAGAAAACATCATCTTAACAATAAAACGGTTATCGCATCCTTCATCGCCGTTCAATGGAAGATGCCAGTGGTCTTTGGCAAGGTTATACCATCGGTGACCAAGTGGATACTTTTTAATCATCCGTGTCTTGTTATTGTGATGAAAACGTCTGAAAAATCGGTGGTTAGGTCTTTCTACACCCAAGAGGTCCATAAACACCATGAAATGGTCATGCCCACCATGGTCCTATTCAACGATGGGGTGCCACCGAATGCTCTATTCACTGCATCTATTTTTTAATGTAGCCTCTTTTGAAAACAAAAAATAATCGTTCAAAAAAAACGGAAGCCTCCTCCGACCTTGGATTTATTCATGGGGTACAATTGGTAAATGTCGGGCGATGGGCTTGACTCAAAGCTGAACCACTAGCGAAGGCTGTGCAAGAGGTCACCTTACTGACCGTCCACCCGCTGAGGTCTTGGTTAAAGGCCGTGGCTCCTTTAAACGTTTCTAGCATCGTGGTCACCTTGCTGACATTCCAATCCCCGATATCTTGGTTGAAGGCCGTGGCTTGCTCAAACATCTTCCGCATATTGGTCACGCTGCTCACATCCCACCCGCTGATATCCTGGTTGAAGGCCAGCGCGTTTCTAAACATGCCTTGCATCGTGGTCACTTGGTCTACATCCCACCCGCTGAGATCTTGATTAAAGGCCCGCGCGTTTTCAAACAGGCCGGCCATCGTGGTCACCTGGCTGACATCCCAATCCCCGATATCTTGATTGAAGGCCGTGGCGGCACTGAACATCGCCCCCATATTGGTCACGCTACTGACATTCCACTCGCCGATATCTTGATTGAAGGCCGGCGCCCGAGTAAACATCGAATTCATCGTGGTGACCTGACTGACATTCCACTCCCCGAGGTCTTGGTTGAAGGCCGTGGCGCCATTGAACATCAACCGCATCGTGGTCACCTTGCTGACATTCCAATCCCCGATATCTTGATTAAAGGCCCGTGCACCGGAAAACATGTTTTCCATATTGGTCACGCTGCTGGTATTCCAGTGGCCAATATCTTGATTAAAAGCCGCGGCGGATTGAAACATCTGTTGCATGGTGGTCACCCCGCTGGTATCCCACGAGCTGATATTTTGATTAAAGGTGGCTTTATTTCGGAACAAGGCACTCATATCGGTCACCAAAGAAGTACAGACGGCATTGGTCTGATCATTGGTCGCCCAGGTTTTGAGGGTGGCATTATCTACGATGGTATAGGTGGTCCCCTCGAGGGTGTAGGTATCGCCTGCCGAAGGGATCTGGGAAGCTTCTAGCAAGGGATTGAGGAGGACGGTCACCCCATTGGCCGCCTTGACTAGCAAGGGGGGCGTGGGACAACTGACGCTACACGTAAAGGCCGGACGGTAGGCCGGCACCAAGCCACAGACCGCCTCGGTACAGGTGGTCACACTGCTGACATCCCAGTCGCTAATATCTTGATCAAAAGCCGTGGCTCTTTTAAAGAGTTCTTCCATATTGGTCACACTACTGACATCCCACCCGCTAATATCTTGATCAAAAGCCGTGGCTCCTTTAAACGTTTCTCGCATATCGGTCACACTACTGACATCCCACCCGCTAATATCCTGGTTGAAGGCCCAAGCATTGACAAACATGCCTTGCATCGTGGTCACTTGGTCTACATCCCACTCACTGATATCTTGATTAAAGGATACGGCACCAGCAAACATCCTATCCATCGTGGTGACCTTACTGACATTCCAGTCCCCAATATCTTGATTAAAGACGCCCGCATTGAAAAACAGGTTAGCCATATTGGTCACACTGCTGACATCCCACCCGCTGATATCTTGGTTGAAGGCCCGAGCACCGGAAAACATCAAAGCCATAAACCGGACATTATCCACCTCCCATTGGCTGATGTTACCATTAAATGCCAGAGCCAATTGAAACATCCGATCCATGATGACCACTTGACTCACATCCCAACGATTTAGGTTTTGATTGAATTTCTCAGCCCTTGTAAACATACTGGTCATATTGGTGACCTTCGAGACATTCCACTGCCCAATGTCTTGATTGAAGGCTTTGGCAACAGCAAACATCCCATTCATATTGGTGACCTTCGAGACATCCCACTTCCCGATATCTTGATTAAAGGCCGCGGCATTTTCAAACATCTTTAGCATGGTGGTCACCCCGCTGGTATCCCACGAGCTGATATCCTCATTAAAGGTGGCTTTATTCCGAAAGAGATTGCTCATATCGGTCACCAAAGAAGTACAGACGGCATTGGTCTGATCATTGGTCGCCCAGGTTTTGAGGGCGGCATTATCTACGATGGTATAGGTGGTCCCCTCGAGGGTGTAGGTATCGCCTGCCGAAGGGATCTGGGAAGCTTCTAGCAAGGGATTGAGGAGGACGGTCACCCCATTGGCCGCCTTGACTAGCAAGGGGGGCGTGGGACAACTGACGCTACACGTAAAAGCAGGACGGTAGGCCGGCACCAAGCCACAGACCGCCTCGGTACACCTAGTGACCTGACTGACGGTCCACCCGCTGAGGTCTTGGTTAAAGGCCGTGGCTCCTTTAAACGTTTCTCGCATCGTGGTCACCTTGCTGACATCCCACCCGCTAATATCCTGGTTGAAGGCCCGCGTGTTTTCAAACATCTCCCGCATGGAGGTCACCTTCGAGACATCCCACCCGCTGATATCCTGGTTGAACGCCCAAGCGCTACTGAACAGGCCGGCCATCGTGGTCACGCTACTGACATTCCACTCGCTGAGATCTTGATTAAAAGCCCGCGTGTTTTGAAACAGGCCGGCCATCGTGGTCACCTGGCTGACATCCCAATCCCCGATATCTTGATTGAAGGCCCAGGCGGCACTGAACATCGCCCCCATATTGGTCACGCTACTGACATTCCACTCGCCGATGTCTTG
Organism: Flavobacteriaceae bacterium; assembly: GCA_965221765.1. GTDB lineage: Bacteria > Bacteroidota > Bacteroidia > Flavobacteriales > Flavobacteriaceae > Bin25. The sequence continues at coordinate 2,558,261 of OZ244911.1, forward strand.
GTTGAAGGCCGCCGCCTCAGTAAACATCGAATTCATCGTGGTGACCTGACTGACATTCCACTCCCCGAGGTCTTGGTTGAAGACCGTGGCTCGGCTAAACATCAACCACATCGTGGTCACCTTGCTGACATTCCAATCCCCGATATCTTGATTAAAGGCCGTGGCGCCATTGAACATCGCACTCATATTGGTCACGCTGCTGGTATTCCAGTGGCCGATATCTTGATTAAAAGCCACCGCGGCTTGAAACATCTGTTGCATGGTGGTCACCCCGCTGGTATCCCACGAGCTGATATTTTGATTAAACGAGGCTTTATTTCGGAACAAGGCACTCATATCGGTCACCAAAGAAGTACAGACGGCATTGGTCTGATCATTGGTCGCCCAGGTTTTGAGGGCGGCATTATCCACGATGGTATAGGTGGTCCCCTCGAGGGTGTAGGTATCGCCTGCCGAAGGGATCTGGGAAGCTTCTAGCAAGGGATTGAGGAGGACGGTCACCCCATTGTCTGCCTTGACTAGCAAGGGGGGCGTGGGACAACTGACGCTACACGTAAAAGCAGGACGGTAGGCCGGCACCAAGCCACAGACCGCCTCGGTACAGGTGGTCACACTGCTGACATCCCAGTCGCTAATATCTTGATCAAAAGCCGTGGCTCCTTTAAACGTTTCTCGCATCGTGGTCACCTTGCTGACATCCCACCCGCTAATATCCTGGTTGAAGGCCCGCGTGTTTTCAAACATCTCCCGCATGGAGGTCACCTTCGAGACATCCCACCCGCTGATATCCTGGTTGAACGCCCAAGCGCTACTGAACAGGCCGGCCATCGTGGTCACGCTACTGACATTCCACTCGCTGAGATCTTGATTAAAGGCCCGCGTGTTTTCAAACAGGCCGGCCATCGTGGTCACCTGGCTGACATCCCAATCCCCGATATCTTGATTGAAGGCCCAGGCGGCACTGAACATCGCCCCCATATTGGTCACGCTACTGACATTCCACTCGCCGATATCTTGATTAAAAGCCACCGCCTCAGTAAACATCTGTTGCATCGTGGTGACCTTGCTGACATTCCACTCCCCGAGGTCTTGGTTGAAGACCGTGGCTCGGTTAAACATCAACCACATCGTGGTCACGCTACTGACATTCCAATCCCCGATATCTTGATTAAAGGCCGCGGCGCTTTGAAACATCTGTTGCATGGTGGTCACCCCGCTGGTATCCCACGAGCTGATATTTTGATTAAACGAGGCTTTATTTCGGAACAAAGAGCTCATATCGGTCACCAAAGAAGTACAGACGGCATTGGTCTGATCATTGGTCGCCCAGGTTTTGAGGGCGGCATTATCTACGATGGTATAGGTGGTCCCCTCGAGGGTGTAGGTATCGCCTGCCGAAGGGATCTGGGAAGCTTCTAGCAAGGGATTGAGGAGGACGGTCACCCCATTGGCCGCCTTGACTAGCAAGGGGGGCGTGGGACAACTGACGCTACACGTAAAAGCAGGACGGTAGGCCGGCACCAAGCCACAGACCGCCTCGGTACAGGTGGTCACACTGCTGACATCCCAGTCGCTAATATCTTGATCAAAAGCCGTGGCTCCTTTAAACGTTTCTCGCATCGTGGTCACCTTGCTGACATCCCACCCGCTAATATCCTGGTTGAAGGCCCGCGTGTTTTCAAACATCTCCCGCATGGAGGTCACCTTCGAGACATCCCACCCGCTGATATCCTGGTTGAACGCCCAAGCGCTACTGAACAGGCCGGCCATCGTGGTCACGCTACTGACATTCCACTCGCTGAGATCTTGATTAAAGGCCCGCGTGTTTTCAAACATCTCCCGCATGGAGGTCACCTTCGAGACATCCCACCCGCTGATATCCTGGTTGAACGCCCAAGCGCTACTGAACAGGCCGGCCATCGTGGTCACGCTACTGACATTCCACTCGCTGAGATCTTGATTAAAAGCCCGCGTGTTTTGAAACAGGCCGGCCATCGTGGTCACCTGGCTGACATCCCAATCCCCGATATCTTGATTGAAGGCCCAGGCGGCACTGAACATCGCCCCCATATTGGTCACGCTACTGACATTCCACTCGCCGATATCTTGATTAAAAGCCACCGCCTCAGTAAACATCTGTTGCATCGTGGTGACCTTGCTGACATTCCACTCCCCGAGGTCTTGGTTGAAGACCGTGGCGCCATTGAACATCAACCACATCGTGGTCACGCTACTGACATTCCAATCCCCGATATCTTGATTAAAGGCCGTGGCGCCATTGAACATCGCAATCATATTGGTCACGCTGCTGGTATTCCAGTGGCCGATATCTTGATTAAAAGCCACCGCGGCTTGAAACATCTGTTGCATGGTGGTCACCCCGCTGGTATCCCACGAGCTGATATTTTGATTAAAGGTGGCTTTCCCCCGGAACAAAGAGCTCATATCGGTCACCAAAGAAGTACAGACGGCATTGGTCTGATCATTGGTCGCCCAGGTTTTGAGGGTGGCATTATCTACGATGGTATAGGTGGTCCCCTCGAGGGTGTAGGTATCGCCTGCCGAAGGGATCTGGGAAGCTTCTAGCAAGGGATTGAGGAGGACGGTCACCCCATTGTCTGCCTTGACTAGCAAGGGGGGCGTGGGACAACTGACGCTACACGTAAAAGCAGGACGGTAGGCCGGCACCAAGCCACAGACCGCCTCGGTACAGGTGGTCACACTGCTGACATCCCAGTCGCTAATATCTTGATCAAAAGCCGTGGCTCCTTTAAACGTTTCTCGCATCGTGGTCACCTTGCTGACATCCCACCCGCTAATATCCTGGTTGAAGGCCCGCGTGTTTTCAAACAGGCCGGCCATCGTGGTCACCTGGCTGACATCCCAATCCCCGATATCTTGATTAAAGGCCCTGGCGCCATTGAACATCGAATTCATATTGGTCACGCTACTGACATTCCACTCGCCGATATCTTGATTAAAAGCCGCGGCGCCTTGAAACATCTGTTGCATGGTGGTCACCCCGCTGGTATCCCACGAGCTGATATTTTGATTAAACGAGGCTTTATTTCGGAACAAGGCACTCATATCGGTCACCAAAGAAGTACAGACGGCATTGGTCTGATCATCGGCGGCCCAGGTTTTGAGGGTGGCATTGGTCACGAGGGTATACTCGGTGCCATCGACCGTCGCTTTTCGTCCCGCATAGGACGAAGGATTTTGGAGGTCGGGATGGAGGATGACCGTGGTGCCATTACTATGTTTTTTTAGCAAGGGGGGACAGGTATCCCCCGCGGGGATGGGTTGTCCATGACAATCTTGGGTCTGGACTGGACAACTAAGGCTACAGCTACTAAAAGCCGGGCGATAGGCGGCCATCAAGTCACAGACCGACTGAATGCAAGTAGTCACCTGACTGACGGTCCACTCACTAATATCTTGGTGGAAGGCCGTAGCATTAGCAAACATCGTTCTCATCGAGGTCACACTACTAACATCCCACCCGCTGATATCTTGATTAAAGGCCGGAGCATTAGCAAACATCGAATTCATAGTGGTCACTTGGCTGACATCCCAGTCGCCGATGTCTTGATTAAAGGCACTGGCTGTATTAAACATATGATTCATATTGGTCACTTGGCTGACATCCCAATCGCCAATATCTTCATTAAAAGCATTAGCCTTAGTAAACATGTTTACCATCGTGGTGACACGACTGGTATCCCAGTCGCCGATGTCTTGATTAAAAGCCGCGGCGCCTTGAAACATCTGTTGCATGGTGGTCACCCCGCTGGTATCCCAGGAGCTGATATCTTGGTTAAAAGTGGCTTTATCTTGGAACAAGGCACTCATATCGGTCACCAAGGAAGTACAGACGGCATTGGTCTGATCATCGGCTGCCCAGGTTTTGAGGGTGGCATTGGTCACGATGGTATACTCGGTGCCATCGACCGTCGCTTTTCGTCCCGCATACTGCGAATGGTTTTGAAGCGCGGGATTGATGATGATGGTCACGCCATTGCTATGCTGGACTAGCAAATCAGGACAAGTATCCCCACTAGGGATTTGATTGCCATGGCAATCTTTGGTTTGAATCGGACAACTTTGAGAGCGAGGAATCACAGAACCATCCCAACAAGATTTGGTTTGGGGCTCTGGCTCAGGACAATCCTCGTCGATGGGAATGGGTTGTCCGTTGCAATCTTTGGTCTGGGGTGTTGGTTCTTCTTCAACTTCTTGTAGCACGGCAGTCACTTGGCAATCCTTGGTCGCGGGGAAGGTGATGGTGGTGTCACTAGAACTAAAGCTGCCGCAATCGCTTTCCCATTCTTTTAGGGTATAGTCGTCATCCACCTCGACGGTAATGCGCACCGTTTGTCCATGTTCGATGGTTTGGGTGGAGGTAATGGTGCCGCCTGTATTGATGGCGGTAGTGATGGTGCGTTGGGCTTTTTGAAAGATCGCTTGCAGGGCACAGGGGCCGGTGACGATGAACGAGAGGGTAGGCTCTTGGGGATTTTTAATCGTAGGACACTCGGAGGCGGCATCGGTTTGCCAACCGGCAAAGACATGATTTTGGTCAGCCACGGCGGTGAAGGTCACCGATTGGCCTGGGGGGACTTCGAGTTGAGTGGGCCCATCAATGGTGCCTCCTGGGGTAGGGGTGGCTTGGAGGAGATAGCGGGTGGGTTCTTCTTCAACTTCTTGTAGCACGGCAGTCACTTGACAGTCTTTGGTCGCGGGGAAGGTGATGGTGGTGTCACTAGAACTAAAGCTGCCGCAATCGCTATCCCATGCTTCTAAGGTATAGTCGTCCTCCACCTCGACGGTAATGCTCACCGTTTGTCCATGTTCGATGGTTTGGGTGGGGCTAATGGTGCCGCCTGTATTGATGGCGGTAGTGATGGTGCGTTGGGCTTTTTGAAAGATCGCTTGCAGAGTGCAGGGGCCCGTCACGGTGAACGAGAGGGTAGGCTCTTGGGGATTTTCAATCGTAGGACACTCGGAGGCGGCATCGGTTTGCCAACCGGCAAAGACATGATTTTGGTCAGCCACGGCGGTGAAGGTCACCGATTGGCCTGGGGTGGCTTCGAGTTGAGTGGGCCCATCAATAGTGCCTCCTGGGGTAGGGGTGGCTTGGAGGAGATAGCGGGTGGGTTCTTCTTCAACTTCTTGTAGCACGGCAGTCACTTGACAGTCTTTGGTCGCGGGGAAGGTAATGGTGGTCTCACTCGAGCTAAAGCTGCCGCAATCGCTTTTCCAGGCTTCTAAGGTATAGTCGTCCTCCACCTCGACGGTAATGCGCACCGTTTGTCCATGTTCGATGGTTTGGGTGGGGCTAATGGTGCCGCCTGTATTGATGGCGGTAGTGATGGTGCGTTGGGCTTTTTGAAAGATCGCTTGCAGGGCACAGGGGCCGGTGACGATGAACGAGAGGGTAGGCTCTTGGGGATTTTCAATCGTGGGACACTCGGTCGTCTCATCGGTTTCCCAACCGGCAAAGACATGGTTTTGGTCAGCCACGGCGGTGAAGGTCACCGATTGGCCTGGGGGGGCTTCGAGTTGAGTGGGCTCATCAATAGTGCCTCCTGGGGTAGGGGTGGCTTGGAGGAGATAGGTTATTTTTTCGAGAATGGCTTGGAGCTGGCAATCCTCGGTAGCGGGAAAGGTGATGGTGAGGTCTTGGGGAGAAAAGGTCCCGCAGTTGCCCGTCCATTGGTTTAGTGTATAGCCCTCTTCGAGGGTTACGGTAATGGTTACGAGCTGATCGTGTTCGACGGTTTGGGTGGGGGTAATGGTGCCGCCTTCATCAATGGCGGTGGTGATAGTGCGTCGGACTTTTTGAAAAGTAGCTTGGAATCCGCAGGGCCCTTGGATGACAAAAGAGAGGGCTGGTCGGGTGGGATCTTCTAGGGTGGGACAGCCGGCGGCTTCATCGGTCGTCCAGCCAGTAAAGACATGGTGTTCTTGGGGCACGGCTTGGAGGGTGATGGGCTGTCCTTGGGGGCTGGCCTGGTCGGGCAGTCCGGTGACCGTTCCTCCTTCGGTGGTGGTAGCCGTGATGGGATAGTTGATTTTTTCAAAGACCGCCGTGATGGAGCAATGACCGCTGACTTCAAAACGGACACTAGCTTCTTGGTCACGGATGAGACAATCACCCGTCCAGGTTTTGAATTGATAATGCTCATGCGGGGTGGCGGTGATATTCACGAATTCACTACTAGCGATGCTCTGGGAAGGGGTGATGGTCCCACCGATACTAGTGGCGGTCGTTACAGTATAAAATAGGGGGGGGTAAATGGCGTGACGGGCACGGTATCTTCCGAACAGCAAAAAAAGATCAAGAACAGCAAGAGGAGCCCCCCAGCAAATCTCCTATGGAAGCCATGGGTCATGAGCGGATAGATTTCAAGGTTAATGCATACATGGTTTGATGGTCATCCATACGGAACGGATGACGAGTTTTAATACAAAGATAATCAGTACCCCCCCCCATTTTTGAAAAAAATATGATTTTTTTTGATTTTTTTTAGGAATGTCAATCGGAGTATCATTCTAGTAAAGCCCGCCTTTGGAAAAAAGCGTTATTTTATGTAAGAAACAGTGAAAAACTAATCCATCATCAGCAGAGATGGGAATGATCTGATGGGCCGTGTGGGGTCTTTGGGTTCTGGAGTCAGCGAGACATTCGGTAGACTCCTTTTCTATCATGGTGCCCTAAGAATATCGGTCTGGACCTCTTATAATGGTAAGCGGTTTTTTCTATCTCCAACTCCTTATCCGATCAACGGCTCTATTGGTCCTCCGTGGCTTCATCGACGGGGGCTTGATGAATACATACCGCTAAGAAATCCCTTTGTTTTGGTTCGATTTTGAAACGTCTAAATAAACCCTTAGCACTCCTCTTGTCAATTATTTGGCTAGGTGGTGGTTGGATGTTACTCTAAGATAGTCGCTCCTTAAAAAGTCCAAATATTCTCTCTATTCCTTTTGTATATAGGGGTTGAAGGGTTTAATATTAGGTTTTAAATCTGCAAGGATCGCAAGGGAGTTTCTATTTCATAAAATTAGCACTAGTGAAATATGGCATGTTAGGATTTTCAATCTAGCGTTTCATGAAGTTTTCATCGCCCATATGATCGAATCTTTCAGCATCAGAGCACCTACCATCAAATTAATAGGGATGGCTAGACAGCCTTTGGTGTGGCATAGAACGGAGCAAAGGCTTTTTCAAACCGATATCAATCCTCACATCGGCCAGTCACTAGACGTGATGTTTTGGATAGAGCAAGTCTTCAAATATTGATTCGAATCATGGGAAAGGGTTATTTTTTTGGATGGAGGTATTTTTTTAACCATTTCTACAAACTTTTGCGCGTCATAGACGCACTTCCTTGCCATTTTAAAACCTGATTTTAACGAGTATTAAACCCTTCAACCCCTATATACAAAAGGATTGGAGGTTACAATTGGAGTTTTTAAGGAGGGACGCGATAATCTCATCAATTCGGTGATAAAGTCTCAAAACCACTCTAGCTAGTCGCTCCTTAAAAAGTCTTTTTTAGCGGTTCCAGTTATATTATTTTTATGATCGAAGTTCTTTGAGTTGACAATGGAGCCCCTCTGAAAAAATAAAAAAGAACATCCTGGACTAATTGTTCCATGAATTTCTTCAAATTCCACCCCGTAGCAGCCAAATAGGCGTTCATCGTTGGCGATTGGGCGCCCATCAAATAGTTTTCTTGCATGCGATGTTCTGTTTTGAGGTGGCCAATCAGTGGCTCAATGGCTGCTCGGCGTCGGAACTTTTTCCGCTTCTTGTGCTTTTGATAGGGGGTATCACTTTTCAATGGTTTGCCTGGAATCGATATCTTGGTGCTGCCTATCTGACGTTTTCCTCGACCCCCTCGATCATAGATCAGTTCTTTGGGAGCTTGCCCCACCATGGATTCATGTTGTTCCAATAAGGGTTGGAGGGTCTTGCTATCAGGCGGGTGTCCTCAAAAACACCGATAGCCGTGATAATCATGGTTGGGCCTCCCGTGGCTATCAGTCCCACTTTGTTTCCAAACTCATACGGTTGATGAGCTTTGCCTTTGGCCATGCCAGCCGTGAATGGCTTGTGGATGGCGTACACTTTGTTTTTATCGAATCGTTGTTGATGGATGATTCGTTGGTACAGCTCGAACGCTTCTTGGTATTGGCTTCGTTGTAGAGGGGGCAGTTTTCGTTTTAGTTCCCGTACTTGTCGGCCCGCTAAGGTCTTGAGTTTGGAGGTGGCCTTTTTGGCTTTTTTAGCTCGTCGGGGATGCTTCCCGTTAAAGGTTTGACGCACCAGTTCTTTCGAGGCTTTGGCATCCGTCTGCCGTTGTTTTATTTTTTCTTTTTTGGCGATTTTGTTGCATTGGTCGATGACCTTTTTGTTCAACTTGGCGTCGGTCGGAAAGGTCACGTTGTTCCCTTGAACGGTGGTATCTGATAAGACCATCGATGAAGACTTCTTGATTTCTTTCTGATGCAACGAGACCGAATAAGCAAAAATCTTTTCCACCCCTGTTTGGCCAATACGATCTCTAAAGTGACTCAAATCAGAAGGATCGCAAGGGGGTTGGTGTTTCATGAAATCAAAACCTGTGAAGTACTGCATGGTAGGGTTCTCAATCCAGCGATCCATGAGGGTTTCATCGCCTAGATTGTAAAGACGTTTCAGCATCAAACAACCCACCATGACCCGAATGGGATGGGCCGGACGGCCTGTTTTGGCATACAAAGGTTCAAAGGCGTTTTCAAAAAAAGACCAATCGATGGCATCAGCGAGCAACTTGATCTTGTGTTTTGGATTGAGAATGGCATTGAATTCCGAGTCCAATAACTGAGGTTGTTTGGGGGCTATTTTTTTGATCATTTCTACAAGGTTTTGAGTACAAAATACGAATTTCCTTGCAGATTTCAAAACCCTGTTTTAGCCAGTAGGGTATCATTCAATCCTCGATATAAAAGGGCTGGAGGTAAATTTTAGACTTTTTAAGGAGCGACTAGCTAATGTGATCGTATCAATCATTATCAAATTTCCATCAATCAAAGATCTGTAATGTGATTATAATTTTAAAAAGTACCAAAGGTGGGACTCGAACCCACACGCTATTGCTAGCATCGGATTTTGAATCCGACGTGTCTACCAATTCCACCACTTTGGCAAATAAATCATTTGGAAATAACTTCAATCTGTTTAATTCAACAAATGTAAATAGTCACTCCTTAAAAAGTCTTTCTTATCAGTTGTAGTTATATTATTTTGATTATCGAAGTTCCTTGAACTGAAAATGAAGCTCTTCTGAAAAAGTAAAAAAGAACATCCTGGACTCATTGTTCCATGAATTTCTTTCAATGTCATCCCGTAGCGGCTCAATAGGCATTGATGGTTGAGGATTGGGCACCCATCAGATAGTTTTCTTGCATGCGATGTTCTGTTTTGAGATGGCCGAGGAGTGGTTCCCTGGCCGCGGGCGTCAGAACTTTTTCTTCTTCTTGTGCTTTTGATCCGGGGATCACTTTTCAATGGTTTTCTTGGCATCGATATGGTAATCTGTACTATCTGACGTTTCCCCGTCCGACTCGGTCTCCGATCCGTTCTTTGGGAGTTAGACCGGCGATGGATTCAGTTGGTTCCAATTAGGGTTGGAGGGTCTTGCTATCAGGCGGGTGTCCTCAAAAACACCGATAGCCGTGATAATCATGGTTTGCCCTCCCGGGCGATCAAGCCGACTTTATTCCCAAATTCATACATTTTATGAGCCTTCCTTTGGGAATTATATACCAAAGTGGCAAAATTCGATTAAAAATAGTTGAATTTTAAGACTTCTATCTCCTCTATTTCTCGTAACTTGTTGCAAATTAAATAGTTATTGGTATGCATTTGATGAACGTCTTAACATTGTTTGGCACGGAAGAAAAAGCGAAACAATGGTTAGTCGAGAAACTGTGGAAGAAGCGTTGTCTATTTCGATTAGGAAGTAAAACTCTAAAATTTTTATTACACTGATAATAAACTCAATGAAAACCATTCAGAATCCTGGCTATATTGAAACCATTTTTAAGAGTAGTGATAAATATCTTGATTGAATTTTCAGTAATAAAGAAAAAACCAATCTTAAAAATCGTGTCTATAAGCGATTAAATGGTCATCGTGTTGATATTGTTAAAGAATTCACTGAAGAGTATCGAATTTTTGTAAAAGAAATTCATCAAAAAAAGCATTCTAAAACGGATGATCAATTAAGTTCATTTATTAAAAGTGATGTTTCTAAAGTTGGAGTTATATGGGGTCATTCGTTGGATGTGTTGAATCAAATGAAATCAGAGAGTGTTCAATTAATGGTGACGTCACCACCATACTTATAATGCAAGAAGTTACAGTACTTGGCCCAATCTAAATATTTAGATGACATGAAATTAATTATTAAAGAATCTTATCGAGTATTAGATAATCATCGGCCATTTGTTTTTAATGTTGGAGATATATTTGACAATGATCATAGACACACTCGTTCAAGTTGGGGAAAAAGAAGAATTCCTTTAGGAGCTTACTTTACAAGAATTTTTGAAGAAGTTGGCTTTCAATTTGTGGATGATTTTATTTGGGATAAGGGAGAAGTCGAAAGTCAAAGACATAAAAACGCAAATAATCCCTATCCATTATATCAATACCCAATCAATTGCTATGAACATATTTTTGTATTTTACAGACATCGCTTAGATGATTATTTATACCCTTGTCCCATTTACGAATGTTTGAAAGTCAATGGAAATGCTCATAGAATAAGAAAATATAGTTTTCATCCTAAAATTCGTTATCATTTAACTGATGGGCGGGTATTCTATGCTTGGATTCAAGTTTTCAATCAACAAGATGAAGAAGAAAAGTTTGATAATTTAAACTTGCCAACATACCAAGTACACGATAATCAAAAAACTCAATTACGAATTTTAGATAACGTTGAGGTTTTGTACCGAGGAGATTATGATTATTCAGTATTTCAAGAGGCTTTAAATAACTTTGAAATATTAGATGATCTTCAGGAAGATGAAAAGAATTGGAAAAAATAATTTTATTAAACAATGGATGGCAATCTAATGTTTCCCTTTTTAATCACATCAAGATGAAGGATTAACTTTTTCTATCAATGAAATCTAAATCAAAAACCAGCCCCAAAAGGAAATACCACTTTGGTATATAATTCCCTTTGTTTTTATCATTTTTTTTTGGTCTATGGTACGCGTGATGAATCACTTCAAATCGTATGAATCCAACCCCATGCGTTTTTTGAATCTCCATCAAGGGCGGAGTCGCACAACGACCCCACCGTTGTTCAATCAAGTCCATGACCTGATCGATTGGGAGCCCCTGGAGGCTTTATGGGTTGAAAACGATACATTGGGCAAAAAACAACGAGGCCAAAAGGCTGATCATCCGATGATTTTGTTGAATAGGCCACTCCTCTCTGTCGGGTTCCACCTCTGGGATGTTCGAACCCAAGAGTTCATTAAAGACCGCATCCGTTTCACGGCTTTTTGTGGTTTAGATAGGGAAGATGCCGTCCCCGATTACAGCAGGCGGTCTGGCTTTCGTTCGGCGTTGACGGCCAAAAAGCGCTATCAAAAGATCATGGAGCAAGTCCATGGACAACTCACCCAAAAGGCCGTGATCATTCAAGGCAGGGCGGTGGTGGATGCCCGCATCACCACCTAGTCCCTTCACCCCCAAAAGTCAACCCAAAAAAATGACTCAAGACCCAAAAGAAGACCAGCGTGAAGAGTCAGAACTTCAAGCTGAACAGAGCTATGATGAAGAAAAACAGGAAGACCGTCCCAACGCCGACCATGAAGCCCGTTGGTTTAAAAAAAGAAAAAAGACGTACGATGGGTATAAACGGCCCATGGCCACGACCGAAAAAGGCTTGATTTTAGGGGGGGGGGGTGCATACGGTGGCTGCCAATGAACAGGACCGTCTAGAGGTCTCCAGCCTTTGATGGAAGGCCTTTGGGTCGAAGAACGACAACGAGTCTTGGCCGATAAAGGGGACCCATCAAAAGAAAATGCCCAGCTCTTAGAGGCCATGGGGAGTGCATCCTTAGTGATGGAAAAGGGCTATGGTCACAAGCCCTTGACCGAGCCACAGAAAGAACGAAACAACCCCATCAGTAAAGAACCTTGGGTGGTGGAACAGACCGTTGGTGGTTTGGCTCGCTGGTTCTAGGGTCAAGTGACCCGACTCAAGGGACTGGAAAAAGTCCATCATCAACCTATTTTGGAGTCGATGGCCTAGCATTGAAAGAGATCACCGAGTATGATGGCTCTCATGCCAACTTAAAAAGGGAGATGATCGAAAAAGAAGTTCTCAAAGCCGTATTCGGCTCAACCATGAGGGGAAAAAGGAGCCAAAGAGGCCAAAATCAGAAAAATAGCGTGATTTTTTGGAAGAAAATCACATCGAATGAGAGACTCAATGGCTGAAAAGAAAAAATAATTTCCCCATCACACCCCATTTTTTTTGATTTTGCATTATTCAAAGGTCTCGATTTAGTAGTCAAAGAGTCTGACAAACAAAATCATTATCCTGACTTTACGTTAATGAAAAACAAATCAGATAAGGATAAGATAGCTATTGATGTTAAAACAACTTATATAGAGAAAGAAAGTGAAGAATTTACTGATGACTTATCTTCGTGCCATCAATAAACATGATGATTCATTCGATTTCCAACGAAGAATACCATTTGATTCCTTTTCCAAATCCAATCAAACCTAAATTTCATTTTATTGATTTATTTGCAGGCATCGGTGGATTTCGATTAGCTCTTCAAAAAATAGGGGGGGGTGCGTTTTTAGTAGTGAATGGGATAAGGATTGTCAAGATACCTATGAAAATAATTTTGGAGATCGACCTTTAGGAGACATTACAATCTCTGAAACCCAAAAATTAATCCCTCAAAAATTTGATATTCTTTGTGCAGGGTTTCCTTGCCAACCATTTTCAAAAGGAGGACGTCAAAAGGGATTTGAAGATACAAGAGGGACACTTTTTTTTGAAATCCTTCAAGTCCTTAAAAAACACAAACCAAAATTTGTTTTATTAGAAAATGTTCAAAATTTAGTATCGCATCATCAAGGAGAAACATATCAAACGATATTAAAATGTTTAGATCAGTTAGGATATTATTATCCTAAAAAACCAACCATCCTTTCTCCTGATAAATTTGGAGTTCCCATATTAAGGCCTAGATTATTTATTCCTGCAGTAAGAAAATCACTTGCAAGGAGTAAACACCAAAAATTCAGTATCAAACACTTTGATACTGAAATAGAAAAGTGTTATCAAGACTCCGTTAGCCCTATTAGTGCCATTATTGATGAAGATGTTCGAGACTCTATTTCTTTATATGAAAAGAAAGTTATTAAAATGTGGGATGAATTCTACAAAGGAATTGATATTAAAATTATTGGATTTCCAATTTGGGTTGATTATTTCAACTTCTCTGGTTCAATGAGAGATTTACCTCAATGGAAAATATCTTTTATCAAAAAAAACCAACATCTCTATAAAAAGAATAAGGTATTTATTAATCAATGGCTAAAACAATATGAAAATTTAAAATGGTGTGCAAATACACATAAAAAAATGGAATGGCAAGCAGGGGATGATTATGATAGTCTTTATGATTGTTTGATTCAATTTAGACCTTCTGGAGTTCGCGTTAAAAGACCTGATAAATTTTCCACTTTGGTGGCCATGAATCACAGACAGATTATTGGTTCACTAGAGAGAAAAATATCTGTGCGAGAAGCCGCTAGATTACAATCTTTTCCAGATCAATATTTGTTTTTAAAAGATGATAATAAAAGTTTTAAACAATTAGGCAATACAGTAAACATCACTGTTGTAAAGCATGTGGCTAAATTATTATTGAATCCATATCTGAATCTAAAATGAAATTGGTAGAGCAGATAAAAAATGGTTCAGTAATTTTAGATAATGACACACGCATCAAAAAAGAAGAAATTCAAAATCTTCTATTTGAAGATATTCAAATTACGAATACTAAAAATCCTTATACATCAACTTTATCAGGTGAAACAATAAAATTATACACGAAACAAGTTACTTATCTAGGTCATCCTCATCTGATCTGTAAAAAGAGGATTCAAATATCAACTGGGTGGGGATCTCACTTAAGAGATAATAACGCTTTTTTGATAGGTTTATACAAGTACAAGGATACAGTTCTTTATGTCATTTTCGATAAAACAAATTTCATAAATCGACAACCAAACAACTCCTCTGCACACGTATCAACTTTAGATCTTCTCAATGCTGATACACAAGGAATTTTTACAAAAATAGATAGTAGAAACAACAAAATTACTGTTACAACAAGAAAACATGTTCGTAATGTTTTGATTAAGTTGATAAATAATCAAAATCTTTTAACTAAAGAAATTTGTTTGTTTGAATCGTTTAAACAAACCTTATTTAAGGAATATAAAGGAATTGAGTGTTATCAAAAAATGATAAACTCAAATTTTAGAGACAAATTTCAAGCAGAATGGTTTGGATTTTATGTGGAATTTGAATTCGAAGGTTATTTAGAAGAAAATCCAAAACTCAAAGATATTTGTGAATATCAAAAAATAAAAGACGGAAGCTCCCTTGATTTTGATATAATATTTAAAAAAGGATTTTTAGGGGATTTAAAAACAAGTTCCAATAAATCATCGGATATTCCAGGAAATGATAAAACTGCTGTACTGCAAGCAGTCGATGAGTACAAGCGTTTATGGTACATTCTAATTAAACATGATACAACTAAAGATTCAGAATATAATTACGAAGTGACACAATTTTGGAATAAAAAACAATCGAAAAGAAATCTCATGAGTTACAGTAAGAGAATGAAAAACAGAGTGTTTTTAACGGAACTTCAAATTTTAGAAATCACACCATTTAATGTAAATTACATAGATGATTTTCCACAAGGAAAGCAATCATCTGATGGCAGTCCTAGAAATATGAAAATAAAAATAAAAAAGAAAGCTATCGATAATTTCTTAATATACTATTCACATTTTTGAGTAATGTTTTTAATAAAATAGTTTTCACTAACTTCGCCACTCATGAAAACCAAATCAAAATCCAATCCCCTCGGACGTCCTAAAACGAGAGACATTATGAACCTATCTCGGTCGATACCTGCGGAATCACCAGAGGCCTTAGTTAAAATGATCTTATTCACTCCACTTGATAAGGTGCGGTAATTTCTTTTTTTTGGCTCCCTTTGGGCACTCAGGTATATAAGCCCCTAAATTAGATGAAAATTTATTTCAAGATGAAAATGCTATCAACACCGATTTTCACGGATTTCATTGACCGTAAACCAAACACTTCCACAGTCCTCATATTTTTATAAACGACTGTATTTCAATTATTTAAACCCATCTTTTTTCATTTGCTATTCTAGAATACGGTATTTTAATTTTATCTTTGGAATTATTGATAACGATTACGGTATTCATTCACAGAAGCCTCGTCTTTAAAACGCTGGATATCAGTCATATTGAATATTTTAAGTATCGGGTTCTTATGTTTTAATTTATTTAATTATTTCTATCAAGGCAATTAATTAACGTATATGGATATCACTCATTTTTTTTAAACCCGAGCTCACCTCACACAAACATTACGAAACTCTCCGGATGTATTTTGTCGAACAAGCCTCGGCTCAACAAGTCGCCTAGACCTTTGGCTTCACCTACCGAGCCTTCACTTCTTTAGTGAGTGATTTTAAAAAAGAGCTTCAAGAAGATCAGGCGGATGATTCTCTTTTTTTGTCCGTAAGAAGAAAGGCAGACCGGTTTCCAAAAGCTTGCCGACCGCCATCAAGATCATCGTGGCTTTAAGAAAAAAAAATCGTTCGGTGGAAGACATTAAAATCGCCTAGAGTTTTTAGATTTTTACAAGTTTGGGAATCCCAAGCTCCTGCGCTATGTGGTGTTTGATAACTAGTTCAAGAGTTATCAAAATCTATCGCGTTTGGATGACGATGGTCTCTCGTTTATCACCATTCGAAGGCGGGGAAAACACATGATCCATCGCATCGGCCAATGGCCCAAAACCAGGTGGAAAACCTTAGGAGTCGAGCGATATTCGAACAAAAAACAAACGCTACAAGTGCACGATGAAAAAGTTTTTTTAAGAGGGTATGATAAAGACCTCCGGCAGATCATCTTGACCAGCCGTGGAAAAGTCAACCCAGCGGTGATCATCACCAATGATGTTGAAAAGCCCATCGCCCAGATCGTTCAAAAATAGGCGAGACGATGGTTGGTTGAAAAATCCATCAGCGAGCAGATCGCATTTTTTCATCTCAATCGGAGGTCTTCTTCGATGGTTATCAAAGTCGATTTTGATTTGGTTATGACCCTCTTGGCTTAGAATCTCTACCGATTGATGGCCCATCCATTCGAAGGCTTTTCCGAGGCAGCGGCCCCAACGTTATTTCAAAAGTTCTTTGCCAATCAAGCCGACGTGAACATGAAAATAGGGCATCGAAGTTGATCTCAAAAAGAAAAGAAACCTACCCTTACTTCTGGACATGATGGATGAGTTCCAAAACTTAAACTATCCCTTCCTTGGCAACAAAAAAATCCGGTTCTCTGGAGCGTCCTATACTTGATGGTTTACGGTCTATTTTTTGCCGTGAAAATCGGTGATGAAACCAAAAAGGTCTGTCGATGATGTGATTTATGAACTTCTTTTAAAACAAGGTATTCAACTAACCGAACCCATTGAAGAAAAAATAGTAGAACAACAAACCATTTATAATATTGGCAAAGGAAAACTTTTCATTTGTTTAGGCGATCAAATAACAGAAACAGTAGCGGAAGAGATTGGAAAATGGAAAGAGCAAATAAATCCCAATTTTTGTCAAGTGATTTTTCTAAGGATAGTGGGTTTTATTAAGATAAAGTAAAAACGAATATGGTTTATACTTTAGAAAGATATGGGATTCATGAATTAAAAAGTGTCTAATTTAGTTTTTCATGTTCCTCATTTAAAATCAAGACATGGCGAAAGAGGGTTATGGACTTTAAAAATTGACTAGCCGACCTACCACGATTTTTACAAAATCGTCGATGCCCATACCACCGCAGATACGATGCCTAAAAGTTTTGCCTACCTTTTCCCACGATTTATCGCCTTAGCCAATGCGTTGAAGGGACGATGACATAAAGCCATCTGTCCAATGGTTTTGATAAAACTGGAAACATCATTCGATCGATAAACCACTAGACACGGGTAGGGATACGGGGATTATGCTAACCATATTCCTCAATAAGAAAGGAACGGAGGGAAGGGATCGGAACCGAACAAATCCCCTGTTGATCCATATGAACGATTCCTTTTGATAGAACGGTTTGATATAAATCACTAGCCTTTTCTGATGATAGGGTTTTAGAAAATAATGCAATCAACTCTTCCATATCAAATTGTTCAGGTAATTGTTTCACGGTAGAAGCAATGAATGCTCTAGTTTTTCGATGAAATCCATCACATCGTTGTTGGTAATAGGTGTGTTTTAAATCATCACCATGTTTTAAAACTTGTTTTAATCGTTGATTGGTTAATGTTTCACCAACTTCTAAAAATTCACAAAGAGCATTACAATAAGATTGAATATGGCGAGGCCAACGATCGGTTCGTTTGATAATTTCTTGTATCCAAGTGGTGGTATCACTCGGTGTTTTGATTTCTTTGGTGAGCCAGTCATGAATAATCGATTGCTCGGCATCGGGTTCTAATCGTTGCAAATAACGAACACAACCCGTATTAAACCGAGAAATACCAAATGTTCGAAGTATTTCTTTGGTCGTGCTCAATCCGCCTAATAATAAAATAAATCCTTTTTTCGTTTTTAAATTATGGTACCGAGTTAAAAACGATGTAATTTTTGTTTTATCTGTATGATCTAAAAAAGCATTTAATGTTTGTGTTTCATCTAACCATAATAACGTTGGTTTAGAGCCTATCAAGGCTTCATTGAGAGCATTGGTTTCTGTAATAGGTATTTTCTCTAAATTCATTTTAAAAACTTTCAAATCCAAACCAAACGATTTTTTAAATTCTTTTGGTTTTGATTTCTTCGTCAATTTAGCGAATAGTTCTTTGGAATCAGACAAGCATTCATTCGATAATTCAATGACTTCCCATTGTTTTTTCCGAGCTTGTTGTGTATACTCTTCTAATAAAGCTGACTTCCCGACCCCTGGTGGCCCTTGAATGAGAAAACTACTACCGATTGGACTATCCACCATTGTGTCCAATAATTGATTAAAAATCTTTAATTCTTTTTCTCGTCCATGAAAGTATTTGGCTGGACCACGTTCAATCATCATGCTTCGATTTTTTGTAAAAATACGACAAGATTTCAGTAGAGCAATGATGGCTTAAGTTCTTATTAAAATTTTTGACGAAAAAGCACGTCAATGGAATCTAATCGATATGAATTTTTTTGATATCTTTATGATAAGATCGTTGGGGTGGGGAGAAAAACCACTCGTGTTTTTGTTGATCCACCTATCTTTTTTTTGACCCCAATTCACACTTCTTGTTTTTTATTAGTTTGTATTTTTTAATAGTTTATGTATTTTTGGGTTGATAAGTGGTGTTTGCATCTTTGAAAACCCAATGACTGAACCAAAGACAAAGAAGCCACCGAAAAATTAGTGCCATGAATCATTGCCCAACCATGAAAACATTCCTTTAGCATTACACTTAAAAGTGCGTTAACCGTTCCTCAAACCGAATATTTTTTATATTAAATTTTAGAAGATGTCTCACAAAGTAGAAGAATCAAGGTGGAAAGAGGGGTTATCTATAAAAAAGTAACTATTCATAAAGGCGGAAAGGGGATTTCACAAAGTAAAGTTGAAAATGGAAGTACAGCAAGTTACAAATATTTATATCAAGTTAAAACAGGAGATGTGGTTTATGGTATGGATATGAGAAGTGGTAGCATAGGATTAATTGATGAATCGGCAGATGACTGTTTTGTGAGCAAAGAATACCCCATTTTAAATATCAAAGAAAACGCACCAATCAACGAATATTATCTTATCCTCTTATTAACAAGTAAAGAGTTTTACCAGGTTTTTAATTTTTGGGTCAGTGGAAGTACCAGGTTACAATTACATCCAGAAATGTTCCTTAAAATGAAATTACCTTTTCCGAGCATAGAAATTCAAAATGAGTTGTCATTAGCCTATAAAAAATCAATTGATCTAAAAGTTAAAAGCATTGCATTTAATCATATCGGAGTCCATCAATTTAGAAATAAGGTTTTCGCTGAACAATAATAGTTCGCTTTTTAGATCTTTCCTATGAATCGTTGCCACTTAGGTATATAATTCCCCTTCCTTTTGGCAATGCTAGCCGTGAATGGCTCGTGAATGGCATAGACTTTGTTTTTATCGAATCGTTGTTGATCGATTACTCGTTGATAGAGATCCAGTTCTTTTTGGTACGGACCTTTTGTTGGGGATCTCGTTTTCGTTCTAGCTATCAGACTTGTCGGCCCGCGAAGGTTTTGAGCTTGGAGGTGGCTTTTTTAGCTCGCCGAGGAGGCTTCCCATGAAAAGTTTGACGCACTGGCCTTGGCAACCCTCTGGCATTGTTTTATATTCTCTTTTTTAGCGATTTGGTTGTATTGATCGATGACTTTTTGATTCCGTTGGGCATCGGTCGGAAACCTTACGTTATTGCCTTGAATGGTGATATCTAATCAGACCATCGACGATGGCTTAATTTTTTTTGGAGGCCACTGAACCCAATAAGCAAAGAGGGTCTTTATCTCTTTTTCGCCCATCCGTTTTCTAATAGGACCCCCATCAGAAGAATCGCCAGGGGGTTCTTATTTCATGAAATCCGTCCGGTAAAATACGGCATGCTAGGATGTTCAATCCAGCGATCCAAGAGGGTTTCATCCTTTAGATGATCAAGTCGTTGGAGCATCAAACCACCCACCATCACACGCATCGGGATGGCTAGACGGCCTTTGGGAGCATACCACCGAGTAAAGACTTGTTCAAAAGGTGATCAGTCGATGGCATCGGCTAGCCATTGGATGCGATGGTTTGGATGGAAAAGGTCTGCAAATGCTGATTCAAATCATGGGAATTGTTTTGGCGTTATTTTTTTTAATCATTTCTGCAAGGTTTTGCAAGTAAAATACGCATTTTCTTGCCGATTTATAACCTAATATAAACTAGCATTGAACTCTTCACCCCTTAATATAAAAGGGATGGAGACTATATTTGGACTTTTTAAGGAGTGACTAAATAATGTGAATACCTTGTTCAACCTTCTAATAATGAAAGATGAGCGCCCCCATACAAGCTAGTGGACAGGATCATTCATAAAAGAAATGATTTTGACGTTTCTAAAAAAAATATGAACTATCAAAAACTCAACCCATAACATAGATACATATTGGAGGTACTCATTGATCAAAGAAATTCTATTGAACCCATGGCTAAAAAACGAGTTGACTATTAAATGATATTGACGGCCGATATCCTCATACCATTAAAAAAAAGCCAAGGCAAAAGAAGATACCGGGTCCATAACTTAGATATGAAATCAGACAAGAGAGAAAAAAGAAAGAACGTCATATCAACTTGACACCAAATTCAAATAAGAAATCAAAAGCGCGATGAATGAAGAGCGTTGGTGTCCTGAATTCGTGACCACTTAATTAGAAAAGCAATGGTACCTATATAATAAACCCTACAAACTAATAGGACATCAGCAAGTGATTACCGCTATTGTGGTTTTTGAAAAAAACATTCATGATTCCAAAACCATCAATCCCCTACCCTTTAAAACAGTGTGAATAGTGGTAAGGCTATCAACCTAACGAAGTGGTGTATGATCTAGCGGCTCGAGGTATGCCAGACCATCATCACTGCGTCAGGCTAAACCCGCAAGTAAGCAACAGCCTATGACAAACGGAAATTGTAGAAAACATTCAGAATACTTACCGTCATTAGAGGACTCATTGGATGGGTATCAATTATTTGAAACGTTTTGATAGAGCATTGATCAATGCCATGATGACTTGTGTTATTTGGCATATCATAAAGTACCTACAGTGTTTTCATCCAGTGTGAGCTAGTTTCTAAAAACACACAAAATAAATCAACCATGGACTATGCCTCCAATGAAAAAAAGGGGGGGGGTGTTATGGTTTTTATAAATCATATATCGTTGATTATCAGTATGCTAAAAAATCAAAACTACTAGTAGCACATAAACCATACAAGTTCATGTGCCAATGGGAAACAAAGCATGATGAGATCTTTGGTGTATGGATAACGAAAAAAGTGATCAGACCTAAATTTTGCTCCTAAAGTAGCGATATCCTATTCTTGATCCATGATTTATGCTGATAAAAGTTTTTTTGCTGGTTTGACACACTATATATTCAAGTTAAATTTTAGTTTGTAAATATTGATATAAAAATCCTCAAAAGTATTCTATGGTCGGTCTAGTTTTTTATGATGTATGTAAATTTGCACCTCTGAAATAATCAAGTGGGACCTTTAGTTAAAATTTTTGCGTGTACGCAGAGTGAAGATATCGCGCGAAAAATGGCTGCTGCCTATGGCACTACCCTGGGTAAAATCAATTTTTCTAGATATAGTGATGGGGAATTTCAACCTGCTTTTGAAGAATCTATTCGTGGAGCTCGAATTTTTATTATTGGTTCAACCCACCCCCCTGCTGAAAATTTGATGGAAATGCTACTCATGATTGATGCCTCCAAAAGGGCCTCGGCTCGACATATTACGGCTGTTATTCCATATTTCAGTTGGGCAAGACAAGATCGAAAAGATAAACCTCGAGTACCGATTGGTGCAAAAATGATAGCCAAATTATTGGAAACCGCCGGAGCAACGCGGATTATCACCATGGATCTCCACGCTGATCAAATTCAAGGATTTTTTGAAAAACCTGTTGACCATTTGTACGCATCGGCCATCTTTTTACCATACGTTAAAAAATTGAATTTATCTAACCTAACCATTGCTTCTCCAGATATGGGTGGTTCTAAAAGGGCTTATTCTTATGCTAAATTTTTAGCAAGTGATGTGGTAATTTGCTATAAAGAACGAGCTGGAGTCAATCAAATTTCACATATGAAACTTATAGGAAAAGTAAAAGGTAAACATGTCATCTTAGTCGATGATATGGTCGATACGGCCAATACGCTTACAAAGGCTGCGAGTTTGATTATAGAAAAAGGAGCTATCAGTGTTCGAGCCATTGCAACTCACGCTGTTTTATCTGGGAATGCGGTTGAAAATATTAGTCAATCACAATTAAAAGAATTAATTGTCACCGATTCAATCCCACTAAAAGAAAAACATCCAAAAATAAAAGTACTTTCGTGCGCTGAATTGATGGCTGAAGTGATGTATAATGTCCACAATAATCAATCCATCAGTTCGAAATTTATCATGTAATTATTATAGCCATGCAAGCACTGACAATCCATGCTACATTAAGAAAACAAGTGGGTAAAGTTGCCACAAAAGTGATACGAAAAGCCAAAAGAGTACCTTGTGTACTCTACGGTGGTGAATCTCCCATCCACTTTTCCATTCCAGAAAATGATTTTAAAGAGTTAATCTATACGCCTAAATCCTATATTGTTGAGTTGGTTATCGATAAAAAACAAACCCATAGAGCCATCCTTCAAGACGTCCAATTCCATCCAGTAACTGACATCATTTTGCATGTTGATTTTCTACAACTATTCGATGAAAAACCAATAGTCATTGAAGTCCCAATTAAAATAAAAGGGGTTCCTGTAGGGGTGCTTAGTCAAGGAGGTGTTTTAAGGATTAATCGACAAAAAATTACACTTCGTGCCCTACCTAAACATCTTCCAGATTATCTCGAATGTGATGTGACCCAATTGAGTATTGGTAATAAATTTTATGTTACCGAACTTAAAAGTCTAGATTTTGAAATTTTGGAATCTGAAAATGTAGTCGTGGCACAAGTGAGAACTTCAAGAACCGCCCTTAAGAGTTCTATAGAAGAAACTGAGGAATCAACAGAAGCGAACCAAGGAGGTCAAACGCTGGTTCAAGATTAATTTTTCTCCATTCGGCTTCTTTATTTCTAGAGTTTTTTTGTTTGTTATAAATGAAGTTTATTAGGTACTTTCTTCATAAAAAACAATCCATCGATATGAATCATTTTTTATTGGTTGGACTTGGAAATATCGGTCCTCAATATTTTGATACTCGCCATAATATTGGATTTTCTATCATAGATCATATCGCTAAAGAAAATCAGTTAGAATTTAATTCTTCAAAACTTGGTTTGATGACACAATGGAATTTTAAAGGGAGAAAAGTACTTCTGCTAAAACCTACAACATTGATGAATCGTTCGGGTCGATCGGTTAATTATTGGCTTAAAAAGAAAAAAATTCATCTTCAAAACACATTAATCATCACGGATGAATTGCATCTTCCATTTGGAAAAATGAGAGTCCGATCTAGAGGTTCATCCGCCGGACACAATGGCTTAAATAGTATTGAAGAATATCTAGGAACTCAACATTATAATCGACTTAGATTTGGTATTGGATCAAAGAATCCCATTGAAAATAAGGTTGCCTATGTTTTAGGTCCATGGCACGATGAAGAACAAAAAAAAATTGATGTTTTGTTGCATCAATGTTTTGAAATAGGAAAATATTTTGTTTTGCATGGTGTATCTAAAACCATGAATCATTTTAATTAATCATCAAATTGGCTTTCCTATCATAAGACTTCGTAAGCCAAGATAATTGAAATTAATGCGTGTATACAAGCATCTAGATCAATATCATTCAGATAAAAAATCAGTATTAACCATTGGTACCTTTGACGGTGTTCATATAGGGCATCAAAAAATTCTCAAACAAGTGGCTAGCACGGCCAAAACCTTGAAACAACAGTCTATTGTATTGAGTTTTTTTCCTCATCCTAGAATGATTTTACAACCTGATTCAAATATTAAACTAATTGATACAGTGGAAGAAAAAATCGAAAAAATAAAAGCGCTCGATATTGATCACTTGATAATTCATCCATTTTCCAAAGAATTTTCCATGCTCACTGCCGAAAAATTTATTTCAGAAATACTCGTCAATCGATTCAATCTTGGGCGTGTAATTATTGGTTATAATCATCGATTCGGGAAGAATCGACAGGCCAATATTGATGCTCTTTTTGGATTTGGTAAAAAATATAATTTTCAGGTCAATGTTATTCCACCACAAGAAATTGAAGATATTTCGGTCAGTTCAACTAAAATCAGACAAGCACTGAAAATTGGAAAAATTAATGTTGCCAATGCTTATCTAAAAACTAACTATTCTATTCATGGCATTATAATTGAAGGAGATTCTCTTGGTAGAACCATTGGGTTTCCTACCGCAAATATTCGTATTAAAGAAGACTATAAATTACTACCCAAACTAGGTGTTTATTTTGTTAAATGTCTTTTGGATAATAGACCTTATTTTGGGATGCTCAATCTCGGAGGCCGCCCAACGATTAATGAATTAGAAAAAGATAACATTGAAGTACATCTATTTGATTTTAATCAATCGATTTATGGAAAACATCTAAGCATTCAGTTTAACCATAGAATTCGAAATCAAATCAAATTTAAAACTCTATCGGCTTTAAAATGTCAATTAGAAAAAGATAAAGAACGATGTTTAGATTTAATACATCAATTAAATTGAGTTCTTATAATCTAGTCCTTATAAAGAATCCCAAAACCTTAATCATTTAGTAACTAATTATTTTATTTCATCGACATTTGTTTCAAAAATGTACATTCTAAGACATGACCAATTAAAAAGGGGATTTTTAGAAATTTTTTCTAACTATTTAAAATCGACAGAGTCACTATTTTTATCATTCTTTTTTTAATTATATGCTTAGCATACCATATATTCGAGACAACTTCACCGAAGTCAATCAAGGACTCAAAAAAAGAAACCAATCGTTTGAAAATGAACTCAATGAAATTTTATTATTAGATTCTCAAAAACGAAAAATTCAAACCCAACTCAACGAACATCAAGCCGATATAAATTCAAGTAGTGATTTGATTGCACAATTGTTTAAAACCAATGAAAAACAAAAAGCACAAGCATTAATCAAAAAAAATGCCGATTTAAAGCATCGGATTAAAGATTTGAAAAATCAATTCCACCAAAAACAAAAAAAAATTGATCATCTCTTATTTCAAATTCCTAATGTCCCCCATAACGATGTTCCATTTGGTAAAAGTGAAGCAGATAATATAGAAATTTTTAAACATGGAAAAATTCCTTTTCTAAACCAATCAGCACAACCTCATTGGGATATTGCTGAAAAAAATGACTTTATTCAATTTGAAAATGGTACAAAAATCAATGAAAGAGGCTTTCCGGTTTATGTGTGTAAAATAGCTCGACTTCAAAGAGCTCTTGTAAATTTTTTTTTAGATTCTAATACCAAGGCTGGTTATAAAGAATATGCAGTCCCACTACTTGTAAATAAACAATCTGCATTTGGTACTGGTCAACTTCCGGATAAAGATCAGCAGATGTATCATATAGAACAAGATAATATGTATCTAATACCAACATCAGAAGTGCCTTTAACCAATCTTTATCGAGATGCTTATTTAAAAGAATCTGACTTGCCAATAAAGATGACTAGTTATACACCATGCTTTCGTCGAGAGGCAGGAAGTTATGGTTCTGATGTTAGAGGTCTAAATCGATTACATCAATTTGATAAAGTAGAAATTGTGCGAATTGAAAAACCTCAAAATTCATCAAGTGCACTCCAAGAAATGATTGATCATGTTAAAAAACTTCTTGAATTATTGGAATTACCCTATCGAATTTTAAAACTTTGTGGCTCAGATTTGGGTTTTTCATCTTCCATAACTTTTGATTTTGAAGTATTTTCAGCTGCACAAAAAAAATGGCTTGAAGTGAGTTCTGTTTCAAATTTCGAATCATTTCAAACCAACCGTTTAAAGCTTCGCTATCGGGATCAAGAAAACACTCGCCACCTTTTGCATACTTTAAATGGTAGTGCATTAGCATTGCCTCGAATTTTAGCCTGTATGGTTGAAAATTTTCAAACCTCATCTGGCATTAACATTCCTAAAGCTATTAGAAGTTATACTGGATTTGATGTCATCGAATTTTCGTCATAGTTGATACATTCTTCAAACCATAAATCATTGGATGAATCACAAACATCAGGTTTTTAAATTCTAATGAAGATGATGCTTTTGATTTTACTGTTGGTCGAATTTATACCTTGAAATACAATTTTTATAAATAAGTTTTGAAAAGTCCGTGTTGATGTTTTAAAGATTGGAGTTACCTTTGAGAACTCTTCTAAAGACTATAGAAGTCAGAAAAATAGAGCATGTTTGGAAGTACCAAAAGATATGGTCAACACTATCTGACCGATAAGGCCATTGCTTTTCAAATCGCTGATTCTTTACCCATCAATTCTTGTAAAAATATTTTAGAAGTTGGTCCCGGTTTTGGTGCTCTAACTAAACATCTCAATGAAAAAACCATCAATCTTACTGTTGTTGAAATCGATAAAAAGTCTCTTGAAATACTCAAAATACATGTACCCAGTTATAATTTAACCATTATTCATAAAAACTTTTTAAAACTAGATCTTCGTGAAGTTTTTAATCAAAACGAATTTTCTATCATCGGTAATTTTCCATATAATATTTCATCTCAGATACTTTTTAGAGCACTAAAATACCGTCACTTAATTCCAAATCTTGTGGGGATGTTTCAAAAAGAAGTTGCTCATCGCGTTACTAGTGGACCGGGAACAAAAGAATACGGAATCTTGTCAGTTTTAATTCAACTTCATTATCATGCAGAACTGTTGTTTGATGTCCCTTCAACTGTATTTTATCCTCCCCCAAAAGTAGAATCTAGTGTCATTAGACTGACTCGATTGAATAATGATCAATATCCCTGTAGAATAGATTTGCTACATAAAATCATAAAAACGACTTTTAATCAAAGAAGAAAGCAACTTCGTACGAGTCTAAAAAAAATCGTAACCCGTGAATCTATCCTAAAGGATGAAATTTTTACAAAACGTCCAGAAGAATTATCCGGTTTAGATTTTGTTGAGATCACTAAAAAATTAGAATATGAAAAGTTTTGAAGTTACTGATAAAATCATTGAGCAAATCCAACAATGGATTCAAGAAAAAGCAAATCAAAAGATAAAAAGAAGGCTTCTAAAAGCTCATTATGCTGACATCGCTGAAATCATAGAAAGACTGCATCGAAGCCAAGCCGTATACCTCTTCAAACTTATCGATTCTAAAAAAACTGCTGATGCCCTTGCTGAAGTAGATGAAGATACTCGTTTGGAAATTATTGAAAAGCTTACAACAAAAGAAATTGCAAAAGAAATTGAAGAGCTCGATACTGACGATGCTGCCGACGTTATAGGTGAATTGCCCATTGAAAGGCAGTCAAGCGTTATGGCTCACATAGAAGATGATCAACATCAAGAAGATATCAAAGAACTTCTTTCATATGATGAAAATACTGCAGGAGCTATTATGGCCAAAGAATTAATCAAATTACATCTTGATACCCCGATTACCAATTGCTTGTCCGAAATGCGTTCCATGGCAAAAAATGTTAAACGAGTGCATTCGATATATGTAGTTAATAAAAATGAACAGCTTTTAGGTAGATTATCGCTAAAAGATCTTATAACGGCCAAAGAAGATGCCACTGTAAAAGATATTTATATTCCAAAAGTAGACTATATCCATGATCAAAGTCCCATAGAAAATGCCATTAGACTAATGCGTAAATATGATCTAGAAGCGTTACCTGTAGTTGATAAAGAGTTGCGCTTATTGGGACGTATTACCATTGATGATGCTGTTGACCTCATTGCAGAAGCGGCTGAAGAAGATTATCTGTTGGGGGCTGGCATATCCACACCAGTAGAAATCCATGACTCTGTGTTTGAATTGACCAAGGCAAGATTACCTTGGTTGTTCTTAGGACTATTAGGAGGGCTGGGGACCGTTTTTATACTTCAAGGATTTGAAGATATTATGGAAAATAAACCATTGCGAGCTTTATTTTTTTATACACCACTCATTAGTGCTATGGCAGGGAATGTCGGCGTTCAATCCTCAGCCATTATTGTTCAAGGTCTTGCCAATAACATTATACGCGATACCACTCTTAAATTATTATTAAAAGAATTTGGACTCAACCTTATCAATGGTATCGCATTGGGAGGATTGGTCATTCTTTTTGGATATTTAATCCATCAAGAATTCATTTTTAGCTTGACCATCTCACTTTCTTTGATTGTGGTGATTGCCGTTGCTGGAATTATTGGAACTATTATCCCTCTAATTTTAGATAAATATGGACAAGATCCCGCTCTTGCTACGGGGCCATTCATAACGACTAGCAATGATATTTTCAGCATTCTTCTCTTTTTTTTTATTGCCAAATTGGCTTTGGGATTTTGAAAATAAGACCCAAAATATTACACTTAGAAGAAAGTCATCAGTGTTTGATTGAGGAACTTTCAAATCTTGGTTTTGAAAACATCATTTCTTATGATAGCAGTATCAAAGAAATCCAAGATTTGGTCACAGATGTTCAAGGTATTATTATTCGAAGTCGATTAACATTAAATGGGGAAATTCTAGATTTCGCAAAAAATCTAAAGTTTATTGCTCGCGTTGGCTCGGGAATAGAAAATATTCATCTTACGGATAAACTGAAAAACAAAATCCATATAATTGCTGCTCCAGAAGGTAACTGTCAATCAGTTGGAGAACATGTTTGTGGTATGATATTGAGTCTATTACATAAATTACATTCAGCTAATGACTCGGTTAAAAACCAAAAATGGCTCAGAGAAGATTATCGAGGGACTGAAATCGGCAATAAGACCATCGGAATTATTGGATACGGACATACAGGAAAAGCCACGGCTAAAAAATTGAGTGGTTTTAATTGCAAGGTGATTTATTATGATGTATTACCCAACTTAGGAGACGCTTTTGCACAAGATGTATCTCTTAAGGAAATATTCTTACAAGCCGATATCATCAGCCTTCATGTTACAGAAAACCCAAGTAGTTTTCATTTAATTAATAACC
This sequence comes from Flavobacteriaceae bacterium, assembly GCA_965221765.1. Classification (GTDB taxonomy): domain Bacteria; phylum Bacteroidota; class Bacteroidia; order Flavobacteriales; family Flavobacteriaceae; genus Bin25. The sequence goes on from OZ244911.1 coordinate 2,587,576, forward strand.
AATTTATCGAGCAAATGAACAAGGCGTTTTGGTTAATCAATACATCTAGGGGTTCAGTTATTAAAACAGAAGATTTGGTTGAAGGCCTAAAATCCGGGAAAATTAAAGGGGCTGGTTTGGATGTTCTAGAATATGAATCAAAAGGGTTTAAAGATGTATTTAACCAACATGAGCTTTCAAAGGATTTACACTATTTGATGACATCTAAAAATGTTTTACTCAGTCCTCATGTAGCTGGTTGGACAAAAGAAAGTCATTATTTGTTGGCCCAAACCATTTTTACAAAGATTAAAACACTCTATTCATGAAAAAAGTACTTGTTCTCTGTACTGGTAATTCTTGTCGGTCTCAAATAGCTCAAGGATTTTTGAATCATTATACCGGAAACAGGCATTTAATCTATAGTGCAGGGATTTCTCCACATCATATCCATCCGTTAACTATAAAAGTCATGTCTGAACTAGGAATTGATATTTCATTTCATACTTCTAATGACTTAAAAGAATATTTAACTATTGATTTTGATTATGTTATTACTGTTTGTAATCATGCCCATGAGCATTGCCCTATTTTCCCAAATGATACGGCAAATAGAATTCATCAGAATTTTCAAGACCCATCAAAAATAAATGGAACCGATGATCAAATCAAACAAGCTTTTGTATCGTGTAGAGACGAAATATCAAAATTCTGTTTAGAATTTTGTAAAAACTCTCTTAGTGACTAAACACAAACAAAATGTATGGTCTCTTGGCCGCGTTGTTCTAATAATATTTTTTTGCCATTGCTTGTCACTCGGTTGATGGCCTCTTGATTAAAATGACGAATCGTATAGAGGGTCACATTACGATAAACAATGACCTTGAAGTTTTGTTTTAATTTAGAAATCAATTCAACTAATCTTTGGTATTTGTTATAAAAACAAACAGAAAAACTGATGGCTGAATTTTGAGTTAACTCTACTTTCATTTGGTATTGGTATAAAAGCGCAAAGACTTCACTGATGTTTTTTTCAATCATAAATGAAAAATCTAAGGTTGAAATTTTTAGGAGCGATAGTTTCTCTTTTTTAATAAAACAAGACACCTTGGGTTGAATTTTATGCCCCAATCCAATTTTAGTACCTGCTTTACTAGGATATTTAAAGGATTTAACATAAAAAGGAATTTTTTTTCTTTGGACTGGCTGGATGGTTTTGGGATGAATCACTGATGCTCCGTAGTAAGCCAATTCTATTGCCTCCCGATAAGAAATTTTATTGATCAGAACCGTTGGTTCAAATATTCGGGGATCGGCATTTAATATTCCTCCGACATCTTTCCAAACCGTGACGGATTTAGCATCTAACGCATACCCATAAATGGCTGCAGAATAATCTGAACCTTCTCGACCCAAAGTTGTTGAGTTTCCTTTTAAATCTCCTGCAATAAATCCTTGTGTGAGCGTAATTTGGTTAGAATCAACATGATGATTGATTAAATCAATTGTCTTAGTCCAATCAACATTGGCATCTCGATAATACGAATCGGTTTTGATGCAATTTCTAGAATCAATTAGTTTGGTTTCTAGTCCGATATAGTTAAGATAATAACTAATGATTTGAGAACTAATCAACTCTCCATAAACCACGATTTGGTCATATACATAGGCATGATCATGATAGCATTTATTTTGAAAAAAACGCTCAATTTCATCATATCGGTCCTCGATATTTGAAATTAGTTCTCTTTGGGGAGTTTCGAATAATTGATTGATAATTCTACTATGGTACTGTTTTATTTTGTTGAGGTTTTTAGGTAATTGTTTGCGATTTTTAAAGTACGTATTGACCGCTTCTTCAAATGCATTGGTAATCTTTCCCATGGCTGATACAATCACTACTAGTGGTCGATTTTTTTTAGAAAACAATAGATTTGCAAGACTTGCAATGGCATCTGCATTTTTTAAAGAGGCCCCTCCGAACTTATAAATTTTCATTATTCCGGCTTAAATAATGTTTTATTTGCTGTCGATTCATTTGAACAACTCGCCAATCTTCAAGGATTTCTGCTCCACTTTTCTTATAAAAATCAATGGCATTTTTATTCCAATTCAAAACCGTCCATTCTATTCTTTCAACACCATTTGAATGAGCAAAAGCAATAAATTTTTCAAATAATTGCGTCCCGATGCCTCTATGAGCATATTCTTTTTGAACAATGAGGTCTTCCAAATGGAATGTGGGTCCTTTCCAAGTGGAATATCTAGGATAAAATAATGCCATGGCCACTATTTTATCTTCTAACTGGGCAACAAAACATTCGAACAATGAATTATCAGAAAACCCATCTCTTTTTAAATCTTCTATAGTGATTATTACTTGATGAGGTTCTTTTTCAAATATGGATAATTCAACAATGAGATTATGAATTGATGGACAATCATCAATAGTAGCCTTTCGAATTTTTATATTCATTAGGAAACTTTTGGCGAGCAAAAATAAGTTTCCTATTCTCTCGAAAATGTTTCTTTTCTGAATATAACAGACTTCATGTTTTTTTTATAAAACATAACTCTTAAGCATTGATAATCTTGATGAATTGATTAGTAAAATCATTGGGATTATCAGCATGAACCCAATGCCCCGCATTTTTTATGGTTATTAATTTGGCTTTTGGAAAATATTTCCCAATGAGTTGAATATCAGTGGGGGGACAATGTTTTGAATTTTCGCCACGTATCAAATAAGTTTCTATAGGTAGGATAGTTTTCATATTCAGGGGCATGGTTAATATTTCTCTATTTTCTGAAATTCCTTTTACATTGATCGAAAACTCTAATTGTTGGTTCTTATTATAGTATAAATTCCGAAGCAAAAAAAGTCGAACCGAAACAGATTCAACGTATTGTTTTAATATTTGATCCGCTTCTTTTCGTGATTCAAGTGTGCTTTGCATGACTTTTTGTAACCCTAAGATTACCGTATCATTTCGATCGGGTTGCGATCCTGGTCCTATATCGACCACCACTAATTTTTTGACTATCGAAGGATTGTTTGAGGCAAAGTGCATGGCAACTCTTCCTCCAAGTGAATGACCTAGAAGGATTATCTCTTTTAGGCCGTGCAATTTAGCATAATTGGAGATATCTTGACTCATATGACTAAAATTCATTTGGTCAGACCAAAAGCTATTGCCATGGTTTCTTAAATCGAGCAGATGAATTTTTAGATCAGAGCGTGAGGACCAATTTTTAGCCAATGATTTCCAATTATCTCCCGAACCAAAAAGACCATGAATAACCACTAATTCTTTCGAACCTTCACCAATAATTTGGGAATACAACATCGTTTTTATTGCAATCGATGAAGGTACATTCCGATCACATTTTCTAGTCCAAAATAAAGACTATCCGAAATAAGTGCATGACCGATGGAAACCTCTAAGAGATAATCAATATTTTGTTTGAAGTAGGCCAAATTTTCTAAGTCTAAGTCATGTCCTGCATTAATCCCAAGGTTTAATTCAGAGGCTTTTTTGGCAGCCAAATAATAGGGCTCAATTGCTTTTTTTTTGTTTTTATGATATTCCCTGGCATAGCTTTCAGTATATAGTTCTATTCGATTGGCACCAGTGTCTTTAGCCGCTATCACCATATCAACGATTGGATCTATAAAAATGGATACTCGAATGTTTTGTTTTTGAAAAGTTTCGATAATCTTCTGGAGAAATTTTTGATGTTTTATTGTATTCCATCCACTATCCGATGTGAGTGCTTCGGGAAGATCCGGAACTAAGGTCACTTGATGTGGCTTGACTTCTAATACCAGATCAATAAATTGACTGGTAGGATTTCCTTCAATATTAAACTCTGTTAATACGATTGGTTTCAATTTTCGTACATCCGCATACCTAATATGTCTCTCATCAGGTCGTGGGTGTACTGTTATTCCTTGACCTCCAAAGGATTGAATATCTCGAGCAACTTGAACCACGTCTGGAATATTGCCACCACGAGCATTCCTCAAGGTTGCGATTTTATTGATGTTTACACTGAGTTTAGTCATTATACTTATTCGGAGTCCAAAAGTAAATATTATACCATCACCATGTTCAACTTGACAATCCATGGTAGGGTTATACTTTACTACATAGATGAGCATAAGTTTCAATAGTATCACTAAATATTTAAATATCTAGTATCGACTCATGATTTATCTCTGACCAAACACCCTATTTTTTTACTTATCTTTATCCTAGCAATAGAACCAATCTCTTTTTTAATATAAAAACCAAATTACTTTTAGTTGCTTTATTGATAATTTGCTACTTCGGTTATAGTCAAGGACCGATTAATTTGTATGTTTCTCCTGATGGAAAAGATAGTAACATAGGAACTATTGATGCCCCGTTTCAATCCATAAGGAAAGCTCAATCCGTTGTAAGAAAAATAGAATCGGAACTCATTACAGTCTATTTAAGAGGTGGTACTTATCGGTTAGAAAGTCCCATACACTTTGGTATTGAGGATAGTGGATCGAAAACAAAAAAAATCATCTATCGATCTTTTGGAGATGAAGTTCCCGTATTAAAAGGAAGTCAAAAATTAAACCTAAAATGGAAAGAGGCTGGAAAAGGATTGGTCAAAGCCTTTATTGAAAAATATATTTCATTTGAGAAGCTATTTATTAATGGTCAAAAACAAATACTAGCCCGTTATCCTAATTTTCAAAAAGAGGTTACTCCCTATCATGGATGGGCTGCTGATGCCATAGCGCCCGAAAGAATTGCTCAATGGAAAAATCCAAAAGGCGGTTATTTACATGCACTACACGGTGCCCAATGGGGTGGATATCATTGGCGTATTAAGGGAGTGGATGAAAATGGAGAAGCTGTTTTAGAAGGGGGCTGGCAAAACAACCGACCCGCACAAGGAGTTCATCAAACATTTCGTTTTGTTGAAAACATAAAAGAAGAATTGGATACCATCAATGAATGGTATTTAGATCAAAAAGAAAGTACCCTATATTGGATGCCTAATACGAATGATGACCTTAATAATTTAGTGGTTGAAGTCCCCCAATTAAAACATCTTATTGAAATCATTGGTACTGAAACAAAGCCTATTGAAAATCTTCATTTTAAAGGCCTTCACTTAAAACATACCACTAGAACATTTATGGATTCTAAAGACCGATTGCTTCGCAGTGATTGGGCTATTTACCGTGGTGGGGCTATTTTAGTTCGAGGGGCAAAAAATATTTCGATTAGCTATTGTCATCTAGAGGATTTAGGAGGCAATGCCATCTTTTTTGATGATTATACTAGAAATAGCACCGTGTCTAGTAATCGAATTGCTAGAATTGGAGCTTCAGGAATTTCATTTGTTGGAAATACAAGTGCAGTTCGTTCTCCAAATTATGCTTATGACGAATACACCACTTATACCGAATTAGATACGATGGTTGGGCCAAAGAACAATCGATATCCTGCCAATAACATGGTGTATGATAATCTCATTTTTGAATTAGGGCAAATCGAAAAACAAACCGCAGGAATCCAAATTGCTATGGCCATGGATATTACGGTTCGGCATAACACAATATATCATGCCCCTCGTGCAGGCATTAATATTGGCGATGGTAATTGGGGCGGACATATCATTGAATACAATGATGTCTTCAATACCGTGAGAGAAACTTCAGATCATGGATCTTTTAATGCTTGGGGACGAGATCGATATTGGAATGCTAGTCGTGATAAAGTCAATGAATATGTTAGGAAATATCCAAATCTTCCGCTTCTAGATGCTATTAAACCCGTCCATATAAGAAATAATCGTTTTCGATGCGATCGTGGCTGGGATATAGTATTGGATGATGGATCAACCAACTATCAAATCTATAATAATCTTTGTTTAGCCAATGGTATCAAGGTGAGAGAAGGCTTTTATCGTAAAGTATACAATAACATTACCATCAATAATTCTATTCATGTCCATGTTTGGTATGAAAACTCAAGAGATTATATCACCAATAATATCCTAGGAACTTGGTATTGGCCCATCAGAATGCCTGAAATTTGGGGGACAATGGTTGATTATAATTTATTTGATATGACTCAAAAGCCATTTCGATTTTTAGAAGGCGGGCGAGACGCTCATTCTATAATAGCAGACCCTCAATTTATCAATCCCTCCAATGGAGATTACAGAATATTTGCGACTTCTCCGGCCTTATCTATGGGGTTCCATAATTTTGATATGCATCGGTTTGGAGTGGTATCAGAGCATTTAAGAAACGAAGCCAAGAGTCCGATTTTACCACAGTACTCTCCTGGACTCCAACCAGGTGAGGAGCCTAATAGAGATGACTCAATTCATAATTGGTTGGGTGGAAAAGTTAAAAACCTAGTTGGTTTGGGCGAAGTTTCAGCCACTGGGATGTTTGCAGAAATTGGAGTGCTTTTTATTGAGATTCCAAATACAAGTAAATTATCTAAACTAGGATTCAAAGAAGGAGATGTTCTTTTTGAATTTTGGGGCAATGAAGTAGAAAATATCGAAATATTGACTACTCTATATAATAGCAGACCTAAAGGACGTGATATCCCCGTTATTGTTCTAAGAGACCAAGCAAGACGACAACTCCATGTCAACTGAAAAACGAGAAAATATCGATCCTTTTCACTCAAATAGAAAATATTTTAGAGTTCGGTCAAGGCATCTAATTCAATCTAAATTATCTATTTCAGTCTAATTGATTCATTTTTTAAAATAATCTATCTATATAAGGTTAAACTAATCATAAAACACATTACCTAAATCAATCTCTCACCATCCTTATACAAAATTGATTGTTTGAAGTTCTACTCAATTGATAATTTTATTGTCTAAGTATGGATAGCATTTTTAAATGATAGTTTTATCTTGAACAGTTCTTAGCATTATTGAGATTGATTCGTCATAATTGAACTTAACTTATATTTTGATATAAACACAATGAATTTCATCAATCATACCTTGGAGTGGTACAAAGGGGAAGCCTTTGAATCTCTGATCACTAGTGTTTTTGGTTCTTTACTGATTGTCCTTGCCATTTATTGTTGGCGAATGGGAACGACTCAAGGAGCTCAAGCCCTTGTTCTTCCTTTACTGCTAGTCGGTCTTTTAATTGGAGTAAGCGGTACTTACAATTATTTCAGCCATCAAAAGGCTATTCACACTATTGAGCATATCCAAACAGAAAAAATAAAATCGTTCATCCAATCTGAAAAAGAGCGCGTAAAAGGATTTCATTCGCTGTATACGTTTACAAAGTATTTAGCACTGATCTTGTTTACTTTGGCCATGATCATTTTCTTTTTTGTCGAAAATAGAAGTTGGCAAGCCATAGCCATCGCTTTTATTATCCTTGGTCTTTCAGGTTTAGTGATTGATTATTTTTCCGAAGAAAGAGCCAATCACTACTACAACATCATTCTAGGCTATGGAGAAAAATCAACCGATTCAATATAAAAATTCAGTGATCTATCGCAACCTTTAGAACATCCAAGGGAAAATCAAACTCTCCTTACTAGCCTTGTGAATCATCGATTTTGTAAAGAATTAAAAAATCATTGCCTTTGAGTGGTCTTATTCTGGGTAGGTAAAATGTAATGCCAATCGGATAATTACCAATATAAAACTGCCTAAAACGGCATTAATCCAATTATTTAGAAGTTTCTAGTATTGATACTCGTTCATTGAGAATATCGATATGATTTCTGATATTATCGATTCGTTGGCTTAAAAATTCTTTAGTAGTCTCTATTTCAGTTTTGACATTGTCAAATAAAATTGATTGCCTATTGAGTAGTTCATTCGTATTCGATTCAATTAATTCTCTATTCTTTTTGATTTCATTCAGAAGCGTGGTAAATTGTTCAGTATTCATTGTTTTATGATTGAGTTTGATTTCTTTTAGTCCTTAAATCATCGAAATGTTTTTTAATATTTTTGAGATTTTTAATATAAGATTCTAATTTCAGAACTATCTTCATAGCCCGGCCTCAATTTTAGCATTCTAAACACGCCCCTCAATTTCTAAATTAAAGGTTCTTAAAGTTTGAAGTTCAAATGGGCTTATGTTGTGTTCATCTTTGCTTTTTTTAAGCAAATTGACGCCTTTCTGATAGGTTTTTCTCAAATATTCTTTTGGAACATAAGACATTGATTTACAAACTAATTGCAAAGATAACGCAAATAATTTACAATAAAATTGATAGATTTTTTTAAAAAATTGGCATTTTAGTTACCAATGAACAATTTCAGTTCATCGGTTACAATGTGCTGTATGATTGTCATATTGAGTGCCATCAATAATGATATGTTGGATAGTACCCAAATTATGCTCTCTAAATCTTGTATAAACATTAACCAAATGAACCTTATCATTCACTAACGAAACTCGGTATCCTTTGGGTTCTTTATGCCCGTTAATTAGAAATTTGTTCGAGTTCTCAATGGATTTTAAAATCATCGTCATTTTTACGGGGTGTTGGTTAGTTCCTGTCGGGCTTGACGATACTCCTTGATTTTTTGGTTAATCGATTCGATTTGAATCTGAAGTCGCTCAGTATGTTTTCTTTCTTTGTATTTCTTACGAAATTCTAATCGATGCAATAACTCTCTTTTTTGCAAATTCAAATGTTCCAGATAAGGATTCAATTTATTTTGTATTGCTCTATGAATCATTGCTATAAACTTTTTAAGCCTTTGATAGCTTTATTAAAATTATTTCGACTCTGACGCTCTTTGGCACTTAAAGGGCGTTGTATTAACGCTTGTCTTAATTGACGATTGAAATGAATAGAATCAATAATCGACTGCATTCTTCAATAATACCATTTATTGCGGTGGTATGTTGTTTGGCTTGGTATTGATAAGGATTCATTTGGCAATTGTTTTAAGTTCTTTTATAATACCTCTACTTTTTTAAACGCTTGGAATTTGGGATATTTTTTTCTATTTGAACCAAAGCACCGTACAACTCACCATGAATTTCGCTCTTACCACTTTTAAAATCAATCGGGCTTTCTGACTGAATATACCTCTTGATTCGACTCAGAATTTCACTCGGTTTATTTAGCACTCCGAAAGTTCATTCTTTGATTGAATTGGATGCTTTCTACATCATAGGCAATACTCGAAGGCTTGTCAAATTCAAAGGTTCTGAGTGTATTGGTCATTCGTCCAACAGCATTCAATAAATCCCGGTATTCAAACGAATCAAAGCCCTCAAAACCAGGGGTCTGACTCCAGGACGATAACGAACTGAAAACCTTAGCCAATAACTGCCCTTGTAATTCGATACATTTTTTGGAATTCGATAATTCTTGTTCTCTTTGTTGTAAGATTGCCTCCCATTGCTCACGCTTTGGCTTTTGTTCTTGTAAATCCAATAGCAATTGCCGTTGTTTGTCCTATTCTTTTTGGTATTGTTCCTCTAGCTCCGCAGTCGAATCAATTTTTTTTAACTTGGATTCTAGATGCTGTAATTGTTGCTCAGGGCTTTGACTCAAAAGCGAATCAGTAAAGGCTTTTTCAGACTTAATTTTTTCATTCATTACTCGGTCTTTTGTTGGCATAATTAATAAATTTTTTAGGTTAGTATAGTGTTTTTATTTGTTATTTTTCGAAGCGTTTTTGATATCCATCGTAACAATATCTCTATCAACTCGATTGAAATAGTCCTCGACCCATTCCAACCCCATCCCATTGATTTCAGTTTGAATTGTCTTTTGAATCTCAATCCAATCGTCTAAAATTATTCGCTCTGATTATTGTATTCCAAAACCTTGTTTATGCAAATACTTTCGATAAACATTTTGAAATCGCTGGTTTAGTTGTTTAGTTAGTTTCATTTTTTTGGTCTCTTTGGTATCATTTTTATGGGAATTATATACCAAAGTGGCATTTCATTTTGGGGTTGGATTTTGGCAAACATCGAAGGGAAACGTTGGCATGGGTCAAGTAACAAGATCGAAAATGGCTCTATGGGCTCTTAAAGGCGAATTTTCCAGTATCGACCAAACATGTTGTGTGGGATGTTTTGAATAGCCACTAATAAAAAAAAGGTTTTAAAGAATTATCTTTACAAAAATGATAAAATCATGTTAACCAAAAAAGAACAACAAATCATTATTGATGCTTTAAAACCTTATCAACCAACTCGATTAGCATGGTCAACTTATCCTATAACTTTTAATTCAAAATGTATTGAAATTCTTTATGATTTTAAAAAAACACCAGGGATGATTGAATTCATCGGAGTAGAACAACAGCTAGAAAAAAAACTTAACAAAAAAATAAATTTCACAGGATTTGATTATATTCCAAGAGACTTAAAAAGTAAAGTCTTAAACGAATCGCAACTATTTTTTAATGGAAAAAGAGAAGAAAGAGATTATTCTTTCCACCATCGATAGAATTAGTCAAGCGATTGAAAAAATACATCGTTTTGTTCACGATTTATCGTCTTTTGAAGAGTTTCAACAAGATTTAGAAAAACAGTCAGCCGTTAAATATGAATTATTGGTGGTATCGGAGTCCATCCAATCGATTACCAAGATTGATCCAAACATTGAAAAAGAATACCCAGTCATCCCTTGGTCTGAAATCATTGGGTTTCGTGTGGCATTAACCCACTATCATTTTAAAATCAATCTTGAAACAGTTTGGGAAACGGCAATTAAAGAATCTTATCAATTACAAAATCAATTAGCCTCTCTTCAGAATCATGTTCTGTATTATGATAAACGATTGCTACAATCACGAAAGAATCCAAACATTTCGCGATAAATAAAAAAATATTTTTAAGTGGCCTTTGCCACTTTGGTATATAATTCCCTATTCATTTGCTAATTCAGTAGCCTCAAAACTTTTTTGTAAGTTGAATCTACCCTTGTCATACAATAACCAATACAACGTTCTTTCACTATCATTAAATGAAATACTCACAAAATCAAATCCGTTTGCAACTTTCAATTCATCATCAATCAAACGGCTCCTTGGTTTATTTATTTTCATTTTGACAGCACTAATTTCAACTCGATTTAGATCATCCCAACTATTTAATCGATAATGAATAAATAATTTTTGAATTAAATCAGTAAAAGATTTCTCAATCATTCTCTCAATACCATGAGTATCATAACTGAAATGATTATTTGGTTTCCAAACATGCAGATTAAAATCAATTGATAAAACTTCATCCAAAAGCCCTTGAACGCTATATGCATCAAAACATTCAAGATTAGTCCATGAGTTTTTTCCAAAACACTCAACATTGGATGTGATTAACTTTATACCATAAATCTCAAATTGATTTTCAATTTTACTGTCTTTATCGCATCGAAAAATCAAAATGGCAACGGTAAATAAGAATATGACTCTAAGCATTGATTGTCTCAAATCAAAGAACCAAATTATTTTTCTATTTTCAACCAATGCTATTACCAACTTACTCTCCAAAATAAATTACGCCCTAGTGGAGAGGAGATTCAAATACATTTCGATTTCTTCTGCTGTCTAGTTTTAAACCTCTCAAAATTAGGAGTATTTCACCATATTTGGTGCCTTTTCAATTGACAACATTCCGATATTTGCCGACTTATTGAATAATGAAAAAACTACCCCATGAAACAGATCATTCCTTTTGATGATAAAAAGAAATTAAAAAATTTAATTCAAACCACTTCCAATCTACTTTTAAACTTCATCGACAAATCGTATTCAGGTTCAGAAAATGTTTTAGAGAATCAATCTATTAATAATTTGGTTAAAGAGCTTAATGCTCCACTTTATTTGACTGAAGGTTTTGGTTCTAAGGTAGAAATCGCTGAATTTCTAAAAACATATCTTAAATATTCCACTCAGGTTTTAAATCCAAATTATGTTGGCCATCAAGTTTCGATTCCACACGCTCTCTCATGCATCCCTGATATGATTCATGGCGTGGTTAACAATCCTTCAGCAATCTATGAGATGGGACAATCTGGAGCGACTCTTGAACATTTTGTCATCAATTGGATGCTCAGTAAAATTGGATGGATTAAAAGTGAAGATATCCTCGATTTTAAAAATGATGAAAGCAAGCCTTCTGGGTTTTTGACTCATGGAGGGTCCCTTGCTAATCTCACCGCGCTGTGTGCTGCTCGAGCAGCAATTTCGCTAGATTCTTGGGAAAAAGGGAATGAAAAAAATTTAGTTATAATGGGCCCTGAATCAGTTCATTATTCCGTATCTAGAGCTCTATCCATCATGGGTTTGGGAAGTGATGCATACATTGCTATTCCAACTGATAATAACGAAGTAATCAAATCCGAAGAAATTGCAAGCATTTATCATAAAGTAATTAAAAATGGGCAAAAAGTAATGCTCATGGTGGCTAATGCCTGTGCCACTAGTACAGGTTATTATGACCATATTCAAACCATCGGTGAATTTTGTTCTAAGCATAATATTTGGTTTCATGTGGATGGAGCTCATGGAGTATCCGCCTTATTGACAGATAAATACCGACATTATCTGAAAGGAATTGAACTCGCCGATTCTATTATTTGGGATGCCCATAAAATGATGAGAACCACAACACTTTGCACTGCCGTCCTTTTTAAAAAATTCAAACATCAAGCACAAAATCTACAACAAAAGGGAAGTTACTTGTTTCACAAAAAGGAATCGTTCGGAAAAGATTCATTACCATATACCATTGAATGTACCAAAGCACCACTAGGAACAAAAATCTATTGGGCATTAGCCATTGAAGGAGAGAAAGCAATGGGTCAATATATCGAGCAGTGTTATGAAAAGGGAACTGAATTTTACAAATTGATTGAACAATCAAAAGATTTTGAAGGATTTAATCCTCCTCAATCAAATATTATCAATTATCGGTATCGACCAGATTTATTTAGTAGTGAGCAACAACTAGAGATTCGGAATCAAGTCATTGCTATAGGAAAAACATATATCACATCAACAGAAATAAAAGGGGTTCGTTATTTGAGAAGTACTATTTGTAATCCGTTGACAGAAAAAAAACACTTTTTATTTGTATTAGATCAAATAAGATTTGCAGCCAAAGATTTGTTTGAAAAAAAATCTATATCGTTATGAAGAAGAAAAAATCTATTCTGATACTAGGATCATCTGGCATGGTTGGTGGTGAAATGCTGAAGTATAGTCTTAACCATTCATCGATTAAAAAAGTTTATTCCCTAACTCGACATGAATTAAAAATTAATAGTTCTAAGCTACATCAGATTATTCATTCCAATTTTAATGATTACTCTCCGATTGAAATGATTTTAAATGAATTAGATGCGATTTATTACTGTATTGGCGTCTACACTGCAAAAGTCAATAAAAAACTATTTTATGAAGTCACAATAGATTTTGCGGTGAATCTAGCCAAGGCCATTAAAAATATCAATCCTGATTGTGCTTTCTGTTATTTAAGTGGAGCAGGAGCAGATAGAAAAGAAAAAAGTCGATTCATCTTTGCGAGAACCAAAGGAATGGCTGAAAATCGATTGATATCACTATTATCTCATTTTTATTCATTCAGGCCAAACTTTATCTATCCCGTCATCCCAAGAAAAGAGGTGAATTTTACATATGGTTTAACACGTAAAGTCTATCGCTTGCTATTTTATTCTAATTCATCATTTTCAAAAATGAGAATGATTCAATCATTCACTAAAGTAACCTCAATTACATCACAGCAATTAGCCATATCTATGCTAGAAGTTGGTTTGAATCATCACCCTAAACAAATTATAGAACACCTGGATATCCATTCTATATACAATACTCTCCATGTTTCGAATTGATGAACAACCGATTTTATTAATCTAAAAATCATATTATAGCACCTTTAACTTATTGATGGGAAACTTTAAACATCGACAATATCTAACAAAGTGATTTCAAAGAGAAAGGAGCGAGGACTTCAATAGATTAAATTTGCGAACTGAAGATAGCGAGTTTTAATTGAACTAATAAATATTTTGAGAGTATGAACAATTTTGATTTACAAAGTATCAGTACCGATATACTTATCGAATATGGGCTGAATCCTTCTTGGGCTTTTAGTTTGGGCACCTTCATCACCTTTATAGTCTATTTGGTGATTGGTTGGATATTATACAAAATTAGTAATTCCGTTATTCGAGGAATTTTTAAAAAGGTCATAAGAAAAACCAAGAATCAATTTGATGATGTTTTGCTAAAAAATAAGTTTCCACGATATGTTTCTTATTTCGTTCCTATTCTCTTTTTATACTACTTAGCACCTAATCTTTTTGAAGATGAAACGACTTTTCATCTATTGGTAACACGTGTATTAGAAATCCTGTTGATTATCAATATTCTTTATACCGTCAAATCCCTTTTAAAATCCACAAATGATTATTTAAAATTACTACCCGCATTTAAGGACAAACCACTCGATAGCTATTTACAGATAGTCATGATTTTCTTGTGGCTCTTTGGAGTTATCGCTTTATTTTCAATCCTCACCGGAAAAAATGTAGGAGCATTATTTGCTGCATTAGGGGCTATTTCTGCTGTCTTATTATTCATTTTCAAAGACACCATTTTAGGTTTTGTGGCTAGTGTCCAAATAACCGTTAATGATACCGTTCGAATTGGAGATTGGATTACCATGAAAAACCATAATGCCGATGGTAATGTTTTAAAAATCACCCTTTCAAGCGTTATTGTTCAAAACTTTGACAAAACCTATACTTCAATCCCGACGTACAAATTGGTATCGGATTCTTTTGTGAACTGGAGGGGGATGGAAGAATCTGATGGCCGAAGAATCAAACGTTCTGTTCTCATTAAAGTTAGTAGTGTCAAGTTTTTAACAGACATCCATATTGAAAAACTTAAAAAATTAAAACTCTTTGAAGCTTTTATACAACAACGACACAAAGATGTTCAAGAGCACAATCAAAAACTTGGGGTTGAATCAGATGATTTGATCAATGGAAGAAACTTGACCAATCTTGGAACCTTTAGATATTATATCCAATATTATTTGGACGCACATCAAGAAGTCAATAGTAAGATGACATTAATGTGCCGTCAATTGGCACAAACACCCAAGGGGATTCCTATTGAAATTTATGCTTTTTCGTCAGATAAAGTCTGGGTTAATTACGAAGCCATCATGGCGGATATTTTTGATCATTTGTATGCTTCCGTAGCGTATTTTGAGCTTGAATGTTATGAAGATAAATTTTCCGTCGAATAAGCTTTTTACTCAAATTTAAAACTTCATCAATGATTAACTTTGTCATCCTATTCCATCATGAGGGCTCTCAAACTAAAAAGTTCTGAAGAAAGATTAGCCGATACGATTATGTATGCCGATGCGATCTCAAATGATGCACATCAAAGAGACTCTATCATTCGAGAATATCATCGAATTGAAGATGAATTGAAAAGACAACCTGATTTCTCTAAATTTTTTTTTAAACGATATTTTTGGGATACTGATATGAGTCGACTCCATTTAGAGTGGGACAAGGATTTTATCATTGTTCGAGGTCTATTAGGAAATGAAGATTCTTTCGAAGAGAATATATCGAAACTTGAAAGGTTCTACTCAAAAAATGATATTGTGCAAGCATTACGGACTACTGGAGAGCTCATTGATGAAAAAGCATGCTTTCGCTTGGCAAATAGGTATGGATTGGAGAAATTTTATCCTGGTGAGTTAAGGTGAAACTATTCATGAATTACAAAAACTTGAATGTTTTGATTCTTTTGCTCTTGTTGGAGGAACCAACCTAGCCCTACGATTCTATCACAGAGTTTCAGTGGACATTGATTTGTTTTCTAACAAACCACATTCGGTTGATGATTTTAAAAGGATATACGCTACCCTAAAAGGGCGTTTTAATCACAATATTGTTGACGCAACACTTAGAAATGGTGATAACGATAGGAAAGTGACCATGCAGTTTTTTATTCAAAACAATAATGAATCCGTTAAAGTAGATTTAATTCAAAATGTTCAACGAATCGATGATATAGAAAATATTAGATGGAATTAAAATGATTTCTGTAAAAGATGTCGGTATTTTAAAATTAAAAACCATAAGTCAAAGAACCAATAGAAAAGATGTCTATGATTTAGATCGAATAACAGATGATATGCCCATAATTGAATTATTTGAAGCGTTGAAACTTAAAAACGAAAAATTTAAAGATTATCAATTTCAATCTCCCCTTGACTTGCAAAGCAATAGTTGTCCTTCAATAACCCCTAAATTATTACTCACTTTTAAACATCACGATTTAAAAGATTCCATTGAGGTATTTGAAAACAATAAATCATGGACGGAAGCAGAAATTTCATGGACAGAAAAAGTGGAAGAATTCCTATCTCATGATACCACTTCCTAAGTGTCCGTTTTCTCTTTTCCAACTAGCACCAATCAATTTAAATGGGTTATGTACTAAAGTGGCATATTATTTCTAAATCAAGATATAGAGCCAATTGACTTTATTCTTCAGTTATCAAAATACCATCGACCGAAAATAGTTTTCCTCTTGATTACTTGATGGATTCAAACTTATTTCTTTGTTCATCATTCGGACATGGTATTGATAAACACTATCATGCTTCGGTTGTCTTTTGATGATTCGATTTTATTTCTTTCGGTGGTTCCAATCGAAGCGATTAACTGTTGTACTTTCGGACTTGGTTTCTCATTCATGATTTTCAAATAATTCTCATATTCTTGGAGCATCCAAGTCCTTAAAGATGGAATTGGAATTTGATAAAACCCATCTCGACGAATCTGTAAAATTCCTCTAGAGACCACTTCTTGAAACATTTTTTTAGCGTTTTTAATACTAGGATTTGTTTGAAAATCAGCCTCCACCTTAGTACCCATAATGACATTTTCTTTGACTTCGTTTTCAAATAGTGCATTGAAGATGGAAGCTCTTTCAGATGCTTTTAACTCTTCAAAACGTCCATTGTAATAATTGTTTTTTTTACGACGAGATTCTTTTAATACTTTTAATAATACATCATGAGACAAATGACCCTTATTTCTATTCACTTTTTTAGCTCCTACTTGTCCATAACATGAAACATGATGTGCCCATTGATAAGTTTCTTTAGATATTCGATCAATCCAATGATTCAGTTTAGAATCTTTTTTATTAACACTAGCCCCTTTGACTAAATAATCTTTTAAAATTTGTTTTTCCGCATCTTTTTCTAATCGGCTTAAATTAATCACACAATCATCATTGAATCTTGATATTTTAAATTCTTTGAAGATGCTTCTTGTATCACTCAACCCAGCGATTAGAAAAACTAATCCGTATTTTAATTCGATATTATGCAACTGATTAAACAAATTGGCTATTTTTTTTATTTCGGGACTATCTATGGTGTGACCAACACAAATCATTTGTGCTTCATCTAGAACCAAAATCAATGGTTTACTAATAGACCTAATAGTTTTTGAAACCGTCCGTTCCATCTTATCATAACGCATTGAACCTTTTGCTACTTTGATATTAGCGCTGACTTCTTTGGACCTTTTTTCGTATTCTTTTTCGCCAATTAAAACATTATATAATTCATTCACATTCGATAACGTTTCAAACTCCATTTTAGCAATGGTCCAACCAAGTTCCAATCCTCTTTTTTCAAGTTCTCTTAATAAAGCAGTTTTCCCAACACCTGGTGCCCCTTGTATTAACATCGAGTGACCTTTTTTGTTTTCTTTCGATAATTCTAAAACATCTTTGAAAGCCTCTATTTCTTTTTCTCTTCCATGAAAATAATGGGCTCTTCCTCGATCCGATACCATGATTCTTTTTTCTGAACTCATACTCACAAAGTTAGGAGAATCATCATTCTGAGAATTAAACCATTTTATGTTGTGCTTTGTGGCTACTTTGGTATATAATTCCCATTTTAATCCATGATTCTTACTCGATGATTATAATTATTTTGGTATCTCACTTGCTTGAAAAAGCATGAAAAATAAAAGTCCAACCGTGAAGATTGCTAATTACAATTTAGCATATAGCATTGATGCAGACTTATATGTCGTGACGATAGAAATTTCAAGCCAAAAATTCAAAAAAGTCACTGAATTGATTGGGGTTCATATCTCTATTGGAGTCATCAATGTAAAATATACGACCACCTTCGGCTTATTGCCTATCAAAATGGACTAATAGAAGTTAATGCAACCAATGGTCATCTTATTGGAAAATGTGGATTTCAAAACTCAGATCTTGGAGTAAAAAACAAAACCGCATCTAGAACATCACCTTGAGTTTTATGTACCATCAAAACACCTAAAACAGATTGCGGACATGTGCTCTAGAAATAAAAACATCATTTTTACCACAGAAATCATTCCAGAAGAAAACTCCAATTTAAAACTCTTTATCAAAGGAAGTGCTCAAGGAGAACTTCAATTTAATATTCCCAAAATCAGGTATCCTAATCTGAACAGAATTCTTAATACAGAAAACTCAAGTGGTTTTTCTATTCGAAAAGTAGATATTATACGAATTTTAAAATACAACAAAACTGACGTGGATAAAAGTGCTGCAGAAAACTTGATTCAATTCAGTGTACAAAATAATCGATTACATATTGACTTCATTCACGACCATACTGATGGGATAAGAATAGTATATCAACAAAACATTGTCGTTCAAAATCTTGAATAGAATAATCATGAGTTTTATTTCATTCTCAATGCCGATTATTTAAAAATGTTGCTTCTAGGAGTCTCCAATACAAATTATGAAAATTTGAATTTCAAGTTCAATGAAAACTCATATGATGTGATTATTATTGATGTGGATTCATGGCCAATCAATACGCTATTTTCTATGTTGCCACAACCCAAACAAGTTTTCAGTAAAATTTGATGCCCTTCTGTTGATACAACTTATAGATGTTACTTTAAATTACAAATTTCTTAGATTTTCATGACTCACATAGTCCATCAGTATTACAATATGTCGATTAATTCAACTAAAATCAACGCATTTCAATAATATGTCGATGCCATCGACACGTTTTTCAGATATGTCGATTAATTCAACTAAAATCAACGCATTTCAATAATATGTCGATGCCATCGACACGTTTTTCAGATATGTCGATTAATTCAACTAAAATCAACGCATTTCAATAATATGTCGATGCCATCGACACGTTTTTCAGATATGTCGATTAATTCAACTAAAATCAACGCATTTCAATAATATGTCGATGTAATTGATTAATTTGGTAACGATTTTTTTCTAAAAAGAACTACGGTAATTTAACTGCTATTATGTACAATCCAAAAATACCTTATAACAATCTTCCTCTATTACCTCCAAATTCAGAAATAGAAACCAAAGAAGTGCTAAAAGCTGTTGTTTTGGCTTCTAGAGCTTTATCAGAACTGAAAGGAAAAGGCAATGAAATACCAAATCAAACGATGCTAATAAATGCAATCACACTACAAGAAGCTAAAGATAGTTCTGAAATAGAAAATATAATGACTACACATGATAGTCTTTATAAAGCATTTTCATCTGAAAAAAACAATATCGATCCGTATACTAAAGAGGTACTAAGGTATAAAGAAGCTTTATGGAAAGGATATCAAACTTTGGATAAAAGGCCACTTACAACCAATTCATTCGTTAGTATAGTACAAACAATAAAAGAAAATGACTTTGATATACGAAACACTTCAGGTACTAGAATTGTTAGTAATGGCAAAACGATATATACACCACCTGGTGGTGAAAATGTTATTAGAAATTTACTTCATAATCTTGAACAATTCATACATAATGAGGACAAGATTGATGTATTAGTGCGATTAGCAGTAATGCACTATCAGTTTGAAGCTATTCATCCATTTCTTGATGGAAATGGCAGAACTGGAAGAATTATAAACATTCTTTATTTAGTTGAAAAGGGATTACTCGACATGCCAATACTATATCTCAGCAGATATATTGTTAGTAATAAAAACGAATATTATAAAAGATTAAGGAATGTTACTGAAAATGAAGATTGGGAACCATGGATATTATACATGCTTAAAGGCATTGAAGAAACAGCATTATACACAGTTAAAAAGATTAATGATATCAAAGAATTAATGGAACAAACTATAGACGTACTAAAAGAAAATAACGTACCCTCTAGAATTTCTTCTCTGGAGTTCATTAATTTGCTTTTCGAACAGCCTTATTGCAAAACAAAATTTTTAGTTGATCGCGGATTATCAAAAAGACAATCAGCATCACAATACTTAAAGACCTTAGAAAACATAGGGATTTTGAAATCTTATAAAGTCGGACGCGAAACTTTGTTTTTGAATATTAAATTGTTTGAGCTTTTGAGTAAATTCTAATAACCTACCAGTCAAACAATTAACTACGAATTTTTTTTGTTACACTAGATGGTTGAACTTGTCTATTGATTATATCTAAAAACTTTCAAACTTATCTGCAAAATAAAACACACCTTTAAGTACGAGAAAAAGTTAATATTCTTATAACAACATAACTTATGCTCAGTATAAGTCAAAAAAGATGAAATTACCCCCCCCCTTTTTTTTTATACGATTTTCAAATTCTAGTCTAATCTTTGTCCCCTTAGATAAGGAGCCCCTACTTTTTTTAATGCTTCTTCTAAAAGAGGAACCTCATAATTGACAAATTGTTCAATAGACTCTTTAACTTTTCTAATCATGCTCTCTGCAATAGATAGACTCTGTTCATGGAGGTCTGTAGGACCATGAGTTACTCGCATGCCCCGAAATGCGACCGTGATGTGATTTGAAAATGTGATAGGATTTTTTTCTCCAATTTCATTTTTGGTAGCACTTCCTTCCAACTGCCGATTGAATTCATTAGATTTTTTTTCAAGAGAAAGTAATGTCTTGTAAAGCTCAGATCCAGGTTTTAAATTGGTTCGACCAATAGCTACTTTCATTTGTTTGATACGGGATTCTGCAATTTCTAATGCATCTTCTAGAGTTTCACTAGTAGTCACTACATCAGTCAATCTTTTTCTAAAGGTTTCATAATCTTCAAAATCGATACCCTCTAAAACGCCAGGATAGATTCTTTTGACTTCAAATTCAATTGGTCCATCCAATTGAGTTACCTCATTATTATGCGAAATATAGAGATTGGCAATGAATGTTCCAGGTCGAACTAATGGGCCGGAAGCATTCCAGCTTTGACTTCCACTAGCGTTTTCATTGATAGGCAAAGTACTGCTGTGACGTAAGTCCCAGGCAATTCGAGTCGATCCTTTTGAAGGATTTTTTGAAACATTCCGAATGATATTTCCATTCTCATCTTCTATGGAAAGAATGACCCGAGGCTTATTTTCAACTTTTTCATGATCTAATTGTTCCCAGCCAGGAAATGGCACATCTTTATTTTCTTTATTTAATTCTTTTTCCCGTTGGGTTCTTTGTTGTTTCGACGTATGATATTCATCAGAAAGATGAACAGTGAATACGGCACCATATTCTGGGTTTTTATCCCAATAGTAATCTCCTCCTGTATTTCCTGCAATACTGATTGGTACAAACCATTTGGCTGGTCTTGGTTTAAACAGCTTTCCTTTTTTGGATAAATTTTCTTTAGTAAAACCTCTTAGGGCACTATAATCATCAAGGACAAAAAAGTTTCTTCCAAAAGAAGCTGCAATGACATCGTTTTCTCTTTTTTGGATAACGATATCTCTAAATGAAATAGTTGGTGTCCCCGGTAGTTTTTGCCAACGTTGACCTCCATTAAGAGATGTATAAACACCAAATTCTGTTGCTAAAAAGAATAGTTGCGGATTAACATGATCTTGAACGACCCTCCAAAGAATCGTTCTCTCAGGTAAATTACTTTTAATGGATTGCCAAGTTTTTCCTCGGTCTTCACTTTTAAAAATGTACGGCTCTAAATCCCCTGCTTTATGATTATCTAATACAACATAAACGGTATTAGGGTCATGCAAGTCTGCTTTGATATCGTTTACGAATGTTCTTTCAACAAGTCCAAGTTCCGAAACCATTATTTTTCGCCAATTTTTGCCACCATCCTCAGTAACTTGAATGATTCCATCATCGGTTCCGATATAAATCAACCCCTCTACCTGTGGAGATTCAGAAATTGAAGTGATGGTATTGTATGTTGACATTGCATACAAATCCCAAGCATTATCGATGCTTTGTTGCCGGCCCATGATGGGTAGGTTGATTCGCTCCTCATTACGAGTCAAATCTCCTGAAATAGGGTTCCAACTATCTCCTCTGTTTTCAGATTTCCATACCCGATAAGAGCCAAAATACAATCTTGAAGCTTTATGTGGACTCACTAAAATTGGAGCATCCCAATTAAACCGCTCATGGGGTTCTCCTTCTCTAGCTTGCGGTTGAACAAATACTTGTTCGCCAGTGGTTAAATCAATTCTGTGTAATCCTCCTTGTTGGGTTTCGGCATAGATAATCTCATTGAATTCTGGGTCAGTAGCAGACTGATGACCATCCGCAAAAAGGGTCTTATACCATGATTTATTGGAAATTCCTTGAGGTTCATTGGTAGCCACAGGCCCTCCTAAAGAACCATTATCTTGAGTTCCACCGAAAATATGATAAAAAGGTTTTTTATCATTTACCGCCACTTTATAGTACTGTGTCAAAGGCATGTTTTTAAAGTACTTCCATTTTTTAGCCCCATCAAAGGTTTCATAAATACCGGCATCTGTTCCCACTAAAATATAATCCGGATCGTCTTTTTTAAATGCAATAGCATGGAAATCACTATGTACATTTTCTGTGGGTAGTTGTTTGAATGTTTTTCCACCATCTTCAGATATTTGGATCCAAACATCCATCAAGTACAACCTATCGAATTTATGAGGTGAGGTGTAGAGTTCTTGATAGTAATGAGGGCCTGTACCACCAGCAACAGCATTGGACATTTTTTTCCAAGTACTCCCTTGATCTTCAGATCTAAAAACACCACCAGAACGCTTGTCTAATTCAATAGCAGCATAAATCACATCAGGCTTTTGATAAGAAATAGCCAAGCCCATTTTACCCATATTGGATTGAGGTAGTCCATTGGTTAATTCTTCCCATGTTTCACCACCATCATAGGATCGATGGATTCCAGTTCCTGGACCACCACCCATATAAGCTGCAACGGTGCGATGACGATCCCATGTTGCGGCATAAAGCGTATTAGGGTTTCTTGGATCTATGATGACATCGGTCACGCCAGTCCATTGATTATTTCCTAACACTCTTCGATAGGTTTTTCCACCATCGGTGCTCTTATAAAGACCACGTTGACCGCCTTTTTTCCATAGTGGCCCTTGAGCTGCTACCCAAAGTGTTTTTGGATTATCCGGATGGACGATGATTTTAGAAATATGTTCGGACTCTTTCAAACCCATATTTTTCCATGAATTTCCCCCATCTTCACTGCGATAGATTCCATCACCATAGCCCACATGTCTTCCACCAACATTTTCACCAGTTCCAACCCAAATCACTGAAGGATTATGTGGGTCAATCGTGACACAACCTGTGGAATAAGAAGATTCTTTATCAAAAATTGGGGTCCATGTTGTTCCAGCATTATCAGTTTTCCAAACACCTCCTGAACCAACAGCTACATACCACTGGCTTTCGTTATGGGAATTAATGGCAATATCTGCTATTCTTCCTGATAGGAATGAAGAACCAACATTTCGGAATTGAAAGGCTTGCAAAGGCCATTTTTCTTCTTTTTTATCGGCATCTTTTTTTTTGCTTCGTTGTCCTGAAAGGTCAGTTACACTAAAGGCAAGAATTAATGCTAAGAAGTAATAGAAATACTTTTTACTCATGATTTAAATTAGATTTATAAAATTGACAATAAGTAGACTTAAAATATATGTATTAAATATGAATCGATGCGCTAGAAAGTTAACGTCAACCGACTAGCACTTTGGGTTAATGGTTGAATCCCAATGTAGCGTAATAACAACTGTAACTACAAGTGAATTCAGAGCCAAATCTAACCAAAATTATCATCTTCTGTAAAGAAACCAAAGCTGTGTTTTTGCTTGGCGTAAGTCCCATCTATCAGGTTATGTTGGCAAAGCGTCAAATCATATTTGTTTTGATTCCATCCCGATGTGTGTGGATTTTGCTATTGGGGAGCTCTCATCGAAAGGTCCTTTTGATGAATAACGTTTCTTGTTTGATACAGATATACGAGACAATTTAATCTATAACTATTGGTTTTATAAATTCATAGTCACTTATATCGGTTTGTCATTAGATGACTAATCGCCGTGAATTTCAACTGAAAAGGCCTTAATCCATATCCCTATTTCCAATTGAGGTGGTGAATACTTTAATCTCACAATAGGAAAAAGAAAACATAACTATAGACTATGAATCCCATAAATGACATGACCTAGATTTCTATCCATATAATCAGAATAGAAAACCTTTCGATACTTCTGTTATTGGGAGTCTATTGGTGGCCCTTGATTCCCTTTCATATTTTTCATGCGAAATTCATGTTCTTTACGCTCCCATTCGTGCTTTTCTTGATTTCTCTTGTCTTGGGCTTCATTTCTCTTGGCCTGTGCTTTTTCTTCTTTTCTTCTTTTCTGTCCAGAGAGGTAGTTCAACATAGCGAATATCAAAATGCCTAAACCAAAAATAATACCAGCGATGGTCGACAGTTCATTTAAAAATTCCATGCCAATAAATCCAATGACGCCTAATGCCATTAATTCGATGTATTCACGATCAACCATACTACAAAGTTAAACGCTTTCTTTGTATTGTCAAGACGTTTCACCATGCCCATTTCAAAAAAACTACATTTTGTGAGATCTCCTTTTCACCTTCTTAACCTATTTTGGTAAGTACCTCGTTCCATTAAAATAATCCCTATAATTTGCTATTCTCAACTTCATTTTTAACGTTTTTTGGCTGATGTAGACTTAAAGGAAGGATACTTAACCTCTTTTTTAGGATGGCATTAAAACCAACGTTCTAGATATCTCTTTATCTTACTAGGTTATCGACTCCATGACCAATAGGTCATGGACTTTGTCCAATCCCTTGAGTCGGATCATCAGAACCAAACCCTCATCGGTTGTTGGCACCACCCAATGTTCTTTGCAGGTGACTTTTTTTGATTTTTCTGTTGAAGCATCAAGGATTGGAGGCGATATCTACTTTCCAATATTTAGGACTCCCGCCATGTATTTCGGTAACCTATCGTTTTGTCTGGGGTATCCATTATCTTTTGGCGTTGATTATGTGTCTAGTTTTTCACTTCTATTAGCGTTTGTATGGAAATTCTCATTGAGAGTGTCTCATTTAGACCCTTTCGATGGATCGTGATTTCGCTTTGATAGCGATTTATTTTACGGCATTTCATTGTAGGATATTGAATAGATAGAATCCCCTTTTCCATCGTTAGGATTGGGCTCTCATGAAGTGATGGATCGCAAGGAGTGTTATAAGAAAAAAGTGGTTGACGATGTTTTTGTTTCATGTTTGGGTCGTGAATCAGTTGGATTTAAGCATTGGAAAAAGAAAATCATCACTATATTACAAAACCCACGAATGGCATGGTTTAGATATCAACCCCCACATATCGAGATAGAACCAATTTTTCTTCTAATGTTTCCATTAACCCCATAAATTCAATATATCCTGGTATCATTTTAAAATCGTATAATATTTCCGTTTCATCTGGGACATGTCCTAAAAAATAAAGAGATACTCCAATTTTTGTTGGTTTATAAGGCTTCATTACTTCAATAATAATCTCTTGTTGTTAACATGATCATTAAATTTAATTACCCTAAAAGTATAAAAATCTGTAGCTAATCACTTGATTCATCAAGACGACCGCATAAGCCCAAAATCTGTTAGTTTTTTTTAGAGCTTATTTCGTCCTTTATCTCCTTTGTGAAGGAAATCCAAAATCTTATACCCATTTGTATTCTGTACTAGATACTTAATTCGACTCTCATTACCATTAAATAAAGCTAGTACAGCATGAAATTCAAAGATACTGTCCTACTTTAAAAGGTAATTTAAAACGCACGTAAGTATTAGTGCAAAAAAATCTCTATGACTTCAGTCGTTTTTCCACAATTCGGAGGCATCATGCTCTTGATTTCACTTTTAAGAATAATTGGATAATAACCAATCTTTCATTGAAGGAATGGAGACTTTATAGCTATCACGATCCATGCTAATCAGTCCACTAAGCAATGCTTTATCAAACAATTCTTCAGATTCACTAGCATTATATTCATTTGAAAATGATGATACGATTTGTTTCCGATGAAGTCCTTTCATTTCATCATCACAAGCAAATGTTTTAGCAATCACGTGACGATCCAATTTATCAAACTCTGACGTTCTCTTTTCATAATAATCAAACCGATCTTTCCTTCCTGCAACCATTACTTTTTTTAGCAATTTTGGTGTCATATTTCCATTAGCCTTCTGCAACTCATTGACCGCTGGAATCACGTAGGACATGATATGGTGAGGCCACTGATAAGTTTCTTTTGTAATATTTTCAATCCATTCAGCAGGGTTTTCTCTAACTTTTCCGTCATGAACCAACCAATCATGAATAACGGCTCGTTCAGATGTTTTATTGAGTGGTCCTAAATCAATACTACATTTTGTATTAAATCTAGAAATACCAAAAGACTTCAAAATATTTCTTGTGGGGCCTAATCCACTAATCACAAGGATTAATGGACGTTGAAACCCTCCATTATGGATTTCATCCAATACGTCTGTTACTGTACTGAGGTGTTCATCAGGAGGATGATTATTTCCACCAAGCGTCTGAGCTTCGTCTAATGTCAATAATAGTGGCGATTTTCCCGTTTCTAAAATTTCTAAAACCGATTTTTTAGAGAACTCAATCTCTGCATGTCCACCTATCCCTCCGACCTCACCTTTCAATAATAGCTTTCGGAGTTTCATCATCCGTTCAGAACCAAGATATTTTTTCAATTGATTAGGATTCCATAATCCACTATGTTTTATTTTGACAACATCCCAGCCTTTATTTATTGCCATCTCTTTACACTTTTCGAGTAGAGCTGTTTTACCAACACCAGGAGCTCCTTGAAAGAGAAAGTTCGTGCCTTTATTATTTCTCAATGAATCCTCCAAAAGGACTGTAAAATTTCTTAAAATCTCTTTTCTACCATGGAAATGTTTAGCAAAACCACGATTAGATATTATTTCATGGGGTTTTGTTTTTTTAGACTTATTCATACCATCAATATCACAAATTTACTAAAGAAAACCTGTCCATATCGTTTGATTTACAGCACATAATCCATAACTAATTCTAAGTCTTTAGGTTTGAATAACTAGGTGAGAGTAAAATTATGTTTATTAAAGGTTGGCTCTATTTTTTGGGTTTTTAACTTTTAATTTGTCAAACTCATGTTAATCTTTAGCCAATAAAATATCACTATTCAGATTTACTGGAATACCTATAGGACAAACATTTCTTATTTCGGTTTTATCCTCAATTACTAAGCCTCTTCAAAAACCTACAAGACTGTCCTACCTCAAATTGCACATCAAAAATTAGATTGTATCTGTCTTCACCTATAGTTATCTGTTTGTTAATAGATTTAATTTTTCCCTTGCCTAAAGTTTCAACAAAAACTTCATCACCAATTTCAAAACTATCAATTCCAATCTCTGAAATTGATTTAATTTTTTCTACCCTTATCGGTTTTTCGAAAATTGCTCGGTTTTCATGAATCTCAAGTAAACGTTTTGATACTTCATCTATATAGTTGTGATCTTGAACATGTTCCCATCTTCGAGGTATAATTGAATCACCATGTAATGCACCGATTATGCCACCTACAAAAGCAGCTATGCTATTAGTTTTTGTTCCAATTGAATTGACGGCTTTTTCAATTCCATATAAGGGTTCTTTTGAATACTTACAAGCAAAATAAATCCCTGCAATTAAAGTAGAAATACCTAAACTTTTTGTCTCATATTTGTAGCAACCGAGTTTTGTTAAAACATCAAAGTCTCTTACGTTTTTGGTCATCGATTTATAGACATCTCTTAAATAATTTTGAGTTTCATTAAGAATTGACTTAAATAACATTCGAAATGGCACTTTGGATTCTTTATCCCATTTGTATTCCCAATTCTATATTCTTATTCAAGAAGCCTATTAAAAACGTTTGATGAAAGTCTTTACCTAGTTTAGTTAGGAAATCCTTGTAATGGAAATCGTCAGAATGAATACTTAGGATGGTGTTGATGGAATAACCATAAATCATTGCCCCCTAAAATGGCTCGTGGATGTCCACGGGTTATGATGTTATTTCCAAAAATTCCTTCTTTGATCTTATCCCATTTTCCATTAGCCAATGCAATGGGTAAAATTCTCATAGCAGCACCATTTGCTCCACATTCACGATAATCAATAGTTGTTTTACCTATTGTAAATTTGGAGAAGAAGTTATCGTACCATCGTGACGATTGCACTTCAGATAGTCTCTTTGCAGCATTTTTGATTGTTCTCCCTGCTCCTCTTAGAGTATAGTATCTAGTCAGGTAATTCTTTTTTGCAAAATATTCTCGATCAACCAAACCATTTGGTTTAATCGAACGGGCAACAGAAAGCAACAATTGAGTGTCAACAGAATACGAACCTGATTTAATTTTATCAGTAAAACCGAAAAATCTACCACCTACAAGTTTTTTCCAATCATGAAATGAGGTTATATAGTCCGTTTCAAATTTTTTCTTTAAAGAATCTTTGCTCTTTTCAAACTCAGTCATCCAACCTAAAGCATCTCCAATAGCTACAAATTTTAAACTACCCTTATATTTTCTTTCTGTATTCAAAATTTATAACGATTAGGTGAAAATAATTCATTATTGACTCCAAACATGCTGGTACCATGGGCAGATAGTTGCTTTTGCTTCAGCCATTTTTTCTTCTAATTCAATACAAATAATGACTATACTTTCTAAGGGAATTCTATCTTTTACTAAAATTTCTACTTGAATACTTATTGGGGCTTTTGAGAATAACATTGTATCACTTGAAATGACAATTAATGGTCCACAGTATCGGTATAACTAATTTTTTATTAAAATAAGCATTTTACTTGACTCAAATTGCATGAAAAACCATCTCGAACATTAGCAAACATTGTAGTAAGAAAAACTATGTTTTGTATTACACCTATATGGATTCGATATCAAAATAAATAGGTGAAGCCACTGGTCTTATCTTTTTTCTTATGGGGCGTTCTGTGCATATCTTTCAATTCATGAATAAAGTACTTTTCCATTTGGCCAAACATAAACGCATGAAATATACCAACATCATTTTTATCTCTAGATTCTGGTAACGCTTTGACATATTTGGTTTTATCCTCAGACCAAACTATACGCAAAGGATAGCCATGCCAGTATTGTACGTAGTTCATGAGCAATCTTGAAGCCCTTCCATTTCCATCTCCAAAAGGATGTATGGTGACCAATCTAAAATGGACATCAAAAGCTAAACGATTAGCAGAAATAAAATCCTGTGGTTTTTGAAGATCCGTTTTTAAATCATTCACTAACTTATCTAGTTCTCTTGGTACTTTAGTATAATCCATAAATAGGGTTGTCCCTGCCCTTCGGCTATCCAAACGTAAATCTCCTTTTGAAGTATCAAAATCACCTCCAAAAGCATGTACTATTCCTCCCGTAGTTCTCATTATCAAACTAGCTGTTTTTTGTAATAACTGTTGATTTATTTCAGTTTTAGATTCAGCTAATCCCAATACATAGCAAATAGCATTATAGTGGTCATAAACCATATTATTATGTTCTAATGGTTTTTGAGCGGCA
This sequence comes from Flavobacteriaceae bacterium, assembly GCA_965221765.1. Taxonomy (GTDB): domain Bacteria; phylum Bacteroidota; class Bacteroidia; order Flavobacteriales; family Flavobacteriaceae; genus Bin25. The sequence continues at coordinate 2,617,542 of OZ244911.1, forward strand.
ATACCGTATTTAATTAAATTATATACTTCATCTGTGTCTAAGGTCGATCCTTCTAAAGCAGTACTGTGACACGTGATAGATAGTAGATTGAATTGATGTCGGTCAAATTCATTTTTACAAGCATCGACAAATTCATCTTTTAGTTTTTCGAGATTTTTATAATCGATAGCCATTGACTACAAAATTAGAAGTTTAGAATTTGAGCTTATTCAATACCAACAAGACATTTTGGCTAGCAACATTCATTCTATATCCTTCGGCAATGCTTCAATCAGTTCTAACGTTTTAACACTCAAGGTAATGACACTTAGCAACAAATCGAGAATATACCTTGGTTTTCCTATTTCTTGAGCATAGATATTAGGATCGTTTGGAATATCTTTTTTATAGTGAGCAGAACCACTTCTGTTTTTGGTCGTTTTTCCAGTACCAATTGTTGCTTGATATTGATTCATCACCCACCGAATGGCTGATTTGTCCGTTATGAGATAATCATATGCTTTCAAAGGTATTCCTGATACGGTGATATCATCATTGTATTCAATAGCACTGTTGTCTTCTTTAGCAAACTTCATTTTACGAACCATGAAATTCTTATGTTCTTCACCTGATACTTTAACTTCAGGCAGCTTGGGTTGATTTTCATAATTCAAATGCAAATCCATCAATTCTTTTCCAATGGTTACATATTGCCAAAAGTGGGCTTCTTCTTTGACCAGTGGAATACTCGGGGCTTGTTTAGTCAAGGTACTAGCATATTTTTTTCGATAGGTTGGCGAGTGCAAAAAGCCATAGACATAATGAAATAAATCTTCTTTGGTGACTTTAGAGGTATACTTTTTTTGAGCTTTCAATAAAATCCAATCGGAAACACCATCTTCAATAGGGACTTCTTTTTGATTTTGATTAAATAGTGGGGAGTCATCTTGATGATTACATTTAAATCGTTGGGGCAGGTTATTTCCACCGCTAAGAATATGCCGTGATGGTATAAAATCCACTACCCAAATCCCAAAATAGGCATTGTTTTCTGGCGTGGTTGCAATGACTGTATTTTGAAAGTCTTTATGAGGAAAGTAAGGCGGCATTGTGTACAATGCCGCCGATTTTGCGATAGCATCGAAATAAGTATGCACTTTGGTCAACGGCCGATAACTGTGAATCCTGAATTTTTCGGGGGGGGGGGCGACTGAGAAATGAAGCCTTCAACCTGCTTTTTTAATTCCACTTTAGAAAAGTTGATTTGTTGAGCATCATTTCCGGTTAAAAAGCCATTCGAATATGTTCTAAAAAAGTGTCCTTCTTCGGTGATGATCCCACCTCTTTTGGCATAGATAGGAATCCAATCTTCTGGAAACGCTACTCGCTGGTGGACCCAATCATCGTATGGATTGGGCGTTATTTTTTCAAAGTCTAAATGGATGACTGATTTTGTGTTTTTGATGATGGTTAGTTTTTCTTTTTTTTTGGTGTTTTCATTAATAGCGGTATAATAGATATTGGCTTTTTTTTGATCTTTTGGTTTTTTGATGAGAAAGGTGATGGCCACGTCACTTTTTATTTCAAACACGCCATTTCCATTAAATCCATGAGTTGATGGTCTTCTTTCACCCTTCAAATCATAAACATATACTGCATGAAAGTCTTTTTTAAAATGGTGGCGGATGCCTCGGCCGCCATTTTCCGTCAACCAAGAGGATGGGGTGATATAAGCGATGATACCTTCTTCTAATTTATCGGTAGCCCAGCGGAAGGCCTTGACATAGGCATTTCGGGTTAAAGCATGTGACTTCTCAAAACGACCATAGGTCTCTTTTAACTTTTGATTTAATTGTGAATAATTTGTTCTTTTCACAACAGAGTATGGTGGATTGCCAATAACCACCCAAACAGGATTATTTCGGTGTGATTGAATTTTTTCATAATTATCAGACAACAAGCCAGAAAGACCACCCTCCTGCCTAGCCTTACCTTTAACCACATCCGGCTCTTCCACTTGAAAAGTATCGGTAAATAAGATGTTATCATAATCTTTTTGTACCCCCGTTATATCAAAATAGGTGGATTCAATGTTCACATCGGCCGTATAATAAGCCAATAAATTGATTTCTCTAGCCTGAATTTCTTCGGTATATTTTCTTTCTAAATCCTTTGGTTGAATCAATCCACTTTGTAATAATCGAACCACATAGCTCCCTGTTCCGGTGAATGGATCAAGGATGTGAACCCCTTTATTAGTGATTCGTTTTCCAAAATATCGATATAACAAATCATCCACAAAATGAATCATGAAATCGACAATTTCAATCGGTGTATATATAATGCCTAGTTTATCCGATAGATTGCTATCGATTTTTTGGAAAAACTTATTATATAAATCTTTGATTAACCCCTGCTTTTGAAATGGGGTTTCCAACCATTTGGTCTTATCAATGATTCGCTCATAAAACTTCTGTAGTTCTTGGTGGTGTTTTAAACTTTCGCCAATCCTTAAATTTTCCAATAAAAGCTCCAATTCAAAAGAAACAGGATTATTGGTCACAAAATCATAATCTTGAAATAAAGCCTCAAAAATGGGCTTGACTACAATATGCTGACTGATCATCGACATGGTTTCTTGATGATTAATGGATGGATTAATATTTTCTTGTAAGGATTTAACAAATTTTTCAAACTTTTCATTTCTATCTCGATCCTTTTGAATGCTTTGCTCAATACCATCTCTTTCCTTTTTGACAATCTCAGCAATATCTTTAACCCATTCATCCCAATATTCCCGATCCCCCACATTTTGAATAATTTTTCCATAGATAAATCCTTGCCGTTCATTATTGATAAAGTCCAATTGTTTTGGATCAACAACAACTTCAGCATTGGGAATAATCGGGATAAAAGGTCCCCGAGGTTTTTTTGTTGGATCTCTATACTGTAAACTATTAATCCAAACATCCAATCGTTCATCATGAGAGCGCATGGCTCTCAATATTTTCCAAACAACTTTGTATTTTTCTTCAATTTCTTTTTTTTGATCAGCTGTTGAGTCGATATAGATAGGAACAATGATATAACCCATCTTCTTATTATCTGCTTTTCGCATGATACGACCTACCGACTGAACAATATCTACTTCACTCTGTTTAGAATCCCAAAAAATAGCACTATCTAATGTAGGAACATCGACTCCTTCGCTCATGCATCGAACATTTGAAAGGATGCGACACCATGGATTCAATGAGTTATTACTATCAGAAAACTCACGGAGCCAATCCAATAGATCAGCTCTTTTACCTGCATTCATCGAACCATCGATGTGTTCTGATTGGAGATTGATTGGCTGATAATCTTCTGTGAAGATTTTTTTAAGATTGGTTGGATTTTCTGTAATAAACTGTAATGAATTCGTCAATCGTTTGGATCGGTCAATCGTACGAGTAAATAATAAATTTCTTTTTAAAACCCCGACATCAACAGACTCTAACAGCTCTTTTTGTGATGCATCTTTGATTTTTTGTTTTACCTGTCCTCCTAAAACAGAAATCAAGCCGACCATTTTGACCGCATCTTCTAAATTGATACTGACCTTTCCTTCTCCATCACCAATATTGGTCTTGCGATTGATTAATTCCTGATTAAATAATTGAGAAATTTCATTATCTCTAACTTCAATCGTAATGACTTTATAATCGGTTAATAACTCGCGATCGATGGCTTCCCCAAATTTGATTCGATAAAATTGTTTTCCAAATTGAGTTTCATCATCCATCGAAAACACATCCACCCCAATATCTTTGGCCGTTGATTTTGCCTTTTTATGATAAATTTTAGGAGTAGCCGTCATATACAATCGCTTTTGACTCTGAATTAATTCATTATCATGTACTTTGACAAAATTCGTATCTCCCAAATCATACCGGTTCACGCTAGCGGTTCGATGGGCTTCATCGCAGATAATCAATTGAATACCAAACCCAAACTGTGATTGAGCCTTAATGACCACATCAATCGATTGATAGGTTGAAAAAATCACCACCATATCATGTGCTGAACTTTCTAATCCTACTTGAATTTGTCGAATTAATTTTTCAGGATTGGTCGTGGCAGGAGATGATAAATCAATAAATTCATCTTTGGTTTCATCATATTGTATCCGTCTTCCTGATTTGACATCACTACAAACACAAATCGGATAAATCTTTCGAATGGTATGATCCAAATACTCTTTTAAAGTTTGGCTAATCAAGGCAATCGAAGGAACACAATACACCATGACCCCCTTTTGAGATACTAATTTTTCCGAAATTTTCAATGAAGTAAAAGTCTTACCCGTGCCGCACGCCATGATCATCTTACCTCTCGAATGGTTTTTAAAGTGTTCGATGGCCCGATGGTACGCTTCTTTTTGGTGAGGTCGTAAATCAAACGCTTCGACTTGACTGGCTCTTTTTCCAAAAATGCCTTCACTCAATTGATTCCAATCAACATGGGCTCGCTTTAAATCACTTAGTGTCAAAGTGATTAATGGGTTGACAGGATCTTTGGTGTACTTTAAAACATTCCGACCAAGTTTATTGGTTGTGGTAACTAAAAATTTAGAAGAAAAATGGATGACTCGACCATCATTTAATCGATGGCTACGGGTATAATCTGATAAAAATGTTCCCAACATCTTGAGACTTATTGATGTCTTTTGATCATAAAACTTACATTGAATGCCCCAAAAGTCATTGCCATGTGTTTCTACAACGATGTCGGTTCCTAGATCGGTTCGGTCGACATCAAACTGATTTCCAAATTCACTCCAAGTCCAAATATTTTTTATATGGGTTTGATACTGAGATTCGGTTAAAAAATAGTTTTTTATCAGTTTTTCAAACCGGCTCCCTTTATCTGTTTCACTGACAGAAAATTTCTTTATTTGATGGAGTACTTTCTCTAGATTCATAATGTTTTGAATTGATTGAGATTTTATCGCATGATGGTATGCAAAAGTAAATTGCTATTGGAAAAATTCCAATGTTCATAGCTAAGACTACATTGCATTTTAAATTACTTTTTAAAGGCATGAAATAATGTTTGTTTTTTAGACTGCATTTACCTAATCTAAAGAGATAATGAAAGTAAAATCAAGTACATACCTAACCGAAATAAATTGGTATAAGAAAGACTCCTTTTGAAGGATGTTTTGTTAAAAAATGCCTCAAACAATTTGAAATTTGAATATTTTATAATGAGTAATTTGCAATATCTTTCTTATTAAAATTTAATTCATCTCCGCTTTATTTAATATCCTTAATTCATGAGATTTTCAACCCTCTTTTTAACTTTTATCCTTTTTTCAACAGTTGCTTTTTCTCAAAAAAAAGACGATGATAAAGGCAAACCAATTGATTCATTGGTGGTTAATATGGAGCAAAATATAGGGATCATCAATACCTATCTATCAGATGAAAAATTGTTTTTTGAAATCAATGATAGCATCCTTGAAACTGATTTTTTGATGGTTACAAGATTTTCAAAATTACCTTCAGGATATTCCCCGTATATTAATGCTGGGGCCAAGACGAGTGAACAATTGATTCACTTTGAAAAAAATGGAAAAAAGATTTTAATCACCCAGCAATCCTTTGTAAATCTTGCCCAAGAAGGAGACCCCATCAAAATCAGTGTGGAACAGAATAACAATCCTCCAATCATAGCTGCCTTTGAAATAAAAAATAAAGAACAAGATCGTTACTTGATTGATGTGAGTTCTTATTTTAGTAAAGATTCCCCCGGATTTAATATCCTCAGTAGCTCAATCAAAACCCAATATGGCATTGGATCACTCGATGCGAATCGTAGTTTTTTTAATTCTATTCGAAGTTTTGAAAAAAATATAGAAGTCAATCGAACCATGACATATAATATTTCAAAACCAGCTGGAGGTAATACAAGTGATACCTTCAGTTTTGAAGTCAATCATTCATTGATTTTATTACCCCAAGATTTAATGCCTATCCGGTATGAAGACCCACGAGTGGGATGGTTTACTCTTAACAAATACAACTATAGTTCGGAAGCGTTAAAATCAGATGATTTTTCGATTATTAGAAGATGGCGATTGGAACCTAGCGATATTGAAGCTTACAACCGAGGAGACCTTGTCGAACCAAAAAAACCAATCGTTTATTACCTAGATCCAGCAACCCCATATAAATGGAGACCCTATTTTAAACAAGGCATTGAGGATTGGAACACAGCTTTTGAAAAAGCTGGATTTAAAAATGCCATTGTCGCAAAAGATCCTCCATCAAAAGAAGAAGACCCTGATTTTAGTCCAGAAGATATTCGCTATTCAACCGTGCGTTATGTGGCTTCAACCACACGAAATGCCATGGGGCCAAGCGTGTCTGATCCAAGAACCGGTGAAATAATAGAAAGTGATATCATATGGTACCATAACCATATCCGATCCTATCGCAACCGATATTTACTAGAAACGGCTGCTGCCAATCCCAAAGCAAGAACACTTGAAACACCTGAAAGTGAAATAGGTGAAATGGTGCGACAAGTGATTGCTCACGAAATTGGACATGCACTAGGACTCCCCCATAATATGAAAGCTAGTGCAGCATATCCCGTCGACTCGCTCCGTTCTGGATCTTTTACTCAAAAATATGGCATTGCCACTACCCTAATGGATTATGCTCGTTATAATTATGTTGCCCAACCAGGCGATGAAAATATTCGATTCATTAGAAAACTAGGTCCCTACGATGAGTACTCCATCGAATGGGGATATCGCTATTTTGATGGAGAAACACCTGAATCCGAAAGAGAACTATTGAATCAAATGGTGGATGAAAAAAGTACTGATCCAATGTATATGTTTGGCTCTGGAGGGGCCGATCCGAATTCACAAACCGAAAACATTGGTGATGATCCCATCAAAGCTAGTGAATACGGATTAAAAAATTTAAAAATAGTTGCTGAAAATTTAGAATCTTGGACAACCCATGATGGGCAATCTTATGATGACTTGGAAGAATTACATAATGAATTACTAGGGGTGTATTCTCGTTATGTCAATCATGTGGCTCGCATCGTTGGTGGAGTTCATCAAACGATTGTCAATAAAGGACAAAATAGAGACCCTTATGTTGTGGTTGACGCTGAAAAGCAATTGGAGGCACTTCGTTTTTTAAACAACCAATTATGGAAAACCCCCTCTTGGCTGATAGAAAAAAACCTAGTCTCCAAATTTAGTTCCGATGGATTATTTCAAAGGGTTTCTAATATCCAGAGAGCCACGCTAAATAGACTGCTAAGTCCAACAAATCTTAATCGCATGTTATCAATACAGTATACTCTATCGGGCAATTCGCTGGCTGTGGATGATTTCTTGGATCAACTCATATCGGATATCAAAACCCTTACCCCATCTTCAAATAATGCTTTTTCAAGAAGTTTAGAAAAAGTCTTGATAGATATCATGGTCCATTCCCAAGAAAACGAAGACGTTGATTACCTACCTGAAATCAAAGGATTGTTTCTTGGTCATGCCAATCGTCTTTTGAAGTCTTACAAATCCAAAATGAGAAGTGGAAACCAGCTATTAAAAACCCACTATACGTATTGCTTTCATCAATTAAACGAATTATTTGATTAATTGAAATTTTAAATACGAACCATTGATGAGAATCTTTATCAAAGACACTATTTGATTGAGTTTCGTTGATTAACAGATATTAATACTAAATAGTCGCTCCTTAAAAACTCAAATAAAGTCCGTCATCCCTTTCATATGGGGGATTGAATGATCCCCTACTGGCTAAGACAGGGTTTTGAAATCGGTAAGGAAATGCGTCTATGGTAATTAAAATCTAGCAACAATAATCAAAAAAGCAGCTACCATGCTTGGATTCGGCATGGAATGCTATTCTCAATCAAAAACATCCAATCTAGTGGCTAGCTGATGCGATCGACTAGTCAACTTTTGAAAATGCCTTGGAACCCTTGTATGCCAAAATAGGCCATCCTGCCCATCCCATTTGGGGGATGGTGGGTTGTTGGATACTGAAACGACTCGACCATCTGAGTGATGAAAAACCCATGGATCGCTGGGTTGAAAATCCTTATAGGCCGTACTTCACGGGTTTTGATTTCATGAAACACCAACCCCTTGGCGATCCCTCTCATTGGCCTTACTCCTATAGATCGTATGGGCAACAGAGATGGAAAAGATGTTGGCCTATTCCGTCCCGTGGCATCCAAAAGAAATCAAAAAGTCATCGATGGTCTGATTGGGTACCACCATCCAAGGGAACCTTGGGACCTTTCCGACCGATGCCCAACGGAACAAAAAGGTCATTGATCAGTGCAACAAAATAGCCAAAAAAGAAAAAATAAAACAACGGCAGATGGATGCCAAATCCTCGAAAAAAATCGTGCGTCAAACCTTTAACTGGAAGCATCCTAGACGATCCTAAAAAACCACCTCCAAACTAAAGACTTTAGTGGATCGACTAGTCCGATAGCTCGAACGAAAACGAGACCCCCAACAAAAAGGTCCTTACCAAAGAGAACTGTATCGGTACCAACGCGTGATCGATTAACAGTGATTCGATAAAAACAAGGTGTATGCCATCCACCAGCCATTCACGGCTGGCATGGCCAAAGGCAAAGCTCATAAAAAGTATGCGTTTGGTAATCAAGTGTGACTGATTACGATGGGAAGCCCAACCATGATCATCACGGCTATTGGTGCTTTTGAGGGGAACCCCATGATAGCCAAACCATCCCACCCTTATGGGAACAACATCCATCGATTGTGAGGCAAGCTCTCAAAGAACTGATCGCTAGTCGAGGTGGTCGGGCAAAACGCCCGATAGGCCACACCAAGATATCGATGGCAGGTCAACCATTGAAAAGGGATACCTCCTATCAAAAGCATAAGAAGAGGAAACAGTGCCGACGCCGAGCCGCCATGAAGCCACTGATGGGCCACCTCAAAACAGAACATCGCCTGCCAGAAAACGATCGGACAGGCAGCCAATTCCCCACCATCCATGCCTATTTGGCTGCTATAGGGTGGCCTTGAAGCAATGTTTGGAACAACGAGTTCAAGAGGTTCTTTTTTACTTTTTCAGAAGGATCCATTGTCACCTCAAAGAGCTTCGATAATTAAAAGAATATAACTGCAACTAGTAAAAAAGAGTTTTTAAGGAACGTCTATTTTTAGACCGTAACAAAACACCCTTCATTCGGTCAAGGAAGAAGTAGAATGCCAATGAATACGGGCATTAGAAAAAAGGATCTCAGAAAAAGGCGGTTATTTTACGGTGTATTTAAACTGTAAAAATCAGTGATAATGGTAGAACTCTTTTTACGCTATGTAATAATTTTAAAATAGACAGTTTTTTATTTATTTTAAGTATTCATAGACAGTTAATCTTTTATCTCCATTCTTCTCTAAAATGCCTTGTTCGACCCCCCATTTCAAGTCCCTACTTGCTGTAGCTTGGCTAATTTCTTTAAAACTTTGTAAGTAATCTTTACGGCTAAACTCTTGCATTTCTATTTTGTCCTTGAATAGTTCAATTCTATCTTTAGCTGTGAGGGTTATATTTTGCGTTTTTAGGAGGTTTCCTAATGATTGAAATATTATGTTTAACATAAACTCAATAAAAAGGGTAGAATGTCCCAATTTATCGGATTGACTTAATACGTTATAATACTCCTTTTGATTTTCTTTGATAAGAATTTCAACTGGCAGGAACTCAAAAACTGGGTATTGTTGAACTAAAATAAGCGTTTGCCAAAATCTTCCCATCCGTCCATTGCCATCCATAAATGGATGAATAAATTCAAATTCATAATGGAATACACAACTTTTAATGAGTAACAAATCTTTATCTTTCTTTAAGTAATCCAATAAATCGTTAATCAACCCTCTAACCCTATTTCCACTTGGAGCAAAATGCTCTACCTCTGAGCCTTTTACAATACCTACGCTTTTATTTCTGAACTTTCCTGCGTCTTCAATTAGTCCCTGCATTAAAACCCCATGAGCATTCTCTAAATCTATTATGCTATTTGGATTAAATGTATGCAACTGCTCATATACTTTAATCGCATTTTGTACTTCTAAAATGTCTTTTTGTGTAGCAATCACTCTTTTATTGTTTAATAAGGCTGTAATTTGCTCCTCGGACAATGTGTTGCCTTCAATTTCTAATGAAGACTGTATAGTTTTAATACGATTCTTTTTCCGTAATTGTGTACGTGGTTTATGGAGGTGAAGTGCATTAACCTCTCCCAGTTTCTCCGAAATAGAGGCAACTAATTTTAGTATCTCACCTGTAATATTGTATGGTGGCTTCAAAGCGTGATAGTATCATTTGATAGTATCATAAATGTATGAATTTATTTTTAATATCTTTTAGAACTGCTCATAAGAAGCCCCCATAAATTCTCAATAGATTATCTTGTTTCTTTAACTTTTTTCATTCAAAAAGCTAACGTACAGTAATTCTTCTGGTTCTACATTCAACTATTCAAAGTTAAATCCCCAACGATTTGCCATAAAGTTTAACATATTTAAACCTCTTCCTACAATTTGTTTTGGATATCAATTCTCACAATTTTACACTTCTATTTCACTATACGAACCATTGAAAAATCCAACCTCATTATCGTCTTTATCAGCCAAGACTCGCTTTCGTTCTTCGACCGAAAGGCCTTCCATCAAGGGCTGAAAACCCTAACGGTCCTACTCATTGGCTACCACCGTGTGCACCCCTAGCATTAGGCCTTTTTCGGTGGTGGCGATGGGCCGTTGGTAAGCATCCTAGGTCGTTTTCCTTTTTTTAAACCAACGAGCTTCATGGTCGGCATGGGGACGGTCTTCTTCTAGTTGCTCATGATAGTTTTCCTCGGCTTGAAGCTCTGGCTCTTCACGCTGGTCTTCTTTTCGAGCTTGAGCCATCGTTTAGGCGACTAGGGACTAGTGGTAATGCGGACATCCACCACGGCCGTGCCTTGAATGATGACCTTTTTTGGGGTGAACTGTCGATGGACTTCCTCCATGATGTGTTGATAAATCGTTTTGGCCGTCCATTCCGAACGGAAACGAGACCGAGTGCTATGGTTGGGAAGGGCATCTTCACAAGTCTAAATCACAAAAAGCAGTGAATCGAATGCGATCTTTAATGAATTCTTGGGTCCGGAAATCCGATCAATTGAACCAGACCGAAATCAACGGCATTTTCAATAATATCATGGGATGATCAGATTTTTGACCTCGTTGTTTTTTGCCGGATGTATAGTTTTCGACTCGTAAAGCATCGATTGGTGGCCAATCGATGAGGTCGTTGATTTGATTAAAAAACGGTTGGGGCGTTGTGCGGCGACGCCCTTGATGGGAATTCAAAAAACGCATTGGTTTGGATTGATAGGATTTGAAATATTGCATACCGTATACCAAAAAAATAATAAAAACAAATGGTCAAATAAAAAGAGAGGGATGCTAATCCAAATCCTTTATTTTAGCGGAAAGCCGAAATTTTAGTGCAAAGGTCTCTTCATATTAACTACAAGATCTCAAAAATCAAAAAAGACAAAGAATTGAACATTTTCCGATGGGATGGTTCAAAAAAGAGGCGGAAAACCCTCGTTTTTCAAGTTAAAAAAGAAAAATCATCTAGCAATTGAACAATAGAAGGACAGATAGCCTTCGAAAATGTGAATCTTTTTTTTTAATTCTTAGCCCCCCCCCAAAAAAAAGGTTGTTTTTGACAAAGTTCGGTATAAGCAATTGGTCTAGGAAATGAACCGGTTAAAAGCTAGTTTTGACCTATTACAGCATCATGATTTTTTGCTCGAATTATTTTAGTTTGGATTGATTTGTATTTGCGGAATGAGTATCGCTGTTTTTCGCGAATAGGGAGAATATTTTTTTAGAACTATCATTCTGAATGAATCTGTAAAAGCTAATCTTATCAATGAGATGGTTCTGCTGCATATATCGTAAGTAACAATTCTGACTCATCGATCAATTGGTATTTCGGTTTTTTTTTTGATAACTCTGTACTATTTGTTAGAATAATAGGGACACCCTCTCCACGTTTGTCCATTAAATAGTTTCTGTTACTGTGGATTAGCTCTGAGGGCAATCGACATTGAGAAATCAAACTTGCGAGCAATTCATTTCTTGTTATTTGTCTCATTTCAAGAGTATCTATCGAGATTGTATTGGCTAATGCACCAGGGGAAAACAATTCAATGCGATCAGAGAACATGTGTAATCGAATTTTCGATCCATGAATAGAATAATCCCTGTGAACTACTGCATTTACCAGGGCTTCAAAAACTGCTTGCATATCGTATTGAGGAATATCTATCCTTGCAGGATTCTTCATACCATGAATTTTCATGTTTTTTTTAACAAATTGATAGGCTTGTTTTACTTGTAAATCCAATGGTCCTAGGATATCTTCAGCATCTAATTGATAAGCTGCATTACGTTCCTTACCTCGATAGGCAATGGCTTGTATGTATGCATTCGGAATATAGTCGTGAGGCTCTTTACAAGCCATTAAAATTCCGCTTACGCTTGGATATAAATTGCCCCCCTCGTCTTTCACAATTAGTTTAAGTTTTAATAGGAAGGTTTCATCTTTATCAGTAGAAGTGATTGATTTAAACTTTATCCATAGGTCTTTATCTAAACAATGCTTATTAGCGTTGGCCACAAGTTGTTGATCAAAATGGATAATCCTCGTCTGACTTCTTTGCTGTAACAATCTAGCCAAAAGATAAGTATCCAACTGCCGTTTGGAACCACCAATTCTATGAAAATAACCGCTTGGACTTCGATGAACAAACAAACTTTTGGGGATGTCAATACGGATAATAAACTGGGTGATATCGCCACTTTTGATTGGTATTCGATTAATCAAACAGAATAGTTTAGGTTTTATGAGATCATTGCAAATTCCCTCAATCCAGCGTGTTACTGGATTGAGTTTCTCAAAAGGAATACCAACAATCACTCTTGTTTTATCATCGACACCTAAAACAAAAATGCCCGAGTTGGTATTTGCCATTGCTGCCATCTCATCTGCCATACTATCCCGATGAGGACTGTTCACTTTCTCTCCTTTGTAAACTAGATTTTTTAACTCAAATGAAGAATCTTCTCCGATTTGAATTTTTTCTAACAACGCATCGACAGTCATCAAAACTTGCTATAATTATTTAGTGATACGCTTGTACCTTTTATCAAAGGCCAACCTCCCCCCCTCCATTACATTACAAATGGTTTCTCTAATCTTAGAGTCGCCTAAATCCCCGACTTGATCTATTTGTACTTGTCCATTTTCAAACTTCATCGCATGTACGCGTTCGGAAACACCATTAACAACAATATTTGGGTTATGAGTGGCAATGATAAACTGTCGTTTATCCTTATTTACTTGTATTTCGTTAACTATAAGGTCTGTGATTAAAGCATTATCAAGGTCATCTTCAGGTTGGTCAATGATGATGGGATGGCTACCATAACTCAATATAAAAGATAAGATAGCAGCCGCTTTCTGACCCGCAGAACCTTTTCTTAAATTCACTTTCTTTCCATTACTTTTATGCTTTATCACTAGTAAATCATCTGGCCACCAAATTTCAAGATTGTCAAACGCTTGAGGGTTTTCTTTGACTCGTTTAGCTAGATATTGACTGAACCTTTGGTTAGTACCATGCGTTTCTCCTTTTGATATATTTAACGTCTTCGACTTAACTTCATTCACTTCTTCTTCAATAACTTCCAATGTCGCCCCATTTTTTTGAGATTCAATTAGATTAGAAAGAAGAGCACTTTGATTTTCTTTGTCATAAATTAAATATTCAAATATCTTGTCACTGCCTAGACCTATATGATTTCGGTAATCTCTTTCAACACTTGACGGATCACCAAACTGAAATAGCTCCATAGATATTAGATCATTTTTAGGTACATTTTCTTTGATGAACTTTTCTCTCTTTTTAAAAAGTTCACAACGCAATCCTTTAAGATTATGTATTTCTCCACGAACTTGAGTTGCTATTGATTCAGACTCTTCTTGAAGTGAATTCAACTCGCTTAACTCTTTTTCAATCTGATGACGTTGACGATTTAACAAATCGTAAGTGCCAATTTCAAATGGGGTGTTCTTTTCCTTGTTCTCTTCAATTAATTTTTGGTAATCAAGTTCATTTTTTTTTAATTCTTGATACCAATTGGTCGATTTATAGTAGGTTTTACTCTTGATTTTTAGTGCCACAACTTTTTTTACAATACTGTGTAGCGCCTTACGTAATTCATTAAATTCAGTGCTAATCTGATTTTTTATAGATTTTATTTCTGCTTTGAATGGATCTATATTTTCAAATAAATGCTCTGGAAAATCAGATACATCGTTCTTCTCTGTGGCATCCAATATAATAGTTGAAAGATTGTCAAAAATCGATTCATCACCGAATAACGCATTTTTTTGAAAGTTGAATTTTCGATATTGCATTAAGATGTCTCCAAATCCTTTCTGCTCGTATACTTTCAAGTCATTACTTAAATCATTCAACTTTATTTTTAGTTGTGTTTTTACTTCTAGTTTCCTTAACAAATCTCGTTGATGAATCTTTAATTGTAAGAATTTGTTTTTGACTCCATTCCAACGTGACTGCCAATCTTCAATATTAACTTCTCTAGAATTATCAATAATATCTAAAAGACCTTTTGTATTGATAGATAATTCATGAATTTGTTTTTGACTAAATATCGTAATGGGAAAACGTAGGTCGATATCACCAACACGTTCAGAATCTATATCAACACCGTCTTCGTTTAATACATTTCCCATACCGTTATGTCTCCAACGAAGTAGAAATTTCTTTTCATTTCGATAAAATTCGAGTAAAATTTCGGTATCCTCCTGCATGACTCCATTATTCTGGTATAAATTCATAAACTGATCAAGGTTCCTTTTGGTAGACTCTTGAGTGATATTTTTATCCCTTCTTAAAGCAATACGAATTGA
Source organism: Flavobacteriaceae bacterium (assembly GCA_965221765.1). Classification (GTDB taxonomy): domain Bacteria; phylum Bacteroidota; class Bacteroidia; order Flavobacteriales; family Flavobacteriaceae; genus Bin25. The sequence continues at coordinate 2,632,592 of OZ244911.1, forward strand.
TTCAACAATAGTTGACTTTCCTGTACCTCGTCCCCCAATTATTGAATTAAAATTTGAGGAAAATTCAAGCATGCATGGTAATTCACTTTTACGACCACAATGCCTCATTGAATTGATACTTAATTTAGATAAATAAAACTTTGGCTTGATATTATTCGGATCTTCTTTCTGATTTTTCACAAAGAATTCTGGATCTAATAATGCAAATCTTAAATTATCAATCGTAGGATTTCCCATCTTTATCCAACAAAAACATCGACCAATATCCTCTATTTTGTGTGCATCAGAGCCAGCCACTTGTGCTTTTGAAATCACTAGACTTTTCAATTGATTTTCTAGTTCATTCAAAAATTCTACATTATTATACTCCAATGCAATAACCTCATCAAGACTGCTCTTCAATTCAGTATTGAGATTTTCTTTTTCATGAAGCAACCCTTTAGATTTTTTTATGTGTGCGGGTATTGCTATCCCACCTGCGGATTTGATTTTTTGTACAGTTTCAACGAAGCTAGCTTTTGTTGCCATGCGACTATCTCCAAACCCCCCAAGTATGCCACAATCACCTAAGAAACTCGTAACATTATCCCTTCCATGGTCCGGATCAAATACCGCAATTAAATGAATCCTAGACTTGCTTTCTGCAATCGTAATCTCAACTCCAGGAAAAATCGCCAACTCTCTGTACCAACTTGGCTTCTCAATACGCTTTCTCAACTTTAAATTACTATCTTTCAAATCATCAATCCATTCCCCTGAATTATGATCCGTCACAACAATCCCATCAAGCTTAGCCTTCATAGCATATTCAATCCAATCTTCAGGCTTGATTTTTTTTTGTGATGAATCTTCCGGTCCATAATCTAATGATGCCGGTGTGTGTGCGTGAAAATCAAATTTCCACCATTTCACATTAGGTTTTAGAGAAGATTGCATATTGCTAAATTAATCTAAACCCTATAGAATAAAGAATCTGTTAACTTATTTAGCACCACATTTTAATTATGGAACACTCAAGTGTTAACAAGAATAAGGCATTAGTGTTTAGAATTTCCTTTGAACCGTTGAGTCCCAAATTTACTATCGAGAAATATAGCAAATCTGTTTTATGGGAATTTTAAACGTCCTAATAAACCGAGAATAACCTCATGCAGGAAAAATCTGATTGATAATTTCAAATGTTGAATCCGCCATCGAATTTCCTTTGGTATCCAATAATGGATTTACTTCACAAATTTCAAGTGCAATGACCTTTTTGGTTTTAAATAATCCTTTAATGACATCGATAATCTCTTGTGGATCAAATCCTTTTGAAACTGGGGTGCCCGTTCCATCCGATACCAAGTCACAATCCAACGCATCAACATCAAAAGAAATATACATAAAGTCAACCGAGGCTAATTGATCGATTGCCCCTTTCAAACATTCTTTAATCGAACGATACCGAACTTCATCAACTGGAAAACAAATAATTTTTTCTTGCCTAATCAAAAATTTTTCTTCTGGTTCTGTAGATCGAATACCAAAATATATGAGATTTTTAGGGCTGATCATTGGCGAAATACCTCCCAAATTTTTTAATTCCATCCAATAATTGATGGTTTGGTTTGAAACCTTATTTTTTGGATGCTTACTATTTTCTAATCCAAGTGCAGCTGCCATAGCCATCCCATGAATATTACCAGAGGGAGAACTCCATGGTGTATGTAAATCTCCATGAGCATCAATCCAAATAACCCCAATATTTTTATTGGGGTATGCTGATTTTATCCCTGCAATAGTCCCAATGGCCGAAGAATGATCTCCGGATAAAACCAATGGAAATTGATTGTTTTGAAGTGTGCTTTCGACAGTTGTTTTTACTCGATGACATTGTTGAGTTACAAACTCGATTCTTTTGGCAAACGTGTTATGAACCTTATTATACACGGTTTCATTATGAGTATCAATTTCGACGTAAGGCAATCGATTAAAAAAATCATTTTCTGCATTGATAGCAGCAACTTCAAGAGCATCAATACCCATATCTGATCCTCGATTGGCTCCACCAATATCAGATCGATTTTTTAATATCACGATGTTGTTCATGGATATTTAAGATAACCAATACGACCCTTTAAGCTCGGTATAGAGCTTTGGAACGCCATTTAGAAAGAATCCCTAAAAATAAGACACTAAAAAACGAGATATATACAAAATCAGGTGTTATGATTTTATCCCCTGAAGCATATGAATGTAGTCCAACCAAATAAAAATTGACGCCAAAATAGGTCATCAAAATACTTCCATAAGCAATCACACTCATCAAATTAAAAAGCCACGGTCCCTTTAATGTTGGAACCAGGCGCATATGAACAACAAAAGCATATATCAAGATGCTGATTAAAGCCCAGGTTTCCTTTGGATCCCATCCCCAATAACGACCCCAACTTTCATTGGCCCACATCCCTCCTAAAAAGTTTCCGATGGTCAACATCACCAATCCAACCGTCAATGAAAGTTCATTGATGATGGTGAGCTCTTTGATTTGTTGTTTTATCTTTTGTTTTTTCCTTCCACCACCATATAACATTAATAAAAGGACAATGATTCCGATAATCATACTGAGTGAAAATGGTCCATATGAAGCAACAATGATGGCAACATGAATCATCAGCCAATAACTATTTAAGACCGGAACTAAATTAGCGATCGCTGGATCCATCCAATTCCAATGTGCAATCATCAAAATCATGCCTGTAACAAATGACGTGGCTGCGATGGCAAAAGTATTTTTCCTGCCAAATAGCAATCCGAATAGTTGAGTCGCCCATGCAACATAAATCATCGATTCATAAGCATCAGACCATGGGGCATGACCAGAAAGAATCCATCTTGCAACTAAACCCAATGTATGTATAGTCAATAATCCGATAATGATATCAACAAAAATGTTGGCAATGGTTTTTGTGACTCGATTGGATTTAAAAATTTGAAAGATTAATAACAGTAATAATAATGTTCCGAAATAAATATAATAGCGATATAAGTTTTTAAAAATATCGATGCGATTATAGATAATCTCAAGTTCAATTTTTTGTCTTGTAGGTATAATGTCCTCTCCGAATCGTTTTTGAAAGTTTTTGATACCATCCAAATAGCTCGTGGCTTCGGTATAATTCCCCGTTGATTTTCCACTTCTAAGAGCCTGCATGTATAGGGGTAAAATATTATGAAGAAAAATAGAGTCTCTTGTTTCAAAATTCACAGTGGATAATTCGGGATAAGAAACCCAACGATTGTTCTGATCGTTAGGAATCGGAAAAATACGATATACTTTACCCTCTAAAGCACTGTAAAGAAGATTTACTTTTCGATCGGTCTCAATAAAATCCTTTTGGAATTGATTGGGAGTGGCTCTGCGATAGGCTTGTTCTAACTGATGGGCAATTTTATACTCGCCCTGTGCATCAAAAAAATCGAGCAATGAAGCCATTTTGGCATCGGTAGGCAGTCCAATTGATTTTCTAAGTGAATCATTCCCTCTTTTGAGCGATATCATGGGGATATTATACCATGGTAATGGATTATACATGATGGAAAGCATCACTTGATCGGCATTCATGCCTTTATAGGTATCCGATTTGGTGACTTTACGCAATAATTCCGATGAAAAGGTATTGGCGGGTTTCATGCGGCCACCAAAATCTTGGATGACTAACTTTCCAAATTCACTAGCTTGCTTCTGATCAAATATGCTGGTTTGAATCAATGAATCAACATCAAATCTTTGATGCATCGTTTCTTGAGCATGTATTACCGATGAAACTCCCAACAAAAAAACAACCAATAAAGAATTTCTTTTCTTGGTTAAATTATTGAGTAATTTGGATTGATTTTTAAATCTAGTATGGCCAACGAAGAAGATTCCCATTAAACTGATATACAATAATATATATCCCGTATAGGTGATGGTTGTTCCCCACCAATCATGATTAACAGATAAAATCGTTCCCCCTTCATCCGGGTCAAAAGAGGATTGAAAAAAACGATAACCACGATAATCCAACACATGATTCATATAAATATCATAATCAAAACTTTCTTGATCGATGACATGTACTTTACTCTTAAATGATGAATAACTCTTTTCTGTTCCTGGATATTTTTCAGCAATAAAATCATTTAATTTCAAAGAAAAAGGGAGTGTCAATCGCTTTGAACCATAATTAATATAAAAATCCAATCCCCCCAATTGAGCCAACTGTGGATTTTCAGAAAACCCTTTTCCTCCGATGATTTGAACTATCTTAGATTCACTAGCCATCTCAATTTCTAAAGAAACGGCTGAAGGAAGTCCTTCTTGGGAAGCATCTTTGACATATTGAACATATCCTCTTAAAGCGGGTTCAGGAAAGACAAAGGCAAAATCACCAATCTGATAAAGCGATCGAAAAGCAAGAGGGGCTTCTTCATTTATTCTAATGGCATCTCTTTGTTGATCAATCATCCTAAAAATAGTTCCTTGAAAAGGAGAGTTGATAAAATATTGTCCGTCATGTAAGCGAATATTGATGGCCCCTTCTTGGATCTTATTAAAAGAAAAAAGCAGGTTGTGAACACTAAATACTTCACCTTCTTTTATAAAATGATTGTGTCGTTGACCGGTAGAAGATTCAACGAGTTTTAAAAACCGATGGCCTTTGTTATCCAAAACCAAATCTTCTATCACATCTTCGGTATAATCCAATAATTCGACCCTGAACTTTTGATCTCCAAAATTTGATTTCCAGCTCAATGAATTGGAAACATGTTCTGAAAACATGACTTGATTTTCCAACGTCTTTCGAAGTGGTTCACCATTTAGTTCTCCATCAATATGAATGGTTAAAAAAGTTTTTTCTGATAAAAATTGATTTTCAGTTTGACCTTCTCGAATGGGCATGACCCCCTCATAGCCAACATATCTTGTAACTCCTGCTCCAATGATGATGATGATAAACGATAGATGAAGTAAAAGAACAGCCCATTTTTCTTTTCTTAATAATCGGTATTTGAAAATATTTCCAGAAAAATTGATGATAAATAATAAAAATAGAGCTTCAAACCACTTGGCATTATAAATCCAGATTTTGGCCGTTTGGGTTGAATACCAACTCTCGATAAATGTTCCAAAGGCTAGTGCGGTTGCAAATACAATAAACAGCATGGCTGTCAATCGATTTGAAAATAAAATACCTTTTAATGTTTTCATCAAATCAACATGGCGTTATGAACCCCAAAGGACAATACAGCATTGGATTTGCCTATGCAGAAAAGGTGAAAAAATGATAGGCTACTAAAATCAACTCCGCAATGACGCCCCAATATAAAAAGAAAAAAGATTGCTTTCTAGGTAGTTGACCAATGACCCCTACTAAATAGATCATGGCCAAAACAATAACCAATAATAAGTGGAGAACATTGATTAATGACATCCCTTCCATCGATAAAATGAGTGTCCCAAAAGCTCCAATACAAGAAATCAAAATGATACTGATGGGCAGTAATAGGTAATAATTCTGAATATAAATTTTTAGCAGTTGCTTATAAAAAGGGGGGTACTTCATAAGAGGCACAAATTTAATGTAAACTAGGGACTAATCCGTTATGGATTTTAAATCTTTGCCATGTTCAATCCATTGATGCAACATGATGTCATGTTGATTTAATTTTGAACGTACTTCTCATAATTTTCGACCAAATCCCTACGGCTATCTCATCTATAAGGTTATTTTGAGAACGATAAAACCCATCTTTCAAATCAGAAACGCTTCATCGATCAACCTCTTATTGAAACAAGAAAAAGAGATGCGTGAATTGTCGAGATAAAAAAATACGTGCCTTATTTTTTATCGGTAGTTTTAAGATTTCTTTGGTTTTTTCTAAGCTTCAACATAACCCCTGGTTAAATTGACTTAATAAACTTTACATTTGGTGCCCAACGTAAAATTCGGTTCGTATCATATTATGCTATCAGAACTTGATCTAATCCAACGCTTAAAGGACATCAATACCTTCATTTTTGATATGGATGGCGTATTGACAGATGGAAAATTTATCATATCCAATGAAAATAAAATGCTTCGTTTAATGCATACAAAAGACGGCTATGGATTAAAAACAGCTGTAATGAATGATTATAAAATCATCATCATTAGCGGAAGTACCAATGAAGAAAGTCGCAAAAGATTACTCGATCTGGGCATTCATCAAGTTTATTTAGGAGTCCATCGTAAACTTGAAAAATTTCATCAAATCAATAAAGATCTTCAACTTGATTTGAAACAAATAGTCTATATGGGCGATGATGTCCCCGATATCCCACTTCTAAAGGCAGCTCGACTATCTTCTTGTCCCAAAGATGCCGTAAGAGATGTTCTTGAAATCGTTGACTATGTTAGTCCTTTTGTGGGGGGTTCGGGCTGTGTTCGAGATATCATCGAAAAAGTTATGAGAGTACAAAAAACATGGAAAACAACTCTTTGGAGTCAGTAACTTCAAGGCTATGACCAAAAAGGTTATCCAACTGATTTTGGCTTCTAATTCTCCTAGAAGAAAACAACTCTTAAAACAAACCGGATTAAATTTTAAATCCATCAACACTCGTTTCGATGAACAATATTCTACCCATCTCAAGCATGTGGAGATTGTAGAGTATATTGTCTATCAAAAAGCCAATAGTTTGCTCGACTTATCAACTGATCAAAATCTAATTATAGTGACTGATACGATTGTTTGGAATGGTTATAACTGTTTGGGAAAACCTAAGAATGAAAAACAAGCCACTAGCATGTTAGAACAGTTGAGCAATCAATCCCATCATGTAATTACCGGTGTAGGATTTTTATTGAATAAAAAGTTTGAATTTTTGCACCAATCTACAGAAGTTAAGTTTAAAAAACTAGAAAAAGATGAGATTTTGTACTATATCCAAAATTACAGCCCCTTCGATAAATCCGGTAGTTATGGTATCCAAGAATGGATTGGATTAATTGGGATTGATTGGATCAAAGGAAGTTATACCAATGTGATGGGATTGCCTTTATCTCATGTGCATGAAAAACTAAAAGGATATGCTATAACCTATAATTTTGGCTAGCTCAATGCAAATAAATAATTTATAATGCGGTTTAAATGTTCTAACGGGGGATTACTAGTTGTATTTTCATGGATGTATTTCGGTTCTATTTCTTTAAATGCTCAAAGCAGCACTGATATCTATCAAGCATTACAAAAATTTAATTTTCTAGGAAAGGTGCTCTATGTAGCGGCTCATCCAGATGATGAAAACACAGCGGTTATTTCTTATTTTTCTAACTTTAGAAATGCTGAAACAGCTTATTTCTCACTCACTAGAGGCGGCGGAGGACAGAATTTAATCGGTCCTGAATTGCGGGATGAATTAGGATTAATTCGCACTTATGAATTGATAGAAGCTAGAAAGGTTGATGGTGGAAAACAATTTTTTTCGACGGCTATCGATTTTGGTTATTCCAAATCTTCTGAAGAAACTTTTTCCGTATGGGGGAAGAATACGCTCCTAAAGCAAACATTGGATGTCATCAATCACTTCCAACCTGATATCATCATCAATCGTTTTGACCATCAAAGAGGAAGGACACATGGTCATCACACGGCCGCTTCATTACTTAGTGTGGAAGCATTTGATGTCTTGACCAATGATTCGTTGGGAATCTATACTAATTGTTGGAAACCAAGGAGATTATTTCATAATACATCCTGGTGGTTTTATGGCAGTCGTGAAAACTTTGAAAATGCCATGGAACAAAAAAAGGTGATCTCTATTGAAGTTGGATTACATAATCCTCTAACGGGCTTAAGCAATTCTGAAATTGCAGCCACAAGTCGTAGCCAACATAAATCTCAAGGATTTGGGAGTTCACCTTCTTATGGTCCACGAACAGAATACTTTGAACTCATTCGTGGTGATGAACCTACCAATGATGTGTTTGATGGAATGGATACTTCATGGAGTCGAATAGAAGGTGGAGCTCCCATTGCTCAATTGATGGAACAAATCCTACATGAATATGATTTTAAAGCGCCCCATCAAAGCGTTCCTAAACTCTTGAAAATATATCGTTTGGTTTTGCAATTAAAAGATCAAGAGTTGATATTAGAAAAATATAATCAACTCAAAGAAATTATTCAAGCGGCCATGGGCTTGCAACTGCAATACAATACATCAAAACCATTTGGAATTCCTAATGAGCTATTGCAAGTTGAATTACAGGCGACCAATTTCGGTCCATTATCAATCAAACTACATTCTATTGATATTGATACAACTAAACTCATAGTTGAGCAAAAAATAGACAAACATGACTCGTATTCTAGTCGACAACAGATAACGCTTGATGATGTTCTCACAACTCCTTTTTGGTTATTAGAAAAAAAAGAAGATGCTAACTATACCGTAAATGATCAATCGATTCAATACCTACCCGATACGCCTGAAAAGATAAAAGCGGTTTTTTCTTTTGAATTTGATGATTTGATGATTGAATTTGAAGAATCATTGAAATATCGAACCAATGATCCTGTTAAAGGAGAAATTGTTGAACGTTTTCAAATCGTTCCACAGGCTACTTTTGAGTTTGATCAATCCTCCTATCTATTCAATAATAGCCAACCTCATCAAATCAATATTCAAGTGACGTCCCATGGACCAAATTTTCAAGGAAATCTATCTATCGACTCTCCAGATGATTGGGAAATAACTCCAAAACATCATGAAGTTTCCATCGGTCAACCTAGTCAATCAAAAAATTTTTCATTCATAGTCCAGCCGCCTAAAGAATTTAAAAGTGATGATTTCCAAGCCATCATTGAAACAAGTGAGGGAGAAATACTCCATCATCAAATGACCGTTATTGATTACCCACATATCTCTCGTCATTATAAAGTTCATCCGAGTATTTCTAAAGCGACTCATCTTGATTTTAAGACAACAGTGAAAACCATTGGTTATATCAATGGAGCTGGTGACGAAATTCCTGCATCACTTCGAAGTGTGGGTATTCAAGTCCATCAATACGATATCGATCACATTGAATTAAGCGATATTGAAAAATATAAAACAATAGTGGTTGGTATCAGAGCCTTCAATGTTGAAGAATCAATGGCTCAAAAAAGTAAAATGCTTTGGGAATATGCCAAAAAAGGGGGAACGCTCATTATTCAGTACAACACTTCAAGAAATCTTCAAGTTTCACAGATAGCTCCCATGCCATTACAATTATCAAGATTACGCGTCACTGACGAAAATTCACCCATTGAATTTATTGATGAGACTCATGCGGTACTTCACCATCCCAACAAGATTACCAAATCTGATTTTGACCACTGGATTCAAGAAAGAGGATTGTATTTTGCTTCTAATTGGGATAAGGCTTTTCAACCTATTTTAAGCATGAATGATCCTGAAGAAGCCCCAGTAAAGGGAAGTCTATTAATTGCTGATTATCACCAAGGGAAAATCATCTATACAGGAATTAGTTTTTTTCGATTGCTCCCCCATGGAGTCGCTGGAGCCTATCGTCTTTTTGCTAACTTGATTTCTTTAGAACATGAAAAAGATTAGTTATTTTTTATTGGTTTTTTTCAATATTGTTTATTGGATAGGGTTTTATGTATTTATGAAAATCTATACCTAGTGTCTGCTTTAGATTGGGTTGTTTTATTGGGCACCATTGGTTTTATTATTGGTTTTGGGATCTGGAAAAACCATTTCCATAGAAATATTTCGGATTATTTAAAGGCTGGGAACTCGGCGCATTGGTGGACCGTTGGTTTATCAGTGATGGCCACTCAAGCTAGTGCCATTACCTTTTTATCTACCCCTGGTCAAGCCTATCATGATGGAATGGGATTTGTTCAGTTCTATTTTGGACTTCCAATCGCAATCGTCATTATTTGCTTGTTCTTTATTCCAATTTACCATCGACTAAAAATTTATACCGTTTATGAATATTTAGAAAACCGGTTTGATTTAAATACTCGAACATTAACGGCATTATTATTCCTAATTCAAAGAGGATTAGCTGCTGGAATTACCATCTATGCTCCGTCCATTGTATTGAGTGTTGTTCTGGAATGGGATTTAAATACGGTGGTCATCATCGTGGGGGTGTTGGTCATCATTTATACTTCGATTGGTGGAACAAAAGCAGTGAATAGGACTCAAAAATGGCAAATGGGCATTATTTTTCTAGGGATGTTTTTAGCCTTTGGTTATATCATCAATAGCTTTCCCGATGAAATCAGTTTTAATAAAGCATTGGAGATTGCGGGTTTATCTGGCAAATTGGAAATTCTAGATTTTTCTTTTGATTTGGAAAATCGATATACGTTTTGGACTGGTATGATAGGAGGTACCTTTTTAGCGTTATCTTATTTTGGAACCGATCAAAGTCAAGCCCAACGATATCTGTCTGGAAAATCTATTCAACACAGTCAGATGGGATTGATTATGAATGGATTTTTAAAAGTTCCCATGCAGTTTTTTATTCTGTTGGTGGGAGTCATGGTATTTTTATTTTACCAAATCGAAACTGCACCCATTCACTTTAACCCTCAAAATCTTGAAAAGGTAAGAAATTCGGATCAAGCTCAAACCATTAAAGAACTAGAATCAAATCACCTCACTATTCAACATGAAATCAGAAACATCATATTAAATCCAGAACTATCGAAAAATCAAAATCTTCAAAATCAATTAATCTTTTTAGAACATGAAGAGAAAAACAAAAGAGAACAAGCTAAAAATCTAATTAAATCCATCGATTCAAATGCCGAAGTCAATGATAAAGATTATGTATTCATCAGTTTTATTTTGGGAAATCTTCCCAAGGGTCTCATTGGTCTTTTACTAGCTGTAATTTTTTGTGCGGCCATGAGTTCTACAGCGTCTGAAATCAATGCACTTTCAGCGACAGTTACTGTGGATTTGTATAAACGAAGAATCAAAGCAAAGTCGGATTATCACTACTTAAATATATCTAAATTATTCACTATTTTTTGGGGAATTATTGCCATTGGGTTTGCTTCAATTGGAAATCTGTTTGAAAACCTCATCCAACTAGTAAATATCATTGGTTCTCTATTTTATGGGGCTATTTTAGGGGTTTTTCTTCTGGCATTTTTCTTTAAATCAATTAAATCTAGAGCGGCATTTATGGCTGTCTTATTTTCTGAATTAGCGGTTCTTTTCATCTTTTATTTGGATATTGTCAGTTATCTCTGGCTCAATGTCATGGGCGCTGGATTATGCATTATAATGGCTCATATTCTTCAATGGCTGATTAGACCTAAAACCATCTAATAATGTTATACAAATTGGATTAATGAGCGTTTCAAGTGTTTGATTTAGATTGAGTTTAAATGACCCTTTAGATTGTGTAAATCCTCTAACATCTACTGATTGATGTTTTCTTGATTTAATATTGCTCTTTAAATTTCAATGAACTAGGAACCCCCTTTTAAATACCTTATTTAACAATCATGCTTTGGTTTTTAAAAACTAATATCGGTTTGTTTTCTGTGTTATACGTACTTGATTTACTCTCATTCCCTCAACATATAAAGCAAATACCATTTGAAAAACAAATATTATTTAATGACTTTAAACAGTAATTTAAAACATAATCAGTATGAACCATGATAATCAATCCGTTTCAATTCCTGAAATTTCAACGATACCATTGGCTCAACTGATTGTTAGAATTTCAAAAAGATTTGGATTTTCAGAAATTGTCATTAGTCCGGGGTCTCGTAATGCTCCACTTATTAAGAGTTTTGTTGCTGATCCTTTTTTTGATACCTACAGTATTATCGATGAACGTTCAGCAGGATTTTTTGCCCTAGGCATTGCACAAAAAATGAAATCTCCAGTTATATTGGTTTGTACTTCAGGTTCAGCTTGTCTAAACTATTCTCCAGCCATTGTTGAAGCATTTTACAGTGGCGTTCCCTTGGTGGTTATTTCAGCAGATCGATTTCCCTTTAAGATTGACATTGGAGATGGTCAAGTGATACAACAAAATCATGTTTTAAAAAACTTCGTTATTGGATCTTTTTTACTGAAGGCTGACATCAAGCATGGTATTGACGATATTTTGCAATGCCCTACGCAAAACTTGATTCCACAAGAGGCTAGTCAACATGAAATCGATAGTATACAAAATCAAATAATAACTCAAAATATGGAAAGTATCACAAAAGCCTTTCAATTGATTTCTCAAAATCATCTGCCAATTCATTTAAATGCACCCTTTGAAGAACCATTGTTTGAAATGACGACTACACCCATCGAACTTCCTAAAAAATTATCTATAAGTCAGTTCGAACCAAAAGATCATTTGGATTACCAGCATTTAATTGAAAAATGGCATCAATACGAAAATCGTTGGGTTTTAATGGGTGTGATGGCTCCGAACTCACTAAATCAAACTATAATCAATGCATTAGAACAAGATCCTCAAACAGTCGTGTTAACAGAAACCACATCCAATGTTCACGGATCAAATTTTATTTATTCCATCGATTCGTTACTATTCCCACTTGAATTATCAGATACCACAAAACAAATTCAACCTCCAGATATTGTTTTGACTATTGGTGGAATGATTATTTCTAAAAAAGTCAAAGCTTATTTAAGACGTCTTAAGTCTTTAAAGCATTGGCATTTGGGGAATGCTAAGGCGAATAATACTTTTTATTGTTTAGAACATCACATTAATTGTCATCCAAATCAGTTCTTCGCAACTCTTTGTTCTGATATTCAGACAATAAATAGGAAACATCAATATAAAACAGAGGTATTCAAAACATTCAATTATTTCAAAAAATTAGGAGATGCTTTTATTGAAAAACTGCCATTTTCTGATATTAAAGTTTTTGACTTAATATCCAAATCGATCCCAATAAATTCTCAAGTTCATTTTTCAAATAGTGCCATTATTCGGTATGCTCAATTATTTCAATGGGATTCTTCGATTTCTATTCATTGCAATAGAGGGGTCAGTGGGATTGAAGGATCTATTTCAACAGCAATCGGGGCTTCTTTAAAATCAATACAACCGACAATTGTCATTACCGGCGATTTGAGTTTTTTTTATGATGCCAATGGTTTATGGAATAAATACATAAGATCAGATTTTAGAATTATTATTGTCAATAACCAAGGTGGCGGTATTTTCAGAATTTTATCTCCCCAATCAAAAGATACCCCAGTTTTTGATTATCATATTGAAACAATCCATCAGCGAAATGCGCGATGTTTAGCCAAGGATTATGGCTTTGAATATCAAATGAACCGTACTTTGGATGAGGTGGAAGAGGCTCTAAGCACTTTTTATAACCTTTCTTCAAAACCAAAAATTCTAGAAATCATCACGCCTAGAAAAATCAATGATTTATTATTGCTTGATTATTTTAACGTAATGGCAGAAAAAGAATATTCTACCAAAAAGTACTTAATCTAAAGAGGTTGGTCCACTTGGATGCAAGATTAACTAAAAAAATATCGCATCCTATTCAGCGGTACCAATAGTATCGATTTAGATATTTCATAACTCATCCGATTTGTATTTTCCAAACGCAATCTCAAAGAGAGATTTACAATATTCTTCCATTTCAGCATTAATTCCTTTATTATTTCGTTCTAAATATCTCACAAGATATTCATAAAGTTCATACAATGCATTATGTTGACCTGTAGCTAAAGCATAAAATAAAGCTCCATCTGTTTTTATAATTTCTCGACTTTGATTTGTAGAAATATTTTTTGTGTAACGGTCTACAGACTTAGGAATGAGATATGAACAAGGTATCCTTTCCATTTGTTGTCTTTTTGTTTTATTTCAGTATCTAGTTCATCGACTACTTTTTCTTTATTACTTTGATTCATTGTATTGTGTTTGTTCTTGATCTCCGCAATCATTTTTCTCTTTACATCAATCAAATCATAACCTATGTCATGGTTTTTCCACCCATTAATTTCGCCAAGAATCGATTGATGAAATTTACCAACCACACCAAAAATATTGCGAACAACCGTAGAAGCAGATTGAATTTCAATCAAAATATTTTCTTTTTCAATATTTGAAGAAGCCGCTAAAACTAATGAAGTAAATGGATCCACAATATTTTTCCTAACCTGTCTCTTAGCATTTATCATCACTCATTTAGTGGATAAAATCAAATTTTCAATAATCTCATTCAGAATGTCTTCTGAAATCCAATGCATTCTTATATGGCTATTTGTCTGATATATTCCACTTTTATTTCAATCCCTACATGTATACGACCTAATCGTGAAGCGACTCGACAAGTCGTTCCACTACTAGAGAATGGATCACAAATCACATCACCCGGATCGCTGAATAATTTAATAAAAAATTCAGGCAACCATTCAGGAAACGCTGCACTATGACCAGTATTGTGACATACAGGAGGTTTACGCAACGCATTGGACGGATAAACCGTTTTCTTTCCTTCCCACGCTTCAATACGCCTGCCAACTCCAGATTTTGTTGATGAATTATGACGCACTTTATCATTAGGACTTATATTGCTCAAACGAGTATTTAACCAGTCTCCTATTGGTTCTTTCACAGCATCTTGACGCATCTTTATTTCTCTTGTTTTTGCAAAATGAATAATACGCTCCCATGCGTCTCGAAATCGATATTTCCATTTACCAAGCGCTGAGGTCGTTTTGTGCCAAATATATTCTTCAACCCAACGAAAACCAACTTCATGCTTTAATGCAAGAATCAACTCTAATACGTAGGAATGACGTTTTCCATCTATAACTTTTTCCTTGATATTAAGTATGAATGACCCCGATGGCTTTAACACACGTAACATTTCTTTTGCACTAGGACAAAACCAGTCAACGTATTGATGAGGCTTCCCCCCCTAAGTCCGAACTCTTGCATCAGCATATGGAGGAGATGTGAGTATAAGATCTACTGAATTTGAAAGAAGTTTAGATAACACATTAAGACAATCTCATTCATGTATTGCATTGTGCCATTCCATCAGTACAGTTATTGCTCAGAATTAACTTAAATCGACAACAATCAAAACACAATCTATAGTTTGAGTTCCTAGGTCAATAAGCAAACCCTAAAAAAGGAACCTATTTTTAACTCAAAAACCGATAGGGAGGCATTTCATACGATTACGTAACCTAAACTATATGGTTATTTGAAATATACGTAATCACTGCACATCTTAGGGATATTAACCCCGACTGAAGTCTTATCTGAACTAGGATTGTTTTTGATTTCTAGTTTAAATCCTCAAAAACGACTCTTTAAAAATTTTAACTTCGCCAATAATTTGCTTTGATGAGAACATGGAAAACACTTGGTGAGTATACCGATATACTATTTGAATTTTATAAAGGAGTAGCAAAAATTACTATGAATAGGCCTCGGGTATATAATGCTTTTCGACCCGATACTATCCAAGAAATGAATCATGCTATGGAGATCTGCAGAGAAGATCCCAAAATTGATATAGTGGTCTTAACTGGAATGGGAGATAAAGCTTTTTGCAGTGGTGGCGATCAAAATGTTAAAGGGCAAGGGGGTTATGTCGGTTCTGATGGTATTCCTCGATTAAATGTATTGGATTTACACAAAAGAATTAGAGAAATCCCAAAACCAGTTATCGCTATGGTCAATGGTTATGCCATCGGAGGAGGTCATGTATTACATGTGGTTTGTGATTTATCTATCGCTAGTGATAATGCTATTTTTGGTCAAACTGGACCTAAAGTAGGCAGTTTTGATGGGGGCTTTGGATCAAATTATCTAGCCCGACACGTGGGACAGAAAAAGGCAAGAGAAATTTGGTTTTTATGCAAACAATATTCGGCTCAAGAGGCACTTCAAATGGGTCTAGTCAATCGAGTAGTATCATTAGCTCAGTTAGAGGATGCGACGCTAGAATGGTGTGAATTGATTCAAGAAAAAAGTCCTTTGGCCATCCGAATGATTAAACGATGTCTCAATGCTGAACTAGATGGACAGCATGGCATTATGCAATTGGCAGGTGATGCAACTTTGATGTATTATTTGCTAGATGAATCTCATGAAGGAAAACAAGCCTTTTTAGACAAGCGAAAACCTAATTTTAAAAAATATCCAAAATTTCCCTAAACTCTAAATTTTATAAGATTTAATATTCATTTCTATTCTTTGATTTTAATAACGAAATCATTCCTTTTCAGTTGGGTCATCATCACCGAATTCATTAAAATCTTCTTCTGATCCATCTTTCTTTTGGAAATAATCAAATTCTTCAGTATCATCTTCTGATGGATATTTAGAATGACTTGACATCTCATAATCGGCTATCTCATTATCTGAAAAGTGAACGTCTTCAATCTCAGATTCAATTGGTTTCATTTTTCTCATAGTTCCTAGTAACATAAATATCATGGAAGTCAGAATTAATATCAATAATAATTTTTCATCAACAATTCCTTTCCCATCAACTTCGAAAGAATCGATTGATCCAATTTCTAGAAACAATAAAATACTAATCAAACCTCTTGGTGCAATAAATAAAACAGTGGTTAGTTTTAAACTGTGCCGAGGATTTAAAAACTTAGAAGTTCTCTTAAAAAAGAGAAATATTTTGCCTATAGCAAAATAAAGGTATCTCGGAATAAACATGACGAGATACAATCCGATTCCTAATACAAATGGCCATACCGAATTGAAATCTGTGTAGAGAATTGAAAACCCAAAAAATAAAAAGAAAAAGATTCGAACCAAAAAACTAGTGCCTTGGGTTAATACTTGAAAATCGCCAATTTCTGATCTATAATTTTTGACATCAACACTTTTTTTTAACCATTTAGGAACAATTCTTTCAACATTAGCTTGCATTAAACCAAATATGAATATAGTCAATAATACAGGCCAGTGCATTTGTTTTCCAATACCATAGATTCCTAGTAAAATAGCAATAATAAAAAAGAATTTTGTCGAGTGTCTGATTTGTTTGAGAATGACCATTAATATGGTGGTTATAATAATTGAAACTATAATGATAATGACGATTAGTCCCAATTGATTGAAAATATATTCAGCTTTTAAAGGATTTTCATTGGCCCCTAATTTTTCTATTGAATAGTAAAAAATAGTAATGCCTATAATATCTGAAAAAGTAGTTTCATAAACTACAAATTCTCTATCGATCTTGAGCAATCCACTAACTGATGGAATAGCCACAGCACTACTGAGAACAGAAAGAGGTATGCTAAGTATGATTGCACTTTTATAATCGATTTGAAAATATTGTTGAAAAATCCAACTTAATAACCAAATATTGACAGCTAACAATATAATTGATGTTACAAGTCCTTTGATTAAAGTGGGAAACTTTTTTTTTGATATATGAAGTTCAAGAGCTTCTTCTAACACAATCATAATTAATCCGATTGTTCCCAATACGGGGACGAGTGTATCTAAAAATTCATAGTTGATATTGGGCAAGAAAATTTCTACGACGGCCCTGAGCGTAATTCCCATGAACATCAAAAGAATTACCGAAGGAAACCGAGTTCTTCGCGCAAACTCATCAAAAAAATAAGAAATGATAACAATTGCTGAAAGTATCAGCAAGATATCAGAAGTGCTCAAATTTTAGGCATAAAAAACAAAGTTAATTTTTCTTGGGTTAGAGACTATTTTTAGATAAAACCTTAAAACTAAAAATTTATTAACTTTGTTATCATCTCGAATCTCAGTTACAATCTAGTGTTGTAATCTGCTAGGTTATAATGCTCTAATCAAATTAAAATATCTATAATGATTCAACGTAATTCAGTACTAGTGTTCTTGTGTGTTTTTTTATCAATTTCTGCGGCCACAGTCAAAGGCCAAGATATCGTTTACCAAGCTAATTGGGAATCTCTTAATGCTCGACCTGTAGCAGAATGGTTTTCAGAAGCAAAGTTTGGTGTTTTTATCCATTGGGGTCTTTATTCTGTCCCATCATGGTCACCAAATGGTACCTATACCGAGTGGTACCAAACGTGGTTTCAAAGTCAAAGAGTTTTTGGGAATGGCACTTTTACTGGACAAGAAATCCCAGAATTTCATTATAAAACCTACGGTAAAGATTTTAATTATATCGATTTTACAAAACATTGGAAAGCAGAATTATATAATCCCGAGCAATGGGCTGAATTATTTAAAAAAGCAGGGGCAAAATACGTTGTGATGACATCAAAACATCACGATGGTTTTACACTTTGGCCAAATGAGCATGCTAGTAAATCAAGAGGATACTTATGGAATAGTGTATCTACTGGTCCACATCGTGATTTAGTGGGGGATTATGTCAAAGCCATGAAAGATGCAGGGCTTAAAGCCGGACTATATTTTTCACTTTATGAATGGTACCACCCATGGTATCAACTAGGTCTTGATAAATTTGTTTCGGATTATTTACATCCCCAATTTAAAGAGCTCGTCGATCACTATGCTCCTGATTTAATTTATGCTGATGGAGAATGGGAAAAAGGTGGAAGCTATTGGAAAAGCACTGATCTTCTCAGTTGGTTATTTAATGAATCAAAAGTTAAATCCACCGTCGTTATCAATGACCGATGGGAAGCAGGTGGTAGACATAAAAACGGAGGTTTTTATACCACAGAGTATCTTAGGGAAGAAATCAACTTTGATAAGCCATGGGAAGAAATAAGAGGCATGGGGCTTTCTTTTGGTTACAATCGTGCTGAAAATGTTGAAAATTATAATTCTGCTCAGGCTCTAGTACTTATGCTCATTGACATTGTTAGTCAAGGGGGTAATCTTTGTATTAATGTAGGTCCAAAAGCTGATGGTCGCATTCCCGTCATCATGCAAGAACGACTGCTTCAGATGGGGAGATGGCTAGAAACCAATGGAGAGGCAATTTATGGAACAGAAGAATGGAAACGCTCTTTTCAATGGACAGAAGGCGACAGAAATTTTCAGTTACTCAAAGAAGGGCAAAGTTATGTAGAGGGGACTTATATTTTAGATCAAACCATCAACCAATTACCAGGAAAAGCTTTGAAAGAACTATTTTTCACCTCTAAAGACGATACTGTTTATGCTATTTCTCCTAAATGGCCCAATAAAGAACTTTTAATAAAAGATATCGAAGTGGATGAAAATGCAACTGTTGAATTTTTAGCAACTGGTAAAAAACTCCCCTATTTACAACGAGGTAAGAATTTAGTGATTAGTACGCCGGATTTTAATCCCAACGATTTAAATCTTGAAGATCAATTAGCTTATGTCTTCAAAATAAGCCAAGTTAAGTGATTTTTATTATAATACATCGATAAGCTATAATTCTTTTTGCTTTTTACCCCCCCCCCCAAACAAAAAATAATAGCAAGTAAAAAATAATTGGTTCATATGTTTCAATAGCCCTCTTTCTTACTTGGGTTCTTTATTTACATATGATTTATTTCATCTACGTATTACCTACCTATTGTAAGATGTGATGAATTAAACCGCAATTTGGTTCTACCATCATTTATCAAGAAAGAGGTCTAAATGGCCACAATAGAATCAAACAAAAACTTTGAGATAATTAAAATTTCGGAGATCTTTGGCCTGTCATGACTTCTTAAATTTTCCATTGCTTCGTTTGGATCTAGCCTTAGACTGTTTGTAAATCATAGCATGTAATACACCTTCTATATGTTTTAAAACTTCTTGGCCACTCGGATGATTTTTGGATGCTCATGTTCATCACGTGTTCATCCAAAGCGTAATATAGTTGCATGCTTGTACGATGTCTTATGAGTACCTTCTCAAAGATGTCTTGTTGTTTTTCGATGTGGTTTTCGGGATTTTTCAAGACGGTATATCAACTGTCCTTCAACACATCATGGGGCGCTTTGACTTTCTATCGACGGGTTTGATTAATGTCTTGATTGACATGTCTAACGAGATGAAATCAATCATGGACAATTGGGTTCAAAGTAAGACATGTTCTTTAACATGGATAATGGGTTGCAATCTATCAACAGTATACATTTTATGAACTTTCTTTGGTCTTTGGGCATCACGTTTTTTAATAGGGCAAAGGTTGCTTTTTGGAATCCTTTAGCCATATCCAATACCGTTCCCGCACTAGCACCATTGAGCAAAAAAATATTGATCTCTTTTCGATGAGCTTTTTCATCCATACTCAAATGCTTGGTAAACAGATTTGATTGCTTAGATAATCCACGAACGAACACCTAATCATCTCACGAATAGCACAATAGCAACAGCTTGATTGCTCCGAGGTTTTTATTGTCAAGCATCACTTGAATGACTTAGCGCAAGTTTATCATTTTGCCTCATTTAATGCCATAAAGGACAGTACCTTCTCCCTTTGGTGGACCACCAAAATCAATTATTTGGCGATTTAACTCTTTTTTGTGTGATTTTCATCGAAGACTTTCCATTGGCAACCATTGTTCAATAGCTTTTCTTTTTTGGCGTTCCCCAATCCGATGTAGTGGAATTAAAGTTGTTCCATTGGGTGCTTTCATATCTTTCTTATGTTTATCGTCCCTAAACAATTCAAGCGCAAAGACGGTAGCGTCCGAACCACCACTCGCTGTATGAAACCCGACGGGTGCATGGACTGCCTAGGCGAAAAATACTTATCAATTTAGGTCGAGATTTTTCGTGATCCAAAGAATATTAGCCCACGCTATTGGCACAAGTTCGTGACCGATGGGTGAAACGGCCGGTTCTGGCGTTTGAAAAAACGAACGCATCGACGCTTATTGTGAACAAATTTTCGAAGGATTGCAACGGATCGAATAAGATTCTCAAGCGGGCAAAGATAACCGAGCCTCTGTGATTATGGATGGCATGGAGGATACCACCTCACGAAGTATTGGTGAGAAACGCTTGGCCTTACAATCGTTGTCTTTACTAGGCTTGGATAATTTTCTAAAATCCAAAAGCCTTTTCGCCAAGGTAGCGACAATGGGTTCATGCGTTGATTGCCAGTCCTTGTTTGTCGCCAGGCAGTGAAGCCAAAACCCATCGATGGTGGCATCAACAATCGAGTCTTGTTTTCTTATTAGCTTTCCCAAAACCACCTAGTCTTATCAGTTGGTATCGGGGGGGGGCAGTTGTATGAACAGACTTAGGAACTAGTGTCCACCTTGTTTCAACACCGTCAATCCCTCTTTGGTTTCGAGCAAAGAATCGTGCTTTATGGTTGAATGAAGACCTATTGCTACGGAAAAGAACAACTCCTGCACGATGGGAGGAGCAAAGAAAAGCGCTCGGACGGTTTGTTGGCATCGTTGGCGTTGGTAATAGATGCCCCGGTTTTGCTTGTGGATTTGAGATTTTTAAGGGCAATATCAGTGAACCCAAGATCTTCGCCAAGGCTATCGAAAAGTTGGACAAGGCACGGCCCACCATCATCATGGATGCGGGCATTTCCACCAAGGCTAATCTATAATACATGACTCAGCAAGGGCTGCCATGGTGGTGTATCGAGCGAAGTAAAAAGGTGTCCCGCCACCACAACGGAAAGCTGACCGAAAATACACCGCTAGTGGGGATGCTCAGTACTGCTTATGGGATGTTTCCCAAAATCAAGAAATCAAGTATATGTATGTTCAGAGTACCTTTCGCCAAAAAGCATAAGAGAGCGCTATTTGAAAAATCCATCATGGCCTTGAATGCCGGCTTGTCCAAGCCACAAAGCCAAAAAGAGTTACCTCCGGCGATGGAACGGCTCGGGAAAATCAAAAAAGAATATCCAGACGTGGCCCATCACTACGATACCGACGTCATCCCTTCCAAAAAAGCAGATCGAGTCGAAAAAATCACGTGGGTAACCAATGAAGCATATGGTGAGGCCAGAAAAGCATCGGAATGTTATACGATTGTCATCACGCAAACCCAATGGTCACTGGAGGATATCGTGCTTCATCACGATCAACTAGAGAGATTGAACGAATCTTTCGATCACCGGAATCCGAATTGGGCTGTCGGGCCCATCTACCATCGAAAAGTCTCTCGAATCAAAGCCCATTTATTTATTTCGGTGGTCTGGTTTTATGTCGTTCCATTGATTCGTACCAAAATGAAAGACTTAAATATTGATTATAGTTGGGAGCGGCTTCGAGAAGAGCTCTCCTAGCAACAAAGAACCACCCACCAAACTACCGACCGCAACGAAAATATCAAAATCTGACCGAGATATAGAAAACCATTTATCGAGCCATGGGGCTACCGACGCATCATCCTATCACCAAAAAGGTAGTCAAAACAGACTCCTAAGACACCAAAAACTCATCCTAAGAAAAAATATCGATGGTGTAGTGGAAATATTTCTAAGTAGCTGATAATCAATGCTAAAGTAGGGTAAGTAATAAACTTGCGTTAGGATTCCAAACGATCCATGAACTCGTTAGAAATATCCGACCACGGCACACCAATGGTTTTGATGCAGCAGAAGACTAGACTCGAGGGAGACTTGGCAACAAATAAAGAATCGACATTACAGAAAATATAAATGACGCCATTGGAGTCTATGATGGAGATTATAAAGAAGGTCCCCTCATCGGTGTAGGGGCATAATCAATCACTATGGATCATATCCACAAAAACAACATTGTTCTTTTTATTGATTAAATTGATGACTAGTCACTTATAGCCCAAAACCTAAGCCATGGGATCGGATCCTTAGCATATTTTGCAGATGTTTAATATTCTTTCATTAGACATCATTTAATCAGTCAAAACGAAAGTAACCTCAATGGTTGGGTCTCTTTAAATAACTGAATCAATCGAAGGTTTATACAACAAAAATTACCTTTCCGTACAAATACATAGTGAATGGGTACTAGGAATTTTAAATCATTGAATAATCAAGGTGTGCAATTATTAAATGGAGGGCGATTAGCTTGAATGAAAGTTGAAACGTTAGAAAATCCTGAGCAACTTGTTACAGTGCTGACACTCCAACTACTAAGGTTTTGATTAAATGCATTGGCATCCTGAAACATTCTACTCATATGTGTCACACTGCTGACCGTCCAACTCCCAATGTCTTGGTTGAAGGCAATCGCACTCCTAAACATGCCACTCATATTCTTCACACTACTGACATTCCACTCGCCGATATCTTGATTGAAAGCACTTGCCTCATTAAACATATGACTCATACTCTTCACACTACTGACATTCCACTCCCCGATGTCTTGATTGAAAGCACTTGCAAGCCTAAACATTCCAGCCATATTGGTGACACTACTGACATTCCAATCCCCGATGTCTTGGTTAAACTGAGGAGCATTATCAAACATACTTCCCATATCAGTAACACTACTGACATCCCAATCCCCAATATCTTGGTTAAAAACAAGTGCATTCTGAAACATGTGTTTCATATTTTCTACATTACTCACATTCCACTCCCCAATATCTTGGTTAAAGGCATCCATACTATTAAACATATTTAGCATGTTTTTAACACTACTGACATCCCAATCCCCAATATCTTCGTCGAAGGCATCAGCATTCAAAAACATATGACTCATATTCGTCACGCTACTAACATTCCAATCCCCAATATCTTGGTTGAAGACACTAGCATAACCAAACATACTATTCATATCCTTCACTTTACTCACATCCCATGAACCGATGTTTTTATTAAAAGCACTGGCTTCATAAAACATTGCAAACATATTGGTGACGCTACTCACATTCCAATCCCCAATATCTTGATTGAAGGTGGCAGCTTGATAAAACATCCCTACCATATCCGTCACTTTACTCACATCCCATGAACCGATATCTCGATTGAATGCACTAGCGCCAAAAAACATAGCTCTTGTGCTAGTCACATTACTGACATCCCAATGGCTAATATCTTGATTAAAGGTCGACTTGCCATCAAATAGGCCTCTCATATTGGTGACCAAGGTGGTGCACCAGGCATCGGTATTATCCGCTGCGACTAATCGTTTGATTGAAGCATTATCCACGATGGTATATTCGGTGCCATCGAGAGTCGCTTTTTGCCCAGCATACCGCGAATGGTTTTGAAGCATGGGATTAATCATGACCGTCACCCCATTGCTATGCTTGACTAGCAAATCAGGACAACTATCTCCCATGGGGATTTGTTGTCCATGACAATCTTTGGTTTGAGGTAGACAGTTCGCAGTAACGGGAATGGGCTGGCCATGGCAGATTTTGGTCTGAGCGGTAGTATGACAATTGGTAAAATTAGGTCGGTGGTCCGAGCTTAATCCGGGAACCGCCTCTAGACATTGAGTGACCTGACCTGTCGTCCATCGGCTGATGTCTTGCTGAAAGGCCGTGGCCTCATAGAATAGTCTTGTCATATCCGTTACCTGATCCACCTTCCATCGGCCGATATCTTGATTAAAGGCGGTAGCCCTAGCAAATAGGTGATTCATGTTCGTGACTTGCGATACATCCCAGGGGCCGATATCTTGATTAAAGGCGGTGGCATCCGCAAAGAGACTTCCCATGTTGGTGACGCTACTGACATCCCAATCACCGATGTCTTGATTGAAGGCGGTGGCTCCTTTAAACATCAAGGTCATGATAGTGACCTTGGAGACCTCCCACGGTCCAATATCTTGATTAAAAGCGGTAGCTTTTTCAAATAGGGCTGCCATGCTGGTGACCTGACTGGTATCCCAGGGGCCGATATCTTGATTAAAAGCGGAGGCTCCTCGAAACATAAAATCCATGGTGGTGACGTTACTGGTATCCCAATGGCTGATATCTTCATTAAAGGTGCTGCTGACAAACCGGCAATTCATTTGTTGTTCATCACAGCCGTGATTGTTAGAGAATAGGCTATTCATATTGGTGACGAAGGTGGTGACGATATTGCTCATGGGCAAGCCTTGGTCTCGTCGATCTCGGATGCTAAAATCATCGACGATGGTATAGGTCACGCCTTGGAAGGTAGGGGTCTTTCCTACCAAATGGTATAGGTTGAGGTCATTAATCTCATCGCGTTGGAATCCTCGGCAGGCTTCCTTGACTTGGATGGTATGACCATTGGGGGCGAATTCGAGGGGTTGGGCACAAGCATCGGCCGCATCGACAGGATCGGGGATGACGGGCTGTGGATTCACGGGGGTAGGATTGCTGGGGGGTGTGCTGGGTGTTGGAGTGGGTGGATTTTCTGTTGTTGGACTGGGTGGGGTCTCGGTTGTTGGGGTGGGTTCTTGCTCTACTGCTTCTTCGAGCAGGGCGCTGACTTGACAATCTTTGGTAGCGATCAAGGTAATGGTGGTCTCATTGGAGCTAAAGCTGCCGCAATCACTATTCCATTCTTCTAAGGTATAGTCGTCATCCACCTCGATGGTAATGCGAACGGTTTGTCCATGGGGGACGGTTTGGGAGGGGGTAATGGTGCCGCCTTCATTGATGGCGGTAGTGATGGTGCGTTGGGCTTTGGTAAATCGGGCTTGGAAGGCACAAGTTCCTATGGCGGTCAAAGATAGTTTGGGCTGGGTTGGATTCTGGAGGGTGGGACAACCGGGGCTTCCATCGGTGGTCCATCGTTCAAAGACATGGTTTTGGTTGGCTTGGGCGTTAAAGACGATGGTTTGTCCTTTGGTGGCTTGGTGCTGTTGTGGCTTTTGGATGGTACCTCCTGGGGAGGCGGTGGCTTGGATGAGATAGGTTTTTGGTTTTAACACGGCAGTCACTTGGCAATCGTTGGTAGCGATAAAGGTGATAGTGTCCTCTTGGGGAGAAAAGCTACCACAATCGCTTTTCCATGCTTCTAAGGTATAGTCGTCCTCCACCTCGATGGTAATGCGGACGGTTTGTCCATGTTCGATGGTTTGGGGAGGGCTAATGGTGCCCCCTTCATTAATAATGGCGGTGGTGATGGTGCGGGGGGCTTTCATGAAGCGGGCTTGCAGGGCACAGGGGCCGGTGACGATGAACGAGAGGGTAGGCTCTTGGGGGTTTTCCAAGGTGGGGCATTCCGAAGTTTCTTGTGTTTTCCATCCCGCAAAGACATGATTTTCATCGGCTTGGGCAGTGAACTCCACTTGTTGGCCATGGATGGCTTCTATACGATTGGGATTATTAACAGATCCGCCTAAAGTGGCCGTGGCCTGCACGAGATATTGTTTTTTTTCAAGAATGGCTTGGAGCTGGCAATCCTCGGTAGCGGAAAAGGTGATGGTGGTCTCTTGGGGAGAAAAGCTACCACAATCGCTTTCCCATGCTTCTAAGGTATAGTCGTCTTCCACCTCGATGATAATGCGCACGGTTTGTCCATGTTCGATGGTCTGGGTGTGGGTGATGCGTCCCCCGTCTTCTTGGCTCACCGAGGTGGTGATGGTGCGTTGGACTTTTTGAAAAGCAGCTTGTAATGCGCAGGGCCCTTGGATGACAAAAGAGAGGGTTGGTGGGGTGGGGTCTTCTAGGGTGGGGCAACCCGAATCCCCATCGGTGGTCCAGCCGGCAAAGAGATGGTATTCTTGGGGCACGGCTCGAAGGGTGATGGGCTGTCCTTGGGGGCTGCCCTGGGCGGGCAGTCCGGTGACCGTTCCTCCGTCGGTGGTGGTGGCGGTGATGGGATAGTTGATTTTTTCAAAGACTGCCGTGATAGAGCAATGACCGCTGGCCTCAAAACGGAGGCTGGCTTCTTGGCTATTGATGGGACAATTGCCCGTCCATGCTTTGAATTGATAATGTTGGTTAGGGGTGGCAGTGATGGCTACGGACTGTCCACTGGCCATGCGTTGGGTCGGGGTGATGGTCCCACCGATACTCGCCGAGGTCGCTATGGTATAAAATAGGGGGGGGGTAACGGGCTTGGTGCGCACGGAATCTTCGCCACAAGATAAAAAGATTAAGAACAGTAAGAGGAGACCCCCAGCGGATCTCCCATGGAAGTAATGCATCATGATGTCGATGGGTTTTAGCGTTAATTCATAGGATAGTTTAATCGTCTTCAATAGGAATTCAAACGGTTTTTTATGCAAAGATAATCAATACCCCCCCCCCCCATTTTTTTCAAGTTTTTTCCAAAAAAAAGTACAAATCCCCTGCATAATCTGTTTCTTGACGTCCGCCAAAACCATCGATCAAGACACATAAAAGCATAGCATATCAATGGATTGAAGAATACGAAATCAAAAGAGAATTTGCTTGGGCTAGTGAAGCACAAGACGGACATGACTAAAAGAAAATTCTTCTCAATATACTTCGAGTTGGAGACTGAAGATAGTGAACGATATTAAAATAAAGATGTCAGTTTTTTTTAAATAATGATGGCATGTTGGTCATGGCATCGCGTAATTCACCACCAATATCCTCAATGAGCGTATACCTAATCTTTTCATTGATATCAATGAGGGTTTTGTTATCCACTTGATTATTGTCTATTGAGTATACTTCACCAATGACATCTTTATCTTGAGTCTTCATAAAATCTTCCAATAGGGGTTTGGCAGCATGATCAAACAAATAACAACCATACTCGGCCGTATCAGAGATTACCCGATTCATTTCATATAGTTTTTTTCTTGAAATTAAATTGGCAATCAAAGGAGTTTCGTGCAATGATTCATAATAAGCCGACTCTTCTTTAATGCCAGATTCAACCATAGTATCAAATGCTAATTCGACGCCCGCCTTAATAAATGCCACCATGAGTACCCCTCGATCAAAATACTCTTGCTCCTCAATCTTCTGATCAGTATTGACTGTTTTTTCAAACTCAGTGTTAGCGGTTGCAGATCGCCATTGGAGCAGTTTTATATCATTATCAACCCAATCTTTCATCATGTTTTTAGAAAACTCTCCAGACATGATATTATCCATGTGATGTCGAAACAAAGGGGTTAAAATTTCTTTTAACTGATTAGCCAATTGAAAGGCTTTGATTTTAGCTGGATTTGAAAGTCGGTCCATCATATGGGTAATTCCCCCATGTTTTAGCGCTTCTGTGATGGTTTCCCATCCATGCTGAACCAACTTGGCTGCAAATGAAGGATTAATACCTTTTTCAATCATTTTATCAAAACATAAAATAGAGCCCGTTTGAAGCACACCACAGAGAATCGTTTGTTCCCCCATCAAATCCGATTTTACTTCAGCAATAAATGAAGATTCCAAAACACCAGCTCGATGACCACCAGTAGCATACGCATAGGCTTTGGCTTGTTCATAACCATCTCCATTGGGATCGTTATCGCCATGAACTGCAATTAAGGTTGGGACGCCAAAACCCCTTAAATATTCTTCTCGGACTTCTGTCCCAGGGCATTTGGGAGCTACCATAATCACGGTGATATCCTTTCGGATTTCTAATCCTTCTTCGACAATATTAAATCCATGAGAATAAGATAGAGTCGATCCCTTTTTCATGAATGGCATTAACGATTGAACCACAGATGTATGCTGCTTATCCGGAGTTAGATTACAAACAAGATCTGCTTTTGGAACCATCTCCTCAAAGGTTCCGACTTCAAATTGGTGTTCTGTAGCATTGAGATAGGATGTTCTTCTTTGTTTGATGGCAGAATCTCTAAGGGCAAAAGCAACATGCAATCCAGAATCTCGCATGTTGAGTCCTTGATTTAATCCTTGAGCTCCACAACCAACTACGATAATTTGTTTTCCTTTTAAAGCCGAAACCCCTCCACCGAATTCTTTGATATCCATCAGTCGACATTTTCCAAGTTGGGTTAGTTGCTCCCGTAGGGTTAATTTATTGAAATAATTACTCATGATTTGTATCTATTTGACTAGTATTGGTATGGTTTTGTTTGAATTTTTCTAATATATCTGTAATTGGAAGTTTTGATTTGGTAACCGAAATCCTTCCAGAACGAACAAATTGCAGTAATCCAAATTTTTCTAAGTCCCTCCGAAGTTTTTCTGTTTCATGTCGAAACCCTGTTTTTTCTAATACAAAATACTCCCTTGAAACCGTCACTATTCGGGCATGAGAGTTTTTAATGATATTTTGCACTTGCCTTTTTTCAAATAATACATCCGAAGGGAGCTTGAACAGAGCAGATTCTTGAAAGATGGTTTCGCTATCAGTATGATAAAATACCTTAATCACATCTACTTGCTTTTCAATTTGACTTTTTATTTTTTCGATGCGATCTGGTTCAATTTTAATGACAATGACAAAACGAAAAATATCAGAGATTTCAGATTCAGAAGTTGAAAAACTATCGATATTAATGTGTCTTTTTAAAAATATTGCCGAAATTCGATTCAATAATCCAACATTATTTTCAGTATACACAGAAACCGTATATGTTTTTTTTATCATCATTTATTCCAACCGTACCGAAGAAACACAAGCCCCAGAGGGGACCATTGGAAAAACATTTTCCTCTTGTTGAACGATTACTTCCAATACATAAGGGCCATCATGGTTCAACATTTCTGCAATAGACTGATCTAATTCTTCTCTCTTATTAACTTGTTTACTCTCTATATGATACCCTTTGGCAATAGTTACAAAATCCGGATTAATCAATTCAGTTGATGCATACCTTTTGTCAAAAAATAATTGTTGCCACTGGCGCACCATACCCAGGAAATTATTATTTAAAATCACAATTTTAACCCCTATGTTTGTTTGAAAAATAGTTCCCAATTCTTGAATGGTCATTTGAAATCCACCATCCCCAATAATAGCAATCACTTGACGCTCATTTGCCCCCATTTTAGCACCCATGGCAGCTGGCAATGCAAATCCCATGGTGCCCAAACCACCAGAAGTGACATTACTTTTGGATTGAGTAAACTTGGCATAACGGCAAGCCACCATTTGGTGTTGACCTACATCAGTGACAATGATTGCATCCCCTTTGGTGTGCTTATTAATCTTTTCAATGGTTTCTGCCATCGTTAACAAGCCGGACTTGGGATTAATTTCGTTTTTTATAACTTTATTGTATTCAATTTGATATAAATTCTTAAATTCTTCAATCCACAAGGGATATGTTTTTGATTCAATCCCTTTGGTTATGAGTCGCAAACTGTCTTTACAGTCCCCTAAAACTACCAAATCAACCAAGACATTTTTGTTAACTTCGGATTGATCAATCTCTAAATGAATGATTTTAGCTTGTTTAGCATAGGTATTTAAATCGCCCGTCACACGATCATCAAAGCGCATCCCCACTGCGATTAGTAAATCACACTCATTGGTCAATAAATTTGCGGCATAATTTCCATGCATTCCAGCCATTCCCATATTCAAAGGATGATCTGTAGGTAACGCTGATAAACCCAAAATGGTCCAAATAGCTGGAATCCCTGATTTTTCGATAAATTCTTTTAATTCTATTTCTGCATTACCTAATATCACACCTTGTCCCCAAATAATCATTGGTTTTTTGGCTTGACTAATCAATTCAACGGCTTTTTTGACCTTTTTAGGATCCACTATAATTTCTGGTTCATAACTGCGCACCCCCGTACACTTTTGATATTCGAAATCCATGAAATCGAATTGTGCGTTTTTTGTAATGTCAATCAATACAGGACCAGGACGTCCAGATCTTGCAATATAAAATGCTTTAGCGAAAACTTCCGGGATTTCATCAGCATTGGTAATTTGATAATTCCACTTGGTAATTGGAGTAGAAATACCTATCACATCTGTTTCTTGAAAAGCATCGGATCCTAACAAATGAACTCCGACTTGTCCTGTGATACATACAATTGGTGTTGAATCAATCATGGCATCCGCAATACATGTAATCAGATTAGTTGCTCCAGGACCAGAGGTGGCTATGGCAACCCCTACTTTTCCTGAGACTCTTGCAAAACCTTGAGCTGCATGAGCTGCTCCTTGTTCATGCCGGGTGAGCACATGATGTAATTGATCTTGAAACTTATACAGTTCATCATATACTGGCATAATAGCTCCTCCTGGATATCCATAAATAATATTGACATCTTCTGCAAGTAAACTACGTACAATGGCTTCAGCTCCAGAAATATGAAGTGGTTTGTTTGAACTAATAGGAGATGTTTTTATTCCTTCCATTTTTATACATCAGTGACACAACCATGTGATGCATCAGATACCGTCTTAATATATTTATACAGAACTCCTGAATTAAATTTATATGGAGGGGGATTCCACAACTTTTTTCTTTTTTCTAATTCTGTATCAGAAATGGCTACTGATAGCGTATCTTTTTGAGCATCAATAATAATCAAATCCCCAGTTTTAATCAATGCAATAGGGCCTCCTTCTTGTGCTTCAGGGACGATATGTCCCACGACAAACCCATGGGTACCTCCTGAAAATCTTCCATCAGTAATTAACGCCACTGAGCCCCCCAAACCAGCCCCCATTATGGCAGCTGTTGGTTTGAGCATTTCTGGCATTCCTGGTCCACCTTTAGGACCTTCATAACGGATAACAACAACTTCACCATCTTTGACCTCTCCATTGGAAATGCCCTTATTTGCTTGAAATTCATTATCATAAACTCTAGCTTTCCCTTCAAATCTCAATCCTTCTTTTCCTGTAATCTTGGCTACCGATCCACCAGGAGCTAAATTTCCTTTTAATATCCTGAGATGTCCTGTTTTTTTTATTGGTTTTTCAATAGGGAAAATAATTTGTTGTTTTTTTTGAAGGCTAGGAACCGATTCAAGATTTTCTGAAATAGTTTTTCCACTAACGGTCATACAATCACCATGAATTAAATCTTTTTCTAACATGTACTTCATGACCGCTGGAACCCCTCCAATATTATATAAATCTTGCATCATATATTTTCCACTAGGCTTGAGGTCTGCAAGAAAAGGTGTTTGATTACTGATTTGTTGGATATCATCAATTGAAAAAGGGATGTCGGCAGCTTTCGCAATAGCCAAGAAATGCAATACAGCATTGGTCGATCCCCCTAGTACGCTAATGATTCGTAGAGCATTTTCTAAAGATTTTTTGGTAAATATATCCCGTGGTTTAATATCACTTTCCACTAGCAAATTGATATGATATCCAATTTTATTGCACTCTTGACTTTTTTCTTCACTCATTGCTGGGTTGGAAGAACTATAGGGCAAAGAAAGCCCGGCACATTCAATAGCAGAAGCCATGGTATTGGCCGTATACATCCCACCACATGCACCAGCCCC
This sequence comes from Flavobacteriaceae bacterium, assembly GCA_965221765.1. Lineage (GTDB taxonomy): Bacteria > Bacteroidota > Bacteroidia > Flavobacteriales > Flavobacteriaceae > Bin25. The sequence goes on from OZ244911.1 coordinate 2,664,814, forward strand.
AGGACAAGCTTTTAAAATTACCTGCTGGTAATCTTCTTGATTGATTTTTCCTGCCACTTTTTGTCCCCATGCTTCAAAGGCTGAAACGATATTGAGTTCTTGATTTTTGTATTTACCTGGTGCAATAGTCCCACCATAGACTAATATCGAAGGCCTATTTAATCGAAGCATAGCGATCATCGCACCTGGCATATTTTTATCACATCCCACAACCGTGATCAACCCATCATATCCCATGGCTTGAACAACCGTCTCGATAGAATCTGCAATCACATCTCGAGAAGGGAGTGAAAAGCGCATCCCAGGAGTTCCCATGGATATCCCGTCAGAAACTCCAATGGTATTATAAATCAATCCAACCAACTCATAACTTGAGATGCTTTTTTTAATGTCCTCTGCAAATTCATTAAGATGCATATTGCATGGATTGCCCTCATAACCTGTTGATGCAATCCCAATAAAAGGTTTTTGCAAATCATCTGTGGTCAGTCCAATTGCATGCAACATAGACTGAGCGCCGGGTTGGGTGGGATCTTGACTGACCGCATAGGAGTATTTTTTAGTTTTGATTTCCACAACTGTACGAAATTAATTTGAACTGACCGATTTATTAAGTTACAACAAACCTTATCACCAACAGTCAATACCGATGGTAAAATTATAACCTACTGATTTTCAATATTTTTTGATATTTATCTCGGTATACTCAAATAGACAATAACCACTTGTCGAACGAACTATTCAAACCAATGGCTATCCGAATAATTCCCAATTTTAAATCAATCGAATAGAAGGTTATTACATTGATTAATAAAACAATACTTGAATATCAACTTAAAAATTAATCTTTAAGCTTTGCTGACCACGTATCAATAGACTTTTGGTTCAATCGGACATAATCGGTATTCCCAACAACTTGGGCAAGCTTTGAAGAGCTTTTTGCGGCCTCGATGGCTTCTTGGAATCTTCCAAGATGAGCCAATATGAGTGCTCTTGGTCTATGATACCAATATCTTTCAGCATTTTCTTTGATAGCCTTATCAAGCCAAACAAGTGCTTTTTCTAAATCCAATTCTTCTTGGAGATAATAGGAAGCAGCTTGATAATAATCATTGGCAGAAGGGGTTCCATTAAGGGTTTGTTCTATGGAAGACAAGGCTTTATCAGTAGTAGAAACTTGAATTGGAACCTTAGCAACCAAATGATCCCATGCTATGAACAATGAACCCCCATTATTGTGTAATTCATTGATTCCGATTGTAAAAGTTTCTAAACTTTCAACCAACTGTGCTAATTGTGCATCCACTTCGGCTATGACCAAATTATCATCCCATGCACTAGGAAGTCCCCAATTATCCGTCTTATTATAAAGAATAACTTTCCATTTTGCTTGATTAGGAATGGTATAAATAGCATACGTGCCCTTGGGAACTTTGGTACCGCCAAAAACAACATCATCACTGAAAGAAATCATGGTATTTTGATTGGCTCCAGTTCTCCAAACTTCATCATAGGGAACCAAGTCACCAAAAATGGTTCTGCCACGAACTGAAGGGCGATAATATTTGATAGTCACTTCCGTGAGACCTACAATTTGTTTAAGTGTAGAACTTGGACTTGGCTGAGGGATTTGTATTTGTGCAAAAGAAAACTCAATGGGTAGAATAGTAAAAACAAAAAAAGCTAAATATTTCATGGTTGAAACTTACGGCTACAAATTTATTGTATTTGTATCCAATATGATTGAACGATATTGCTCTTTATCTTAACAACTATGATCTCTATTTATTACTTTTATTTATTGGATTTATAATCGAAAGTTCTTCGTCTTAGAAATGATTAACAATTGTTTTGAATCAACAACAACTGTAATCAATCGCTTTATACACCAATTTCGTAGTTCTGAAACAAAACGTCTGATTGCTTTAAATTATTGGAAATAATGAAGTGAATCACCAATTAAAAACTAAAATATGGGAAGAGTCAACTATTGGAATTTATCAATATGATTACAAATATAAAAGTGGTCGAAAAGGGACTTGGTTTTCAACTAAATCTACTCCAAGAAAATAAAATTTGAGTATTTGTCTGATATGGAACACAAAATGGTGAAACCTATCTCTTGCGTAAGAAGGTAGATATAAAAAATATTGGCACCTTGTTTATTAAACGTCTTTTAGTTATGGATGTTAAAGTAATGGAAAAAAATAATCTCAAAAACTGATGATTGCACAAAGTTTATTCATCCCTAATTTATTCGCTGGATTTGAGCTCCAATAGCTAAAAGCCTATTATCAATATTTTGATATCCACGGTCAATTTGTTCGATATTATGTATGATGCTAGTTCCACGGGCTGATAGTGCAGCAATAAGTAATGAAATACCTGCTCGAATATCGGGTGAGCTCATAGTAGTGGCTTTTAATTGGGTTTTAAAATTATGACCGATTACAGTTGCTCTGTGCGGATCGCATAAAATTATTTTAGCCCCCATATCGATTAATTTATCGACAAAAAATAATCGAGATTCAAACATTTTTTGGTGCACTAAAAGGCATCCATTCGCTTGGATTGCCACAACCAATATAACACTTAATAAATCTGGAGTAAACCCAGGCCAAGGGGCATCTGATATGGTAAGAATAGAATCATCTAAATGCTTATGAATCATATAACCATGTTCATGAGCAGGTATGTGAATATCATTTCCTATTTTGTTGATGGTCAATCCTAATTTTCGAAACACATCAGGGACTAATCCTAAATGTTTCCATCCTACATTTTTGATAGTCAATTCACTCTGAGTCATAGCTGCTAAACCAATCCAACTACCTATTTCTATAAAATCTGGTAATACTCGATGGATGGTTCCATTTAGATGTTCTTGACCTTCTATAAGTAAATAATTGGAGCCTATTCCTGAAATTTTGGCCCCCATAGCATTCAGCATTTTACAAAGCTGCTGTATATAGGGTTCACAAGCTGCGTTATATATTCTAGTCTTTCCTTTGATCATGCATGCTGCCATGACAAGATTTGCTGTTCCAGTTATTGAAGCTTCTTCCAATATCATTGAAGCTCCACCTAATTTTTTTGATTCAACAAAAATAGAATCTAGTTGAGCATCTTGCCTTAAGGTGGCTCCTAGTTTTAAAAATCCATTGATATGGGTGTCAATTCTTCTGCGACCAATTTTATCGCCACCTATATCGGGTAATCTAGCTTTACCAAATCGGCCTAGTAGAGGACCAATTAAAAGTACTGAACCTCGAAGATTACTACAGTCTGTATTAAATTCTTTAGAAATAATATAGTCTTGATTGATTTTTCCTGTTTTGAAAACATAGGTGTTTTCTTGTTTTTTTGTAACTGATACTCCTAATTTTTTTAAAATATCAATCAATCGCAGGGTGTCTATAATCTCTGGTATGTTTTCTATAGTTACTTCTTGACTTGTTAGTAATACTGCAGAGATGACTTGCAGGGCTTCATTTTTTGCTCCTTGCGGAACAATTTTACCTGCAAGTTGGTGACCTCCTTCAATATAAAAACTACCCATTGCTTAGGAATGACGTTTATATTTACTTTTCTTTTTTCTCCTTTTATAGGCTTGTCCATTATTGTTACGGTGATCTTTGCCTCTTGCTTTTAACAGTAATTCAGAAGGACTCAATTGATTATATTTTTCATTCAAACTCAATTGACCTAGACTTATTTCTTCAAGATGTTCTATGATTACATGATCTTCTACTGAATCTCTATTCCATATGAGATAATTTTTTTTCATATGATTGGCAATGCTGTAAATCAAAAAGTCTTTTAATTCACTTTCTTCCCAAGTCTTAGCAATTTCAATCATTCGTTTGACATTATTTCCATAATATCGGTATTTAAGTGTTTTAGTTGGATACGGTAATTTTTTTGATTTTGAATTCAAATTGTCTTTTGATGGCTCAAGATTTGGAGAGGGCGCCTTTAATTGAAAGTCCGACATGATAATCAAGTGATGCCATAGCTTGTGTTGAAATTGTTTTATATCACGCAACTGGGGATTTAAATTACCCATGACCTGTATGATACCATAGCTTTTTTGCATCCGAATTTCTGAATCTTTGATTTCAATAATTTGATCAATCATCTTTTGAATATGCCGGCCATACTCAAGAATATTTAAATTTTTTCGTTGGGTATTATATTGCAGTTTATCGATATCGGAGATTATATTTTGCATAAGCTGGTGAGTAAAGAATTATTGACTAGCGTTGGTTTCTTGTTGAGATATCTCAAACATCTAAAGAACTATGACTCCTTCCAAAGTGTTGACTTCTTTGTAAAGAGATGTGATTTGCTTTGGAGAGTTCATATATGCTTTGATTGAAATAGAAGTATAGCGTTTTTCTTTCGAATTTTTAAATGAAATTGTATGCTGAATAGTTTCGAATTTTGATTTTATTTTTTCAATGTTTGGAGAATTAGATAGAACAATGAATTTAAATAAATATTGTCCAGGCCAAGACTGACTTTGTTTTAAAAGAGATTCTAAATTCTCGAGATTATTAAAAGTATTTGGAGTTTTTGCAGACAACTAATTTTAGGCAAAAATAAAAACTCAACTGAGAACACAAAGGCGCGATTGCAGAGGCTGATTGATTAACGATATTCCTAATAACTCGATTGTCCTTGAGTTGGGAATTCATTAGACAACGCTCCCGAGAGATTAAAAACGTCATACTATTAAACAATGGTAAGACAAAGGAAGATAACCAATCGATAAGAGAGAATAAGAAAAATTATATTGTATCACATTGACACCAAAACTCTAAAGATGAATCAAATATCAAGAGGATGCCGTTGGAGTTTTTAGCTGATAAAAGCCTGTTAGAAAGCCAAAGAAATAGCAATCGTTTATGTAGAGAGGGCATCAATCGATGGTTTTAGATTTGAAAGCAAGGCAACAAAACATGGGTTGCTCTCCAACGGTCATATTTCTATCGATGTCATGTCAAAAAAAGACATCAACATGAGAAAGATAAGAGAAACAAAAATTTGATGAAGGATCGTCAATCGATGAATCAGCAGCCAACCATTGTTCAAGAGTTTGTATGTTTTTTGGTAATCTTGGAATTAGATTGAAAGAAAAACAAGATGTGCCCTACATAGATTAAACTGATAGGGCTAGCTTGAGCACTAAGATTTAAATCTACCAGGTAAAGAGACTACTCGGTGTTGATTCCCTAGTAAACAATAAACATGATCGTCAAGAATTGGCTATTTTCATGGAATACCTTTCGATGGATGAACCCCGAAACGTCTTGGCTCATCAAAGAGATTTATCAAAAAAAATGATTGGCGATTGGAATCCATGAGAATGGCCCCTTGGTGATGCAAAAACGCGTTGGAAACAACCCCCTTGATGCATCAATAATGAAGTCAAACAAAGCCCATAGCAAAGTACTTTGGATAGTAGAAAATACCTTGATTAGTTTAGTCGGTGGAAGAGATAATTTAAAAAGGAGTCAGACAAAAGGTCACCATCCATAGGTTTTAAAGTCGATATTTTGAAGAGATCTCATAGGTCGGTAAGCTTTAATACATCTCAAAAAATGGATGGCCAATAGAAAAGCTGGCAATCTTTACTCACTCAAAAATCACTCAATAGAGAGACAAAAATATAAAATCAGTGGCGTATGATGCTATTTTGTATGAAGAGAACCACCGAATAAGTCAATCAAATAGGATGAATATAAAAACGTTCCTCCTATCAACGGATTTTTTAATTTCAATTATTCAAAAGTCTCTAAATCTATAAACCCGAACAGTATTTTTGCCATATGAATGAGTCTATTCTATTCTATGGATCACCAGATTTTGCAGTCGAATGTCTTGACCACTTAATTAAATCCAATTTCAACATCATTGGAGTCATCACTGCTGCTGATAAAAAATCTGGTCGAGGACAAAAAATACGGTTTTCTCCTATCAAACAGTATGCACTCAATCACCAAATACCAATTTTCCAACCCTCAAATCTTAAATCCGTTGAATTTCAATCTAGTTTAGAAAAATTAAACCCAACACTACACGTAGTGGTGGCTTTTCGAATGCTACCAAAATCGGTTTGGAGTTTTCCTTATAAAGGAACCATCAATTTGCATAGTTCATTATTGCCAGAATATCGTGGGGCAGCTCCAATTCACTGGGTTATAATCAATGGTGAAAAGTATACTGGAGTGAGCACTTTCATCATCGATGAAAAAATTGATGCTGGAAAGATTTTGATGCAAAAAAAAATCGAAATTTCACCAACAGAAACTTTTGGAACCCTCTATAGGAAATTGCTAAACGAAGGCAAGATTCTTTTAGAACAAACCATTAAAGGGCATATGGCCAATCAATTAAAACCTAAGTCTCAACAATTAATTGGAATTTCAAAAATCGCGCCAAAATTAAATCGAGAAAATACTAGAATTAATTGGACAGAATCTCTTAAAGATATTCAACAATTGATTCGTGGCCTCGATCCAATCCCTGGCGCTTGGACTTATTTTCAAAATGGAAATCAACAAAATCTAAGAATGAAAATTCTAAAAGTTGAAATAAGAATTTTTAAAACATCTCATCGACCTCATGTCTTTAAAATCGAAAACCATCGATTATTTATCACTCATAAAGATGGGTTATTAGAATGTATCCAAATTCAAATGCAAGGTAAAAAAGTCATGGATAGCCAGTCTTTGCTCAATGGGTATCGGTTTTTAGACCATAGTAAAGTCAATTAATACATGGGGAAATTAAATTTTATTTTCCTTTTTTATGACAATTAAATCTCTTTTGTATATTTGACTCGATTAATTATTAATTATACTTATATGAAAAAGTCTGAATTGGTAGATGCCATTGCTGGAGATGTTGGCATAACTAAATCACAAGCAAATGCAGCGTTAGACTCTGTTTTTTCTAACATTACAAGTGCAATTTCAAACGGTCAAAGAGTTACTGTACTAGGTTTTGGATCGTTTTCAAAAAGTCATAGGCCCGCTAGAAAAGGTAGAAATCCACAAACTGGCCAAGAAATTAATATTCCTGCTCAGAATGTGGCTAAGTTCACTTCATCTGCAAGTCTCAAAAGCTCTTTAAACTAAATAAAATAACGTCAAATCTTGTTTGGCGTTATTCTTTTTATTGATTGTATAAACTTATAGAAAAAGGGCGACTTTTGGTGTCCACCCCGCTTGTTTTTAATGACGTTGGTTTTTGTCAGTCAGTTATTTTATTGGTTGAAGTATCTCGTTCTAACTTAGTAGGTTTTGTTCTGAATCATAAACTGAACAAAACTCTCGATTATTTTATCGATCAGTGCCCTATGAAGCAAGATGTATTTCGAGGGGGACCAGTCGAAATGGAGAGTCTCTACTATATACATCGGTTAGGGTCTAAAATCCCGAATAGTATTGAAATTGAAAACGGATTATTTTGGTCCGGGGACTTCAAAGTAGCCACGAGGTTAATTAAAGAAGAAGAAGTGCAATCTAGTGATATTCGATTTTTCTTAGGATATGCTGGATGGGGATATAATCAATTAATACAAGAAATTAAATTCCAAACCTGGGAGCTAGTCGAAAATAGTTATGGTCAAGAACTTTTATCAGTAAATCCCAAAACCCTTTGGAAAAACGAAATGTCAAAACTAGGAGGACATTACAAAATCTGGGGCAATGCTCCCATTGATCCCCAATTAAATTAAATTTCTATCGCTACAATATTGCTTAAATAGCATTTGAGATACGGAAGTTTGGTAATTACTTCCTCGATATGAAGTAATACAACTTAGACCCCTTTCGATAGATAACACCATCAATTCATCTGATTTTTTTAGTTCATGTGGTGCTATAGGCTCTGACACTATTGTGAATTCAGTTGAATTTTCAATATAATCAATAAAACTAGATCGAATGGCACAATTCTGACAACCAGATTTTAAAGTTGGGGTATAAAACGTATTGTTTTTTGATTGAAATAAAAACAAAGAACCTTCGTTTGATTCCACTAGATTTCTTGACTCATTAATTAATAAAACACTATCCAATTTATTTTCTTTCGCAAAGGATTTAGAAACTTTAAACACCAATTGATTCACGGAAGTCTGATTGGATAATCGATTGGAAATAATGCGAATTTCATCGAAGATATCTGAACGATGCAGACAGTTTGATATCTCATTTTTTAACCCATTGGATTTTTTGGGGACCATAAAAAATGTGATGCTATCTCGATACTCTATTTTACTAGATTGAATTAATAAGTAAAAATGTATCAACACGTGCTCTGAATTTGAGACGAGTTTTCTAGTTTTCATTACTTCTGATTTAAAATATTCCATAGAATATTTTTCGGGAATTTCAACGCGAGCTAACCTCAAAAAAGCCATCAAATTGAAATAATGATGATCCCAAAAAAATATAGTATCCCCTTTGATTCGAACAATTTCAGAATATACGGTCCCTTCTAATAGATTATGTATTAACTTAAATTCTATTGGGAAAACTTCGGACTTCAAGAGTCCGTTATGGTTCCACATATACTCAAAACGATATGATGTTATGTTGAGCCTAATACAGATTTAAGGTCCTGGATGAGACTATTCCAAAGTAACTCTGATTCTTCTTCATCTCCCTTATCAACAAAATCGGTGACCACCAATGAAACATCTTTGGTTATGGCATCGACCTCTATACTAAACTCAAAATAATAATTTTTATAATCTTCTTCATCCGTTAACCACTGATAACGAATATATTGATTGGCTTTTCGTTTTAATTCAATGGCATACTCTTCCGTATCATCCCATATAAAAGTATATTTTTCGCCTCTGAATCGCACATTATCCGCAAACCACTCTGATAAACCAAATGGAGTAGAGATGTAACGAAATATCAAACTAGGTGAAGCATAAATATCGTATTCTAATATAATTTTAGTTTTTTCAATCATTATTATATAGTGATTTTTTTGAGGCAATATAAGTAAAGAATAGGGATTAAACAATTCTAATCTTGGGCTAAATTTAGGTTTTCACCCAAAATTCTAAATGAATAGTTTTTTAGATTCTAACTGAACAAGCATCATTTATTTTCTTTGCTTATTAATAATATACACCAGCACTACCCTATTTCTCAAATCACATTTTAATTAACCTTATTTTTGCACCGTAGGTTGGCGAGGTAGCTCAGGTGGTTAGAGCGTCGGATTCATAACCCGGAGGTCGGGAGTTCAAGTCTCCCTCTCGCTACGATGGTTTAAATCTTAAATACTTGTTAAACTTGTAGTTGATTTTTAATTTTCAGAATTTCTTCAAGGTCTGATTCCCCTAGATGGGATGAAAATAAGTTTGAACGACTCTCAAGCTTGTTAGAATATTTTTTAAAAGCAGAAAAATGGATTGAATTAAATCCTGCTTTTTTAAACTCAACGCAGTTGACGCTATTAATTCCACTTCCAGGCATAATTTCAATTCGATTATGACTCATCTGATTCATTTTTTTTAATTGTTGTAACCCTCCATAGGCCGTTGCTTGTTGACCAGAACTCAAAATTCTATTAATCCTTAATTCTATCAGTTTTTCCATTAAAATCAAAGGGGATTTTACAACATCGATTGCTCGATGAAATGTGATTTCCATATCTTTAGAAAGTTTAATTATTTTATTCATAGCATATTGATTCAATGTCAAATCTTCATTTAATATACCCACCACAATTCCTTTACATCCTAATTTTTTCATAATTTTAATATCATGAAATATTATTTCTAACTCATCACTGTGATAACAAAAGTCTCCTTCTCTAGGTCGAATCAAACTATGAACTTCTAATCCCTTTTCTATGGCTAATTTCGTTAATCCATATGAGGGAGTTAGTCCATCAGTACTGAGTTGACTACAAAGTTCTATTCGATTAACATTGGCTTTTTTAGCATTTATAATAGATTCGATATTAGCACAACAAACTTCGAGTATCATTTATCAATTTAGATATTTGAATCAATTTTTTGGTTTCCACTTCATTTTACTCACAATCCTAATTATCCTATTAAAATTTGATTATGAAAATACACCAAAACAACCATTAAATCAATCACTCAAAGTCCCTTCAAGAACTCTTTAAATATGGGATTTATCAATGTTTGAAAATCACTTTCTTTTATCGCTTTAATTTTTTAATGCCATTTTGAAACTAAATTTAAAGGGATGACCTCATCAGTCAAAACTTTGAAGTTCTGTGCATTGTTTTTATATTAGTGCTCTAAAATAATAATGGATAGAAGACGTTTTTTTACTACCGCTTCACTAGGAGGTGGATTATTTTTGGTCCACCCACAATTGTTTTCTAACTCTTCGATTAACTCAACAAAAATTCAATCCATAATAAATAAATTTCCAATGGCCATCAGCACATGGAATAATATTCAAGCATCCCAAGTAGCCGGCGAAAGTTTGGAACAAAATACGGATGCCTTAAGCGCAGCTATTAATGGTGTCGCTGTAGAAGAAGCTAATAAAACCAATCGAACCGTTGGTTATGGTGGAGCTCCAGATCGGTCAGGAAATGTCACTTTAGATGCTTGCATAATGGATTCTATTGGGAATTGTGGCTCAGTCATGGCAGTTGAAAATATCGTGCATGTTGCAGCCCTGGCAAGGGATGTTATGGAAAAAACGCCGCATGTCATACTAACGGGCAACGGGGCTCGAAAATTTGCTATTCAACAAGGGTATCAAACTGTTGACTTACTAACTTCAGAAAGTCGCCAACTGTGGCTGGAGTGGCTTCAAAAAGAACAATTCAAACCAATCATCAATGCCGAAAATCATGATACCATTGGGATGTTATGTATCGATAAATCAAACCACATTGCAGGGACTTGTTCAACCAGTGGTTTGGCCTATAAAATGGAAGGCCGTGTTGGTGATTCACCAATCATAGGATCGGGTCTTTATATCGATAATGAAATTGGTGGTGCCGTAGCCACAGGTGTTGGAGAAGAAGTGATTAAAACTGTCGGAAGTTTTTTAATAGTTGAACTTATCAGACAAGGATTATCACCTCAAAAAGCTTGTCAAAAAGCCATCGAACGTATTGTTAAAGGACGTAAAAACTTAGATTTTCAAGTAGCTTATTTAGCTGTAGATAAAAAAGGAGATATCGGAGCATATTCTATTCATAAAGGATTTACATATGCACGATATATAAATGGTCAAACAAAAGAATTGATATCCGATTCTGTTTATTGAAAAGACCTAATTCACACTTAATTCAAAATTAAAATGCAAATCATTGAACAATCAGAACAGTACGATGTGATCGTGGTGGGATCGGGTGCTGGCGGGGGGATGTCTACCAAAATTCTATCAGATGCAGGGTTGAAAGTAGCTGTTATAGAGGCAGGCCCTTATTTTGATCCAAAAGATCCCGTCACTCAAACCCAATGGAAGTGGCCTTGGGAATCACCAAGACGTGGAGCTGGTACAAGAAGAGTATTTGGTGATTACGATATGGCTTATGGAGGATGGGAAATTGAAGGAGAACCTTACAACCACATCGATGGCACTAATTTTAGTTGGTTTCGATCTCGTATGCTCGGAGGGCGAACCAATCACTGGGGAAGGATTTCACTTCGGTTTGGTCCACGTGATTTTAAAGTAAAGGACAAAGATGGATTGGGAGAAAACTGGCCTATTGGCTACCAAGATGTCAAACCCTATTATGATAAAGTTGATAAACTCATTGGAATTTTTGGATCTAAAGAAGGATTGGAAAACGAACCCGATGGGTTTTTTCTTCCCCCACCAAAACCTCGATTACACGAATTATATTATAAGAGAGGCGCTGAAAAATCAGGGGTTAAAGTAATACCATCAAGACTCTCTATATTAACCAAACGCATTAATAACCAACGAGGAGTATGTGTATATTGTGGACAATGTGAACGTTCTTGTAATCTGTATGCAGATTTTTCATCTGGTTCTTGTTTGATTTTTCCAGCTCAAAATTCTAATGGACAAGTTCATCTCTATGTCAATAGTATGGTCCGCGAAATCACTACTGATCAAAACAATAAAGCCACCGGTGTTATTTATATCAATAAAGAAGATCGTAAAGAATATGCATTGAAAGCAAGAGTAGTTGTTTTAGCAGCCTCAGCCTGTTCTACAGCGAGAATTTTATTAAATTCAAAAAGTAAAAAGAATCCCAATGGATTAGGAAATAGCAGTGGTTTAGTAGGTCATTATCTTCACGATTCAACCGGTTCAGACAGAGGTGCATTTGTTCCAGAAATGATGAATAGAAAATTCTATAATGAAGATGGCGTCGGTGGGTTGCATGTATATTCTCCATGGTGGTTGGATAATAAAACCCTTGATTTTCCACGTGGATACCATATTGAAGTTTGGGGTGGACTACGCATGCCTATTTATGGAACTGGATTCAATCCCAATAGCCTCAATGAACACCTAGGATTGCGTGTTGGAGGGTATGGTAATGGTCTACGGGAAGATGTCAAACGATTTTATGGTTCAGTCATTGTTATGGCGGGAAGAGGAGAATCGGTTGCCATGAAAGATAATTATTGTGAAATTGATCCAACCACTGTTGATGAATTCGGAATACCTGTTTTAAGATTTCATTATAAGTGGTCCGATTATGAACGAAAGCAAGCCAAGCACATGCATGATACTTTTGAAGAAATCACACACAATTTTGGTGGAATCCCTTTAGGGGAAAAACCTTCTTCCGGAGATTTTGGATTATTACCGCCCGGGGCTATCATTCACGAAGTAGGGACTACTCGAATGGGAAATAATCCAAAAGAGTCTGTAACCAATCAATACCAACAATTACATGATGTTGATAATGTTTTTATAACTGATGCAGGACCTTTTGTATCGCAGGCAGATAAAAATCCAACATGGACTATTTTAGCCCTGGCTTGGCGATCATCTGATTATCTTATCGATCAATTAAAAAAACAAAATATTTAACCATGGACAGAAGAGAAAGTATTCGCTCATTAGTTTTAGGATCACTCGCCGGTTCTATTCTATTAGAAAGTTGTTCCAATGGCAATACAGAAGAACTCGTTGATAAAATTTGGGAGTATCAATATGGTAGAACTCCCCAAGAACTCGAAATTGATCACAAATTATTGAAAGAACAGTTTTTTGAAGCTTCTGAAATTCAAATGATTACCACACTTTCTGAATTGATTTTACCTCCTACTTCTCAAGGAACTATTCAACAAGCCAAAGTTCCTGAATTCATAGAGTTTATAGTTAAAGATTATGCCCCTTTTCAATTAACCATCAGAGGAGGTTTGATGTGGCTGAATAATTATTGCAACAGAGCCTATGGTACCAATTTTATGAACTCTACAGAACAACATCAAAAACAATTATTGGATCAAATTGCTTATCCTGACCTAGACGCTAAACAACAAAAATTTGAAGTAAACTTTTTTAGTCTTATGAGAAATCTAGTGGTAACAGGATATTTTACATCTCAAGTCGGCATTCAAGAACTTGGTTATGTTGGTAATATCCCCAATTCATGGGATGGTGTTCCCAATGATATTTTGGAAAAACATGGATTTTCTTATGATGATTGGTCTGATAAATTTCATGATTCTTCAAAATCATATGTACTAGCAGAATGGGATGACGATGGTAATTTGATTTCTTGAACTATTTTTTATTCAATAAAACAGTTTATGAAACAGTATATTTAGGTGCTTTAAGAACAAACTAAGGTCCGTTTAATTCAATCGAAAATAATATTATTGGGATAACTCAAAAGAAGTTTACTCTATATGTTCTAAAATTAGAAGTGGTTTGAACTACACCCAATAAGAACTTATAATGCCTAGTTCAAAGTAATTCACCATATCATTGATAACACCAAAATTCAAGCAGTTCAAGTGCTGTGATCGGGATTGCTAATCAATGCAAAATTACCATTTTGAGGAATAAAAAATTAGAAAACCCATTGGTAAAAGCATTGCTTGGCAAGTCGAACAAATCTTTCATTCTCTTAAAGTTGACTAACCACCAACTAATCCACAACAATGGCAATTTATATTGGTAGAATACTACCCTTAAACCTACCTTTCTGCATAGAAATTGATTCAATCTTATTACGGATAAAAGTCGTAAATAGACTTGTCATGTTGCACTAGATCGTTAAACATGGCATTCAAATAAATTCTATTTTTCAAAAATTAAATGACCTTGGTCCATTAAAAAAGAAATGGCATGTGACTTAGAAGATGTTTTAAGTTATGGAACATCTTGTTTTTTATGGATACTAAAGAAAATCTATCAATCACTTTTCCCTAGCGGCCTAGATCGTTCATGAATAATACCCTTAGTCAAAACAAAAAATCAATATAAGCAAACTATTAAATTATTACATATGACAATGCATCCACTGATAGGTGAACTAGTCGGCACTTTTTTTCTAGTTTTATTGGGAACAGGCGTGGTAGCCAATGTATTATTAAATAAAACAAAAGCTAACCATCAAACCCCGTGGTTATTAATCACATGCGCATGGGGATTGGCTGTTTTTGTTGGTGTTTATGTTTCAGCCCCTTCATCTGGAGCCCATATCAATCCTGCAGTAACGTTAGGATTGGCTATTGCGGGTAAATTTTCATGGAACCTGGTCCCAGGATATTTTCTAGCTCAACTACTAGGAGCCATGATCGGAAGTTGGGTGGCTTATTTAGTTTATATCGATCATTATAAAATAACCAATAATGAAGAAATTATTCGATTGAGTTTTTTTACGGCACCAGCTATTCGAAAATTTTCAAATAATTTCTTTTCAGAATTTATTGGTACGTTCGTATTGGTTCTTGGTATATTATTTATAGCTAGTCCTTCACTACATATTTCGGATGTTAAAGTCATCAATTTTGGATTGGGTTCGATTGACGCTCTCCCGGTAGCTTTATTGGTTTGGGTCATCGGTATGGGATTAGGGGGTACCACCGGATATGCAATCAATCCAGCACGCGATTTGGGACCAAGATTGATTTATCAATTGATTCCCCGTAAAAACAAAAACGCCGATTGGGAATATAGCTGGATTCCCATAATAGGACCATTATCTGGTGGATTAATTGGTTCTTTGACCTATTTAGCTCTGACCGGATAAACTCTAAAAACAAAATCTTCAAAAAACTTTATTTAGCAGTATTTACTGATCTTGTTTCTCTAATAACTGTGATTTTGATGTGACCTGGATAGGTCATTTCTGATTGGATTTTTCGACTCAATGAAGCTGATAGTTCATGAATTTGCAAATCATCCACTTCACTGCTTTCAACAAATACTCTCAATTCTCTACCTGCATGTATTGCATAAGCTTTGGTCACACCACGAAATGTATAACAAACATCTTCTAATTCTTTTAATCTATGAAGATAATTTTCTTGTAATTGAGATCTTGCACCAGGACGAGCTCCCGATATGGCATCACAAACTTGGACAATTGGAGAGATCGAATTGGTCATTTCAATTTCATCATGATGTGCACCTATGGCATTGCAAATAACTTCTGATTCACCATATTTTTCAGCCCATTTCATCCCCAACAAAGCATGTGATAATTCATTCTCTGTTTCAGGCACTTTACCCACATCATGGAGTAATCCAGCTCTTTTGGCTTGCTTGACATTTAGACCTAGTTCTGCAGCCATAATCCCACATAATCTCGATACTTCTTTAGAATGGTGTAATAGATTTTGACCATAAGAAGATCTAAATCTCATTCTCCCGATATAACGAACCAATTCTGGATGAACCCCATGAATATTCAAATCGATAAGAGTTCTTTTGCCATATTCAATGATTTGATTTTCAATGTTTTTAGTCACCTTTTTGACGACATCCTCTATTCTCGCTGGATGAATTCGCCCATCATTGACTAGTCGACTGAGTGATTCTCTTGCAATCTCACGTCTGACCGGATCAAAACATGAAAGCAAAATAGCTTCTGGGGTATCATCAATAACTAAATCTACCCCAGTGATTTCTTCAAGTGCTCTTATATTTCTACCTTCTCTTCCAATGATTCTTCCTTTGATTTGATCGGATTCTAAATGAAACACGGTCACACTCTTCTCTATAGATTCTTCAACTCCAACACGTTGGATGGTATCAATAATGATTTTTTGAGCCTCTTTTTCTACCGATAATTTTGCTTCTTCAATGGCATCTAAATAATATTTTTCTGCCTCATTATGAGCATTTTCTTTGAGTTGTTCCCTTAGTTCTTTTTCAATTTCCTCAACCGAAAGGTTACTGATTTCAATTAATTTTTCTAAATGCTCTTTTTTAGCATTTTCAACAGTTTGTAATTCTTTTTTATAAAAAACTGCTTGTTGATCGATGATTCGAGTTCTAGATTCAAGCCTTTTTTGATGTTCTCTGTTCTTTCTTAGCTGATTTTTAACAACTAGTTCTTTTGATCGAATTCTATTTTCTGCCTCATTGAATTTTTTTCGAATCTGACTTTCTTTTGTGGATAAATGTTTTTCTTTTTCAATCACTCGGCGGTTAAAATTTTCCTGAAGCTTTATGTTTTCTTCTTTGGCTTGAAAGAGCATATCTTTCTTAAGTTTTTCGGCCTCAAGCTCTGCTTTGGCCAATAAACGTCTACGTTTCCCCATATGCAATTGTCCACTTAAAATATATCCCATTAGGATTGCTCCAAATCCTATGATTACTTGAGTTATTAAACTTGTCGTCATTATAAAATTTCATTAATTATTAAAAAAAAAAGCCCATACTAGCGACACTTTATAAACTCCTTTTAAAAAGGTTTAGGGCTAAATAGACCGTCGAAAATCTGGGCTTACTAATGGCCAGCGCACTCTAATGTCTATACTTACCCTTTTGAATTAATTTTTGTTGAGTTTATATGACTCTACTAATACAGGCAGTATTATTTCGCTATGTAAAGAACCTAATCGACTTTCATATGAAAGTCAATTTTGCTTATTAAGGCCTCAACAACATGGTTGATACCTTGATTTTCTTTTTGTTTTTTGTCAACTGTTTTTAAATCTTTTTCTATAACCCCTTGATTTTTTGTAACCATTAATTGTAAGGCTAACATAGCTAAACTATCTTGTTTGTCTTTAATGGAATGCTTTCCTTCAATCGTTAAAAGTTGTTTATTGATTCGATTAACCGCCTCTTTAAGAAAAGATTCTTGTTCTGAACTAGCATTTACTGGGTAAACTCTGCCACCTATAACTAATTTAATCTCTTGATAATTCATCCCATTGTTTGAAATGTTATCTTAGAAAAGTCTTCAATACATTGATCAACTTGTTGAATTATTTGACTCAATCGAGCTTTTGTTTTTGATGTGTTTTTTTCACTGCCTTCGAAAAGTTGTGCATCATTGCTTATCAAACTCGTGATTTGAATGGTTTCCAATTCATTCCTTAGTGAACTATTTTCTGCAATCAAATTTTTATTTTCTAATGACAAATCATCTAATTGTCTCTTTTGAACTGCCATCAAATCTAACAACTGATTCACTTTATTTGTTAATACCTTTAGATTTTCTGGGACTGTTGACACTTAATTCAATTAACCTTGAACTAAAACAAAGATAATCAAAAAGGAGATCAAAATTTTTCTAATTTATTTTCTTCGAATATGATGAGAATAGAAATTATATTGATAATACATCTTTTGATAAAAATTAAAAACCATGGCTTTACATTTACGGTTTTATATTTTTGATTAAACCTAAAGTGGTGAGAACATTAAGAAAAATTTTTTATAAGGTTGGTTTATTTCTATCTTGGAGTTTGCCAACCGTTATTTTGGGACAATCATTTAACGGATATGTATCTCCTTTGGATATTCCCATCGCTGTTTCTGGGACCTTTTCCGAATACCGAAAAACTCATTTTCATGCTGGCCTCGATATGCGAACCAATGGTGAAAAAGGATTGAATATTTATAGTGTTAGTAGTGGATGGGTCAGCAGAATAAGAGTCAGCACTAGTGGTTATGGAAAAGTATTATATGTCACTCATGATGATGGGTATATTGCGGTGTATGCTCATTTAGATAAATTTTCAGATGCCATACAAAAATTTGTTAAAAATCAACAATATGCCAAAAAACAATTTGAAGTAAATCTCTATCCAAAAAAAAATAGTATTCCCGTCACTGTTGGAGAATTAATTGGTTATTCTGGAAATACGGGATCATCCCTTGGGGCTCACTTGCATTTTGAGATTAGAAATCCAAATAATATCCCTATAAATCCTCTAAAACTTCCTTATTTTGTTGGTGATACGATCCCACCCATTATTTCTGAAATCATGATTTATAGTCATCATAAGGATGGATTGTATCGACAACGCCTAGATTTTGAAGAAACTGACGTTCCTCACAAAATGTACTTGGTAGATTCGGTCCGAGCTCTTGGGCCTATCAGCTTGGGGATTCAAATGCATGACCGTTCAAATTTAAGCGCCAATGTCAATGGAGTGTATAGTGTAGACTTATTAAAACATGACCAATCCATTTTTAGTTATCAGTTTGACCAAATTCAATTTTCTGATAGGAACTATATCAATTTAATGATTGATTATCCTTTATATCGTCTAGATAATCAACGTATACAAAGACTCTTTAAACATCCTTTAAATAATGTATCGGTTTGGAAAGATCTGGATGATGGAATCATCGATATCCAAGAAAAGGATTCCGTTCCTATAAAACTTATAATTAAAGATTACCATCAAAATATGTCAATTATCAAAATAAATATCATCGGGGGTTCTCCACAAAATAATTTGACAAGTGTCCATCCAATACATGAAAATGGTATTCCCATAAATAGATTTGAATCCTATCAATTTGATTTTGATTCAATACATGTCGAATTTCCAAAAAACACATTTTTTGATGATGTAGTGCTAGATATCCAACGGTGGAACCACACCATCGATTTAGGAACCGATGCATTTGCAGTTCAAAATTCTTTTAAAATTTCTTTTGCCCTAGATTCATTACAATTAGAAAATAAAGAGCAATTTTTCATCGCTAAACTTCAAGAAGATCAACAAAAGCCATCTTTTGTTTCAGCCTATAAAGATGGAACCCAAATCTCTACCAAAATTAGAGAATTAGGAACCTATACGATTCTGAGTGATCAGTCTCCACCAATAATTGAACCCATCAATATTTTTGAAAGAAAAAACATGGGACTAGAAAAAAACATACAACTACGAGTTACAGATGATAATGGTTCCATATTATCTTATCATGGAACCATTGACGGTCAATGGGCATTATTCGAATATGAGCCCAAAGAGGATCTATTGATTTTTGATTTTTCAGATATCCAACTTTCTACTGGAGAACATTTGTTAGAAATTTCAGTTATAGATCAAGTAGGAAATCAAACCAAAAGATCTATTAACTTTACCATTTAACAAAAACCAATGCTCATTGGCGTATTATATTACTTGATTTGATATTCGAAAAAATATAATCATCGTAGAGATTTAAACTATTTGTTATCCAAAGAATTATTCTCTATTATTTCAGCCTATACTAGATCGACAGAATGGAGTTCAAAGCTACGTACAGGAAATTCACATTATAACAATACCCTCATCCATATCCAAGGCTTTGGATTGGCGCCATCTGGCTTGATTGACGGCATCACCATCTTGTATTCTTTGAAATCCTCGGAAACTTATTCCAAAAACAGTAGAGCATCACTTTGGGAATTGGCATGAGGTGAGACGACATTACTAAAGTAGTCCTTGCTTTTTCAGAACAAACTTATGGATTGGGCATAGATTCTCACACCACTTGTTTGACCATTTGCAATCTGTCTTTTTAAGACTTTAGATTCTTCCACCCTCCCTTTTTTTTACACCTAAAGATAATATATGCTCCTTTCAATCTAGTTCTCTATGAAAATAATAATCTTGGCTGGCATCACAACGGGGTCTTTAACGCTTCTTGGTCTAGTTTTTATTAAGAGTGTTGATGTGGTTCAGAAATTAATTGGATGTTTTCATGGCATTATGATAATCGATGCACTATGCTCTTGGCTAGCTATTTCCCAATTCTCTTTTTAAAAGAAGTTTGTGGATTTCTACTATGTTAATAAGAAATATAATAACATGGCTTTCTGTTGAAAGGACTCTAAAACCATCTGTTCTTGTTCTATGAATAAATCATTGCGTTTTCTCCACTATTGCCCTTTGCTTTCAAATATATTTTTGTAATCGATCTTGGTAAAAGACCAATGGAATTGAGTGATACGATATTTTGAAAGTGAACAATCGATAGCCAACTATTTGTATAATTGGTTTTTATGGTGAACATATTAATAATCACTTTAATCTGTTTCATCGGTCAAAAACTTTTAATCTTTTTGAAGTTTTTGCAATTCATATTCCCTGAGATATAAAATGATTTTAGTCTCAAGATGCCATCACTAATATTGATACCTAAATAGAGAATATATCATGAAGTAATATAGAACGCTAATTAATGAATCTCAAAAAAAATAATTCCATTTACTATAGCATAATTGTTTTTATTAATTTGGCTAGTCAAAATAACTCAACCTATGAAAAAACTATATGTTATTTGTTTTCTTATTTTATCACTTTCATTTTCGTATTCTCAGAATACTAAAAATCCTTGGGTGATTAGTTTAGGAGCTAATTTGATCAATCTTTCAGGGGACAAGGTTGATAGTGGGATTAAATTTGGCGCCCCTTCGGTGGCTATATCTAGATATCTCATTGGAGGAGTTTCTTTTGGTGGTGAATATACTTTAGGAAATGCCGAAGATGGCGATAAAGAATATACTTATACATCTTTAGAAGGAAATCTGAAATTGAATATTGTCAATAATCCACAGAAAAGTGTTCGACCATTTGTCAAAGCTAGTTACGGTCTTGTAAGATTTGATGAAAAAAAGGATAAAGAAGGTCCTTTTCCTTCCACAGAAGCCAACTATACCCTTGGAGGTGGGGTTGGTGTGGATATCGATTTAAGTAGTCAAATAAGTCTTAATTTATCTACATCCATTCAGAGCAATATGGAAGATGAAAGTCCATTTGAAATTGGCTTTAATCATATGAAACACATTGTAGGATTTTCATACGGATTTGCAATTGCTGATAAAGACCGAGATGGCATTCGTGATCGCATTGATGAATGCCCTGAAGAGGCGGGTCTTAAAGAATTTGATGGTTGTCCTGATTCGGATGGAGATGGGATTATTGACAAAGATGATAACTGTCCTAATAAAGCAGGGATTGCTAAATTCAATGGTTGTCCTGATTCCGATGGAGATGATATCATTGATTCTGATGACCGATGCCCCCAGGAGGCGGGATCCAAAGATCTAGAAGGATGCCCTGATAATGATAGAGATGGGGTTGCCAATCTTGATGATAACTGCCCAAATGAGGCAGGTCCAACGGATAATAATGGATGTCCTTGGGGAGATAAAGATGGTGATGGTATCACGGATAACATAGATGCTTGTCCTGATGTTCCCGGTAGAAGAGACGATGGATGTCCGAGCATCCCACAATCAATTATTGATTGGACTTCTTCCGAAAAAGCCACTCTACATTTTGCTGGAGATAGTTCTAAATTATCAGAAGAAAATAAATCTACTTTGAGTGATGAGCTCGCCCCCATATTAAGAGATTATAATGCTATTGAACTCCTTATAGAGGGACATGCTTCTTCAGATGGTTCTGAAACATATAATTACAAATTGGGATTAGAACGGGCTCAAAATGTTGTTGATTTCTTGATTGAACAAGAAGTTGATCCCAATGCATTAGAAATCGTTTCTTATGGTGAAACACAACCCATTGCCACTAATAACACCCGAAAAGGGCGCAGTGCTAATCGAAGAGTTAAAATAGTGTTAAAAAACTGACAATAGATTTTGCATTTTTTCTAAGCCTCCTAAATGGGAGGCTTTTTTTATACTATATTGACTAATTTGGACAATGAATATTTAAAGATTTAATTACTGTGTTATGAAATTCACCAATTATTCACTGTTATTTTTTTTAGTTTTTTCTTTTGGATTTTCGCAGGATCGACAGATTGCAATCGATACGACTGTAATCACCAAACATCAAACCAAAATCAGAGGTGAAATCATTGATTATACGGCATATACCGGAACCCAACCCGTATGGAATAATGATGGTAATGCCATCGCCACTCTTTTTTATACCTATTACAAAAGGGATAATCTTTCTAATTTAGCCAAACGACCTATAATTTTTTCTTTTAATGGAGGTCCTGGAAGTGCTTCTGTTTGGATGCACATGGCCTACACTGGCCCTTATACTTTAAACGTTGATAATGAAGGATATCCTATTCAACCCTATGGGTATAAACAAAATCCATATTCGATATTGGATGTGGCTGATATCATTTTTATCAATCCAGTCAACACTGCTTATTCTAGAATTTTAGAAGTCGAAGGAAAAAAAGAACCAAGAGAAACTTTTTTTGGAATTGATGCTGATATCAAGTATTTGGCTGAATGGCTCAATACCTTTGTTTCGCGATACCAGCGATGGGAATCCCCCAAGTATTTGATTGGTGAAAGTTATGGTGGAACGAGAGTGATGGGATTATCACTCGCTCTTCAAAACCAACAATGGATGTATCTCAATGGCGTAATTTTGGTATCTCCTGCTGACTATAAGGTTTATCGAACTGAAGGGCCTGTTGCCATTTCTTTGAATTTACCTTATTATACCGCTACGGCTTGGCATCATCAAAGACTCGAAGATGCATTACAATCACAAGATTTATACGATATACTGCCTCAAGCTGAAGATTTTACCATTAATGAATTAATACCAGCCATTGCTCAAGGCGGCTTTATTAATGCAGAACATAAAAATTTAATTGCTGAAAAAGTTGCTTATTACTCAGGTCTATCCAAACAGGCAGTCTTGGATAATAATCTTCGCATTCCAACTTCATTTTTTTGGAAAGAATTACTTAGAAGTGAAGGAAAAACTGTTGGCAGACTTGATTCAAGATACATCGGTATTGATGTAAAAGATGTGGGAGATCGTCCGGATTATAATTCTGAATTAACTTCTTGGCTTCATTCCTTTACCCCAGCCATCAATCATTATATTCGTACCAAATTAAATTTTAATACCGATGTAAAATACAATATGTTTGGACCTGTTCAACCTTGGGAAAATGACAATATCAATGTTCGCGATGATTTAAGGCAAGCCATGGCTCAAAATCCTTTTTTAAACGTATTAATTCAATCAGGTTATTATGATGGAGCGACCACTTATTTTAATGCTAAATATACCATGTGGCAAATCGATCCAAGAGGGGCCTTTAAACATCGATTTAGTTTTAAAGGTTATCGAAGTGGACATATGATGTATTTAAGATATCCTGATTTGATTCAATCTAATGAAGATATCCGAGACTTCATAAAAAGTAGTTTAACGAATGGTTCTCCGGCCAAATACGATTAATCGGTTAGTCACTTAACTCCTATTAGACTATACATCACAGATCATCACGGCTTTAGCAAGGGAATCCAATCCTGCATTATTCCGATCTTTAGGGATGAATTCCTGAGCCAAATAACCTTCGAATCCCATGTCTTTAATAGCCTTAACCACTGCGGGATAATAAATTTCTTGATGATTATCTAATTCATTTCTACCGGGATTTCCTGCCGTATGGTAATGCCCAATAAATTGATTATATTTTCTGATATTCCTAATCATATCTCCTTCTTGGACCTGCATGTGATAAATATCGTAGAGTAATTTGAAATTTTCAGATCCAATTGTTTTGCACAATTCAACCCCCCAATGGGTCCTATCACACATATAATCTTTATGATCTACTTTTGAATTTAGTAATTCCATATGAATAATAACACCTCTCTTTTCCGCTTTTGATAGTATCCGTTTCAAACCTATCACACAATTTTCCAATCCAGTATCATCATCGATATCTCTTCGATTACCACTAAAACAAATTAAATTTTTGTATCTAGCATCAGCCACTAAATCAATGTGTTTTAAATAGTTGTCTACTAGCGTATCATGATATTGTTTATCATTGAACCCTTCTGTAAGGCTAATTTCAGCCCCATTACACATGGTAGATTCTAAATCAAGAGCTTTTAAATATTTCCAATTTTCTGGCCCCACCAAATCTACACCGACTAGTCCTATCTTTTTGGCTGCGACTGCTAATTGTTCAACCGATAACATATCTTGAAAGCACCAATAACATACTGATTGTTTGATATTTTTTTTGAGTTTTGACTTTGAAGACTTATGAATTGCTACCGTTGAATAATGCAATCCCAATGCCGTTGTTGTTGCCGCTATGGTTTTAAAAGCTTGTCTTCTAGAAATTGGTTGTTTTTTATTCACAGTTTAATGATAATAATTTTGTTTATAGTGCTTGAAAATCATTATTATAATGAAGATATTTTTCCCACTTCCAAGCACTCAGTAGAGCATCTTCAATAGAATATTTTGGTTGCCAGCGAAGTTGAGTTTGAATTTTTGAAGCATCTGCATAGGCTACAGGGACATCTCCTTCTCGAATTTTGGATACCTTTTTGTTGATTGGTTTTTTAATAATTTTTTCAAATCGAGAGATCATTTCTTTTACTGAAACTCCGCTTCCAAGACCTACATTGTAAGTATAATGATTTGAATTAGATGAAAAAAGATATTCCAACCCTAGAACATGAGCTTCAGCTAAATCCATCACATGAATATAATCTCTGATACAAGTTCCATCAGGCGTGTCATAAGTATCTCCATAAATTTTCAATTCTTTTCGCTTTCCTATACCAACTTGGGTCATCAAAGGGACTAAGTTTTGTGGTTCTCCGATGGGCCATTCTCCAATCCTTGCAGAAGGATGAGCCCCTATGGGATTAAAATACCTTAAACTCATTGCTTTAAAAGAATCATTGGATTTTATAATATCTTTAATAATCCATTCACCCATTTGCTTGGTACGGCCATAGGGAGAAAAACTAGATTTAAAGGGTGTAGTTTCTTTGATTGGCAGTTGATCTGATTGACCATAAACCGTACAAGATGAAGAAAATATAAACGGAATATTTTTTGATTTTATTTCACTGAGTAATGTGATCAATCCACTAATATTATTTTGGTAATAGGATAATGGCTGGGTAATGCTTTGATTGACTGATTTCAAGGCAGCCAAATGAATCACGCCATTGATATCCGAATATTTTTGAAATAATTCCTTTATTTCATCGGATTGGGTAATGTCTTTTTTTTCAAATACAAGAGATTCTTTACCCAAAAGGGCAATGAGCTGATGGTACATCTTAATAACACTATTGGATAAATTATCGACCAAGATGACTTCATAACCTTTTTGGTTTAATACGGCACATATGTGAGCCCCGATGTACCCTAGCCCTCCTGTAATGATAATCTTCACACTAGGTGTTTTTATAGAAACGCATGCGATTTTTTTATAGCAATAACTCTAAAGACTACTTTTAGTGAACTTCAATCAGATTCTGACAAACTTTCTTGATGCCAAAGAACTAATCGATTTTCCATGAATATCGATACTCTCTACCCACAAATTGGTTGGCTTCTTCAAAATTGGTAATCCGCATGTTTTCGCCATCCCATAAAAGTTTTTTTCGACCATAATATTCTGGCCATTCTCCGGATATTTCTTTTCTGAGGTTATAACTCCTAATGGCGATATTTCCCATCAATACAGTTTCTGTCAACGGTCCAGCATAATCAAACGAAGACGTTAATGCTTGATGCTCAGGAGAATCATAACCAGCTTTGCAAGCAGCAACCCAACTTTGTTGATGGCCATATTCTGGTAGATCATACCGCGGATCATTTGTTTTCGACCCCACTTGAAGTGATTGACCTGGTTTGTACAATTTTGGATCAATAGCATAAACATCACTCTGTATGACCCCTTTTTCGCCTATCATCAATATGCCATTGGGGCCAATTTCTGCTTCAATTGGAAAGATTTCTGGATGAGCCGGTCGAATACCACCATCCATCCAAATCATTTTAACTTTAGATTTATTTAATGATGTGGGCTCGAAAGTCAAAGTCACCATGGAAGAAGCCGGACAACCTTCAGGATGATATTCAGGGGTCCAATTTCTAGTATAAACAGTACCGATACTACATTCTACATCGATGGGATATTTTAGATTCAATGCCTTAAATGGGACATCGATAATATGACAACCCATATCGCCTAAGGCTCCTGTACCATATTCCCACCAACCTCTCCAATCAAACGGATGAAGCTTTGGAATATATGCCACAGATCTCGCAGGTCCTAACCATAAATCCCATTCTAAATTTTCAGGTTTTTGCGAGGGATTTTCTTCTGCAATAGCAAATCCTTGAGGCCAAACAGGTCTATTGGTCCAAACATATACCGTAGAAATATCTCCTATTTCACCATCCTTTACCCATTTTTGAATCACTTGTTGATCGGGATTGGAACCTCCTTGATTCCCCATTTGGGTCACCACTTGTTGTTCCCTTGCCATCAAAGTCAGTTTTCTTGCTTCCTTTATATTATGAGTCAATGGCTTTTGGACATAAACATGTTTATTTCTTTCCATCGCCCAAATAGCAGCATTGGCATGGGTATGATCCGGTGTCGAAATAGTCACTGCATCGATGTCTGTTTGTTCGTCAAACATGACTCTAAAGTCTGTATAGAACTTGGCATTTGGAAAGCGTTCTATGGATTTGGTGACGCCATGTTGTCCATCAGGATGTACATCACAAAGGGCAACAACACGTTCAGAACCATTATTCCAAGCATGATAAATATCAGAAGATCCTTTTCCACCTGCACCAATACACGCCAAGTTCAATTGATCACTTGGAGCGGTATAACCAATGCCACCAAGTACATTTCTAGGCACAATAAAAATCGATGATGCCAGCAAAGATTTTTTCATAAAATCTCTTCGTTTAATCTTTGAAGATTCAGTTGTTTTTGAAGTCATATTTTTCGATTGTTTGTTAAATCTATTCATTCAATAAAATTAATTTTTCTTTTGAAATTTTTGCTAATAAAATAATACCATGTTCAACCCGCTAGTGCAATATAAATTTGTTTAAAAATCAGAGTTTTAGGAGCATTGTTGTTATGTTCATATAAGAAAAAATGGTTTGGGAAATATGTTTGATTTGACTACTCTCTCCATCAAATAAAACATTTAAATTCTTTCTAATAATCCGTTCTGATCAAATCTATTGACTATGAATTATTTATGTTGGACCTAATAATTGAGCATGTCCATTTCTAAATTTTTATTTTTGAGTAGTTTTATTCAAATTTTAAAAACCTAGTTAGAATTTCGAGCATTATTTATTTGGTTGGAAAAACATGTCGAAGGTCTTTAAAATAATTTTTATCCTCAACCATGAATAAAGTCATTAGAATCCCCCAAGCATAAAAAATATCACCTGCTATACTATTGGCAAAAAATGGTATGGCCATGGTATAACATGCCAACAGTCCTTCCCAAGTATAACCATAACCACCATGTAACCAAACTCCGAAATTAGTAATCACAAAAAAGATGATAGAACCCAATAATATATTCCAAATTGAAATTTTGGAAACAATCATTCCCAAAATCGCCGTGAGTAATAAAGAAAGATAAACTACGGATATCAATCCGTGAAAACCAATAAAAAAATCGGTAATCAACATGGACAAAATAGGTAGCCCCATCGCTATTGGTTTGGAGTGAAAATAATTACCGGAAATCAAAGCAATTGCCGTCATGGGAGCAAAATTGGGAGGATGGGGCAACCATCGTGAGATAAGTGCTAAAAAAACCAACCCCATAAACACCCATAATTGTTTGGAATCACTTTTTGACATGCCTAAATTTTACTTTTTTGACTGTTCAACTAAGAGATTGATATGAAATCAAATTGATTTATTTCGTTAGATACATTCTCCTCCGAGCATAAAGATCATAAAAGGCATCGTCTTTTAATGAATCGATAAATAAGATGCTTTCACCCGTACTTTTCATTTCTGGGCCCAATGATTTATTGACATTTGGAAATTTATCAAACGAAAAAACCGGCTGTTTAATGGCAAACCCTTTTAGTGTGGGTTTGAATTTAAAGTCCTGTAATGTATTGTGTCCCAACATAATCTTGGTGGCATAGTTCACATAAGGCTCATTATAGGCTTTTGAAATAAAAGGCACGGTTCGTGAAGCCCTGGGATTGGCTTCGATGACATACACTTTTTCATCTTTAATCGCAAACTGAATATTAATCAATCCTTTGGCACCAAGAGTCAATGCTATTTTTTTAGTATGATCTCTAATTTGTTGAAGGGCATAAGGTCCCAAATTAAAAACGGGAAGGGTTGCATTGGAATCACCTGAGTGGACGCCACAGGGTTCGATGTGTTCCATGATACCAATAATATAGATATCTTCTCCATCACAAATAGCATCGGCTTCGGCTTCAATGGCCCCTTCTAAATAATGATCTAAAAGCAAATTATTATTGGGGATACTTTGCAACAAACGAAACACATGAGCTTCTAGTTCTTCTTTATTGATGACAATTTTCATACCATGACCACCTAAAACATAAGAAGGTCGAACCAAAATTGGAAAGTGTAGCGTATCGGCTAATTCAAGAGCCTTTTGAGCACTATTGGCAACTCCAAATTGGGGATATGGAATATTATTGTCTTTTAACAAGGTGGAAAATCGACCGCGATCTTCTGCCAAATCCAATGATTCGAATCCTGTTCCTACAATATGGATGCCATATTTATATAATTTTTCAGATAG
Organism: Flavobacteriaceae bacterium; assembly: GCA_965221765.1. Lineage (GTDB taxonomy): Bacteria > Bacteroidota > Bacteroidia > Flavobacteriales > Flavobacteriaceae > Bin25. Next base: position 2,693,785 of record OZ244911.1, read on the forward strand.
TTTAAGAGCCGTTTGACCGCCTAATTGCACGATAACACCGTGGGGGTTTTCATGATTAATAATATCGAAGATATGTTCCCAAAAAATAGGTTCAAAATAAAGCTTATCGGCTACATCAAAATCCGTGGAAACGGTTTCTGGATTACAATTAATCATGATGGTTTCATAACCGCATTCACTAGCCGATAATACACCGTGCACACAACAATAGTCAAATTCAATGCCTTGTCCAATTCGATTGGGTCCTGAACCCAATACCACAATCTTTTTTCGATCTGAGGCGACACTTTCATTTTGACTAAAAATATTACCATCTTTATCTTTCATAGATTCTTCAAAAGTGGAATAATAGTAGGCTGTTGACGCTTTAAATTCTGCAGCACAAGTATCCACTAATTTGTAGACTCTGTTGATTCCTAATTGAGTTCTGGTTTGATATACTTGGCTTTCCAAACATCCGAGCATATGAGCAATTTGCCGATCAGCAAATCCTTTTTGTTTGGCTTCCATCAGCAGTTCTCTTGTAATACTTTTAATCGTATGACTAGAAATCTTTTTTTCTAACTCAACTAATTGTTCATACTGCTTGAGAAACCAATAATCTATTTTGGTGATTTGATGTATGCGACTGATGGAGACCCCTGCCATCATTGCGTCATAGATGACAAAAACCCGATCCCAACTAGGATGGGCTAGTTTTTCAACAATGGTATTGTATTTTTTGATGCCTTTTCCATCAGCACCCAATCCATTTCTTTTCACTTCTAATGATTGGGTTGCTTTATGCAATGCTTCTTGGAAAGACCGACCAATGCCCATGACTTCTCCAACCGATTTCATTTGCAGACCCAACGTGCGATCTGATCCCTCAAATTTGTCAAAATTCCATCGGGGTATTTTTACAATGACATAATCTACCGTAGGTTCAAAAAGTGCCGATGTTGACTTGGTAATTTGATTTTCTAATTCATCCAATGTATATCCCACGGCGAGTTTTGCTGCAATTTTAGCAATCGGATAACCCGTAGCTTTTGAGGCTAAAGCTGAAGATCTTGAAACTCTCGGATTGATTTCAATTGCGATAATATCTTCTTTTTCATCAGGGCTAACGGCAAACTGAACATTGCATCCACCAGCAAATTCACCAATGTTACGCATCATTTTGATGGCCATGTCCCTCATTTTTTGAAAGGTCGTATCAGCCAGGGTCATGGCTGGGGCAACCGTAATCGAATCTCCCGTATGAATGCCCATCGGATCCATATTTTCTATAGTACAGATAATCACCACATTATCTTTGTTATCTCTTAAAAGTTCTAATTCATATTCTTTCCATCCCACCAAAGCTTTATCAATCAAAACTTCATGGATTGGTGAAGTTTCCAATCCTCTAGTTAGTAAGCGATTAAAATCTTTTTGGTGATGAACAAACGATGCCCCCGATCCTCCCAAAGTATAGGAAGGTCTAATCACTAGTGGAAATCCAAAATCTTGAGCAATTTCTTTTCCTTTTAAAAATGAATTGGCAACAGCCGATGGTGCTGCAGGGATATTAATTTTTTCAAGTAATTTTTTAAAGTTTTCTCGATTTTCAGTGATCTCTATGGCTTCAATATCAACACCTACTATTTCGACATTGAAATCATTCCATATCCCTTTATCATTCGCTTCAATACATAGATTCAGAGCCGTTTGTCCCCCCATGGTCGGTAAAACGGCATCAACTTGGTGTTGATTTAATATTTCGATAATTGATTTGGTAGTCAATGGTTTCAAATAAATATCATCTGCCATCGACGGATCCGTCATGATGGTAGCAGGATTAGAATTTAAAAGAATAGTTTTTATACCGTCTTCTTTTAACGATCTCAAGGCTTGGGTTCCAGAATAATCAAATTCACAAGCTTGCCCAATAATAATCGGGCCTGAACCGATTAATAAAATACTTTCGATGCCGGAATCTTTAGGCATCGATACGGTTTAAAAACATATCACATCGAAAGCCTTGAAGCGAATTAAAATGACTGAATACTAAATCCTTTTTAGTTTTGTTCAACCTATCGCTTTTCTTGAGTTGATACTGTTAATCGCTTTCTACCTTTAGAACGTCTTCTCGATAGAATTTTACGGCCATTGGCCGTTGCCATTCGAGCGCGAAAACCATGCTTATTTCTTCGTTTTCGTTTTGATGGTTGGTATGTCCTTTTCATATGATAAACTAGTAGAAATTAGCTTTATTTTTGGGAATTTCAAAGGCCGCAAATATAAGACATTCGAAATTTTACAAGCGATTTAAACTCAACTCAAATTTTGTTTTATCTTTGACATCTCTACAAGATATGTTTCCTAAAGCCATCAAGTTAATCTTGGCCATCGCTAGTTTTGCTTTTTCAGTTCACCAGTTCATCGAACAATTCATCGGGAATGGCATTGCACTCGCATTATTGGGAGGTATGTTTGTTTTATTATATTTTAAAAATGAGCTTATTTTTCTGGCGTTTTTAAGACTGCGAAAAGAAGATTTAAAAGGAGCTCAAAAATGGCTGGATAAAATCAAAAATCCTAGAGCATCTTTAGTCAAAAAGCAACACGGTTATTATTTGTATTTACATGGACTCATCGAATCTCAAAATAATCTTCATAAAGCTGAAAAATTTTTAACATCAGCATTGGGTATGGGCTTGCGATATAAGCATGATCGGGCCATGGCAAAAATGAATTTGGCAGGAATTCTCATGCAAAAAAAAAGAAAAAGAGAAGCAAACAAATTGTTGACTGAAGCTAAAAAATTAGACAAGCATGGCATGCTCACCCAACAAATAAAAATATTGCGTACCCAATTAAAAAAATTTTAAACTCCTCTTTTTTATAAAGATGTTATACCCCTCATAGGACTGACCGTCTCGTGCTATAAATTTTCCGTAGATATATAGTAGATTAATTATATAATTACGGTGTAGAGATAAACATTTTTATAATATAAATACCCCCTTTTACAAAAGATTTTTATAAAGATTTAATAAAGTATAACTAATTGATTTATAAAGACTTATAAAAAACAGCTAAAATAATTTTTATAAACCCATTGCTATTTTTAGGTTTATCTTTTTATTTATAACTTAATCTGTAAATACGATTGTAATTACATTTATACGATTTTGCCCGTGTTTCTATGGGTTTTCAAAAGATAATAAGGGTATGCTGTCCTTGTTATTTACGTCGGGGCTTTTGTACTACAAAGTCTCTTAGGGCTTTATGGTTTTGCTCTATAAATACATTGATTGCATTATCAAGTTCATTATAGTTGTCTGTTATTTCGTTTTTAATCGGTAATTGTATGTTGTATTGGCTTTCTAACCCCTCTAACGTATTGACTAACTCGTCTAATGATTCTCTTAGGGTAGTTAAACGGTCACCCAACGCAAAACGGTATTTATCGGTGGCTATGATTCTTTTAGCTGTCCGGTCTATTATTCGGCTATATGTACTCATTAGTTCAACTGTTCTTTACTTGGTTTGGCTAAATGTTCTCCGTAGCCCTCTTTACTTCCCTTAATGTAGTCTCTTAGGATTTTGTTAGCCATTTCATTAACGGTTTGGTTTTGCAATGTTTCTAATTCGGTATTCATTAATTTTCTGTAGTTTGCTTAGTAGTTCGTACAAAAGATCGTAGGGGTCTTTTTTTTCTACCCATTAATCCTAAGGGGATGATGTACTACAATTTGTAAAGGGTGGAAAATTCTCTTGGCTTAATGCTGACCCTTCTGGGCCTAACATTGGAAGCCAATAACCGAACGAACTGCAACTGGTTACATTACTAACATTCCATTTACTAAGGTCTTGGTTAAACGATCGATTAAAAAAAAACATATGACTCATATCTAAAACCTTACTTGTATCCCAATTGCCTATATCTTGGTTAAACGATCGATTCAAAAGAAACATACCACTCATATTTTGCACCTGGCTGGTATCCCAATTGCCTATATCTTGGTTAAATGATTTTGCATTACAAAACATAAAAGCCATATTGGTTACCTGACTCGTATCCCAATCTCCTATATCTTGGTTAAATGATTTTGCATTACAAAACATATCATTCATATGTAAAACCTTACTGGTATCCCACTCGCCTATATCTTGGTTAAATGCCTCTGCATTAAAAAACATATGACTCATATGTAAAACCTTACTTGTATCCCAATTGCCTATATCTTGGTTAAACGATCGATTAAAAAAAAACATCGCATTCATATCTAAAACCTTACTGGTATCCCACTCGCCTATATCTTGGTTAAATGACCTTCCATAAAACATCGCATTCATATCTAAAACCTTACTTGTATCCCAATCTCCTATATCTTGGTTAAAGGCCTCTGCATCATAAAACATTCTCCCCATACTTTGCACCTTACTCGTATCCCAACCTCCTATATCTTGGTTAAAATATTGTGCACCACGAAACATTCCATACATTACCTGCACTTGGCTAGTATCCCAGTTGCCAATATCTTGGTTAAAATATTCTGCAAGATGAAACATTCGAACCATATTCTTTACTTGACTGGTATCCCAATTGCTAATATCTTGATTAAAAATCTGTTGCCCATAAAACAGATATCCCATGTCGGTTACCTGGCTGGTATCCCAACTAGTAATATCATATAAAACCTGGCGATCATGAAATAACCTATTTAGATCGGTTACAAAAGTGGTTACCACTTTACTAACATCTTTTTCATTTTTAACCAATTCTCTCAATGATTCATTATCTACAATTTCATACTCCACGCCGTTTAACTCCCATTTCTCTCCGATCATATTTCGATTGCATTTTCGGGCTTTAATCGTCACGCCATTAGCATCTAAATACAAAGGATTTCTAAGGTTGCCATCTTGATCTAGACCGCATTTACCTTGTCTTTTTTTATTTCTCTCTGAATAATGAATATCCTTATCAATCGATTGAACTTTATCAATTGTTGGATTTTTTGAAAGAATAGCCGCTACCAAAGAATCTAATTGTGACTCGGTATATTTTTCTTGGTACTCATAGCGGGGTTCCAGTATAGGCTCTAATTCTAATTCAGATTCAAATGGACTGGCTGGATTGTTGTTTTGGATTGGAACCAACGGCATTGAGTTTGGTTCCCGTTTTTGACACCCCATTACAAAGCATAATAGCACAGGCATCGATAATAAGATTGATAAATATTTCATTGATTGGTTGATTTTTTAGTTAGTCGCTCCTTAAAAAGTCTTGTCATGTTCAACTATCTAGTGCAACATGAACGACCCCTGCCACCGCTGTGGTGATATCGGTTTGAATACTGGCTCGGATATTCTTGATCTCGGTCTGGAGACCCGTTACCTGACTGGCCACCCCTTGGAGGGTTTGGACCTGGGTGGTTAATGTCGCAATCTGACCATTCAAGTCATCAAAGCGGTCATCATAGTTCTTACAGCCCGCAGCCAATAAGGCCACTACTGTGAACAGAATAAAAAGTTTTTTCATATAAAAAAATATTAATCATGATTATAATGTATTGGATGGCTTGGCCAAAAGCCCCGAAATGACTCTGTAAGAGCCTCAAATGCGTGGATTCCTACCAGGTTCATTAGAATGCCATACAGCATCAAGCCCCCATGGGAATACAAAAAATAAAGAGATAGATTGCTAGGCCAAAGGGCTCTAGAATAGCAACTCGCTAGAAGATTTTCGGGGGGGGGTAATTATTATTTTACTCACTGTAAACACCTTGTTAGGTAATAACGAACATGCCTCAAATATCGCGCCAAAAAATATTGGTTTGATCTCAGATCTGACGTAATCATTATTGGAGTACACTTCGTGCTAGTTTAAACTATCTGCAAACTTAACTTATTTTTAAAATAAATTGACTTTGGCAATAATATTATTGAGATGTATCATTCTATCAATTAGAAGTATTAAAAAACCGACTTTCAGAAAATGAGGTATTTCCTTTTTTATCAATAGTCCTCACAGACCATTGATAGATGGTACCTCGTTTTAATTCCATAGAAAATTCTTCTTGAGTGATATTTTCAATGGTTTGAGAATGAAAATTTTCAGATAAAAACAAATTATAATAATCAATATCATTATCTAAATCATTGCCCTGCCAAGTAAATTTTAAAATTTGGTCTGCCGGTAAATCAATGCGCTGATTATGAGTGGGCTCGATTAATATTGCAGAAAAAGGAATATAGTCCGATGATTCGACGCCTTCTAGATAAAACTGCCATATTTCACTCATGCCCGTATTACTTGTTTTTTCACTCAAGAAGGAGAAACTAAGCTAGTGGGGGAGCTCTGAAATCGCTGGATTTATGAAATAGGGATGCAATAAAAACAGTCCCGTGATTTGAATTAGCCTTTAAAAGCATCCGCTATCCAAAACAACATATCAAGTGGTTAGCTGATGCGATGGATTGTCTGGTGTTGAAACGGCTTTAGCATTTTAGGGAGTCAAGCCCTCATGGGACTCTAGGTTGGAAATCTCAACAAGCCGTACTTCATCTGTTCAGAATTTATGAAATGCTAACCACCTTGCTATCCTTCTGATGGGCATCATTCATAGAAAACCAATTGGTCATTAAGGCATTGAAAAGGGGGCTGCTTATTTGATGCGACGGCATTCAAAAGAAATCAAAAAAGCATGGATGATTTTATCGGATATGATCGTACAATGCCATCATGTGAGCTTTCCTACCGATGCCAAACCCATCAAAGAACTAGTACGTCAGATCTTTAATGGCAAATATTTCCCAAGAAGGTTGAACAAGTCAAAAAATGACAATTAATTAAAACAAATAAATTTGCAACAAGTTCGTATAGCTCAGTTGGTTTAGAGCGTTTGCTTGACAGGCAAGAGGTCCTTGGTTCGAATCCAAGTACGAACACGTCTGTTTTTTAGTGAACATTCTGGTTAACAAATTGTATAAAGGGTTATAGTCCAAATTCTTTGAGATCTGTATAACTAGTACAATCCAAATTTACTGAGGTGTTTTCAGGGATTCTAAAATTTTCTTTACTGACCCACAGATTATCTTCGTAGATATCTTTCATATAAAGCCCCCATATGGGCAGAGCCATGGTGGCTCCTTGTCCTTGGGTTAGATATTTAAAACGAATGGAACGATCTTCACCACCAACCCAAACGCCAGTTACTAAATTAGGCACTATGCCCACAAACCAGCCATCACTATGGTTTTGGGTAGTTCCAGTTTTTCCAGCAATTTCATTCTCAAATTGATAGGGATATCCAGTAATGAGACTCTTATAAAACTCATTGTTTTCTTGAAAAGAATGTCTTAGTCGAGTGCCTGTTCCAAATTGGGTGACCCCACTCAATAGATTCAAGATGGTATAGGCCGATTCTTCACTGAGTACATCTCTAGTATTTAAATCAGCTTGATAAATCAATCGACCATTTTTATCTTCAATTCTTGAAATAACATTGGGTTCAATATAAATGCCATAGTTGGCAAAAACATTATAGGCTCCAACTAATTCATAAAGACTGATATCAGGAGTCCCTAAAGCAATGGATGGTACCTCTTCAATAGGTGATGTAATGCCTAGTTTCTGGGCTAATTGAGCCACAGGTCCTGGACCAACCATATCCATAATCCGAGCACTAAAACTATTGATAGAGTTTGCCAGCCCATTACTCAGGGTTCTTATTTCCCCATATTTATTATTAGAATTTTTTGGACACCACCGTTGTATGTTTCCATATTTTAGAGCTGGAATACAGTATTGTGAATCTGGATATTGATCGCAGGGTGATAATTTCAATTGATCAATGGCCGTTGCATACAAAATGGGTTTAAAAGTAGAGCCAACTTGTCTTTTTCCTTGTTTGACTTGATCGAATTTAAAATGTTTGAAATCGATTCCCCCCACCCAAGCTTTTATATTTCCAGTTTGAGGTTCCATTGAAAGCAAGGAAGCTCTCAAAAAATGTTTATAGTATAAGATAGAGTCCATTGGAGTCATGATAGTATCTCTTTCTCCCAACCAACTAAATACTTTCATGGATGTGGGTTGATTAAAACTTTCCCAAATAACTTTTTCACTCGTTCCACTATTTTTCATTTTACGCCATCGTTCAGATCTTTTTACTGATGACTGTATGATTTGATGAATCATTTGGTCATCAATATCAGAAAAAGGGGCCTGGGGATTGCTTTGAAGTTCTTTTGAAAAATGCAATTGCAAGCTTTTCATGTGTTGCTCCACAGCATCCTCGGCCTTTTGTTGTAATCTTGAATCAATGGTTGTAAAAATTCTCAGTCCATCTTCATAGAGATTATAATGACTTCCATCATTACGCGGATTATTATCAATCCACTGTGAAACATATTTTTGAATATAGTTTCTAAAATATGGAGCCAAACCTTGTATGTGCGATTGGGGAGAAAAATCTGTGCGGATCCTCAATGCCCTTAAACTATCCAATTCTATATTTGAAATGAATCCATTTCTATGCATTTGCTTCAATACGATATTTCTTCTATTTTGAGTCAATTCCGGTCTTCGGATAGGATTATATAAAGAAGAATTCTTTAACATGCCTGCTAAAACAGCACTTTCTTCAATCATTAATTCTCGGGGCGTTTTATTAAAAAAAATTCTTGAAGCTGATTCAATACCATCGGCTTGATATCCAAAATCATAGATATTTAAATACAAGGCAATAATTTCTTCCTTGGTATATCTTCGTTCGAGTCTGATGGCAATAATCCATTCTTTAATTTTTTGGGAAATAGCTCTAGCAAAATACCGATCTCTAGTTCCCACAAATAATTGACGTGCCAATTGTTGTGATATGGTGCTTCCGCCACCTTTTTCCCCAAGAAAAATAACAGCGCGAAGGGTTCCTTTCCAATCAACCCCTGAATGGTTATAATATCGTTCGTCTTCGGTAGCTATGAGGGCATCGACTAAATTCCTTGGAATATCATGAAAATCTAAGGGAGTTCTATTATCATCGAAGTAAAATTTGCCAAGGACTTGACCATCATCAGAAATAATTTGCGTGGCTAAATTGGTCCTTGGATTTTCTAATTGACTCACATCGGGCATCTCTCCCATCAAACCAACCGTAGCTGCCCCGAATAATACGCCAATGAGAATCATCCCAATAAAAAACAATACCCAACAGAATTTGATGGTTTTTCTTATCAGTAGAAGGAAAATACTATTCATCATTCAATGACCTGATTGATGTGTAACTCTAATGAATGGATCCCTGGAAGGGAAGTGATAGAACTTATTTCATCAATGTGACGCATAGTGTGTCGAATTTCAATTTCAAAAGAATCTATGGGGGGTATTTGGACCTTTTCTTTCAGCACGAATTTATTGGTTTTGATGGAACCAAATCCTGAACCTATCAACCGCCCATCTTTATCAGCCATCAAATACTCCAAGGTATCTCGATAAATCAATGAGTTTGTATCCTTGAAGGTAGTAATTAAAAATAAATTTTCAAATGGGTAGGACTGGCTATTCTTAACTAAAAGAAAGTAATCATAATACTGGTTTTCGTCAAAATTAATTGAGGATATCTTGAATGTGATTGGCTTATTGTATGACCATCCATTTTCAATTGCCACGGTTTTTGAAAAAATGGTATTATTTTTTGAATGACAATTGAAAAAAAAAGGAAGTAATCCCAAGAGAATGAGACCTCTCATTGAATCAATCTGCATGGTGTATCACCCGATTCCTTGATCTTTTGTTTGCTTTTTTCTTTTTGAAGGTCCGATGGGATTATCAAAAAAGTCTCTTTCGGAATCTTGTTCTTCTTTAATCATATAATCTTCCAATTTAGAAACAAGAATTTCTTGCCGATTTTTTTTTATGATTTTTTTAACGGTATCAACATCAAATTTGTACCAGTTTACTCGGTCTTTTTCGTAACTATACCACATTAGGTCACTGAAAATATTCATTTTTTGAAAAACACCAATGCCTTTTTTGGTTTTTAATTTGATATCGGCAGATGGAAATTTTTTTAATGCTTCAATATAGCTATTGAGTTCATAATTCAAGCAACACTTGAGTTTCCCACATTGACCGTTGAGTCGATCTGGATTAAATGAAAGTTGTTGAAATCGAGCAGCTGTTGATGAAACTTTTCGAAAATCGGTCAACCAAGTACTACAACACAATTCTCTACCACAGATGCCCAGCCCGCCTAGTCGACCTGCTTCTGAACGCATACCAACTTGTCGCATTTCGATTTTAATTTTAAATTCAGTTGCCATTACTCGGATGAGCTCTCTAAAATCAACTCTTTGTTCTGCTGTATAGAAAAAGATGGCTTTGCGTCCATCTGCTTGAAATTCAACATCGGATATTTTCATTTCTAAGCCAAGATCTAGTGCCATTTTTCGAGATCTATTTTGAAGAATTGCTTCTTTTTTTTGAAGCTTCTGCCACAATTGGATTTCTTCTTGACTAGGCAATCGCAAAACATTACCAATCAACTCATTATCAAGCACCTTTTTTAATCGCATTTGGGCTCTGGCTAATTCGCCTTTAAGAGCCACCACACCGATATCATACCCATAATCAACTTGTACAAGCACTAATGAACCCATTTTTGGTTCTAAATAACTAGGGATTTTAAAAAATAATTTCCGTCCATTTTTAAATCGAACCTCTACAAATGGGAAGTCTCCTTGTTGATCTCTAGTTAAATTGGATAACCAATCAAAAGAAGAGAGTTTATTGCATTGATGATCCGCACAATAACCATTGTTCCGACAACCAGCCGGCTTGATACTATTCGAACAACTAGCACAGCCCATGAGTCTCCATTTGTTAAGCAAAGTTAATTGGATTAAAACGTTGAAATCATATTTTAGTTTGATAAATAATCAATTTGAAGCAATTTCTCTAAAGCGTCCTTTTTTAAAAATTTTATGATGGAATGCTTGGTGTTTACGCATTTTTTTTTGTTCCAACTTTGGTAATCGAATGATGTCTTGACATTTTTTACAGCAACAATTTTCATGTTTCACCTTGCAATCGGAACACTGTATAAATAATAGATGACAGGCTTGATTTGCACAATTGGTATGTTGATCACAAGGTTTTCCACACTGGTGGCATTTTGAAATAATTTGTTCAGAACCCATTTCACTCAACCGATGGTCAAAAACAAAATTCTTTCCTTGAAATTTATTAAGCAATTGTTTTTTTTTTACTTCTCTGATATAATTAATGATTCCTCCCTGAAGTTGATAAACATGTTTAAATCCCTTACTAATGAGATAGGCACTTGCCTTTTCACATCGAATTCCACCAGTACAATACATCAAAATATTTTTATTGGATTTATGAGGGCTAAGTTGCTGTTCGATAATGGGTAAGGAATCTCTAAAAGTATCAACATCGGGACGGATTGCCGATTGAAAATGACCAATTTCACTTTCATAATGATTTCTAATGTCAATACATAAACTGTTTGAATCTTCTAACATCTGATTAAATCTTTCTGCATTTAAATATTCACCCTTTTTTGTTATATCAATTTGATTGATTTTTAGACCATCAGCAACAATTTTATTTCTTACTTTAATTGTGAGCTTTAAAAATGATTTATTATCATGACTAATGGCAAAATTCATTCGTGCTTTTTTCAAAAAAGAAATGGTTTGAATGAAATCAAAAAACGATTGGTATTTAATGGTTGGAACGGATACTTGGGCATTAAGGCCTTCTTGAGCGACATAAATGCGCCCCAAAACTTGAAAACGCTCTAATTGGACAAACAAATAATCTCTAAAAAGTTGAGTGTTTTTAATTTGATGGTAGACATAAAAGGAGATCGTCCATCGAGGCGTCTTTTCTAAACCAATGATAGATTCCCATTGGCTATCATTTAATTTGTTGTATAAATCCAAAATATAAAATCTCCAAATTGATAGGGGTAAAATTATATTTCTGAATACAATTACAGAGTGAAAAGTCTAAATAGTATAGGATGATGGTTGAAATGATACACTAAACCGAGTTGTGCGCTGTATAACAAGACTAACTTTGCGTCATTATAAATAATTGAACTCCTAAAATTTTTATTAATTTAGGATTATAACTTAAGGATAAATTTTTACCAAATGTATAGACGCTTTATCAATTTGTATAATGGGAATAACATGATATTTCTGTTAGTTCATGTTTTTTTGTGGGGGGGGGTAGGCTTTAGCTTTACTCATGCACAAGAAAAAACAATTTTAGGAACCGTTTTGGATGACCAGGAGGTTCCATTGCCCGGAGCGACCATTTTAGTTCAAGACCAAAACCGAGGGGTTTCCACAGATTTTGATGGAAATTTTTCTATTGATGTTTCGGTTGGAGATGTTATTGTGGTTAGTTATGTTGGTTTTGAAAACCAAGTTTTTACTGTCGACCAAAGAGATCGTTATCCTATTTCACTGCAAGTAAGTTCGGAACTTGAAGAGGTTGTGGTCATGGGTTATGGAACGCTCACTAGGAGTGAATTGACGGGCTCTGCAGTACAAGTTACTTCTGAAGATATTGGTAACTTCCCTGTTACTTCTGTTGATCAAATTTTACAAGGTAAAATTCCGGGCCTATACTTATGGGGGAATTCAGGAACACCTGGTGCCACATCCAATGTGTTGATTCGCGGAAGGTCATCTATTAATGCATCCAATGCCCCTCTGTATGTTATCGATGGGATTCCAATAAATGTTCGTAATGTAGGATTAGGATCCGGAGCCTCCTCTTTAAGCACTCTAGCTGGAGTGAATGCCACCGATATTGAATCAATCACAGTACTTAAAGATGCAACAGCTACAGCCCAGTATGGCTCTCGGGGTTCAGGTGGTGTTATCGTTATCAATACTAAAAAGTCTGCGCAAGGGAAAACAGCTATAAATATTGATGCAAATTATGGTTGGTCAAATGATGCCATTGATGGCCCTGTCGTGTTAACGGCTGCTGAACGTAGAGAGTTGTTTTTCGATGGATTATTTAACACCTTCGGACAAAGATTTAACTTTAACCGTGAAGGTGCTGAGCAGTTTTATTTAGAAAACCCAAGATCTTTTGGCACAACCTATAAAAACTGGGCAGAACAAGGCGAGTATAGTGAAGACTGGGCTGATTTAATTACAGTGGATAATGCTCCATCTCAAGATATCAATATCTCTGCCAGGGGAGGTTCGGAGGCACTCAACTTTAGAACTTCTCTCGGATATCAATCCATTAAAGCAACGGTTATTGGATCTGAGTTTGAGTCTATCAATGGAACACTTGATTTACAGTTCAAAATTTCAGATAAATTGACCTTCTCTACCAACAATAGATTCACTATACTAGAACTAGATGGAATTCTTGAAAATTCGGCTTTTTTTTCAAGTCCAAGAACTGCAAAATATTTTATGCCACCAACTTCTCGTGCCTTTAATGAAGATGGGACGTACAATATCAATAACTTAAACACAAACGTATACAATCCACTGTATATAGAAGATAATAATATAAGCTTAAATCAGTTTTTTAATATATCGAGTGCCCAAAGATTGAAGTGGCAAACTCCAATTGAAAATCTTGTTTTAGAATCTGTTATATCGGTCGATCACGGACGTACATGGTATCGATCTTACGCTAATAGGATCCATGGAGGTTTTGTCGGCGATGCTGGAGTCGCATCGTTGTCTGCAACTCATTTTGCCGATTTCACAATCCAAAACATATTGACATATTCTATAAACGTTCAGAAACATAATTTAAAATTCATAGGAATTCAAGAGTTTATTGATTCTAGTTTTAATTCTGTAGGAGCAGGTGGTAAGGGATTTTCAACGGATGGTATCTACTATTTAAACTCTACTGCAGAACCCACAAGTGCTAGTGGAACGTTTACTGATGGTTATAATGCTTCGTACAAAATATCAACCAATTATTCGTTTGATGAGAAATATATTGTTAACTTAAATTACTCTCGTGAAGCAGACTCTCGATTTCCAACCGAGACGCGGTGGGGTGATTTTTATGGGGTTGGACTCGCTTGGAATATAGAGAGAGAAGATTTTATCCAACGCTTAGGATACATCGACAGATTAAAATTATTTGCAAATTATGGTCTTACTGGTAACGCTGGAATTGGACGAAATACGTATCAAGCCTCCATAGGGTATGGCTCTTCGTATGCTGGTTCTGGTGGCATTCTTCCTTCAGGATTTGGAAATGATGATTTAACATGGGAAAAGTTTGCCGTAACCGAGTTGGGGTTAAACTTTCAGATTTTTGGAAATAGGCTCAGTGGTGATTTGATTTATTTTTTGGGACGATCCACAGACATGTTGCAAAGTGTCCCTCTTTCTAGAACGACATCATTTAGTAGTCGAAATCAAAATATTGGGATCCTTGAAGCTAATGGAATTGAATTTACTTTGGGAGGTGATATCATCAAGCAAAACGATATTATCTTGACATTAAGAGGCTCTGTTTCCACAGCTAAAAATGAAGTAGTAGAATTAGCTAAAGATGAAAGTGGAGAGACTATTGAAATTATAAGTGGCACAACAAGAATTATTGAGGGAGAACCACTTTATCAGTATTATATGAGATCCTATGCCGGCGTAGATGAACAAACAGGAGTTAAGCTTTATTGGGCTAATGAGGAAAAAACAGAAACGACAGATAACTACTCACAAGCCCCTAGAATTGCCTCAGACTTGACGGTTGATCCAACCATTCAAGCTTCTTTGTTTTTGAATGTGGCGTATAAAAATATTTCTTTGACGGCACAAGCTAATTACGCAGGTGGCCATGGAGAATACGAACCTTGGTCCTTGTATACCAGAGAATCTACGCGTTATTCAACCCAAACGTTTAATGGAATAAATGCATTATTGAATCGATGGCAACAACCAGGTGATATCACAGATGTTCCCAAAATACAACACCGATTCGAGTCTTGGACAACATATGATCGTTTTTTGTATGAAGCTGATTTTATCCGCTTGAGAGATGTCTCATTGGCCTATGCTTTTAATGATGAATTAGCCAATAAGGCTGGCTTCAGTTCTGCACAGATTTATGTAAGAGGGGTCAATTTATATACGTGGGTAAAAGATGATGATTTGTTATGGGATCCGGAGTTTTTAAATTTGAGAACTCCCCCCACAAAATCAGTAGTGATTGGTATTAATGTTAATTTATAGTATCATGAGAAAGCATATTATATTCAGTTTCTTCATCCTTTTATCATCTATATTTCTAACTTCATGCACTTCAGAAGATTTGGAACCAACCCTCACTACAATTGGAGATGCATCGAATATCAGGTCTGAAGGAGATTTAAGAGGACTTTTAATCGGGTCGCTTGATATTTTAACTAGTTCAAATTGGTACGGAAGAGATTTTATTATTGAAGATGAAATCAGAGGAACGACCGTATTTGCCAATGGTAATTCAGGTCGATTTACTAATCCCGCGGGGTATGCATACATCGCAGACGACGGTCTAGGTGTTTGGGCTACGGCTTATAATGCAATAGCGCCAACCAATATTATTATCAATCAAGAGTTATCAGAAATTGAAGGCAATGAGACGGCTATGAAAAGCATACAAGCACAAGCACAGTTTGTTAGAGCCATAGCTCATTTTGATTTATTACGAAATTATGGTCAACAACATCTCAATGGTAATTTAGGAATCCCGATCGTGACTGAATTTAAAGGGGAAGAACTATCTCCAGCAAGAAATACTGTTGAAGAAGTCAAAAATGCTATTTATTCAGATTTGGAGGCAGCCTATAGTAATATTAGTGATCGAAGCACGAATAAAAGCTTTCCTTCAAAAATGGCAGCTAAAGCATTAGAAAGTAGGGTTGCTCTATATTTTGGTGAATGGGACAGAGCAGCATCTGCAGCGAAGTTAGTCATTGATTCAGGCCAGTTTAAAATTTTAGAATCGGATGCCTATGTATCAAGTTGGGAAGGAAGTTATGCTGCAAATTCAATTTTTGAATTAGCTTTTTCTGAAACAGATAATCGAGGAATTAATGGCCTTGCATTTATATATAGAGGGTGTTCGTATGGAGATGTTGAAGTCTTACCAAGCGTTTTAAATCTATATGAAGAAGGGGATGTCAGAAGAGACATATTAGCAAATGAAACATGTCAAGGAAGTACAAAGCTGATCAATAAAGCGAAGTGGCCTGCAACCAATACTCAAGATGATAATGTTGTGGTCATTCGAATAGAAGAAATCGTTCTTAATTATTCTGAAGCCTTATTTGAACAAGGACAAACAGATGCGGCCATTGCTGAATTAAATAAGATTACTTCCAAACGAGGGGCATCGGTCTACTCATCTGTAACAAAACAAGATATTTTGAATGAGCGAAGAAAAGAATTGATCTTTGAAGGATTTGAATTCTTTGATTTTCAGAGAACAGGAAGCCCCATTCCAGTAACTCCTCGACATAACAATCAAACTGAGATTTCTGCAACGGACTACAGAAGAATTTTTCCAATTCCTACCTATGAATTGGATTCTAATGCCAATATGGTCCAAAATGAAGGGTACTAAAAGCTAGAAATTAGATTATTATTAGCAAACCCCGTCTTTTTTTAGACGGGTTTTGTGTTTTTAAATCATTCCTTATAAAGCTCTTTTGCTCACCTATTGTTCGATTGGTGTTATCATGAAAACTCTTTGAATTTGAAAATCGAGGTCATCTAAAAACGCAAAAAAGAACAAGGGCCATGCTTATTTTCAAAGTCCCTACGGGGGCTTCCAAATAAACATTTATCGCAGGCAGAAAGGAGGCTTCAAATCAATTCTTTTGAGTGAGAATATAGATATAATTTTCTAAAAAGGCTTAGATCGAAGAAAAGATGAAGGATAATAGCTAACAGATTGATCATTTCATGGGTTGGAGAAAATATAAATTGTAGTAATTCAACTCATGTCCTAATCAAATCACTAAACGGCGGTATTGAAAAATTGATGAATCATTTTGGAAGAAATCAAATTATTGTCTTAGCAGGGAATAGTTGAAGTTGTGCATCAGTTTGGTGGTATAGTTGCCTTCAAGAAAATCCGGATGATCCATCAATCGACGATGAAACGGGATGGTGGTTTTTATCCCTTCAATAACAAATTCATCCAAGGCTCTTCTCATTTTTAATATAGCTCCTTTTCTAGATTCTGATGTAGTGATGAGTTTGGCAATCATGGAATCATAATAGGGGGGAATCACATACCCACTGTAGATATGGGTATCGATACGGACACCGTGGCCCCCAGGAAAATGAATGGTATCAATACCCCCTGGACTAGGTCTAAAATCATGAGCGGGATCTTCAGCATTGATTCTACATTCAATAGCGTAAAGTTCGGGAATATAGTTTTTACCACTGATGCGAGCCCCTTGAGCAATTTCAATCTGCTCTCGAATCAAATCTCTACTAACCACCTGTTCGGTAATGGGATGCTCTACTTGAATTCTAGTATTCATTTCCATGAAATAGAAATTCTTTTTTTTATCCACCAAAAATTCTACTGTTCCAGCTCCTTCGTATTTGATATATTCAGCAGCTTTAATGGCGATATCTCCCATTTTTTTTCTCAAGCGTGAAGTCATAAAAGGAGAAGGGGTTTCTTCGAGTAATTTTTGATGTCTTCTTTGAATAGAGCAATCGCGTTCCGATAGATGACATACTTTTCCTCGATGGTCTCCAAAAACTTGAATTTCGATATGACGAGGGTCTTCTATAAATTTTTCAAGATACATTTGATCATTACCAAAAGCCTTTAATGCTTCTTGTTTGCAACTATTCCATCCTTTATTTAATTCTGCTTGATGCCAACAAATACGCATTCCTTTTCCGCCGCCGCCTGCCGTTGCTTTTAATATCACAGGATAACCTATTTTTTTAGCTACCTGTTTCGCTTGATCAAAAGAATTTAAAATACCTTCAGATCCAGGAATCGTTGGAACGCCAGCTTTTTTCATGGTGGCTATCGCCGTGGCTTTATCTCCCATTTTACTAATCATCTCACTAGAGGCGCCGATGAACTTGATGTTATTGGATTTGCATATTTCAGAAAACTCAGCATTTTCAGATAAAAATCCATATCCAGGATGAATGGCATCAGAATTGGTAATTTCTGCAGCTGCAATGATGTTGGCCATGTTTAGATAAGAATCAGAACTCGGTGGAGGGCCAATACAGACGGCTTCATCCGCAAATCGCACATGAAGACTATCCTTATCAACTTGAGAATATACTGCAACAGTTTGAATATCCATCTCTTTGCAGGTTCGAATGATTCTCATGGCAATTTCACCACGATTGGCAATCAAAATTTTATTAAATCGTTTCACGAAAATCTATGACAGCTCAATAATGAACAGAGGCTGGTCAAACTCAACCGGGGATGAATTATCAACCAAAATATCCACAATCTTACCAGCGTATTCGGAATTGATATGATTAAACAACTTCATGGCTTCAATCGTACAAAGAGTATCTCCTTTTTTAATCATACTTCCAACAGAAACAAATGGAGGATCATCTGGTGATGGATGCAAGTATAGAGTTCCAAGCATAGGAGATTTAATTGTTTTTAGATTTTGATCCCCTGGTGATGGTTTTTCATGAGATTCGGGAACTTGGGTTGGTTGTGGAATTGGTTGAACTGAAGATTCAATTGGTAAGGGATTTGGTGGGCTGCTTATAATTTGAGGGATCGATTCTTGTTTTTTTCTAATCGATTTACTGACAGTAATCTTTACATTTTCAAATTCAAGTTTTACTTGTTCAACATCGGTTTTTGAAATGAATTTGATTAGATTTTGAATTTCTTTAAGGTCCATTAGTATTTTAATTGTTTGTGTTTAATAGGCCCAGGTCAAATAAACTGATCCCCATGTAAATCCTCCGCCAAAAGCTGTAATGACCAATTTACTTCCTATTTTAAACTGATTTTCATAATCATATAAAAGTAAGGGTATTGTGGCACATGTTGTGTTTCCATAATGTCCAATATTCATCAGTACTTTTTTTGAATCAAGACCAATTTTTTTTGCAGTTGAATCGATGATTCTCTTATTGGCTTGATGAGAAAGAAAAAAATCAATGTCATCAATGGATAGTTGATTTCTGTTTATAATTTGATTGGTCGCAAAGAACATTTCAGAAACCGCTCTCTTGTATACAGATGGACCATCTTGATACAACTTGTGCCATTTTTTTTCAACGGTTTCAATAGTGGTAGGATATAACGAGCCACCGGATTTAACACTGAGTAATTCTTGATTGCTTCCATCACATCTCAAGTATTCATCTTCATACCCAAATTCATTTTGACTAGGTTCAATCAATACAGCACCTGCCCCATCCCCAAAAAGTATGCATGTTGTTCTATCAGTATAATCAACAAGGGAAGACATTTTATCACCCCCTACCACTACTACTTTTTGATGTTTTCCGGAATTCACAAAACTACATGCAGTGCTCAATGCATATAAAAATCCTGAACATGCCGCACTCAAGTCATATCCAAACGCATTGGTCGCTCCGATTTCAGAAATAATGACCGATGAAGTAGGACTCACTTGGACATCGGGTGTTACTGTGGCTAAAATCACAAGATCTATTGAAGTGGGATGGGTTCTGGTTTTGGATAGTAATTCTTGGATGGCTTTGACACACATATAAGAAGTCCCTTTTCCAGGGTCGTTTAAGATTCTCCGTTGGCGGATCCCTGTTCGAGAAATAATCCAATCATCAGATGTTTCTACCATTTGTTCTAAATCGGAATTGGTTAGTACCGCTTCAGGTAAATAAGCCCCAATGCCTTTAATGGCCGCTTTAATCGGTTTAGAACTTGATTTTTCCATCAAAGAAAATCAACTAATAAATTCTGTTTTATAAAATATGTTGATTATTCTTCTGCAGACTCTTCTCTCAGAACCTTACCTCTATAATAGAGTTTACCATCTACCCAATGCGCTCTGTGGTATAGATGGGGTTCTGATGTGGTTGGGCAAATACTAATTTGTTTTTCATCGACCTTGATATGAGTTCGACGTTTGTTTCTTCTAGATTTTGAAATTTTTCTTTTAGGATGAGCCATAATGTGTTATCAATTTTTAGGTATCAATCGGAGTTTATTCCATCTAGAGTCAGAAATAGAATTGTTATTTGGTTGGTTATGGTTTGTTTCATAATAAGCCATCAATTCAGAGTCCAAACTTCCATCATGTACTCCGGGATGAATTTTTTTTATGGGTAAAGAAAGAACAATAGATTCATAAATCTGTTGTGCAATGTTTAATTTATATTCTAAAGGTTCTAAATAGATAATATCAGACTCTGATGCACTAGTGGCTCTTTGTCCAAATTTAACCACCAAATCATAACATGATTTTATCGATGTTCTGTATGGTTCTAAAGAAATATCACATACCAAAGTAATATCGCCTTTAAAACTAAATTTCAATTCCATCAAATGGCTTCTTTTGAATAGGTCAATATTGACTTGAATTTCGGGATTGATAATATCATTGAATTCGAAATATTCAAAAAAATTGTGATTAATCGCATAATTGAAATGGTGGATTCCTTCTTTTAAGGATAAAAAATAAATATCAAAGTCTTTATGATTTAATTTCAGATTCACAGTTGACAAAACTAACTATTTTTTCACATCACATGCTTAACTAGACTGAAAGTTATTCTGGGAGCAAGCCCGTGAAATCAATAGGGTACTAATCTATGAATGGGCATATAAAAAATTATGGATTGAATTTTATGAAAAAATCAGTTTTAAAGGTTTAAATTTGAAAACATATTTCGTATTCAAACATGCCTAAAAAACTAACAACTACTGGAGGAGCACTAGTTTCAAACAATCAAAAATCATTGACCGCTGGACAACCCGGGCCTGTTTTGATGTCTGATTATAAATTGGTAGAAAAATTAGCTCATCAAAACAGAGAAAGAATCCCAGAAAGGGTTGTTCATGCCAAAGGATGGGGAGCCTATGGAACCTTTACTGTTACGCGTGATATCACCCAGTTCTCATGTGCAGACTTGTTTTCTGAAATTGGCAAACGAACACCGGTCCTGGCTCGATTTTCAACAGTAGCCGGTGAATTGGGGGCTTCGGATACCGAACGAGATGTACGTGGGTTTGCTTTAAAGTTTTATACCGATGAGGGTAATTGGGATATGGTTGGAAATAACACGCCAGTATTTTTTATACGGGATGGGTATAAATTTCCTGATTTTATTCGAACCCAAAAAAGACATCCCAAAACCAATCTCAGATCCCCCGAGGCTATGTGGGATTTTTGGTCATTAACTCCTGAAAGTTTACACCAAGTGACTATTCTTATGTCTGATAGAGGATTGCCTATTTCCCCCATGCACATGAATGGATATGGATCTCATACCTTTAGTTTTTGGAATAAAAATAAGGATCGATTTTGGGTAAAATTCCATTTTAAAACATTACAAGGACATCAGCATTATACCAATGAACAAGCCGCTGAAATCACCGGTCAAACCCGTGAAAAATACCAAGAAGAATTATTTGGAGCCATAAAACAAGGTAATTTTCCTAAATGGGCATTTAAGATTCAAATCATGAAGGAAGAAGATGCTCCAAAACAACCATTCAATCCGTTTGATTTAACTAAAATATGGCCTCACAAAGACTTTCCACTTATTGATGTGGGGATTCTAGAGCTGAATAAAAATCCTGATAATTATTTTCAACATGTTGAAAACGCAGCATTTTCTCCATCTAATGTGGTTCCTGGGATTTCATTTTCTCCAGATAAGGTATTACAGTCTAGAATATTTGCTTATGCTGATGCTCATCGGTATCGGTTGGGAACTCACTATGAAGCCTTACCCCCTAATGCTCCAAAAAACCAAGTCACGCATTATCATAAAGATGGTTCCATGCGATTTTTTACCAATGATTTTGGGAATCCAGATGCATACTATGAACCAAATACCAAAAATGGAGTTATAGAAGATTCATCAGCTGAAGAACCCCCCATGAAAATTAGTGGGGACATCCGGCGCTATGAAGAAAATGATACCTATGGGGTTTACAAGCAACCAGGAGATTTATTTCGGTTATTCACAGATGAACAAAAAGAGCGTTTGTTTCAAAATATTGCGGCAGCTATGGATGGAGTTTCTCAAGAAATCATTGAAAAACAATTACATCATTTTGATTTAGCGGATCCCCAATATGGCGCTGGAGTCAGAAAAGCACTCGGTCTTTAATTTGAGTTAGAATTCAATCGTTATATTGAATCCGGTTTCCTTTGATAAGGAATTGATATTTCAATTCCTCTCGGGATGGATTAGGTTGGCACATGCACGTTTCATTATCAATTTAAAACCCCTTTCATATGGAAGAAATCTTTCAGTTTATCAGAAACGGAGATCTCAAAAGTCTGAATCAAATTGATGGTCGTGTTGATTTTGATTCTTTTGTTGATCCTCGAGGTTCTACCCCACTTATTTTGGCAGCGTATTATAATCAAATTGAAATCGTGAAGTTTCTGTTAAATAGATCCAGTAATATCAATCATCAAGATCATTCTGGAAATACCGCTCTGATGGGGGCTTGTTTTAAAGGGTATAAAGAGATGGTATTGATTTTATTAGAGCATGGAGCGGATTGTAATATAAAAAATTATAACCAAGCCACAGCACTGTTTTATGCGGCAGGGTTTAATCAACCCGAAATTGCTCAAATTCTTTTAGAAAAAGGAGCCGATACAAGCATCAAAGACAAATACGGTAAGACAGCATTTCAGCAGGCACAAGCTCAAGGATTGGAAAACAAATTTCAGCATATCAAACCCAATCAATGAAGCGTACCCCATGGTTTGGATAGTGATTAGCCAACTTTAAGTTCGATACAACTAGCATTTTTGTTTGGCATTGAGGCGTGAAGCAAAATCCTTTTCCCATTCAAGACGAATCCTTGTTTTTTTTGATTTTTCGGTGATTGCTGAGTTTTTTGATTGCATAACCTTCCACAATGCATTTTGAAACCACTAATCCCATAGTGACTAAATTCGAACCACCTACCCAACAGATTGGAGCCACTATGGCGGGAAGCCCCCATGACACGCCATGCTCTATTCAATATCTTGTTCGTATTTGGAATAGCCATTCGATGTATTTTGGGTAAGTAAGATAAAAAAACTAGAAATCCCCAACTTTGCTGAAAAGGAACAAAAACGAATGAACCAAGAAAGATAGCGGTCGATTTTTTAATCGGATTCCATACTGTTTTTTAGAAAAATAAGTTCTGTATCATAGTACTATGATACCCAAACAGATCATCCCCAAATAAAAGGATAGCCTTGTTGGGTTATTCGTTATCTTTGTGGAATATCGGTACTCTGCGATCTATTTGAAACCTAATCCACAACATATTGAACGTGGGCCGGCGAAGTATTTTCATGGACGGCATCACGAATTAAATCATTTTAAAGGTTTATTACATGAAACTGTGCAAAAAGGGATTGGGAGTAGTATACTCATCCAAGGCCCACCAGGGGTCGGGAAATCTGCTTTGATTCATGAATATCGAAAAATAGCTCAAAACAATCATTGGCATGTCATTCGGTTGACCAACCGTTCGTTATATGATGCACAAGAATTATTTCGACGAATCACTCAAAATAAAAATGCTCAAGACATTCAAACCACCTATGGCATCGATCTCAAATTGTTCAAAGTGGCTCTAGAATCTCAAACATCAAAAGAGACAGATTACTTGAATGAAGCGATGATTCAATCCAAGCCCACGGTATTATATTTAGATGAAGCTCAAACATTAGGTGGGTTTTTATCCGATGAAAAAAGAGAACGTATTTCTGATTTTTTCAATACCTATCATAATGTAGAATCAAAACATGGTTTTATTCTTTTATTGGGAGGATTGAGTAATATGGAAGAAGTATTACAAGATTTTGGTGTTTCACGATTCAATGCGGGATGTATTTATTATTTAAAAGCCTTAGAACCTCACGCTGAAAAAGCGATTATTCATGACTGGCTCACCAAAGAAATCAAAACGCCGAGTGATACGACACCTTGGATCCATGCGATGACGCAAGAAACCGATCGATGGCCTCGGCATATTCAATCTTATTGTAATGCTCTTTCTAGCTATCTCACCATTGGTGAACTATTAACCGATCAGCGTTTAAAACAAGTTTTAACATATGGTAATGATTTAAAAAAGAAGTATTATAAACAACGATGTCGTAGATTTTATCTAGAAACCAAAGCATTGATTGCCTGGGCTATCAAACAATTACCTGAACAATTTCGTATTCAAGATATGATATTATTATTATCTAAAGCGCAATCATCAGAAAAGGCTGATGATTTGTATCAAAAAGTATTATCTCAAGGGATTATTGATATGGATGGAGATGATAGTTGTTCCATACCGATCCCTTCCTTACGGTCCTTTATAATTGATGAATACGGACAAAAGAATCCTCGCATATCTCCACTGTCTGGTGGTTTATCAATCGAATGATGCTTCCGTTTTCATCAAATCAATGATCATCTTTGGCTCGATATATTTTTTGATGATGATTTGATGAAATCCGTGTTGGTTTCTTTATTTTTAAACAAGTATGGATGGAATATGGCATTTCAAAAATCGGCACACTTGACAAACTTTAATCGTATGGCTAGTGTAAAATAAATTGTACTTTTAAAAGAAATCAAATCCCTTATAGAAATGGTCAATTTGAGGATTTGTAGTGAAGAGGGTATAGATTTGATGAAGGAAATTTGTCAATAATATCGAAAAGTTCATGCTTTGTTCTTGAATGAGATTTCAAAGCATAGGCTTTCAAATGTTTAAACAAGAATTAATTTGAATATTCCACTTACTAATCGTTTTTCCTTTTCTTGCTTTTGAAGGATCTAATGGAATATAAGATGGAGACATTAACAATTGAAGTTCAGAAGTCATTGACATCTCAATTTGCAATATATCTAGTAAATAACCCAACCGCTTGATAACCGCTTGACTATTGGACTGTTTTGTATAGTCCAGGAGCTTTGAAAAATCAATCCGGTTTTTTGCTTTTGAAATCGTGTCTGCTACAACTTGAATTCCACCAACGTACTTGGGACGATGGATAATATCAAGAATGGTTTTTTCAAAATCACTACAACGTACTGGGTACATATGATTCAAATATTCAACCCAAATAGTTTCAAACCCATAGAACAGTTTTTTTTTGTGACTGATTAATTGATATTCCATGCCTTTAATCTCAATCAGATTAGGCATCACTTGATTTTTTAAAGCAATGTGTTGTTTTAACGAAGGATTTTCATGTAATCCATGAATTTGCAATGCCGAACAATACCCTAAATAATAATCGTTGGAGCCAGCAAGTGCTTTGGCGGTTAAATACGAATTGGGAAAAAATTCTTTTTCCATTAGATAATATGGAATAATCATGTAAAGTCCTTTTTTAAGCCTGAAGGTTAATTGCCGTTCAACTAATTCTTGTAAAAAACTTTGAATGTAGGCTCTAGAGGCATTAGCGAAATAATTTTCAGCTTCTTGATTGGTGAAATAAGGACTGTTATTATCGATAAGATATCTTAAAAAATCCGATGTGTTTTGAGTAATAACTTTAGTTTTCATATAATTCAAATATAGTAATTAGCTCTATAAATTAATAAAAATTAAAATATTCTCATGTTTAATCAGTTTGGAAAAACGTATCTTTCATTATCGTTGATTATTCCCTATTATTTTTAATCGTGATAAAAAAAGTAATATAATTATCGAATCTATTTTTGCTCTCCTAATGGATAGTTTTATTTTAAATAAATAGATATGCCATGTTGTTCAATCAAGATATGGAAGTTAATAGCGATTGCTGCATTTGGTTATAAAGCCATTATGTATAATTTTCAAAGAAGATTGAAATTTCAAGTACTTTATTTGAACTAGGTATCAACTTGAGATTATAGAGTAACTGCCAAACAAGTATCTTTGCGCTAGGGAGGACAGATTTACAACTCTAAAAACGATGGATACTAGAACCAAACGATTACTTTTTTATGTAATTATTGGATTGCTTTTTATGAGTTGCAATAGAAAAATAGTGGAACATCCTAACATCATTTGGATTGTTGCCGAAGACTTATCTCCAGAATTTCTACCAATCTATGGCAATAAAACGGTTAAACTTCCTAATCTTGAGTTTTTGGCAAAAAAAGGGATGGTTTTTAATAATGCCTATACACCAACACCTGTTTGCGCACCAGCTCGTAGCGCTCTAATCACTGGTATGTATCCAAGCACCATAGGGACGCATAATATGCGCACATACAATGGCCATCAAAATACCAATGAACCAATCCTTGGAATTCCTAGTTATTCTCCAATCGTTCCCAAAGGAGTCAAAATGTTTACTGAATATTTGAGAACCAACGGTTATTACTGTACCAATAATGCAAAAGAAGACTATAACTTCAAATCGTTAGATTCTGGATGGGATGAATCAAGTCCCCAAGCTCATTGGAGAAATCGACCCCAAAAAACACCTTTTTTTGCTGTCTTTAATTTTGAAATCACTCATGAATCGCAAATTTGGAATCAATCTAATCACCCATTATTGGTTGATCCAGATCATGTTCCGATACCACCAATTTTTCCTAATAATGAGGTGGTAAAAAATGATATAGCCATCGGGTATTCCAATATCATTCGATTAGATCAACAAATTGGAAAAATCATTAATCAATTAAAAGAGGACAAACTTTTTAAAAAGAGTGTGATATTCTTTTTTGGCGATCACGGCGGACCATTTCCGAGATATAAAAGATCTCTTTATGAAACTGGAATTAAAGTGCCTTTAATCGTAAAACTACCGTACAATCAATCCCGTGATTCTACTGAAGATAATTTTGTGAGTTTTATTGATTTTGCTCCTACCGTTCTTTCATTGGCTGGGGTGCAGCCACCTAGTTTCATGGATGGCAATCCATTTTTAGGCTCGTATGCCAAAGATGTTATAACCAATGAAATCTATGCAACATCCAATCGATTTGATGAAAAAATCGATATGAAAAGAGCCGTGAGGTCAGGAAATTATAAATTCATTCGGAATGTATATCCTGAGATTTCAAATGCACTAGATATTAGTTATCGGAATTCCATGCCATTGATGAAAAATCTTTCTGATTTACATAAGAACAAACAACTCAATAAATATCAAAACAAATGGTTTGGTGTTCCAAAACCCAAAACCGAATTGTATGACTTATCAGTTGATCCATATGAATTAAATAATTTGGCCTATCAGAGTCAATATCGTCAGATTGCAGATTCGCTTAGTCAAAAGTTGGATCGATGGATGCTCTTTTCAGGGGATTTGGGAGTCTATTCTGAAAAAGAATTGATGAATCAATGGTTGGTTGGAGGACAAAATCCGATTCTTTTACCTCCGATAGCGACTATTAAGAATGACTCCATTTATCTAGAAAGTCCCTTGGAGGATGCGACTATTGTTTATAGAAAAAATGGAAACAAACATTGGGATATCTATACTCAACCGTTATCAATGGCATGGAATTTTGAATCAAAAGCGGTACGTATCGGGTATAAAGACAGTGAATTATGGACTAATCCGAATTAGATTCAGTTGAAAGATAGTCCAATCGATTGTAGTAAATCTGTCTTCCGGTAAAAAGGGCTTCTCTGAATGAGTTGGCATTGGCTTTATTTTTCCCTGCAATATCAAAGGCAGTACCGTGATCAGGGGAAGTTCTGACCTTATCTAATCCAGCTGTAAAATTCACCCCACTACCAAAGGATAAAGCTTTAAACGGAATCAAACCTTGATCATGAAACATGGCTAAGGTTGCATCGTACTGTCGGTGTTTTCCACTCGCAAAAAAACCATCGGCTGAAAAAGGGCCAAAAACAAGTTCTTCATTATTTCGGTACTCTTTAATCATAGGAGATATGGTGTCGATTTCTTCAGATCCCATCACGCCATTATCGCCCGAATGGGGATTCAGGCCCAAAACTGCGACTTTGGGTCGATGGATAGCAAAGTCTTGTTTGAGAGAATATAATAATAAATCTAGTTTTTGGTGTAGGCGTTCTTTGGTAATCAACGCGGGGATTTCTGATAATGCTATGTGTTCTGTAACTAGAGCAATTTTTAAATTTTCACTGACCATTATCATCAAAGTTTCTTGATTAAAAAAATCTTTCAGATATTCTGTATGACCAGCGTATGGAAAATCTTCTGAATAACTACTTTGTTTATCAATAGGCGCGGTAACTAAACAATGAATTTTATCATTATTTAAAACATGAGTTGCTTCTTCTAATGCCAGAACGGCAATTCGCCCAGATTCAGCATTTGACTGTCCCCATTGCCAATGGAATTCTTGATTTTCAGCGATTTCAAGTATATTCAATGTATTATTTAAAACCTTGTTATCTTCTCCTATCGGTCGAATCTTTGTTGGTGATTTATAAAATTTTGCTACCTCTTGGAGAACTTGGCTACTACCAAAAACAATTACTGTGAAAAAATCATACATTCTTTTGTCTTCAAACGTTTTGATGATAATTTCTGGACCAATTCCATTAGGGTTCCCCATGGATATCCCAACAAGTATTTTCTTTGGTTTTTGAGACACGTACTTTCTGACTAAATTGCCGTCCAAAAGTAGTGATTCAGTAGCGTATGTTTTCAGGCATCGTAGAATCCTTGGGAAGGGTAGACCGCATTTATTCAAATCAAGATTCAAAACAGTTAATTATCAACAGTCATTTATCCTCTGATTTAACGGTTGGACAAAGTATTTCTCATAATGGGGTGTGTTTGACGGTCACTGAGTTTAATGAATCAACCTATGCTGTCAATGCTGTATCTGAAACCTTACAAAGAAGTAACCTGGATTTGCTTGGAGAGGGAAGTTATCTCAATTTAGAGCGCAGTTTAAAAATCGGGGATCCTTTGGATGGACATTTGGTACAAGGGCATGTGGACCAGATGACGGTTTGTATTGAAACTCCAAAAAACAGAGGTCCAGGCCTGTATCGATTCGAGTTTCACAGCCCACCAAAGTTTCCCGTCATTGAAAAAGGTTCCCTTTGTCTCGATGGCATAAGTTTTACTGTTGTGGATGTCACGGATTGTCAATTTAGCATTTATATCATCCCACATACTTACCAGTCTACCAATATGCAATTTTTAGAAAGAGGGACTCAAGTCAATATCGAATTTGATATCATTGGAAAATATATTACTAAGCTTTATCAACAGAATAATCGGACGAGTCCCATCGGCAGTTAAAATTTAAAAAGAATATGTAGTCGCTCCTTAAAAAGTCCGAATATAGTCTCTAACCCTTTTATATTTGGGATTGAAGAGTTTAATATGGGGTTTTAAATCTGCAAGGAAATCCGTTTTTTGGATACAAAATCTTGTAGAAATCAATCGGTCGATCGATGTTATGTCCTAGACCGCCTCCGGAAGCATTTCCTTTTTGAAACGTGCCAATACCATACCCCATGATGCCATTAATGTTAAATCTAAAAAGGGTTTTTAGGGAAAATCTCTAAAGCCATCAGCAGAGCCCGATAGCATTTTTTCAAGGGACGAAGTAAAAACGCTATTACGCTATGTACTTTATGACAGAGGTAACAGTACGCATTTCCCACCAACGATCCAAATGCATCCCATGAATGGTTCCAAAGCCATTACTCTAACAGTAGAGTTGAGTCGTATTTTCATTTTCAAAGCGTTTGCTTTGAAACTCTTTCTGTGCTTCAGAGAGAGTATTTCCGAAGCCATTCTCGATGTACCAAAACACTTTTTCAAAAAGTTTTGAGGGATTTGGAAATAAAGTGTACAATTGTTAACTTTATGAAAATTATCGTTATCTATTTCTGATGAAAAAATTATACGCCATTCTTCTTATCGGCATGGGAGGCTTCTTTTTGGCTTGCCAAAGAAGAAGATGTTTTAATCCCAATAGACCCTATTCCAAATGCTGAATCTGTCATCACAACAGAACCTGAATGGCCACCAGGGGATTTAATGGTTTTAGGGCCACCATTAGAAAATCCGTATTCGGTAGAAAACATGAAAAAGGCACTTAAAAGTTTAAAAAAATCCTCTCGTGCCGAATTACCAGGGGATTATGAAGTAAAAACGACACACTACTATGTGAAATTTCTACCAGAAAATGAAGCCCATTTGGATTCCCTTTCCTTAGATGAAGATTTGATTCTGTATGACTACCCATTGGATCGGAAAATAAAAAAGCTAGGCCATTATTATATCGATCCGGATGCTCCCAAAGACAAACCCATGCCACTTGATGCATCGGTTGAAGTGGATGATGAATTGCCCCAAAGCGTGCCCTATGAAATACTGAGCCATCTTCATCTTCCCAACGATTATGGGGATTATGAATTTATCGAATCCGGGCATCGACGACGATCCTATTTTACAGAATCGCTGGTGGATGAGTCCTTGCGATTGACCAATCATTGGGAAGAGGTGGTCACACCCGCAAAAAATGCTCGATCTAGAAAGTGGACGCCTTGGGGAACCATTAAGACCTATGATTCTTCTGAAGGAAGCAATATCCCTGTCGAAGGGATCAAGGTTCGAGCCAGGCGTTGGTTTACCACGCATACTAGCATTACGAATTCTAGTGGTTATTATCGATGCGATGGTTCTTTTCGACGTCCTGCCAATTATTCATTGAAATTTGAACGGCATGATTTTTAAATTCGGACGAATGCTTGGCTATTGAATACGGCTGGCGTCAATGGTCCCAAAATAGAAAGGTCATGGAATCCCGTTTTCCTAAGTACCAAACCAGAGTCATATTATGCCACCATCTTTAGAGCCGCTCACCATTATTATTATAAGTATATCTATGGGCTCAATAGACCCCCGCAAAATAGTATTTGGAGAACGCAACTAAAATTAAAAGCTTATACAGGGATGAATTCTGAAGATGAATTAATTAATGGAACGTTTGGTAAAGCTAGAAGATTTTTAGGATTAGCGAGCCAAATTCATGTCTATAAATCAAATAGAAAAAGTGATAAAATTTATGGAACAGTTATCCATGAGATAGCTCATGCAGCTCATTGGAATGCTAACAGAAGTGTTTATGGAAATTCCTCTTCTTTGGTAAAAGAAAGTTGGGCTGTAGGAGTGCAAAATGTGTTAACACAAATGACATATTCGGGATACAAAAGAGGTTATTCAGGATTTTATACTAGTGTGGTTGAAGACATGATGGATTCTGATAAAACAAACACTAAAGTTACCGAATCTGTTTCTGGATATACCATCTCTCAAATTGAAGATGCGTTAATAGGTAAAAGTCAATGGTTTTTGTGGAGAGATAATATCAAATCGAAGTACAACAATAGTACTGAAAATCAACTCGATGCACTTTTTAATTCATGGTTTTATTCTGAGTAGTTTTTCCTTTGGTTTTCTACTTTACGTTCGTTGTGGTGAAGAAGATATTTCATATGGTTATACCGTGAATTGGGTATATGAAAACAATACGGGTAATAATATTACCTTAGAAGTGTATAATCAATTGGGAGAGAAGTTTAGCCAATGGGAAATTCAAGATCAAGCAAACATTATTATTCCTGAAACGGAACACGAGCATTATATATTTCCGTTTTTTTTAGACTCAAAAATAACCCGCATAGCCGTTTCTGTTATAGCAAGATTTGAAAATGGAAAATGCTTAGAATATTCTAAGCGTAAAGAAGATAGTAGCAAGAATATATTTGATTTAATGAACTATAATGAGTACGAACAAGTTGCGATAAAAAATCCAAATCTAGGAGAGCCTTATTTCGAAAAAAGCCCGATTACTCTCACTTGGACTTTCACCCCCGAAGATATAGCACAAGCCATCGATTGTGATGTGCTTTGAAATGAAAATGGTTTGGTGATGGCTATTTCATGAGCATCTCCCTTTAGCAATTGTTCTTGTAAGAGCCGATAGGGACTCTTATTGCACTAGGTAGTTAAATATGGCTTGAATACTTTGAAAGCAGCTTTTTTATGTCTGACTGTGATACTTCTTTACCTTCGTAACGGTTGCCAAAGAGACCCCCAATCGGCCACTAATATCTCGACAGGACTTCCTTTTTTGTAATAATGAAATGATTTTTTGTGTTTTTTGAGAAAGGTTTCTCGGCTTTTGACGGATCCGAAGGTCCCGCGCGCCCCCCTTGTTGTTGATAGGCTTCTCGTCCTTGACGAATACGTTCTGAGATTGTCCAGCGTTCTAATTCATACACACTAGCCATCACCGAGACGATCATTTTCCAAATCGGGTTTTGAGTGCCATCGGGATTACGACTCGGAACACCTAATTCTTTCACCACAATGTTGATGTTGTTTTCTTCCAAATGATGGAAGGCCATGTTCAACTCGCTAGTGCAACATGAGCCCACGTTGATTTTATCTTTTCCAAAGGACTACGGTAGTCGCATTGACGAACGCCTCTGTGATTTATTTTGTCTTCCATGATTTGTATTTCTTGGTCGGTATCATCGTCGATATGTTCTCCTTTTGTAAACCCGCCTCCTAAGGACGTCAATTGGGTTTTCAACGGTGTCTTTCTCTTGGGACGCATACGGTCTCGTAAAAGAAGTGTCGATACCCAATGGTTGCTTGATCAGATCGTGTTTGGCAAATTCCAATCCATGATCAAAGGTGATGGTTTTCATCATCGCTTGAATCACTGGCCCAATCGACCAAAACGAATAAGAGATCTCCTCTTTGGTTCCCAATCATGACATCGACTTCAACATCACCGAAAGGCACTCGGTCTTCCACCATGGTCGGACGCAGCTCCATCGATGGACAATCTTCAATACAGCCTTGATGTCCCTAGTAGTTTCCACGTTGGCGTCTTCTTTTGCCATGACGTAGATACCGATACCACCGTTGGTAAGAGGCATCCGATGTTTTGTTCCCATGCTTGCCAGGCCATCACTAGCGATCGATCTTTTCGATGGAGACGCCTTCTATGCCTTTGGCTTTCTAGTAAGCCACCACCAACTCCGGACTCCAATGCTATTCCACCATCTAGTATTTGATGTCGTCTTTGAGGGCCTGGGTCCACTTGATGAGACGAGGTTTTCTTTATTCTCTCTTGACCACCTTCCGCTGGGCTATATCGGCCTGGTAACATCCCTTATCTAGACTTCGTTTCGTGATATTAGGCTGTCGTTCTCTCCAAATGGTGGTCCGATGAACGATTAGTTCTTCGGCCATCGCTTGATTAGAAAGCCCTTGATGAATGAGTGCCTCCAATAGGGACCTTTGTGCTTGGTTGAATTTTCGATATTTCATATTTAGTTGTTTTTGAAACATCAAAATGGGACCTTATGAACCCCTCTCCTAGTCAACTATGTTGACTAGGAGAGTTATGGTTGTACTAGATAGTTGAACTTGTATAATAATGCAGAACGCACTTTAGTATAACTATCAACAAAAAGCCCGAGATTGTCGTGATGAAAAAGAGGACGCCCATCCAAAAAGAAGCTTTCAAACTGTTGTATCTCCCATGGCCATAATGACTATGAACTTGAACCAGAAATCACTATCTTCAAATCTTTCCTAACGAAACCATCTGTTTGATTGGAAAAAACGCTCCACGAGAGACTCTCTTTTAATCTCAGAAAAACCCGAAAAAGGGGGGGGGGAATTCAGTTTTCAGATGATATCCCTATTCAACTCAAAAGAACTTTGATAATAAAACTAAGTGAACTACAACTAATAAAAAAACTTTTTAAAGGGCGACTAACTAGAATCCCATTTATAGTCCAAATGCTCTGTTATCCAAAGAGATTTTGACAAACAAGCAGTCAACCCCTTAAAATCAATTTAAGGCCTAATGGATGAGATAAAGAGCCTTTGATATGAGCCAATAACAAAGCCAGCTATCCAACTAAATTATCCTTTGGTAAGTTACAATTTTAGCTAGCCAATATCTTTTAATGTTTCAATATCATGAGCTGATGTTAAATCAGGCAAGTGCTCTGAAACTGGGATACACAGCATTCCCTTTGGATTTGTTGCAACATAATCAGCTACGGCTTGAGGGAGTTCTTTTTCATCTCGAATGTCATTAAATGGACATTCTTTTATAAAGGGAAATATCATGCCTCCATGAAAATTGAATATATTCATACTCAGTCTTATGCTCCCATTGGCATCGTTGTGTTTGTCAATTACAGACGCACTAGGTTTTTCAATTATTTTTTTTAGAAACCAATTTTCATCGTAATCAATGATGGCAAATTTTGAAATTCGCTCTTGAGGAAATTGTAATCCATCTCGATCATAGGCGATCATGGCACAAGGTGCTTTTCTTTTGGATTTTAGTGCTTTTAGGGTATCTAATGAATATAAATTATCCCCATTACAAACGGTAAAATAGCAAGACTTTAATTGGGGGTATTGATCATAAGCCTGTAGTAAGGCGTCGGCGGTTCCAGCTGGCTTACTTCTGTTCTGTTCAATTTTTTGAATAACAAAATGAATTTTGAGCTTACCATAAAGATTATCAGCCTCTTTGGTCCCAATCAGATTTTTAAATCCTTGATTTTGGGAACTAGTGATTAGATAGACATCGGTATAATTTGCTGATTCAATATTTTGGAGTAGAAGACTCATCAAACTATCATTATTCTGATTCACTGGAATAAGACTTTTATGATCCGACTGGGCAATTTCTTGAATTTTTGGATCTAATGAAACATCGCCTAAGGATTTTTTCATTCGAGAAGACTTCCCAGCTGCTAAAATGACAATACTAGAGTTATTTTTCATGAGAGTTTAAACTATTTCGATGGGATAGGCGTTTTTGGCCCCTGCCTCCAAAAACGCTTGTATCACATTATTTTTTGTTTTTTGGGACACCAATGCAACGATACAGCCTCCACCTCCAGAACCAACAGTTTTGGCTCCAAAAGCCCCGGCTCTCAATGCATTTTGAATTTGGTATTGCATGTCAATAGGAGTATTTTGGATACATGTTTGCAATATCTCTTGGTGCTGATTGATTAATATTCCAATTTGTTGGTGGTCAATCGGGATTTTTTGTAATAAGGTGTTGGCTTTTAGCGTAATGGAATAATTATGAATTGTCGCATACCAATAGGGTTGCAATTCTTCGGAAACCAAATTCTTATACTTTTCATAATCGGCTATGGAGCTTTGAAGCAAATCAAAGTTTGGGTATTTTATTTTGACTTGTTGAACTGCTTCTAAAGCATAGGTTTTCGCTTTTAAAAGCACTTGAAGCGTTTTTTTTTCAATCCCTGATTCGGCGATAACCAAATGATGTAGATTTTTTGGAATAGGAGTACATTCTCTTGTCGCTGTATCGATGTATAACATCCCTCTTTGAGAAATGGTATATTGATCCATGATGCCTCCGGGTTGATTAAAATGGGAGACCTCAACCTGATGGGCCATTTTCCCTATCTCTAAATCACTCGGTTTTGAAATGTTTTTTTGTATCAATAACAAAAACCGAATCCAAGCAACAACAAGAGCAGAAGAGGAAGAAAGTCCTGCATTGATGGGAATATCACTAGATATGGTTATTTGATAGCCTTGATGAAACAGAATCCCTTGTTCTTGAAACCATTTGATTCCCGATAAAAAATAATCATTAGGTGGTAATTCATTAATTGTATGTTGAATATCGATGCCTCGTTTTTGATTGATATCGGGCAGTTGGATCTCAAAATAAGGTTCTGAAATAGGTTGAGCCCTTAGAGTGATGTATCGATTAATTGCAGCAGCAATGACCGGAAGTCCCAAATAATCTTGATGATCCCCAAAAAGACAGACTCTAGCAGGAACCCGAAAATGAATATCTTTTGTTATCCTTTTCATAGTCTTTGAATTTGAAAAGCGTTCATATAGAAAATAGCCACTAGATGATAATCTCTAAGGGTTGGGTTTTTTGCCAATGGCCTCTTGTGAAATCTGGAAAATTTTGAATTTGCCCTCCATTCGCAACCGATTCCTCACTGAGGGGAGCTACTGCGCTCCAAGCACCACCTTCATAAACATTTTGATCTAAAGGCAATCCTTGATTGAGGCATTCAAAGATTCGAAGTAGCATTAAGGAATCCATGCCTCCGTGTCCTCCCATTTCCAACGATTTTTGTCCTAATCTTTTGTATAATGGATGTTCATACTTTTCATATAAAGATTGTAATTGCTCTCCCGATGCCCAAGTGTTATGATTTTCTGTCGCATTTCCAACCCCAGCTTCCAAAGCGACACGCGTAGGAAAACCGGCTAAAGTTCCCTTGGTTCCTTGGATTAAATTTTTTCTAGTATAGGGTCGGGGACTAGTTTCATCCCATTGTACCAGAAGGGTTCGACCGAGATATGTTTTAATGATAGTGGTATTGATATCACCAGCGATGTATTCTAGTTGATTCCATTTGTGATTGAGAGGATAATTTTTTGAGGCATAATATTTTCTTCCTTTGGCTGGTGAAGACATGGATACCAAAGAGTCGAATTGATCTTCTCCCCGACATAAATTCATGTACTGAGCCACAGGTCCTAAGCCATGGGTAGGATAAAGACTTCCATTTCGTTTGGCATAATGGGGTGTGCGCCAAGAACCCGTTCCTCTTTCTTGATCTTCCATTTCCCAACGGAGGTCATGAATATAGGAAGCTTCTCCATGAAGAATATCACCAATAACCCCTTGACGGCAAAGATTTAAATAAAGCAATTCTTCGCGACCATAGTTGACATTTTCTAACATCATGCAGTGTTTTTGATGTTTTTCAGCGGCATCAATCAATTGCCATATTCCATCAATAGTGATAGCCATAGGAACTTCAATAAAAGTGTGTGCATCTTTTTGCAAAGCATAGACTCCCATTGGAGCATGATTATTCCAATTGGTGCAAACAAAAACCACATCGGGTCTGGTCTGATAGATCATTTTCTTCCAATGTTCAGGATGGCCATAGAATCTTGCTACCTTCGAATGTCGATTGGGAGCAAGCTCATCAATAATTTGGGTCGAACGATTTACCAAATCTTCGTAGAGATCTGAAATGCCAACGATTTCTACATGGTCTATTCTAGCGATATTTTGTATATGGCCATACCCTCGATTTCCGACCCCAATGATGGCTAATCGCACATTGGATATTTTAGGCGCCTTGAAATCTCCTAAGTAAGCATTATTCGAAAAAAGGTTTTTATTGTGAAAATAAGAGGAGCTATTACTTTTTCCTTTAATAAAAGTTGACGAACTGAGAGCGGCTAATGAAAAAACAGATTTACTGATAAAAGAACGACGGTTGAATTTTTTCATTTGATTTTAGGATATTAAGATGGATAACTTCTTTAGGAGAAATTGCACATCAAAGTGCCAAAGGTATACAGATCTGATATAACGTATAAAATGGGGAGGTGACAGATGCGTTCAACTGAGATGCCGTATTTTAGAATCTATGTTGGTAAGGAGTAACGTTGAAAATCTTTAT
The DNA here is from genome assembly GCA_965221765.1 of Flavobacteriaceae bacterium. Lineage (GTDB taxonomy): Bacteria > Bacteroidota > Bacteroidia > Flavobacteriales > Flavobacteriaceae > Bin25. The sequence goes on from OZ244911.1 coordinate 2,731,445, forward strand.
GGTAGAGAAAACGAAAAAAATCTTCAAGGCCAATCAGAAAAATCCAAAAGTAGAAATATGGGGAGGTTTTTTTTGAGTTCAAGGTTCACCCGGTGTTCTAAAGACACCATCCTCAAGGATATAAAGAAACTGCAATTAAACATCATTGGGGTGTTGTTAAAATAAAATTTGATGATGGGATGCAATCCCCCAAATTAAAAGACGGTTTCAAAATAAAAGCAACAGCCCATGGCGTTGGATTGGAAGGCGATTTTTTATTTTGTCTTAAAATAGTAAACGTATTTGATGAAATCCACAATGGGGAATTTGAGAAGCCATTACTTTTTGAGATGGGTGGTTTAGTTCAAACGAAAAGTATTTTTCAAAAATTAGGTGTTTCTAGATTTCATGAGAGAATGGTGTTGTTGATAGGGAACTATATACTTAACTACACGGATTTTTTTTGTAAATTCGCTTAGGATTAACTGCATGAGTCAATATTTATCGCCACTCAAATTATTTCAATAATTTCCTTAAAAATCTTCACAATACAAAGAAAGAATTTAACTTCGTAGTATGGTTGATCGTGAATACATCGAATTAATGGCATTAGGCGTCATTGGATTTATTGGCATGGAATTTTTGAATGAACTGTCTACCATCGCTGGTATTATTTTTGGTTTAGGCATTTTGATATTCGCTATGTTGAATTACCTTTTTGGACAGAAAAGAAGAAAAGAAGAAAAAGCACAGGCAAAGAGAAGTGAAGAAAAGCATGAATGGGAGCGTAAAGAACATGAACTTCGCATGAAAAATATGAGAGAAGGTCAAGGTCCACCAATAGACCCCCCCCCAATAACAGAAGTATAGAAGGGCTTTCTATCTCGATGGGTATCGATAGAAATCTAAATCATGTCATTTATAGGATTTTTAGTAAACGGAGCTATTTTCTTTTTTCTGCTGTTAGGTCAAACGATTCCCCACCTCAGTCAGAAAATAGGTATATGGATTATGACCTTTTTCTGTTTACATTCACAGCGATTAACTAACTGGTTCTACCACAAAAGTTCTGAGTAAGTTTATATTTGGTTGGCGAAATTATTGTTTTATGAAAGTGTTTTTACATTTTTTTGAGTCCATTTTGAAGATTAGGAAATCTTGGAGGGTCGACAAGATTAATTTTTTGATGTTCTCCATTCATGGGAAAACACAAGGCATCGGGCAAGCAACATGTTGGATCTCCGAAATTGTAATAAAATCGACCAAAAAAACGTCCTATGTGAGGATTCAGAACGAATAAAAACAGAAACTTCAACAAAACCTTTTGATAATCAATGGCTTATGTTATGGGGTTGAAACGAGGCTCTTGATATTTCAGACAAGCGGTTGAACCTCTGAATCCCACTAAAACAAGGGGGTTGAAGACTTTCAGGCTCGAAGAATTACTTCAAAACAAAGAAATCATTCATCATTTGCTTGATTGAATCTGTTGATGGATTTTTGATTCAATCTCTGCTTGCAATTCTAAATTATCAATAAGCAATGCTTTGGCTCCTTCTCTTCCTTGTCCTAATTTGGAATTACTATAACTATACCATGCACCACTTTTTTCAATGATGCCATATTGAACTCCTAAATCAACAATTTCTCCAACCTTAGAAATTCCTTGGCTATAAATAATATCAAATTCAGCCGTTTTAAAAGGAGGAGCTACTTTGTTTTTTACCACTCGAATTCGAGTTCGATTTCCAGTAACAGTCGCATCCCTATCTTTTAATTGGGTAGAACGTCGAATATCAATCCGAACGGATGCATAAAACTTCAAGGCATTACCACCGGTTGTGGTTTCTGGATTTCCAAAAATTACCCCAATTTTTTCTCTTAATTGATTGATAAAAAAAACGGTTGTTTTGCTCTTTGAAATCGAACTAGTGAGTTTTCGCATGGCTTGAGACATCAATCTAGCTTGAAGTCCCATTTTGGAATCTCCCATTTCCCCTTCAATTTCACTTTTAGGAGTAAGTGCCGCCACGGAATCAACCACTAAAACATCAATAGCTCCTGAACGAATGAGGTTATCGGCAATTTCTAATGCTTGTTCTCCGTGATCGGGTTGAGAAATAATAAGATCTTCAAGGTTGACACCTACTTTTTCGGCATAAAATCGATCAAAGGCATGTTCTGCATCAATAAAAGCGGCTATTCCTCCTAATTTTTGACTTTCAGCAATAGCATGAAGGGTCAATGTCGTTTTACCGGATGCTTCTGGTCCAAAAATTTCAATTACTCGACCACGAGGATATCCTCCAATCCCAAGGGCAATATCCAATCCTAGCGAACCTGAAGGAATGGAGTCAACCGATTCTTCAGGTTTGTCACCGAGACGCATGACGGTTCCCTTGCCATAACTTTTTTCGAGTCTCCCAAGGGTTAAATCTAGTAGTTTTTTCTTTTCTTCTTTATTATCTGACATAATGATTTGGTTTGTTATATTAAAAGGACTTCTAATTTATAAAAATGTGGATTAAAGGCATAGCCATGTTCAATCCACAAGTGCAACATGATCCCATGCATATGTTCTTTTTGAATTATCGCCTATGCTTAACTATAAGCCCCTTATTTTTATTTCACTATTACTTATTTTTATTTCACTATTACCTATTCAGTTGAATTATGTTTCTTCGATCAAGAAAAACCTGTTTTTAGAGGATCATTCATGCTCTCCAAAATACAAGCAAAATCCTTTCTATATCTTTAGACTTTTGAGAATAACCTTTTTAAAATTCAAGTTATTCAGTTCTTAGATTACGGACTCCGACATGGTAGAGAGTAAAAGCAAAAATATCAGCGGTCTGTTCAATGCGTTTTGATACTGGAGTTCCTGCCCCATGTCCCGCGTTGGTTTCTATCCGAATCAAAACAGGATTATCGCCTCGATGTTTTTCTTGAAGAGTTGCAGCAAATTTGAAAGAATGAGCTGGCACCACCCGATCATCATGATCAGCAGTAGTGATTAATGTTGCAGGGTAATGGGTTCCCTCAACAAGATTATGTAAAGGAGAATAACCCAATAAATATTCAAACATTTCTTGGGATTCTTCAGAAGTCCCAAAATCATAAGCCCATCCTGCTCCAGATGTAAATTTGTGGTATCGGAGCATATCCAAGACCCCCACCGCTGGTAATGCTACTTTCATCAGTTCGGGTCTTTGTGTCATAACGGCCCCAACTAACAGCCCACCATTCGAACCTCCTCGGATGGCTAAATAGTCTGGACTTGTGATGTTTTGAGAGATCAAGTATTCTGCAGCAACGATAAAATCATCAAATACATTTTGTTTGTTGAGTTTGGTCCCAGCCGCATGCCATTCTCTACCATATTCTCCTCCACCCCGAATATTAGGTACTGCATACACACCACCTAAATCCATCCAAACCGCATTGGTGATACTGAAAGAAGGCAATAATGAAATATTAAATCCGCCATATCCATACAAAATAGTGGGATTGGAGCCATCATATTCTAGGGATTTTTTATGCGTGATCATCATGGGAATTGGCGTACCATCAACAGACTCATAAAACACTTGTTGAGAGGTATATTCTGAAGGATCAAAATCAATATTAGGAGCCCAATATAATTCGGAGCGATCGATAGAGGGATTATAAGAATAGGTGCTAGATGGCGTATGGTAATTGGTAAAGGAGTAATAAACGATTTCATCTTCTTTATCACCACTAAATCCAGAGGCGCTTCCCAATCCAGGCAATTCGATTTCTTTTAGATTATTTCCTTGATAATCATATACATATACTCTTGATATCACATCAATGGTATAGCGAGCAAAAAGATGATTGGCTCCAGTTGATACACTTAATACATGTTCAGTTTCCGGTATGAAATCTGTCCAATTAGAAAAATAAGGATTTTGAGCATCCACTTCCACAAGACGTCTATTAGGAGCATCCAAATCCGTTAGGATATAGAGGGTATCTCCATTAGAATCTAACAAATAACTATTGGCTTGGTAATCCCCGACCATTGAGATTAAAGGAGCATGATCTTTGGTCAAATCTTTCAAAAACAATTTATTTCCTATAGTTGTTTTTGCCGCTTCGATAATCAAATAGCGACCATCTTCAGACACGGCACTTCCAACATATCGATGTTTTTCATTTTCTTTTTCTCCAAAGAGGACCTGATCTAGGCTTTGAGGTTGACCAATTTGATGGTAGAAGAGTTTATGGGTATCAGTTAAATCAGAAAGTTCGCTACCATCCGGTTTATCATAACTCGAATAAAAAAAACCATCATTGAGTTTCCAATCGATTCCAGAAAACTTGATGTCTTGTAAAGTATCACCAATCTGTTGTTTCGTTTCCGTTTTGATAACAATTATCTTGCGCCAATCACTTCCCCCCTCTGAAATAGCATAAGCAGCATATTGACCATTATCAGAAAATGATAATCCTGCCAGCGATGTGGTTCCATCTTCTGAAAATGTATTGGGATCTAAAAAGACTTCAGTTTCTTCTTGTTCATTGGTTCGGTATAACACATATTGATCTTGGAGGCCATCGTTTTTGTAGAAATAGGTATAATCTCCTTCATCAAACGGAGCCCCTACTTTTTCATAATCCCAAACGTGCTCTAGTTTTTGCCGGATTTGATCACGAAAGGGTATTTTTTCCAAAAACCCAACGGTTGTTTTGTTTTGCTGTTCAACCCATTGGGCCGTTTTAGGGCTTAGATCGTCTTCCAACCACCGATAATTATCAGTGATTTGGGTGTCAAAATAAGTGTCGACCACAGGAATTTTTTCTGTTTTTGGGTATTTGATTCCTGAATCACAACTATTCAGGATGAATAATATAGCCATCAATGGCATCATTTTTTTCATGTCGATAGTACAATTTTAGAATACATTTTTTTGGAATTATATATCAAAATGGCAAAGGATACCATAAATTTTATCATTTACGTTGATAAGATGTGTTTTGATTCAATTCGTCTAGCCATTCATTGTTTGGTTATGTTTATCCTCATGTTATATAGGCTAGTATCTCTTGATTTTTGATTTGCTTTTCGATTCTAAAGATTATTTTTTAGATTTTACTGATTGCTTAGGTTAGCACGAATTTAATAAAAGATGCTTGTTTCTTAAAAGCTTATACTGATAAAATTCTAATAATCAGTGATTTATGAAAAATAAATGAGATATAACCCTCCGATTTTAACTATTTTCGGTCGTTTTTTTATGATAGGATATCATCTCCATTTTTTTGTTTAGTATTTATCAATTTCTGAGTGATATTGAAAACTAATTTGAAGTTTCTTGAAGTATGGATGGGGGTTTTAAAATCCTTTTTTTAAGAAGCCATTCAGCAATTTGTACCGTATTGGTTGCGGCCCCTTTCCGAAGATTATCAGAGACAACCCACATATTCAAAGCATGCGGACGACTAAAATCTCTTCTCAATCTTCCAACATGGACCAGATCATTACCATGAGCTATTAAGGGCATGGGGTACTGATTTTCTTTGGGGTTATCAGAAACGATAACGCCAGGCATTTGAGATAGCAGGTCTTTAACTTTGGAGAGATCAAAGTCTTTTTTCAATTCTAAATTCACGGATTCACTATGCCCTCCAATCACTGGAATACGAACCGCTGTTGATGTAATAGAAATAGAATCATCTGATAATATTTTGTGCGTTTCATTGATGATTTTCATTTCTTCTTTGGTATATCCATTTTCCAAAAATTCATCACATTGAGGGATGGCATTTTGATGAATTGGATGGGGATAAACTTTATCAGATTCTTGGTTTAAGGATTCTTGCCGTAATTGATGCACTGCCGCTTGACCAGTACCAGTTACGGATTGATACGTTGAAACAATCATTCTCTGAATTATGTACTTCTGATGGATTGGCCAAATGGCCATCACTAGTTGAATCGTAGAACAATTGGGATTGGCAATAATAAAGTCTTGCTTGGTCAAGAGATGTCCATTGATTTCTGGAACAATTAGTTTTTTGGAAGAATCCATTCGCCAAGCGGATGAATTATCGATCACGCGACATCCTATTTCAGCAAATTTGCAAGCCCATTGCTTAGAAATAGTTCCACCAGCAGAGAATAGGGCCAAATCTGGTTTTTTTTCGATGGCTTGCTCAAGACTGATAATCGGATTAGTATGGTTTCTATAGGTTATTTTTTTTCCCACCGATCTTTCTGAAGCCACCAATAAAAGGTCAGAATATTGAAAATCTCTTTCTTCAAGCAGTTTAAGCATCACTCTTCCAACCATCCCAGTACAACCGACAATCGCTAAACGCATAGTGTATTGTTTAAGAAACTATAGGCAAAAATACCAATTACCAATAGGATTGACACTTCCAAAGATGTTTAATAAAACCCTTTGATAGGTTTAATGATTTCTATTACAAAAGAGTGATTTTTTCCTTGTTGCTTTCCATTTTCTTCCATTGGAAAAGAAAATACTTGCGATGCCTTTCTATTGTATTCATTGTCGTTAATCGAGTGGAGATGATACCGTTTTTGAATTGGTTCATTAGCGTATTTGGATGGCAACCAATGATGCTATACAAGAGATGGAGTGATATATTTCCATTGTTATTCATATGCACTAGTTCTTCGATATGGTGCCTTCAAATCATTTTCAGATTCTTAGAAATAGAGATTTTTGGATAAATGAAGAAGTGATTCTTTGACGAATCAAACGCTATGCTGGTTTTTTCTATTCCATCCATTTGTTTTGCCTTTGGTTCTCTAGCTTCAAAGCTTTCTAATGATGACCGCAAATTTCTATCGAGGATCAATGACTTTCCTTTTGATTCTTGACCCGATATTACTTAATTGTTCATAGGAAATGATGCCTGAATTTTCAGCAAAATATGAAGCAGATTGATGATTTCCAAAAAATTCAACCTGGTCTTGTTCTTGACAATCGATATGGGTGATATCAATCATTAAAAGATCCATGCATACATTGCCAATGATGGGAACTAAATGGCCATTAATCCAGACCATAGTTTTTTGATTTCCAGCATGGCGAGAAATCCCATCAGCATACCCTAACGGTAAAATTGCAATACGGCCATCTTTTTTACATCGGTAGGCTTTGTCATAACCAATATAGTCTCCTTTTTTAACCTCGCGAATCTGCATGATTTTAGATTCTAATGTCATCACGGATTTTAGGGATGGATCCCATCTAGAATGATTGGCATATCCATAGAGCCCAATACCACAGCGAACCATATCGAACTTTAAATCAGGTCGGTTGAAGACTCCAGAAGTGTTGAGCAAGTGAAATAGGGGCCTTTTGTTGAAGTAATCGGTAAATTCCTCAATAATCGCTCGGAATTTTTTAGCTTGTCGGTCAATTAGACCAAAGGGAATGGGTTCTTGACTATACCCTAAATGGGAATAAAGGCTTCTAATGTCAAAGAAACTTTTTGAAATTTTTTCTTTTAATTCGGTAATTTGATTTAATTCAAATCCCAAACGATTCATTCCCGTATTGAATTTTAGATGGATTGGATAATTCTTTATTTTCTTTCTATTACTTAATTCGACTAGATGGTCTAATAAACTGAAACTATAAACAGCAGGTTCTAATTCGAATTCAAATAGGGAATCTAAGTTTCCGAATTGAGGATAGAACACTAAAATAGGAACCTCAATATTATTTTGTCGCAGTTGCTTTCCTTCTTGGGTCGTTGCAACGGCTAAGTAATCAATCCCTATTTTTTGTAAATGAGTTGCTATTTCTATATCAGAACCACCATAGGCATTGGCTTTCACCACACCCATTAATTTCATATTAGAACCAATGATAGAACGAATATGATGATAATTATGTTCTAGATGCGATAAATTGATGTAGAGTGTATTCAATGAAAATGAACAATTTCAATGGATCTTAAATTCAACGTTTCGATATCTATAAAATGGAGACTTTTATAGATCTTAAATCCTAGTATTCACTTATAAAAAATCAATGGTATCTACCTCGTTCATTAATCGATCTGTTTCTAAAAGGGCGACGATTATTTTCTGGTAATGCAAAATATCTTCATATTCTAATGACCGATTTTTACGGTCTTTAAGCCATTTTTGAGCGGGTTGATATCCCCCAATATAGAACTCCCACGCAACAAGAGGCACATTATCAAAAAATTGAATTTCGTTAATATACACTCGACCGTCTTTGTATTTCGGTTTGTTTACTATATTGTTTCCACTTATTGGGTACTGTGTTATAAACTGTTCCACTATTAGACTTTCTAATAAATGGATTTGGCGTAATTCTCCTCCTACTTTGACCAACTGCCAAAAAGTGTCTTTATCTTTTGGATAAGGGACTCTTGGAAAATCAATTTTTAAAAACTCTTTGTTTTGATCTCGATATGTTGGCGAATGCAAAACCGCATAGATATAATCTAAAATATTAATTGGAGCAAAGGTATTTTTAGCTGTTTCTTTTTCATTTGTAAAGGTCAAGCCCAAACTTTCTTCTATTGCTTTTAAAATTTCTTTTCTGAGGTTGGGAGTTCTTTCAGCGTTTTCTTCAATCTTTAGTTGTCCATTGATTCTAGTATAGAGGTAAAGTGGAAATATTGATGTTATTTCACTTGTACGATTTGATACATATGAACTCTCAATCGATTTGTTGGCAATAAATGCATGAACGTATTGATCCCCCGTTTTAAATTGTTTACAGAGTGTTAATCCTATATTGTCCCCATTAAGGAAGTGCCACATAACTTTTTTTCTTGGCATACAATGAAATCCTTTTGTTTTACCAGTGAAAAAAGTCCATCGAGTATCAAAAGGACGATATGATAATCTAGTAAAACAATCTTTATAGGGGTAATGGTTTTCTATATCTGCTTTGGCATAACTGACTTTCCAATCTCGAACATCTTTTCCAAGAGTAAACTTGATTCTAGACTCTTCAGTGTCAAGAGATAGAAATTCTTTAATTGTCGATTCGACTTCATCTTTTGTATGATGAATTGTAAACTTGTCTCTTGCCGTCACGATTCCTAGACTTTTGATAGTAAACAATTCGGAGATGGAAAAACCTTGGTCATATGACTTTTGAGATTCAAAATCTTTTTGCACCATGAAATACATAGGAGCTAGGTTTGGCAAAGATTTAAAATCAATGGAGCGGATAGAATTATTGTTCAGAAAATCGTACTTAAAACCACGCTTTCCATATAGGTCGTAATGCCATACTTTTCCCAATTCATTTGAATTTTTCTTTCCCGTTTTAACAAAAACATTAATGGAAACGCCTTGCATGATATCAAACAAATTTTCATCGAGGGAACCATCGGGACAAGTTTCTTTTTTCCTACTATTGCCATGTAAATCAATGGTGTAAATTTTATCATACGTTTTGAGTAAGTGCCAACGCATTCCACGAAATGTCGGGTTATCCAAAAAGCCGTGAGGATTAATAAACGCTAAGACGCCACTACCATTTTTTTCAATATAGTATTGACCATATCTTAAAAACTTCACATAATCGTCATTGATCCATTTTGGGTTTCGCTCATTTAACTTTTCTTTTCCTCCAGGTTCTTTTTTATAATCTTCCATTAAGCGCTTTATCCAATTGCCTTTATTAAAACTTTCTCCACTATATGGCGGATTCCCGATAACACACATAACAGGGGTATCCCGCTTTATTCGGTTGGCTTCATTAGCTTCAGTACTCAACCAAGAGGCGAATAAAGTCCCCGTATCGGGATGACTTTCTTCTAGACTATTAGTCAAATAAACTCTCAATCGTTGGTTAGACTTGGGTTGAAACCCAGTTTCAGTTAACAGTAAATCTAATTTCAAATGAGCCATGGCATAACTAGCCATGAGTATCTCAAAACCATTCAAGCGTGGTAATAAATGATTTTCCACATAATTGCTCCAAAGACCTTGTTGGTTTTCAAATTTTTGGTGAATCTGTTTGACTACTTGGGCTAAAAACGTTCCTGTTCCCGTTGCGGGATCTAATATCTGTACCTTGTGGACTTCACGTTCATTTTGTTTGTATCCAGAAGTCGTTCGTCCGTCTTTATTTTGAGAATTGACTTTGATGGTAGTCTTACTCGTGTCAGCAAGTCCTCGAGGTAAATCAAACTCTGTTTTTAAAATATCATCAACCGCACGAACAATAAAATTTACAACGGGTTGAGGTGTATACCAAACGCCACGAGATTTACGCAGTTTGGGGTTGTATTCAGTAAGAAAGGTTTCATAAAAATGGATGATGGGGTCTTCCATTTTTCTAGACTTTCCATAGTTTTTTAAAATTTCTTCAACGTTACAGGCCAAAAAGATGTCGGATAAGTTTTCGACAACCCATTTGATTCGATCATCGATGTCTGGTCCAGCAATATAGCCGAAGAGTTTGCGTAAAAAGGGATTGGATTTTGGAATGAGTTCAGCGGCTTCTTGTCTGCTAAAGGAATCTAAACTAGGATCGTGTAATCGAGCAGCAAACAAGCCATAGGCAATGGTTTGAGCGTAAACATCAGCAAAATCTCGAGGAGTAATGTTGTGAATCAATATTTGTTTGAAAGCTTGCATTTGATCGATCAGTGTGCTGTTTTCTTGATTCTCTTCATCAGTCGATAAAGCGTTCCCAATGATTTCAGATAGGAGACGTGCTTTGCCCGCCATCATTTGGGCTAACTTTTTGGGGCTTTTAATGGTTTGACCGGTATTTGTACAGAACTCATCGATGAGGATTTCAAAGCGTTCAAAGTTTCGAGGCAAAGCTTTTATGCCTTTTTCCGTGATTTCTGCAATGGCCATTTTGGTGATGAATTCTCCATCACGATATAGATGAAAATGGATGTAATCGGTGAAGATGAGGTTGCTTAAAGACGCCTTGTATCGGTCAAACTGTTCTTTGTTTCTTGTTTTATTCTTTCCATCAAGATCTTTGTCACCAATATCCTTTGCTTCAATATAGCCGATTGGAATTTCTTTTTTTGTCAAGATGTAGTCAGGGGCTCCACAACGTTGTCTTTTGGGTTCGTTGGTCACTCGGATACTTGGAACTAAACTTTTTAAAAGTTGTTCTAAACCACCACGATAAGAGTGCTCGGTTGAATTCCCCTCTTTGTATTTTTCGTTGATGCTTTTAACATATTGTTGTATTGTCATACGATACTCAACTTATCTTGCATACTCTTTTAGAATGTGTGAAATTTGGGGCATCAGACGATGGTTCATTCTAGCACAAATCATTTTAGACCAGTAGGATTTTCTATTATAAGATGCCACAATATAAAAACATTATAAACCAAAGTGAAAAAAAAGGGCGTGCATTGATCATGTTTGAAGAGTAAACCATCATCAATGAGATTTTTGAATGAAATATTTAATTTTTGGTCGATTGAAATCATTGAGTTCAGTTTACTTTTTATAATATCAACAATATAAACCTTTTTGTTTTTTGACACTTCAATAAATCATCCACTATATTATTCGATTGTCTTTTGATAATTTGATTTCATTGTTATTGCAATGGAATCGAGTCTATGAACCGTTGTATTTTATGACTTGGTTTGTGATTGATGATGTTCAAATACGATTGATATTCTTCTAAAATCCATGTTCTTAAAGATGGTATGGAGATTTGGTAAAAACCGTCTTCCCCCATTTGTAGAATTCCTCTAGAAACGATGTCTTGAAACATGGCGGCACTGTTTTCAATCATAGGGTCCATTTTGAAATCCGATTGTATTTTTAATCCCATCACGAAGTTTTCTTTGATTTCATTTTCAAAAACAGCATGAAATATCGAAGATCTTTCGGTTTCATTGAGTTCTACAAAACGCCCTTTATAATAATTCTTTTTTATGGATAGATTTTCTTTAATACTTCTGATAATAAATGGTTTGATGAGATACCATCATTTTTTTGCAAAATTTCATGCAAAGCACTGACATTTCATCCCCATTTTTTCGTACTCCTTTAACAACGAGGTTTTACCGACGACTGGAACTCCTTGTATCAGTAAGGAATGACTTTTTTCTTTTCCCATGATAATATTAAAATATCTTTAAAAATCAATCTCTTGTTTTCGTCCATGAAAATAATCTGCTTTACCTCGATTTGAAACAACTGTTGTTTTTTGAAACCCCCATGGAAACAAAATTAAAGGGATTGAGAATAAGACACCAAAATAGTCGATATTTCCATTGGTTATCATGGATTTCTTTTACTTTCTCAACGTTTAGAAGATGAACTAGTCGGGATGGAGGATAGACTTAACGAGGTACAATCAAAATAAAGCATCATGAACCATCGAAAAAAACAAAGATTTATTTTGAATCGGACTGAGGTTTTCTTCAAGTCTAAATGCTAGACAAAAACACTAGTTGTAGATAACTTAAATTTGGATTATAACCGTCTTACCCATGGGGTGGACGAAAACTTCAATTGAGCCGATGGGTTAATCACGTCATGTGCTAAAGAAAAATAGTATATCATGGAAAATTTCAACCTCCATAGGTTAAGAAAATCGTAACTAAAACCAACTAAAATAACAGGCAATATATGAGTTTTTGATTGGAGGGTTTAAAAAAAGTATAGCGTAATAATTAGAGATTGTTCCAAATAGCTAATGAATTAATTTTCAAGAATGCAAATCAAGTAGTCCTCACAAGAGTGATCGTAAATCAAATTAAAGAAAATACATATGAAAAAATGAAATGGGCAAAAGTTAAACAACCTGATCAAAATCTGGTCAATCAATTGATCTATTCCTCAGGAATCTCCGAGAAAATTGCCATCATGACGCTGCAAAAAGGGTTTGATTCAGTACAAGAAGCAGAAAGGTTTTTAATTCCGCAAATTGATCATCTGAATGATCCGTATTTATTAAAAGGGATGAAAAAAGCTGTCCAACGAATCGTTTTGGCCGCAAAAAATCATCAAAAAGTAGTCATCTATGGAGATTTTGATGTCGATGGCATAACTTCAGTATCCATGTTATACATGGCATTAAAAGATTATTTTAAAACCATAGCATATTATATCCCTGATCGAAAGACTGAAGGTTATGGACTATCAAAAAAAGGAATTGATCGGTTTATTGATGAAAAATTCGATTTATTAATTACCGTTGATTGCGGAATAAGTAATTATGATTTAATCCAATATGCAAATAAAAATCATATCGATGTCATTGTTTGTGATCATCACCTGCCTCCAGAAAAACTCCCTCCTGCTTTAGCCATTTTAAATCCAAAACAAAAGGACTGCATCTATCCATGTAAAGAATTATGCGGTTGTGGCGTGGCTTATAAATTACTCACCGCTTTGGGTTTAGAATTTAATATTCCGACCAATAAAATCTATTCTTATCTAGATCTGGTAGCCCTTGCAACCACTTGTGATATGGTTCCTTTACTTGATGAAAATAGAGTGATTTGTCATTTTGGACTACGATGTATCAATAAAAAAATGCGCCTTGGATTACTACCATTTAAAGAGGTGATAAAAAATAAAAAAGTAGATTCTGTGGATTTGGGGTTTAAAATGGGCCCGCGACTCAATGCTGCTGGAAGGGTTTCCCATAGTCATAAAGCCGTAGAATTATTAATTAGTCAACAACTTGTACACGCGCATGAGAGATTTCAAGAAATAGAACAATTTAATCAAAGACGAAAAAGAGTAGGGAGACGATGTTTTTCAGAAGCCAAAAAAAAATTATTAAAAAAATTTCATCAAATAGATGACAATAGGATGTCACTATCGGCTGATAATTTTTTTCAGAATCCAAAACATACGACGTTATATCAGAAAATCTATTCTGATAAATATTGGTCCGTAGGTGGACAATATAGAATAAAAAGTCAATCCCCATTAAAATTTAAGGCGCCCTTGACTCAATCCATCACCCAATCACTAGATCAAAGTTGGCGATTCAAAAAATTAGGCATTAAGCCTTTTGGGGCCAAAAAAACCACGTTTGTATACCATCCCAATTGGGAACGAGGTGTTTTTGGTATAACGGCCAATGAAATGGTTAATAAATGGGCGTATCAACCGACCGTTATTTTATCGGATTCGAATTCAAAAGTATCCGGATCGGCTAGATCTACCGAATCCATCAATATTCATCAAGTATTATCGAGATGTAGTCCATATTTGGATAGCTACGGGGGTCATAAAGCAGCGGCTGGTATGACCTTGCGAAAAGAAAATCTAGAACAATTTGAAATAGCATTTGAAAATGCTGTCTGTGATCAATATAGTGACCCCATAGTCGAAAAAGTAAAATACTTTGCCATTGATTTAGAATTTGGAGAAATCGATTTAGAATTTTATCATCAATTACAAAAACTGGCTCCATTTGGTATGGAAAATCAAGAACCAATTTTCAGAACTAAAAATTGTAGAGATACGGGCAATTCAAAAGTTGTTGGAAATAAAAAAAATCATCTACAAGTGGATTTAATTGATGCCTCCAGAAATAGAATAAAAGGAATTGGATTTCATTTATCGAGTAAAAAAAGATACTTGGATGGCCCGGTCAGTATTTATTACACCCTAGGCATCAATATGTTTTGGGGGAATCCTGAAATTCAGATTAAACTGATAGATATCCAATCACAAAGGGATGAAATAGAAACCAAAATATAGGTGTTTGGTAGAGAACTCATGGATAAAACATGTCCAATAAATATATTAAAACAAGAGAGTCCCGCCATAAAAACTCAAAGATAATCCTCTATTCGGATAGAAAAAGAAGTTATTTGATTCTTTGAATTAATTCGGATGTCGAAGAATCATGCGAATGAGCAACTTGATTTTGGATATCTGATAATACTTTTGAAGCGAGTTGTTTTCCTAATTCAACGCCCCACTGATCAAAACTGAAAATATTCCAAACAATCCCTTTGACAAAAATTTTATGTTCGTACATCGCAATTAAAGAACCCAATGTTTTAGGGGTCAGTTGATGAATTAAGAGGGTATTAGTGGGTCGATTCCCTTCAAAAACCTTATAGGGAGCAAGCCGTTCAATCCATTGCTGTTCATATCCTAAAGCTTTGAGTTCATCAATAGCGACCTCTAATGATTTGCCTTGCATGAGGGCTTGGGTTTGGGCGATAAAATTGGCTAATAATTTTTGATGAGCTTCTTTTTTAGAGTGCAAACTATGAGTAAATGAAATAAAATCAGCTGGAATGAGTTTGGTTCCTTGATGTATTAACTGAAAAAAAGCATGTTGGGAATTGGTGCCGGATCCTCCCCAAATAATCGCTCCTGTTTGATAATCTACTTTTTGGCCATTGCGATCGATTCCTTTGCCATTGGATTCCATAAAACTCTGTTGCAAATAGGTGGGTAAATTTCTTAAGTATTGGGAATATGGAATGATAGCTTCACTATCTGCATGCCAAAAACTATTATACCAAATGCTGATCAAGGCAAGGATTACTGGAATATTTTTTTCAAATGGCGAATATTGAAAATGTTCATCCATGAGACCCGCCCCTAATAATAGTTGATCAAAATTTTGGGGACCGATGGCCAAACAAATGGCCATACCGACACAACTCCATAGAGAAAATCGTCCGCCAACCCAATCGTCCATCGGTAAAATATTAGACAATGGGATACCAAAGGCCTGACAAGCCGCTACATTGGTTGACACGGCAATAAAGTGCTTGGCAATGGCACTCCTAGGGGCCGCTTTTTGAAACCAATCTCGAACCGTGATGGCATTGGTCAGCGTTTCTTCAGTCGTAAATGTTTTGGAAACGACGATAAACAATGTCGTTTCGGGCTCTAAATCTTTCAATACTTCTTGAGCATGATCGCCATCAACATTGGAGAGGAATCGAATGCGTAATCGAGTTCTATAAAATGCTAAAGCTTCATAAACAAATGCAGGCCCTAAATCAGAACCACCAATCCCGATATTCACAACGGTTGTGATGGATTTTCCGGTAAACCCTTTCCATTGTTCATCGAGAATGCTAGAAGCCATCTCAAACATTTTTTCTTTTCGTTTTTCGACGCTAGTTAGAATATTTTTTCCATCAATAAAAATGGGGGTTTTGTTAATCTTTCTTAAGGCGGTATGTAGTACGGCCCGATTTTCTGTGACATTGATGCTCTTTCCAGAAAAATAATTATCCATGGCTTGATCCAAACCACATTGGTGTGCTAAATCAATCAATAATTTCATGGTTTCTTCAGAACAACGATTTTTAGAAAAGTCCAAATAAAAATCCTCCCAATCAATACTGAATCGATTAAGACGGTTTTTTTCTAATTGAAAATGTTCGGTAATGGTCGTTCTTGAAATCTCTTCAAAATGGGTTTCAAGTCGCTTCCAAGCGTTGAGAGATTTAGGGTAATGACTGGGAAGAGTCATTAGTTTGATTTAGTTTGGAATCATAAACAAGTTGGGTATCATTAGCATGAGACTCAATGGATGGAAAATGCATTAAATCTAATTGACTTTTGGTAAATATAATTGTTTCAACAAAAGCTAATCGCTGAGCTTCCTCCATGGGATCCACCGGTGGAAGATCTTCTTTGAAAGGATCGACTTGAACTCCTTTTTTCCAAAATCGATAACAGACATGAGGACCAGAAGTATATCCTGTCATTCCCACCGTACCGATGGTTTGCCCTTGTTTTACAAATTGTCCTTTTTTGACATCAATTCTATCCATGTGTAAGTATTGCGTGGAATAGATACTATTATGACGAATTTTAACGTAGTTGCCATTGGCAGAAGTATATCCCACTCGTTCGACGGTTCCATTAGCTGTCGACATGATGGGCGAACCGAGTGGAGCTGCAAAATCAGTGCCTTTGTGGGGGCGGACACGGTAGTTATAAAGGGCGATGCGACGCTTGAGATTATAACGAGAGGTGATGCGACTTCGTTCCACTGGCGCGGTTAAAAATTGTCTTCGTAGGTTGTTGCCATGTTCATCAAAATATTCTGGACCAAACCTAGGATCAGCCGTATGTTGAAATGCATATAAAGGCCTTCCTCGATGTTCAAATAAAGCGGCCTTGATGTCTTTAACCCCAATGGAGATAGAATCATCTAGAACCTCTTCGGTATACATCACCTTAAAACGATCTCCTTTATGAAGATGAAAAAAATCGATAGTCCAAGCATAAATAGATTCTAAGGCATTGGATAATTCATAGGGGATATCAGAATCAAATATGGTTTGATCGAGTGAAGATTCGATGATGCCTGAAGATTCTCTTTCGACATAGGTTATTTTTCTGGGAATATTTTCCCCATAAATACTGTCTTGTAACTTGATTAAGGTGTATGAAGTGGCCTTAGGAGGATGATAAACAAAATACTCCGGTCTTTGTAAACTGTCATTGGAAATAAAGATACTGAATGGATTTCCCACTTTAAAATCTCTAGAATAATCAATGCTATCGTTAGTATTCGAAACAATTTGATGGATTTCAGCATGAGAAAAATCATGTTTTGCCATCAAATCACTAAAACTATCACCCCAACGAAATTTGTCTTCTATAACTCGATAATGCTCTAAGTCCAGTCCAAATTTGATGTGAGATATTTTAGAGTCCACTTCTTTTAGATTCTTGGTAGCTTGGACTTGTTTGCAACTCAACATAAATGCCCCAATCAAAACAGTGAAAAAAAATAACTTCCCAAAAGAGCGAACATTACATTGATGGGTTCTAATCATAACTACTCAATACGGCAAAGTTATAAGATTAATCAACGATTATTTTAAATGGGTGAGCTAAATTCCTAACTTTTTCTAAATCAGCCCGGATATTACCAATCGAAAGGCTTGCTTGTAGACGAATCGGAATCCGGTTATGATCTTCAGAAATCCAGAGGGTTAAACTATTTTTTGTTTTAAAAACCCGACCGACTTTGACCGAAGGTTGAAACTTCAAACACCAAATTTTTCCAAAAGGAGTTTTAATGGTTTCTCTTCCTAAGTATTTTAAATCTAGCACATAATTTTCCTCATCAAAAAACATATTGAAATTAAAAGATTCTCCAATAGTGAGACTTTTTTTTGGAAGAAAATTTCTCAGATAATAAAAAACAGAAATTAAATCTTGAACATTGGATAACGTAGAAAATGTGGCTGAGGTCTCTTTTTCAAGATCGTGGACTGTAGCCATGCGATTTTGTTGATCGAATCGAACATGCACATGTTTGGTATATCCGTTTTCATAGATGTCTCTGATAAAGTACTCTGGCAAACCAGAATCTAGATTAAAAAATGTTTGATAATCATCATCAACCTTATAAAACCATCGAAAAAGTCCAGTAGTTTTCCCTAATGCCTGGGCATGAAAAACTTCTTTTCCTTCGAATTCAGTTTTATTTAATGAAAATTGTGCCGATGCGGTATTAAAAATTCCAAAATGAATACGCATTTCAAACCATTCGCCATTTTTAAAAGCCAACGATGCCTCTTCTAATTGTGCCAAAGAATCATTTCCTAAAAGGCATACCAACGCAGTGCATGCAATCAAGATAGACTTCATAGAGCCTCAAAAATAAAATTAAAACAGAGCAAGTTTTTCGTTATTAGTCAATAGAGTATGATCACATCAATTTGTTACAAATACCAAGCCGTTAAAAAAATCGAAGGTAGTTTATTGAAGAAAAAAGATAATATTAATCTACTGAACCCCATAGAATCAAAAGTTTTAGTTAGGAGCATAAACTCTGACATAATCAATGATATATTCCTGAGGAAATTCAGTTTGGTCACCAACAGGCCCTCCAAAATTTCCTCCAATGGCTAGATTTAGAAGAATAAAGTGGGGGTTATCAAAAGGATAGTTTTCTTCATTTTTATTTTTCGGAGCATACCGATAGGTCATTTGATCATCAAAATAAAATTCGATCGCATCGGCAGTCCAATGGATGGCATAGATATGAAATTGATCTTCAACATTTGGAAAGAGGGTGGATTGTTTGTTTCGGGTCGTAGAATAACTACTGGTGGTATGTATGGCATGATGAATCATCCCTGGTTGCTTGCCAACATATTCCATGATATCGATTTCTCCTCAAGCGGGCCATCCCACATCTCTGATATTGCTCCCCAATAACCAAAATGCTGGCCATACCCCCTTCCCCGAGGTAATTTTATTCTAGCTTCTATTTTCCCATAGGTAAATTCTCTTTTTCCTTCTGTTTTAATTCGGGTGGAGGTATATGAGTTTTGATTCGATTTTTTTGCTTTAATAATGAGCATTCCATCTTGAAGTCGATGGTTTTCTTTGGTATAATGCTGTAATTCTTGATTGCCCCATCCACATAAATCAGGACAACCATTGCCGATTTCAAAAGTCCAGTCATTGAGATTTAATATATCGTCTTCAAATTCATCAGACCATACTAATTCTAGAGTATTGGCACGATAGAAATAAATATTGTCTAAATAAAGGACTGCTCCAGAATAGGTATCGCTGAGTTCTTCAATTTTGAATTGAAACACCTTCGTTAAATCGACTCCTTGGGAAGTTTTTGAAAACCTATCCAACGGAATATCCATACTATAATCCATCTCTTTTTTTGGTGGGTTGGTAGTGGATATGAAACTTCTGTGATGGGATGATTAGAAATCAATGACAACTGCAAATCAACGGCTGAAACCACATAATAATCGATATGAAGATGGGTCATTTGAGATATATCCAATCCACCATCTATCGGGGCAAAATCGATGCCTTCACGGTTTAATTTAATATATTTTAAAAGCGAATTTTCAAGAGAATCTTTGAGGATGGAATGCTGGGTTTTTTGCCCCCAATTGGGATGGAGGTTTACTTGAGGAAGTGGGGGATACGAATCACTGAAAATAGAAAAAACATCTGCTACTGAATTTTGGGGAGTTGGCGGTTGGGTTTTCGGAAGATCAGAGACTTTACTTGGAGCTGAAAACTCATTGTGGTCCATGGAGTATGGGGTTTGGAGTTGATCGGTATTTTCAAGACTCATGGATAGACCAATCTGATTAAAGTGCTGGCTATTAGAAGGAAGAAAATGATGAATGAATGTTTCTCGAGAATGGATGGTCTTCATGACTACGTGAGATCCTAAAAAAAATTATCATGGGGACGGTTTTCTAACTTCAGTAAAACGTTTTGTCCTGGTTTTTTGGAAAAAATACCTAGGAATATAGCCTTCGTATCCTTGGAAAATTCGATGTTGGATTCTAAATCATAAAAGAATCTAGCCCAAGATTCAATATGGGATTGCCCTCTAATCGATAAAATAGTAGAAGAATGATTGATTTCAGATATTCTACGACCCTTAACATCAGCAACATGAATATAATTTGATAGTGAATGATGTGTTCTTCTAAATCGATCACGACTTTCCCCTCTAGTAGATTTACCGATAAGTTCTTCAACTAAAAATAGATTATCATGGCATTCAAAATCGATGGCATGATTTTTTAAATCTAGTGGGATTTCTTCAAATTCACAAGGAAAGAATATTATTTCATCTAGAAAATTATGGGTGTTTTGATCCAGGTAAGGAGGTAATTCACTCAAAAGATGAGAATACCCAAAGAATGGGACTCCTATCAAGCATCCAACCATGAAATTTAATAGTTCCTTTTTATAGTTCATTTTATCTCATTTGGCTCATAAACTCGGACATAATCCACGATCATTTTTCGCGGGAAAACAACATCATCTCCCACTGGCCCTCCAAAGGTTCCACCAACAGCAACATTGAATAGGATGAACATGGGTTTATTGAATGGATAGGTTTCATTATTCTTTAGAGCGGGTGCATATTGGTAGGTTAAGCGCCCATTAAAATAAAATTCGATAGCTTGAGCTGTCCAATTAATACCATAGACATGAAATTTCCCCTCTAAATCTTCAACGCGGGTGCGTTTAGAACTAGCTTCTCCACCATGACCGCTTGGGGTATGAATCGCATTTTGGAAAATTCCAGGTGTCCTTCCAACATATTCCATAATATCGATTTCCCCACAAGCGGGCCATCCTACGTGTTCGATATCAGCCCCCAATAACCAAAATGCTGGCCATAACCCTTGTCCTTCAGGCAATTGAATCCGAGCTTCAATACGACCGTATTGAAACTCTTGTAGACCTTGAGTTTTGATACGTGAGGAAGAAAATCTATTAGAACCACTGCTTCTGGCTTCAATGGTGAGCATTCCATTTTCAACCGAGTGGTTCCCCCTGGTATAATTTTGAAGTTCTTGGTTTCCCCAGCCTCCTCGACCAACATCAAAAGTCCAAGCGTTATCATTTAATTTGTCCCCATCAAAATTATCTTCCCATATCAATTTAGGCTCTCCTTTGCTAGGGGATGATGGAGGATCAACCCTTGAAGGGGATTTAGGAGGAGAATCAAACCCTCCACCAGAACAACTCATAACAATCAATAATGCCACCATACTAACTAGTTCAATGCATCGTGATTTGAATGTAATCATTCGTTATTGATGAACAAGAGGGCCCAAAATACCACATTTAAAAGGTTCAATAAACGATTTCTATAATCGTTCATCAGTCTAAGGAATATGAAAAAACACAACAAAACGATTATCCTCAATGAATACCAGATTTGAATTTTTTCCATACCCAAAACAATAGAACCAAAGATACTGTAGCAATGACCAGTAGGATTAAAAATCGAGGTTGATCATTGTATAGTAAATAGCCTGTGCCAAAAAGAATACTGTAGATGGCTACCGAACCCAATAGCATACAAATGATGCCATTGGTGATATCCCATTTTTTAGCGGTTGATTTTAGGTTGACGCCTTTTAAAAGCGCTTTTTTTCTAATTATTTGCCAACCCATCCCTGCGGGTTGAATCAAATTATAGAATTTAAATAAGGTTTGGTCTTTTTCAGGTTTGGTCAATAAAGTGATCCCTACCCAAAAAACAGTGGTAATTCCCACGCCGAGTAATAATTGGGTTACCGATTCAATTTGCGTGAAACCTAATCTCGTGTGAATAACCTGAAAATAAACGGCCACTAAAAAACTAGCCACCATAGCTGTTAGTTCACTGTAGATATTGACTCGATACCAAAACCATCGAAGAATAAATAATAATCCTGTTCCAGCCCCAATTTGAAGCAAAATTTGAAATGCTTGTAAAGCATTACTCAATGCCAATGCAAGAGCTCCTGATAACACCATCAATAAGACCGTAGAAACTCGACTATAAAACACCAATCTTTTTTCACTAGCTCTAGGATTTATAAACCGTTTATAAAAATCATTGACGATATATGAGGATCCCCAATTTAAGTGCGATGAAATAGTAGACATGAATGCGGCTACCAAACTCGCCACCATCAAACCAAGAAGTCCTGCGGGTAGATAACTAAGCATGGCCGGATAAGCCAAATCATCATTGATAACATTGGGATCTACGGTTGGAAAAGCTTGTTGTAAACTTTCTAGATTTGGAAAGACCACAATGGATGCCAATGCAATTAAAATCCAAGGCCATGGTCGAATGGCATAGTGCATGAAGTTAAATAATAGGGTAGCCCAAACCGCATTTTTTTCATCTTTAGCGGATAGCATTCGTTGAGAAATATATCCTCCACCGCCAGGTTCAGCCCCAGGATACCAAACACTCCACCATTGGACAGCAATCGGTATGAGAAAGATGGTAATAAAGATTTCTGTATCAGAAACAGAGGGGATTAAAGAGAGTTTTGGAATGATTTCAGGATGATTCAATAAATTAGTTAAACCACCGATTTGGGGGAGGTTTAAAATGAATATAGCTGCGGCAATCGTTGCTCCTATGGCTAATAAAAATTGAAAAAAGTCGGTGATGATAACTCCTTTTAATCCCCCTAATGAACTATAGACAACTGTAATTAATGAGGCGATAAAAAGCGTTTCAAAGGAACTGAGTCCTAATAATACAGCACCAATTTTAATAGCCGCCAAACAAACAGTTGCCATGACCATGATATTAAACAATAATCCCAAGTAAAGGGCTCTAAAGCCTCTCAAAAAGGCAGCTCCTTTTCCACCATAACGGATTTCATAAAACTCTAAATCTGTTAAAACTTTAGATCTTCTCCAAAGTCTCGCATATAGAAAAACAGTCAGCATTCCAGTCAATAGAAAAGCCCACCATACCCAATTGCCGGCCACTCCATTTTTTCGGACGATATCAGTCACTAGATTTGGCGTGTCAGAAGAAAAAGTGGTTGCCACCATCGAAATTCCTAATAGCCACCATGACATATTTCTTCCAGATAAGAAAAATTCACTGAGATTTTTACCAGCCGTTTTCGAAGAATAAATACCAATGGCTAGTGAGATAACAAAAAATAGAATGACGATAATCCAATCGATAGTTTCTAGTTGCATAGTGATTGATTTATAAAGGCAAAATAAGAAGAACTTTCAAACCTAAAATAACAATGATTTGAATTA